>NZ_JBEFNW010000002.1:917500-3493709 GCF_045063955.1 Dokdonia sp. Asnod1-B02 | reverse complement strand
TTTTCACAGCAGACCCTACCGATATTGAGTATGTGGTTGCGGATGACGAAGGTAATGTTTCAGATCCTGCAAGTGTAAGTGTGAGTTTTGTTCCAAAACCACCAGTTGCGATGGATAATGCTAGTAATAATAATATGACTGGTGATCCAGTGATAATTGATGTTGCATTAAATGATATGGATCCTGATGGTACTTTAGATTTGACAAGTGTTCAAATCGTGGGTACTGCTAATCCTGGTGATGATTTAGTAGAGCCTGGCGTTGGAGTTTGGAGTGTTGATCCAGTAAGTGGAGCAATTACTTTCACCCCTTGTAGCGCAGCAGGAGTTCCTGATGCTAGTTGTGTAGGAGTATCTACCCAAGATCCACAAGACATTACTTATACAATAAATGATAATGATGGTAATGTATCTAATGCAGCTACGGTATCTGTGATGTATGATGCAGAGCCACCAGTAGCTCAAAACGATGAGAGTTTAGCAAATACGCCAGGTGCAACGGTGAGTATCGATCCAACCGCTGATAATGGTTTTGGTGTAGATGCCGATCCTGATGGAACCCTAGATGTGACGACTGTGAGCTTAGTAGTTCCAGCTGGAGCCCTAGACGTTGCTATTGATGCTAATGGAGACGTAACTGGTTACACAGTACCAGGAGAAGGTTCTTGGCAGGTGAATCCAATTACTGGTACAATAAGCTTTATTCCATTAGCTGGATTTAATGAGGATCCAACTTCGCCTGCTAGTTATACGATAGACGATAATGATGGTAACCCATCAAATATAGCTACCGTAACGGTGGATTACGTTCCTGTTGCAACTGCCGATGTAAGTGCAGATAATACAACTGGTCTTCCAGTAGTGATAGATGTACTTGCAAATGATGTTAATGGGGATGTTGTAGATCCATCGACGGTACAGATTGTTGGTACAACAAATCCTGGTGATGACCTAGTTGAACCTGGAGTAGGAGTTTGGAGTGTAGACCCAGTAACGGGTACAATTACTTTTACACCTTGTACTGCTGCGGGCATTCCAGATGCTACTTGTACAGGATTATCTGTAGAAGATCCAGCACCTATCGCTTATACAGTAATGGATAATGATGGGAATATAAGTGATCCAGCAGAGGTTTCTGTTTCTTTTGACGAATGTAATGGACAAGGACTTGGAGATTGTGATGGTGATGGTGTTTCAAATGATGATGAAGTAAATGGTGGTACTGATCCTAACGATCCTTGTTCTTATAATGCTATAGATCAAGATTTAACTATCGTTACAAATGAATGGAATAGTATTGATTGTGATATGGATGGTCTTACTAACAATGAAGAGACTACAGGAATCGATGATCCTTCAACTCCAAATGATCCAAATGGTAATACAACAGATCCACAAAATCCAGACACGGATGGTGACGGTGTAACAGATGGTGATGAAGCTGGAGATATGACAGATCCTAATGATCCTTGTGCTCTTGAGATAGCTAGTCAGACAGTTACTCCTACAATGGCATGGAATGATCTTGATTGTGATATGGATGGATTAAATAACGGTGAGGAACTTACTGGAATAGATGATCCAACAACTCCTGGAGATCCAAATGGTAATATTACAGACCCATTAGATATTGATACTGATGGTGATGGTGTGACAGATGGTCAAGAAGCTCTTGATGGTACAGATCCTAATGATAACTGTAGTTTAGTAGTAGCAAATCAGACAGAAACGACTGATGCTGCTTATAACAGTGCAGATTGTGATATGGATGGTCTTACTAACAATGAAGAGACTACGGGAATCGATGATCCTTCAACTCCAAATGATCCAAATGGTAACACAACAGATCCACAAAATCCAGATACGGATGGTGACGGTGTAACAGATGGTGATGAAGCTGGAGATATGACAGATCCTAATGATCCTTGTGCTCTTGAGATAGCTAGTCAGACAGTTACTCCTACAATGGCATGGAATGATCTTGATTGTGATATGGATGGATTAAATAACGGTGAGGAACTTACTGGAATAGATGATCCAACAACTCCTGGAGATCCAAATGGTAATATTACAGACCCATTAGATATTGATACTGATGGTGATGGTGTGACAGATGGTCAAGAAGCTCTTGATGGTACAGATCCTAATGATAACTGTAGTTTAGTAGTAGCAAATCAGACAGAAACGACTGATGCTGCTTATAACAGTGCAGATTGTGATATGGATGGTCTTACTAACAATGAAGAGACTACAGGAATCGATGATCCTTCAACTCCAAATGATCCAAATGGTAACACAACAGATCCACAAAATCCAGATACTGATGGTGACGGTGTAACAGATGGTGATGAAGCTGGAGATATGACAGATCCTAATGATCCTTGCGATTTACAAGTAAGTAGTCAATCTGTAGATCCTTCTCAGATGTGGAATGATCTTGATTGTGACCTTGATGGATTAACTAATGCAGAAGAAATCACCGGAACAGATGATCCTGATACTCCTGCAGATCCTAATGGTAATACAACAGATCCTACTAACCCTGATACAGATGGTGACGGAGTTTCTGATGGTGATGAAGCAGAAGATAAAACAGACCCTAACAGTCCATGTGATTTCTTAATAGATAGTGTTACACTACCTATGGATACTGATTTTGCTAGCCTTGATTGTGATGGCGATGGTGTAACTAATGCAGACGAAATAGCAGATGGTACAGATCCATTTGATGTTTGTGATTTAGTAGCAGATAGCCAGACTGTAACAACAACAGCAGAGTTTAACAATGCAGATTGTGACAACGATGGGTTAACTAATGAGGAAGAGATTACTGGAATAGATAATCCGCTTACTCCTTCAGATCCTAACGGTAACACTACAGATCCTACTAATCCTGATACAGATGGTGACGGAGTTTCTGATGGTAGAGAAGGATTAGATGGTACAGACCCTAATAACTCTTGTAGTTTAGAAGTAAGTAGCCAGACACTCGCTGCTAGTCAAGAATTCCTTGATGGAGATTGTGACGGTGATGGTATTCTAAACGGTGAAGAACTAGGTGACGAGAATGATAATGGTATTCCAGACTTCCTAGAAGTAAATAATGGTAATCCAGATGCAACAGATGGATTAGAAGTATTTGATATTATGACTCCTAATGGTGATGGCCTTAACGATGTCTTTGTAATAAGAGGTATCGAGCAGTATCCTAATAATAAGTTACGTATCTACAACAGATGGGGAGTGCTTGTTTGGGATGCAGACGGATATGGACAAGATAACGTCTTCTTCAGAGGAGAGTCTAATGGACGTGTAGTTGTAGATCAAGACAGGTTATTACCTGTAGGTACTTATTACTACGTACTTGACTATACAAACGATGCTGGTTCACTCAAGCAACTAGCAGGACCATTATATATTAATAGATAATAAAACAATAATATTTGGTACGCTTTCGCGAAAGCAAAAAAAGAAAGTGTACCAAATTTAAATACACACCTATGAAAAGAACATACATCGCCATAGTAGCCCTGGCAGTAGTCGTTTTAGGTCTTACAACTGAAACTGCAGTAGCACAACAAGATGCTCAGTACACGCAGTACATGTATAATACATTAAGCATTAACCCAGCCTATGCCGGCGCAAGGGGAGGTCTAAGTGTATTAGGATTACATCGCAGTCAGTGGGTAGGTCTAGATGGAGCTCCTAGAACGCAAACGGTTTCCATACATTCTCCAGTAGGAGAGTCAAAACGTGTAGGACTAGGTTTAAATATTACTAATGATGAAATATTTATAAGTAACGAGACTTACATAGATGTAGATTTTAGCTATACGATACCTACCAGTGATGAGGGAAAGCTAGCTTTTGGATTAAAAGGTGGTGTGCATTTACTTGATATTAATTACAGTCAGGCAAACCCATTTCAAAATGGGGACAATCTAGCTACGGCTCAAAATAATATTGACAACAAGTTTTCTCCGCAAATAGGACTTGGTATGTTTTACTATACTGATAAATATTACTTAGGGTTGAGTGCTCCTAATTTATTGCGCACAGAGCATTTTGATGCTAGTGACAACTCAAATAGTACAAACTCGACGTTTCTAGCTCGCGAGAGAATCAATTACTACCTAACTACTGGATATGTATTTGACATCACTCAAGACTTCAAATTTAAGCCAGCAGGACTTGTAAAAGCCGTTCAAGGAGCACCACTTCAAGTGGACGTAACAGCTAACGCATTGCTTTATGATAAGTTAACTCTTGGACTTGCTTACAGGTGGAGTGCTGCATTAAGTGGTCTTGTAGGCTTTCAGATTACAGATAGCTTAATGATTGGTTTTGCTTATGATAGGGAGACCACAGAGCTACAACAGTTTAATAATGGTAGTTATGAAGTTTTCTTAAGGTTTGAAGTATTTAAGCAGCCTAAAAAATTAATATCTCCACGTTTCTTTTAATTCTTTATTTAGTAGAAGATTTTTAAAACACATATTTATGAAACAAGTATTCCACTATATAATTATTTTATCCTTCATTTTTAGTGGTACCCTCGGGTATGCTCAAGAAGGTAAGGTTAAAGTTGCAGGAGAAAAATTTGAGGAATTTGCATACGTAAATGCACGTGATTTATACTCAAGAGTTGCAAATAGAGGGTTTACCTCTCCAGAAGTTTTTTCAAAACTAGGAGACTCTTATTACTTTACAGCAGATTATGCAGAAGCAGCACAATGGTATGAGAAGTTAGTTGCTACAGGAGAAGATGTATCTCCTGAATATTATTTTAGATATGCACAGTCGCTTAAGAGTGTTAAGAAGTACGATAAGGCAGATAAAATGATGGCTATATTCGTACAGATGAGCGGGACAGATACTCGAGGTGAAATGTTTGAAAAGGAACGTGATTACCTTAAGGAAATAGAGGCTCAGTCTGGTCGATATGCTGTTGAACAAGTAAACTTTAATACAGGATTACAAGATTTTAGCCCAAGTTTTTTGGGTGAAAGAGTTGTGATTTCTTCAAACAGAAAGAGTAGTACTGGAGATTATATTCACGATTGGAATGACCAGCCTTTCTTAGATCTATATGTAGTAGATAATGCAAAAAGCGATAATCCATCTATTGAAAAATTTTCAAAAAATATAAATACTCCATATCATGAGAGTAGCTCTGTCTTTACTGAAAGTGGAGATGAGATGTATTTTACGCGTAACAATTACAGTAAAAAAACAAAGCTTAAAAGAGATGAAGCAGGAACTACGAAATTAAAGTTGTACCATAGCTATAAGCGAGGTGGTGTATGGAGTATTCCAGAAGAGCTTCCTTTTAATAGTGATGAGTACTCTACGGCGCATCCTGCATTGAGTCCTGATGGTACGATATTGTACTTTGCATCAGATATGCCAGGTACTAAAGGATTAAGTGATATATGGATGTCTACTATAAACGAAGATGGCACTTATGGAGCACCTGTAAATCTAGGAAGCGAGATTAACACAGAAGGAAGAGAAACCTTTCCTTTTGTGAGTAGCGACAACAAATTGTTTTATGCGACAGATGGCCACATAGGTCTTGGAGGATTAGATGTGTTTGTTACTCAATTAAGTGATGATGGTAAAGTAGGAGCTTCATATAATGTAGGAAAGCCTGTTAATAGTAGTGCAGACGATTTTGGACTTATTTTAAGCGAGTCTAGAGGAACTGGATATTTTTCTTCTAATCGTGCATCTGGTCTAGGCAACGATGATATTTATAGCTTTACAAGAGATAGAAAGATTTTGACTAATTGTGCTCAAAATATCGTAGGTACCACTAGAGATGTAAAGACAGATGAAATACTTCCTCAAACTACAGTGACATTAAGAGATAAGGTAAACCAAGTTGTAGCAACGGTAACAAGTGATGATCTAGGAAAATTTACTTTTAGTGATGTAAATTGTAGTGAAACTTATGTAGTGCGAGGTGCAAAGGATACTTATGAGCCACACGAAGTTATTTTAACTACAAGTAGTGATGTAGGTGGTATTATAAATCGTGATGTTTATTTGAAGCCAGGAGCTCAACTTGTTATAGGAGGAGATCTTACTAATATACTAGAACTTAATCCAATTTATTTTGACTTTGATAAATCAAACATACGCCCAGATGCTGCTCTTGAGCTAGAGAAGGTGATTGCGGTAATGCAACAGTATCCTACTTTAAAAATTGACGTTAGATCACATACAGATAGTCGTGCCCCAGATGCTTACAACATGAAGCTCTCTCAACGTAGAAATGTATCTACCATACGCTATATTGTGCAGCAAGGCGGTATAGATGCTTCTAGGCTTACAGGTCGTGGCTATGGTGAAACGCAGCTTACAAATGCTTGTGCAAATGGCATAGAATGCTCAGAAGAAGAGCACCAGCTTAATAGAAGGTCAGAATTTATTATAATGGCAAAGTAAAACCCATTTATAACTTATAAAAAAACCTCGCTCATATACTGAGCGAGGTTTTTTTATGGGTAATGTTGAGCTTCTTAAACCGTTGAGGAAATGAGCGTCAATTGATATTACTTGGGTTTCTTTACTGCTTATATACAATACCGTTCTTCATGACAAATGAAACACGCTCTGTTGTTGTGATGTCTTGCGTAGGGTCATTATCTGTTGCAACAATGTCTGCAAGATATCCAGCAGCAATTACGCCTAGTTGTCCTTCCATATCCAATAGCTTTCCGTTAGTAATGGTAGCAGATTGAATAGCAAACATAGGTGACCACCCATATTCTGTCATGTAGCGAAACTCTTTTGCATTCTCTCCATGAGGAAACACTCCGGCATCTGTTCCAAAAGCTATTTTTACTCCAGATTGTGCAACCATGGTAAATGTCTTTTTAAGATTGGCATCTACTTTTTCAATCTTAGGAATAATAATGTCTGGATAGTATCCTTTTATTTTTGCCTTAGCTGCAACATATTTTCCTGCAGATAGTGTAGGCACTAGATAGGTTCCATGTTGTTTCATGAGTTTTACGGTTTCTTCATCCATAAAGGAGCCGTGTTCTATAGTTTGTACACCAGCTTTGATAGCGCGTTGCATACCTTCTTTTCCGTGGGCATGCGCAGCGACGTGCATTCCGTATTCTTTGGCGGTGCGCACAATCTCATCTACCTCCTCTTGGCGAAACTGTGGGTTGTCTCCGTTCTTACTCACACTAAGTACTCCACCAGTTGCAGTAATCTTTATCAAGTCGGCGCCATTTTTATAGCGTTGTCTTACTGCTTTTCTAGCATCGTCTACACTATTAATAACTCCTTCGGCCGGACCGGGATCACCCATGTTAACCTTTTTAAAGCCATTTGTGGGATCTGCATGACCTCCAGTGGTTCCTATAGCCTTTTCGGCAGTAAAGATGCGTGGGCCTCTCGTTGTGCCGTTATTAATAGCATTTCTTAAAGATACATTTACACCACTTCCTCCTAAATCTCGTACAGTAGTAAATCCTGCCATGAGTGTTCTCTCTGCAATTTCGGCAGCAGTAAAAGCTACGTCTGCTTCATTTTTAGTGAAGGTTTCCAGATATTGTTTCGGATTGGTCTCACTCTCGACGTGCACGTGCATATCTATAAAGCCAGGCATTACTGTCTTTGACTTAAGATCAATGATGGTCTGGCCACTTTTCGCGGAAGCGTAACCTTTCTCAACTTTTATAATGCTATTGCCTAAAATGGTTACCGTTTGTTCGGTTAAAACTTTTCCATTATTAGTGTCAATGAGTTTCCCGCAATGGAGAAGCGTTTCTTGACCGGATAGCATAAAACTTGTAAATATGACAAGTAGTAGAGAGAGGCAGTATTTCATAGCTTACTTATTTACAAAATCAATGATAGTTTTAGTTATAAATGCAATTTGATCATCTTCTAGTTCTGTATGCATAGGTAAGGAGATACAATCCTTCACAATAGCATTAGTCACTGGGAAGTCTGCCTCATTATAGCGAGTGTCTTTATACGCTTTCTGGCTATGCAGTGGTATTGGGTAGTACACTCCACAAGGAATGTCGTTTTCATTAAGATGCTTTACTAGCGCATCACGATCTGTATCTTTTACTCTTAATGTGTACTGGTGAAAAACATGGCAATCACAGCTATCACATATAAATGGAGTTATAATTTTAGTCTCATTTGTAAAAGCGGCAGTGTATTTACGTGCAGCATCCCTTCTAGCCTTGTTATAACTGTCTAAATGAGGTAGTTTTGCTCTAAGTACCGCAGCTTGTATGGAGTCTAGCCTACTATTAACACCTACTACGTCGTGGTGATAACGTTCATACATACCGTGGTTTACTATTCCTCTTATGGTGTGAGCTAGCTCATCATCATTTGTAAAAATAGCACCACCATCACCGTAGCATCCTAGATTTTTAGATGGAAAGAAAGACGTTGTACCTACGTGACCTATACCACCGGTTTTAACTTTCTGTCCGTCACGACCAGTAAATGTAGATCCTATTCCTTGTGCATTATCCTCTATTACATAAAGATTATGCTCCTTAGCAAGGTCCATGATGGCATCCATATTTGCTGCCATTCCAAAAAGATGCACAGGTACAATTGCTTTAGTTTTTGGAGTAATCGCCTTTTTTATGGCCTCAATGTCGATGTTAAAGTTTACTGGGTCAACATCAACTAGTACTGGTGTAAGTTTTAAAAGCGCAATAACTTCTACAGTAGCGGCAAATGTAAAATCTGCAGTGATTACTTCGTCACCTTGCTCTAGACCTAGTCCCATCATAGCAATTTGTAAAGCATCTGTACCATTTGCACAAGGAATAACATTTTTTACTCCTAGGTATTCCTCCAGTTCTTTTTGAAAGGCGTGCACTTCTGGTCCGTTTACAAAAGCGGTATTTTCAATCACCTCCATGATTGAGCTATCAACGCGTTCTTTGATCTGTGCATATTGACCTTTAAGGTCGACCATTTGAATTTTTTTCATCGTATAGTGGGAGGGAAGCAAGTGGCAACCCTGCAAGTGTAGTTATAAATAAATGTGTTTTTTCACACGAAACGAAATTACAAAAACTACAACCGCTTAACAATCTATTTATAGAACAAAGCACTATTTTTGAAACCATGCATAAATTGTATTCTCTTTTAATCACGCTTATTCAAGCTCTAATTCCAGTAGCTGGTTTTTTTAATGCAAAGCTTAAGAAGTCTATAGTAGGACGTAAGCATACCTTAAAAATTTTAGAAAAAGAACTCATCGCTGGTAAGCCTACTATCTGGATACATGCAGCTTCTTTAGGAGAATACGAGCAAGGAGTACCTGTTCTTGAGGAGTTAAAAAAGAAGTATCCAGAGCACCAGATGGTCATTAGCTTTTTCTCGCCTTCTGGTTATGAGATTAAAAAGAATAACGCTTTCGCGAAAGCTACTGTTTACCTACCATTTGACACTCCAAATAATGTCACTAGGTTTCTAGATATAGTCTCTCCTGAGATGGTATTTTTTGTCAAATATGAATTCTGGCCGAACTATTTATGCGAACTCCAACGCCGAAAGATTCGCACTTTTTTAATTTCAGGGGTGTTTAGGGAAAGTCAGCCATTTTTTAAGCCTTATGGAAAGTGGATGACAGCATCTCTCAAAAGTTTTGAGCACTTTTTTTTGCAAAACGAAGATTCGGCAACTGCATTACAGAAGTTAGGATTTGAAAATTTTAGCGTAAGCGGAGATACCAGATATGACAGAGTAAGTCATCAAATCGAAATGGACAACACTTTAGATTTTGTTCATACTTTTAAGAATGACAAAACATGTGTAGTGTGTGGCAGTACTTGGGCAGAAGATGATGATGTGATTGTAAATTATATCAATAGTAATGAAGGCGCAGCAAAATTTATCATTGCACCACATGAAATTAAGCCTGAAAAAATTGCACTGCTAGCCTCAAGTATTAAGGGCAGAGTAATGCTATACTCTCAAATGAGTGCAGCATCACTGGCGTCTTGCGATGTATTGATTATAGATACTATAGGTCTTCTTACTAAAATATATAGTTATGCAGATATTGCTTATGTGGGTGGAGCGATGGGAACTACAGGACTGCATAATATTCTCGAGCCAGCAACTTTTGGTGTGCCTATAATAACTGGAGGCAATTTTGATAAGTTTCCCGAAGCAAAAAAACTACAGCAACTCGCAGGACTTTATGCCGTAACTAATCAGGCCGAATTTGATGAGCGTCTATCCAAGTTAATCGTAGATGATAAATTTAGAGCGCAAACAGGAATGATTGCGGGACACTTTATTAATAATAATACGGGTGCCACAAAAGCGATTGTTGACTACTTGAGTAATTAGTTTGCTCAAGAGTAAATGACGGTTTCTAAGTTACTATAGATACAGCCTCTCTTAAGTATCTTCTAAAGGGCAGCATCTCTTTATAGACTGCAATAATTGTTTTCTCAAAATCGTCTGCTAGTACTTGTTTTTTCGACAGTGTTACCTCTACTGCAAATGTTTTGTTTCTTAATAAATCTATATGTGGGTGCTCTTTAGAAAATCCTTTTGGAGCTGTTTTTAGTTTATCATCTTCCCATAAACCACCAAAGGTTTTTATAAAACTAGGTTTGTTAATAATAGCTTTTAATTCCTCACCATTATAATCTATAGCTTCACGGATACTTTGTAGTATCTCTTTTTTAGGCCTCCAGAAGCCTCCTGCAAGTAAATTCTGACTGAGACCTATTTCGATATAAAAATCTCCTTGTTTTGTTTTCTGGTCTAGTCCTGCGCCTATGTGGTCTTTATAAATAGGCTTGTTAGGATGAAACATCAAATTATTATTGATGCGATTAATTGCTTTTTTACCTGGGGTGTCAAAATACTCAGTATCAAATTGGGCGAGTTTGTCATTTAATTGATTAAGCCATTTGATGTGATTGTCTCGTACATGATGATATTCATTTCTATGAGCATCCATCCACTCTTTTGTGTTGTTCTGTTGTAGTCGTTCTAAGAAATTGTAAGTGTCTCTAAAATCCATGAAAATAAAATTAACAGTTTTTATCTATAAATGAGCTAGATATTCAAAAGTTAACGAATGATTTGGAAAACCTTGGTTATAAATTGTGCTTTACGGCATTATTACTAAGATACATTTGTGCTCTAAACAACCATCAAATTATGAAAACAAGAAATATTACAATTATCGCACTATTAATTGCATCATTTACAATAGCAAGCTGCAGAGAGACTGAAGTAAAAGAAACTACAGTTGTAAAAGAAGTTCAGGTAGAAACTGAAAGAGAAAGTGAAGGTATCTTAGAAAGAGCTGCAAAGAAAGTTGATAATAAAGTAAACGAGGAAATTAACGAAGAGATAGAAAAAATAGGAGACGACAACTAAAACGTCGTGGCGTTCGTATATGTTTTAATTAACTATTTAATTTAATCAAAATGAAAAGAATTTTTTTAAGTCTAGCACTTGTAGCTCTTTTAGGAACGTCATTTACACTTACTTCTTGTAGAGAGAATAAAACTGTTGAAGTATCTACAGATAATGGAGATGATCTTGAAGATGCAATAGATGATGTAGAAGACGCTATGGATGATGCTGGAGATGTTATAGAAGAAGGTGTTGACGAGATCAAAGAGAATACAGGAACTGGCGGTACAGACGATAATTAAGTCTAACAACCATTTTTTTTCAAACAACCAAAATTTAAAATTATGAAATCATTAAAAATAGGAGCTATAGCTCTTGGTATCCTTGCGGTATCATTTACATCTTGTAAAGAAAAGAAAACTGAAGCCGAAGTTATTATAGAAGAAGCAAAGGCTAACGGTGAGGTGACTAAGGAAAAAGATACTGACGATGGCTACAAATTAAAGGTAGAAGGCGTTGACGGTTCTGAAACTAAGGTGAAAGTAGATGAAGACGGAGAGGTAAAAGTTAAAACTGATAATTAATTATCAAGTTTATATTGTAAAAGGTCGATGACTCATAGAGTTATCGACCTTTTTTTATGCTTTAAATTGTGTCATTTGTGCTTTGAGATCAAGCATGGATTGCTGGAGCTCCTTAAGTAAACTATTGCTACTTCCTTCGTCAAGATTAAAAGTAAGCTTGCTATTTACCTGCCATATTTCTTGAATGTCACTTACCGCTACTTCATAAGGCACATACTCTTCATTTATAGATATTAGTAATACCTTCTTTGAATCTGGCATTTTCTGTAATTTCTTAACTACTACGGCATCTTGTAAGACAATAACGTAAACCTTATTATCACTAGCATAATCTAAGCTCTCTACTCCTTTTGCCAGAACCCAGTCTTCTGGTCTAAAACTAGGCATCATACTATCACCTTCTATTTGAAAACCTCTATAAGTCGCATTCCGATACTGTGGGATAGGAAAATCAAAGGCTGGAAGTTTTTGATACCATTCTACATCTGCAATGTTATTAGGGTATCCTGCAGCTGCTTTTTGATTTACGAGCACCATGTTTTCATTATCATCTTTATCGACAATAACTACCTTAGGACTTACATCACTTTTATCTGTATTGAGATGTTTTTGCTTGCTATAGCCATAAATCCATAACGGATTGATATTAAATAATCTCAATAGCTCAGTAATAACTTGTCCAGATAGTTTTGTTCTACCACGTTCTATATCTGCCGTGCTATTTTTTATCCCTAATTTATCTGCAAATTCTGCTTGCGTGAAGTCGTGATCTTCTCGCACTTCCTTAAATCTGCGTATTTCTGAAGGTAAATCGTTTATGCCCATAGGGTAAATGTATGAAAATTAGGAATAATTCCTACCATAAATTGTTTTATTAATTTTTTTGGAAAAATTCAAGAAATGCATTCCAAATCAAGATTTATCTTAAATCGTTAAGATTTTGACGTAATACCTAAGAAATTTGCATTTTGTCGATAAACACCTTATAAAGTATACCTATTATGTAGGGAGAATGTGAAATTATGTTAAATTCGCGCATCTAATTATCCAAACAAATTTCAATTATGAAAAGATTTATTTTAAATGTTGCTGCTTTAGCATTAATCGTAGGAGCTGTTTCTTGTAGAGAAATGGAAGAAAAAGCAAATGAGGCTGGAAATGCTGTTGAAAACGCTGCAAGCGCAACAGGTGATGCTTTAAATGACGCAGGAAACTCTGTGAAGGATGCTGCTGGAGAAGCTGCTGATGCTGCTGGAAATGCTGCTAACGAAGCTGGAAATGCTATCGAAAACGCTGCAGATGCAACAATGGAAGGTGCAAAGGATGCTGCAAACGCAACTGGTGATGCTGTAAAGGATGCTGCAAATGCAACTAAAGACGCTGCAAACGATGCTGCAAATGCAACTAAAGATGCTGCAACTAAAGCTGGTGATGCTGTAAAAAAAGCAGTAAACTAATTTATATATAGTTTACTAAAGCGAGAATGTTATTCAACATTGTAGCTTTTAGACAATAAAAAACCAGCCCTAGGGCTGGTTTTTTTATGAATAGTATTTATTATTTACTCAGGAAGTACTGCACTACTTGCAGTAACATCTCTATTTATTTTTCTTACAAGACCTTGTAATACTTTACCTGGTCCTACTTCTACAAATTCTGTAGCACCATCTGCTACCATTTGTTGTATAGTTTGTGTCCATCTTACAGGAGCAGTAAGCTGTGCGATAAGATTTTTTTGAATTTCGCTAGCACTTGTAACAGCACTAGCAGTTACGTTTTGATAAATAGGGCATACTGGGTTTTTAAAAACTGTATTCTCTATAGCTGCAGCTAGTTCTTCACGAGCTGGCTCCATCATAGGAGAGTGAAAAGCACCGCCTACAGGTAGCACTAGAGCGCGGCGTGCACCTTTCTCTTTCATAGCCTCGCAAGCTTTGTTAATCGCCTCTACCTCACCAGAAATAACAAGCTGGCCAGGGCAATTATAGTTTGCTGCCACAACAACACCAGCAATTTCATTACAAACTTCTTCTACAATGTTATCTTCAAGACCTAAAACGGCCGCCATAGTAGAAGGTTGTAATTCACATGCCTTTTGCATAGCCTGAGCACGCTTACTTACAAGTTTAAGACCGTCTTCAAAATCCAGCGCACCACTTGCAACGAGTGCAGAGAATTCTCCAAGAGAGTGACCAGCAACCATAGATGGTTTAAAATCTGTCATCACGGTTTTAAGAGCTATAGAATGAATGAATATGGCAGGTTGAGTAACTTGAGTTTGCTTCAAATCCTCTGCAGATCCTTCAAACATTACGTCTGTAATATTAAAACCTAATACATCATTTGCCTTTAAAAAAAGACTTTGTGCAAGAGGGTACTTTTCAAAAATATCAAGACCCATTCCTGAGAATTGAGCTCCTTGTCCTGGAAATATATATGCTTTCATGGGTAATCCTATTTGAGTGCGCTTTCGCGAAAGCGTACTAGATGAAATTTAAAAGTTCAAAAATACAATAACTATTGTATTGATATAAGCAGGGTATTATAGAATCTCTAAAAGACTAGCGGTGTCAATTACTGTAGTAAATTCTTCATGTAAGCTCGCTAGTGCCGTCTGGTGGATAAGCTCAGAAGGATATATTGTGCCATCTATTCCTTTTCTATCAAAAGTTGCTGTAGCGTCAGAAACTAGGTAGGTTTCAAACCCATAATTACCAGCCATACGTGTTGTGGTAGAGATACAGTGATTTGTGGTAAGACCTACAATTACTAGTTGTTTGATGTGCTGGGCGTCTAGTTGTGCTTTGAGATCTGTATCTATAAATGCACTATTTACGTGCTTTATAATGAGAGGTTCATTAGGTTGAGGTACGAGGTCATCTAGCATTTGAAAACCAGGTTGTGATTCATGTAGTGGTGATAGTGGATCTCGAGAGCTATGAATGCTATGAAATATAGGGAGACCTAATGAGCGCCACATTGTAAGTAATTCTAATGCTTTTTCTTCTGCATTGGGATTGTTACGGTTGCCTCCCCAGTGGGATTCTTCAGAAAATCCTTTCTGTAAATCTATTAATAGTAAGGCAGTCTTTTTGTCTCGAAGTTTCATGATGTACTATTTAATGAGGATTACAGCTTTTTCCAGCTTTCGAAAGTAAATCCATTTTTATGTCTATCATCTACGTCGTGAAAAACACTGCTTACTAACTCCCATTGATTTGTATTAATCTCTGGAAAAAAAGCATCTGCTTCAAATTCGTTATGAACGCGTGTAAGTTCTATATGTGTTGCATAGTCCATCCCTAATTTATAAATCTCACCACCTCCTATAATATAAGTATGAGCTTCATCCTTGCAATATGCTAGTGCATCTTCAAGAGAATGCACTACAACAGCATTTTCTGCCTTATAACTATGATCGCGTGTTATTACCACATGCGTGCGATTAGGTAGCGGTTTAGGGAAAGTTTCCCACGTTTTACGCCCCATTATGATGTGGTGACCAGTAGTTAATTGTTTGAAGTGTTTAAAATCATCTGGTAAATGCCAGGGGATGTCACCATCCTTTCCTAAGGCATTATTTTCTGCAGCGGCAGCGATCATTGTTATCATAGGAGCGTATTCTGATCTTCTAGAGGAAAGGAAGGATTCCTCATTACTGGACTTTTTTTTTCTGGTAATGGATGTGATAAAGCTACATCTTCTTCAAGTTCTGCTATACGCACTTTCTGTTTTGCAACAAGTCTATCAAGGTGCTTTTGTTCCCACTCCTTATTCATAAACTTGCTCATGAGCAGTACGTTTATAAGATGAATGAGGAAAAAGAATGTCCATATAAGTATTGCCCACACAAACCAAGGTTTCTGAAATGGCTTAAATTCTTCACCTACATGAAGTACTTGGTTAATAACAATAAGTAAGATTGCCCCAGCAAGAAAAGTAACAAAGTGTCTATAGAGATTCTTCTTTTGACGTACGCGTGCTTGCGCGTTTTCAATAAGTTCTTTTTGAACAGGATCAATAGAAGTAGTAGTTTTCTTTGAAAATAGTGACATAAAATGCGACCTTTAGATGGTTATATAAAATTAGCCTTTTTGAGCGTCAATCGTAAATAGCTTATGAAAAATTTTGCAAAACTCTTTCCTATTTTAAAACAGTACACCTATCTCAATACTGCAGCATCGGGCTTATTATCACTGCCTGTCATGGAGTGGCGTCAAGAGCATGATCTCGATTTTCTTATACAAGGTAGTATACTTAAAGAGAATCAAGCAAAAGTACTCACAAGCGTACGAGAAAAGGTAGGTAAGCTTTTCTCTTGCAAAGCAAACAGAGTAGCACTTGTGCCTAATTTTTCTTACGGATTCAACACGCTTATTGAAGGAATTACAACACATAAAAAAGTACTCCTTTTAGAAGGAGATTATCCTTCGGTAAATTGGCCTTTTGAGAGTCGTGATTTTGACGTGAGTTATATAAAAATTACGGGAACTATTGAGGAGGAGATAGCAACCGCTTTCGCGAAAGCGCAACCAGATATATTTGCCTTTTCCATGGTACAGTGGTTATCTGGTATAAAAATCAATCATGAGTTCTTGAAAGAGTTAAAGTCAAAATATCCCGACACCTTATTTTTTGCTGATGCTACGCAATATCTAGGCACCGAAGTATTTGACTTTGACAATTCTGCCTTTGATGTGATAGGAGGAAGTACTTATAAGTGGATGAATGCTGGATACGGCAATGCGCTGTTTTTATTTAAAGAATCTGTAGCAGAACGAGTAGCTCCTAGAACCACAGGTTTCAATTCTATACAAGGGAAATATAAACCTCAGGAAGGTAGTTTTTTAGGAAGGTTTGAGCCTGGTCATCAAGACACGCTCAATTATGGAAGTTTAGGTGTTGCCATTGATGTAATAAGACAGTTAGGTATGACAACCATAGATGAAAAAGTAAAAGCCATCAACAGTAAAGCAAAAGCAGCATTTGCTGAGAAAGGACTTATTTCAAAAGAAATTATAGATCGAGTAGATCATGGATCGTTTTTTAATATTAAAGGAGATGACCAGCTTGTAGCTCGATTAAGGGATGAAGGAATAATAACTATTGCACGAGGTGAAGGTGTGCGAGTAGGGTTTCATTATTTTAATACAGAAGAAGATCTCAATAAATTACTGGCTCTTGTGTAGCATCAAGCAATGATTGGTTGTAAAATTTATGATTAATACAACACTAATTTTGTGTTGTGCGATAAGCAGTTACGATACTTTTAGGAAGTGCAAACGTTTTCGCTTTGTGGCTTTTTAATTTTAAAGCTCCCAATATTGTTATATCGTAAAAATAAGGTTAAACTATTGATATAGTGTTTTTTAAGTAAATATCCTGCTATATTTGGGTGTATTTTTAAACCTCTTATTATGGCAGTCACAAAAAAATTTTTAAAAACAAAACCTGTTTGTAAAGTTACATTTGCAATACCTGCAGCACACGCAAGTACTGTAGCTGTTGCTGGTGATTTTAATAACTGGGACACATCTACATCTCTCAAGAAATTAAAGAATGGAACTTTTAAAGGAACTTTTGATATTCCTACAGAGAGCTCTTACGAGTTTCGTTATGTAGTAGATGGTGAGTGGGTAAATGAAGCAGAAGCAGATCGTTTTCAGTATAATGCTTATGCCGCTACAGAAAATAGTGTTCTTGAATTATAATATATAGAAAAAGCCATTTCTTATTAAGAAATGGCTTTTTGTGTATTGTTTCGACAAGTTGTTTTAATCAACTACTTGTATACCTCGCCAGAAAGCAACGTGGTTTTTAATTCCTTTTGCTAGTTCGCTCACTTCTGGATAAAACCAAGCGGCGTCTTTATTTTCTTTTCCATCTACAGTAACGGTGTAATAAGAAGCGACACCTTTCCATGGGCAGGTGCTCTGCAGTTCACTTGATGTAAAAAATTCTTTCTTTATAGCGTCATGAGGGAAGTAGTGATTGTTTTCAATTACAACGGTATCATTACTTTCTGCTATCACTTGATCATTCCAAATTGCTTTCATAATAATTTTTTTTATAAATGTGAGAAGTTACTTCTGCGCTTATAATATTGTTATTTTTTCTTGAATAAGTAGTTTTTATAATAGGCTTTGCTGTCTGAGAATTCATTGATTATCTCGAGTCCAGACTCACTAGCTAGCCACTCTACAATGTTGTCATCATATTTCTGACTAATCTCTGTATGTATGGTTTCCCATGCAGTAAAATCTACCTTAAGGTCTAGTGATTTTATAATAGCAGACTGGTCTTTTGTGCTTACAAGATAACTTTTGGCAGTACCAGTTTCTGGGTCGTAAACTTCCCAGTGTTTAAAATTATCAGGGTTGAAATCTGCATCCATTTCATTATTAATACGGTGCAGTAAGTTTTTATTAAACGCCTCGGTAACCCCTTCAGGGTCATTATAAGCGTCAAGTATAGTCTGCGGATTTTTCTTTTGATCAAACCCCATATAAAGTAAATCTCCCAGGGTCATTGCTTTCTGGATATTTGTAAGGAAATCTATAGCTTGTGGGTGTAGCAGGTTCCCTATGTTTGAACCTAGTACCATGATTACTTTCTTACGTTCATTGTAACCAGCAACATCTTCAAGGACTTCAAAATAAGTTCCCTGCTGAGGTTTTATGACAATATCTGGTATTTCTCTTTCTACACTTTCTTTAAGTCCATCCAGCACATTCTGACTAATATCTATAGGTAAATATGCAAAGGTATCTCCTCTTTCTATTAAGTGCTTTAAAAGGACTTTAGTTTTCTTGCCATCTCCAGCGCCCAGTTCTATAAGGTCAAAACCTTCTGTATCTGTAAAAGCTTTTGAAATCGCTTCCTTATGCGTTTCAAAAATTTCAAACTCGCAGTCTGTAAGGTAGTAAGTAGGCATTGCCATAATATCTTGAAAAAGCTTATCGCCTTTTTTATCATAGATATATTTTGAGGAAAGAAACTTTGGGAAGGAGGTGAGTCCTTCTGTTACTTCTTGACTAAATGCAGATTTGATGGTAGTAGTTTTGGTCGTCATAGACGTTTATGTCGTGTGTTTTTATAAATACTTTCAATATTATTTGGCGAGGCGTAAGCCTGTAAATTGCCAGCGTAATCCGGTCTGAAAGAAATTGCGATATGTATGTCTTGTATGTTTAGATGGCGTGGCTACAGAGCCACCTCTCAAGACTTTTTGATTAACCATGAACTTCCCGTTATATTCACCTAGGGCTCCTTCTTCTTTTGTGTAGCCAGGGTAAGGTAAGTATGAACTTTCTGTCCATTCCCAGCGATCACCCCAGTCTAGTTGAGAGCTGGCGACTTCCCATTCAAATTCTGTAGGCAACCTCATTCCTTTCCATTGTGCAAAAGCAAAAGCTTCATAATAGGAGATATGTGCAAGGGTCTCATCTGGATTAATTTTTTGTAATCCTTTATCGAGAGTGTATTGATACCATTCGTCACCTACTAGATGCCAGTACATAGGAGCAGTTATCTCATGAGTGTCTACCCAGTCCCAGCCTTCGGCATGCCATAAGAGTGTTTCTTGATAACCTCCAGCCTCAATAAATGCTATCCACTCGCCATTGGTTACTAGTTTGTTTGATATTTGATAATCGTGCAAGTAGACTTTATGATGACCTAATTCATTATCGTAGCAAAACTCGTCCCCAGTATGACCTATCTCATAAACTCCTTCTTTAATGGCGATAAAGCTTGGTTGTGTTCCTTTTTCGCTTTCGCGAAAGCGTAATTCTCCTCCGTAAATAGGCGTAAGGGGATTGTTGCCTAAGATATATTTAATATCTGTAACTAGTAATTCTTGATGCTGTTTCTCGTGGTGTATGCCAATGGTAAGCAGCTTTTTTACTGTAGGTGTAATTTCTTCTTCAAGAAGCTCTTGGAGTGCTTGAGTCACGTATTTACGATATGCATACACTTGCTCTACGGTTGGTCTTGATAGGTTGCCGCGATCTGTGCGCACGACTCTTTTTCCTACGCTTTCATAGTAGCTATTAAATACGAATGCAAAGTCTTCACTAAAAAGGGTGTATCCTTTTTTATGATGCTTAAGAATGAATTCTTCAAAAAACCAAGTAGTATGGCCTAGGTGCCATTTTGGGGGAGAGACGTCTGCAATGGGTTGTACAACGTAATCTTCAATTTCTAGTGGTTTACAGATATTCTCTGTGTGTGCTCGAGTTTCAATAAAGAATTCGACAAGGTTTTCTATAGCAATCATACATATGACTTTTATGAGTCATATAAATTTACGGGTTTTTACCATGCCGTGCTTGTGAGAAGCCCGTGACAGAAGGAATAACGTAATAAATGTTTGTTAAATGAGCAAGAAGAGCTACTCAAACAGATAAAACAGGGTCAAATCCTTATTATAGATAAGGGTGTAAGAAATTTAATTCTTATCGTCTTCCGTAGCTATGATACCTTCATTTACAACTACAGTAAATGCTGTAGCAAATAAAGCATTTCTTGGTTTGTCTTTGTGCATCGCTCCTTCAAACCGTGGTAGATTTGATAGCGCCTTAATAGCTTCTTTTTCTATAGAAGTATACGGTGTACGCACAGATAACTGGTCATAAGTGCCATCCTCTAAAATTCTGAATTGCACAAAAACTCTATGGTTGCCTTTGGGAAGAAGCGACTCGAATTGTTTAAAGTTAAAATTATCTGTAATAAGAGTTTCTACACTGTTACGGAAACATTCCTTGAGAAAGTTAGCATTTGCTCCCTTACACCCAGGATATCTAGGTGGAGTGTCTACTATAGTAAATGAAATGTCTTTTTTATTTTGTGCATGAGCATTTTGCGAGAAAAATGTACATGCACAAAATAAGCTTAATAGAAGGTAACGCATATTAAAATGTAAATGGAAGTTTCAGTTTACTCTCTTTAGGAGTTCCTCCTATATTTCCAGGTTTTAATTGTGGGATAGTCATGATAGCTGTTTTTACAGCCTTTTGCATTCCAGGAGTACCACCAGTTACATTATTTATTACTGGTTTTCCTTCTTTATTGATAACCATATCAACTACAACGCGTGCACCTTTTTGGTAATCACTTGGAAACTTCATGTTGCGTACAACGTGGGTTGCTAGTTTTTGCCTTAAGCAATTGTTTTTGTCATTTATAGATCCTGTGCATCCTGGCCAGGTAGGAGGAACTTCATCTAACCTAAGTGTGGTAGATTTTTTCATGTAAACTCCTTCTTGAGCGTTTATCGTTGTGATTCCAGCTACAAGTGCGAGTACAAATAATAATTTTTTCATGAGGTAAGTAGGTTAATTTGGGGGTTAAATAGCCACTGCTCCTTTAATATGTGGATGCGGATTATAGTTTTCTAATGTAAAGTCATCAAAAGTGAAGCCAAAGATATCTTTTACATCAGGATTAATTTTTAATGTAGGCAAAGTACGGAATTCTCTTGAGAGTTGAAGCTCAACTTGTTCCATGTGATTTGAGTAGATGTGAGCATCTCCAAAGGTGTGTATAAACTCTCCAGCTTCATAACCACAAACCTGAGCCATCATCATTGTAAAGAGCGCATAACTTGCGATATTAAACGGAACTCCTAAAAAGATATCTGCACTGCGCTGGTATAGCTGGCAACTCAACTTGCCGTCTGCAACATAAAACTGGAAGAAAGCGTGACATGGTGGAAGCGCGGCTTTACCATTTGCAACATTCTCTGAGAAAGATGCCGAGGTGTCTGGCATCACAGAGGGATTCCATGCGCTCACGAGCATTCTACGGCTGTTAGGATTTGTTTTAAGTGTTTCTACAATATCTTTTATTTGGTCAATCTCGTCACCATTCCAGTTGCGCCATTGGTATCCGTAAACTGGACCAAGATCACCATTCTCATCTGCCCATTCATTCCAAATACGTACACCATTTTCTTGTAAATATTTGATGTTTGTATCTCCTTGTAAGAACCATAACAGTTCGTAAACAATAGATTTGAGATGTAATTTCTTAGTTGTCACCATTGGGAATCCTTCAGAGAGATCAAATCTCATTTGATACCCAAAAACGCTCTTTGTTCCTGTACCTGTGCGGTCACCTTTTCGATTTCCGTTTTCTAGTACATGTTTGATGAGGTCGTGATATTGTTTCATAGATGGGATATAATTTCCTTTGTGAAGTAAGAAGAGCTAGTAGACTACTGGTGTCTGTTTGTTTTGAATATAATGATACAAATATAACAATAAAAAGACCCTCTCAATTAACACTGAGAAGGTCTTGAAAAAGTTGCTTTACATTAATATGAGATTATTTACCTCCTAGAGAAGCGCGATAATTATCATCTTTTTCTAGGTTTCGTTTTATCTTTTTTATGGCTGCTTCAATAGATCTTTCGGGTTCAATCACATTATATTCTCCCCAAAACTCTGGATCGCCAAAGCCTAGATTTTCATCTGCCATGATGATTGATGGTGATATTTCTCCACCTTTACTAAAAGCATCGGCAGTAGTAACTTTCCAGTCTGTTATTGCCATCTCACAAGAGAGTGTATAAATGGATTTAAAAAGTCGTCGTCGCTTCTTTACTTCAAAAGACAAGTTTGCTTTTCCATAGCCGTAATACCATTTTCCATTTTTCTCGCGATAATCCACTTCATAAGAGATGTCTTTAGCTTTTACTCGAACGCCATTGGGTTTGCTTTTTACAAACATTTTATTGACTTCAATTTCGTTTGTAAGATCTAGTGTAAATGTTGCTTTTTGCAATGCTAGCGATGTGGCGCTCACATACAATTGGCCGGCATATAAAGGTCCTACAATGTTAGGTTTTGGCTCAAAGCCCACCACTAGTACATCTTTACCGTTGAGCTCTGTAGGGGTTTCAAAACTAAAATTATAAGCTTCCATGGTTTCTGGTGTAAAGATGTATTCTGGATACTTCATCACATCTACGTACAAAGTGCTAAAAGGGCCTCCTTGTAGTTTTAAAGCAATAGTGTCTAGCTTAGCGTAATCTGTGCTTTTTCTTGATTTAAGTAAGCGTATTTGGTCTTCCTTGTTGCTTATGTATCCTTCCTTTTGGATAGAGACAACAGCCTCGGCTAGTGATGCATTTTTGTTTCTTTTCTTGATAGTCTCTCGATAGAATGCCGTCATCTTAAGCGGTTCACCTATGTAGTTTTCTCTTTTCCTATTAAAGACTTTTTTTACAAGCTCTTTAGCAGATTTATATCCCACAACTTGCACCTCGCTTAGGTCTACGCTCTTTGGAGATAGGCGTATGTCAATATCATCATCTACATCTGTAATATCTTGTATGCTGTTTTTATATCCTAAGGCTTCAATAAGTAGGGAAGGCTTAGTTGTGGCTTCCATTATTTTTAAAGCAAAATCTCCTTCAGTATTTGAGATGGTACTTATGTTTGTGCCTACTAGCGTGATGGTTGCTCCGCTTATAGCTTGTTTAGTCTCGCGGTCATTTATAGATCCGGTAATGGTCGTGGTGGCAGTTTGAGCCATTATTAATAATGGGAAGAGCAGTAGTATGCTCGCCCAAGTTAATTTGGTAACGTTGTAAATAGTTTTCATAGCAATGAGTTTAAGTGAATTCTCAAGAAGTCTTTTTAACACTATAAGTTAGTATATTTTCATGGCATATTTAAAATCCCGCTGTTAATTTATTAAAACTAAGAGGCTAAGATTTTAAGGAAAAGGCACAATGAATGGGTACGCTTTCGCGAAAGCGGACTTATACAGTCGAAAAGAAAATGAATTATTTACAATGATGGATGTGGTTTCTTAACCAATAATCATCCCTGCAATAGTAGCCGAAATTAAGGAAGCAATAGAACCTCCGATAAGAGCTTTTAAGCCAAAACGAGACAGCTGCGTGCGCTGTCCAGGAGCTAGAGATCCAATACCACCTATCTGAATACCAATAGAAGCAAAGTTTGCAAAGCCACAAAGCATATAAGTCGCCATAATGATAGACTTCTCATTGTTGAGGTGAATTGCATTTGCAGTATTCTTCAGTTCTGCGAGTTGGATATAACCTACAAACTCGCTGGCTGCTAGTTTGATTCCAAGTAGTTGTCCCATCATTGTGGTGTCTTCACTTGCAACACCTATGAGCCACATTAGCGGTGCAAAGATGGTTCCTAAGATAGCTTCCAGTGAAAGCTTAGGGTATGTCGAGTTTGCTGCAACCCAATCGTTTATTGTAGTTACTTCTCCTATCCAACCTAAGATGCCGTTTGCCATTGCTATAAAAGCTACAAATACTAGAAGCATCGCGCCTACGTTTACGGCAAGTCTAAGACCTTCTGTAGTACCATTTGCGATAGCGTCAAGAACGTTTGCTCCTATCTTGTCATTAGATACACTCACGTCTGTGTTTACCTCTTCAGTTTGAGGATATAGTATTTTTGATATTACAATTGCGCCAGGTGCAGCCATTACAGAGGCCGCAAGTAGGTGCTTTGCAAATATGAGACGCAAAGCCTCGTCTTCACCACCTAGAAATCCTATATATGCCGCAAGAACAGCTCCTGCTACTGTTGCCATACCACCTATCATAACAAGTAGAATCTCTGACTTGTTCATTTTTTCTAGGTATGCTTTTATTAAAAGTGGTGCCTCAGTTTGTCCTAAGAATATATTACCAGCAACACTTAAACTCTCTGCTCCAGAGATTCCTAATAATTTAGATAATAACCATCCAAAGGCCTTTACCACCTTTTGAATAATCCCGAAATAGTACATTACAGAAGTAAGGGCAGAGAAAAATATGATGGTAGGTAGTACTTGAAAAGCAAATATGTACCCAAAGGTAGAGGTGTCACTTACCAGTCCTTGAAAAAGGAAGTCACTACCTGCGAGTGTAAAGTTGAGTATGGCTACAAATATTCCTCCAATGAAGTCAAAAATCTTTTCTATAAAAGCAACTTTGAGAACCCCAACAGCAATAACAAGCTGGAAGGCGAGGCCTACGGCTACCGTTTTCCAGTTTATCGCTTTGCGATTACTACTAAATAAAAAGGCAATTAATATAAGAGAAAACATCCCTAGTACACCACGTCCAAAGCTCTCAAGAGAAAACCCTTGAGAAGGAACCACATCCATAACGGCTTGAGGTGCTTCTTGCGCAAATGCGGTAAATGAACTTAATAATACCAATAGGGTAAGTAGTAATTTGCGCATATAATAAGTATGTTAGTTGCGTTTTGAGATTTCATCTCTTAACTGGGCAGCAGTTTCATAGTCTTCACTATTTACCGCTTGATCAAGTTTATCGTGTAAGTCTTGAAGCGACATTTTGTTATAGTCACTATCGCTAGAAGATGTCTCGTCTTCTAATAAGATTTCATCCATTAGGATTTCGTCATCTTCTGTAAACTCTTCAGGATTTGTATTTCCTTTTAAGAAAATCCCTGCTTTGTCTAAAATGTTTTTGTATGTAAAAATAGGCGCTTGGAAACGTAAGGCTAGCGATATGGCATCACTAGTGCGGGCATCTACTATTTCTTCAATGTTGTCACGCTCGCAAATAATGCTAGAGTAAAAAACGCCGTCTACAAGTTTGTGTATAATCACTTGTTTGATAACCACATCAAAGCGATCTGCAAAATTTTTAAACAGGTCGTGCGTAAGAGGGCGAGGTGGTTTAATTTCTTTTTCTAAAGCGATTGCAATAGATTGTGCCTCAAAGGCTCCTATAACTATAGGTAATTTACGATCTCCTCCTTGCTCCGTTAGAATCAAAGCATATGCTCCATTCTGAGTCTGGCTGTAGGATATTCCTTTTATATTTAAACGCACTAAGCTCATAAGTTGCAAAAATAGGAAAAAGGCTGCATAAGTAAAGAAGTTTATCTATCTAGAGTTAGACTCTTAAAAACACTAGCTATCTATATGATTTACAGTGCAAAAGGGGTTAAATAAAAATGAGCTTAAAGAAATATTTAAGCTCATTTTTTATTTTAGAGAGTCGTTATCTAGCTATTTGCAGCCTTAAATGCTCTTAATTTTTCGTTAAGTTCTGGGACAACTTCAAAAGCATCTCCTACGATTCCATAATCTGCAGCCTTAAAGAAAGGAGCTTCTGGGTCGTTGTTGATTACTACTTTTACTTTAGAAGAGTTAATCCCTGCAAGGTGCTGTATAGCTCCAGAGATACCTATAGCGATATACAAGTTAGACGCTACTGGCTTACCAGTTTGTCCTACGTGCTCACCGTGAGGTCTCCATCCTAGATCTGATACAGGCTTAGAACAAGCTGTTGCTGCTCCAAGAATATCTGCCATTTCTTCTATCATTCCCCAGTTTTCTGGACCTTTAAGACCACGACCTGCCGATACTACAACCTCTGCATCTGCAATAGATACCTTATCTGTTGCTTTATCTACAGACTGAACTTCTACACCAAAATCTCCAAGCTCTGGAGAAAAGTCTTCTGTTGCTGCTGCTCCAGAAGCTTCTTTAAGACCGTAAGCGTTTTGCCCAAGTCCTACAATTTTTATTGCTGTAGTTATTTCTGTGTGGCTAAAAGCCTTGTTTGTAAAAGCAGTACGCTTTACTGTAAATGGAGAAGCACTTTCTGGAAGTGATACTACATTTGATGCATATCCTGCCTCTAGCGCTACCGCTAGAAGAGGTGCTAGATACTTAGCATTTGCACTCTGTGTAAGTACAACTACTTGAGCACCTTCTGCCTTTGCAGCGGCTGCGATTCCTTTTGCATAAGCTGCAGCATTAAATGCATCTAGCTTTGCGTCTTTTATGTTAAGAACTTTATCTACTCCGTAAGTTCCTAATGGTGCAGTATCTCCACCATTTACGGCAACTGCAGTTACAGATGTTCCCATCATATCTGCAATTCCTTTTGCATAAGAAGCAACTTCTAAAGAAGCTTTCTTAAACACTCCGTTTTCTGATTCTGTATATACTAAAACTGACATATTTATAAGAATTTCCAAAGAGGCGAACACGTGGTTCAACTATTCGGGATTATTATTAGATTAAAAAGTTATCTACGTAAATTAGATAGCTTTTGCTTCGTTGTGTAACAGGTCGATTAACTCGTCTACTGTTTCTACAAGTTTAACAGCTCCTTTAGGTGCAGGCTTTTCAAAAGAAACAGCATTTGTTTCGGTTTCAGCGCCAGAAGGTTCTACTACGTTTAAAGGCTTTTTACGTGCCATCATGATTCCTCTCATGTTAGGAATACGTAGATCGCTTTCTTCTACAAGACCTTTTTGACCTCCTATTACAAGAGGAAGCGAAGTCTTTACAGTTTCTTTTCCGCCATCTATTTCTCTAGTAGCAGTAGCAGTTGTCCCGTCTACATCTAGTGAGATACATGTATTTACAAAGTTTGCTCCTGTAAGTCCAGCAAGCATTCCAGGTACCATACCACCGTTGTAATCAATAGATTCACGACCAGCAATTACTAGGTCATACCCTCCATCTTGAACAACTTTTGCAAGTTCCTTTGCTACTTGAAAACCATCTTTTGCTTCCACATTCACACGGATTGCAGTATCTGCTCCTATTGCAAGTGCTTTACGCAATGTAGGTTCTGTTTCTGGTCCTCCTACGTTAATCACGTCTACAGAGGCTCCTTGTTTTTCTTTAAACCACATAGCACGTGTCAATCCAAACTCATCGTTTGGGTTGATTACAAATTGAACACCGTTAGTATCAAATTTTGTATCTCCGTCTGTGAAGTTAATTTTTGATGTCGTATCAGGTACGTGACTGATGCACACTAATATTTTCATAGAATTTATATTTTATATAAAGGTACGCTTTCGCGAAAGCGTAATCCTAAACTATTTCGTTTTCGTAACAAAAATAACACAAAAAAGTATAATTTACTGTGCGTGCATAGTAAAATTTTACAAAAATGTAATTTATTGAGGTTTTGGAATTGCTTATTTTTGTGATTGTTAAAAGAAGACAATATTAATAAGGTAATTTTCAGTGTTATGAGAAGCCTTGATTAAATTTCCGCTAGAGCGGTTTATATACTATGAGAACAATCCAGTTTAGAGAAGCCATTTGTGAGGCAATGAGCGAAGAGATGCGCCGTGATGAATCTGTTTATTTAATGGGTGAAGAGGTAGCAGAATATAATGGAGCTTACAAGGCGTCAAAGGGAATGCTAGACGAGTTTGGAGCAGATAGAGTAATTGATACTCCTATTGCAGAGCTTGGTTTTGGAGGAATAGGTGTAGGAAGCACAATGACAGGATTACGTCCTATTATTGAGTATATGACATTTAACTTCTCATTAGTAGGTATTGATCAAATTATAAACAACGCTGCCAAAATCAGACAAATGTCTGGTGGTCAGTTTCCTTGTCCTATAGTTTTCCGTGGCCCTACAGGATCTGCAGGGCAACTAGGAGCAACACACTCTCAAGCTTTTGAAAACTGGTTTGCAAATACTCCAGGTCTTAAAGTAGTAGTGCCATCTAATCCTTATGATGCAAAAGGACTTTTAAAAGCAGCAATACGTGATAACGATCCTGTGATTTTCATGGAGTCTGAGCAGATGTATGGTGATAAAGGAGAAGTGCCTGATGGAGAATATGTATTACCTATAGGTGTTGCAGATATTAAGCGTGAAGGGAAAGATGTAACTATCGTTTCTTTTGGAAAGATTATTAAGGAAGCCTACAAAGCGGCAGATCAACTTGCAGAGGAAGGGATTTCTTGTGAGATTATTGATTTACGTACGGTAAGACCTTTAGATAAAGAAGCTATTTTTGAGTCTGTAAGAAAAACAAACAGACTTGTGATTCTTGAAGAGGCTTGGCCTTTTGGGAATGTTTCAACAGAAATTACATATCAAGTACAAGCGCATTGTTTTGATCATTTAGATGCTCCTATACAACGTATAAATACAGCAGATACACCTGCGCCTTACTCACCAGTATTACTTAAAGAGTGGTTGCCTAACAGCGATGACGTGGTAAATGCGGTTAGAAAGGTGATGTATAAATAATATTTTCGCGAAAGCGGAATAAGATTTAATCCCTTTCATAACCGGAAGGGATTTTTTAATTTATTACATCCTTGAGTAAGGTTGTGGTAGATGTACTGTCAAAGAATTGATATTACACAATTATAAACCGATGGTGTCCCCAGTTGAAAGGCTATCCTCACAGATTATTTATTATGAAATATAATTTTTTTCTCATTATTGCTAGCGTGTTTTGTGTAGCAAGTTTATTTGGTCAAACCAAGGTGAGTGGTGAGATTTTTGACGCAGATGGTAACGGTCTACCTTTTGTAAATGTCATATTTGTAGGGTCTAACGAGGGTACGATAACTAATGAAGATGGACGTTTTTATCTAGAGTCTGACCAGACCTGGGATCAAGTGCGATTTTCTTTTATAGGATTTTCAAATAAGGTAATTGACCTAAGTGAGAAGGTGAATTATGAGATGAAAGTAACGCTAGAAGAGGAGGCAGGAGCACTAGACGAGGTAGTCATATTTACAGGAAAAACAGACAAGAAAAATAACCCAGCGGTAGATATACTACGTAAAATATGGGCAAACAAGCGTCAGAACGGATTGAGACAGTACAAGCAGTATGCTTATGATAAGTATGAAAAACTAGAGTTTGATCTTAACACTATTGATAGTTCGCTTATCAATAGCCGCATCTTTAGAGGGATGGAGTTTATCTTCGAGCAAACAGACACAAGCCGTATTACTGGAAAAACTTACCTACCTATTTTTGTAAATGAAGCATTTTCAAAAGTATATGGGGATAATGAGATTAATAAGGAAAAGGAGATTCTAGAGGGGAACAAGAATAGTGGTTTTAGTGAGAATCAAACTATCATAGGTTTTGTAAAAAGTTTATACAGTGATTATGATATCTATGATAACTACCTACAGTTTTTTGACAAGAGTTTTACAAGTCCAATTTCTCGTACAGGTATCCAAACCTATAACTACGTACTTGCAGATAGTGCTTACATCAATAATAAGTGGTGTTATAACATTATCTACTACCCTAGACGTAAAAACGAACTGACCTTTAAAGGAGATTTCTGGGTTAATGACTCTACATGGGCCATTAAGGAAATCAATATGCAGCTTTCTAAAAGTGCAAATGTAAACTGGGTAAAAGAGATTTACATGGAGCAAGAATTTGATATCGTAAATGATAGCACCTTCTTACTTTCAAGAGATTACTTTTTATCTGATTTCGCTTTGCGCGAAAAAGAGGAGTCCAGAGGTATGTACGGTAAGCGCACTACACTTTATGATAATCACAGCTTTGATAACAAGCTAGAAAAGGACTTTTACGACAGACAGGTTTATAACTATGATAAAGATGTTTTTAATCGTAGTGATGAGTTCTGGCAAGAAAACAGAAAAGAGGCGCTTAGTAAAGATGAGCTAGGAGTTTATAAGATGCTTGACACCTTAAAAACGGTAAAGAAATTTAAAAATCTTTACAACCTAGGTTCTATTCTTGCATCTGGATACTATGAAATCCCAAGTTTAAACTTTGACTACGGGCCTATCTTTTCAACCTTTGGGTTTAATGAGGTAGAAGGATTACGTGTGCGCACGGGAGGCAGAACTTATTTCTCGCAGAATGATCCATGGAGATTAGAAGGATTTCTAGCCTACGGATTTAAGGACAAAAAAGGAAAATTTGGAATCTCAGGAAAATGGCTACTAGACAAGAAAAGTAGGTTTATTGTCTCTGGTGGATATAGACAAGATGTGGAGCAAATAGGAGCGAGTCTTACTACGTCTCGAGATGTGTTAGGGAGAAATCTTGCATCATCCTCACTAGTAAATACTGCGACAAATGATAAGCTTACCTCTATCAAACTAGCAAATATTGCAGCAGAAGTAGAGATCGTGCGTAACCTCCAAGTAAGAGCAGACTTTTCTGTGAGAACGTTAGAGTCGGCTTCAGAAACCTTTAGTCTAGATTATTTTACAGATAACACGCAAACTACCACTACAGGAGAGTTAAAACAAGCAGAAGTGGTCCTTACCACTATCTGGGAGCCAGGAAAGAAAACTTCAGGGTTTGGAGTGGAGCGTAGGGTGACTAATGAGTGGTTCCCTAGTTTTTATGCGAGTTATACACGTGGACTAGAAGGAACACTTGATAGCGACTTTGCTTATGATAAAGTACAGTTTTCTGCAAGGAAGGCAATCCGTATAGGAGGTCTTGGTACATTAACCGCCTCTACAGAAATAGGTAAAACATTTGATGAGGTGCCGTTAGCGTTATTAAGTCCAGTACCGGGTAACCAGTCGCTGTTTTCAATCTTTAATACCTTTAGCCAGCTTAATTTTTATGAGTTTACAACAGATGAGTATGCCTCATTACAGCTAGAACATAACTTTGGAGGCCGTATTTTTAATCGTATTCCATTACTCAAAAATTTGAATCTACGTGAGATTGTAAGCGTGCGTGGTGTGATAGGTAATATCTCTCAAGGGAATATAGACTTAAACCGTCCAGCGTTTGAGAGTTTACTATTTGAAGAAGGACAACCTATTACAGCAATAACTCCGAGCATGGTAGCTCCCTCTGTAGAGCCATATTATGAGTATAGTGTAGGAGTGGGTAACATTTTTAAGGTGTTCCGTATTGACCTTAACTTTAGAGGAAATTATAATTCTGTTCCAGATGCGAGGAAGATAGGAGTGACAGGGAGTTTTGGGTTTTATTTTTAAGGGGATACTTCTTGTAATCTAGCTTGTTAGCGGTTTTAAAATCATACTGTTTTTAAACACCTAACCTAATCTTAATGCGCCAATATTTGGCTAAATCGCTATTTCAGCGTATTTTTGCACGCCTTAAGAAATATGTTTTAATGTAAATATCTGTTATGCAGCTGTTTAATAAAGTGTAAACTAGGGATATTTTGAATTAATTGACACATCTCTCATGTATTAGAATACACGAGATTTGAAATATAATATATTATGACAGCAGATAAAGTAACAACATTTGACGTATTAGTAGAGATTCCTAAGGGAAGCCGTAACAAGTATGAGTACGATTTTAAATTAAAGAGAATGCGTTACGATCGTATGATTTTCTCTTCTATGATGTACCCAGCAGATTATGGTTTTATTCCAGAAACTCTTGCGCTAGATGGTGATCCTCTTGATGTATTAGTATTAGTTACAGAGCCTACTTTTCCAGGTTGTGTGATTGAAGTAAAGCCTATCGGAGTATTCCACATGGCAGATGAGAAAGGACCAGATGAAAAAATAATCTGTGTACCGGTAAGTGATCCTTCTGCTAGTAAGCTTGAAGATCTATCTGACTGCAACCCACACTTGATAAAAGAGATCGAGCACTTCTTTAAAGTATATAAAGATCTTGAGAATAAGAAAGTAGACGTAGGTGGATGGGGAGATGTTCATGAAGCGAAAGCAATTATCCAAAAATGTATCGAGCGTTATGAAGAATCTGATGTTCCTGTAGAAGAAGTTACTATCAAATAGGCACTTTTTTATAATAAAGAATTAGTCCAAAAAAAGCAGCCTTTAGGCTGCTTTTTTTATGACCCCTTGGCAAAGAAGAGTGAAAGTGCTTGAATTGTAATTTCTTAACAAACCTTTATTGTCATATTAATATACTTTAACCTTCATCTCGGGTATTTTTATAAAAAACAAGATTATGATACTACCTAAAACTAAAGTGCCTTCACTAGAAGTGCCTTTAATAAACGATACTAATTGGAAATTGAGTGAGCAAAATTCAGAAAATTTTACGCTCATTATTTTTTATAGAGGCTTGCATTGTCCCGTATGTAAAGCGCAGCTTGAGGATCTAGCGTCACAACTAGATAAATTTACAGAGCGAGGAATTAATGTAGTTGCGATAAGTGGAGATACAGAAAAGCGTGCAAAAATAGCAGGAGAAGATTGGGACGTTCCATCACTTCCTATTGGTTATAACTTATCATTAGAAAAAGCTAGAGAGTACGGGCTGTATATTTCTAAAGCAATTTCAGATAAGGAGCCAGACTACTTTACGGAGCCTGGACTATTTTTAATAAAGCCAGATGGTACACTTTTCTTCTCATCAGTGCAATCTATGCCGTTTGCAAGACCACAGTTTGACGATCTTTTAGGAGGAATTGATTTTATTATGAAAAAGGATTACCCTGCAAGAGGAGAGGTAAAAGATATTACATCACTATAGTAAATACTAAGCCACATTTTATAAAAGGCGTACCATCTTATGTGTACGCCTTTTTTTTTAATGTTTTAGTTTACGCTTTCAGTTTGCTGAAGTTTATACTGAGCCTGTCGAAGTACGAAAGCGTAATTTTATAAAAAACCACCAAACTATGTTTTTTTCATCAAAGTCTGATCCTATACAAATAGATGGCTACCAGTCGTACGGATCATCAAATCATTTATATTTAATAGGCAGGGCCCTCGAGCACGAGGGAGTAGATCTTAAGAAAACCAGCTTTCTTTCTGCACTAAAAAATGCTTACAAGCAATTTGCTAGTGATGAGTTAAGACACACAAAATTAAAGGTAACACTGCCAGATAATAGATCATTTTACACCACGACAGATGCCGAAGGATATTTTAAAATAGATGAAAAAGTTGATGGGCTAGGGGCACTGGCAAATGATGAAGGTTGGCTACAAATGGTGATTAGTTTTGACGATGTGCAAAAGGGAATTACAGTGTTAGGCGATAATAGATTTCCTATTGAGATGCTCATACCGGCAGAGACAGCTTCTTACGGGGTGATAAGTGATATAGATGATACCATCTTGCACACCGGTGTCGCCTCATTGCTTAAGTGGAGAGTGATTATAAATACATTCTTTAAAAATGTAGGTAAACGTACCTCGCTAGAAGGGGCACCAGAACTCTACAGAAAATTACATGGAGGGAAATCTGGACAAGATGCAAATCCTATGTTCTATGTGAGTAACAGTCCATGGAATTTATATAGTTATCTCGAGTCCTTTGTAAGGAATCAAAAGTTTCCTAAAGGTCCTATATTATTGAGAGATTTACGCGGTCCATTTGAAAAAGCACCAAAACCAGAAAAACCACATAAGCAGCATGAGATTAGAAATATACTAAATGCTTATCCTAAGCTTAAGTTTGTACTTATAGGTGATAGTGGAGAGCATGATGTAGATATTTATCTAGAAGTGGCTAAGGAATACCCAGAGCAAATAATAGCTGTGTATTTACGTAGTGTAAAGCACAAGAAAAAGGTGCTTAGAGTAAAAAGTGTTTTGAGTCAGTATGAGACTACTCCTGCTGTACTAGTAGAAAAAAGCTCCTTTGCAGAGGAGCACGCAAGATCAATAGGACTTATATCGTAAAAGCATAAAAAAACGGCTACTTGAATCAAGTAGCCGTTTTTGTGTATTATTAAGTCGCTTTTTGACTACTGTCTTTCAAAACGAAATTCTTGATTTGTTGTAGATGTTCTATCTGTACTTACGTCTACATCCATAAATTCTATTCTCAATTGGCTATTGTTAAATGAAGTCACATCTCCTGTGTTACCACCGTCAAAAGTTATTGTTTGATCTGCATCGTTTACAGTATAACTACCTGTATCAGAATCGACAATAATTTCAGTTTCTTCTACTGGGTCGTTGTTTTCTAATTGAGTAGTTGTTGTTAAACGGTATTGGAAGCTAGTAGTGTAAGTTCCGTTTGCGTTAAAAACGATGTTTGATGATCCAAAGGTGTCACCTACCTCAGTGATAGTTGTCGTAGCCGTCCCTCCTGTTACTTGCTGTTCTATTACCTCCTCACTTTCAAAAAATGTGAAGTTATATGTTCCTTCAAGAAGTGCTGGAGTAAGCGTAGGTCCCGCTGGTGTACCGTCATCATCATTACCACAAGAAATAGCCATTACAGAAATAGCAAGGACTAAAATAAATTTAAGATTTTTCATAATATTTGTTAGTTTTTGAAGGCGCAAAACTAGGCTATTTAATTCAATTAGAAAAGCATTTTACATATGTAAAGAAATACATTTCTATGTGTAAATAACTGAAATTAAGCAAGTAGTAATGTTGTTTTAACTCTAGAAAAGACCGTTTAACTCAGCATCTATTCTATTAATAATATCCCCTAAGTCTTCTGGATTATCTACAAAGTTAATATCATCTACATCGATAATGAGAAGCTTTCCTTTTTTATAACCATGAATCCATGCTTCATAACGCTCATTAAGACGACTTAAATAGTCGATAGAGATAGAATTTTCATAATCTCTCCCTCTCTTATGTATTTGTGATACTAGATTAGGAATAGAGCTACGTAAATAGATCATCAAGTCTGGTGCATCTACCACACTTTCCATCAGGTCAAAAAGAGACTTGTAGTTATTGTAATCACGATTAGTAAGAAGACCCATCGCATGAAGGTTAGGAGCAAAGATGAATGCATCTTCATAAATAGTACGATCTTGAATAATCGTTTTATCGCTATCTTTTATATCTAGTAGTTGTCTAAAACGACTGTTTAAAAAGTAAATCTGAAGATTGAAAGACCAGCGTTCCATCTCATTATAAAAATCATCTAGATATGGATTATCTACAACATCTTCATATTGTGGAGTCCAGTTAAAGTGTTTAGATAAAAGTTTAGTTAAGGTAGTTTTACCTGCTCCGATGTTACCGGCAATTGCAATGTGCATGTTAAGGTTTTTTAGGAAGTTTTAGTCGGAAAGCAGCTAACTTTTGACCGGTGTAAAGATACAGGATTTCGCCATTCAACGAAAGTTGTTTTATGGTAAAATCTGGAGTATCTAATGCAATAAAATCGTTGGATTCTTTTGGTTTGTAGTGTAATTTGCCCTGTGATAGCAAGATGACAGCGCCTTTGCTTTGAGAAATGAGCGTGATATCTTGTAAGGCTGTTTTACTTAAAAAGCTACCGTAGTTATTGTAATGAAACAACCCTATTTCATTTACTACCCACGCAAAATTAAAATTAGTTGCTAGTGTCGTAGCATTAACTGGCATAGGTGGGAATTGTGTGGTTATTTGATCTGTATTCCAGTCAAAAATCTCAAGTTGTTGTAGGTCTGTATTAAATACCCATAAACGTCTATCACCATTTGTCGCAACATGACTTATGTTCCTAAAATCATCTATGGCAGAAAAATTAATGCGGGTAATCTCACTCAATGTATTGTCTAGTATTACTGCGGTATTTGTAGCTTCATAAAACACACTTATTTTAAGAGGATTAAGAATGTCAACCGAAGTGATGGCACCTAGCTGTAGTGCAGTAAATTGATAACCGTCATTAATATCGTCTTTATATAAAACATCATCTTTAATATGATACAAGGCATTAAAAGTATCAACTCCTATAAAAGTATCTGCCTCGAGTGTCACCTCATTAACCTTTTCTAAAGTGTAATTCTGGCTAGTTACCGTGATGGTGGCAAGCAATAGTAGTATGTAAATCAGTTTGTGCATTAATGAGCAAAGTACAAAAATCTAGCCGTTATAGTTAATACCTTTGTAAGGTGAAAAAAGAGATTGAAAATAGAGAAGATGTATATACACTTGTAACCACTTTTTATGGCCGCATACGTAGTGATGTTTATTTGGGGCCTATTTTTATTAAACACATTACAGACTGGCCACACCACTTTGAGCATCTCACAGATTTCTGGGAAGGCAATTTGTTCTTTAAAAAGATTTTTACAGGAAGACCTTTACAAACGCACAAACGTGTAGATAGAGATGAAGGCTACACTATAAATGAGCAACACTTTGGTGTGTGGCTCAATCACTGGGTACAAACGGTAGATGAGCTATATGAAGGCGAACTTGCAGAGATGGCAAAGTTTAGAGCTCGTAAGATTGGAACTTTTTTTCTTGTAAATATGTTTCAAGCAAAGCCTTCACGCTAGCAGATGAGCTTATAGCCATATCCTCTTACGTTTACGATTTCTATAGTACTGTCCTCTTTCAGCTTTTTTCTAAGTTTTGATATAAAGACGTCCATACTTCTCGCAGAAAAGAAGTCATCATCACCCCATAATTTTTTAAGAATAAGTGATCGGTCTAGAACGGCATTACGATTTTTATGAAGATGAAATAGTAAATGAGCCTCCCTGTGGGTTAACTTTTGTACGCTTTCGCGAAAGCGTAATTCCTGCCTCGTAAAATCAAAATGATAATTACCGATGGTAATGGCCTCTGCCTTTTGCTGTAATGTTTTACGTTGCAGTAAATTCTGAATTCTCACAATAAGTTCTTCTACACTGAAAGGTTTTTTGAGATAATCATTGCCACCTATACTAAACCCCTCAACCACATCTGCAGTTTGTGACTTTGCAGTGAGGAAAATAATAGGAATCTTATCATCTTGTTCACGAACCTCTTTTGCCACGGTAAATCCATCTTTTTTTGGCATCATCACATCAAGAACTAAGATGTCTGGTTTTTTAAGTTCGTATTGTTTCATCACTTGCACACCGTCTGTGCAGAGTTTAACGGTAAAGTCTCGGCTCTCTAGACTTTCTTTTACAATAAGCCCAAGTGCTGGCTCATCCTCTGCGAGCAAAATATAAGGTTTAGTCATTGCCATCTGGGATTGTAATTTTAAATGAGGTTTGAGGAGTAGTGAGAACTTCAATAGCGCCTCCGTGTTTTTCAATAATAGTTTTGGTGTAGTAAAGTCCTATCCCAAAACCTTTTACATCATGGGTGTTTCCCTTAGGAACACGATAAAACTTCTCAAATAATTGAGCCGCCTGATCCTTAGAAAGTGATGTGCCAGCATCTGTAATTGACAGATGGATAGTGTTATTGCTGTTTGTTATAGCTATTACTATTGGTGGTTTACCATATTTAGTAGCATTGTCTACAAGATTATCTATGGCATTTTCTAGATGAAAAATATCTACAGTAGCCCATATGGAAGACGTTGTACTCTTAATTGTTATAGGAATCTCAGGTGCAATTTCTTTATATTTTTTAATCAGATGTTCAAGCATTTCCACTAAGTTGTAATGCTCTTTTTGTAACGATAAATCGTTCTTATCGAGTGTAGCGGTGTCTAGTATGCGTTCCACCATAGTATTGAGCTTACCTAACTGTGTGGTAGACATGGCGAGGTATTTCTCTGTTTTTTCCTTGTCGTTTTCTTTGTTAAAATACTGTATCCCCTCAATTGCTGCACTTATGGTGGCTATGGGTGTTTTAAACTCGTGCGTGATATTACTTATAAAATCATTTTTAATTTCGGCGAGTTGTTTTTGTTCTCGTATAATTTTGAGAAGGTAGAGAAGGCTAGCAATTACAGCTGCAATTAGTATAAATGAAAGTAATATACCTGCTAGGTTACGTTTTAAGATAATGGTGGTAATATCATTAAAACCTAGAGAGAGTATACTTTCTGCAGGGAGCAATTTTGAATTTGCAACCACATTAAAATCATAGGTTGGGCTGAGTTGTGTGGAAACCCCTGGAATGGGGCGTGAGATGGTGTCTCCTTTTGGGCTATATGTGAGACTGTGTGCTGCGCGATCTATTCCTAATGTCAGTAATTGCTCTTTTACAAGTGTATCTAATTTTTTTATATCAATGGTATCATCGTTAAATGATATAACGATTTTTGATGAAAGTGTTTCTAGAGCGTTTTTTCTATCGCGCAACCTCAATTCTCCAGAAGCAAGTGTGTCATATTTAGCGATACTATCTGTTTTAAGGCGTTGCTTTGCAAAGAATCGCTGCAACCTATTACTGTTGTTTTTTAATGTGTCTTTATTTGACCCTCCATTGATGACAAGCCTAGAGGTGTTGGCATTATTTTTTTCAAAGTGCTTGGTGAGTGCTTGTTGTTGCTGGCTCTGTATTATAGAATCTATTTTTTCTGGATGAGCACCTTCTATCGTGAGAAAACCTAAGCTATCCAGATTGTTTTCTATCTGTATATGTTCAATGCTTATAACACTGCTATCCGTTTTCTTTCTAAGAAAATCTTTAAACCCATCTGTTTCGAGGTAATCCCCTGTACCTTTTTCATACTTTGAGAAAATACCTATGGTATTTTGTGCAGCTAGCTCCTCATAATATTGGTCTACTGCTAGATCAAGACCTATTTGCACATCACGCACAAGCTGTACTTTTCCAGCCTCATAGTTTTTGTAGTTCCAATATAATTGGATTGCTAGCGTCAGTGTAATCACGGTAACGATAAAGTATATAATATAAGTGTACCTCTTGTCTTCCATAATTCAAAGATGCTTTATAAGGAACTCTTAAGCAAATTGGTTAACACTCGTTAACGGTAGTTAACGTTAGTATCTTGTTTATTTTTAGATATTTGAATCATCAATAAATCATGTCAATCAAAAAGCAATCAATTATGAAATCACTTATTATTACCATGCTAGTTACAGTTTTTGCTTTCGCGAAAGCGTATTCACAACAACTCTCAGGAGTAGCAACTTATCAATCACAACGGTCTTTTGACTTCAAAATGGATAATGATAAGAGCGATGGAATGAGCGCCGAAATACAAAAGCAAGTTCAAGCTCAGATGAAAAAACAGTTTCAGCAAGAGTATACACTTGCCTTTGTAGGCGCAGAATCTACTTACCAACAAGAAGAAAGCCTCGCTGCTCCGGCGCCATCTACAAATGGAATTACAGTAACAGTTTCTGGAGGCAAAGACGTTACCTACCACAATACTGCAGAGTTAAAGCTATTAAAGGAAACTCAGATTATGGGAAAGGAGTTCTTAGTGAACGACTCACTACCTAAACCAAAATGGATATTAGAAAAAGAAATCAAAAACATAGGAGTATACACTTGTTTTAAAGCTACCATCTCAGAAGAATATGAGCAGCCATCTTTTAATGAAGAGACGGGGGAAGAGGAGGAGTCTGTTACAAAGACTAGAACGACTACCGCTTGGTATACCTTAGATATTCCTGCAAATCATGGGCCAGATGAGTACTGGGGTTTACCTGGCTTAATACTAGAGGTGAGCGACGGTAAATTTTCACTTATGTGCACAAAAGTAGTTTTGAACCCAAAAAAGGAGGTGCAAATAATGTTGCCAGAAAAAGGTAAAGAGGTTACCCAGGATGAATTTAATAATATTCAAGAAGAAAAAATGGATGAAATGATGGAACGTCACGGAGGTGAAAGAGGTAAAAATGGAAGTCGCGTGTTTACAACCACAGAAATCATCCGCAACTAGAGTTCTTAAAATTCTCTTAAAATTTAAAAGCTCATCAAACTATGCGCTACTTTAAAAGTCTAAAGTATAAATAATTAGAAATATGACTCTTAAAATATCCCAGTGGTTGTGCATTGCATTTGTGACACTTACAGTAGGTACAGCTGTTCAAGCACAGAAAATAGAAGGTGTTGCCACTTACCAAACTAAAACTACGATAGATATGTCACGCTTTAATCGTGGTGGACAGCAACTGACGGAAGCTCGTAAAAAGCAGATTGCAGAGCGCATGAAAAATTTCTTAGAAAAGGAATATACACTGAGCTTTAATAAAGATGAGTCTTTTTATAAAGAAGAAGAAAAACTTCAAGCGCCTGGACAAGGTGGAGGTGGACGTGGTTTTGGAGGAGGTTTTACACAAGGAGGTATCTACTCTAACCGTGCAACAAATGATTATGCTCGTGAAAATGACATGATGGGTAAAATTTTCTTAGTAAAAGACACCTTAAATAATTTAAACTGGGAGCTCGTAAAAGAGAGCAAGGTAATAGGACAATATCCAGTTTTTAAAGCGGTAGCGACTAGAAATATAGAACAAAACATGTGGAGCCGCATGGGAAGAGGAGCGAGACAAGGACAGAGAGATCGTGAGAAAAAAGAAGATAGTACAGCTACTGCTAGTACATCAAGCGACATTGAAATAGCTGAAGAGGAGCCTAAGACAGAAACTATAGTTGCCTGGTACACACCTATGATCCCTGCGAGTCACGGACCAGATGAGTTTGGAGGTTTACCAGGACTCATTTTAGAGTTAAGCACAAACAATACGACCATCCTTTGTACTAAAGTGGTGCTTAATCCTCAGGAGCCTATCGCTATCGAGCCGCCTGTAAAAGGTAAAGAAGTGAGTAGAGAGGAATACCAAGCCATCGTTGAGGAAAAGGCAAAAGAAATGGCAGAACGTTTTGGTGGAGGGAATAGAAGAGGGCAGCAAGGAGGAAGACGTTTTTAATAAACTAAGTAAGCTTTCAGTTTGTTGAAGTTTATACAGATCTTATCTAAAAATGAAATTAAGCAAACAATAACATCAATCAATATAATGATCATACCTGATATCTCTTGATAACAGGTGTGGCTAATCCAACCAACCTAAATGATACTAAAAAAAATAACATTGGTAATGCTTCTAGTATTACCCTTGACGCTCTTTGCCCAGTCTATAACGCTTAGAGGTGTTGTAAAAGACTCTATAGGGTCGCCACTTGAACTAGCAAACATTATCGCTACAAATAAAGCCGAAGGTACATTAGAATCTTATGGTATTACCGATGCATCAGGACGCTACCGCCTTGATCTTACTACAGGAATTACCTATGATATTAAAGTGAGTTACTTGGGATTGCAATCTGTAAATGAAGAAATAAATGTTGCTCAAGATGCCCAAGATATTACTAAAGACTTTACGTTAAAGGAAGATCCTAATCAGCTAGATAATGTGGAGTTGGTATATGAGATGCCTGTTACCATTAAAGGTGATACCATTGTTTATAACACGGATAGTTTTACAAATGGAAATGAGAAAAAACTAGGTGACGTTCTCAAAAAGCTCCCTGGGATAGAGGTTAATGATGATGGTGAGATAGAGGTAGAAGGAAAGGTTGTTTCTAAGGTGATGATTGAGGGTAAAGATTTTTTTGATGGAGACTCTAAACTTGCTACAAAAAACATCCCTGCAGATGCACTTAAAAAGGTTGAGGTTCTTAAAAACTATAATGAGGTCTCTCAAATGCGAGGTCTAGGTAATGATCAAGATAACGTCGCGATTAATATACGTCTTAAGGAAGGTAAAACAAATTTCTGGTTTGGAGATCTTACAGCAGGTGCTGGTGATGGAGAGAAGTTTAGATATTTAGGTAAAGCAAAACTATTTTACTATAGCCCTAAAGGGAGTATTAATATTATCACAGATTTTAATAATACGGGAGAGGTGCCATTTACCTTTAGAGACTACTTTAATTTTACCGGGGGTTTTAGAAACTTTAATCAGCGAGGTGGGACTTCTTTTAATGTAAGTGATGGTGGTCTAGGTTTTCTTACCACTCAAAATAATCGCGCAAACGAGATTGAAACGGGTTTTGCAGCGGCCAACTTTACATATACGATTAACCCGAAATGGGATATAAGTGGTCTTGCGTTACTTTCAGATAACAAGACAAACTTTGTGAATAACTCTTTAAATACCTTTATCAATCAGGGATTTACACAAGGTTTCAATGAGAGTACAGATCAGCGCAATCAGTTAGGTATGGCAAAACTGAGTTCTGTATATAAGCCTAACGCAAACTTGCAGTTTGATTATGATGTGCTCGTAAAAAAGTCCAAGCAAACAGAATTTTCAGACGGTACTAGTATCGTAACACGAGATGGAGCCGTACAAGAAGATGTGGTAGATCAAGACAAGGAGAATGAACCATTTTCTATCAATCAGAATGTAAATCTGTACTACACACTTGATGAGAACAACATATTCTCAGGGACTATCCAGCATTTGTATCAAGATGAAGATCCGTTTTATAATGCTACGCTTTCTCAAGAGCCATTTACAGCGCCTGACCCAGCAGATATGACAAATGAAATAAGCTCTATTGATTTTATGCCTGGTGCAAATGGTCTTTTTGATATCAATCAAAACAAAAATATCAAAACCAATAAGCTAGATGCAAAATTAGATTACTATTACATCCTCAATAAAAAGAGTAACATTAATATTACTGCAGGAACAACCTTAAGTCGCCAAGACTTTAATTCTAATCTATTTCAAATTTTAGAAACAGGAACGGTAGATGATCTTACCGAGACACTGGATGGTACTATTATAGGTAATGATGTTGCATTTAACTTTAGTGATGTGTTTGTAGGACTTCACTATAAACTTAAAACAGGAATTTTTACAATTACTCCAGGATTGACATTACATAATTATACTACAAAGAGTGAGCAACTAGGCACAACAACAGAAGATAGTGATGTGAGATTACTGCCAGACTTATTTACGGTATTAGATTTCTCTCAAGGGAAAAGTTTACGAGTTAACTACCAGATGACAGCGCAGTATACAGACGTAAATAATTTTGCTGAAGGCTTATTATTTAATAACTACAATAGTTTATATCGTGGTAACAGAGAGATAGAAAATGCTATCTATCACAATGCAAGTATCAATTACTTTAGCTTTAGCATGTTCAACTTTACGAGTCTCTTTGGAGGAGTAAATTATTCTCGCAGAGTAGATCCTATAAAGACTTCTGGGTCATTTGTAGGGATAAACCAAGTAGCTAGTCCAGTAAACAACACAAACTTTGCAGATGAGACATTAAGTGCTAACGCACGTTTCTCAAAACGTTTTAAAAAGTGGAAACTTAACGTGAGTGCAAATGGAAGCTATAGTGATCTTAATAACATTATCAACGGTGAAGATAGAAACACAAAAAACCTAACACAGAATTATAGAGCAAGTGCAGAGACAAATTTTAAAGAAGCGCCAAATTTTGAAATAGGTTACAACTTTACAAGCACAAACTCAGATAATGGCGTGACAGATAGAACCTTCTTTACAAATAGACCTTTTGCAAACGCAGAGTGGAATTTCGGTAAAGGCTTTACATTAGGTGCAGACTGGAGTCTTTATAACTATGATGATAATGATGATAGTACAGAGATTGATAATATGTATTCTTTTCTAGAAGCAAACTTGTATTACCAGAAGCCAGATAGTCAGTGGGAGTTCCGTATACAGGCTACAAACCTCTTAAATGTGGATACCATTTCAAGTAACAACGTGAATGATTTTCAAATTTCAAATACAGAGTATTTTGTACAACCTAGAATAGCGATGTTTACAGTAAAATATAATCTATAATGAGCTAATTGCTAAGTAGATATTGCATAACGACCTCTGTAAAAAGAGGTCGTTTTTATTTTTTATTATTATTTTAGGATGATGATTAAAGAAACATATGATAAGTCAAGAGTAATTAATTTCTCAGACGCTGTATTTTCTATAGTAATGACGCTGCTCATTCTAGAGGTGGGTGTTCCTACTATAAGTGAGATTAATACACAACCCTTCCGTAGTGTTCTGTCAGCTAGAATACCTGATTTTATAGGGCTTTTTGTGAGTTTTATGGTTAGTGCACTCTACTGGATGGGTCACATAAAATTAATGCGTTATGTAAGTGTGATTTCTGGTAGATTACTTTGGATAAATATCTTTTTTCTACTTGCTATCGTTATTTTACCATTCTCAACAGCGATGTATATAAATGGCTTTGACCAAGCTGGGCCTTTCATATTTTACTGTATTAACCTTAGTGTGATAGGGTTTTTTAATATAGTGATGTTGCGTTATGTCTTTCACTCAGAAAAGCAACTCTCAGGTTTTACAAGGTTACGTTACCGTTGGTACAGAGCTAGAGGTCTTAATGTGATGATTGTTTGGGTTATTGCAGGTGTTGTAGCGATCTCCATGCCTAGTCTTTCTCGTTTTATATTTTTACTTCTTTTTGTAGTTCAATTTGTTATTGATCGTCGTTTTAAGAAAAAATTGTCAGTAACGAGTTAGTGTTAAAAATGTGGTAAGTATAAGGTTCACGCTTTCGCGAAAGCGTAACTTTAAAGAAAAACGCTATGAAATATCTCTTAGCCTTACTGATCACAACTACTATGAACACGACACCGCTCTCTTTTGATTTTGGAACTTCTTGCAACACCTGTGATGACTGGTTTGTCGTCTTGGATGGTGTTATGGGAGGATTATCTACAGGTAGCATTGAGCAAACTAGCGAAAGTATCATCTTTCGCGGAAGCGTAAGTCTCGAGAATAATGGAGGTTTTGCCTCGCTGCGCACTCCTTACCATTCTTATGATTTGTCGGGTTATACAACCGTGACTGTACGATATAAGTCTACGGGACAAGACTTTGGGCTTACGCTCAATAAGTATAAAAGATTCTGGAGACCGAATTATAAAATCAATTTACCGATAACAGAAGGTGAGTGGAAAACTGTCACTTACAATCTTTCAGATTTTGGAACATATAGACTTGGTGAACCTTTGGAAGGTCACCCAGGTAAAGAAGATCTTGCAGATATTATACGTCTAGGACTTATCTCAAATACAAAAGCCGCTACAGATTTTCTGATTGAAGTAGATAAAATCGTATTTGAGTAATTACATCTAAGTCATTTCGAGCCTGTCGAGAAATCGCATAACAGTGAGCGCATTCGAGTAATCATAAAGCTATCGCTATGATAATGTATAAACCAAAAAAAAAGGAGCCATTAGGCTCCCTTTTTAATACGTATATCAGTGAATTATATATTGAAAGCCTCTTTAACTTTCTCTACATAATCAAGTTTTTCCCAAGTAAATAATTCTACTTCGATATTCTTTTCTTTACCGTCAAAGCTCTTGAAGGTTTTTGTAACTACTTCGTTTGTACGTCCCATGTGTCCGTAAGCAGCAGTCTCGCTGTACATAGGAGAACGTAGCTTTAATCTACTTTCAATAGCAGCTGGTCTCATGTCAAATAGTGCAGTAACTTTCTTTGCAATCTCACCATCAGATAAGTTTACTTTAGAAGTACCGTACGTGTCTACAAAGATTCCCATAGGCTCTACAACACCAATGGCATAAGAAACCTGCACAAGAATCTCATCTGCAACGCCTGCAGCAACAAGATTTTTTGCAATGTGACGTGTAGCATAAGCAGCAGAGCGATCTACTTTTGATGGATCTTTTCCAGAAAAAGCACCACCTCCGTGAGCTCCTTTACCACCATAAGTATCTACAATAATCTTACGACCTGTAAGACCAGTATCTCCGTGAGGTCCACCTATTACAAACTTCCCAGTTGGGTTAATGTGATACTTAATATCATCATTAAAAAGATTTGCAATATTTTCTGGTAATAAACCTACTACGCGAGGTATTAAAATATCTTGAATATCTCCACGTATGCGACCTAGCATAGCTTCGTCCTCATCAAAATCATCATGTTGTGTAGAAACTACAATAGCATCAATACGTTGAGGTACGTTTTCATCACTATATTCTATAGTCACCTGCGCTTTTGCGTCTGGACGTAAATAAGTAATCTCATCATCTTCACGACGTAGGTTACCTAGTTCAATAAGTAATTTATGAGAAAGCTCAAGTGCCAGTGGCATAAAGTTTTCTGTCTCCTTTGTAGCATAACCAAACATCATTCCTTGATCTCCAGCTCCTTGCTCTTCTTTTGAGTCGCGATCTACACCACGGTTAATATCGTCAGACTGCTCGTGTATGGCAGATAATACACCACAAGAGTTACCGTCAAACATATATTCACCCTTCGTGTAACCTATTTTATTAATGGTTTCACGAGCGATTTTTTGAACATCTAAGTAAGCACTAGATCGTACTTCACCAGCAAGTACTACTTGTCCAGTGGTAACTAGGGTCTCGCAAGCAACTTTAGATTGCGGATCAAAAGCGAGAAAATTATCAATAAGCGCATCAGAAATCTGATCTGCAACTTTATCTGGGTGTCCTTCAGAAACAGATTCTGAGGTAAATAAATAAGCCATTTTTTAATTTTTTGTCAAGAAGTAGATTTGACGTATGCTGGGTAGAAACATAACATAAGAAACGTTAAAGTCTTATGTTTGATTTTAGCCATTTTTTATTGAGGTTGCAAGCAGTCAAATCTGTCCTCGTAATTATGGCACAAAGGTAAAGAAACTTTAATAATATAAACAATCCATTATCCTACCAATTTAGTAGGGTTATGTTATTGTTTTGTGAAAATTTGAAGAGCAAATTTAAAGCTCTCATAACCTCGATTAGAATATTATACTGTAAAAATTATTTAAGCGGAATATTTTACTGAAATAGTGATTTTAATAAAACTTTTTAGAAAAATATTCTAAAAAGTTTGTTTTTGTAGATTTGTTTTTACAATATTTGTGCTCACAAAGTTCAATGACAGTTCAGATTTTCGCGAAAGCGCAATAATGAACAGAATAAATGTTATCAAGAAAGGCTGAGGGAATGACCCTATGAAGCCTTAGCAACCCTTTCACTTAGAAAGAAGGTGCTACATTCTACCCAAGAATCGCTCATTACCGAAACTTGAGGATAGATAACATCGAGCAAGTACCTCACAGGTATGCGCTTATGTTTTTTCTTATAATATTTTTCTTTAAACATTTCCTCGACCTTGAGATAAGGATTCGCATTGGAAATATTTGGCTTTTGTTTTTAATCCGTTCACACGAAGTGAATGGCTAAAATTAATCCTAGTAGTACTGGGACAAAAAAGAGAAAAATGAGTACACAAAAATTAGCAACCAAAGCGTTGCACGCAGGACACGATTATGCAGCAAATGGAGGAACTCGAGCGGTGCCTATCTACCAGAGCACGGCTTATGTTTTTAAAGATGCAGACCATGCAGCAAATCTATTTAACCTGTCTGAGCCAGGTTTTATTTACGCACGTCTCAATAACCCAACAAATGACGTGCTTGAGAAACGCCTCACAGACATAGAGGGCGGACTAGCAGCTGTGGTGACCGCCTCAGGGACTGCGGCCATCAACACGACTTTACTCACTTTATTAAAGCAAGGCGATCACATTGTAGCTTCTAGTAGTCTTTACGGAGGCACATGGAATCTTCTCAGTGTGACATTACCACGTTTTGGGATTACAACCACTTTTGTAGATCCTTCAGATCCTCAAAATTTTGAGAAGGCAGCACAAGAAAATACGAGAGCTTTCTTTGTAGAGTCATTAGGTAATCCTAAGCTTGACGTTTTAGATTTAAAAGGTATTTCCGCTTTCGCGAAAGCGCACAAAGTCCCTTTCATTGTAGATAACACCGTAGCAACACCAGCATTACTCAACCCAATCGAGCACGGTGCAGATATCGTGATTCACTCACTTACAAAATACATAAATGGTAATGGTACCGCATTAGGTGGAGTTATTATAGATGCTGGAAAATTTGACTGGAGTAATGGTAAGTTTCCAGAATTTACGGAGCCTTCCGCCGGATATCACGGTTTAGTTTATTGGGATGTGATTAAGGAAGCATCGTTTATTGCTAAGGTGCGTATAGAAGGTTTGCGTGATCATGGCGCTGCCTTAAGTCCGTTTAATGCATTCCAAATCTTACAAGGTCTAGAAACACTAGAACTTAGATTACAGAAGCATTCTAAAAATGCGCTTGAACTTGCAGAGTGGTTACAAACTCGGGATGAGGTGGCATGGGTAAACTATCCAGGTCTTGCTTCTAGTAAGTACAACGACCTTGCAAAACAATACTTGCCTAATGGACAGAGTGGAATTGTGACCTTTGGTGTAAAAGGAGGTTTTGAGAGCGCAAAAACAATCTCAAATGAAACTAAACTTTTCTCACTGCTAGCAAATATAGGAGATAGTAAGTCGCTCATAATTCACCCTGCAAGTACAACCCATCAACAGCTTAGTGATGATGATCAGGTAAGCACAGGCGTGACTAAAGATTTAATACGTCTTTCTGTAGGTCTTGAGGATATAGCAGATTTAAAAGAAGATCTCGTAGCAGCATTTGCGCGAGTAGATAAAAACGTCTTAGTGTAATTAATCTTAGTTAATTAATTAGTGCGGGAGTCCCCTGTTCATAGGGACTCCCTTTTTTAACTTATAGATAGGCTATGCTTTTACACATTGATTTACAAGATTTTAAAACACACTCGGGATATACGTGTCATTTACATGTCACGTATCAATTGTTTGGTGAGCCATTAGGTACAGCGCCTGTCGTGCTAGTAAATCATGCGCTTACGGGAAACTCTTCTGTAACTGGAGAAAACGGTTGGTGGAGTGACTTGATTGGTGTAGATAAAGCGATTGATACAAGTTGCTATACCATACTTGCAATGGATATTCCTGGGAATGGTTATGATAATAATCAAAATCATCTAGTGCTTAATTATAGGGCATTTACTAATAGTGATATTGCAAAGGTTCAAATAGCCTTACTTGAGCATTTAGATATTAAAAAACTCTTTGCCATTATAGGAGGTTCGCTTGGTGGTCAGATTGCTTGGGAACTTGCAACACAAAGACCTAACCTCGCAGAGCATCTTATCCCAATAGCGACAGACTGGAAAGCAACAGACTGGGTGATTGCACAATGCCATATTCAAGATAGTTTATTGAATCACTCTCAGAAACCGATCTATGATGCACGCATTCATGCGATGACTTTTTATCGGACGCCTGCCTCTTTTAAAGAAAAATTTAAGCGCACTAAAAAAGAAGCTTCTTTATATAATATTCAAAGTTGGCTAGATCATCACGGTAAGCGATTATCAGAACGATTTTCTATTGCTTCTTATAAATTAATGAATCAATTATTGCTTACGGCAGATATCACAAAGGGTAAGCAAAGCTTTAATGAAGTAGTGAACCAACTTACAGCAAAAGTGCATCTTGTCGCAATAGATACCGACGGACTTTTTCTAGCAGATGAGATATATGACACACACCTTGCGCTACAAGAAACTGGAATTACGTCTAGCTATCATGAAATAAATTCCATCCACGGTCACGATGCCTTTTTAATTGAATACGAGCAGCTGGCTGCTATCGTACAACCTATTTTTCAAAAACAGTTATGTCACAAATAAATATAGTCATCTTTGGGATCGGTAATGTGGGGAGTACCCTCATCACGCAGATCACAGATTTTAATAAAAAAACGACAAATAGAAAGCTCAATATTTTTTGTATTGCAAATTCTAAGTTGGCGCTATTTAAAGATAACGTCACCTCTGGTTGGAGTTCTAATTTTGAGACCGCAGCACAGCCTTATACGCTAGATGATATTTACGCTTTCGCGAAAACAATAAAAGAACAAAACGATAATGAGCACACGCAGGAGCAAGAATTTGTTGCAGTAGATGTGACGGCTAGCGCAACCTTTGCAAATAATTACATAAACCTTGTGGAGCATGGTTTTCATATCGTGACGGCAAACAAAGTTGCAAATACACTGTCTTACGATTTCTATAAAAAGTTGAGAGCATCGCTGACACTTAATAAGAAGAAATTTGGTTACGAAACAAACGTTGGAGCCGGATTACCTATTATAGAAACTATTAAAAACCTCTATGAAAGTGGAGAAGAGATCCATAAGATAAGAGGAGTCTTTTCTGGATCATTGAGTTACTTGTTCAATAATTTTTCTAAAGAAGATAAAGACTTTTCAGACATATTATTAGAAGCAGACGCGCTTGGACTTACTGAGCCAGACGCAAGAGAAGACCTTTCGGGGAAAGATGTTGCTCGCAAGCTATTAATTTTAAGTAGAGAGATAGGCCTTGCAAAGGAGTTTGGAGATGTAAAAATCCAATCTCTAGTTCCTAAGGAGCTTAACGGAAAAACTACCTTGTCTCAGTTTCGCGAAAGCGTAAAAACACTTGATACTATTTTTACAGAAAGTAAAAGTAAACTCTCAAGACATGAAGTGCTCCGTCACGTGGGAGAACTCAATGTCAAAACACAAGAACTGGAGGTAAAGCTAGTGCAGGAATCTAAGTTTACCGCACTAGGTCAAACGCAAGGAGCAGATGCTGTTTTTGAGATTTATACCGCTTCATATGGTGATCAGCCGCTTGTGATTCAAGGCGCGGGAGCTGGTAAAGCAGTTACGGCAAGAGGTGTTTTAAGTGATATAATTAAGATAACGCAAAGCCTTAATTAATGAGTAAGCACCACCCAGAAACACTTGCCATACGCACGCAGCTTGAGCGCTCTGTGCATCAAGAGCATGCCGCGCCGGTTTATCTCACTTCGAGTTTTGTATTTGACAGCGCCGAAGAAATGAGAGCCTCTTTTGCCGAAGAGAAAAAGCGTAACATCTACAGCCGTTACACAAACCCTAACTGTGCAGAGCTGGTGGAAAAAATCTGTTTGCTAGAGGGAGCAGAGCAAGGCGTGACTTTTGCCACTGGCATGAGTGCTATTTTTAGCACGTTTGCTGCCTTACTTGACAGTGGTGATCATGTGCTTTCGGCGAGAGCGATTTTTGGGAATACGCACACTTTATTTACAAAACATCTACCTAAATGGGGAATCACTCATACCTATTTTGATATTACTGAGCTAGACGAAATCTCCTCAAAAATAAAGCGTAACACAAAAATTATATACGTAGAGTCTCCCACAAATCCTGCCACAGAAATTGCAGATTTAGAGCGTCTGGGAGCGCTTGCGCAAAAGCATAATCTCATATTTATAGTAGATAATTGTTTTGCAACACCTTATCTACAGCAGCCTATACGCTATGGAGCAGACCTTGTAATACATTCTGCTACAAAATTACTGGATGGGCAGGGTCGCACCATGGGAGGAATCACCGTGGGAGGTGCGCAATTAATAGATACGATATATCGATTTGCTAGAGTGACGGGACCTGCATTATCTCCATTTAATGCTTGGACAATTTCAAAAAGTCTTGAAACGCTAGCGGTGCGCGTGGAGCGTCATTGTAAAAACGCTCACGAACTTGCTATATCGCTAGAATCTCACCCTAAAGTGAAGCAGGTGCGCTACCCATTTTTACCATCGCATCCACAGTATGAACTTGCTCAAAAGCAAATGAAAGCTGGTGGAAATATTGTGACTATTGAGATACACGGAGGTTTAGAAAAAGGACGTGACTTTCTAGATGCTATCACAATGTGCTCCCTCACTGCAAATCTTGGAGATACTAGAACAATCGTAAGTCATCCCGCAAGTACAACCCATGGAAAATTGTCAAAAGATGAGCGTGAAGCCGTGGGAATCACTGATGGGTTAATCCGTATTTCTGTGGGTTTAGAACATATTGAAGATATTAAAAGTGACATTTTTCAAGCTCTTAATCAATTATGAAAAGCCAACTAACACGCGCATTACAAGAAAGAATCTTGGTTCTTGACGGAGCTATGGGGACCATGCTGCAAGCATATAACTTCTCTGAAGAAGATTTTAGAGGAGAGCGCTTTAAGGATTTTCATCTCTCTGTAAAAGGGAATAATGATATGCTGTCTCTCACACAGCCTGCTGCGATTGCAGAGGTACATCGCAAGTATTTTGAAGCAGGAGCAGATATCGTAGAGACTAACACCTTCTCAAGTACGACTATCGCAATGGCAGATTATGAGATGGAGGAGTACGTGTATGATTTAAATTATGCTTCCGCGAAAATTGCTAAGGAAGTTGCTCAATCTTTTACAGAAAAAGAACCGCACAAGCCAAGATTTGTAGCAGGAAGTATAGGGCCTACAAACAAAACAGCAAGCATGTCTCCAGATGTAAATGATCCAGGCTATCGTGCAGTGAGCTTTGAAGAACTTAGAGTTGCTTATAAACAGCAAGTAGAAGCTTTGCTAGATGGAGGTGTGGATATGTTACTTGTGGAAACCGTGTTTGACACCCTTAATGCAAAAGCTTGTCTTTTTGCAATAGAGGAAGTAAAGGAAGAGCGCAACTCAGACATACCAATCATGGTGAGCGGTACGATTACCGATGCCTCGGGACGCACGCTTTCTGGGCAAACAGCAGAAGCTTTTTTGATATCTATCTCTCACATTCCACTACTTAGTGTTGGCTTTAATTGTGCGCTAGGTGCTTCTCAATTACAACCACATCTAGAGGCTATTGCAAATGTCACTAACTACGGGATTTCTGCTCACCCCAATGCGGGCTTGCCTAATGCCTTTGGTGAGTATGATGAAACACCAGAACAAATGGCGGCGCAGATTAAAAAATATATCGATAAAAACCTCGTGAACATAGTGGGTGGTTGTTGTGGCACTACACCTGCTCACATTAAAGCTATTGCTCAACTTGTAAAAGGAGTGACTCCACGATCAATAACCTTATAATGAATACTACACCCAGATATATGCGTCTTTCAGGCTTAGAGCCACTAATAATTACTCCAGAAAGTAATTTTATAAATGTGGGTGAACGTACAAATGTTGCGGGTTCAAAGAAATTTTTGCGGCTTATAAAAGAAGAGAAATTTGACGAGGCACTATCTGTAGCTAGAGATCAAGTAGAAAATGGTGCGCAGATCATAGATATCAATATGGACGACGGCCTTATTGATGGAAAGGAGGCGATGGTTAAGTTTTTAAACCTCGTCATTGCAGAGCCAGACATCTCTCGTGTTCCTATAATGATAGACAGTTCAAAATGGGAAATTATAGAGGCTGGTCTTCAAGTCGTCCAAGGGAAGTGCGTAGTAAATTCTATAAGTCTTAAAGAGGGTGAGACGCAATTTATAGCGCAAGCAAAAAAAATAAAACGATACGGTGCTGCCGTAGTCGTCATGGCTTTTGATGAGGTGGGACAGGCAGATAATTATAATCGTCGTATCGAGATTTCAAAACGTAGTTACGAGATTTTGGTTAATGAAGTCAATTTTCCACCAGAAGACATCATTTTTGATCTTAATATTTTTCCTGTGGCGACAGGAATGGATGAGCATAAACGCAATGCGATAGATTTTATAGAAGGCACGCGATGGGTAAGAGACAATCTACCTCATTGTTCAGTAAGTGGTGGGGTAAGTAATGTGTCTTTTAGTTTTAGAGGTAATAACGCAGTGCGTGAGGCCATGCACTCCGTGTTTCTATATCACGCTATCAAGGCTGGAATGAATATAGGTATTGTAAACCCTGCTATGCTGGAGATTTATGATAACATTCCAGAAGATTTACTAGTGCGTGTAGAAGATGTAATTCTCAATAGAAGAGATGATGCCACAGAACGATTATTAACATTTGCAGAAACCGTAGGCCAAAAAGAAATTACAGAAAAGGAGGCAGAAGCCTGGAGAACAGAAGATATCCAAAGTCGTATCACCAGAGCACTTGTAAAAGGAATAGATGCCTATATTCTAGAAGATGTAGAAGAAGCCCGCTTATCTGTCGATATTCCTATTAAAGTGATAGAAGGTCACTTGATGACGGGGATGAATGTAGTGGGAGATTTGTTTGGAAGTGGGAAGATGTTTCTGCCTCAGGTGGTTAAATCTGCTAGGGTAATGAAGAAAGCCGTTGCCTATCTCTTACCTTTTATAGAAGAAGAAAAACTTAAGAATGGAACCTCTGGCAGTAATCAAAGTGCGGGTAAAATACTCATGGCAACGGTAAAAGGAGATGTACATGACATAGGGAAGAATATTGTTTCTGTAGTACTTGCTTGTAATAATTATGAGATTATTGATCTCGGAGTGATGGTTTCACCAGAAAAAATCATCCAGACAGCCATTTCCGAAAATGTAGACATTATAGGCTTAAGCGGTTTGATTACGCCTAGTCTTGATGAGATGGTATATCTAGCTAAGGAGTTGCAACGTCTAGATATTAAGATACCTGTGTTAATAGGCGGTGCAACCACGAGTAAAGCACACACCGCTGTAAAAATTGATACTCATTATAACAATGCGGTGGTACACGTAAATGATGCCAGTAGAGCAGTAACTATTGTAGGTGATTTATTAAAGAAAGACTCAAGTATCCTTTTTAAAGATCAATTAAAAGATGAGTATGCACGCTTTCGCGAAAATTTTAACTCAAGACAACGTATCAAAGAATACGTAACGATTGAGCAAGCAAGGGAAAATAAATATCAAATAGATTTTAAAGCCGAAGATATTGTCGCTCCAAAACAACTAGGTGTACAAGTGATTGAAAATTTAGATCTCAAGAAACTGGTGCCTTTTATAGATTGGAGTCCGTTTTTTAGAAGTTGGGATTTACACGGTAAGTATCCAGAGATTTTGACTGATGAGGTGGTAGGAACACAAGCCAGCGAACTATTTGCCGATGCGCAACAAATGCTCCAGCAAATCATTGCCGAAAAATGGCTTACTGCCAAGGCGACTTTTGGACTATTTAAAGCAAATGCAAATAACCAAGATGATATTGTAATAAGTCAGGAGCAGAGTGAAGATTCGGTAACATTTAGAACGCTACGCCAACAATCCAAAAAGGCTGTAGGAAAGCCAAATATCGCACTGTCAGATTTTATTGCACCGCTTGAAAGTGGTTTACAAGATTATATGGGAGCCTTTTGTGTCACGACAGGATTTGGAACAGCCAGAAAGGCAAAAGAGTTTGAAGATGCACTAGATGATTATAGCGCCATCATGATAAAAGCACTTGCAGACAGACTCGCCGAGGCCTTTGCCGAATATCTGCACAAGGAAGTACGCACAAAGCACTGGGGATATGCCGCCAGAGAAGCACTAGCAAATACAGAATTAATTAAAGAAAAATACCAAGGAATACGCCCAGCACCAGGTTATCCGGCTTGTCCAGATCATTTGGAAAAAGAAACCATCTGGAAGTTGCTTGGTGTGGAAGAGTCAATAGGTGTTTCACTTACAGAGAGTTTGGCAATGTGGCCTGCGGCAAGTGTAAGTGGTTATTATTTTGGGCACCCTGAGGCGAGGTATTTCGGACTAGGAAAAATAAAAGAAGATCAAGTAAAGGACTATGCGAGCCGCAAAAACATTGCTTTCGTGAAAGCGGAAAAATGGCTCACCCCAAATATAGCAGAGTAGATTATGACAAAAGTAAGAGATCACATAGCAAAAGCAATAGAAGAGAAGAGAACCGATTTTTCATTTGAAATCTTGCCACCTCTCAAAGGGCAAAATATCAACACTATTTTTGATAATATAGATCCGCTTATGGAATTTAAGCCACCCTTTATAGATGTAACTTATCACCGTGAGGAATACATTTATAAGGAGCGTGAGGATGGGTTGCTAGAGAAAAAGGTGGTACGCAAGCGACCTGGTACTGTGGGTATTTGTGCTGCAATACAAAACCGCTATCAAGTAGATGCAGTGCCGCACGTGTTGTGCGGTGGTTTTTCAAAAGAAGATACAGAGAATTTTTTGATAGATATGGATTTTCTAGGCATAGAGAATGTGATGGCTTTACGTGGCGATGCGGTAAAGAGTGAGACTTACTACAAGCCCAATAAAAACGGAAATATCTATGCACAAGACCTCGTAGAGCAAATTATAGACTTAAATAACGGCACTTACCTAGATGAAGATTTGCAGAACAGTGCCAAAACAGATTTTTGCATAGGTGTGGCGGGTTATCCAGAGAAACACTTGGAAGCGCCCAGTCTTGAAAGTGACATTCATTTTTTGAAGAAAAAGCTAGAAGCTGGTGCCTGTTATGTTGTAACTCAAATGTTTTTTGACAATCAGAAATACTTCGACTTTGTAGATAAGTGCAGAGCCGCAGGTATCACAAAACCCATTATACCAGGACTCAAGCCGCTAGCGACAAAGAAGCAACTCAATTTAATTCCGCAGCGTTTTAGTGTGGATGTTCCAGATGCATTAGTCATGGAAGTCGTAAATGCAAAAGACGCAGCAGCCATTCGGCAAGTAGGGATAGAGTGGTGTATACAGCAAAGCAAGGAGCTAAAGGCTGCGGGTGTACCCGTACTTCATTACTACTCTATGGGTAAGAGTGATAATATTAGACAGATAGCAGAGGCTATTTTTTAAGATATGGTATTAAGAGTTGCCATTAGTTTACAACAATAGCGGTAGTACACGTGTTTGGATTTCCATCTAGAGCGATGGTAAACGTATCTGTTTGGTTTGTTATAGGAGTTCCAGAGGCAGTGAGTGTAATCGTATTTATTCCTAAATTAGGAAAGATACCTGTAGTACTAAAGCTATAGCCATTAGTAGTATTTGTACTTATTGTGTAGGGAGCAATGACTTTAACGAGCACATCAATAGTGATGGTATTGCTTGAGTTTAGAGTAGTCCCGCTTATATAGGTCCCATTTATTGCTATTGACGTACAATCTAAATTATTCTCACCACGTTCGGCAAGGCAAGTAGACCACACAGTTCCTTTGTAATACTGAAAACAATGATCGTCACTATTATATATAAAGAGTCCAGCTGTAGGTGAGGGTATTGCATCGCGCTCTTGGGTGGTTAATGCCGGGAGTAGGACTCCTTTGTCTTTAGATACTATATCTAGCGCGGCAGATGGATCTGGAGAGGTGGTGTTGACACCTATTTGTGCTAGGCTCACAGAAAACCAAAGCAATGATAATAGTAATGAAAACTGTGTTTTAGACATTTCTTTACGTTTAAAACTATTATCTAATATATAGTTGGACAGCATTTGAAGCACTAGCATTTGCAGGAATACCTCCTCCCCAAGGATTTACACTCCCAATAGAATAAAACCAATTACCAAATCCTACAGAGCCGTCTAGATAAGTAGATCCTCCTGATGTTTCTAAGCCTCCCCAACCGCTTTGAGTCATATCAATACTAATCGGCACGTAACCAGCTACGGGGCTAGTGCCAGGTCCACTTCGTGGATCAAAATCTTGTTTCCAGTGGTTTCTTAAATTGGATGTAGGATAGTAGATCCTAAACTCATACGCGCTATCACTTTTAATGTCATCTAGTCTACTCAAAATAGAATATTTAGGCGTTGTAAGTCCTGGTAATAAAACATTGAACTCACTGGCTTGGGTGTCATTTAGCCAATATCCTCCTGCAATGTTATGATTAAAGACAAGGGTCCAACCCCCACCGTCATTTGTCATATCACAGTAACAGTCGTATGGTGCCAGCGGCCCAGCGCCATCTGTGTCAATAGTATATATGCCATCTGTTGTAGATCCGCTATTTCGATATTCTAGGCAGTTGCGTAGTATGGAATCTGTAGTAACGTTTACAGTACATAAATTGGAATTTCCAGCGAGGGATATTGTAAAAGTATCTGTTTGAGTAATAAGCGGTATGCCAACACCAGTTAGCGTTACACTTGTTAAGCCTGCATTTGTAAATACCCCTGCTCCCGTAAAACTATAACCATTTACGGTGTTTGTTGTAATCAAATAGGGGCCTACTACATTTACTAGGACATCTATGGTGATAGTGCCATTACCAGCAAGAGGAAACCCAGTAGCAAAAGTTCCATTTGCTACTGGAGAAGTACAATCTAAGGAAGTGGTAGGGGCTTCGGCAAGGCAATCAGACCATCCAGTTGCTTTATAAAATTGAAAGCAAGTACTATCTGTGTTATAAATAAATAATCCTTCTGCAGGTGAAACAATAGCATCCCTCTCTACGGCTGTCATTCTAGGTAGTAATAATCCACGATTAGAAGATGATATGTCAAGAGCCGATGATGGATCTGGATTTGTAGTATTTATACCAACTTGCGCATTAGAATAAGAGATAGATAATGCAAAAAGGAATAAAAAAAAGAAATTTTTAAACATTTAATGAAGTTGAGGGATTTTTCTTTTATCAAAAATAAAGGTTCTTTATGTACTTGTAATAAATAAGTTAGGGGAATTTTGCAGAAATTTTCGGTGTGAATAGTGTATGATTTTTCGGTGTCGTTAAACATTTTAAAGCTCATGATGAGATAGAATTATTTTAGAATTAATATTCAATACGTATATGCCAGTATTTTTTAATTATAAATTATCCCTATTTCTAAGTAGAGTTTTTTAGTACTTTCGTTTTAGATATGCTTTCGCGAAAAACTAAATACGGCATTAAAGCCTTAACGTACATTGCCCGTGAACAACGGGAAGATGCTTTGGTGCAAATAGGCACCATTGCTGAAAGTGAAAATATCTCTCAAAAATTCCTAGAAAGTATTATGCTTACGCTTAAAAAAGCGGGTTTCGTATCCAGCCGAAAAGGTAAAGGCGGTGGATACCAACTGCGACGTGAGCCTAAGGATATCAAAATGGTTGAGGTCATGAGAGTACTTGAAGGACCCGTTGCCATGCTACCATGTGTATCTCTCAATTATTATGAACGTTGTGCAGATTGTAAAGATGAGGATGCATGTTCTGTTCATAGTTTAATGATTCAAATAAGAGACAACACACTACTCGTGTTAGAAAAGAACACGCTTGCAGACCTTGTAGCGGCTGCTAGTTCGTAGTTCTATTATTAGCATTTTCCTTTAAAATAGCAATTATTCTTGTTAACCTAAGTTAATAATTTTACATTTGCCGATTAACCCTAGTAATCCGATAGGAATAAATAATTCTGAAATGATTATCGATTCGCTTGTTTTAAAACAATCAAAAAATACTTCTAAAGAGAAAACTCCTGCTTCGGCAGAAAAACCTATGCGCAGTATTGTGAAATCCATAAGCTGGAGAGCAATAGGGACACTTGATACAATCGCTATTTCGTGGTTTGTAACTGGTACGCTAGCCTTAGCGTTGAGTATAGGGGCAGTAGAATTAGTATCAAAAATGGCGCTCTATTTTTTTCATGAGCGTGTTTGGAATTTAATAAAATGGGGAAAATAATGAAGTTTACTCAAGAGCAAATAACACAATTTAATAGTGATTTAAAATCACAAAGCCCGTCAGATATTGTAAAATGGGCATTAGAACATGCTGAAAAACCTGTAATAACAACAAATTTCAGACCTTATGAGGCGGCCATCTTACACGTGGTTTCTCAAGAGTTCGATAAGATTAATGTAGTATGGTGTGATACAGGTTACAATACTCCAGAAACCTATAAACATGCAGAAGAGGTTATTAATCAACTAGCACTTTCTATTGACTTATATGTACCACAACAAACCCGTGCTCATCGTGATGTAGTTATGGGTAATCCTTCGGTTGCAGATGAAAGTCATAAAGAATTTACAGAGCAGGTAAAATTAGAACCTTTCCGTAGAGCTATGGAAGTACACAAACCAGATGTGTGGTTTACTAATTTAAGACAAGGTCAAACGGCACATAGAGATAATCTAGATATTTTAAGTTTAAGTAAAGATGGCGTTCTTAAAGTAAGCCCTTTTTATTATTGGTCAGATAGTGAATTAGACAAGTACTTAGTAGATCATAAGTTGCCTAATGAACACAATTATAATGATCCAACAAAAGTTTTAGAACATAGAGAATGTGGTTTACATCTCTAAGCAGAGAGACATATGAAAGAGATATTAAAGACTAATGCACTCGAGAGTGAATCCATTTATATATTTAGAGAGGTAGTTGCTCAGTTTGAAAATCCAGTATTATTATTTTCAGGAGGGAAAGATAGTATCACCTTGGTGAGACTTGCTCAAAAAGCATTTTATCCAGCTGCCATCCCATTTCCATTACTACATGTAGATACGGGTCACAACTTCCCAGAGACCATCAAATTTAGAGATGATTTAGTAAAGGAACTTGGACTCAATTTAATTGTACGTAATGTACAAGATGCTATTGATCAAGGTAAAGTAACAGAAGAAACTGGAAAGTATGCGAGTAGAAATAGTCTTCAGACTACCACACTTCTGGATGCTATTGAAGAGTTTAAATTTGATGCGTGTATAGGTGGTGCTCGTCGCGATGAGGAAAAGGCACGTGCAAAAGAACGTATCTTCTCCGTACGAGATGATTTTGGACAGTGGGATGAAAAAAACCAGCGACCAGAATTATTCGATTTGCTTAACGGTAATATAGAATTAGGACAAAACGTTCGCGTTTTTCCTATCTCAAACTGGACAGAGCTTGATGTGTGGAGCTACATACAACAAGAACAAATTGAAATTCCAAGTATTTACTTTTCACACACAAGAAAAACATTTGAGCGTGATGGAATGATATGGAGTGCTTCAGATTGCGTGTATAGAGACGACAATGAAGAGGTAGAAGATCGTGTTGTACGCTTTAGAACCGTAGGTGATATGACATGTACTGCAGCTGTAGCTTCTGAAGCAGTTACTATACAGCAGATAGTAAACGAAATTAAAGTAAGCCGTATTTCAGAACGAGGAGCGCGTATAGATGATAAACGCAGCGAGGCAGCAATGGAAAAACGTAAACAACAAGGTTATTTTTAGATTATGGAAGTATTGAAACTGGCAACTGCTGGAAGTGTAGATGATGGAAAGAGTACTTTAATAGGTAGGTTGTTATACGACACGCAATCACTTACTGATGATAAACTTGAGGCTATAGAAAAAAGCAGTAAAAAGTTAGGGTATGATTACCTAGACTTTTCACTTGCGACAGATGGATTAGTGGCAGAACGTGAACAAGGAATCACGATTGATGTAGCTCACATTTATTTCTCGACACCTACTAAAAGTTACATTATAGCAGACAGCCCTGGGCATGTCGAGTATACCCGTAATATGATTACTGGAGCATCAAATGCTTCGGTGTCTATTATTCTCATAGATGCTAGAAAAGGCGTTATCGAGCAAACATTTAGGCATTTCTTTATCAATGCGCTTCTGCAAGTTAAGCACGTGGTAATTGCAGTAAATAAAATGGACTTGGTAGATTATGATCAGTCTGTTTTTGATAGCATTAAAAATGATATTGATGCACTTAGAGCAAAGAGTGGTTATAAAGATCAAGAGATAACGTTTATTCCTATAAGTGCACTTACAGGTGATAACGTAGCTTCCGCTTCCGCGAAAATGGGCTGGTATGAAGGACCATCTATTTTAGAATATTTAGAAAACGTAACACCAGAAGCAGCGAGCGATACGCCTATGCGTTTTCCAGTACAAACGGTAATACGACCAAAAACCAACGCCTTTCATGACTTTAGAGGGTATGCAGGTAAGGTGTATGGAAGTTCAATAGCGGTAGGAGACGAGATAACGGTACTGCCTAGTTTAAAGTCATCAAAAGTTCAAGACATATTCAGCTACAAAGATTCTTATAAAGAAGCCCAAGCGGGTAATTCTGTAACACTCACGCTAGAAGATGATATTAATGTGACCAGAGGTGATGTTATTGTAAAGTCTACCGAAGTTCCGGAGCAAACCAAAGAGCTTACGGCAACCGTATGCTGGATGGATGACATGGTGCTTACGGCAGGTAAAAAGTACGAGCTGCAGCACACGACGCAGCGCATACTTGCAAAGGTGTCTCAAATACAAGAAATTATCCCAACAGATTTTTCTACACCAGAAACTGGCGCTAGTGAAGTGGCGATTAATGAAATTGCAACGGTACATTTTAAACTTGCCAAATCACTTTTTTATGATCGTTATACAGATCATAAGCAAGGAGGTTCATTTATCATTATTGACCCCATTACAAATACAACAGCTGGTGTTGGGTTTATACAGTAAGCCAATCATCACAGTGTGTAAAAAAAACAAAGCCCATTCTTTAAAAAGAATGGGCTTTATCATTAATAGTTGTTTTAGAGTATTACTTCTTTGCTAAGAAAGGGTATCTGTAGTCTGTAGGAGTTACAAATGTTTCCTTAATCATACGTGGGCTTACCCAGCGTAGTAAGTTAAGCATAGAACCAGCCTTATCATTAGTTCCAGATGCACGAGCTCCACCAAAAGGTTGTTGCCCTACAACTGCTCCTGTAGGCTTGTCATTAATATAGAAGTTACCTGCAGCGTTTTTAAGAGCTTTAGTAGCCTCTTGTACAGCATAACGATCTGTAGAAAGTATAGCTCCCGTAAGTGCATACTCACTAGTCTCATCTACTAGAGTAAGCATGTCACTCCAATCTTTATCTTCATATACGTAGATAGTCATCACTGGGCCAAAAAGCTCTGTGTGCATCGTTGTGTACTTAGGATCTGTAGTTACAATAACAGTAGGCTCAATAAAGTAACCTTTCTTCTTGTCGTGTCCACCACCTACGATGATCTCTGCATTTGCATCTTCTTTTGCTTGGTCAATGTATTTTGCAAGCTTGTCAAAAGATCCTTCGTGTATTACAGCAGTAATAAAGTTAGTCATATCCTCTGGAGAACCCATTTTAAAAGACTTCACATCCTCTATAACATACTCTTTTACTTCTTCCCATATAGAAGCAGGAATGTAACCGCGACTTGCTGCACTACATTTCTGTCCTTGGAATTCAAAAGCACCACGCGAGATTGCTGTTGCAACTTGCTTAGCAGGAGCACTAGGGTGAGCAACGATAAAATCTTTACCGCCAGTTTCACCTACGATACGTGGGTATGTCTTGTAATTGTGAATGTTCTCACCTATTTTTTTCCAGATATCCTTAAATACATGAGTAGATCCTGTGAAGTGTAGTCCAGAAAAATCTGGGCTTGCAAGTACTGTATCTGTAATCATGATAGGATCTCCGTGTACAACTTGGATTACACCATCTGGCACACCAGCCTCACGGAAGATGTCAAGAATAATCTTAGCCGAAAGCATCTGGCTATCAGAAGGCTTCCATACTACTACATTCCCCATAAGTGCACAAGCAGCAGGAAGGTTTGCAGCAATCGCTGTAAAGTTAAAAGGAGTAATCGCATAGATAAATCCTTCTAGTGGACGATATTCTAATCTATTCCAAGCTCCAGAAGTAGACTCTGGCTGCTCGTTATAGATGTCTGTCATAAACTGCACATTAAAACGTAAGAAGTCTATAAGCTCACAAGCAGCATCAATTTCTGCTTGATATATAGTCTTAGATTGATTAATCATCGTTGCAGCGTTAATCTTTGCGCGGTATGGTCCTGCAATAAGCTCTGCAGCTTTAAGAAAGATACCTGCACGTTGCTCCCATGGAAGCTCTGCCCACTCTGTACGAGCTTCTAGTGCTCCAGCAATTGCTTGATCAATGTGTGTTTTTTCTGCAAGATGATACTCACCTACCACTTTTTTGTGATCGTGTGGTGGAGTGATCGTGCGTGTATTTTTTGTGCGCACTTCTTTACCGTTGATGTACATCGGTACTTCTGTGTGTGCATTAAATAATTCTTTATAAGCTGCTGCTACGGCCTCGCGTTCTGGAGAGCCTGGAGCATACGATTTTACCTCTTCGTTTACAGCAACTGGAACTTGAAAAAATCCTTTTCCCATGATGTTTTTTTGTTTTGTTTTTTACGAGTTGTAAAGTTACAAATTTAAGATAGGATGATACAGGTCTTTGGGAAGAGTGTAACAAGTGGGATTTTTACGCTTTCGCGAAAGCGTAACTTAGAAACAAACCTTAGGAAACCTTACTATTCTTTTTTTCGTAATTTCACCCATTAAACTGCGACTTATCCCTCAATGTGTACTGTAACCTATATTCCTAAAGAAAATAATACGTTCATTCTTACGTCTAATCGTGATGAAGCGGTGGGTAGAACCACCCTCACTCCAGACTTTTATGATGTGGATGGAACAAAAATGCTATTCCCAAAAGACGCTGTCGCTGGCGGTACGTGGATAGGCATTTCTGAAAAAAATAGGATGATATGCTTGCTTAACGGAGGTTTTGAAATTCATGTGAGAAAGGAAAGCTATGCAATGAGCCGTGGCATAGTGGTAAAAGAACTTCTTAAGGCAGCCGATTTGTCTGAGGCTATAGATACGTTCAGTTATGAGGGTATTGAGCCTTTTACGATTGTAGCTATAGACTGGAGTAATACACTCAAGGCTACAGAATTAGTTTGGGATGGTGAGAAAGCACATATAACAGTCTTAGGTAATGAGCCGAAAATATGGTCTTCATCTACCTTATATGATGCCACCATGAAAGATAAACGTCGTACTTGGTTTGCAGCTTTTAAGGAAACAACAGATTGGAGTAAGGAAAGTTTATTTGATTTTCATACCAAAGCAGGAGAAGGTGATGCACATGTAGACCTGCAAATTAATCGCGGCTTGTTAAAAACAGTAAGCGTTACTCAGGTAGAAAAAATAGATGACACTTGTGAGATGACGTACAATGATCTTCAAAAGGAAGAAGTTCACACCGCTCAATTTGAAATGATACCTGCGTGATATATAATGGAAAGATTATAGTGCTCGCTTTTCCAGATACGTTTGTAAAAATGTCTGATGAGCTCATGTGTAAAATTTTACCGCTCATGGGACTTGGTACGCGCACGCACATCAAAGCGGGTCATGCTGCATTAGTGCTTATAGAAAATGAGACTGGTAAAGCAAAATATTTTGACTTTGGCAGATATATTACTCCCAAAGGAAAAGGTCGTGTGCGAGGTGCGAATACAGATGTAGAACTTAAAGTACCTGTAAAGGCAATTGTAAATAATGGAACGCTTGAAAATCTAGATGAGCTTTTGCTTTGGCTTGATGCACATCCAGAAAAAACGCATGGGTCTGGAAGACTTGTAGCTTCGCTTTGCTCGGCCATTAATTATGAGAAAGCACTTGCTTACATTCACTTACTGCAAAATCAAGGAAGCGTTCCTTATAAAGCATTTGGGAAAATAGGAAGTAATTGCGCTCGCTTTGTTACAGAAACGATACTCGCTAGTACTGAGGAAAAGGCAATTATTAAATACTTAAAGCGTAATAAAAAATTTACGCCAAGTACCATTGGTAATGTAGAGAAAAGCGCATCCCAAGAAGGGGTTTATCAGGTTTTTAATGGTGTGATTACACCTTATAATTCTACTGCGCTACGCGAGAATCTCACAAACTACTTTGATAGACGAGTTCCCGCTGCATACACTGTTGAAGATGAGGTTGTGTTGCCAGAAAACGTTCACTTTCTAGAGGGCACAGGTAGTAGTGCTTATTTTCATCTTGAGATTCTCTCTGAGATAAAAGGTATTGTAAGAAGGTTTACTGAGTTTGGCGAGCAGGACTTTGAAGGTGTCGCAGCATTTCCAAACGGTTTCTCTGCCGTGAGTGATTATCGTTTTGTGTATGATAGTAACTGTGCATATTGCACGCTTGAGCAGGGAGATTCACTTTTTCGCCTTGAGCTTACTTCTCAAAAATTCTCGGCTATTAGTTTAAAGCAAACGGTGCACTCAGCTTAAATACTGGGATTTTTACTCTAAAATTACGTGTAGTAGTAAAGTTTACCATTTGGTAAAAACCTTGCATTGCACCAAAGGCAGAGTTGAGCAAGCATCCAGAACTGTAGGTGTGGCTTTCGCCAGGTTTAAGAACAGGTTTTTTACCTATGACACCTTCTCCGGCAACGGTCTCTGGTGCGCTAAGGGCATCTGTTATTCTCCAGTGACGAGCCATAAGTTGCACGCTATCTTTACTCTGGTTTGCAATCGTTATTTTATAGCCAAAGGCATAGCGCATTTTATGATTTTTATAAAATGTGCCCTCAAAGGTAGTCTCTACAGAAATCTTGATTCCTCGTGTAACTTGTTGTACCATTCTTAAAATAAAAATGCAGTGATTGCAAAGAAAATTACGGCAAATATTGTTGCTCCTAAATAGAATATGATATTTAAAAATACAAATTTTAGTAGCGTCCACCTTCTTTTTTGTTTATAAAAATTGCGAAGTGCCTTGTAAAAGTAAAATGGACCGACTAATAGAAGTAGGAGTGATGCAACTATTTCATCCCCAATAAGTAGGTCTGGAATGATGGCTATAAGTAGTACTAAAAAGACCCAACTAAAAATGTGGAATATGAACACTAGATGCTCCATATAGTTGAATCGCTTTTTTGAATAAATCAGCCACAAAAAGAGTGCGAAAATAGGTGCGAAAAAGAATAAGAAGAAAGGAATTTTTGAAGCTAAGAACCTAATAAAACGTGCTGGATTATCTTTCACACGTTTTATATCTTCATTCTTGCTATATAAAAAAATGTTTGTTCTAGTCTTGCTAAAGTTTAAACTATCTAGAGCAGCTACTGGATCACTTATTTCTGTATACTCAAAGAAATCATAAAAAATCTCGCCCTTTGTTGCAATTTTAGAAAGATACATCCCGTCAATAGAGGCTTCAGAACGGGTGCTGTAAGGAGCTTTTTTGACGGCTCTCTTTGTGGAGTCCTTTGTCTTTTTTCGCTCTTTAAGTTTTGAGACACTATTTTCTATAGTATTATTAATTTTTTCTTCTAGCAGGTCTGCATCTTCTGGATTGAGGTTTTGAAGTTCATTTATGTTGATATCTTTCGTTATGTCTTTTATTGCGTCAATATCTCCTTTTGCTTCATCAACATTGAACTGTATGGCTCCATCATCTGTGAAGTCTAGATCATTATTACCATTTATAAAGCCTATGATGGCTAGTATTATAAAGTAAGAAATAGAGGCGCTTAGAAAAAACCGAAAAGGGTTTGCATATTTAAGACGTTTGCCATCTACATAATACCTAGTGATGGTGCCTGGTTTAAACAATAAATCTTTTACAGTGTATCTAAATCGAGAATCATAAGTAAATACACTTAGTATAAACTCATTAAAAAAATCTTTGAGCGTAAGTCTTTTGGTGGTGTTTATTTGACCGCAGTATGCGCAAAAGCGGTCAGAGAGTTCTAGAGGGTGCTTGCAGTTTAAGCACTCTACGCCTCTATATCGCATCGCCTTTCGGCTAGTTGGTTTGATTTCTGTTTCCTTCACGATATAAATATAGGATTTTTAGAAGGATACGCTTTCGCGAAAGCGTAAAGAAATAATGCTAACTACATATGTTGTAATTAGTTTGTAATCTGGCTAGAGTTTGTGGTGCCATATCCTAATAACTCATCAAAGCGCCCGCCAGGCTTGCGGTAGTATACTAATATCTGATAATCATTTTCTGTCTGCCAGAAATTACCGTCTATATTATCTTTCTCTTCAATACTTCCATCTGCGTTTACTAGTACGTAGCGATAATTGTAAAATCCTTGTTTAAGCAAATAGGGTAATTCATAGCGGCGTGAGTCACTATTATAAGTAAGAGCAGTGCTTTTGTCGATTACATAATTATTAAAGTTTCCATAGACATGGATAGATTGTCCGGCGTTAACTTCTGGATATTGTAAAGAGAAGTGAATCCACACATACTCTGCTTCTGTAAGTGGTGTGCGACCTTGCAAAGTGTTAATTAAGAAATTACCGTTAATATCTGGATTGTAGGTGTACGGCTCATCATAACGAGCAGGGTTTGTATAGAGGTAGTTGTGGTAAAGACTTTTAAGCTCTATACTTCGTATAGCAAAAGTAGAAGATCGTACATCCTTATTTTCAAAGTTGAAAAATTCATTACCACCCCAAAAAGCTGTTTCTTGATCATAGCGATACTCAAGTTTGCTTCCTATATTGTATTGAGGATCTATGCCTGTAATAGCCGTTTTTAAGTTGTTATTTTGGATGAGAACGGTGTGTAAATTAGTTTTTGGGTTGATGATGAGGTCGTCTCCAGAGTCTACAAAAAAGCGCAACACTTGTTTGCTGTCTATATATCTCAAGTCGCGAGACCTCTTAACCTCTGCTCCCACACTATATTGAGGATTAAAAATCATAAACTTACGAGAGAAAACAAGATTGTCATCCTCATCATAAATACTCAAGAGGTAATTACCTGTTTTAGTAAGTCTCTTAGTCATCTGGTTAGGGATGCTCAGGTCGTAATGAGTGTAAAGTTGTAGGGTGGCTACTGAGTTTTCAAACCCGAGGATACGCACATTATCCATACCATCCATAAACTCAGAACGTACGAGATTACTAGGTGTCCAGTCTGCATTGTGATGTGTTATCTTATAAAAATAATCACGCTCATCTCCTATAATATCGTCAAAAGAAAGTCGCAAACTGCTCCCCAGTTTTATAATAGGCAGCGAGGTACCGGTAGTACTGTTTTCATTAAACTGTACAGTTTTTATAAATGCAGGTTCTGGAAGTTCTTGCACTGCTTGAGCAGCAGCAGACATCGAAAGTACAATCAATAAAATGGTGAAATATGGTCTCATAAAACATGGATGGATACCAAATATAAACAATTTTGATGCCGAGATATTGCGTTAATCAATATGGTGTGGCAAAGGATGATGTTTGATGATTATGCTTACGCGAAAATGTGATAGCGGGAAGTGAATCCTAAAAATGGAGCATAATGTAAGATTGCAAGCATTTTACATTCCTTTTTAAGAATTGTGCGCCTTAATTTGATGTTATTTTAAAATTAATTTTGCAGAGTCTTAGCCAAATAGGCTTAACAAGAATCTTAAAAAGAGATATTTTTTACGGTGAAAACGTTTGAAATATAGTGTTTTGAGAAGCTTTGTTTAATGAGTTGTGTAAAACATTATTTAGAAATGTTATAAATAATACTTTCACTTAGTCACACTCGGAAATACGGACGGTATTATGTAAATTTGCAAACCTCAATTTAAGAGGATTTTAGATAACATAAATCTACTGACATATGTCAAAAGACATCAGAATCAAAAAAGGTCTTGATATCCGATTAGTAGGCGAAGCAGAAAAAACAATTTCTGAGGCGCCTAGATCGCGTACCATTACTATTAGACCTTCAGATTTTCATCTCATTACTCCTAAAATGGTCGTTAAAGAAGGAGCGACCCTACAGGCAGGAGATGTAATATTTTACTCAAAGTCTCAAGAAGAAATCAAATTTGTATCTCCCGTAGCTGGAACAATTACAGAAATCAAGCGTGGCGCACGCCGTGTGATTACTGATATTGTAATTGAAGCAGATTATGCTGGTGCTACTCGTGATCTAGGAGCTTTAGGTGCATCTGCAAGTGCAGAGGCGATAAAAGCGAGATTACTTGAAGGAGGGGTTTGGCCATTTATCAAGCAACGTCCTTATGATGTTGTTGCAAACCCAACAGTAACTCCAAAGGCGATTTTTATCTCTGGATTAAATACAGGGCCACTCGCTGCAGACCTTGATTTTGTACTTGCAGGTAAGGAAGCACACTTACAAGCAGCAGTTTCTGCGCTTGCAACGCTTACTTCTGGAGGTGTTCATGTTTCTATAGGAGCAAGCTCTTCTATATTTTCTGGACTTAAGGATGTTGTAACTCATACAGTAAAAGGACCGCACCCAGCTGGGAACGTTGGAACTTTAATAAATAAAACAAGCCCAATCAATAAAGGAGAAACTGCGTGGACGATTGCTGCACAGGATCTAGCTATTATTGGAGAGTTGTTGCTTACGGGTAAGTTTAATGCACAACGTGTAATATCTGTATCTGGTTCATCTATCAAAGCGCCTAAGTATTATAAGACAATGATAGGGGCAGAGGTTTCTACATTTGCATATGCTGCAGGAGTAGAGGGAGATAATAATCGTTTTATTTCTGGTAATGTACTTACTGGTAGTAAAGTGAGTCCAGAAGGAGCTCTAGGTTTTTATGCAACAGAGTTTGTAGCTATCCCAGAAGGTGATGATTATGAATTCTTTGGGTGGAATAAGCCAGTTTTTGATAAAATATCTCCATCTAGAGCACTTACGTTCTCATGGATGCAACCTAATAAAAAGTATGATCTTGATACTAATACAAATGGTGAGCACCGTGCGTTTGTAGTAACAGGAAACTATGAAGAGGTTTTTCCTTTAGATATTTACCCTATGCAAATCCTTAAGGCTTGTATGGTAGAAGATCTAGATGAGATGGAAGCACTTGGTATGTATGAAGTAGCTCCAGAAGATTTTGCACTTACTGAATTCATGTGTGTGTCTAAACAGCCACATCAAGAAATTATCAGAAAGGGATTAGATGTTATGTATAAAGAAATAGGGTAAGTTATGGGAATGAAAGAAAGTTTACATAAGCTTAAAATGAAGTATGAAGGGAAGAAGATGGCTCCGGCTTTCAACGCACTTCACACTTTTTTGTACGCTCCTAATGAGACGACACATAGTGGTGGTCACATTAGAGCGGTAGATGATTTAAAGCGAACAATGAACACGGTAATCATCGCATTGATTCCTTGTTTGTTATTTGGAATATTTAATGCTGGATACCAGCATTACTACGCAGTTGCAGAAGTAGCTGGAACAGCAGCAGAGTATAAGGCTGTAGGTTTCTTTGATGGAAATTTCTGGAACTGGGATAACTTTGCAATGGGAGCTTGGACAGTATTACCACTTGTTGTGGTTTCTTACGGTGTAGGTCTTTTAGTAGAATTTATTTTTGCAGTTATAAAAGGACACGAGGTAGAAGAAGGTTACCTAGTAACTGGAATGCTTGTGCCACTTATTGTTCCTATTGATATTCCATTATGGATGCTTGCTGTAGCAGTAATCTTTGGTGTAGTAATAGGTAAAGAAGTATTTGGAGGAACAGGGATGAACATCCTTAACCCTGCACTTACGATCCGTGCTTTCTTATTCTTTGCATATCCTACTTGGATGTCCGGAGATAAAGTGTGGGTACACCAAGCAGTAGATATGGCTGGACAGCCAGACGCTATTTCTGGAGAAACTATCTTAGGTAGTTATGCACAGAATAGTACTGTTGTATATGACTACTGGGACATGTTTGCTGGTTTTATACCAGGTTCTGTAGGAGAGACATCAAAACTTTTAATCATTTTTGGAGCGGCATTTTTGATCTTTTCAAAAATAGCAAGTTGGAGAATTATACTTTCTGCTGTAGCAGGAGCGCTAGTAATGGGGCTTATCTTTAATGGTGTGGTTGACGCAGGATGGATTGATAGTTCAAGTAAATTTTACGGATTAATGAGTGTTCCTTTCTGGCAACACCTTATTATAGGTAGTATCTTATTTGGTGCTGTATTTATGGCGACAGATCCTGTAACAGGATCGCAAACTAACAAAGGGAAATACATCTACGGATTCTTAATAGGATTTATCTCTATCATGATTCGTGTATTTAACCCAGCATACCCAGAAGGAGTATTCCTTGCGATCTTATTAATGAATGTATTTGCTCCTACTATTGATCACTACGTGGTTCAAGGGAATGTGAAGAAGAGAATGAAACGTCTTAAACTTAAAACAGCATAACGATGGCAAAGACAGACGGAAACGGATATACGATTCTATTTGCAACTATTATGGTAGTTGTAGTAGGAGGAGTGCTTGCAGGACTTGCAACAGGTCTTAAGCCAGCAATTAAAGAAAATGAGCGCTTTGAAAAGCAACAGAACATTCTGTATGCAATGGGTGTGAATGAAAATATTGAAGGTGAAGGAGGTGTTAACTTTATCCCTACTGATAAGGTAGAGGCAGAGTATGACAAATACATCAAGGAAGCTTACATTATACAGAGTGGTAAAATCACACAAAGTGATGAGGCATTTACTGTAGATATGAAGAAGCAAAGTAAATTACCTAAAAATGAGCGTAAGATGCCTCTGTTTGTAGGTGAGAAAGATGGTCAGAAGTTTTATGTTGTACCTATGTACGGTAAAGGACTTTGGGATGCTATCTGGGGTTACGTAGCTTTAGATGATAACTTGATTGTACAAGGTGTGTATTTTGATCACAAAGGTGAGACGCCTGGACTTGGTGCAAATATCAAGGAGCGTTATTTTATGGATGACTTTACAGGAGAGCAGATAATGTCTAAGACACAATATTCTGGAATCACTGTAGCAAAGGGTAATAACGATCCAAAAAACGAACGTAAAGAAGATAATAAAGTAGATGCTCTTGCAGGAGCTACTATCACAGGTGATGGTGTAAGTGCAATGATTAAGAGTACACTTAAGAATTACGTTCCATTTATTCAAGATTTTAAAACCAAAGCATAATGGCGATACTATCAAAAAAAGATCAAAGACTTATACTTGATCCGCTTGCAGATGATAACCCAATTACTATTCAAGTATTAGGTATCTGTTCTGCACTTGCAATTACAGCGCAACTAAAAGCATCTATTGTAATGGCAATTTCTGTACTCTTTGTACTCGGGATTGGTAACGTAGTAATATCGCTTTTACGTAATGTGATTCCTTCAAAAATCCGAATCATTGTACAACTTATCGTTGTAGCAACGTTGGTAATTGTGGTAGATCAAACGCTTAAGGCATTTGCTTATGAGTTGAGTAAAGAGCTATCTGTCTTTGTAGGACTGATTATTACAAACTGTATTATCATGGGGCGTTTTGAAGCATTTGCTTTAGGAAACGGACCTTACAGATCATTCTTAGACGGAATAGGTAATGCACTTGGTTATGGTGTGATACTTATTATGGTAGGTTTCTTTAGAGAGCTTTTAGGTTCAGGAACACTTCTTGGATTTAAAGTACTTGGAGATCCTATTGAAAAAACAGGACTATACAGTATAGGATATGAGAACAACGGATTTATGTTGCTATCACCTATGGCACTTATTGTGGTAGGTTTGATTATCTGGGTACAGAGATCAAGAAATCCTGCTTTAGTAGAAGAGAACTAAGAATTAATTTTCACGCTTTCGCGAAAGCGTAAACCTATAAAATCAAAGATATGTTAGAGCATATTGAATTATTTTTTAAATCCATTTTCATCGATAACATGGTATTTGCAACATTCTTAGGGATGTGTTCTTACCTAGCGGTGTCAAAAAAAGTTACTACTGCTGTAGGACTTGGAGCTGCAGTAATATTTGTACTTGCGGTAACAGTGCCTATTAACTGGTTACTTGATCAGTACATATTACGTGACGGTGCTTTAGCATGGTTAGGTCCTGAATATGCAGATTATGACTTAAGTTTCTTATCGTTTATATTATTTATTGCAACTATTGCAACAATGGTACAACTGGTGGAAATTGTAGTAGAGAAATTCTCGCCATCACTGTATAACTCACTTGGTATTTTCTTGCCACTTATCGCGGTAAACTGTGCCATCTTAGGAGGGTCATTGTTTATGCAATCTAGAGATATCCAAACGTTAGGTCTTGCCTTCAACTACGGTATATCTTCTGGTATAGGTTGGTTCTTAGCAATTCTTGCAATTGCAGCCATTCGTGAGAAAATACGTTACTCAAATGTTCCTGCACCTTTAAGAGGATTGGGAATTACTTTTATCATCACAGGATTGATGGCAATAGGATTTATGAGTTTTGGAGGAATGCTTACTGGAGGTGATGAAGAAGAAGCTCCAGCAGTAGAAGCTGCACAGATAGAAGTAAAAGAAGAAGGTCAACCGGTAGCTATGATCGCTGTTGACAAAATTGCTAACGAAAAAGAAAACTAATTATGATACTAGCCGCATCAATGTCCGGCGTTGTCATCGCGACAATCGCTGCCTTTTTAGTACTTACGTTACTGCTCGTGGGATTATTGCTTTTTACAAAGCAAAAGCTATCTCCATCGGGACCTGTAACAATTACAATTAACGGAGAGAAACAAGTAGAGGTTGCCTCTGGAAGTACATTACTTTCTACATTAGGTAACAACAAAATATTCTTACCATCTGCCTGTGGAGGTGGAGGTACTTGTATACAGTGTGAGTGTCACGTTCTTGAAGGAGGTGGAGAAGCATTGCCTACAGAAACGCCACACTTTTCTCGTAAGGAACTTGCTCATGGAGCGCGTCTTGCTTGTCAGGTAAAAGTGAAGCAAGATATGAATATCACTATCCCAGAAGAAGTATTTGGGATTAAGAAGTGGGATGCAACAGTAGTACGTAACTATAATGTAGCTTCATTTATTAAGGAATTTGTAGTAGAGATTCCTGAAGATATGGGGTACAAAGCTGGTGGTTATATTCAGATTGAAATTCCTGAATGTACAATCAACTATAAAGATATTGACATTACTGCTCACCCAGAAGAGCATGAAACTCCAGATAAGTTTCAAGCAGAATGGGATAAGTTTGGTCTATGGCCTCTTACTATGAAGAATAATGAGACTGTAGAGCGTGCATACTCAATGGCTTCCTTCCCTGCCGAAGGTCGTGAGATTATGTTGAACGTACGTATTGCTACGCCGCCATGGGATAGAGCAAAAAACCAATGGATGGATGTTAACCCTGGGGTTGCTTCATCATACATATTTGCACAGAAGCCTGGTGACAAAGTAGTGATCTCTGGTCCTTATGGAGAGTTCTTCATAAACGAGTCTGAGTCTGAGATGCTTTACGTAGGTGGTGGAGCAGGAATGGCGCCTATGCGTTCACACCTGTATCACCTTTTCAAAACCCTTAAAACCGGACGTACGGTTACTTATTGGTATGGAGGACGTTCTAAACGTGAGTTATTTTACTTAGAGCACTTCCGTGAGTTAGAAAGAGAATTTCCTAACTTCAAGTTTTACCTAGCGCTTTCTGAGCCTATGGAAGAGGATAACTGGAAAGTAAAAGATTCTACAGATGGAGAAGGAGACGGTTTTGTTGGTTTCATTCACCAAGTAGTAATTGATCAATATTTAAGTAAACATGAAGCTCCAGAAGATATCGAGCTTTACTTCTGTGGTCCTCCACTTATGAACAACGCTGTTCAGAAAATGGGCGAAGATTATGGAATTCCAGATGAGAACATCCGTTTTGATGACTTTGGAGGATAGTATATAATTTCGCTTTCGCGAAAATTTGAAAACCCGATACAGCAATGTATCGGGTTTTGTGTTTCTAGCCTCCTCGATTCTTTCAAAATTATCGGGTGGTTAGGTATAATTGTACGTGAATATTATCTTTGTACAATGGCAGAACTTCTTACAGAACAAGAGCTTCATAACCTCGCGATGAATATCGTGGGTGATGATCTTACTAGTCAAGGCTACGAATTTATGGCAGTAAATTCTAAGCTCAAAAAGGACCCGCAATTTGTGGCTCTCAAGGATAAAAAACTACATTTTGTTATCGTAAGAGCTCGTACGTTTCCAGAAGATGCAAATGTGTATGACGAAGCGCAGATGATTAGAATGCGAGATCATGCCCTCAAATTTGAAGCGCGTACTTTTTATGCTGGAGTAGGGTTAGGACACGGTGATAACTATCAGCTACCTGTTGAAAAGGATAAGCCATACCGAGAGATTTATAACGGACTTCAAGAAATAATGTAATGAGAATACTTTTACTATGTTTAGTTATCACGGTATTTTCTTGCAAACAAGAAAATACCGTTGATGAGATTATCATTCAAGGAGATGCGTTTGGAACTACGTATGCTGTAAAATATTTTGGGGCAGAGCAAGAGGCAATTAAGGTCAAAAGAGGTATTGATTCTGTTATTAATGTGGTCAATACATCACTTAGTACTTATTTGCCAAATAGTGACATTTCTAAAATTAATAGTGGCGATAGTACTATTGTTGTTGATAGTATGTTTAGGGATGTATATACGCTTTCGCGAAAGCTAAACAAAGCCACCTCAGGCTATTTTGACCCTACTGTGGGAACACTGCGAAATGCATATGGATTTGGAGATACTGAGGCGCTTAAAGTAATTGATAGTACAGTTCTTGATTCATTAATGGAGTATGTGGGTTGGGATAAGGTAACTCTTACTGAAGATAATAAAATCCATAAAACCTATCCAGAGATATATTTTGATTTTAATGCCGTTGCAAAAGGTTATGGTGTAGATCGAGTTGCAATTTTCATGAATGAAGAGGGGTATCGTAATTTTCTTGTAGATATAGGGGGGGAAATAGTAGCTTCTGGGTTCAACGAAAGGAAGCAGGAGTCATGGGTAGTTGGAATAGAAAATCTTGACTCGCCCTTAGAGAAACGAACGCATAGCGCATTGGTCGGTCTAAAAGATAAAGCCATGGCTGGGTCTGGTAATTATAGAAAAAACCGAATTGATGAAGCTACTGGTAAGCAATATGTACATACTATAAATCCGCTTACGGGTTCTGCAGAGCGCAGTGATGTGCTTAGTGCAACCATTATCGCAGTAGATTGCGCTACGGCAGATGCTTGGGCAACTTCATGTATGGCGATGGGCCTTGATCGTGCTAAGGAAGCTTTAAAAGGTCAAGACGTAGAGGCTTACTTAGTTTATGACGGCGGGGTCTATATGACGGAGGGATTTAATAAGTATATACAGGATTAACGTTTTAATAGAAAATGTCCAGCAACGTCTTCTCGGTTATTAAATTTTAATAAAAACCAATAGTCACTAGAAGGAAGTAATTTTCCTCTGTATATTCCATTCCATCCACTAGATTGAGGTGATAGCTGCTTTAGTAATTTACCATATCGATCAAATATGTAAATGGATGCTATATCTTCTATATCGCCAATACCAATGATTTTCCACTCATCATGATATCCATCACCATTAGGTGTGAAGTAGCGAGGGTAATCTAAAATGAGTTGTCTTTTAGTAACAGTGCCACATCCATTTTTATCTCTTACATAAAAATCATAATAATCGTTAGTCAGTCCTGTAAAAGTATTGCTGTCCTGAAAGTTGCTTGCTGTATCAATAGCATATTCATACTCGCCTAGACCTTCCGTATTTACTATTGCGGTATTATTATTCTGTGCAAAACTAGTAACAGATATCTCTGTGATATTTGCAATAGAACTTCCAGCAATCGTAGTGCTCTCTGTCGCTCTACAACCACTGATATCTGTTACAATAACGCTATAAGTTCCAGGAGTGTTGACTGTGATTTGATTGAGGTTTTCTCCAGATTGACCATTGCTCCATTCATAGAAGGCATAATTAGGTTCTGTGATAAGTACAATAGGCTGAGGATCGTTAGTGCAAATTTGAAGATTTTCGGGTAAAGTCACATCAAAGGGTATGGATACGGATAAATCAAATTCATTAATATTGAAACATCCTGTGAGCGTATTTTCTACTCGATAATAAAGTGTTTGTGGATTTGCTATGTTGACATAATCTAATTCAATAGGATCTGCGCCTGTGCTTACATTGTCAAGAGTTTCATGAAATGTCACGGCTACATTATTCTGATTATTTATTGATGGAATAAGTGTAGCTAAATCAAAAATAGTTCTCTCGTCTACAGGGCCGTCTAAGTCACATAATTCTTGGTCTGGAGTTGGGTTTATAGTTGGAGTTTCTGGTAGTTGTGAGGTTCCTGTGGTTTCAATGTCAAAACTTTCATTACCTATCGCGCGATCAATTAAAACATAATAAGTCTGACCAGCTAGAACATTCAGACCGCTCAAAAAACCATCACCATTAGCTCCTGGACCTTCCGATACATCTCCATTAGGTTCTGCTGTAGATAAGCCAGTGGCTGCTGAAACTCCTGCAGCCTGTGGATTTGTAGTTGAGCATCTTATGGCATCGCCTAGTAAGCTACAGTCGTCTGTGGGGCCATAAACAGCAAAATCATAATCATCTGTATTATTGGTAGGAGTGATAGTAAAACCAAATGTACCGTCCGATACAAATGTAAAACTTAGCCAGATAGTATCAGAAAAGCCGAAAAAACAAGGTGGGCGAGTATTACTAGGTAATGAAAATTCGTCAAATCCAACTCCTGCTGGTTCTATACCTAATTGTAAACTGCCACACACTTGTATGGAATTTAAGCAGTCATTTGAAGTTTGTCCAAATAAAACGTAAGAGCTAAAAAGGAAAAACAAACAAATCGTTTTAGCTGGATGTCCCATTGGATTAGATTAATTAGCAATGCATGAAAATACGATTATTTATAACAAATAGGTAATATCTCACCTTGAGCTAGCCTATATCTATCTACTTCTTCTTGAGATAGGGTGTTTGTGTAATTAACTTCGTCTACTTTAAACCCTATACTTCTTAGCTTGTCAAAATAGTCGCGACCGTAGACACGAACGTGGTCATATTGTCCAAAAATCTTAGCTCTTTCATCACGATCTGTGATGGTGTCATCTTCAAATGTTATGGCTCTATCAAGTTCTTGAGGAATTTGTAAAATTGCCATTCCACCAGGTTTCAATACGCGATATAATTCTTGCATCGCCTTAGTGTCATCAGGGATATGCTCTAATACATGATTACAGAATATGAGATCATAACTGTTTTCGCCGAAAGGCAAATCACATATATCTGCTTTCACATCTGCTAGCGGAGAGTTTAAATCTGTGGTGGTGTAATCTAGGTGTGCGCTTTCGCGAAAGCGTTTATAAAAAGCTTGCTCTGGAGCAAAATGCAACGTTTTTCTTGGTTTAGTAAAGAAATCTGTTTCCCATTGTAACCAAAGCCATAAGAGTCTATGACGTTCGAGTGAGAGCGTAGATGGAGATAGTACATTCTCTCTTGGAGTACCATAACCGTACGGTAAAAATTTCTTAAATGTTTTTCCGTCTATAGGGTCCTCGTAACGGTCACCTTTCAAAAAGGTAGCCATAATAGGTCTCACCACATAACTAGCCCTGATTAATAAAGGTCGCGGAATGGCGTTTAAGAAAAATTTGAAAAGCTTTTTCACTAGTTACAGCACTAAAGCTTGCTGACGAAAAGGAGTTTCCTCATCGCTCTCAATTCCTAATGCTTTATAGATGTATGCAAAAGTGGATAGTAGCTCCGGCTTTCCATCAAGTATGGCTACATCATGTTCAAAATGAGCACTTGGTTTGTTATCACGTGTAGTTATCGTCCAGCCGTCATTGTGCTGTGTGATATTGCGAGTTCCCATATTAGTCATAGGCTCGATGGCTACTACCATCCCTTCTATAAACTTCTTACCACGTCCACGTTTACCGTAGTTAGGCATTTCTGGATCTTCATGCATGGTCGTTCCTAAACCGTGACCTACGAGTTCGCGTACTACACCATAGCCATGATCTTCTGTAAATTTTTGAATGGCGTAGCCTACATCACCAGTGCGGTTACCTATTTTGAGTTGTTCTATTCCCACGTAAAGAGATTGCTTAGTAACTTCAAGTAATTTCTTTACATCTGGTGCTACTTCGCCTACTTCAAATGTGTATGCGTGATCTCCATAAAAACCATTTTTTATAGCACCACAATCTATAGAGATAATATCTCCTTCTACAAGAGGTTTGTTGTTAGGAATTCCATGAACAACCTGGTCATTAGGACTCATGCAAAGTGTGTTAGGGAAATCGTATAACCCCAAGAAACCTGGAATCGCATCTTGTGAACGTATATAGTCTTCTGCTATCTTATCGAGATATAGTGTGGTTACTCCCGGTTTTACCTCTCCAGCAAGTATGCCTAAGGTGCGAGATACTACTAGCGCACTCTCACGCATTAATTCTATCTCTTCTCTTGTTTTCTGTATAATTGCCATTATGCGTTTTCGTCTTTAAAAAGCTCCTCTATGCGAGACATAAAGCTCTTTTTCGTTTTTTTTCTAACAGGTTTACTGCGTTTCTGTTTAAGCGTGGGTGATGTCTCGGCACTGCTACCTAATATTTGGTAGATTTCACCCCATCCCATCATACCACGTACATCGCGATCATCAATAAAAATATCTGCGTTGATCTTGCGGCTTATATCTTCACTTAAAGCTTCCTCGGGATAACTTTTATTTATGGCATAAAATGTAATGCCATTATCCTTACAAAACCGAACCGCTTCATCTAAGCGAGCACCACTTCTATAGGTCCATAGAATAAGGCGGTTTCCTTCTTGTTGTAATTTTTTAAGGGTATCAAAAGCAAATAGCATAGGCTTACCAATTCCAGGATACGCATTTTCTACAATGGTACCGTCAAAATCTACAGCTATGGTTTTTGTTGTTTCGATTGCTTTAAAGTTTATGCAAAATTACAAAAAGAACTACGGTTACGTTTATATAATAACAAAGGGCTTCTATAAGTTTTATAGAAGCCCTTTGTTATAAATTAAATCGTTGTTATTGTATCAAGTCACCCTTAGGATCTGGGCCATATTGATTAGTACCATGAGTTCCTTCTGTTATCATTAGTATAAGAAACCAAATGCCACCTATAAATGGAACAAAGTTTATAAAATACCAAGTACCGCTTTTACCCTGATCGTGAAGCCTGCGTACTGCTACCGCAATACTAGGTATAAATAGAGCGACTATGTAAAGAAAAAGTAATAGACCTCCTGCCATCATTAGTGCTTCACTTTCCATTGCGGCTCCAGCAATAAGTGGAATATAAGCAAGCATGACGAAAATAACATTAAAAAGCGCAAACATCCAATACTCTTCCCTACGTGCTCTTCCTTCAAAGTTTGCATAATTATCTCCTACTACTTTTAAATACCATTTCATAAATTAATTGTTTTTTGATCAATGTTTAATGCGCTAAACTAATAAATATATATAGCTCCCTTAAAAATTATGTTTAAAATAAAACCCCTCATGAAGATGAGGGGTTTGAAATTAATAACTGTTGTTTATTTACTCGGCATAAGCATGTTTATAATCTGCGCCAGATAGAATCTTTGCCATATCTTTCTCTAAGCTTTCTAGAGGATACTCTACAATGCGACCTAGTTCTTGACCATCTTTCATGAAAATGAATGTAGGTACGTTTGTTATATCTTTTCCTTTTATTAGTTCTTCTGGAGCTGTTTTATCTTGTGAAACAGTGATAAGTTTTACAGTTTCACTTTCGTAATCTACTTCGTCAAGGATTTTGAAAAAAGCAGGTACCTCACGCTGGCTGTCCTCACACCATGTTCCCATGAAAATGGTAATTCTTACATCTTTAAGGCCTTCCTTGATAGCCGTAAGAGACTCCACGTCTATCGTGTGATTCTTATAGCTATTCATAAACCATTCGTTATATGGTTCAGACTCTAGGATTTCTCGTTCTTGTGCGCCCAAAAGGATGGCAATCCCATTGTCGTCCACATTTTCGTCAATTACTTCTACTTCTTCTACCACCACAACTTCTTCGGTAGTGGTTTTTTCTTTACAAGAGAAAGTGAGTGCTATAATAGCTACTAAGGCAATAATATTAGTTTTCATAAGAGTGTTTATAAGGTTCTCCATTTAAAATTTTAAGCATGTCTTCTTCAAGACTTTCTACTGGACGCTCCACAATACGGCCTATTTCTTTACCATCTTTTTTAAAGATGAAAGTAGGTACGCGTATGATGTTATTACCGTCGGTATATATTGTTGGTTTCTTTTTTGTACGATCTACAGTAATAAGTTCTAAGTCTTGATTTTTAAAAGAAGCTTCATCTAGAATTTTAAACATTCTTGGAGTTTCACGCTTACTATCACTACACCAAGTTCCCATAAAAGTGGTGATAGTAACACCTTTTAGTCCTTGTTCTATTTCTTTTATGTAATCTGTATTTACTACATATTTTGCATAGTTAGGATTGAACCAACTATCAAAAGGAGCTTGCTTTAGTGCACTTCTATCTTCTTTACCTACTAACATTGTTTTAACTTTAGGAGCAGGTTTTACCACTACTGCTGGGAGTGCAGGTTTAACAGGTGTTTTCGGTTCTACGGTTTCTGCAACTTGAGGCGTAGGAGTAGTTTCTGCTACTTTTTTTGAGCTATCACAACTTGACATAAGTGCAAGAAGTGCGAGTGTTATATAAAAATGCTTCATTGTATATGTAATTTATATTAGAGGTGTACAATCCATAATTGGTGGTTGGTCTACGCCTAGTAGCTTTAAAACTGTAGGCGCCACATCAGATAGAATACCATTGTTGATTTTCTTGATGTCTTTATCGACTAGTATCACCGGTACTGGATTTGTCGTGTGTGCCGTATTAGGCGATCCATCTGGGTTGATCATCACCTCTGCATTACCGTGGTCTGCAATGATGATTACAGTATAATCATTTTCTTCGGCGGTGGTAACGATATCTTTAACGCAAGTATCTACAGTCTCACAAGCTTTAATTGCTGCCTCCATAACGCCCGTATGACCTACCATATCCGGATTTGCAAAGTTGAGACATACAAAGTCTACGTCTCCTTTGTTTATTTCTGGAACAATTTTATCACGTATTTCAAAGGCGCTCATTTCTGGCTGTAAGTCGTAGGTGGCAACCTTAGGCGAGGGTGCTAGCAATCTAGACTCTCCATCAAAGGGTTCTTCACGGCCTCCAGAAAAGAAAAATGTTACGTGTGGGTACTTCTCAGTCTCAGCGATGCGTATTTGCTTTTTTCCAGCATTTGCAAGTACCTCTCCTAAGGTATTTACTAAGTTATCTTTATCATAGATGACTTTCATACCTGTGAACGTGTCATCATAATTTGTCATGGTAACGTAGTACAAGTCTAGCTTTTGAGTGTCTTGCTCAGGAAAGTCTTTTTGAGACAACATTTCTGTTAGTTCGCGACCACGATCTGTTCTAAAGTTAAAAAAGATAATTACATCACCTTCTTGAACGGTAGATAAACTCTCGTTATCTTGGGTTGCAAAAAGCGGATCTATAAACTCATCCGTCTTACCAGCATCGTAGCTATCTTGAATAGACTGTACAACATCTTTAGTAGGTGTTCCAGCACCTTTGGTAATTAGATTATATGCAAGAGCAACACGTTCCCATCGTTTGTCTCTATCCATCGCATAGTAGCGACCTATTACAGATGCTAGTTGTGCGTTGTGCGCTTTCGCGAAAGCAGAAATATCTCCTATAAGTTCTTTTCCAGATTTTGGATCTACATCACGACCATCTGTAAATGCGTGGATGTAAGATTGAGGAACTCCTGCATTTTCGGCAGCGAGAATAAGTCCTTTAAGGTGGTTGATGTGTGAGTGTACACCTCCATCAGAAACAAGACCTAGAAAGTGAACAGATTTATTGTTTTCTTTCGCGAAAGCGAAAGCATCTTTCAATACTTGCTCATCTTTAAGCGTATCATCTTTGAGTGCTTTATTGATTTTAGCAAAATCTTGATATACAATACGACCAGCACCTAGGTTCATGTGGCCTACCTCACTATTGCCCATTTGCCCTTCTGGAAGGCCTACATTCTCACCATGAGTGAGTAATTGGGCATGTGGATACTTATTATAAAGGCTATCTATAAATGGCGTTTGCGCTTGGTCTACGGCAGATACTTTTTTGTCTGGAGCCATGCCCCATCCATCAAGTATCATTAGGATTGTTTTCTTATTCATGATCTTAAGTTGAATAGTAAAGATAAAAACAAAACCTCGCGAGAGCGAGGTTTTGGGTATGTTTTGACGAAAACGGTTGCGCTACATTGTAGCTGGACCCGTGTAACCATATTTCTGGATACTCTCCTTTATTTGCTCAATACGATTCTCTGGATCTGGGTGTGTGCTAGAGAATTCTGGCTGGCTACTGCCACCACTTGCTGCCTTAAGTATTTTCATCACGCCTATCATCTGATACGGATCATACCCAGCGCGTATCATAAAACGTACACCTAGGTCATCACTTTCTAACTCGTCATCACGACCATTACCCAACAATACACTCTGACCTATAGAACCTGCAGCACCGCCCATGCCGCCGCCTACCTCTGCCCCCATAGAGATGGTAGACCACATACTAGAGTTTTCGGCACGCTCTGCGCTATGTTTTCCAAGGACGTGACCTATTTCATGGCCTAATACGCCAGCCACTTGATCTTCATTTTCAAGTTTTGAGAGTAGGGCATAGGTTATAAATATTTGTCCTCCTGGGAGTGCAAAAGCATTTACCGTTTGCTCATCTCGTAGTAGGTGAAAATCATAATTATACGGAGTCTCGCGAGCCATGCTTTCTTGTACGAGCTTATTTCCTACTTGATCTACAAAGGCTTGAAGTTGCTGGTCTGGGTGTAAACCGCCATGCTGCTCTGCCATTTGAGGTGCATACTGTATTCCCATCGCGATCTCCTCATCTGGAGACATACTTATCGCCTGTACTTTTCCTGTATATGGGTTCTCCTCGCGATTACTGCAATTCTTAAAAAGTGCAAATGCAACGATGGCAACTCCAATAAGTAATCTGATCTTAAGACCGCTACCTCTTTTCATATTATAAGATGGTTATTTTAGTTATGATTACAAGGTAATAAAAACTCATAAGTCTTGCAGTATTATGGGTGTTATAGAAAACAAAAAAATCCAAGCAACTTGCGTTACTTGGATTGTATATGTAGAATAATCGTTTCTTATTTTACAGCGACTCTCCAGCCATATTTATCTTCTGTGCGGTTGTACTGTATGTCGTTTAGGTCTTTTTTAAACTTCATACCGTAGCTATTTTCTGGTGCGTTGAGTTTGTGATCTTCACCTTTATAAGCAAAGCTCTTAAAAGGAACAACTACTGCTGCAGTACCTACTCCAAAAATCTCTTTAAGCTCACCAGCTTGTGCAGCTGCTACAATTTCTTTTACAGACACAGGTCTTACTTCTACAGTAATTCCTGCTGCTTCTGCAAGTTGGATAACACTTTTACGAGTAATACCGTTAAGAATTGTATCATTAGTAGGAGCTGTAAGAAGTGCATCTCCCACACGGAAGAATACGTTCATCGTACCAGCTTCTTCTAGGTATTCATGTGTATTTGCATCTGTCCAGATTACTTGCTGGTACCCTTCTTCTTTTGCAAGATTAGTAGGGTAAAACTGAGCAGCATAGTTACCTGCAGCTTTTGCATAACCTACACCACCACTAGCGGCACGGCTATACTTTTCGGCAAATACTACGCTCACTTCTCCAGAGTAATAAGACTGTGCAGGAGCAAGGATAATCATAAATTTGTACCTATCTGCAGGTGATGCAGATACTCCAGGTTGCGTTGCAATGTGAAACGGGCGAATGTAAAGTGAGTTACCGTCACCAGCTTTGATCCATGCTTCGTCAAGTTTAAGAAGCTCCGTAAGACCTTCCATAAAAACATCTTTAGGAAGTTCTGGCATTGCAAGACGAGCAGATGATGTATTAATACGTTCCCAGTTATCTTCTGGACGAAATAAGAAGATATCACCGTTATCATCCTTAAATGCTTTCATTCCTTCAAAAACAGCCTGTCCATAGTGAAAAACTTTTGCACTAGGATCCATAGAGATAGGGCCATAAGGAACTATTTCTGGTTGTTGCCACTTGCCATCTGCATATTCAACAGAAAACATGTGGTCTGTAAATACGCTACCAAAAGCAAGGTTACTAAAATCAACATCAGCAATTTTACTGTTGTCACGTTTTGTAATACGAAGTGTAGAGGTTGTTTCCATAGCAACAAATTTAATGATTTGTCATCCTTGTCGAGTGATTTTTGCATAATTTTACGATGTTCAACTAAAAACCAACCTATTATGAAAATATATGCAACGATATTCTTAATTTTCTTGACATTACTAAGTTGTAAAGAGGTTAGCAATGAGAGTGATAACGCTTTCGCGAAAGCGGAAACTGAAAATAAAGAAGCTCAAGAGATCTACGCAAGCTATGGAGAAAAGATATCTGCAGCAGGTGCAATGACCAAAATCGAGATCTCAGAAAAATATGCAGCTCTTGCCGAAGGTGATACGGCTATCGTAAAATTTGAAGCACCAATTAATGATGTTTGCGCTTCAAAAGGTTGCTGGATGCGCTTAGATATAGCAGATGAGGAACAAGTTTTTGTAAAGTTTAAAGATTACGGATTCTTTGTGCCTACGGATACTAAAGATGGAAATGCCGTTGTAGAAGGTAAAGCTTATCTAGAAGAAGTATCTGTAGATGAGTTACGTCACATGGCTGAAGATGCTGGAAAATCTAAAGAAGAGATTGCTGCGATCACAAAGCCTGAGCGCGAGTTACGCTTTATGGCAGACGGTGTGTTGATTAAAACAGATTAAGTCTCGCTTATTTAATAAAATTATTGAGATAGGGTAGACGTATGTCTGCCCTTTTTTACAACTAGACGTGAAGGAAATGAAAAGAGAAATTATTACCACTGCAGACGGCTCAAAGACGATACATATTGCAGAGTGGGATGAGCAGTATCATTCTAAACATGGAGCGATACAAGAAGCACGTCATGTGTTTTTAATGACCGGAGTAGAACACTATGTTACACAACATCGAGATCAAAAAAAAATTGCAATACTAGAAATGGGTTTTGGTACAGGACTCAATGCGTTGCTTACTTATTTTGAAGCAGAAAAATATAACGTGTCATTCAATTATGTGGGTGCAGAGGCGTATCCAGTTTCTCAAGAAGAAGCCGAAGCAATGGAATATGCTAGTCAGCTAGAGGAAGAGGATGCTACGGAGGTTTACAACGAGTTACACGATGCTACTTGGGAAGAGGAATCAAAAATCAGTGATGATTTTAAGCTTACAAAACGCAAGCAGCGTTTTGAAGATATTAATGATACTGAGGTTTTTGATTTAATTTATTTTGATGCTTTTGGTCCAAGAGTTCAGCCAACATTATGGACAGAAGAGATTTTTACAAAAATGTTTAATGCATTAAAACCTAACGGTGTGTTGACAACATATTGCGCTCAAGGAGCTGCAAGGAGAGCAATGCAGGCTGTAGGCTTTCAAGTAGAGCGGTTACCTGGACCTCCAGGAAAACGCGAGATGTTGAGAGCTACAAAGCTTATTCTCTAAGTTTTGCGATAATTATAATAAAGAGATATCCGCCTACATAAGCGAGCATATCCCACCACGAGAAGGAGGTGCCTAGAATAATGCGCGCGAGTTTATTATCTGCTAGGCCTGTGTAGTTTATAAAGGAAATTGCTTGTAGGCCTTCTACTATAAAAGCAAATAGTAATACCGCCAGCGCAGTCATGTTTTTGCTTTCAAAACTTCTCGGAATATTAAACAACCCCATTATAAGCACATAGATTAACACTACAACGATACTATCGCCTAAGTAAGGTCTTATGAAATCGTCATGTACGTAAATGGCAATAAATATTTCCGTTGCTAGTAGTACTAAGAATGCGATGATGTATTTAAGTGATAAGCGCATTAGTTTTTGTGTTTTGAATGAGTGAATTGTAGCCCAAAAAAGGATAGAATCATGATAGCTGCGTAACCAAATGTGACTATCCAGGTCTTACTATTTATAAATGGATGCCTAATTTGATTCCATATGTCGTTAGTAAGACCCAAGGGATTTTGAATAATGTCCCAGCTATTCCATCTTAAAAATCTACCTAGATAAATACCAAAGCCACAAAGGATAAATATGCCTATGGTAACATAAAGAATATATCGAGATCTCAATTTTAAAATGAGTAGATTTTGCATGTCACTTACCGTTAAGTACATTATAAATAGCGCGTACCAAACAAAGGCTGTCAGCATTAAGATGTCGTACCAAATAACATCTGGGGTGCTATGTTGCAAATGCTGTAAATCACTTATTAAATAAGGCGTATTAGGCAAAAACAGTAACCATATCATTGCTATTGGAATCCACTTCCAGCTAGATTGCATCCATTGTTTTTTTGTTACTAAAAGTAGTGAGCAAGCATAGGGTATAAATGCAAGAAACAGGTTCCACACTAAAAAGAGAAAGAAAAATGAACCAGTCATCTTAATGCGTATTGCAAGCAAAATGAAGCATAATAAAAGACCTCCTATGAGAATATAGAATTCTCTAAGTTTTGAGATGATAATTTTTTCCATGACTATAAAAAATTAAGAACAACTGCTCCACATGCAAAAGCTAGCGGAATATTTAATAGCATAATGACTAGTGTCAAAAAATGCTCTGGAAGCTCATTGCGATGTATTGCAGCATTAAAGAATACCCATATAAAAACCACAAGATGTACGATTACTGTTGGGATTAGGTGTAAATAACCTGCCATAGCAACTTCAATATCTTTTGTAATCATATATACAAATACAAATAAGATCCCAAGACAGGCACTAAATGCTGCTAGCTTTATCGCAAATCGATTAATTGCGTGCTGCGGTGTCGGTAATTTCATAAGTTGAGGTGTTTGGGTTTAGTAGGCCTAGAAGTGTTTTGGATTGCCAGGTTTCTTGAGATAAAGAAGTTTGCCATTGCTCATATCTATGTTGAATACTTGTACGATTCATAGGTTTTTCGGGGTGCGCTTTCGCGAAAGCGTGTAAAATATCTCCATTGCTACTCCCCATAGAGAGGAGATAATTGACATCTGGAGAGGCTACTTCATGCAGATTATATGTAGTAATCACACGATCCCAACTAAAACTTGAAATCATGATAACAAGCAAAAAAGCAGTACGGGTATTTGCTTTGAGCATAAATAATAGATTGAGTTTACGAGCAATTTTTACATAAGTGGTAATCATACCAGCAATACATAGTGCGAGGTAGATAAAGACACCTATTCTTTTGTAAGTAAGCCCGAAACCACTGCTGTACATATAGTTTTTGTAAGCCGTGAATAGGATGATAATTATGTTAAGCGCAATCCAGATATAGGTAAAACGTCTTAGTGTCTCACTTTTTTTGTAAAAATTAAGATTACCGCGAAAGAGAATTAATATCGTAGTAATCGCAATAATAATAGAAGTGATAAGCGCACTCACGCCATCGTGTACCGTGGTAGAAAGTGTAGCTGCATCCGCAAGCGGATCATGAAGTATATACCAAATATCTGTAGTGATAAATATTATAATGAGCGCATTAAGTGCTCCTAATAGAATGGTGCCCAGTAGTTGTTCTCTATTAAGGGTAGTAGCTTTAATGTCAGATATAGGTTGTTCAGATAGGGTAGTGGAAGCATCGCGATCTATAGAAGTAATGATGTCTAGCTCTGCTTTTGAGGTTAGATTTATAAGTAAGTAATACCCCATAGCTGTAGTGAGTATCCAATTAAAGTTTATAAAATCAAGATTAATAGCCGCAATCCATTCACCTAGTATAGGGTTTGCTTTACCATAAAGCATCGCAAAAACCACTACCAGCGTAGTGACAATAGCTGTGGTAAGGATGATAAATTTATAATTGTGATTACTTTTTACCTTAGGGATGTCTTTATTAGGATTCATCGTACTATGTAAAGCACCTAGCAAAGATTGATACAGTCCGTTGAGCCACTGGACATATACTGCGTTTTTAATTCCCGAGATACTACCTGCAAATACAATAAAAGCCAAAATACAAGTGGTCATCGCTAGCAAACTATTTACTGTAAATACAAATACGGTACTCAATAGATAGAGCCCTGCAGCAAGGAGAAATGATTTGTTGGACTTGGTTTCCGGACGAATGATAAGAACCGCTACTACTGCAATTATTGAAAATAATAGCATATTGAGGCCAAGGCTTTGACCGTAAAATAGAAGACTAAAAAGTATAGCGCCTAGACATCTGATTATTGAATTTTTCATGAAAGTTTGATTTTTAAAGTATGTTGTAAATCTGCGAGTGGTTCTGTGAGAAGCTCTAAGTAATTGAGGTTATAAAATCGATTTGCCTTTTTTCCTCTCTTGAAAGCTTTTATAAATGACTTAAAATGATCTATAAATAATGTTGAACCTACGGTGAGTGCAATAAAGAGGTATAGAGATCGCTTTCCATTCCCAAAGAGTAGCCATTGCATGGCGATTTCGTCAGGCACAGTAATACTAGTAGTAGTAAGTACGTGAAAGACGTCGTGATCTTCTAGTTGAGGTTCTGAAGTGAAGTGATGAGTAAGTAAAAAGCAGCCTAGATGATAACCTAGCGTTTCTGGTGAGTACTCTAGTAATTCTTTAAGAGAAATTCCCCAAGCAGCTTCTTTTTTAAAAAGCAATCTATAGGGGATTTTACTCCATTCATATAGGCGTTCTAGTAATAAATAACGAAGTGTTTCCATAATTATAAAGTACTTTGTATTTCAAAGTAAAATGATAAAAAAATATATATTTAGTTGTTGCCTAATAACTTTTCAAGCGCTTCAATGTGTTTTTTAAATGCATTTTTACCCTTTGTTGTGACACTATAACTCGTGTTAGGCTTGCGGCCAATGAATGCTTTTTGGACAATGATGTAGGCTTCTTTTTCTAATGCTTTTGCATGACTTGCAAGGTTACCATCCGTGGCTCCTAGAAGCTCTTTTAATTCTTTAAAATCTGCCTTTTCATTCACCATAAGCACGCTCATAATCCCTAGGCGGATACGATGATCAAAAGCTTTGTTTATGTTGTTTATGATGGACATTATTGTGTTTTTGTAGCGTCTCTATGATGTATGGTGTGGTGTACGCTTTCGCGAAAATATTAGTTCCTTCTATCATATTTATTATACATGATTGCTCCATAAATAATATGAAATACACCGAATCCCAATGCCCAAAAATACAATCCATATCCTATAAATTGAGTAGCAAAGAGACCAATAATCACATTTGCAAGTCCTAGGAATTTGATATCTCCTAGTGTGTATTTACTCGCGTTTACTAAGGCTAGGCCATAGAAGATAAGTGTTGCTGGAGCAATAAGACCAACAATACCATATTGAATTAGTACGATAGAGAAAATACCTCCTGCAATTAATGGAATGGCAAAATTTGCAATAAGGCGTTTTGACGAACTGTCCCAGATGGATTCTTTGTTTCTAGCTGCTTTCTTATAAGTTAAAATAATACCAGTTCCTATTGCAAGAAGTAATGTAACGAGAAATAATATGATTAAGTTTCCTGCAAGCTCTGCTGTTGCAAAAATGCGTAAAATGAGATTTAAAAAATCTTCTCTATTTGAAGCAAATAATTGAATATGTCCTTGTATTAAATAATGTGCAATAATGGCAGCTATAAGAGCATACACTCCAGCAAGTATACCAGAAAGGCCACTCAATGACATAAAACGTGAAGATTTACTCATCATTGTTTTGATGCTGGCAATGTCTTCTAGATATTTTGATGACTCCATATTAAAGTACTTTGAAATTCAAAGTTAAACTTTAATTTTGAATTTCATATCACATTACAAATTATTTTTTTCTAAGTGTTTGTGAGATATGTGCTTAATGGTAATCTAGGTAGGTGATGAGGGAATGTAGGCTCTTGGAAAGAAACTGTTATTACTTATTCTTAGATAGATAAGGCATGTGTAAAGAAACAACTGCATGACTTCATAGCCCCGATTGCAATGAAAATCCCGCAATGGAGCGCTAGCGTAATGAGGAATTGTAATGTAAAGCGGGTAGTACCTTGCAAAACATACAATACCTATTCTGCTCAAAAAAGAAAGAATGAATGTAAAAAAGGGCAGGGAATTCTTAAAAAACCGTATCCTGAGTCTCGTCTGTAAAGTATTCTAGAAATTTCATGCCACGGTAAGAGTTACCATGCTTATTGAGTTTTGGGCTCCATACGGCGATAGAAAATGCGTTAGGCAAAATAGCCACCATACCGCCACCCACGCCACTCTTCCCTGGAAGACCCACACGGAAGGCAAACTCACCAGCCTCATCATAAAAGCCGCAGGTTTGCATAATGGCATTTATGCGTTTTGCCTGAGCGGGTTTTACTACTTTCATATCTGTTTTGATCTGCTTACCTTGATTTGCAAGAAACCCAAAAGTATAAGCCAGCTGCTCGCACGTCATCTCTATAGAGCAGAGGTGAAAGTATAAATCTGTTACTTGATTACATGTGTTATGAATGTTCTCAAAGGACTTTATAAAATTTGCTAGCGCATAATTTCGATATCCCGTTGCCTGCTCTGAGGCTGCGATATCAGTTGCGTATTGTAAATCCTTAATTCCTGATACTTCTCGCACGTAATCTAATAATGCCGTTTTAGGATCATCAAAGAGGTCACAAATAATATCACACATTACAATCGCCCCAGCATTAATAAGAGGGTTTCTCGGGATTCCGTTCTCACTCTCCAGTTGTACCAGCGAATTAAAAGCAGTTCCAGAAGGTTCAAAATCCATGCGTTCCCAGAGTTTATCGCCTATTTTTGAAAGTACAAGGCTTAAGGATAATACCTTAGCAATACTTTGTATAGAAAACTTTACCGTGGCATCACCACAAGTAAACTGTTCTCCGCTTTTTGTAATGAGACAAACGCCAAATTGATCTGAATTTACGGTCGATAGCTCAGGGATATAGCTAGCCACATCACCTACATGCTCCATTTTCAACACTTTCTGGTATGTGTTATCTAGTATGTTTTGGCAATCTATCATACTCTAATTATTCTGCAATGTTAGTGTCTCAACGAGTCGTACGCCGGTTGCTGTTTTTTCAAATAAAAATGAGGTACTTCCTCCTTGATAAAATGTAGGATACTTTGCGGTACGTTTACGCTTTCGCGAAAGCATTTCTATCACAAACATATCATTCTCGGTCTCAGAAACATAAAGCTGGTAGCGTAATCTTCTTTTATCTCGTGTTTTTTTAAAAGCAGGAATCTCAATAGGTTGATATAAATCACCAAAGAAGTTCTCAAAATCTTTGTCTGCAAAACGAGTGTCCATACCATCTAGCCAGAATGCATAGGCTTGATTTGTAAAACTTACGGTCTCTGCCGAAGCTGTAATTACAGTGGCTCCCGTCTGTTTAAATTCTGGCGTTTTTTTGATTAAAGCGACAGCCTTTTGATATGTCTCCGTAGTTTCTTGCGCTTGTAGTCCTAAGCTCAAACACAAAATGGTGATAAATATTGATAGTCTCATTATAGTACTTTTCCTTTTATTTTTTTCCAGACAGTGAGTAGTAATCCTCCAGATACAACGCAAATGCTCAATCCAATAAGTGCATTAGTAAGTTGGCCATAAATGAAGTAACCGGTGGTAAATAACGTTCCGTAAATTAATACACAACCCAGCAGCATTGCGACAATACCCATAGGTACACTCCACTTTTCTGTAGTTTTTATGATGTTTACTTGTTCTTGGTCTGCTTGAAGTATAATTTTCTTCCATCCTGGGCCTCCAGGTTGAGTTTTTTTATAGAACGCATAAAGTGTTTCTTTAGTTTCTGGTTGTGTGAGATAGGTGACAACAACCCAAATAAGCGTCGAGCTAAATACCACAAAAGGAAATTTTGCATACGCTGGCAAAATGCCGCTAGCTCCAAAAAGCATTTCACCCAGTGAAGTAAACTCTATGAGGATAGAAATCACACCAGAGGCAAGCATGGCGCTGATCTCTGTCCACGCATTAATACGCCACCAGAACCATCTCAAAATAAAAATAAGCCCAGTACCTGCACCAAACATCAGTATGATGTTGAATAGTTGTAGTGCATTTGTAAGTGCAAGGGCAATTAGTGCGCTTATCACCATAAGAATTACCGTGGTAATACGACCTACAGCAACGAGTTCTTTTTCTGTTGCATCAGGTTTAATTTGTTGTGCATACACGTCATTTACTACATAAGATGCTCCCCAGTTGAGGTGTGTACTTATGGTACTCATATATGCGGCAGAGAGTGATGCGAGCACGAGACCTAGCAATCCGCTAGGTAACATTGTGAGCATTGCAGAGTACGCTAGATCTTGTCCTAGTTTATCTTCAGATATATTTGGAAAAGCCTCCTGTATACTTGCGAGGTCTGGAAATACTATAAGTGACGCTAATGCTACTAAAATCCACGGCCATGGGCGTAAGGCGTAGTGCATGATGTTATAGAAAAAGGTTGCTCCTATAGCGTGGTTTTCATCCTTGGCAGCAAGCATACGTTGTGCTACATAGCCTCCACCGCCAGGCTCAGAACCTGGATACCAGGAACTCCACCATTGTACTGCTAGCGGGATGATGAGAAGTGTGATAAGCATTTCTGTGTCGTTAAAATCTGGAAGGAGATTGATTTTGTCTTTTACATTTTCATGCGAAATTAGAGCTTCTAGTCCGCCTATTTCTGGCATGCCTACGATGTAATATGCAGCGCCAAATGCTCCTGCCATCGCGACAAAGAATAGTATAAAATCTGTATAAACCACTCCTTTAAATCCGCCTATGGCACTAAAAACAACGGTAATCACTCCAGCAACAACCACTGTTGTGATGGGATCTAGACCAAGCATAACTTCTCCTATTTTTATTGCGGCAAGAGTTACACCAGCCATGGCGAGTACGTTAAATACAATACCAAGATAGATAGCTCTGAATCCTCGTAAAAAACGAGCAGGAGCGCCACCGTAGCGCAGTTCGTAAAACTCGATATCTGTTTTTACCTCAGACTTACGCCATAGTTTTGCATAGACAAATACCGTTAGTAATCCAGTAACGAGAAATGCCCACCATACCCAGTTACCTGAGACGCCGTTAGTACGTACAATATCTGTAACAAGATTAGGAGTATCTGTAGAGAATGTTGTTGCTACCATAGAAAGCCCTAAAAGCCACCACGGCATATTACGACCCGATAGAAAGTACTGCGTGGTATTTTTTCCTGCGCTTTTGCCTACGTAAAAACCTACGCCTAAAATGATTACAAAAAGAGCAATAATAATGGCAATGTCTAAGCCAGATAAGTCAATCATAAACAAAGGATAATGTATGGTAAATTAGAGTAGGAAGATAATGATTTAAAATAGCATCTATATTTATTGAGATGCCGTTTCTAATTTAAAATTTACAATTGCTTTGTTATCAGTAAAGAGTGTAAGAAAAGGTTGGCTGGGATTTTTGACTTTAACTTTTGCTACCAATTTGTTGTTTTCTCTGTGGATAAAAAGCTTTTTAGCAAATTTAAATGATGCATTTTGATAATAAATATCCTTTCCTTTTGGGAGCTTATCAAAATAAATCAGATAAGTGTCTTTTTTATATTCTGTTAAAATACCTTCGTGATCATCAGCTAGATTAACATCTGATGAGCTGTAGTAGGTGTAAAATACTGGTTTTGAGAAAAATGTTTTTTTTGATATTGGTTTTTCGAGTAATTGCCAAGTTGGATTTCCAGGGTAGTGGTGCTGAATAAAAACCTCTGGTGGAGCTTTATAAAATTTATTTGAAAAATGAAATTCCCATTTCGTTTTATACTCAACTTCATAACCGGCTCCCCACGTAGTATCTACCAAGTGCCACTCCTCATTCAAGTATACAGCGTTCCATACATGATCTTTCATGCCAGGATCTGCCCCAATAAAATTGGGGTTTAGTTTTGTATAACCACGGATTTTTTTTGCGGGAATTTCTAATTTTTCGCAAAGGGCGACAAATAAAGATGCATAATCACCGCAAATTCCCTTTCTGTTTTTTAAAGCTTTTGTAATCCTTTGTTCCTCTAAGTTTCTTAATTGTCTCGCTTGTTCTTTTGATGAACGATATATCATCAATGGAGGAGATCTAAAGCTGTAATAACTGCTTAAATCGTATGCGATATTCTTACTAATCCATGTATAGACAGCTCTTGCCTGTAGTTCTTTGGAGTTGAAGTCATTGTGGATTCTATAAGCAATGTCTTCAATGGTATTTAGTGTTTTTGGGTAAGTATTTACCTGTAGCTCCAGTTCTTCAATTGTCTGACTGTTTGCAAAAAGTGAGAAAAAGAGAAATGTAATTGCTAAATGTTTTATTTTCAAGATCTTTAGTTTTAAAAATTAAAGATAAAACAAAACAATGAACCCAGCCGAAGAATACATCCTCACTAAACCAGAGCCTTGGTGCTCTATGCTTATGGAGTTGCAAGCAGTGATTAAGCGTACCGTTCCTGACGTAGAGGAGGGTTATAAATGGCATTTACCATTTTATAGCTTAAACGGTAAAATGTTCTGCTTTTTAAATTTCAGAAAAACTTTTGTAGATATAGGTTTTCCTAAGGGGATACTTGTACAGGGATTTGATGATGTATTAATCACTGGAGAAGGCCGAAAGCAATTACGCTCGCTTAGATATCATGCTCCAGAGGAGATTGATGTGCGTAGGCTAGAGGAAGTACTCAAAGCAGTTGCTAGATTAACTTAACCTAAGTTAGCACATTATTATGGTCTAAATAGCCCATTTTTAAGTGCATAAATCACCAAGCCTGTCCTGTTTTTTAAGTTGAGTTTTGAGAATACACTATCACGATATCCTTGCACCGTTTTTGGACTTAAAAACATAACATCTGCAATCTCATTATAAGTCATCTCTGTACAGGCATGTTTTATAAATTCGATCTCTCGATCTCGCAATGCATCTTTGTTGTTGCCATTTAGGCTTTTTACAAGTAGCTGACTTACCGTATTTGTATGATAATAACCATTTAAAGCAAGTTCGTTGAGGGCATTTTCAAGTGTCTTTTTTTCTGTATCCTTAAGTAAATATCCTTTTGCACCTGCGCGTATCATTTGTAAGATAGTGTGGTCATCCTCTTCTACAGAGAGTGCGAGTATGAGAATAGTAGGGTAGAGCTCTTTTACCTGTGCGGTAGCTTCTATACCATCCATAATAGGCATGTTTACATCCATCAAGATGATGTCTGGGCGCTTATTTTCAAAACGAAGATTGTCCAGAAGTTCTTGCCCATTTTTACAAGTGTAAAGGACTTCAAAATTGTCGAAAGAATTTACTAGGCCGCTTATAGCTTGGCTTAATAAGGTATGGTCATCTACAATAACGATAGTTTTCATAGTGGTTGTGGTTTGTAAGTAAGCGATAGCGTTGTGCCCTCGCCTACGTTTGATTTGTAGTCTACTGTAGCTCCTATAAGCTTTGTACGGGTCTCAATATTAGTGAGTCCTATGCCGTTTTTTGCTCTTGCTTGATGGTAGTCAAAGCCTACGCCATTATCTTTTACAGTGACATGTAGTGTATCAGATTTATAGAGTAGGTTAACGTCAAGGTTAGTTGCTTTAGAGTGCTTGATGGTGTTTGTAAAAAACTCTTGTAAGATTCTAAAGATGATGGTCTCAATCTTTTTATCTATAGTAATAGGGGTTCCTGTAATTTTGAGAGATGGTTTTAGATACGCCATTCTGTTAAAGCGTTCTAACTCTAAGTTTAATGCTTCCGGTAGTGACATATTTTTGAGTGCCTCTGGATTTATGAGCTTAGAGAGCGCTCTTATTTCTGTAAGTCCTTTGCCTATAGTGGCTGCTGCCTCGTCAAGATCTTGCTGACTGCCCCCACAATTTTGGGTTTGTATTTTGGCAAGAGTAAGTAACTGGCCTATGTTATCATGGAGCTCCCAGCTTATATTGCGTAGTGTCTCTTCACGTATTTCTATCTGCGTCTCTGCAATTTCTTTTTCAAACTTTTTCTTTGTGTGCTCCTGTTCTAAGAGTAAGGTGTTCTTACGTTTCATAAACACAGAGAAGAGCACCACTACAACAACTAGTAGCAATAGTAATATGGTAATAGCCACTAAGACTATAAACAGGGTGCCATTATCTTGATTTTGGATAAGAAGCATAGTTTGGATTGGAGTAATTATAATGAATGTTGAAGGTACTTATTTTGATATTGATTACCCATAGGGCATTTACCCCAAAGTCAATGTGTGATGGTTTTAGAAATACGCTTTCGCGAAAGCGTACTCTAAACAACTACATTTAGTAAGCAGGTACTTTCTTAGGATCTGTCCATATAAACCCAAAGACTAGAATGATATTAGTTACTACGAGAGAAAATGTCTGGATTGCTCGTAGGGTGTTCAATAATTCTCTTGAATATTGAAAATCCATCTGTCCTACCATAAATGGAGATAGCGGAATAAAGGTGACTCCAAATAGAAGATAACCAGAAAAAACAAAAAGTTCGAGTTGGTTTTTAAGTCTAAGCGGCGCATCGCTCTTAAGACGGTCTATGGCATAATACATAAGTAAAACGACCAATAAAATCATGGCAATATTATAGATAATACTCATATAGTGCGTGACCACAGGCACTGTAAAGGCTCTAATAATAATGGCTATGATCATCGCTGTAGATAACCATGTTACAATACGTTTTCTAGTCGTATTTTCTATATGATAATACACCATCTTATAAAACAAAATGTAGAATAAGAATGCATAAAGGTTATATGCCCAGTGATTATTATGGTAGTAGTGTGAGTATATTTTAGCCATACTTTCTGTGATGACCGCTATCCAGAGAATATACAGTATGGTTTTTATAGGGAGGTGTTTGTACTTAGAAAAGAAGATAGTTGCCACAAGTGCCACTATAATTTCTGAGATATACATTAGAGTACTCAAGTAGGGGTTTCTTTAAGTTAGTGCTGAAAGGTAATAAATTATAAAGATGGATTTTGTAAGATTTTTACTCGTGGAGCGCTGTATTACGCTTTCGCGAAAACGTACTCAACATTAAAATTTCATATCAAAATAAGAAAAACTGTATTTACGGCAATCGCGGCTTATTATCAAAACGATAATACAGCGCAATGGCGCAAAACAAAGTCGCTACTAAAAACAGTAGAAACAAAATGGTCACGCAGACCAGCCATATGACAAGAATTTCCTCCTTAATCATAAGATGCGCCTTATTAAAGTTGCTGAATGTACTCCTCTATAAAAACCAAATGCAATCGTGCCATAACACGCAATTACTGCAATGAATTGAATAAGAAAAATCGCCTCATATAGAAAAACACTATCCGTAACAAGGAAGTATCTCGAAAACATTATAACGGGATATGAGATATGGAATATTAAAAAACCAATACTCACCCACAAAAAGATATCTCTGCTATATGCTGCAATTTTATTACTTCTTAATTGCTCTACTAGGTATAGTGTGAGTGCTATAATGATTAAAATGGTAGATAACGTAAATGAGAACACAGGCCAGTCTTTAAAAGGGTCTTGAGTAATCGCAGTAATAGTTAATGCGATAGCGCTTATTACGATTAAGACATTTGCTATAGCGATGCGTATATGATGTGATAAATGCAATCGGGTAATGATTAATAATCCCAAACAAACAATAACCTCATAAAAATTATAAAGTATCTCAAACCTATAGGGTGCTAGTAGTATGTGACAAGCAAACTCATTAATGGCGATATACCATAAAAACGGTAGCATCCACTTTAAGGGTGTCGACTTGTACTTTTTATAATATACAGTGGCAGAGATTGCGGCAGCAAACTCAAATAATAGCACTATGTATATTAGGTAGTCCACAGGGTGTACAGTGTGTTTTTTTAAATGTTAGTTTTTAAAATATGTTTACCATAGTTAAAAGAGGAATAGCAACATAGCTATTCTTTTACTATTAACTAATAAGTCTTTGTTGATTTTAGTGATTGATATTTTTAGACCTTTTGTTACCACGAAAAAAGCCAAATGCTATAACTATGTAGCACAAAACAATTGCTATAAATTGTATATATAACATTGAATTATCAACTCTAATACTTCCATTTACTAAAAATCTCCTTGCGAGACTTAAAATAGGATATGATATATGAAATATCAAAAAACCACAACTAATCCATAAGAATAGATCTCGACTTACTTCAATTACTTGATCACTACTTAATAATTCAACTAGGTATAATAATAATCCTAAAACAATCAATAGGGTGCTTAAAGTAAAGGCTACTTCTACATATTGATTAAATGGATTTACGAAAGAGAAATTAATAATAAATGCTAAAGCGCATAAGACTATCAAAATGTTTATATATTTCTTTCGTCTTGTTGATACTAATTCATTTTTTGTTATCCACAATAGTCCAAAACAAGTAATTAGCCTGTAGAAATTATAGAAAATATATTCGTCACCTACTTCTAAAATAAATTGACAAAAAAATTCATTTACCGGTATGTACCATAAAAGTATTAATATCCATTTGAGAGAAGTGTTTTTATATTTAGAAAAGTAAATCGTTGCAAATAGAGCAGCTAAGAATTCGGTGAAAAGAATTATATATATTAGATACTGCATTTGAAAAATTTACTTTTCTTAATTTTTTATTGATAATCTGGGTCATTTGGTTTTGGTGGTGGTGGTCTTCTAGGCCAAGTATTACCAGCAAGACTTTGGATGCTACTTTGAATACTCATTTCAAGATTAGACTTTCCTCTTGAGCGAGATTCTTCCTTTATTATATCGCCCACGGGTACTGCAGTAGCTGTTCCATTTATATCTTTTACGGCGAAAGCAACGTCATTTGTGATATCACCATTGCTACCTGAATACTTCATTAAAGGATTAAGGAAGATAGTCTCTGTATTTGCATTTTTACCTTCTTTTGGTCCATATTGGCCTAAGTAAATACGCAGTCCAGTTATTGGTGTGTCAGCTTTTTCTGCCTGCTCTTCAATAAATTCAATATATTTTTTTAAATCATCATATTTAATAGATAGAGATGTGGTTGCTCTAACATAGTTAGCATCAATAGTATCAAGTGACTCTCCATTTTTACTAATATTTTGAGCCTTTTCAATAAGAGAAATACGATTTTCTCTATAATTTTTAAAAAGAGTTTCGGCTTCTTGAACAGTAATTATAGAACTAGGTACAGCCAGAGGTTCTTCATCGTGGTCATCTGTGTGAGGCGTACCCTTGGTTTCACCGCCGCAGCTTAGCATTAAGAATCCGCCCAATAAAAGGAAGGTTAGAAATTTACATGTTTTCATGTGTATTAGAATTTTGGTTAGTATTAATGTAAATAAAACGTTAACCAAGCTAGGGAAATACAAGTATACTATCCATACTACTCATGAGGTAGGGGTAAATGTCCCTTTATGGGAAATCAGTGCTAACGCTATTATTGGTAGAGCATGTTGTTGCATAAATAAAGGAAGCAATCTAGTTCTCTTCTAAGCCAGATGCTTTTTTAGAATAGATAAACCCAAAGGAGAAGATGGTGTACATAAGAATTGCAATTGCTGCCATAATATATGAGAGGTTGTAACTCATCGTGAGATTGTTTAAGTAATAGATACGAGCCATAAGGATTACTGGTGAGGCAACGAAAAACAGTGCAAAACCTATTAAAAAATAAGTAACAGTTTCTTTAAACGGATTTATGACAGAGGCGCTTTTGAACAAATTAATTAAATAAATAAAAAGAGCTACTACTCCTAAAAGTGGGCCTATCGTTTTTGAAATAGCCCAAGGCTCATCAAAGCCTTTTATGACAAACTCAGCTATATGGGTGATGCCGATTATGAGCATCAGAAATTTAATAATTCTATTGAGATATAATGTTCTCACATATCTCAGACAAATCCAGGTTACATAAAGTGATGTGATTAATCCGTAAATATTTGTGAGGTGATAACTAACGATACCTTTTGGTATAAGAATACTTGCTAAAGCTTCATTAATAAGGACATACCATAAATAAATGTAGAAAAACTTTATAGGTGTCTTTTTGTATTTAAAATAATAAATAGAGGCCAAAATAGCGGCAAGCAGTTCTGCAATATGTACTGCATAAATTATTGTTTTCATTATTCTGGCCTCTTATTTCTAGTGGTAATCGTTAGGATCGTTTTGAATTGGTGGTGGTGGCCATATAACATCATCACCTGCTAAACTCTGTATGACTCCATTACTTAACTTGCTATCAGAAGGCTTTGGTATTTTACCATCTATCACATCTCCTACCGTGATTGCTTCTTTATTGCCGTCTACATCTGTATGAATTGCATAAGAAATATCTCCATCAATTCCTTTAAATGCAACGACTGGATTTAGAAAAACAGTTTCTCTGCCAGGTTTCCCTTTTGTAGGTTTTGTAGCACCAAAATAAATACGAAGCCCTTTTGGAGTTACCCCGGCTTCTTTGGATTCTTTCTCAATAAAAGCCATATATGCTTTCATCTTTTAATAATCTGCAGTGACAAATCTTGTCGCTTCATAAGGCTTGTCAAGATCCTCATATAGTTTATTTACTCCACCCTCTATAAAAGGTGCTCTGTTTTGACCATAAGTCCTGTAAAGGCTATCTGCCTTTTCAATAGAGATAATGTTATCCGGTACGTCTTCCATTGTTTAATTTGGTTGGTGCATTCTTTCCTAACAGTCTTAAGTTTATTTATCAGAATCTAATGTGAAACAATATTTAAAAAGAGAGAACACGCGTTAATAATTTGATTCTAGAAATAGTTTGGATTGTTATTTCACTACCAAAATACAACTTATGATTGTAATTGATACAATATGAAATATATGGAGATGAATTTGAACAATCCGTTGTCATTTCGACCTTGTGGAGAAATCACATACGAGTAAGCAGGTTTGAGTAAGAAAAATTGAATTTGAACCTGAACTTGAACACGAACTTGAACCTGACGCTGAACTTAAAACCCTCGTCATTTCGACCCACGGATAAATATCATATGAGTAAGCACACCCGAGTAAGAACCCCAACATAGCAACTTCCCAAAGCTAGATAATGAGATCTCTCCTAACGTCGAGATGACAATAGTTGAACTTGAACCCAAGTCCCCTCCTTCGAAGGAGGGCTAGGGAGGATGTTGCGCACGAGTAAGCACACACGAGTGAGAACAGTTGGATTTGAGAACTTGAATCTGAAATCGAATTTGAACTTAAACTTGAACAAACCCTCGTCATTTCGACCTTGTGGAGAAATCACATAACGCTGAGTACACTCAAATAATAATTGCTAGTTAGCAACTTCTCTGAGCTAGATAACGAGATCTCTCCTAAGGTCAAGATGACGAAAGCTGAAGCTGAAATTGAATTTAAGTCCCCTCCTTCGAAGGAGGGCTAGGGAGGATGTTTCACAGGAGTAAGTACGTAGGAGTAAGAACAGTTGGATTTGAGACCTAGAACTTGAAGTCGAACCTGAACCTGAAATCGAAACCCTCGTCATTTCGACCCTGTGGAGAAATCACATAATGCTGAGCACACTCAAGTAATAACTGCTAGTTAGCAACTTCTCTGAGCTAGATAATGAGATCTCTCCTAAGGTCAAGATGACGAAAGCTGAAGCTGAAATTGAATTTAAGTTCCCTCCTTCGAAGGAGGGCTAGGGAGGATGTTGCGCACGAGTAAGTACGTAGGAGTAAGAACAGTTGGATTTGAGACCTAGAACTTGAAGTCGAAATTGAATCTGAAATCGAATTTAAGTCCCCTCCTTCGAAGGAGGGCTAGGGAGGATGTTTCGTGCGAGTAAGCACACCCGAGTAAGCGCGCAAGAGTAAGCACACATAATTGAGGATGTTCCACAAAAAAAATCCAACATACCTAAGTACATTGGATTTATAATAGTTTATATATTAAAATTTTCGCGAAAGCGAAAACAAGTATTTAACACTAGCGCATGAGTTCCCTCCTTTGGAGGGCTAGGGAGGATTAAAACTCCGCGTGACCAGGGAAACGTGGGTAAGGTATTACGTCACGTATGTTTGTCATTCCCGTTACAAATAGCACCAGGCGCTCAAAACCAAGACCAAAACCACTGTGCGTACACGTTCCAAACTTGCGAGTATCTAGGTACCAAGAAAGCTCCTCCTCAGAGATATCTAAGGCAGCCATTTTCTCCTTGAGAACATCTAGACGCTCCTCACGTTGCGATCCTCCTACCATCTCACCTATTCCAGGAAAAAGTACATCCATCGCGCGTACGGTTTTACCATCTTCGTTAAGACGCATGTAAAACGCCTTGATGTTTGCTGGGTAATCAAATAAGATTACTGGGCAGTTAAAGTGCTTTTCTACAAGGTAACGCTCATGCTCAGACTGTAAATCTGCTCCCCATTCATTAATTGGGTATTTGAACTTTTTCTTCTTGTTAGGCTTACTATTACGCAAGATGTCAATTGCCTCCGTATAGCTTACACGCTTAAAGTTGTTGTCTACTATAAAGTTAAGTTTCTCGCGCAGTGGCATAGGCGCACGATCTGCTTCTGGCTTACTTTTATCTTCTTGAATTAATCTGTTTTCTAGAAACTCAAGATCATCTTGACAGTTTTCTAGTGCGTAGTTAATTACGTACTTGATAAAATCCTCGGCAAGATCCATGTTGCCATCTAGATCACAAAAAGCCATCTCTGGTTCTACCATCCAGAACTCTGCAAGGTGACGAGAAGTGTTACTGTTTTCTGCTCTAAAGGTTGGTCCAAAGGTATAAATCTTCCCAAGTCCTAATGCATATGTCTCTCCTTCTAGCTGTCCAGAAACCGTAAGGTTAGTCTCTTTACCAAAGAAGTCTTTGCTGTAATCAATCTTTCCATCTTCTGTGCGTGGCGGATTTTCTGGATCCAGTGCGCTTACGCGAAACATCTCACCAGCTCCCTCTGCATCACTACCGGTAATGATAGGCGTATGTGCATGGAAGTACCCGTTTTTATTAAAATACTCGTGTATGGCAAACGATAACTTTGAGCGTAAACGCATTACAGCGCCAAAGGTGTTAGTGCGAACTCTTAAGTGTGCCTGCTCACGTAGTTTTTCTAGTGTGTGACGCTTAGGAGAGAGTATCGTGTTTTTTAATTCTTGAGGATCTGCATCGCCCTCAATCTGGATATCTTTTACTTTTATTTCTATACGTTGCCCTCCACCTTGACTTTCTTCTAAGGTTCCTTTGATGGCAACGGCAGCACCTGTCGTGATACGCTTTAAAAGTGCTTCGTCTGTATTTTCAAAATCGACTACACACTGAAGGTTATTAATAGTAGAACCATCATTAAGTGCGATAAACTGGTTTCCGCGGAAGGATCTTACCCATCCTTTTACAGTAAATTCTTGATGAATTTTGTCACTTTCGAGTAGCGCTATAATAGGCGTATGTGTCATTGTATCTTATTTAAATGAATTCTCTAGATAGAGGGCAAATATAAAAGATTTTTGTGGTAGGGTAAGGGGTAATTGGACTGAAATATACGCTAAGGCGCATTACTCTTTATTGAGATTTGCAGCAGTGCTCAAGATGAGGTGTAAAAAAGGTTTTCACGCTTTCGCGAAAGCGTACCCTTAAGGGTTTAAAAACTGCCCATTCCATGTTTCATCAACGAGTGTAAAACTCGCTCTAATGTGGTTAGGTCTCTTAAGCTGAAGAAACTCTAAATGTGTAGGTGCAATCTCAATAATGGTAAAGTAGTGGGTGTTTTCAAGGTAGTCTACTGCATCTGGGTTTGAAATCTCTGCGCCAGGAGCATCAGTAGTAGTGTAATCTTTTTTTGATGAAGGCTGCACGCCGCTGTAGTAGCGTTGCAACTCTGCGGGATCTGTAATGATAGACGCGTTTCCTGTAACTTTAATCTGCAGCAACTTTTTAGGATGGTAGAAGAGTAAGCTAGTAACATCATTTTGGAGTAACTGAGCTACTTTATTGGATCTACTGTCAGTATAAATTCTCAGTTTAAAATCGTCTGTAACTTGTCTTAGTACAACAGTTCTAAGCGCAGGAACTCCAGAAGCATCTACCGTTCCCATAGTGGTGTACCTAAACGGGTGTCCCTTTTTGTTGACGCCAAGCTGTAACTCGTCTTGTGTTTCCTTAAAATACTGATCTGTCATACCTTTTTGTATAAAGATACAAAGGGAATATCTAGTTACTCAAGCTCTTTATCAGCAGTTTCTTCATCACCCTCACGTTCCACAATTTGCAGTGCAGGTTCTTTAAAGGTGTCTTTATTTGCAATCTCTTTTTCTAGGGATAACAACAGTGACGGTAATAGTAAAAGGTTAGCTAGCATTGCAAATAGTAAGGTTGCGCTTACAAGACCACCTAGTGCTACAGTTCCTCCAAAGCTACTAATCATGAATACAGAGAAGCCAAAGAATAATACAATTGAGGTGTAAAACATACTTACACCTGTCTCACGTAGCGAACCGTAAACAGACTTTTTAATCTTCCATTTATTAGCTTTTAGCTCTTGACGGTATTTGGCTAGAAAGTGAATCGTATCATCTACAGAAATACCAAAGGCAATACTAAATACAAGTATTGTAGATGGCTTGATAGGGATGCCTATAAAGCCCATCATACCCGCCGTAACTAGCAGTGGTAATAAGTTGGGAATGAGAGACACTATAATCATACGTAGCGACTTAAACATCCACGCCATAAATAATGCGATGAGTAAGATGGCAAGTGATAAACTTATCACAAGATTCATTACAAGGTAATCTGTTCCTTTTTGAAAAACGAGTGCAGTACCTGTCATGGTAACCTCATATCGTTCTTCAGGGAAGAGCTTGTCTATTTTTAATTGAATGTTTTCCTCGGCACGTTCCATCTTGTCAGTACCTACATCTTTCATGAAGGTAGTGATTCTGGCATATTGACCCGTACTATCTACGTAGGCTCCCATGAGGTTTTGGTCATTGTCAAAACTCTTTGCATACGGCAGTATAAAATTACGCTCGTTGCTAGTAGGTAGTTGGTAGTATTTAGGATTTCCATTAAAGTAAGCTTGCTTTGCATACTTTACAAGATTTACAATAGATATAGGAGCAGAGAGTTCTGGTTGCTCCTCTATGGTAGCGCTTAGCTCCTCCATGCGTTTAAGCGTGGCAAGCTTCATGACTCCTTGTTTTTTCTTAGTGTCAATCAGAATCTCAAGTGGCATTATACCATCAAATTCTTCCTCAAAAAACTTTATGTCTTTATAGAAGTCGGCTTTTTTAGGCATGTCTTCTATGAGTGAACCAGAAATACGTATTTGATATATACCTACAATACTCAGTGCAAGTAGTAATACACTTGATCCATAAATTGCAGTACGTCTAGTACGTACCATGCGCTCCATCCAGTTTACAAACCCTTCTATCCAAGTTTTACCTAGGTGTTTAAGGTGCTTTTCCTTAGGAGGAGACATATAACTGTAAATGATAGGAATGATAAGTAAGCTAAGTAAAAATATAGCGATGATATTGATACTTGCGACAACACCAAACTCGCTTAGTAGCGAACTCTCAGTAAGAATAAAAGTTGCAAACCCAGAAGCTGTGGTAATGTTAGTCATCAAGGTCGCATTACCTACTTTGGTAATAACACGCTGTAATGCTTTTACTTGGTTACCGTGATTTTTATATTCTTGCTGGTATTTATTAATCAGGAAAATACAATTAGGAATCCCAATCACAATAATGAGCGGCGGGATAATAGCTGTAAGTACTGTGATCTCATATCCTAGTAATCCTAAGAACCCAAAAGCCCACATCACACCTATGATTACCGTAATCATGGAGATAAAGGTTGCTCTGTATGATCTAAAGAAAAAGAAGAATATAAAAGAAGTAACTAGTAATGCAGCGCCTACAAAAATGCCAATCTCATCAATAATATTTTGAGCATTGAGCGTTCGTATGTATGGCATCCCACTGGTGCGTACATCGATATCGTAGTCTTTTTCAAAACTCGCGATAGCGGGCATAAGATCATTTACTACAAAATCTAAACGCGCTGGAGTGTTGATTAAATCTTTCTTAAGATATACCGCAGAACGCACGGTACCTGTCTCTTTATTGTAAATCAGATTTTCATAAAATGGTAAATCGTCAAAGAGTAATTTTCTATAACTAGCAGCACTTTCGGCAGTGAGCGTACTATCTGTCATGAAGGGAACAAGATCAAATCGCTGCGGATTTTCTTGTTTATCTAATATCTTGAGATCTTTAAGAGAAAGGGATAGAGCAACAGCATCTGCCTTTGCAATCTTGGCAGATAAGTCATTCCAAGCGGTGAGCACTTCAGGTGTAAAGAGACGTTCATCTTGTATTCCTAACACGATGAGGTTCCCCTCTTCTCCAAACTTATCTTTAAAATTCTGGTATTCTAGATTTACTTCATGGTCGTCAGGAAGTAAGTTTGCCTCTGTATAGGTAAAGCGCATATTGCGCCATTGAAAACCTAAGAAAATGGTGAAACCCACAATAAGAATGAGAATCAAAGGACGATTGCGTAGTATTAAACTCGCTACAGACTCCCAAAAACCTTTACTCAGAAATTTTGCCATTGACTTGTTTTAGCACCGCAAAGATATTCTTTTGGATGCAGATATGCGGGCAAATTGAAAAAGGCTTGTAGGTGGTAGGGGTTACGCTTTCGCGAAAGCGTAAAAAATTAACCTAGGTTCAGTAAACTGAATGAGGTTACGATGGGTTTACTACAGTTTGAGATTGAATGTAAACTTAAACGCAATGTTATCTCCCCAGTTAGGTAAATGGTAAGCTCCGTAACGGTAGGTGAGACTCGTTCCAAAACCAAAAAGCAGCTTGTTAAGTTCAAAACCAGTTTCTGTATATCCTTTACTAAGCGAGCCAAATTCTCCAATGTCGAGATGATCTTCTGGGTTACTTATATCTCCTATGGCAAATCGGCTTATAAAAACCAATTCTGGTTTAAAGCTCTTAGAGATATTAAATGGCGCCAGTCTATGTTTTACCTGAGCAGTAAGCAGCTTGTCTGAAAAGAATTCACCAAAAAACATAGTTTCAAAACTATTAACCCCAGCCACCGAAAAACGCTGAAGTATAGTCTCCTTAGTAGGTGCATTAGGAAATGCGTGGAATAGGTGGGTGATAGGTAAATCTCCAAAACCAACATTTCCTTCTACCAGAAACTCCGTAGCAGATTTGTTGAGTCTGTCTACTCTGTAAAATACCTTAGCGGCAAGTTTTGTAAATGCAAGGTCTCCTCCTAGACCATCAATAGCTTGAGATACCTGACCAGAAATTATAGGGTAGCCCTCATAAACAGGGACAATATCATTCTCTGTTTTTAAATATTTATTAGATGGACTCCAGCGGAAAGAGGCTGTTGCTTCAGAAATATCATAATTACGTATGATGTTCCCATCGTTATTATAGCGATAAGGTGTTGTCTGATCTAGTCTTCTATGAGCAATTTGCAACTCAGAAAGTAATTGTGGTGTTAATCTGTATTCTAGATTTAAACGGGTAGTGCGGTGTTTATAAAACTGGGTGATGTTTACAAGGCGTGGCTCAAAGAGGGAATATACACGGCGATCTGTTAAGTATGCATAATTACCTACTTCTTCTAGGTCACTGTTGTACGTTCCAGAAATCCATGCTCCCTTGTCTGGATCTAGAAGATAACCAGCTCCTATACCATACTTGATATCTTGGTCTTTAAATCCATAAGCAGCATAGCCTTCTATGCGGAAACGCTTAGAGAAAGACTCATTAGTCACTCCGCCAAGGCCAAGTCTCAAACCCTCATAATTATTGAATTTTACAGGGTATGTAAGGTCAAAATCAAAGGCGTCAAAGCTAAAATAACCAATACTAAAATTATTAGTAGTCCCTAGTCTACGTTCTATGTTTTCGGCATTTACAATGCGCTCTAGTTCTGAGAAACTGCGTTCATCTTTACTAGATAATGGTGTCGTGCGATAGTTTTGCCAGAATGATTCTGGTTGCTCGCTTGCACCTTCCTTAAAAGTAATCGCATACTTAGAATCTGGAATGGTAACCTCCTTGTTCACATTGTAATTACTCATTCTTGTAGTAGCTACAAGAAACTTACGAGTAACCATATCTTCCAGCACTTCGTTTTCTATAGTACCTATAGAGATACGCCCTTTAAAGAAAGAAAGCTTGCGATCTTCACTTCCTTTATCTAGAAATAATTCTCGCTGCTGCGGTAAATAAATGTTTGCGTCTGCTATGTAGGTGTACTCTTGATTAAGAATAATGTTAAGTTTATCTGTAATGCGCACTTGCACGCCTTTTATAGCGAGTGTGTTTTTATCTAAGGTCATTGTCCCAGTAAGCCCAGGAATTTTCTTAGGTTTTTTAGGGCTAAAACTTACTTGGTAATCACCATTTACAGCGCTAGAAGTAACACTGTAATTATAATTACGCATTCCTCTTTTAGATAAAATTCCCGCATAGCGATTATTAAAAATCACAAAATCATCATCATAAAATGAGCGTGATTGCACATTTACAGCAAACACCTCGTATCGCGGATTTTTAAAACCAGCAAGCTGATATCCAATAATATTCTCCGAAAACTGGTGATGCTCTGTAAATTGTAGTTGGCTTACTTTCTCAGAAAAGAAGTTGTGCGTACTTCCATTAAGGCTGTCTGTAATAACCGTTTTCTCGTAAACGTCATATGTGTATGAAGCGAGTACCTCTCGTGGGTCGTTCTTTGCCTTATTGTCAATTGCTTGATTAATAATGCCCTGCACGTCTGGCTCATTCTGAGCTACCGCAGTAAAACTTATGAATAAGAGATAGGCAATTATGAACTGACGCATAGAGTAGGTTGAAGGGTAAATGTATCAAAAAAGCGACCATGAGGTCGCTTTTTTATAATTGTTTAACGTCTGTAGTATTATACAGTCATGATCTCAGCTTCTTTCTTGCTAAGAACCTCTTCTATTTTCTTGATGTGAATGTCAGTAAGTTTCTGGATATCTACCTCTGCATTTGCCTTTTCATCTTCAGAAGCATCCTCTGCTTTCTTGATGTCATTATTGGCATTCTTACGATCATTACGTACTCCTATTTTTGCATCTTCTGCTTCTCCACGAGCTTGCTTTACAAGGTCTTTACGACGTTCCTCAGTAAGTGGCGGCACGTTGATGATGATATTTTCCCCATTATTCATTGGGTTAAAACCTAGGTTTGCATTTATAATAGCTTTTTCAATCTCTTGCATAAGACTTTTCTCCCATGGTTGTACAGTAATAGTACGACCATCTGGAGTATTCACATTTGCCACTTGGCTCAAAGGAGTAGGGTTGCCATAGTAGTTTACCATTAACCCTTGTAGCATTGCTGGGCTCGCTTTTCCAGCGCGTATAGTAACTAATCTCTTTGCTAAGTGATTAATAGCATCATCCATTGATTCCTTAGCAGAATCTATTATAAATTTTAAATCTTCGTTCATGGTAATATAATTATGATAGCAAGTTTACAAAAATTGAGCCAATTCTCTTTTCCTAATTTACGGTAGTACCTATAGCGTCACCTGAGACCACTTTCATCAAGTTGCCACGAGTATTCATATCAAAAACAATAATAGGTAACTCATTTTCTTGACTTAATGTAAAAGCGGTAGTATCCATTACTTTTAATCCTTTGCGTAGCACATCGTCAAAAGAGATATGATCATACTTAATAGCATCTGTATTTTTCTCAGGGTCAGAGTTGTAAATACCATCTACTCTCGTACCTTTTAAAATTACATCTGCTTCTATCTCGATTGCTCTTAGTACTGCAGCAGAGTCTGTAGTGAAGTAAGGGTTACCCGTTCCTCCACCAAAGATAACAACACGTCCTTTATTAAGGTGTGCCATTGCTTTACGGCGTATAAAAGGCTCCGCTACTTCATTAATTTTGATAGCTGTTTGTAATCTCGTTTTTACGTTTGCTTGTTCTAGTGCGTCTTGTAATGCAAGACCATTTATTACAGTTGCCAGCATTCCCATGTGATCACTTTGTACGCGATCCATTCCTTTACTAGCTCCCGCTACACCTCTAAAGATATTTCCGCCACCTATAACAATAGCAACTTCGACACCTTTTTCTGTTACTGCTTTAATGTCTTCTGCATATTCTGCAAGACGGTTAGGATCTATTCCGTACTGGCGATCTCCCATTAAGGCCTCGCCAGAAAGTTTAAGTAATATTCTTTTATATTTCATAGTCTGTGTAGTTATGCAAATATACTATTTAAACAGAATGATTTAAAAATGTGTGGCAATGGTTTTTCACGCTTTCGCGAAAGCGGGCTTTTATGAGAAAAATACATCTATCTTAAGGTTTCCCTTTTTTATAGACTATAAACTTGTATTAGGTTTGTGATGTGATTAGTTTTTTTAAAAACTCAGATGAAATTCTTTACTTAGATAGTCTGAAGCATTGTGATTAAGCAGTTTATTTAAATTTTATGATACTTATTCATTAGTTGTAAAAGTTGTCAAATGATAAATCAAATCAAGATAGAAAATCTATTAAATTCAAGTATTAGCGAATCAAGTCAGCTTTTAAACTGTAATTTGGATTTAGATATAACCAAAAGCTTTTATATCAACACTAAGGTTATTTGTGGAGATCTTTTAGGCAAAAAATATAGCTCTATTGCCCTTTTTACGGATGAGAATAATTTAGTAAAATCTATTTCTATTAGATTTAATTATGTTTTTGAAGAAATATATTACGGTAAATTAATCGAAGAATATGGTAATCCTGATAGTATTTTAATTAAACCAAATCAAGATATTATCAATAAGACGAAAACTGTGCTTAATGAAAATTTAAGTCATGATTTCTCTCAAAAACTTACGAAGAGTACTTTTGATCTTGTACATGGTACTCTTGATCAGAATCCATTGCTTGTAATTTGGAACATAGATGATTTTCAAATTAAAATTATTCGTAGGTATAATTCAAATATCAATAATATAATATATAGCAGGAATTGAGATTATTTTAGTCTAAATATTACTAAGATAACTTCATTTAGATAATTGATTTAAAGTAAAATTTTTGTTGCAAAATTTAATTACGAATTTGCGGTGAAATTCATGTGCCTCCATCTGCATGTTCAAAGCTGTAATTAGCTTTTAAGCACAACAAAAAAAAACGCCTCCAGATGGAGGCGTTTTAACTATCAATAAAGTTTGTAAAGCGATTATGCTAGAGAAACTCTTTTAAAAGCTACTACAGATGCATCACCTTTTGAAGCAACAAATTCTGCTACGTTCTGGCTTTCATCCATAATGAAACGTTGGTCAAGTAACGCTTGCTCGTGATCAAGAGTCGTGTTGTCTGCAACAAAACGAGCTACTTTACCAGGTACAATGTTATCCCAGATTTTTTCTGGCTTACCTTCTGCTTTCAATTGTTCTTTAATATCTGCCTCTGCTTGTGCCATTACTTCTTCAGTAAGTTGTGACATAGAGATATAAGAAGGAACATTCTTAAGAGTCTTCCCAAGACGACCTAGTTCAATATTGTCCTTTTCGATAGCAGCAATACGTGCCTCAGTTTCTGATGCTACAAATGCAGCGTCAAAATCTTTGTAAGAAAGCGTATTTGCTCCCATAGATGCTACTTGCATAGATACACTCTTTGCAACCTCCTCAGCATTATCTGTAACAGTGCTAAGACCTACTAGGGCACCTATTTTGTTGCCATGTACATAAGAACCTACAAAAGGAGCTTCTAATGTCTCATAACCTCCTATTTCGATTTTCTCACCTATGACACCAGTTTGCTCAATAAGCTTTTCTGTAACCGTCATTCCGTCAAAATCTGCAGCAAGCATTTCTTCTTTAGAGTTTACGCTTAATGCGATATCTCCCATTTTGTTTGCTAGCTCAATAAAAGAATCATTCTTTGTTACAAAGTCAGTCTCACAGTTAAGTGATACAACAACTCCGCGTGTGTTATCTGCATTAATTTTTGCAATAACTACACCTTCAGAAGAATCTCTATCTGCTCTCTTTTCTGCAACTTTCTGTCCTTTTTTGCGTAGTACAGTGATTGCATCGTCAAAGTTACCTTCTGCTTCAACAAGGGCCTTTTTACAGTCCATCATTCCAGCTCCAGTAGCTTCTCTTAATTTCTTTACGTCTGCGGCGGTAATGTTTGCCATGATATATAAGGTTTTAAAATTGAAAAAAGTCGTCTATTCGTTTTCAACAAAGAAAAGAAGTAGACGACTTTTAAGTATTATCAAATAGTTATTATTCTTCTTCTTCGCTAGCCGCTACAGGTGCTTTTGCAGCCTCAGCTTTAGGAGCTTTTGCTTCTGCCTTTGGAGCGTCTGCTTTTTTAGCCTTCTTTTCAGCCTTTGGAGAATCATCACCTTCTTTTTCTGCGTCTTTACCAGCTTTGCGATCTGCAAGTCCAGCACTAACAGCTTCAGAAACAAAACCTACGATTTTATCGATAGATTTAGAAGCATCATCATTTGCAGGTATAAGATAATCAACTTGACGTGGGTCAGAGTTAGTATCCACCATTGCAAAAATTGGAATGTTTAATTTTTGAGCTTCTTTAATCGCGATATGCTCACGCTTGATATCTACTACAAATAGTGCTCCTGGAAGACGTGTCATATCTGCAATAGAACCTAAGTTCTTATCAAGTTTTGCACGTAAACGGTCTGTTTGTAATTTTTCTTTCTTTGAAAGTGTATCAAAACGACCATCTTTTTTCATCTGGTCGATCGTTTGCATTTTCTTAATCGCTTTACGGATTGTAACAAAGTTCGTAAGCATTCCACCAGGCCATCTTTCTGTGATGTAAGGCATGTTTGCGTTACGAGCTTTTTCAGCTACGATATCTTTAGCTTGTTTTTTGGTAGCTACAAAAAGTATTTTTCTACCAGAAGCAGCAATCTTTTGAAGAGCCTCGCAAGTCTCTTCTATCTTTGCTGCAGTTTTGTAAAGATTGATGATGTGTATCCCATTGCGCTCCATATAGATATACGGTGCCATGTTAGGATCCCATCTTCTTGTGAGGTGTCCAAAGTGTACACCTGCATCAAGCAATTCTTTTATTTCGATGTTGTTTGCCATTTTTGTAATAGTTTACGTTCCGTTGGACATTAAAATTAGCAACTTCGAGTTCACGAAGTTTAGATGCTAAACTAACCTTACTAAGATTTTGCTTGCGCAAAAACATAATAAGCAACGACAACATTTCAATTAATTTTTAAATTTTGATAGTAATCAGTTTCAATTCATACTCGTAAAAAGCCAAAAGGCATTGCGAGTATAGCGATATATTAACGCTTAGAGAATTGGAATTTCTTACGTGCTTTCTTCTGACCAAATTTCTTACGTTCCACCATTCTTGGGTCACGAGTAAGAAGTCCTTCTGGCTTAAGGATAAGACGATTTTCCGCGTCTAGTTCACACATTGCTCTAGAAAGAGCAAGTCTGATAGCCTCAGCTTGACCAGTAATACCACCACCGTAAACGTTTACTTTAATATCAAAGTTACCTTCATTGTTAGTCATAACAAGTGGTTGGTTTACTTTGTACTGAAGTGTTCCTGTAGGGAAGTAGTTGTTCAGTTCTTTTTTGTTAATAGTGATGTTTCCTGTTCCATCAGAAAGGTAAACACGAGCTACTGCGGTCTTACGACGACCGATTTTGTGTAAAGTCTCCATTTACTTAATTTCGTTTAGGTTAATGGCACGAGGCTTCTGCGCTTCCTGATCGTGTTCTGCACCTGCATACACTTTAAGGTTACGGAAGATAGCACTCCCCAATTTGTTTTTTGGTAACATCCCTTTCACGGCAGCTTCTACTACACGTGTAGGATCTTTATCGTAAAGCTCTCTCGCTGTAAGACTACGTTGCCCACCTGGATAACCTGTGTGACGGATATATGATTTTTCCGTCCACTTGTTTCCTGATAATTGCACCTTTGCAGCGTTTATGATAACAACGTTATCTCCACAATCTACGTGAGGTGTAAAACTTGGCTTGTACTTACCGCGTAAAAACTTAGCTACGATAGAAGACATACGACCTAGCGTTTGTCCGTCTGCATCTATCAAAACCCACTCCTTGTTTACGGTAGCTTTGTTTGCAGATACTGTTTTGTAACTTAATGCGTCCACACTAATTAATTTTAATTAAACATTCCATTTCCCGCCTAAAAACGGGTTTGCAAAAGTACATAAATTTATTTATCACACAAACGTCTGTCTGACTATATTTTATATTGATCTTTTTATGAGCCTTATATGTCCTATTATAAAGGTGTAAACGAGTACTATTAATTGTGATTTTCACGCTTTCGCGAAAGCGTAACTCCAAACATTATGTTAATAAAACCTTAAAACAAGAAAGTTGTTGTCACATTCTGAGATGATTGAAGTCTTTCTAGTAAATCAATCAAAACCAAACCAATGTTACCTAAAATCAATCAACTCAGAGCAGTAATCGCGCTCCTTTTTCTAAGTTCCCTTAATGTAGTTGCCCAAACAGAAGCAACTGAAACTGCCATACCTAGGAAGGTGTATAACACAATTGCCATTAATGGTGAGGCTCCAGATATAGATGGAGACTTCTCTGATGCTGCATGGAATAATGTGGAGTGGTCTACAGATTACTTACAGTTTGAGCCAGATGTGGGTACACCTCCTACTAAGCAGACTAAAATGAAAATCACTTATGATGATAAAAATCTTTATGTGGCTTTTCATTGTCTTGAAAGTGATAAGTCTAGAATAGAGAGAAGGCTAGGACGTCGAGACGATTTTCCGGGTGATTGGGTAGAGATTAATATAGATAGTTATAATGACGATCGCACGGCATTTTCTTTTACTGCCTCTGCTTCTGGAGTAAAAGGCGATGAGTTTGTGTCAAACAATGGCAACTTTGATAGCAGCTGGAATCCTATTTGGTATTTAGCCACGGGAGAAGATGAACAGGGCTGGACGGCAGAAATGCGTATACCTCTGAGTCAGCTGCGCTTTAGTGCAGAAGACGTTCAGACTTGGGGCATACAATCTACAAGACGTTACTTTGCAAATGAAGAGCGTTCTACCTGGCAACCGCTACCTGCTAATCCTCCGGGATGGGTAAGTGAGTTTGGAGAACTGCGAGGAATTAAAGGAATCAAGCCGCAGAAACAATTAGAAATACAGCCATTTGTATTAGGTCAGTACGATACATTTGAGGAAGAGGCGGGTAATCCCTTTAGAGATGGAGACGATTTTGGCGGAAATGTAGGGCTTGATGCAAAAATTGGAATTACTAATGATCTTACTCTTGACCTTACGGTTAATCCAGATTTTGGACAAGTAGATGCAGACCCAGGTGCAATCGCACTAGATGGTTTTGAAATATTTTTTGAAGAGCGTCGTCCTTTCTTTGTAGAAAATAAGAGTGTCTTTGACTTTAGAGTAGGCGGTGGAGCAGATAATGTATTTTTTCCAAGACGTATAGGGCGCACTCCACAAGGAGGAACCACATTTGATGCTTCAAAAGGAGAGTACGAAGATTTCCCTACCAATACTACCATATTAGGAGCAGCAAAGTTTAGTGGTAAAACAAAGGATGGCTGGACTATAGGCGTGCTAGAAAGTGTGACAGGAAAAGAATTTGCCGAGATTGAACTAGATGATCGGGAAGAGATTACATCGCCTCTCGATCTAGATGGACTTCTAGGGGAGAAGCGTAAAGAGCTGGTAGAGCCACTCACTAATTATTTCGTAGGTCGCGTTCAAAAAGATTTTAATGACCGTAACTCTTTTGTAGGTGGAATATTTACCACAACTCACAGAGATATGGAACGCAGTCTAGATTTTCTCCACACGCAAGCTTATACAGGAGGAATTGATTTTAGACATAACTGGAAAGACCGTAAATATTATATAGAAGGGCGTGGTATTATAAGCAGAGTAAATGGAGATTCTCAAGCTATTTTAAATACGCAGACGTCGCTTACACATTTATACCAGCGAGTAGATGCAAATCATCTAGAAGTAGATACAGATGCAACAAGTCTTTCGGGAACTGGTGGTAATCTTGCTATAGGTAGAGGGAGTGGTAAGTGGAGATATGAACTAGGGGGAAACTGGAGATCTCCAGGGTTAGAGCTCAACGACATAGGTTTCTTGCGTCGTGCAGATAGAATTGTACAGTTTGCTAGTGTAAGACGTTTTTGGAACAATTCTACTTCTTGGTACAGACAGGCAAATGTGGGCGTAGAGCAAACTACGCAATATGACTTTGATGGAAACTTTAACCGTATTCAATACGAAGGTAGAGCAGAGATTAACTGGAAAAACAACTGGTTTACAGAAGTAGGAGGTGCTCACAAGCCTCGCATATTTATTAACTCCTTCTTACGTGGTGGACCACGCTGGAGATTTAATGAAGAGAACTTTTACTTTGCTGCGGTAGGTACAGATCAACGTAAGAAATTAAGTGCTATCGCGATATATGTAAATTCTCAGGCAAAACAAGATAACTTCTCCTTAAATAGATATGAGTTGCGTCTCAACTACCAGCCACTTGATGCGTTGAGTTTATCACTTTCTACAGAATATGAGATGAACCCCAATAAAACACAATACGTATCACAACAAGCTTATGCGCCTGCTACTTTTGGGACGAGATACATAACTGGAGAGATTGAGCAAGAAACGCTAAGTGCAACATTACGTATTAATTACAATATCAATCCTAACTTTACGATACAGTATTATGCGCAGCCATTTATTGCTAAAGGAACTTATACTAATTTCAATTTTGTAGCAGATAGTGATAATGAAAATCTAAACGAGCGAGTTACACTATTTAATCAGAATCAAATAAGTGAGATAGACGGAGGCTATGCCATAGATGAAGATGTAGATGGTACTGCAGACTATAGTTTTGGTAATCCAGATTTCAATTATGTGCAGTTTCGTTCTAACCTTGTGGCAAGGTGGGAATACATCCCCGGCTCAGAAGTATTTTTAGTTTGGTCACAAGGAATAGAAGGAGGAGCGTCTTCTAGAGAAAATCTAACGGAAGCTTTTGATAGTCAGGTGCTAGGACAGCAACTTAGAAATACGTTTTTAGTAAAATGGACCTATAGAGTTGTGTTATAAATGCGTAATTCTTATAAATTTATATAGTGTGTGTTTTTCCTATTGTTTTTGCTTTAATTATTTGTAATTATGTATAAACTATACGATTAACATTTTAAATTTTTTTATAAATGGTAGGAGTGAGACAGGGACTAATTTTAATTCTAGTATTCGTTTTATTTAAAACAGTTAGCTATGCTCAAGTAGGTGTAGGGACAGTATCACCTTATGCAGCGCTTGATATAACAAGTAGTAATAGTGGTCTTCTAATCCCACGTGTAGATTTAAATTCCATATCCGATGTAACGACGGTAATAAATCCTAACGGACCAAATCTTGTAGAGGGCACTATGGTGTACAATACAGGTGGTGGTGCTTTAACTTCAAAAGGGTTTTATTTTTGGCAAGATAGTCAGTGGAATCAAGTAGCACGAGCAAATCAAAGTTCGGTGTTTTTTGGTAAGATTCTTATAAATGCCTCAGGGACAATTAGTGTGACGGGAGTAGGTTTTGAGCCTAGTTCTATCGAGTTTACAGCTGTAAATAGGGTGCAAGGTTTTGATGAAGGGACAGCTAGATCTGGCACCAATAATTCAAACGATATAAGAATGGCTGGAGGAATGACTACTGGTTATGCAATCAATGGAGCCTCTGGTATTATAGATCAACAAGTGATTTCTAATGCTTTTAGTGGTTCAAGTATTAATAACATAGGTACTTACGCTTCAGAAGACTATTGTATAGCAGCTTATTTTGTTAATAATAATGGATCGCCACTTTCTGATAATGGTACAAGTGGTGGGTCGAGCGGTACTAGCCAAGAAGGCTTTATAAGGGCTTCTCTCGATAGTTTTAATACAGATGGATTTACACTTAATGTAGATCGTTTTCTCAGTGGACCAACAGGAGAAACAATTGATAGAACTAATCAGATTGTTGTACTTTATAAAGCATATCGATAAGTGGACATTTGAATATTTATTTTAAAACAAAACCCCAAATTCTTGTCATTAAGAATTTGGGGTTTTTTCTAGTTATGCTTTCGCGAAAGCTTAATAATTATTACTTTGGTCACATCAAAACACTTATAAATGAAGTATATAGCATTAGTATTATTTATTCTGACTTTGAGTTGTTCTAGTGACGACAACCAAAATGAGTTATCTGTAAAGGGAGAAACGTATCTTGCGGTATCCTATAAAGTTGAAAACGCCATAGATATTAATGGTGATGGAATTGCTTCCATCGAATTATTTGATGAGTTAGATCGCAGCATGTTAGGGCAAGGTGTGTCTTTTAGGGAAGACAACAAAGTATATCCACCTAATCCATTAATTGTATGTATTGATGCAACAGAAGATGGTGACGTAATAAATTATTGTGGGGTAATCGCAGATTACGATCCTCTTCCTACTTACACGCAAAATAAAAATGCTGTTATTATCGAAAACAGCATGGAAGGTGAAGTTTCTGAGGATTTTGAAACGATAGTATTTAAAGAAGTATTTTATAAATTTAGAAATAACAATGATGGAACAACCACTTCAGAACAAGAGGTAGCGTTGGTAACCTATCAGAAGCAATAGTATTAAGCTATTGTTTATAATTTAAAGCCAGGTATTCAAGTAATGGATACCTGGCTTTTCTTTGTGACGGCCATAAGGTATACTAACAGATTTGAGTAAAATGTTAAAATTATTCATGTTTACTCAATAATGTAATGATAGAACGCTCTATATTTGATAGCGTAAATTTTGTTATGAAAAGAATTATTATTTTTTGCCTTGTATCTTTTAGCTTCTCTAGCTGTGGTAATGATGATGTGAATAAGAAAGACAGTATTAAGGGAGGCGTGTACAGACAAATATCTTATGATCTTACAATACCATTAGATTTAAATAATGATGGTATTTTTTCTACCAACTTATTGGAAGAAAACGGAGCAGTTCTGAGTCCGCAACAGATTACTTTTGGATTGGACAACACGGTAATACCACCTTATCCCATTACCACGTGTGTAGATGATGATGGTAATGGTCATTTAAATGAATTTATATGCTTAGTAGTAGTAAACTACGTGAGCCCTCCATCATATGTTCAGCACGAGAGAACAGTTACTATTGATAATAGTATGGTAGGTTTACTTTCTGAGGATAGGGATACATTAAGGTTTGAAGAAACACTTACTAGAGATTTATTAAATAATGCACCTTCGGGAGGTTTTGATAATGAAATTGCAATCTCTACATATGTGAGAGAGTAACTTATAGAATGTAAAATAGCAAACATAAGAAAGCCCAAACATCGTAAGATGTTTGGGCTTTACTTTTAAATAGCTTTTTAAAAGCGTAATTAAAGACAGTTTAGTAATTAATACTAATTAGTCCATTTGCTCTAGTAAACCTTCTAGTGTATTAGACATTACAACTCCAGGTAATTTTACTGGAGAACCTACTTGAGCTAAGAATGTTCCATTTACCTCACCTGTTTTGTAAGTCGTAAATCCTATTCTGTATAGTCCTTTAGTTAATGCTTTTAAAGGGTTGCTTGCTTGGCTTTCGTAACGTAAAAGAGAGTTGTAGCTGCTTCCGCTTGGTTGCTTTGGCATTTCTCCACTATCATCGTTTCTCTCAAGAGTAGTCCAAGTTGCATTTGCAGAACCTGCAATTCCATCTTTTGTAAAAACGCTTGATCTCTCTAAAGTGATGTAAGTGTCAAAATAATCTTTTGAGTCTTTGTTCTCTTCATAACCTGCACCTACAATTGGGTTTTTGGTTTTTACCTTTCCAGCAGGAGACATCATTCTCAATCCTAGTTCTGGAGCTACAGCAGGAACCCATAAGTAGATGTAATAGAATTTCTTTCCATCTTTGATTTCATTTTCTGTACCAGGAGCAGCGTGACCTAAATAGCTTACTACGTCTAAGTAAGGAACTCTTTTTGTTACGGGTCCTATTTTCTTTTCAATAGAACTTCCAAATGCTTTTAGCTTCTGAGCATTCACGTTACTTGCTCCTACAGCAAATAAAAAGAGGGCTAATAAACTGATGTTTTTGAGTGTTTTCATTGGTATTGATTTGTTAGATTTTAATAAGCGCCAAATCTATACTTTAACTCAATAATTCACTTGTATTTTATTGTTAATAAATGTTTAATTACTGATTTACAGATGTTAATTTATCTTGGCTATTCTTAATGCGCCTCTAACCAATTCTGTCCTAATCCAACCTCAACATCAAGCGGCACGGCCATCTTAAAAGCACTTTCCATTTCTGTCTTGATGAGCTCTTTAATGACATCTAGTTCTTCATTGGGAACATCAAAAACTAGTTCATCATGCACTTGTAGTAACATCTTAGTTTTGTAGTCGCTGTTTTCTAGCTTTTCAAAAATATTAATCATCGCGATTTTAATAATATCTGCTGCGCTTCCTTGTATAGGGGCATTCACCGCATTTCGCTCGGCTGCGCCTCGCACAACTCCGTTGCTGGAGTTAATACCATTAAGGTAACGGCGACGGTCTAATACTGTTTTTACATAACCATTTTCCCTCGCAAACTCAACAAGCTCGCTCATGTAGTTGCGTAGTTTTGGATATGACTTGTAATAGTTATCTATAAGTTCTTTTGCCTCACCACGAGATAAATCGGTCTGGTTAGAAAGTCCAAAGGCAGACACTCCGTATATAATCCCAAAGTTTACCGTCTTCGCATTACTACGTTGCTCGCGAGTAACTTCTTCTAGTGGCACATTAAAAACTTTGGCAGCCGTACTAGCGTGAATGTCTTCTCCGTCTGTAAATGCTTGGATCATGTTCTCCTCCTCACTTAACGCGGCAATAATACGCAGTTCTATTTGAGAATAATCGGCAGCAAGTAGGGTGTGATTTTCATCTCTTGGCACAAAAGCCTTACGTACTTGACGACCGCGCTCTGTGCGAATTGGAATATTCTGTAAGTTAGGATTGTTTGAGCTCAAACGTCCCGTAGCAGCAACCGTTTGCATATAATCTGTATGCACGCGTCCATCTTGAGCTACTTGCTCTGGAAGTGCATCTACATAGGTAGATTTTAATTTTGACAAGCCGCGATAGTCTAATACTTTCTGGATGATGTCGTGATCTTTTGCGAGGTACGATAGCACATCTTCAGCCGTTGAGTATTGCCCGGTTTTGGTTTTTTTAGGCTTGTCGACAAGTTTCATTTTGTCAAATAATATCTCACCCAATTGCTTAGGAGATCCTATATTAAATTCTTCTCCCGCTTCCGCGAAAATTTCTGATGTAAGACGCTCTATATCTGCATTGAGATCACCGGAAAGGCTTTGTAAGAAAGATACATCAAGATTGATTCCTTCCACTTCCATAGCCGCTAGCACACGTAATAACGGAATTTCAATATCATCAAATAGCTTGCGAGTACCAGCCTCGTCTAGCTCTTTTTCAAAATGATGTTTAAGTTGTAACGTGATATCTGCATCTTCTACCGCATATTCTGTTTGATCATCTACAGAAATATCACGCATCGATTTCTGGTTCTTTCCTTTCTTCCCTATAAGTTCTGTGATAGAAACAGGTGTGTAGTTAAGATAGGTCTCCGCTAGCACGTCCATATTATGACGCATATCTGGATTGATGAGATAATGTGCTAGCATGGTATCAAAGAGTTTTCCTTTTACCTTTACATTATACTTAGCAAGAACCTTAATATCATATTTTAAATTCTGTCCTATCTTTTCAATTTTGGTATTTTCAAAGAAAGGTCTCAACTCTTCTATAAGTGTTTGCGCTTCTTCTTTACTTTCTGGAAAAGGAATGTAGTATCCTTTTCCTGCTTCCCATGAAAAAGCAATCCCTACTAGTTCTGCAACAAGCGGATCGAGACCTGTAGTTCCTGTGTCAAAACAAACAGAAGACTGATTGTTCAGGTTTTGTATGAATAATTTTCGCGCAAGCGGACTATCAACTTTCTGATAAAAATGTTGCGTGTCTTTTATTGTCTTTCGAGTTGACGCATCAGAAACTGCGGCTGCAGTCGCTCCGCTATCACCACCAAATAATGAAAACTGACCAGCTCCAGCACTAGAAGCAGCTGCTTTCTTTGCCGAAGGCGTAGAAGAAACTTGGGTACCTTGATCTGCTTCTCCAGAAAATATTTTGATAAACTGATCCTTCATTCGGCGGAACTCAAGCTCTTCAAACTTTTTCCCCACTGCCTCGGCATCTGGTTCAGAAAGTTCGTAGTCTTTTGCGTTAAATGTCACATCGCAATCCAGCATAATGGTCGCTAGTTTTTTAGAAAGTAAGCCTAATTCGGCATTTTCTATAACTTTCTCCTTCATCTTACCCTTGAGCTTATCTGTATTTGCCAGTAAGCCTTCCATAGATCCGTATGTAGCTATAAATTTCTTTGCCGTCTTATCACCTACACCTGGCAGTCCAGGTATATTGTCAGACGCGTCACCCATCATACCTAGGTAATCAATTACCTGTAGCGGGTTTTCTACTTCAAAACGCTTTTGCACCTCTGGAATACCCCAGATTTCTATACCGTTACCCATTCGGGCAGGCTTGTACATAAAGATATTTTCAGATACTAGCTGTGCATAATCCTTATCTGGTGTGACCATATACACCTTAAAACCTTCCTTTTCGGCTTGCTTAGATAGGGTTCCTATAAGGTCATCTGCTTCCACACCCTGACGCTCAATGATAGGTATATGCATAGCCTTAAGAATCTCTTGGATATGAGGAATCGCAATGCGTATCGCCTCTGGAGTCTCATCACGGTTTGCTTTGTAATCTTCAAAAGCCTCAACACGAGCAGAGCTTCCACCTTTGTCAAAGGCCACTGCGAGGTGATCTGGACGTTCTCTTTTTATAACATCAAAGAGACTATTAGTAAATCCCATGATCGCACTTACATCCATTCCGGAGCTTGTGATACGTGGATTTTTTATAAGCGCATAATATCCTCTAAAAATGAGAGCATATGCATCTAGTAGAAATAATCTCTTTTGGGTATTCTCGGTGGTATTGGTCACGTGAAGTTGTTTTGAATTACGCTTTCGCGAAAGCGTATTACGGCTAAAACTCAAATGTAAGAAGATGTGCTTAGATATAGCAGCGGTGTTGATAAATAGTAGTACCAAACTTAATGACCTAAGCGAATTTTACGTAAAAAATGAAGTAAGTGGAGGGTAAAGCAAACTAGCGATAGCCTCACAATTATTATTTGCTAGTCATATTTCGAAGTCAGCAATAAGACAAAATCATCAATGGCTTTTAGTTTGCGCCGCAACGAAAGAAATTTTTAGTAAAGTTCGATTAAGTCTAGACTTTTTTGGTTCGTTTTTTTGTCAATGAAAAAAATGAACGTATCGGGTATTAGAACTTAACCTTAATCACAGTAAAAGCCAAGCAAGATTGAGAAATACATGAAACCGCTCGTTTTAAAATAGTGCTAGCATTAGAGCTTGTCTACTCGCGACCCCGTTATGATTTGTTGTGAAAGCCAATCCTTGACTTTTGGGCATAAAGAAAGCCAAGCAAGAATGCTTGGCTTTCACCCCAAATCATAATTGATTATTTAAAGTCAATTACAACAGTCTTAAATATTTTTTGCCTTATAGGCTTGCGCAAATATATAACAAATCTTTAAATAGAATATTGTGTATTATTTAATTCTGCGATGATCTTGTTGTTTAATTGGTTGAAATTCAGTCTTTAAAAAAACGTTTTTAAGTTTTTGTAATTAACTTAACCTTAGTAAAACAGTCTCTTTTGTGTATTTTGGCGATGTAAATAGGTATCGTGTCTATTTTGGGTAACATATGTGCGTGATGAACTAGCTATTTTTTGTGTCGTAAAATGAAGATAAAATATTTTCATTTATTTTATTTTGATATCTCATCATGGTAAATCCTTCGTGAATACAATGACTGCCAGTTTCGCCAGATTTATTCATAGCGATATATGCAATTTGAAAATCTTTATAACGAGGGCCTTTCTTTGTGATTCTATGAATTGCCTCCTCGCAGGCAGCCTGTGGTGACATTCCAGAGCGCATTAACTCTACTATTAAAAAACTCCCCACTGTTTTGAGTACTTCTTCTCCCATTCCAGTCGCTACGGCGCCGCCTACTTCATTATCTATAAAAAGGCCGGATCCTATGATGGGAGAATCTCCTACGCGTCCTTTCATTTTATAACCCAATCCAGACGTAGTGCAGGCACCTGCAATATCCCCATTGCTATCTATTGCTAGCATCCCGATGGTATCGTGATTCTCTATGTTAATTTCCGGTTTGTAATCACTTGTTTTTAGCCACTCTTTCCAAGCTTCTTTGCGTTCTTCTGTGAGTAGTTTTTGTCTGGCGAACCCTTGTTCATAGGCAAATTCTTCGGCGCCTTTTCCTGCTATGATGACGTGTGGCGTTTCTTCCATAACCTTGCGGGCTAAGGCAGCGACATTGACAATATTTTCAACTGCAAGCACAGCTCCACAGCCTCCATCAGAATTCATTACGCAGGCATCTAGCGTGACATTACCCTCTCTGTCTGGTGTGGCTCCTATCCCTACTGTAGTATTTTCTATATTTTCTTCTTCCACAGCAACGCCTGCTATGATAGCATCTAGAGCATTAGCGCCATTGTCTAGAAGTTCGCCAGCTTTTGCTGTAGCTCCAGAAAAGCCCCATGTGCAAATGGCAATAGGAGATGGTTTTTTGATATTTTCTTTTTGCGCTTTCGCGAAAGCGGTATTATCCACATCACCAGTGCTTGTGCCTAGGTCATTGCATGCCATCAAACTTGCGCCTGTGGCAATCCCAGCTCCCGCAACTGCAGATTTATTTATAAATTTTCTTCTGTTCATAATGCAATATGTACTACAGTGATATTAAACAAATAGTTCTTGCTTTTCTGCCCATTCTGTCCATGAGCCATCATAAACACTGCGCTCTCTATCTGAAATTAAGGCCAAAGCAAATAAAATGATGCAGGCTGTAATTCCAGAACCGCAGCTAAAAATAATAGGCGTGTCTGCAAGATTAAGATTGTCGAAAGTGAGTTTTAATTCTTTCTTAGACTTAAACTTTCCATTATCTAAAACTTCTGTATATGGTAAGTTTAAGGAGTTTTTAATGTGGCCGCTTTGTATATGTGTCCTAGGTTCTGGATCAGTTCCATTAAACCTACCGCTAGATCGGGCATCAATGAGTTGGCAGTTTGAGGTGGTGATATTTTGAACTACTTGTGCGTAGCTCTTAATAGCAGACTCATCAAGGTGAGCTTTAAAGTTGCCTGGAGATCTTTTTACTTTAACAATCGTTGTAACCGGAAAATTATTTGCTATCCATTCTGGAAGGCCACCGTCTAATACAGATACATTGTGATGCCCCATTGTTTTAAACATCCACCACACGCGCGGACTGGTAAAAATCCCTTTGTCATCATATACGATAATATGACTGTCACTATCTATGCCGAGGGTTTGGCATTCTTTTTCAAAATGTGCAGGCTGAGGAAATGTGTTAGGAAAAGCACTTTTTGTATCGCTGAAAGTGTTTTTAATATCAAAGTGTTGCGCTCCACTGATGTTTGAAGCAGTATTAAAATGAGCGCTTGCATCTAGTAATACAATATTGTCATCACTAAGATGTTTATTAAGCCACTGCACTGAAACTAATTGATCTACCATAATTATTTTGTTACTGCACTACAATCTCGTCTACAAATACCCAACTTTTTCCTTGATATGGAAAACCTAAGTGCCACTCTGGAAGATCTCCTAATGTCTTTGCTATAAGTTGTATGTATTGCGCTTGTGTACCCTGTTGTACCCCTTTAATACTTTTAATAGCAATGTCCTCATCACGTGAAGCAGCATCAATTTCCTCTTGGTGATAGATTTCAAAATTTTCACCGTCAATAGATGTTAGGAATGTTACTTCTGTTGGGTAGAAAATCCAACTGCGTTGATCTTGTAAAAAAGTAGTTTCAATACTAGTGATGGTTTGTGCTTTACCTAAGTCTAGCGTTGCTACTACATCTTGAGCATCATAACCCTGCCATGTCCCTGAACGAAATTCTTTTACTCCTCTTACTCCATCTATCAACGCATTATCTCCACCAGCATTATATGCATTTGCGTATGTTGCATCTAGTGTGAGACTGTAGTTTTCATTTAGTTTAAACAATGGAGTTTCTATGGTAGCACTTTGTCCATGACGTCCCATCGCATAGGTGCGTAAGGTATTATGATCTTTAATTTTAATGGGTAGTCTGTATTTTTTGAAGTTACTACCATCTTCTTCTAGTGCATAAAAAACATCCACATTTTTATCTGTGGTGGCGAGTGTGATTTCTGTGTCTTTTTTAAAGTTGGCTTCTCCTTTTGCTATAAAAGGCGCTGCTGTAAATTTATTATCCTCAATACTTGTTTTAGGACTATGCGCGGGGTGTTTTGCCCATCGGGAATGAGTAGCTGCCATATTAAATATGAGTTCACCGCCATCCATAATATCTTCATGTTTCAAGTATGAGTATGGGTAAGCCTTATCATCCATATACGCACTTTCTATGTGTATATTTTCTTCAGAAAGATTTTGTGCAACAATGGTAAAACTATTGCCATTTTCTAAATGTATGGTAGCCTTATCAAATAATGGCGAGCCAATAACATACTCATTACTTCCTGGGGTTACAGGGTAGAAGCCTAAAGAGCTTAGTACGTACCACGCGCTCATTTGCCCACAATCTTCATTGCCAGAAATTCCATCTGGAGAATTGGTATATAATGTAGTAAGGATCTCGTGTACACGCTCTTGTGTTTTCCATGGCTTCTGTATATAATTATATAAATATGCCATATGGTGGCTAGGTTCATTGCCATGTGCATATTGTCCTATTAATCCTGTGATATCTTGCTGGTGACGACCAGAAGTTGCAGTCTCGACCGTAAATAGTGTGTCTAGTTTTCTTTCAAAAGCCTTGTTTCCACCGGTAAGATGAATAAGTCCACTTATGTCTTGAGGCGCATAGAGACTATATTGCCAGGCATTTGCTTCGGTATAATTAAAATTTACTTCAAAGGGATCAAAAGGAGAGAACCATGTGTTGCGCATGCGACCTCGCATAAAACCAGAAGAAGGATCATATACATTTTTGTAAGACTGCGCGCGCTTTGTAAATTCTTGGTAGATTTCTTCGTTACCCATTTCTTGCGCCATTTGAGCAATAGTCCAGTCGTCATAAGCATATTCTAGTGTCTTTGATACAGACTCTGCTTCGTCATTTGCAGGTATAAAACCGTATTTCTTGTAAGAGTCAAGACCAAGTTTGTCTTGCGAGGCGCTATGAAGCATCGCTTTAAAAGCTTTATCTGTATCGTAATCACGTATTCCTTTTAGATATGCATCTGCGATTACGGGTACTGCATGATAACCTATCATACAGCCAGTATAATTGCCAGCTAGATCCCAAATGGGCATAATGCCACCTTCCTCATATTTAGCAAGAAAGGTGTTTATAAAATCGTTGGTACGCTCTTCCTCTATAATGGTGTATAAAGGGTGGGCTGCGCGATACGTGTCCCACAGTGAGAAAACAGTGTAGTAATCAAATGCGTCTGTTTGATGAATTTCTAGATCCATCCCTCGGTAGCGACCATCTACATCTTGATAAAGGTTAGGGGCTAGCATGGTATGATATAGCGAAGTATAAAAATTAGTTTTGTAATCTGAGTTTTCACTTTCTACAACAATTTTTTCTAGCTGACTTTCCCAAGTACTTTGTGCTTCTTGCTTTACTTGGTCAAAGGTTTTGTTTCCTATTTCGGTTTCTAGGTTCTTTCGCGCCCCAGCTTCATCTACGGCAGATATTCCTATTTTAATGATGATTTCTTCATTCTTGGGATTGTTAAATTGCAACGCAGCTTTATGTGATGTCGCGCCATTCTTCGTCCCTTTTGGTTGTTTTAGATATTTGAAACTGTGTGATGTTTTAATGTAATAAAACAGCTTTTGGTTGCTAGCCCAAGCCTTGGAGTGTCTATATCCCGAGAGTTCTGTGCTAGAGAGTGTATCTATTTTGGTGTTCAGTACTTCATCACGGTGCTCAAGATCTAAAATCACAAAGTTTTTTAAAGAGTCCGCTTTCGCGAAAGCGTACTTATGCACGCCGCTACGAGCAGCAACAGTAAGAGCTACGTCTATATTTGAGTTGTCTAGATGTACGCTATAATATCCTGGTTGTGCTACTTCATTATCATGCGTAAAATGATCCCGATAACCAGGTTTTCCATCTGCACCATTATTAAACATTATGGAAGTAGAAGGCATCAAGAGGATGTCTCCATAATCTGAAACTCCAGTGCCGCTTAAGTGTGTGTGGCTAAAGCCGTAGATAAAGTCGTCGTCATAGTGATACCCAGAACAACCGTCCCAGCCATCTAATCGTGTGTCTGGACTAAGCTGCATCATACCAAAAGGCATGGTCGCCCCAGGGTAGGTATGACCGTGACCACCGGTGCCTATAAAAGGATTCACATAGCTTATGAGGTCTTGATCTTTTTGAGCAGGAGTAACCTCCGTAATATGCTCGCAACTAGTGACTGTAAGTAGGAGAAGAAAAAGAGAGAGTAGGTAGCGCATTGATATGGTAGGTTTGTGTCTAAGATACAGAAAAGCAGTAATTCTTTGAGCCGACTTTTACATTAAAAGAAAGGGCACATATGGTTTAGTATCTTTAAGGTATGAAAGTAGAAATCTGTGCAAACTCGTTTGAAAGTGCGCTGGCTGCTCAAGATGCAGGAGCGCACCGTATTGAACTTTGTCAAGAGCTGTCACTTGGAGGGATTACTCCTAGTCATGGTTTGATAGAGAAAGTGACGCAAGAGCTTGAGATTCCTGTGTTTGTATTGATAAGGCCAAGGTCTGGAGATTTTATGTACTCGGAAGCCGATTTTGATGTGATGTTGCGAGATATCGCTTTCGCGAAAGCGCAAGGTGCTCAAGGAATAGTTTCTGGGATATTAAATAGAGACTTTACGATAGACGCGGTACGAACTGAACGCTTAATAGCTGAATGTGGCGAGCTGCCTTTTACCTTTCATCGCGCTTTTGATTGGACGCCGGATGTTCTTGCTGCCTTAGAGCTGCTAATAAATATAGGAGCTAGTAGGGTTCTAACTTCTGGAATGAATGTTAATGTGAATGAAGGTTATGAAACCTTGCGGGAATTACTAGCAGCGGCTAGAAATCGTATAGATATTTTACCTGGTGGAGGAATCTCTATTGATAATATTATGAAATTTAAGAATGCTGGTTTTAGCGAAGTTCATGGTAGTTTAAGTAGTAGCACGGTTGGGTATAATCATGCTATAAAAATGCACTCGCTAGCAGGTCATGAAAATAACTTACTTCAAACCTCTGATGTTTCCAAAATAAAAGCACTTTTAAATAGGCTATAAAAAAAGGGTGCAGTTTGTAAACTGCACCCTTTGATATTATCGAAGTTGATGATTAATCATTCAACTTTAGAACCGCCATAAACGCTTCTTGTGGGATTTCTACATTACCCACGGCGCGCATACGCTTCTTACCTTTCTTTTGTTTTTCTAGTAGTTTACGCTTACGAGAGATATCTCCACCATAACATTTAGCAGTTACATCCTTACGAAGTGCTTTAACCGTCTCACGAGAGATGATTTTAGCTCCAATAGCTGCTTGTATTGGAATATCAAACTGCTGGCGTGGTATTAACTCTCTTAGTTTTTCACACATACGTTTACCTATATCGTAAGCATTGTCTTGGTGTAATAATGCAGACAGAGCATCTACCGCTTGCCCGTTAAGAAGTACATCTACCTTCACAAGTTTTGATGCGCGTAAACCTATAGGAGAATAATCAAAAGAAGCATATCCTTTTGATACAGTTTTTAAACGATCATAAAAGTCAAAAACAATCTCTGCAAGTGGCATGTCAAAATTGAGCTCTACTCTTTCTGTAGTAAGGTATGTCTGACTTACAATCTGCCCTCTTTTTTCAATACATAAAGACATGACAGGTCCCACAAAATCAGATTTTGTAATAATTGTTGCTTTAATAAAAGGCTCTTCTACTCTGTTTAATGAAGAAGGTTCTGGAAGATCTGAAGGGTTATTTACTAAAATAATCTCCTCAGGGTTTTTATGAGTAAAGGCATGGTAAGACACGTTAGGTACCGTAGTGATAACCGTCATGTCAAATTCACGCTCAAGACGTTCTTGTATGATTTCCAGGTGTAGCATTCCAAGGAATCCACAACGGAAACCAAAACCTAGTGCTGCAGAGCTTTCTGGTTCAAAAACTAGAGAAGCATCATTAAGTTGTAGTTTTTCCATAGAGTTACGAAGCTCTTCGTAGTCCTCCGTATCTACTGGGTAGATACCGGCAAAAACCATTGGTTTTACATCTTCAAAACCTGCAACAGCATTTTGTGTTGGGTTTTTAGCATCTGTAATTGTATCACCCACTTTCACTTCGCGGGCATCTTTTATTCCAGTGATTAGGTAGCCTACATCACCAGTTTTTACTTCTTGTTTTGGGGCTTGCGTAAGTTTTAATGTACCTACCTCATCTGCGCCGTATGTGTTTCCTGTTGCAACAAACTTAATTTGTTGGTTTTTCTTGATACTTCCATTAATAACACGGAAGTAAGTCTCCACACCACGGAAGGGGTTGTAAACACTGTCAAAAATAAGTGCTTGAAGTGGCTCGTCTGGATTTCCTTTTGGTGCAGGAATACGATTTATTACCGCAGCAAGAATCTCCTTAATGCCAATTCCAGTTTTTGCAGAAGCAGGAATAATCTCAGAAGGATCACATCCCAAGAGATCAACAATATCATCTGTTACCTCCTCTGGATTTGCACTTGGAAGATCTATTTTATTAAGAACAGGTATGATTTCAAGATCATTTTCTAATGCTAGGTAAAGATTTGAAATTGTTTGTGCTTGTATACTTTGAGCAGCATCAACAACTAGTAAAGCTCCTTCACAAGCAGCGATACTTCGAGATACTTCATAAGAGAAATCCACGTGTCCAGGAGTGTCTATGAGGTTGAGAATATAATTTTCTCCCTCATATACATATTCCATTTGTATAGCATGAGATTTGATCGTGATTCCACGCTCACGCTCTAAGTCCATACTGTCTAGCAGTTGTGCTTGAGACTCACGTTTTGTAACTGTTGCAGTCTCATCTAGTAGACGATCTGCAAGTGTACTTTTACCGTGATCAATATGGGCAATTATGCAAAAATTTCGGATGTTCTTCATAGTCTCTCAAATAGATTGCAAATATACGAGATATGAGGCCATATTGTAAGTGTATTAAAGATTAGAATAATTATTATAAAAAAATGTTAAATACATTGCGCTCATTATTAGGTTTCTACCTATTTTTATCAACTTATGACAGAAATTAAGAACTCCCTCATTCTCATATTCATAGTGTTAACAGCGTTTTCCGCTTATTCTCAAGACTTTAACATTAGTGGTAAAGTGCAAGATGTTAATGCACAACCTATTCCATTTGCAAACGTAGTGTTGCTAGATGCAGAAAAGGAAATTGTACAAGGTACTATTACAGAAGACAATGGGTCTTTTGTAATTTCTTCACTAAAAGGAGCTGATGAGTATTATATTAAAGTGAGTTTTGTAGGGTTTGAAGATGCTACAACTAGTGTGTTTTCCCTTTCGGGAAATAAAACGCTTCCTCCAATTATTTTACAAGCTAGTCAAGAAAGCTTAGATGAAGTCACAATTACTGCCAAGACACCTACTGTTGTTCGTAAGGCTGATAGACTTGTGTTTAATGTAGAAAATAGTATTCTTTCTACTGGAAGTACCCTTGATATTTTAAGGCGCACGCCAGCTGTGGTGGTAACTCAAGGAGGGATCAATGTAAGGAACCAGCCAGTCACTGTATATCTCAATGATAGAAAAGTGCAACTTAGTGTTGAAGAGATAAGAAGCCTACTAGAAAGCCTAGATGGAAATAATATAAAGTCTGTTGAGGTGATTACAAATCCTCCAGCCAAATATGATGCAGAGGGAGGAGCTATTTTAAATATCAATACTTCTAAGGCTGTTGCAGCTGGTTACAAAGGAAATGTAAGTGCTACAGGTACTTATGCGATTTACCCAAAACATACTTTTGGCACCAGCCATTTTTTTAAAAATGATAAGGTAAGCTTGTTTTTTAATTATAGTTATAATCCGCTTAAAGCTACAAAGCAGAGTGATAACTCAATTAATTATTTAGATCAAGGTATTAGTACAATTTGGGATCAAGATTTTGAGCGCAAAACGTGGTCTAAGGCACATAATGCTAATCTTGTAGTCGATTACGAGCTAACGGAGAAGTCGCAGCTTAGCTTGTCTGTAATAGGTTTATTTTCTCCAGATGTTTTTGAATTTACAAGAGCAACGACAGATGTTGTGTCTCTCTCGCAAGATCCATTTTTTATAAGAACACAGAGTTCTATAGATAGCGATCGTAATAATATAGCTTTTGATTTAAAGCATACATATGCCTTGGAGAAAGGAGAACTTAGTACAAGCGCACACTTTACTAGCTTTAATCGCAATAAATTACAGCGACTAGGGTCAGTCTATACAAATGAAAGTGATGATGTGCTCAGTAACATAAGATTTGCAACAGATGCTACTCAAGATATTGAGATTTTTACTGGACAAGTAGATTACAATACAAGTTTTGGCGAGGTGCTTTTTGAATCAGGTGCCAAAGTTGCAATTATTGATTCTCAATCCAAAATTGATTTTTTTGATTTAAACAATGTAGAAAATACCGGACTTGAGCAGGCCCAAAGCGATAACTTCTTGTATGATGAAAATGTATACGCTGCTTATGTTTCGTTTAATAAAGATTGGGAAAAATGGTCTATTAAAGGTGGTTTGAGGGCTGAGCAAACAAATAGCGTAGGGAATTCTATTGTTTTAAATACGAAGGCGGAGTTAGATTATTTCGAACTATTCCCTAGTGCTTATGTTCAATATAGTCCTTTTGAAAATCACAGCTTTGCGATAGATTATTCTCGTAGGTTAGAAAGACCACGTTATCAAGATCTTAACCCTTTTGCATATTTTATAAATGAGAATAACTTTATTATAGGGAACTCTGGGTTGCAACCATCTTTTAGCCATCAATTCAATGTGAACTATTCATTGAAAGATGAATACTTTTTTGATGTTTACTACAGAGATAATGGAGAGAACATTGTAACGGTAGCCACGCAAGATAACCAGAATCAAGTGTTAAGGTCAGACAGCCAGAATGCTTTGGGGAGTAAATCTTGGGGGCTAGATTTTAGCCATGGTCGCTCTGTAAATAGCTGGCTTTATACAAGCGTGTATCTAAGTGCTTTTCATGAGGAGGATTCATTCCTTATAAACAGATCTACAAACACTAGCTTTAAAAATGATGTAAATGGATTTTATGCCTACATAGGAAACTATCTCACGCTAGATAAGCAAAAGACGTTAACGGGTTTTGTAACGTTTGAGTACTTGTCCAGTTTTATAGTAGGTTCATACACGCAAGATGAAACTATTCAATTAGATTTAGGTCTTCGTAAGTCTTTATGGAATAAGAGGGCTTCTTTGAGCTTATCGGTAGGTGATATTCTGAATAGAGCAAATGCTAACGTGAGCGCAAAGTATGAAGGACTCGATAATCAATATTTTCCTGAATTGGAGACTCAGTTTCTTAGAATTGGGTTCAAATATAATTTTGGCAACTATAAGTTGAAAGATAATAATCGCGATTTAGATAAGGCAGAGCGAGATAGAATTAACAATTAAAACAAGTATTCATCGATAGTACTATTACAAAACCACTTCAATGAAGTGGTTTTGTTGTTTAGAGACAAATCCGTTTTGCAATTACTTCTTGAGCGCTTCGTTTTATTCACTTAGAAAAAGAAAGTACCTTTGCGGTTGTTACGCTTTCGCGAAAGCGTACTAAAAAACATAATGCGTTTACAATAAAACAGTGGTGACATTTATTACCACACTTTTTAATACCGAATAATGGCAAAAATAGGAGATATAGATGTAGGAGATTTTCCGCTATTACTGGCGCCTATGGAAGATGTGAGTGATCCACCTTTTAGAGCGTTGTGTAAAGAGCAGGGTGCAGATGTGGTGTATACGGAGTTTATCTCTAGTGAGGGCTTGATAAGAGATGCTGCCAAAAGTGTCATGAAGCTTGATATTTACGAAAAAGAACGCCCTGTAGGGATTCAAATATTTGGTGCTGTAGAGGAGTCTATGCTGCGCAGTGTAGAGATTGTAGAAGCAAGTGGTCCAGATATTATAGATATCAACTTTGGATGTCCAGTGAAAAAAGTGGTTTCTAAGGGAGCTGGAGCTGGAATTTTGAAGGATATTGATTTGATGGTGAGTCTTACTAAAGCGATGGTAAATCACACCAAGCTGCCAGTAACAGTAAAGACGCGTCTAGGCTGGGATCACGATAGTATAAAAATCGTTGAGGTTGCAGAGCGATTGCAAGACGTAGGTTGTGCTGCCATATCTATTCATGGTCGTACACGTGCACAAATGTATAAGGGAGATGCAGACTGGGGTCCAATTGCAGAGGTGAAGAATAATCCTCGTATGCAAATTCCTGTGTTTGGTAATGGTGATGTGAACACCCCAGAACGCGCTATAGAAATGCGTGATAAGTATGGACTAGATGGCGCGATGATAGGTCGTGCAAGTATAGGATATCCTTGGTTTTTTAATGAAGTAAAGCATTTCATGGAAACGGGAACGCACAAGGCGCCTCCTACTATGAAAGAACGTATAGAAGCCGCAAGACGTCACTTACAGATGTCTATAGATTGGAAAGGTGAGGTGCTAGGTGTTTTTGAAACACGAAGACACTATACAAATTACTTTAGAGGGATTCCTCACTTTAAGGAATATCGTATGAAGCTTGTGACATCAGATCAGAGTGAAGATGTTTTTAGCGCACTTGATCTTATCGAAAAAGAATTTGGTGACTACCAGTTCGTTTAAGAGTCTTCTATAAGTTTTCTATTTATTCTAGTAGCTGCAAGTCTGGCTGCTAGAAAACCTAATATTAATATAGTGGCGTATACGAGCACAATATTAATTACTTCAAATTTTACAGGATAAGGAAGTTCTGCGGTGATTGGTATAAAACCAAATTGTTGCTGCAGGACTATAAGTATTGCTCCTAGTAGAATACCAATAGCTCCACCTATCACAATCATGAGCGCGCCCTGAGTAAATATTATTTTTCTTATAGTAGGTAGTGTCGCGCCTAAGTCACTTAGTGTCTTGATGTGCTTGCGTTTATCTACAATAATCATAATCAGACTTCCTACGAAGCTAAAAAGAGCGATAATAAGTACGAGCGTACATATAAAGTATAAAGCCAGATTCTCTGTGTTAAGCATTTTATAAAGAGCATCGTTGAGTTCTATTCTATTCTTGATAATGATATTATTATTAAAAATAGCACTTAACTCATCTCGCAGATTATCTTCATCTGCATCTGGTTTTAGTTTAAACTCAATGGTGCTTATTTGGTTTACTGGATAATCAAGGAGAGAACCTACAAAATCAATATTACCAAAAACGTGATCGTTATCTAGTGCATCTCCTGCTTGAAAGACGCCGCTTACCATCGCTTTAGAGGAGTTAAAAGCCTGCGTGGGATCTGTAATTTGTCCTGTGCCTGGTTTTGGCGTCATGATAGTGACAAGGCTTCCATAGTCTCCTACGTTTATTGAAAGGCGCTTGCGTACTAGAAGTCCCATAGCAACCTCAGGTTCTCCTGGGCTAGGCCAGTAGCCTACAAATATGGTGCTGTCCATTTGAGTAACATCTAGGTAGCGCTCATCTATCCCTTTTAAGAACGCAAGAGAAGTCCTTCCGTCATACTCTAGATATGCACGTTCTTCAATAATTTTAGAATAAGAAGCTACGCCTTTTAAGGAGTTGAGCTGCTGTTCTTGATCTGGAGATAGGGTGATGGTCTTTCCTGAAGCTGGAGCAATTTTCAAATCTGGATCTATAATAGAAGTTATAGATAAATTAAACTCCTTAAGTCCAGAAAAAGCCGAAAGTACTATAAACAGCACTAAGGTTCCTAGTATAATGCTCACCACAGATACTAGTGTGATGATATTTACGGCATTCGTGCCGCTTTTAGAAATAAGATATCTCTTTGCAATATAATAGGGAAATTGCATTTATATCTTTTTACGTCGCGCTAGTAGGCTAGGATCTTCAAGTGGATTTTCCTCGCGCTTAAGAGAGCGTTCAATACCGTCTAGATACTCTAATGTATCGTCTATAAAAAATTGTAACTCAGGCATACGGCGCAGCTGGTGGCGCGTGCGTTGAGAAATATTATGTCTTATAATAGGTTTTACTTGGTTAACCTCTTTAAGTATATCGGCTGCTTTGTCGTTAGGGAAAACGCTTAGATATACTTTGGCAATAGAAAGATCTGTAGGAACTTTTACCTTAGTAACGGACACAATGATGCCTCCCTTACCACTGTCACGTAGTGCGTTCTGAAGAACTTCTGCAAGATCCTTCTGAAGAACTCCTGCTACTTTTTTCTGTCTGTTTGATTCCATAGACTGCAAAAATACGTTTTTTGAATTGTATTACTTTTGTGTAAGTAAGTTATCATTAAACTTTAGTAGTAATAATAGTTGTAATTACGCTTTCGCGAAAGCTAAACTTGCCTACGCGATACTATTAGTATGAAACAACACATCATAAATTAAATAAACTATGAAAAAAATAGAGCATATAGGAATCGCAGTTAAAGATCTCGAGGCGGGAAATGATTTATACGAGAAGTTACTGGGTGTAGCTCATTATAAAATAGAAGAAGTAGCCTCAGAAGGAGTGCGCACATCCTTTTTTCAATCTGGGCCTAATAAGATAGAGCTTCTAGAGGCAACAACAGAGGATGGGCCTATTGCTAAATTTTTAGAAAAGAAAGGAGAAGGTATCCATCACATAGCCTTTGCAGTAGATAATATAGTAGAAGAAATGGAGCGATTAAAAAAAGAAGGCTTTATTTTATTAAATGAAAAACCAAAGAAAGGAGCTGATAATAAGCTGGTTGCCTTTGTGCATCCTAAGACTGCTGGAGGTGTTCTAGTAGAATTATGTCAAGAAATTGATAATTTGTAATAAAAACCTTTGGTTGGGTTAAGATTTATACTAAATTTGCAGCCGTTTTCAACCTCATCTGAGAAACATAGAAAACAACGGTCCCATAGCTCAGCTGGTTAGAGCATCTGACTCATAATCAGAGGGTCCTTGGTTCGAGCCCAAGTGGGACCACTTTTTTTAGTAAGAATACTAAATTCACAATCTTTATCGTTTTACTGTAATATATTAATTAGATAACCTATCTAATTGGTATTTCGGTATGTTCTTATATTAAATTAAAATTACAAGTAATTTGCTTGTAGTTCCGTTTAAATGCGTATTATTGATGTCGAAATACACAAATACACCCAACCTAAACTTTTGAAGCTGATAAAATCAATTTACAGCCAAAGAGTATTACTTTTGAATTATTATGAGCCCCAATCTCAGAACTTTCATTGCAACTATCTTCCTGTCATTTATGGGATTATGCGCTTATGCGCAAGATGGACCGCCACCACCTGATACGCGAACTAGTTCGCTACCAGGTCTTGTTATGCCTATAGACGATAATATTATTGTATTAGTGGTTTTTGGTATTCTAGCAGGAGCTTTTTATGCTTACAAGAATAACAAAGCTAAGTCTAGTAGCCCTGCGTAAGTCGTTTTACGTATTTTCCTATCACGTCAAACTCTAAGTTTACCTCCGTTCCTACTTTAAAGTCTTTAAATACGGTGTTTTCGTATGTGTAGGGAATAATAGCTACGCTAAAACCTCCTTCTGTAGAGTCTACAACGGTTAAGCTTGTTCCATTTACAGTGATAGAACCCTTTTCAATAGTTACATTTCCAAGTGAGGTGTCATATTTAAATGTAAATCTCCAGCTTCCATCCTCTTCTTCAATGTTAGTGCAAGTTCCTACTTGATCTACATGGCCCTGTACAATATGCCCGTCAAGACGTGCACCTAGTTGCATAGCGCGCTCTAGATTTACAGTGTCGCTAGTAGCGAGGCTGTTAAGATTTGTTTTGTCAAGTGTTTCTTGTATGGCAGTAACTCTATAAGTGTCATCCTTTATGGCAACTACTGTGAGGCAAACACCATTGTGAGCAACACTTTGGTCAATTTTAAGTTGGCTAGTGATAACGCTTCTTACGGTATAGTGTATATTTTCTTGGTCTTTTTCAATAGAAACTATGGTAGCAAGATCTTCGATAATACCTGTAAACATGAATGGATTTTATTTGGTTACTTTTGTGTTGTAAAAATACAAAACGCTAGAAGCATCACATGAATAAAGATCAAAAAGTACGTGTAGGGATTTCTATTGGAGATTTAAATGGAATAGGGGCAGAGGTTGTGATAAAGACATTTTCAGAAGTGATGATGTTTGATTTTTGTACGCCTATAATTTTTGCTTCGGCAAAGACACTTTCTTATATCAAGAAGTCTTTGAGTTTACAAGCAGAGTTTCATGGGATAGACGCTTTCGCGAAAGCGTTAGATAACAAAATAAACGTCTATAATTTATGGAAGGAGCCTGTAGAAATTAAATGGGGAGAGGCGACTGAAACAGCAGGCGATTATGCTTTGAAGTCTTTTGTGGAAGCTACTAAGGCGCTGAAAAATGGAGATATTGATGTACTTGTAACCGCTCCTATAAATAAGGCTAATATTCAGAAAGAAGATTTTGCATTCCCGGGTCATACAGATTATCTAGCACAAGAGCTAGAGGGTGATGCGATGATGCTTATGATTACAGATACGCTTAAAGTAGGTTTACTAACGGATCATGTTCCTGTAAAAGATGTGGCTAGTGAGATAACGCCAGAGGTGATTGTTAAGAAGGTAAATACATTATATAATGCCTTGAAGCAAGATTTTGGTGTAGATAGGCCTAAAATTGCCTTATTGGGTATAAATCCACATGTGGGAGACAACGGGGTTATAGGAGATGATGATGATAAGGTATTGATACCTACGCTTGAAAAAATGCGTGCAAATGGTCAGTTAGTTTACGGGCCTTATGCTGCAGATAGCTTTTTTGGGTCAGGAAATTATAAAAATTTTGATGCTATCCTGGCTGCTTATCATGATCAAGGCTTGATTCCTTTTAAGACATTGTCTTTTGGTAAGGGTGTAAATTATACTGCGGGATTAGATAAGGTTCGTACTTCTCCAGATCACGGCACAGCTTATGAGATTGCAGGAAAAGGTACTGCAGATGAGGGCTCTTTTAGAGAGTCTGTATTTTCTGCGGTAAAAATTTATAATAAAAGAAAAGAATATCAGGAGATTACAAAGGATGTACTTAAGGTTTCTCCTAGACGTGCTGGTAGAGAGCGATCAGGCAGGCCGCCAGCAAAAAGATAAGATACTAAAGAGCAATTTTAGTATTTGTAGAGAATTAAAATAAAATTGAGCTTGTGCTTTGTGATATAAAAAATTATGTATCTTTGCACGCTCCAAACGGCTGATGTGATGAAAGGATTGAAACCATACACCATACAATACGTAGGTTTAAAAGAAGGAGAGCATACATTTGATTACACGATTACAAAATCGTTCTTTGATCTTTTTGAATATGATGACTTTAATGACTCAAACATTGAGGCTACACTTCTCTTAACAAAGAAGTCTACTTTTATGGAGTTTGATTTTAAAATCTCAGGTACCATCAATGTAAATTGTGATGTTACTAATGAGCCTTATGATCAACCTGTAGAAGATGTCTACACTCTTGTAGTGAAGTTTGGTCAAGAGTTTAATAATGATATTGAAGATATTTTAATCTTGCCTTACGGTGAGTATGAAGTAAATGTCGCTCAGTATATTTATGAACTCATTATATTAGCACTGCCTAATAAAAGGGTTCACCCTGGTATTGAGGACGGAACATTGCAGTCAGATATATTAGATAAGCTGGAAGAATTAAGTATTCCAGATCAAAAAGTAAAAGAAGAAAAAGAAGATACAGATCCTAGATGGGATTCTTTAAAAAAACTATTAACAGATAAATAAGAGTACGTAATGGCACATCCTAAGAGAAAAATCTCCAAAACAAGAAGAGATAAAAGAAGAACGCATTACAAAGCTGCTATACCACAAATAGCTGTAGATCCAACAACTGGAGAGGCACACCTTTACCACAGAGCACACTGGTTTGAAGGGAAGTTGTACTATAGAGGTCAAGTAGTTATTGATAAGACGGAAGAAGTAGAGGCGTAAGCTTTGCTTTTATAAAATAGAACTCTCACGTTGTGAGAGTTTTTTTTATGCTCACAATTGATCAAAAAAAGTTAATTAAAGGCTGGTTTTGATCAATTTTTAGTATTTTTCCCCTCGTTTTTGACTATAATCGTCAATATTCGAAAAAATCTAACTGAAACAAATGAGTAAAATCTCAGCGGCAATTACAGCTGTAGGCGCTTACGTTCCAGACTATGTCTTGACCAATGAAATACTGGCAGGCATGGTAGATACTAATGATGAGTGGATAACCTCTCGCACTGGTATTAAAGAACGTAGAATCCTCAAGGAAAAGGGAAAGGGAACTTCGTTTCTAGCCATAAAGGCAGCCCAAGACCTTCTTGCAAAAAGACAACTAGACCCCTCAGAAATTGATATGGTCATAGTTGCGACTGCGACACCAGATATGCCTGTTGCATCCACAGCAGTATATACTGCAACTCAAATAGGAGCCGTAAATGCATTTGCATTTGATCTTTCGGCTGCATGTTCTAGCTTTCTTTATGGAATGTCTACAGCAGCGAGCTATATAGAGTCTGGTCGTTATAAAAAAATACTTCTTATCGGGGCAGATAAAATGTCCTCTATTATAGACTATACAGATAGAACAACCTGTATCATCTTTGGTGATGGTGCTGGTGCTGTCTTGTTTGAACCTAATCAAGAAGGATTAGGATTGCAAGATGAGCTATTAAGATCTGATGGAATAGGTAGAGAGTATCTTAAGATTGATGCCGGAGGAAGTATATTACCTCCTTCACAAGAAACTATAGATAATAAACAGCACACCGTTTTTCAAGATGGGAAGACTGTTTTTAAATTTGCAGTGTCTAATATGGCAGATGTAAGTGATAAAATAATGAAGCGTAATAACCTTACGGGTGACGACGTAGACTTCCTTATCGCACATCAAGCAAACAAGCGTATTATAGATGCTACCTCAAGACGAATGGGTCTTGATGATGATAAAGTACTTATTAATATACATAGGTATGGAAATACCACGTCAGCTACCTTACCTTTGCTGATGAGTGATTACGAAAACCAACTAAAAAAAGGAGATAATATTATATTTGCTGCCTTTGGTGGTGGATTCACTTGGGGTTCTATTTACTTCAAGTGGGCATATGACTCCAACTAAAACTAAACAAGCTAAATTCAAACACTTATGGATTTAAAAGAAATTCAAAACCTGATCAGATTTGTTGCAAAGTCTGGCGCGAGCGAAGTAAAACTTGAAATGGATGACGTAAAAATCACTATCAAGACTGGCGAAGATGATAAGGCACCTACTACTTTCTTACAGCAAATGCCTGCAATGCAAATGGCTCCTCAAGCGCCAGTAGCAGCAGCTCCTGCTCCTGAAGCAGCGGCTCCTGTAGCACCAGCTGCTCCAGCAGAGGATGAAAATTCAAAATATATCACTATAAAGTCTCCTATTATTGGAACTTTTTATAGAAAACCTGCACCAGACAAGCCTATGTTTGTTGAAGTAGGAAAACAAATCTCAGAAGGAGATGTACTTTGTGTTATTGAAGCGATGAAGCTTTTTAACGAAATCGAAAGTGAAGTATCTGGAACAATCGTAAAGATTCTTGTAGATGATTCTTCTCCTGTAGAGTTTGATCAACCATTATTCTTGGTAGATCCGTCATAATCCCCTACGGGTATTTTAATCATTGAGGAGGTATTGTGGTAGTATGCTTTCGCGAAAGCGTAATCTTACTGCTCATTTTTACGTACCACAATAAAAAATAAACACTATGTTTAAAAAGATACTTATAGCAAATCGTGGTGAGATCGCACTCCGTGTTATACGCACGTGTAAGGAGATGGGAATCAAAACCGTAGCGGTATACTCTACTGCAGATCGTGAGAGTTTACACGTGAAGTTTGCAGATGAGGCCGTATGTATAGGACCTGCGCCTAGTGCAGAGTCTTATCTTAAAATGTCTAATGTTATTGCTGCTGCAGAGATTACAAATGCAGATGCAATTCACCCAGGATATGGTTTCTTATCTGAGAACGCAAAGTTTTCAAAAATATGTGAGGAGCACGATATCAAATTTATAGGAGCATCTGCAGAGATGATTTCTAAAATGGGAGATAAGGCAACTGCAAAGAAAACAATGAAAGCAGCTGGTGTACCGTGTGTACCTGGATCTGACGGAATTATAAAAGACTTTGAAGAGTGCCAGAAACTAGCAGAAGAAACTGGTTACCCTGTAATGCTTAAAGCTACTGCCGGTGGTGGTGGTAAAGGTATGCGTGCTGTATGGAAGAAAGAAGATCTTCTTAAAGCTTGGGAAGGTGCTCGTCAAGAAAGTGCTGCAGCATTTGGTAATGACGGGATGTATATGGAAAAGCTTATTGAAGAGCCACGCCATATCGAGATTCAGATTGTAGGAGACAGTAACGGTAAAGCGTGTCACCTTTCTGAAAGAGATTGCTCTGTACAAAGACGTCACCAAAAACTTACTGAGGAAACTCCGTCACCATTTATGACAGATGACCTTCGTGAGCGTATGGGAGAAGCTGCTGTAAAAGCTGCCGAATATATTAAGTATGAAGGAGCAGGTACGGTAGAGTTTCTTGTAGATAAGCATCGCAACTTCTACTTCATGGAAATGAATACTCGTATCCAAGTAGAGCACCCTATTACAGAGCAAGTAGTAGATTACGATTTAATACGTGAGCAAATACTTGTTGCGGCTGGAGTACCAGTATCAGGAAAGAATTATTACCCACAGTTACACTCTATCGAGTGTCGTATAAATGCAGAAGATCCTTATAACGGTTTTAGACCATCACCAGGGCGCATTACTAATTTACATGCACCAGGTGGTCACGGAGTACGTATAGATACTCACGTTTATAGTGGTTATATGATTCCTCCTAATTATGACTCTATGATTGCAAAGTTGATTACTACTGCGCAAACTAGAGAAGAGGCAATTAATAAAATGAAACGTGCTCTTGATGAGTTTGTAATAGAAGGTATTAAAACAACAATTCCTTTTCACAGACAGTTAATGGATCATCCAGATTATATCGCTGGTAATTATACAACGAAGTTTATGGAAGACTTTGTTATGAAGCCAGAAGAACAAGAATAATTTTTAAAAAATCTCGATAGCAATATCGAGATTTTTTTGATTTAGATGGTAGCGGTAGATTACTTTAATTGGGCTCGCAATATTTTCTTTATAATCACCATCTGGCCAAAATGATAATGTGAGTGTTCTAGTAGGCCTACTAAGTTATGCTCATAACTGCCATATTTTTTCAACACAAATTCTTCCTTTAGTTTCTCTTGAGGAAAATCTTTTGCTAGTTGTGCACAGCGATGTGTCGCCGCATAGAGTTGTTCTTTTTGTAATTGCCATGCTGCTTCCGTATTGATCAAGGGAGCATTAAAACTTAAAGAATCCTTAGCAAGAAGTGGTTTGCCTTCTAGTACGTCTCCCACAGCATTTATGTAGTAGTGAATATGAAATACTAGCTGCGCTATACTATTGAGTCCATAGAGACTCGTGATGGCTTCATCTACAGAAACATCATCTAGGTGCTGCGATAGATGTGATCCCGTCAGATTAGGCCCTGTAATGATTTGCTGTAGGTGAACGCCTAGTAATTGTGAAGTAGTCATCTAAGTAGTTTTATGACAAGATATTATTTATTACGCTTTCGCGAAAGCGTGCATGGTGATCATATCTTTTATGATATAAAATTTGGCTCTTATTTTGAAAACCTTGAATACAAGTTTCTCGTATACTTAGTATGAAGAATTTGTGTTGTCTACTAGTTATGTTATCGCTTTCAAGTCAGTATTCTTGGAGCCAAAAAATTGATAATACCACTTCTTATAGAGCAATAAACGCGAATCACTATTTTAGGTTTAGCTATGACAATGACTACTTTGCTGCAACAGATGAAAATTATACCCAAGGTTATAGTTTTGAATTGGTAGCACCATTCTTAGCTAAAAACCCTGTTAATAAGCTGTTTTATATACCTGAAAACACCGAGCGTCGCTATGGATTATCCATCGAGCATATAGGGTTTACACCTAATCATTATGAGCTCCCAGAAATACAAGTGGGCGACAGGCCATTTGCTGCAGCAATAATGCTCAAGAGCTCCATGATTGCGGTAGATGTTTCTGCAAAAAGTATATTTAGTAGTGGTTTAAGTATTGGAATTATAGGTCCGGGAGCGTTTGGAAAAGAAATGCAGCGAGGAATTCATGAGGCTACTGGAAATAAAATCCCGCTGGGGTGGAAAAACCAAATTAAAAATGATCTCGTACTGAACTACGAAATAGGATATGAGAAGCAACTTGTGCGATATGAAGATCTATTTTCGCTTCAAGCGAGTGCAAATGTAAAGGTAGGAACCCTTTTTACTAATGGATCATTAGGAGTAAATAGTACTGTGGGAATTATTAATAATTCATTTTCATCACTATCAGAGCGTAGCGGTTTCAAACTATATGCCTATGCCGCTCCTATGGTGAGTGTCATTGGTTATGACGCTACATTACAAGGAGGATTGATTAATCGCGATAGTCCATACACCATTGAGTCTGGAGATGTGCAAAGAGTTACGGGACAGTTTGATTACGGAATTATTCTTAAAACAAAAACGCTCTATTTTGAATACACTCGCTCCGTAATCACAAAGGAATTTGCAACTGGTAGCTCTTATAAATGGGGAGGTATTAGGATTGGGTTTACGTTGTAATATTTTGATTAAACTATGAGTTAGGTCTCTTTTTATAAGTTCTTCCATACCATAGTAATATTCCAGTTATAGGTAAAGTAGCTGTAAGTAAACTTATTAAAAATGCTATTATTTTACCTGCGATACCGCCTATGGCACCTATATGTATGTCATAATTCATTCTCTGAATTTTATCTGCAACACTAGTATTTTTATACGTTCCATAAATACTTGGAGTAGTTAACTCTTCAAGAGTATGTTGATCAAAAAATCTAAAATCTGCATCATAATAGAGACCCTTACTGTTAGATACTTCCACATAAATACTTTCATGTGAGGCTTGAGGGTAATGTAGTTCAAAAGCTTCTGCTTCTGGATTTTCCTTAAGTAATTTTACAATGAGGTTGTCTATAGGTAATAGTCCTAGAGAGTCTTGACTACTATTTACGTTATCTGGAATTATAAACTGAACCTCCTTATCTCCACCTGTTGATTTATAGACTACATATTTAAGCCAATTGTACGACATCATTGATCCTGTAAAAGCTAAAATTAATGCTAAGGAGCAAATGTAAAAACCTACGACTGTGTGTAAATCAAAGTTTTTGCGCTTCCATCTCGTTGTTTTTTTCCAGTCGAAACGCATGCGTTGTTTTATATTTTTACGCTTTTTAGGAATCCATAAGATAAAGCCCGAAATAATGATGGCAATAAATAGTAGTATGGATACACCAACTACTTGCTCTCCTATATTTTTAGGTAGCCATAGGCGCATATGCCCTTTAAGTATAAAGGCAAAGAAACCTGTAAGGTGATTGTCTACTTGAATAACCTTACCAGAATAAGGGTTGAGAAATACACTTTGATAAAATTCTGGTTCGGCATCATAAAATATTACTTCTACAGCGTTACCAGCTTTTTTAAATACGGTTCCGTGCACTGTGTTTTCTGGAAATACTTCTTGTGCAAGCATCTTTGCCTCGGTAGGAGTAAGAATAGGCATATCTTGAGGTGTGACCGTTTTATAATCATCATAAAGGTGCTCAATCTCTTCTCTAAAAGCCCAGCAACACCCTGTAATAGCAACTATAAAAACAACTAAGCCTGTAGCTAGACCAAGTATTTTATGAATTTGAAATATGATTTTTTTGTTAGTCATTATCAGAAATTTAAAAAAGAGGACATGACCAGGTGGTCATATCCTCTTTAGTGGGCTAATTAAAAATTATATGAAATGTTTGCCATTACTGCTCTTGGCGTTTGTGGGTTGATGGTTGTCCAGCCTTTATAATATTCTTTATTAAAAGCATTATTAACCTTTAGACCTATCCTATATTTATCTGCTTGGTAGAAAATTGAGGCATTTGCAATGACATAACTTGGAAGTGTAAACGTTCCCGTTGATGCATAGTTTATTGCAAGTCGCTCACTAGCTCCATTAAATCCTAGGCCTATACCAAAACCATCAAGACTTCCTTCATGAAATTCATAATTTGTCCAGAAGTTATAAAGTGTTTCGGGTCCAGCTTCTAGTGGTCTACGGTTGAGAATTTCGGCGTTATCAGAAGCTGTGGTTTCACTATCATTATTACTGTATCCGGCTCTAATATTTAATCCTTTTAGCGGATTTGCATTTATTTCAATTTCAAAACCACTACTTGTAACTTCTCCACCTTGAACTTTATTGAATGGCGAGGACGGGTCAGTAATTACGCGGTCTTTTACCGTAATGTCATAGTAGCTTAGGGTAGCGTTAAGCTTATTATTAAAAAGATTTGTTTTTAAACCAAATTCAACTTGATTAGCTTGTTCTGGATCAAAAGTTTGTAGAGTTTGCGGTCCATCTTCTGGATTTCCTACGAGTTGTGGAGCTACGTTTGTAAAACCATTCTGGTAGTTCCCAAATACGGAAAGAACATCTTTTATAGGTTGATATAATAGGCCGAACTTAGGCGAGAGTGTAGTTTGATTGTAATCATCATCTGCATTTGCTAGATCACCTTCATTATCAAAATGGTCTAATCGTAATCCCACCATCGCAGATAGCGATTCCGTTAGGTTAAGTACATCAGATGCGTATAGACTGTAGATGTGATATTTTGATTTGATGTTACTTATACCTTGAGTTGCAATAGCCGCATCTACGGCAGATGTAGATAATGGAAACGGAGTGTCTTCAACATCTGCCGTAAATGGATTGTCATTATTAATTCCGCCATCTGGAGTTACATTACCATAAAAAGCATAACCTGAGCTATTGTTAGTTTCGGTTGCATTGAAGTAATCAACACCTATTACCACTCTGTTTCTAAGAGATGCTACTTTAAAATCACCCACAAAATTCTGTTGTATATCTGTAGTTTGGGTGTTTGCATTTTGTTTATTGATAAATCGAGAGAATGTGTCATTACCAAGAATGCCAAAATCAAATAGGTATGAGTAATAGCCTTTTGTAGATGTGGCACTTTTTGATAAAAGTGTTTGGGATTGCCATGACTCAGATAACTTATAGTCCATCTCAACCCTATAGTTTTGTGTTGGGTTTTCTAGAGTAAGCTCATTACTCGTAAATGATAATTTGTTATTGTATTCTAATTCATCAAGATTAGATGCCTCGGTAGGAGCGCTTCTATTTAAGAATAGAAATGTTGGATTTGTTTGTTCTGCTTGGGTGATTTCTCCATAGAATGAAAATGACAGTTTGTTATTTACCTTATATGATAGAGAAGGAGCAACAAAAAATGATTTTCTAAAACCTGCATCTTGAAAGCTTTGTTCAGTAGTATATGCTGTATTTAGTCTAAAGTATAGATTGTCATCCTTACTTAGAGGAGTATTAAAATCACCTACAATCTGATTGAGTCCGTAGCTTCCAGAAGTAAAAGATAATTCTCCACCAGTCCCTGCATATGGTTTTTTAGTAACTACATTTATAAGGCCTCCATAAGAGCTTACTGCATTACCAAAAAGTGTAGCAGAGGGACCTTTTAAGACTTCTATGCGCTCTATGTTTGCAGGGTTTATAGTTCCATTTGTAAGACCCGGTAATCCATTAACTAACTGTGGTTGCACAGAAAAACCTCGTAAGGAAAAATATCCTGCACCATCACCACCACGACCTGTAGAAGTCCATAATTGTTCAACACCTGTTGCATTTTTAAGGGCATCGTCAAAGTTTGTAATTACTTGAGATTTTAATAATTCATTTGTGATAGTACTATAGACTTGCGTGTTTTCAATGTCCTTTAGAGGTAGTTTGGAAACGTAAGCAGTTTTCTTTCTTGAAAATTTATTGCGTCGTTCACCTTCTAGAATTACTTCAGATAGGATTTCATTTCCTTCATACAGCGTGATTGTGTCTAAGTTAGTTGGTAGGTCATTAGCCACCGTAACTGTAAATTCCTTTGTTTTAAAACCTAGATATGAGATTCTAAGAACATGAGTTCCATCACTCACATTTTGAATAATAAAAGTTCCATCATTTCCTGTTTGTGCTCCTTGCTTAGATGTTTTGAGAGTAGCATTAACACCATACAAATTAGATTGATTTGCATCTACTACAGTAGCGGTGATGGAGCCTTGTTGTGCAATAGCCACATTAGTAAGCAATATGAGACTTAAGATTGGTAAAAATTGTTTCATTGTTTTTATTTAGACTTAATATAAATAGTAAATTTGATGCAAACATATCCATGTCTTTTTAAATGACCAAATTATTTATAATAATTCTAAATAGTATTTTTAGCGTCGATTTGCAATCGATGTTTTATCGAGTAATTTTAAAAGTTTATTTGCAATGATTTAAATCCAAAAATGTGCAAAGTAGGTGATAATTATCCTCTAAATATCAAGATAAGGGCATCAGGAATTTGCGTTACAAAATTGCCCGCCACTATTAAGAGTAGGCGGTGATCAAAAAATATTCCCTCATGAATTATTTTGTCACAAGCTTAAAGCGAAAATGTTATAGTGTGCGTAAGATTTTTTCCATAGAACGACCTCTGACTAGTTCATCAACTAGTTTGTCAAGGTGTTTTTAATAGTGTCTGAACGTGTAACAGCTTTTTTAATTTTCTTCAAAAGTCATCCATAGTTTAGGATATTTATTCTTCAAATCATCTCCTTCTTCATCCCATTCATCACCAGAAATAATCATGTTTTGTCGAATTCCTATAGGCATATCTATTCCTGTCTTCTCTTCAAAGGAAATACTTGGTACATAGCTTAAGCCTTCCCAATCACCATCATTAGTATCTTCAAGAGTAGCTAGGCTTTCAATATCTTGAACTGCATTGTCAAAGATTTGTTTTCCTCTGCCTATTAACCAACCTCTGAAGTCTGAGAAGCAATCATCAGAGCACCCTCCATTAATTATATACGCAGCTGCCCAAAAGTCCCAATTGTAAATGCTTCCTTTTAAAAACTTAAAGGTGTTATTAAAAGCAACAATTTCTGGAGGATTAAGAAGTAGTAATTCTTTTTTTAATTGCTCTTGCTGCTGTTCATAATCACCATGACTTTTAATATTACTAGTCTCAACGATTTGCCAGAACTTATCTAATTGCATCTGTCTCTCGTATAAGCCGGGAGCTTGGGTAATGTTAGTTTTTTGAGATTCAAAAAATGCCTTAAAACTTTTTGAAAAGCTGAAATGATAAACCGCCATTCCATAGACGAAAATCATTACTAAGAACGGCGTTTTGTTTAGAAAATAAGTATCGGTTGTAATGAATCCAAAAATGGCTCCTAATATTCCAAAAGCAAATAGAATTATAGCAATAATCCTTGCCCAATTTTTTCCTTTATAAACCATGAGTAGTAGCCCAATAGTTAATAAAAAGCGTATGAATTGTTGAAGCAGTTTGGTAGGTTCTACCTCTATTACACTCACATTGTAAAAATAAATAGTATGTATGGAGACAAGTAGAATACTTAGTGAAATAAGCAATGTTCTTTTCTTTCCAAGTTTAATTAAATCGTTCATTATTGAAATTTATTTGTACTGATTTTCATTTTAGAATTCTGATAATAACTTTTCAAATATGTTCTGTCTTATACTACTGATACAACATATATCTAGGCGGTACTAAGCCATTAAGACGTAATGCAACTAGCATTTGTGCCCTGTGGTGCGTAATGTGATCGGTGAGGATAAGTAACACTTGGCGCTTTGTGCGTTGCAGATTGCCGTAAGCTACTGTGTCATTTAATTGGGTTGTATCAAGCTCTTGGATTAATTTGGCAGTGTGTTCAAAAGTCTTGTTTACAGCAGCAATCATTTCCTCCTTAGTTTTGGAAGCAACTTTAAGTTCGCTATCTGTCTCCCAGTTCCTTGCTGGACGACCATTTAAAAGTGATTCACTGTGCCAGTCCATCGCCCATGCGATGTGCATTAAGTTTTCTTCAAAACTACTAGAGGCTGGTGTAACTCTGTAGCCATAATTCTCAATAGGCATAGCTTCTGCAACGAGATTGAGATATTCTTGGGAGTTTTCTAAACGCTGTATATAGTCGATTATAAAATTAGTTTCTTGAGCATATAACAAGGTGTCGCTGGCACTAAAACATAAAATGATTGATAAGATAAAAAGTTGTTTCATAGTATTTACTCTTTTCTAGAATATAACCACCAGTTCATATCTCTAGTAACCTCAAATCCTAATTTTTCATACAGTGGGATTGCAAGGTTTCCTTTATTGGTATGTAAAATGGGTGTTTTGTTTTCTCTTAAAATCTCTTTGGCATTGTAAGCAATGAGCTGACTAGCTAGCTTTTGCTTGGTGTAATCTGGATGGGTAACTACGGAGCTTATTTCTACAAACAGATTGGTTTGCATGCGTTGTCCAGCTATGGCAACTAGTTTGCCGTTTTTAATAATTCCATAGAAATTGCCCATTTCAAAACTGCGCTTTTGATAGAAACCAGGCATTACTAACCATACGAGCTCATAAATCTCATCAATATAAGACTCGTCCAATAATATGATCTCTTCCTTGATTACAACGTCACTTAATTTTTTTAACACCATCTGGCAACCATCAATTTTTCTGTTTAGAACAATTTTTGTGTCATCTATATGGGGTGTTTGGTTTTCTGTGACGAAGAAGAAATCTTTTCTAGTATTTATATATTCCCTAGAAGCGCTTGCAGTCTTTGTCTCATCAAAGAAAGCCCCAAACGTACATACCGCGGGATTATAAAACAGAACACCATCAAAAGTAACTGCAAACTTTTTATGTGTTTCACGTAAAGAATACCAGACAGGGTTTTCTAATTGTTGGGGTAGGGTTGTCATTGAGCTGAAGGAAGATTGAGTTTTATTAAAATTTTTACAGTTCTGTAGTCGTTTATAAAGTTGATTTCTTAGCCAAAAGTATACCTATAAGAAAGCTTAAAATTATGACTTTATATGTGAATAGCTATTATTTGAATTCTTCTTCCAAGTTCGCTTCATATTAATGGCAAGCTTCTCTTCATAGGCAATCATGACATCTTCTGCACTTATTCCCATTCTAGCTGCTACGTCAAATATGCACATGATGGCATCTGCATATTCAACTGGATTTTTAATGTCATTGGTAATATCGTCTTCTATTTCTTTTATCTCTTCCTTAGCTTTTTGAAGCGATCCCATTGGGGTTGCTTCAGTAAATGTTCTAAGAGACCATTCTAGTCTTTTCTTTTCTAATGCGATGATATCCATGATTTAGTTGAGTTATGCTATCTACAAAATAGATTTTTGTTTTTCTAAACTTGAAATTTTCTCTTCTTTAGACGAATAGTTTTTGATAATAGTTACGGTCACGATAGCTAGCGGTATTCCTAATATTGACATAACCATGTCTGCAATAGTACTACTCATTAAAGTCTCAATAGTCTGTTCTTTAAAGATACTCTTAAGTACATAATTACCTATATAGTTAGATACAATCCATAATGTCCACCAAATTCCGATAACTGTAGTATTGCTGTCTAAATAGTTAGAGTCTTCAACTTTAATTAAACGTGTTGTTTTGTCCCACATTTCTTTCATTATCTGATACGGACGATACAATGAAATTATAGGTACAAACCAACTTCCAGCAGCCCATCCATCTGTGTGGTTTGTTTTTGCTCTGATATTCAGGTTGTAGTAGGCTCTTCTAAACCATTGAATAAAAGTTACTGTAGATGTTATAAATATGATTGTGTAAAGAATGGCTACAATTTGTTCTCTAGTGTCGTTTGCATTTAGTGCTTGCTCAGTAACAAACTCATCGTTTTGTATTGACTGTAAGATGTTATACTGTAAATATGATGATACAATTGAGAAGATATCAAGAACCATAACTAGCCAGACTAATATCTGAGCAATTTTTGCTCTTTTCAGATTTGGCTTTATGGCATTGACATTATAAGTTATCCCTGTTTTAATTGGGTTATTGTTAGTGTTTTCTAGGTTTGAATTTTCCAATGGATTAGCCGTTTTTTTAAGGTTATATATTTGTATTTGGTATGTAGCCACCTAAAATACAAAACCTTAGTGCTTTGTTTTTACGGATTCCCATATAATCATGCTTTTTTTGAAATAAAGTTCATATCACCTTATCAGAAGCAAGCTTTAATACACAGTTTAAAACCCAAAAACCACCACAGTTTCCTGAGGTGGTTTTTGAAATATCACATTTTCGCGAAAGCGTAATAAAATAGTTACGCTACATCTTGATCATTATTTACATAGTCCATAAGGTCTACGTCATTACCTAATAATACTTGAGTAGGGTTGATACGACCTGCTTCTGGTCCGTTTTCTAATTTAAGTACGCCACGAGGACATACTGCGCTACATACACCACAACCTACACAGCTAGAACGTACGATGTTCTCTCCTTTCTGAGCATATGCACGTACATCAATTCCTTGCTCACAATAGGTAGAACAGTTACCACAAGAGATACATTGTCCTCCGTTTGTAGTGATTCTAAAACGAGATTTAAAACGTTGTACAAATCCTAAGTAGGCTGCTAGCGGGCATCCAAAACGACACCATACACGGTTACCAAAAATAGGGTAGAATCCAGTCCCAATTACTCCTGCAAACCAAGCACCTATCAAGAAACTATACGTATCCTTAATCCACTGCGTGTTAATACCTAGTAGCGACTCTGCTCCTGTAAAGTAGCAATATAAAGTAACCACGGTCATTACAAGTGAGAAAGCAAGTACAGAATGAATGAGCCAGCGCTCCAGCTTCCAAGCTTTCATCGTTTTATTAGAATGCTGACGGTAAGGATCTCCAAGTGTTTCGGCAAGACCTCCACAACCACAAACCCAACTACAATACCATCTTTTTCCAAAGAAGTATACCATTACTGGTACTATCACGAGTGTAAGTACAACACCCCATACGAGGATGAAAATACCTAGGCCACCACTTTCTGTAAGTGTTTCTAGATTCCACTCAAAAAAGAAATCATAATCAAGTGGGAATGCATTTTTAAAATCATATCCCGGCTTTCCTAAGCTAGACATGATCTCTGGAATAAGGAAGGCAAATACAATCTGGAAAAATAATACAGAGGTAGTACGTACAATCTGGTATTTATTATGACGGTACTTTATGTACATACGCATAGCCATCGTGAGCATAATGGTACAGTATAAGAAACCGTACACAAACCACTGGCTGGCATCTCCACCATTAAGCGCATTACTGATAGGGTCGAGTATAAATGTCCAGTTTACTACATAGTCTGCATTAAAATAAAGCACTAGGTAAAATAGCACGAGGTATATGAGTACTAACCAGGCAATCCAGCCGCGGTTTGTAGCTGCGTCGTGGTAGATGTGGTCGTTTTTAATTCCTGGTTTACCTAATAAAACAAGGTTAGGAAAAATAAACATAAGTGCTCCTAAGATGCTTAGTCCAAAAGTTAAGAACCACATGAGCCCTTTATTTTCAACGATGAAGCCTGTTCCTGCTTTTTTGGCTAGGGAGAAGCTAAAGGCTTGAAAGTCTTTATCATTAATGCGATACTGGTATTGTTCTCCTTTTTTATCCCACTCCTTTGCAGCGTCATATTTGGCTATTTGAGCATCATAATAGGTGTTGTTTTCGGCAAGGGCATTACGAATGGCACCTGTAAAGGCAAAGGTGCCTAGGGTTTTGCCCACTACGTCTTCTGTTATTCTTTTAGTAATGAGTTCGCTTTTAATTCCTTTTTCAGAAACAAAAGCGTCTAGTTGATCTTGTTGTAATGTAAAGCCTCCCATAAACACAGAAGCAGTCCATATTGCTAGTCCAGTAAGAAAGATAACCAGGCCTAAGTTTTTAATAATTTTCATAAGTGTAAGTCGTAAGGTAGGTTATGCAAAGATTCTTTTCCAGCTCTTTTTCTTAGGAGCGAGAGAGGTTCCGTATTGTTTGTTGTACTCAGCTAGGATTTCTTTTTCGTAATGCGTGTAGAGCTCTGGGTCAAAGTTTGCATCCTTAAGATGCTCTAGTATATAGTCTGTAGTTTGACCCTCGGTAAGCCAGCGGTCAAATAGTTCGTGACGTAGGCGTATCCCAAAATTATTTATCCCTATAAACTTGCGAGTACCTTCTTGCATCTCGATAGTGATACATTTATTATCATCCTTATGCATCCAGTGGAAGTGGATATTACCTTCTTTAGGTTTTGAGAACACCCATCCGTAGGTCTGGTACTCTATATCCATAAACTTAGCACTATTAAACCAGTGTCCCGGGTTATATGCTGTAGGTTTTCCAGTAAGTGTCTGAGCAAGTGCCTCGCCCATCATTCTACCAGTATACCACACAGCCTCTATAGGACGACGGCCGTTTATACCCTCGTGCTGCTCTGCACAATCACCTATGGCATAAATATCTTTTATATTAGTCTCTAGCATAGGATTGACCTTGATACCTCGTCCTATCTCAATACCGCTATCTTTTAAGAAAGCCACATTAGGAGATACACCAGCGGTAAGTCCTACAACGTTACAAGCAATCTCTTCGCCAGTCTCTTTTATAGTTACAGCGCGTACTTTACCATGATCATCTGCTAGAATACTGTCTAGATTAAAACCTAATCGTAAATCTACGTGATGGCTTTTTATGTGACGATTGAGCATCTGGCTTTCACCTATAGGGAGCACTCCGTTCCAGAAGTTATTCTCACGAACTAAAAAAGTCACAGGGATGTCACGAGTGAGTAACATCTCTACCATCTCAATACCTATAAGACCTCCACCTACAACCACAGCACGTTTACACGTTTTGTTATCTGGAGCATTTGCTTCTAGTTTATCTAAATCTTGTTTTGAATACAACCCTTGTACACCCTCGAGATCTTGACCTGGCCAGCCAAATTTATTAGGAGTAGATCCCACGGCAAGCACCAGCTTATCATAACTCATTTTTTCACCTCCAGAAAGTAGTAATTGTTTGTTTTCATGATCTACAGTCTCTACGAAAGCGCGTTTAAGATCAATGCGGTTTTTCTTCCAGAAATAATCTTCATACGGTTTTGTATGTTCATATTTCATGTGTCCCATATAGATATACATGAGTGCCGTACGAGAAAAGAAGTGATCCGTTTCGGCAGAAATGATGGTGATCTTTTTGTCAGAAGCTTTGCGGATGTGTCTCGCGGTGGTTACGCCAGAAATACCGTTACCTATAATGACGATGTGTTCTTCCATAGAGGTTGGTTTTATATAATTTTCACCTAAGTAAAAATTAAGAAATGAATGGTTGTTGTTGTCCCGCTTTCGCGAAAAAATCTTTTTGTTACCCTTTCGCGAAAGCAAAATATATAGTAGTCTAAACAAGCATTTTAAAACTTGTTTCTATGAGATAACATATCCTTGGGTCGTTTTAAAGATAACAAACTTAACGCGAAGCTCTCTATTTAGAATTTATCTAAATGTTAAGATATTCGTAAGGAAATTATAGTCTTAATTATGGAGCGTACTGAACTGGTTATTTTAAATTTTTAATGGTCTGGCTGTAAGTCTCTCTATTTGAGCTCGACCCATTGTGCAGAAAAAAGTTTACTTATGAAATCAATTACCAACCTCGCACTACTTCTCGTAATCATTTTGTCAAGTGTGAACATCCAAGCACAAGACACGGCAGCATTTTTTGCTGATGCAGATACTTTCTTTAAAGCAAACGTGAAAAATGGGCTAGTGAATTATGCCGCTGTAAAGGCAAACCCACAAGCGCTAGATAAGCTATTAGAAAATGCAGCATCTATATCTGTAAGCACATCTGATGCGGCAACGTATCAATCTTTCTGGATTAACGCTTATAACCTAGCAGTTATTAAAGGTATCACAGAGAAGTATCCAGTAAAGCAACCACTATCTATAAAAGGTTTTTTTGATACAAACACCTACAAGTTAGGCGGGATAAATATCACCTTAAATAATATTGAAAATAATAAGCTGAGAGCAAAATTTCCAAATGAACCTCGTTTTCACTTTGTGTTAGTATGTGCAGGTTTAGGGTGTCCTCCTATCATCAATGAGGCATACACACCAGCCCGATTAAAATCACAGCTACAACGCCAGACCACACTTGCTGTAAATAATCCTAACTTCATTAAAGTGAAAGGTGACAAGGTGCAGATTTCACAAATATTTGAGTGGTATAAAGAAGACTTCGTACGCAAGGGTACAGAGATAGATTTTCTAAACAAATACCGCAAAGAGCCTATTTCTAGTGATGCAAAGCTGTCATATTATCCTTATGACTGGACACTTAATGATACTAAATAATAGTTTCTAGTACATTAGAGTTGGTGTAGATTACTTGCTATATAACTCCATTAAAATTTACCTACTACAACTACTCGATACCTGTCGAGGTAGATAACTATTGACTTAAAAAGCCGTTCTCACCAGATAGTATTAAACCCTAGCCGTCTGGTGTGTGACGCACAAACAAATAATCAAAAACAACTACAATGAAAAAAACAATCCTACTAGTGGCTTTAATACTTGTTGCTGCAACCTCTTTTGCACAAGATGATACAGAAAACCTTGAAGACGGAGGCTCTGTGATACAAACACTCACACCGTCTAAACTTATCTCAAAAGGGCAATTTGACATCAAATGGTTTAATAATCTGTACACAGAGACTAAAGATACCTTTGGAGAAAATGGTGAGGATCGTGATATCCCAAGGAATAATTTCTTCACATCAACACTTGAAGTTTATACTGGTGTTTCAAATAATAATAGAGTAAACGTAGGATTAATACTAGAGGCAAGATCTAGCACTATAGGCGGTCGTGATGCCTTTGATGTATTTAAATTTGATGGTGAGCGAGGCACTGCTCGTAGCGGTCTTACTTCTATAGCACCATCTGTAAAGTTTGTTCCGTTTAGTAAAGTAAATAATTTCTCTATCCAGAGTTCGTTTTTTATTCCTCTAGTAGATAATGAGACAGAAGAAGGTGTTTTTCTTGATCAAAAAGGATTTACATGGCAAAACAGATTTTTCTTTGATCATACTTTTGCAGGAGGAGACTGGCAACTATTTGCAGATTTGAATTCTGAGCTCAACTTTGGAGATGATGAGGATAGTTTTGCAAATGATAGTTTGCGTCTTACTCCTGGATTGTTTTTAAGTTATTTCCCAAGTTCGAAATTTACAGTATTAGGCCTTGTGCAGCACTCACAACTTATAGATTTAGGAAACGAATTCTCACAAGACTTTACAGCTGTAGGTGGTGGGGCAAAATATCAACTTACAGACGCTCTTAACCTTGAGGCATTATATACAAACTTTGTAAGAGGAAACGATACTGGATTAGGGCAGACTTTTAACCTAGGGTTGAGAGCTGTTTTTTAACATATAGCTAGAGCGCTTAGGTTCCCCTAATCTAAGCTCTTTACGAGTGCAATGTATATTCATATACGTTAACTACAATGAGTATACAGCACACTATGATAGACCTTGAGAGCTACCCAGTTCTTAGGGTCTTATTGCTTTTAAGATCTTTCGTTATAACTCATATGCTTTTCAAATTTTAATCATAAACACATATCTTTAAATCAAAAAAATAAGTAGATGAAAAATATTATAGGATGTTTCTTTTTATTGATTTGTCTACAAGCATGTACCGCTCAAAAAACAGAAGAAAAGAAAATCAATGGGGTGAGTTTTGTTGCAAATCGTAATCCGGTAGATAGCACTCATGTAAGCCCTGTACAACTTGTAAATGCAAACTATGCTGCGGTAATGCCGTTTGGGTTTGTACCACAAAAAGATAAACCACAAATTATATACAACACAGACAGGCAGTGGTATGGTGAGACCAGAGAAGGAGGTCGCAACTATGTGTCAGAATTGCACAAAGCAGGTATTGAGGTGATGGTAAAACCACAAATATGGATACGCAATGGCGAGTTTACTGGGTACCTTAAAATGGAAACAGAGTCAGAGTGGACAGCGCTTGAAGATTCATACCGCAACTTTATAATTGATTATGCCACACTTGCTCAAGAAGAAGGAGCAACCATCTTTTGCATAGGTACAGAGTTAGAACAATTTGTAACAAACAGACCAGATTTTTGGACGCAACTTATTATTGATATAAGAAAGGTGTACAATGGTAAACTTACGTATGCTGCAAACTGGGATGAGTATAAGAAAACCCCATTTTGGAGTCAGCTAGACTACATAGGGATTGATGCTTATTTTCCTGTTTGTGATGATCAAACCCCATCTGTGGAGTGTGTTACCGCGGGATGGCAACGATGGAAGGAGGAGATGTCCGCTTTCGCGAAAGCGGAAAACCGCAAAGTAATTTTCACAGAATTTGGGTACCGCTCTGTAGATTATACAGGCAAAGAACCTTGGAAGGCAGATAGATCTATGACCACCGTAAATCTTGAAGGACAGGCACAAGCGACGCAAGCTCTCTTTGATACAGTATGGGATGAAGAGTGGATGGCAGGAGGATTTATATGGAAGTGGTTCATAAAACATGAAGAGGTAGGAGGTCCAGAAAACAACCAGTTTACACCCCAAAATAAACCAGCCGAAGCTGTAATAAGACAGCATTATGGTAAGTATTAAATAAGATGCTCATCATTTATTTAAGTAAATAATGGCGTGTTACGCAATGATTGTGCATTACTTTCGACCAACGTTTTTAATATAGCTATAGCCTTTATGAAATATTTCTCCCTCGTCTGCGCGCTGTTGATGACTTCATTTCTTTTTTCACAAGAACCTATTATAGAAGAAATCACTTTTGAAGGATTAAAACGTGTAGATGAATCTTTATTGAGAAGGCTTATTAAAGTAAAATCGAAAACGGCATATGACTCTCTTAAAGTCGCAACAGATATTGAGCGTTTAAATAGACTACCAGCCATTGCAAATGCAACCGTTGTTCAAACTAAACTTACAGATAGCACGTACAAACTCACCTATAAGATTGTCGAAAACTTCACCATTATTCCAGGTTTGCGCATCTCTGAGGCAAACGATGGTAGTTTTGCTTTTCGCGTAAGCGCATTCGAATTTAATTTTCTTGGTCAAAGTCAGATACTTGGTGGCTTTTATCAGCGGGATGTTTTTGACTCTTATGGAGCTTACTGGGAAGCACCTTTCTTAATCACTAACAAATTAGGGTTAGGTGTCAACTATATTAAAAATGTGACTTTTGAACCTATTTACCTCGATGAAACTCCTATAAACTACAAGAAAGATGATGTAGGTGCAGAGATTTATGGTTTGTATGAAATAGATTTTCATAATAAGGCAGAGTTAGGAGTTAGAGTGTACCATGAATCTTACGACATTGATGATACGGAGGTGCAAAGTGTACTGCCAGCGGGACTTGATGCAAATAAAGTATCCCTACGCGGAGAGTATGAGACTAATTTTTTAAACATCACGTATCAATATGTAGAGGGAGTACGCAATCTCCTCGATGTGCGTTATGTTTTAGGAGGTGATGGTCTCCTAGAAGAAGGGCTTGTAGCACAAAATGCAACAGAGTATTTTAAAAAAATAGGAACAAAGGGTAACTGGGCAAGTAGACTACAGCTAGGGTATGCTTCTTATAATGAATCTGAGTTTGCCCCTTTTACGGTTGATAATCAGTTTAATCTTAGAGGTGCAGGAAATGATATTGATAGAGGTACATCCTTTGTTTTTGTAAATACAGAATATAGACACACGCTTATAGAAAAGGACTGGTTTGTCCTTCAAGGAAATGCTTTTGTAGATGCTGGATCAATACGAAGTCCTAGAGAAGGATTTGATGATCTAGCGAGTATCAATAATGTGGAGCTGTACTCTGGTCTTGGAGTGCGCTTTATACATAAACGTATCTTCAACGCTGTCATTAGGTTAGACTATGGAGTAGGACTTGGAGCAACTCAAAATCGCGGACTTGTATTCGGGATAGGGCAGTATTTTTAATGTAAGAGAATTTGTAGATTATGAGATAATCTAATTACAAAGCATAGTAAATCCTACAGTACATGAAATACTTTTGGTTATACATTCTACTCATGCTGTATTGCTCTATGAGTAATGCGCAAGAAGGCATTGTGGAGGATTTTACCATTCATGGCAATAAAAAACTTAAGACCTCTTTTATTGAATTAATTAGTGATTTGCGTGTAGATAGTCCTTTAGATTCTACATTACTAGAGGTAGATATTATAAGACTCAAAAGACTACCAGCAGTACGGCACGCATATTATCAAGTGATTCCTTCTTATGATAATTATGAAGTTCGCTATTATATTGAAGAGAATATAACGATAAACCCTCAGCTCAATGTCTATACTACAAATGATGATGAATTTGCCTTTAGAATAGGTGTATACGAGTTCAATACCTTAGGGAGAAATATAGCCTTTGGAGGATTTTATCAACGAGATATTTTTAATTCTTATGGGGTGAACCTTAGAGCTCCATTTTTATTTAATAATAAGCTAGGAGTTGCGATAAATGCGCAGCGATTAACTACACAAGAACCTGTTTTTCTAGACGAAGGTACCGCAGATTATAAGTACAGTAACACCTCTTTTGAAGTATTAGGATTATATGCCATAAACTTTAAGCATCGGGTAGAGGCAGGTGTAAATTTATTTAATGAAAAGTATGAATACCTAGCTGGTGCGACTTCTGCAGGGGTTCCTCAAGAATTTAATGTAGACAAGATTCTTATAAAAGGTATCTATGAATATAACGCACTAGATTACTATTACCAGTATATATCTGGTTTTAAGAGCACATTTAATGTGCAGCATGTGATGGCAAATGATCGCAGATTACCCGATTTTACGATCTGGTGGAATGACTTTCAATATTTTACTAGAGTAGGGGATAAGGGTAACTGGGCAAACAGATTACGAGTAGGTCTAGCATCTAATGCAGACTCACCATTTGCACCATTTTCTGTAGATAATAATTTAAATATTAGAGGAGTAGGGAATACGATAGATCGTGGTACAGGAGTAATTGTAATAAACACGGAGTATAGACATACACTGCTTGATAAAAAATCATTTGTATTACAAGGTAATGCGTTTGTAGATGCTGGATCTTGGAGAAATCCAGGTGGAGATTTTGATGATTTTGGAGATGATCAAAACCTTAGAGTGTATCCCGGACTAGGATTGCGTTTTACTCACAAAAAGATTTTTAATGCAACTTTTAGGATTGATTATGGATATGGAATAACCCCAAACTCCACTAGCGGATTCGTATTTGGAGTAGGGCAATACTTTTAATCAAGAGTGAATAACTATTAAACCTGTAGCTGACTATTAGCAGTAGGTTGTCCAGTATTTAAATGCTGCAAATTGCGCAAGATAGTACGCTTAAAAATGGTGATATCATAAGGTTTTACGATAATGTCTGTAAGTCCAGCATTGTAGATTTTATAACGCATTTCCTTTACCTCTACAGCTGTAAGCGCTATAATAGGGATTTTTTTATCAAAGAGTCTAATCTCTTTAGTAGCTTCTAATCCGTCTTTTACAGGCATATTAATATCCATAAGGATAAGATCATATTTATTATCTCTAGCGCATTCTACAGCTTCCTGACCATTATTTGCAATGCTGCAAGTAACTTCTAGTTTCTGTAGTATCTTCTTTGTCACTATTTGATTGATACGGTTATCATCTACAATAAGGATGCGTTTATTTTTGAGTTGTTTGTCATCTATAATAACTATGGGGTCTACAATTAATGATTCATTTGACATCTCAAAGTCTAGCGTAAAGAAAAATGTAGAGCCTTTTCCCACCTTACTTGATAAGTGTATTTCAGCTCCAGAAAGTGCTAGTAGCTTTTGTACAATAGGCAGTCCTAATCCAGTACCTTGATATGTGTAGTGTCTTGAGCTTACTTGAGAAAATTCATCAAATATACTTTGTTGTTTTTCTTCTGGAATCCCTATACCCGTATCTTGGATTGTAAAGTGAATACTGGCCTTTTGATCATTAAGACCAGACGCTTCAAGTAATATATAGATGTCTCCATTTTCTGTAAACTTACATGCATTTCCCACTAAGTTCATTAGTATTTGAGAAAGCCTAGTAGCATCACCCTTTACAAATTCTGGAACGTTGTCATCAATGTTAATGTGAATGTTGTTCTTGTTTTGCTGGCGCATGTATTCAAAAGAAGAAACGATGTTCTTAATAAAATCTCTTGTATTAAAAACTTCATTATTTTCTATAACTGTATTGGAATCAATTTTATTGATTTGTAGTACATCATTTATGAGCGCAAGCAGGTAGTCTGCCGAGAATTTGAGAGACTTAAGATCTTGTTGATGAGATTTTAATTTTGGATCATCCATCAGGATAGTACTAAGCCCTATAACACCATAGAGAGGAGTTCTTAACTCATGGCTCACCGTTGAGAAAAAGGCCGTCTTAGCCTTTGTAGACTGCTCAGATTCATTCTTTGCCGTAAGATATTCTATGTTCTTTTCAGTCAGGCTTTTTACATAATCTTTCTTACTTCTATACATTCTATAGAGTAGGATTAAGAGCAGAATACTTGATGCGGTAACAACAATTAGAAATTTATTCCAGTTTATCTGGCTTCTTACGATTTCTGCCTGAAGCCTGTTTTTTAATTCATTTCTCTCAATATTCTTTTTGTACTCGGCTACTTGAAAGTTTGCTGCTATTTTTTGAGATTCTTCATTCTGATATTCATCTGTAGTTTCCTCATATAAATTTTGATATTTCACCCCATACTCATAAGCTTCCTTGTACCTTTTTTGACCATAAAGGCTCAAACTATAACTGAGGTAGCTATCTGCAAGTTCAAAGCTAGAAGACTGTAACAAGGTGTCTTTAAAAATCCTTGATAAATGATAATCTACTTTCTTATAATTTTTCTCATGTAAATAGTAAATGGCCCATTGATTTTCAAGGTTTGCTTTCAGCCCATTTGATAGGTGCTTTCTTAATTGATCTGCCGTCGTTAAGTACTTTAATGATTTATCAAATCGCTCATGTTCTTGAAGCGTAAGTACTGCGTTAAGATGAGCATTACTTAAGTTTAGAGAATCTTTTAATTTTCTAAATACTATTATAGACTTGTCATGGTATTGAAGGGCTTTATCAATTGAGGACTCTGAGTAACCATAAAGATTTGCAAGATCCATATAGGTGAGCCCTAAGCCTACACTATCTTGTGCAAGGCTAGCATACTCTTGAGAGCGTTCAAAGCTTTCTCGAGCTTGTAGGGTGTCTTGTAGAATTAAATAGTCATAGCCTAGATATCTAAAGCCACTTTGTAAATATCCAGTATCATTTATTTTTTTTGCTTCTTCAATAATTCTAACATTAAGCTCAAGCGATTTACTGTAGTTGTTAGCTTCGTAATAGATGGCAGAAGAGTCCAAGAGACGCTTTAACCTTTCTTTTATTTTCAAGCTATCAACCTGTGCAGTTCCTATAGAACTAAACATAATTAGTATTAAAAAAAAAGTAATTCTCTTCATTTCAGTGGCTTAATCTATGACAATATACAAAACATTAATAAAAACGGTATTTAATCGTTTGATTCGATATAAATGTTAAGAAAAATCCTACAAATTAGATTTGATTAGTTAAGACTATCTCAATTAATAATGACTTAACGTTCTCAAGCACTGATGCTCGATATATTTGTGACTAACTAAAACCAAAAACAATGTCAATTCTAACCATCATCTTAAGTATTATATTTCCACCACTTGCCGTTGCTTTAAACAAAGGCGTAGGTAAGGATTTAATCATAAATATTATCCTTACAATTCTAGGTATAATTCCAGGTATAATCCATGCCTTTTATGTTAATAGTAAATAATTGAATATCAATATATAGTAGGGATGCATGAAAGTGCATCCCTTTTTTTATAGCAGTTCCTATCTATAAATTGATTAATAAAGTATTTATTTATACTACGCTTTCGCGAAAGCGTAACTATCCATATCACTTGGGTTTTTCCTTATTAGATAATTAGTATAAAAAGCAAACCTACACGTTCAAATTTTCGTAAGTTCACAAACACTAACCAGTGACTCTTATGAATTACTTGCGCCAGCTAGGAATTGCGTTTTTTTGTATACTAACCATCACAATACATGCACAAGAGGAAAAAGTGCGTCCTTTTGATCTCGAGGCAGATTTTTTTTATGGTATGCTCTTAGAGCATAATCCAGATATATCTCATCTTATAACAGAGCATCCGCAGGGAATAATGCTTGCCTATAACCGAAAGACTTACGGGTATGAAGCATGGGAGCGACGTTATAATTTTCCAGATGTGGGTTACACTTTTGTGTATCAAGACATGAAAAATGAAAATCTAGGGGAATTGTATAGTGCTTATGCGCATTATAACTTTTACTACTGGAAGCGTAGATTGCAGTTTAGAATAGGGCAAGGAGTTGCAATTGCCACAAATCCATATGATAGAGAGACTAACTTTATAAATAACGCTTACGGTACCACTGTGTTGAGTAGTACCATGCTTAAATTTGGTTTCAAGCAGAATAATATCTTCAAAAATATAGGAGTACACGCAGGGGTTACCATCATACACTACAGTAACGCAAACCTCAAAGCGCCTAATAACTCCACAAATACATGGGCATTTACTGCGGGGATTAATTATTTTCCAAAAGCAAATGAGTTTCCGGATTACATCCCACTAGGAGAAAAAACAGCATACTCAGAGCCTATACATTATAATCTAGTAGTGAGTGGTGGTGCAAATCAAAGTGATATTAATAACTCGCCGCGATATGGCTTCTTAACGCTTACGGCATTTGCAGATAAGCGTATAAATCATAAGTCTAGTTTTACAGCTGGAGTAGATGCTTTTTTTGCAAATTTCTTAAAAGAGCTTATTCGTTATGAGTCTGTAGCTTTTCCTGAGGGCGAGGTTACTGGTGATGAAGACTGGAAACGCTTTGGAGTTTTTATAGGGCATGAGTTGCATTTTAACGAGCTCTCGTTTGTCTCTCAGTTAGGCTACTATGTGTACTATCCATACGATTTTGAAGGAAGGTTTTATAATAGGTTAGGACTCAAAAGAACTTTTGGAGATCACTTTTCTGGAAGTATGGTTGTAAAAGCTCACGGCGCAAAAGCAGAGGCAGTAGAATTTGGACTAGGATATAGATTTTAAAGATGAAAAATAAATATTTAATAGTAGTGTTGTTGCCAGTGATGATGTGGTTTGCATCATGCGATACTGAGGATACATTGTCATGCCTTAAAACCAGTGGTTCTATAATTACTGAGGAATATGACCTAGCAAGCTTTGATAGTATCATAGTCTTTGAACGTGTACAGTTAGTTGTAAAAGATGCTCCTGAGATCTCAGTTGTACTTGAGACTGGAGAAAACCTGCTAGAAGATTTTGAAGTGTATGTAGAGGATAATACGCTCATCGTAAAAAATAATGCCTCATGTAATCTAGTGAGGGATTATGATACTTCTATATTACGGGTGTCACATCCTAACCTTAGGCAGATTAGAAATAGTAGTGGCAGTACAGTTTTAGGAGATGGCTTGATAAGTTGGAACACCTTGAGACTAGTTTCTGATGATCTAATTGAAGAAGATTTTTATCACAAAGATGGAGATTTTGATATGGAGCTAGACTCAGAAAATGTATTCCTTCAATGTAATGGCTTGTCTAACTTTTTTATACGAGGAAGCGTAACCAATTTAGATATTAACTTGCTGGAGGGTGATAGTAGATTACCACTACAGGATCTAGCTGTGCAAAATGTTACCATTTTCCATAGAGGTACAAATGACGTGTTGATAGCTCCCCAATTATCAATTACGGGCGAACTAAGAAGTACAGGAAATTTAATATTAAGTAATACACCTCCCGTTGTTGATGTGCAAACATTTTTTACTGGGGAGGTTATTTTTGACTAGTTCTATACTTCAGGTTTAGGTTTTAAAAAAGGAGTCACTTTAAATAAGTGACTCCTTTTTTAATGATGCTCATTTAACAACCTAAGGGACTTAGATGCTTTCTACTACTTTTTCTAAAGCTATTCTTGACTTTGGCTTTTTACTAGGTTGATTAAAATCATCCTCATCGCGATATCCTATTGCCACAGCTACTAGCGTTGCGTAGCCTTTGTTATCTATAATCTTATCGTAATTTTCTGGCTCTATCCCTTCCATTGGGGTTGCATCAATATTCATTGCAGCACAGGCGCTTAATAATACTCCTAGTGATAAATACACTTGCTTGTCAAACCATGCCTTGATTTCTTGCTCTGGTAACGGTTTTAGGTATTCTTTATAGTAATCTACTGCACCTTGAGGTAGTTCTTCTTCTATTTGTTTTTCAAAAGCTGCAAGATCATTAATCCGGCTAAAAACAACTACAGTATCACTATCTGTTACCTTCTCGGTATTAATCCACGATACTTTAGAAAGTTTTTCTTTGGTAGCCTCGTCAGAAACAAAAGTGAATTTCCATGGCTGGCTATTGATGGAAGACGGACTTAAGCGAAGTATTTCCTTAAGCTCTTCTATATGTTTACTATCTATTTTTTTTGATGCGTTATACTTCTTTGTAGTATAACGTTCTTGCATTGCATTTATAAAGCTCATATCAATTTTTTTTAATCATATAATTTATAGTAGCAAAATTAAGTATAGCAGTAACTTATTGCAATAACGGTTTAAAAGGATAGAGCTATTTTAAGAGAACTTTATGCGTTTAGTACGATAACTGGAGTTTTGAATTAAATTCCAATAGTAAAAAGTATAAAATGAAGTAGTATACTATACTTTTAGGTTATGAAATTTTCTTGAGATAGTACTTATGTAAATCTTCTGCACTTGCACCAAACCATTTACGCACATAAATACTCCAAAAGTGAAATTGTAATTTCCATACGCCGTTTTCATCATAGCGTCTTGCAGAGGTGGTAAGCCACTCTTGAATTACTACAAACTTACGCTTAGCATATAACTTATTGATAAGGTCATTATCTTCATAAATAATATAACGCTCGTCAAAAGTGCCTAGCTCCTTAAATAACTGTGCTGTGATAAACTGACTTTGATCTCCTCCTCTACAGGCTCTCCACTTGAATTGTGTAAGCCATCCAGCGAGTCTTAACCACCAGTGATTAGAGTCAAATTTCATTTTAAAACACCCAGCAGGATTACCAGCAACCACTTGCTCCACGATATGCTTATCATAATCTTGAGGAGGGTAAGAATCTGCATGTAGAAAGTAGAGGATTGAGCTTGTTGCGATGGCTGCTCCTGTGTTCATTTGTTTAGCTCTGCCCTTTGCAGATTTTATCACTGTGACCTGAGGATTATGATCGCTATAGCTGCTTACGAGCTTGTATGTATCATCCTTGCTTCCTCCATCTACTACAATTATTTGTGTCACATAATCACAAGAAAAAGCCCTCTCTTTCAAATGTGCTAGTAATTTAATAATCGTTTCAGATTCATTAAGTACCGGTATGACAATCGAAATAGAAGGCTTCATTAAATAATTTATGGTCATCAAATCTACGCAAAAAGAGTAGAGGTGGTTTTAAATTATTGTTTATTTAATTCCCAGTTATATTCTTTAAACGTAACAGTCGCATCTCCTGCAACTTCTACCGTGCTGTATTTATTTATGTAAGGGATTAAGCTTTCACTAGATCCTCTATAAAAGTCCTTTGTATAAAATTTAAAAATAGAAGATAGCTCAGCTTTATTTGCTGCGACAGTATTCTTATCGCTGTTTATGAACTCCTTTGTTGCTCTCTCTAATTGCTCATTAATTTTTCCAGCAGTATATGCTTCTCTCAATAGCGGTGGGCATGAAATAGAAGCGCAATTTATAGCAAAGTGTATTCTAGGTTCGTTCATCTTACGTAGTACGCCATTCTCAATTCCTCCTAGAGAAAGTTTACGGTTTTGCACAGTTACAATTCCTTTAGTCCATACACCGTCTATTTCTTTTATGCTCGTAACATTGGGATTTTTAAGGATTTGATCTACGGTATACGCATTGTAAATATTGATGTAATAAGCCAGCAATTCTTGAACGCTCCAGTCATTATTAGGGTCTAGGCTCGCAAGTTTATCTAAGTATGCATTAAGGGCTTCTTGATCTTTAGCAAATCCTTTATAATCTACCATTCCTTTTGAATCTACATGCTTTTTAAGAAGCTCGTCCCACGCAGAGTGATCTACATTTACAGTAGAGTTTGCAGTCGTTGAGGTTAGTGTTCCTTCTACTTGCTTAGTAGGCTGTCCTTGACTTGTAATTCCACCTGCAGCTAGTGTAGCGCAACTTTGCAACGTGATTGCAAAGGCACCTATGGTAAGTAATCGTAAGAAGTTTTTCATAATATATCTTATTGAGAGTACAATATCGCTTTCGCGAAAGCAAAACCAACACCCATTAACGTGTAGTTAAGTGAGTTTTGTGAAAACATTACTACTTATTCAATGTCCAGTCATAATCACGATAACGCACCCTTGCATTCTCTGAAATTGAGGTCGTGGAATAACGATTTAAGAAATCTATGAGAGAGCCGTCTGTTTTAAAGTCTTTTGCAAACCAAGTGAAAATCTTTGAAACTTCGACGCGATCATTTGTGATAGTATTGCGGGTAGGATCATTAATAAATTTTCGAGAAAGCATATCTAGTTGTGCATCTACCTTGCTAGGTGTAAATGCCTCATTAAGTAGCGGCGGGCAAGAAAAAGAAGCGCAATTTATCCCGAAGTGTATGCGAGCATCTCCCATTTTACGTAAAATCTCATGCTCAATCTCATTGAGATTATACCACTTGTCTCCTAATTTCCAAAACCGTTGATCCCATGGATCTTTAATATCTTTTATGCTTTCAAGTGGATAGTTGCGTAGTATAAGGTCTATCGTCATCGCATTGTAAGCATTCATCCAGTAGGATAGCTTCTCTTCTTGCGACCAAGTCGCTGTAGGTAGCGATTGCCCTAGGGAAGCGATATATGCACGTAAACTACCCCAATTAGATTTAATACCATTGTAATTTACATTACCTTCTTTAGAAACGTATTTCTTTAAAAGTGCATCAAAAGCGTCATGATTAAAATTGGAAACTTCTTCTATAACTTCAACTTCAACAACATCTTCGGGTTCATTATTTGAAACGGCAACTTCAACGACTTCCTCTGGTTCGGAGATTGTAGTTTCTACTTTTTCTGATTCGGTAATTACCGTTTGCGGGATTTCAACGCGGGTTTCGGTAATAACCATTGGAGTCTCAGGTTCGGGAGTAGTTGTAACATTTTTAGAACTGCTACAGCCAGTGAGCAGTGCAATTGTAAGTGTGAAGTAAGCTAATTTTTGCATCAGATTTTTTCTAAGATTAGTTCGCTTTCGCGAAAGCGTATGCAATAACCTACTTTTCTTTTTCAGAAAGAGGATAGGTGATTTGACCAACAAAGTCCGTTGGAAATGTTTCATCTCCATCAAACCCTAATTCGATATCACGACCATCATGCGGAACATGACTTGTTCCAAAAAGGTAATCCCATACACTCAACGTTAGTCCAAAGTTTACGCCATACTTTACACGCTCAGGTAATTCTTTTGCGTGATGCCAGATGTGCATCTTAGGGTTATTGAGAATATACTTAAGCGGGCCATAATCCCAGCCTATGTTTGCATGGTTGAGGTGACCTACAGTAAGTGCGGTAAAATGTATGATAGCCACATATGCAAGGTCAAAACCTCCTATAATCGCAATAGGAATGTATAAAAAGGACTTATACATAATAGGCTCTACCCAGTGATAGCGCATCTGTGCTGCAAAAGCCATCTCCTTTGTAGAGTGATGCACTTTATGAAAATTCCATAAAAATGGTACTCTGTGTAGTATTCTGTGCGTGTTCCATTGTACAAAGTCAGATATGATAAAAAAGATGAGCAACCCTACACCAAAGGGTAGTGTGTCTACATCAAAAAGTTGGAAGTCAATTAATGCTAATCCTACCACGCCTAGAATATCATCAAAAAACAGTGCTGCGGTATTTGTGAGTGCGATAAATACAATGAGATTGAGAAAGAAGAAATTAAAGAACATGTAAAATAAGTCCATCCAGAAGTCTTCACGAAAAATCTTCTGATTCTTACGCCACGGAAATGCAATTTCTAATCCCCAGACTACGAGAGACACAATGATTAATCCCCAGAAATAATTATCCCAGTTATTCTCAAAGAAAATCTCGCGCTTAAAATAACTCCAATAGTCGGAGTAAGATTTTAAGAAAGTATCTAAGTATTTGCGCATATTATATTGGTGATAATAACAAATTTACAAAAATCAAAAGGCACAACCTTAGTTGTGCCTTTTGTATTATCCTTACAAGGTTTCAATAAGTTTGAATACTTACAAGGGTGCTTATTTATAAGGATACGCTTAGCAACATCCACCACCATCATAGTGATACGTAGACTCGCTTATAAAGATGTCATCACGTCCTAAAGCAGCAAGTGCTCCTGCTGTTTTATCACAAATAGCCAGCGGCTGATTTTTAAGAAGGATGTGTCCTAGCTTATCATCAAAAAAGTCTTCTTCTCCATAATAAATGGCAGCTTTACCTGTAAAAATACAAGGTCCGTCTGCTGGCATAGGATCTTTAATTGCTGCTACTTCAATAGACTCAATGTAAATGAGCTCATCTGTAGGGTAGGCTCCAGGATTAAGTATTCTATATGGCTTACGAGCTCTTATCTCAATAGTTCCAAAACCAGCATCTGTAAGTGCTTTTACATACTCGGCTATGGGTAAACTTCCAGAAAGACAAAGCGCACGTAAACGATCATCATTACGTAATTCTTCATTCATTTCCTGCTCACAAGTAGGGTCGCTCATTACAAGCTTGCCGTGAGGTTTAAGCACGCGATACATCTCTGCAATGGCGCGTTTTAAATCTTCGGCTTTAAAGATGTTGAAGAGGCAGTTTTGTGCAGCTACGTCTATAGAGTTATCTGCAACATTGAGGTTAAGGGCATCTCCTTTTTGAAGATCTACAAATTCGCTCCTAAACCAAGGGTTTAACTTCTCTGCTTCTATAAAGTTTTTACGAGACGCTTCTAGCATTTCATCCACTACATCTACACCTACTACGCCACCTTTATTACGATTAAAATATGCAAACTGTAAAAGCTCCATACCACCACCTACACCTACATATAGCATCTTAGGCTCATTAGTAAGATCACGAGCATTTACAGTGCTTCCGCAACCGTAATTCATCTCTTGCATAATCTTTGGGATCTTTAATCCTGGTAATTCCCAGATAGGATTTGTAGTACAGCACAGTCCTACATCTGGTGTAAGTGCTGCTTCTTTATAAAGATCATTTGTAGCATTAAGGTAACTCATAACTTGTTGTTTGAATAGATAGTAGTTCGTATGTAATGATGATATCTTTTGGTTTAGATTCCGCTTTCGCGAAAGCGTACTTTATAAAGATTTAATCAATCCTGTAAAGAGCGTAATCATCTCGGGCTCTGCCTTACCAGCCATTGCAATTATTTCTGGAATATTTACCGGCTTAAGATTATCTGGGTCACACTCATCTGTAAGTACAGAAACTGCCACAACAGGTAGATTCAAATGATTTGCTACGATAATTTCTGGCACAGTACTCATTCCTACAGCATCTGCTCCTATGATTTTTAAGTAACGATATTCTGCTCTAGTTTCTAGCTGTGGGCCTACTACAGAAGCATATACTCCCTCATGTAAGTTTATGCCATTGTCTTTTGCAATAGTGCGTAGCGTATTGTTCATAGCAGCATCATAAGGTGCGCTCATATCTACAAAGCGCTCTCCCATTTTTTCTACTCCTTTAAAAGCTAGCGGTGATCCTCCTTGTAGATTAATGTGATCATCTATGAGCATTAATTCTCCTTTTTTGAAATCAAGGTTAATCGCTCCAGAAGCATTAGATACTAATAGGTGCTTGATACCTAAAGCGTGCATCACACGTACTGGGTACGTTACATCTGTAAGTGAGTAGCCTTCATACACGTGAAAACGACCTTGCATAATAATAACCTTTTTACCTTCTAGCGTACCGTAAATTAATTTACCTGTGTGGAACTCTACCGTTGCCGTTGGGAAGTTAGGGATATGATTATAGCTCGCGGTGTGTTCTATCTCAACACGATCAATGAGTTGCCCAAGACCAGTACCTAAAATGATACCTACTTCAGGATTTTCAAAGCCTTTGCTTTTTAAGTAATCTGCTGTTTCTATGATATATTTTTCCATAATATGTTTTTTTAAACGTATTAAATTTTCTTGTTATTGTAAATACTGAGCAAACTCAGCATATGGTTTTAAATCTTCGGCAAAGTCAATATCGTTAAGCGTTTCTAGTTGGTGTGTTTTTACCGTTGCTAGATTATCCATAGTGCTTTTAAATACGGTATCTCCGCCCCATTCTTTGTTGTAAAACACTTCTTTTATAAGCTTACTCATACCTAATAAATAATAACCTCCGTCTTGCGCTGGACCTATTACTGCATCGTTAGAGTGTAGCGCGTCAAAAGCTTCATTTATGTGAGAAGCACGCAAGTCATAAAGGTCACTGCCTACAATGAGTACATTGTCATACCCATCTGCAAAGGCTTTTTCAAATGCCTTATACATACGCACCCCTAGATCTTCACCTTCTTGCTGGAATTTTTCAAAAATAGCATTATCCCACATATCATTATCGCGCACCTTCACAGAGTAGCCTACGCGTTTAGTGCAAGTTAAAGTGCTTACTACGTCCTTAGTATGTGACAAGAGCTTCTTGTAAATTTCAAGAGCATTTTCTTGACCTACACCTTTGGCTAGTCTGCTTTTTACTTTGCCTAGTTCTGGATTTCTGGTGAATATGAGTACTATGTTTTTTTTCATTATTGCTTTCTATAATTATATACGAGGTACAAAAACATAAGCGCCATCGTGATGAGCTGCTGGTATATACTCGCATTAATAGACCAACTTAGGTTCTCAAAATTTAGCTTGCTTACAGTAAGTACGAGTAATAGGATAAGGAGTATGATAAATATGAGTATGATTTTCTTTCTAGTCATTACTCGTCATCTTTTTTTGTCCACTGGTCACTTTTTTTAATAGCTATAAACATCCCAATATTTGCAATAATAATGAGACTACTAGAGAGATAGTCTTTCCAAGTGGATGTCTCGTTAGTAAGATGATAAGCCAGTAAAGCAAATCCTCCTATGGTGAGGCCTATAAAAATGAGTGGTATATATTTATTCATCTAGTAAACTTTATGTCCTGTTTTTAAATATTTCCCCCAAACTTTGGAAAATACATGAACAGAGTCGGTTGGTTGTTTGTTCTTGTTTTGGATTTCGTAGCCTTCATCTTTCCAAGCAAATATGCTTCCGTATAGATTTTTGACATTTGTAAACCCTTTCTTCTTTAGTCGCTCGCCAAAATCTTCAGAGCGTATCCCTACGGAGCAATAAACGACGATGGGTTGATCTTTTTTTGCTTTCGCGAAAGCGTACATACTATCATTCACCTTTTCAGAAACCCACACCGCTCCAGGGATATGACTCACATCAAATTCTTCCTTTTTACGAGTGTCTAAAATTAAGTAGTCACTCATTTCCATCTTGAGTTCTTGCACAGAAATATAAGGAACAGAGCGTGTGTTATACTGTTTTAATAACAAGTCCATATCTGATTGCCCAACACTTATAGCGCTTATGAGAAAGATGAGTATGTATGTGATTTTTTTGATAATAAGTCTTTATAATTTGATGCCAAATCCTTGTAAGCCACTCTCTACAGGTGGCAGTATTTCTGTGTTGTCCCAGATGCCAGTTACGATGGTACGCGCATATTCTTCTGGCAGTAAGCCGTTTTGCATTAACTGGCTCGTGAGCTTGTAATTATATGCAAATGTATGATGTTCATAGCTAAGATTGTCAGAAGTATCATCTAGAATGGCATACCAGACTTCGGTAGAGCCATCATTTGCTGGCATCCCTATCACGCCAGGGTTGAGCCATAATTTATCTTCTTGCTCCGTATGAAAAGGCAGGCCACAATGTCCCGCAATAATCACATCACTTTGTGTTGTATCAAAATTTGAACCTTTTATTTCCCAAGGTGTAGATTTAAATATAAATTCAGAAATATGATTATATGAGCCGTGTACAACCGTAACCTTTTTACCAGCGTAGGTAAATGTAATATGGTCTGGAAGCGCCTCTAAGGTCTCTAGCGAATTCTTAGAGAGTTTGCTTTGTGCGTAAGGATACCACAGCTGGCTAAAACCATCACAACGCGATCCTTCTCTAAAGTCACACCCGCAATCTTCTGCGCCCTCACTCAATTGCTTTTCTACATTACCAGCGATACCGTGTGTTCCCCATATTTTATAGAGTTGTACGGTTTCTTCGGGCTGCGCACAATATCCCACGATATCTCCTGTGCAGATGCAATTTTCTGGAGCAATTCCTTGCTGCTCTGCAATAGCTTTTAGTTTCTCTAGCGCTTGTAGATTGCTATACACACCGCCATAAAGGAGTACTTTGCCGGTAAGATTGCCTATGTTTTTTATCTTTTTATCCACGTTTAAAGCTTTTGTATTCTTGGTAATTACAATTAGAACTATCAAATTTTTTATCCTCGTAAGCTTTTACATAAAGGTTTGGAAGTAATTTCTTTCTCTCTCTTGTCAATTTTCTTTTCGCTCTGCGCATACTTATATAGTCATATGTCCATTCGTTCAACAGAATTATATTGTAGACATCACAGCTATCTATTATCTTAATATTTTCTTCTTGAGCCATTACTGATTGAAACTTTATAGAGCTAATGTAGTTAGTCTTTTCAAAGCTGAAATTCCCATTGAAGTCTGTGGTGTCTAGAATGGTAGAATCGTTCGATGTGATTAGCACTCCAGGGTAAGGGTCTAATCCTTGAAATAATACCTTACCCTTAATTATCCGATCTTGACAATAACCAAAACTTATACTAAAGAGTATTAATGTTGCTAAGAGAATTATCTTTTTATCCATCGTGGTATGAGGTATAATATGGTACAAGCCGTGATGCCCCAGACGTTGGTCCAAAGTAACGTAGCATAAGATCCTGTTGTAAATTGTAATGATAGTGGTAAGGCATCAAAAACTAATATGAAACCAAAAACGATACCAGTCACTACACTCAAGTAATAACTAATTTTTGGGGCTGGCTTTCGCCAAAATAAAAATACTGGCGTTAGTCCAATTACCATCGTTCCAGATATGGTCGTGGCACTTAAAATCTCTGCATTAAGAAATACGGGAATGGTTCCCAATATGGCAATAACAGCCATAGATAATCTCCCAAACGAAAGATTTTTACCCAAATTTAAATCGACTGAAAGTAGCTTTGAAAATGAGGAGAATGTACTATCCAGCGTAGATGCTGCCGAGGTAATCATAATAAAGTTGATGACTAACAATATGACTACGCCAAAAGCTTTGCCCACTTCTACAGCGGCTTGACCTGCCATTCCTTGTGACTGGGCATACACACCTATTACACTAAATAAGATAATGCAAGCTGCTCCCAATACCGAGGCGATTAGAAAGCTACGTAGGGTAACTTTCGGCGAACTTAAAAAAGCTCTGTCTGTCAATACTGGATCGTGAAAGGGATATGAGAATGACTGTAACAAGGCTGCAAATAGTAAATTAAGACCGAGATCAAAACTCCACGTTCCAGAAGTCGCAACTTCCTTCACACTAAAATCATCTACCGAAAATATACTCCATAAAATCACACATAGCAGTATGGAGAATAATCCCATCTGTATCACATCTGTAAATATAGAACTGCTCAATCCGCCCTTAAGCGCATAAGCTAGAGTGAGTATCGTAAAGACCAGAATCGCCCAATAGTAAGGAGTGCTTCCCATCTCTCCAAAATAAGAACCTATCACCATCGTGTTACTCCACACTTCATTAAAAAGCCTAATAGCAATGAGCACAGAAAATAAGCGCATCGCTCCTTTTCCAAATCGAGAAGTCAGAAACTGATGAATGCTTGTAAACCCACCTTGCAAACGCATCTGGTAGATAATCACACCAGCCACAGCAAAGGAGAGGTAGTAACCCGCATAAGCCACACCACCCACAATCCCAAAACTCAGACCTAAGTTGGCAGCATTTGTAATACTCTTTGCAAAAATCCACGAGATAATGAGACTACCCGTAAGCATCCACACATTAGGAGACTTCTTGCGATGCGTAGCCTTAAAAAACTCATCAGGACTTTTGGCAAGCGGAGACAGCACAAACATCAACACACTCGATGCTATAATTAATCCCCATTGCCAGATTTCTACATTCATATAGTAATTACTTAACTAGTTGTAATCGCTTTTGCTTTGCAAAAGCTTGCTTCTTGTGTTCCCCTCTTTGAAGAGGGGCTAGGGGAGATGTCCGCAGTATCCTCCCACAATTCCTTAATCTACATCCCACCACACGCGCACGTTAAGACTATTGCCATCTGTCGCATCAAATGCCGTCTGGTAATTATCTGCATTGAGCGCTTCTTCTTCAGATGGGTAAGGCATACGTACGGGAATTAAACCGTCATTAAGACTTGCTTGCACATCCATAAACTCAGGAAAACCGGTACGTCTATATTCTATCCAACCTTCATAGCCGTTTATGATGTTTGCAATCCATTTTTGAGTAAGTATTTGCTCTAGCGGCGAACTATCAGCGTTATTGAAAGCAGCATTCCCAGTGAGATAATCTACTGGTAAAGGTGTTTGCCAGTATTCAAAAGCGAGAGTAACACCGTTTTCATAAAGTGCCTGCGCATCTGCGGTGATAAGTCCGCGCTGGGCAGCTTCGGCGAGTGCTAGCGAAGTTTCCCAAGCGGTCATAAAGTTGGCATCTAGTACAGAGGTATCTTCTCTAAAAGCAGTACCTGCAAGTGATAAATCTCCTAGCACGGCAGCCGTTGAGGTTGCATCTATTCCATTTATAAGTCCGTTAAAATCGTCAGTATTTGATGCTGGTCTAAAGAACGTATTAAGCCTCGTGTCTTCAAGGTCTACAAGAATGGTTTCCATCGTTTCTGAGAGCACAAAGTTGTTAAAGTCACCTACACGTAACTGTGCAAGTCTAAAACTATTAGGCTCTGTGTTGCTAAAGTTAAAAACAGCATTATCACTATTACTCAATATAAAGTTATCCTCATTAACCAGCGCTTGTAAATCTGCACTTACATCTACACGATCTGAGATACGTAAAAGATGTTTGATTTTAAGACTGTTTGCAAAGCGTACCCAAGCTTGTAAGTCACCACCATAAAGAATATCTCCTTCTAGCGGGATCACATCTTCATAAGCTTCTATAGCAGCAATTCCTGCATCTAGATTTGCTAGAATACCATCTGCTCCAGTATATATAGCCTCCTGCGTATCATAAGCTGGTGTTACGGTTCCATCTATTCCATTAAATGCTTCAGTGTAAGGAACATCGCCAAAAAGATCTGTAAGCCCAGCCGACATATATGCCTTAAGGATAAGCGCAGGACCTTCATAAACGGCAAAAGTCACATTAGTTTGCGCCTGCTCTAAGATAATCTCGTTGTCTCTTAAATTCGTGTAAAATATAGGCCAAGGATTTCCGCCTAGCTGCGGTGATTTCAAAGCGTGACGATCAAAAAGGTTAAAATCAAGAGCCGTTCTGTGCTGTGATAGTAAATCTCCAGCCACAAAACCTTCGTAGCTCATTTGCTCTCCGTAGTCATAAATAACTTGTCGCAACAACAAGCTAGGTTGCACGCTTACGGGATCATTTGGGTTAGTGTTTATTTCTTCAAAATCTTCTGTGCAACTGCTCATTCCGAGTAAAAGCAGGAGGGAAGTGATGTATAAAAAATGTTTCATTTGTAATGTTTTATGTTACGCTTTCGCGAAAGCGTTAAAAGTTAAATCCTGCCTTAAATCCGAAGCTTCTTGTTGTAGCATAGCTCAAATCTTCTACACCGCTCACAAACCCTTGTCCCTGCACTGCAAGTTGCTCAGGGTCAAAATGTGGGTTTTCTGTGATAGCAAAAAGATTGCGTCCTATAAGTGAAAGGTTTACGTCTACACCTTCTTTAAGACCGATAAATCCGTCTTTAATCTTGAAAGAATATCCTATCGAAAACTGACGAAGTTTTAAGAATGAGGCGTCATAAATGTTATTTTCTTCGTGGTTACGGTCATAAAACTGACGGTAGTAACTCTCTGCCGAAACTGCCGTGGTGTTTGGAACAAAATTTGGATTTGCCGCAGGACCTGTGTTTACAACTCCTTGTGCTATAATTCCCTCTTCTGGGCGGAAAGCTGTTTCTGCTAGTTGGCCTCCTACATTACCTAGCGCTCGTGTTCTTGAGACAATATCTCCACCTTGACGCCAGTCAAATAAGAAAGATGCACTCCATTGCTTGTAGCGGAAATCATTGTTCCACCCTAGGTTAAAATCTGCGGTGTAGTTTCCTATTTTCTTGAGGTTGTTATCTGCGATAAAGCGACCATTATCATCAATGATAAAATCACCATCGTCATTACGTAGGTAGCCTGTTCCATAAATATCGCCAACTTCCCCGCCTTCTTCTACTTGGAAAAATACGGTCTGGTTTGCGCTGTCATAAATACGGCTAAAGGCAAGCGTAAGACGACCATCAGATTGCGGTAAACTCTCAACTACAGATTTGTTGGTGCTGAAGTTAAAGGTCGTGTTCCATCTAAAGTTTTCATTTACGATAGGAGTGATGCCTGCAATCACCTCGATACCCGAAGTGCGCACCTCACCACCATTTACCACCTGCTGATTAAAGCCTGAAGAAATAGCAATAGGCAAGGAGATAATCTGATCTTTAGTAAGTGCGTTGTAGTACGTGAAGTCTACATTAAATCTGTCTTTAAAGAAACGTATGTCTGTACCTATCTCGTACGATGTAGTTTGCTCTGGTTTTAGGTTTGCATTAGGGATAAAATTTTGTGCGCTAAAAGTGGGCTGCCCTTCAAAAGGAGTTTGTGCGATAAACGCTCCAGAAGTTTGGAAAGGATTAGTGTCATTACCCACTTGAGCAACACTTGCTCTTAGTTGCAAGTAGCTTATCGCTTCTGGAAGTTCCCAAACGTTAGATCCTATGAAACTCAAACTAGCCGAAGGATAGAAAAACGAAGTATTATCTGCGCTAAAAGGTGTTGCCAGTGCACTTGACCAGTCATTACGTCCTGTAACGTCTAGGTATAAGAAATTTTTGTAACCCAGTTTTGCCACTCCGTAAAAAGAGTTGATACGCTTTTCAGATTCAAATTGGAATGCTTCTATAGGTGATGCGGCATTATTAAGGTTAAAGATGCCTGGTTGTGCAAGGTTTGTAGTTTGCACCTGTTTTGTAGAAGCCACTTGAGATAAACGATTACCACCAAGGCTTACATCTAGCGAGAAATCGCCAAACTTGTTATCGTAGTTAAGTAAGAAGTCTGTATTGATCTCACGATAAAAAACATCGTGCTCAGCATAACCACCGTTCTGGAAACGGTTAGAACTAAAGTTTCTTAAAAACTGTCGTTTCTCACTACTGTAGTCCATCCCTGTGCGTATGGTAAGGTCAAGATTTTTGGCGAGCGTTTGTGTAAGGGCTATGTTACCAAAAACGCGATCACGGTTAAAAGAGTTTCTGTTTTCTTCTAAAATAAAAAATGGATTATCAAAGAAGGTGTAGTTGAAAGAATATTGCTGCACACCTTCTAATCCTGGCTGCCAGTAATCACGTAGGCTGTCTATATTAAGAGAGCGAGGTCCCCAGGCTACGAGTGAGTAATTTACATTCTCACTTCCGTATCCGTTTGATGGGCGGTTATCACTACCAGAATTTACATAACTAATGCTCGCCTTAATTTTAGTTTTGTCTGTTGGCTTAAAGTTAAGTTTTGTTGCGATGGTTTGTCTATCTAAGTTTACACCAGGGATGATAGACTCACTACGTAGATCTGTAAACGATATACGGAAATCACCTTTATCAAATCCGCTAGAGACAGATACATTATTTATGGTGGTTACACCAGTTTCATAAAAGTCTTTTAGGTTATCTGGGTTTGACCTAAATTCGGTAGGAGTGATGGCAAGTCCATTGTATAAAGCTGTATCTCCACCACGTACAATCGTCCCATCTGCAAGCGTCACCGGACTATCAAATTGCGAAATTAGATTTCCAGCATCTAGTCTAGGTCCCCAAGAGTAGGTGATGTTATCTGAGATTCCTGCTCCAAGACCATCTACATATTCAAAAACTCCACCTTGTCCTTGTCCGTACTCGTTTTGAAAATCTGGAAGTTGGAAAGCACTGTCAAAAAAGATAGAAGAGTTAATGCTTATACCAAGTCCTTTTTTCTTGCTACCATCTTTAGTCTCAATAACAATGACTCCGTTTGATGCACGCGTACCGTATAATGCAGCAGCACTTGGACCTTTAAGTACAGAAACAGAAGCAATGTCATCTGGATTTACTTCCATCGCGCCGTTCCCAAAATCTACTTCTTGGAAACCTGCGGCTGCTTCATTTGTAAAGTTGAAGACGGTGTTGTTATTTATAGGTACTCCATCTACCACAAACAGCGGATTGTTATTAGAAAAAGATGATTCTCCACGTATGCTTATGCGTGATGAAGATCCTACACCCGTAGCTCCTGGTGTGATGGTAACTCCTGCGAGCTTTCCAGAAAGGTTGTCCAGAAAGTTTACAGACTTTACCTCGTCTATAGCTTCTGAGTTTATGGTTTGCACTGTATACCCTAGTTCTCTTGTATTGCGTTTTACGCCTAGAGCGGTTACAACGACTTCGTCAAGTCCCTCCTGCGAGATGCTTAGTGTAACATCTATTTGAGTTCTTCCAGCTACAGTAATTAATTGTGAGCTATAACCGAGCGAAGAGAATTTTAAAACGGATACATCCGTAGGTATGGTAATGGTATAAACACCATTTTCGTCTGTAATGGTTCCTTGATTTGTGCCTTCTACAAGGACATTTACAAAAGGTATGGTGGTGTTATCTTCTGCGCTTGTAACGGTTCCGGTAACGGTAGTTTGAGCATACAAACTTGCTGTAAAAAGCAAGAGCATACTAAGATAAAATGATTTCATCTGAGTGTATTAGTTGGTAATTAAGAAAATCTAAGAATAACTGTAAGCTGTTGTGGCTTACAAGATTTAAATACTAACTAATGACGGTGATCCTTTGTTAAAGTGGCTTTTAGTGAGCGACTCAAAGAATCGGTTGGTAGTATGATAACCAAGAGAAAGACCTTGGTTTACTATGTTTTGTATAAGTTGTAATAGTCTTTTTGATAATGTGGTAGTCTCTTTGAGCATCTGCTGTAAATCTGCAAATGTGTCAAGATCTGAGAGCGTCTCAAGGAGGTAAAGGTTTGTACGCTTTCGCGAAAGCGTATCAGAAATAATAGCACCCAGTTTACTAGACTGCCACGGTAGGTTTTTAAATTGCTCAGGCTTAAAATGGTTCTTTTTAATCCCCATTAAATAGCAACCGCCATCTGTACTTGGTCCAATAACAAGCGCAGACTGTTTGAGCTTTTCTTGTGCTAAAAGAATGTGCCCCGCCGAAAGGTGCGGAGTGTCATTACCTATGGTTATAACTTGGTCATAACCACTGTCAAAAACTGCTGTAAGCGCATTTGTAAAACGCTCGCCAAAGGTGTTTCCTACCTGCTCATTTTCAGAAAAAATAACGTAGGGAATTCCCGTCTTGCGTGCCGTAGCAATAGTTTGCCTATTGAGCTCTTTAAATAAAGCCACAGACCGCCCGAGCTTCTTGCAAGAAGCTTCGGTAGTTGCTGTTTGAGCAAATATGAGTATGGCGGTTTTTGGTGTCGTGATTCTCTACGTATTAAGCAACGGTTCCTTGACAACTACTTCCTGCGCCTGCAGTACAACCATAACAGTGCTGAGAGATCATTATGTTACGATCATTAAGTAAATCTTCATTATAGTCTTTAATGTGTTTTACACTACTCGCCACTGGTAATTCTAGCATTTGATTAAAATCACAATCAAATAAATAACCATCCCAGCTTATTGAAATTGTGTTTTTACACATCACATTTTCTACTGCGGCAGGGTTATATGCCTCTACGAGTTGATACATATAATCCTCATAGTTTTCTGATGCGATGAGGTAATCTAAAAATCGTGCTATAGGCAAGTTTGTGATTGCAAAAAGGTTGTGGAACTGGATATTAAAATCTTCCATCAATCCTTTTTTAAAGTCTTTCTCCATGCTTGCTTGATCTCCCGGTAAGAAAGCTCCAGATGGATTGTAAACTAGGTCAAGTCTTAAGTCACTGCCTGGCATACCATACCCACGCTCATTAAGTTCTTGAAGTGCCTTTATAGATTTATCAAAAACACCATCACCACGTTGCTTGTCTGTCTTTCCGCGAGTCCAGTGCGGCATAGATGAGATGACGTGTACGTTGTGTTTTTTAAAGAAATCAGGGAGGTCGTAGTACTTTTTATTTGCACGTATAATGGTAAGGTTAGAACGCACAATAAAGTCTTTAATTCCAGCCTTACTCGCTTCTTCTACAAAACGTCTAAAATGCGGATTCATCTCTGGTGCACCACCAGTAAGATCTAGCGTGTGAGCTCCTGTGTTGCGTATTACATCTAGACATTGCTCCATAGTCTCCCAAGTCATAATCTCCTTGCGATCTGGACCAGCATCTACGTGACAGTGATCACACACTTGGTTGCACATGTACCCCACGTTAATTTGGAGTATTTCTAGCTTGTTAGGGCGTAACGGTAGCTGATTAGTCTCCTTTATTTTCTTAGCAAACGTAGGTAGTTCATCTTTGAAAATACCATTAGATAAAATTTCTATCTGCTTGTTTGCTTGTGCGAGTTCGCTACCTTCTTTCTTCAGTGATTTTGTTGCTGACATTTAAAAATGTTTGTCGTTTGTAGTGTTGATTTCTTTTGGTTGGAAATCTGTATGAGTACGCTTTCGCGAAAGCGTAAAACTACCCGTCTAGTTTATTTACTTTATTCATCATCATCACGCCGTGTACCAGCGTCGCACCACTTTTTATAGCGGCACCTACGTGTACAGCCTCCATCATCTCTTCCTTAGTGATTCCTTTCTGTAGGCCGTCTTTAGTATATGCGTCTATACAATATGGGCACTGCTCTGTGTGAGCAACGGCAAGCGCGATGAGCGATTTCTCACGCGCAGTGAGTGCTCCTTCTTCAAAAACTTTACCGTAGTAGTCAAAAAACTTAGTTCCTAACTCTTCACTCCACTCTGTGATTTTTCCGAATTTTCTTAAATCTTTTGGGTCGTAATATTGATCTGCCATAATAAAATTGTTGTGTAAACACACGAATATACCTTTAATCGTAACCACTCCCAATTACTTACGTAGAAAATTAGATTCAAGTTTTGATGTCTTGAAATTCTCGCTGTACATTAGCATAGGAACCATTGATATGACTATAACTAAAACGACTTTTTGCTTTACAGCTTGCGGTGAAGAAATTTTTAAATTTATAGTAGTGAGTTAGCAGGAATTGTGAGTCAAGCTTCTCAAAGTGAGGTTTAGATCACACTGTCATTATAAAAACTCGTTGTATTTCGCTGGGATTACAGTTTTTTTGCGCAAAATCTATTTTGCTTGTAAGTGGTAAAGAGGACTATGAGCTCGTAGGAAGTCCAGGATTGTGCTTAGAACCACAATATTTTCCAAATTCTCCTTCAAATTCACATTTTCCTTCAACAATCCTTTTTCCATCGGAAGTGTATGAGGAACAGATAGTTTACGATTTTGGGTAATGTTCTTGTGATTGTAAACAAGAAATTAATTTCAAAAAAAATGAATTTTATTTGAAAAAATACTTGCCAGAGTTCAGAAAGGTTTTATATTTGCAACCGCTTACGAAAGCTACTAGAGGTTATCCTAATAATAATTAGAAAACTCGAGTAACAAACATAAGCAACCTAAAAATTTTTAGGTGCCTTAGCTCAGTTGGTAGAGCAATGGACTGAAAATCCATGTGTCCCTGGTTCGATTCCTGGAGGCACCACTAAAAACCCGATCTTTTGATCGGGTTTTTTGTTTTGGATAAGTTTGAGATTTAATTGGTATTTGAGAGATATTGCGTATTTTTTTATGCGCTATGTGAATTTGTTTATAATATTTCAGCGATCATAGGATAAATAGCTTTTGCCTCGAAAAAGTTTTTGAATGCAAAAAAACGTCTAATTAATAAACTTATTAAAATTGAATAGGAAGAGTTATAGTAAAGAGGGTATGAAGTATGAATACTTTGTTGTAGAGGGCTTTTCTCATGGGACCGTGTACTCAAACACAAAATTCATTAACTGTTGGTCCCAAATCAGAGGAGGGAATATCTATAAAAGAGTGAAATATTTAAAGAGTTGGTATTCTTGCGGTGGTTTCGCTTTGCCTCAATCTTTGAGAGATTTATTTTGGACTCCAAATTATTTGGATGTCCCTTCTAGTTTTAAAATTATAGATAACCAGCTCTATCTCAATATATCTAGGAAAGTTAAAGAATTCAATTTTTATCTAGATCCTATCGAAGCTCCATTAAAAGTAGATGACTTAACAGATATAGAATTAGTAAAAATTAAGCGACATTTTTACTTTAAGATGTCAACTACAGAAGACTTCAAAATAATTGAAGATTATGATGACAGATATAAGGAGGGTAGGATATACGGTTCTTCATATAGAATAGGCTGGCTTCATCGAAAATTTCTAATGATGAGTCTGGTGGATGGTCAATTGATGGAGTTTATGGATCTTGGGGATATTTTACAGCCATATAGGGAGGGGTTAATAGAAAACCCAGATAGCTTTGTGGATCCTAATTATTACGAAGATCTTATAAGGACGGTTTTTAAAAATAAGAGTTTAAGTATTCTAGAGCGTAAAGCATACATAATTGAAGGTTTTGAATCTCCAAGAAAATTTTATGAGAGAAATTCGCAGCACTTTGTTGATCCTTATGATAGTGTTTTTCCAATGTATGAGAAATTGGATTAATTTTTAGAATCGAAAGGTGTGCTTGTTCGCTCACATGAAAGATATCTGTATATCACATTATTCTCACTTATTGTGATAATTATAATATTTGCTTACCATATGCTTAACACACAGTCGTGATATTCTAAAGTAGCTTCGCATAAAAAAAATATGCGTCCATATATCTATATAGCAATTGCAATTTTAGGTGTGACTATGTTGAGCTGTTCAAGTACTAAGCATAAAAACATCTCTTATCTAGGTGAAGAAATTATAAGCACTAGTCAAGCAGAAAATCTTGAGGCACCTACCCTTAACATCTACGAGCCTTCTGGCGATCAAGAAAAAACACCCGTACTTATTTATGTGCACGGTGGTAATTGGAATCAAGGCAAAAAAGAAATATACTGGTGGTTGGGACGCAACTTTGCGCAAAAAGATATTCTTGCTGTACTGCCAGGATACACGCTTAGTCCTAACGCTACTTATGATGATCAAGCTGCGCAAATTGCAAAAGCAATAGCGTGGACAAAGGAAAACGCTGCTCAATATGGCGGAGATCCTGAAAGGATTTTTGTTACGGGACATTCGGCTGGAGGGCACCTCGTGGCGCTGGCGGTAATGAATCCTAAGTACAATATCAATCCAGATGATATTTCTGGGGTTATCCTTAATGATGCAGCTGGACTTGATATGTATCATTACTTGAGTGAGAATGCTCCAGGTACAAGTGACAATTACAAAACCACGTGGACTACTAATCCTAAGTTGTGGAAAGATGCCTCTCCTATATATTTCATTAATGATAAAACGCCACCTATACTCAGTTATTTAGGCAGTAAAACGTATCCTTCTATTACGGTGGCAAATAATCGCTTTAAAGAAGAGCTAATTAAATTTCAGCCAGATGCACGCAGGATCACGCTAGACAAAAAGCACGTGCCTATGATTACTCAATATATTCTTGGTTCAAATAATAGGTATGATGAGATTATACAATTTATGAGCGAGCAAGATTAGGATGACGTATTTTTAGCAAATGATTTTATTTATAGCTGGTGCAGCTCTTTTTATATTTATGGGCTACGGCCTTTTTACGCTTTCGCGAAAGCGTACCCCACAGCAATTTCCTGTGGCATGGGAGGAGATTTTAAGTAATGAGGTGCTATTTTACCAGAAATTATCTGCAGAGAAACAAGCATTTTTTAAAAAGCGCATGATGGCTTTCCTCGCGGAAGTAAATGTGGAGGCCGTGCAATTTGAAATTACAGATAGAGATAAGATTTTTGTCGCTGCAAGTGCTGTCATTCCCATTTTCAATTTTGGAGATTGGCATTATAATAACCTTGACACAGTTTTAATCTACCCAGATTATTTTAATGCAGACTTGGAGTTTCACTCAGAAGGAGAGGATAGAAACATAGGCGGTATGGTGGGCTCTGGGCAGTTTGAAAATCATATGATTTTATCGCGCAAAGCACTGGTGTTTGGATTTGCAAACAAGACAGACAAGGGTAATACTGCCGTTCATGAATTTGTACACTTGCTGGATAAGATGGACGGAGAGACTGATGGGATACCAGAGTTTTTATTAGGAAAAGAAAATATAGCTCCTTGGTTAGACCTTATGTATAAGGAGATGGATGCTATAAATAGTGACAAATCAGACATAAGGAAATATGGAGGAACTAGTGAGATAGAATTCTTTGCGGTAGCCTCTGAGTATTTCTTTGAACGTCCAGAATTGTTCAAAAGGAAGCATCCTGAACTTTATAAAATGCTAGAGCTCTGTTTTGTGACAGGTGTTTCGGCTTAGTTTTATCATTCCCTTAACACCCTAGGTGCTTTGCTTTTGTATTTTTGGTGCTTACTTTAATTTATGCAACTTATTATTGATGTTGGAAATACTAGGGTCAAGGCGGCTATCTTCCTTGATGATGTATTGCAGGCGCGACATCATTTTCTTTTAGAGAATTTTATAGAAGAGGTAGGGGAATTTGCAGGTTTGTATCCTGTGAAGAAAGCTATAATCTCATCTGTAGGTAGGTTATCTGAGGAGCAAGCGCGATCTGTGCAGCTGCGTTTTCCTACTATTATCCTTAGTCATAAAACTCCGCTTCCATTTAAAAACGACTACGGCACTCCACATACACTTGGTGTAGATAGGATTGCGTTGGTAGCCGCTTTCGCGAAAGCGTACCCTCAAAAAAATGGTCTCATAATAGATGCGGGTACATGTATAACGTATGATTTTATTACTGCAGAAGGATCTTATAAAGGAGGGGCGATATCACCGGGATTGCGATTGCGATATGAAACTTTAAATAATCTCACGGCAAATTTACCACTACTTGAAAAGCAAATGCCAGAGAGCATTGTGGGGACGAGTACTCATGAAGCGATACATTCTGGCGTTGTCCAAGGGGTTTTACTTGAAATTGATGGGGCAATAAATCATTATAAAGAGCATTATAATGTAGAAACCGTAATAATAACGGGGGGTGATGCCGAATTCTTGGCAAAACGATTAAAAAATAGCATCTTTGCGCACTCAAAATTTTTGTTAGAGGGCCTCAATTATATCTTAACATATCAGAATGATTAAAAAACTTTTTATAGTAGCAGTGTTGATGGTGGCCTTCAAGGGTCTTGCACAAGAGGGAGCTACGACATCTCCATATTCTTTTTACGGAGTAGGGTTGCAACAGTTTAAAGGTACTGTTGAAAATAAATCTATGGGAGGAATACAGTCTTATAGTGATAGTTTACACTTGAATTTATTAAACCCAGCTTCATTAGGTAAACTGCGTTACACAACTTTTACTGTGGGTGGTAATCACCAAGAGGTTACAGCAAAAGATGCATTTACAGAAGAGGGTTCTTCAAAATCTACATTTGATTACCTAGCGATAGGTTTTCCGGTTTCTAAAAAAGTAGGGGTGAGTTTTGGACTTATGCCATATACTACTGTAGGATACAATCTAGATGATAGTGACGAGGATGTAGTAAACGCTTTTAGTGGTCGTGGTGGTATTAACAGAGCATTTTTATCTGCTGGATATACAGTAGCGCCAGGTCTAACTGTAGGTGCTAGTGCAAATTATAACTTTGGTAATATTCAAAATGAGGCATTGAGATCTCAAGAAGGGGTAGAGCTAGCTACACGAGAGAGTAATCGTAGTGATTTTTCTGGATTTACATTTGATCTTGCAGCTCAGTACGAGCGTATGATATCAGATAAACTACAACTTACATCATCTATTAAGTATTCACCTTCTGCAAACATAAGTACGGAAAATTCACGTCAAGTGGCTTCTGTGATTTTTAATACTTCTGGAGTAAGTGCAGATGTGGATTCTGATCAGATTGATGTACTTGATTCAGATTTTGATTTCCCTTCTACTTTGACGTTAGGATTAGGAATAGGAGGTGTAAATAAGTGGTTTGTAGGTGCAGAATATACATCTCAAAAATCAAGTAATTTCAGTAATAGAACGTTCACACTGGATGATGTAGCTTTTGAAGATGCAAGCCAGATGCGTATAGGAGGATTTTATATTCCTAAATATAACTCTGTTACAAGTTACTGGGATCGTATTACTTATAGGGCTGGTTTCAGATATGAAGAGAGCGGTATTGTAGTGTCTAACGAGGACATAAACGAGTTTGGCATATCTTTTGGAGTAGGATTACCCACAGGACGTAGAATAAGTAATTTTAATCTTATGTTTGAGATGGGCCAGCGAGGAACGACAAGTTCAGGTCTTATTCAAGAGAACTTTATTAATGTAGGAATAAGCTTATCAGTAAACGACTTATGGTTCGTCCAGAGTAAATTTAATTAATTGAAAAACCCAACACTATGAAAACTAAATTAACCACACTTTTTGTAGCTATAGTAATGACAGTAGGATTTACTGCTCAAGCTCAAATAAGTGAAGAATGTATGACCACAGGTTCTATATTCAACGAAGCTGCAAAAGTTAAGAACTGGGATGCTGCGAGAGCACCATTTGCAAAACTTAGAAAAGATTGTCCTAACTGGTCACTTGCATTATACCAGTATGGTGAGAAATTGTTAAAAGCAGATCTTAAAGCAGCAAGCGGTGAGCAAGAGAAAGCAGTGGCTCAAGATTTAATCTTGTTACTACAGCAAAGAGAGCAGTATTTCCCAGGAAAAACTGATAAAGGTGAAAATGCTGCAGATCAGGCTCAGATAATGTTTGATAGCAAAATAGGAACTAAGAAGTCTCAGTTTGATGCATTTCAAAAAGCATTTCAACTAGACGCAGCTTCTATATCAAGCGCAAAAAGCATCTATACTCGTTTTAAACTAGCTGTAGATTTATATAAAGAAGGAGCGCAAATTCCATTACAAGACGTTTTTGATCTTTATGATGATACTCAAAGTAAATTAGGAAAAGAAGCAACTATTCTTGATTCTAAGCTACAAGCTCTTTTAGATAAAGAAGAGGCTGGTACAGCACTTAGTGCTAAGGAGAAAAGAAGAGTAAAAGGTTATGAAACTAACCTAAGAGCTTTTGGAATCTTTGGAGGAAGTACTGACGGTGCAATGGGAGCTTTAGGTAACTGTGAAAACTTAGTGCCACTTTATCAAAAAGATTTCGAGTCTATGAAAAATGACAAGGAATGGATTAAGAAAGCAGCTGGACGTCTTGCAGGAAAAGATTGTACTGATACAGATTTATTTAAGCAAATGGTAGAAAGTTTACACAGACTTGAGCCTTCTGCAAAATCTGCAAAGTACTTAGGTATCTTAGCAGGAAACAGAGGAGATTCTGCAGCAGAGTCTAGATATTACCAAGAAGCAATTGATCTTGAAACAGATCCTACGGAAAGAGCAAATGCTTATTACAGACTTGCAGAAAAAGCAAGAAAATCTGGAAGCTACGGTAAAGCAAGAGGTCTTTATAATAAGGCGCTTAGTGAAGATGCTTCTTATGGAATCGCTTACTTGAGAATTGCAGCAATGTATGCAGCAAGTGCAAATAACTGTGGAGAAAATGCTTTTGATAAGAGAGCGGTATACTGGTTAGCTGCGAGTACTGCAGAAAGAGCTGGACGTGTAAGTCCATCACTAGCGGGAACTGCAAATAAGACGGCTGCAAATTACAGAGGATATGCTCCTAATAAAGCAGATATATTCCAGTCTGGAAAAGCAGGTCAAACTATCAAGATAGGATGTTGGATTGGATCAAGCGTTAGAGTTCCAAGTAACTAATGTATCTACTACATAGAAATATATTAAAATTCTTAGTCACGGCTTTTGCCGTGACTTTGTTTTTAGGTTGTGGTGATAAAGGAGAGGAGATACGTAAAATGAGTATCAAGTCTGACGGGCCTGTGACAGAAGGAAGAGGTATCAATTTAAAGTATACAGACTCTGGAAAGGTAACGGCTCATCTCAAAACACCATATATAAAGAATTATGCAAACTCTCCTTTTCCATACGAGGAGTTTCCAGAAGGGGTAGAGGTTATTTTTATAGATGACGATAAAGAGAATGTGATTACCTCAGATTATGCAATACGTTATAAATACACAAATCTCATAGATTTGCAACAAAACGTAACCCTTGTAACTAGTGATTCTGTTACACTTAAGGCAGAGCAGTTGTATTGGGATCAAACTAATAACTGGATTTTTACAGATCAACCATATACCATTATTACCAAAGACGGTTCCCGCAATGATGGAGACCTTTTTGATTCTAATGAAGACTTTACAAATTTTGTATCTTTAAACAACGTAAGTAAACAATACGTTAAAGAAAATAAAGAAGACTTATGATGCGATATGCAAAATACACGGAGTACGTATATATCATAGTAGCTGTACTAGCTGGATATAAAGTAGTGTCACTATGGGGAAAAGATCAGCCTAGAGCTTATTTATTTTTATTTTTCTTTGCTATAAGTGTTGGTATGTATTTCTTTAGACGTCACTTCCGAAAGAAATTTGAAAACAGGAAAAACTCTTAATGGGCAGCTTTGAAGTCCAGATTATTGTCGTTTGTTGCTCATTAATATTATCTGCATTCTTCTCAGGAATGGAGATTGCATACATCTCGGCAAATAAAATCCATATTGAAATAGAAAAAAAACAGAATGATTTTCTTTCTATTGTATTAACTCGCCTTACTGCGAGACCTTCAAAGTTTATCGCAACCATGTTGCTGGGCAATAATATTGCTTTGGTGGTTTATGGTTATTTTATGGGAGCACTCCTGCAAGGGTGGCTTGAGAGTTTGCCTTTCGGCGAAAACTTGACGTGGTTAGCTACATTCATCCAAGAATTTAGTCTATTAAGTCAGACTATTATTTCTACCATTGTCATTCTAATTACTGCAGAATTTTTACCCAAAGTATTTTTTCAGATTTATGCAAACAAGCTGTTGAAGTTTTTTGCAATACCTGCCTATATTTTCTACCTGCTGTTTTATTTTTTAAGTGCTTTTATAATCTGGGTTTCAGATTTAGTACTTAAATATTTGTTTAAAACAGATGGAGATGAAGTGCAGCTGGCTTTCACGAAAGTGGAATTAGGAAATTATATTTCTGAACAAATGGAATCTGTAAATGATCAAGATGATGTAGATACAGAAATTCAAATATTTCAAAATGCACTAGAATTTTCTGAGGTGAAGTCTAGGGAAGTGATGCTTCCACGTACTGAAATTATCGCTGTCGATGAACGCACTACGCCAGCAGCGATTAATAAAATATTTATTGATACCGGTTTGTCTAAGATATTAGTCTATAAAGACACCATAGATGATATTATAGGGTATGTACACTCTTTTGAGTTGTTTAAAAAGCCTAAAACGATAAGTAGTGTTCTCATGCCTGTGGTGTATGTGCCAGAAACAATGCTTGTAAAAGACGTGTTGAATATGCTCACAAAGAAGCGCAAGAGTATTTGTGTCGTTATTGATGAGTATGGTGGTACTAGTGGTATGATGACCGTAGAGGATATTGTAGAAGAGCTTTTTGGAGAGATAGAGGATGAGCATGATACTGCAGAGCTTATAGAAGAGCAACTAGGAGAAGATCACTACAAACTTTCTGCTAGACATGAGGTAGATTACCTCAATGAAATGTATAAATTAAACCTTCCAGAGAGTGAAAACTATGAGACTTTAGGAGGTTTAGTAGTGAGTCACGCAGAAGAAATACCACAAGAAGGAGAGAACATAGAGATAGACGGAATAATCTTTCATATCCTTGAGACTTCAAACACAAAAATTGAACTCTTGGAAGTCCGTATTTCTAAAGACTAAATTGGCTTATTTTTTTATTTTTTATTATGGGAGAAAATGGTATTTTCGCCCACTATTATAGCATAAACAACAGACAATGGCAATTTTAAATAAAATACGTAGCAAGAGCATCTTTTTGATAATCATTATTGCACTTGCGCTATTTGCATTCATTTTTTCTTCAATTTTAGATAGTGGAGGTTTTAATGCTGATAAGCAAAACCGAGTAGCTTCTATTAATGGAGTAAGTATTGATCGTGAAGCTTTTGCTTCAAAAGTAGAGGAGCAAACACGTAGATTAGGAGCAAATGCCTCGACTACACGTGCTGTAAATACAGTGTGGGAGCAAGAAATTAATCGTGTTGTCCTTGAAGAGCAGTATGAAGAATTAGGTATTGAAGTAGGTAGGGACCGCACTCAAGAATTATTAAAGCAAGCATTGCAAAACGATACACGTTTTCAAGATGGTGATGGTTTCTTTAGTGAGGGTAAGATGCAAGAATTTATCGCAACTCTTAAAGACAGCCAGAATCCTGGTGATTACCAGTCTTGGTTAACATTTGAAGAAAGCTTAAGAAATCAAGAAAAGCAAAGCATTTACTATAACCTTGTTAAAGCAGGAGTAGGATCTACACTTAAAGACGGTGAGATTGCTTACAGACTTGATAATAACAATGTAGATATACAGTTTGTGCAAGTTCCTTATACTTCGATTCCAGATGAAGAGGCAACAGTAAGTAAGGAAGAAATTCAGAAATATGTAAATGAGCATAAAGAAGAATACAAAACAGACGAAACTCGTAGCATACGTTTTGTGAAGTTTTCAGAAGAGGCTTCTTTAGAAGATGAAAATGCACTTAAAGCTGAGTTGTCAAAACTTAGAAATGAGTACACATCTCGTAACGGTGCAACTGGAGTAACAGAAACACTTGCAGGATTTGATAAAACAGATAGAGTAGAAGATTTCTTACTAGATAATTCTGATATCCCTTATGTAAATCGTTGGTTCTTTAAAAATAACTTACCTGCAACTATTGCAGACACATTATTTGCTATTGGTAAAGGTGGCGTGTACGGTCCTTATAAGGATAATAATTACATGAACCTTTCTCGTGTGATGGATGTGAGAAAAATGCCAGACTCAGTAAAATCACGTCACATCTTAGTTGATTTTAAAGGAGCAGTAACAAATACACAGAGAGGACCAGTTCCTTCATCTGCTACTCGTTCTAAAGAAGATGCAAAGAAACTTGCAGATAGCTTACTTACGGTAATCAAAAGAAATAAAGGGAAGTTTGAAGAACTTGCAAAAGAATTTTCTTCAGATAAAAATAACAGTGAAAAAGGAGGTGATCTTGATTACCAAAATCCAAATCTTTTCGCTGAAGGTTACAGAGACTTTATCGTAGATAACAGAACTGGATCTGTAGGCGTTGCCGAAACAAACTTTGGTTACCACGTGATTGAGATTACAGATCAAAAGAATCTTCAAGATGTAATTAAGGTTGCAACGGTAGTAAAAGAGATTGTACCATCAGATAAAACAATTTCTTCTATCTACAATACAACACAAAAATTTGAGCTAGCTGCTGCAGATGGAGATTTTCAAGAAGTAGCTATAGAAAATGGTTACACTGTAAGACCAGTACAACGTATACGTGCAATGGATGAGAATCTTCCTGGTGAGGGTGCTCAACGTTCAATCGTACAGTGGGCTTTTGAAGAAGAGGTTTCTGTAGGGGACATTAAGCGTTTCCCAGTAAACAATGGATACATTGTAGCACAAGTTACTCGTCGCACTCCTAAGGGAACAGAGCGTGTAGAAGATGTATCTACTCAAGTTACTCCTATACTTCGTAACATGAAGAAAGCAGCTATCATTAAAGGGAAGCTTTCTGGAGCTACACTTGCAGAGATGGCGCAGTCACAAAGCCAGACTGTAAAAACTGCATCTGCAATATCTATGAATGCACCAACGATTGCTGGAGCAGGTAATGAGCCTAAAGTTGTAGGAGCTGCATTTGGATTAAACGAAGGAGAGATTTCTGATCCTATTGAAGGTTCTAGAGGAGTATATGTGGTTCAAGTAACAAAAATTACGGAAGCACCAGCACTTGAAAACTACGCGTCTTTCGCAACTCAAGAAGCTCAAAAAGCAAGAGTAGCAGTAAGTTCTAAAGTACTTAATGCACTTAAGGAAGCTGCAGAGATTGAAGATAACAGAGCTACTTTTTACTAGTAGTTGAATCACATAAATATTAAAAAGGCTCGAACGTTATGTTCGAGCCTTTTTAGTTTATCATCATGTTAGTTTGCTTTCGCGAAAGCGTAAAACTTACAGGTAAATCGTTCTTAGAAGTTTAGTATCATCTCGTTGTACGGGATGATAGTATGGAAGCCTTTGTTTTTAAAATACTCCATTTCTTGAGCTTCTCCGGTAACCATTACAAAATCACCTCCCCAACCTCCTAAACTCTTAATGGGGTGTGGATAGTTAGAAAATAGCTGACTTTTAATAGTAGGAGTTTTGATAATTTTAGAAAGTCTTTCCTCGTGTTCAGTAAGCAGTTGTTCAAAAGCTTGGAGTGTTTTGCTTTCTTTGACTGCTGTGGTGAGTTGAGAAAAATGAGAAACCTCACTAAGCAATAGCTTGCTGTCTAAGCTTCTATAATGCTTAATGCTTTCTCTACTGTTTTGTTTTTTATTAAGGTGTATAAAGAAGATATTTTCTTTAAAGTCAGGGTCAAAGGCTACACTTTTGATAATTGGATTGCTTTCAGTTCTCTGGTAAGTAATGGCGCCCTCTGAGGTGGCGCAGGCAATGTCATAGCCACTTCCTCCAAAAGTCATTTCAAGTAGCTTATATGGGTTAATCTGCGCCCATAAAGCAATATTTGCAATAAGAGTAGAAGAGGAACCTAATCCCCAATCTCTAGGAAATTCCAAAGAACTCGTAGCACTATAACTTTTTTGAGTGTTTAAAAAATCAGGGTTGAGTTGTTGTGCTGCTTGTAATATGGTAAGTAAGCGCTGCGGAATATCTCCATTAGGAACTGCGCAATCTTTTATGGGTAATGTGAAATGGGTTTCAAACCATGTGGAGCCATCGTCTAGCTCGCTTTTCCAAAGTAAGCCGTGGTTCTGCGTTGTTGTGACTGTAAGTTTTTGACCTCTGGTAGTGGGAAGCGCAAGTGCTTCTGCTCCATCAAGAACCAGATATTCTGCGGTTAATAGTAACTTACCGTGGCTATAAAAAGATGGGTTCACTTGGTATATTGTTTTTATTAACTGCTTATGAGCGTAGTGCTTCTATGAAAGAAACAACAGCACTATGAGTAACTGTGTTAGTCTTAAAATGAGTGACTGTTTCTTGTTTTTCGGCGTCTGTGGCTTCCATCTGATTAAGGATATTCATGAGGTGCATTTTCATGTGGCCTTCTTGAATTCCTGTTGTAGTAAGTGATTTTAAGGCTGCAAAATTCTGTGCAAGTCCAGCGACAGCCACAATTTGCATAAGCTCTTGTGCAGATGGATTTTCCAGCAATTCCATAGACCATTTTACCAGCGGATGTAATTTTGTAAGTCCGCCTACGGTTCCTAGTGCGAGTGGTACCTCAATCCAAAATTTAAATATCCCATCATCTACACTAGCATGTGTAAGACTTCTATATTGCCCGTCCCTAGCAGCATATGCGTGTACGCCAGCTTCTACAGCTCTAAAATCGTTTCCAGTGGCAAGAATTACGGCATCAATACCGTTCATAATCCCTTTGTTGTGAGTCACTGCGCGGTAGGGCTCTTCTTCGGCAATGGAAATTGCTTGGATGAATTTTTTAGCAAATTGTGCACCATCTATATTTTTTTCAGAAAGATCAGCTAATGGGCAACTTACCTCTGCTCGCACTACACAATCTGGGACGTAGTTTGATAAAATAGACATGATGATAGATAGGTTTGAACTGCTTTCGCGAAAGCGTGCTTCTTCCTCAAAACCTGCTTTAAGCGTTGTTGCAAATTGTTCTAGACAGCTATTTATAAAATTGGCTCCCATTGCATTTAGCGTTTCAAACGTGCAATGAAGTTGGTAGTAATCTGCTACTGCTTGGGTTTTATTAACGAGCGTGATGTCTTTGATGCCGCCACCTCGTTTCTCCATGTTTTTTGTGATCGCAGCTGTATCTGCAAGTAACTGTGGCTTGATGGATTCAAAAAATGAAGTCAAAAGCGACGCATCGCCATCATAGGTGAAGTGTACCTGTCCTACTTTTGTAGTTCCTAGCACGGTAGTTTTAAAACCTCCTCTATCTTGCCAGAATTTTGCCGCTTTACTTGCGGCAGCCACCACAGAGCTCTCCTCGATAGCCATGGGAATGGTGTAAATACGGTCATTTATAACAAAGTTAGGAGCAACACCTAGCGGTAAGTAGTAATTAGTAACGGTGTTTTCTATAAACTCATCGTGTAGCTGTTGTAGCTTTTTATCATCATTCCAGTAAGATGATAGTACTTGAGTTGCCTGTGTTGGATTTTCAAAATAGGTAGACGTGAGCCACGCTATTTTCTCCGTTTTTGAAAGTCTTGAAAATCCTGATATTGCCTTTGTCATTAAGCTGTATTTATAAAAGTGTCAAAGATACTGAGAATGAGGTAAACCTAGCTTTGTGTAAGTAATCTAGTGATTTTATTTCTTAACAATATGGCGCTATTTAACAGCTTTTACGGGGCTTTTTGCGTTATTTTTAGTAAAATTGAAATACATTACTAGAATTAGCAATCATATATGAAAATACAACTCTTTTTGAGTGCCATTTTACTCATGGCAATCCAGAGCGCAACTGCGCAAAAAAAGCAAATCACCCTTGAAGATATATGGAAAGAAGGCACATTTAGTGCAGAGAGACTCCAGTCTATTCACTCCATGGCAAACGGACAAGAGTATGCCGTTCAAAACTTCGATAGAGCAACACGTACAGGAAGCGTAGATATTTATAGCTATGCGACAGGAGAAAAAGTGCGTACAGCGGTGAGTAGTGCAGATATTGATGGCCTTGACTATTTTATTAGCTATGAATTTAGTGGTGATGAGAAGCAAGTCCTGCTAGCGACCAAACTACAGTCAATCTTTAGAAGATCTACGCTGGGAGAGTTTTATGTTTGGAATACGCTTTCGCGAAAGCTAACAAAAGTTTCAGATGATCTTATCCAAGAGCCTACATTTTCTCCAGATGGGACGATGATTGCTTACGGAAAGGGTAACAACTTATATGTATTTAACATCGCAGAAGGTACAACGCAGCAACTTACTATAGACGGGAAGAAAAACAGCGTCATAAACGGTATTACAGATTGGGTTTACGAAGAAGAGTTTGGTTTTGTGCGTGCCTTTGATTGGAGTGCAGATAGCAAGAAGATTGCTTATGTACGTTTTGACGAAACAGATGTGCCAGAATTCTCTATGGATATTTATGGTAAAGAATTATACCAGACGCAGTCAGTTTTTAAATACCCTAAGGCAGGAGAGGCAAATGCAAAAGTAACATTACGCCTTCACAACTTAGATAACGGAAATAGCCGTAAAGCAAAGGATGTTGAGATAAACCTAGGAGATAACGCTGGGTACTATATTCCACGTATATCTTGGTCAAAAGATCCAAACGTACTTTCTGTACAAACTTTAAATCGTCATCAAGACACATTGAAGTTGTCGCTTTTTAATGCGGCTACCTATCAAACAAAACTCGCTGTTCTTGAAACGGATAAGGCATATGTAGATGTAACAGATAATCTTACTTTTCTAGAAGATAACAGCTTTATCTGGACGAGTGAAAAAGATGGATGGAATCACGTGTATCACCACAATGCAGATGGTACTCTTAAAAGCCAAGTAACCTCAGGCGACTGGGAAGTGACCGGATATTACGGTTATGATGCAAAAACAAAGAGGATATTTTACCAAAGCTCAGAAAATGGTTCAATCAACCGAGGGGTTTACGCGATAGGACTTAACGGTAAAAAGAAGCAAGCACTCGCTATAAAGGAAGGAACAAATGATGCCGATTTCAGTGCAAACTTTAGCAACTTCATCCATACATATTCAAATACGACAACGCCTTATCGTTTTACACTTAACGATGCTAAGGACGGAAAGCAAATACGTGTTATAAAAGATAATAATGATCTCAAGGAGCTTTATGCTACTTATGATATTTCTCCTAAAGAATTTTTTGAGATTGACGTAAACGGAGTTTCTCTTAATGCTTATATCATCAAGCCTACAAACTTTGATCCTAATAAAAAGTATCCGTTGTTTATGACTCAATACTCTGGACCTGGATCGCAGAGCGTGGCAAATAAATGGGATACAAGTAATGATTACTGGTTCCAGATGCTTGCTCAAAACGATTATATCGTCGTTTGTGTAGACCCTAGAGGTACAGGATTAAAAGGACGTGATTTTAAGAAAGTTACTCAGAAAGAATTAGGAAAGTACGAAGTGCAAGATCAAATAGCAGCAGCTAAACAATTAAGTGAGCGTCCATACATAGATGAAAATCGCACAGGAATCTGGGGATGGAGTTATGGAGGTTTTATGGCATCTAACTGTCTTTTCCAAGGAGCAGATACTTTTGAAATGGCAATTGCAGTGGCGCCAGTTACTTCATGGAGATTTTATGATTCTATTTACACAGAACGTTACATGCAAACACCCCAAGAAAATGCAAGTGGGTATGATAACAATTCTCCTATGAGTCATGTAGATAAAATGGAAGGTGATTTATTACTTGTGCATGGAGGTGGTGATGATAATGTGCATGTGCAAAACTCTACACGTCTTGTAGAAGCTTTAGTACAAGCCAATAAGCAATTTGATTACTTCAATTATCCAGATAGAAACCACGGTATCTATGGTGGGAATACGCGTTTTCATTTATATACAATGATGACAGAATTCATTAAAGAGAAACTTTAGAGATAAACAACTTATATTAGCAGTAAATAAATAATACAATATGGAATATAGATTCGGTGGTTCTGAAACCAACCAAAAGACTGTGCTAGGGCATCCTTCAGGTCTTTTTGTTCTCTTTTTTACAGAAATGTGGGAGCGTTTTTCTTATTATGGAATGCGTGCATTACTTGTTTTATTTCTAGTATCTGCTATCATTGATGGCGGCTGGGGCTGGGAAAGAGCAGAGGCTTTACAGCTATATGCTTTTTATACTGGACTTGTTTATGTAACTCCTATTCTTGGAGGATTAATAGCAGATAAGATTACAGGTTATAGAAAAGCTGTTGTTATAGGGGCATTTTTAATGACTTTGGGTCATGCTTCTATGGCATTTGAGATAAGCTCAGACTTTTTCTTTTATGCTGGACTTGTACTACTTATTATAGGAAACGGTATGTTTAAGCCGAATATTTCTTCAATGGTAGGGCAGTTGTATAAAGATCAAGGTAAAGAAAAGGATGCTGGTTATACCATATTCTACATGGGTATCAACTCAGGAGCATTTTTAGGTATTTTACTTTGTGGTTATATTGGAGAATCTGTAGGATGGCATTACGGTTTTGGACTTGCTGGTATTTTTATGCTAGTAGGTATGCTTCAATTTCATTTTGCACAAGATATTTTCGGAAAGATTGGTCTAGCTCCTAAAAAAGCTGGTGATCTTGATGACGTGATTGAGGATGGTGTAGAAAATGCAGCAGATACTATTGAGGACGTAATAGATGAGGCCGAAAAGTCAAAAATCACTCGTGATAGACTTATTGTAATTAGTGTGCTAGCATTCTTTACTATATTCTTCTGGTGGGCTTTTGAGCAAGCAGGAGGGTCTATGACCATCTTTGCGGCAGACTATACAGATAGAGTTTTAGAAGGAAGTAGTGGTATGACTTTTAAAATAGTAAATACACTACTCACAGTAGTTCCTATGCTTATTATTACATGGGTTCTAGGAATGTTATTTAAACAAACCTATGCTAAGTTTGCACTCGCAAACATTATCTTAGGTTTAGGTTTCGTTATTATTTGGGCAATTGTAATCTGGATGTTATCTCGCCAGTTTGCAGATGATGCACCGGAGGTTCCTGCTTCTTGGTTTGGAATATTAAACTCATTCTTTATCATTGCATTTGCTCCATTATTTTCAAAAATATGGAAGAGTAAATACAATCCTAGCGGACCAGTAAAGTTTGCTATTGGTCTTATTTTATTAGGTCTTGGATTTGGTATTCTATCTTTTGGGTCTATGGGAATTCCATTAGGAGCAAAAACAGCTTCTGTGAGCATGGTATTTTTGGTGCTTGCATATTTATTCCATACACTAGGAGAGTTATGTGTATCTCCAGTAGGACTTTCATATGTAAGTAAGCTAGCTCCAGCAAAACTTGTTGGTCTTATGTTCGGTATCTGGTTTGTTGCAAACTTTATTGCAAACTTTGCAGCAGGTATAACAGGGAGTTATATAGATCCTATAGTTGAAGAGCATGGAATGGCAATCTTCTTTTTGATATTTACAGTAATACCAGCAGCAGCAGGTGTAGTAATGTTATTATTGAACAGAACGCTTATTAAAATGATGCATGGTATACGCTAAGCACAGATAATAGTATAATTTAAAAACGTTCCCTATTTTGTGGAACGTTTTTTGTCTGTAAGAATTTGAAACATAAACGGACTATACCTAAAAGAAAGAATTCAATGAAAAGAGTATTATACCTTCTTCTATTTATTGCGACGGGAACTATGAGTGCCCAGAAGATTAATTGGATGACCATGGATGAGGCGCTAGCAGCCCAACAAAAAGAGCCTAAAAAGATTTTTATGGATGTGTACACTGTATGGTGTGGACCTTGTAAAATGTTAGACAAAAACACCTTTGCAAATCCTGATGTAGCTGCTTTCATAAATGAAAACTACTACGCGGTAAAATTTAACGCAGAGGGTACAGAAGTAATTAATTACTTAGGTAACACATATACTAATCCGCGTCATGATCCTAAAAAATCAAGAGGGCGTAACAGTCAGCACGAACTTGCACAGGCTCTTAAGCTTCAGGGGTATCCAAGTATGGTATTCTTTGACGAAAAAGGTAATTATATCCAGCCTATTGTAGGTTATCACTCTCCTAAGCGTTTAGAAATATACGTGAAGATGGTGGGTAATGATGATTATAAAGAGATTACTACTCAAGAGAAGTGGGCTACCTATCAAGAAGAGTTTGAGTACTCATGGCCTAATTAGAAAAAAATCACTCAATTATATAAGCTCCCTTTTCATAAGTACTATGAAAAGGGATTTTTTTATTTAAACATGTTGTTTTCCATCTAGTGATGTAGCTTTTGTAGTTTGATGCATCTGCAATGATTTGAGCTTTGGGAAATCTCTCTGTAAGTCTATTTATATTAATCTTTGGGGATTGGGTGAGAAGTATGTAATCTGGATTTGCATTAGCTAATTGGTATATACCAAGGCTATCTACAACGAGTATTTCTTTTCGCTTAAAGCGAAAATAGTTCTGCATGAATTCTACGGCTACTTCATCTATACGTAAGCCATCCTTATAGTTGCGTACTCTGCTATCTTGAATTATAGTGTGTAATGAGTCAGTGCTATGTATTTTAAGCGTGGAGTTGTGGAAAATACCTATCATGGTAGATTTACTTTTATTAAAAATAGTAAGATGCGTAGGGGGAGGATTGCTTTTCTCATAAATAATAATAGAGGTCAACAATACCATTGATAGAGATGCCGCTACAAGTCTGGGGTTATTGTATTTCTTGAATAAAGAAATACTAAAAATAATGCAGAGGTATAAGCCTATAAGAAATGCAAAACTTATCGTGATGTGATTTGTAATAAAGGCCTCTTTACTGGCAACCCAAAAAATAAATCCATTCATTAGGTCTATGGCGTAGCCATACGTCGTTACTAAAGTCTCTGGTAAGACATCTAATACAGCAAGTAATGCAACTAGAATACCGCCGCCTAATATGATTCCTAGAAATGGAATAATGATAACATTAGACAGAAAAAATAATCCTGGAAACTGGTGGAAGTAAAATAAACTCAAGGGTAGTACGCCTAACTGGGCAGCAACAGAAACCGTAGCAATACCCCAGAGAAGCCTGTCTATATAATACCGCGGAGTATAAAAAGAAGATAGCCATGGTTGAATCCATAAAATTCCAATAACAGCGAGATAACTAAGTTGAAAGCCTACTTGATGTATGAGAAATGGATTGTATAAAAGTAATAGTACAGCAGAGGCCATAACGGCATCTGTAGTTTTTCTTTTTCCGCCTAGCTGTTGTCCTACCTCAAGGAAGCTAAACATAGTAGCGGCTCTCAATACTGAGGGTGATAATCCAGTGATAAAAGCAAAAGCCCAAATCATAGCGATAATAATTATAGACCGAAGCCATCGTAGTTTATAGTCTGCTATTGGTTTGGTGATAAAGCGTAGCAATAAAAGTATAATTCCTACATGTAGGCCCGATACGGCGAGTATATGCATCATTCCAGCAGATGCATAATTAGTGCTCATTTGCTTATCTATACCATTTTTCTGCCCAAGGACGAGCGCATCTATAACTGCAAGTTGGTTGCGGGTAAATGAATGAGAGTGAATTGCTTTTAGTACGCTATCGCGAAAGCGTGATGACCATACCCTCAATCCGCTAGAGGTGTATTGAGATATGAGTAACTCGTTTTTGTTGATTGACAGCTGTCCGTGTATTTGTTTTCTTATTAAATAGCTCCCGTAATCAAATTGATATGGGTTTTTGGGTTTGGGGACAGGTAAGAGTAAAGCTCTTGTGTAATACCAATCTCCTATCTGAAGACGATGCGATGTGCTATCTCTATCGATATTGAGAATTACCTTACCTGAAGTAGCTTCTTTATCTATTTTCTTTAATGCAACAACATACTTGTCTTGATACATTGAGGGCTTTAGCACTTCATCTATAGAGAATAAAAAGGTGCTAGGGTTGCTAGTGTTTGTGTGAGTAAAATGCGTCTCGTTGTTTAGCGCGTTTGCTCTTTCAGAGGTTAAGTAGCCTATGGTTATAAATACAATGGAAATACCTACGGTAAACGCTATGGCGTTCAAAGGTCTTTTAAAAGCAAGTCTGTGGAGTAGAAAAAGTAACGCAATAGCTAGTAATAAAATAGTAGCTATCCAAAGCATGGGGGCGCGGTAGGCGTCATAACAAATAATCCCAGCAATGAGGGCGAGGAGTATTACTAAAATGGGCGTGTTAATCCTATTCAATATATTACTAATTAACCTTTTGCAAGGTGTAACTGTCAGTAATATAGCAAATTATAATTTACAAGACGCGTCTGGCCATGATATATGCGTCATTCCAGTAACGCTCATTGAGGTTAGAAGTAAGAACGCCTTTTGAGGTTGTGGCGTGTATAAAGTAAATGTCATCGCCCGTAACTTTAGTGACAAGTCCCACATGATTTATGCGTTTGCTACTTTTGTTCGTCCTAAAAAATAATAAATCACCCTTAGAGATTTCTTTGTCTTTTATAGGCTGTCCTCTTTCTGCCATCTGTCTAGAGATACGAGGTAGGACTATATTTTCTTTTTGAAAGGCAATGTAAATCAATCCAGAGCAGTCCATTCCCTTTCTTGTAGTACCGCCAAATTTATAACGAGTACCACTAAAGGCTTGTGCTTGCTGGATAATGCGGTCTGTTTTTGATGAGCTTATATCTTTAACCCTAGCAGTAGTTCTAGTTTTTGTTCTAGATGTTGTTGTTTTTGAACTTCCGCAAGAAGTCAGTAAAAAAAATAAAGAAACTACTGTGACTATGTATTTCATATAAACGGGCTAGTGTGTTCTAATTGCTAAGCTGTGCTTTGGTAGTTGCAACAATGAGAGATGCAGTTTTTTGACTTGCTCCAGCTCCACCTAATTTTTTCTCAAGCGCAAAATAGTCTTCAAAAAGAGTGGCACGATAATCATCATTAGTAATCTTATCAAGTTCCTTTTTTAATTGTGCAGTATTGAGATCTCCTTGAATTAATTCTTTTACCACCTCACGATCCATAATAAGGTTTACAAGGGAGATATATTTTGTTTTGATAATGCGTTTTGCAATACTGTATGAGACGGCATTTGCTTTGTAACAAACTACCTGTGGTACTTTAAAAATTGCCGCTTCTAGCGTTGCCGTACCAGAAGTAATTAAAGCTGCATTTGCAAAACTTAAGATGTCGTAGGTTTTATTCATCACTAGTTTTACTGGGTAATCTTTAAGGAAAGGTTGGTAAAAAGATACCTCTTGGCTCGGCGCTCCAGCGATTACAAATTGATAGTCTGGATAATCATTTACTACACTTAGCATGACGTCTAGCATAGCGCTTATTTCTTGTTTACGACTTCCTGGAAGTAGGGCAATCATAGGTCGCTCATCGAGCTTGTGTTCTTTTGTAAACGTAGCGGCATCTGCTTGCTCACGACCAGCAACGGCATCCAGAAGTGGATGACCTACAAAATATACTTTGTAGTCATGCTCGTCATAAAAATCCTTTACAAAAGGTAATATCACATACATGTGGTCTACATAGGCTTTGATCTTTTTAACACGACTAGCGCGTGATGCCCACACCTGCGGACTGATATAATAGTGCGTAGTAACACCTAATGGTTTTGCCCACTCTGCAATGCGCAAGTTAAAACCAGAGTTATCTATAAGTATGAGTGCATCTGGTTCAAAACGGGCAATATCTCTCTTACAATCTTTAATAAGACCTGTGATCTTACGCAAGTTTGTGACAACCTCCATAAAGCCCATAAAAGCACGTTCTTTGTAATGTGTCACAAGAGTACCGCCTACTTCCTGCATGAGATCACCGCCCCAAAAGCGTATATCTGCCTCTGGATCCTCTTTATACAATGATTTCATAAGGTTTGCACCATGTAAATCACCACTGGCCTCGCCTGCAAGAATGTAATATTTCATTAGGTAAACATTAATATCATAGTTACAAATGCAATAGTAATCGTGGCAAGAAGAACGCCCCTCGCTCTCGCATCTTGTCCTTGTCTAAGCATCATAAAAAACGCAAGCAGATTAAGGACGGCACCTATTGCCATAATTTTGCCTAGACGACCTTCAGACACTGCTGTTTGAAGTACGTTTGTGATAGTTCGGTCTTGTGTGCTGCCTATGTATAGAGAAAACAGCAGTACACCTACTGCATTTGCAATGAGTCCTACTATGATTCCTATAATGATGTCTTTTTTCATATGTAATGTTTCGGCTTTCGCCAAAATTTGAATTCTTTACAAATATGCTTATCGTTTTAAAATTTTCGCGAAAGCGGAATTCTCAACCTTAAGCTATAGAAAGATATTGATGTGTGTCAAAGTTACGATTGCTTTGTAAACTTTAGACTAGTCTTCCCACTCATTTAATTCTTGTAAAAAGTGATGCGCCGTGAGGTCAAATTGCACTGGCACAACAGATACATATCCTTGAGATAGTGCCCACTCATCTGTATCTTCTCCCTTGTCTTGATTTACAAACTCGCCAGTGAGCCAGTAGTAATCTCTGCCCATAGGGTTTGTGCGCTTGTCAAAATCTTCTACCCATTGCGCTTTTGCTTGACGGCATACCTTAGTTCCTTTAATTTCGGCTGCTGGTAGTTTTGGGATATTTACATTTAAAACAATTCCCTTAGGAAGTCCGTTTTTTAATACTTGGCGAGTGATACGCTCCACATATTTTTTTGCAGGCTCAAAATCGGCATCGTGACTGTAGTCTAGTAGCGAGAATCCTATTGCTGGGATGCCTTCTACACCAGCTTCTACTGCTGCGCTCATCGTACCACTATAAATTACATTGATGCTAGAGTTGCTGCCGTGATTTATGCCGCTCACACAGATGTCTGGCCTGCGAGGAACAATCTGCTGGTTTGCAAGTTTTACACAATCTGCTGGAGTTCCAGAGCATGTATATTCTTTATGTGTCGCCGCAGGATCGAGTTTTACAGGGTCGCAGTAAAGTGTATCGTTTATGGTAATGGCGTGTCCCATGCCACTCTGCGGGCTATCTGGCGCTACAACAATAACATCACCTATGGTAAGCATTACATCTATAAGGTTGCGTATTCCGGGAGCGGTAATACCGTCATCGTTGGTAACAAGTATTAATGGTTTATTGTTCATAAGAGGAGTTGTAAACTAAGCACGAAAATACGTAAATTGTACTTCAATTCGAGCGACAGTCGGGTTTAACAAAAGATTACGAAGGTTAATCTTATCGTGGCACAATTTTTAATGTACATTGCTAGTTACATGCAAATAAAAGATTTTATGAAAAGGAATTTAAAATTAATCGCAGTAGTACTCCTCTTCTCGGTAGCGAGTTGCAGTTTTACTACAAAGTCATTTGATGATCCAGATAAGGATAAGACATTACTTGATCTTATTTCTTATTTACTTGAGAGAGGTCATTATGATGCAAAAGATATTAATGACGAATTCTCTGCAGCGGTATTTGATGATTATATCGATGCATTAGATCCATATCGCCGTTTCTTTTACAAAAAAGATATTGAGGAATTTGAGAAGTATAAGAACAAGATAGATGATGCTATTAGAGATAAGGACTTGACGTTCTTTGATCTTACATACTCACGTCTTATGGAGCGTACAAAGGAAGCAAATGAGATTCAAGCAGACTTGCTAGAAAAGCCATTTGACTTTACCGAAGATGAAATCTTAGATACAGATTATGAAAAGCAACCCTTTGCAAAAAATAAGAAAGAGCTTAAAAATCGCTGGAGACAGCAATTAAAACTCAACGCATTGAGTTCTTATTTTGATAAAAAGGAAGAGCAAGAAAAAACACCAGAAGAAGGTGAAGAAGAGGTTGCTGCAGATGAACCTAAGGAGGTTCTTTCAGACAAGGAGCTCGAAGAGAAAGCTAGAAATGAAGTAAAGGATAATACAAAGGAGTTTTTTGAATTTACAGATGAACTAGAGCGTCAAGATTATTTTGCAATATTCTTGAACGCAGTAGTTGAGGAATTTGATCCTCACACATACTACTTTGCTCCTGTAGCAAAAGATCGTTTTGATACTCAAATGAGTGGTCAGTTTCAAGGAATAGGTGCGAGACTTCAAAAGAAAAACGGAGAGATTAAAATTACAGATGTTATTTCTGGAGGTCCAGCATGGAGAGGTGATGAGCTGCGCGAAGGTGATGTTATTATGAAAGTGCGCCAAGAAGACGAGAAAGATGCCATTAGCATTGTGGGGATGCGTTTACAAGATGCAATAGAATATATCAAGGGCCCAAAAGGTACTAAGGTGATTCTTACGGTAAAAACAAAACTAGACGGAAGCACTCAGAATATTACTATAGAAAGAGACATTGTTGAGCTTGAAGAAACCTATGCAAAATCTGCCGAGGTTGAAAAAGATGGTAAAAAGTATGGTATTGTAAATCTTCCTAAGTTTTACTTTACGATGGATGATTACAAAGAGAAGAACGCTGCAAGTGATGTAAAGAAAGAAATAGAGCGTCTTAAAGAAGAAGGAATGGAAGGTCTAGTTATCGACCTTAGAAATAACGGAGGAGGATCTCTAAAAACAGTAGTAGACATTGCTGGATTATTTATTAAAGATGGACCTATTGTGCAAGTAGCTTCTAGTGGCGATGAGCCAGAAGTACTTGAAGATGCAGATTCTTCTATTTTATGGGATGGACCACTTGTGATTCTTGTAAATGAAATATCTGCTTCTGCAAGTGAGATTCTCGCAGCAGCAATGCAAGATTATAAACGAGCAATCATCATAGGAGGTAAACAAACATACGGTAAGGGAACTGTGCAGAATGTTGCAGACCTTAACCAGTACTTACGTAAAAACCCTTATGGAGATCTTGGAGCGCTTAAGTTGACTACGCAGAAATTCTACCGTGTAAATGGTGGGTCTACTCAGCTAGAAGGAGTGAAGAGTGATGTGGTAGTTCCGGATCGTTTTAAATATATCGACATAGGAGAGCGTGATCAAGAAAATCCACTTCCTTGGGATAAAATTAAAGCTGCAAGTTATGATGTGTGGGACGGTTATGTAGATTTTGATGAAACTATAGAAAATAGTGTACAACGTATGTCTAAGAGCGAGCATTTGCAATTAGTAGATGATTATGCTAAGTGGATTAAAGATCGTAGAGATGATCAACAATGGTCACTTAATTATTCAAAATACAAGGAGCGTCTCGCGCAAAGTGAGGAGTTTGCAAAGAAATTTGATGCGATAGATGATTATGATACGAAGCTATCATACAAGTCACTTTCTTATGAGCAGAAGCTTTTTGAAAGTGATACTATTTTAAAGGAAAAGCGTGATCGCTGGCACAAGAATTTAGCCAAAGATGCTTATGTAGAAGAGGCATTAAATGTTCTTAAGGATCTCAAAATAAATAATATAAGAAAAGATAAACTTGCTGCGATAAAAGATTAATTAATGTCGCAACGAGCAAATTCTTTAACAGGCTTAGCGCTCCAAAAATTCAAAAAGAATTTTTGGGGCGTTTTGAGTTTACTATATATTGTATTGTGTGGTCTTGCAGCATTGTTTGCCTATGTAATTGCACCAGATAGTAGTGAGAACGCAAATCAAATGCACCTCTCTATTCACTCTCAAGGCCCAGGGTTTACGGTAGATATACTCACCATACCCGCTCAGGTTGATGCAAGTCAAAGTTTCTTTTCAAAATGGTTTTCTGGCAGTAAGAATGCGAGTACAGAGATTCCTGTTGCTTCGTATACTATTTCAGAAAGTAGTATTTCTTACATCCAGTATGTAGGCGACGGTGTAGAGGGAATGCCTAAAACGCTGGAGATAGATGGTGTTGAGGATTATAACGCTTTCGCGAAAGCGAATATCTCCTCACGTACATTTTTGTTAGGTACAGATAAGTATGGTCGGGACTTACTAAGTCGTATGCTTATAGGTGCGCGCATTTCCTTCTCTATAGGATTTGTTGCTGTATTTATTTCGCTTATCATAGGCTTACTTATGGGGTCGATTGCGGGGTATTTTGGAGGGAAAATTGACGCTGCAATCATGTGGGTGATTAATGTGACTTGGTCTATCCCTACATTATTACTTGTAATTGCTATAACACTAGCTCTAGGAAAAGGATACTGGCAGGTGTTTATTGCTGTAGGTTTAACCATGTGGGTTGAGGTCGCTCGGGTAGTGCGAGGCCAGGTGATGGGAGTAAAACAAATGCAATATGTAACCGCAGCAAGAGCGCTAGGTTTTACAGACGGACGAATCATCATCAAACATATATTACCTAATGTAATTGCGCCACTTATTGTAATATCTGCAGCAAATTTTGCGGGAGCCATCTTAATAGAAAGCGGATTAAGCTTCCTGGGGATAGGCGCGCAACCGCCTACGCCTAGCTGGGGAGCGATGATTAAAGACCACTATAGCTACATCATTCTTGGGAAACCTTATCTTGCGCTCATTCCTGGTGTAGCAATCATGCTACTCGTTATGGCTTTTATGCTCGTGGGGAATGCGCTGAGAGATGCGCTAGATGTGAAAAGTTAATTTATACATGAAAAGAAAATACACCTATCCATTACTAGTGCTATTGTTTACACTGGGGTGGTACATATTTGAAAATTACGCTCATCAAGCTATTGATGCGCCAGTTGTGGAGGAAGGAAAGCAGCCTAAATCTACTACTAACACTTACTTTTTGCCTACGTCAACTACGGGTCAGATTGTACATCATAATTATTACTCCCTTAGTTATAGCGAGAAAGATGAACAAGCAGAGTGGGTGGCTTATGAGCTTAAAAAAGAACACATCGTTAATGCCGATTTTAAACGCCCATACTTTGAAGTCGACCCTAAGGTAGGGACAAAGTCTGCTCACTGGCGTAATTATAAGAAATCTGGCTATGATAGAGGGCATCTTTGCCCAGCTGGAGATAGAGAGTTTAGCAAGGCGGCTTATGACGAGACGTTTTTGACAAGTAATATTAGTCCGCAGCGACATGATTTTAATGCGGGTATATGGAACGAATTAGAGCAGCAGGTACGCTATTGGGCAAAAAAGTATGACGGTGTCTATGTGGTAACTGGAGGTGTTCTCAAAGATAAAATGGGTGCTATAGGAACAGAAGGAGTGACTGTTCCAGAGTCATTTTATAAAATCGTCTATGATCAATCTGGAGGTGATGTAAAAATGATTGCTTTCTTAATGAACCACTCGGCATCAAAGAAGTCATTAAAAACATTTGTAACCTCTGTAGATCAGATTGAGCAACTCACAGGTATTAATTTCTTTCCTGAGCTTGAGGATGGAGTAGAGGATAGGCTTGAAGCGAGTACAAGCACCAGCGGATGGAAGCTTAGATAGTTAAGTGAAATTATATAAAATAAAAAATGCGGCAATTGCCGCATTTTTTTGTTAATCTATATTCAAAGATTTTATCCTTTGATAACACCTCTTGAGATTACGATTTTTTGGATCTCACTTGTTCCCTCGTAAATCTGAGTGATCTTAGCATCACGCATAAGGCGCTCTACGTGGTATTCTTTTACAAATCCGTTACCACCGTGTATTTGCACAGCTTCTACAGATTGTTCCATCGCAACTTTTGAAGCATAAAGCTTAGCCATTGCGCTAGACATATCGTAGTTGTTTCCTTGATCTTTATCCCAAGCAGCTTTCATCACTAGGTGACGTGCCGCTTCAATCTCCACGTACATATCTGCTAGTTTAAAAGCGATTGCTTGGTGATTGCAGATTTCTGTGCCAAAGGCTTTACGTTCCTTAGAGTATTTAAGAGCAAGCTCATAAGCTCCAGATGCAATACCTAATGCTTGTGCAGCAATACCGATACGTCCACCAGAAAGAGTTTTCATCGCAAATTTGAATCCAAAACCATCTTCTCCTATTCTATTTTCTTTAGGAACTTTCACGTCGTTAAACTGTAGTGTATGCGTGTCACTACCGCGTATTCCTAATTTGTCTTCTTTAGGTCCTACTTCAAAACCTTCCATGCCTTTCTCTACGATAAAAGCATTGATTCCTCGGTGACCTTTTTCTCTGTCGGTTTGTGCAATAACTAAATATACATCAGAACGACCGCCATTTGTAATCCAGTTTTTTGTTCCGTTAATCACGTAGTGATCTCCTTTGTCTATTGCAGTGGTAGCTTGTGATGTTGCATCAGATCCAGCTTCTGGCTCAGAAAGGCAAAAAGCACCCACCATCTCACCAGTAGCAAGTTTAGTTAAGTATTTTTGTTTTTGCTCTTCACTTCCGTAAGCTTCAAGACCGTAACAAACTAAAGAGTTGTTTACAGAAACTATAACAGAGGCAGAGGCGTCAATTTTAGATAATTCCTCCATAACAAGTACGTACGAAGTAGCATCCATACCAGCTCCACCATATTTAGGATCTGTCATAATACCCATAAAACCTAAGTCACCCATTTTTTTAACAAGTTCATCAGGAAACTGCTGGATGTTATCACGTTCAATAACGCCAGGAAGTAATTCTGTACGGGCAAAATCGCGAGCCGCATCGCGTATCATTATATGTTCTTCTGTTAAGCTAAAATCCATCGTGTTTGAATTATTAAGAATTATCTAAAAAATCTATACAAAGATACTTGTTTCTTGCCTTTTTCTCAATAGATTTAGACCAATGGGACAAAAAAACTATAACGTTATAGGAGTGATGAGCGGCACAAGCTTAGATGGTATTGACTGCGCCTATGGAAAAATTGGTGTTTCTCCATCAAAAGATGACTCGATATATCCATCATTTACCAGTAATATCATCGTTGCAGAAACTATTCCCTATCCTAAAAAGTGGAAAGAAATACTTTCTACGGCTCATTTGCTTAGTAGAGAAGAGCTAGATGCTCTTAATGTAGATTATACCGCCCACCTAGCGCAAGTGATTACGAATTTTATTACCACTAATGGCCTTACGGATATCGATGTTGTCTGTTCTCACGGTCATACGGTGCTCCATCAGCCAGATCAGGGAGTTACTTTGCAAATAGGAAACCTGCCAGAAATTACCTCTTTAATTAACCGTCGCGTGGTTTGTGATTTTAGAGTACAAGATGTAGAAATGGGTGGTCAGGGAGCGCCATTGGTGCCTATTGGCGACCAACTATTATTTGGTAATTATGATTATTGCCTAAATCTTGGTGGTTTTGCAAATGTTTCTAAAAATGAAAATGGTGTGAGAATTGCGTATGATATATCTCCTGTAAACGTAGTGCTCAATAAATATGCACAAGAATTAGGTAAAGAGTATGATGATGGTGGCGCATTCGCGAAAGCAGGAAAAATAAATCAACCTCTTCTAGAAAAACTCAATAAACTTCCATTTTATGCGCTACCAGCTCCAAAATCTCTTGGGATAGAATGGGTACACGCGCATATTTTTCCACTTATTGAGGCTGTTCAACTTTCTCCGGTAGATGTGCTAGCTACGTTTACCGAGCATATTGCTATTCAGCTTGCGGCGCAGTTTAAAGAAGGCGCTACTGTACTCGTTACTGGTGGAGGTGCTTATAACACTTATTTATTGGACCGTGTCCGCTTTCGCGAAAGCGTAAAACTCATAGTGCCAGATGGTAAGTTGGTTGAATTTAAAGAAGCGCTTATTTTTGCATTATTAGGAGTGTTAAAACTTGAAAACCTCCCGAACTGTCTAGCAAGTGTGACGGGTGCAAGGCAGGATCACGCAAGCGGAATGTTATATCAATCTTAAATTATTAACACTTCTTCTACAAGGTGTTTCTAAATTGTATATTTGGGCTTACCAAATAGAAAGTATGAGAGCTCTTTTACAGCGTTACGAAGATAAATTACCAGAAATAGTTTTCCATTGGAATGACCCAGAAACAGAAGCAGAAGGCTGGGTTGTTATCAATTCACTACGTGGCGGTGCTGCGGGTGGAGGAACACGTATGCGTACGGGTCTGGATATGAATGAAGTATTGTCACTTGCCAAAACAATGGAAGTGAAGTTTACCGTCTCGGGACCTGCTATAGGTGGAGCAAAATCTGGAATCAATTTTGATCCTAAAGATCCACGTAAGAAAGGAGTTTTAGAGCGCTGGTATAAAGCAGTGTCACCATTACTAAAAAGTTATTACGGTACAGGAGGCGATCTTAATGTAGATGAAATACATGAAGTAATCCCAATTACCGAAGAAAGTGGAGTATGGCATCCTCAAGAAGGAGTCTTTACAGGTCACTTCCAGCCTACAGAGGCAGATAAAATTAACCGCATCGGGCAATTACGTCAAGGTGTGATAAAAGTGATTGAAAATCCAGTGTATTCTCCAGACGTAACACGTAAGTATACGGTTGCAGATATGATTACTGGATATGGAGTTGCAGAAGCCGTGCGTCATTATTATGATATTTATGGTGGTGATGTAAAAGGAAAAAGAGCCGTTGTACAAGGTTTTGGAAATGTAGGAGCAGCAGCAGCTTATTACCTTGCTCAAATGGGAGCAAAGGTGGTAGGAATCATTGATATAGTAGGAGGCTTTATTAACAAAGACGGTTTCTCTTTTGAAGAAATACGTGATATGTACCTCAATAAAACTGGAAATACACTCAACGCAAATGCAGAAGGATTAATTCCATTTGCAGATATGAATGAGCAAATATGGAATCTTGAGACTGAGATTTTTGCTCCATGTGCGGCGTCTAGACTTATTACAGAAGATCAAATCAATAGCATGATAGGCACTGGACTTGAGGTTATCTCTTGTGGTGCAAACGTGCCGTTTGCAGATAAAGAAATTTTCTTTGGACCTATAATGGAGCATACAGATGCAAAAGTGAGTTTGATACCAGATTTTATTTCAAACTGTGGTATGGCTCGTGTATTTGCATACTTTATGGAGCGTCGTGTACAAATGACAGATGATGCAATCTTTAACGATACATCTCAAACCATTAGAAACGCTATTGAAAATACGTATAACAACAACAGTAGTAAGCAAAATATAAGCAAAACTGCTTTTGAGATTGCACTAAAAGAATTACTTTAATACTTACAATTAACCAGACAACTTATGGAATCAGTAATTATTCTCATTTTTATCATTGGGTATCTTTCTATAACCCTTGAACATCCTCTTAAATTAGACAAAACGGTACCTGCTTTAATTATGGCATCGCTTATATGGGCTTTCCTAGCGGTAGGTTTCCATTTAGGCTGGTTTGACGTAATTGATACGTATGAAAATGCATATAGCATTTTCCCTAATGGCACCGCGCTCACAGGAGATGCACTGCATGAAGCAGAGCATGGTTTTGATAACACACTGTTACACCACTTAGGTAAAACTGCAGAGATACTTATCTTCCTTATTGGAGCGATGACTATTGTGGAGATTATAGATTTACACCGTGGTTTTGAAGTGCTTAAAGGTGCTGTGCGTACTAAGAGCAAGAAAAAATTATTATGGATCATAGGTATACTCGCTTTCATACTTTCTGCCATTATTGACAACCTTACAGCTACTATTGTACTTATTACTTTATTACGTAAGCTTATTGTAAATAGAGAGCAACGTTTATGGTTTGCAGCAATGGTGGTAATTGCAGCAAATGCCGGTGGAGCATGGTCACCTATTGGAGATGTTACAACGACAATGCTTTGGATTGCAGATAACGTAACTGCAATGGGACTTGTGAAGTTTGTAATTGTTCCTTCTGTGATTTGTTTTGTACTTCCATTTATAATTGCTTCTTATTTACCAGCATTTAAAGGGGAGATTATTGTAGACACCACAGAAGACGAAGAAGCAGGTAGACTACTTAGTAGTAAGACCATGCTATTCTTAGGTCTAGGTATGATTGTATCTGTGCCTATTTTTAAGACTATAACACACCTTCCTCCTTACATGGGAATGATGCTTGCACTTGGAGTAGTATGGTTAGTATCAGAATATATTCACCCAGAAGAAGATTTTACAAAAGAGCGTAAGCATTTATATAGTGCTCACAAAGCATTATCTCGTATCGAGATTTCAAGCATCCTATTTTTCTTAGGAATCTTAATGGCTGTTGCTGGACTAGAGAGTTTAGTATATGGAGTATCAGAATCTGGAGATCCAGTGGGAACTTTACGTTACGTAGCCGAAATCTTAAACGGAGCAGTACCTAATCAAGATGTTGTTGTAGTACTCCTTGGTATATTATCTGCAATTATTGATAATGTTCCTTTAGTAGCTGCATCAATGGGTATGTATGAAGCGCCTACTGATAGTTTATTATGGCACTTTATAGCATATTCTGCAGGAACCGGTGGAAGTATGCTTATCATAGGATCTGCAGCTGGTGTTGCAGCAATGGGAATGGAGCGTATCGATTTTATCTGGTACCTTAAGAAAATAACATGGTTAGCATTTATTGGATTTGCTGCAGGTGCAATTGCTTTTGTTCTTCTTACGGGAGGAACAATGGGATCTTAAGCTCATACAATTTAATACCATAACCATCGTTTCATATTAAAGTCACAACGACCTAATTTATGATTAATATCTTATTACAAGACGGCGCTCAGGATGCAGCAGACGTTCTTACAACAGATGAGCCTGTAGAGCAGACTTTATCAATTATAGACTTGCTTATCACAGGTGGTACAGCAGGAATCATCATAATAGCAGTACTTTTTGTACTGCTATTTGTTGCTATTTATATTTATTTTGAACGCTTATTTGCAATCAAAGCAGCTTCAAAAGTTGATAGCAACTTTATGAATCAAATACGCGATAATGTACAATCTGGGAATATAGAAGGAGCAAAAATATATTGCGCTCAGGCAAATTCTCCAGTTTCAAGACTTACGGCAAAAGGAATCTCACGTATCGGGAGTCCGCTAGAGGATATCAATACAGCAATTGAAAACCAAGGTAAGCTTGAGGTGTATAAGCTAGAACGCAATGTAAGTGTACTTGCTACCATAGCAGGAGCTGCACCTATGATTGGGTTTTTAGGAACCGTAATCGGGATGGTACTTGCTTTTCATACTCTAGCAACAAGTTCAGGACAAGCAGAAATGGGAACACTAGCCGAAGGTATCTATACGGCAATGACTACTACTGTAGCCGGTCTTATCGTAGGTATTATTGCTTATATGGGTTATAACCACCTAGTAGTACGCACAGATAAAGTAGTGCATTCTATGGAGGCAAATGCTGTAGATTTCTTAGATCTTCTAAACGAGCCAAGCTAATATGAACCTGCGCGGAAGAAATAAAGTGAGTCCAGAGTTTAGTATGAGTAGTATGACAGATATTGTCTTTCTATTACTTGTATTCTTTCTCTTAACCTCACCTGCCATTACGCCAGATGCTCTAGACCTAATTTTGCCTAAAGCAAAAGGGAAAACCAGTAACAAACAGAATCTCTCCGTAAGTATTACTAAAGACTTAGATTACTACGTAAATAAAGAACGTGTAACTGAGAATAGTATAGAAGGGTTTATCACAAGCCAACTTGTAGGAGTAGAAGATCCTACCATTATTTTACGAGCAGAGGAGGGAGTTCCTATCGAGAATGCAGTTAAGATAATGGATATTGCAAACCGCAATAAATACAAAATTGTCCTTGCGGTACGTCCTAATTAATTAGTTGATATTTCTTTTTTATACGCTTTCGCGAAAGCTTAATTTTTAATTTTTCTATTCATCACTTGGCATTCTTAGATACCATACATAAACGTAAATCCTTTACCATAAGCACTATTGTGATGGCTATCATACTATTGCTCATGTTTGTAGTGGGGATGAAATACCTCGATCCACCTGAAGAAGGAGGAATCGCTGTAAACTTTGGTACGTCTGAGGTAGGGTCTGGTAATGTACAACCTACAAAACCGGTGGCTTCTGCGCCTAAGAATACGGCTCCACAGCCTAAGCCTACAGTGCAAGAGCCGGAAATAAAGGATGAGGTAGTAACTCAAGATATTGAAGATGCTCCCGTTATTGAAGAAAAGCCAAAAGAAAAGCCTACGCCTAAGGTTGAAAAGCCAAAAGAAAAGCCTATTGAAAAACCAGTAGAGGAGGCAAAGCCAGATCCAAAACCAGATATATCTACTACGAGTGCTTTAGATGCATTAATTAACGGGCCAAAAAGCGACGGAGCTTCACAAGCAGGAGAAGGTGATGATGACAAAGCGGGAGATAAAGGTGATCCTAATGGAGACCCTAACGCCTCAAGTTACTACGGAACTGGAAAAGGCCTTGATGGAGATGGTAATTACCAACTAGGAGGACGTAAAGCACTTGGGAAGCCTAAGCGCCAGCAAGAGTGCAACGAAGCAGGTACTGTAGTTGTAAGTATCGAGGTAGATCGTAATGGAAAAGTAATTAAGGCAACTCCTGGAGTACGTGGAACTACTAATAATACACGCTGTCTTCTTGAGCCAGCAAAAGCCGCAGCGCTAGCAACAAAGTTCAATGCAGACTCTGGCGCACCGTCTAAACAAATAGGAAAAATAGTATATCGTTTTAGTCTCTCAGACTAATAGGTTTTCTCATTAATGGAGCGATATATAATGCTCTCAGTTTTTCACGTCAATTATCTAGGTAATATCTACCTATCTTTACATACACTTAAAAGCGACGCACTATCACTTACCAAGAAACTTTAGATTGGCTATTTGCTCAATTACCAATGTATCAACGCAAAGGAGCAGCTGCTTATAAGGCAGATTTGGATAATATTAAATTATTATCAGAATACCTCGGCAATCCACACACTCAGTTTAAAGCTGTTCATGTGGCGGGAACTAATGGTAAGGGCTCTACAAGTCATATGATGGCGTCTGTGTTGCAAGAAGCTGGATACACTGTAGGTTTATATACGTCTCCACATCTCAAAGACTTTAGAGAGCGCATTAAGATTAACGGAGAGATGGCAAGTAAGCAATTTGTCATGGGGTTTGTAAAAAAGCACAAAGCCTTTTTTGAGGAGCACCAATTGTCATTTTTTGAAATGACGGTAGGAATGGCTTTTTCTTATTTCGCAACAAAAAAAGTAGATATTGCTATTATTGAAGTTGGCTTAGGAGGTAGGCTAGATGCAACAAATATTATAACGCCTGTGTTGTCTGTTATTACAAACATAGGTATTGATCATACTCAATTTCTGGGCGACACATTGCCACTTATCGCTACCGAAAAAGCAGGGATTATAAAAGAAGGTGTTCCCGTAGTGATAGGAGAGTATCATGAGGAGACAGAAGATGTTTTTAGTACGCTTTCGCGAAAGCGTAACGCAACACTATACAAAGCCTACGATTTTGATTTGATGTCAATGCAATCGGATTTGATAGGTTCGTATCAAAAACATAATATTAGAACCGTTCAAGTAGCATTTTCAGTATTGCAAGGTGCAGATTTCCATGTAGGAATACAGCACATTGCAAAAGGACTTAAAAATGTAGTTAAGAATACAGGACTTCTAGGTCGATGGCAAATATTACAAGAATTACCAAAGGTGATTTGTGATACAGGGCACAATAAAGAGGGGCTGACTTATGTCATGGAACAGCTAAGTAAGGAGAAATATAAAAAATTACATATTGTATTAGGTGTCGTATCTGATAAAGATTTATCGAGCATTTTACCTCTTTTTCCAAGTTATGCAACTTATTATTTTTGTAAACCTGATGTGCCGAGAGGAATGGAGGTACAATTGCTAAGAAAAACGGCAGAGACTCACCGATTGAATGGGAAAGCGTATCCTAGTGTAAAAGAAGCATTTAGTGCTGCAAAAAAGACAGCTGGCGCAAGCGATCTTATATTTATAGGTGGTAGTACTTTTGTGGTGGCAGAAATAATTTAATTTTTCTTCAAAAAGATTTCAAACTATTAAACTTTAATTCTATATTTGCACCCGCAATAAGAGAAAGGCAGTAGTCAAGATTTTATTGTCACCTGATTATAAAATATCGGGGCGCATAGCTCAGTTGGTTCAGAGCACTTGGTTTACACCCAAGGGGTCGGGGGTTCGAATCCCTCTGCGCCCACAAACAAGAAGCGACACTCTTGTATAAAAAAATAGTCGGGCGCATAGCTCAGTTGGTTCAGAGCACTTGGTTTACACCCAAGGGGTCGGGGGTTCGAATCCCTCTGCGCCCACAAAGGCTTCCAGAAATGGAAGCCTTTTTTCGTTTGTATGAGTTTCTACATCTACATATTATTTTCTTCTAGCCTCAATCGATATTATATTGGTTCGACTAATGATGTAGAAGAACGCCTCAAAAAGCATTTGTCGAGTAATAAAGGTTTTACTTCAAAAGCAAAGGATTGGGAAGTTAAGTATACAGAGTCTTTTGAGACTAGGAGTGAGGCGGTGCAGCGCGAGATGCAAATAAAGAAATGGAAGAGCCGCATTATGATAGAGAAGCTTTTTAAAGCATAGCGATAGTTTTGTAAAATATACTCAGAGCATCCCGATTTTACATCGGGAGAGTCGGGGGTTCGAATCCCTCTGCGCCCACAAAGGCTTCCAGAAATGGGAGCCTTTTTTGGTTTGTATGAGTTTCTACATCTACATATTATTTTCTTCTAGTCTCAATCGATATTACATTGGTTTAACAAATAACGTAGAAGAACGTCTCGGGAAATATTCTTCTATAAAATTAAATTAAAGAGCGAGATTTTCTCAAAGCAATGTGCACTCAAATAGGCTGTCTTTAGCTATTTCTTCTTTATTTATATAATTACTTGTAACAAACTCTATATATGTCATACCTATGCTACAACTAAAAAGCAACAGGTATGATTCTCAGTTTAAAGAATGTTTCAAAAACATATAGCAATGGTGTAAAAGCCTTAGATGATGTAACTATAGATATTAAGGCAGGAATGTTTGGACTTTTGGGGCCTAACGGTGCAGGAAAATCATCTCTTATGAGAACCATTGCCACGCTTCAAGAACCAGATACAGGAAGCATAGAGTTTAATGGACTTGATATTCTTAACAATAAAATTGAGTTTAGAAAAACCTTGGGCTATTTACCACAAGAATTTGGGGTGTACCCAAAAATGAGCGCAAGCGACCTCTTGCATTATTTTGCAAGTTTGAAGGGAATTACAAATAAAGCAGAACGTAACGCAATTGTTGATAAAGCACTTGAGGTTACTAACCTTAGTGACGTGCGCGATAAGCATGTTGCAGGTTATTCAGGAGGGATGAAACAACGTTTTGGTATCGCACAACTCTTACTTAATAATCCTAAACTTATTATTGTAGATGAGCCTACTGCTGGTTTGGATCCAGCAGAGAGACATCGGTTTTTAAATGTATTACGTGAGATAGGGACTAATCACATTGTTATTTTCTCTACGCATATTGTAGATGATGTTAAGGAACTATGTACTGATATGGCAATCCTTAATGGAGGAAGAATCTTATCGCAAAGCACACCAAAAGAGCTTGTACAAAGTCTATCTGGGCATATCTGGAAGATAAGTGCTTCTAGAGATAAAATAGATGAGCTACAAAAGCAATATAATGTGATTTCCTCAAGCTTTAATGATGACAATGATCTAGATGTGAGAGTGTATAGCACAACCACACCAGGAGAAGGTTTTGAGCCTGCTGTTGCAACCCTAGAGGACGTATACTTTACTACGTTAAATCAGAACCAACCTGAAAACGTACAGTAATATGTTCAACACAATATATCTACACGAAATAAGAACGTGGTTTAAGAAACCGCTTTTTTACATTTTTGCAGCAATTATGTTTTTGCTAGGTGCCATCCTAATGGCATCTGAGCTGGGTGTATTTGGTAGTGATAATGCCACTGTTACTAGTAACACATATTTAACTAGTCCATTGTCAATTACGGTGATGATGTCCGAACTGTCTTTACTAGCTTATTTGTTAATCCCGTCCATTACTGGAGGCACCATAGATAGAGATTTTAAAAATAACATGCATAATGTTTTGTACTCTTATCCGCTTACAAAGGTGCAATACTTGCTTGCTAAGTTTTCGGCAGCTATAACGATTAATTTACTTATTGCTATTGCTACTCTATTGGGACTTCTTATTGGTTCTATACTGCCAGGAGCAAACGAAGAACTTTTGGGGCCATTTGGACTGTGGAATTACGTGCAGCCATTTGCGTTCATCATTTTTCCTAATGTACTTTTTTATAGTGCTATAGTTTTTGCTATTGTGGTGTTTACACGTAACATAAACATTGGTTTTATGGCGATACTAACTATGATTATTTTAGAACTCATAGTTACCAGTATGTCAGACAGTGCAGATAATAAATTCTGGTACTCGTTGCTAGATCCTCTAGCAGTACTGCCACTGGCAGATGCAACAGAGTACTGGACTCCTGTTGAGCAAAATACTCGTTCTATACCTATGGTGGGAGCATTACTGTACAACCGTTTATTATGGGCGGGGATTTCATTTGCAATCTTATTTGGGGTTATAGCACGCTTTAATTTTTCCCAACATGCAATGACCATTCGTCTTTTTAAGAAAAAGGCGGTAAGAGCAACTAAGAAAAACTTTAGTGAAGTAAGAAACATTGAAATGCCAGCAGTATCTACAGATTTCTCTCTCGTTGGGCAGTTAAAAACATTGTGGCTATTGGTTAAAAGTGACACTAAATATATCATTACTGGCTGGCCATTCATAATTATCACGTTCTTAGCAATAGTACTTACCATTGTAATGATGAGTTTTTCTCAGCTCATTTTTAACACGGCTATACTACCAAAAACATGGACCATGCTTGCAGAGCCTTCTGCATATGTGATGTTATTTTCATTTTTACTTATTCACCTGTATGCTGGATTCTTGATGGATCGCTCCAGAGCAGCTCATCTTAACCAGATAGTCGATGTAACGCCTACAAAGGACTGGGTGTTTCTAGTGTCAAAAGGGTTATCGCTATTTCTCATGACAGGCTTTCTGCAAGTAGTGCTTATTCTTTGTGGTCTAGCATTTCAAACGGCCAAAGGATTTTATGATTACCAGATAGATCTTTATGCATTTCAAGCTTTTTTCATCAATATCTGGAAGTATATTCCGTGGATTTTGATGGCGCTTCTTGTGCATACATTGATTAAAAATAAATGGCTAGGCCTTGTAACTTTATTAGTGCTTGCTGTTGCGATTCCATTATTGCAAAATGCAATTGGAGTAGAGCAGGCTATCTATGATTTTAATTCGGGAGGTACACCTAGTCCATCAGATTTTGATGGTTACGGTTCTGTATTACCCCGTTTCTATACGTTTAGGGTCTATTGGATCTCATTTGGTATTATTCTTTTAATGGCAGCTATTTTATTCTACAGACGCGGTATGGGGACAAATGTAAAAGGTCGTATCGCTTTCGCGAAAGCGAGATTATCTACACCGATCATAGCAACGGCAGTAGTTTCTCTAGTGATATTTTTAAGTATAGGTAGCTACTCTTGGTATGTAAATAACGTGGAGAATGAATTACTTACAGGAAAGGAACGTGAAGAACTACGCGTGCAAGCCGAAAGAGATTTAGGAAAGTATGCGGGAATACCACAACCTAGACTCGTAGCTGTAAATACGTTTATGGATATGTATCCAAAAACTAGAGACTTTAAAGCAGGAGCAACATTTACCATGATTAATAAGGATAGTGTTGCTATAGATACATTACATGTGAATCTCACAGATTACCCTACAGAAATCATGCTAGACAGAGATGCAGAAGTGGTTTATGATAACGAAGATTATAACTATAAGATGTATGCTTTTAGTAAGCCTATGCAGCCTGGAGACACTTTAGTGTTTAAGTTCACCATGCATAATGAGGAGAATAAATTTCTAGATGATAAGTCGCCTATTTCTACCAATGGAACCTTTGTAAATTATGGTATGTTTCCTTCTATAGGTTACAATGATAATTTTGAATTGAGAAACACACAACTACGTGAAAAGTATGAGCTAGCACCTAAGGATCGCTTACCAGATCCAGATGCTCCAGGAGCAAGAGATCGTAGTTATATAGGTGGTTATAGTGACTGGATAGACTTTGAGGCTACATTGAGTACTTCTCCAGAGCAAATAGCGATTGCGCCTGGTTATCTCATTAAAGAGTGGGAAGAGGATGGAAGAAAGTATTTCCACTATAAAATGGATTCAAAAATGCTCAACTTCTATTCTTTCTTAAGTGCAGAGTATGAAGTGATGCGAGAAGAATATCAAGGAATTAATCTTGAAATTTATTACAATCCTGGTCACACTTATAACCTTGATCGTATGATGAATGGTATGAAAAAGGGCCTGGCTTATTATAATGAGAATTATACACCTTACCAGCATAAACAAGTCCGTATCATAGAGTTCCCTAAAGCTTATGGAAGCTTTGCACAGGCCTTTGCAAATACAATCCCTTTTAGCGAAGGGGTAGGTTTTGTAGCAGATGTAGATGATGGGGATCAAGATGCAGTAGATTATCCGCTGGCAATTACTGCGCATGAGCTAGCACACCAGTGGTGGGCACACCAAGTGATAGGAGCACAAGCTAAAGGAGCAACACTGCTCTCAGAAAGTATGTCTGAGTATAGTTCGCTCAAGGTGCTTGAGAAAACCTATGGTAAAAACCAGATGCGTCGTTTCTTAAAAGACGCTATGGATGGATATCTTACGGGTAGAACTGGCGAGCAGATCAAAGAGCAACCTTTAATGTACAATGAAAACCAACAGTATATTCATTACCAGAAGGGGTCATTAGTCTTATATGCTATGAGTGACTACTTAGGAGAAAATGTCTTTAACGGTGTAGCAAAACGCTTTGCAGAAAAATATCAATTTAAAGGACGTCCGTATCCCGTAGCCACAGAGTTTGTGGCAGATATAAAAGCGGTAACACCAGACTCGCTTAAATATCTAGTTACAGATATGTTTGAGACCATCACGCTTTATGATAACAAAGTAGAAGATGCCACTTATACAGAATTACCAGATGGTAGTTATGCTGTACATATAGATGCGATTATAAGTAAGTATCGTTCTAAAAAGAAAGGTAAAAAAGAATATAAGTCCATCGCAGGCGATAGTCTTTCATTTACTCCAGAAGGTGAGGAGGATGCCATTGCATCCTTACCACTAGCAGATTATATTGAGCTAGGAGTTTTTGGCGAAGAGGATGAGGAAACAGGAGCAGAGAATGTGCTCTATTTAAAGAAAGTGAAAGTGAGCGACATCAATAATAGTTTTGATGTTATAGTTGATGAGAAACCAGTAGAAGCAGGAATAGATCCTTTCAATAAATTGATAGACCGTCGTGGTAGTGATAACCGTAAGAAAGTAAAAGAAAGCGGAAGCGACAAGAAAGAATAACTTGTGGTGATTTTTAAAAGTAAAAACCGTAATTCTTCTATAGAATTACGGTTTTTTTATGCTTAGTAATAAGTTGCTATCGCAATGTCATGATGGATTTATAGCCCTGCCGCATTATACAACTTAGCCTTTGCTGTAAGCTCCTTTACAGAAAGTGCATTTGCCTTAAGTCTTGCATCTATTAATTTTTGTTCGCGAGAGTTAATGAGGAATAGTGAACTTTCTCCTAGAAAGAATTTACGCTCCTCTGCTTTTACAAGGGCTTCATAATCTACCACAATCTCAGTGATGAGGTTGTTTTGCTCTAAAAGCGAAGTGATCTCTGCCTCTGTGGCGTCAAGTTTATTTTTGATAGCTAGAGAAGTGGCTGTGCGTTCAAACTCGGCGTCTTGTACTTTAAGCTTAGCAAGATTTAAATCTCCACGTTCCTTACGCAAGAAAATAGGAAAACTTACATCTACAAAAGCCTTGTAATTTGCCGTATTAAAACCATCTAAGCGATCTGCATCTGGTGATAAAAAATTGTATTGCAAGTTTACCTTAGGAAGCAACTTATTTTTCTTTAAAAAGCGATCTACTTCTAGACCATCTATTTTTGCGTCTAGACTTTTAAGCTTAGGGTGATTGTTTAAAAAAACCGAGGTATCTGTAATCCCTGTTAATAATAATGAAGCGTCTAGCACTGAAAGCTCTGGATTTTCTGGATACACTGTTTCTTGTATTTCTAGAGGAATACCATCTATCCATAAAAAATTACTAGCAACGAGTCGTGCTTTTTGCGCATTGAGTGAGGCAGCTTCTAGATCAAGTCTTCTTGTCTGAGCAGTAATTCTGGCCTCTGTGATGTCTATGGCTGCTTTATCACCTTCGGCTACGCTTCTTGTTACGGCATCTAGTCTGGTGGTAGCATTCTTCAAAAATGTATCATAAATGACTTTCTCATTTTCTGTTTCTACCCAGTTAAAATAAGCCAAGCTCGCCTCATAAATTAAGTTGTTTACGAGTAAGTCACGATCTGCGATGGTTTGCTGTTCAAAAAAGCGTGCTTTCTTCAAGGTAGCCATACGTTCATTAATAAGAAGCCCTTGTGCCAGTGCAAAGGAAACTCCGGCGCTATATAATCCATCTTCGGGAACGGTAAGGTTAGGGTTGAGAAACTCACCTGTGTTTTCCTCAAAGCTTCCTTTTAACTCAATTCCGTACCAAGTAGGGATTTTAAAAGTAGCGTTAAGCTGATCAAAATATTCGGTGTCTTTAAATTTTTTACGGTCATAGTCTACCTCAATTTTTGGATCAAAACCTCCTCTTGCTTTAAGTAGATTTGCTTCTCCTGTGCTTAACACTAATTCGGCTTGCTTGATTAATGGATGATGTTGCTTTACATACCCTAAGTATTCCTCAAAAGAAATAGTTTGCGGAGAAAGTACAGGTGTTTGAGCTAGTCCCGCTTTCGCGAAAGCGTAACACAACACAAGTACTGTATATTTTATAAGTAACCTCATTTTTTCTCTTTTCTAGGAGTTAATGTGCCTTCTGGTAAATAGTAATCTGGTGGAAATCCGTTGAGTTGTCTCCATAACTCGTACCAGATAGGAACATCTTGTAGTAAGGCGATTGTTTGTGCTCCAGAGCCTACACGTACATTTTTTGGCCATGCTTCTGCTTCTTTATCTGGCGCGATAAGCACTCTAAATTTTCCATTAGTACTAATGAATGTTTCTACAGCAACTACGGTTCCTCCATAGGTTCCGAAAGAGGCGTCTGGCCATCCACTAAAAACTATTGCCGGCCATCCGTCAAACTGGACGCGTATTTTTTCTCCAGCGTGTATGAGTGGTAAGTCTATAGGTCTCACAAAAGTCTCCACAGCTAGGTCATAGTCGGCTGGCATGATTCCTACTAGTTGCTCTCCTTCTTTAAACGTTTCTCCTAGCCCTGCTTTAATCGCTTTATTTATGAATCCATTTTGAGGAGCCGTGATATACTGCAGCGCGCTACGCATCTCGTAGTTGGTGCTTGCATTTGCTAGTTTGCTCACTTGAGCTTCTGTGTCATATTGCGCACTAGATGCGCTAAACTTGTCACTTTGTGCTTTGCTTATCTTCTCGGCATAGGTGGCACTTGTTCTAGTTATATCTATAGATGCGTTGAGTACATTATTTTGACTTGCGAGTAGCTTGTTGTTTTGAGAGATTAGTTTTGCCTCTGTCTCTTGTAGTTTTAAGCGTTTATCCTCTACATCTGCTGTAGATTTTAAACCTTCTGCCTCTAGTGTAGCAGTACGTTCATATTGTTTTAAGGCAATATCACGATTAGTTGTCGCAGCAACAAGATCAATACTATCACTTTGCACCTTAAAACGAGCTTGCTTTAATTTGTTCTCTGCTTGTTGTAGTTTTAATCCACGTTCGCGCTGCAAAGCTCCTAGCTGATTTTCTAGCGCTATTACTTTAGATTTATAAGAACCTACCGCATTACTCTTTGCATCGCGTTGCTGTCTCGTGCGTTCAGCAAGGAGAGGATCTTGATACTCATTTTTGATTTCAGAAATGCGTAAAATAGTATCTCCTTTTGCTACATAGTCTCCTTCCAGCACGTACCATTGTTCTACACGTCCAGGAATAGGAGATTGTATAGTTTGCGGTCTTTGATCTGGTGTTAAAGTGGTCACATATCCTTTGCCATTCACGTTTTGCGTCCATGGTAAGAAAAGTACAATAACACCTATGATAGCAAATGCTAGCAAAAATCTATTGAAGTATTTATAGTGACGTGCTTTATACGCCTTTGCAAATGCAGAATACCCTTCTACATCTACGGTTTTATTAAGCTGATTATTAGATATGTTAAGCATCGCTTATTTGTTTTTTGAAATGATGTTACCTTTATCTAGCACTATATGTTGATTACACATCTCTTGCCAGTCTTTATTATTACTTGCCACTATAAGCGCCCATGGTCTCTCAGGACTTGCTAGATATGTCATGATCTCTCTAGCTTGTTTTCCTTCAAAGTGTTCTAGAGCATCCTTAAGTAATAATATCCTTGGGTTGTGTACAAAAGCTCTAGCTAGCAGTATTCGTTTAGAGATAGTGTGTGGTATTTTCTGTCCCTCTGGAAATAGTTTAGTTTGCAAACCATTAGGCTGCGTGCGCACAAATTCTTGCAGTCCTACTATTTTGATCACCTCATTTACACGAGTTGTAGAAACATCTGGATTACCAAAACTTATATTTTCAAGAATAGTCCCTTCAAAAGGGTTTTGCTCTGGTAGTACCTGGCCTATTTTTGATCTATAAGCATTAGGTCGCATTCCTTTGAAAGAGAAGTTGTTTACATAGATACCTCCAGAAGATGGCTGTATAACTCCAGAGAGTAACTTTAATAACGTAGTCTTACCAGATCCAGATAATCCTGTTATTAATATGCGATCATTATCTTTTACATTTAAGTCAATCTCATTAAGAATAGCGCCAGTTTCCTGAGTGCTATAGCTTACTTTATCCATCTGGATATCGATAGTATCGTTAATCTCAAAAGGATCTGAGCCGTCTTGTGGTTCCAGTTTTTTATCAACTACTTGTCCTATTTTTTCAAGAGAAGTAAGTACATCATAAAAACTTTCTAATCCAGAAATCAGCTTCTCTACAGAGCTTATAACTAATAAGATAATAATCTCTGCTGCTACAAACTGTCCTATATTCATTTGCTGGTTGAGAACTAGTAAACCACCTATGACTAAAAGCCCTGCCGTAACGAGTACCTTAAAACCTATCATCTGTATAAACTGTATCATCAATACTCTAAAGTGACTTTCACGCGCCTCTAGGTATGATTGTGTGAGCTTATTGTTGCGATTCATAGCAAGTGAAGTACGACCAGAAAGCTTAAAGCTTATAAGTGATCTTGCTATTTCTTGTAGCCAGTGTGCAACTTTATACTTACTCTTAGACTCTGCAAGACTAGTTTCGAGCCCCTTCTTTGCTGTAAACTTGAATACTAAGTACACGAGTATTACAAGTAGAAAACCATAAATGATGAAGAATGGGTGGTAAAAAGAAAGTAGTATTAACCCAAAGAGTATCTGCAGTATAGCCGCAGGAAAATCTAATAAGATTTTTGATAATCCTTTTTGCACGGTAAGCGTATCAAAAAAACGATTTGCCAGCTCTGGTGGGTAGTAATTGTCTAGTTCGCTCATTTTTAATTTAGGAAAGCGATAGGCAAACTCAAAAGAAGAACGAGTGAAAATCTTCTGTTGTATGTTTTCAAGGATGCGTACTTGCATTAATTGCAAGATTCCTTGAAAAGCTACTCCTAAGGTTACTAGAATAACGAGTACAATCCAAGAAGTACTCACTTGAGCGCCTTGAATGAGGTTAATAATAGCTTGGATACCTAGTGGTAATGTAAGCGCTACGAGTCCAGCAAAAATTGCGTAAAATAAAATTTGCTTAATATCTCGTCTATCTAGTTCGAGCATATTTACAAATCGTTGCCAAGGTGTCATTTCTTTCATTGAAAAACGGTGTTTTTCATCTCCATAACAGAGATTTTTGTTTAAATAATATCTTAGTTGATGGCTTTAAAAACCATGTCTGTATAAAACTTTTCTATTGTATTCAATCCTTCTTCTACGTTAGTAAGCGCAGGAAGATGTTTTGAGAAATAACGTTGATGGTGTGCTCCTTCTATCACAGTAGAGATAAGCATGTGAGGAAATGCATACGCTGGGTTAATCTCAAGAACAATATCACTTATGCGTTGTACCACACGTTTATAGGTTTTATAATACCCCTTTGCGTTTTCCTTGTCTACATCCTTTGTGTGGTATGCTTTTGACGATTCTGAGATAATAATACGATGTAGCAACATTTCATTTACATAAGAAATTGCGCTATCTTGAGTAGCATCCTTAGTGATAAGCGCTAGTGCACTTTCAAGTTTTATCTCAGGGTTAGAAACGTTTGTAGTAGAGAATACAAGTTTATACTCTACCCAGCTCCAGTACCAGCTTGTAAGGTAGACTAGTAAAGTGTGTTTACTATCAAAGTATCTGTAAATCGAACTTTCATTTGAGTTAATTGCTACACCTAGTTTCTTAAATGTAAATTTCTCAAAGCCCAGCTCATCAATCATTTCTATACTCTTGCTCACGATATTCCTGCCCAGTTCTGTAGTCTCGGGATTACGCGTATACAACGCTGGATCAATAGTAATTTGTACATGCAATTCTTCCATGCATCAAAGATATGATAGTAATACTATTATAATAAAAAGTTTAACTATTTATTATGAAAATATAACTATCAAAAAAAGCCCTGAGAAGGGCTTTTGATTTTATGAAATAACGCTTTCGCGAAAGCTAAACTTTAAAGAATGCTAGGCAAGGTTGATAAATATCTTGCTATCGTCTTCTCACTGAATTTACTGTACAAAGCATTAAGTTCCATTGGTGTGAGTTGGCTATAAATGCTTGAGTAATTAGTAGCTAAATACATATTGAATTCCTGCTGCTCGTTAGACTTCCTGCTTGCTTTTCTAAAAATTTTGACCAATTCTTTTTTAGAGATTTGCTTCCCATCCACTTTATAAACTGATTTTGATTCTTTGCTTTTATTTAAAAACTGTGTGTAACTAAAGCTTTCGTCATCTATTACTTCTATGGTAAATGAAGATAAAGAGGTCGATGATCTAGAAGAAGATGTTAGCCTGTTTCCATTACTAGCGATGTAATCTTGTGAAAACGTTTGGCCAGTAATTAATATGGATAGGAGTGTGATGTATAGTGTTTTCATAGTAAATTTTATTTATAGCATAGTCTGTTAGTACTACTGTGATTAAAGATTGTACAAAGTTATCGTAAGGTTGCCTGTTATAGTATGGACATACTTCCTAGCCTCTTGTACATTTTGTACATTGTCTTAATTTATATTTATGAAGCTCACATATACATCTATAAAAGAGGATAGCAAACTAGTGCTTACTGACTTTAATTGCGCGCCGTCGCAGCAAATGCTTTCAGACAAAGGAATGTATAAAGTGCTGTGGGCAAAAGACGCTTCTAGGGATATTGTAATTGATGGATACACGCTTCGTTTAGAAAAAGGGCAGCTTATCTTTTGCACGCCACTCAATGTATTAGAGATTACACAGAGTGATGGACTACTAGCGCTAGTTTTTAATAGAGAATTTTACTGCATAAGAGAGCATGATGAGGAGGTTTCTTGTAACGGTTTTCTCTTTTATGGATCATCACAACCGCCAGTAATAACGTTGAGTGATAAGGAACTCAAAAGTTATGATGCCATGTTTTTAATGATTCAAGAAGAGTTTGAGACACGAGATCATATACAAGGGGAGATGTTACGTGTATTACTCAAAAGGTTATTGATAACCTCTAGTAGGCATATAAAAAGCCAATTGCCAGAACCAGAGATGCCTAGCAATCAGTTTGATTTAGTGAGGCAATATCATATTCTTGTAGAGCAACATTTTAGAACCTTGCACAAGGTCTCAGATTATGCAGAGCTGCTCTTTAAATCGCCTAAAACGCTATCAAATCATTTTAAAAACATGGGTGATGCATCACCACTAAAAGTGATTAATGATCGAATCATTTTAGAAGCAAAACGTTTGCTTCTTTACTCAGATAAAAATGTAGAAGAAGTGTCTAATGATATTGGGTTTAACGATGCTGGGCACTTTTCAAAATTCTTTAAAAAGCACACGGGAGTCCCGCCAGGAACCTTTAAAAAGGCAAAAAGCCCACTATAAAGTGAGCTTTTAAACAAAACAATCAATCTAACTAGTATCACTACTATTTACTTGCTCAATAAGGTTACTGCAGGGAAATCTACAGGAATCTTTGTAGTATTATTAATGTAGTTTGAGATAGTTTTATCTCCTACTAATGAGATGGTATCTATAAGATTTTCCTTTGTCCATCCAGCGTTAAAAAAGTTTTCTAAAACCTCTTCACTCGTGTTACCACGATTTTCTGTGATGTTTTGTGATAGCTTAGCTAGTGCATCTAGCTTGGTGTCAAAAGAAGCTTTTCCAGCTCTCAACTCTAATATTTGCTCTGGTGTATAACCATTCATGCCTGCAATAGCAGTGTGTGCAGAAAGGCAATACTCACAGCCGTTAACCTCACTCACAGCTAGATTTACAACCTCTTTTTCCTTAGCCTTAAGGGAACTTGGCGCATTTGCAAAGTCTAGATAGTTTTTAAGAGCATTGTTTGAGTGTGCATATGTTGCATATAAGTTTGGTACAAAGCCCACTGCTTTTTTAAGATTATCAAAAATTCCTTGGTTAGTCTCGCTTACTTCTGCTCTTGTTGGTACGTTAAATGTGCTCATAATTTTAAATTTTTATAATTAGAATATTATTAGTGTGATGTATTTATATTTTTTCTGCGTCGCAGTAATAGTCATCGTTAAAGTTGGTCTCGCAATTAGTTTTAAAAAGTTGCTTTGAGACGCGATTTGTAGTATTTCTAAAAATCTCAATGAGATTAAAAATGGAGTTGGCTTTTGTTTTCATAATGTTGTTACTCTTTTGGTACACAACAATAGACGAGCAGTTACAAGCAACCTTATTGTGTATACTTCCTCGCTTATGGTATATTATTCCCTTCCTTATATTAAAAGAGTTTACTTAGGAGCGATTGGATATTTTGTATTTGCATTGTAGTATCCCGCTTTACATTGCAATTCCTCGCGCCTGGCCGTGCCAGACAGCTGCGGGATTTACATTGCAATCGGGACTAGAGACTACTGCCATTGCATTACTTGGTAATTTATCGTGGTGCAATAATTATATAATTATTAACTATAACGAGACTAGCTTTTGCATACCTTCAAGTAATAAATAATGTACTATGAAAATTAATTTTAAAGTATCACCAGATCACGTAAAAACTATCGAAAAGCTTCCAGGCGCTTGGAGTGTGAATGACTATAAGAAGCTTTTAGAAATTATGGATTATGGCGATACTGCAGGTATGACGGATGCAGAGCTTGAAGAAATGGCGCTTCTTTCCCTATCTGATAATGAAACCAACGATGCTGCCGAAATCGTACTAGAATACCTTTTTAAAGACCAGCTCAATAAGGGGCAAAGAGAGAACCTATCACATGAGATGCTCAATGAGCATCCATGGGAAGAATACTCAGACCTGTCTATGCATGAAACATTTTTTAATGCAGGGCAAATTTTATATAAAGCCTACAACGGAAAGTTTCCACACCCTAAAGCGATACATTTTAATGTTACTTTTAGTGTCAAGAGTAGTATGATGCTTGATGTATTTAAGGAAGATACAGAAGAGCAAGTTATACGAATACTAGCTCAAGGAATGCCAGAAAACACACTTCTCAAAAGACTTTTTAAAGATGAGTTAGCACACGGAGGCTTAACTGATGCGGCAAATATTATCTGGCAACTTAAGAAAGTGTCACAAGAAGAAACGGCTATTACATTTGATGTACTAAGTTCAAACCGATGGTTTGAAGATATTAAATATGTAGAGGATTTTGAGGCAACTATTGACTTTGAACAAGAATAAATAGTACTTGCTATCTCAAACAGGAATTTTTTAAGAGGTGCTTATTAAAAGCTGCACATACAAAAAAAAGCTCTCAGTGTTCCTGAGAGCTTTTTTATTATTACATCATCCTTATCAGGATCTAATTTTTTGCTCCCATTTCCAGGCAGAAGCCATGGCCTCATCTAGTGAGCTTTCTGCTTTCCAGCCTAGTTCATTATTTGCTTTGTCTGTATCTGCATAAGCAGCTGTGACATCACCTTCTCGTTTATCTACAATCTTATATTTAAGTGATTTTTCGGCTACTTTTTCATAAGAGTTGATCACTTCTAATACAGAGCTACCTGTGCCTGTTCCCACATTAAAAACTTCATAATTAGACGTGTTGTTCTCTTTAATGAGCCGTTCTAGCGCAATTACATGTGCCTTTGCAAGATCTACCACATGTATGTAGTCACGTACAGCAGTACCATCTGGAGTAGGGTAGTCATTACCAAAAACAGAAAGCTCCTCCCTTAGCCCTATTCCCGTTTGTGTAATAAAAGGAACCAGATTTGCAGGTACTCCTAGTGGTAATTCACCTATCTCTGCAGTAGGATGCGCTCCTATGGGATTAAAGTATCTTAAGGAGATAGCATTAAGCTGTGGTTGTATACTGCAAGTGTCACGTATAATTTCTTCGCCTACTTGTTTCGTGTTTCCATAGGGAGATGTCGCTGGTTTAACAGCTGCATTTTCTGTGATAGGTAACTCATCTGCCTGCCCGTATACAGTGCAAGAAGAGCTGAAAATAAAGGAAGCTTTCTCCTTTTTTTGTAATTCTTGAAGGATGTAAATTAAGGTGACAAGATTATTTTCATAGTATAATAAAGGTTCCTTTACGCTTTCACCCACCGCTTTTGATGCCGCAAAATGTATGACACCCACGATATCATTATGACGATTAAAAAAGTCTTGCACTTTTGACTTATCACGAAGATCAAATTCTTCAAAAAGAGGAGTCTTCCCCGTAATATTTGAGATACCCTTCAACACCTCTATAGATGAGTTTGAGCAATTATCAATAATGACCACGTCGTGTCCAATTTGTTGAAGTTCAACAACTGTGTGTGACCCTATAAAACCTAGACCTCCTGTTACTAAAATTTTCATTCTATAACCTATTTAGATATCTGCTAAAGTAATTGATTTTGTCAGTCCTCTATTAACACTAAGTACTTAATGATGCCACTTTCCATTTTCGCGAAAGCGGATATTTACCATATTTAAAAAATGAGGTAGGTACTTAATACTAGTAATACGATTAGTGCGCCTACGATGTATGCATATTTCCACGGAGTAGTATCTATCGCTTCTGTTTGCTTAGGTACGTAAATATCTGTTTTAGGTTTTATAGCGCCTACTATGAGCATGATAATCACATTCACCACAAATAGAATTCCCATAATATGTAAAAAATGAGGGAATGCCTCCGCTTTTATGATTGCGAGTTGTGCAGCATCTGTTATGCCATTTGCATCTGCCTCTGCAAGGGCAGTTGCTTGATAGCTAGGTCTCATAAATATGGTACATACGTACATAATTACACCAGCTATTAAAACAATTTTCGCACCGATTGCGGGCACTTTTTTTGTTACAATACCTACAAGTACTACTGCAAGAATAGGAACACTAAGACTTCCTAAGGCTTGCTGGATGTAATCAAATAACCCTGCAGGTGCATTTGCAATAAACGGGGCAATTATCATTGCGATAATAGCAACAACAACTCCAAAAAGCTTTCCAGCCTTTACCGCTTTATGCTCTGAAGCATCGCGGTTAAAGAATTTTTTATACAGATCAAACCCAAATAGCGTTGCACTACTATTTAATAAACTATTAAAAGAACTAAGTACAGCTCCAAATAAAACAGCCGCAAAAAAACCAACAAGCGCTGGAGGTAGCACCTCTTTTACAAGTTCTGGATAAGCTTTATCTGCAGAGCTTAAATCCCCTTCAAACAGGTGCCAAGCTATGATACCTGGTAATACTACAATCACTGGTATTAAAAACTTTACAAAGGCTGCTAGCATCATCCCTTTTTGCCCTTCTTTAAGGCTTTTTGCTCCAAATACACGTTGCAAAATAGCTTGATTTGTTCCCCAGTAATACATCTGCGCAATCATCATACCTGTAAAAATAGTCCCCACAGGAATAGATGATGTTACATCTCCAGTTACATCAAATTTATCTTGATTTTCTGTCCATAACTCGTTCAGACCATCTCCTACACTACCATCACCTATCATTTTGAGACCAAAATATGGGATTAGTAATCCTCCTATTAAGAGACCAACGGCATTTACTAAGTCTGATACGGCTACTGCCTTGAGACCTCCAAAAATCGCATATATAATTCCTATAACACCTATTGTCCACACACAAAGCCAGATTATTGCTCCCTCAGACATACCTAGTAAAGTAGGTAAGTCAAACATAGTGCTGAAGGCGAGCGATCCAGAGTAGAGGATAGTAGGCAGTAATACGATACTAAAAGCGATAAGAAATAATACAGAGAGAATAGCTTTTGTGTTTTCATCAAAGCGTTCTTCTATAAATTCTGGAATCGTGGTGATTCCTTTGTGCATATATTTAGGTAGAAAATAAACTGCTGTAATTACCATTGCAATTGCTGCGAGTGTTTCCCATGCCATTACAAGTATTCCTTCTGAGAAAGCTTGACCGTTAAGTCCAACAATTTGCTCTGCAGAGAGGTTTGTAAGTAATAATGATCCTGCAATTGTGAGTGCGCCTAGACTTCTACCACCTAGGTAGTAACCGTCTGCACTTTTTTCATCAGTACCACGTGTTTTCCACCAAGCGTATCCCGCTACAAGTAATGTAAATCCAAGAAATGAAATGAGTCCCATGTAATTAGGTATTTATTAGTATAGCGTGTAAAATATGACTTTTTAATATAATATTATGAGTTCTATTACGAACCTTTTTACGATATCGTTTTCGCTAGTGTCTTAGTATGAAATATTTTTTTAGAGTTTGTGTTACTCAAATTCTTCCTCATAATATTCACTAGCATCCTTTAAGAGAATATGGAGATATTCATTTTCCTGCAATACTCTCTTTTCATCCCAACCTAAATATCGTATCATATCCTCTTGAACGAGGTCACGGTATTGATGCACAGAGTATATATCAAAATATAATCTACCTGTACGTCGCACAAAAAAGTCAGCTAGGCTGTTTGTCATCTCATGATGGATGCTGTACCAAACTTCTGCACGTATTAAGCGCTCCTCTGGATTTTCATTTAAGAAATAACTCATCTTATCAATGATGGTATTGCTTTGCTTCCCATACGTAGTTGCTAGGTACCAACTTTGATATTCATTTACAATACCTATATGTTCAAGACGCTTTTTAATCTCTTGTTGGTAAATATCTACTTCTACCGTGTTTTTTAAAGGCTCAGAGGTAAGCGGTATTTTTTCTGTGTATGATTTTACGAGGTGTGCTTTCTTCTTCTCTGGCACATCTTTAAGAACGCGATCTATAACTCGCTGTGCCATTTTACGATATCCAGTAAGTTTGCCGCCAGCAATAGAGATCAACCCTGTGTCAGATACAAAAATCTCATCTTTACGACTCAATTCGGAAGGGTCTTTTCCATCTTCATGTATAAGAGGTCTTAGTCCAGCCCAGTTAGACTCTATATCGTCTATCGTAAGATTTACACTTGGGAACATATTATTAGTCGCATCAAGTAAATAGGTTGCATCATCTTGAGTAGCTACAACTCGGTTGAGGTTTCCGCTATAGTTCGTGTCTGTCGTTCCTACGTAGGTCGATCTACCGCGAGGGATGGCAAAAATCATACGACCATCCGGCACATCAAAATAAATAGATTGAGTTAATGGAAAACGCTCTCTAGAAAATACAATATGAACCCCTTTTGTAAGATGTAAATACTTGTTATTCATAGAGTGGTCTTTCTTCCTTAAAAGATCAACCCAAGGTCCTGCAGCAGATATGTAGTGCTCTGATTTTAATTTGAAGCTCCTTTGTGTATTGTGATCATAACATTGTAAGCTTTTTATCTTTCCTTGCTCATCGTACTTAAAGGTTTTCATCTCGCAGTAGTTAATAATAGTAGCGCCGTAGCTGGCAGCTTTCTTTAATAACTCTACAGTAAGTCGTGCATCATCTGTGCGATACTCTGCATAATAACCACCACCCACTAGTTGATTTTTGTTAAGTAAAGGTTCTCTAGAAGCGGTTTCTTCTGCGCTAAGCATTTTACGTTTATCATCGCCTTCTACGTTGGCAAGAAAGTCATAGACTTTTAAGCCTATTGCCGTCATCATTTTTCCGTAGGTACCACCTTCTATAAGTGGAAGTAGCATTTTTTCTGGTACAACAAGGTGAGGAGCTAGGGTGTGTACTATGGCTCTTTCACTACCTGATTCTTGAACAAGTCCTATTTCCATTTGCTTAAGGTAACGCAGTCCACCGTGAATAAGCTTTGTAGATTTATTACTTGTTCCAGAAGCAAAATCATTCTTTTCTATAAGACATACATTCATACCACGAGAAGACGCATCAAGTGCAATCCCTGCTCCAGTAACTCCACCTCCTATAACAATAAGATCAAATTTTTCTTTTTGTGCACGGTTTATCTGGCGCTGCCTGTCTAGCACAGAGAAGCGCAATGGTGTTTCTTCTTGTGTGGTGAGCATCTGGTTTGTAGTGCTCTTTGTGCGTGCTACGGCATTTTTCCAGCCGGTATATTTCTTGTTGCGCTCATATTCAGTGATCGTTGGTTCAAAAATGGAATCTACTTGACGTATCTTAGAAATATCTTTTTTGTTCCAAATACCAACTTGAATTCCAGCTAAAAATGCAGCTCCTAGTGCAGTAACTTCTAGCATCTCTGGACGATCTACAGCTATATTAAGAATGTCTGATTGAAATTGCATGAGGTAATTATTTGCAGTGGCCCCGCCATCTACTCGTAGCGCTTTCATTTGCTTGCCAGAATCTTCAATCATTGCATCGAGAACATCTCGTGTTTGATAGGCAATCGCATCTACCGTAGCTTTGATAATATCTTCTTTGCCTGAGTCTAGTGTTAATCCATAAATAGCTCCTTTTGCATCCATGTCCCAGTAAGGTGCTCCTAATCCTGCAAAAGCAGGAACTACGTATAAATCATCTGTAGCTGCTGTATTCATACAGATATCTTCTGTGTCTCTTGCATGATCTATGAGGTCAAGTTTATCCCGTAACCATTGTACAGATGCGCCTCCCGCAAATATGGAACCTTCTAGAGCATATTTAACTTTGCCACCAGGTAAGCTAGCACATAAAGTGGTAAGCAGTCCATTTTTTGAGGTAACAGGTTTTTTTCCAGTATTCATAAGTAGGAAGCAACCGGTACCGTAGGTGTTTTTAGCTATTCCAGATTTGTAACCTCCTTGACCAAAAAGCGAAGCTTGTTGATCTCCAGCAACTCCACAAATAGGAATGCTGTGGCCGTCTAGTACGATGTTTCCAAAATCTGAGGCGCTATGTTGAACCTTAGGTAGCATTGACGCTGGAATGTTTAATGCTTCTAGCATCTTTTCATCCCATTTTAAGTCTATAATGTTGTAAAGTAATGTTCGGCTGGCATTAGAGTGGTCTGTTGCGTGTACAGCACCATTGGTGAATTTCCAAATAAGCCAAGTGTCTATAGTTCCAAAGAGTAAGTCGCCTTGTTGCGCTTTCGCGAAAGCGTTATCTACATTATCTAAGATCCACTTGACCTTAGTTCCAGAGAAGTAGGAGTCTATAATGAGTCCCGTATTCTTATTCACATACTCTTCTAGATCTTGAGATTTTAATTGTTCACAAATCTCTTTAGTGCGCTTATCCAGCCATACAATAGCATTGTAGACAGGTTTTCCAGTATGTTTATCCCAGACTACGGTAGTCTCTCTCTGGTTAGTAATACCTATCGCAGCAATCTCGTCTATAGATATATCAGATGTTTCGATAACCTCTTTGAAGGTAGCTTGCTGTGCTTCAAAAATCTCTATAGGATCGTGTTCTACCCAACCGTGTTGCGGGTAATGTTGCTTAAGTTCCTTTTGGGCAATGTTTTTTATGGTGCCTTGATGGTCAAATATGATAGCTCTAGTACTCGTTGTGCCTTGATCAAATGCAATAATATATTTCTTTTCCATAGTTCTATGCGCTCTTCGAAGATGATTTCTAAAGTTACTTATTTTACTCTTTTTAAACGGATGATTCCACAAGCAGGAACTAGAATCTGATTGAGTCCTTTTTTTATTTGAATGACAGACTGGCTCACGGTTACTCCTTGAACATCTTTTATAAGGCATGTATAATCTCCATATTCCTCATGACTTTCTAATACAACACCGTCATTTAGACAACCATTGATAATGTCAACTTTGATAGTATCTTCTTTAAAAGGAACTACCTGTTTGTCATAAACCCCTATAACTGTAAGTTCGCTCGAAACTGCTTTAATAATAGGGTAGTTACTAAGGGGATTGTAGGGCGTGATATTTCCTTCAAGAAGCGTGCGTTTATTTTCATTCCAATATTGAGTATAAAAACGGAGCATATTAGTCTCTTCTAGTGTTGCCTCAAAAAGTTTGATAGATAGTTGAGGTACTCCAAATAAGCTATTAATAAGTTGTAGCGACTTTTGTTCTAGTGCCTCATCAGGATGATAGGTGAACATATCTGCATGTGTAGCTGTGGTACCAGACATCATACGTAGGTCTGCTATGCGTATACGATTCATTACCGCGTCACCTGGACAGTCAAAAGCTCTAAACATATTACCATACTTGCGCATGGCTGGACCTACATATTTTTGACGAAACTCAATGACGCAATCTGGTTTAATAGTTTGTAATGTGTTAATTACATCTGTCATAAGACGATCTACAGCTTCATTTACAGAAGAGAAGTCACGACCGTTCTCCATAGTGAGCTCTGTATTTTTATAGGTTTTGAACTCATCTATAAAGTCTAATTTAAAGCCATCTAGGTTCCAGTCAATTAATGCATTTTTATAAAGATCGATTAGATATGCTCTAACTTCTGGATATCTAGGGTCAAATACTGGTGCCCAGCGATGCTCTTCAGTTAGAAACTTGCCTTTAAAACGTTTATATGCTTCACTATGTTTCCCACAGAAAGGAACTGAATACCACAGCGCGATTTTCATACCAGTTGCATGCACCTCTTTTACAAAATCTGCCATTGCAGGTATTCTCTCCGGGCGCCAGTCTCCAGTGTAGTCATAGCCTCGATTATTATCGTTAGTTTGCCAGCCATCATCAAGAATGATAAGCTCACAACCTATGTCTTTTGCTTTGATACATTCTTCTAAAAGAATGGTAGTATCAAGATCTTGGTGAAAATTATACCAAGTAGAATATACAGGCACCTTTGCTAATTCTGGAGTATGAGAAGGTTTTAAATGATCAAAACTCGCCCACCAAGTAGAAACATCCTTTAGTGACTTAGAAAAATGGTGAGCTCTCTCATCTATACGTATAAATGTTTCGTAATGAGCAATGAGATGGTGACGTTCTGGAAAAAAAGTAATGTGTGAATACATCAAGTTATTTTCCTCTCGATAAAGCGTGTTAAGTTGGGTAGTATTTATAGCGTCAGAACAAGCAAATGTAAATACGTTTTGATCATCATGACCAAAAACTCCAATAACTGGTGCATCTACAGAAATACGAGATTCCATATGATCCAGCTCCCAGTCTGCCATGATACGTTTATTAAAGTCTGTTGTGGGTTTCCATACTCCTTTTGTGTTAAGTCCAGGCGTAGTCCATCGCACAGTTACTGGCGCAGGCATAAAGTCGCATTTACTTGTAAAGCTTAGTTTATAGATATACACATCGTTTTCTTGAGTGTGCAGTGTAATTTTAGTATTAAAATCTGTAGTATCTGTACTGATTTCAAATCTATGCTTTTGTGTTACTCTTTCTGTCAGTTCCGTCATTCGTTCGTCCTGTTTTAATTTTTAGAAAAGACTTTTACTTCATTGTTTAGCTGGCTAGCAACAATGAGAAGTTCTCCTTTTTTGTTTTTAAAATGTTGTATGCTGTTTGATTGACCTGGTACAACAAATCCGCTCTTATTGTTTGGGATATATTTTGGCCCTTCAGGTGTTCCTTTAAGTTGTATTCCTATACCAGCATCATAGTTACCATAGTTGGCTTCGGAGGTGAGATTGTTTTGTACGGCAAGTATATCTTTATAACCATCACCATCAATATCTGTAATAAGAAAATCATTAATAGTAGACCGTTGTGCTTGAGGTGGTAATGGATGTAAGATAAATGTATTATCACCTATATTTTCTGCATAGGCGCTTTCAAAAGTGGTGGCGTGTAACGTTTCTTTATCTAATTCTTTGATGTTTAACAAGGTTGTAAAGTCTACTTGCGCAAAATCATGATAGGTGCCGTAGCGCTTTTTTAATACTACGAGTTGCATCATGATATCATCTCTAGTATGAATGGGTTTTAAAACTGGTGTTCCTTTATCTCCGAAATATTGAGCTAAAACTGGATCGATACTTCCGTTATTATCAAAATCTCCATTGTAGACATATATAGGGTTATCATAACTAGGCTTTATAAATCCATTAATACCTTGGTTACCTATAATTAAATCATCATCACCGTCATAATCCATATCTGCAATAGTGATGGTATTCCACCAGCCAGTGGTTTCAATAGGTGTGTTGTCTTCTGAGATAAATTTATTCTCTGCGAGTTGTAAACCTTGTGCGGTGATTCTGTACGTTGTGATTTCTTGCCATTCTCCTACTACATATAATTTCTTACTGTCTTTAGAAAGAGCTGCGTCTTGCGTGATTCCTTTACGATCTAGTTGTTGCTTGATTGTAAATGATTGCCCTTTATTTTCAAGAAGATAGTTGGCGGTACTCAACGGGTATCTACCTGCTAGCACACCACCGGTAATAAAAAGATCTACATCTCCATCATTATCAAAATCTAAAGGAGTTACGCTTGTGCTATTTGTTATAAACTCAGGTAGAGCATTTTTACTTTTAGTAAACGTTCCTTGTTCATTAATTAATATTTCATCTTGTAGATTTGCGGCATCTGTACCTCCTTTACCTATGTAGAGATCCTTGTCACCATCACCATCCATATCAAAAAAGAAGGCTGCACTTATATCTGAATCTTGATTAAATTCTTGTATAATAACAAAGTTCCCGTCATTATTTTCTGATAATAGTACACTAGGTGTTTTTGAATTCCCGCTTATAAAGATTTCATCTCCTGGTTTTTGGTCTGTATTTGCGGTAGCAATGATACCGCTAGTCGCATTAAACTGGTGGGGTAGGAGTGACTGACTTCTAAAATCATTTGCTTGATTTTCATAAACCACATGATCAAGAATGTCTTCTGCCACTAATGAAGTGTTTATTCTCTCAAGTGGAGCGCTGTCTTGAGAATTACTTGATTTATTTATAGTGATTACTTGATTTGAAGCTATGTTCTTTTGGGTAGAAATACTGCCATCTGGCCATTTAACCTCTAGAGAGTCTACTGTGTTTTGTTGTAATCCAAAATGAATTATAGGTTCTACAGAAGATAAATATCCTTTTACAACACATTGATATTGCGACTGGGTTTTTCCATGTTTCCATAGCGTTACTTGAGATCCTATGGCATGTTTGTTATCTGGCGCTCCTTTAAGCTTTATTCTTAGGTAATTTGTACTATCTAATAACGTATTATTCTGAAATATAAATGCTGGCTTATTTATGTTGTTAATCACAAGATCCAGGTCTCCATCTTGATCAAGATCTGCATATGCAACGCCGTTTGAAAAAGAGTCTTCTGGAAGAACCCATGCAGATGATACATCTATAAATGTAGCAGTGCCATCGTTTTTAAATATGTAATTAGGTAATGATATGCCAGGTAGTTCATCTACAAAGCCTCGTAGTTTTTGTTGTTTTGCCTCAGGAGTGCCAAAGGAGTTATTACTTCCTGAGTAATTAATAAAATCTAGATCTGTTATATCCTTAACGTATCCATTTGAGATGTATAAGTCTTTATTTCCATCATTATCAAGATCTGCAGCGAGTGGTGCCCAACTCCAGTCTGTACTAGAAATACCTGCTTGATGTCCTATTTCGGAGAATGGAAGCATCTCTTTGTTATCCATGCCATTATGTAATTGCAAGGTGTTACTCACATATTGTGGCGTGTAGTCATTGCGTTGTGCTAGTAGAAATTTATCATAATTATTAAAGCCTATCATCTTCTTTTGGCGCTCATAATCGTTCGGTAACATATCTACTACGGTAATGTCTGGTAAGTTGTCGTTATTAAGATCTGCTATATCAACACCCATGGCATTAAAGGTGGAGGATGGGATTTCTTTTTTTGCTTTCGCGAAAGCGTACTTCTGTTCCTTACCCTGATTTAAGTATAATACATCATTAGTTATAAAATCATTAGTCACATAAATGTCTGGGAGGTCGTCTCCATTAACATCGGTAATGGCTATGCCTAAACTAAACCCTTTCTCGGTGATGCCTTTAGCAAGTGAGACATCTTTAAAATAGGGATGACCAAGACTATCATTACCTTGGTTTTCTAATAATAGATCTTTAAGATGATTGGGGAATTTACTCTTAGGATATGGTGTGTTACGACTAAAGGTGCTATTTCCGTTTCTTATAATAAAGGCATCGAGGTCACCGTCTAGATCATAATCTAGAAAGGCAGTTTGCTGGCTATATTTGCCATCTGCAAGCCCATATTTTTGAGCCTCCTCTTTAAAAGTAGGATTGTTTTTTTGATTGTTTTTTTGATTTATGAAAAGTAGATTTTTACAATTGTCTTTACAATTTGCTCCACCTACATTAAGATATATATCATCCCATCCATCTGAGTTGATATCTACAATACTTACTCCAGTAACCCATGAGTTTGTTGTGATTTTTGCTTGTGTGGTTACATCTGTAAATTGCATATTTCCCTTATTGAGATAAAGGCTGCTTGATACTTGATTGCCTGTAAAAATTATATCTGATTTTCCGTCATTATTAAAATCACCTATTCCTACGCCACCGCCGTTATAGATGTACTGAAAATCAAGAATGTTTATGCTGTCATTTTCGGTTATTGTATTGTTAAATGTGACACCCGTTGTAGATGGAGCTAACGAAGTAAAATGGTGGTGCCCGATGTTCTCCTTTGTACAAGCACAAAGAAAAAGGATAAGTACAAAACCGATTATTTTTTTCAAGAGATAGTGTGTTTGAAAATCTTGTTTTAGCATCAAGCAGGCCCCTTATGAAAGACCTGCTTGAACAAACTAAAAACAAATAAATTTTTAATTAAGATTAGTACCCTGAGTTCTGAGAAAGATTAGGGTTTGCTTGTAATTCTGATAAAGGAATCCATAGTCTCTCATCTTGTCCAGGTGTAAAGAAGGCACTAGGTCCAGCAAGCGATTTAGGGTGATTACCACCTGCAACGGTAGAGCCTTGTCCCATAATCTCCTCTGCAATACCCCAACGTACAATATCAAAGAAACGATGTCCTTCTCCTGTAAGTTCCATAATGCGCTCATCTATTATTGCCTGTCTAAGATCTCCTTCTGAGATATCCTCAGGAAGTGCTTCTATATCTGCTCTAAGTCTAACTTGGTTTACAAAACCTACTGCATCGCTAGGACCAGCACTTTCATTAATTGCTTCGGCAAGCATTAATAGTACATCTGAGTAACGTATGATTCTCCAGTTTGTTCCTAGTGTATGTCCAAATCCAGGGATGTCTGCACTAGATAATCCAGACTCTATACCTGAGTATTTTACACCAAAAATAGGCTCAATTCCTAAGGAGTTTGCTGTTTCTATACTAGGTGCAAAGTCTGTTGTAAAAGGAGCTCCACCATATCCTGTTGCTCCAGGAAAATCATATACCATCGTCGCGTTACGTCTCACGGTATCATCATTATCTGTAAATACATCCCTGATATGTGTGTTGATTACATGTCCTTGATCTAAACTAATGTGTGGTGGAGTGTAATCAATGTGCCAGTTAGATTGTGTTCCTGTAAGTGGAGCATCTGCTCCCCATACAAAATTATCTTGTGCTACATACTGAAGTTCATAAACTGATTCTTGATTATTTTCGGCAGTTGGATCAGAACTAAAATTATCTGCATATGCCTCTGTTGGAAGTAGTGAATAGCCTAGTGATGCTACTTGATTAAGGTCTGTAACTGCATTAGTCCATTCTTGCATATATAAATATGTTTTACCTCTAAGAGCAAGGGCTGCTCCTTTTGTAGGTCTACCTACGTCACTCGCTCCCCATTCTTGTGGTAATCTCGTTGCTGCCTCAGTGAGATCTGCAATGATAGCTTCATTAAACTGCTCTTTAGTTGCATTTGGAGGAAAAAACTCTTCTGGATTTGATGAGTCTGGTGTACTTAACACCAAAGGAGCTGTCTCAAATAAATTAACCAAATACCAGTTGCAAAATGCACGTTGAAAATAAGCCTGTCCTAAGATTTCATTTTGAACATCTCCAGAGAGTACACCATTCTCTGCATCTTCTTCTATAATCTTGTTAGCACGAGAAATAGATTGATATAGTTGTGGATATAAGTCTACAGCCCAACGAGAAATCCCAGGTTGTCCTTCTAAGGTAGACATTGTAGTGTTTTGCTGAAAAGGAATCACGTTATATGCATCAGATCTCAACATAGCACCTGTGTGAATCACCCGCCCCCAGAAAAGCACTGCTGTTACAGGATGATACATTCCATTTACGGCAAGTCTAAAATCTGCTTCAGATTGAAAAAATTCTGGTTCTGCAACGTTATTAGGATTTGAAATAACTAAATCCTCCTCATCACAACTGTACAACATGGCTACAGAAAGGAGCACGACTACAAACGGTAGTAACTGTTTTATTGTTTTCATATTATTCTTTTATTTAAATTAAAATGACATCTGGATTCCCATAATGAATGTACGAGGTCTAGGTTGTGATCTCACATCAAGCCCTCTATCAAAAACAGAATCTGAGTTAGTACTAGGTGAGAAGCCAAAGAAACCACGGTTAGTACCTAACCCACTGTTGTTTGATCCTACCTCTGGATCGTATCCAGAATAATTAGTAATTGTAAATAGATTTTGCACGTTTGCAAAGACTCTCACATTTGTTACCCATTCCTTACCTACAAAATCTGTAAGATTATACCCTACCTCTAATGTTTTAAGACGTAAGAAGGAACCATCTTCTACAAAGAAATCTGACGGTAACTGGTTACCTGCTGCATCTTGTGTAGAAACACGAGGGAGATTTGTGTCCGTATTCTGTGGGGTGTAGGCGTCTCTTACAATGCCTAATTTGTTGTCATCTAAGAAGAAATATCCAAAGAACTTAGTTACGTTATAGATTTCGTTTCCTTGAACACCGTTAAAGAATGCACCAAAGTCCCAATTCTTATAATTTGCTGAAAGATTTATACCGTATGAGAAATCTGGTGTAGGATCTCCTAAAGATGTTTGATCTTCATCATTGATGATACCATCACGATTGATATCTACTCTTCTAAAATCACCAGGTAATAATAGCGCACGTCTAGCAGGATCATTTGCTAAGAATGGATCATTGTCAATCTCTGCTTGATCATTGTAAATCCCATCTGTTTTAAAGCCAAAGAAGAAACCTAAAGGCTGTCCTACCTCAAATCTGTTTGCTCTTAAACCTTCTTCATTATATGAAGGACCTACAATCGGGTTGGGGGAACTTGTAAGCTCATTTCTTATGGCAGAAACATTAAATCCCACATTAAAAGTAAAATCTCCACCCTTATCATAATTGTACTCTGCTTCAAATTCAAAACCTTTGTTATTAATAGATGAAGCGTTCTGGAATACAGGAGTAACAGATCCATTAGAGTCAGGAATTGCTACTGCTTGAATTACATCATCATTATCTCTATTGAAGTAATCAAAACTTACTCGTAAATCATTGTCAAGTAACCTCGCATCTACTCCAAAGTTAATTGTCTTTGACGTTTCAAAACTAAGGGTTGGGTCTACTAAGCTTGTAATTGCAAATCCTGGAATTTGTCCTCCAGCTCCACCTACAGTAAAAGGTGAAGATGATCCTACAACAGATTGATTTGAATATGGGTCAACATTTTGAGAACCTAACTCACCATAACCTGCACGAGCTTTTAAACTATTAAAGAGTCCATCTTTATTAAAAAAGTCTTCATCACTTATAACCCATCCTGCAGAGAATGAAGGGAAAGTACCTGTGTTGAAACCATCTGCAAAAAGTGATGTCTTATCCCTACGCACAATGGCAGTAAATAAATACTTCTTTGCGTAATTATAATTTAAACGCCCAAAGGTTGAGAACAATTTATTATCAAAACGACCTCCACCAGTATTTATAATATTTGAGGCAAATTGAGCTACGTTTGTAATATTATTACTAGGTAATCCTTCTGCATATATAGCTATGCTGTTTTGAGTAATATCTTGGCGTGCTCCACCTAGTAGGATATCAAAATTATGTTCACCTACAGACTTTTTAAAGTTTATAGTAGGTTCTACGTTTGTAGCATAACGCTCGCCTCTTACCTCAGTAAGGTCATTAAGTGGATTTGCATTGGTTTCACTATCTATGTTACTCTGGAAAAAAGTAGGTTGGAACGTGTTTGTGTAAAAACTTGTGTATTCTGTTCCAAAATTAACTTTAGCAGTAAGACCTTCTATAATCTCGTATGAGATATTAATATTCCCTAGAAAGTTACGTTGCGTATTTGCATCTTTTACTAGCTGGGCATTTGCAAACTTATTAGTGCCTCCTATACCAAAAGAAGGATCACTAATTGCTTCAAAACCTCCTTCATTTTCAGGGGCGAAAGGGCGAATGATAGGTACTGTTCCTCCTTGGTTACCAAAAGCGTTATTACGAGTAAAACGACTTTCAGAAAAGCCAAAGGATTCTTGAATCTTTATTTTGCCTAAATCAAATTCACTATTTAGACGTACATTTTTACGATTAAAATTCTCACTTATTAGTAAGCCTTCTTCATCATAATAGTTTGCGCTAAAGAAGTAACGAGAGTTCTCACCACCGCCAGATACATTAAATCCATAATCTTGAATTTCTCCAGAATTAATAGATAGATCTTGAAAATCTGTATCAATTCCTGGGTCTACAATGTTTCCCTCAAGACCATCATTAATACGACGTTGATTTAAAAAGTTAATGTATTCCGGGCCATTTAGTAAGTCTAGCTCTTTCGATTGAGTATTAATTCCGCTTCTTAAGTCAATATTTACAGTAGGAGCAGAGTTGTTCTTTCCTCTATTTGTGGTAACGATAATAACTCCATTTGCCGCACGTGAACCGTAAATAGCGGCAGAAGTCGCGTCTTTTAATACTTGAAGGTTTACAATATCTTTAGGATTAAGAAAGTTTATATTTTCTGAAATGGCGCCATCTACTACATATAAAGGAAAAGAGTTTGTGAGCGAACTAACACCACGCACAAAAACGTTTGCAGGGCTTCCAGGCGCACCACCAGCTGTTTCTACTTGTACCCCAGCAAGCTTTCCTTGTAAGGCAGCTGTAGGATTTGCGGTTACTACCTGAGCGATGTCTTTTGTTTTAATTTGTGATATCGCACCTGTTATATCTCTTTTAGATTGAGAGCCAAAACCTACAATGACAACTTCGTCTAGTGCTCCAGCATCTGCCTCAAGTTTGATATTAATAGAAGATTTTCCATTTACAGGAACCTCTTGTTTTACAAAGCCTGTGTAGGAGAATACGATAACCGCGTCATCTGCAACATTAATTGAATAATTTCCATCGAAGTCTGTAGTGGTCCCATTAGTGGTTCCTTTCTCTAGAATGTTTACTCCAGGTAAAGGACCTAATGCCTCAGTAACTGTTCCAGAGACGGTAGTTTGCGCCCAGATGCCTACGCTGGTTAGAATCAGGAATAACAGCAAGAGCGGTTTAAGTAATATTCGATTCATACGATTAGTTTTAAAATTAGATTAATATTGATTTGATAGCAATGGCAATAAATAGTACTATGATACACTATGCTACTTTTCAAAAATAGAATAATTTTCTCAATATGAAAATAATTTTACATATAAAATGAATATGTCGTTATTAAGTGGCTATATAATTATCGAATTGATAATTGGCTGTAAAGTGTCTTTATAAGGAATTACGTTCTCTCAGGTATGTAGGGATAACTTCTTGGATAGCTGTTCCTTCTTTTACAAATAGAGCGGCTCGTTTAGCCATTAACTCAAAATCTGTTGAAATTGTTGTGATTCCTCCGAATGCGATTTCCTTTACAATATTATCGTCATGGGCAAGAATGCCTATGTCTCTTCCTATTCTATATTCTAATTTTCTGGCATCTTTTAAAATCTGCCAAAGATTAGAATCGCTTATTGTAAAGAAGGCAGTTTTCTTTTTTAGAATTTTTGATTTGTAATCGGTAACTACTTCTCCATTGATGTTAAAGTCATTTGTAAACCTCTGGAAAGCCTTTAGTATTCCGGCAGGGAGATCTGTATTTGCTTTATAAAAAAGAATAAAGCGATCATATTTTTTAATACTCGGTGCTAGATCAACAAGATGCTCATATGTTATTTGTTCAAATTCTTGAGTTGCATATGAGTAATCTTTTGGCATTTTTAATTGCCTGTCTACCACTATTAATTTATCTGAAGGTATTGTTTTTAACATGGTTTGAACCTCTGGATCCTGTATAGGTGCAACAATATATGCTCCATATTTTCGAGATATATTATTCATAAGAGTTTTAAAGAGCTCAAGATTATTATGATGAAAAAATACATCTATCTGAAAGCGTTTACCCAGCTCTTTGCGCACAGTATTATAAAAGTCTTCTTGAAAACTATGAAAGGCAAAAAGGATAAGTGCTACCTTTAGAGTAACATTAGTTTCTACACTAATTATGTAGTACCCTTTTAAATTTTTAGATTCGACTAGACCTCGTTCTTTAAGCTCTGTGTAAGCTTTTACTATAGTTTTTCTAGCGTAGCCTATCTCTGCAACCATCTCATTAATGGATGGAAGTTTGTCATCTACCTTTAAAATTCCAGCATCAATAGCATTAATAATCCCAAAAACAATCTGTTCGTGTTTTGAGATAGATACAATATTCTTGAGGTCTTGTATTTTTTCAAAGAGTGGTTTCATACACGACTAATGTACTAAAATGTAAAAATAAGAACACGCTTTGTCTTCTTTAAAAGCTTTTTTTAGTGGTTGTAGTGTTTTATGTGATTTTGATTTTTATATTTGACGTAGCACAGAGTAGCATAGTTTTGCTTTCGCGAAAGCGTAACCTTAATAATATCACCTTATCTATGAAAAAGAGTCACCGTACCTTTATAGAGCATTTTAAGCCTGAACTGAAAGTGTATTCTCCTGGTCGAATTAATTTTATTGGAGAGCATACTGATTACAATCAAGGTTTTGTTTTGCCAACTGCTATAGATAAAAAAATCACCTTTTCTTTTAAAAGAAATAACTCTCCAAACGTGTGTAATGTTTTGAGTACTAATTATAATGCCTTTTTAGAATTTGATTTAGACCAAGTGTTTCCTAGTAAGGTCTCTTGGGAAAATTACATACTTGGAGTTGTTTTTGAGATTCAAAAAATATCAGATAAATTAGAGGGTTTTGACTGTTTAATAGAAAGTGAGCTTCCGGAAGGGTCAGGGATATCCTCATCTGCAGCTTTAGAATGTGGTCTAGCTTCTGGATTAAATGAGTTATTTGATCTTGGTATTACAAAGGAGGAACTCGTTTTTCTTTCACAAAAAGCAGAGCACTTATTTGTGGGTACTAAGTGTGGTATTATGGATCAATATGCTTCTATAATGAGTAGGGCAGATCAAGTAATTTTATTAGACTGTAAAACACAACAGCATCGATATATCAATGCAAGTTTTGATCCTTATGAAATTGTACTTTTAAATACGAATGTAACTCATAGCCTAGCAGATAGTGAATATAATACGCGACGTAAAGAATGTGAGACTGTTGTGGATCACGTAAGGAATCACCATCCAGAAGTAGATTCTTTGAGAGATGTTACAATAGCTCTTTTAAACGAGAGTCGGGATGATATTTCACAGGTTTTATATGAAAGAGCGTCTTATGTTATTGAAGAGAATGATAGGGTTCTTAATGCAGCGGGAGCTCTTGAGGAAGGAAGTTTAGTCCGCTTTGGAGAATTGATGTATGCCTCACATGAGGGGTTGCGTCATAAGTATGGGGTAAGCTGTAATGAGTTAGACTTCTTGGTAGATTTTTCTAAGAATTATCCAGAGGTTATAGGTTCTAGAATGATGGGTGGAGGTTTTGGTGGATGTACTATTAATCTCATTCACAAAGATAAAGTGGGTGATTACATTAAGAAAGTGAGCCCCATTTATAAGAAAAGATTCGGAATAACACTAAATGCATTTGTTACAACAGCAAGTGAGGGAACTTTAATAGATAGATTATGAGCACAGAAATGGATTTTCCGCACAGGAGATTTAATATTTTAACGGGAGATTGGATTCTTGTTTCACCACACCGTACAAAACGACCTTGGCAAGGTAAAGTAGAAGAACCTGCGAGATTTCCAACGGATGTCTATGATGCAAGCTGTTACCTTTGTCCTACAAATAAAAGGATGAGTGGTGAGGTAAATCCTGCGTATACTAATCCTTATGCATTTACAAATGATTTTGCTGCGATATTTCCTAACGAAGAAACGACTGCGGTATCAGATAAGTTATTGATGGCAGAGCCAGAAAGTGGTGTTTGTCGTGTTGTGTGTTTTTCGCCCAACCACTCATTAACGCTTCCCTTAATGGAAAATAAGGATATCGTTAAGGTAATAGAGCTCTGGCAAGATGAATACCGTGATCTTGGTGCTGTACAAGATATTAATCACGTCCAGATTTTTGAAAACAAAGGCGCTATTATGGGGTGTAGTAACCCACATCCACATGGGCAAATATGGGCGCAAAAGTCTATTCCAGAAGAGGTGGCAAGAAAAACGAAAAACCAAAAAGAATATTACGATAAAAAAGGAACTTCCTTGTTAGGAGATTACCTCACGCAAGAGCTTATGGAAGATGAGCGTATCATTTTTGAGAATGATCATTTTGTAGCGCTAGTTCCATATTGGGCCATTTGGCCATATGAGACTATGATAATTCCTAAGCGAGTAGTGGGTAGTATTACTGCGCTTTCAAGTGAAGAAGTAGCCGCCTATGCAGAAGCAATAAAAGTACTGACTATTAAATATGATAATATTTTTAAAACCTCTTTTCCATACTCTAGTGGTATTCACCAAGCTCCTACAGACGGTGAGGAACATCCGGAATGGCACATGCATATGTCGTTCTATCCTCCATTGTTGAGGTCTGCTACGGTTAAGAAATTTATGGTGGGGTACGAGTTGTTTGCAAATCCTCAACGAGATATTTCAGCAGAGAAAGCAGCTTCCACTATAAAAGAGCAGCCTTCTGTTCACTACACTTTAGCGTTATAATATCTATGTAAGCAAATCTAGTATTCGCTCCATTTTCATTCCTCTAGAACCCTTTATAAGTACGGTTGCGCCGGTTGGAATTTGGTTTGAATACGCTTTCGCGAAAGCATTATAATCTCCATAAACCTCTTGGTTCACATGAGGTGCCAAAGTGCCGAAGTCTGGACCTATTGCATACACTTGGTCAATACTAAAGTGATGCGCTAAATCTAACATCGCTTGATGTTCTGCTTTTGAGGTGACACCTACTTCAAACATATTACCTATGAACGCAATGGTCTTAGTGTTTGTAGCCTTTAAATTTTCTAGGGCTGCTGCCATGCTCGTAGGGTTTGCATTATATGCGTCTAGAATTATGCTATAAGAATCTTTCTTTATGATTTGAGAGCGATTATTTGCAGGTATGTATTTTTCAATTCCTGACTTAACCTGATCAACAGACAGGTCAAAATAAGTGCCTATCGCAATGGCAACAGCAATATTTGTATAGTTATAGATGCCTATGAGTTGGCTATTGATAGTGGTTTCCTTAAACGATAGTTTGAGATTCTCAGACCCATCTATTAAGCTGATAGGGTAGTTACTTTCTGTAGAGCCAAATGTTTGTAAAGTAATGCCAGTAGCTTTTTCCGCTTGGAGCTTGTCTGTGTCGTTTATAAAGGCCATTTCCTTATTAACTCTAAGGTAATTATAAAGTTCACTTTTTCCTTTTATAACACCTTCAAACCCTCCAAAACCTTCAAGGTGTGCCTTTCCAAAGTTTGTGATATACCCAAAGTTAGGTTGGGCAATCTCACATAGCATTGCAATTTCGCCTTGATGATTTGCACCCATTTCTACAATACCTATCTCTGTAGTCGTATCCATAGATAAGAGGGTAAGTGGTACTCCAATGTGGTTGTTGAGGTTCCCTCTAGTAGCTACAGTTACATACTTTTCAGAAAGGACTGCGTTTATAAGCTCTTTTGTAGTGGTTTTTCCATTGCTTCCAGTAAGACCTATTATAGGTAGGTTAAGATAATTGCGGTGGTAGTTTGCTAGTTGTTGCAATGTTTTAAGAGCGTCATCTACCAGCACCGTATAATCATCTTCATATTCTTTTTCATCAATCACTGCGAGCCTAGCGCCATCTAGTAATGCTTGTTTTGCAAACTTATTACCATTAAAATTATCTCCTTTTAAAGAGATATAAATCTGATTTTTTTGTAAAGATCTTGTGTCAGTACAAACTCCGTTACTGTTTAAAAAATGGAAGTGTAGCTCTGCAATGGTCATAATGATAGTAAATTTTAATATGAAAAAAGCCCTCGTAAGAGGGCTTTTAAAAATACTGTAAAAAGAGAATGTTATCTAGCTCTTTTTCCTTTTTTAGATTTTGAGCCCACTCTTGACATAGCGCAACGGAAACCAATATCGTCTGACGCCATTCCTTGTGGAAGGAATCTTCTTTGTGCTGGATCTAACCAGTATGCTCTATCTCTCCAAGAACCTCCTTTGTAAACACGTACTTCGTCATTTACTAAAGATGTTCTATTGTTAGACTCATCATAACGACGGTCCATTTTCCCTGCGCTGTCTCTCTCTACTTTATGTTGAGGAGCGTTGTACATGTTTTTTCCAGAATCTGGATTATCTACATCTTCATTAAAAGATTCAAAATATCTTGTAGATCTTCTATCTCCATCTCTAAAGTTACGGTTGTCACTTGTAGAGAATTGTGTTCTTAAATAAGTCTCATCTTCGTCTACAGGTACTTGAAGGATCTCTCCTGGTAAGTCTCTAGCGATAATGCTTCCATTTGCTAGTGTGTCATATACGATAGAATCTACAGTAACGATTTTTACTTTACCATCTTCTCCTATAGCGTTCTTTGTATATACGTTTCCTCTGTAGTAGTTAAAGTCGTTAAACTCATCATCAACAATAGGACGATAAACATCTGCAACCCACTCAGAAACGTTTCCAGCCATGTCGTAAACGCCAAAGTCGTTAGGCTCATAGCTCTTTACTTCTGCAGTAATATCTGCATTATCATCAGACCATCCAGCGATACCACCGTAATCTCCATCTGCTTGTTTAAAATTTGCTAAATGATCTCCACGTGTACGACGATCTGAAGATCTTGTGTAAGAACCATCCCAAGGATATTTCTTACGACCACGGTATACATTGTAGCTTCTTAATTCTGTAAGACCAAGAGCTGCATATTCCCACTCTGCCTCTGTAGGGAGTCTGTACTTAGGAAGAAGTATTCCGTCTGTACGTTGTATAAAAATATTTGTACTATCATTTTGCTTCATACGACGCTCACTAGAACGACCACCTCTTGCAAGACTATCACTTCCACCATACGTAAGTGTAGGGGCATTTAAATAAGTTTCTGTATCAAAAGTAGAACCAGCATCTACATCAAAACGAGCACCTCTTGCTGTATAACCTTGTTCTTCTAGAATAAGTTCATTTACTCTGTTTGATCTCCAGTTTGCATATTCTACAGCTTGTATCCAGCTTACACCTACTACAGGGTAGTTTGCATATGCTGGGTGACGAAGGTAGTTTTCTGTCATAGTTTCATTAAAACCAAGACGATTTCTCCATACTAACGTATCAGGTAGTGCACCTTTGTAAATGTTACGGTAATTTTCTTCTTCTGGAGGGAATACTTTCTTTAAGTAATCTAGGTATTCTAGATACATACCATTAGTAACCTCAGTTTCATCTATGTAAAAAGATTGAACGTGTTGCTGGTTTGGAGAGTTATTCCAGTCGTGCATTACATCATCTTGTACTTTACCCATAGTAAAAGTACCTCCTTCTACAAACACAAGACCAGGTCCAGTGGCCTGTTCTTCATAGTCTGTTTTAAGCTTAAAACCTCCGTTTTTACCATCGACTTTCCAGCCAGTTCCTCTAGAACTGTCTTTGTAATCGTTTGATTTGCTACAACTTGCGACTGTAATCGAAATCACGGCAAGTGCCAGCATTTTTAATGCAAAGTGTAGTTTCATAGGTAATTATGTTCAATGTATTTGGGATTGCAAGATAGTAATAACTCGTTAAAGTGCAAGCAATTTACGATGTCGAGCCCAAAAAAAATTCGTTGGTTATGGTTAACTCATTAGTAACGGCGCTATTTATTCTTTATTATTGTCTTAAGTAAAAAAAACTACACTACAACTATCAGTTAATAATAAGCCGTACAGGCTTTCGTTATCCTACTAATGAAAACGTTACTCTCACTATTTTTAATATTTATAGGGATTTGCACATCTGCACAGTCAGAGCAAATGGTTATAAACTGGGAAGGTGCTTTAAAAATCACCCAGAAAGGTAGTACGCTAGAAGTAATGAATCTTGTGGTGAGTGAACAAGGTGAGTACATTTATAGTATGCAGTGGGATGCTAGAAGTGCAATTGATCCCCAATCTTCAAAATTTGTAAATGTAAAATTAGAGACTGTTCCTCAGTCGTGGCTCAACGCTATTGATAAAAAGCAATTATCCTCAGAGGTTAGCTATCAATTCCATACATCTAAAGCACGTAACACATATTATAGTGTATTAGAAATTTCACCTTTCATAACAAAGAACGGTCAGGTGATGAAGGTTATCTCTGGTGATGTGATGTTCGCTTTCGCGAAAGCGCAACAACTACAACGAGCGCCTCTTGTAATAAGCAATTCATTATTGGCTACTGGAGACTACTATAAATTCTACGTTGAGGAATCTGGAATACACGCTATTAATAGAAGTTTTTTGCAGAGTCTAGGGGTCGATGTAAATGGAATTAATCCAGAGCAGATAAAAGTGTATGGTTATGGAGGTTCTCCTTTGCCTTTGCGTAATAGCGATAACGAGAATTTTGATCTTAGGGAAATTCCTATTCAAGTACTAGGAGGTGGTGATGGGACTTTTGATAATGATGATAGGATTCTCTTTTATGGCGAGAGTACAAGAAAATATCATGAAGAATTAGATACTCATATTAATCCATACGAGGACAGATCGTATTACTATGTAACAGTTGCTGGTGTAAATGGGCAGCGTGTGAGTCCGTATGTAGAGCCATCTGGAGCTGCGGTTATCACATATGATACATATAAGGACTATCAATTTCATGAGGAGGATGAAAATAGCTTAGTAAAAATAGGTAGACGCTGGTTTGGTGAGCGTTTTAGTTTTGAGAATGAACAGTCTTTTGATTTTAATTTTGAAAATGCAGTCCCGGGACAAACAGCTACCTTAAGAGTAGAAGTTGCAGCTACATCAGAAAGTGTAACATCTTTTGATGTGCTTATTAATGGTACTTCTGTGGGATCTATTAACATTCTTGCGATAAGTGATATTGTCCTAGCCAGAGGTGGTTCTCTTGATATTGAGGTGCCTGTGTCAGGTAGTGAAATGGTTGTAACGCTTGTATATAATAATAGCGGTAATCCATCTAGTGTGGGATACCTTGATTTTATAAGTCTCGATGTAGACTCACAGTTAAGTGGCACTGGGAATCAATTTACCTTTAGTAATCCAGATGCAGGTATGCAGTTAGGAGTAGGTGCGTATTCATTAAGTAATATGCAAGGTTATACTCAAATCTGGGATGTAACCGATCAAACAGCGATAAGAACTTTGGAGCTAGATGGGGAACAGAATGTCTCTTTCAAAAGTTTGTTAGGTACAGAAAGAATATTTGTAGCTGTTACCCCATCTGATTACTTGACACCTTTTCGCGAAAGCGGAAATACGCAGTTAGCTAATCAAAATTTGAAAGGGACTATTTTTCAAAACAATAGTGGTGATTTTGAAGATGTAGATTACTTGATGATTACAGGTGATTTGTTGCTTTCTCAAGCTGAAAGACTAGCGCAACATAATAGAAATTTTAGAGGACTTAATGTAAAGACAGTTACACTTGAGCAAATTTATAATGAATTTGGAGGTGGTAAAGCAGATATAGGTGCGATTAGAAACTTTATAAAATATGTTTATGATAATGCATCCTCAGACGCTGGGAGATTAAAATATGTATGCCTTTTTGGCGACACCTCGGTGGACTATAAAAATCGTATTTCAGGGAATAATAATGTGATGCCTACCTATCAAACTTTTGATAGTTTTAGCCTGGTGCGTTCCTTTATGAGTGATGATTTCTACGGTTCATTAGATCCATCTGAAGGAACAATGATTGCGTCAGATAAGTTAGATCTAGCTGTAGGAAGAATTATTGTCGATTCGCCTAGTCTTGCCGCTACGGTAGTTGATAAAATCATTAATTATGATGCTCGTGAGTCTTATGGTCGCTGGCGAAATAATTTTGTGTTAGTGTCAGATGATGTAGATGAGGTCTTTGAATTTGCTCAGTTGCAAGGAACTTTAGATAATCTTGGTGATCAAATAAGTGTAGAGAAGCCTTTTGTAAATGTTATAAAGATACATAGTGATGCATTTCAACAGCAATCATCTGCTGGGGGAGATAGATATCCTCAGGTAAACGAAGCCATTGAAAATGCAGTTGAGGTAGGTTCGCTTGTAGTGACATATCTAGGTCATGGAGGTGAAGAACTTCTCGCAGCCGAAGCTATAGTGACACAAAACGAAATTAATAACCTAGATAATGGCGCACGTTTGCCGCTTGTGGTAACTGTTACGTGTGAGTTTGGGAAGTTTGACAATCCTGAACGTCCTACGGGAGGAGAAGCATTGTTTTGGAATGCCGATGGTGGAGCAGTAGGTCTAGTTACCACGACGCGAGAAATCACAGTAACTCTCGGGGTTAATTTTAATAACTCACTAGTCGAGCAGCTATTTTCCTTTGGTACAAATGAAGTGAAAAGTGTAGCCGAGAATATTAGAGCCTCAAAAAATGGAATATCAGATCCGTTACGTAGGGTGATTTTCTTTGTAGGTGATCCTGCCATGAAACTTGCTTTCCCTAAGCCAGACATACAGCTATCTGCAATTAATGATGTGCCAGTAGGGACTGAGCTTCCTGTGTTAAAGGCGCTTGACCTAGTTAAGGTAAATGGTCGGGTTACCTCACAGGGAGGTCAAATGCTTACGGATTATAATGGCACACTAGCAGTTACTTTATATGATAAACGTATAGATAGACAGACGCTGGGTAATGATGGTGTAGTTATAGGTGGAGAGCTCGCAATTATGGACTTTACAACGCTAGGTGCTATTCTTTATAGAGGGCAGGCATCTGTAACGAATGGTAATTTTGAATTTACATTTAGAATGCCTCGTGATACGGCAATACCACTAGGTAATGGTCGGCTTAATTTTTATTCAGAACGATTAGGAGTATTAGAAGATCAGACAGGTGTAGATGAAACTATAATTATAGGAGGTCTTAACGAGAATGCCCCAGAAGATAACCTAGGCCCTAGGATTAATTTATTTATGAATGATGAAAACTTTGTAAATGGAGGTATTACAAACGACTCTCCTATTATACTTGCAAAACTAGAAGATGAAAACGGGATTAATACCGCTAGTGGTATAGGTCATGATATTGTGGCAATAATAGATGGTGACGAGACGAATCCTATTATAATGAATGACTTTTATGAGACAGAGGTGGATGATTTTATGAAGGGTACTGCTGCTCGTAAGATTAGAAACTTAGAGCCTGGACCACATACCTTGTCATTCAAGGCATGGGATGTATATAATAATTCATCTACGGCAGAGCTGCAGTTTGTAGTACTGGGAGATGAAGAATTAGAGCTCGAAAATGTCCTTAATTATCCTAATCCATTTGTTAACTATACAGAATTTTGGTTCAATCATAATCGTCCTTTTGAGCCTCTTGATGTGCAGGTTCAAATTTTTACGGTAAGTGGTAAAGTGGTGAAAACCATTAATCAGACGGTCGTAACAGAAGGGTTCTTGTCACGTACAATTACATGGGATGGTCTTGATGATTTTGGTCAAGCTATCGGAAAAGGAGTATATGTGTATAAGATAACTGTTAAATCTACGTTAACTAACAAGCGGGTGGAGAAAATAGAGAAGCTCGTAATCCTCTAATCATAATCATAGAAAAGTCTATATTTGTTTTAAATGCCTCAACATATGAATAAAGTTTTTACACTATTAGGAGTAGTTTTTTGTAGCGTGTTTGCTACTAGCGTTCAAGCGCAAGATCAACCTAATACTATTACAACGGCAGTGCCATTTTTAGTCATAGCTGCAGATGCTCGTGCTGCTGGTATGGGTGAGCAAGGAGTTGCTACTAGTCCAGATGCGTATGGAGTTCAATGGAATCCTGCAAAACTAGCATTCCTCCCTAATCAACATAACGTAGGTATTAATTATACGCCTTACTTAGGTAACTTAGTGAATGATATAGGGATACTTCAAGCAGTATATGCAAATCGCATTGATGAACGTAGTGCTTTTGCTGCTAGTATAAGATATTTTAGTCTTGGTACTATTAATACACGAAACGATGCCCAAGATCCAGGTCTCGATGTAAAGCCTAACGAATTTGCAATTGATGCAACGTATGCACTTAAGCTTGATGATCAATTCTCTATGGCGGTGTCTGGGCGTTTCTTACAAAGTAACTTACGTATACAACAGTTAGATCAATTTGCAGATGCAAGTCCTGCAAGTTCTTTTGGAGTAGATATCTCAGGATATTATCAGTCTGAAGAGCAGGTATATGGTAATTTTGATGGTAGGTGGAGAGCAGGTTTTAATATTTCAAACATAGGGCCTAAAATCAAGTATGATGATGCTGGGCAAGAAAATTTTATTCCAACCAACTTAAAGCTTGGTGGTGGATTTGACTTTATACTAGATAGCTATAATAAGATTTTTGTAGGTCTTGAATTTAATAAATTACTTGTTCCTACACCTCCTATTCGTGGTCGAGCAGATACTAATGGTGACGGAGAAATCACTCAAGATGATGACGTCGTGATCTTAGCAGGTCAAGATGATGATGTAAACTTCTTCTCGGGAATCTTTCAATCTTTTGGTGATGCGCCAGATGGATTTAGTGAAGAACTTAAGGAAGTTACATGGTCACTTGCTACAGAATATACTTATAATGATGTTTTTGCGTTGAGAGCTGGTTATTTTAACGAAAGTGATATTAAAGGAGCTCGTAAATTTGCAACATTAGGAGCAGGTTTTGAGTTTAATGCGATAGATGTAGATCTTTCTTATCTTTTCTCAACTGGTTCTGTTATTAGTCCTCTAGAAAGTACACTCCGATTTGGACTTACCTTTCATTTTGGAGATGAGTACGACGAGTATTAAAACATGATATTTGCGAAAGCGAAAAAAGCTTATGAAAAAAATAAAAATTGAATCGTTTCTAGATGTGTACCCTTCAAAAGATGCACTTCCAGAAGCGATTTCATCATTAATGGATGCTGCCTTTGAAGCAAGAGAAAAGGCATATGCACCTTATTCAGACTTTTTAGTAGGAGCTGCATTGCTTCTAGATAATGGAGTTGTAGTTACTGGTAATAATCAAGAGAATGCCTGCTATCCTGGTGGTTTGTGTGCTGAGAGAACGGCTATTTTTTATGCATCTTCACAATATCCAGACGCTGTGATGGTCTCAATGGCAATCACGGCGAGAGCAAAAGATAAGGAAACCACGGTGCCTATTCCTCCATGCGGTATCTGTCGTCAGGCTATTGCAGAGTATGAAATAAAGCAAAAATCACCTATCTCGCTCTATTTTATGGGTGAGCGAGGAGAGGTTTTAAAGAGTGAATCTTTAGAAAATATACTTCCACTATTGTTTACTTCAAAATATTTGTAGTTTCTGTTGGACGTTGCTAGGCTTTGTGATTGACTTAAGTAAGCTGTTGTTTTTGTGTAAAGTACGCTTTCGCGAAAGCTAAAAAGTGCTACTATAAATTTACGATAGCGTTTGCGTAACTTTTCCTTGCATTCAATTTTACCATATCTTCTTAATTGGTTATTTTTGTTACTCGCTCAAAAATGAGCGGCATTTATACGCTTTTAAATGAAAAAGATAACCAAAGAAACATACCTTAATTGGTACGAGGAAATGCTCTTCTGGCGCAAGTTTGAAGATAAGCTAGCTCAAGTATATATACAGCAGAAAGTCCGCGGATTTCTTCACCTTTATAATGGTCAAGAAGCAATCCTTGCCGGTTCATTGCATGCAATGGATTTATCTAAGGATAAAATGATTACGGCATACCGTAACCACGTGCAACCTATTGGTATGGGTGTAGACCCAAAACGCGTGATGGCAGAGTTGTTTGGTAAAGCAACTGGTACTTCACAAGGTCTAGGAGGTTCTATGCATATTTTTTCTCGTGAGAAAGGATTTTATGGAGGTCACGGGATTGTAGGAGGACAGATACCTTTAGGAGCTGGAATGGCTTTTGGGGATAAGTATAATAAAACTGGAGCGGTAACACTTTGTTATTTTGGAGATGGTGCAGCTCGTCAAGGATCTTTACATGAAACGTTTAACATGGCAATGCTCTGGAAACTTCCAGTAGTATTTTGTGTTGAAAATAACGGGTATGCGATGGGAACATCTGTAGGTCGTTCTGCAAACCATGAAGATATCTGGAAGCTAGGACTAGGGTATGAAATGCCATGTGGTCCTGTAGATGCTATGAACCCAGTTGCTGTAGCAGAAGCTATGGATGAAGCAATAGAGCGTGCTCGCCGTGGTGATGGACCTACATTTTTAGAACTTAAAACATATAGATATAGAGGTCACTCTATGTCGGACGCTCAGCACTATCGTACTAAAGATGAGGTTGCAGAGTATCAAAAAATAGATCCTATTACTCAGGTTAAGGAAATACTTCTTGAAAAAGAGTATGCAACCGAGGAAGAGATTAAGGTGATGGATAAGCGAGTGAAAGCTCGTGTGGCAGAATGTGAAAAATTTGCTGAAGAAAGTCCATTCCCAGATGTAAACGTGATGTACGATATAGTGTACGATCAAGAAGATTACCCATTTATACCTCATAGACTTTAAGTTATGGCAGAAGTAATAAACATGCCGCGTCTAAGCGACACGATGGAAGAAGGAACAGTCGCTACTTGGCTTAAAAAAGTAGGTGACAAGATAGAAGAAGGAGATATCCTTGCCGAAATCGAAACAGATAAGGCAACCATGGAGTTTGAATCTTTTAACGAAGGTGTGTTATTGTACATCGGGATTGAAGAAGGTCAAACCGCAAAAGTTGATGTGCTTTTAGCTATCATAGGTGAAGAAGGAGAAGATATTTCTGGATTATTAAATGGTGGTGACGCTTCCGCGAAAAGTGGAGAAGACGAAGCATCATCTTCTGATGAGAAAGAAGAGAATACTTCTCAAGATGAAACTAGTGAAGCATCTTCTGACGAAGAAGAATCTGCCGATAGTGAATCAGATATTCCAGAAGGAGTAATTGTAGTTAACATGCCGCGCCTGTCTGATACGATGGAGGAAGGAACGGTTGCTACCTGGTTAAAGGCTGTAGGTGATAAAGTAGAAGAAGGAGATATCCTTGCTGAAATAGAAACCGACAAGGCGACTATGGAGTTTGAATCATTCCAGTCTGGTACATTATTACATATAGGTATTAATGAAGGTGAGACAGCAAATGTTGATGAACTTCTAGCAATCATAGGTCCAGAAGGAACAGATGTTTCTGGTGTGGTAAAAAGCGGCGGAGCTACTAAAAAAGAAGCTCCAAAGAAGGAAGAAAAGAAAGAAGCTCCAAAAGCTGATAAAAAGGCAGATGCTCCAAAGGCAGCGCCTAAGAAAGAGAATAATACAAACTCTGCTTCTGGATCATCAAAACCTGCAGCAAATACTAATGGAGGACGCATATTTGTGTCTCCACTAGCAAAGAAAATTGCAGACGAGAAAGGAATCAATCTTTCTCAAGTAAAAGGATCTGGAGAAAATGGACGTATCGTAAAGAGTGATGTAGAAAACTTCACGCCTAGCGCTAGTCAATTTTCTGGAGCTGGAGTACAGCAATTTGTTGCAACAGGAGAAGAAAGCTTTGAGGATATTGATAACTCTCAAATGCGTAAAGCAATCGCTCGCGGACTTGGTAAATCTAAGTTTACAGCGCCTCATTACTACTTGAACGTTGAGTTCAATATGGAGAATATGATGAGTTTCCGTAAGCAGTTTAATGTATTACCAGATACAAAAGTTTCTTTTAATGATATGATTATTAAAGCAACCTCTATCGCTTTAAAACAGCATCCTCAAGTAAACTCTCAGTGGTTTGATGATAAAATGCGTCTCAATCACCATGTACATATTGGTGTGGCAGTTGCAGTACCTGATGGTCTTGTTGTTCCTGTAGTAGAATTTGCAAATGAAAAGTCATTACAGCAAATTAATGCTGAGGTTAAAGTATTAGCAGGGAAGGCTCGTGATAAAAAACTTACTATTCCAGAAATGGAAGGTTCTACCTTTACAATTTCAAATCTAGGAATGTTTGGAATCACAGATTTCACATCTATTATCAATCAGCCTAACTCTGCTATCCTATCGGTAGGAGCAATTGTAGAGAAGCCTGTGGTAAAAGATGGAAAGCTTGCTGTAGGACACACTATGAAGCTTACGCTTGCTTGTGATCACCGCACAGTAGATGGTGCAACTGGAGCACAGTTTTTACAAACGCTTAAAACGTACATTGAAAACCCAGTATTAATGCTGGCGTAGTCAATAATAAATATAGAATGATAAACCCACGCAACTGCGTGGGTTTTTTTATCTTTAGCTTTATGAAAAATATCTTAGTATTAGTAGGAGCCCTTGTCTTAGTGGGCTGTGGGTCACCCGCTCCTTTAGTAGGTGTAAAGGGTGAAAATGTGAGTACTGCACCAGCGAGCCAAGTAACGATGGTGATGCCAGACATCAAAGAAATGAAGTCTGTAAAGAGTACGATGGAGTTTCTAGCTTCAGATGAGCTTCAAGGTCGTGATACGGGAAGTAAAGGAATTGAGATGGCTGCTCAGTTTATAGAAGCACGCTTTAAAGATGCTGGAATCAAGCCATATTTTGAAAATTACCGTGACCCATTTGATGTTAATGGTGTGGAGGCATTTAACATTGTAGGTGTGATTGAGGGAAATGATCCTAAGCTCAAAGATGAGGTTATTATCATAGGTGCACATTATGATCATATTGGCACCGCAAAAGCTGATGGTGATGATACCATCGCAAATGGAGCAAATGACAATGCTGCTGGAACAACTACAGTACTTGCACTTACAGATCATTTTACTAAAGCAAAGACTAATAAACGTACTATTATATTTACACTATACTCTGCCGAAGAAAAAGGACTTTTAGGGTCAAAAGATTTGTCTAGTAGACTTAAGGCTGCTGGTATTGATCTTTATGCGATGATAAGTATTGAGATGGTAGGAGTGCCTATGGTAGGTAAAGATCACTCGTTATATGCTTCAGGATATGAGAAATCTAACTTTGCAGAAAAGTTTAATGAATATGCTGGTGAGAAGGTTATTGGATTTCTTCCTAAAGCAAAAGAATTTAATCTTTTCAAACGTAGTGATAACTACCCTTTTTTCTTAGATTTTAATATTCCTGCGCATACCATTTCCTCTTTTGACTTTACAAACTATGATCACTACCATGGCGTAGGTGATGAGGCAGATAAAATGGATATTGATTTTATGGAAGGAGTTATTAAAAAGCTAATCCCAGGAATCACTGGAATGGCAAATAGCCCTAACAAAGAGATTAAAATGAACTAATGAAAAGAATCATAATTACAGGCACGAGTAGAGGGATAGGTTTTGAGCTTGCAAAGAAGTTTGCAAAAGAAGGGCATCAAGTACTTGCGCTTTCGCGAAAGCATACTTCTTGTGCAGATTTAAATTTACAGAATCTTACTGCATTTCCATTTGATATAACAGATGCTTCACACTTTCAAAAAGTAGTAGATTTTATAGAAAGTGACTGGGAAGGAGTCGATGTACTCATAAATAATGCCGGTGCTTTACTTAATAAGCCGTTTGCTGAGACTACCGTTGCAGATTTTGAAATGGTGTACAAAGTAAACGTCTTTGGCGTTGCCGAGTTAACACGAACGGTACTTCCATACATGACCTCTGGTGCACATGTAGTAACGGTCTCTAGTATGGGCGGAATACAAGGAAGTATGAAGTTTCCAGGTCTTGCAGCTTATAGCTCAAGTAAGGGAGCCGTAATTACATGGAGTGAATTACTAGCTGAAGAATATAAAGAACAGGGAGTAGCATTTAATGTACTTGCTTTAGGAGCTGTACAAACAGAAATGCTAGAAGAAGCATTCCCTGGGTATGAAGCGCCGTTGACGGCAATACAAATGGCAGATTATCTATTTAATTTTGCGTTAACAGGAAATCAATTTTACAACGGGAAAGTATTGCAAGTTTCTGCTAGCACGCCGTAAGTAGCAAGTAATTTTAAAAACGATTTATAGTTGACGTGGTAGAAGTCCTCAAGAAATATATCCCAGAAAGAGCGGCTGCTCCAGTTTTTGCATTAATAAAGGAACATGCCGTTTATCTCAAGATTGTAAATGAGCGGGTAACAAGGCACGGAGATTATAGAATACTGGCAGATGGACAGCACCAAATCACCATAAACGTAAGTCTCAATCAATACAGGTTTTTAGTCACTTTAGTGCATGAGATAGCGCACTTAGTTGCTTTTAAAAAGTATGGTAGAGCGATAAAACCTCATGGTAAAGAATGGAAACATACTTTTCAATATTTGATGTTACCCTTTATAAGGCCAGAAATCTTTCCAGCAGATTTATTACCTTATCTAGCAAGGCATTTTAAAAATCCTAAAGCGAGTAGTGATACAGATGCTCATCTTTCTGTAGCGCTAAAGAACTATGATCCACCTAGTGATAAAAATTATATATTTGAATTACCCATGGGATCTACATTTCAGATTTATAATGGGAAGATATTTAAAAAGGGTAAAAAACGTGTAAAACGTTATGAATGCACAGAGGTAAGTACAGGTAGAACATTTCTATTTCAGCCTAACGCAGAGGTAGACATCATAGATTAGAAATTATGGAAAATACTAAGAATTATTACGCATTGTTAATGGCTGGAGGTGTAGGCTCTAGATTTTGGCCCGTGAGTACTCAGGCTTTTCCAAAACAGTTTCATGATATGCTTGGCACCGGGGAAACCTTGTTGCAAAAGACATTCAATCGTCTAGCTAAGATTGTTCCAGAAGATCAAATTCTCATACTTACAAATACAGATTATAATGATCTCGTAAAGGAGCAGCTCCCTAATATCAAACAAAAAAATATTGTTCTTGAGCCTGCAATGCGTAACACGGCACCTTGTATCCTTCTTTCTGCATTAAAGGTGGAAAAAGAAAATCCTGATGCTGTGATGGTCGTAGCTCCTAGTGATGCGTGGATAGAAGATGAAGACGCCTTTGTAGAAAATCTTCAGAAGGCTTTTGATGCAGCTCAACAAGAAGAAACTATAGTCACTTTAGGTATACAGCCTAGCTTTCCAAATACTGGTTACGGTTACATAAATTATGATAAAAGTGATAACGCTTTCGCGAAAGCGGTAAAACGTTTTACAGAAAAACCAGACTACCCTACTGCCAAAGAATTTGTAGCAAGTGGAGAATACCTCTGGAATGCAGGTATGTTTATATGGAGTGTAAAAACTGTCGTAAACAGTTTTAAGTCTTTTTTGCCGGATATGTACAGTTTGCTCAATGAGGGTAATGTGGTGTATAATCTACCAGAAGAGCAAGATTTTATTAATGAAGCGTATCCAAAAGCAGAGAATATAAGTATTGATTTTGGAGTGATGGAGAAGCATCAAAATGTAAAAGTAGTCCCAGCAACTTTTGACTGGAATGACCTAGGTACTTGGGGATCTCTCTATGATAAAATGGAAGGGACTTCTGGAAATGATGCCGTTGTAAATGCGCGCATAATCGCAACAAATACCTCAGGAAATATTATTAGAACTGCTAGTAATAAGGTGGTAGTAGTAGACGGACTTAAGGATTATATTATCGTCGAAAAAGAAGATGTTCTCGTTATTGTGCCTAAAAGCAAGGAGCAAGACATCAAAGAAATACGCAACGAGGTGCAGTCTAAATTTGGTAATAACTTAGGATAGTGGAAAACAAAGATAATATAGGGGCAAATCCAGATCCAAAGCCCAGCGAACTCAATATTGATCCAAACGAGGATATGAGAGATGAGGCAAAGGGTCTCTGGGAAAGTATAAAAGAATTTTTAAGTGATCTTCTTGATATAAGAGAAGATACAGATAGATCTACCACGGTAGAGGCTATTCGTAAAGACATACCTTTTAAGGGTCATAACGCGTGGATTCTTATTTTTTCCATTTTTGTTGCGAGTATTGGACTCAATGTAAGTAGTACCGCTGTAGTAATAGGGGCCATGCTTATAAGTCCGCTTATGGGACCTATAGTTGGTATAGGGCTTTCTATAGCTATAAATGACGCTATCATGATGAAGCGATCATTTGTAAATCTTGCAGTGATGATAGTGCTAAGTGTGCTTACGGCTACCTTATATTTTAGTTTATCACCGGTTAAAGAAGTAACGCCAGAATTAATGGCGCGTACTTGGCCTACTATATTAGATGTGTTTATTGCAATTTTTGGTGGTCTTGCGCTTATTGTTGCTAAGACAAAATCAGGTACTATTGCTAGTGTGATCTTTGGAGTTGCAATTGCTACTGCCTTAATGCCGCCACTGTGTACTGTGGGTTACGGTCTTTCTCAATCCATTATAGGCAACAGTGAGGGGCTTTATTGGGCATTAGGTGCTTTATATCTTTTCTCCATTAATGCTGTGTTTATAGCACTTGCTACATTTACCGTATCAAAACTTCTCAAGTTTCCGCTGGTAAAATATGCAAACCAAAAGACTCGAAAGCGTACTACGCGTATGGCAACTCTTATTGCTGTATTAGTTTTAGTGCCTAGTGTATGGACTTTTTTAAGATTACTTAATCAGCAAATCTTTATAACCAGAGCAAAAGCTTTTGTAACCAATACAATCAAGTACGAGGGAGCAGAGATTGTAAAAGAAACCGATGATGCAGAGAAGAGACGTATAGATATTTACCTGATAGGAAAGCTAGTGCCGCAAAATCTCATTACCCAATGGGAGGATGAGTTTAAAAAGACCGAAGATTGTGAGAATTGTACCTTAGTCGTGCATCAAGGTGCAGATCAAAGTGGCGAACTCGCAGCAAGATTAAGTACGGAGGTGCGCTCTGGTATTCTTGAAGATCTATATGTAAAAAATCAAGAAGCAATGACTTCTAAGGATGAGCAAATTCGTCTTCTGGAGAATGAGGTGACCCAGCTTAGAGGTACAGCTTTACCATTTGCGTCTATGCGCAATGAGGCAAAGATTAATTATGATGGGCTTAAACGATTTGGTTATGCTACAGAGATTACTACAGACTTTTCTGGAGGTATTGATACCTTAACGGTAGTTCGAGTAGAATGGGCGGATAGTTTGTCCCAAAGCGTTAGAAATAAACAGCAGCAAAAACTAGGGCAATGGATAAAAGAGCGTTTTAGTCTCGATACTGTAGTTGTAAATGGCAATGTTTGGAGAAAGAAATAAAATTACTGTTCTTTAGTGTATAGGACAGTTTCTTAAATACCTAGGTATAATATTAAAGCGCTATAATTCTTTATAATGGCGCTTTCGCGAAAGCGTAACAATTAAGAGTTTTGTGCTTCTCTTACCATTTTAAATAGGTTTGAGGAATACACAAAATTTGTAACGTCTTTATTATCTGTTTTAAAAATTTCATCTTTCGTTCCTTCCCAGGCTAGGTGGCCTTTCTGAAGGTATACAATATGATCTCCTATTTCCATCACAGAGTTCATGTCATGCGTATTAATGATGGTTGTAATATCCTGTTCTATGGTAATCTCTCTAATAAGATTGTCAATTACGGTAGCAGTATTAGGATCTAGTCCAGAGTTAGGCTCATCACAAAATAAATATTTTGGATTGTTTACAATAGATCTAGCGATAGCTACACGCTTTTGCATTCCTCCAGAAATTTCTGAAGGTAACTTATGGTTTGCATTCTCTAGATTAACGCGGTTGATTACCACATTTGCTCGTTCTATGCGTTCCTTCTTTTTCATCTTTGTAAACATCTTGAGCGGGAAAGCGATGTTTTCTTCTACAGTCATAGAATCAAACAAGGCGCTGCCTTGAAAAACCATCCCTATCTGCTCTCTAAGATCACGCTGGTGCTCATCATCAAGTTCTGAGTATGGATTGCCATCGTAGATTATTTGTCCGCTGTCGGGCTTAAAAAGGCCTAACATCGTTTTTAAGAATACCGTTTTACCAGATCCAGAAGTTCCTATAATAAGATTAGTCTTACCAGATTCAAACTTGGTTGAGAATCCTTTTAAGACTTCGTTGTCACCAAATGACTTTCGTATTTCTTTTACTTCAATCATCTAGCTTAGTAATAATTGGGTGGTTATAAAATTCACTAGTATAATCGCCACACTTGTCCATACGAACGAAGTTGTACTCGCTTTTCCTACTTCGAGAGCTCCACCTCGCATAAAATACCCATGATATGCAGGGATGGTTGCTAGTAGAAAGGCAAATAAGAACGTCTTGAAAAACGCATAGAACAGTTGGAAAGGTATAAAGTCTTGTTGAAGTCCAGATAAAAAGTCATTACTTGGAGCAAAGCCTCCATATACTGCGGCTGTATAAGCACCTATAATTCCTAAAAACATCCCTATTGCAATAAGGAATGGATAGATTAACATCGCAACAATTTTAGGAAATACTAAGTAATTAAGAGAGTTGATTCCCATAACTTCTAGTGCATCTATTTGCTCTGTAACACGCATAGTACCTATGCTTGAAGTTATAAATGATCCTACCTTACCAGCCATAATAACAGATACAAATGTAGGAGCAAATTCAAGTATAATAGACTGTCTTGCAGCAAAGCCTATTAAAGATTTTGGCAATAGCGGGTTGTTTAAGTTGAGTGCCGTTTGTATGGCAACAACAGCGCCTACAAAGAAGGATATAAATGCAACAATACCTAATGACCCAATGATTAGATCATCAATTTCTTTAAAAATAAGATCACGAAGAACCTTGCCCTTTGTAGGTTTTACAAAGGTATTTTTTATCATTAAGAAATATTCACCTATAGAGTGTAGGTACGACATTGACGATGTTTAAGTGGCTAATGTAGGTATTAATACGATTGTTAAAATAGTATTTAAGATAGGTTTATGACTACTGCTGTTTTAGTAATTTCTTCATTTTAGCATGAATAGCAGTATTCTCGTAGATTCCCATGAACTCAGAAGCGCCAGGTCCGTAAGCAAAAACTGGTACCATAGTAGCACTGTGTCCACCTGTAGAAAATGATGGTTCTATCGTGTTATAATCTCCTGCTTTTGATGCAAGTGTAAATCCACCCGTCTCATGATCTGCAGTTACAATAACGAGTGTGTTTCCATCTTTCTCGGCATAATCGAGCACTTGACCTATCACTGTATCAAAGTCTATAAGTTCGCTTATTAAGTACTCACTATCATTATTATGTCCGCCCCAGTCTACTTGAGAACCTTCTACCATTAAGAAAAATCCTTTCTTATTTTGAGAAAGTTTCTTGATGCCAAGTTTAGTAGCGTCATACAAGAAAGAACCACGACCATCTAAAAATTTAGGCATCCCACTGTCTGCAAGTAAGAAACCATAGTTCTTATCTTTTTTTAATGAAAGCATAGGATCGAGTCTGTCTAAGTACATTTCATAGCCCTTAGATTCAAGTGTTGCTACGAGATTATTTCCATCTTCTCTATTTTCAAAATATTTACGTCCTCCACCAGCAAAAAAGTCAACGCCAGAGTTGATGATATCTTCGGCAATTTCTAACTCCATCTTTCTAAACTTTTGATGAGCATAAAAACTTGCAGGAGTTGCATGAGTGATGGTTGAAGTTGCTATAACACCTGTAGCAAAACCTCTTTTTTCTAAATCTTCAAGAATAGTTGGTGCAGCGATGGTGTCTGTATTAACTCCAATGGCTCCATTATATGTTTTTAAACCTGTAGAAAAAGCCGTAGCTCCACTAGCCGAGTCTGTAATCAAATCACTTGCCGAAGAAGTTTTAATGAGTCCTATCGTTTTAAAACGATCATAATTAGACGGCTGCGTATTGTAATATTGACTAGCAGAAATCTGGCTCAAACCAGTGCCATCTGCTATCATAAGTATAATATTCTTAGGTTTTTTGTTTTGTGCTGTACTGCTTACAGATGCACAAGATATGGTCATACCTATTACACATAGCGATAGATATTTTGATATAGACTGTATATTCATTGTAGTAAAGATTTAAGCAAAAGTAATTAATGTCTCAGTGACAATTTTAAAGATTAGGTTAAGAATTAGACACCAAGCTTAGATCTTATTCCTTTCCATCGTAAGTTTCTTATAAATGTGCCTTCTTGTGCACTTACAAGATGGTCTTTTTTAGATCGCTTTGCGCGAAAATATCCACGCAAATAATCCTTAGTTAAAAGCAAGTTTCCTTTGCGATTTGCTAACTTGATTGATGCTATCAAAGTAAGCCAAAAGCCGTATCTCATTCCATAGAATGCTTCTCCTTGTTTAAATTGTGCTGTCTTGTTGTAGGTATTGCCTGTTGGTTTTAGATGTTTTACATGCAGGGTGTCGTTTGTGATAACCTGCCAGTTATAATATTTTGCAAGAAGCTCATCGATGGTGTCCCATCCCATTGCTGGTTTTAGACCTCCTATTTCTTTAAAACATTCTTTTCTATACGCTTTAAGAGCGCCGCGTATGTGGTCTTTGTTAGTTAGGTTTTCAAGAACCCAATCTCCATCTTTTTCAACAAAACAAAATCCGCCAACCATGCCGATGCGAGGATTTTTTTCAAATTCATGAGCAATGGTCTCCAAGTAATTCACTGGAAAAATAAGATCTGCATCAAATTTGCAAAAGATATCATAGTCTTCATCAAGCGTGTTTATACCTTTTTGAACGGCTTGTATTACTTTACTGCCAGGTAGATGTATATCGCTGCTGGTTGTATTGAGAAGTTCTATGAAAGAGTGCGCTTTCGCGAAAGCGGAAATTATCTGCTCACTATCATCTGTACTTTGATCATTGACCACAACTACCTTTTTGGGGAGCAATGTTTGTGCAACTAAGGAGTCTAGCGTTTGTTTTATAAACTCGGCCTCATTGTGACAAGGTATGACGATGTAGAAATTCATTAAGATTTGCGTTCGGCATAAATCAAGTAATAGCGGGGAGTAACCATTCTTAGTAGTGGCCTAATTCCTAATTTCTTAACGGGATTTGTAAACTTCTCACGTTTCTTAATTTCCCAACCAGCTTTTTCAAAAAGCCAGTCAAATTGCCAGTCTTCAAATTCATGGTAATGTCTGTCCCACATATCGGTCTTAGAGCGGTAAGCAGGGGAGAACCATAGTTTTAAAGGGATACTCGCTACTATTTTATCTGCCTTTATATCTTGCAGTACATTAAAAGGGGCGAGTAGGTGTTCAAAAATCTCAAAAGCAGTTATCACCGAAGCGTCTGATTCTTGTACAGCACTCGTGTCTATATCCAGATCTTCTCCCGATGTATTTTGTACAGTGTATCCTTCACGTTCCATAAAGTCTACAAACGGGTTACGTACACCAAGATCAAGAATATGCTCATTTGTATCAGGAATTACTTCCTTGAGAAAATTGATGGTGTGCTTATACCGTTTGTTTGGAAAAGTGTTTTCGTACACGTTTAATAAAGATTTACAGTTAGTAACACTCAAAAAGGAGCTTATTTGCTCGTTTAATTAATAGCGATATACCATAGCGTTGATATTCATACCAGCACCTACACTCGCAAAAATAACAACATCACCTTTGTTGATTTCGTGATTTTCTAGAGCTCCTTGACGCACTAAGTCAAATACTGTAGGAACCGTAGCAACAGAGCTGTTACCTAGTGTGTTTATGCTCATAGGCATAATATGCTCAGGCATTTCTAAGTCGTGAAGTTTATAAAAGCGACTTACGATTGCCTCATCCATCTTCTCATTTGCTTGATGGATAAATATTTTCTTTACATCAGCAATTGTACAGCCACTATCTTCAAGGCATGTTTTCATGGCTTGAGGTACTTGTGTGAGCGCAAAATTATAAATCTTACGACCGTACATTTTTATGTACTTAGTTTGCTGTTCTGCTTCGGTGTTATAAGAAGATCCATTAAATAGGAAATAAGCTTCATCATAGGTGAATGTAGCTGTCTCAAAAGATAAGATTCCAGTGTTGCTATCATCTTGCTCAATAATAGATGCTCCAGCACCATCACTGTAAATCATGCTATCTCTATCGTGATCATCTACCACGCGAGAAAGCATTTCAGTACCAATTACAAGACATTTTTTTGCCATTCCTGCCTTGATATATGCTTGCGCTTGAATGACACCTTCAATCCACCCTGGACATCCAAAGAGAATATCATAAGCAACGCACTTAGGGTTTTGGATACGTAAGTTGTGTTTAATACGTGATGCAAGACTAGGTACAATATCACTAAAGTTTGATCCCTTTTGCACATCACCATAATTGTGAGCACAGATAATGTAGTCTAGTGTTTCAGGGTCTACTCCTGAGTCTTTAATAGCTTTTAGGGCTGCTTGCGTTCCCATATCTGAGGATTGCATACCAGCAGGTGCATAGCGTCGTTCTGAAATACCAGTGATGGCTTTGAACTTTTCTATAATGATACCATTTTCAGATTTAATGGCAGAGCCATCCATATTCAAAAATTGATGTTTTTGAAAGTTGTCATTTTTTGTTACGACTTCTGGAATGTAGCTGCCTAAACCTGTTATCTTAATTGCCATATAGGGTATTTTGTAAGGAGGTAAAGTTAATGAAACAGAATGGGATTGCCCGATGTCATAACTGTTCCTATTTATTTTGTGAAATCCATAATAATTAGCTCTTTTTAGCTACTTATCAGCGAGAACTTTACCGTTATTAAATTAATCTTGATGTATGTATAAAATAGCAAAGGTCAAAATGCTAGATTTTGACCTTTACTTATGAGATCATCTCAATTTTGACGATGTATTTATCAAAATAATAGATGTTTCAATTATTGTGCATTTATGCTTCCATGTATTCCTCAATAGGAGCACAAGTACATATTAAATTACGATCACCATAAGCGTCATCTACACGACGCACAGTAGGCCAGAATTTATTTTCTGCAACATAGCTTAACGGGTAAGCTGCTTTCTCTCTAGAGTATGAGAACTCCCAAGTATCTGCAGTGACCATTGCTAGTGTATGCGGTGCATTTTTCATAATGTGGTTAGGCTCATCAGAACTTGCTGTGTCAATTTCCTTTCTAATAGAAAGCATTGCTTCACAAAAACGATCTAGTTCTTCTTTGCTTTCACTTTCTGTAGGTTCTATCATCATAGTTCCTGCTACTGGGAAAGAAACCGTAGGAGCGTGGAAACCATAATCCATAAGACGCTTTGCGATATCTGTTACTTCGATACCATGAGCTTTAAATGGACGACAGTCTATAATCATCTCGTGTGCAGCACGACCGCGTTCCCCTACATATAAACATTGATAAGCACCGTCAAGACGTTCTTTGATGTAGTTTGCATTAAGAATAGCATACTCTGTAGAGTGACGTAATCCTGGCTCACCTAGCATAGTGATGTATGCGTAAGATATAAGACATGCAAGTGCAGATCCCCATGGAGCTGCGCTTATTGCAGTAATGGCTTGCTCACCACCTGTAGTAATTACCGGGTTAGTAGGTAAGAAAGGAACTAGTTGTTTTGCAACACATATAGGTCCTACTCCTGGGCCACCACCTCCGTGAGGAATAGCAAAAGTTTTGTGTAGGTTTAAGTGACATACATCTGCACCAATTGCTCCTGGGTTTGTAAGGGCAACTTGTGCATTCATGTTTGCACCATCCATATATACTTGACCACCGTGCTCATGTATGAGTGATGTGATTTCTTTTACAGCGCTTTCATATACTCCATGCGTAGATGGGTATGTGATCATAAGTGCAGCAAGGTTGTCTTTATGCTTCTCTGCTTTTTCACGTAAATCATCTACATCGATGTTTCCGTTTTCTAGTGCTTTTGTAACTACTACTTTCATACCAGCCATTACTGCACTTGCAGGATTGGTTCCGTGTGCAGACGATGGGATAAGGCAGATGTTTCTGTGGCTATCTCCACGAGATTCGTGGTATGCACGTATTACCATAAGTCCGGCATATTCTCCTTGAGCGCCAGAGTTAGGTTGTAATGATGTACCTGCAAAACCTGTAATCTCCGTAAGTTGATCTTCAAGTTTTTTAAGCATAGTCTGGTATCCTTCTGCCTGATCTAATGGTGCAAAGGGGTGCATATTCCCCCATTGCGGATCAGAAAGTGGTAACATTTCAGACGCTGCATTGAGCTTCATCGTACAAGAACCTAGAGATATCATTGAGTGATTTAATGATAAATCTTTGCGCTCTAATTTTTTGATGTAACGCATCAATTCTGTTTCAGAATGATAGCTATTAAATACTGGGAGCTGTAAGAATGAAGTCTCACGAGCTACACTTGCAGGAATCGCGTTTCCTTCGGCAATTTCAGATACAACGATAGTTTCTTTTGAGTACGCTTTCGCGAAAGCGGTAATGATATCATTTACATCTTGTAAGGTGGTAGCTTCATGTATAGAGATTGCCACGGTCTCTGCATCTGGGTAATGGAAGTTAATTTCCATTTCTTGTGCTACGGCAGCAACTTTGGCAGCATCTGCTTTTATTTGTATAGTGTCAAAATAACTCTCGTTAGTTTGATACAATCCTAGTTGTTCAAGTGCATCTGCAACGGTAGCTGCAGTGTTGTGAACCTTATTTGCTATATTTTTTAATCCTTCTGGACCGTGATATACACCGTACATTCCCGCCATAACAGCAAGTAATACCTGAGCAGTACAGATGTTTGAAGTTGCCTTATCACGTTTGATGTGTTGCTCACGTGTTTGAAGCGCCATACGCAGGGCACGCTTACCATCAGTATCCTTTGTTACTCCGATAATACGTCCTGGGATACTTCTTTTATATTCTTCCTTAGTAGCAAAGTATGCTGCATGAGGACCTCCGTATCCTAATGGAATACCAAAGCGTTGCGTAGTACCAACTACAACGTCTACTCCAAATTCTCCTGGAGCACGGAGTTTTACAAGGCTCAATATATCTGCTGCTACAGCTACTTTAATATCTGCTGCATTTGCATTTGCTACAAAACCTGCGTAGTCAAATACTTTTCCAGATACACCTGGATATTGTAAGATAGCTCCAAAGAACTCTTTAGAAAAATCAAATTCCTCATGATTTCCTATTACTAGTTCAACACCTATTGGCGTTGCACGGGTTTGTAATAAAGAAAGTGTTTGAGGTAGAATCTCTTCAGATACAAAGAATTTGTTTACGTCTGCCTTTTTCTGATCACGGCTACGTACAGAAAATAGCAATGCCATTGCTTCTGCAGCTGCGGTAGACTCGTCAAGTAAAGATGCATTTGCAAGCTCCATACCTGTAAGATCTGTGATCATGGTCTGGTAGTTAAGCAACGCTTCTAGTCGTCCTTGAGCAATCTCTGCTTGGTAAGGCGTGTAAGCCGTGTACCATCCCGGGTTTTCTAGAATATTACGCTGTATTACCGCTGGTGTAATCGCTTGGTTGTATCCTAGACCTATAAAAGATCTAAAAACTTTGTTTTTATTAGACAGTGCTGTGATATGTGCAGCAAACTCATGCTCGCTTAGCGCAGGGTCTAGCGTAAGGTTGTTCTCAAGTCTAATGTTATCAGGAATAGTCTCAAATATGAGTTGCTCGATAGTTTCAGCGCCTACGGTTTTAAGCATCTCAGGAAGATCACTTCTACGCGGGCCTATATGGCGTAATGCAAACGAATCTGTATTCATCGTATTGAATATTTTTAGGTGCAACAAAAATAAGGCAACGAAATCGATTTTTACGACTTATTTGCCTCATAGCGAGCTAATGTTTTCAACGGAAATGCAACCTTATTAACAGTTGTAGTATTTTTGTCTAATGCAGTTGTTTAAACGTGTTTTTGACTTTTATATAAACAGTAGTATCCACGTGAGCTTAGCCGTGGTTGCATTAGGGTGGGTGACTTGCTTGTCTTTAGACATAAACGTTAATTACGAGTTGCTCGCATTTTTATTTTTTAGCACAGTGACTGGCTATAATTTTGTTAAATATGCCGAAATAGCTGGTTTACACCATCGAAGCCTAGCAAAATCATTAAAATCAATACAAGTTTTTTCTGTTTTTTGCGGAATTGGGATGATTGTAACGGCATTTTGGCTCCCACTAGAAGTGTGGGTGGCTTGTGGTATTTTGGGGTTAATCACGCTACTGTATGCAGTTCCATTTTTTCTTCCAGCAACAAGCACAGATAATAATAAGGGGAATTTGAGGAGCATCTCTGGTGTAAAAATTTACATCATAGGTCTTGTATGGGCAGGAGTGACGGTGTTATTACCAGTTTTAGAGCATGGCCTCTCCATGCACTGGGATGTTTGGGTGTTATTTACACAGCATTTTCTTTTTGTAATCGCTCTCATGATTCCATTTGAGATAAGAGATACGAGTTATGACCTCGCCTCTTTACGTACACTACCTCAAGTAGTAGGCATAAAAAAAGCCAAAATCATTGGTGTGATTTGGCTTTTCTTATTTTTAATTCTAGACTTCTTAAAGGACGACCTATCTATGCCGATGTTAACTACACACTTAATTATTGTAGCAGTGGTAGTAGTTTGTATCACGCTTTCGCGAAAGCGCACTTCAGCTAAGAGTTATTTTACATCCTTTTGGGTAGAGGGAATCCCGCTACTTTGGTTAAGTCTAGCGTTGTTATTTAATTATTTACTTGATTAAGTTGCTCTTGAAGGCGTTGCTTCATGAGTTCTTTATCAGACATAGAAACTGTTTCTACCGATGGATTTTTTATTGCTTTACTAAGCTTTCCATTACGAGAAGAATATTTTCTACAAGCTCTACAATAGATAAGGTGAAAACTTAATTTTATTTTATCTATTAATGAAGCCTCGTTATACTGGTTCTTGTCGCAGATGTGGTTAGCCTCTTGACATTCAGTTTTTAATTTCATTTTTTTACTTTTAATTATTCTAGATACTTATAGCCAATTTTTCTCCATACAGCTTGCCATAGCTGTACGGGCTCTGTGGATAATTACCCAAAAGTTAGACGGAGTAATATCAAATTCATTACAAATTGCTTCAGTATCAAAGTCGTCTATTGTTTTCATCTTAAAAATGCGAGCTTGCTTTTCTGGTAATTTACCTAAGCAATTAAAAATAGCCTCGCCTAGTTCCTCATTTTCTATGCTATCTTCTGCAGTTTTATCAAAGGGATCTGCAACGCGCTCTTCTAGCCAGTCGCCCTCGCTCTCGTCATCTTTATAGTTAATATGTACTTCTGCCTTTCCTTTCTTAGAGTTTGTCTTGCGGTAGTGATCAATGATTTTACGCTTTAAAATGGAAATGAGCCACGTGCGTTCTGTAGCTTCTCCTTTAAAGTTTTTCATTGACTTAAGCCCTGCGAGAAAAGTCTCAGAAATTAAGTCTCTTGCCATGTCGCGATCATTCACGCGGGCGATGGTGTAATTAAATAGGTAGTCCGAGTACTGGTCTACCCATTTTGTGGGGTCTATTTGGTTAGTGGACATAAGTAATCTGTCGTATGTTTTTTCAAAAATAACATAAAACTGATTAGCATATTGATTTTTAGAGCAATCAAGACCAGATACTTCATTTGTGAATAGCGGTAATTGCCACTTATCTATTTAGATAAAACTATTTTTTATAGAATGATTACGCACTTTCAAAAAGCGAGTAAGGTGTCTTTTTATGAATAAGTAGTCAAAAATTTCTCCTATGAAACCAAAGGGAACTTTATATGTAAGTACATCTGTCATTACTGTTGTGTTGCCCAGTTCTTTAAAGTAATGTTCATGTTTAAAGTTCTTGAAATTGCCTGTAATCATTTCGTCCACAAAATAACTGGGTGACTTAAGCTCAGTGATGAGACTCTGATGAGTTAACCATAATCCTAAGTGTTTACCTCGCCAAGTAACAGTTTCCCCTTTATTTATAAGTCCAGATGTTATGCCACCTATTACCTTTTCTTGCGTTTGTGACGCAGATTTTTTGTGAAAATCAATATCACGTGATCTATCAAAGACATTCTTTATAGAAGCATTTATTTTAGTTGTGAGGCGTATAGTGGTCATATTAATAAATCTTTTAAAGCCTTGTCTAGTTGGTCGTGCTTAAATGTAAAACCCTCTTCTAGTAATCTTTCTGGGATTACATTTCGGCTTTTAAGTAACAATTCGGTTTCTGTTCTTATAATAAAGGCGCCCACTTCCAGCACTGGTTTAGGAGAAGGGATGCCAAAAGGTATTTTAAGAGTATCACGCATTAATGACATGAGATATGCATTTGTGGTGGGCTTAGGTGCCACTATATTAATTGGTCCCTTTATATGGGAATGATTGATTAGAAAGTCAAGACTTCGTAAAAAGTCTTCTTCATGAATCCAACTGAATTTCTGCTTCCCATCACCTTGTTTTCCTCCTAGTCCTAGTTGGGTGATTTTTTTAATGGGTTGCAATGCACCTCCATTTTTGCCAAGTACGATAGATGTGCGCAACGCAATCTTACGCGTTTGAGGCGTCGTGCTTGAGAATAAAGCATCTTCCCATGCTTTTGCCACACTTACAGAAAATCCAGTGCCTATTTCTCCATTGCTTTCGGTCATTTCCTTATCTAGCGAGTGACGATATATAGTTGCTGTAGATGAATTGAGCCATACAGATGGAGGATTTTTGCATCGTGCAATTGCCTTACCTATAATGGTGGTAGTATCTACACGTGAGTTCATGATGAGGTCTTTATTTTTATTCGTATAGCGACAGTCTACAGAGCGCCCAGCCATATTAATAACTACATCTGCATCTTCAAATTATCGCTCCCAGCCAGAGAAGGTTTTTGCATCCCAAAGAACCGTTCTCACGTTGTTGTGTTGTGGTTTTTGCTTTCGCGAAAGCAAAACAATCTCACCAAAGCTATTCCAAAAATAATCAGTTAAGAGCGACCCTAAAAAGCCGCTCCCGCCTGATATGATTAATTTTTTCATGATGACGTAGTGTTATACTTGTTGAGGTAGTGTTGTTCTCGATTTTCTACGACCTCTGAAAAATAGCAATAAGTTAAGGAACAGCATAGCTCCTAAGTAGATTGAAAAACCACCTATTTTACTACTTAAAATTTCAATGAGACTCTGGTAAGTTTCATCAAAGCGATAATCACTGATTTTTAAGATAAGTAATCCAAATCCAAGATTAAGGAGGTAGAATCCCACTTCAAAAAGCTTGTTTGTAGCATTTGCAATCTCTTCTTTTCCTTTAAAAATGTCAAGCATAAATGTTTTTCCATTCTTAAAAAGCGTGCGCGAGACAAAAAATGTCAACAATAGAATAACAGGTAAGTAAATAAAATAGCCGATGATAATTTTTGAAGTTTCCATAATTTAAAATTTAGATAGTGATTGTTTATTAAAAAGTAATTGTAAGCCTGCGATGTTTATATAATGAAGTGCTGCAAGAAGCATAATTATTTGTCCAGCATGAGAAGCAATATTTGATATAACATCATGAGGAGTGGTGATTGCAGTCCAAGTAGAAATCATATACACGGAGTATCCAAGATTTACGAGGTAATAACCTACTAGTAATACCTTATTGATATATGAACATAATTCAAGATTGTCTGGCATCAAGCTTGCCACAAACACATTGCCATTGCGATAGCAGATTGTACCTACTCTTATGATAACTACACTCATTAGAAAACCATAAATACTGTATGCGATGATGTTATAGTTCATGACAAGTAGATTTTAATTCATCATTAAGACTCAGTGCTCTTGAGATATAAAGAGAGTAAAAAGCAAGGAGTCCAGCTGAAATTAAACTGACTACAAAAACGAAGTCTTTTGCATAAACAAACTCTTCACCAAAGTATAGAAAAGACAATGTAGTCGTTACTAGTAACCCATAAAAAATAAGATTTTTTTTAAATAGGGTAGGTATCTTTTTCCAATAGCATAGGTGAATTAAATAAAGAATGATCTGAGCAGCGCCTGTAGCCATCATAAATATCAATCCAAAATATGGTATGATAAAGAGAATCAAATTAATGATTACAATGACTTTGTTGATTTTGTAGATAGTTCTCATAATATTATACTTTCAGAAAATAATGAAACATTTAATTCAATAAAAAGCACATATTTCAGTGCTTGTTATGTTGAGTTTGAGAAGTATTACTTCATCAACTTTAATATGGTCTTAGTAATCCAGTTCTCTTTATAATCGGTGATTTTTTCAAGCATGCTGTCGGCTCGGGAGACAAATTCGTAAAGCTCGGCAGTTTTTGCTTTAAAGTGAGCAGCTTCTTTTGTGTCTGTGTTTTCTAGGTTTGTAACTTCTTCTAAAACACGTAGTGTAGGTTTGATTTCTCGCTTGCTGCGCTCCTTTGCAATCTTCCTTGCAAGCTCGTCTATGTTACCTTCGGCAACAAAGTATTCTCTTCGCTCGCCGGCTTTGTATTCTTTAAAAATAATGCCCCAGTCTATTAATGAACGTAAATTCATACTTGCATTACCACGTGAGATATGAAGCTCACTCATGATATCTTCCATGCTAAGTGCTTCTGGTGATACCATTAATAATGCATGAATCTGCGCCATGGTTTTATTAATTCCCCATTGAGATCCTAGAGCTCCCCAGGTTTGTATAAATTTATTTTTTGCTTGACTAAATTCCATGAATCAAATATACGAATGTTATTGTAGTTTCAATAATAAATGAAATAATATTTTTAATCAAAGCAATATTCTTATCTGTATTTTTGATTTTATGAACGTATTAGTAATCTCTACAGTATGGGTTGAGCCTACCTCTTCGGCAGCGGGCAGTAGGATGTTGCAGCTATTAGATATAATGCTAGCAAAGGGTTGGGAGATTACTTATGCCAGCACGGCGGGAGTTTCAGAAAATGCTTTTGATCTAGAAACGCTCGGCATTGCTACCCAAGAGATACGTGTAAATGATGAATCTTTTAACGCTTTCGCGAAAGCGTACCAACCCAACATCGTCCTTTTTGATCGATTTATGGCCGAAGAGCAATTTGGATGGCGCATCGCAGAACAATGTCCGGAAGCCATAAAAATACTAGACACCGAAGATTTACACTGCCTGAGAAAAGCACGCCAACAAGCAGTAAAAGAGGGTAGAGATTTTAACGAAAATGATCTCGTGTCTGATGTAGCCAAAAGGGAAATTGCCTCCATATATAGATGTGACCTTACGTTAATGATTTCTCAAGTAGAGATTGCATTGTTGCAAGACTTCTTCAAAGTACCTAGCTCACTCTTATACTATTTGCCTTTTTTATTACCAAAAGCCCCAGCCGATTGTAAGCCTTTTAATGAGCGGCAACATTTTATAGCAATAGGTAATTTTATACATCTCCCTAACTGGGATGCTACGCTAGCCCTTAAAAAGAATATCTGGCCATTAATCAAGAAAGCAATTCCTGCGGCAGAGTTACATATCTATGGAGCTTATCCGTCAGAAAAAGTGATGCAACTGCATAATAAGAAGGATGGATTTATTGTAAAAGGAAGAGCAGAAGATGCGCATGAAGTGATATTAAATGCACGTGTATTACTTGCTCCGCTACGTTTTGGGGCAGGTTTAAAAGGAAAGTTTATCGATGCAATGCAGTGTGGAACTCCATCTGTGACCACAACAATAGGGGCAGAGGGAATGCAACATGGCTTGCCGTGGAGTGGAGCGATAACTGATGATGATGTTACTTTTGCGAGAGAGGCGATTACCTTATACAATGATGAGCTGGTTTGGAGCAAAGCTCAGGAGCAAGGAAAAGAAATCATTAATAAAAATTTTCAAAAAGAAGATTTTGAAGAAGATTTCATAGCGAGAGTCAATTCTATTAAGACGAATCTAGAAACCAGCCGACTCAATAATTTTACAGGGCAAATGTTATTGCATCACTCGATGCGTAGTACCAAATTTATGTCTAAGTGGATTGAGGAGAAAAATAAAAAGGAGCCCATATAATGAGCTCCTTTTGTAATCTGATTAATGTTTGAACTTAAATAAGTCCTGCACGTCGTAATAATGCTTCTGGTTTAGGCTCTTGACCGCGGAAACGTTTATACAATGTCATAGAGTCCTCTGTTCCCCCTTTTGAGAGTACGTGATCCTTAAACTTAGCTGCTACTTCTTTATTGAAAATACCTTCCTCTTTAAAGTATTCAAACGCATCTGCATCTAGTACTTCTGCCCATTTGTAGCTGTAATATCCAGAAGAATACCCTCCTTGAAAGATGTGTGCAAATGCTGTACTCATACACGTCTCTGAAGTGTCAGGATATAAAGAAGTATCTCCAAAAGCTGCTGTTTCAAACGCTTTTACATCCTTAAGCTCACTCGGATCTTGACCATGCCAAGACATGTCTAGTAAGCCAAAGCTTAGTTGGCGCAGGGTTCCCATTCCTTCTTGGAAGGTAGCAGCATCTTTTATTTTTTGAACTAAGTCCATTGGGATTACTTCACCGGTCTCGTAGTGCGTAGCAAAAAGCTCTAAAGCTTCTTTCTCATAACACCAATTCTCTAGTACTTGACTTGGTAACTCAACAAAATCCCAGTATACAGAAGTTCCTGAGAGGCTAGGGTAGGTAGTATTTGCAAGCATACCGTGTAGCCCGTGTCCAAACTCGTGAAAGAGCGTAGTTACCTCATTAAACGTAAGTAATGATGGTTTGCTAGGTGTAGAAGGAGTGAAGTTGCATACATTAGATATATGCGGGCGATCATTCACACCATTTTCTATTTTCTGACCTTTAAAAGAAGTCATCCATGCACCACCACGTTTTCCTTTACGTGGGTGGAAATCTGCATAAAATAAAGATACGTAGTTTCCATCTGCATCTGTCACACGATAGGTTTTCACCTCTTTGTGATAAACGTCCACGTCATATACTTGTTCAAACTGCAGTCCAAACAGTCTTTTCGCAATTTCAAAAACTCCGTCAATTACATTTTCTAACTTGAAATAAGGTTTGAGTTGCTCGTCATCTAGGCTAAAGAGTTTTTTCTTAAGCTTCTCAGAATAATACGAACCATCCCACTTTTCTAAGCGATCAATGTTATCAAGTTCTTTTGCAAATTTTTCTAGTTGTTTAAATTCTTTCTGGGCCGCAGGTTTTGCTTTTTCTAGCAATTCGTTTAAAAAGCTTATTACTTTTTCGGGCGTTTTTGCCATGCGCTCTTCTAGTACAAAATGTGCGTGTGTAGCATACCCAAGTAACTGTGCGCGCTCATGACGTAGATTTGCAATCTCCAGCGTGTTCTTTTGATTATCGTGCTCGTTGTTTTTAAATGCTCTACTCCCAAATGCAAGTGATAGCTCCTTACGTAGCTCACGATTATCTGCATACTTCATAAACGGAATGTAGCTAGGGTAATCAAGTGTTACTACCCATCCATCTTTTTCTCTCGAAGTAGCTTCGGCAGCAAATGCTTCTTTTGCACTATCAGGTATTCCTGCTAGATCTTTTTCATCGGTGATATGTAGCTCGTAGCTGTTTGTTTCGGCTAAAATGTTTTCGCCAAAACTCAGTTTTAATTGTGCTAGCGCAGTATCAATTTCGCGTAAGCGGGATTTTTTATCCTTTGGTAAGTTGGCTCCGTTGCGAGAGAAACTCTTGTATTTTTTATCGAGAAGTGTTTTTTCTTCTACGGTAAGGTCTAAACTGTCTTTTTGAGCGTATATATCTTGAATTCTAGCAAATAACTGCCCGTTAAGAGTAACGTCATTACTAAAAGCTGTGAGCAGTGGAGAAACTTCTTGTGCTATTTTCTGAATAGCTTCTGAGGTTTCGGCGCTATTTAAGTTAAAAAAGACGCTCGAAATACGATCTAGTTGCTGTCCTGCGTAGTCTAAGGCTGCGATGGTATTTGTAAAAGTAGCAGGCTCGTCGCTAGTAGCGATATCGTCTATTTCTTTACGACTTAAACGTATTGCTTCTTCAAAGGCTGGCTTAAAATGCTCGTCTTTAATTGTAGAAAAAGGAGCTTCATTAAAAGCTTGTAATAGCGGATTGTTTGTAAGCGACATGGACTTTTTATTTTGTAATTTTTTGAAAACATGTACTTTGTCGAAAAAAGCAGTCATGTTGTCGATAAATAGAATGAATTTTTTAAGTTTGTTTACGTAGAAAAAAACTAGAGTACTTTCACTTTAGTTTAAAACGATATTTCCCCCATCAATGTGTAGAAAAGGTTTGGTTAATATTTAGAATGGTTAATAAATACGTTATCATTTCCCAGTATACTGCATTGTTAGAGACCACCTTTTAGGTGGTCTTTTCTATTTAATGCTTTTTGCACCTTCTATAACCTTCTGCTTAAGCCCTTCCTTATAAGCTATTATTTTATCTTGTACTGCGCCATCTCTAGCCCCTAGAATCTGAGCAGCAAGAATACCTGCATTTTTTGCTCCATCTAGCGCCACAGTTGCAACAGGTACACCTCCTGGCATTTGTAATATGGAAAGGACAGAATCCCATCCATCTATAGAGTTACGAGATTTTACAGGAACACCTATTACTGGTAGTGGTGATAATGAAGCTACCATTCCAGGTAAGTGTGCAGCACCTCCAGCCCCAGCTATAATCACATTAATACCGCGAGTATGGGCATTTTTACCATAATCAAAAAGCTTCTCTGGTGTGCGGTGTGCGCTCACAATATCTACTTCTGTATCAATATTCATTTCTTTTAAGAAGTCTATAGCTTCTTGCATTACTGGCAGGTCGCTAGTGCTTCCCATTATGATTCCTACTTTCATAATATCTAATTTTTTATTGTGCAATTACACGTATGTTTTCTTTAACCTCTTGAGCTACTTGTCTTGCCTTTACAAGATTGTGATTTACAATGGTAACGTGTCCCATCTTACGGAAAGGTCTTGTTTCCTTCTTGCCATAAATGTGTGGTGTTACACCATCCATTGCCATAATTTGTTCTATGTTCTTATATTTTACTGCGCCTGTATGTCCCTCATCACCTACTAGATTTACCATTACAGATGCTACTTTACTATCTGTGTTTCCTAACGGTAAGTCTAAAATAGCTCTAAGATGTTGCTCAAACTGATTTGTAAAACTTCCCTCTATACTATAATGACCACTATTGTGTGGTCTAGGAGCCACTTCATTTACAAGAATCTCATCATCTTCTGTTTGAAACATCTCAACAGCAAGCAGACCTACATGGCCAAATGCTTTTGAAACCTGCTCTGCTATTGCGCGAGCTTTATTTGCAACATTCTCATCTATACGAGCGGGGCAAATTACATACTCCACTTGGTTTGCTTCTGGGTGAAATTCCATTTCTACCACAGGGTATGTCTTTACTTCGCCAGATACACTACGAGCTACAATTACTGCAAGCTCATTTTTAAATGGGATCATTTTTTCGGCGATGCATGGTACTTGAGGTAGGTGGTCTAAATCTTCGGCGGTTCTTACAACAGAGACTCCTTTTCCATCATATCCTCCCGTGCATGATTTCCAGATAAATGGAAACTCGATATCACTTGATGCTGTGTCTAAGTTTTCTTTTACCGCTTTCGCGAAAGCGTACTTTGTATACCCCGCTGTTGGAATATCATGTTGTGCATAAAAGTCTTTCTGTATCCCTTTGTCTTGTATGTTGCGCAACACAGATGGCTGCGGAAACACTTTTACCCCTTCTTTTTCTAGTGCTTCAAGGGCTTCTATATTTACACTTTCTATCTCAAAAGTAAGTACATCTACTTTTTTGCCAAAAGCGACTACCGTATCATAATCCATAAGACTTCCTTGCTCAAAATGATCACAAGCAATCTTGCTAGGAGCATCATCACTAGGGTCAAGCACATATGTCTGAATATCATACTTTCTAGTGTCATAAAGCATCATCTTACCGAGCTGGCCACCGCCTAAAATTCCAAGTTTAAACTGTGAAGAAAAGTAGTTTGTCATAATATTAAATCCCTTTTTAGGGGTTTTATGTGCAGACCTATGAGATCTAATTAAAAGTTATTTCTTTGATCAAACACAGCAGACTAACCACCAAAGCTCGATTTTTTATAGCATCTAATTACTGTTTTCAAAAGTACAAATTTCCTTAGGATGGAGTTTGAGAAGTGGTTGAAAAAAGTCCTTTTGAGATTTGGGTTTTGGGTTTAAGGCAATTGTCATTTCCTCTTGGTATCTTTGCCCTTTGTTATTATGAAAAATACCATCACTCTACACGACCTCTCTTTTGAGAAATTTATTACAAAAACAAATGTGCAACATGCCGTAAACGGTGTGGCTGTGCGTCTTAATGAAGATTATAGAGGCAAGTGTCCTGTATTTCTTACGGTGCTTAACGGTGCATTTCTCTTTAGCTCAGAGCTCATTAAAAAGTTTGATCACGACTGTGAATTGAGCTTTATAAAGGTGGCTAGCTATGAAGGAACGCAACAAAGTGATGAAATTCATACCGTAATGGGAGCAGAGCCATCACTTAAAGGACGCGATGTGATTGTAGTAGAAGATATAGTAGACTCTGGGAATACTGTAGAGACGATAATAAAAATACTTAAAGACGAAGAGGTTGCCTCTTTTAAGATAGCTACCCTACTTTATAAGCCAGAGGCTTATAAAAAGCCTTATAAAATAGATTATATAGGGTTAGAAGTACCTAATGATTTTGTAGTAGGATATGGTCTAGACTATAATGGTCTAGGACGTAATCTTACATCCATTTATAAACTTAAAGAATCTACGATGACTAATCTGGTTTTATTTGGCCCTCCAGGTGCCGGTAAAGGAACACAAGCCGAAGTTTTAAAAGAAAAGTATAACCTAGTACATATAAGTACTGGTGATGTTTTTAGATATAATATCAAAAATGCTACAGAGCTAGGAACACTAGCAAAGTCATATATTGATAAAGGACAGCTTGTCCCAGATAGCGTAACTATAAAAATGCTCAACGCAGAGGTAGAGAAAAATGCTGATGCCAAAGGATTTATTTTTGATGGTTTTCCTCGTACAGAGGCTCAGGCAGAAGCGCTAGCAGTATTACTAGCAAGTAAGAATACTGGAGTTTCTGGTATGGTAGCGCTAGAGGTAGATGATGAAGTACTTGTGCAACGTTTACTAGAACGTGGTAAGACTTCTGGTCGTGCAGATGATGCAGATGAGGCTGTAATACGCAACCGCATAAAAGTGTATTATGCAGAGACTGCTATCTTAAAAGGATTTTATGAGAAGCAAGATAAGTACCATGGTGTTGACGGCGTAGGTACGGTAAGTGAGATTACAGATAGATTAAGTAAGGTGATTGACACCTTATAATAGTACTTGTGTACTTATATACAATTAAAGAAATAAAAGGCTAGCTGAAAGATGACTGAAGGAAATTTTGTAGACTATGTAAAGATTCACACCACCTCTGGAAATGGAGGTTCTGGTTCTGCGCATTTACACCGTGAGAAGTTTATTGAGAAGGGTGGTCCAGATGGAGGAGATGGAGGCCGTGGAGGCCACATTATTATAAGAGGAAATACAAACCTATGGACGCTTATACATTTAAAATTTAAGAAACACTTGCGTGCTGGTCATGGAGGAAACGGTGCAAAATCAAGATCTACAGGTCATGATGGAGTAGATGAATATATAGAAGTGCCACTAGGGACTACTATAAAAGACACAGAGACCGATCAGGTGATTTTTGAAATCACAGAAGATGGTCAAGAATTTATTGCCGCTCGAGGTGGTATGGGAGGTCGTGGTAACTGGCACTTTAAGACGAGTACAAACCAAACTCCTAGGCACTCACAGCCAGGTATAGATGGTTATGAAGTACACCTTACTTTAGAGCTTAAAGTACTTGCAGATGTAGGTCTCGTAGGATTTCCAAACGTAGGTAAATCTACTTTGCTAGCGGCAATTACAGCGGCAAAGCCTAAAATTGCCAACTATGAGTTTACTACACTTAAGCCTAACTTAGGTATTGTAGCTTATAGGGATTTTAGATCTTTTGTAATGGCAGATATTCCTGGAATTATAGAAGGAGCTGCTGAGGGTAGAGGATTAGGACATCGTTTCTTACGTCACATAGAACGTAACTCTACACTACTGTTTATGATTCCTGCAGATGCAGATAGTATTGCAGAGCAGTATGAAATACTTCTTAACGAGCTTCAAAAGTACAATCCAGAATTACTAGATAAAAGTAGACTCATTGCAATCACAAAAAGTGATATGCTCGATGAAGAACTAAAAGCAGAAGTCTCAGAAGAACTAGATAGAGAACTTCCAATACCGTACTTGTTTATTTCTTCTATTGCACAACAAGGTCTTGTAGAGCTTAAAGATGCATTGTGGAAAATGATGAATGAGTAGATTTTTGCTTTCGCGAAAGCGTGATAATTAGTCATTTAGTTATTTATTTATAAGTGGTTTCTTACGTCAATAATAGTTATTTAACTATTTTCGGCGGAAGAAACCATTTTTTATGAAACGACTATTACTCACCTTTTTACTTTCTTTTTTAATATTACCCTTAATTGCTCAATGTCCATCTAGTGGGTTTATACAACTACTTTCACAAGAAGATGTAGACTCTTTTCTTGTGGAATATCCTAATTGCACGGAGATTTTTCAAGAGTTACAAATAAATGGACTAGATATTACTAATCTAGCGGGATTACAAAACTTAACAGCTGTAGAAAGTCTTTCTATAATTAATAATGACAACTTAGAAAGCCTTGATGGGTTACAGAATTTAGAAAGTGTAGTAGGTACTCATTTTCGTATTTCTAACAATCCAGCTCTACAAAATTTAGATGGATTATCTGGTTTAACTACTGTAGATGGATTGTCTTTTGATATATCATTTAATGCATCTCTTAGTCAGATTGATGGCCTTGCAAATGCTTCAATCATCACCTCTGAATTTACAGTTGCTCATAATGCCGTTTTAGAAAATCTCAATGGACTTGTAGGTATCTCAGAAATAATAGATGCTCCGCTATTTAATATCGTGTATAATGCATCATTAATTTCAATTAGTGGGCTCAGTAATGCTCAGATTACAGGTGCTGGTCAATTCTCAATATCCCATAACAATTCATTAACAAGTCTACAAGGATTGGATGGTGCTTATGGGTTTATTGATATTCTTGAGGTAAGTAATAATAATGCTTTACAGAACATAAGTGCTCTTTCGGGAATAAGTGTAGCGGGTATGATTGTTATACTTGATAATCCCGTACTTACTTCCCTTGATGGTCTAGACGGAATCGAAAGTGGTTATAATAACTTTTTATCTTTTGATATTATTAATAACAATCAACTTGTAAATATAAGTGCGTTAAATGGAATTGATCAGAATTTGATATCTGATTTTTCATTATTTAATAACCCAAACTTGTCAGAGTGTAGTTCTTTTTGGCTGTGTAACTTAATAGGCAATACGACCAACGCATTTTTGGATATTTATAATAATGCTCCTGGCTGTAATAGTATAGAAGAAGTAGAAGAAAACTGTGTTGCCTGTCCTTCTGGGGATCTTATATTAAACTCTCAAGATGATGTAAACGCTATATCCATTAATTATCCTGATTGTTCAATAATCAGCGGACTAGTTATAGAAGGAAGTGATATTACAGACTTAACTCCATTATCTAATATTTCTGAGGTTCTTGGAAATATCATTATACAAAACAATACGGTTTTAGAAAATCTTCAGGGACTTGAAAATCTTGTATCATACTCTGGTGAAGAACTTATCATATCAAATAATCCAGAGTTGACATCAATAGAAGGATTAAGTAATCTTGTTAATGCAGCGTCTGATATAAATACGTTTGTGAAGGTTGAGAACAATTCATCTCTAAATTCATTAGAGGGATTGCAAAGTGTTGATTTTTCGTCTATAGGAGAAGTCTATATAGTAAATAATGATGCGTTAGAAAACTTAATAGGTTTAGAGCATGTCAGTTTTGTTTTTAGTTTGATACTATCAGATAATGAGAATTTAACTTCTTTATCTGGATTAGACAATTATAATGAAGGAATGGATCTCACACTCAATAACAATCCAAATCTTACAACTGTTAACTTGCCTAGTTTTGAAACTATTCATTATTTGACAATTTCAAACAATACTTTATTAGAAAACATAAGTGGTTTGTCTTCTTTGCAAAATGTATTTGTGGGTATTTCTATTGTCAATAACGATAGCTTAATCAATCTTGAAGGATTGAATGGAGTTGATTTGAGTTCGGGAATAGATGATTTAAATATTACAGGCAACGATATATTAAGTACTTGTACGGCAGATTTTGTTTGCTCCTATATCGCAAATGGAAGTCAGGCTATTATTGCAAACAATGATGAGGGATGTAATTCGGTTGAAGAGGTCGATATGCTTTGTAGACCTTGTGACTTTCCAATAGTTTTAAGTAGTCAAGAAGAGGTTGATAATTTCCCTACGCTATATTTAAATTGCCCTAATGGGATACTTAACGGATTAACTATAGAAGGTAATGATATCGTTGATTTAACACCGCTTAATGTAATTACAAGTGTAGAAAATGGATTGGTTATTTCTGGAAATCCTTTGCTAGAAAATCTTAGTGGCTTGGAAGAACTTGTAAGTGTAGACTTATTTGAAATTAATCAAAATGAACAATTGACTTCACTTGCAACATTTTCATCTGAACTTATTGTTGAACATTTAAGTTTATATGGAAACGCATCTTTAACGAATCTTTTAGGGTTTGATAATATTCAACGTATTGATATTTTAGGGATAATTGCGGCTACAGGGTTAACCTCTTTAAATGGATTTCCAAATGCACAGTCATCCATATTAGAAATTGATATTTACGGTACGAGCCAGCTTAGTGATATTAATGCTTTGTCAAATATTAATTCAGCAGCAATTATAAGTATAATATCAAATGAGATGCTTATCAATTTAAACGGATTTGATGGTCTTACGATAGTAGAGTCGGGTGTAATTATTAGTGAGAATGAGGTGTTAGAAAGTCTTCAAGGATTAAATAATTTGACTTCAGGTACAGAACAAATTGTAATCACAGCAAATCCTCTACTTACAGATATAGCTGCTTTAGGTAGCATGATGACAACCTCTCTTAACACACTGCAAATTACGGATAACAACATATTAGAAATTTGCAGTAACCTAGCCATTTGTAATTATCTCAATAGTGGTGGAGTTGCGACAATTAACAATAACAGCGAGGGCTGTAATTCTATTGAGGAGATACAAGATGCTTGTGAAGTTTATTTCAATACGATTTCGGGTACTTTAGCTTTTGATTTTAACAATGATGGTTGTGATACTTCTGATTATGATGCGAGTAATATCATAATCAGCACAACTAATGGAATAGATACATACACCTCAATCACAGATAGAGATGGTTATTATGAATTAAATGTGCCTACAGGAGTTTATACTTCATCAGTGGTTCAGTCCTCACTGCCCGATGATTTTATAGGTTCACCTGATACAATTGAGACTATTTTTGAAAACTTGGGAGAGAATGAAGAAATTCTTTTCTGCCTTATCGCAGAAAATGAGAGAATTGATGTGAGTATTTCACTGTTACCATTACAAGATCCAAGACCAGGAGTAATAGCTTCCTATGTAATTCAATATGAAAACCTAGGTACACTACCCGTGAGCGGGAACATTATATATGAATTTGATAATGAAATTATGTTTTATCAAAATTCATCACTGTCTACTACATCAATTAACGAAAACAGCATAGAGTGGGAATACGCCAACCTTGCTCCATTTGAGAGTAGGACTTTTGTTGTTAGTTTTGAATTATTTATACCGCCTACAGTACAAGGTGGAGAAGAGCTCAGTTCAGTAGTTCAAATTACACCTCTTAATGAAGATGTTAATACTAGAAATAACATTATAGCACTTAAAGAGATTGTTGTAAATTCTTATGATCCTAATGATAAAGCGGTAGTTCAGGGATCAGAAATTTTAGAGGAACAAGTGGGGGATTATCTCGATTACCTCGTTCGTTTTCAAAATACTGGAACTGCAGATGCACTTGAGGTTGTAGTGACAGACACTCTTAGTGAAAATTTAGATTGGAGTTCTTTTAGGATTTTAGATGCAAGTCATGACTATAGAGTTGAGATTACTAATGGTAATGAAATTGCTTTCATATTTGAAGATATCAACCTGCCTCCTGAGGAGGTTGACGCACCAGGGAGTAATGGATATATAGCTTTTGAGATTAAAACTAATGATAATCTTATAATTGGTGATTCAGTAGAAAACACAGCAAATATTTATTTTGATTTCAATGAGCCTATCATTACAAATACTGTTGTCACAACTGTTGTGGAACCACTTTCGATACAAAAGTTCACAAATAAAACAATACAGGTAATTCCAAATCCAAGCTCTAATTATTTTAAAATTGAATCAGAACATTCCTTAGAGATTAAAAACATAGAACTTTTCTCACTATATGGGCAAGTTGTTTTAAAAACTACATCAAAAGATGTTGATATTTCTTCATTATCTACAGGTCTTTATCTTTTAAAAGTAAATACAGATCAAGGGATATTTACTAAGAGAATAATTAAGAACTAGTATAACAACAATCTGCATAATCCTTTGTTATCTTTATACAAAACAAAGGATATGCGGATTTTTTTATGTCTTATCGCCTCATTAATGCTCACTAGCTGCGGGACGATGTATGTAGATTATGATTACGATACTAAGAAAGATATTGCTGGTTATAAAAATTACGATTACGACTTCTCTGAGCCATCAGGCTTATCAGAGTTTGACGAGCGTAGATTCTTAAAATATACAGATAGTATATTGCAATCTCGAGGTTTTGTAAAAACGCAGGAAAATGATATTTTCATCAAAATAAAAGCAGACGAATTTGAGACTAACTCTAGAAACACCATAGGCGTAGGTCTTGGTGGAGGTGGGGGTAATGTGGGAGTTGGCGTAAGTGGTGGGATTCCTATAGGAGGAGCCGAAAGGCACTTACAGCTTGTCTTTACCATTTATGAAGCTCAAAATGCGCAAGCTACCTTATGGGAGGCGACGAGTGAGAGCGATGTAAAGGTAAAAGCGTCTCCTGAAAAAAAGGAAGCTCATTTTAAGAAGCTGGCCGAAAAAATTTTAAGTAAATATCCACCTCAGAAGTAAATCAGTTTTGGCATCATATTGGTATATATTTGATAAAAATTTGAAAATGATAAAATGGATTCTCTTATTGTGTTTTCCTGTTTTTGTGGTAGCACAAAATGATACCGCTTTCGCGAAAGCGGAAACTCTTTTTAAGAAAGAACAATATCAACAAGCAAAACCATTTTTCAAAACATACTTATCTACGCATCCCACTCATGCAAAAACTATCGAATATCTAGGCGATATAGAAGGCTATGCAGAAAACTGGAATGATGCCATATCATATTATGAGCAACTGGTTGAGCAGTATCCTAAGAATGCTAACTATCATTATAAATATGGTGGTGTGATGGGTATGAAAGCGCTAGCAGTAAATAAGCTGAGAGCGGCGACGATGATAGGCGATATCAAGGAAGCTTTTGAAACAGCAGCAACACTTGACTCAAAACATATTGAAGCTAGATGGGCGCTTATTGAGTTTTATATTCAGTTACCAAGTATCATAGGTGGAAGTGAAGATAAAGCCATGAAATATGCAGATCAGCTTGCAAACATATCACCAGTAGATGGGTATCTAGCTCATGGATATATTGCAGAATATAATGATCGACCTAATGACGCAGAGGTAAATTACAGAAAGGCAGTTCAAGTAGGTGGCTCTGTAACTTGTTACCAGAAATTACAAGAACATTACGAAAAAAACAATAAGCCGGAAGAGGCGCTAGCTACGGTAAAGGCTGCTCAAACTAAGCATGAAGAAGATAATAGATTGCATTATCAGTTTGGGAAAATCGCTGGTCAATACGGTATAGGCCTAGATCAAGGAATATCTTGTTTACATAAATATATTGATAATTATACAGCAAAAGACGGAGTGCCAAAAGACTGGGCTTACTTGCGTCTAGCGCAGATTTACAAGCATAAAGGAGATAAAAGTAAGGCAGAACAATGGATAGGTAAAGCCTTAGCCAGCCGTTCTGACTTTAAAGAAGCGCTACTAGAGCGCAAGGAGATCCAGTTGCTTTAAGAGCGTAAGGATGGATTAATATCCATTACGTTATCTTGAAGATAGCGATCTATAAATGCCTCTGTAAAATGCTCACTTCCTAATAATTTAGCTGATTCTAATTTGCTTTTGATATCAAGTTCTTGATACTTTTCGAGGTAATCTAGTGATAAGCTTTTAAAGCTGTAATGCCAAGGCTCGTAGTTAAAACCCTTACGATTTTGGTCATCTGTGTAGACTAAGTAAAACCCGTAAGTATTTGCATTCTTATCCATCCATTCTTTAAACTTGCAGAAGGGCCCATTACCATGAAATTTAGATGGTACGAGTAGTCCTCCAGAAACTTTTGGAGTGGCGTCTACAATATCTATATCTGTGCCCCAGTGATGTCTTGAAGTTCCAGGGATGGTGGAGTATTCAATTATTTTTTCAATTGCCGCAGTAGGGTTGAGTCCGCTTTCGCGAAAGCGTTTGTATTTGCGTTCCCAGATTCTATTTTGGTGGTTATAGTCTCTATAGCTAGATACTACTTGGAATTTGATTCCTTCCTTAAGCGCTGTACTTTTCATCTCTTCATAAGCAACCGCAGCCTCTGGTCGAAGTCTGTATGTTGAGGTCTTAGTAAGAAGCGGAGCACCTTTGCCAAGTAATTCATCTTCAGAAATACCTTGAAAAAATGACGTCGTTGCGTGAAGTGGGAGGGAAGCAGCAACGGCTCCTAGCAATGTTAATTTTGAAAATGTGCGTCTGTTCATAATAAATCTTTTTTCATTCTAACATGTGGGCCTACTTGCGGAATATCAAATTCTTCCCCTATCATTTTATAGCCTAGGTTTTTATAAAAGTCTAGAGCAACAGTACGAGCGTTAAACCATAAGATGGTGCGTCTTCTTTCCTTTAAGATTTCTTCACCCTTATTAAGTATTTGTGCGGCTATTCCTTTATTGCGATACTCGGGTAATACGGCCATTCCACGTAAGCGCGTCTGCATGCCTGTGAATTTCTCGTTAGTATCTTCCATAAAACTGGCTACGCCAACAATTTTGTTATGGTGATACATACCTAGGTGAAAAGAAGAAGCTTTTTCATCTGCCTCCATATATACATCTTCAAGGGGTCTTCCAGCTCGTAAAACAGGATGTCTTACTGGCCACGTATCTTGAGCGTCAATTTCTCGAAGCGAGTAATCTTCATTATCTAGACGATATAAGATTGAAGGATTATTGTCGTAATTAATCTTCTCTATTTCAATCATACTACACTTCTCTAAAACCTTGCGAGATTGTGCATTATCTACATGTGCGTGAGCAATTAGAAATGGTAATTGTAGATTAGAAAAAGCGTAAGCTATACAACCTCTGGCACTTTCTATAGCATATCCTTGTCTCCAGTATTGCTTATAAAATCGAAAACCTATGTCTACAGCCGCTTTTTCTTTGTGAAGTTTAAGCCCACACCATCCTAAAAAAGCATCATCCTCTTTTCTAATCACAGCATATCTCGCCAAAGATTCTTTTGATGAATCTTTGGTTGTTTTAATAGTGCGCAACCTAATATATTCACTTATGAAATCTTGAGCTTCTTTTAGATTTTTGAACGCGCTATCTCCGGTAAATTTAATAACATCTGAATCGTTATTCATTTTATAAAGAAGCATAGCATCTTTATAGGTAAATGCTCTCAAATACAAACGTTCTGTTTCCAGAATGGTAATCATTACGCAAGCACGTCTTTAAATTCTGGGTTACGATCAAATTGAACCTCTGCAAACGGACATAGCGGATTAATCTTAAGATTATTTTCTCTTGCAAATGCTACAGCGTGAGCCATAAGCTTTGAAGCATAACCTTGACCTTCCTGTGGGATTTTAGTCTCTGTGTGGTCTATGGTGATGATAGAGTTATCATCTTTAGAATAGGTTAATTCTGATATAATACCATTTTCACCTTTTATATAAAAGACACCTCTGTCTTCTCTTTCTTTATGCTGTATGGTCATCACTTTTTTATTTAAAAATATAAATAAAGAGTAAAGCAGCCTAACAAAGTTCGTTTTTGGGAAATATTTAGCGATTTATGTAAAATGCACCTGCTAGATCCTTTTGATCTTTAAGTTTGAGCACATAAAAGTAAGTTCCTACTGGCAGTTTGTCGTCCTGAGACACAGTTACCCTTCCCTGTGAGGTTCCATCAAAAGAGTTGTCGTAGTTTTTCATCGAGAAAACTTCTACACCCCATCTGTTAAAAATGAATAGTTCATTGTCTGGACTGGTAGCTAGTCCTTCTATAACAAAAGTTTCATTGATGCCATCACCGTTAGGGGAGAAGAAGGTGTAAACATTTATGGAGCTGCCTCCTCTCAAAACAGACCCCAGCGTAAGCGCAGAAAAACCATTTGGCTCAAAGATGTCAGATGTAATCTGACCATTAGTTTCATTTCCTGTAATCTGTGTATTTCCTAAGTCAACCCACCCATTTAGTACTTCAGAGTAACCCACGACTCTCAGAGACTCTATGCCATCTGCAAGTACCGGTACTTGTGTTTCTTCATCCCAAGTAAGTCTAGCTTGTACTGGCAGTGTGCCATTTAAATCCCAATATTCATTAGGGTCAATAATAGATAATGTGTTTTGAAAAGAATCTCTATCAAAAGATCCAGAAAGTGTACTTGGAGTATTAGGATCTTCAAAGAAATATGCTGCCTGATACAAGTCACCAGCAGGATCTAGAGGAACTACTGTGAGTTGGCGTATTTTAAAATCATCACCTATAGGGAAGTCAAACTCTAGATTACCTTGATTTGTTACATAACCGTCCACATGGTTGTCATCACTTTCTCCTAAGTAAATTGCATCATTAGTAAAATCAAGATTAATTCCTAAGTCTTCTCGTGGGGTTGTGATTCTCCCGTTTATAAAATCTAAAAAGTTTGTAACACCTACAGACACCTCAAAGTTGAGGTCTTCTGGAACATCTACCTCCATATTGAAGAAAATAGGCTTGTTGTTACCTAAAATAAATAGTTCTTCGTCTTGATTGTAAAAACCTGCTAGACCTAAATTATTATCAAAGTCTCCGTCATTCACAAGATCACCATGAAAGCCTATTGATCCACTTTGATGAATCTGAACATTGCCAAAATTATGTGCGGTCTCTTGCGCTTTCGCGAAAGCGAAACCACAACAAGCCATGATTATAATTAATATATTTTTCATTGTATTACAATTTCGTTATTGACGCGTTTGTGAATACTGCATTGAGGCTAGATCCTCCAGCATTAATCACATATTGAAAATTTATACGATCTCCCGCATTTAAAGCGTAGGTTATTGTGCCAGATGTTCCCCAATAGTCTGTGCCAGTTAATGTTACAGAGCCTCTAGATAAATACCCTATAAGGGAATTGTTACGTCGTGCCGCCAAAATATATTTAGTGTTACCTACTGGCATATTGCTGGTAGATAAAGAGGCGGATATTGCGTAAAGACCATCTTGAGCAACTTCAACCTCTCCAGTACCTATTACAGTAAATAAACCTCCTTCGTTTGCTTGTATGTGAGATGCATTAATAGGCATGTCAAAGTAAGTGTTATTAGCAGTGGTAAGTATTCCAGACCCTCCATTTCTATTGAGGATTATACTTCCCCTAGATGGTGTACTCATTACTTGCCATGTAGTGCCATCATAAATTTTTGCAACCTTTTGGTCACTGTCATAAGCCATAACACCGGCTTCAGCGCCAGTCGTATTGTTTATTTCTGCTGTTGTGCCATCATTTAATTTTAATAGCAATTGGGGATTTAATGTTTGCGCTTTCGCGAAAGCAAAAAATAAAAAAAGGCATGCGGTAATATATAGGGATCTTTCTTTCATACTTTATTTATATGCCGTAAAAATGACTAGTAATGCTTCATTGTTGACATCTCCAGGTTGTACGTCTACTAATGGGTTAGCGCTGTTTGCGGTCACTGTACCATCTGTATAATTTATCGTTATAGTAAACCCATCTGCAGTAAATGAGGTAAATGCTCCTTCTATTTTACCTAGACTACTACCATTTTGATCACCGTATCGTATACCTACACAGTTGCTACTGCTGGCATATCTAGAGTTGTCATTTATAGAATTTCCGTGTCCTCCAGAATACATCACTTGTTGCGTTATTGTGCCGTCATCATCTCTTGCAAACCCTTTCATTGACCCAAAAGAGTTGTCAATACCTCTATCATTGTCTCCTACGCCATTATCAGAATCAATATCCCGACTCTCCACATTTGCTGCTGCCGAGAAGGTTACCTGTGATGGTGTAAATGGAATGTCGCTTACTGTTACCACCCCTTCGCCAGAGATGATAAACCATCCAGTGTATATATTTTTCTCTGTAAGAAGTTCTAAAAACCCATTATTTGTATATTCAAAAATCCTATTTTCATCTGTATTATAAACTAGCATACCAATCTCTAAATCTGCCGGATTGTATGCGTCAATTTCCAATTGTGATGCCTTCTGTATATTAACTAAATATGAAGGATCTGTGGTTTGCGCTTTCGCGAAAGCGTAAACAAAAACAAGAAGTATAGTTAAATATAAAGGGTTGTTTTTCATAGTTTTTTATTCGTAAGCTGTAAATAACACAATTACAGACTCATCAAGTATGTCATCACTAAAAGCAGTACCTCCTATTGTTCCTAATGTATAAGTTACATTAAGATTAAAACCTGCAGCCGTAAAGCTAGCAAGAGATGCTGAGATAACACCTAGATTGTTACCGTTATTATTAGTATACCTTAAGCCTATGCACTGTGTATTATTAGCATATCTAGAAATGTTATTAATAGAGCTACCACTTCCGCCAGAAAAAATAACCGCCTGTGCAATAGGACTACCTGCTCGAGCAAACCCATTCATTGCGCCAAACGTATTTTCTAGCAATCCAGTATTATTTGCTCCTAGCGCATTATCGTCATTAATATTAAACGTCCCTATATTAGGATGCGCCTTAAAAGTAACTTGCGAAGGCTCAAAAGGGATACCTGTGATACTCTGGCTATATGTTCCAGTGGTGGTTAATGTGCTGTTGTCTATAATAAAAAATCCGGTGTATGCTCCTGATGGTCCTACGGGTCCCTGTGGTCCTTCTACTCCTTGAGCGCCTGTGGGTCCAGCTGGTCCTTGAGGTCCTACAGGGCCTTGTGCTCCAGTAGGTCCAGTAGGTCCCGTTGCGCCATCTGCTCCTGCTGCACCAGTAGGTCCCTGCGGTCCAGCATCTCCTTGCGGGCCAGTGGCACCTATCGCTCCGTCTGCACCGGCTGGTCCTTGCGGACCTGTAGCGCCAGTCGCACCGTCAGCTCCTTTTGGACCTATAGGTCCTTGCGGTCCAGTTGCACCCGTTGCTCCGTCTGCGCCTGCTGGTCCTTGTGGTCCAATCGCACCTGTTGCACCATCTGCACCTGCCGGTCCTTGCGGTCCAGTTGCTCCGGTTGCACCATCTGCGCCTGCTGGTCCTTGCGGTCCAGTTGCTCCTGTTGCTCCGTCTGCGCCTGCTGGTCCTTGCGGTCCAGTTGCTCCGTCTGTGCCTGCCGGTCCTTGTGGTCCAGTAGCTCCGGTTGCTCCGTCTGCGCCTGCTGGTCCTTGCGGTCCAGTTGCTCCCGTTGCTCCGTCTGCGCCTGCTGGTCCCTGTGGACCTACAATTCCTACAGTGACAGCGGTGTTGTTTTCATTTGTGTACGTAGCAGTACCATTACCATTATCTACAAAAGTGGTTACTGTTTCAGATACATCGACATCTGTTAGTATTACTAAAAAGCCTGATGTAGTATATTCAAATATTCTATTTACATCTGTATTGTATACTAGCATACCTATTTCTAGATCTGCCGGGTCATAGGCGTCTATTTCTGATTGCGACGCTTTTTGGATATTGACTAATAGTTGAGGATTTGTGGTTTGCGCTTTCGCGAAAGCTGATATCAAAAAAAACGCGATGAAGTAAGTGATATTTTTCATTATACTGTATTAGTGGTATGACTAGTTGATAAAGAATGAAACACATCCACAGGCAGTTCCTGAAAATGCTGTTCCAGGACCGCCTCCAGTATTACCTCCATTAAGGTTTATACCTTGATTGTTATTTGTTATTGGATCTAAACCAGTTATTAAATGGTTGAAAGTACCATTACCATTATCTTGACTAGTTAATGTTACGTTAGCTGGTAATCCAGTTATGGTAGAATAAGGTCTATCTGAGATTAATACTTCCCAAGTTGATCCTACATTATTTCCTGTATTAAAGCTCAATTGAAAATTGCCAGCATCACCTAAATTATTAAAATTGAAATCTGTTGCTGGCGTTCCTGTTGGAGTAGTTGGGTTTGTTGGGGTTCCTCCGCCTGTTCCTGACCCACCTGTTCCTGTAGAGCCGCCATTTCCAAAACCTGGAAGACAGATAACACTAAACATAAACTCTGAGTTAAAATCTGCACGGTCAGAACCTCCATTGTCATTATCTCCTACATTTACTTTAAAACCATCGCTTTGTTGATCATAATAACTAATGTTGGGATCATCGTTTCCTACGCCTAATAAATCTGTAATAGTAAGCTGAATAACATAGCTTGATGTCCCAAGGTCATTATCAAAAGTAATTTGATAATCTCCAGTATCTATCAAACTAGCAGTTGCATTAAATCCAGCCACTGCCGATCCTGCAGCAGCAATCTTTCCAGCTGCACAAATAGTAGGTCCGGCAAAGAACGCACCACCATCAGTACCCACGCTTAATTTGTTATCTGCATCTGCACTTACTACTTGTGCTTTAAATTCATCTCCTGCTTCATCTGTGTAAGTGATTTCTCCTGTTGCCGTAGCATCTGTAGTAGTAGGGGTGTCGTCTTGTTCAAAAGTTGTCACCGTTTCTGCAGCGGCATCTGCCCATTCTGTACCGGTTGCAGTAGCTGTTAGTACTTGTCCTGCTGTTCCCGCAGAATCATTTTCGTCAAGAACGGGACCGTCTAAATCTAATGTCTGATTAATTATTACTACGGTATTTCCTGTTGTTTCTTCATCAATTCTTAGAGCTTCAAATCCTCCAACTGTAAACCCTATTTCATCTGCTGCAGGACTGTACATTCCAGTATTTGTATCATCAGTAAACCTATAAGAAGGTTCTCCTACATTACCGTCTGAGTTAAGAAATCCAGCTGAACGAATAGCTCCTGAAACTTGAAGTTTATTATCTGGAGTATTTGTACCGACACCTAATCTATTGTTTGTAGCATCCCAAAATAACTGATCATTATCTTCAGTTGGAGTTTCGTCTGCTCCTGCAAAGAAAATAGATCCTTCAGTTCCGGTATGTTCTAGTGAACTTAAATCTACTGCATTTGGAGTTCCAGTTTCATCTATAAACTCTAACTCGTTTGTAGTATCGTCAAAGGTTAGTGAAGTAACTGTCTCTTCAATAGCAAAAGGAGTTGCACCTTCATTGTTATATGTTCCAATAAGATTTTTGTTGGTGGCTGCATTAAGATTACTTATGGTAGTCACAGTCTCGTTGATATCGACTGGAGTTGCAGCCGGATCTTCATTAGTGTAGGTGGCAATTGTATTTCCTGTCGCAGCTGTTGCTGTTACTGTTGTTATTGTTTCGTTAATGGCAAAAGGATTTCCTTCCTCATTATTATAAGTTCCGATTAGGTTTCCTGCAGCATTCAGGTCAGTTATATCTGTTACAACATCTGCTGCTGGTTGTGCTACAAATAGTGCTCCATCTGTTCCTGCAATTACTGCATTGTCTGGATCTTTAGAAATCAGGTTTACGTTTGCATTAGTAGCATCTTCATTTGCGTATGTAAGTTCACCAGCTGCTATTGCTAGTTCTGTTACTGTTTCATTGATGTTGACTGGAGTTGCTGCCGGATCTTCATTAGTGTAGGTGGCAATTGTATTTCCTGTCACAGCTGTTGCCGTTACTGTTGTTACAGTTTCGTTAATAGCAAAAGGATCTCCTTCTTCATTATTATAAGTTCCGATTAGGTTTCCTGCAGCGTTAAGGTCCGTCACATCTGTTACGACATCTGCTGCTGGTTGTGCTACAAATAGTGCTCCATCTGCTCCTGCAATTACTGCGTTGTCTGTATCTGTAGAAATCAGGTTTACGTTTGCATTAGTTGCATCTTCATTTGCGTAGGTAAGTGCACCTGCTGCTATTGCTAGTTCTGTTACTGTCTCATTAATATCGACTGGCGTAGCTGCTGGATCTTCGTTAGTGTAGGTAGCAATGGTATTTCCTGTTGCTGCTGTTGCCGTTACTGTTGTTACAGTTTCGTTAATAGCAAAAGGATCTCCTTCTTCATTGTTATAAGTTCCGATTAGGTTTCCAGCAGCGTTAAGGTCCGTCACATCTGTTACGACATCTGCTGCTGGTTGTGCTACAAATAGTGCTCCATCTGCTCCTGCAATTACTGCGTTGTCTGTATCTGTAGAAATCAGGTTTACGTTTGCATTAGTTGCATCTTCATTTGCGTAGGTAAGTGCACCTGCTGCTATTGCTAGTTCTGTTACTGTCTCGTTAATATCGACTGGCGTAGCTGCTGGATCTTCGTTAGTGTAGGTAGCAATGGTATTTCCTGTTGCTGCTGTTGCCGTTACTGTTGTTACAGTTTCGTTAATAGCAAAAGGATCTCCTTCTTCATTGTTATAAGTTCCGATTAGGTTTCCAGCAGCGTTAAGGTCCGTCACATCTGTTACGACATCTGCTGCTGGTTGTGCTACAAATAGTGCTCCATCTGCTCCTGCAATTACTGCGTTGTCTGTATCTGTAGAAATCAGGTTTACGTTTGCATTAGTTGCATCTTCGTTTGCGTAGGTAAGTGCACCTGCTGCTATTGCTAGTTCTGTTACCGTTTCATCAATTTCAACTTCTGTTCCGTCTGCATTTGTTACTGTAGCAATTAAGTTACCTGCAATTACATCTGTGATTGCTACACCGTTAGTATCTATAATCACATCAGAACCATCATTGTTTGTGAATGTGTAGGTTCCGTCTGCATTATCAGTGATGTCTGCTTTTGCTACGGTGATTGCTGCTCCAGCCTCGTTGGTGAAGGTTACGTTTCCGTCTGCTGTATCTGAGATTGTAGTAACTGTTTCCGCAATTGTAAATGCTGTTGCGTCTTCTGCGTTGTAAGTAGCAATGGTGTTTGTAGTTGTTGCTGTATTAAGGTCTGTAACGTCTGTGATTGTTTCATCAATTTCAACTGCTGTTCCATCTGCGTTAGTTACTGTTGCGATAAGGTTACCTGCAATAACATCAGTGATAGCTACACCGTTAGTATCAATAATCACATCAGATCCATCATTGTTTGTGAATGTGTAGGTTCCGTCTGCATTATCAGTGATGTCTGCTTTTGCTACGGTGATTGCTGCTCCAGCCTCGTTGGTGAAGGTTACGTTTCCGTCTGCTGTATCTGAGATTGTAGTAACTGTTTCCGCAATTGTAAATGCTGTTGCGTCTTCTGCGTTGTAAGTAGCAATGGTGTTTGTAGTTGTTGCTGTATTAAGGTCTGTAACGTCTGTGATTGTTTCATCAATTTCAACTGCTGTTCCATCTGCGTTAGTTACTGTTGCGATAAGGTTACCTGCAATAACATCAGTGATAGCTACACCGTTAGTATCAATAATCACATCAGATCCATCATTGTTTGTGAATGTGTAGGTTCCGTCTGCATTATCAGTGATGTCTGCTTTTGCTACGGTGATTGCTGCTCCAGCCTCGTTGGTGAAGGTTACGTTTCCGTCTGCTGTATCTGAGATTGTAGTAACTGTTTCCGCAATTGTAAATGCTGTTGCGTCTTCTGCGTTGTAAGTAGCAATGGTGTTTGTAGTTGTTGCTGTATTAAGGTCTGTAACGTCTGTGATTGTTTCATCAATTTCAACTGCTGTTCCGTCTGCGTTTGTTACTGTAGCAATTAGGTTACCTGCAATAACATCTGTGATAGCTACACCATTAGTATCAATAATCACATCAGATCCATCATTGTTTGTGAATGTGTAGGTTCCGTCTGCGTTATCTGTGATGTCTGCTTTAGCTACGGTGATTGTTGCACCTGCTTCATTGGTGAAGGTTACGTTTCCATCAGTTTGATCTGAGATTGTAGTAACTGTTTCTGCAATTGTAAATGCTGTCGCGTCTTCTGCGTTATAGGTAGCAATGGTGTTTGTAACTGCTGCTGTGTTTAAGTCTGTAACGTCTGTTACTGTCTCCTCAATAATTTGATCGTTTCCTTCCTCATCTGTGTAGGTTGCAATAGTTTTCACGGAAGTGGCAGTGTTGTTATCAGAAATTGAAGTTATAGTTTCTTCAATGTTAGAAACAGTGCCATCGGCTTCTGTTATGGTAGCTATTACTTGTCCGTCATTGACATCAGCAATTACAATACCGTTTGTGTTAATGGTAACGTCTGATCCATCATTGTTTGTGAACGTGTATGTTCCGTCAGTATTATCTGTAATATCGGACTTAGCTACTGTTTGTGGGTCTCCATTTTCATCAGTATAAGTAATTAAGCCATCCATTGCATCGGCAAATGTTGTTACAGTTTCATTAATATCTGTTGCATTTCCTGCCGCGTCAGTAACCGTTGCAATTGTATTACCTGCTACGGTATTTGTGATATTAAAGCCGTTGGTATCAATTACTGTGGTTATTCCAGTTTCATCGGTATAACCATAAGTTCCATTGCCATTGTCAACTAGCGTTGATACAGAAGTATCTGCGATGGTAGTTGTAGTTCCGCTTGCGTCTGTGAAGTCGTATGTTCCGTCACCATTATCTACAAGAGCTACTGTTCCTGCTGCAGCGTTAATTTCGTCGATGGCATCTTGCACGTTTGTTGCTGCTAGTCCTGACGTTGTATTGTCATATGGATTTGCAGAAGCGTTTGTGTCAATTACTTGTGTAGCTCCCGTTTCATCTGTATAGGTGTATGTTCCGTCTGCGTTGTCAACTAGTGTTGAGATAGAAGTATCTGCGATGGTCGTTATGATTCCGCTTGCATCAGTGAAGTCGTATGTTCCGTCACCGTTATCTACGAGCGCTACTGTTCCTGCTGCTGCGTTGATTTCGTCAATGGCATCTTGAACATTTGTTGCTGCTAATCCTGAGGTTGTATTGTCATACGGATTTGCAGAAGCATTTGTGTCGATTACTTGCGTTGCTCCTGTTTCATCTGTGTAGGTATATGTTCCATCTGCGTTGTCTACGAGTGTTGAGATCGAAGTATCTGCGATAGTCGTTGTAATTCCGCTTGCGTCTGTGAAGTCGTATGTTCCGTCTCCGTTATCTACTAAGGCAACTGTTCCTGCTGCTGCGTTGATCTCATCGATAGCATCTTGCACATTTGTTGCTGTTAGTCCTGACGTTGTATTGTCATATGGATTTGCAGAAGCGTTTGTGTCAATTACTTGTGTTGCTCCTGTTTCATCTGTGTATGTATACGTTCCATCTGCGTTGTCTACAAGTGTTGAGATAGAAGTATCTGCGATAGTCGTTGTGGTTCCACTTGCGTCTGTGAAGTCGTAAGTTCCGTCACCGTTATCTACAAGAGCTACTGTCCCTGCTGCTGCGTTGATTTCATCAATGGCATCTTGAACATTTGTTGCTGTTAATCCTGACGTTGTATTGTCATATGGATTTGCAGAAGCGTTTGTGTCAATTACTTGTGTTGCTCCTGTTTCATCTGTGTATGTATACGTTCCATCTGCGTTGTCAACGAGTGTAGAGATAGAAGTATCTGCGATAGTTGTTGTAGTTCCGCTTGCATCTGTGAAGTCGTAAGTTCCGTCACCGTTATCTACGAGCGCTACTGTTCCTGCTGCTGCGTTGATTTCGTCAATGGCATCTTGAACATTTGTTGCTGCTAGTCCAGACGTTGTATTATCATAAGGATTTGCAGAAGCATTTGTGTCGATTACTTGCGTTGCGCCAGTTTCATCTGTGTACGTATATGTTCCATCTGCGTTTTCTACAAGTGTTGAGATAGAAGTATCTGCGATGGTAGTTATGGTTCCGCTTGCATCAGTGAAGTCGTATGTTCCGTCACCGTTATCTACAAGAGCTACTGTCCCTGCTGCTGCGTTGATTTCGTCAATGGCATCTTGAACGTTTGTTGCTGCTAATCCTGAGGTTGTATTGTCATACGGATTTGCAGAAGCGTTTGTGTCAATTACTTGTGTAGCTCCCGTTTCATCTGTGTAGGTATATGTTCCATCTGCGTTGTCAACGAGTGTTGAGATCGAAGTATCTGCGATAGTCGTTGTAGTTCCGCTAGCATCTGTGAAGTCGTATGTTCCGTCTCCGTTATCTACAAGAGCTACTGTTCCTGCTGCAGCGTTGATTTCATCAATAGCGTCTTGAACGTTTGTTGCTGCTAGCCCTGAAGTCGTGTTGTCATATGGATTTGCAGAAGCGTTTGTGTCAATTACTTGTGTTGCTCCTGTTTCATCTGTGTAGGTATATGTTCCGTCTGTGTTGTCAACTAGCGTAGAGATCGAAGTATCTGCGATAGTTGTTGTGGTTCCGCTTGCATCAGTGAAGTCGTATGTTCCGTCACCGTTATCTACGAGCGCTACTGTTCCCGCAGCTGCGTTGATTTCGTCGATTGCATCTTGAACATTTGTTGCTGTTAGTCCTGAGGTTGTATTGTCATATGGATTTGCAGAAGCGTTTGTATCAATTACTTGCGTTGCTCCAGTTTCATCAGTGTATGTATATGTTCCATCTGCGTTGTCAACGAGTGTCGAGATAGATGTATCTGCGATAGTCGTTGTAGTTCCGCTTGCATCAGTGAAATCATATGTTCCGTCACCGTTATCTACAAGTGCTACTGTTCCTGCTGCAGCGTTGATTTCATCAATAGCGTCTTGTACGTTTGTAGCTGCTAGCCCTGAAGTTGTATTATCATAAGGATTTGCAGAAGCGTTTGTGTCAATTACTTGTGTTGCTCCTGTTTCATCAGTGTACGTATATGTTCCATCTGCGTTGTCAACTAGTGTAGAGATAGAAGTATCTGCGATGGTAGTTGTGGTTCCGCTTGCGTCAGTGAAGCTGTATGTTCCGTCACCGTTATCTACGAGCGCTACTGTTCCTGCTGCAGCGTTGATTTCGTCAATGGCGTCTTGAACGTTTGTTGCTGCTAGTCCTGACGTTGTATTGTCATATGGATTTGCAGAAGCATTTGTGTCGATTACTTGCGTAGCTCCAGTTTCATCAGTGTACGTATATGTTCCGTCTGCATTGTCAACTAGTGTTGATACAGATGTATCAGCAATCGTAGTTTCATTACCAAATACGTCAGTAAAAGTATATGTTCCATCCCCATTGTCTACTAAAGTTACGTTTACAGCACTTAAAGCTCCTGTAATTTCATCAATAGCGTCCTGCACATTTGTTGCTGCTAGTCCAGAAGTTGTGTTGTCATAAGGATTTGCAGAGGCGTTTGTGTCGATTATTTGAGTCGCTCCAGTTTCATCAGTGTAAGTGTAAGTTCCATTTCCGTTGTTAACTAATGTCGAAATAGAAGTGTCTGTAATTGTTGTAGTAGTCCCGCTAGCATCTGTAAAGTCGTAAGTTCCATCCCCGTTATCAACGAGTGCAACGGTTCCTACTGCGGCATTGATTTCTTCTATTGCTTCTTGTACGGTATCTGAGGAAAGTCCGGTGCCATTATTTTCAAAAATATTCCCAGATGCAGTAGTGTCAATTATTTGCGTTGCCCCAGTTTCATCTGTATACGTGTATGTTCCGTCTCCATTATCAACCAAAGTAGAAATCGAAGTATCTGCAATGGTAGTTGTGGTTCCGCTTGGGTCTGTAAAATTATAAGTTCCATCACCGTTGTCTACAATTGCAACATTACCTATTGCTGTATTAACTTCATCTATAGCATCTTGTACGTTTGTCCCTACAAGTCCTGAATTTGAGTTGTCATATGGGTTAGAAGAAGCTTGAGTATTGATAATTTGAGAGTTTCCATTGGCATCTGTATAAGTGTATGTGCCGTCGTTATTATCAACAATCATTGAAGCTATCTGGCATAAGCTCTGCCAGTTTGATCCTGTGTATTGGAAAAAGCAATTTTCATCAGTATTGAATACTAAACCTCCAGGAAGTGGAATAATTGCGTTCATTTGACTTGTGCTTACTCTAGTGGCAACAAGTACCTTGCTGGTGCTCTCAAGTTCTAATAGAGAAGAGCCATCAATTGTATTTGGATTGTCACCTATCTTTACCTGACCAAGTGCAGATATAGATAATAGTAAAAAGCTTGAAAGGATTAGTAATTTTTTCATTTGAGGTGTAATTAAATAGGGTAATTATATTTTCAGTTGGGGTGCGTTGATCTGTTATTTTTGTTAAAAATACTTATGTAAGCGCTGTCTAACTAGTTCTAAAATAAACTTTTTTTTATGCTTGATTGCTAAGGTAGATTATGCATACTGGGAATCAGATTGTTTTAGGTGAAGCGCATTATTGTGTCGATGAAATACACATATTTTAAAAATGTTAGTCGTTAAATTTTTTTTGCATTTTTCTTGCAAGTATCTAAAAAAAAACTATTTTTGCCACGCTTTAATATCAAACATAACTTGATGTTAATACCATTTGAAGTTAAACTTCAATAAATGCGGGAGTAGCTCAGTTGGTAGAGCGTCAGCCTTCCAAGCTGAATGTCGCCAGTTCGAACCTGGTCTCCCGCTCCAATAGAAAAGGCTCTACATTAATGTAGAGCCTTTTTTTTATGGATTTAAATCACTACACTATGTATATACGAGTTTTAAACGTTTTAGGATCTGTGGGTTAAAAGAAGATGTTTTCGCGAAAGCGTAATTCTTAGAAAGTGAGAAGTGTATTTGTATCTATCTCGTAAGGAGTTTTGTTTTGTTCAAATACTCTAGCCGAAAGAGCTCCTTCTAAAGTGATTTTTTTTCCTTCTACTCGAATCCAGCTTCCTTCTCTTATACCTATTACGGGAACCGTATTATAAGCGTGGTATTCCTTTATTCTAGTTTCTCTAGTCTCTCCCATGTGGGTAGAGTTTGTGTCTGGATCTAAATAATGCGGATTGATATTAAAAGGAACCATCCCTAGTGTCTTAAAGCTAGGTGGGTAACTTATAGGCATGTCATTTGTAGTTTGCATTGTAAGGCCGCAAATGTTACTGCCAGCACTAGTTCCTAAGTATGGTGTGCCATTAAGTAATACTTCTCTGAGTGGTTGCATCACCGCATTTTTATAGAGCTGGTTTACTAAAACAAATGTATTCCCACCACCTGTAAAAATTCCTTGGGCAACCTTTATAGCTTCTGCAGCGTCTTTATAAGTATGAATCCCTATTACCTTTTTATTGATTTTTGAGAATGCTTTCTGAGCAATGGCTGTATAATCGTCATGAGTTATGCCTCCTGGTCGTGCGTATGGGATAAATAATATCTCATCGACACCGGTATATAGTTTTTTAAGGGTAGGGAGTAAATATTCTAGATAAGCACTGCCATGAATAGTGGAGGTGCTTGCTATGATAAGGTTCTTAGACATTGTAAAGCTTTGGGTAAAAATACAAACTAGTGATCATGTGATTGCCAATTAACAAAATTTTAGAGCTGTATTGATTGTTTTTTGGGGTAGTTACAGTTTTCTTTGAAAGGACTAACTGATTGTAAATGAGATTCTTTTTGCTGGTAATGTTTATGTATGGCACCATTTTAAATGGTCAAGAATCTCGTGAAATTACGGGGAAGTTACTTAATATGAATGATGATGTAGGGCAAGTGACAGTAGCCAATATCACAACAAAAAAAGGAACCATCACTAGTGCTAAGGGGACATTCAATATTGAGGTACGCAAAGGAGATACCCTAATAATTAAAGCACTGCAGTTTAAAACAGAACAACTTACGGTAACTAATAAGATATATGATAGTGGGTTAATTGAAGTGTTTATGACTCCTGATGTGAGCGAACTACAAACGGTTCAATTATCAAATAATGGGCTATCAGGTAATATTAAGAAAGATGCAAAGGAAGTGAAACTTGTAGTTAGACCTAAGGCGCTTGGTGCTAAGAGAAAGCCCATTGCCGTCGAATATCGCAGATTGCATACAGCAACATCGAGACCGCCAGATCAAGTAGGAAGGCAAAATCTTAGGTTAGATGTTTCATTAGATAGAATTCTCAATAATCTTTCTGGAAAGACTAAACGTCTTAAAAGGGCGGTTGAGATTATGGAATATCAAAAAAGGGTTGATCAACTGAGAAACTATTATGCAGATGCTGTTTTTACTAGTTCGCTACAAATACCAGAAGAATACATTGATGATTTTACATTTTGGGTGCTTAAAGATGACGAGCAGTTAACAGATGTTGATTTAGGGAATAAGCTCAGTACGCTTGAATATTTACTATCTAAGCAAAAAGAATATAAGATCTTGCTCCTAGCACAAGGTGCGCAACTTAAAGGGAATTAATGAAAAGACTATTACTACTTATAATATCTACTGTTGCCTTTTCGGGATTCGGTCAAGAAGTAACAACCCTTACCGGTACCGTTCTTAACGATACGATAGGAGTAAGTCAACTCAATATTGTCAATCTTACGCTTAAAAGAGGTGCTACCACAAATGCAAATGGAGTTTTTGAAATTCCTGTAAGAGTGCATGACACAATCAATATTAGTGCTGTGCAATATGAGAGTAGACAGATTGTTGTGACTCCAGTAATATATGGTAGAGGCAAGATTTCCTTTTACTTAGCACCCAAGGTGAATGAACTTGACGAGGTTGTTGTAAGCAATATAACCTTAACTGGTGATTTGTCTAAAGATTTAAATGCTGTTCCTTTGCAAGTTTTTATAGATCCAAGAGACTTAGGTATTCCAGCAAATGCTAGACCTACAATGACTGCCGAAGAACGCAGGTTTTATGGAGCAACAGGAGGTGCAGGCCCAATAGGGTCGCTTATCAATGCGATAACTGGTCGCACAAAAATGCTCAAAAAACAGCTCAAAATTTCAAAATTCAGAGCGTTGGTGGAGGGCAATAGAGATAACTTTAATGACAGTATGTACATCAAGTCACTCAATATTCCTGATGAGCTTATTTTAGATTTTGTTTATTATGTTTTTGAAGATGAGCGAGCAGAGGCAATAGCAAAAGAAGGTAATACTTTGGGCTTGCTAGACTTTATGCTCACAAAATCTCCCGTATATTTGAAACTAAAAGCCGCCGAAAGCGTCTTACCTAAAAATGATGAGAACAATGAATAAATATCTACTACTAGCACTATTATTTATGAGTGCGCTTACCGCGGTGAGTCAGGATACGATTATGCTAGAAGGACAGGTTCTTAATGACACTATAGATAAGGCAAATCTTACCATTGTAAACCTCAACATGCGACGCGGTACTATTACCTCCAGTAATGGACAGTTTTCTATAGAAACTCGTCTTAATGATACTATTAATATAAGCGCTGTGCAATATGAGCCAAGACAATTTGTTGTAAATGAGACAATGTATAATCGAGGTAAGATTACCTTATATCTTATCCCAAAAATTACAGAGTTAGATCAGGTAAACATAAGCAATACAGACCTCACAGGAGATATTACTAAAGATATAGGGAGTACAACTTATGAGCGCACAATCACACCTACAGACCTAGGTATTCCAGAAAACACCGCGCCACCGCGCACGGTAGAAGAACGTCGTTACCATACTGCGATCTCTAGTGGGGGAGGGATACCTCTAGATGGACTCATAAACTCCATTACCGGAAGGTTGAAAATGCTCAAAAAGCATATTGAAGTTTCTCGTTTTGAAAAGTTAGTTCAAGAAAGCAGGTACACATTTTCAGATAGTATATATATGAATGAGCTTAATATTGAGAAAGAATATATAGAGGACTTCGTGTATTACACTTTTGAAGATCCAAAAGCTAAGGAACTTGTAGACGCAAATAATGCATTAGGTTTACTCGATTTCATGATAAAAAAATCTGCTGCATATAAAGCCTTGATGAAAAAAGATTAAGCTGTGGCATATTTGTTGACAACGAATAAGTACGCTTTCGCGAAAGCGTAACACATCCATTAATTCCACTATGAAAAAAATTATTCTACTTCTAGTTGTTGCACCTTTAATTATGGCAGCATCAATACATAAGTACTATCTAAGTGTTACAGACCTCAATTATAATGAGGAGGCAAAATCCATACAGATAATCACTCGATTGTTTTATGATGATCTAGAAGCTGTAATTCAAGAACGTTATGACACCGATGTTGTTGTTGATGCGGCATCAGATCAAGAAGAGCTTGATAAGTATCTCGTAAAATACTTTAAAAAAAAGATGCTTATTACGGTAAACGGAGAGCAACGCGAGATGAATTTTGTGGGTAAAAAATATGAGGACGACTACGTAGTTTGTTATTTAGAAGTACTTGATGTTACGGCAATAAATACGTTTGAAATTGAAAGCACATTACTTATGGATGTATTTCCAGATCAGAAAAATATGGTTCATACAACTATAGCTGGAAAAAAGAAAAGCTTTCTTCTTACTGCGGCAAATGCTAAAGGCTTGTTAAATTTTACCAAATAAAGCCTTAACCCCTTCATTGTTTGGCTATTTTTAAGCGATAAAACAAATTCAACAAACTTATGATTCGTTACACGTATATGCTGCTCGCGGCATTTTTACTTCTAGGGACAAGCGCTTTTGCTCAAGAAGAACAAACACAAGAGCGTCCTATGGGACACGAAAACACAAACAGGTTTAGACAACTTTACAATGAGATGTCTACTCCTAATGAGTATAGAACTGCTTCTGGTGCGCCTGGTCACGCGTACTACCAGAACACTGCAGACTATAAAATGTCTATTAACCTTAACGATGATACACAGATTATCCAAGGTTCTGAAACTATTACTTACACAAACAACTCACCAGACGATCTTGAGTACTTATGGGTACAACTTGATCAAAATGTGAGAGAAAAAGACTCTCCGGCAAAGGAGAAAAACGGTGAAGGAGTTGGAGCTGTATCTCAGCCAGGTTCTTTTGTTGGTTCTTTCATGAAAAGTGAGCCTTTTGACGGAGGTTTTAAAATCCAAGAAGTAAAAGCAAATGGTCGTGATTTAAAGCACACTATTAACTGGACAATGATGCGTATTGATATGCCACAACCACTTAAGGCTGGAGATACTTATACGTTTTCAATCAAATGGAATTACTTAGTTCCTGAGCACACGGTAGATCGTGCTCGTTCTGGTTATGAAACTTATGCAGATGGTAACAAAGGTTACATTATCGCTCAGTTCTTTCCAAGAATGGCGGTTTATAATGATGTAGAAGGATGGCAGAACTACCAGTTCTGGGGTAATGGAGAATTTGCATTACCATTTGGTAATTACGAAGTAGATATTACAGTTCCTAAAGATCACTTACTTGACGGTACTGGAGAGATTACAAACTTAAAAGACGTTTACAGTAAAGAAGAAATGAAGCGCTGGGAGCAGGCAAAGAAGTCTTACGACAAGCCTGTAATTATCCGTACACAAGCAGAGGCAGAGAAGCTTGCTGCAGGAAATGTAAAAGCAACACAAACTTGGAAGCTCAAAGCAGAGAATGTACGTGATTTTGCATTTACGTCATCTCGTCGCTATATCATGGATGCTCAAGCAGTAAAATTTCCAGAGCGTGATGTAATGGCAATTTCTATCTACCCTCCAGAAGGAAACCCATTATGGGAAGAGTACTCAACTAAGGCGATTGTACAAACACTTGATACATATTCAAAATATACATTTAACTACCCTTACCCTAAAGCGATCTCAGTACACGCAAAAGGACAAGGAATGGAGTACCCTATGATTTGCTGGAACTATGGACGTCCTAATGAGGATGGAACTTATAGTGATAGAACAAAATTCGGGATGATCTCTGTAATTATACACGAGGTAGGTCATAACTACTTCCCTATGATTGTAAACAGTGATGAGCGTCAGTGGGGATGGATGGATGAAGGTCTAGATACCTTTATGCAATTTCTTACAGAGCAAGAATTTGGACAGAATTTCCCTAATGCAATCAAAGGAAATGATGCATACCCTTCTAGACGAGGAGCGCCATCTAAGATTGTAGGATACATGAAAGGAAATCAAGAATATATAGCACCTATCATGTCTAACCCAGAAAATGCTTTTAACCTTGGTGCAAATGCATATGGTAAGCCAGCAACGGCATTAAACATACTTCGTGAGACAGTAATGGGTCATGAGCTTTTTGATCATGCATTTAAAACGTATGCTCAGAGATGGATGTTTAAACACCCAAGTCCAGAAGATTTCTTCCGTACAATGGAAGATGCATCTGCAGTAGATCTTGACTGGTTCTGGAGAGGATGGTTTTATAGCACAGAAGCTGTAGATATAGGTCTTAAAGAAGTAAAGCAATACTATATTACAGATAATGTAACTGCAGCTGGTAAAGAGTTACTTGCTCGTTACGGTGTTACAGATCCTAGCGCTATTGACGCAATCTACGTAGTAGATGAGGATAGCCCAGAGTTTACAGAAGATATGAGAGGTAGAGATATTTTAGAATCTTCATCTACACTTAAAGAGTATCTTATGGATAACTTTACTCCAGAAGAGCGTGCAAAAATCAATACACCTAAGTTCTTATACAAAGTTGTTTTTGAAAAGCCAGGAGGAATCCCAATGCCTATTATTGTAGAGTATGAGTATGCAGATGGTTCTAAGAAAAAAGTAACGTATCCAGCTCAAGTATGGAGAAAGAATGATGCAGAAGTAAGTAAAGCAATCGCATCAGATAAGGAGATCGTTAAGATTACTGTAGATCCAGATCTTGAAACAGCAGATATTGATACTGACAACAACAGCTGGCCAAAAGCTAAAAAGCTAGGTGAGTTTGATAAGTTCAAAAATCAAAATAAAGGATAATACTAGTTTCGCTTTCGCGAAAAAGTGAAAAACTGCTTCTCCATCGAGAAGCAGTTTTTTTTTGCTATTATTTTATTGATTGGAAATAATGAAACTTGGATTACTCAAAATCAAGCGTGTCACTTGCCGAAATTAATTGCTCTAACGCATCAATTTTGTTATGGATTTTTTTAAAGAACATATGCTGCTCACGCTCTCCTGCAGTATTTAAAAATTTACTCTGTTGTAATTGCTCGGTAATGTAAGTATGCGCTTGATCACATGTTTGAACGTCAGAAGTTTCAAAGTAGCTTAGAAATGTAAAGGGAACGTAAAAAGCCTTTTTATAAGGAGTATCTATTAATACTGTACATAGTATTTCTAGAATCAAATAATCTATCGTTATATAACTAATAGAATCACTGTATACTACGCTGCAAATTAGTTAATCACGTTTCAGTTCAATAAGTATGATGTTTACATCAAGAAGCGATTTAGTATACATCTGTTGTAGTTGTTCTACATATTTTTGAGCAGTTTCAACAGTTCCAGAAGGAGTAGTGTGTTTCTCTATTTGCTGCAAGATGTATCCTTGTTGAGTCATCCCGAGGTTCATAAAACTAGATTTAATCTTATGAGCAAGTCCGCTAGCTCTTTGATAGAAACCTCTTTCCATACAAGTTATTAGACTCTTGTAATCGTCTGGAGTATCTGCTATAAATACCTCAAGTAATGATATGATAAACTCTTCATCATTATCAAATGTCTCTCTTAGCTTGCTCATATTTACAGCACTACTTAAAGACTTATCGCTCGTTGTAGATGACTGTAAATCGTACAAATCTTCGTTAGATATAAGCCAGTAAAGTACTTCTTTGAGAGCATCTTCCTCAAGTGGTTTTGTGAGGTAAAAGTCAATACCAGCCTTAATTGCTTCTTTTCTTGATTCTGGAAAAACATCGGCAGAGCAGATGACTATGGGTGTCTTTTTGAGAGTGTATTTTCTTGATTCTCTAATAGCAGATATAGCTTCGATACCTCCTAGAATAGGCATGTGCATATCCATAAGGATGAGATTGTAATATCCTTTTGGGGCATTGTTGTATATCTCTACAGCTTCTTGCCCATTTGAAGCCATAGCTACATCAATCCCTAACCTATTAAGAAGTTGAGAAATGTAAAATTGGTTCATGGTATTGTCCTCTGCAACGAGCACTTTTAAACCTTCAAGTTGCTTATCATTTGAGGTATGAGTTTTTACGGTTTCCTCGGTGCTTTGTAATTTACTTTTGATGAGAGGTATTGTAAAAGAGAAACTAGAGCCAACACCCAGTGTGCTGGTAGCTGTTAATTCACCTTGCTGTAGGTTTATAAGTTCTTTGGTGATAGCAAGACCTAATCCAGTGCCGCCTACTTTTGAGTTTGCAGTATCTTCTACTTGATAGAAACTGTCAAAAATACTGGTAATTTTATCTTCAGATATCCCAATTCCTGTATCCTTTACTTCAAAGCTTACATTTATATTATCTTCATCTGTAGCGATTGCATTTACAATGATTTCAACCTTGCCTTCATTTGTAAACTTTATCGCGTTACCTATGAGATTGGTGAGAATCTGGTTGATTCTATATTGATCACCTATGACAATATCTGGAACTTGTGAATCTATCACTGTATGCACTTCGACGCCTTTTTCGTTTGCTTTGGAAGCAAATCCATTAGCGAGCGAAATGATCACTTTTCTTATATTAAAATCATAAGATTGAATAGAGAGTTTCCCAGCCTCTATTTTAGAAAAATCAAGAATATCATTGACAATAGATAAAAGACTCTTTGCCGAAAAATCAATTCCCTCAATGTTCTTTTTAAACAGCTCGCTATCTTCATTATCACTTTTAGTAATGATATCTGCAAGTCCTAGAATTACATTGAGAGGTGTTCTTATCTCGTGACTCATGTTAGACAGGAACGTAGCTTTTGCTTTTGCAGCACGCTGAGCATGCTCCATTTCCTTATTAATGGTCTCTAGTGTGTCTTTTTTCTTAGTTATGTTTTTAAAGAAAATACTATACGTATCGGTATCCTCAGAAAAGTTATTTGATGTAGAAATCTCAAAGTATTCACGCACTCCATCTGCCATGGTGATGACAATGTCACGACGTACACCTACCACTTCTTTATCATAGGTGTATGTACTATCTTCAATATCTCTTTGAAGTTTTAGGCCTACAGTAGGTGGAAGGAGGTCATAAATATCCTTAGGGTTAGTCTTTAAATCTTCTAAGTTAAATACTTTTCTTGCCTTGTAGTTACCGTATAAAATCTTTCCTGAGCTGTCAAAAATAATTGCTTTATCAAGCATATTTTCTAACGCAGAAAATAATACGGTGCTAGACTCCTTAGCTTTAGATGTTATAGTTGCAGAGGTCTCTTTTTGAGTTACCGCTGTAGTCTGTACACTCATAGCAGAAGCTTTTTTTTCTACTGCTTTTTCAGGTATGTAATATGCTATTTTATCTACCGTATCAAGGTGTTCAAAGTAATTCTGGAAGTCGTTGCACCATTCTTCATAAGGATACGTAGTGCTATTCTTTATTGTTTTTGAGGTAATTTCTACATGCAGCTGTTCTATGTATTCTCTTATCTTCCTTCTGCAAGATAAATAGTGAACCATATCCTCTTTAAGTAGGCTATAGTCTATTTCCTTTTTGATGGTAAACTCAGGTGATAATTTGCTAAAGTAGTCTACAAGAGCAGTGGATTTATCAAAACAGTATAATGCAAATGTGTAAGCAAGTTTGATTTCTTGAACACGGTCTTGCTCCTCAAGAATTTTAAATGGAGGCGTGCTAGCAATTTCAAAAAATGTGGATGATAACTCTTTCCTTAAGCTGCTTTTACTTCCTAAAAAGCCAGCATCATAAATTAAAAGATAGTTTTCTATGGCTAAGTATAAATGAACTAGCTGAAATTGTGCAGTATTTTCATCTGCGCTTATCCGTGTTTCTTTTACTTTTTTCTTTATTTCATCTAGTTTATCAGAGTTGAATCCCTGATTGTAAAAATGCGCTAAAAAATCATCATAACGACTAGACTTTTCCTCTCGAGGAAGAGACGCTTCTGACTTTTTTAAAAAACGATTAATGAAATTGCTCATTGATAAATAGTGTGCCTACGCTAGAAATTCTAATGTATTACTTTTTTTATATTTTGACAATAAATAAGCTTAGAATAAGGGTCTAAAAAGCTCATTATTAAACTATTTGTAATCTTTACTCTGAGCGATTGCAATGTTCTCAATGTATTGATAGAAGATAAATTCTCACGGCGAGGTACTAGGTTACGCTTTCGCGAAAGCGTGCCTATTAAAAGTTAATATAGAGAAGGAAAATATGTAGTTGTTATTGAAGAGTAAAATCAATTTTTAAAAAGATCTTATGCATCCATTCCTTCAATTTTCTCTACAGTTTCTCTAAAGAGACCTAGTAAGAATTTCAATTTTCCAGCATCACCTGAAGCGCTGAATCTTTGGTTTTCAATTTTCACACCGTACCAATCATCTTTACTGTTTTCATTGAGAATCCACGGTATGGTGATCATAGCTAAAGAGGTGTTTGAGACGTCAATCTCTAGCTCCCATCCAGGGTTATCTAATGTTGTGATCTGGATAACTTCTCCTTGTTCCCAGTCGCCATCACAATTTCCTTTGAACCAAACTTGTATCCAATCTATTATCTCCATGTTGTTTTTTATAAGTGGTTATTGTTGTTGAGCTGTGCTGCGATAAGAGTGAGTAAATAGGTTTCTCTCACGATAGACATTCCTTGTTTGTCACTAGTTGCTATCGTATGTTTATTGTGTGCAATCGCCTCTTCAATGTCTGTCCAGACAGCCTTCATACCATTGCCTTTCTCGTAATCTTCGAGGCTTGAATCTCCTAGCATTTCATTAACCTCACAAGTGTAGCAATATGAAATCATGTGCTGCACATCATAATCTGTTTTGTACCAAGGTCTATATTCTTCATAAATGCCGAAGGGTTTTATGTTTTGTATTCCCGTAGCACCAGTCTCTTCGTTGAGTTCTCTCATCATTCCAACAATCATATCTTCTCCATCATCAAGACCTCCACCGGGGAGACTGTAATCCTCATATCGCTCAGTATACATGAGTAAGATGCGGTTACCTTGTGTGGTAATACTTCTCGTGCTCAACCGCTGTAAAATTTTTTTATTATCTAGCGTGGTGATATCAGGGTGAAAGTGAGTTTTTAAATGTCGCACAAAATGTAATTCAATGAACTTGCAAAAATAAGAACTGAATCCTACGCAAAGCGGCTTTTATGAAGTAAAATGACTTAGCGCTAGGGAGTTTGAAAGAAAAGATTACCGACCCCTAATTAATATTAAATAAAAAGAGAGGTTCACTTAATCACAAGTAGACCTCTCTTTTCTTACTGTAATAAGTTTGTACTATAATGCTGCTTTCTTGTAATATTTTTTACGCAACCAGAAGGAAACCCGCACCAGTAATATCAACGCCGGCACTTCTACCAGCGGACCAATAACGCCTGTAAATGCTTGTCCAGAATTAAGCCCAAACACTGCAATAGCTACTGCAATAGCTAGCTCAAAGTTGTTTCCTGCTGCTGTAAACGCTACAGCTGTTGTTTTGTCATAATCAGCTCCAGTAGCTTTGGTCACAAAGAAACCTATGATGAACATCAATGTGAAGTATATGAGCATTGGGATAGCAATGATAACGACGTCCATAGGTATTTGAACAATGAGCTCCCCTTTAAGTGAAAACATCACAATAATGGTAAAAAGCAAAGCAATTAACGTCAATGGTGATATTGTCGGGATAAAAGTATTTGTATACCAATGCTCTCCTTTTAGTTTAACTAAGATAAGTCGGCTTGCGATACCTAATAAAAAGGGTAATCCTAAATAAATAGCTACACTCTCTGCTATGGTTGCAATAGAGATATCTATGATTGCTCCCTCAAAACCAAAATAGGGTGGAAGCACCGTTATAAACAACCAGGCATAAAAGCTATATGCAAACACTTGAAACACGCTGTTAAGTGCGACAAGCCCTGCGCCATACTCGCTACTCCCTTCTGCAAGATCATTCCAGACTAGTACCATGGCGATACATCTCGCCAGACCTATTAAAATAAGCCCGACCATATATTCAGGATAATCTCTCAGGAATGTAATCGCTAGTATAAACATCAACACTGGACCTACAATCCAGTTAAGTAATAGGGAAATAGAAAGAATCTTTGTGTTTTTAAACACCTTAGGTAAGAGTGCATAATTCACTTTGGCAAGCGGCGGATACATCATTAATATTAATCCTATCGCGATAGGTATATTTGTGGTTCCGCTGTTAAATGAGTTTATGACATCTGGAAATGAAGGAATAAAATATCCTAAACCAACGCCTATAGCCATCGCTACAAAAATCCAAAGCGTAAGATTTCTATCTAAAAAATTTAATTTCTTTGGTGCCATGTTATGCTTTTATTTGAGCGAATACAAATAGTAATTCGGTTGCGATTTGTAGACTTCGTTCTTGATATTTTTGTGCTTGTTGCGGAGTATTATCAAACGCTTTTGGGTCATCATAAGTAATAGGAAAACGTTTTTCTGCACCTGGCACAAAAGGACAGCCTTCATCTGCTTGGGAGCAAGTCATGATTGCTCCAAACTTACTACTAGGGTTGAAAGCATGATCCATTGTTTTTGAAAATCCGATTACTGGCTGCTCATTGCTTCCATATTTGATGCTGTACACTGGGTTTTCAGATGGTGATATAACAGCTATTTGAAAACCGGCACCCACAAGTGTTTGTGCTGCCATCGGGAAGAGCGCTGTTGCTTCCGTACCACCAGAATAGCAAGACACGTTTGTTATATGAAAGTAACTTGCCATTGCCTGCGCCCATACTTGCGACAGGTGACTCCTACGTGAGTTGTGGGTACAAATAAAATTAAGTCTAATGGCTTCTTTGTTGGAAGCCTTAGACTGTATATAATCTGCTAGTGGTTGCAAGACTGCTTTGCGCTCCTCAGATATCGAAGCAGTTGATAATCTTTCTATTGTTGTTACTATTTCTGGAAATAGTGCCGTTCTATTTATAGCCATGATGACAATGTTTATAAGAGATTTACTAGCAACATCCGCTACCTGGTTCACAAGAACTTCCTGCTAGTATATCAGCAAATTGTAGCTTGGTCTTTTCCTCAGGAATACCGCAATTATCTTTTGCAAGGCAATCTGTTTGCTTACTTGTGAGTAAAAATGAAGTGCCATCAAAGTCAAGCCCAAATTTCCCTATCGTTTCTGCTTGGTACTCTACCTCAATCTCAAGATCTCCTATGTGTAACATCTTTTCAGAAAGTTGGATGATATCTAATAACTTTCCTGGGTGAAGTCTGTGATCATAATCATCTGCATTCCAAAGTTGGAAATTTGCAACCTCTTCATAACGTACGGTACCTCCGCAGTCGATAAAGTTTTTAGTGACTTTTCCCACTTCTGTAACGTGAAAGTGATTAGGAACTAAAGAGCCGTCTGGCAACTGGAAAGAAATTGTTTTTAACTCTTGTAATGCCGTTTTAATTTGTGATAGTTTCATAATGCTATTTGTTTATTGCGATAATACGATTAATAAAAGTAATTTTTTTTAGCAGCACTCTCCGCTACTCTTTAGATCTTGGTCAAGAAAAGCTGCCATTACATTTTTCATGGCTGTCCAATTTTCTTTATCTATACAGTAGCACACACTCGTACCTTCTACATTTCCTTTAATAAGGCCCAAAAGTTTGAGTTCCTTTAAATGTTGTGAGATGGTAGGTTGTGCAAGCCCTATTTCGGCAACTAGGTCTCCGCATACACAAGAATCTATTTTAAATAAATGCTGTAGTATAGATACTCTAGCTGGATGACCAAAAGCTTTTGCAAAAAGAGAAATCTCATTTTGCTCATCTGTAAACATCTCAGTTTTTACTAATCCCATGATTGACTTATTTGTTGATTGCAATATTACGATTAATTAATGAGGTGATATTTAATTGTGTGTTAATTTTTTTGTTGTCTCTTGTGGACATCTCCCTAAATCCCTCTTCAAAGAGGGACTTATTTTCTTGTATGGGTTGCATTTTGCTCTTGACAGAGCAAGGGTTCTTTGTTTTTATTTATGGTAAGTTGTTATTGAGTTTCTCTTTGCGCCAACATCTCCCTAAATCCCTCTTCGAAGAGGGACTTTTTATTTGTTTTGTGGGTTGCATTTTGCTCTTGACAGAGCAAGGGTTCTTTGTTCTTATTTATGGTAAGTTGTTATTGAGTTTCTCTTTGCGAACATCTCCTTAAATCCCTCTTCAAAGAGGGACTTCTTATTTTCTTGTATGGGTTGCATTTTGCTCTTGACAGAGCAAGGGTTCTTTGTTTTTATTTATGGTAAGTTGTTATTGATTTTCTCTTTGCGGACATCTCCCTACATCCCTCTTCGAAGAGGGACTTTGTTTTTTTCTTGTGTGGATTGAAATTTATAGTTTACGCTTTCGCGAAAGCGTGATGCATCAATGCTTGAGTACCATTTACCATAGCGATATTTTAATCCAACGTATCTGATGGGTTGCAGGTGAAGGATAGATGTTAGTACTTTGAGCTTTATAAGCGTTTTAAATGTCAAAAGATAATCTCTCGGTAAAAGCTAAAAAACCATGGCCTACTAAAAAGGCGATGGAGCAGGTGTATGATTTGAAGCTGTGGGGAGCTGGTGGTGCTTCGTTTTACTCTGGAGAAGGATCGCATCATCCTGAGATTGTTGTTCCATATGTGGAAGCAGTAGCGGCATTTCTTAGCTCTTTTGAAGAGCCACTTGTAGTATGTGATTTGGGTTGTGGAGATTTTAATATAGGTAGCAAGCTTGTACCATATACGCAGAGCTATATAGGTGTAGATATCGTAGAAGATCTCATTGCGCATAATAAAGCTACCTTTAAAAATGAACGACTCAGTTTTAATTGTCTTGACATAGCTACAGATATACTTCCTAAGGGAGATTGTGCATTATTGAGACAGGTATTACAACATCTATCTAATCGTGAGATAGCCAGTGTTGTAGATAAATTAGCTTCCTTTAAATATGTGATTCTCACGGAACATTTGCCTGATGGTGATTTTACACCTAATCAAGATATTATTTCTGGTCAGGGGACGAGGTTAAAAAAGAATAGTGGTGTCCAGCTGCTCATGCCGCCTTTTAATATGAAGGCTGTGCAAGAACAAGAGCTGAGTGTTACTCAGCCAACTGATGGGAAAGGGCGAATTGTAACTACTATTTATACAATGTATTAATCCTTATTTCTAAAGGATTTTCCGCGAGGTGCATTGTTTTTTTCAAGTACCACAGTAGAGTGTAAAAAAGCAGCTGCTTTTGAGGAGTCAGTTACTTTTGACGCGGTTCGCTCTAGCATGCTTTCTTCAAAAGTGTTGAGTACGTTTTCTCTTAATCCTCTTTCTTGCCAGTTTGAGCCAGATTTACAGCCTGCCGAGATTGCTCTGGCTAGCGCTAGTGCATCAAGAAGTGCCTGGTTTGCTCCTTGTCCTTTAAAAGGGCTCATAGGGTGTGCAGCGTCGCCTAGCAAGGTGATTGCTCCAATATTTTGTAAAGTTTCAGGTTTTAATAGTGCCCTGTCGTAAGCAGGATAGCCAGAAATTAAGGCTTCTGGAGTCATTGCCATGATTTGTGGGATAGGGTCATGCCATTGCGTTCTCTTGATAGCCTCTTTTTTAAGTGCTGCGGGACCGGCAGTATTAAGCGCCATTGCTTCTTGCTCTGAGATGGGAAAGCTAAGCTGCCACATGATAGCATTTTTGTCATAGGGCATCATATAGATCCGCTCGTGACCATTTGCCGTTTGAAAAACTGTTGCTTGATCTAGTAGGGTGCTTTCTAAATCATCTAGTTTGTCTAGCGAACAAATACCTAGAATCACCATACAATCTAGGTATTGCAATGGTGACGTTTTCTCGTCTATAACGGTATTGCGCACTGCGCTGCGTATGCCGTCTGCGCCTACAATGAGATGGGCGTTTGTGGTTTTAATATTTCCACCTACTTGAAATTTTATTTCTAAAGTTCCATTTTGAGCACTGCTATGCTCCACATATTGATGTCCCCATTGTACGTGTGGCGAGTCGCCCAGTTGTTCTAGCAACGCAAGTCGCAATGACTGCCTGGCTATGTGAATATTTGTGCGCTTCGGGCTTGCATCATCATCTTCTTCCATCCATTTTCTCATGCCCCATTCACCTACGACCGTACCTTCTGGAGTATGAACGAGATGCCTAGTGGATACAATTCCCTCATCTAACTGAGTGATTCCAAAACCTTCGATTGCCTTGCTAGCTTGTTGCAAGGTAAGGCCGTAGCCTTGCGACCGTGCGTCAAAACTCTTATCACGTTCATATAGTGTAAACGGAATCCCACGATGTAAGCAAGCCACCGCTAGCGCTACACCACCTATGCCAGCACCTATAATTGCCACATGAGGATAGTGCTCTGTATCTGGTGATGGTGGAGATGGTGCTGGGATGATACCGGAGCCGTTACATGCAGTGCACTTGCTTTGGTGTCTTTTTGGTCGAGTAGGAGCGATGCCTTTTTTATCTGATTCCTCATAAGCCGAAACCGCTCGCTGGTAAGCTAAGCGCACTTTCTTACGAAGTCGCTGACTTTTACTCCCTTGCCCATTACATGCAGGGCAGGTGGTCCAGCTTTGATTTGTAGGTGATGAGGTGTTCACTCGTTTGGGGTAGTTATTTCTGTGCTATTTACTGCTTTGTTTTTTTCTTGACAGTCGTTGCCTTTGTATTTGTTCTTTGTTGCATCATTAATTTTCCGCCAGGGGTAACACCAGCTTTATGCTCTAGACCAGGTTTCTTTACCATTGCCCTGTTCTTATGTCTCAAGCGCTCAGAAACTCTTCTGTAGTAGCCCTGTTTTTGTAGGTTTTTTTCAAGATTATTGATGTAGTTGTTTAAAACAAAATCTGGATTATCAACATGCTCACCTTGATTAGCAGTTACTCCATGAAATGTGGTTTCAAAATCTTGTTGAAATTGAGCAACCCTTGCCTTTATCAGTGCAGCTTCTAGTGCATTTATTTGCGCTATAAGCGGATTGTTTTCCGCATTAGGTAAGGGTTTACTACTTGGATTTCTGTTAGAGATAATTTCAAGCCCGGTAGATGGATTGCTATCTTCCGTACGCATTTGTCTTATGGATCCTTGGTCTAGTGCTGCTTGAGCTTCTGCTACGCCATTACCAAGTTTTAACTTATTCGTTGTGTTGCCCACATCCACAACGGGTGGGAATTTTACAATTTCCTCAACATATACGCTAGGTGTCTTAAAGCCGCGCAAGTGCTTGATGTAGCCATTAAAGACATCATCCTTTGTGGCGTAGCTAGATACATCTTGTGATAAGAATGAATCCTGAATCTTGATAGCCTCCATTTCTTTGAGATCGTTCTCTAGTACGTTGATTTTAGTAACAAGCGGATTGTTCTCAGGATTAGAAATAGGCTCAATACTTGACGCTCTATGCGCTATCTTTTTTAAATAGACTGTATTGCTTTCAAGCTTAGGCTGAGCATCTTGCTTATTTTGAGTAAATCCAACTGCAGTAACCATGAGTGCGAGTACTAACGATATTTTCTTCATAGTAGTGATGTATAATGACCCAACTATCAACATTGAGATAGTTTCAGGGTAGGTTTGACACGTGTCTAGTGATCGACTTTGGGTTAAAAGTATGGAAAATTAAATCGTGAGACGTTGTGATGTGGGGAATCACGCTTTCGCGAAAGCGTACTCATTCCCCATAAGCTCCTATGAAATCAATATGTAATCGTAGAAAACAGTTAGTTATGCTGTCACTGAAGAGTCCTTGTTTTTCTGGTAATACCACACGATGAGGATAATAGTAATCACCTGAAAAATGATAGAAAATATGGAGCCCTCAAAACCGAAAAGGCCGCCGTTGAGTAGGTTATTTTCTGTGATGCTAATTTCAATAAGGTGATAAGAATCAATGCCACTTACATTGAAACCAAACAAGGTTTGAAAAAGGTTCCAGCTCAAATGCAGCGCGATAGGAAACCATAAATTTTTAGTGTACACATATGAAATTCCTAGTAAAATACCCGCTAGAAATAAGTTGGCTAGCGCAAACATATCTACGTTAGGATTTCCTGCGTGAAGCAATGAAAAGAGCAGCGCCGAAACAATAAGGGCGATGTACTTATTAAAAGAAATCATCAGGTTGCGCAGTACGTAACCACGCAGCAGCGCTTCCTCCAATATTGCAATATTTACAAACGTGAGGATGGCATACAGCAGCTGTGTAGCATCCCAATGGAAGCCCTTAAATTGAATTTCGCCCATCGATAACATGATAAGATAACCCAGCGCCATGATTGCCGCGCCTATAAGTAGACCAGCGATGATGTCTGTCTTCCTGTTTTTTAGCGCAAAACCTAGCTCGACAAATGGTTTTCTATCTACGAATTTTATAAAAATCCATATCACCATAAACGTCCCAATGAGGGAAAATATGGAGCCTACGTATAACTGGAAAGGAGATTTCTGGGTAGGAATCTCATTATAATCTATACCAATAACATAGTAGCCTATAAGCTGAATGATGGCAACAATAAATATATAGGGAAGTATAATGGCAAGTACGCGTATCCAGCCTACGTGCTTGTTTATGGGTGGTTGAGGTGTGGTGTTTTGGAGCATTTAGTTATTGATTGATGATGTTGTGCTTTAGTTTCTCGAAAGCAGGCCATTTTGACCCTACACTAGGGTATACAAGGTGTACTCTTTTAAACGTATCATCGAGCTCTTCTCTATCGTTGGTCTTCTTGAAATCTAAAATTGCTGTGTAGGTGTTTCCTGCATGATAAGGAATATAATAAGCAAAGCTCTTTGTCAATAATTGATTTAAATAATCTTGAAAAAGAGGTACAGTAGCTTCTTTAACTAAGTAGGACTGTGAATCTAATTTTGCTGCGGTATTACCATCACAATTATTATCAAAAATGGTGATGATGGCCGTTAGTTTTCTGTCAATTCGTGTAAGTTCAATGGTTTCTTCGTGCCCACCAAATTCTCCACAATCATCAAAATAACCAGAAAGAATTAATACATAATTTTCAGATGTTGAGCCAAAAGGATGTTGCTCTAAGTATTTAGAATACTCACTCTTTTGATACTTCCTTTGAGAGAAGCTTTGAAGGCTTATAAGTAAAGTGAATATGATTAGGAGATAGTTTTTCAATTGATAGAGGTTTGCAATTAAATAATATGAAATGTTTGTCTAGTGGTTATTCATTATTTAATTTAACAATATTCCTTTCTCGTTAAACAATTTAAAACTTTTGTATGATGTTGATAGAAATGATTTTTCTGTGATTGTCATCAAGTCTTCAAATTTATAGCCTGGTAATTCAAAGTTATTAGGTATTCCTAGCAGTAGTAAGTTTTGATTATTTAATAAAACAAAGCGAACATGTTTTCTGTTAGGAAATGATACATAGAGAGATATTGCATTATCAAAGTCAATATTATTTACCAATTCCTGCGGCATATCTTTTGTAACTCTATTTTTCTTATTCACAAAGGACTTATTAGTTATGAATTTGATATATACTTTGTTTTCTCTATTGTCATTTATGATTTTTTGTAGAAATGAATGTTGTTGAACACGAGATGTCAATTCTTCTTTTTTGTCTATAAAATTTTTAAGAGGTGTAATGTCCTCTCCGATTTCCATAATCAAGTCGTAAATGATTTTTCCGTCAGTGTCTTTGTCTACAAGTTTAGCTTCCCAACATTCACCATCATAACTATAAGAGCCAATGTGAGCAATCATTGAAGAATTAATTTTGAAACTATCTAGTTCTTCTTTTTCACGAAAAAGTAAATCATACAATTGTTTGTGCGGGTTATCAATCCTTGATTTTATTTCATTAGGAAGAAATGGAATTAAATCTTTTATTTTTTTATCTAAATAATTTTTTTTGAGGCTGTCTTTAATGAAATATTGATAACTTTTTAATGTGTTGTAAAAATGAAGTTTATTAAACGCATCAACTCCTTCGTCTTTGATAATTGCCGAAGCCATATTTTCGAAATAGCTTTGTTTATTAGAGTTTAGGTTTGCGTAGGCTTTCGCTATTTTGGTCCCATCAGAAAAATAGTGTACTCCAATCGAATCTTCAATTTTTATGTTAGAACCTAATAAGATTTTATTAATATCGATATCAAGCTTTGCTAGTTCTTCAATGTAAGTTTTCCGTGAGTTTGAAGCAATATTGCTATTTACATTTCTCGAGACTTTATCATTCATCACATTTAAAAATGATTTAATAAAAATCTCCCAATTTTGAGTCTTAGCAGAAAGATTTGCGATTCTTTGTTGCTGGATTATTGGTCCGTTATCAAAACTACAAGTACCCACTTGTCTATTTTGTCTCATTAATTCTAGTGCTCTTTTCTCTGAAATTAATTGAGCAGTAAAATCCTCTAAATCTCCATTTGAGACCTTGTTTTTTTCTGCATAATCTAGAGCTTGGGATAGGATACTTTTAAAATTTTGATCATTTGCATATAGACTGTCTGCAGATTTCTCTTTCTTTGATTGCCAATCATTTATTTCGTTTCTACGAACTACAAACTCTTGTCCTTTTTTATAAAGTGGCTTGTTAGTTTTTAATTCATAGTAACGTACCAAAGAATCAATTATAGTTTTTTTGTGATTTTTAAATTTATTTTTAGCAATCTCATTTTTATAAAAGATAGATGTTTCTGGCTTTACTAATACATCTGTATAATTTATCCAGTCAGATAATTCTTTAGATATAATAGATGATTTGAACCCTTCTTTTAGATAAAACCCTCGTATTGTAGTTTCTTTATTCCTTTTACTAGTATAACTAGAATGAAAATGAGTTATAGAATTTTGATTTAATGAATCGTTAAATGAAAGAGTTATATTGTGATCTTGATTATTCAAAATCTGGAAAGATTTTATGTCTAATTTCCTTTCCTTTTTGTAGTTGATATACGTATTTTTTATGACTAACAAGTCAGTATCGACTTGAAGTCCAGGGAATTGTTTTTGAAGTTGCTCTAGATTATCAGATAGTTTTAATTTAAGAAGGAATGTGTTTGGATCTTTAGTGATTATTTTAAAAAAACTACCAGTTGTTTGAGGCAATGAGTAAAAAATTGGCTTGTCACTTGCATTGTAATCCTTTTCTAAAGATTTTATAATAGAATCAAGCTTGGGGATGTCACTATCACTAATTATTTGATTTTGAGCAATACCATTTCCCCAGATGATGAATGTCAGCAGTATACATATTAACTTTCTCATTTATTATGATATTGTTTTACACTAGTTTTTATAATACGGACAAAATAGTCGGAAGAACGCAAATTGATTTTTTTATTTTTCTTATACTGACAACCAATATCAATTTTTAAGGCAGCTAGAAAAACTAAATTTCAGTCAGTTAACAACTACCAACTACCAACTACCAACTACCAACTACCAACTACCTCGGCATAAACCTAGACGGATCCTCCTTTTCTTTACGGATACGTTCTTTTTCAAGGGCGCGTAGGCGTTCTTCTTCTGGTGTGATTTCTGGAATTGGTGCGGTAGCTTTCTTCTTTGTGCTTGTTTTGATGCTTTTAGGAGCTGTTTTAGTGACCTGAGTTGGTTCCTTAAGTGTCCTTGTGCTTTTTATGGTAGCAATTAAGGAGATCAATAATATGATAGCTAGCACTCCCCAAACGATCCCTATGAGTAGTTCAGTAATAGAGCTTCCTTTTTCCTTTTCTCTTGCGATGGATTCATACGGATCTGCAGCGATGATGCTGGGGTCATCGCTTAGGTAGTAGATGTTGAGCTTGTTAGTATTAGGCACAGCGTTGAGCGTGATTTTACCAGTGTAAGATTGGCCATTGAGATCAAACCTATAGTCAAACTTATAAAGCTTGACCACACTTGCCACTGTAGACTCTGTGTATTCATTTGATAAGCTTGCAGTGACAACGGTGTTCTCACTAATCATTTGTTCTAGTTCGCTTATTTTATACTCATCACCACCATTTATATAGTCTGATACGCAGGTTTTTGCAAGTACAATAAACAAAATCATAAATACGATTCTGTATAAAAAAGATTTTGATTTTTCAAACATGAGGAGGTGGGTTTGGGGATAGTGAAGTTTAGGAGAGTTTTGGTTCTTGGCTTAGTTGTTTATCGCATTTTTACTTTTGATTTAATTCAATAGAATCCGCACTATGGATTTTGATTTCCCAATCCTTATCAATCACTCTCCATCTACTAAAACCGCTCAATATTTTATTTTCTCTCCATTTTTTATCAAAATAGTAAAGTAAACGAATTTCATTTTCATAACTGTTTTCCGTTTTATAATTGATTTGTTTTCCTTTAAAAACTATAGTCTTATTTTCTTCAGGGGCTAAAGTGTCAATTTTAGTCAATGCATTCCGACCGATGAGCGTAATGTTTGAAATTCCGAGTTCAGATGTATTAATGACTTTTACATTAATTTGATTACTTTTTTTTAATGCGTAAGATTGAACAAACCATATTAACGCTGAGCATATCATTAAAGCGAAAATATTAATACTCGATTCTTTGATACCGTTTAGAAATCCGAATTTTTTAAAATTCGAAATAAGTATAATTAATAGCGATAATGTAATTATAGGAATTAGTACAAAGGCGAAAGAATAACCAACGAAAAGATAAAGGTTTTTAAAAATCTCAAATCCGAAAAACCCAATTCCTAGTAAAAGTGAAATTCCTAACGAGTAATAAAAAACTTTATTTGCTATTCTCAAAATCTTATTCATTTTGTAGTTTTTTAATTGTGCACAACGGTCTCATGTGTAAAGCGTAGCACTAAAAATAAGCTCTTAAAACAAGCCTTTGCTATCATAAAATCAGGAAGAGTTTATGATGAAAACTATAAATCAGGATTAGCATAACAGCATGTGCTGAGCAGCGTCGAATTAGGCGTATTTTTCAACTCAATTATTTGTTGTAGAGAGTTTTAGTTACGGCATTGGATAAGTACATTCCTCATCTGCCAAATCTTTTTTTCCGATTTCGGCTACGTGAAACCATCCATCAGTTTCTCCTTCATAAATCTTTTCTTCGCATTCAGGACAATAAGCTTCCTCTAGTACTTTTTTCTCTGAAAACACTAATTTTTCTTCTCGGATTTCTGACTTCGATTTGCAATTTTTACATTCTAGACTAATTTTCTCCATGATTTTAATTTGATAAGAAAAGTTTATTTAATTCCGTTATAGTATGTTGGCGCAGATAATTACTTGTGCAGAAGCATTCACTACAATTTCTTGTTATAAATTTATTTTTAAATGGCGGATTCACTTTTAAGGATTCTTTTAAGTCAGCCATTCCTTGGTTAAAGAATATGAGACCTGTGTTTTTATTCACAACACTTGGATTATCATAAATCACTTCTTCTACATAATCCAAAAGTACAGGTTCAGCATTATTCTTAATCGTAGTCATTTTCCTTTGACGAGCATAAGAATCCCAATTTTCCCTTAATTCGGCTACTGATGAAAAATATTTCTGTTCAGTTGTCATTTCTTGATTCCAGTTAATGGGGTTGTCTTTAGTTACCCAAATTTCCAAATTAATTTCATTCAAGAAATCAGTTGTTAATTTAAATAAAACTGGGCCATAATAATTTTGACGATTAAAATAAGTATGTAAGTCAACCGTATCTAAAAAGACATCGTTCCAAACATCAAAAATTTTGTCGATGTTATCGGATGATTGTGGTGTTTGTTCTAAATCTTTTGATTCAACAGCTCCTCTTGATAGTAATCCACCTTGTTCAATAAAAGTTCTTGATGTTCTTACAGTATTTGCGTGATAAAGATGATGTATACCTTTTTCGCTCAATAATTCAAATAATTCTTTATTGTTTAATCTCATATTGAGTTTTTGTCAAATGCACGTCAACGTTTGCACTATGGGCAGTGTCCCGAAAGGCATTGTGTGTAGGTATTATTGTAAAGCGTTTTTATTCTTTTTCCATGCTTCTGCGGTCAGATAGTTTTTGAACTATTATATCTGTAATTTCTTTAGCTTGTGAATCAAGGTTTTCTGCTTGGTCAAAACTTAGCCCTCCTAGTTTTTGGGTTTCATCAAATAGACCGGGGTAATTATCAGTATACCAAATAGGAATGATTGAATTAGTACCGAATCGTTCTTTAAAATTATCAGATTCAAATTTTGTCCAAATCTTTTTCGGATAGTCTTTGCTTAATATCACTACCACGTAATATGCTTCCGATTTATAAATAGGCGCTAAATATTCTTCAACATTTTCAGCCAATATTCTTGATTGTTCGTTTTTATCATAAAACACTGATATTTCTCGCTCAAGCAGAAGGTTATTAATTTTCGAAGCGAGATCTCTATTTTCTCCTGCAAATGATAAAGCAAAGTCGTATTTGTTTGAGAAAGTGAGACTAATGTAGCCAACTTTTTCAGCAAATTTTGACCAAAGAACATTTCTCAAATAGAACATAAATTTTGGGTCTTCAACAGCTAAAACTCTTGAGTTAGAATCAAAATGTATTACATCTTTTAACTCCTCATTGTCCCTTATAATGGCTTCTAGGAAACCCTTGTCTACAATTTGGGTAATACTAAGTTTATTATCAGGATATTTTAAATATAAGTCATCAATCTGTATTGCCCAGTCTTCAGAAAGTGAAAGCCAATAGAGTAGATGCAAGTACGGTGCCCTTCCTTCTCTTCTCAATCTATTTCCAATAGCGAATTTTCTAGCTTTTGGGTAAAATATTCTATCGAAATCTGATAATACTTTTTCCTTAATTACCTCAATGCTAGATTTTAAATCTTTTGTTTGATTGCAAGATTCTAGTACTTCAGAAGCTATGCACGTTTCTTTAGATAATAACTGTGCAATGTGAAAACTACCTTTTGCTAATTGTGCGATTTCATCCTTTGTGCTTATTTCGATATTAAGTGCTTCTTCTCCGAGTCCGATTAATTCGGTAATTTTATTTGTTGGATTTTGTTCAAACTTGATAGTGTCAATCCTATTATTTAAGTCACCTGCTATTTGAACTAATGAATCGCCCGCTTTATTGATTCCTATAAGAATTAATTTATCGTCAGCTCTTTCTTCATCAGCTAAGACTTTCATATAATCAGCAATTGATGATTTTAAATCAAATTCTAATAAATGAAAGTCATCAATAATTACAGTACCCATGCCTTGAAAATCAGGTAATAGCTTAATCATTTCAAGATCATCTTTCTTTCTTGCAGTTAAAGAAGTTACTTTCTTATTGAAACCTAATTCCTCAATAACTTTTATTACACAGGTCGTTTTTCCGATCCCGGAAGGTCCTTCAACAATTAAACATCTTCCTTTAGTCCTTAAAGAAACTAATATTGTGTTGTACTCTTCAGGCCTTACAAATGTGTGAGTGGGAATTCCTGAAGTTTTAAATACATCTTCTAAATATGCTTTCATAGTTCGTTTTCTTATACTCTACAACTAGCGTATAACAGCAAGTTTACTATTTACGGCCTGTAAGCCCAGTAAAACTGTATGCTAGATGGTTATTTTAGTTTAATAAGTCGTATCTCGTTTTTAGTTATATAAACGAAACTACGTAAACAGCTCCGCTACAGCCTACTAAAATACACTACCACAACCGATCTCCTTTACGCATTTCCTCATTATAGCCATATTTTTACAAGTTATTTTTAATGATGCCTTGGGAAGTGTTGTGGTTGCTCATATTTTCGCGAAAGCGCATCACAAAAAAAAATCGGCTACCCTGTGAAGGATAACCGATTTTCTATAATTGATTAGTGTAAGTGTTTAAAGACTTACAGCTATATAAGAATTAATCTCTCTTACGATCATCTCTTCTAGGTGGACGACGGTCAGAACTGCTGCGCTCTCTAGGAGCTGGAGCTACATAACCTTCTGGCTTCTCAAGTAATGCTTTACGAGAAACTTTTTCCTTACGAGTACGCTTGTCTATACCGAAGTATTTTACGTCAAGCTCGTCACCCATAGAAACTACGTCAGACGCATTTTCTGTACGTTCCCAAGCAAGCTCAGATACGTGAAGAAGTACTTCGTTACCTGGAGCGTCAAGATATTCTACTACTGCACCAAAATCTAGCATCTTGATTACCTTCACCTTGTACGTATTACCTACGACTGGCTTAAATGTAATAGAGTCTATCTTTGCAAGTACGGCGTTGATACCTTCTTGACCTGTACCTAAGATTTCTACAATACCTTCTTCTGTTACTGGATCTTCGTTGATAACGATAGTAGTTCCAGTTGCTTTTTGAAGTTCTTGTATTACTTTTCCTCCTGGGCCTATTAATGCACCAATGAATTCATTAGGAATACGTACACCTACCATTTTTGGAGCGTAGTCTTTTACATCCTCACGTGGAGTTGCAATAGTCTCTACAATCTTATCAAGTATGTGTAAACGACCATCTCTAGCTTGCTGTAATGCAGCTACAAGAATCTCGTATGATAATCCTTTTACTTTAATGTCCATCTGGCAAGCAGTAATACCGTCTGCCGTACCTGTTACTTTAAAGTCCATGTCTCCTAAGTGATCTTCATCTCCAAGGATATCAGAAAGTACTGCATACTTACCAGAAGCACCGTCAGATATAAGTCCCATTGCGATACCAGAAACTGGCTTCGTCATCTGGATACCTGCATCCATCATTGCCATAGTACCTGCACATACTGTTGCCATAGATGAAGAACCGTTTGATTCTAACACCTCAGACACCACACGTACTGTATAAGGACAATCTGCTGGGATCATTCCTTTAAGACCACGTTGAGCAAGGTTACCGTGACCTACCTCACGACGTGAAGTACCACGTATAGGTCTTGCCTCACCTGTACAGAAAGGAGGGAAGTTATAGTGAAGGTAGAAGTTTTCTTCTCCTTCATGTGATGGCATATCTATTTTATTTGCATCTCTAGACGTACCTAGTGTTACTGTAGCAAGTGCCTGAGTTTCTCCACGTGTGAAGATTGCAGATCCGTGTACAGATGGTAAGTAATCTATCTCACTCCAGATAGGGCGTATCTCTGTAGTCTTACGACCATCAAGACGAAGTCCTTCGTTAAGTGTAAGATCACGTATTGCAGCCTTTTCGGCAGCACGGTAATACTTAGATACAAGTCCACCAAAGTCCTCAAGTTCTTCCTCAGAAAAAGTTGCTTTGATTTCTTCTTTAATTTCTTTGAAAGCAGCGCTACGCTCATGCTTTGCAGATCCGGCTTGTGCAATTGCATATACCTTATCATACGCCATGTCGTGTACCTTTTGCTTAAGGTCTGCATCTTCTCTTTCGGCTGGGTACTCACGTACTTCTTTTTTACCAAAAGCTTCTGCAAGACGAAGCTGTGCAGCACACTGTACTTTAATGTGATCGTGAGCAAATTTAATTGCGTCTGCCATTTCTTCTTCAGAAATTTCATCCATCTCACCTTCTACCATCATCACAGAATCTGCCGAAGCTCCAATCATCATATCGATGTCAGACTCTTCTAGCTGTGCTCTTGTAGGGTTGATAATAAACTCACCGTTTACACGTCCTACTCTAGCCTCAGAGATAGCACACTCAAATGGGAAGTCAGATAATTGGATGGCAGCACTTGCTGCAAGACCTGCCATTGCATCTGGCATAACGTCGTCATCATGAGACATTAACTGGATCATCACCTGAGTTTCAGAGTGGTAATCTTTTGGGAATAATGGACGTAATACACGATCCACAAGACGCATTGTTAATACTTCACCGTCAGATGGACGAGCTTCTCTCTTAAAGAAACCACCTGGGTAACGACCTGCTGCTGCAAACTTCTCACGGTAATCTACCGTAAGTGGTAAGAAGTCAAGATCTTTTTGTTCGTAGTTTGATACTACAGTACAAAGCAACATACACTTTCCAGACTGTACTACTACAGATCCGTGTGCTTGCTTTGCAAGTTTTCCTGTTTCGATAGAGATTTCTCTTCCATCACCAAGGTCGATGACCTCTTTGTAAACCTTTGGAATCATAAAATTTGTTTTTCACCTCGATCTATGTCGAGATATTCTCACGTGCAAAGGATTATTGTAATCCCGCTTTCGCAAAAATTGTTAATGGTAGAACACCCTTCGTGGGTATTCCATGTGTCGTTGCGTTGTGTAGTTGATGTATCTGTAAAAAGATACGGGATGATTAAAGGGTAGTTACTTCCCAAAAATCGGACACCAATGAAAAACTAGCTGTGAAAGCTTTCTTTGTCGTTCTATACATAATTACTTGTGTATAAAAGGACTTGGAGTATTATATGCCTTTCGGCGAAAATCTGCTTTGTATCAAATGAAGCTTTTATAAACTTACCTTTTAATACTGAGTAGATAATGATCCGTTCTCGTTTAAGATAAGTTAGTCATGTTGTGACTATCAAAACTAGAGGAGAACATCTGTAATGCTTTATGCTTTTGCAAGAGGCTACAATTTATAGCGATGTACTCTTACGTGGTTTTCCTATTAAAAGGAATAAAAAAGGAGCTCCGTTAGGAACTCCTTTTTTAAAATATTATTTACGGATACCAAGCTCCTTAATAATAGCTCTGTAACGTAATACGTCTTTCTTGATTAAGTAATCAAGTAATGAACGACGCTTACCTACTAGCATTACTAGTGAACGCTCTGTAACATAATCTTTACGATTTGTTTTCAGGTGGTTAGATAAGTGTGAGATACGTTGTGTAAAGATTGCGATTTGACCTTCAGCAGATCCTGTATCGTTCTTACCTTTACCGTGCTTTGCAAAAAGCTCTTGTTTTTGTTCTTTTGTTAAATACATTCCAGTATTGTTTTAAATGAAATTCATGTATATGATAGCGATTCTATCAGCGTGCAAAGATACATTATTCTTTGTATTATCAAACTGTTGGAGCTTAATTTGCAGTCAATTCTGTAAATAATAGCTTCTAGCGTTAGTTTTTCAATGAAATTACAAGGTTATGAGTTGTTTGTAAAACACAAAAATCACGTTAAAAGGCATGATTAATACCATTAACGTGATTTTGTTATTTTTGAGTTTGTGAGTTGCTCTTTATAATTAGCTATTTGCTTTAACCAACTCTTTGTTCTTACTTAATGTAATTGCTAGGTTACCTAATAATACACCATAGATAACTTTAGAACTTACATCTGCAATAGTGTATACTAGTTGTCTAGCCATCACGCCATCTTCACTATATAAAAATCCGTCTACTCCAGTAAGGTATGGCATTAAGTAAGCTCCTGGATATAAAGTCCATGATATTAAAAATAAGATCCAGATATTAGAAAGTATTTTTTGTCCTGCAGGAGAAATGCCTTCTTTTCCTTCTTTGATTACTTTTTTCATTACCCATAAAATATGGAAGAAAAAAGCAGATGAAATAGCTCCCCATACTAAAAAGGCAGTCAAGTTACTTACTTCATAAAACTGACCAATGTATCCAGTAATAATCATCATTGCCCCAGAAAACCAGAACTGATTGCGTACAGAGCTAAATTTTGAAGAAGTTAAGCTTACCACAAATAGAATTTGGAATAAAAGCATAGGTACATCGATGAGCCAGTTGAGATAACGATATCCATTATTAAATAAATCTCCACTTGGATCTAGAAAATATCTTCCTACTTCTTCATTATAGGTGAAACTTGATGTCCAGTTTTGCGCCTGCGCATATAAAAGTAAAAATGCCGATACCATCACCACAGCTGATAATATGTTCGACATTTGGAATTTTTTATCTACATTTTTGATGGTAAGTATGAAGTAGAGTAGCCCTGCTAGCATTACTGCATATCCTAATGTGAGAATATGTGATGTAAATTGATAAGCAATCTCAGAGAAGCCTTCTGTCGCGCCTATAAAGTTTTCAAAATTTGCATTTCCTAGTTCTTGTGTCATAGCAATTTTTTATGGTTTTCTTTTTTCCATAAAATTACGACTAACGATTACTTTGTTTAAGTTATTTAATATTTAATTAAACAAAATTAAGAAAACAATAAGAGTGCTAGGTGTATATGCGACTTATAAGGTGCTTTTAGGAGGAGGTGAGTTCTGTAAATAATCCTTCTAGGCTCACGTTTTTTTGATTGAGTTGTAAGATTTTAAGGTCGTTATCATGAGCAAAGTCAAAGACCTTTGCTCTCATATCATCTTGAGTACTAAAGGTGATTTCATAAGTAAATCCTGTAGTGTTTTTTACAGAGGCTACTTTATCTAGCCTGCTTAGCGCTACTTCTTCTACACGGTAATCAAACTCAGCAATGACTATTTGCTGCTGTCCATCGCGTAGCTCCGTCATTTTTTTGTCGGCTACTATAGTTCCTTTATTAATGATAATGACACGATCACAAATGGCTTCTACCTCTTGCATGATGTGCGTACTCATTAATATCGTTTTTTCCTTACCTATATCTTTAATGAGATTTCTAATGTCTAATAGCTGATTTGGATCTAGCCCTGTAGTAGGTTCATCAAGAATCAACACTTCTGGGTCATGTAGCAAAGCAGTAGCAAGACCTACACGCTGCCTGTAACCTTTTGATAGTTGGCTTATTTTTTTGTGTGCCTCAGAGGTTAGTCCTGTGAGGGTGATAACTTCATCTATGCGTTCTTTTGATACCTTATAAACTCCTGCATTAAACGCTAGATATTCTCGCACATACATTTCCACATAAAGCGGATTGTGCTCTGGTAAGTATCCCACAGCGCGACGCACTTCTTGTACATTGCTTTTTGTGTCGTGGTGATGTACTGTGGCTCTTCCAGAAGTAGGGGTGAGGTAGGTGGTGAGTATTTTCATTAATGTACTCTTACCAGCACCGTTAGGACCTAGAAAGCCTACAATCTCACCTTTTTGTAAGGAAAATGAAATGTGATCAAGCGCTTTCTGAGTGCCGTACATTTTTGTGATGTCTGTTACTACAATGGACATAGAGGAGTATTTAATACTGTAAATGTAAGAATTGATAACGGGAGGATACATTTAAAAGTGTGACGATCATCTAAGCTAAAGAGATTTTAAAATAGGAATATGTATCATATTCTCATTTTCACTAGTTTATAGATGTTTGATTGATAATTCCTCAAAATCTATGCTCAATAAAAAATATTTCATAAAAGGTTGTAAATAAATTGGCTCATTAGATATTTTTTCTACTTTAGCAGTCAAATAAGTTAACATGTTATCAAACGTTTATTATTGGAACAATTTTTTCTATTTCTTCTTTTACGGGAAGAGATCAGGATTGATATTGTGCTAATTTAATAACACTCAATATTTCAATAAGTCCTGATAAATTTTTATCAGGGCTTTTTTTTTGCACAATTATGAAAATAGCAATACAAGGCGTACAAGGATCATTTCATCACAAGGTGGCTCAAGAATTTTTTGGGGCAGACGTTGCTGTGGTGGAGTGCATGTCTTTTCCTAGGCTAGTAGACGCACTGGTGGAAGGCGAAGTACAAGATGCTGTGATGGCTATAGAAAATAGTATCGCAGGAGCAATACTCCCTAATTATGCATTACTAGATAAACATGATTTACACATAGAAGGAGAGTTCTACCTTGACATCCAGCATCAGTTAATGGCGCTACCAGGTCAAGGCATAGAGGATATAAAAGAAGTGTGGTCACACCCTATGGCAATCTTACAATGTCGTGAGTTTTTTAGAAACTACCCAGACATAAAACTTGTAGAAGATACAGATACCGCAGGTGTAGCACGTGAGATACAAGAAAAGCAATTACAAGGAATAGCAGCCATAGCCAGTACAGCCGCAGCAAGTATTTACAAATTAGAAATCATAAGAGCGTCCATACAGACCATCAATGAGAATGCAACGCGATTCTTTATTTTAAATAAGGATAAGAAACAAGTAGAAGGTGTTATTGATAAGGCATCTCTAAGATTTTCGGCAGATCATAAGCGTGGTAGTCTAGCGGCAATATTAAATGTGCTGAGTGATTGCAAGATGAATCTCACAAAAATTCAGTCGATGCCTATTATCGAGAAGCCGTGGAAATATGCATTTTTTGTAGATGTCACTTTTGAAAAAATAGAAAGCTTTAATAAGGCAGTACAATTACTAGAGATCATGGCAAATGACTTTAAAGTACTAGGAGCCTACAAAAACAGAAAGCAATGATGCAACCAGCAAATAGGTTACAGGAAACCAAGGAATACTACTTTTCGCGAAAGCTTAAGGAAGTTCGCGCGCTCATTGCAGACGGTCATCCTGTGATTAATATGGGAATAGGAAGCCCAGATATGCCAGCCCCTCCGGCAGCCGTTGCGGCGATGCTCAAAGGATTACATGATAGCGTAGCTCACCAGTACCAGAGTTACACAGGTATTCCTGAGTTGCGAGGAGCTATGGCAGATTTCTATAAAAAACAATATGGAGTAATCGCAAATCCAGACACTGAGATATTGCCACTTATGGGTTCTAAGGAAGGGATTATGCACATCTCGATGGCATTTTTAAATCCTGGTGATAAAGTGCTTTTCCCTAATCCTGGATACCCTAGTTATGCTGCGGTAACAAGACTTGTGGAGGCAGAAGCAATTACATACGATCTTAATGAGGAGAACGGATGGTTGCCAGACTTAAAAGCGCTGGCGGCTCAAGATCTTTCGGGTGTAAAGTTAATGTGGGTAAATTATCCTCATATGCCTACGGGGACTAAGGTGCCAGATGGGTTTTTTGAAGAATTGATCGCTTTCGCGAAAGCGCAACACATACTAGTAATCAACGACAATCCGTATAGTTTTGTACTTAATGACAATCCGCAATCACTGCTGGCAGTTCCAGGAGCGTCTGAAGTAGCCTTAGAACTGAACAGTCTTAGTAAGACTTTTAACATGTCTGGATGGCGTGTAGGAATGGTACTAGGAAGTGCCGAAAACATAGGACATGTATTGCGTGTAAAATCTAACATGGATAGCGGTATGTTTTATGGCATACAGAAAGGAGCTGTAGCAGCCTTAGGCTTAGGAGATGACTGGTTTGAGCATATCAATACCATTTATGGACGCCGCCGTAAACTAGTTTATGAGCTTGCCGAAAGGTTAGGTTGTACATACGACAGAGATGCTGTAGGATTATTTGTCTGGGCAAAACTGCCAGAAGGAATCGATGCCGAGGCCTTTATAGATAACATCTTACTGGAGAAATTCATTTTTATCACACCAGGAACCATTTTTGGAACGATGGGTAAAGGATACATCAGGTTTAGCCTTTGTGTAAAAGAAGAAGAAATTAAAGAAGCAATACGTAGATTTTAAGATAATTAATAGCTGGATATGAGGTGTTTTTATCAGTAAGACACTGGATTTGAGCAATTAGAGAGTAATATTTAGATAATGAAAGACATTTACATCATAGGGTTGGGGCTTATAGGAGGATCATTTGCGCGAGATTTGCGCGAGCAAGAACCTGCAGCAACTATTTATGGTATAGATGCAAGTGAAGCTCACGTAGCTGAGGCGTTATCATTAGGTTTTGTAGATAAAAGCGCCGTACTAGAAGATATTAAAACAGCAGACCTTGTAGTGCTAGCAATCCCAGTAGATGTTGCTATTCATGTACTGCCAGACGTTCTTAATCATATAGGAGAAGATACGATTGTGGTAGATATGGGTTCTACTAAGCAAGCCATTTGTGAAGTAGTGGCATCACACCCTAGACGTCGCAATTTTCTTGCATGTCATCCTATTGCAGGAACAGAATTTTCTGGGCCTAGTGCAGCGATTACAGGCTTATATAATGGGAAGACTAATATTATATGCGAGGTAGAGAAAACAGCTTTTAAGCTGCAAGAAAAAGTGCTCGACCTCTTTAAAAATATGGGGATGCGCATACGTTACATGGATCCTGTGTCTCATGATAAACATATTGCATACGTGAGTCACCTCTCACACATAAGCGCGTTTATGCTAGGTAAGACGGTGATACAAAAAGAGAAAAATGAGCGTGATATTTTTGACATGGCGGGCAGCGGGTTTGCATCTACCGTACGTTTGGCAAAAAGTAATCCAGTAACATGGACCTCAATTTTTAAACAGAATAAAGAGAATGTCTTAGAGACGTTAACTGAATATATTGCAAATCTCAGCGATTTTAAAATGCTTTTAGAAAATGACGATTTTCAAGGAGTACATGATGAGATGGAAAACACGAACCACATTAAGGAAATATTAAACGGAATTAAATAGTTTTGCGCTTTCGCGAAAGCGTAAATATCAAAAGCCCGAAGCGGCACAAATTAAATGTTATGGAAAATAAGAAAGAACTTAGAAATTGGTTAGACGCTTTTGGCCTTGATCACCCTCTTGTAATTGCAGGACCTTGTAGTGCAGAGACGGAAGCGCAGGTGCTTAAAATTGCTCACCAACTTAAAGACACAGATGCTACAGTACTACGTGCAGGGATCTGGAAGCCTAGAACGCGTCCAGGAAACTTTGAAGGAGTAGGGGCACTTGGACTTAAATGGTTACAAAAAGCCAAAGAAGAAACAGGAATGCTTACGACTACAGAGGTTGCAAATGCAAATCACGTAGATCTAGCTCTTGAGGCAGATATTGATATCTTATGGATAGGTGCTCGTACAACAGTATCTCCATTTATCGTTCAAGAAATTGCAGAAGCTCTTAAAGGAACAGAAAAAACGGTACTTATTAAAAACCCAGTAAACCCAGATCTAGCCCTATGGTTAGGAGCGGTAGAGCGTTTTTATACTCAGGATATTAAAAACTTAGGAGTAATACACAGAGGTTTCTCTACGTATGAAAAGACACGTTACAGAAATAATCCAGAATGGCAGATAGCGATTGATCTTCAAAATAAATTTCCAGATCTTCCTTTAATTCTTGATCCATCACACATTGCTGGACGTCGTGATATTATTCATGATTTATGTCAGACAGGATTAGATCTTAACTATGATGGTATTATGGTAGAAACACACTATGATCCAGATAATGCATGGAGTGATGCTGCACAGCAAATCACACCAGCAGCTTTAGTACAGATGATGGTTGATCTTAAAATAAGAAAAGAAGTAGGTACAGAGCTTGAGTATACAAACAAGCTTAATACACTACGCACGCAGATTGATGTAATAGATCACCAGCTTATTGAAAGCTTAGGAAAGCGCATGAAAATCTCTGATGGTATTGGAGAGCTTAAAGCAGATAATAATGTTTCTATCTTACAAACTAAGCGTTGGAATGAAATTCTAGGTAAGATGATTCTAGAAGGAGAGCAAAACAATCTTAGTGAAGAGTTTATACTACGTGTGTTTAAAGCAGTACACCAAGAGTCTATAAACCACCAGAAAAAGGTGGCGAGGTCGTAAGATTTTAGATAGCTACTTATAAAAAAAAGGCTCAACATGATGTTGAGCCTTTTTTAGTTATTTGAAGTTGCGTTGTTTAATTTATTTTCAATATTCCTAGTTTAGTTTCAGATTTATTTGAACCATAAATAATAGATTCATCCTCGTTGAGAGGGTAAACAACTCCAGGTCGCACTACGATTTGTTTTTTCTCAAAATCTTCAGGATCAATACGTGTCATTTTTCCTGTAGCATCATCAAGTTCGAAAACTACTGGAATCATTTTATTGATGTTTTTTACCTTCTTAACATCATCCATACTAGTTATTCCAATGTTCTTAGGGTCATCATTAATTATCACAGTTAATTTATTGTCTTTATAAAATGGCATAGAGCTTAAATATTCTGGGCCATCACCTAAAGAAGTTACAGGAAACATTAAACCTGCAGATATAGATACAGACCCATTGTTACCTCCAATTAATAATCCCACAGAAATAACACTTATTGCTGCTTTTTGCTCCTTAGGTATTACATTACTCCAAGCGAGCGTTCCGTCTGCATTAAGTGCTGTAACAATAATCTCATTAGTGTCATATATAATTGGTGTGGCAGATACTCCAACTCCTGCAATAGCAAGCCCAGAAGACCTTCCTACTGTTTTGAAAAAATATTCAGATAATATAATTACACCTCCATTCTCTCTCTCTATTAAATCAGTGTTTTTGTAAAAAGGGTTAAGGTTTTTACCTTTTTTAGCTCTTCTTTCTCCTATTAATTTAGTTTTGGTTTCAACACTGAAATCATTAAAAACTTTTTTATCAATAGAATTATCTGCAGTGTTTACAGCAATATCAAAAATTCCTTCAATTTTATATTCTGATCTTCCAGACTTTTTTAGTTTTGAGTAAAATCCAACTAATTGAAGTTTGTTTTCTGTGTATATTAAATCACAGTTTACTACTCGCTTACCGTCTAATGGGATTTTAGTTTCTGTGAGTTCGTAATTGTTATTTCTATAGTAGGTCTGTAGTGTTATATTGTTTTTTGTAGTTTTTGCCTTCTTGTCCCTGTAGCTTTCGGTGTACACAATGAAAGCATCACCATTTTCATTTACACCAAAGTCGGCAAAATCAAAAAACAAGTCTTTTCTATCTTTAAAACTTACTGTATGACTGTCTTCCTTAACAATACTCATATCTGCATCTAATAAGGAGAATTCATATTCTAATAGCTCCTTTCTGTCGTTGATATAAACGTGAGTAACCATATAGTTTATTTCATCATATGACATTTCAAATAGGAAAACTCCTTTTTTTGATCTGCTATCAACCTCTGCAGATAATATCACATTTGGAGCGCCTAGCTCAAGCCCATTGAGAATCTCTAATGCAGCAAAATTATACGTTTTGTCATCTTTGCTATAATAAGATGCCATCACATATGCCTTATCTTCTATAACGACAACATCTTCTACGTAAGCCTTGTTATCACCTATTTTATCAAGTTTTAAAAGTGTACTTCCTACATTTGCTTTGCTATTAATATCAAATGTTTGGAGGTAGTATTTTTTTCCTTTTTTTGAAAGTGTATATATCAAGTCGGCTTTTACGCCAGCAATATTTATAATTTTACCATCAGTTTCAGAAATGTTATCGCCAAAATCTAATTGTACGTTTCCTACACTCAATTGAGCAAATAAGCTAGTGCTAAGTAAAAGAAGTAGAATGCTTAATGATTTTTTCATTTAATTTTTAATTTGATTGATTAGGCGGCTAAAATATTAAAATCTTGCTGTAAATTCCTACAATTCTTAAAATTATGGCAAGTAGTTTTTCTAATATTTCTAGTGAGTAACTAAAAAGAAGGTATTTTTGTACCTGACACAAACGTATGACAGGAACTGTTTATAAATCTACTGGAAGTTGGTACACCGTAAAAGCGGATGACGGCCAGTGGTTTGAATGTAGAATAAAAGGAAAATTCCGTATTCAAGGAATTAAGAGTACAAACCCAGTTTCGGTAGGTGATGTTGTAGACTTTGATCTTGACACCAAAAGTGATGTAGAGACAGGAGTAATTACAAAAATACACGACAGAGATAACTACATTGTGCGTAAGTCTGTAAACCTTTCTAAACAAACGCACATCATTGCTAGTAACGTAGACACAGTGTTCTTATTAGTAACGCTTAACAATCCGCCTACTTTTACGGCTTTTATAGATCGTTTCCTAGTAACTGCAGAGGCCTATCATATTAAAGCTGTATTGCTTTTTAATAAGATTGACACTTATAATGAAGAGGAGATTATGGAGATAAAATATCTTGCGGCAATGTATCGTGAGATAGGGTATGAGTGTGTAGGTATTTCGGCAATTATAGGTAAAAATATCGATACTGTAAAGGAGATGATGATGGGTAAGACGTGTATGTTTACAGGTCATTCTGGAGTAGGAAAATCTACGCTGGTAAATGCTATCGAACCTACCTTAGATCTCAAAACAAAGCAAATTAGCGTACAGCACAGTCAAGGGCAGCACACGACTACTTTTGCAGAGATGTTTGATTTACATTTTGACGCACGAATTATAGATACTCCTGGAATTAAAGGTTTTGGAATTGTAGATATGGAACGTGAAGAAATAGGAGACTACTTTCCTGAGTTCTTTGCTTTAAAAAGTGAGTGTAAATTCAATAACTGTTTACACCTTGAAGAGCCTAAATGTGCTGTAAAAGAAGCGCTAGATAATGATGAGCTCCACTGGTCGCGTTATAAAAGTTATACACAGATGTTAGAAGGAGATGACGAGCAGCATTACAGAAAAGATCACTACCCAGAAGAGCAATAATAATGAAGGCAGTAATTCAGCGAGTAACAGAAGCTTCTGTCACTATAAATGGAGTTGTAAAATCTGAGATTAACCAAGGGTTACTTGTATTGCTGGGTGTTACTCATGATGACACGAAAGAAGATATTGAGTGGCTTACAAATAAAATAGTTGGCTTACGAATTTTTAGTGATAATGATGGCGCAATGAATCTTTCTGTGGGTGATGTAGATGGAGATATTTTGGTGATTAGTCAGTTTACATTATATGCAAGTACCAAGAAGGGTAATCGTCCTTCATTTTTAGAAGCAGCACGACCAGACAAAGCCATCACGATGTATGAGGAGTTTGTGAGTACGCTTTCGCGAAAGCGCAACAAACCCACCTATACAGGAGAATTTGGTGCAGATATGAAGGTTCAATTACTTAATGATGGGCCTGTTACGATTGTGATTGATACAAAAAACCGTATTTAATTCTTGTAGGATAATTCTTTAAGTCCTATTTTGGCGCATAATTCATCAATCATCAATCAATTAATGCGTTTTATTTACTTTCTTGCCTTCTTGGGCTTTACCTCTGTGATGTATAGCCAAGATTTAATCTACCCTATAGCTGATATTCCTGAGAAGCTCAAAGACAATACAGATGCTGTTGTAAGGCTTCAGGAGACTTTAATTGAAATCCCAGACCATAAAACTCTTTATAGAGAAGAAACGAGAGTAGTTACCGTACTTAGTTCAAAAGGTTTAAGACATATAAATGCTGTCGAATTTTATGATGACAACACTAAGATCTTAAGCCTACAGGCAATTATACTTGACGCTTTTGGGAATGAAGTTGAAAAAGTAAAAAAAGGAGACTTTAGAGATGTTAGCGCAGTAGATGGTTTTAGCCTTTATTCAAGTTCTAGAGTCAGATATCTGGACTTTACGCCTACTACTGGTTTTCCTTTTACAGTAATTTTTACATCTAAAGTAAAAACAGTCAACACAGCTTTTATTCCGTCCTTTAATTTGTATGATAATTTTCGAACAAGTGTTGAGAAAACATTTTACAAAATTAATGCAGCTCCTGATCTTGGTCTTCGTCATAAAATTATTGATAGTAACAATGATTTAGAGGTGGTAAGTCAAGATGGCGCTCTAACTATAAAAGCTAGCAATATACCTAGCGTGTTAAAGGAGCCTTATGGACTTCCTATACATGAAGTAGTGCCACGTGTTTTATTTTCTCTAGAGAAGTTTCATCTTTCTGGAGTGGATGGTAATGCTAATAATTGGAAGGAATTTGGTAATTGGATGAATACTAGTCTACTTGAAGGAATGACTGCGCTAGATGCTAATACTATAGCCGAAGTAAAAACCTTAGTGTCTGAAGTAAAAACCGATGAAGAAAAAGCAAGAATTATTTATGATTATGTACAGCGCAAAACACGCTACATAAGTGTGCAGATAGGTATAGGAGGTTGGAAGCCTTCTCCTGCTCAAGAAGTGCATGATTTAGGTTATGGCGATTGTAAAGGTCTGGTTAATTATACAAAAGCTTTATTGGAAGCCGTTGGTGTGCCCTCATTTTATACCGTGGTGTTTGCTGGAGACGAGAAGAGAAGTCTAGAAAAAGATTTTACTTCATTACAGGGTAGTCATGTAATACTAGCAATACCTAAAGATGATGATTATACTTGGTTGGAATGTACGAGTCAGACAATACCCTTTGGTTTTTTAGGAGATTTCACAGACGATAGAGATGTACTTGTTATTAAACCGGAGGGCGGATTTATAGTCCACACTCCTAAATATATTAATGATAATAATCTTCAGGAAATTGATGGTATTTATACAATTGATGTGGACGGGAAACTTTCAGGTAATGCACGTATCTCATCTTATGGAACTCAATATGACAGTAGATTTGGGTTGATTGAGTTAGAGGAAAAAAAGCAAAAAAGGTATTACTATAATTTCTTTAATAGTATCAATAACTTGAAAATTGATACTATCAGTTATATCAACGATAGGGATAAGGTGAACTTACAAGAAAAGCTAGTTTTTACATCAAAGAATTATGCCTCCAAGGTAGGTGACGATTTTACATTAACTCTTAATGCCTTTAATAGAATAGGGCGTATGCCTAAAAAAGAGATAGCACGCACAGGCTCCTTTAGAATTGATAGAGGTTATAAGGATGTGGATGTTGTAACAATTAATACTCCAAAAGAGTTTAAAATCAAATACTTACCAGAGTCTATAGTCTTGAGCTCAGACTTTGGGGAGTATTTGCTAAATGTCGAATTGATTAATGATACCAGCTTATCATACAGGCGTGTATTAAATATAAATAGCGGAACTTTTTCTAAAGAAGACTATAAGGCATACAAACAGTTTTTACAGAGTGTTGCGAAATACGATAACTCAAAAATTTTACTTGAAAAAAAATAATTACCAATATGAATAAATTATTACTCCTTTTTTTTATCGCAAGTTTTTCTACAGCCACTTGCTTAGCGCAAAATTATAAATTTGGAAAAGTCTCAAAAGCAGAGCTGTTACAGGATGTGCACCCTAATGAGCCAGAGGCCAATGCCGCAATTTTATATAGGTCTTTTGATACAAAATTCACATATTCTAAAGATGAAGGATTTACTGCCTCTACTGAGTTTCATGACAGGATAAAAATTTATAATGATAATGGTAATGAATGGGCTACTGTTAATATTTACTTATATAATAGTAAAGGTGGGAATAGCGAAAAACTAAATGGATTGAAAGCTTACACTTACAATTTTGATGGAAAAATTGAGGAGATTAAATTAGAAAAGAAGAATATTTATGAAGAGGAGGTAAATGAATGGTATACTAAAATATCATTTACAATGCCCAATATTAAAACTGGATCAGTCATAGAGTATAAATACAGTATTCGATCTCCATTTTTGACTACGTTTGATAAGTATTATTTTCAAGAAGGAATTCCGGTAGATATGCTTGACATGCGCTTTGCAACACCAGAGTATCTTAGCTACAAAACACACCGTAATGGGTGGATACCATTTACAGTTAATAATAGTTCACGTGAAAAATCTATAAGCATAAATTATAAAGAGAGTTCTGATTCATTTTATGTCAGAAATTCAAAAACTAAGACTAACACTATTAGATTTCGAGAAGATGTATCGGAAGTAGTTTTAAAGAATGTTCAGTCTCTAAAAAAGGAGCCTTATTCAGGTAATTTAAATAATTACCGTACTACCTTACAATTCGAGTTAGAAATGACTCGTTTCCCTAATGATGCACCTGAGTCCTTTGCAACTAGTTGGGATGAGGTTGCTAGTGATATATACAAATCTTCAGGTTTTGGATCACAACTTAATAGGCAAGGTTTTTTTAAGGATGAAGTTGATCTGTTAATTAATGGGGTGTCAGAAAAAGAAAAGGTGGTAAAAATTTATGATTACATCCGAAATAAGATTACATGGAATGGTAATTATGGGATTTTTGTAGAGAATGGTACAGCTAGTACATTCAAAAACAAATCTGGAAACATGGCAGATATTAATCTGTTACTAGTGTCAATGTTAAAGTATGCGGGTATTAAAGCAGACCCTATTTTATTAGGAACAAAATCTCATGGAATTTATCTTTTTCCTACGAGAACTGGATTTAATGCTGTTATAGCTGGAGTAGAGATTGATGGTAAATTAATGTTACTTGATGCGTCTGATAAATTAGCAAGTCCTAATAGTTTAAAAAGCGAGTTGCTCAACTGGTTAGGAGGTCGACTTATGTCTGAGGATGGAACTTCTAAAGCGGTAAGCTTGAAAAATGCCCAAGCGATCCATGATGCAATTATTACTGTAGATTTTGATGAAGATGGAATTGCGACAGCGTCAGCTAGAAATAGATATTCAAGTAATTATGCGCATGTCATGCGGAGCAAACTTTACGGTAAGAAAGGAGCGGAGCTTAATGAAGCCGTGTCTAACTCTTTTAATAATAATGAAGTCAATGAAGTAGAAGTTTCTAATTTAAACAACGTTCATAAGCCATTAAGCCTGTCTTTTGATACAGATGTTACAAGGTATTTTGAAACTATAGGCGATAAGATATACTTTAACCCTATGGTTGTATATGGTCTTGAAGAGAATTTCTTTAAGGAAGAAGATCGTAAGCTGCCTATTGATTTTAATTACTCTTATTTAGATAGAATCAATATTAAGATTAATATTCCATCAGGATATGTGGTTGAGAACCTGCCAGAGCCTATAGCTGTATCTATGATAGATGATATAGCATCTTATAAATATAAAATCTCAAACTCTCCTACTGGTTTGTCAATTGTAATACAGCGCAATGTTAAAACTCCTTTAGTAGCTGTAGATTATTATAAATCTTTAAAAGGTTTTTTTGAGATGATTATTAAGAAAGAAAATGAGAAAGTTGTCTTAAAGAAAGCCTAGTGAATGCATATTTTTAAATAGATTGCACTATGTACTCATAAATTTAATTAAATGAACATTTCAGACTCACAACAAGCAGTAGACGATTGGATAAAAGCTCACGGAGTGCGCTATTTTAATGAACTTACTAATATGGCTCAGCTTACTGAAGAGGTAGGAGAGGTGGCGCGCATTATCGCACGTCGCTATGGGGAGCAGAGTGAGAAAGAAAGCGATAAAGGTAAAGATCTAGGTGAGGAACTTGCAGATGTCATGTTTGTAGTATTATGCCTGGCAAATCAGACTGGAGTTAATCTTCAGGAAGCCTTTGATAAAAAGCTTGATATAAAGACTAAGCGTGATCACGATCGTCATCACAATAATGAGAAATTGAAATAATAGCCTATGCTCTTAAAAGTACAACATACTGCAGCCAGCACCAGTGGTGAGATACAAATCACAGGGTCAAAAAGTGAGACTAACAGACTGCTTATTTTACAAGCGCTCTTTGATGGTATTGTAGTAAAGAATATTTCAAATAGTGATGATGCTGCGGTGATGCAAAAGGCACTAGCGTCTACAGAAAGTGAGGTAGATATTTACCATGCAGGTACGGCAATGCGTTTTCTTACCGCTTATTTTTCTATACAAGAAGGTAGAGAGACGTTGCTTACGGGTAGCGAGCGCATGCAGCAACGCCCTATGGCAATATTGGTAGAAGCGTTGCAGCAGTTAGGTGCTCAGGTTTCTTATGTAAAAAATGATGGGTATCCGCCGCTTCATATTAAAGGAAGCAAACTCACAAAAAGTGAGGTTACGCTCAAGGCAAATGTGAGCAGCCAGTATATCTCTGCACTTATGATGATGGGAGCAGCGCTAGAAAATGGACTTACCATTCATCTCGATGGTAAAATCACTTCGATACCATATATAAACATGACGCTAGCACTATTACAACAGCTAGACATTGAGGCTACATTTGTAGGTCAGATTATAACTATCAAACCAGGAAGAACAAGCAGCGAGAATAGAGTGATTACAGTAGAGTCAGACTGGAGTAGTGCATCTTACTTTTATAGTATTGTTGCGCTTTCGCGAAAGCGTACTTTAGATACTTCTATCACCATAAGTAGTTATAAAGAAGATAGCTTACAGGGAGATGCAGTATTGCAAGATATTTACAAGCAGCTAGGTGTAGTTTCTGAATTTAATGGGAATACACTTACCTTGTCACTAGCCAAAGATTTTAAACTTCCTGAAACAATCACTTTGGATCTTGCAAATGCGCCAGACATTGCGCAGACTATAGCAGTTACTTGTTTAGGACTAGGAGTAGGATGTCATCTCACGGGATTGCATACACTCAAAATAAAAGAAACAGACAGGCTAGAAGCACTACGAGAAGAGATTACTAAGTTAGGCGGTGGGATTATGGTAACAGATACAGACCTTACGTTACTGCCACAAGAAGCAGCGCTTAACGAGAATATTACGATTGCGACATATCATGATCATCGTATGGCAATGGCTTTTGCGCCACTAGCGCTATCGGTTCCATTATTGATAAATGATGCGGGGGTGGTGTCTAAGTCATATCCAGATTTTTGGAAAGATTTAGAAACTTTAGGGTTTGGTCAAGAGATAATTGGCTAAACACTTGACAACGCCTATCTCAAGATTGTATCTTTGCGATCTTGCAAATGAGCGGTTCATACTGCTTTTGTGAGCACAAAAACTAAAATAAAAACCCTTTATGAAGTTATCACATTTTAACTTTGATTTGCCAGATGAATTACTAGCAGATCGCCCAGCCGAAAATCGTGACGAGTCACGCCTTATGGTACTTAACCGCAAAGAGCAGACTATCGAGCACAAAATGTTTAAAGACATTATTGATTATTTTGAGCCGGAAGATGTGATGGTGCTTAATAATACCAAGGTTTTTCCAGCACGTTTATACGGTAATAAGGAAAAGACTGGAGCACGTATCGAGGTATTCTTACTTAGAGAACTTAACTCAGAAACACGCCTATGGGATGTTCTTGTAGATCCAGCACGTAAAATACGTATAGGTAACAAGCTTTACTTTGGTGACGATGAGAGTCTAGTAGCAGAGGTAATTGATAACACAACATCAAGAGGACGTACACTTCGTTTCTTATATGATGGATCTTACGAGGAGTTTAGAAAAAAGCTAACGTCACTAGGAGAGACGCCATTACCTAAATATATTAATAGAGAGGTAGAGCCAGAAGATGAAGATCGCTACCAGACTATTTATGCAACAGAAGAAGGAGCTGTAGCCGCGCCTACTGCGGGATTACACTTCTCAAAGCACTTATTAAAGCGTCTTGAGATAAAAGGAGTAGACTTTGCTGAGGTTACACTGCACGTAGGTCTAGGAACTTTCAGCGCAGTTGAGGTAGAAGATCTATCTAAGCATAAAATGGATAGTGAAGAGGCATATATACATAAGCCAGCAACAGAAATTATCAATAAAGCGCTAAAGGAAAAACGTCGTATTTGTGCCGTAGGTACAACCTCGATGAGAGTGATGGAAAGTGCTGTTTCTAGTAACCATACACTTAATGAGTTTGGTGGATGGACTAACAAATTTATCTTCCCTCCATACGATTTTAGTATCGCAAACTGTATGATTACAAACTTTCATACACCTAAGTCTACTTTATTAATGATGGTTTCTGCATTTGCAGGTCATGATTTTATGAAGAGAGCTTATGATGAAGCAGTAAAAGAGAAATACAAATTCTACTCTTACGGAGACGCAATGTTGATTATCTAATTTCAGCAGATATAATTATAAAAACCCAAACAGCAATGTTTGGGTTTTTTGTTTTAGGAGCATCACCTTGTGGTATTTGTGGTATCTAGTTTCCCGCTTTCATTACAATTCCTCGCGCCGACTTCGCCAGGCAGCTGCGGGATTTTCATTACAATCGGGGCTAGGGACCTCAGTAAGTGCTCTAAGAGTTACTATTTTATAGAGAACTCATAGCCGAAAAACGGCAAAACAAAAACAACTACGTACCTTTGCATTGTGAAAACAGATAAGAGAGACATACGTAAATTAAGTAAGGAAGAACTTAGAGATTTTTTTGTATCTCAAGGAGATAAACCCTTCCGCGGAAATCAGGTATATGAATGGCTGTGGCAAAAAGGCGCACACGACTTTATAGATATGACAAACTTGTCTAAGGATACTCGTATACTTCTAGATGAGAACTTCGTGATTAATCACATTCGCGTAGATCAAATGCAGCGCAGTAGTGATGGTACCATAAAAAATGGTGTTGAACTACATGACGGTCTTATGGTCGAGTCTGTATTGATTCCAACAAAAAATAGAACGACTGCTTGTGTTTCATCGCAAGTAGGCTGCAGTCTTAACTGTAAGTTTTGTGCTACCGCGCGTTTAAAACGTATGCGTAATCTCAATCCAGATGAGATTGTGGATCAAGTTGTTGTGATAGATAGACAAAGTAGGCTATATCACGATAAGCCGCTGTCTAACATCGTCTTTATGGGAATGGGAGAGCCTTTAATGAACTATAATAATGTCATTAAAGCAATAGACAAAATCACAGATCCAGAAGGATTAGGGATGTCTCCTAAGCGTATTACTGTATCAACCTCTGGAGTGCCTAAGATTATTAAGAAAATGGCAGATGATGACGTAAAGTTTAATCTTGCCGTTTCATTACATTCTGCACTTGATGATGTGCGCACAGAGATTATGCCTTTTAATGAGCAAATGCCTCTTGCAGATCTTAAAGAGGCGCTTATTTACTGGTATCAAAAAACAGGAAAACGCATTACGTACGAATACGTAGTGTGGGATGGTATTAATGATCGTCACATTGATATTATGGCACTATTAGACTTCTGTAAAGCTGTACCTAGCAAAGTAAATATTATAGAGTACAATCCTATTGACGATGGTCAGTTTCAGCAAGCAAATCCTGAAGCAATAGACCGTTATGTGTCAGTTCTTGAAGCAAATGGTGTGACAGTGACCGTGCGTAGATCAAGAGGAAAGGATATCGATGCAGCCTGCGGACAACTAGCTAATAAGCAATAGGATGCAAAGTAGCTGTTACTTATCTTTACTATAATGAAAATAGTAGCACAGATTAAAGAACCCATCGCTTATGAAATGGAGCTTTTTGAAGAAAAGTTTTCACTTTCTATGCGCTCTAAGGTGGCACTTCTCAATCGTATCACACATTATATTGTAAACCGTAAGGGCAAGCAAATGCGCCCTATGTTTGTCTTTCTTACCGCAAAGATGATGAACAATGGTGAGGTGAATGATCGTACCTATCGTGGAGCATCGGTTATAGAGTTAATTCATACTGCTAGTCTCGTACATGATGACGTAGTAGATGACAGTAACATACGCAGAGGTTTCTTCTCGCTTAATGCATTATGGAAAAATAAGATTGCAGTACTTGTTGGAGATTTTTTATTCTCAAAGGGACTGTTGCTTTCTATAGATAATGGAGATACAGATTTATTGCAAATTATATCTGTAGCTGTAAGAGAAATCTCAGAAGGCGAATTACTTCAGATAGAAAAAGCTCGCAAGCTAGATATTACAGAAGATTTATATTATGAGATTATCCGTCAGAAAACTGCAACATTAATTGCTGCTTGTTGTGCTATGGGAGCTTGTGCTGTTCATGCTAAGGATAAAGAAGTAAAGCGTATGCATAAATTTGGAGAGCTTATAGGTATGGCTTTTCAAATTAAAGATGACTTGTTTGATTATGGTACTGCCAAAATAGGGAAACCTACAGGTATTGATATCAAAGAGCAAAAGATGACCTTGCCGCTCATATATGTGCTGAATACGGTTTCTAAAAAAGATAAAAACTGGCTTATTAATAGCATCAAGAATAAAAATACAGATAAGAAGCGTGTAAATGAAGTAATTGCTTTTGTAAGAGATAACGGCGGCCTAGAGTATGCTGTTACAAAGATGAAGGCATTACAGCAAGAAGCGTTAGAAATCTTAATGACATATCCTAAGTCTGTGTACCGCGACTCTCTTGAGCTTATGGTAAACTATGTGATTGATAGGAAGAAGTAAAATTTCATTCCATTTTCTCTAACTCTTCTTGAAAATGTTTCTTTAGGAAAGATTTTTCTTTACCATTGAGACTGTCGAGTATTCCAACTCTGCCATAAAAACTTATACTTTCGTCTTCTTTATGAACTAAAACTATTAAAGGATATCCTCTTTGAGCTTCAAACATATTAATGTTTTCAAAGCCTATAAGAGGTGGACTCTTATCTAAGTTGTATTGGTATTTTATATTTTTTACTGAAGAGCTATTAAAAGGGTGGCCATCTGGAACTGCAGACATAATTAAACCTTGAACCTCATTAAAGTCATCTTCGTTGTAATCTTCGTATTTCAACTGTTTATTACAAGATAATAAACACGATATTAGAATGATATGGATAAAAAATTTCATTAGTAATATTACATAAAAAAAAGGCTAAACATTATGTTTAGCCTTTTTTGGTATTATATAAGATTTAAGCTCTTACTGCTCGATTCATAACTAAATCTAAGTAGAGATTTACTTTGTTTTTTAATTCTTGACGCGGAGTGATAAAGTCTAAGAAACCGTGTTCTTGTAAGAATTCTGCAGTTTGGAAACCATCTGGTAATTCCTTTCCAGTAGTGTCACGTACAATACGTGGTCCTGCAAAACCTATAAGTGCTCCAGGCTCAGAGATGTTAATATCTCCTAACATTGCAAATGATGCTGTAGTACCTCCGGTAGTAGGGTCAGTACAAAGCGATACATAAGGTATGCCTGCATCTGCAAGTTGAGCAAGCTTAGCACTTGTTTTTGCTAGTTGCATAAGAGATAATGCCGCCTCCATCATACGAGCACCTCCAGACTTAGAGATAATCATAAATGGAATATTGTTTTTAAGAGAATAATCTGCAGCACGTGCAATTTTTTCACCTACAACACTTCCCATAGACCCACCTATAAAGCTGAAGTCCATACAAGCTATTACAATATCTGCACCCTTAGACTTACCTACGGCAGTTCTAATGGCATCTTTAAGTCCTGTTTTTTCTTGAGCAGCAGCGAGACGGTCTACATACTTCTTCTTATCCTCAAACTTAAGAGGATCCTTAGAAGTAAGTTTGGCATCTAGCTCTTTAAATTTATTATCATCAAAGAGGATTTCAAAATATTCATTACTCCCTATTCGTACGTGATATCCATCCTCAGGTGAGATGTAGAAGTTCTTTTCTAGCTCTTCTGTATCTACTATTTTTCCAGTAGGTGATTTGTACCACAGCCCTTTAGGAGTATCTTTTTTGTCCTCTGTTGCAGTATGTATTCCTTTTTCTTTACGTTTGAACCAAGCCATATTGTGTTTGAATTTGGTTAATGGTATTTATTCCGCTTTCGCGAAAATGTTATAACTATAAATAATCCCTTTCTACTATTAGAAAGTAAATCCTAGCATTGTTAGGACTTATTAATTACTAATGCAAGCCGTAAAAATACGGAAAACGGATTACATCAAATCAATTTTGATGCAATCCGTTTTTACAAATTTTATAATGTGTTGATACTATAGTGTATCGATATTATTTAAATCTTCAAAAGCCTTTTTAAGACGAGCTCCCATAGTTTGCTCTGCCTTACGTAACCATACGCGAGGATCATAGAACTTCTTGTTTGGAGAGTCATCACCAGTAGGGTTACCTATCTGTGTTTTAAGATACTCAGCATTTTCACCAAAATAATCACGGATACCTTCTGCAGTAGACCATTGTAAATCTGTATCAATGTTCATTTTGATAACTCCGTAAGAGATTCCCTCACGAATTTCCTCTACTGTAGATCCACTTCCTCCGTGAAATACGAAATCAATGTGGTTGTGCTCCTTACCATACTTCTCAGAGATATGCTCTTGAGAATTTTTAAGAATCTTAGGCGTAAGCTTTACGTTACCTGGCTTGTAAACTCCGTGCACATTTCCAAAAGCTGCAGCAATCGTAAATTGATCACTTACTTTGCTTAGTTCCTCATAAGCATAAGCAACTTCTTCTGGTTGTGTGTATAATTTTGAATCATCTACATCACTGTTATCTACACCATCTTCTTCACCACCAGTGATACCTAATTCTATCTCAAGTGTCATTTCCATCTTAGCCATGCGCTCAAGATATCCTTTGCAGATCTCAATATTCTCTTCAAGTGGTTCTTCACTTAAATCAATCATGTGAGAGCTAAAGAGTGAATGACCATGTTCTTTATAGTAAGCCTCATTTGCATCAAGCATCCCGTCCATCCAAGGAAGTAATTTTTTTGCACAGTGATCTGTGTGTAAAATTACGGTTGCTCCATATGCTTTTGCAAGTTCGTGTACGTGCTTTGCTCCAGCTACAGCTCCTAATACAGCTGCTTTTTGGTTGTCATTGTTTAATCCTTTTCCAGCATTAAACTGTGCTCCACCATTTGAAAACTGGATAATTACAGGAGCGTTAAGCGCTGCTGCAGTCTCTAGAACCGTGTTGATACTGTTAGACCCAATTACATTAACAGCAGGAAGGGCAAAGCCTTTCTCTTTTGCATAGTTAAAAATTGCTTGTACTTCGTGGCCCGTGGCTACACCTGGTTTTATAGAATGCGACATTGTTGTTGTTTAAAATTAGTGAAGTAAAAATAACAAATATTACTCGGAAAGTAGCCCAGATATGGAGGTTACTACGACAACGTTTTAGCTAGGTTACGCTTTCGCGAAAGCGAAAAAAAACAATAGAATCTCTAAATAAGTTCTAAGTAGAGAATAACTATCTAAACGGACTACTACTAGAAAGGATAATTTATCCCCACGTTATAAACTGCATTTGAGAAGTTATACTCCTTAAACCAGCGATCACCTTCTGGGAGTGCTGGGTTGTAAGATTTAAAGCCTACATCAAAGCGAAGGGCAAAAAAGTCAAAATCCCACCTTAATCCAAAACCAGAGCCTACCGCAAGATCTTTCAAACTAGCGATATTATTAAAGCGTGATCTAGGGTCTTCTACATTATCAAACACATTCCAGATATTTCCAGCGTCTGTAAATAGCGCTCCTTCTATAGGACCTATTAAATCAAAACGGTACTCAAGGTTAAAGGCAAGTTTCATGTTTGCTTCATTAAACTCATTTGGGCTACCGCTACTTCCTGGACCTAGATCATAAGCTCTCCATGCTCTGTTATCATTAGAACCTCCACCAAAAAAACTACGTATAAAAGGGATGCTCGTAGAGTTTCCGTAAGGAATTGCAATACCGCCAAAAGCTCTTGCTGCGATGATGTTATTACCTCCTAAATCCCAGTGACGTGAGTATTCTATTTCTGTTTTTATGTACTGAGAATATACAACGCCAAAAAGGCTTTTGTTTCCATCCTCGTTTTTCTCTGTGTTTGCAATTCCTCCAGCAAGTGCTAGCGCATTACCAGCAAGTTCCACACGAGTTCTGAGACGGCTAAAGGTTTCATCAAACAGATTTTCCCTATTGTCATAGGTATGAGAAATATTTAAGGATACAATAAGATTGTCTTCTGTAAGTCGCTCTTGGCGTTCTCCTATCGCTCGTATATCATCTATGTCATCTTGAGCAAGATTGTCTACTTGGCTACGGTTTACGTCATTTATAAACTGCTCTGCTCCAGTCGGAATAGAGAGATTTCTATTGCCATTTTCATCGGTTATAAAATATCCAGGGTTGATATTTGCTTCATTGTTGCGTGCGATGATATTGAGGTCTTCATAACTATTTCTATAAATATTAAAATAGTTGTCTGGGTTAAGATTACGCACATATTGAGCATTGATGAGGTCAACACTAAAGCTGCGTTTCCACGATGGACTCCAGTTGTAGGTAAGTCCTGCGGTTACCGTTTGCTTATCAAGACCTATGTTTTGTTGTACGCCTATACCAAGATTAAAGCGTGTGTTTGGCTGCCATTCGGCTGGAATGAGAGCGCTTGTGCTCACAGGGAAAAATATACGAGGGAATGTGAGTCTTACGTCTGCACCTATTTCTGAAATATTAAAAAAGCTATCGTCAGGATTTGCAGCATCATCAGAGGCACCTATACTACCACGAGCAGATATTTCTAAGGTTTCGGCACCTCGAAAAATGTTACGAATTAATAAAGATCCAAATCCAGCAATCCCAAAATCTTGAATGTTTGAGGTAGACACGTCAAAGTCTGCTCTCAATTTATATTTTTCAAGAGGGGAGAGTCTTATGCTCGCTATAAGATCAGACCTTGTGCTATCTGTAGGGTCTTCCATGTATTGAATACTTGGATATTTAAAAGTGCCAAGTCTGCTTAGCCTGCTCAAACTCTGGATGCGATCTCTATCCTTGTAAATGTCGCCTGGTTTAAGAGGGATGATGTCTGTGAGTGCCTTAGGTCTATAATTGATTTTGTCATAAGCATAGATCTTAAAACCATCTTTTACTAAGGAGTCATTAAAAGGCTTATCTCGATTAGCATAACTGTAATCTGTAATAATATTTACTTCAGAAACCTTATGAACTTTAAACGGGACGTCATAAATCGAGTCGTTTATGTTTTCCGTAGGGTTGTCTATAATGTACTCTAAGTTGGCTTTATGATTTGTGTTTACGGTATCCCCAACGAGGCGTATGTATTCTGACTCAAAATGGTATAAGCCATTGTTTCTAAAGAGTTCTGTAAGACGCTGTGTTTCGGCATTAATGTTTCCAGTCGCATAGCGATCTCCAGCCTTAAGTAAGGAAGCACTTTTGTGAACATTATAGATAGAGTCTGCAACTGGTGAATCTATGATAGGTGTAATACTATCTAGAAAATAGGCTTTACGTTTATTAACCTTATAGTCTACGCTGGCGCGCTGGTTGCTGTCTTTTTTAATTTCATAATCTACAGTAGCATTAAAATAGCCATTGTTTACGTAGTAAGAATTAAGACGTTGTGCAGATTTTTGAGTGATTGCATCTGTAACAATAGCGGGAGCTTCACCAGTTTTTTTAATCCCTGTGTTGATGCTCTTTTTGAAGTTACGGGCAGCTTCTACTTGCTTGCGAGAAAGTACGCGTTCCCAGAAGGTGAATTTATTTTCGCTCGCCGCTCTTTGTGCATCGAGTATAGAATCTATGTTAGGTCTCGCAAGATTATAAATATAAAGTCGCAGCGGAATCCCTAAGCCAGGTAATGTGGTATTGGGTTTTTGGTAGAGAAAATTATAAAGCCGGCTCTCACTTACTTTCTTATCACCATCATAAATGGTGTTCTCTGTGAGCAAATGTCCATCGTCTGGTACGCGCTTTGTTGCGTCACAACCTAATAGAAACACCGCCACTAGCAGAATTAGTGATATTTTTGTAAAAGTCGTTTTCAAAAGGGCGTTTTCATCATCTCAAAAGTACATCTTAATCGTGGTAAGCAAAAATACAATCAAACGAATAACGAGTTTAGGTCAAAAAAAGTACAGACAGCGTGAGCGCGTCTTTGTGGCTGAGGGAATTAAGGTGGTACATGAGCTGCTCGATTCAGATTTAGAACTTGTAGAATTGTATGCAGAAGATGTTTCTGCTTTCGCGAAAGCGTTACAAAACAAAAATCAAGCGATAGTAGAAGAAGTGAGCGCTGCAGATTTGAAGAAAATCACGTTCTTAAAAACTGCACAAAAAGCAGTGGCAACTTTTAGGATGCCAGAAGCTGCACAGCTAGATAGATCTGGACTTACATTACTGCTGGATGATGTGCGTGATCCTGGCAATCTAGGTACTATTATACGTTTGTGCGATTGGTTTGGAATAAAACAGCTAGTATGTTCTATTGGAACCGTAGATTGTTACAATCCTAAGGTGGTGCAAGCAACCATGGGTTCTTTAACTAGGGTAGATGTTGTCTACACGAACCTAGAGGAATACCTTGAAAATGACAGCAGAAAAGTCTTTGGTACATTTATGGACGGCACAAATATTTATGCCACAAGTTTACCAGCAGAAGGGGTCATTATCATGGGGAATGAAGCAAACGGGATATCTCGAGAAATAGAATCTTTAGTATCGGATCGTATTGCTATACCTAGATTTGGCGAAGTACAAGCGACCGAAAGTCTCAATGTAGCTACGGCAACAGCAATCTGCCTGAGCGAATTTAAACGAGGCTAAGTGCTACTGGAAAGTAAAGTTTAAAAATACTCCTCGTGTTTGCATTTTGTTGATATTACCTGTCCACGGGCTGTTAGGTCTGTTATCCCTCACAAGCTCGTCAGAGGTTGCAAAGACTCCTTTTATACTTGGAATAAACTTAAAGTAGTAGAGGTAAAGTTCCACGCCTATAGCCATCTCATAAAAGAAAGGACTTGAAGTAGTACGGAACTGTCCAGCAAAGTTATCATCTGGATTTTTCTCGTTACTAGATAAGTTAGTAACCGCAGCGACCCCAAATTGAACGTAAGGACGCACATTATTAAGTCTTCTAGTATTAAATTTAAGGGCAAGCGGGAGATAGATGTAAGTAGATGGTACTTCTCTTAGTAAGTCATTTTCGCTATCAAAACGAGGATCTGGTGCGTACAGTAAATTACGCTGTGTGTAAACGAGTCCAGGTTCTGTACGCAAACTTATAAACTCAGAAAGTCTAAGGTCACCTACGATACCTACATTGAATCCCACAGAACGTTCTACTTGAATATCTTCTTGATCTGTCTGGTAGTCAAAATTATAATCCATGGAGTTTACACCAAAGTAGTAACCCCAAGAGATTGGCTTTTTATCAAAATTTTGATCATTTTGAACTCGAGCTCTAGAGAGCCATTGACCATGAGCCGTTGAGAAACTTAAAACAAGTGCTATTATAGCAATGTATGTACGCATAAAATTATTTTGTAGCAGTATAAATTGTTGCAACTCCAAAGGTTTGAGGTTTATGTTGCACGTCTTTAAACCCAGTTTTGCGCAAAATATTGTTTAGCTTCTCGCCAAAAGGAAATGCATTTGCGCTTTCACTTAGGTAGCCGTAAGCATTTTTATCTTTAGAAAAGAGTTTGCCCACGGTAGGTAAGATTACTTTAGAGTGGAAGTTATATCCTTGCTTAAATGGTGTTTTAGTAGGTACAGATGTTTCTAAAATTACAAAGATGCCACCTGGTTTAAGTACACGTAAAATTTCGGCAAGGCCTTTTTCTAGTGTTTCAAAATTGCGCACCCCAAAAGCGACTGTGATTGCGTCAAAGCTACTATCTTCAAAAGGCATATTCTCACTATCTGCCTGCATCATCTCGATACGGCTATCTAGTTTTTTTGCAGCAATCTTTTTTCTTCCTACAGAGAGCATTCCCTCAGAAATATCAAGACCTACTAGTCTGCTAGCATTTGTACTAGCCATATTAATGATGAGGTCTCCAGTTCCTGTTGCAATATCAAGAATGGACGTTGGGTTTGTATCTGCAACTAGTTGCACCACTTTTTTGCGCCACTTTACATCGATACCAAAAGAGATGACACGATTAAGTCCATCATATTCTCCAGAGATATTATCAAACATCTGCTCGACCTGATCTTTTTTTGATTGCTCAGAAGACTTATAGGGTGTTACTTTCTTAGACATTGCCTTTTTTTTACAAAGATAAGGCTTTCGCCAAAATGTGATTAACCTCACCTAAGGTCATTTTGATTGTGCACATTGAACTATAATTATGACCTTTTAAAGGGATAATGATTGGCTTCTTGGGAAATGCATTCAAATTTTCGCGAAAGCGAACCAATAAATAAAAGTCCATCAAAGGATTAACGGCTGCATTTTTTTAATCGGCTATCAAAGTATTATCTTTGTAAGCATTTTTGAGCACACCCATTTATGAAAATAATCATTGCAGGAGCAGGAGAAGTAGGCTTTCACTTAGCCAAGTTACTTTCTTACGAATCTCAAGATATTACGTTAATTGATACCGATAAAGAAAGTCTTTCTTATGCAGATACGCATCTGGATATTAGGACTATAAAAGGTGATGCTACCTCCATAGCGATATTGCAAGATTCACGTGTAGATGGTGTAGATCTTCTTATTGCCGTAACTGCGAGTGAAACGACTAATATTACTGTTTGTGTGCTTGCAAAGCAGCTAGGCGCAAAACGTACGATAGCTCGTATTTCTAATACCGAGTTTATAAAACATAAGGACTTAGCTGGATTTCAAAAATTTGGTATCGATGAGTTGATATCACCAGAAAGTCTTGCAGCTAGCGAGATTGAGTTACTACTCAATCAAAGTGGTTTTTCTGATAGTTTTGAGTTTGATAATGGAGCGCTTACTATGGTAGGTACTACCTTGTCCCGTACAGCATCTTTTGTAGGGAAGAGCGTAAAAGAAGCCGCAAAGATTTTTCCTAAACTACACTTTATGCCCATTGCTATACAACGCGTGGGAACTCAATATACACTCATACCTCGTGGAGATACCATCTTTAAGGAAGGTGATCATATTTATTTTGTAACTGTAAAAGGTGGTGTAGAAGAAATTTACAAGCTTACAGGTAAAGTGCGCCAGAATATAAAGAATGTGATGATATTGGGAGGTAGTCAAATAGGGTCTAAAACCGCCAAATATCTGTGTAGTGATAAGTTTAATGTAAAGCTTGTTGAGAAAAATAGAGACAAAGCTATAGATCTTGCAGATTTGCTTCCTAAAGCTCTTATTATAAATGGTGATGGTCGTAATGTAGAGTTGCTAGATGAGGAGAATATACATGATATGGATGCATTTATTTCTGTAACAGGAGATAGTGAGACTAATATTATGTCGTGTTTAGTTGCTAAGTCAAAAGGCGTGCAAAAAACTATCGCACTAGTAGAAAATATGGATTACTTCCAGCTCTCGCAGAGTATTGGGATTGATACCTTGATTAATAAAAAATTACTAGCTGCAAATAATATCTTTAGATACATCCGTAAAGGTGATGTAGTAGCTATGACTAAGCTCAACAATATGAATGCTGAGCTACTTGAGTTTATTGTGAAAAACTCATCTGAGGTGCAGGGCAAGCGTATAAAGGATATAGACTTTCCTCGATCTGCTACCATTGCAGGAGTCGTGCGTAATGACCAAGGTTTAATTGCTCTAGGAGATTTTAGAATTGAAGTAGGAGATCGAGTGGTAGTATGCTGTTTACCACGATCGATTAAGAAAGTAGAAGAAATGTTTATCTAGCCCCCATGCCTAAACTTAATTACAAGATTATATTTCATTTAATGGGTGTGCTGCTGTTATTTAACGGTGGCTTTATGCTTATAGCAGCGCTAGTGAGTTTTATCACAAAGGATGGTGTGATGCTAGAAGTATCTGCTGCTGCTTTGATTACAGCGCTTGTGGGAACTTTACTCATGTATATCACTAGAGGGCATGAAAAAGAATTAAAGAAGCGTGAGGGATATATCATTGTTACTTTTGGGTGGTTATTTATGTCACTCAGCGGTATGTTGCCTTACCTATTTTCTGGATCTATACCAGGTATTACAAATGCTTTTTTTGAAACGATAAGTGGTTATACGACTACTGGAGCCACAATTTTAAGTGAGATAGAAACGGTGCCTAAAGGTATCTTGTTCTGGCGTTCTATGACGCACTGGATAGGAGGAATGGGTATTATAGTACTTGCGATAGCAATACTACCGTTGCTGGGAATAGGAGGGATGCAGTTATTTGCTGCCGAAGCTCCAGGTCCTAGTGCAGATAAGCTTCACCCAAGAATTACAGATACTGCAAAGCGTCTCTGGTTGATTTACGTGAGTTTTACCGTAATAGAAACCATCTTGCTAAAGCTAGCGGGTATGTCATTTTTTGACGCAATTAATCATGCGTTGAGTACGCTGTCTACAGGTGGTTTTTCTACTAAAAATGCAAGTGTTGCATACTGGAATGATAAGCCGCTTATTCAGTATATCATAATCTTTTTTATGCTTCTTGCGGGAACCAACTTTGTACTTAGTTACTTTGCTTTCAAGGGTAGAATTCAGAAGATATTGAGGGATGAGGAGCTTCGTCTGTATATGGCATTTGTATTTGGATTTGGGATTATCGCTTCGCTAGTGATTTACTTTAATGTAGATCTAGGAGTTTCAAGTATAGATCATCCTATGGTGTGGGGTAAAGCAGAAGCATCTGTGCGTCACGCTTTATTTCAAGTGCTAGCAGTAATTACAACTACAGGTTTTATCACAGCAGATTATACGATGTGGACGCCATTTCTTACTGTAATCTTTTTTGGGTTAATGTTTCTGGGAGGTTCTGCAGGTTCTACTTCTGGAGGTATCAAGGTGGTGAGGCACTTACTTACCATACGAAATGCGCTCGTAGAGTTTAAAAGAACGTTGCATCCTAACGCAATATTACCTGTACGTTACAATACAAAATCTGTAGATAGGTCTATCATTTTTAATATACTCGCCTTCTTCATACTCTATATGCTATCGTGGATCATAGGAGCTAGCGTGCTAGCATCAATGGGACTAGATTTTAGAACTGCATTAGGAGGCGCAGCCTCTGCGCTAGGAAACGTAGGTCCTGCCTTTGGAGGTCTAGGTCCAGTAGATAATTATGGATGGCTACCATTAGGAGGGAAATGGTGGATGGCATTTTTAATGCTCATAGGGCGTTTAGAGTTATTTACAGTACTTATTTTATTAACCCCATTTTTCTGGAGAAATAGATAATGTTGGATAAATCATCATACGATCTCGTCATCATAGGAGCTGGTCCCATAGGTCTTGCTTGTGGAATCGCTGCGCAAAAAAAAGGACTCAATTATATCATAGTTGAAAAAGGAGTGCTGGTAAATTCTTTATATAATTTTCCTGAAAACATGACTTTTTTTAGCACCTCAGAACTTCTAGAAATAGGAGAGGTGCCTTTTGTGTCAGATCGTGATAAGCCAACTCGGAAAGAATCACTAGAGTACTACCGTAGAGTCTTAGAAACGTATAAGCTCAATGTGAGCTTATATACTGCTGTAGAAAAAATGACTCCAAAAGACGGTGGTTATGAAATCGTAACGGGCAAGGGTGATGTTTTTACCAAGGCAGTCGTTGTTTCAACTGGTTTTTATGACATACCTAGAGAGCTCAATGTGCCAGGTGCAGAGCTGCCTAAAGTCAAGTATTTTTATGATAGTCCGCACCCATATGTAGATCAGCATGTGGTGGTGATAGGCGCTGCAAACTCCGCTTGCGATGTCGCACTAGAAACCTATTATAAAGGAGCCAAGGTGACTATGGTAGTACGTGGGTCAGAAATAAATAGCCGAACAAAATATTGGATCAAACCTAATATTGAGAACCGAATTAAGGAAGGTTCCATAAACGCACACTTTAACTCAGAGGTCGTTGATGTCACTGAGAGAGAAGTAACGATTAAGACTCCAGAAGGCTTAGTAACTATAGAAAATGATTTTGTGCTTGCAATGATAGGCTATAAACCTAACTACAATCTTTTTGAGAATTTAAATTTACCTATAGGAAGCGATGATTATAAAACTCCTATTTATAACGAAGAAACCTTAGAGACCCCTCTTAAAAACGTCTTTGTTGCCGGTGTAGCTGCGGGAGGCCTCAAGACTAGTAGATTTTTTATTGAAAATACCCGAGTACACGCAGAGATGATTATGGATCATTTAGTGACTGAGCTTTAGAGCTACTTTCACTGTTATTTCTTTCTTAGGCTTTTTGAAAAAAAAGTAAGTCAAATCACGCTACTTCATCAAGTTTCAAATTAACTTCGCAATCGATATAGAATTTCCTATTTCTAAGCGACTCATGCGCTAGCTATAATTTAAAGAATATACACTCATGGCATTACGACAAATTACCAATACGATCTTGATGATACGCCCTATCCAGTTTAGAATGAACGAGGAAACGGCAGTAAATAATTATTTTCAGGAAGAGCTCAATCTCAAAAATGAAGAGATTAATAAAAAAGCCCAACAGGAGTTTGATGATTTTGTAGCGAAACTGAGATTTGTAGGAGTAAATGTTATTGTTGAAAATGATGATAAGGAGGGTAATACTCCAGATTCTGTATTCCCTAATAACTGGGTTTCTTTTCATGAAAACGGGGATGTTGCATTGTACCCAATGTTTGCCGAAAATAGAAGAAGAGAGCGCAGAGAAGAAGTACTTGTGCGTCTTGAGAAAGAAGGTTTTCAGATTAATAATGTCATAGACTACACAGAGGCAGAGGAAGAAGATTTTTTCTTAGAAGGTACAGGGAGCATCTTAATGGATCGCCAGAATGAGCGGGCATACTGCGCACTATCTGCAAGAGCAGATGAGCAGCTTTTTATAGAATTCTGTGAAGATTTTGAATATACGCCTATTGTTTTTACCGCAAATCAAACTGTAAACGGAGAGCGTCTTCCTATTTATCATACTAATGTGATGATGTGCCTTGCAGAAGAGTTTTGTGTGATCTGTCTTGATACAATAGACGATAAGAAGGAGCGTAAAAATGTGTTGAAGCATTTAAAGGCAACTAACAAAGAGATTATAGCAATCACAGAAGATCAAATGCATCACTTTGCTGGGAACATGCTTCAAGTATTAGGGGCAGATGATAAGAAGTATCTTGTGATGAGTGCAGATGCACATCAAAGCCTTACTTCAGATCAGGTAAAGAAGATAGAAAGACACAGTAAAATATTAAGTAGTGACTTAGGTACTATTGAGACTTGTGGAGGTGGTAGTGCCCGTTGCATGATGGCAGAAGTTTTTCTACCTAAGAAATAGTAATATCTCATAGCTGCTTCATGAAGGCGGCTAGTTGTAAAATCTATGGTTTATCTAATTTTATGAATGAACATTGTGTCGTTCATCTAAAGCATTGATGAATCATTGGTTTTTAAAAAATAAGACGTTATATTTATCATATAGGCGTTCTGGATATAAGTTTTGAAAGTAGCAATTTTAAAAATGTTTGTAGTTTTCATTTTTATAATTTAACTGCGCAAGCAGTACAGGTAATTTTTTTTAGTAGGATTTAAAAAGGAACCATATAATCTTTCAATCATACTTTTTCTAGTGCGCCTTTTTTATAGCTACTTAAATCTTTTAGTAGCTATATTTCTAATCATACCTCCAAATATAAAGTAGTGAAAAGGCAGCATGCTATACCAGTATAGTCTGCCAAACAATCCTTTAGGTCTAAAGGTTGCTGTTTGATGCAATACGTCGTTTTCATCTATAGTAAACTCTAGCCAGGCTTCGCCAGGCACTCTCATTTCGGCAAAGAGTAGTAGTCGTGGTTCTTCTTTACTTGCGAGTAGTACTCTCCAAAAGTCAAGTACGTCACCTGTGTAAATCTTATTGCTATGTGTTCTTCCTCGGCGCAAGCCTACTCCACCTGCAAGTTTGTCTATATATCCGCGTATTTTCCAGAGCCAGTCTGCATAATACCAGCCTCTGTCACCACCTATCGCCCAGATATTTTCTAGAGCAAGTTCCCTGTCTTTAAGCTGTACAGTTTGTCTGTCTTTGAGGCATCCATATGTGGGTACTTGTATATACTCTTCAAGATTCGTTTTGAGTCGGCCACTTACGAGGCTATCTTTCCACGAGCTGGCTACTTGGTTTTGTTCAATTTTGGCGAAAGCCAAATTAATGGCCTCCTCATAAGAAATAGGTGTTATTTGTAGTAAATCTTGTAGCCTAGTATCTTTTGAGACTACTTCTATTTTCATGCTATCTACGAGATTGAGCGCGAGTTTATAAGATGTAGAGGTTATAAAATACAACCAGTAAGAGGATATTTTTGGGCTCATGACTGGTACGGTCAGTATGTATAATTTCAAGCCGCGCACTTTTGCATATCGTTGCATCATGTCGCGATACGTGAGTACATCTGGGCCACCTATATCAAACTGGTCATTATATGTTTGCTCGTTACCTAGTACGCCTGTGAGGTATTGCATCACATTACGTATGGCTATGGGTTGGCATTTGGTTTGCACCCATTTTGGGGTAATCATCACCGGTAACTTCTCACATAAATCTCTTATGATTTCAAAAGATGAGCTTCCAGAACCTACTATAATTCCTGCTCTCAATACGGTAAGCGCAGCTTTACCTTTGCGCAATGTAGTCTCTACATTTTGTCTCGATTTTAAGTGCTTACTTAGTGTTTTATCATTTGCGATACCACCTAGATAAATGACCTGATTGCAATTTGTAGGAGCGATGTACTTATTAAAGTTGATTGCCGAAAGCTCTTCTTTCTCGTCAAAATCTGACGTACTAGAACTCATAGAGTGGAGCAAGTAATAAGCCGCATCTATGTCTACAGGTATTTTTGAAATATCTGGTTCGTCTAGAAAGTCAATTTCTACAACGGTGATTTGCTCTCTTATTTTTTTTGATACAGAAAGTCTAGCTTCATTGCGCACCGCACAAATAACCTCGTGTTTTGCTTCTAGTAACATGGAGAGCAGGCGCATCCCGATATAGCCATTTGCTCCTGTGAGTAAGATTTTCATATGGTTTAAAGGTCGTCTATGTTAGTAGGAGCTTGTGCAGCTTTTTCTTGAAGAATACGTTTGGTAAAGTTGTGTACTTTTTTATCCTTTGCTTTTGCCTCTATCTTAATAAAATAGTTGTCACGATAGATGCTATATTCCTCGGCGCGTCCTTTATATAAGTTTAATTTCCAGTAAGGGATTATGAGCGCATAACTGTCTAGCAATGCTCTAAAGCCTACGATAATTCCTCGTGGTCGCAACTCTATGTTGCACTTGTTGCGATATTTATCTAGCGCAAGAAAATTTTGAATCTGTACACTTGATTCTGTGATCACTAAGTGTCCTATTCCTATGCCGCCTTGTTTGATGCGCTCGCGTAGTCCAAAGGCTTCACCCACCTCGGCATCTATTTTGCGTTTTACATCTGGGTTGTTGTAAGATACATTTAATAGCATTTTTTCTTTTAAAGATACGAGTTTCGCTATGGATTCTGTGCGCTAACTTTCAATTTTCACATATCTTTGTGCTTCACGTAATACCCGTAAATAGGGGATTTTTACGTTTTATAAATGTTTCTATTACGCTTTCGCGAAAGCGTAACAAACCCAACTAGTACCAATCATTAAGAATCTATGTCTTTACAATCTACCATTGAAACTCACGTAAAAACGGCAGTAAGCCAACTATTCAACGCAACGCTTCCAGAAGTGGAATTTCAAGCAACGCGGAAAGAATTTGAAGGAGATATTACGGTGGTAGTCTTCCCGATGCTTAGAGTGGTAAAAGGAAACCCTGTGCAAATAGGCACACAAATAGGGGAATACCTTGTGGAGAATGTGGCAGTGATCACTGCATTTAATGTGGTTAAAGGATTCTTGAACCTTGTAATTGCAGATAGTTTTTATATGTCTTCATTTGCAGATATACAAGCAGCCGAAAATTTTGGAAGAACACCAGAGTCTGGAAAGGCAGTAATGGTGGAGTACTCATCACCTAACACAAATAAGCCACTTCACTTAGGTCACGTGCGTAATGTATTGCTAGGATACTCTGTGTCTGAAATTATTAAAGCTGCAGGATCAAAAGTGTATAAAACGCAGATCATTAATGATCGTGGGATTCACATTTGTAAATCCATGCTTGCTTGGGAGCGTTTTGGTAATGGCGAGACGCCAGAATCTACAGGTCTTAAAGGAGATAAGTTGGTCGGGAATTATTATGTGAAGTTTGACCAAGAATATAAAAAGCAAATAGCAGATTTAGTTGCTGCTGGAAAAACTGAAGAAGAAGCAAAGAAGGAAGCGCCGCTTATTCTTGAAGCACAAGAAATGCTTCGCAAGTGGGAAGCAGGAGATGCTGAGGTTGTTGCCTTGTGGAAAAAGATGAACGAGTGGGTATATAGCGGATTTGAAGTTACCTATAAAAATATAGGAGTAGATTTTGATAGCTATTACTATGAGAGTAACACATACTTACTTGGAAAAGATAATATAGAGGAAGGTCTTGCGAAAGGTGTTTTTGAGCAAGATCCAGATGGTTCTGTATGGTGTGACCTTACAGAAGATGGTCTAGATAGAAAAATTGTATTGCGTGCAGATGGTACTGCAGTATATATGACGCAAGATATTGGTACTGCAATACAACGTGTAAAAGACCATCCAGATGTAGGCGGTATGATTTATACCGTAGGTAACGAGCAAGATTACCACTTCCAAGTATTGTTCTTGATTCTTAAAAAACTCGGATACGACTGGGCAGAAAACCTGTTCCATCTAAGTTATGGAATGGTAGATCTTCCATCTGGAAAAATGAAATCTCGTGAAGGAACTGTGGTAGATGCAGATGATCTTATTAACGAAGTCGCACAAACAGCAGGGGAAATCTCTGAAGAATTAGGGAAACTAGAAGGCTACTCTGATGAAGAGAAAAAAGCACTTTATAAGACGATAGGTCTTGGAGCTCTTAAATATTATATACTAAAAGTAGATCCTAAGAAGCGTATTTTATTTGATCCTAAGGAGTCTGTAGATTTTCAAGGGAATACAGGTCCATTTATTCAATATACTTATGTACGTATCCAAGCAATCTTGCGCAAGGCAAAGGAAATGAATGTTCCTGTGGAAATTGCTCAGGAAAGAACATTGCATCCTAAAGAAAAGGAATTACTTAAAATCATTCAAGAATATCCTGCAACTATACAGCTTGCTGCAGCACAGAAGAGTCCTGCAATCATAGCTAACTATACCTATGATTTAGTTAAAGAATATAACTCATTCTTCCAGCAAGTACAGATTCTAGGTACAGATAATATAGAGGATCAAAGTTTCCGTGTAGCGCTAAGTAAAGAAGTAGGGCAGGTCATAGAAAGTGCCTTTAGCTTGCTTGGGATTGAGGTTCCAGAACGTATGTAGGAGGATAATGATATAAAAAAAAGCGAGACTGAAAGTCTCGCTTTTTTTATGTCTATCTATTACGGATGATTACCGCAACACAATCTTCTTTACGACCTCTCTGCCTAATTCTTCATTGATCATTTTGAGAATTTTTTCCTTTCCATAAGAGAGTTCTTCTCTAAAGACAGAAGAGCTTAGGTTTACAAATAAGGTTTCCCTCTCAAAACGTATGGAAGTAGTGTAGGTCTCAAAAGCTGGATTGAGTGCAAACCATGCGCCTGTAACATCTACTTTATCCATTCCTTTGTTGAGTTTATTCTTTTCAACAAATTCTCCTAAGGCTTGACTTATGGAAATAGGGTCTGTGTTTCTTTTTGCCATTAATCGAGTGCTAAGGGTGTGTATTTTCTGTAAGTATATATGAGTCCATCTTCATTGATTAAGACAAGCTCATCTGTAGTTGCTTTCTTAACGGTTTCTTGCCAGGTGTCCATCGGGGTAGCATATTCTAGTAGTAATAAATCATCCTTGTAAACTACATTGATGTTTTCGCTAGATTGAGACGTTGTAAATTCTCCTACTACGTTAGGTTGTACTTTTTTACGAACACCCTTTCCGTCTGCATTTACCTCAAAGAAGTCAATATTCTGACTCATACTGAACTCTTTTACTTGTCCGTTAGGGTTTTCTATAGAAGCAATTTCCCAATAACCGCTTATGTGTTTTAGTTTTTCCTCATTAGACTGTGTGCAGCCTAGAGTGATGGCTAGAATGAGTAGTAGGTATAAATTTTTCACGAAAGTGTACTAAAAGTTGAAATGCAAAATACGATAAAAAGAATGTCTTATTGAGCGCGTTCCAGATGAAAAAGCTCATAACTCTGATGAATATTTTTAACCACACTTTCCGTGCGTTCCGGATGGGTGTCACTTATGAATAGTTGGCCAAAATCATTGGTGTTTACTAGTTCAATGATATGTTGCACGCGGCTTTCATCTAGCTTGTCAAAAATATCATCAAGTAGCAGTAGCGGCGTGGTGCCACTTTCTTGTTTTATAAAATCAAACTGCGCTAGTTTTAAGGCAATGAGATATGATTTTTGCTGACCTTGACTTCCAAACTTTTTTACGGGATGTCCATTGATTTCAAATTGGAGATCGTCTTTATGAATACCTACGCTTGTGTATTGCAAGGAGCGATCTTTTGCTAGTGCATTAGTAAGGGAATGCTTTAGAGGCATGTCGCTTAGGGTACTGCTGTAAGTGAGGGTGACGTGTTCTGTACCGCCACTTATCGCTTTGTAGCGCTCGTTAAATATAGGAGCAAAGCGTTCTAAAAACTGTTTGCGCTTTTCAAAAATAGGAGTTCCAAAGCCCTCTAGTTGCTCATTATAAACGGCGAGTGTATCTGCGTTAAAGGTGCTATTTGCTGCAAAATATTTAAGCAGCGCATTTCTTTGGGCAAGTATTTTGCTATATCCTAGTAGGTTAGATAGGTAACTTTTATCACTTTGTGAGATCACGCCATCTATAAATTTACGGCGGGTGTCGCTTCCTTCGGTAATTAGATCTCTATCTGCTGGTGAGATAATAACAAGTGGTAAAAAGCCTATATGATCTGCAAAACGCTCGTATACCTTAGCATTGCGTTTTATTACTTTCTTGCTACCTTTTTTTGCGCTAACCACGACTTTCTCATCACGGCCGTCTTTTTCATAAACGCCGTTTACTACAAAGAAATCTGCATCGTGATTTATATTCTGACTAGTAACGGGATTAAAGTAGCTTTTGCCAAAGGATAAATGGTAAATAGCATCGAGTATATTAGTCTTCCCCACGCCGTTATTTCCGACGAAACAATTTATTTTTGCATCAAAGGTAAAGTCCTTGGACTCAAAATTCTTGTAGTTGATAAGGGAGAGAGATTTCAGAATCATAGGGTGGTGTAGGTGTGCAACGCTTTTGCAAAAGCTTAGTACATCTAGTAATAGTGCTTTATTAGTCTTCAAAATTAAGCATTAATTTCCCTTTCATAATTCAATAAATATTATATTTTTGCCCGACTAATAAACGACGAAATATGGCAACATATAATAAAAGAGGATATAAATCGAAAACGAAGCCTGAAAAGGAAGAAGTTGAAGAGTTTATAGATGATAGCGAAAGCACAACGGCAGAGGTCTTTGGATCACTAGATGAAGGAGCGAATAAAGCAGAGGAGTGGTTTGAAAAAAACCAAAAACCTGTGATAGGAGTTATCATAGCTATCCTTGTGATTGCTTTATTGTACCTAGCATACAGTAAATTTGTTGCAGAACCTGCAAGAGCAGAAGCAGCAAATGAGCTTGTAGTTGCTCAAGAAAGCTTTACAACAGCACTAGAAGCAACAAATACTTCTGTTAAAGATTCACTTTACATGGTGGCACTTAATGGAAAGAACGGTAAATATGGTCTTCTAGACGTGGCAGATAACTATGGAGGTACTCCTTCTGGTAACCTTGCTCACTATTATGCTGGAATGTCTTACCTTGAGATTAAAGATTATCAAAACGCAATCACTCACTTGCAAGATTTTTCTAGTGATGATAAAATGCTAGCACCACTTGCAAAAGGAGCAATAGGTGATGCATTCATGCAACTAGGTCAAGCAGATGAGGCTCTTGATTATTATGAGAAAGCAGCAGGGATGAACGCAAATGACTTTACAACACCGCGTTTCTTATTTAAAGCAGGTGTAGCAGCAATCGATCTAGGAAAGATGGATGCAGCAGTAAAGCATCTTACTCGTATTAAAGAAGAGTATGCAACATCTGAGTATGCAAGTCAAGTAGACTTATACTTAGGTCGCGCGCAAGCAGCAAAATAACATAGCCTAGCGCATTTAAAGCGCTTTGTACTATAACATAAATTACTATTATGGCAACAGCAGGTAACAACCTCTCGGCCTATGATAAAGCAACCATCCCAAACTCGAAAGACTTCAAGTTTGGGATTGTTGTTTCTGAGTGGAACGATGAGATCACAGAAGGACTCTTTAAAGGCGCATTTGATGCTTTAAAGGATTGTGGGGCGATTAACGACAACATTGTGCGCTGGAATGTTCCAGGAGCATTTGAGCTCATCTATGGAGCTAAGAAGATGACACAAGCATATGACATGCTAGATGCTGTCATCGTTATCGGTACCGTGATTCAAGGTGAGACTAAGCATTTTGATTTTGTATGTGAAGGAGTGACTCAAGGAATTAAGGACCTGAACTTACAACAAGATATTCCCGTGATTTTCTGTGTGCTTACAGATAATAACATAGAGCAGTCCAGAGCTCGTAGTGGCGGTATACATGGCAATAAAGGAACAGAAGCAGCGATTGCAGCTATAAAAATGGCGCAATTGAGAAAAGATGCAAAGTTCTAAATTTTGTAGGGTTACGCTTTCGCGAAAGCGTAATAAACAAACAACAATCTATTATATCTCATAGTAGTTGTCGTGCTATTTGTGGTTCCTTTTGATATGATTGTTCTTAATTCTCTAGGGAGAATCAATGGAACGGTACGCTTTTTGGATACGAAATTGTATCTTTGAAACAATAGTATTATGGGAATTATAAAACGCACAAATAAGAAGTATAGTTACGAGCCGCGCTATTATAATAGCGATAAGGAAGGGAGCCCTTTTAAGATAGAAGGGCGCTTTGATGAGCACCGTAAAACGCTCGACTACAACGGTGGACTAAAGAAAAAAATTACTACTGCGTGGGACGAGCTCCAAGAAAGTCGTAAAGGTGGATATAACCGTACAATCGCCATTATATTCATTCTCATGGTATTATTATTTCTTTGGATTATAGACTTCGACTTATCCATATTTACAAATCCGCTATAACCGTAAGTCCTAATGGCAGACATTATTAAACTCTTACCCGATCACGTAGCAAACCAGATCGCTGCGGGAGAAGTTGTGCAGCGCCCAGCTTCTGTGGTTAAGGAATTACTTGAGAATGCTATAGATGCAGGAGCATCTACCATTAAACTTATAGTAAAAGATGCTGGTAAAACTTTGATCCAGATTATAGATGATGGAAAAGGGATGAGTGATACCGATGCTCGTATGAGTTTTGAACGTCACGCTACATCTAAGATTACTACAGCAGATGATTTATTCAATTTAAACACAAAAGGTTTTCGCGGGGAAGCACTCGCATCTATTGCGGCAGTTGCTCACGTAGAACTTAAGACGCGTCCAGAAGGAGCAGAGGTAGGAACGCGCATAGAGATAGAAGGGAGTAAGATTAATGCACAAGAGGTTTGTGCTACGCCTAAGGGAACTTCACTTTCTGTAAAAAACCTATTTTTTAATATCCCAGCGAGGCGTAATTTTTTAAAATCTAATAGTGTTGAGCTGCGTCATGTAATTGACGAGTTTCAACGCGTTTCACTTGCGCATCCAGATATTGCTTTTGCAATGTATCACAATGAAGGTGAGTTGTTTCAATTGTCTCAAGGGAATCTCAAGCAACGTATTGTGGCTATTTTTGGAGGTAAGACTAATGAGAAATTAGTTCCTGTTCAAGAAGACACAGACATTCTTACCATAAACGGATTCGTAGTAAAACCTGAGTTTTCTAAGAAGACACGAGGAGAGCAGTTTTTCTTTGTAAACGACCGTTTTATAAAAAGCGCTTATCTCAATCATGCTGTAACGGCAGCTTTTGATGGTCTCTTGCCAGAAAGAGCTAGAGCGAGCTACTTTTTATACCTAAAGGTAGATCCAAGTACGATTGATATCAATATACATCCTACTAAGACGGAGATAAAGTTTGATGACGAGCATGCATTGTATGCAATGCTACGCAGTACCATCAAGCATAGTTTAGGGCAATTTAGTATTGCGCCGGTGCTTGATTTTAATCGCGATAGCGAACTTGATACTCCTTACGATTATAAAAATAAGGGCATTGTCACACCTAAGATAGAAGTAGACCGGACATTTAATCCTTTTGAAAACGTAGCACCACCAAAACGTGGAGCGCAACGTCCAGAATTTGAGAAGCCTAGTGCTGCTGGGTGGGAGAATATGTATGAAGGGATGGAATCTCAAGCAACTGCCGTAAGTACAATGACTTTTGAAAAAGAGGTAAGTACTCCAGATATGTTTGAGAGCGGACTTAACGGTGCGATGCAAAATATATCGACTTCACCTTCTAAAGATGAATCATCTACGTACCAACTTAATAATAAATACATAGTTAGTACCATAAAGAGTGGGATGGTGATTATAGATCAGCATAGAGCGCACCAGCGTGTCCTTTATGAAGAGTTCTTGCGTAACATCACGGTCAAGGAATCTGTGAGTCAGCAACTGCTATTTCCATTAACATTGGCTTATAGTACTACAGAACTAGCACTTATTGAAGAACTCAAAGCTGGCCTAGAAAACACAGGTTTTATTTTTGGGACTATAAGCGGAGATATTCTTGAAATAAATGGAATTCCTACTTCTATCACAGAGAGCCAAGTGCCAGTGGTGATAGATCAATTATTAAGTGATCTTGAAAACGAGGTGCCAGATAGTGGCTTTAGTCAAACGGACACACTAGCAAAGAGTATGGCAAAAAGTCTAGCTGTAAAAGGAGGAGTGTCTTTAGATAATATGTCAAGAGAGCATCTTGTAAATAGTCTTTTTGCTTGTAAAGAACCGAGTATTTCACCTACTAATCGCAAGACGTTTGTGACCATGACAAGTGAAGACTTAGAAAGAAAATTTAAGTAGGTATGGGAAGAATAACTGAAACAGTAAAAATACTACTGATAGTTAATGTGATTTTCTATCTAGGATCTTTGTTTATTATAAAGCCTATAGTTGCAACTCCATTGTTTGCACTTTGGTTTCCGGAGCATCCAAATTTCCAATATTGGCAACCACTTACGCATATGTTTATGCATAGTTTTGCTAGTCCTATGCATATACTTTTTAATATGTATGCCTTATGGATGTTTGGAAGCCCTATTGAAAACGCCATTGGACAGAAAAGATTTATATTTTTTTACTTTTCAGCAGGTTTTGGAGCAGCTCTGATACATACATTAGTGAACTATTACGATTTTCAACCTGCTTACGATTCTTTGATTAATTTGGGTTTAAGTAGGGATAGAATTTTCGAGTTGTTAACTCAAGCTGAAGCACAAGCGAGGTCTAACCCTGAAAGGGCTTATTCTTTAGCTGGTTTTCCAAATGAAGTTAGCCGTGAGGCCTTAATATCGATGGTTAATAGTTTTGTAGGTAGTGCAAGTGGTGCGTCTGGTGCAATAATGGGATTACTTGTAGCGTTTGGGATGTTATTTCCTAATGCTTCATTGGGATTATTATTTATTCCTGTGCCTATCAAGGCAAAATACTTTATACCTATCATTGTAGGGATAGATTTATTTTCTGGAGTAACAGGCTTCTCAATTTTTGGGGCAAACATTGCACATTGGGCTCACTTTGGTGGTGCTTTATTTGGGTTTGTAATGATGTTTTACTGGAAGAAAAAAGGATTAGGTCAATATTGATATTTACATATGGCAAATACATCACTAGCATATAAATATAGTACCGCAAATATTGCAATCAAATTGATTGTGATCAATGTAGCTGTGTACTTGCTTTTTAATATCGTTCCATGGATATCTGGTTTAGGATCAGATTTCTTTAGTAGATACTTTGTATTGCCATCAGACTTTGTGAGATTCTTACAGCAGCCGTGGAGTATACTTACGTATGCTTTTTTACATGCTGGTTTTGGACATTTATTCTGGAATATGGTCTGGCTATATGTATTCTCAAGGTTTGTGTTAAACATCTTTTCTGAAAAGAAATTTATTGCAATTTACCTTCTGGGAGCTATCGCTGGAGGGACACTTTTTGCATTACTATACAATGTTCTCCCAGCGTTTAGAGGGACAGGCGTTTTGCTAGGTGCAAGTGCAGCTGTAAATGCCATTGTCGTTTTCATAGGGACATACACACCTAATGCAGAGATAAGAATATTTACATTTAATATCAAGCTATGGTGGATTGCTGTGTTTGTAGTGCTTAGAGATCTATTAATGTTAGATTCTGGAAACGCTGGTGGATTAATATCTCACTTAGGTGGTGCGGCCTTTGGATTTATATATGCAAAGCAATTACTTAAAGGTAATGACATTGGATTGTGGTTTGAAAAAATCATGGATTCAGTAACGGGCTGGTTCACTAAAACACCTAAAAAAGAAAAGAAATCTCCGCTTCGTACGGTACATAGAACAGCAAAGAATGCGGGATCTAAAACAAGAAGTACTGCAACTGGATCAAAATCTGAACAGCAGCAACGTATAGATGCTATTCTTGATAAGATAAGTAAAAGCGGTTACGACAGTCTGTCTAAGGCTGAGAAGGACTTTCTATTTAAAGCTGGTAAGGAATAAGAGATGAAAAAGCTCGAATTCTTCGGTAAGATTATCTTCTTTGTAAATAGCATATTTGCCGTACTCCTACTAGCTAGTTATTTATTACCATTTATACCTCCACATATCTTTCCAGCACTTTCAGTGCTTAGCCTTGTGCTTCCTGTATTGCTTATCATCAACTTTTTATTCTTGATGTATTGGCTTTTCAGAGGGAGGAAGCAATTGTTATTATCTGCTATTATTCTAGCCTTAGGGATTACACATATTTTCTCTCTTGTACGTATAGGTGGAGGTGAGGATATAGGTGATGGAGCCACATTAAAAGTACTTACCTATAATGTGCGACAGTTTAATATTCATGGTTGGTCTGATGAAGTGAAAGTAGGTGAACGTACCATACAGCTAATCTCAGATAAAAATCCTGATGTTATTTCTTTTCAAGAATATTACCCAGGATTTAAACCTGATGAGAGGGTTTATCCTTATGAGTATAAAGTGATGAAATCCCCTAGTAAATCTTTTGGTCAGGTGATTTTTTCAAAATATCCAATTATCAATAGTGGTTCATTGGATTTTGAAAATACTGGTAATAATGGAATTTACGCAGATATAGCGACTGCTACTGATACAGTAAGAGTGTATAATATGCATTTTCAATCTTTCAGTTTATCTCCTAATCTAGCAAACTTGCAAAAGGAGAACTCAAAAAAATTACTGGGTAGATTGGGTCAAGCTTTTGAAAAGCAAGAAACTCAGGTTGCTAAGTTTTTAAATAACGAAGCTACATCTCCCTATCCGGTTATCGTAACTGGCGATTTTAATAATAGCGCTACTTCTTATATGTATCGCAAGGTAAAGGGTAATAAGGTTGACGCTTTCGCGAAAGCGGGATCAGGAACAGGAGCAACCTTCTGGTTTGACATCATTCCTTTGCGTATAGACTTTATCTTAGTAAACGATTCTTTACCGGTTACAAACTTTGAAACCTACGATGTAGATTTAAGCGATCACAAGCCTTCTATGGCGACTCTTATGCTAGCTCGTTAGATAGATCAACCTCTGCTAGATAATCTTGTGCGCTAGGGCCTAAATTGAATAGTAAGTCAAGAATGGTTAGGTTAGATAAATACCCGTGATTCTCGTTAAAGAGTTGGTGATATTCTGGTAAAGGATAGCTCGGTTCTTTTTTTGCTTGAACGAGATCTCTATAATCTAATTGTTCAGGATTTTTAAAAAACTCTTCAGTAAGAATAGGTGTGATTTCTAGTTGCAAGCACTCCATAATAACAGCATGACAAGCGTTGTTAAAGTCTATAAGACTATCATAAGTGGTATGATATAAATGCTCAAAATCATCCTCATAATACTCAAAGTATGGTGAGGTTTGATATGCAATTTTAAGAGACCTCCAGTGATCACGCTGCCAGTGAAATTTATTCTCAATCTTCACATCATAATACTGCTGGCGTTCCGTTTTATCCTTGCGGTGAAGAATAGGAACAATGAGTGTTAACTCACCAGTAGATGTAGCAATCTTCATACGCGTGCGGTACGATTGCTTTTGGAAATTTCCTTTGGCTTCAATGTGAAGTTGTTCGGTTTGATAAATTACTGCGTATTGTATAATAGGAGCACAGTAGCCTACGGTAATAAGAGCTGGTTTCATAGATTACTTCTTAGTCTGTTTTTTCTTTCTAAAGAAAGACCATCCTATGTATAATAATAAGGCTCCTAAAAACCAGTAGCGGTAACTCACTAAAGGTCCATTGCCACCTACAGTAGTAAATACACGATTCCATCGTATACTATTAAAGAACCCAGGAACATTTGCATCTAAACTCATCCATACAAACACAGGCTTACCTACCACGTGATTAAAAGGAACGTAACCCCACGCTCTTGCATCTTGAGAGTTATGACGGTTGTCACCCATTAACCAGTAATAATTTTGCTCAAAAGTATACTCGGTAAGAGGTTCGCCGTTCATTAATATCTGATTACCATTAACTGTGATTTCACGCTCTCTACCCATTTCATAACCTTCATACACTTCAATGATGCGCTGGTAATAAGGAAGACTTTCTGAGTTTATAGCTACCGTTGTACCTTCTTCTGGAATGTAAATAGGTCCAAAGTTATCTACACTAGAAGCTCTGCCTGGCATAGCTCCAAAGATCCCTGTGTTATTTTCTCTAACCTCATATCGTGTGCGTTCAATACTTATGATATTGGCATTGTTTTTTAATTTTTCAATGGCTGCTTCACTCGCGTGTGCCATGTGCTCATAAGGTCCGTTTGGTCCTTCTGCTCCAGATAAATAAATGTCAGAAATCTCATAGCGACCATTTACCAGATCTGTAGGTACTACATAATTCCCATTAGCATCTGTAGCCCGTTTTACGAGTAGCTCTTTAGACACAATCTTATAGCTAAACTGTATACGAGCACGATCTGGAAGATCATTTTGCTCTCCATTGATATATACATAGCCATCGCGTACTTCGAGAGAATCTCCAGCTATTCCTACAGCTCTCTTAACATAGTTAGACTTCTTGTCAATAGGTTTACGCACACTACCACGCATGTGCCCAGGTGTAATATCTGTAAGCGTATCAACTGGCCAACTAAATACAACAATATCATTACGTTTGATATCTTGAAAACCAGGAAGTCTAAAATATGGTAATTGTGGTCGTGTTAAGTAACTTTTTGTTTTTGTACCGTAGATGGTGTCATGTAGCATAGGTGTTGCTACGGTAGTGATAGGTGTTCTCGCTCCATAATGAAATTTACTTACAAACAACCAATCGCCTACAAGTAATGTTTTTTCTAGTGATGAAGACGGGATTACAAATGGCTGCATGAAATATGTATGCACTAATGTGGCTGCTACTATTGCAAATAGCAGTGAGCTTGTCCATTCTCCACTAGAAGATTTTGGATTAATATCTCTGTCGTGTTTATACGGAGCATCTGTCGCATAGTTAATGTAGTATAAGTACAAACCTCCTGTGAGCACCGTAAGTGCTGTATCCTTAAATGTGTTAAAGCCAAATGATCTCGCAGTTTCTACCCATACTACAGGTATCATAATAAGGTTTACAATAGGTATAAATAGTAAAATTGTCCACCACTTAGGACGATTTATAATACCCATGAGTACTACTGCATTGTAAACTGGTACTGCTGCTTCCCATGCTTTACGACCAGCACGTACGTAGAGTTTCCAAGTTCCAGCAAAGTGTACTGCTTGAACGATTAGGAAAAATATAAACCATTGTATAAGTGTCATCTGTAATGTTTTGAATCTGTAAGTTGGTCTTACGTTATTAGATATTGTTACAAGTTAAAGACCTAAAACGTCTCTCATAGTGAAAACTCCTTGTTTTCCTTGTAACCATTCTGCTGCAACTACGGCTCCTAAAGCAAATCCTTGCCTAGAATGAGCTTCGTGGCTTAAGGTGATTGTGTCTATCTCACTCTTGTAATTAATAATATGAGTGCCAGGTACAATTCCTTCTCTCTCGGCAGTGATTGGGAGGTGATTTTCCTGTATGTTCTGTCCTTCATTGAGATCCCAGCCTGTATAGTCTGATGCTTCAATAACACCTTCTGCTAGTGTGATAGCGGTCCCGCTAGGTGCGTCTAGTTTTTGAGTGTGGTGTATCTCGGTCATATCAACTTTATAGTCTTTATGAGGTGCCATGATAGCTGCGAGTTTTCTATTAAACTCAAAAAATAAATTAACGCCTACGCTAAAGTTTGAAGCGTAAATAAATCCACCTTCATTTTTAGTACAAAGAGCAACCATATCTTGATAGTTATCTAACCAGCCTGTCGTTCCAGAAACAACGGGTACTCCTGCTTCAAAACATTTTGTAAGATGGTCTACAGCGCTATCAGGGATGCTAAAGTCAATGGCAACATCTGCATCTGCTAGTGTAAAGCTCTCAGGAGAGTTTACTCTTGCTACAATCTTGTGACCTCTATCTGTGGCAATGCTTTCGATGGTTTTACCCATTTTTCCATAGCCTAGGAGTGCTATTTTCATATACTAAAACTTGTAATTAAAAGAGAGTCCATAATTCATGGTCTGCCCTAAGTCGTCAAAATAGAGTGCTGGACCAAAGGTCAAGTCATCATCTACATCATATTGCGATAAGTGAGCATCTACATTTGCCTCTATAATCTGGAGAATATAAACGCCAGCAGAGACTAGGATAAAAAGGTCTCTTCTTTTTCTAAATTGTTCTTGACCATTAAGAAGTGCATCATCAGAAAAGATTTCGGTGGTGGTGCCATCTTCATTTATTGTGGTAAACTCATCTATACGACCAGCGAGTCTTTCCTTAAAAGCTGTTCTAAAACGCTCTGACTGATTACCATTAAAGGATACACCATATATCGTAGAGCCAAGAGCTCCGTATACTAATGGAAGTTTCCAGTAATCTTTATTATAAATTTGACCTAGACCTGGAAGTACGGCACCATAAAATGCGGCTTTAGCCGGTCTCAATGGGTCGTAAGGTTCTTTACTAGATGCGCCTTCTACCTTATCTGCATCTATGATAGCTTCTGCAGGAGCGTCTTGTTGCGCTTTCGCGAAAGCGTAAAAACACAATAAAAAAACCAGTAAGAGGTATTTGTTACTTTGCACTATTGATTAATTTCTGTAAGCGATTAAAGTCCTCTTCTGAAGAAAAGGGAATAGAAATTTTTCCGCGACCATTCTTTGCTACTTTGATATCAACTTTAGCTCCAAAATACTCGGCAAAGTCTTTAGTTCCTTTTTTAATGAACTTAGGAGTTTCTTCCTTTTGCTCTGTAGGTGTTTCAATAGTAGAGGTAGCATGATAATTCTTTACCAGTGCCTCAGTCTGTCTTACCGAAAGTTTTTCTTGTAAGATTTTTTCGTAAATATCCAGTTGGTCACTAGTATCATCTACATTGATGAGTGCACGACCATGTCCCATAGACAAGAAGCCATCACGCATTCCCGTTTGTACAATAGGATCAAGCTTTAATAAGCGTAAGTAATTTGTGATTGTAGATCTATTTTTACCCACGCGGTCACTCATTTGCTCCTGCGTTAGGTTAATCTCATCTATTAATCGCTGGTATGAAAGTGCGATTTCTATAGGATCAAGATCTTGTCTCTGTATATTTTCAACAAGAGCCATCGTAAGACTCTCATTATCATTTGCGATACGTATGTATGCAGGAATGGTAGCGTTGCCTATTAACTTTGAAGCTCTATAACGACGCTCTCCAGAAACCAGCTGGTACTTACCAAAACTCATCTTACGCACAGTAATAGGCTGTATAACGCCTAGTTCACGTATAGATGAGGCAAGCTCTCTTAAAGTTTCCTCATTAAAACTTGTACGAGGTTGAAAAGGGTTTACATCTATATCACCTAGGTCAAGCTCAATGATATTACCTACAACCTTGTCTGCATTTTTATCTTCGGCGCTCTTAATGTCGTTTTCTGGATCTTTCAGTAGTGCCGAAAGTCCGCGACCTAGCGCTTGTTTTTTTGTTGCTTTAGCCATTCTAGCTATTATTTTTTGTAATAAGTTCTTGAGCTAGGCTCAAGTAATTAGTTGCTCCTTTACTTGCTGCATCGTAGTTTATAATGCTTTCGCCATAACTAGGTGCTTCACTTAAACGTACATTACGCTGTATGATTGTCTCAAAAACCATCTCGCTAAAATGTTTTTGAACTTCCTCGACCACTTGATTAGATAATCGTAGTCTAGAATCAAACATTGTGAGTAAGAGACCTTCGATATCTAAATCTGGGTTGTGAATTTTTTGAACACTTTTTATGGTGTTTAATAATTTTCCTAATCCTTCTAACGCAAAGTACTCACATTGAATAGGGATAATTACAGAATCTGCCGCAGTAAGGGCATTAAGTGTAAGTAGGCCTAATGATGGTGCACAATCTATAAGAATATAGTCATATTGCTCTCTCAAATGCCCTATAGCTTTCTTCATCATGTACTCACGAGATTCCTTATCTACAAGTTCTATTTCTATAGCAACAAGGTCAATGTGTGCAGGTATGATATCAAGATTAGGGGAAGACGTTTTTATAATCGCTTCCTCTGCATTGTTAGTATGTTCTAGCAGTTGGTAAGTTCCTATCTCTACACCTTCTACATCAATGCCTAGCCCAGAGCTCGCATTAGCCTGAGGATCTGCATCAATAAGGAGTACTTTTTTCTCTAGCACACCTAGAGAGGCAGCGAGATTAACAGAAGTAGTGGTCTTGCCCACACCACCTTTTTGGTTTGCAATAGCAATTATTTTACCCATAAAATTTGAGGACGATTAGGAGGTAAAAATACAATTTAAAATGGGTTATTGAAATGGATTAGAAATGAAAAAGCCGAGAAGAATATTCTCGGCTCATCGATATTTTAAAAAGTAGTGGCTTACAGTGATAAAACGAGGACTACTATTTCTTGTAATTATAAAATAAAATCACTTATTTTTATTTTGAGATAGCTTTTACTTCCTCTTCAGTAATCATTTCTTTTTGAGTGTTTCCCCAGTTATTCATGATATAATTCATCACATCTGCCACTTCATCCTCATAAAGTTCTAGGTTTGCCATCACGCCATCATAGGCAACGCCGTTTACAATAATTGGACCTTGCTGTCCATACTTTACTGCTTTTATTGCCTCTTTATAGCAATCTTCTGTGAGCCAGTCTGAGCCAGCAAGCGGCGGGAATGTTTCAGCGACTCCTTCACCTTTTCCTAAGTGGCACTGTATGCAAAAGTCTTGATATACCTCTGCACCACGCTCGATAGATTGAGCAAGTGGGTCTTGGGAGGTATAAATTTCTTTTTCCGCTTTCGCGAAAAATAAAAAAACACTAGCTCCTGCCGTAAATAAACTTAAAAGTAGTTTCATTATTTCTTAACTAGTTTAAGGATTCCTTTTCCTTCTACACCTACATAGATAGTGCCATTATGATTAATCACATTGCGCACACGACCTACATCTTCAAGTAACTTCTCACGAGAAACTACCTTGTCGTTTTCTAAAATGACAAGTTCTAAATATTCAAATTTAAGCGAACCAATAAGCAGGTTACCGTCAAGTTTTGCATCACCAGTGTTAGTTGCAAAAGTCATCCCAGAAGGAGCGATAGAAGGAACCCAGTAATATATAGGCTGCTCCATTCCCTCTTTTTCCGAAATTTCTGTAAACGTAGTTCCGCTGTAATTAATACCGTATGAGATTACTGGCCACCCAAAGTTTTTACCAGCCTCAGGGATATTAATCTCATCTCCACCACGTGGTCCGTGCTCGTGTATCCATATCTTACCTGTCTCAGGGTGTACCGCCATTCCTTGCGGATTACGATGTCCGTAAGAGAAAACAGCCTCTTTTGCTCCGTCTTGACCTACAAAAGGATTATCTGTAGGGATACTTCCATCTGCATTCAGTCTATAAATCTTACCTCCATCACGAGTAATATCCTGCGGATTTTGATCTCTTTCACCACGATCTCCTATAGAAAAGTAGAGGTATCCATCCTTATCAAAACGCACACGACTGCCAAAGTGATGTCCCTTTCTCGTATTTGGGCTTCCTTTATATAATACCTTCTTTTCGGTAAGCGCGCCGTCTTTTAATTTTACTCTCATAAGTGCCGTCATCGCTCCATCTTCTTCACCTTCTGGCGATGAGTACGTGATGTATATCCAGCCATTAGTCACATAATCTGGATGCAAGCGTATGTCAAGTAAACCACCTTGATTACGCGTTACAACTTCTGGAGCTCCAGTAATCATTGTTTTTACACCATCCTTAAAGTGTATGAGCTCTCCACTTTTTTCAGTGATAAGCATAGACTCATCTGGTAATACTGCCAGTCCCCAAGGGTTAGTAAGTTCTGGAACAATAACCTCATAGGTATAATCTAGGTTTGAGGTTAGTGTGACATCATTTTCTCTAGTTTCTTGCGCGCAAGCGACACTCGCAACAAGTAATAATAAGATATAAGTAAAACGACTTTTCATAGTATCAGATTTTAATGGCAAATTACAGAATAATCACCACACTCTATGATGTATTAACAATTTGAAAACACGTGTTAGAGGTTAGAATCTTATCTTTAATCTATGCAAGAGTAAGCTCGTAGTCAGTTATATCAATTTTGGTGATAAAGCCATGGGTTTTCTTGATAACTTGATTGTAAGGTTTGGCTTGTAAAACCTACTTTTGTAAGGAAGATATAAATAAGAATTGTGCGATTGTAAAAGTGTTTATTACGCTTTCGCGAAAGCTTAAAAATAATACAGTATGTCAGTAGAAAAAGTAAAATGCCTTATCATAGGTTCAGGACCAGCGGGATATACCGCAGCAATATATGCAGCACGTGCAAATATGGCACCAGTGCTATACCAAGGGCAACAGCCAGGTGGCCAACTTACAACTACAAATGAAGTAGAGAATTTCCCTGGGTATGTAGATGGTGTAACTGGACCAGAAATGATGGTACAGTTAATGAAGCAAGCACAACGTTTTGATACGGACGTGCGTGACGGATGGGTTACGAAAGTAGATTTTTCTGGAGACGTGCATAAAGCGTGGATCAACGGAGAAAAGGAAATACATGCAGAATCAATCATCATCTCTACAGGTGCAAGTGCAAAATATTTAGGATTACCTTCTGAGCAGAAATATCTTAAAATGGGTGGAGGTGTATCTGCCTGTGCTGTTTGTGATGGATTCTTTTATAGAGGTCAAGAAGTGGTAATCGTAGGTGCTGGAGATAGTGCTTGTGAGGAAGCACACTACCTTTCTAAATTATGTAAAAAAGTAACGATGCTAGTGCGTCGTGATGAGTTCCGTGCTTCTAAGATTATGGCTGCTCGTGTTAAGAAAACAGAAAATATTGAAATCCTTTTCAACACAGAAACTGTTGAGGTATTAGGTGACGATGTAGGAGTAACAGGAGCAAGAGTAAAAAATAATGTTACTGGTGAAGAGCATGATATCCCAGCAACAGGTTTTTTTGTAGCGATAGGGCACAAGCCTAACACAGATATATTTAAAGAATATTTAAAGTTAGATGAGACTGGATATATTATCAATACACCAGGAACTTCTAAAACGAACGTACCAGGCGTATTTGTATCTGGAGATGCAGCAGATCACGTGTACCGCCAAGCTATCACTGCTGCCGGAACAGGATGTATGGCTGCACTAGACGCAGAGCGTTACCTAGCTTCTAAAGACGAGCTTCCACAAGACGAGCCAGGAGTAGGTTCTACTTATGTGGATGAGGTGAAGGCTTAGATTATGAGTTTTACTGTATTCTTAGGAAAATTTAGTAATGGCGAACCTGTAGATATTGAAGTCCAAAAATTGTTAAAAGTTATATCTAAATACGGACGTATTGAAGAAGGATCTTTAGGAATGGAGTTTGTCTCTAATAACACCGAATTATTTGAAAATGCAGATTTTAGTAAAAGTGATTCTAGTTTATTTTGTATACATAGACCTTCTAATCATCCTGAGTTAAAAAATCTCATTTTCGATTTCTTAAGTATAAAGGGAACGTGTTATTTTAGTCAGGATTTGGATTTTATTAAGATTAGAAATGCAAAAGAAAATGATTTTCCTGAAGATATGGTTCAGCATTGTAGGACTGGGTTGACCATCGTTAAATCTTTTACAGAAATATAGTCTAGACCATAACAATAAAACGACGGCGGGAGCCGTCGTTTTTTTTGTTTGTGATTCTTTGTGGACATCTCCCTGACTCCCTCTTCAAAGAGGGATAATGTTGTGGTTTGACACTTTTTATTTTGCTTTGCAAAATTAAAAAGTATCGTGAGTATTCCCCTCTTCGAAGAGGGGTTAGGGGAGATGTTTTTAAGTGACGACTTCCCCTCTTCCTCTTAGGTATGTATCTTTCAAAATAATGAGTAGCGAAGAGATTAAATTCGTTTATTATTCTTGCAGGCATCTCCCTGACTCCCTCTTCAAAGAGGGACACTGTTGAGGTTTAAGACTTTGTATTTTGCTTTGCAAAATTAAAAAGTATCGTGAGTATTCCCCTCTTCGAAGAGGGGCTAGGGGAGATGTTTTTCATAAACCATCAATTAATTATTTTTAACGATTAGTTAAGGTAGAAGTACTGGCGCATTTGTAACTAATCGAAACGTAAGCTAGCCTTATTTTAATCGACAATACGTACAAATAATTATCAAAGAAAATCGAATGAATATATTAAGAATAGATAGCAGCCCTAGAGGGGCAAGTAGTGTAAGTCGTGAGCTTGCAGATGTACTACAGCAAAAATTAGAAGCGCAAGGAAATACAATCACTGCGCAACGCGATTTATATTATGAAGCGTTAGTGACTTTAGGTAACGAAGATCGTGTGAACGCATATTTTACTCCGCCAGAAGCGCAAACAGATGTTCAAAAAGATGCTGTAGCTGGGAGTAATGAACTTGCTATAGAATTTGCAAATGCAGATGCATACATAATCGCGGCACCTATGTATAATTTTGGGGTTACTGCCGGACTTAAAACGTATATAGATTTAATATCAAGAGCGGGAATTAGTTTTAACTACTTACCAGAAGGACCTATAGGTCTATTAAAAAATAAAAAGGCTTATGTGGTCGTGACTACAGGAGGAACACCAGTAGGTAGCGAGGTGGATTTTGTAACTCCTTACTTAAAAACCTTTTTAGGGTTTCTAGGGATTACAGATGTAATCTTTATAGTAGCAGATTTAGTCAATGTCAATCTAGAAGAAGGAATTGCTAAAGCTAAAGATGTAATCTCAAAGATTTAATCTAGATTTTAGATAGTATTAAAAAACGACAGCGAGAGCTGTCGTTTTTTTGTTTACTATTCTTGCAGACATCTCTCTGACTCCCTCTTCAAAGAGGGACACTGTTGTGGTTTGGATACTTTTTATTTTGCGAAGCAAAATGAAAAGTATCGTGAGTATTCCCCTCTTCGAAGTGGGGTTAGGGGAGATGTTTTTAAAATCATTTCTCCAACCCCTTCTCCAGCGCTTTCTTAATTCCTTCCAGATTCTCTGTGAATTCCATCATTTGAGAGAGCACTTGTGCCATCTCGTTCTTGTCTCCAAAACCTTTGAGTTTATTATTTTTTACAAAGGTTTCTTTCATTGTGTTCCATCGCGTGGCTTGTGTTTCGTCTAGCGAGTTGATGAGTTCACGATATTTTAACAAGTTTGCCTCTGCGCTTGAGGTGAGTGTTTGTGACTCGCTTTCATAGTGGGATAGGAGCAATGTCGCAAGCTCAGCGTCGTTCATTATAGGAACCACTTTTGCCACGAGCTTATTCATGTCACGGTATGACCCTTGAAGTTTAAAAGAAGGCTCTGTGCGGTAGGCATCTTCTTGCGCGGCACTTCGTATATACTCTGCATTTACTTTGAGCACAGTGTTTCTTATAGTAATTACCTTCTCCAGTACTTTTGTATAATCGGCCACTTCTTGTGCAGTGTGATTACCTTTAAGTTGGGTGTCTTGTGTCCCATTTTCAATACGATCTATGAGTGTATAGATATCATCAAAATGCGTACTGCTCAATTGCTGCAGTAGCGGATTTGCAGTAAGCGAATTCTCAATAAGACTCAGCTTAAACAGATGCTCTGTATCTCCTATAATATCCCCCAGGTTATAAATGTCTGCCCTGTTTGCCAGCATATCTGGAATACGGAATTTCTCTCCACTCTCTGTATACGGGTTACCCGCCATTATCACACAGAATTTCTTACTGCGCAGATCATAAGTTTTGGACTTACCATTATACACACCTTCAATCTTACGTGTACCATCAGAAAGGCTAATGAATTTTTGTAAAAATTCAGGATTACAGTGTTGGATATCATCTAGATATAGCATCACATTGTTACCCATCTCAAAAGCGACGTTGAGTTTTTTGAGCTCTTCACGAGCTGCGCTATTTGTGGCACTTTCTGGATCTACAGAAGTCACTTCGTGACCTATTGCAGGGCCATTAATTTTTACAAAAACGAGTCCTAGACGGTTTGCTATATATTCCATCAGGGTAGTTTTACCATACCCAGGAGGCGAGATAAGTAGCAACATACCCATACGGTCGGTACGTTTATTATCGCCTACGGTTCCTAATTGCTTTGCAAGGTTATCACCAAACAATGGGAAATACACTTGGTCAATCAGCTTGTTACGCACGAAGGATGTAAGCACTCTTGGTTTAAATTCGTCGAGTTTTAAATTCTCTTTCAGCGTTTCAGTAACCTCGTGTTTTGCTTTCTTAAATGTTTCAAAAGCGGGTACTTGTTCGGTTACAAATAAGTTAAGTCTCGCCGTAAAGTCATGGTAATTAAAAGTAAAAACACCGTCAGTAATTGAGCTGTGATCACCGCTCAAGCCTGTGATTCTCTCATGAGGAGAAGCTGCTTTTGTTTTTAAAATAGACTCGTCTTCAAAGAGTAACAAACATACTACTTCATCTACATAACGTAGGTCTGTAACACTTTCTTGAGTACGTACAAATGCCGTTACCCATTGTTTTACAAGTTGAACTTTCCCCTTGAAGTTAGGTAGTGATTCATAACTTTTCTTAAACTTAAGATCTGCTTGTTGTTGCTTTAACGCTTTCGCGAAAGCGTCTTTCAATCGCACAGCAACGCTACTGCGCACAAAATCTGTGTCTTCTTGTAATTCGTCAAAAATGTACTTTGCTATAGTTTGACTCAAATCTGGTGAGAAAAGGGATTCCGCTTTCGCGAAAGCGTGTATCTCATCACTTAAAGTCTCAACAATAAATTGATATTCCTTTGCATCTGGAAAAAACTGTAACACCTCTCCCGAAGCCTTTATAGACTGGTTGAGCGTTTTTTGAGTGTTTGGGTCAATGCTGTTCCAAAAATACTGAGCGTACGCCCTAATTTCTGGTGCGTAGGTGAGTAAACCTAGCTCGTTGTGTTTATGTACGAGTACCTTTAAAATTTTTGAAGCATCTACATCGTGTACGCCTTTTACATAACCCTCTGCATAGTCATTGCGACTTTCTTCTTGCACAATCGCAAGTAGCGCATCATCGCCAGCTTCTAGTAGCGTGTGTTTGTCAAGTTTGTTAAATAATTTATAAGCCAAATACGCACTGCGATACACTTCGCTAGTTTCTGAAACAAACTCCTGATTCCAAATATGGCGAGAAGCGAGAAGCGTTTCATTTGAAAGTTCTTGGTAAAAATCTGTTCCCGTAAGGTGATAGTTAAGCGCACCATCTTTGAGCACAATAGTGAGGTCAAGTGGTTGCTTGTTTACACCAAATTTATGCTTACCAAGTCGTATCACCGTATCTCCATCTTCATAGAGATCTAGTTTGTCTTTGAGTTTGCGCAATGCATCTTCACGAGCTGTTTTAAGTCCAGTCTCAATCTCTTCTGCCTTTCCAGTGTCTTCTTGCTCCTTAAGTTGCTGTACGATATCGCGCACCTTATTGATCATAAGATCTGCGGCAAAATATCCGTTTATTTCCGAAGCTGTTTTAAAGCTTTCGGCTTTTTTACGTACACCTTTCAAGATACGTTCTGAGGCATTTTTTAATGCCATTGCCTTTTTATTTCGCTTTTCTATCAGTGCATTTTTGCGTGCTTCAAAAGCTCCGTACACTTCCTCGCGCTTTTCAATTATAAGCGTGATAAACTCATCCCAATCTGCAAACTTCCCTTCTAGCTCTTCTAGCTGGATAGAGATTTTAGTCTGGAACTCATCACACTTTTCTGGCGTGGTGGCAATATCTAGGTAGTTTATGATACTCTGATCAATAAGCTTAAGCTGCGCAGCAAAATCTGCTTGCGCCTCTGCACTTCCTAGTGATTTTTTCTTATTCTTAATCCCAGCCTTCAACTGATTGATAGTCGCAAAAATGAGCGAGATATCATCAATAATTTTAGTAGAGTGGGAGGTGTCTTCTATATCAAGGTTAGACACGATATCGATAAGTAGTTCTAGATCTGTGGCAATCTGATTTACTTCTTCTTCAAGCTTTTTGGCTTCGATCACTTTCTTGATCTTTTCCATTTCGCCTTTCTTCTCAGCTACCGCTTCATGATAAGGTTTTAAAGCTTTGTCGTCTAGTAAGAACTGTACACACTTCTCTGAGATCTTTTGGGTCTGTACCGCGATTTCTTCCTCTAACGTTTTCACGAAAGTGGGATCTACATAGCGTATGTCATTTAACGAGATGGTCTCGCCACGTAACGATCGCAGCTGTGTGAGCAATGCCACAAAATCATTGATAGATTTAAAAGAAGTGCTTTTTATTTTGCCAAAAATTTCGTCAGCCTTTTTCTGAATCTCTTGCGTTTGCTTGGCAGCATTACGCTTAAGTTGGACCACTTTTTCAAATTCATCGATTGCTGCATTTGCAGCTCCGTTTATCTCAGTAAGTGGTATGTTAAGCTGTTGCGTTTCTGGCTCTGGAAGCCAGTAATAGGCGTCAAGAATATCTTTAGAAAACTTGGCTAGATCACTATATAATCCATCGTAATTATCCTCCTTGTTGAGTAGTGTGACAAGGCCGTTAACCTCTGCCATCGCTTTTACGATATCTTTATTTCCTATTTTATATAGTAGCGTGTCCTCGTGTTGAGAGGGCATATAATCGCCCTTTAAAAATGGGGTTTGCCAGATCTGTATGACGTGATGCTTGGTTTGCTCATTTTCGGTTTTAAAATAGCTGAGTTCGCCATTTTTTAATACGGTAAATCCATTACAGATAATAGGAGTTTTGATTTCTTGAGTAATCACATTGTATGACATCAAGTTGTAAAGTCCTGCCTCTGGGGAGTAAAAAACATACAAGAAATCTTCTCCGTTAGGCGAACTGATTTTTTCTTGAAATTTTACGTTTGGGATTGCATTATCAAAGATGTTATACTCTCCCGTTTGTAAGTAGTACCCTGTCGGGAAAATGATACCTTGATCATCTGGAAGCAGTACACAAGTGTCTTTTACACTCTGTATTTTTTGAACTTGCTTGAGCTTATGATTATAGACAAAATAACGAGCTTCCTCTTGAAAAGGTTTGATCTCAAGCGCCAGTAAATTACCAAGATCTGCATAACGGTATTGCCCATCATCAAGTGTCTGGTCGATGTGCTCCACAGGTTCATCAAGGATTCCTTTTCCTTCTTCTGTGTTGTCCTCTATTTTAATAGTAAGATCACCACCTATGGTTTCTACAAAAACCTTGTCAAGTATAGAAACGTGTGCGTGCACACCATAACGATGCATATCGCGCGTAGCTTCTAGCCACTTAAAATCATGTTGTTTTGGAAACTTGTATTCATGTTCACTACGATTATCTACGTATTTTAAGGTGTCGTCGCTTATAAGCCATTTAAATGTTTTAATATCTGTAACACTATCACTTAGCTGAAACACCATATATAGGTAATTCCCTATGATGGCAAACTTTGAGAAAATAGTATTTCGGTAGTACTTGTATAGATTTGCAAAATCAAGAAGAAAAATATCATCTTCCAGTAATGTTAGTGGTCTTGGCTCAAAACGATTGTCTTTGAATTCATAAGCACTAAAAACATCACTCAAGTGAATGTCTGTGCGCAATCCAAAATGCACATTATATCCAAAAAGGCATAGATTATTGAGAGAAACGATGTCTCGAGCAATACAGTTGTTTTCTGTATTGATACGGTCATTTGCAATGAGCTTTGTCTCAAGAGAGCCAAAGACATCTTTACGTTCCTCATTCAGTTTTTGAAGGCGTTCTTGGAGATCGATTTTCTGCTTTTGCAGTCTGCCTTGTATGATCTCATAAGTACCGCCGTCTAGTGACTGTGATGCTTTAGGTTGTGTATCTGGAGTTTCGTTTGCCATAGGTGCTTTTGGGAGTAGTATTATTTAGTTCACATTAGTCGATTATTCTTCCACCTAAGTTTTGTGACATCTGTTTTGGTTTGATATAGATAACATTCTCCCCATCAAAATCTACTATCCCATCTCGATGAAATGTGTAAATCATCTCCTTGATTTCCATCTTATCATATCCTTTAGATTCACTGCAAAGTTGGTCAATGGAAGTTTCCTTTTTATCAGATAAATAACCTAAAACATAAAACTTCAATCTATCAGGTTCACTAGTATTAGTTTCCCCTATTGAAGATGTGAAGATATGTTTTTGCATAAGATCCATTTGAACCTTAAGTGCTCCAAATGTATCAGTGTAAGTTCTGTTTGATATATTTTCCAACTTTTCTATAGCATTCTTAATGTCAATTTGCATTAAACTAGTTTCCTTATTTTGTTTCGTACTTTCTCGATAGAACCAAAATGATAGCACTATAGCTCCTACAGAGAGGATAGTTGAAATAACTATAGACACTATATTCAATAAAGTCTGTGAATCCATAAATTAAAATTTTCTTTCTCTCATCCATTTATACTCTTCCTCGGTATGACCAGACGCCCACCAATCATTTTGAACCCTGATAACAATTAATTTGTCATTTCCAGAAGTAAAATTTCTTATGTTATCTATAATTTCTCTTGATGTTTGAGTAGTCTGTATAAACCAAGTGGATTCAGATTGATGCCACCATAGTCCATAGCTTTTAATAGCCTCTATGATTGAGTTGTAGTTTTTACTCTTCAAATCGTATGATATACAATAAACCGCCATAAAATTATTTATTAAAAAAAAACAGCAGTCTGAGTTAGTTATATAGACTGCTGTAATTTTGAGATTTACTTCAGTTTCTTATCAGATAATCCTAATCCCTTTGCAAGGTTAGATAGGTTGCTGAATAAGGTTTGCTCATCATTATCTGAAGACTTAGATTTTAAATCCATCAAAAGATTTGCGATGGTCACATTCTTAAGATCCTCAGAAGAGATGCCGTACTTATCTGCAAATTCTTTTACTTTTTCAAGCAAGTTTCCTTTTACATCATCACTACCTAAAATGGCATCTTTTACCTCATGCACGGTGTCAGAATGCTTCACTAATCTGTCGTATCCTTTGGCCTTTGTAATTTGCCCGATAATCTGGTCAAAGAACATGGTCTCACCACCTACAATATCAATGTTTGCAGCTTTAAGAGCATCACCAATAACTTGTGCTTGAGCATCTGCAATATCTTTCTGGATATTGATTTCAGCAAGGTCAACTTGAAGTTCTTTATCAAGACGTAGTTTAAACTCTTCGTGGTCTTTACCTACACCGTCAAGTTTCTTCATTGCATTTGCCTTCTCTTCGATTCCCGCAGCATCTGCAAGAGCTTTCTCTTTGATTACATCTGCCTCTGCAAGTCCGTCTTGGCGTTTTGCTTCTGCTTTTGCTTGGATTCCGGCTGCTTCTGCAAGTGCCTTCTTCTCAATGATAGTCGCTTCTACAATACCTTGACGCTCGTTTGCATCTGCCTTAGCGTGCATTACTTGCGCCTCAGACATACCTACGGTTGCTTCTTCCTTAGCTTGTGCTTCTGCAAGAATCTTACGTGCATCCGCTTCTTTCTCACTTGCTTCTTTATGTGCAAGCGCTTCGATATTAATTTCTTCAGCTTTTTGCTTAGCAGCTTCTTTAGATGCCTCAGCAGCTTTGATGGTTTTAATCAAATCTTCTTGAGCAGCACTCTCAGCATTTGTGATGGTAACTTGTTTGTTACGATCTGCAGTTTTGAAAGCCTCAATATCTTTCATATTCTCCTGCTCTTCAACCACTCCTTTTTCAAGAACTACGCGGTCTCTTATCACATCTTGAATATTCTTTTTCTCAACCTCTACTACTTTCTCTTTTTCAATCTGAGCGAGTGTAACTACGCGTTCTCTTTCGGTTGCTTCTAGTAAACGGTCTTTTTCTACACGTTCTGTTTCTACAGCCTCGGTACGTTGCTTGTTCTTTTCGGCAACGATAATCTGGCGTTGCATATTTTCTTCGGCAACTTTTACCTTTTCTTCGGTTGCGATACGAGCTGTTTCAGACTTGAGACGCTCTTCCTCTGCTACCTTTAAAGTTTCGGCACCTTCACGAGATTTTATGTTTGCAATCTCACGGAGTTGTTGTTCTTCTTTTTCTGCTAGTTGTTTGTCTAGTTCAAGGATTGCTTCACGAGCCTCTACATCTTGCTTACGGATCGTTTTTTCCTCATCACGCTTAATCAAGTTAGATTGCACGTTTTGTGCAGCAGTAAGATCTGTGATCTTCTTAATACCTTCTGCATCAAGAATATTATCTGCTTTTAAATAAGAAACAGACGTTTGCTCAAGATAATCGATTGCACAATCTTCTAGTGTATAACCATTAAGATCTGTACCAATGATATCTACAATCTCATCACGAAACTCACGACGAGATTCATACAACTGTATAAAGTCAAATTTCTTACCTACGGTTTTAAGCGCTTCAGAGAATTTTGCTTCAAAAAGATCCTCAAGTGTTTCTTGACGTGAAGCTCTTTCTACACCGATGGTTTGAGCCACTTTTTTGATGTACTCCACTTCGTTATTTACACGAACAAAAAATGCCACTTTAATATCTGCACGCATGTTATCCTTACAGATAAGACCTTCGGTCGCGAGACGCTCAATTTGGATTTTCTTTACAGAAACGTCCATTACTTCTACACGGTGGAATACTGGAACTACATAAAGTCCCTTGTCTGTTGCAACTTTTGTTCCACCAAATCCAGTACGGACCAAGGCTTGACCTTGATGTACTTTTTTGTAGAACATCGCGATGATTGCGAAATAAACGACAACGAGAAATAAGAGGATTCCTATTCCGGTAATTACAAACGATGGGATTGCATCCATAGAAACTGATTTTTGGTTTTGGTTAATTTTCTTTTAAATAGTAATGATTGGTATCAGCATAGATTAAGCTTTACTGACGTAGAAATAATTTTTATCTGTTGATTGTTTGATGATTAGGATGCTTTCGCGAAAGCGTAACTCAGAACCATCTAGTGATTTCACATAAATGCTCATCGTATTGCCATCTGCCTGAAGCTCCGCATTACCCATTTTATCTCCAGAAACTGTGGATAATAAAGTGGCTTGTCTACCAAGAAAATCTACTGCCTTGTCCCCATCTTTATTCAAATTCTTGAAGAATGACTTGAAAGGAGTCGTGATAATTTTATTAATAAATAGCGCAGGAATCATAAAAGCTAAGACGATAAGGTGCCCAAATGTATTCTCGTAACTTCCTGTAATAGATGTTACAATAAGGGAACAAAACCACCATATAAAGATCCAAAAAGTAAACGTAAACATAAATGGAAGTCCGACAAAATTGAAGTAAATCAAAACGACTTGCCACCATTTAAGAGGCTTGCGTTTTCTATTTACAACGTGTGATCGATCTACCTCTGCATTTGCTACATCTGAGAAATCCATATTGCCGCCTTCAAGACCAGAATCCAGATCAATATCTGCATCTACGTCCACATCGATATCGATGTCCACATCTACATCTAGATCAAAGTCTACACCGCTGATCATTGTAAATATCCAATAGACAAGGAGTAGAGACAGTAGTATCGTTAACGTGATGTTTACTGGTGAAAATAAAATTTCGAAATAGTTATCCAATGGTTAGTGGTTTTAATGGTTCATAATCCAAAGTGCTAGTAACGCAATGCGGTGCGTCCTTATGCTTTGTCCTTGTCGAGACCTAGTTGTTCCTTAAGCTTTGCTAGCTCGTCATCTACTTTTTCTTTGCTAGTATCTGCCGCGGCATCAATCTCGTCATCTATGCTTTTATTTGCATTTGCAATATCGCCATAAGCGTCTGCAAGTGCTTCTTCTTGAGCTACTTTTTCCTTCATGCGTTCTAGCATACTTACGGTTCCAGTGTTGTCAAGAGCAGCCATTTGCTTGTTTACATTCTTAGTGGCAGAGCTTACTTTTACTCTTGCTTTAAGTGTTTTAAGCTCATTCTCCCAGTTGCCTATATTATCTTTTATAGTCTGGATAGTAGATTGAAGCTGGGCTACATTTCCTTCAAATTTTGTGGTGTCTTCACCAGCGCGATCTGCATGAGCTTGTGCTTCTTCCTTTTTGGCAAGCGCCTCTTTTGCTAGACGGTCTGCATCTGTAGCTTCCATAGATCCTGCGTGCGCTTTTTTAAGTATAGCAATTGCTTTACTTTCATAATCTTTTGCTTTTTCCTGGTGTTCATCTCGCTCATTTTTAGAACGGATGGCCATTGCTTTTACTTGAGCCATTGCTTCTACACTTTTGGCAAGATCTTCTTTCATATCTCTTATGCCTTGCTCGGTCATTTTAATAGGATCTTCCATGTTATCAATAGAAGCATTTGCTTCTGCCTGGCCTATTTTAAAAAGTCTTTTAAATATGTTCATAACGTTGTGTTTTAGTATTTTGAAAATTCGATAATGTGATCTGAGTATTCACTCATTAATAAACTGAGCGAGTTTAAGCTTCCTTCTAGTTCGTTTAAGTCTAGATTTTCTATTTGTAAGGTATCTCTAAATATTACTTTCTTCCCTGTCTCATCTAGAACAAATGCTCCGTGAATGATATCGCGGTTTTTTTGTAGCAGACTTTTAAAAATCTTTTCAGACTGGTTATTTATGGTAAAAATAAACTGCTCTATGATTAAGATAGGAGGAGCAACGCCTAGAATGAGGTTTTTAATTCCTGAGTTTTCTTTTTGTACTACCATAATACCATCTTCTGTATTTTCTGTGGTAATATTAAAGTTAAGTTCCAGTAAAAAATCTCGTGTTATATTAAAATGGTTCTTCATAAAGAGTGTTGATGTTGTATTCCAATGCGTTGGAAGGTTAATAATACGAAAACTTGTCTCTGTAAATACCCAATTGTTTATAACTGGCTCAGGATGTAAATAATTAAAGTGGTCATAATGATTGATTTTTGATTGATGAATGTTTGATGATGCAATTACGCTTTCGCGAAAAAGCTAAATAAATTAGCAAAAGTGAATTCTTTTTGCTAAAATTGTTAGGTAAATATACAGATAAATTTATCATTTGCAAATAAAATTAGCAAAATATGTCATTTTTTGGAAAAAACATACGAAAGATTAGAACTGTCAAGACATTAAGTCAGCAGTCGTTTGCTGAGCTGTTTGACTTGAAAAGAGGGACGTTAGGAGCTTATGAGGAAGGTAGGAGTGAACCCAAAATAGATACTATTATTAAAATTGCTAATTATTTTAGCATACCTATCGATGACTTGCTCACAAAAGAGCTTACGGTAAATAGTTTACTCAAATTCAAAGCAAATCTTACAACAGATCATGAGATCATCACAAAGCAAGCCTTTGCAAGTATTCCTTGCATAACGTCAAAAAATGCAAAAGAATATCTTCTCTATAATGATAAAGAAGCTTTTGTAAGTGATATGCAAGTATTACAGTTACCTATCAATCCTGAAAAGGAATTCAGAGCATTTACGGTAGATAATCTAGAGATGAGTAGCAATGACAAAGGACTTTTTCCTAAGGATATTGTAATAGGGGAGATGATCCCAAAAGATGTCTACAAGAAGCTAAATAATGGTCATCTAGTACTCGCTGTATTTGAAGATCAGCTTGTGTTGAGACGATGCTATCTGTCAGGAAATACCATAACACTACGTGCAGATCATAAGAATATAGATGATCTTGAATTCCCTATCAAGGAAGTGAAAGAACTGTGGCGCATACGCTATGTGTTTTATCACAGAGTGCCAGAACTTGCAGATGGACTTGAAGAGAAAATGGCGATGCTTCAAGCGCAATTCTTACAGATAAAAGGTGAGTTATAAGCTCAGCTTGTATTTTTAAAATAACAAAGGCTCGATGATATCGAGCCTTTGTTGTGTATTGATTTGATTGATGAGGTAGTATTTAATCTTTTGAGCGTATGATACCTCCAGAATAACTTTCCTTTGGTTTGTCTACGTTTGCTGGCTTCCCATAATAATTTATGACACCACCTGATGATGCATCTGCTCTTAGATCTTGTGATGCATATACATCCATCACTCCTCCAGAAGAAGCATCTGCGATAGCAGATACAGATTTGAGCTTGCTTATTCTTGCTACGCCACCACTAGAAACAGATGCATCTACACGATTTGCTGTCCCCGAGATGCGTACTACACCGCCGCTACTTACGTTGGTCTCTACGTCATTTACAGTAACCTCAACACGTAAAGTTCCTCCAGATGATGCGTCTAGATCTATTTCATCTCCAGTGAGCGCTTCTTTTGTAGTAAGACTAGCACCACTGTTTACACTCACTTCGGTTAGGTTTTCTGAGTAGGTTACAAAAACCTTTTTTGAGGTAGCGCTACCTATACTCTTATCACTATAGATTTTGAGCTTACCGTCATTTACATAAATATCGGCAGCGTTTACTATGTTTTCATCTGCTTCTAGAATCACAGAGTTTGAGTTTCCTTTTTCTAGAAAAACTTCCCATCCGTCGCCAGCTGAGACTTCGTTGAAGTCTTCTGTGATATTTAAATCTTCTGTAACTACATTTCCATTGCCTTGTAATTGACCTAAGTTGAGGTCAAACTGACAAGAAGTTACGAGTGTAGCGACGAGAATTCCGATGATAAATTTGATGATTGTTGTCATGATGGTTGGTTTTAGATTGATGAATTATTGATTGTTTTGATTGATGATGTAAAGATGTAGATAAGTCCGCTTTCGCGAAAGCGTAACTTACTCAATTGTAGTTTTTAACGGATGAGTTGCAAATAGATGACTAGTGCAGGCTTATTACTCGCGTAATTATCCATTTCTTATCTGTTTTTTTAAATATGGTGATAAACTTACTAGGTTCAGAATAGCTGTCTTCGTTAAGGTTATGAAAACTATGTTTCCCTAAAGCTATGGCTCCAAAATCCTTAATCTCATGCACCTCAAAAGTATCTGGAGTAAGTATTCTTTCTACCTTGCCGCATATATTTGCCTTCATAGAGGTCATATAATCTTCTTTACTTGTAGCCAGTCCTCCTTTATCATGGTAGAACTCTAAATCTTCTGATATGAGTGAAGCATGAGTCTCGAGGTCACACGTATTGTAGGACTCAAAAAGGGCAGCATCTGTAGCTAGAATCTCTTTGTAAAGACCACTGTCTTTAGAAACTTGTGCTACTCCTAATAATGGGATTAACAGTAGGATCCAGAATAAGTTTTTAAGTGTATTCATAACTAGTTTAATTTTTGAATTTCGGGAATGATAAAGGTGTCGAGTAGTTCGGCTGTTTGATTATGTGCTTCTATACCTTTAGTAAAAAGCGAACTAGTAAGAACTACAACAAGGTCTAGGTCGTCAAATACGGCAATTTTGTTTCCCCCATTACCTAGCATAAAATATCCAGTCTCTTTTTTGTCTTTTCCAAACTCTCCTATCCACCATAAGTATCCGTATTCATAATCTGGACTTCCCATAACGGCTTTTGGTTCTTTAGACGCTTTCGCGAAAGCGGAACTAATAATTTGCTCCCCTTTCCAGTTACCGTTGTTGAGATAAAGTTGTCCAATCTTAATGAGATCTTTACTCTTAAGACCTAGGCCGCCGCCAGTCATAGGGATTCCTGTAGGAGTAAGCTGCCAGTGATAATCTGTAATGCCCAGCTTTGAGAAAAGTGCAGTTTCTGCATACGTTTCTAAGGAACCTGAAATTGTATTAATCACATCTCCTAATACAACGGTTCCAGCAGTACAGTAGCTAAAATCTCGACCGTAAGGACTGTCTTCTGGTTTAGTTTCCCACTCTGGATACCCCTTAACAGGTAAATCCCAATAGAATTTTACCCAATCTTCAAGGAGGTACATTTTTTCTTCTTGACCACGAGAAATATCATTCCAATCATCACATTCAAGTATAGATGACATTGTAAGTAGGCTCTCGATGGTAATTTTTTCTTTACGGGTATCTGGGTTTTGAAGATTTTTTACCTGAGCGTATTTCCAGGCCGGTTCTTGCGTAGATGATAATTTACCATCATTAATAAGTGTTCCTATTAAGGTGCCAGTAATTGATTTTGTTGCAGATCTAGTATTATGTAAGGTAGCGGCTGTTGCATCATTATAGTAATTCTCAAAGATGATTTTTCCTTTATGTGCTATGACAACACTTGACATTTCTTTAAAATGTCCGCTAGTGATGAGACTGTCCATTTTATTTAAATTCTCTTGAGCAATACCAGATATAGCTGTAGAAATTGCAAAAAGCGTAGCATAAATAGTTTTCATAATATAGATGGATTGTACGTTGCAGAAATCTCAACAGATTGAATGTTGAGATTTTGCAAGCGCACTGATTGGTTGATTGGTAGTGTTTATGCGGCTTTCACTAAAGCCAAAACTAATTATCGTCTCCTACTGTACTAGGAGCCTGTGGAGGAGTAGGAGCCATATTAGGGTCTTTGCTTTTTGGAGCATCAGGAGTATCTGGAGCATCTGGAGCATCAGGAGCTTGATTATTTGTCTCCCATGCTGGTGTATCTTCACCTTCTCTATAACTACGCTCTTCCCAAGCGTCATTATCATCAGACTGTTGCCAAGAATTATCATCATCATTGTCACGATCTTCTGGACAAGTGCTGCATATAAGCTTGCCATTACCTACGGTAAGAAATTTTTCTTCATCACCATTATCTAGAATATCACGAGACTGTCTATCGTTTTTATGATAGGAGTAGGTGTTTTCGTCTGCAATAAGCGTAGTACCTTCTGGAAGGTAGATAATCACTTGTACCTCACGATCATTCCAATTACTTAATGATATTTCCGATGATGTAGAAGTGAAGTAACTGTCTAAGAATAGCGTTTTATTTTCAAGTCCAAATGTATAATTAATACCTGTAGCGATATCCCGAGCCTCGTCATAAGTAAAATGGTCTGCTCGTTTCTCTAGTTGAATATAAGCAGTGCTATCCTTTGTACTCCGCACAATAAGCCTTAGATCTCGTTCTATTAACATATTTTGACCGTCAATCTTTGTGATTTTTCTGTTTCCTTTAGATCTCATTAAGGGAATATCATAACGATCACTCTCTCGCATCTGTATGCGCAGCGTGTCACTTGCTGTAATAGCAAGTTCTGTGCGCTCTACTACTTTGCCAGTTTCTGTGTTAGAATACTTAATAGCTTCTTTTACAGAAAATACGCCTATTACTATCGCAGATACTAGCCATAGGCCAAAGAGGCTAAGCTTTGCACTCACCGGCATAGATTTTAGGTTAGAAGAAACAATTTTAAGTCCTAAATAAAACAGGAAGAAGAAAGGGATCCCAACTGCAAATAATGTGAGAAGAAGTACAAGCCAGATTGGTAACCCCGTCTCATTATTAACCCAAGGTAAATCTGCTAGATTAGGAGTAAAAATATCTACCACTCCTCCAGTAAGTAACGTGATTAATAGTGAAATAACCACTGTAGCACCCGTGATTATTAATAGTACGCCCACAATTTTTGCAATGATTTTAAAGAAGAACATGATGATCTTTCCTAAAGTCCCAAAAACTCCTTGAGCCCCATTTTTAACCTTATTACCGTACTTATCGTAATCGACATTCTTAACCGTGTCTGCAACATTTTCAAATCCTTCTTTTACTTTTTCTGTGATATTGTCAATGTTAACAGCCTTTCCCCGCATTGCGAGTTTATCTGCCGTAGATTGTGCTTCTGGTACAAATACCCATAACGCAAGATATATAAGAGCCGTTCCACCTAGTGTAAACCAAGTAAGAGCGATAAGCAATACCCATCCTACACGTACCCACAAAGGATCAAGTCCCATGTAATGCGCCATACCGCTAGATACACCACCTATGTAAGCATTATCTGTGTCTCTAAAAAATCTGCGGTCTGAGATGCGCTTAGCTTGTTGCGTTTTACTTGAAGAGCGGCTAGATGATTTTTGAGAAGATGCTGTGTCTTCAAAAATATCGTCATCTACCATATAATCTTCTGGTTGTCCCATGATAGCGATAACCTCGTCAAGCTCCTTAGTGCTTATGACCTGGCGTTCGTCTTTAATGCGTTCAGAAAAAAGTTCTGAGATACGCGCTTCTATGTCTGCTATAATTTCGTCTTCCCCTTGTACACCTTCAAAAGAACGTTTGATGGCAGCAAGATATCTCTGTAATTTACCGTAAGCATCCTCATCTACGTGAAAGAAAACCCCTGCTAAATTTATGTTTACTGTCTTATTCATTTTGTTGCGGTTTTAGTGGCGGTTACTACCGTTACTGCGGTCTGTAACTCATCCCAAGTGGTTGAGAGTTCTTTTAAAAATATTTTACCTGTTTCGGTAAGTCCGTAATATTTACGTGGTGGCCCGCTGGTAGATTCTTCCCAGCGATAATTGAGCAAGCCAGCATTTTTGAGTCGTGTAAGTAGTGGGTATATCGTTCCTTCCACCACCAGCAACTTAGCGTCTTTAAGTGTGCCTAAGATCTCTGCTACGTAGGCATCCTCGTCTTTTAATACAGAGAGGATACAATACTCTAGCACGCCCTTACGCATCTGCGCTTTGGTGTTTTCAATCTTCATAGATTTTCATTTTTAAATGCATTAAACTGTTCGTTTTTGTCCCAATAACTATTGGGAGATTGATTGATTGATGATTTTTCTTTTTTTACGCTTTCGCGAAAGCGTAACTCATATATTAAACTACCGTTTTATCCTCAATAGGTGATGAAGTCTCTTGAGTCTCTGCTGAATCTGAAACCGAAGCCGCAGAAATAAAGTTGATGGTAAGCGGAAACTGATATATTTCTCCTTGTGATGCCTTAACTGCTGCCGAAATCACCGTTATAATTTCTAAAAGAAAAATTCCCAATGCAAGAATGGCAACCACTATTGCGGTAACAAGAAACCCTCCTAAGTCGGCAAAATCACTTGGGTCATTTATGTAACCATTTGTGAGTAAGCTCTCGCTTCCATTACCTGCACTTATTGCGAAATAAATAAAGAATGGAATGCTAATGACAACTAAGGCAATGAGGTATAAGAGAATACTTAGTTGAAAATTGATTGCATCCCTACCATGCTTGTCTATAAAAGCGGCATTCCTTTTTTGAGCGCTCCATAAAATGAGAGGTGCGATAAAATTCCCAAAAGGAAATAAGTATTTAGAGAATGTAGATAGGTGTATTAAAGTGCCTATATTTTTTTGATGTGTTGAAATGCTAGTTTCCATAGTCTATTAATGTCTTATGCAAATATATGTCTAAAAAAAGGTACTTTGTTACGCATAGTACTAAAAATTAACTTTTAATTAAGATTTGTGAATCTGCTTGTTTGAGGTGAAATAAATAACTAATGTCATGTAAATAGAGTGGTGTTGCGTATTACAGCTTGTGAAATTGTTCTTTTGTCTAAAAACTTTAGTTTGCAACTTTCTAAAATTTAACATTTACACGAGCGTCTTAAATTTGCACGATAGAAGCTAATTAAGGTTTCTTACAATTAAATAGTAATGCAAACAAGACATATTTTTAAAACCCCCTTATGTATAATAGTGCTATTATTATCTCAGATAATGTGGTCTCAGGTTGGAGTTAATACTGCTCACCCCACCACAATGCTAGATGTAAATGGTGATTTGCGAGTGCGTAATGCAGCAGCTAGTACATCTACAGATGATGTACCTCTAGTAATTGATAGCCATGGTAATGTAAAGAAGCAACTTAATAGTCTAGTAGGTAACTTTAGAGGTCGCTTAATTTCTGATTATGATTCTAGACTTGCCGGTAATATTGCAAATGATAATGGTATTTATAAGATTAATACTATTACAGAGCTTATTGATTCTGGTAGTGACTTTAACGATGCTACAAGTACATTTGTAGCTCCGCTAGATGGAGTCTATGAAGTGACCATAACTTTAACTGTATCTGGAATATCTACTACAAGTGCAAACTATGTTGCAGGGTTAATGGATACTGATGGGAAATGGGTTATGCGTTTTTCAATGCCTAGAGAGGAGGTGAACGGAACAGGAGCTGTAGGGAGTGCAAAAACATATACAGGTATTGCAGAGCTTACGGCTGGAGAATCTTACAATTTTGGATTTGCTTCAGGGAATTTTGTACTACTTGCTAATCCCGTAGGTAATAGTGGTACTGGTATAGGTAGTTATCTTAAAATAGAACTTCTCAACAATTAAAAATTTATATATTCATTCTTAAAAGGTTCTCATTTGGGAACCTTTTTTATTGCCTATTTTTGCCTCAAATAAGATATTATGTCATTCCCCTTACCTGGTAAATTCAACACGTTCACAATGTTTAAGCTTCCATCTGCGTGGCTTACTGGAGTACGTGTAAAAAAACTTTCTCCTAATTCTTGTACAACTTCTGTAAAACACAGATGGATTAATCAAAATCCTTTTAATAGTATGTTCTGGGCAGTACAAGGTATGGCTGCAGAGCTCGCTACGGGAGCTTTAGTGATTGCTCACATACAAGAAAGCGGTCAGAAAATATCAATGCTTGTTGCAAACAATAATGCAAGCTTTACAAAAAAAGCTACAGGAAGAATTCAATTTGTATGTGATGATGGTCTAGCTATTAAACAAGCTATAGCAAATGCAGTAGCTACAGGAGAAGGGCAAACATGCTGGATGAAAGCTGTAGGGACAAACAAAGATGGTGTGCAAGTGTCTGAGTTTAACTTTGAGTGGACACTTTTAGTAAAGAAGCCTCGTAAATAATAAGTAACTTCGTTTTCAATAAGTTTTATCTTTAAGTCTATCTGTCTCATGCGCTTTATGTAGAGACTAAAATCTAATCCATGAACTTTATCCTTTTTGACGGAAACGTACGCAATCAGCTTTTACCATTCACGTACACAAAACCTGTTGCAGACTTGCGCATAGGTATTATGACTATACGTGAAAAATGGGAATTTGTGCTAGGTTCAACTACCTCAACAGTAACAGAAGAGTATCTTTCAGATAAGTGGCCTATGATAGAGCTTGAAGAAAATGTGATGATTAATGCATCATATCTTCCTTCAGACAACTTAGCTGAGATTATTAAAAATTTGTCATCAAAGCAAGTGTTGTTTGATGGGGGGGAAATAATCGCGTTTTCAGTACAAGAAGGTCAAGAAGTGGATTTTGATACTTATGAAAGTATAGATTATACGGCCTCAGATATTTTAAGAATCGAGCATACTTGGGATATTTTTGCCAAAAATGGAGAAGCAATCACTAGAGATTTTGAGATGCTTACCGAGGATAGAGATTCTGAAGATATACCAGTACACGTAATAGCGGTAAATAAAGAACAGATATTTATAGAGGAAGGAGCTACGGTTCATTACTCACATCTCAATGCTACAGATGGACCTATTTATATAGGTAAAGATGCAGAGATTATGGAGGGCGCACTCATACGTGGCCCTTTTGCAATCTGTGATCATGGAGCTGTAAAAATGGGTGCCAAAATTTATAGCGGCACAACCATAGGTCCTCATTGTAAAGTAGGCGGAGAGGTAAATAACTCCGTACTAATGGGGTATTCAAGTAAAGGTCATGATGGTTTCTTAGGAAATAGTGTATTAGGAGAATGGTGTAATATAGGTGCAGATTCTAATAACTCTAATTTAAAAAATAACTACGCTCCTGTAAAGTTATGGGATTATGAAACAGGTCGGTTTGCAAATACGGGACTTCAGTTCTGCGGTTTAATGATGGGAGACCATTCTAAGTGTGGTATTAATACCATGTTTAACACCGGAACAATGGTTGGTGTAGCAACAAACATCTTTGGAAGCGGATTTCCTCGCAATTTTGTTCCTTCTTTTTCTTGGGGAGGCGCTAGCGGCTTTGTAACACACAAAACAGATAAGGCTTACGAAACTGCAAAAATTGCCATGGCGCGTCGTGATCTAGAACTCACAGAACAAGATGAAGCAATCCTGAATCATGTTTTTGAAGAGACAAAACAGTATCGTAGAGAGTAAGCTTGTCAATAATTTTAATGGCTATAAGGATTAAACGTATTTGTAAATATCAAATCCCAAGGAATTACAGCGAGTAGCAAGATCAGTATTACAAACCCCAAAACGGTGAGGAAAATGATTTTATACAAACGCACTTTGTTTTCATGACGTATTCTTGTTCTTATTTCCATTAACTGATCAAAAGTTGCTTTTTTAGGGTCTACCCATTTCTCATTGGTACTCGATACAAAAGATAGATTTCCTATACTTCTCTTATTTTTAAGTAGATTTCTATTATTACGTATTACCTGATTTGCTGCAAGAGCTGCTCCACCGAATCCCATATCATTTTCATTTTGGTTACATAGATATGTAGCAAAAAGAAATTTATTGTTACAGTGTAAATATGTGTAAATCCTTTTGATAGTAAGGGTTCATCGGAGTGTTATCTCAAGAAAATACAGTAAAATTATAGGGCGAGGATTTTTACGCTTTCGCGAAAGCGGACTTAAAAAAATAAAAATTAATCAGAAGATTGTTAATTTCTGGGGAGTATTAAGACATAGAAACGAGCAAAATACTAATCACTGCTAAGCCAATTCCGATCCAGTTTTTTGTGAGTAATTTTTCTTTAAAAAGTAGAATCCCGATCAAAGTGCTCACCATCACAATGGCAACATTATTTACAGTAAACAAGGTCGAACTCTCAAAAGCCGAATCTCGAAGTGCCATCACAAGCATAACAATAGAGAAGTAATTAGGAATACCGAGGCAGATTCCTGCGATCACATTTTTAAACTCAAATTTAAATGTGCCTTTGATGACTTGATACATAATGACCAAAAAACCAATACAAGCAGCTGCTCCAAAAATAGTTGCGCCAAAGATGGGCACATCACTCTCATTTACATAAGCACCTTCTATAAATTTTATACTCGTGTCTATGGCTCCGCTGCCTAAAAACACAAGGATAGGGAAGATGAGGTTTTCTTTCTTTATAGCAATCCCATCTTTTGCTTTTATAGAAGCTAGGTATACAGCGACAAGTGCCGTTAGAATTCCTATAATTTTTAATATACCTAGAGATTCTCTGTAATATAGTACACCAAAAAGTATAGGGATAACCACACTCATTTTAGTAGCCACAGAAACTACAGAGAGTCCGCTGCGTTGTGTGGTCGCTGCCATCAGATTAAAGACAAGAATAAATAATACCCCAAGCCCAGCCGATGCATAAAACCAAGGTTGCTCAGGAATTACAGCGATAGTTGTAGGCCCATCATATAGCAATAAACCACAAGAACAGGCAATCACATAATTTACAATAATGGCATGTAGGGTGTTTACGTTAAACTTTGCAAAGAGTTTAAAAACTACAAATATGAAGCTAGATGCAGCAATACTAAGAAGTAAGTAAATCAAATGCTTGAATTTTTATAGTAGTGTAGGGTATTGTCTAAAATAGTGTCCGTTTTTTCTAAGAGAAAATACTGCGAAAGTTGAGGTGCTCTTGTACCATCAGAAAAGCTAGTGTTGCCTTTAAAAACACGCGCTTCATCCCAGTGATTTGCATCAATAAAATGTTGTAATGTCTGTGCGCCACCTTCTATAATTACAGATTGGATTCCTTTATCATAAAGTGTCTCACTTATGAGTTGAGGATCTGTAGATGGGATAACGAGTGTCTCAGCTTCTTTATTAAAAACTGTAAGGTTTTTATCTAGATTTCCTTTAGTATCAATAACAACACGTAATGGGTTTTTACCTTCCCAGTCTCGCGTGGTTAAACTAGGATTGTCTTCTAGCACGGTTTTTCCGCCTACGAGAATTGCCATTTCCTCGCTGCGCCATTTATGAACGAGTTGTCTCGAGTAGGAATTTGTGATCCATACAGGTTGCTGAGCATCTCGTGTTTTTGGAGCGATAAAACTATCTGCGGTTTCTGCCCATTTTAAGATGATGTAAGGTCTCTTTTTCTCATGATAAGTAAAGAAACGCTTGTTGATTTCTTGGCATTCTTTTTCTTGAACACCTACGGTAACATCAACTCCAGCTTGTATTAGTCTCTTAATACCAGCGCCGGCTACTTTGGCAAAAGGATCTATGGTTCCTATTACAACCTTTTTAATTCCAGACGCAACTACAAGATCTGCACAGGGCGGTGTTTTCCCCCAGTGCGAGCAAGGCTCTAGAGATACATATAATGTCGATTTTGCTATAAGTTCTGGGGTATTCGCTTTCGCGAAAGCGATACAATTTACCTCTGCATGACTACCACCATATGCACTTGTATAACCCTCGGCTATAATCTTGTTGTTGTGCACGAGCACTGCTCCTACAGATGGATTAGGCATCGCTGCCGGCAGTCCATTTTTTGCTAGCGCAATACAGCGATTTATATAGGTGTTATGTATCTTCACGGCACAAAAATAACCCTTTGTAAGTGATGGACAAACCAATCATTAGACCGATTAAAAAAGAAGACAATGCTCAAGTAGCTGCAGTTGTGAGAAAGGTGCTTGTAGATCTAGGTGTTCCTAAGGTAGGTACCGCTTATGCAGATGCTGCTTTAGACACCATGTATGAGCATTATAGCAGACCAAAAGCCGAGTACTTTGTGGTTGAAGATAACGGCAAGGTTATAGGTTGTGCAGGTGTTGCGCAGCTGGATAATTATGATGGCAATGTGTGTGAGTTGCAGAAAATGTATTTTCTAAAAGAGGCAAGAGGCCGCGGCTTAGGATCGCAAATGATGGATGCTTGTCTTAATCAAGCCCGTGAGTTTGGTTTTGATCAATGCTACCTCGAGACCATGCCTTATATGGAGGCTGCACAAAAATTATACAAGCGCACAGGTTTTAGATATATAGACGGTCCTATGGGCGATACTGGGCATTTTTCTTGCCCTGTACATATGATAATTGATTTATGAATATAGATGAGTTTCGCATTTATTTTAGGGAACAGCTCGCGGGCATGTATGAGCCAGAAGAGATAGAGAATCTATGCTTTCTTACGCTAGAGCATATTCTTAAAATGAATAGGGTAGAGGTCTCGCTTTCGCGAAAAATGGACATCTCCACATCAGCTCTTACCCAATTAAACGGGCTAACTAGCAGATTATCTCTTAGCGAGCCTATTCAATATATTATAGGAACGACAGAGTTTTACGGGATGGAATTTCAAGTAAATCCCGCTACCTTAATACCTAGACCAGAAACCGAAGAATTGGTTGATTGGATTATTACAGATAAAGTTGAGAGCCTTGTCAAGAGTGAGACGAAAGAAAAATTGAAGGTTCTTGACATAGGAACTGGTTCTGGATGTATCGCTATTTCGATAGCAAAAAATCTATCAAGCGCTAATGTTGAGGCGATTGATATTTCTCAAGAAGCACTTGCCACAGCATATCAAAATGCAAAAATGAATGAGGCAGATGTTACTTTTTACAATCAAGATGTACTAGCCGTAGAGGAGCTAGAGCACAAATACGATGTTATTGTGAGCAATCCTCCGTATGTGCGCATGCTAGAGAAAAAGGAGATGAGGAATAATGTGCTTAGTAATGAGCCAGATAGCGCGCTCTTTGTCTCAGATGATGACCCATTGATTTTTTATAGAAAAATAGGGGAGCTAGCTTTTGAAAGTCTTTCTGTAAATGGATTCTTGTATTTTGAGATTAATGAATACCTAGGAAAAGAAATGATTGATCTCTTAAAGGGAATAGGCTTTAGTGATATCGAGCTTAAAAGAGATATGTTTGGAAAAGATAGAATGATTAAAGCGAGTCGCTAGAGATTGATATAACCAATAAATAAGGGAAGCAGTTTATGCTTGCTCAAAACTAAATAGCTATTATGAAATTAACATCATTATGCGTGTACTGCGGAAGTAGCGCTGGTACAGATCCAGAGATTGTAGAGCAAGCTCAAATACTAGGTAAGACACTGGCTGAGCGAGATATTACGCTAGTTTATGGAGCTGCCAAAATTGGTATTATGGGCGCCGTAGCTCAAGGGGCTCTCGATCACAACGGTAAGGTAGTAGGTGTTATTCCAGAATTTTTAAAAATAAAGGAGGTTGTGCATACTGGGCTTACGGAGCTTATCGTAAACGAAACGATGCACGAGCGCAAGATGGAATTGCAGGAGCGTTCTGATGGTTTTATTACTCTTCCAGGAGGCTTTGGAACTATGGAAGAGCTTTTTGAAGTGCTTACATGGAGCCAACTAGCATTGCACCAAAAACCGGTAGGTATGCTTAACGTAAATGGCTTTTATGATGATCTTTTAAGTGCGCTTAGAAATATGGTCGATAAAGGATTTTTAAAGCAAGAAAATTATGATATCCTTCTTGTAGATACTACGGTAGAAGGACTTCTTGATCAGATGGAGAATTTTAAGCCTATGGCAATGCCTAAGTGGTTAAAAGCTTCGCTAGAGTCTAAGAAGTAGTAGGGAGTCTTCATTTTTAGAGTAGAAAATCACTTATATAAACTGTTTGTAAGTGGTTAATTAAACCTCCGATATTCTCTGAATATCGGAGGTTTAATTTTTAATTTTGTTATTATGACAATAGAAGAGCAAATCCTCGCTTTACGCAACGAACTACAAACACATAATCATAGCTATTATGTGCTAGATACACCAACGATATCAGATTTTGACTTTGATCAAAAGCTGAAGCAACTGGAAGCGCTAGAAGCGGCTCATCCGGAATTTGATGACCCTAACTCGCCTACGCATCGTGTAGGTGGAGCGGTGACTAAAAACTTTGAGACTATTGTACATGAGCATAGAATGTACTCTCTTGATAACTCATACTCAAAGGAAGATCTTGAGGATTGGGAAGCTCGTGTAAAGAAAATGGTAGATGGAGAGGTAAACTATACCTGCGAACTCAAATATGATGGAGCTTCTATAAGTCTTACTTATGAAAATGGTGAGTTGCTCAAAGCAGTTACTCGAGGAGATGGTTTACAAGGAGATGATGTGACTACAAATATTAAAACGATAAAGTCGGTTCCTTTAAAGCTCAAGGGTGATTATCCTGAAAAATTTGATATACGTGGGGAAATTGTATTGCCATGGGAAGGTTTTCATGCTATGAATGCAGAGCGTGAAGAGCTAGGTTTTGAGCTCTATCGCAATCCAAGAAACACAGCCAGCGGATCTTTAAAATTACAAGATAGTGCTGAGGTTGCTAGAAGGCCTTTGCAATGCTTGCTATATAATATTACAGGAAATAATCTAGGTATTGCTACCCAAATGGATAGCCTGCAGAAAGCTCGTGATTGGGGTTTCCGCGTTCCTGATGCTGCAAAACTTGCTAAAAATATAGATGAGGTATTAGAATTTATCAATCACTGGGATGTGGCAAGACATGACTTGCCATATGAAACAGATGGTGTTGTGGTAAAAGTTAATGGATTACAACAACAGGAAGAGCTGGGCTATACGGCAAAGGCGCCAAGATGGGCAATGGCATATAAGTTCAAAGCAGAACAAGTTTCTACACGCTTGCGCGAAATAACATACCAAGTAGGTCGCACAGGAGCCATCACACCAGTTGCAAACCTTGAACCTGTTGAGCTTGCAGGAACTACTGTAAAACGAGCGAGTTTACATAATGCAGACCAAATAGAGCGACTAGATATACGAGAAGGTGATGAGGTGTTTGTAGAAAAAGGAGGAGAAATCATCCCAAAAATCATTGCAGTAGATCTTACAAAGCGCCCTGCAGATTCTGAACCTACCAAGTATATTACAGAATGTCCAGAATGTAATACTACCCTAGTGCGTAAAGAAGGAGAGGCGCAACACTATTGTCCGAACGATATGGGTTGTCCTACCCAGATTATAGGCAGAATACAGCATTACATCTCTAGAAAGGCAATGGATATTGATGGACTAGGAGGGGAAACCGTGGCACTCTTAGTAAACGAAGGGTTGATAGTAGATTATGCAGATTTATATGAGCTCACAGTGGAGCAATTATTACCACTAGAGCGTATGGCTCAAAAAAGTGCCGAAAACCTAGTAAGCGGAGTGCAAGCCTCGGTGCAGATTCCTTTTGAGAAGGTGTTGTTTGGTTTAGGAATTAGGTATGTAGGTGAGACTGTAGCAAAGAAACTAGCTAAACACTACAAATCTATTGATGCGATTATTTCGGCAACAGAGGAAGAGCTGGTTGCTGTAGACGAAATAGGAAGTAAGATTGCAGAGAGTGTAGTAGCATTTTTCGCGAAAGCGGAACATATAGCGCTTATACAACGTTTAAAATCTTACGGAGTGCAGCTAGAAATATCTGCCGAGAAACTTGCTAATCAATCTGACACGCTGGCGGGTAAAACATTTGTAGTTTCCGGTGTTTTTGAAATGCCTCGTAACGATTTAAAAAAATTAATAGAAGACAACGGCGGTAAAGTGTCTAGTTCTATTTCTAGTAAAACAACTTATGTTGTCGCCGGAGATAAGATGGGTCCAAGTAAGTTACAGAAGGCAGAAAGCCTGGGGGTAACTATTATTTCTGAGCAAGAATTCTTAAATTTAGTTGTTGAATAAAACTAATGTAGAAAACGGAAGGGCATATAGAACAGCTGGTTTAATAACTGGTCTGATGATTATGCTTGTGATGGGATTCTGGGACATATCGCTATCATTTTATCTGTACCCTATATTTTCTCTGTGTTTATTTTTATATGAATTCAAGGCGACGAATAAATTCAATCTTTTGTTTTTCTTGTTTTTACTAAGTACTAACATTACTGAAATCTTATTTCTGTTCGATTTTCAAACTTATGTTACCATAGCTTCTATTTTTTCTGGAGTTTCATCTATTTGTTTACTGCTTTTGCTCAAGCCTGTCCTTAAAAAAAGGTCAAAAGTCTTCTCAAAACATTATGTATTGGAGCTTATAATTGGTTTTTTGGGATTTGGATTTGTGCTGGGGTATCTTATTTACTCTATAGCGCCTCTAGTTCCGGATTTAAGCATATTTATTATTTCTGTAATCATATTTATTATCACTATAGGGGTGTATTTTCTAACTCCTAGTTATAATAAGCATACCGGTAATATTTCTCTTTTTGCTATTGGCGGTGCATACATGGGAGAAATGGTCTTTGCTTTTATTTATAAATACATTTATAGTGAAATTGGTTTTCTTCTCGTGGGAGCAATAATGACCATCTACTTAAAAGTTGTGCTGGCAACTTTCTTGACAAAAATAGATACTATTGCAGATTATGATGGTCATGGTACCGATGTATAGGATCTTTACGCTTTCGCGAAATTTTCTCTAAAGAGTTCTAATAACAGTAAGACTTTGAGAGGTCTCAAAAGAGCTTATTTGCTCGTCTTTTGTATTTAGTACATTGAAATACTTATTTCAATTTATAAAAGGGATTTACTGTGTAACTGTCATAATAACTGTGCGTTAGTTTTTTTTTAAAGTGGAATTATTTAGCTTTGATACATCGATAAAGCATATTACATACACGGGCGCAACTATAGACTTGCAGCAATTTCGACCACGATTTTAATCGTAATAGTAACGATGGCTTTAAGTCTCGAAGCCTCCTTTTACCTATATCCAGTATTTGGTGTTTTAATGTTTCTATACGTTTATAAGGCAACTGGACAATTTCACTTTCCATTCTTAATCACGCTTGTCTCTGGAATGATTGCGGAAATATTCTTTTTAATTGATTTTGATAAATACACCTATTTAGTGTCTATCGCAATGGTTTTCTGTTTCTTATCTATGCTTTATGCTCTAAGAGAAGTTATGCATTTTAAGGTTGAAAACTTTCCAAAACATTTATTTGTAGAGGTGTTTTTAGGTGTCTTTTCAGTGACCACTTTTATAAGTTATTTGGCTTACAATATACTGCCGGAGATAGCTGACCTTCCAGTTTTTTTAGTCTCTTTTGTGGCATTACTTGTTTTTATTTCCTTGTTATATGCAATCCCTTTATTTAACAAGCACCCATCAAATCTCTTGTTGACATTTGTGGCTACAGCAGTGCTGGTAGAGTCTGCTTTTGCATTTATTTACACTTATATACTTGATATTCATTTTTTCCTTCTAGTAACGCTCTTTTGTGCAGGAATAGCCAAAGTTATTTTTGCAATGTTCTTAACGCGACTTGAAAGCACTAAGAAAATAGATGAAGCATATATTTAATAGGTTTCATCTATTTCTTCAGTTTTGTTGTTTAAGAGAAAATGATGCTACGAGATTTACACGTCAAGTACTAAGCTAGATGATTTGAGGTTATTAGATTCATCAAGATAGAAATCTATTCTACCTAAATTAATACCTCCCCAACCTACTTGATTAACAAGCACAAACTTTTCATTTTTATTCTGAACGATTGTTGGTTTTTCTAAAAATGTATGAGTGTGACCGCCTATAATTAAATCAATTCCAGCAGTTTTTGCAGCTAGTGTGAGGTCAGAAATTTTATCTTCGTTCCTGTAAGAATATCCAAGATGCGATAAACAAATTACGATATCACAGTGCTCTTTGTTTCTAAGCGCATCTACGGTATCTGTGGTTAGCTCTATAGGGTCGAGATAGGTAGTCTCTTTGAACATCGTTTTATTTACAAGTCCACTGAGTTGTATTCCTACTCCAAAAACGCCTATGCGTACGCCGTCTTTCACAAAAACTTTATATGGCTTTGTAAGGCCATCCATAATGGTGTTTGAGAAGTCATAGTTAGAAGAAAGCAGTTCAAATGACGCATTAGGCATTTGGGCAGCAAGACCACCTATTCCATTGTCAAAATCATGATTACCTATCGTTGCTGCATCATATCCCATCATAGACATAAGCTTAAACTCAAGTTCTCCACCGTAAAAGTTGAAGTATGGAGTGCCTTGAAAGATGTCTCCAGCATCCAGAAGAAGTGTGTTTGGGTTTTCTTTGCGCACATTCTGAATAATGTTCATTCTACGAGCGGCTCCTCCTAGATTTGCATATTTAGGATCATTAGATGGAAAAGGCTCTACATGACTGTGCACGTCATTAGTGTGAAGTATGGTGATGTGCTTTTTACTTGGTTTTAGGAGTGAATTACTATTCATTCCCATGGTTAACCCTCCTAACCCTATAAGGCTACTAGCAGCTGCAGTTTGTTTTATAAATTTTCTACGTATCATTTGCTGTCTCTTGTAAATCTATTATCTCTCACTGGTGCTATGGTGTCATATTTCTTGAAGTAATCTATGAGCACATTTCTAATTTTATAATCTAAAGGGAGCACACTTACGGGGTTTTCAAAAAAGGTCATATTATCTCCGCCATTCATGAGGTAATCATTTGTCGCGATAAAGTATGTGTTATTGTCAGCAACCTCTTCTCCTTGAACAAGGGCCTTTTTTATTTCGCCATCATTAGATAGTTGAATTTCCATTCCAGAAATAGGGTGAGCAGTTCCATTTTTTAAGTACTGAAACATAGCCTTCATTTGCTTGCCACTTAACTCAACAACCACTACTTCATTTTCAAAAGGCATTAACTCATATGCTGTTCTTGTAGTAATAGCTCCTTGGTTAAGCGCAGAGCGTATTCCTCCATAATTTAAGAGAACAGCATTAAAAGGATAACCTGCCCTTTTTTCAAACACAGGATTTGTCATTTCATAAACAGCATCTGCCATCATATTTCCTACTGCCGTATTAAACTTGCCATCTTTTTTTGTGTAAGATGCGGGTGCTACAGCAAGCACACTATCCATTTCTGCCTGTATGGCATTTTTGTAAGGATCTATAAACGATACAATTTCGGCGTTTTCTTCTGTGTTATTATTTACAGTAATGAGTTCGCTTTTTATACGTTCTGGTGCGTAGTGAAGTTCTTTTTTGCATGAGACTACTGTTGTATATATAACAATAGAACTAATGATAGTTATAAGCGTTGTTCTCTTCATTTTTGTGTCATAAGTAGCAGTATATTTTGGCTACATTTGTATGAAAGTAAAGTTACATGTTTTTAAACGGATTAAAAGCAAAATCTATTCATAAGCAAATAGACAAGCAACTACGCAAACGCGATTATAAGCCTAGTGGGGCAAAGCCGGTTGTTGTGGCATTATTACAAGACAGTACAAAGCCTTTTGATCCTGCATCTCTCAAGAAGATTCTTAAGATTTTAAATCTTTCAGAAAAGGACTTGGTCGTGCTAGAGTATGTGAAAACGATGACTAAAGATCAAAAGGAGCTTCTATCACTTTTCTCTGAAAAGCAATTAGGGTGGAAAGGTGTTTTTAAAACAGCACCTCTTGAAGATTTTAAAAAACAGCGTTTTGATATTCTAATAAGTTATTACCACTCAGATGCACTCGCTCTTAGGGCTATGACGGCTATGTCTAATGCAGTTTTAAAAATAGGAGTGTCTCCAGAAATGGAATCTGTAAATGATCTTACCATTCATGTAAATGATGGGCAAGAGTCAGTTTTTATAAAAGAGTTTGAGAAGTATTTAAAGATTTTAAAAGTTATACATTAATGAAAGAGTTGAGAGGGACGGGTGTTGCACTTGTAACGCCATTTCACAAGGATTTATCTGTAGATTTTGACGGGCTTACACGTCTTATAGAGCATTGCATTGCTGGAGGCATTAACTATCTAGTAGCACTAGGTACCACTGCCGAAACAGCAACACTTACCATTCAAGAAAAGCAACAGATTGTTGCTCACATTATAAAAGTTACAAATAAGCGTTTGCCTATAGTGCTAGGTGTGGGAGGTAATAATACAGCTGCAATAGTAGAGGAGCTTGCCACTGGTGACTTTGATGGAATTACAGCGATTCTTTCAGTTTCTCCAGCATATAATAAGCCTACACAGGAGGGAATATATCAGCACTTTGCAGCTATTTCTGCGGCGAGTCCTTTGCCTATCATTTTATACAATGTGCCAGGTAGAACTTCTAGTAATATGTCGCCGGTAACTTCGGCAAGACTGGCTAGTGATTTTGAGAACATTGTAGCTATTAAAGAAGCTGTAAATGATATGGCCCAAGTATTACACTTGATACACAAGGTGCCAGAAGATTTTGTAGTGCTTTCTGGAGATGATGCACTTGCATTGCCGTTAGTTTCGGCAGGAGGAAGTGGTGTTATTTCTGTAATAGGTCAAGGATTACCTTCTTATTTTTCTCAGATTATGAATGATGGTTTGAATAACGCTTTCGCGAAAGCGTACCAAAAACACTTACCACTGCTATCAATGATAGATTTAATCTTTGAAGAAGGAAACCCTGCAGGAATCAAATCATTACTGTCTCATCAAGGGATTTGCGAGCCTTACGTAAGATTGCCATTAATGGCAGCAAGTGATGTGTTACATGAAAAAATAGGTAACGCGCTTTCTGTTATTCAAAAAAGTTAAACGTATCATAACAAAATAATTAGCAGGGTCAAAGCGTTTATTTTTGAGCACTATTAATTAAGTTATGTTATGTAATTGATTTTACGTAGTTTTGCCTGCTGTTTCAGACCCTTATGAAGAATATATTTTTCCTATTAGTTTCCGTAGTGTTATTGAGCTCTTGTTCAACATATCAAGATGTTCTCAAGAACGATGATATTAAAGCAAAATATGAATTTGCAGATTCCTTGTATAGTCAAGGGAAATACAAGAAAGCGTTAAGGCTCTGGGAGCAGATTGTTCCTTTGTATAGAGGAAGACCTCAAGCAGAACGTGTTACTTATTTATATGCAGATACGTATTATGAACTAGGAGACTATTATAATGGTGGTTACCAGTTTGAACGTTTTGTAAAGTCATTTCCTCAGAGTACAAAAAGAGAGGAAGCTGCATTTAAGAGTGCAGAGAGTTATTATAAGCGTTCGCCTAGATTTAACTTAGATCAAGGAGACACGTATATAGCACTAGAAAAGCTGCAAGGGTTTATCAACGAGTATCCAGATTCTGAACAGGTGGACGATGCTAATGCTAAAGTGCAAGAACTAAACACTAAACTAGAGCGCAAATCTTATGAGATTGCAAAAGGATATAACAAAATAGGAGCTAGTAGAGGAACGTTTCCAAATGCGATAAGTGCATTTGATAATTTCTTGCTTGATAATCCAGGTTCTATTTACAGAGAAGATGCTTTATACTGGAAGTTTAACTCTGCTTACCAACTAGCAATGGGAAGTGTAAAACGTCGCCAAGCAGAGCGTCTTGAAGCTGCAAAAACAGCTTACAACGCACTAGAGAAATATTATCCTCAAGGTAAATATGCTGATGAGGCAGCAAAGGAACTTGCAGAGATTAATGAAGCACTGCAAGCAAATGATCTATTAAATTAAAGATGAATACTATGAATATCAAGGACATTGATGCACCTTTGAGTACCACGACTATTGATAAAAATCTTGTAGATGCACCTACAAATAATATCTATGAGGCGATATCTATCATCGCAAAACGTGCTACACAAATCAACACTGAAATCAAGAAGGAATTATCAGAAAAGTTGGATGAATTTGCAACATTTAATGATAGTCTTGAAGAGATCTTTGAGAACAAAGAACAAATAGAGGTTTCTAAATTTTACGAGCGTCTTCCTAAGGCTCATGCACTTGCAGTGCAAGAGTGGTTAGAAGATCGTATCTACCATAGAGACACTACAGTTACTGAAGAAGGAAAAAGTAACGAGTAGATAGATGTCAGTTTTAAGCGGTAAAAAAATACTTTTAGGAGTTACCGCTGGCATTGCAGCATACAAAAGCGCCAGTCTTGTGAGAGCATTCATAAAGGCTGGCGCTTCTGTGCAAGTAGTAATGACAGAGGCAGCAAAGGAATTTGTAACTCCACTTACATTGAGTACACTCTCACGTAATCCAGTACACTCTTCATTTACAATTGAAGGAGATGAGAATGCGGTATGGACTAATCATGTAGAGCTAGGCCTATGGGCAGATCTTATGGTGATAGCTCCTGCTACGGCAAATACACTCTCAAAAATGGCAAATGGCGCCTCAGATAATTTGCTTCTTGCAACCTATCTTAGTGCAAAATGTCCAGTGTATTTTGCTCCAGCAATGGATCTAGATATGTACATCCATCCTTCATCAGAAAATTCTTTTCAGAAATTACAATCCTATGGAAATGTGATGATAGAAGCCACAAGTGGCGAGCTAGCATCTGGTCTTGTGGGAAAAGGGAGAATGGCAGAGCCAGAGGATATCGTTTCATTTATAGAGAAAGATGTTCTTGATAAACTTCCATTTAAAGGGAAGCGAGTGATGATTACAGCCGGACCTACTTATGAAGCTATAGATCCTGTGCGTTTTATAGGTAATCATAGTAGCGGTAGAATGGGAGTAGAGCTAGCTCTTAGAGCGGCAAGCCTGGGTGCTCAAGTAGATTTAATTCTAGGGCCTAGTGCAATAAAAGTTACTAATAGTGCAATCACAGTGCATAATGTGGTCTCTGGAGAGCAAATGTATGATGCGGCACACGCTATTTTTAAAGATGTGGATGTTGCTATAGCATCTGCAGCTGTGGCAGATTATAAACCAGCTACTGTTGCTACAGAAAAAATAAAAAAGAATGATAGCTCAATGAGTATCGACTTAGTGAAAACTAAGGATATTCTAGCTTCTCTAGGTGAGATTAAAACACATCAATACCTTCTTGGGTTTGCATTAGAAACTCAAAATGAGATTGAAAATGCACGAAAGAAATTAAAGAAAAAAAATCTTGACGGGATTGTTTTAAATTCGCTTAATGATAAAGGTGCTGGTTTTCAGACCAAAACTAATAAAATTACGTTTATTGATAAAGAAGGTACCGCAACACCATATGAGTTAAAATCTAAGGCTGCCGTATCTATTGATATATTTGATAAAATAGCATCCCAAGTACTATGAGAATCTTTACATTATTAATAGTCTTATTGTTTTCTTTTAATTCAATAGCTCAAGAGCTTAACGCTGTTGTTGTTATTAATGCAGAGCAAACTAACAAAGCAGATCTTCAGGTTTTTAAAACACTAGAGAGATCACTTACAGAGTTTGTTAATAATACAAAGTGGACAGATCGCAGATTCAAACAGCAAGAGCGCATTGATTGTTCTTTTAATATTATAATCACTCAGCAAGAGGGAAATAATTTTAGAGCAACTGTGCAAGTAGGAGCATCGAGACCTGTTTATGGATCTAATTATGATACAGCTACTTTTAATTTTAATGACAAGCAGTTTGATTTTGAATATACAGAGTTTCAGCCTCTAATTTATAACCCTAATACGTTTGACTCTAACTTAGTTTCTGTGATGGCTTTTTATGCCTATACAGTTATTGGAATGGATGCAAATACATTTAAACTCAATGATGGGGATAAGTATTTTCAAGAAGCAAAGCAAATTGTTACTACAGCACAACCTAATAATCAGACCGGATGGAATCCACAAGATGGTTCTCAATCTAGATACAGATTAAACGAAGATTTATTGTCTCCTAACTTTAGGGAGTTTGCTGGAATCATGTATAGCTACCACCGTACGGGTTTAGATTTTATGGTTGATGATAAAAAACGCAGTAAGCAAACCATATCAACCACTTTATCTCAGTTTCAATCTTTATATAAGAAAAGGCCTAATAATTTTTTAACTCGTGTGTTCTTTGATACCAAGGCAGAAGAGATTGCATCTATATTCTCATCTGGACCCTCAGTTAATATAACATCACTTGTAGAAGTACTTAATCAAGTAGCGCCAACTAAATCTAATTTTTGGAGGCAGATTAAGTTTTAAAATTATTTTATCTAAAATAATCAGTGTTTAAAATTCCCGTCTTGCGGGAATTTTTCATTAGCTTTAATCGACATTTGTAAACGTATAATAGCACTAAGATTAATTAAATATTTATAACTATTGCTTACATCATTATCTATAAAAAATTATGCACTTATCCAGTCTGTTCAACTCAGATTTGATAAAGGTTTTACGGTGATTACTGGTGAGACAGGTGCAGGTAAGTCCATACTTCTAGGAGCACTTGGTCTTATTACTGGTAAGCGGGCAGATATGTCAAGCGCTGGAGATGCGACGCAGAAGTGCATTGTAGAAGGTGTCTTCCATATAGAAGGATATCAACTGAATCCTTTTTTTAAAGAGCATGATCTTGATTATGAAAATGCGACAATCGTAAGAAGGGAGATTCTACCTTCTGGAAAAAGCAGGGCTTTTATAAATGACACTCCTGTAACACTAGCACAGCTTACAATTTTAGGAGCAAGACTAGTAGACATACATAGCCAGAATAAAACTTTACAGGTAGTGGAAAATGATTTTCAATTTGAGATGATTGATACATTTTCAGACAATCTTAAATTACTTGGACAGTACAAAGAATCTTTTAAAGCTTGGAAACTCTTACAGAGCGAACTAAAAGAATTACTAGAAAGAAAAAAACAAGCACAGCTAGAATATGATTATCAATCCTTCCTTTTTACAGAGCTAGATGAAGCTTCTTTAAAAGAAGGGGAATATGTGGCGTTAGAAGAAGAGCTTAATACGTTAAGTAATGCAGACGAGATTATGCAGCAGCTTGCTACTGCTGTTCAAAATATTTCTCTAGATGAAAGTGGTGCAATAGACCAACTTACAAATGCAAGAGCAGCATTGTCAAGATTAAATAGCTACGGTACTCAGTATACAGCAATTTATGAGCAGCTTAATAGTGCGCTTTTAGAACTAGAAGATATAGGAGCATCATTGAGTGAGATGTCTGATGCGGTAGATGCAGATCCTCTTACGCTAGAGCGACTTAATAACAGGATGCAATTATTACATTCTCTACTCAAGAAACATCAAGTGGCCACAGTAGAGGAGCTTATCGATATTAGAAATAATCTTGATAATGATTTACAAGATATCGCAGGAGTTGATGATAAGATTCAAGCACTAGAAGATAAAATTAAAACGCAACATAACAAAGCAAGTACACTAGCAGCAAAGCTGCATAAGGAGCGCGCAACGGCAGCGCCGCATTTAAAGTCGCTGGTTGAGAAATTACTGATAGAGTTAGGAATGCCTAATGCACAATTTCAAGTGTCTCTAGCTACGCAAGAAGATCTTCATGCTTCAGGTAATGATGTATTGGAGTTTTTATTCTCGGCAAATAAAGGGAGTGAGCTCAAACCATTAGGAAAAGGTGCTTCTGGAGGAGAACTTTCAAGAGTTATGCTCGCACTCAAGTCAGTATTAAGTAAGCACAAGCAATTGCCTACGCTTATATTTGATGAAATAGATACTGGAGTAAGTGGAGATATTGCAGTAAAAATGGGTGGTATCCTTAAAAAAATGGGTCGTACTATGCAGCTTATAAGCATCACACACTTACCGCAAATAGCAGGACAAGGAGCTTCTCATTTTAAAGTGTATAAGAAAGATACAGATGAGCGCACACAAACCTTTATCGAGCAGCTAGATGAAGATGCTCGTATTGTTGAGATAGCGGCAATGCTAGGTGGTAATCAGCAAAGTCAAGCAGCAATAGACCACGCAAAAAATTTACTTAATTAGGATTGTTTACACAGAAACCACGATATTTACACTCTTCTAGCAACAACAAGCTAGGGAGGAAAACAAAACACATCAAACCATTAATAATATTATGAGTTATAATTTACTTAAAGGAAAGCGCGGAATTATTTTTGGAGCATTGGATCCTAATTCAATTGCTTGGAAAACCGCAGAGCGTGTGCACGAAGAAGGAGGGACTTTTGTTCTTACAAATGCACCTATCGCTATGCGTATGGGACAGATTAATGACCTTGCCGAAAAGACAGGTTCAGAAATCATACCTGCAGACGCAACATCTTTAGAAGATCTTGAAAACCTTGTAACTAAGGCACAAGAAATTCTAGGTGGTAAATTAGACTTCGTTTTACACTCTATTGGAATGTCTATAAACGTACGTAAAGGTCGTGCTTACACAGACCAAAAGTATGACTGGACACAAAAGGGAACAGATGTTTCTGCAATGTCTTTCCACAAAGTGATGCAAACGCTTTATAAGCAAGACGCAATGAATGAGTGGGGAAGTATCGTTGCTCTTACCTACATGGCAGCACAGCGTGTTTTTCCAGATTATAACGACATGGCAGATAATAAGGCATACTTAGAGTCTATCGCACGTAGTTTTGGTTACTTCTACGGTAAAGAAAAGAACGTACGTGTAAATACAATCTCTCAATCTCCTACACCTACTACGGCTGGACAAGGAGTAAAAGGATTTGATGGATTTATAGCTTATGCGGAAAAAATGAGCCCGTTAGGTAATGCTACTGCTCAAGATTGTGCAGATTATACTATTACATTATTTTCAGACCTTACAAAGCGTGTAACTATGCAAAACCTTTATAATGATGGAGGTTTTAGCAATACAGGTGTGAGTAACGAGGTGATGGAAGCCTTTATGAAAGCAGAAGGGCACGAATAGATTTTTATTTTTTACGCTTTCGCGAAAGCGTACTAAAAACACACTAAAACCATCGACACATCCTCGGTGGTTTTTTGTTGCTTACCCTTTGTGTAACCGTTAGCTTTGTCTTCTATGCAATTATCATATTCTTTTATTGTACCCGTTTTTAATCGTCCTGATGAAATTGCCGAATTACTAGCAAGTTTTGACGCACAAGAATCTACAATTCCTTACGAGATAGTAATTATTGAAGACGGATCTACAATCTCTTGTGAGGATGAAATTGCAGCATATCCTAATCTAAATATCACCTATTTACCAAAACCAAATTCGGGACCAGGAAGCTCTCGCAACTATGGAATGCAACGGGCAAGCGGTAATTACTTTATAATTTTAGATTCTGATTGCATATTGCCACCATCATATGTGGGCGTTATGAATGAGCAATTACAGAAAAAATATGTAGACTGTTTTGGGGGTCCAGACGCAGCGCATCCTGACTTCTCTAATTTACAAAAGGCAATAAGTTACAGTATGACCTCTCTGTTTACCACAGGAGGAATAAGAGGAGGAGGAGAAGATACAGGTAAATTCCAGCCTAGAAGTTTTAATATGGGTCTCTCTAAAAAAGCATTTGAAGCAAGTGGTGGTTTTGGGAATATTCACCCAGGAGAAGATCCAGATTTGGTGTTGAGATTATGGGAACTTAATTTTCAAACAGCACTTATTCCGCAGGCATTTGTATATCACAAACGCCGTATTTCTTGGAAGAAGTTTTATACACAAGTGAATAAATTTGGACTTGTGAGACCAATCTTAAATAAATGGCATCCTACAACGGCCAAAATAACATACTGGTTTCCTACACTCTTTATATTAGGGCTCATTGTGAGCTTAGGATTACTTTTTGTGGGCTATTATTTTGCAATAAGCTTTTACTCACTTTACACCGCTATTATATTTTTACATGCTTCTATTATTAATAAAAGTATCACTATTGGATTGCTTAGTCTAATAGCCACATTCATACAGTTTTATGGGTATGGCAAAGGCTTTCTGGCCTCTGTGATACATATTAAATGGTTAGGCAAGGAGCCTCGTAAACACTATCCGCACCTTTTTTTTTAGTACATTAGAGGGGTAAAACGATTTGTAATTTATGTCTAAGGGAATTAAGATTAATAGTGTAACTGCGCGAGAATTCTTTTTCTTTCTCTTGCTTACTACTATCGTTGCTACTCTTATCAAGCTCTCAAAAACGTACAGTACAGAATATGAAGTAGCATTAAGTGTTACAGATGTACCTCTAGATAGAACCATCCAGACTATTATACCGGAGCTCGTCAAAATACAGGCAGAGGGTTCTGGCTTCTCTTTGCTTACTAATGCGCTAGATGCGCCAGAGGTAGCTATTCCCTATGAGCAGTTACAGCGAGTGTCTAATAGGGAGTTTACGTTTGATACAAATGAAAACCAGCAGGTAATTAAAAGCGTTATTAATGGAGAGCTATCTATTATTGCGATGACACCTTCTCAAATTACTATAACAATAGACTCTGTTGCCTCAAAAAAGGTCCCTGTAATATCTAAGGCGAGCCTTCTCTATAAAAGTGGGTATGGAGGTCGAAATAAAATGACTATAGTACCCGATAGTGTTACCGTCGTGGGGCCTAGTTCTTTGTTATTAAATATAGAAGCTATACCTACAGAGCAAAAGGAAATTACAAATATTAATACAGATCTTTCAAACAGCGTATTGCTATCACTTGATGGGCTACCAGATGAGCTTAAGGTTTCTCATAAATCAATAACGTTCCATCAAGAAATCGCCAAGTTTACGGAAGGCAAGATTACTGTACCTATAAACGTATTAAACGACCCAGGTAAGCGTGTGAAAATCTTACCTAAAACAGCCGAAATTATTTATCTAGTCGAGCTTGAAGATTTTGAAAGTATAACTCCATCAGATTTTTTAGTTACTTGTGATTATGCCACAGCAAATAATGCCGATGCATATTTAACGCTTTCAATCGCTAGAGAACCTAAGGGAGTTAAGTCTGTAAGACTTATTAATAAGCAAGTTAAATTTATTGTAGTAAACTAAGAGTATGATTATTGTAGGTCTCACGGGTGGAATAGGAAGTGGTAAAACAACAATAGGTTCGTTTTTTAATGAACTAGGTGTTCCTATCTATATTGCAGACGTGGAGGCTAAGAAGCTCATGAATACAGATGAGGTTTTAATAAAGCAAATTTCATTTTTACTAGGCGATCAGTCTTATATAGACGGCAAGTTAAATAGAGCTTATATCGCAAACGAAGTCTTTAGTAGTCCTAAATTATTGAAAAGGCTTAATAGCATAGTTCATCCAGCGGTAAAAGCCCATTTTTTAAAATGGTCATCAGAGCAAAACGCTCCTTACGTTATTAAAGAAGTAGCTATACTTTTTGAAAACGGTGGTCACCTTGATTGTGATTATACTATTCTAGTTACTGCTCCAAAAAGCGATCGAATTAAACGTGTAATGAAAAGGGATCGAGCGTCAGAAAAAGACGTAATTAAACGCATGAATTCGCAATGGACGGATAATCGTAAGACCGCTATGGCAGATGTGCTCATAGAAAATGAGTTTTTGGAGTTGTCTAAAAGCGCTGTAAGTCGCATTCACACTCATATTATGACACGTATAGGTAAGGGCTGGAAGTAGTAAAATAGCTGCTTGTTAACATTTGGTTAAACCGAATCGGCTTCAAATGTTAAAATCTTACTTTTGGATAGTGAATAAAAAACTGTTTTACTTATTAATCATTCTTATGAGTCTTTCACTCATAGGAATCATCTTTGTTCAAGGCTACTGGATAACTAGTAGTGTTGAGACAAAGCGAGAGCAATTTAGCTTTAATGCTAGACAAGCATTATCTGCCGTTGTCGATAAAATTGAAAACAGAGAGTTAGAAGATTACTACTACCCAGTGCAGAATATGGTAGATAGTATAGGAGTGCCAGATGATCTTACGTTTGACGAGTATTTTTACCTAAATGAAGATCTAGTAAATAATGAACTTATTCTTTATACAAGCGGTATCCTTCAAGAAGATTTTAAGATAACAGCACCTGGTTTTATAGGTGAAAAAGGTGATAGTATTGCCTTTAAACGTTATGCAAACAGAAAGTCTACTCAAATTATAAGAAAGAATAATGTAGAAGGTGGAGAAGAAACCACTTCAAACAGAATTCAAGAGTTCTCAAGGCTTATTGACTATGAGAAATTTAGATTTTCTGATATAGTGAGTGAGATAGCGACTAAGATTCCTATTCATAAGAGACTTACTGCAGAAGAAATAGAAAGACTCTTAACAATAGAGCTTGTAGAGAGAAACCTAGAAACAGATTTTGATTTTGGAGTGTATAGTAATGATTTACTTACTAAAGTAAGGTCTGATAATTTTAAATTTAGAAAATCTGCTCCAGGCTATAGCGAGCCAATATTTCTTTATAATCAAGATTTAAGTGACTACTCATTATATGTACAGTTTCCAGGAGAAAAGAAATTTGTAATTTCTTCTATTTTAGGAATGGCTGGTTTGTCTATAATATTTACACTCATTATTGTTATAGCATATTCTAGTGCATTGCATCAACTTAATAAGCAGCGTCAAATCTCTCAAATAAAGACAGATTTTATAAATAACATGACGCATGAGTTTAAAACGCCTATAGCAACTATAAACCTTGCGCTAGATGCTTTAAAGAACTCAAAAATATCTACTAACCCTGAGAAGGTTAGTTATTATCAAGGACTCATAAGAGAAGAAAATAAAAGGATGCATGGTCAAGTAGAAAACGTGTTGCGTATTTCTAAACTTGAAAAGAACGAACTAGATATTCAAAAAGAGCGTTTAGATATGCACGAACTAGTAGAGGATGCTAGTAATCATGTTCTTTTAATAGTAGAAGACCGTGGAGGTTATATAGACCTTCATCTGGATGCAGATCGTACTCCGGTACTTGCAAACGAGTCACATTTTACTAATGTCTTAGTAAATATTATGGATAATGCTGTAAAGTATACTCCAGAGGATAGAGCGCCAGAGATTGATGTGTATACAGAAAACACAAAGGACTCAATTATCATCAAGATTCAAGATAAGGGTGATGGTATGACTAAGGCAGTACAGAAAAAAGTATTTGACAAATTTTATCGTGAGCATACAGGAGACATACATAACGTAAAAGGCCACGGATTGGGACTTGCCTACGCAAAAAGAATCGTAGACGACCACCAAGGAGAAATCTCCGTTGAAAGTGAAAAAGGAATGGGAAGTACATTCATAATCAAAATACCACTAATATCATATTAATATGGAAACTGAAAACAAAAAGATTTTACTAGTAGAGGATGATCCGAACTTCGGAACAGTTCTTAAAGATTACCTTATGATGAATGACTACAATGTCACTCATGCAAAAAACGGTATGGAAGGATTTGAGAAATTCAAGAAAGACGATTATGATCTTTGTATCCTTGATGTAATGATGCCATATAAAGATGGTTTTACACTAGCCAAAGAAATAAGAGAGAAGAATGAAGATATTCCTATCATCTTTTTAACAGCAAAAGCTCTTAAAGAAGATGTACTTAAAGGATATAAAGTAGGTGCAGATGACTATCTAAATAAGCCATTTGATAGTGAAGTTCTACTTATGAAAATAAAGGCAATCATACAGCGTAAGTCTGTTGATTCTGTTGCAGATTCTAAGCAGTTCGAATTTAATGTTGGTAATTTCCACTTAAATTCAAAACTACGTTTCTTAACGTATAAAGAAGAGGAGCCTATAAAATTATCTCCTAAGGAAAATGAGTTATTACGTATGCTTGCACTTCATGAAAATGATTTGATGCCACGTGAGCTAGCTCTAACAAAAATCTGGAGAGATGATAATTACTTTACATCTAGAAGTATGGATGTATATATTGCAAAACTACGTAAGTACCTTAAAAAGGATGACCTTGTAGAGATTTTAAACATACACGGAGAAGGATTCCGTCTAGTTGTAAAGAAAGACGACTAATAGCCAATATCGGTATAAACGATATTAGTGTACCTATTAAAACGTGCCACTCTAAGAGTGGTGCGTTTTTTTATTTATAAACGATGCTATTTCCTCAAAAGGTGTCTGGTAGTCAAACCAATTGATAGTCTCATCACGGCGATACCAGGTCATTTGTCTTTTTGCAAAACGACGGGTATTTGTTTTTATATTTTCAATAGCTCGTTCTAGAGTAACTGTTCCATCAAAGTATTCAAAAAGCTCTCTGTAGCCTACAGTTATAAGGGCGTTGTTATGCTTTCGCGAAAGCAAACTTTCTACCTCTTCAACCAGACCATTTTTAATCATAAGATCTACACGTAAATTAATGCGGTCGTACATAATTTTACGGTCTGCTTGTAATCCTATTTTGATAGTTTCAAAATTGCGCTTAGGTTTAGGTCTATTTCTATAAAATGAAAAAGGCTCATCTGCCGAAAGACATACTTCTAAAGCTCTTATAACGCGTTGTGTGTTCTGTATATCAACTTGCTCGTAATAGGTTGGGTCTTTTTCTAATAGAAGTTCCTGTAGCGCTTCAATACCTTCGTTCTCGTGTAAATCTTTTAGCTTTGCTCGTACACCGTCTTTTACTGGTGGAAACTCATCTAATCCATTAATAACGGCATCCACGTACATGCCTGAACCACCAACCATAACGAGTGTGTCGTGTTTTTTATGTAGTGCCGTAATTTTCTGGATAGCGTCTTTTTCAAAGTGACCCACACTGTAGTCTTGATCTACAGAGAGGTGTTGTATAAAATGATGCGGGGCTGCAGCAAGCTCCTCAGGTTCTGGAACGGCTGTGCCTATATACATCTCTTTAAAAAATTGTCTTGAGTCTGCAGAGAGAATCTCTGTTTTGAGATGCTGTGCAACTTTAATGGAAAGAGCAGTTTTACCTATTGCAGTAGGTCCTACGATGGGGATGAGGTATTTACTCATGTGAGACGTTAAGCGTGTGTCCGCATTTATGACAAAATTCGGCATCATCACGATGTTTCTTTGCATTACAGTTTACGCATGCTTGCGTGTTCATATGCACATAATCTTCACCATCTATTGTGATTTTTTCTGAGCTCATGTCTTTTGCATATTCTGCGCTTACAATACCTGTAGGTACTGCGATAATACCATATCCTAGAATCATGATGACAGCGGCAATGAGTTGTCCAAGTGGAGTAACGGGTGCAATATCGCCAAAACCTACCGTAGTGAGCGTTACAATACACCAGTAAACACTTACAGGTATGCTTGAGAAACCACTTTCTTCACCTTCAACCATGTACATGATAGTACCAGCAATTATACAAAGAATGAGTACGGCAAATAAGAAAATACTAATCTTGGCTCTACTATCTCGTAGTGCTTTTGATAACTTGTTAGACTCACCTACGTATCTCGTGATCTTTAAAATTCTGAATACTCGTAAGAGGCGGAGTGCTCTTACAGTAAGTAAAGCATTTGAGCCTATAAAGAAAAAGGCTAGATATTGTGGTATCGTTGAGAAGAAATCGATGAGACCATAAAAGCTGAAAATATATTTTGTAGGCTTTTTTATCGTTATAATTCTCGCAAAGTACTCTAGCGTAAAGAAGATGGTGATAATCCATTCTCCTACTTCAAATACATCATGATATTTTGCATCTATACTTTTTACACTCTCCAGCATTACTAGTGCAATACTAGCAAGTATGAGAATGAGAAGTACCACATCAAACAATTTTCCGGCAGGCGTGTCTGCCTCGTAAATAATATCGTGCAGTTTTCTGCGCCAAAATGATGTGCCCTCTTTTGTCAAAATATATAGTTGTTATACAGAAGCTTAAAAATAGTATTTTCTGTGCTAGTTAGTAATCTGGTCTAGCGGAATAATCTTAAGTCGCTTTCTACTACGACAATAACTCTGGATAATGTGTCTAGCATCTCTATTATCTTCCATAGGAGTTATAATAGATTTAAGTGTCTCTATATCGTTGAGTTCAAAATCAGGTTTGTAATAACCTATTCCCATAAAAACACCATCTTCTATAAGTACTACAGAGCGTTCAATTGAGGTACGACCACGCTCCACGATTACCATACTCTTGTTTTTGTAGCTATGCTTGTCTAGAAAAGCTTGCACACGCTGGTTGTATGATTCTGGTGATTCCTCACCTATACAAGCGCCATTGCATTTTTTAATAGTGTAATTAAAGCAGTTGCCACTCTTTTCATTGTACAGTGTCTTATTCTGGCATAAATCATACGAGTCGATAATGCGCTCTAGATTAGCCTTTGCACTCATAGAGTTGCTATAAGTTGTTATAGATTCCTTGCGGCCATCTGCTCTTTCGGTCTTGAGGTGTATATAGCCTTCACTATCTGTATAGTGAGTGAGCTGTACCTTAAATTTAGTTCTGCGTAAGGCTCTATTAAACTTTGGCTTATTGCCCTTTATTTCTTCATTTTCCTTTAGAAGTGCAATGAGTTCGGTGCCTGTAGTCTGGTAGGTAACCGTTTCTACCTGATCTTGTATTTGCTTACTCTTACGATTATCGTTGGTAAAATGCTGCGTAAGACGTTTTTTCATGTTTTTACTTTTGCCTATGTAAATGATGGTTCCATTCACATTGTGCATAAAGTACACGCCAGTCTCAGAAGGTACACTTCTTATGAGGTCCTTAAGTTTGGTGTCCATATGCTTTTTTGGGAAAGAGCGTATGGCTTTAGTTATAATTGTCTTTTCTGGGTCTTTCTCTAGGAGTAACTTAAAAAGCTTTACTGTGGCAATAGCATCTCCATCTGCTCTATGTCTGTTAGACATCGCGATTCCTAGTGCCTTCGTTAACTTGCCTAGGCTATAGCTATCATGACCTGGCAGCAATTCTTGAGAAAGCTCTACAGAGCATAGCGTTGTTCTTTCAAAAGGATATCCAAGCCTGTCAAATTCTAGACTTAAAATGCGATAGTCAAACTGGGCATTATGAGCAACAATAATACATCCCTCGGTGATTTCAATAATACGCTTTGCTATCTCATGAAACTTTGGAGCATCTTTTAACATCCCGTTATTAATGCCAGTAAGTCCTACTACAAATGCTTGTATAGGGCGTTCAGGATTAACGAGAGTTATAAACTGATCAACAACTTGATGTCCGTCAAATTTATAAATGGCGATTTCTGTGATACCTTCTTCGTTGTACTTACCGCCAGTGGTTTCTATGTCTAGTATTGCGTAAATATGCTATTTTTTAAAATTCCAGTTTTAGGGAATTATATTATTTTAAAAGTGAATCAAAGTGATTAAAATTATCTAGCACCAAAAATACTGCTTCCTACTCTAATCATGGTGCTCCCTTTGTCAATTGCGAGTTTATAATCACCACTCATTCCTGAGGATAGTATGGTGAGATTTGCGCTTTCGCGAAAGCGTAAAAATAATCCTTCTAGCAACTCAAACTCTGCCGCAATTTGATCTTGGTTATCTGTAAAAGTTGCCATTCCCATCAGTCCTACCACATTTACATGGGGATAGTTTTCTAATGTGTTTTCTTCAAAAAGCTTCACGGCATCTTGAACATTCATACCAAATTTTGAATCTTCACGAGCAATTTTAATCTGAATGAGAATATCAATCACTCGGTCATTTGCCTCCGCCTGTTTGTTTACTTCTTTTATAAGTTTTAAACGATCTACAGCATGTATAAGGCTCACATATGGAGCCATAAATTTGACTTTGTTTGTTTGAACGTGGCCTATCATATGCCACTGTATATCTTTGGGCATTTCTTCCCACTTGTCTGTCATTTCTTGAATCTTATTCTCCCCAAAAATGCGTTGCCCAGTTTCATAAGCCTCCATAAGGTCTGAAACAGGTTTAGTTTTTGAAACAGCTACAAGAGTAACATGTGAAGGAATGTTTTCGCGAAAGCGTAAGATATTTTCTGCTATACTCATTAAAATTCGTAAATGGTTACGCCACTGCGTAGTTTAGGTTCAATATACGTACTTTTTGGTGGCATTTTTAATCCAGCGTCTGCTATTTCTTTTAACTCATTTATAGTGACTGGTAGCATACCAAAGCTTACCGCATATTCCTTATTGTCTATACGGTCTGTTAAGCTTGTAATATCGCGTCTGCCATCTACATATACTATGCGGTCATCATTTCTCAAGTCTATGATTCCTAAAATAGGTTTAAGTACAGTTTCATACAGTATGTGAGTATCTAGTCTGTCTAGTGGAGTATCAAAACTACGTAAGCTATGTCTCAAGTAAAGGCTGTAATACTCGCCATCCAGATACATGTTAAAGTGATGTTTCTTTGATGGTTTATAGGGAGTGGTGCCGCGATTCTCAATTCTAAACTTGCTGTCTAGCGCTATTAAAAATGCTTCTTTACTCAGGCCGTTAAGGTCCTTTATAAGTCTATTAAACTCATAAATGAGTAACTCTGATTCAGGTATGAGGAAACTCATAAATGAATGGTAGGTCTCTTGATTTTTTGTATGATTTTTAGAAAGTAGGGCAGAGGAAGAAGATCTATGGTGACCATCTGCAATGTAAAGGCTATCCATGCTGGCAAAAGCATGTTGCAGCTTTTCTATGGTCGCTGTGTCTGTTACTGGCCATAAGTGATGCGTATCACGATAGGTAGTTGTAAACTCATACTCGGCGCGATTGCTCATTACATTGTTGAGAATGCTCTTAATCTCATCAGAATTTTTATAGGTAAGTAATACAGCTTCTGCATTAAATCCCACCGTATCTAGATATTCTGTAAAAAGAGTCTCGCGATCTTCCAGCGTGTCTTCGTGCTTTTTTATAACGTCATTCTCATAGTCTTCTACAGAAGCGCTAGCGACAATACCACAAAAGGTATTTTTTTCTCTATCTACTATTCTATATACATAAAATGCAGGTTGCTCTTCCTTAACAAAGACACCATCATCTTTAAATTCTTGATAGCGATTGCGCACTAGTTCAAAACGTTGTTTCCCAGTGATTTCTTTTTGAAATTTATATCCAGGATTGATAATGTGCAAAAATGAGAATGGATTTTGTGCCATTCTGTGGTCGCGTCCTACTTGATCATAAAATTGGTAAGCACGCGTAGCAACCAGCCCTACTTTGTCTCTAGTAGGTCTTACCGCACGGAATGGGAGAATTTTTGCCATGTTATATGTACTTAAGGCGCAAAACAATGCGCCTTTATTGAGCTTTGAGTAGTGTGGAGATTATGAAGCAAACATTGCTGCGACTTTCTCTGCCTTGCGACTTTCTTTATAATCGTAAAAACCTTCACTAGACTTCACTCCTAATTTTCCAGCTCTTACCATGTTTACTAAAAGCGGACAAGGTGCATATTTTGGGTTTTTAAATCCGTCGTGCATTACTTCAAGAATAGAAAGACATACATCTAAACCTATAAAATCTGCAAGTTGTAATGGACCCATAGGGTGCGCCATTCCTAGTTTCATAACTGTGTCTATTTCATAAACACCAGCCACACCGTTGTATAATGTTTCTATAGCCTCATTAATCATAGGCATAAGGATGCGATTTGCTACAAATCCTGGGTAATCGTTAACCTCCACTGGTACTTTACCTAGCTTTTCTGAAAGTTCCATGATGGTCTTTGTAGTAAGGTCGCTTGTATTATAACCTCTTATGATTTCTACAAGTTTCATGATAGGCACGGGGTTCATAAAGTGCATTCCTATTACTTGGTCTGGACGTTCTGTAACAGCCGCAATCTGAGTAATTGAAATAGAAGATGTGTTTGTAGCAAGTATGCATGAGTCACTTGTAGCTGCATCTAGAGATTCAAAAATCTTTAGTTTTAAATCTACATTTTCGGTAGCAGCTTCCACTACGAGCTCAGCATTCTTAACACCTTCTGTAAGGTTTGTGTACGTAGTGATGTTGTCAAGAGTTTGCTGCTTTTCTATAGCGGTAATACGCTCTTTGGCAACCATTCTATCTAGGTTTTTTGAGATAGTACTAATCCCACGGTCTAGTGAATCTTGAGAGATATCTACTAGTTGAACTTGGTAACCACTTTGAGCAAAAGTGTGGGCAATACCGTTACCCATTGTTCCTGCTCCTATAACTGCTATGTTTTTCATAAATGAAGTGCTTTGTGTGCTCCCTTGTAAAAGAGATTGTGTGTTTGAATATGTGTTTTCTAAAAATCTGCAATAATCATTTTTGCTACTCGTAAAGCTTCGGTTCCAGCCTTCAATGATACGATTGGGGTGGTGTTTTCTTTTATTGCTTTCGCGAAAGCGTCTAGCTCATCAAGTATTGCGTTATTGCTAGGGACATCTGGATTGTCAAAATAAATTTGCTTCTTGATTCCTTCTGCATTCTGAAGAATCATCGCAAAATCATCTGGAGATTCTGGAGCATCTTTCATCTTTACAACCTCTACTTTTTTCTCAAGAAAATCTACCGAAATGTATGCGTCTTTCTGAAAGAAACGTGCTTTACGCATGTTTTTCATAGAGATACGACTCGCGGTAAGGTTTGCAACACATCCGTTTTCAAACTCAATACGAGCATTTGCGATATCTGGAGTTTCTGATATAACAGATACACCACTCGCATTCACACTTTTTACAGGACTATTTACAACACTTAGTATTGCATCAATGTCATGTATCATAAGGTCTAAAACCACAGGGACATCTGTTCCTCTTGGATTAAATTCTGCAAGTCTATGTGCCTCTATAAACATAGGGCTTTTAATGGAATCGCTCACAGACATAAATGCCGGATTGAAGCGTTCTACATGGCCTACTTGACCTAGAACATTGTGTTCTTTTGCAAGCGTGAGTAGTTTTTCTGCCTCCTCAACTGTGTTTGTTATTGGTTTCTCAATAAAGAGATGCTTTCCAGCTTTGATTACCTTTTCTGCACTTGCATAGTGAAAGGTGGTAGGAGTTACTACATCTACCATATCACAGGCGTTGATTAAATCTTCTTCGGTCTCAAAAGCAGTGTAACCAAATTCTTGAGAGATGGCATCTCTAACCTCTTTTGAGGTGTCGTAAAAACCTACAAGGTTGTAGTGTTCAGAAAGGTTAAGAAGTTTTAAGTGTATTTTTCCCAAGTGTCCAGCACCGAGTACGCCAGCTTTAAGCATAGTGTTTGATTTTTATACAAAAATAAGGTTTTAGATACTTTTTAATAGGATACAGCTTTCTACAAAGGAGATTTTTTTAGAATGGTTGTAAAATCTTACAGATAGGTATATTGATTTTCCAACTTTTCTTCTAATTTAGTAATCCATGAAAGACACTACTCGCCACCAAGGAAAACGCCGCCAACTTGTTCAAATATTGAGAGATAAGGGAATCACAAATGATCTCGTTCTCAATGCTATTGGGAAGATTCCGCGTCATTTTTTTATGGATAGTAGTTTTGAGCATCACGCATATCAAGACAAAGCGTTTCCTATTGCTGCAGATCAAACCATCTCACAACCATATACAGTTGCTTTTCAAAGTGAATTAATGGAGATTAAGAAAGGACATCAGGTCCTCGAGATAGGAACGGGAAGCGGCTACCAAACCGCCGTGCTTTGTGAGCTAGGAGCAAAAGTATATTCTATAGAACGCCAGCAAGAATTGTATAAGAAAACAAAGTTGTTTCTTACTAAGCTAGGTTATAGGCCTCGTTTTTTGAGTTTTGGCGATGGGTATAAAGGATTACCTTCTTATGCTCCGTTTGATAGTATTATAGTGACGGCTGGAGCTCCGTTTGTTCCAAAACCGCTACTCGCTCAACTTAAAATAGGAGGTAGGCTTATTATACCCGTAGGTGATGACCCACAAATCATGCAGCGCTACATACGAACCTCTGCCACTTCTTTTGAAAAAAAGGAATATGGAGAGTTTAGATTTGTGCCGTTGCTGGAGGATAAGAATTAGTGCGTCTATCAACTAAGTGATTTTTACATAACGTCACTAAAGAGTTATCTTTACAACTATGGAATTCTCTTCAAAACTTCTTGAAAATGCAGTCTATGAAATGTCTCAACTCCCAGGAGTAGGCAAGCGTACTGCATTACGATTAGTATTACATTTATTACGCCAGCCAGAGACGCAGACACACCACCTTACAGAAGCATTAAATACGATGCGCGATACTATTAAATTCTGTAAAAAGTGTCACAACATTTCAGATGTGGCATTATGTGAGATATGTTCAAATCCCAATAGAGATGAAAGTATAGTTTGCGTGGTAGAAGACGTAAGGGATGTAATGGCGATAGAAAATACGAGTCAGTATCGTGGTTTGTACCATGTGCTGGGAGGTAAAATCAGTCCGCTGGACGGTATAGGGCCTCAAGATTTAAATATCTTTTCGCTCATAGATAGAGCAAAAAGCGGAGTGGTGAAAGAGGTGATTTTTGCACTAAGTTCTACTATGGAAGGAGATACTACAAACTTCTATATTTATAGACAGCTAGAAGCTTACGATATAGCAACCTCTACTATTGCTAGAGGTATTGCCGTAGGTGACGAGCTAGAATATGCAGATGAGGTAACGCTAGGTAGAAGTATTTTACATCGCATACCATTTGAGAATTCTTTAAAGAATTAAATTAATATATTGTGCTTTGTTAAAAATGTAACACAATAGGCAGTATATATAGTGTTACCAGAAATAATAAACTCTTTTAAGCTTTTTGCAACTCTCCATAATCATTGTAAGTTATAATGTGATGCACAACCTAGAGTTATGTCTAGACAGTGTGCAAGATGCAATAGCTTTTACAGATGCAGAGATTATAGTGGTAGATAACGCTTCTATAGATGGCAGTGTTCAAATGGTGAAGGATAAGTTTCCTGCCGTAAAGATTGTTGCCAATAAGAAAAACGCTGGTTTTTCGTCTGCAAATAATCAAGGGGTTGCTTTAGCAAAAGGAGCTCATATCTGTATTCTCAATCCGGATACAGTGGTTCCATCGAGTGTATTTGAGACTTTACTAAAAATAACTACCCAAGAACAATATACCGGAGCGCAAGGAGTACGTCTTGTAAATGGTAGAGGGGCTTATTTACCAGAAAGTAAGCGCAATGTCCCTACCCTCAGAGTTGCATTAAGTAAGATGATGGGTTATGGATCCTCTTATTATGCCACTCATATAGCGAGTGATGCTAGGGGTGAAGTAGCTATTCTAGTGGGTGCATTTATGTTTTTGTCTCGTAATCTTTATGAGGAAGTGGGAGGCTTTGATGAGCGCTATTTTATGTTCGGAGAAGATATAGACTTGTCTTACACCATTACAAAGGCCGGCTATAGCAATCACTATATAGGCGATGAGACGATATTGCATTTTAAAGGAGAAAGCACTGTAAGGGATGAGCACTATAGAAAGTGTTTTTATGGAGCAATGCAATTGTTTTATGAAAATCATTTTAATAATAATGTATTCAAAGGTTTTCTTGTGAATACTGGTGTAAACTTGGCTAAGTTCAAAGCTGCATTTTTTAAAAAGTATTTACAGTCTCACCTGGTTGATGGCGAGAGTATCGTAAAAGAATATGTGCTGCTTACAGATAATACATTTTTGAGTGACGCTTTCGCGAAAGCGGTAACAAAACCTGTAAAAGTTATCAGTGATATGTGTGTTCCTAAGGAAGGGCAAGAGCTTGTTTTTGATGCGGCATATGTGGCGTATAGTGACATAATTAAGGAAATTATAACATATCGAGGTAGTGGTGCTACCTATAAAATCATTCCTAAAAATGGTACTTTTGCAATAGGCAGTAATAGTAGTCTAGGGAAGGGCGATGTGATTGAGTTTAATAGAGATTAATAGCTTATAATCACTATTGGATTGATTTAATTACTATTTTTGCAAAAACGAGTATTAAAAACAGCTACATTTTACGAATATGGCAAGATTTGAATTAAAGCTACCAAAAATGGGAGAAAGTGTTGCAGAAGCAACGCTTACAACTTGGTTAAAAGAAGTAGGAGATACTATAGAGGCAGATGAGCCTGTACTAGAGATCGCTACAGATAAGGTAGATAGTGAAGTTCCTAGTGAAGTAGACGGTATTTTAATAGAAAAACTGTTTGAGGTAGATGATGTTGTTGAGGTAGGGCAGACTATTGCTATTATAGAAACCGAAGGTGAAGGGGGCGGAGACGCTACGCCAGCGCCAGTTCAAAAAGAAACTAAAGAAGAAGAGGTTGCAGTTGCTGCAGTCGCTCAAACTGTTACTGCTGCAAAAGACGCAGTAGCTACTCCTGTAAGTTCTGGAGACCGTTTTTACTCACCACTGGTGCGTAACATGGCTAAGGAAGAAGGTATTGATCAAGCAGAGCTTGATGCAATCGCAGGTACGGGTAAAGATGGTAGAGTGACTAAGGATGATATGGTAACTTATCTTTCTACACGTGGCGCAGCTCCGGCTAAGCCAGCTGCACAAAAACAAGCTCCTGCTGCTAAGGCTGCTCCAGCAGTAAAAGCTACACCAGTAAGTGTAAATGGTGAAGATGAGATCATAGAAATGACACGTATGGGCAAGCTCATATCGCATCACATGGTAGCATCTGTACAAACAAGTGCGCACGTTCAATCATTTATTGAGGCAGATGTAACAAACATCTGGAACTGGAGAAAGAAACACAAGGATAGCTTTAAGGCAAAAGAAGGTCAGAATTTAACCTTTACTCCTATATTTATGGAGGCTGTAGCAAAAGCTATACGTGATTTCCCTATGATTAACATTGCCGTAGATGGTGATAAGATCATAAAACGTAAAAATATAAACCTAGGTATGGCAGCAGCTTTACCAGACGGTAACCTTATAGTACCTGTAATAAAAAATGCAGACCAGCTTAATCTTGTAGGGATGGCAAAGTCTGTTAATGATCTTGCGGGACGTGCTAGAGATGGAAAATTAAAACCAGATGATACCGCTGGAGGAACGTATACGGTAACAAATGTAGGGACCTTTGGATCTATCATGGGAACTCCTATTATCAATCAGCCGCAAGTTGCAATTCTTGCGCTAGGAGCAATACGCAAAGTACCAGCAGTGATAGAAACTCCAGACGGAGATTTTATCGGGATACGCATGAAAATGTACCTTTCACACTCTTATGACCACCGTGTGGTAAATGGAGCACTGGGCGGACAGTTTGTAAAACGTGTTGCTGAGTATCTGGAAGGATTTGATGTAAATCGCGAAGTATAAGTAAAGCGATTAAATTTATATAAGCCAAAGGCGCAACGTGAGTTGCGCCTTTCTTGTTCTATGGAGTTATTAATATCTGAATCGTCAGGATCAGCTCTTTTTTAATCCTTTCCAGTCGTACTCACGTATGAAGTTTTTAATATCTACAATGCTCCAGTGCTTTCTTCCTTCAAACATTACTACTGGTAAATCTATAATTCCTCCTTTGTAGCTTGAGTTTTTGAGATGATCAAACATAAAGTCATTCACCTTGTTGTTAGTGCTTACATCCAGCACACGGTATTTGTAATGATTTTTATTTAAAAAATCTGTGAGCAACTTACATTTCTCGCAATCTGGCTCTGTAAATACAGTGAGTTCATCGTCCTTTAGGGGTCTTATATTTACAAACTCTTCTCTGTCTGCTCCTTTTCTGGTTGAGATGTCTTGCAATTCGTTCTCATAAGTAAAAATCTTAGTGTAGGTGGGCTCCACTCCTTTGAGAGGGATAAGCGTAATCATGAGGACTTTTGAGTTAGGAGGAAGTTTTTTTATCACAGGCCTATCTGCGCTTCTTCTAAAGCCTTCACCTTGCACGATTAAAAATGCCTCTTGCTCCTCGTCTGTATTGTTTTGAGCATAAAGTAGCCATCTTTTTGGTTGTTTATCTTCTATCAATTCTACAGGAGGCGTGTTGTTTTGTTGCGCTTTCGCGAAAAATTGAAACCCTGACACCAAGGCTATAAAAAGTAATAGTTGTAATCTATTCATCTGTTTTAGGAAGTTTTAAATTCTTAGTTAGTGAGTAATCCGATTCGAAAAATCGAATGTACGTTGGCTGAATTTTAGGCGATTTACTTCGAGGTGACTTCTTGAAGAATCGTGCCTTTGTATTATTTAAATCAATCGTAAATTGATCGTTTATATCATCTTTGGTGGTTGTAAAAAAAACGACTTTACCATCAAGTCTCCAGTTGCCGCGTGCCCACCAGTGCTCTTCTTCTTGACCTTTGAGTTGTCTAAAATTGTGATACTCAAATCTACCATTTGGAGATAGGGTAAGTGACCTTGTAAATTTTGTACTAGTATTAAATTTTGATGATACTGATGAGGTTTCAAATCCTTTACTATAAACTCCAGAGACATCATCTGTGGTAAATGCTGAGGTTTGTGCATTTCCCATTTTCGCGAAAGCGAAAATTAAAAAGGGCAACAGTAAAAATTTGTTTTTCATAACTATCTTAAAATCAAAAGACGTACCAAGATACAGAATCTACCATTTTTAATGAAAGAGGGAGTTAATTTTGTAGATTGAAACAAGTATTTTTGTGCCATGCAATTAAAAATTACAAGACCGATTTGCTTTTTTGACCTTGAGACTACTGGAATTAACGTAGCCAAAGATAGAATCGTAGAGATTTCTATTTTAAAGGTATTTCCAGATGGAAGGGAAGAAGAGTTTACAGAACGTATAAATCCTACAGTGCCTATTCCTGCGGTAACAACTGCGGTGCATGGAATAAGTGATGCAGATGTGGCAGACAAGCCTACATTTGCTGCTCGTGCAAAGGATGTTTATGATATTATAAAGGATGCAGATCTTGCGGGATTTAATTCTAATAGATTTGATATCCCATTACTAGTAGAAGAACTACTGCGCTCTGGGATTGATTTTGATATGAAAAATCGTAATGCCATTGATGTGCAAAATATTTTTCACAAGATGGAGCAACGCACACTTGTTGCAGCTTATAAATTTTATTGCGGTAAAGACCTTACTAATGCGCACAGCGCCTCTGCCGATACATGGGCGACCTATGAGGTGTTGAAGTCACAGCTTGACAGATATGATGAGCTAGAGAATGATATGAAATTCTTAGGAGACTTTAGTACGCGTAAAAAACAAGCAGATTTTGCTGGTTTCATAGGCTACGATAAGGATGATGTAGAGATTTTTACCTTTGGAAAACATAAAGGTAAAAAAGTAGAAGAGGTGCTAGATAATGAGCCAGGATATTTTGGCTGGATTCAAAATGCAGATTTCCCTCTTTACACTAAGAAAGTGCTTACGGCTATAAAACTGCGTAAACTTAACACTAAAGCATAGCTTATGAAACTTATATGTATAGGTCGTAATTATGCAAAGCATATTGCAGAGCTAGATAATGAGCGTCCAGAACATCCAGTGGTGTTTTTAAAGCCAGATTCTTCTATTTTATTAAGTAAACATCCATTTGTGATACCGCCATTTTCTAATGATGTGCATCATGAGGTGGAAATTCTTGTAAAAATTAAGAAAATAGGGAAGTATATAGATCAGAAATATGCTAGTACCTATTATGATGAGATAGGTCTAGGTATTGACTTTACAGCTCGTGACTTACAAGCACAACTTAAAGAAAAAGGATTGCCATGGGAAAAAGCAAAGGGCTTTGACGGTGCTGCCGTAATAAGTTCAAAGTGGTTACCTGTGTCAGACTTTGACACTGTAGATGATATTTCTTTTCGTCTAAAGAATAATGACGTTACAGTTCAAGAAGGATCTACTAGTGAAATGCTATGGAAAATTGATGCTTTGATAAGTTATGTGTCTCAGTATTTTACACTTAAGATAGGAGATGTTATATTTACGGGAACGCCTGCGGGAGTTGCACGAGTACAAGAGAATGATAAATTAAAAGGGTATATAGGAGAAACAGAGATGTTCTCTATAAACGTAAAATAAGACATGTTGAGACATTATAATCTAGAAAAAGTAAGAGAGATCGCTGGTGGTGATGAGGATTTTGTAGGCATTATCGTGGCAACGTTCTTACAAGAAATTCCGCCAGATTTAGAGTCTATGCAAAGTGCTATTGCAAATAATAACCACAAGATGGCATATCAATTTGCACATAAAATGAAACCTAATCTCGATATGTTTGGTATTGATTTATTAGGTCAAATTAAAGCAATGGAGAAGTGGAGTGATAGTAATAAGCCTACGTCTGCAATACAGTCTAAGCTAGATGATATAACCTCTACCTTAGGTACTGTGATTGCTGAGCTTCAAGAAGATTTTTAAATGAAAGCAGAAATTATAACGATAGGTGATGAGATTCTCATAGGCCAGATTGTAGATACTAATAGTGCTTACATATCATCTGCCCTCAATAAAATAGGAGTTTCTATATATCAGATTACTTCTATTCAAGATGATGAAAGTCATATACTAGAAGCCTTTGCAGCTGCACAATCTAGAGCAGATCTTGTGATTATTACAGGCGGTTTAGGTCCTACTAAAGATGATATTACAAAGCATACCATATGTAAGTACTTTAATGATGAGCTAGTGTTCAATCAAGGAGTACTAGATCATGTAGCGCATCTCTTTAAGGAGTATATTAAAAAGCCAATGCTTGATGCAAATAAAACGCAAGCTATGGTGCCTAGTAAGGCAGAAGTGCTAGTAAACGAATTTGGTACTGCTCCAGGAATGTGGATTGAGAATGATAACACTATCTTTGTCTCAATGCCGGGTGTTCCTTATGAGATGAAGGGGCTTATGGAGAACGAAGTGCTGCCACGTTTACAAAAGCAGTTTAAACTTCCTTATATACTACACAAAACGTTTTTAACTTACGGAATGGGCGAAAGTGCCATCGCCGAAAGGATAGAGCGCTTTGAGAATGAACTTCCTGCCGAAATTAAACTAGCTTATCTTCCTTCATTAGGTAGAGTACGTTTACGTTTATCTACTTCAGGTCTTTACAAAGAGGTGGTTGAGGTTGCTATGCAAGAACAAGCAGATAAGCTTTTACCATTTATAGACGACATTTTTGTTGGATATGAAAGCGATGGAGAATTTGAGCAAGTTGTAGCAGGCCTATTTGTTGAAAAAGGTAAAACACTTGCAATAGCGGAGAGTTGTACTGGAGGGCAAATGGTAGAGCGATTTACGGCACACAGCGGTGCTTCGCAATTTTTAAAGGGGAGTCTAGTTACTTATGCTACACAGTCTAAGGTTGATATTTTAGGCGTAGATCCAGGAGTAATTAAAGAGCATTCTGTCGTAAGTGCACAAGTGGCAGAGCAAATGGCTGTAAATGCTAGAAAGCTTTATAAATCAGATATAGGTATTTCTACTACCGGTAACGCAGGGCCTTTAAAAGGAGATAGTGATGCAGAGGTGGGAACGGTTTATATAGGGATTGCTACAGAGAACGGTGTTACAGCGCATCATTTTATGATGGGCAATCACAGAGAGCGAGTAATAGGTAAGGCTGTAAATAAAGCCTTAGAGTTACTTAAAGAAGAATTACTCTCTAAGTAAATATTATTTTAAGATTACGCTTTCGCGAAAAAGTGCCATTTCAGTGCTTGCGCGAGACGAAATAAAGAGTAAAATTAAAGAAAAGTGAAAATCACTTGAAGAAACAGGAAAAAAACTACGAATAAGTTTTGTTGTGAGATATAAAATTACGTATTTTTGCAGCCTGTTTTGAAATAACTATTTAAAGTTTTAGGAATGTCTAGAGTTTGTGAGCTTACAGGTAAGAAAGCGATGGTCGGAAATAATGTTTCCCACGCGATGAATAAGACGAAGCGTAAATTTAACGTGAATCTTATGAAAAAACGTTTTTACCTTCCAGCAGAAGATAAGTGGATCACGTTGAAAGTATCAACGTCTGCGTTAAAGAATATCAATAAGAAAGGAATCGATGCGGTTGTTAAAGAGGCACGCGCAAACGGGTTCTTAACTAAATAATCCCATAAAGAAACACCGAGATGGCAAAGAAAGGGAATAGAGTACAGGTAATCTTAGAGTGCACTGAGCACAAAGCGACTGGTCAACCAGGTACGTCAAGATATATCACGACTAAAAATAAAAAGAACACTCCTGATCGTATGGAGTTGAAGAAATTCAACAACGTATTGAAGAAGATGACTGTTCATAAAGAAATCAAATAAGTTATGGCAAAGAAATCAGTAGCATCTTTACAGACAGGATCAAAGCGTTTAACTAAAGCGATAAAAATGGTAAAGTCTCCAAAATCTGGAGCTTATACATTTGTGGAAGCAGTAATGGCTCCAGACCAAGTAAGCGATTTCTTAGCTAAGAAATAAGTTATACTATACAATATTTAAAAACCCGCTTCTTTATAGAAGCGGGTTTTTTGTTGTTCAAAATGTTTGATTAAGAAATATGCTTTGTTAATAGTACGAGCTTGCTGTGGTTACCTAAGAGGCAAAGTATGGCTCTTTTTGTAGCATAAAAGCGTTATCTACGCGGTGAATGAATAGATTTACTTAATAAATAGTCTGTAAAAGCAAAAACCCTCTATTTAGAGGGTTTTGTGTTGACTTAAGATACTGTTGGGCTATATTAAAGAAGCTTCCATTCTACGCGATCTCCTACCTCAATAACCCACTCTTCAGATAGGCCGCCATTAATCTTTAAAACTAGCTGAGAAGGTACTTGTGATGGTAAGAATGTCTTATCATCCAAAGGTGTAGTGTTTTCAGAAAAACTTACAATCTCATTACTAGCATTGATGTGTATAAGGTCTAGAGGAAACCTAATATCTGTCATATAATATCCTCTTAATTCTTCTTGTGGGTATAGAAAAAGAACTCCTTGGTGCGACTTAAGTCTATCTCTATTCTTGAGATCTACTTCCTGCTCGTACGCTGTGTCTGCTACTTCTATATCTATAGTGCGTATTACTTGTCCAGAAGCTTTTATGAGTGTCAGCTCTCCCTCTTTATTAAAAGCTGGTTTTTCGATAGATATAATACTATCAGTATTTGTGTTTTCTTTACAACTCACTCCGGCAATTAGAAGTGAGAAAAGCGAAATATAAGCAGCGTTACGAAGCTTCATAAGATGTTTTTTTAGTAAATGATGTTATTACAAAGTATAGGCCTATAATTATAAAAGGTATACTCAATACCTGACCTGTGTTTAGATTAAAAATCCAATCTTCACGATTCTCTACCTGTTCACGTTTAAAGTTTTCTACTATAAAACGTACGCCCATGAGCAGTAATAGGAATAGACCGAATAAGAACCCTGACTTCTTGCGAGCATCTGTCTTCCAATACAGAATAAATAAGATTAGGAATACAAATACATAGCCAAAAGCCTCCATGAGCTGTCCAGGATATCTAAAGGGAATGGTGCTTATAATGTCTGCAAATTGAGGGTCGCTTGTAAGTGCTTGGTACGCTTGTGCTGGATTTGGGATATTAGTAAGCGATACCGCTCGGCGTTCAGAAATTTCGTCTTGAACAAATTGAATTCCTAAGTTGCTATCTGTAACTTTTCCTACCATTTCTGAGTTCAAAAAGTTACCTATACGCACAAACACAGCACCCGACGCACAGGTAATTACTACCCGATCTAAAATCCATAAAACCGATTTATGCAATACCTTCTTATTGTACAGGTATAATCCAAAAATAGTAGCAATCGCAGCTCCGTGACTTGCAAGGCCTCTAAACCCAGTAAACTCAAATTCTGGAACAAACCTAAAAGGTAACAATACAGACAGCGGATCTTCCCAAAGTAATTCAGTTTGATAAAAGAATACGTGACCTAGTCGTGCTCCTAAAAGAATAGAGACTACGGCATAAATAAATAGACTGTCTAATTTTTCAATAGCAACTCCTTCACGGATAAACATCTTCTTCATCAGGTAAAAACCTAATGAGAATGCAACTACAAACATTAAACTATAAAAATGGATGGTAATAAAGCCTAGGTCAAGTCCTGATATTGGATTCCATGTAAATTTTAATGCAAGCATATATTGGGATTGTTAGCTACTCAGATCATTAGTTAGTGTTTCCACAGTAGATCGAGTGTGTTGTTTATTTTCAATAAGCAATTTAAAACCTTAATAGCAGATACTAAAAGTCTTTATGTATTATTTAATTCTTCTTTTTCGGGAACTGGGTCATATCCTTGACCGCCCCATGGGTGGCAAGAAAATATTCTTTTGATAGATAACCAGCCTCCAGTGATAAGTCCGTGTCTTTCTAGTGCCGTTTTTGTGTAACTTGAGCAAGTAGGGCTATAGCGACACGAGCTTGGCGTCCATGAAGAGATGAATTTTTGATAAAACCAGATGATTCCTAAAAATGGAGCAATGGCTATTTTCTTGATAGAAACCATTAGTTTACCGAAAAGCTTGTACCTTCTCGACTATCCTTCAGTTGTATTCCTAGTTCAATAAGTTCATCGCGTATTTTGTCACTTAAGGCAAAATCTTTGTTTTCTCTAGCTTCTTTGCGCAGCTTTATTAGTAGTTCAACGGTTCCATTGAGTTTTGAATCGTCCGCTTTCGCGAAAGCGTTATTATCCTCAAGTCCTAAAACGTCAAAAACAAAAGCTTCAAGAGTTTCTAGTAGAAGTTTCAAATCTTCGGCTGTGATTGTTGCCTTGCCATCTTTTATTAAATGGATTTGCTTGACAGCTTCAAAAAGTTGTGCTATGAGAATAGGTGTATTAAAATCATCATTCATGGCATTGTAGCAAGATTGCTTCCATGCTGTCACATCAAAGCTACTTTCCTTAGAAACCGTAAGATTTTTAGCTACTTTAAGTGCTTCCATAAGTCTATGAAACCCTTTCTCACTAGCAAGTAAAGCGTCATTAGAAAAATCCATGATGCTACGATAGCTTGTTTGAAGTATAAAGAATCTCGCAACACTAGGAGCAAATCCTTTAGAGAGATGCTCGCTATCTCCAGAAAATATCTCCCCAGGATTAATACTGTTCCCGGTACTTTTGGCCATTTTCTGTCCGTTGAGAGTGAGCATATTTGCGTGAAGCCAGTAGCGCACGGGTTCGGTACCTAGGGCTGCCTCGTTTTGTGCAATCTCACATTCATGGTGAGGGAACTTTAAATCCATACCTCCACCGTGTATGTCAAACTGGTCTCCTAAGTATTTTGTACTCATAGCAGTACATTCTAAGTGCCATCCTGGAAAACCATCTCCCCAAGGACTAGGCCAGCGCATGATGTGCTGTGGTTCTGCTTTTTTCCAGAGTGCAAAGTCTTGAGGGTTCTCTTTTTCATCTTGTGCGTTGAGAGTTCTAGTATTTGCAATCATATCTTCTAGCTTGCGGCCAGAAAGTTTACCGTACTCATGGTCTTTATTAAACTTGACAACATCAAAATATACAGAGCCATTTTTTTCATAAGCATAACCATTATCTATGATTTTCTTAATGATTTCCATTTGCTCGATAATATGACCTGTAGCTGTAGGTTCAATACTAGGAGGTAAGAAGTTGAATTTATTGAGAATATCATGAAAGTCTAGTGTGTATTTCTGCACAACTTCCATAGGTTCGATTTTTTCTAATCTTGCCTTTTTTGCAATCTTATCTTCTCCTTGATCTGCATCATCTGTAAGGTGACCAGCATCTGTGATGTTACGCACATAACGCACTTTATATCCAAGGTGCTTGAGATATCTAAAAATCATATCAAAGCTCATAAAAGTACGTACGTTACCTAAGTGTACATTGCTATATACGGTAGGACCACAAACGTACATGCCTACATATCCTTCAAGAAGGGGTTTAAAAAGTTCCTTTTTTCCCGAAAGGGAATTGTAAACTGTAAGTTCTTGATCTTGGTATAATGGCATTTTATGTGCTATTTATGTGTGTGTGACGAAGGTAAATATCTTAATTGTAAAACTCAAAAAGCGGTAACTAAAAAGAAACCGCTTTTTTATAAGTATTGATAAGCAAGTTGTAGCTTCTTAAAAATCTGTATCTAGCTTGATGTAGTCTAAAAACTCTCTGCGTGTAGCAGCGTCTTTAAATTTACCACCAAACTCGCTAGTAACTGTGCTGCTCTCGATGTCTCTTATTCCTCTACTATTTACACAGAGATGCTTTGCATCGATAACGCAGGCTACATCTTCTGTTCCCATTGCTCGTTGTAATTCTTGTACAATCTGCATAGTGAGGCGCTCTTGAACTTGAGGACGCTTTGCATAATAATCTACAATGCGATTCATTTTACTAAGACCTACAACAGTTCCGTTAGAAATGTAAGCCACGTGTGCACGACCTACAATAGGTAGTAAGTGATGCTCACAGGTAGAGTACACTGTAATATTTTTTTCTACAAGCATCTCTCCATACTTGTAGTTATTATCAAAAACTGAAACCTTAGGTTTATTATCTGGATGTAAACCTGAGAAGATCTCGTTTACAAACATTTTTGCCACACGCTTAGGAGTGCCTTTAAGGCTATCATCAGTCATATCAAGACCTAGTGTTTGCATAATATGTGCAACATCTTCTTGAATGCTCGCCATTTTATCTGCGTTACTCATCTCAAAAGCATCATCACGCAATGGTGTAATAGCACTTGTAGCAACGTGATTATCGCCTATTTCTTCGTTGAGAAGACTAGCGTCGTCTACTTGTATTCCTCTATCTAAATCTGTTTTCATAGTAATCTGCAATCCTTTTAATGGAATTTATTACGCTTTCGCGAAAGCATAATAAGCACCTTTTTAATCTTTGTCGTAATGATTTTTTAAGGCTTGCAAAGGTACATAATAAACTACATTATTTTATGCGGTTTAATGTGCTAAGTACTTGGTCACGGTAGCTACGGCTGATAGGAATTGCTTTATTATTAATATTAATATGTTCGTTTGTAAAACTTTCAATATTACTTATTGCAACCACAAATGATCTGTGGGTTCTCAAAAATAGGGTAGCGGGTAGTTTTTCTAGAGTGGCAAGTAGGGTTTCTCTAGTGACGATAACGTCATTTGTGGTGTGTATCTTCAAGTAATCACCTATACTCTCTATGTATAGTATATGGTCGAAGTCTACTTTTATCATTTTACGGTCAGAACGAAAAAAGGTAAAGGTCTCTTGATTGGTCCTTTCAATTTTTGGACTTGCTTCCTTATAAAATTTTTGTAGAGCTTTCATTAATCGCTCAAGAGATATAGGTTTGAGTAGGTAATCTACCGCTTGTAAATCAAAGCCTTCTACGGCATATTCTCGATAAGCAGTAGTAAATATTATTTTTGTAGTTCCTTGGATTGCCTTGGCAAACATAAGTCCGGTAACCTCTGGCATATTTATATCTAGAAAGACGAGATCAACATCATGCTTACTTAGCGCGCTGAAGCCTTCGGTTGCATTTTTGCAAACAGCAACTACATTCACTTGAGTTATTTTAGAAAGGTGATTTTCTAAAATCTCACGAGCCATGGGCTCGTCATCTATAATAATTGCTTGATAAGTTTCCATTAGTTTATGTTTATAATTAGCTCAAGGTAATACCATCCTTTTGAAGTGTGGGTGTTAAGAGCATAAGCGTTTGGATATAAGGTTTCTAACCTTTTAATACTATTTTGCATTCCTAGTCCGTGATTTTCCTTTGGAGAGGAATCTTCTTTGATTGTATTTTTTATAGAAAAATGTAGCTGTTTGTCACTGACTTCAAGAGATATTTTAATGTGTAATATACTGTCATGCGGACTGCCATGTTTAAACGCATTTTCAATGAATGCAATAAATAACATTGGCGGGACTTGTATATCGCTATCTATCTTTTTTGAGAATGAAACTTTTAATGTGTCTCTAAAGCGCACTTGTTCCAGTCCTATGTAAGATGATATGTAAAGCACCTCCTCAGAGATTGCAACAGTTTTTTTCTCAATTTGATTAAGAGTATAGTCGAGCAGATTAGACAATTTTAAAATTAAGTCAGGAGTATCTTTAGACTCCGTTAGTGCAGCTCCATAAATGGTGTTGAGTGTGTTAAATAGAAAATGAGGGTGTATTTGCTCTTTTAGGTAATAAAGTTCTTTCTCTTTAAGGGTGAGTTGGCCTTCTAGAAGTTTCTTTTCTAACGCTGTATTGCGATTAATAGCTTTGTAGTTGTATCGCAGTACTTGTACAAGTGATACTAATCCAGTAATTATATAAACAAGTATGAATACAAATAGAAAATTACGGGTGAGTAATGGCATTTGCTTCATATCATAATTAGATAAAAATATGAAGTTGATAAAAGTGATAATGATAATAAGAAATAGCGAACCAACTATGGTGTAGAGTAGGTAGGTACTAAATAATAGATATCGCTTTTCAAGCAAGAATCTTGGAATTAAATAGTAAGCAATAATATAAGTGACGGTAATCGTTATTGGCAAAAGACTCGTTGCAAAGTATAATACAAATTCTTCATTTGCTGCTGCATAGCTAAAAAAGTAAATGTAAAATAGCCATACGACTATCCACAGTATAATATGTAATGGTATAAGCGCAAGATTTTTAAGCTTGAATTCATGCATTTTCCAAAGATGAGAAAAATATAAGAACGATTTGATTTTTTGAGGTGAACGACGAGATTCATCATGGGAATAACATTTTCACCAAGCTAGTAACCACTTAAAAGGCTTATTAAGTTATAATGTGTGTTATAATGGAAGCTGGTCGAGTATATTAATGAGCGTTGTAATTCAGTTATATATTTGTCTCGTAAACGTTTACGAATAACTTGCCCAGCATGTTATTTCAACCATTTAATATCAAATAGTATTTTTAACCATTAACACTACAAATTATGTCACAATTAATTGACCGCATGAATGAAGGAGGACCATTATTTATGTACCCTATTCTAATAGTAATTATTGCAATTATCGTCTTACTTGTAATTTCTCTTATGGGTAAAAGAGCCAAGAGGCCAACCTCTGAAATTATAGGTCATCTCAGTCTATTTGCAATGATGTGGGGCTTTCTCGGTTCTACCTTGGGCTTAATCACAGCTTTTGATGCTATAGAAGGAAGCGGTAATATATCGCAACCCATGATGGCAGGCGGACTTAAAGTAGCATTGCTTTGTACGCTATTTGGTCTCTTTACCTTTGTGATTGGTAGGTTGTCTATGTTGGTGCTTACTGTAAAAGCACAACAAGAAGAGCGAACTAAAGTATAATTTAGAAAGTACCTGATATCCCGGCACGACCTAGACCTACATTAAAATTCCAAGTGATTTTATTCTTTTTAGTTCCGTCGGGATAGACGTTACTTTTGTTCATATAGTTATCTATAGAATCTACAATAACGATACTTAATGCTGCACTAAGTGCAACATCGGTAAGCCAGTGCGCTCCTCCCCAAAGTCTTTGCAAAGGTGCAATTGAGCCTAAGGCGTACACGCCCACTTTTACCCACGTGTTATCAAATTGCTTTGCAATTGCATGCGCCATCGTAACAGATAATATAGTGTGCCCAGAAGGGAATGATCTAAAACCTGGCATACCACTATAAGGGTTAAATGCAAATTTACCTTCGCCGTTTTTAGGTCTACTTCTACCTACTGAGGCTTTGAGAAGAGTTTGTAAAAGCCCAGCCGTCACTGCAGATGATGTCATTAAAGCTCCTGCTCTGCGTACCTTTTGATTCTTAGTAAATAACCCAAATAAATAAGTTCCAGCCGTCAGTCCATAGATCACCTGCGGACTACCGCCTCGTTCTCCAGCCTCGTCTAGTACTCCTGGTAAGTCATCACTTCTTTTTGTGAAAAAACTGTTCACATCATCATCTACAAAATAGAGTAATGCGGTTCCTCCAGCAATCGTACCAGCTACAATCCAGTCATCCTTTTTCCATCGTAGTGGTCCTGTATAAGCGTGACCTATACCTTTGAGCATTACCTTAGTGTCGTACACTGCAAGTTTTAAAATACTCAAGGTGTCTTGAGTTTGAGAAGGGATAGGGGTTTGTGCTTTGCAAAAAATAGAAAGGAAACAAACGAGTATGATGGTAAAGGTCGTTTTCAAGAGGATGATAATTTAGTGTGTGAGATTGACTAGAAAACTCACGCTATGGTTGGTTTAATGGTAAACTAGGTAAATAGTTTTTTCTTGCGTAGCTCAAAGTTTTGACCTAAATATACTTTACGTACCATCTCATCTGCTGCAAGTTCTTCTGGTTCTCCATGTTTAAGGATACTTCCTTCAAACATTAAGTAAGTACGATCTGTAATGGCAAGTGTTTCTTGGACATTATGATCGGTAATAAGTATTCCTATATTTTTATCTTTAAGCTGTGCTACGATGCGCTGTATATCTTCTACTGCAACAGGATCCACACCTGCAAAAGGCTCGTCCAGTAATATAAATGAGGGAGAGGTCGCTAGTGCTCTTGCAATTTCTGTACGGCGTCGTTCACCTCCAGAAAGTAAATCGCCACGACTTTTACGTATATGTCCTAAGCTAAATTCTTCTATGAGTTCCTCCATTTTATGAAGTTGCTCTTTCTTTGAAAGCTTTGTGAGTTGTAGTACACTTAATATATTATCCTCAATGCTTAGTTTTCTAAAAACAGAAGCCTCTTGCGCGAGGTAACCTATCCCATTCTGGGCGCGTTTGTACATCGGGTACTTTGTGATGTCCTGCTGTTCTAGGTAGATATTACCACCATTAGGCTTTACAAGACCTACTATCATATAGAAGGAAGTAGTTTTTCCAGCTCCGTTAGGGCCTAATAATCCTACTATTTCTCCTTGATTTACCTCTACAGAAATACCTTTAACCACCTGTCGGCCTTTATAGGATTTCATTAAATTTTCAGCGCGTAGTTTCATAATAGGTAAATATACAAATTGTTTAATCCTCTGTTCTAGTCTTATTATAACGTGTAAAAGTAAAAGCCATTATAAGACCAAAAAATAAACCTTGAAATAAATTACCAAACCAGCTTATCTCTTGTTTACTAAAATATTCAAAAGCATTGAGTACAAGACTGTGTGTAACGAAGAAGGTTGTAAAATATTTTAAAAATCTCATCGTTACACACAGCTTACATTATTTACCTGCTTTTCTCTCGTCTAGTGCTTCCCAAAATTCATAAGCACGGCGCAGGTGAGGTATTACAATAGTACCACCCACTAGGGTTCCTATTCCTAATGTTTCCATTACTTCTTCTTTTGTTACGCCTTCATCGTGACAGCTTTCCAAGTGATATTTTATACAATCATCACATCTTAGAACGGTGGAGGCTACAAGACCTAAAAGCTCTTTAGTCTTTTTGTTTAATGCACCTTCAGAAAAGGCATTGGTGTCTAGATTGAAAATACGCTTGACGATTTTATTATTATCGGCAAGAATTTTATCGTTCATTGTAGAACGGTAACTATTAAAGTCGTCTATTATATTGCTCATAATTGCGGGGAGTAGTGGTTATTACGCTTTCGCGAAAGCGTTAAAAATGAATATTAGTTAAGTGATGTTATGCAAGTCCTTCCTTCTTGAGTCGGCGTTTTTCTCTTCTGATAACACCTCTAGAAATAAAAATACTTACTTCATATAATATAATGATAGGTACGGCAACGATTACTTGCGTTGAAATATCTGGAGGCGTTATAATTGCCGCCAAAATTAATACAATAACTAATGCATACTTGCGATTCTTTTTAAGGAATTCTGGAGTGACAAGCCCTATTTTGGTAAGGAAGTACATAATGATAGGTAGTTCAAATATTAATCCAGATGCTAGCACTGAAGCCCTTACAAGACCTATAAATGAGTCGATATCAAATTCATTTTGAACTGCATCAGATATCTTAAAAGTTGCTAGGAAATTAATAGATAATGGTGCTACCACAAAGTATCCAAATGCTGCTCCTAGAAAGAAAAGAAAAGAGGCAACTACAATAAAGCCTTTACTAGATTTACGCTCATTTTCATAGAGTCCTGGAGATATAAATTTCCAAAATTCATACAATATATAAGGAAAACCTATTACAACTCCTGCCATGATGGAAGTCCATATAGCTGCGCTAAACTGGCCAGCTACTTTTCTACTCTGGATGATAAAATCCATGTCTCCATCTGCAATACATCCTTTTTCTGCTCCAAAAAATTGAGAGATTTTACAGAGTATGTCATAAGAAACGAAGTCTGGATTTTGAGGTCCAAAAACAATTTCAAAAAGCGTTCCTTTAAATATAAAAGCAACTGTAGCTATGATAATTACAGCAAGCGTAGCTCTTATTAAGTGCCATCTTAATTCTTCCAAGTGATCAAGGAAGGACATCTCATCTGGATGTTTTTTTACTTTTTTTGCCATTATGCGATTCCTTCTTTTATAAGATCGTGTATGTGCACCACGCCAGCATAGTTTCCGTCTTTTTCAACTAGTAACTGGGTGATGTTATGTGCTTCTAAAATTTCTTTTGCATCAATCGCCATGGCATCATGACGTACTGTTTTTGGTGTAGCACTCATGATTGCAGCAGCGGTAAGACCGTCAAGTGAATCATTTTTTGAGAGCATGCGACGCAAGTCGCCGTCTGTTATAATTCCTTGGATAACTCCGTTGAGCACAACGGCGGTTACACCAAGCATTTTATTAGTAATCTCAATGATTACCTCCTTGATACTTGCATCTGGAGTTACTTGTGGGTTTTCGTGAGTCGAGCAAATATCATTAACGGTAAGGTATAGTCTCTTGCCTAGTGCACCACCGGGGTGGTATCGTGCAAAGTCACTTTCTGTAAATCCTCTCAAATCTAGCAAGGCAACTGCTACAGCATCACCTAGCACTAGTTGTACAGTTGTGCTTGTAGTAGGTGCGAGATTGTTAGGGCATGCTTCCTCTTCTGTATTAGCATGTAAAATATAGTCTGCTTCTTTACCTAAAAAAGAATCTCTATTTGCAGTAATTGCAATCAGCGTGTTCTCCGTCTTTTTAATAAGAGGCACTAGAACCTTGATTTCTGGAGTGTTTCCGCTTTTTGAGATGCAGATAACGATGTCATCTATTAATATGCTTCCTAAATCTCCATGAATAGCATCTGCTGCATGCATAAATAATGCAGGAGTTCCTGTGCTATTTAAGGTTGCCACGATTTTTTGAGCAATAATTGCGCTCTTGCCTATGCCAGTAATGACCACTCTGCCCTTAGATTTATAGATGGCTTGTACTGCTTGTGCAAATTCTTCGTCTATTAATGAACTGAGATTTGCAATCGCAGTTTGCTCAATATGAATGGTTTTCTGTGCGCTAGCAATGATTTGCTGGAAGTTGTTCAAAACTGGGTTTTGTTATGATTTGTTTAACGTGCGGAAATTACTATCTTTAGAAAACACAAAGGTATGTAAAAATGTATTTGAATACATATGGGGACAAGGCAAATAGACTTACACGAAGAACTTAAAAGATATTTTGGCTTTAGTCAGTTCAAGGGTCTGCAGGAAGAAGTTATAAGAAGCATCGTAGGTGGTAATCACAGTTTTGTGATTATGCCCACAGGAGGTGGAAAATCATTATGTTATCAGTTACCTGCACTTATTGCAGAGGGTACTGCTATTGTGGTATCACCACTTATAGCATTAATGAAAAACCAAGTAGATGCACTTAGAGGTATATCTCAAGAAGAGGGCATAGCTCATGTACTTAATAGCTCGCTTACTAAAGGAGAGATAAAAAAAGTAAAAGAAGATATTACTAATGGAGTAACAAAACTCTTGTACGTGGCTCCCGAGTCACTTACTAAAGAAGAAAACGTTGAGTTTTTAAGAGGAGTTACTGTTTCTTTTCTAGCTATAGATGAAGCACACTGTATCTCAGAGTGGGGACATGATTTTAGACCAGAATACCGTAACCTACGTAAGATTATAGGTAGGATAGGTGATAATATCCCAATTATAGCGGTTACTGCTACTGCTACTCCAAAAGTGCAAGAGGATATTCTTAAAAACTTAGGGATTACAGATGCAAACACTTTTAAGGCTTCATTTAATAGACCTAATCTATATTACGAGGTGCGACCTAAAACGGCACAAGTAGATGCAGATATTATTCGTTTTGTGAAGCAAAATGAAGGTAAGAGTGGTATTATATATTGCCTCGCACGTAAGCGTGTAGAGGAGTTAGCACAAACATTGCAAGTAAACGGACTTAAAGCGGTGCCATATCATGCAGGACTCGATGCAAAAACACGAGTGAGGCATCAAGATATGTTCTTGATGGAAGATGTGGATGTGGTGGTTGCTACCATAGCTTTTGGGATGGGAATTGATAAGCCAGATGTAAGATTTGTTATACATCATGACATTCCTAAAAGTATAGAGAGCTACTATCAAGAAACTGGTAGAGCGGGAAGAGATGGAGGAGAAGGACATTGTCTTGCTTTTTATGCATATAAGGACATAGAGAAGCTTGAGAAATTCATGAGTGGTAAGCCCGTTGCCGAACAGGAAATAGGTCATGCCTTACTTCAAGAAGTAGTAGCTTTTGCAGAGACGAGTATGTCTAGACGTAAATTTATACTTCACTATTTTGGAGAGGAGTTTGATAACGCCACTGGAGAAGGAGGGATGCTTGATGACAACATGCGTAATCCTAAAAAGCAACACGAGGCAAAAGAGGAACTTGTAAAAGTGTTATCTGTAATACGAGATACTAACGAGATTTATAAAAGTAAAGAGATTGTTCTTACGTTAAGAGGAAAGGAAAATGCTATTATCAGTTCGCATAAAACTCATGAGCAGCCATTTTTCGGTATAGGTCATGACCAGAAAAAAGAATATTGGTTTGCCCTTATACGTCAAGCTCTCGTTGCGGGATATATAAAGAAGGATATTGAGACTTATGGCGTTGTAAAAATGACACCACAAGGTCTAGATTATATAGAGAACCCTGTCTCATTTATGATGACAGATGATCATGTATTTGATGCAAATACTGATAATGCAATAGTATCTGCTCAAAAAGCAGGAGCTGGAGCCGATAAGAAGCTCCTAGAAATGCTTAAAGACTTGCGTAAAAAAGTAGCAAAGAAGCTTGATGTGCCACCATTTGTAGTTTTTCAAGACCCTTCACTAGAAGATATGTCTATTAAATATCCTGTAAGCGTAGAAGAGCTGGGTAACGTACATGGAGTAGGTGATGGTAAAGCTAAGAAATACGGAAAAGAATTTGTAGCGCTCATCGATAGATATGTTTCTGATAATGAAATTTTAAGACCAGATGATCTTGTTGTAAAAAGTACAGGAGCAAATAGCGGATTAAAATTATACATTATCCAAAACGTAGATCGCAAATTACCACTGGATGACCTCGCCTCTGCAAAAGGTAAGGATATGGCAGACTTCATTAAAGAGATGGAGGCGATCGTTTTTAGCGGTACGCGTCTTAATATAGATTACTGGATTAACGATATACTTGACGAGGATCAGCAAGAGGAATTGCATGATTATTTTATGGAGGCAGAGACAGATAAAATTGAAGTTGCCATGGAAGAATTTGATGGGGACTATGAAGACGAGGAGTTGCGTTTATATAGAATTAAATTCATGAGTGAGGTGGCAAATTAAATCGTAATTATATGAGATGTGTTTGGTTTTAAGTACGCTTTCGCGAAAGCGTGATTAATTAAAAATCATCCCTAAGACTATTTCCGATTCGTTTATTATAGCATGGTACATCTAGCATTTATTACCTTCACAATATGTTGAAACTAGTATACGATATACGGCATTATTTTGAGAAACATGGGTTTTATGTTTCCTCTAGACTCGCAGACCGCCTAGGAATGCGAGCAAAAAATGTCAGACTTTTTTTTATATATGTGTCATTTGCAACCCTAGGGGTAGGCTTTGCATTATATCTTACAGTGGCGTTTTGGCTTAAGTTAAAAGATCTTATTTATACAAAGCGTACTTCTGTTTTTGACTTATGAATTTGTTTTCCTTTTTTAAGAATAAAATTTATTTAGCTATAGTGCTCCTAGTAACGACCTTGCTTTTAGGAGTTTTTGGCTATCGTTTTATAGCAGACTACAATTGGGTAGATGCTGTATATATGACGGTAATTACAATAACTACCGTGGGTTTTGGAGAAGTGATACCACTCACACCCGAAGCAAAAATTTTTACAGTAATACTTATTTTATTAAGTGTTGTGATTGTGGGTTATGCTTTGACAGTAATCTCGGAGTATATAATAAGTAAGAGTTCTTATAAAGATTTAATACATAAAAAGGTGCAGCAAGAAATCGATAAAATGACAGATCACATCATTGTGTGTGGTTATGGACGTAATGGACAAGAGGCGGTGCAAAAGCTCATGGCTTATAACAAGCAGTTTGTGGTCATTGAGATGGATTTGGACGTTATAGAGCGCTATGAAATGGATAAGAATATTCATTTTGTATATGGCAACGCAAATGAAGATGAGATACTAGAAAAAGCTGGAATCACAAAGGCCTCGGCACTATTGTGTGCGCTTCCTGAAGATGCAGACAACCTTTTTATAGTGTTGAGTGCACGCCAACTTAATAGTAAGCTCAAGATTATAAGTCGCGCCACTGCCGAGACTTCACAAAAGAAACTCAAACTTGCAGGAGCAGATAATGTGATAATGCCTGATAAAATAGGTGGGGATCACATGGCGTCACTCGTCGTAGTTCCAGATCTTATCGAATTTTTAGACAATTTATCTGTAGTAGGAGAGGAGGATAGTATTAATGTAGAGGAAATAAGCTTTGATCAAATTTGTGCAGACGGAAAAGAAGCAAGTATTAAGGAAATTGATTTGCGTTATAAGACTGGCTGTACGATTATAGGTTACAGATCACCATCTGGTAAGTATATTGTTAACCCAGAAGCAGATATGAGACTAGAGAGAGGGTCAAAATTAATAGTGATAGGGCGCCCTGAACAAATCAAAAGACTACACGAGACCTTTGGTATTTAAATATTGTTAAGGATTTTAAGATAGTTTCCTTTGAATAAGGGGCATTTTTTTGGATATTGCTAGCTGAATTTACAATAACTTAATATATCTATACTAATGAAGAAATACCTTTTATTCATTCTTTCTGTTTTTATTCCGCTTCTTTCATTTGCACAAGAAACTCAAGAAGTAGGAATTGACCAGAAAATTGACCAAGCATTTCAACCAATTTCAGATTTCTTTTCGGCAATTGTATTTTTTGAAGTTGCAGGAACACCTTTTGTTCTTATTTTATTAGTGGCGAGTGCCGCTTTTTTTACGATTTATTTTGGATTCCCAAACGTACGTTTCTTCTGGAGAGCAATCCAAACGGTACGTGGTAAATATGAAGATATTGAAAAGCATGGAGCTGCAGAGCTTTATGGTGAAGATGGTATTGCACAAGGGCAAGATTTATCTAATGTTGATATAGAAGAGCATATAGAAAATCTTGATGTAGATGATAATCTAGCTATTGATGGAGACATCGTAGATACAATTAGAGATGAAAGTTCTGCAGGAGAAGTTTCTCACTTCCAAGCACTAGCAACTGCAGTATCTGGAACTGTAGGTAATGGTAATATTGCTGGTGTTGCACTTGCTATCGCATTAGGTGGTCCGGGAGCTACATTCTGGATGATAGTTTGTGGTCTTTTAGGAATGTCTACAAAATTTGTAGAGTGTACCTTAGGTGTTCAGTACAGAGATGTTGGTGAAGACGGGACTGTTTATGGAGGTCCTATGTATTATTTAACTAAAGGATTAAAAGCAAAAGGATTTGCAACTTTAGGAAAAATTGCAGCTGTAGTATTTGCTGTTTTCTGTATTGGTGGTTCTTTTGGAGGTGGTAACGCAGCTCAATCTAACCAAGCTACTATCGTTCTTAAAGAGATGTTTAACATGACGAGTGCAGCCTCAGGATTTATTGTAGGTATTGTACTTGCAATAATTGTTGGTATTATCATCATAGGTGGTATTAAGCGTATTGCTCAGGTAACCGAGAAAGTAGTACCTTTTATGGCAATCATGTACGTTGTTGCATGTCTATACATTATACTAAGTAACTTTACTCTTATCGATGATGCTGTTGCACTTATCGTAAAAGAAGCATTTAACCCTACCGCTATTGGTGTAGGAGGATTTATAGGAGTATTATTAGTAGGTTTTAAAAGAGCAGCATTTTCAAATGAAGCTGGAGCAGGATCTGCATCTATTGCACACTCTGCAGTACGTACTAAATACTCTGCAAGTGAAGGTCTAGTGGCATTACTAGAGCCATTTATTGATACAGTACTTATCTGTACGATGACAGCACTTGTGATTATTATTTTCAACTTTGGAGGAGCTTTCCAATATGGTGGTGATGGACTAGGAGCTGTAATGATAGGTGGGGAATCTTTTGAAGGAGCTGGTATTACTGCCAAGGCTTTTGCAGAATATATTCCTTATTCTGATGTATTCTTAACAATCGCAGTGGTACTCTTTGCAGTGTCAACGATGATCTCATGGTCTTATTACGGACTACAATCTTGGAAATTCCTTTTCGGGCGTGGTAAGGTTGCAGATTTAGTGTACAAACTATTATTCTTAACTTTTGTAGTTGTAGGAGCATCTGCAAGTATGAACTCAATATGGGCATTCTCTGATGCAATGATTTTTGCAATGGTTTTCCCTAACATGGTAGGATTATTCTTCCTATTCCCTGTTGTTAAAAAGCAATTAACTAGATACCTTAACGCTATAAAGCTTAAGGAGCAGGCTATAGAGTAATAGTAAATAGTATGAAAAGTTTAAAATCCCATTTCATTTACGATAGGCGTAAAAGAAATGGGATTTTCTTTTTTATAGCAATAATTATTGCGTGTACTGCTGCGGTCATTTTTTATACCCCAGAAGCCGATGTGCAAATATCTCAAGAAGAAGATCTAGAGGTTTTGGCATTTCAGAAGGAGATAGACTCTCTTAAGGTAATAGAGATTGAAAAACGTAAGCCTAAGATTTTTCCTTTCAACCCTACACTACTTACAGACTTCAACGGTTATAAACTTGGTATGACCACAGAGGAGATAGATAGAGTATTACGCTTTCGCGAAAGCGGGAAATGGTTTGACTCCACCGCTCAGTTTCAAAAAGTGTCAGGTGTCTCAGATTCCCTACTTGCTGTTATGGAACCTTATTTTAAATGGCCGAAATGGATTGAAGAGCAAAAGAAATCTCCTAAAAAGAAATCTATCTTTAAAAAGAAATGGAAAACTGCCGAAGAAAAAGGTGATCTTAATAGTGTCTCTTTTGAAAAGTTGATTGCTATTGATGGTGTAGATGAAGATATAGCGACCAGAATACTTAGACATCGTGATAAAACTGGAGGATATCTAGTAGATTTTCAGCTTTACAGTGTGTTTGGGGTTGATAAAAATTTGAAACGTGCAATTCTTAACGAATACACGGTAAAAGAAAAGCCAGTAGTTGCATTAGTAAATGTGAATACGGCAACCGCATCAGATTTATCTACCGTTCCTTTACTTAATTTTGATCTTGCCAAAGAGATAGTAGATTATCGAATTCTCAGAGAAGGTATCAAATCGATAGAAGAATTGAAAAATTTGGAGGGTATGACAGACTTTAAATATGATATAATAAGTTTATATTTACATATTGATTGAAATTGCTATAAATAACCATCACATTCTTAGTAATTATTCTAATTTTAGAGAATTACTTACTAGAATGAAATTCCCAATTGTAAGAGTTGTAAAAGTCTTACAATTGGATTGAAAAAGAATTTTAAATATGACAAACATGTATTTTACGGAGGAGCATAATCTCTTTCGCGAAAGCTTAAGAGACTTTCTTAAGAAAGAAGTAGTGCCACACATTGATAAGTGGGAGAAAACAGGACAGATAGAACGCTTTATCTGGAAGAAATTTGGTGACATGGGATTCTTTGGGATTAGTTATCCAGAGGCATATGGAGGAATGAATCTTGACTTCTTCTATACTGTTATCTTATTAGAGGAGCTACAGCGTATTAATAGTGGTGGATTTGCTGCTGCTATATGGGCACATGCTTATCTTGCAATGACACACCTTAATGTAGAGGGTGATGAAAGAATAAAATCTGAATATCTTACAGCAAGTATTGCAGGAGATAAAATAGGATGTTTGTGTATCACAGAACCTTTTGGTGGAAGTGATGTTGCAGGTATGAGAACTACAGCTGTTAAGGATGGTGATCATTATGTAATTAATGGTTCTAAGACCTTTATTACAAACGGTGTCTATTCAGATTATTTAATAGTTGCAGCTAAGACAGCTCCTGAACTAGGAGGAAAAGGGATGAGTATCTTCCTTTTAGATAGAGACATGCCAGGTATAAGTGCAACAAAGCTGGATAAGCTAGGATGGAGAGCATCAGATACTGGAGAGATTGCATTTGATAATGTGAAAGTTCCATTAGCAAACCTTATGGGTGAAGAAAATGCAGGCTTTGGGTATATCATGCAGCATTTTGCTTCAGAGCGTCTTATTATGGGTATAAATGCTCATGCGAGAGCAGAGTATGCTATTGAGTATGCGCTAGATTACATGAAAGAGAGAATGGCGTTTGGTGTTACTATTGATAAATTTCAAGCATTACGACACAAACTTGCAGAGCGCCAGGCAGAGGTAGAGATGTCAAAAGCTTTTAATTATACAGTTGCATATCGCCTTAATAAGGGAGAGTATGTTGTAAAAGAAGCGACGATGTCAAAACTCACTGCAACAAAAATTGCAGACGAAGTGATTTATGACTGTTTACAGATGCTAGGTGGTTATGGCTATATGGAAGAGTATCCGCTTGCACGTATGTTGCGTGACAGTAGGCTAGGACCTATAGGTGGTGGTACCTCAGAAATACTGCGTGAAATCATTGCAAAAATGGTTATCGATAAGAAGACTTACAAAGCAAAGTCAGAAGAAATTTCAAAAAATTAAAGGATAGGGTTGCGGGGTTACTTTTAAAACGTATATTTGCAGCCTGAAAACCGAATAAGAACTTAAAGAAAGGAGGTCCCACTATGTTAATTATACCAGTAAAAGACGGAGAAAATATAGATAGAGCGCTTAAACGTTTTAAGCGTAAATTTGATCGCACAAAAACTATGCGTAATCTTAGAGAGCGCAAGCAGTTTACAAAGCCTTCTGTAGTAAGAAGACGTGAGATTCAAAAAGCATCGTACATCCAAGGGATGAGGGATGCAGAGAATATCTAGTATTTATTAATCCGTTGTCATGCAAAGCATGATCTGGATTAACAGGGAGATTAAACCTCTCTCAATCATATAAAACCGTTGTGTTGTAAAGTTTATCTTTACAGTGCAACGGTTTTTTATTTTAGACATATGTTGCAAAGGGTGTTTGTAGTAATTCTAATAATCTATCTTATTTATGTCATTGACCTCTTTTCTTGATTATCTCAGTCTTGAGAAAAATTATAGCAAGCATACGGTTGTAGCTTATGAGAAAGACGTGGTTGAATTTTTGGCTTTCGCCAAAATAATTTTTGATGAAAATAATTTAGCAGACATTCATTACGCGCAAATCCGATCTTGGATTGTAAGTCTTGTAGATAACGACGTTTCTAACCGAACGGTCAATAGAAAGATATCTTCGTTAAAGGCTTACTATAAATTCTTACTTAAAATAGGTGAGATAGAAGCTTCGCCACTTGCGAAGCATAAATCACTAAAAACTCCCAAGCGACTGCAAATTCCATTTTCTGAAGTAGAGGTGGGAGCTGTCTTTGATCGGCTAAAAGAAGCTGATGATTTTGCAACGTTGAGAGACTTATTCATAGTGGAGCTTCTGTATGCAACTGGAATGAGACGTGCTGAGCTAGTGGATCTGACTGTGGGGAGCATTGATGTGGTTCAAAAAACCATAAAAATTATAGGTAAACGTAATAAGGAGCGCATCGTTCCTTTGCTTTCTAGTGTGGTTGTTACTTATGATAGGTATATAGCTGTTAGGTCTTCTGTAGCTAGTAGTGGTGAAGATGCTCTCTTGGTGACTAATAAAGGTGCTAAAATTTATAGCACCCTTGTATACAGGATAATTAATCGTTACTTTAGTGAGACGTCAGATAAGTTAAAAACGAGTCCGCATATATTGAGACACTCGTTTGCAACGCATTTACTTAATCAGGGTGCAGATTTGAATATTGTAAAAGAGTTATTGGGTCACGCGAGTCTTGCATCTACGCAAGTTTATACGCATAATAGTGTCCAGGCGCTCAAAGATGTTTATTCTAAAGCGCATCCTCGCAATAAAAAGTAATTATCTGAGTAATTAAAGGAAGCACCTATTGTAAGGTGTTTGAGTTTTGAACTAAAAATATATAATCTTATGAAAGTAACTGTAGAAGCGCCAAAATTTGATGCAGATGTAAAGCTCATTGAATTCATTGAAAAAAAAGTAGGAAAGCTTGAGCATTTTTATGATAAGATAATTCACGCAGATGTGTTCTTGAAATTAGAGCCTAATGTGAAGCCGGATAATAAAATTGTGGAGCTATTAATCAGTGTTCCAGGGGATGAGTTTATTGTAAAGAAAATGGCAAAGTCTTTTGAAGAGGCTACAGACACGTGTGTACAGTCTATGGAGAGGATGCTTTTAAAGAGAAAGGATAAAATTAGATCTTAATTTTTTTGATTTTTTTTCAAAAAAAAATTGGATAAGTATAAAAATTAGTTATCTTCGCAGTCCGTTAGAAATAGCGGACTTTTTTATGCCTCTTTAGAGAGGTCTATGTAAGTAAAAAGCCGATGTAGCTCAGCTGGCTAGAGCAGCTGATTTGTAATCAGCAGGTCGTGGGTTCGAGTCCCTCCATCGGCTCTTTTTTAACTGAAATAAAAAGGTTAAAAAGTTCTTTAAAATATTGTTTTATTATTCAAAATTAATACGTAGTTTTGCGCACTGAATTTTGATAATACAATGGGGAGATACTCAAGCGGCCAACGAGGACTGACTGTAACTCAGTTGTTTTTAACTTCGCAGGTTCGAATCCTGCTCTCCCCACACCTTTAATTTCATTATCACTTTTGTTAGTGAGATTATAAACGCGGGAGTAGCTCAGTTGGTAGAGCGTCAGCCTTCCAAGCTGAATGTCGCCAGTTCGAACCTGGTCTCCCGCTCTAAATGCCTTTGAGGTGTTGAGCTTTCGCGAAAGCGTAAAAAAATCCGCCGACGTAGCTCAGGGGTAGAGCGTTTCCTTGGTAAGGAAGAGGCCACGGGTTCAATTCCCGTCGTTGGCTCAAAAAAAGAAATAATAACAATGAGTGCTGGTCGCACTCACTTTTCGTGTTTAAATGAGAAGGTATTCGATCAATAGTAAACTAGTACACTAATAATAACTAAGATTAAATAATTACATTATGGCAAAGGAAACATACGATCGTTCGAAACCCCATTTAAATGTTGGAACTATCGGACACGTAGATCACGGTAAAACAACTTTAACAGCTGCGATTACAAAGGTATTGGCAGATGCGGGTTTTTCAGAAGCTTCTGCTTTTGATCAAATTGATAATGCTCCTGAGGAAAAAGAAAGAGGTATAACAATAAACTCTTCACACGTTGAGTATGCTACGGAGAACCGTCACTACGCACACGTTGATTGTCCAGGTCACGCCGATTATGTAAAGAATATGGTAACTGGTGCTGCTCAAATGGACGGTGCTATACTTGTTGTTGCCGCTACAGATGGACCTATGCCACAAACACGTGAGCACATCCTTCTTGGTCGTCAGGTAGGTATTCCTCGTATCGTTGTATTCATGAATAAAGTGGATATGGTTGATGATGAAGAATTACTTGAGCTTGTAGAGATGGAGATCAGAGATCTTCTTTCTTTCTACGAGTATGATGGAGATAACGGTCCTGTAATTGCTGGTTCTGCTCTTGGAGCATTAAACGGTGAGCAAAAATGGGTTGATACAGTATTAGAGCTTATGGCTGCTGTTGATGCTTGGATCGAAGAGCCACTACGTGAGACTGAAAAGCCTTTCCTTATGCCAATAGAAGATGTATTCTCTATTACAGGTCGTGGAACTGTTGCTACAGGTCGTATCGAAACTGGTATTGCAAACACTGGAGATCCTGTTGAGATCATTGGTATGGGTGCAGAGAAACTTACATCTACTATTACTGGTATTGAAATGTTCCGTCAGATCCTTGATAGAGGTGAGGCTGGAGATAACGCTGGTATCCTTTTAAGAGGTATTGAGAAATCAATGATTTCTAGAGGAATGGTAATTGTTAAGCCAGGATCAGTAACACCACACGCTAAGTTTAAAGCTGAGGTTTATATTCTTAAGAAAGAAGAAGGTGGACGTCACACTCCATTCCACAATAACTACCGCCCACAGTTTTATGTACGTACAACTGATGTAACTGGTAACATCATGCTTCCTGATGGAGTTGAGATGGTTATGCCTGGAGATAACTTAACTATTACTGTTGAGCTTATCCAGCCTATCGCACTTAGCTTAGGTCTTCGTTTTGCTGTCCGTGAAGGTGGTAGAACTGTAGGAGCTGGTCAGGTAACTGAGATATTAGATTAATTCTAGTCTATAGATAAAAAGTAAAGGTGTCTTGTTTTTGCAAGACGCCTTGACTTTTGTTAAGAGGGGTTCTGTTTAGCTTTCGCGAAAGTGTTGCTTGTTGAAATCCTAAGTTTATGAATAATAACGATAATTTCTTTTGAAATTTGAGATTCAAAACTTAAAGTATACGGGATTAGCTCAGTTGGTAGAGCACTGGTCTCCAAAACCAGGTGTCGTGAGTTCGAGTCTCTCATCCCGTGCAACTTAAATTAGCTTTAAGATTAATTTTTAGAGCTAATTTATATTTTGAAAACATTAGAACATCCTAGCGCTTGTTAGGTGTTTGTTTAGAAAGAAATAACTATTATGGCTGGATTAATTAATTACGTTCAAGAATCATATAATGAGCTTAGAAACCACGTAACGTGGACGCCGCTTCCAGAAGCGCAACGTCTAATGGTGGTGGTTGCTGTGTTTTCTATAATTTTTTCATTGGCTATTTGGGGTGTTGATACCGTTTTTAGTAATGTGATTAAGTTATATTTTGATAAAGTAGTTGGAACAAATTAATTCAAGCAAGATGGCTAAGACAAGTAACACGAAGCAGTGGTATGTGGTAAGGGCCGTTAGTGGTCAAGAGAATAAAGTAAAGGCGTATATCGAGCAAGAAATTTCTCGTTTAAATCTTGAGGATAGTATTGAAGAGGTGTTAGTGCCTACTGAAAAAGTTATTCAAATCCGTAATGGTAAAAAGGTTAACAAAGAGCGTGTTTATTTCCCTGGATATATAATGGTTAAAGCTAATCTTGGTGGAGAAATTCCTCACATTATTAAGTCTATTAATGGTGTAATTGGTTTTCTTGGTGAGGTTAAAGGAGGAGATCCTGTTCCTTTACGTAAGTCTGAGGTTAATCGTATGTTAGGTAAGGTGGATGAACTTGCTGTAAAGCAAGACAGTATATCTATACCATTCACTATAGGTGAGACAATCAAGGTGATTGATGGTCCATTTAATGGGTTTAATGGTACGGTTGAGAAAGTGAATGAAGAAAAGCGTAAGCTTGAAGTGATGGTGAAGATATTCGGAAGAAAGACTCCGTTAGAGCTTAGCTATATGCAAGTGGAAAAAGTATAAGAGATTAATTGTTACATTAATATATTTTAGATTTTGTTCTATGCTTCCACATTATGAACAGGTCTGTTTAAATTTTTAGAAATGGCAAAAGAAGTAAGTAAGGTTGTTAAGTTACAAGTACGTGGAGGGGCTGCAAATCCTTCTCCACCAGTAGGACCTGCTTTAGGTGCAGCCGGTGTAAACATCATGGAGTTCTGTAAGCAGTTTAATGCTAGAACTCAAGATAAAGCTGGTAAAGTGCTTCCTGTTGCGATAACTGTTTATAAGGATAAGTCTTTTGATTTTGTAATCAAGACTCCTCCAGCAGCAGTTCAATTATTGGAAGCAGCTAAAGTTAAAAGTGGTTCTGGTGAGCCTAACCGTAAGAAGGTTGCAAAAGTTACTTGGGATCAAGTACGTGCAATTGCAGAGGACAAGATGCCTGATTTAAATGCATTTACAATTGATAGTGCAATGAAGATGGTGGCTGGTACAGCTCGTTCAATGGGAATAACGGTTAAAGGTGGAGATGCTCCAGCTTAACAGCTTAAAACAAAATTAAAATGGCAAAATTAACAAAAAAGCAAAAAGAAAATCAGACTAAGATTGAAGCGGGTCAAACCTACAATCTTGCTGATGCTTCTGCTTTAATTAAAGAAGTAAGTAACGTAAACTTTGATCCTTCTGTAGATATTGCTGTACGTCTTAATGTTGATCCTCGTAAAGCTAACCAGATGGTTCGTGGAGTGGTTACATTACCTCACGGTACTGGTAAGGATGTAAAAGTGCTTGCGCTTGTTACTCCAGACAAGGCTGCAGAGGCTCAAGAGGCTGGTGCAGATTACGTAGGATTAGACGAGTACCTTGAGAAAATCAAAGGTGGTTGGACAGACGTAGATGTAATTATTACTATGCCTAGTGTAATGGGAAAATTAGGACCTTTAGGACGTGTCTTAGGACCACGTGGTTTAATGCCTAACCCTAAGACTGGTACAGTTACTATGGATATTGCAAAAGCAGTATCTGATGTAAAAGCAGGTAAGATTGACTTTAAAGTCGATAAGACTGGTATCATTCACGCTTCTGTAGGTAAAGCATCTTTTGATGCTGAGAAAATTGCAGGAAACGCAAGAGAATTAATAACAACATTAGTAAAGCTTAAACCTACTACGGCAAAAGGTGTTTACATAAAGAGTATTTTTATGTCAAGTACTATGAGCCCATCTGTAGAGGTAGATGCTAAGCGATTCGCTACTGACTAGTTCAAATTTTAAATTATGACAAGAGAAGAAAAATCAATAGTAATTAAAGATTTAACTGCGCAGTTAGGGGATAATGTACATATTTATCTTGCAGATATATCTGGTTTAGATGCAGGTACGACTTCTAATTTACGTCGTGCATGTTTTAAAGCGGGAGTTAGTCTAGCAGTAGTTAAAAATACATTGCTTTCAAAGGCAATGGAGGCATCAGACAAGGATTTTGCAGAACTTCCAAGTGTATTAAAAGGAAACACTGCAATCATGTTTGCTGAGACGGGTAATGCACCTGCTAAGGTAATTAAGGAATTTCGTAAGAAATCTGACAAACCTTTATTAAAAGGAGCATTTATTGAAGAAGCTATTTATGTTGGAGATGACCAACTTGATAGTCTGGTAAATATCAAATCTAGAGAAGAACTTATTGGAGACATCGTTGGATTGCTTCAATCACCTGCTAAGAACGTTGTTAGCGCTCTTAAGTCAAGTGGAGGTAAACTCGCTGGTATTATCAAAACCCTTTCTGAAAAGGAAGGATAAGCAGTACGCACTATTATTTATTATATAACAATTACAATTTTCAAAAACGATAGAAAATGGCAGATTTAAAAGATTTCGCAGAACAATTAGTTAACCTTACAGTAAAAGAAGTAAACGAGTTAGCTACTATTTTAAAAGATGAATACGGTATCGAGCCTGCTGCTGCTGCAGTAGTAGCTGGACCAGCTGGAGCTGGAGCTGAAGCTGCTGAGGAAAAGTCAGAATTTGACGTGATCCTTAAAGCTGCTGGTGGTTCTAAACTTGCTGTAGTTAAACTTGTAAAAGAATTAACTGGAGCTGGACTTAAAGATGCAAAAGAGCTTGTAGATAATGCACCATCTCCTATCAAGGAAGGTGTTTCTAAAGACGAAGCTGAAGCACTTAAAGCTCAATTAGAAGAAGCTGGTGCAGAGGTTGAGCTTAAGTAAGCTTACCATAATAACTAGATAAAGGTTTAGGTTAATTGTACTTCTTCGGAAGTACGATTATACCTAAACCATTTGTCGTATAAGATGGTTACCTTTTTTGTAACTCGATATTTACTTGATTTTAATCGTACATAATAAATCATATTTAAACTTGCTAAGGGGCAAGTTTAGTTCTAATCAAATTCCGTTCGTTGATGATGCAAGATGCAAAACAAGGAGAAAGAATCAGTTTCTCATCGGTAAAGAATAGACCTGATTATCCAGACTTTTTGGATATTCAAGTAAAGTCTTTCCAAGATTTTTTCCAACTGGAAACAAAGTCTGATGAGAGAGGTGATGAGGGTCTTTATAATACTTTTCTCGAGAACTTCCCAATTACAGATACTCGTAACAACTTTGTACTCGAGTTTTTAGATTATTTCGTTGATCCACCAAGATACTCTATTCAAGAGTGTATTGAGCGTGGTCTTACATATAGTGTGCCTTTAAAAGCACGTCTAAAATTATACTGTACTGACGAAGAGCACGAGGATTTTGAAACTATTGTACAAGATGTATATCTAGGTACAATTCCATACATGACTCCTAGCGGAACATTTGTGATCAATGGCGCAGAGCGTGTTGTTGTTTCTCAACTACACCGTTCACCTGGAGTTTTCTTTGGACAATCGTTCCACGCAAATGGAACAAAATTATATTCTGCCCGAGTAATTCCTTTTAAAGGATCTTGGATAGAATTTGCGACAGATATTAATAGCGTTATGTACGCATATATCGATCGTAAAAAGAAATTACCTGTTACTACACTTTTCCGTGCAATCGGTTTTGAAAGAGATAAAGACATCCTTGAAATCTTTGACCTTGCAGAGGAAGTAAAAGTTTCTAAAACAGGATTAAAAAAATATTTAGGTCGTAAGCTTGCTGCACGTGTTCTTAACACATGGCATGAAGACTTCGTAGATGAAGATACTGGTGAAGTTGTTTCTATCGAGCGTAACGAGATTGTGCTTGACCGTGATACTGTATTAGAAAAAGACCATGTAGAAGAAATTCTTGAAGCTGGAGCTAAGACCGTATTACTTCACAAAGAAGATAATCAGCAGGCAGATTATGCGATTATCCATAATACACTACAAAAGGATCCAACAAACTCTGAAAAAGAGGCTGTTGAACATATTTATAGACAACTACGTAATGCTGAACCGCCAGATGAGGAAACAGCACGTGGTATTATTGATAAATTATTCTTCTCAGACCAACGCTATAACTTAGGTGAAGTAGGTCGTTACAGAATGAATAAAAAATTAGGTCTTGATATCGAGATGGATAAGCAAGTGCTTACTAAGCTTGATATTATTACAATTATTAAGTATCTAATTGAGTTGATTAATGCAAAAGCAGAGATTGATGATATTGATCACTTATCAAACCGTCGTGTACGTACAGTTGGTGAGCAATTATCTGCACAATTTGGTGTAGGTCTTGCTCGTATGGCTCGTACTATTCGTGAGCGTATGAACGTTCGTGATAATGAAGTTTTTACTCCTATTGACTTGATTAATGCAAAGACATTGTCTTCTGTTATTAATTCTTTCTTTGGAACAAACCAGTTATCACAATTTATGGATCAAACCAATCCTCTTGCAGAGATAACGCACAAGCGTCGTCTTTCTGCTCTTGGACCTGGAGGTCTATCTCGTGAGCGTGCTGGATTTGAGGTACGTGATGTTCACTATACTCACTACGGAAGACTATGTCCAATTGAAACACCAGAGGGACCAAACATTGGTCTTATTTCATCTCTTGCAGTATATGCAAAGGTGAATAACATGGGATTCATTGAGACTCCATATAGAAAAGTAGAAAACGGTAAAATCGATTTAAAATCTGAACCACTTTATTTAAGTGCAGAGGAGGAAGAAGGGATGTTAATTGCACAAGCAAACAACCCGATGGATGATAGTGGGGCAATTACTGAAGAAAAAGTAATTGCACGTATGGAAGGAGATTTTCCTGTTGTAGATCCTGATACCGTACACTATGCAGATGTCTCTCCTAACCAGATTGCATCTATATCTGCATCTCTTATTCCATTCTTGGAGCATGATGATGCAAACCGTGCACTGATGGGATCAAACATGATGCGCCAGGCAGTACCACTTATTATGGCAGATGCGCCTATCGTGGGAACAGGTCTGGAACGTCAAGTAGCTACAGACTCTAGAGTACTTATTAACGCAGAAGGTGCGGGTACTGTTGAGTATGTAGATGCAAACATGATTACTATCAAGTATGATCGTACTGAAGATGAGCGTTTAGTTAGCTTTGACGAAGATTCTAAATCATATAACCTTATTAAGTTCCGTAAAACGAACCAAGGAACAAATATCAACTTGAAACCTATTGTAAAAGTAGGTGATAGAGTAGAAAAGGGTCAAGTATTATGTCAAGGGTATGCTACCGAGAAAGGGGAGCTTGCACTAGGACGTAACATGAAGGTTGCCTTCATGCCTTGGAAAGGATATAACTTTGAGGATGCAATCGTAATATCTGAAAAGGTAGTACGTGATGATATCTTTACTTCTATTCACATTGATGAGTATTCTCTTGATGTGCGTGATACTAAGTTAGGAAACGAAGAGCTTACAAACGATATCCCTAACGTTTCTGAGGAAGCTACTAAGGATCTTGATGAGCACGGAATGATCCGTATAGGAGCAGAGGTAAAACCTGGAGATATATTAATAGGTAAGATTACTCCAAAAGGAGAATCTGATCCTACTCCAGAAGAAAAACTTTTACGTGCAATCTTTGGAGACAAAGCTGGTGATGTAAAAGATGCTTCTCTTAAAGCTTCTCCTTCTTTACATGGTGTGGTTATCAATAAGAAATTGTTTGCAAGAGCAATAAAAGATAAGCGCAAGCGTGCAAAGGATAAAGAAGATATCGCTGTTCTTGAAAATGAGTATGACGATAAGTTTGACGATTTACAAGCTGTAGTAATTGAAAAATTATTTAAGCTAGTAAACGGTAAAACTGCTCAAGGTGTTATGAACGATCTAGGTGAGGAAGTTCTTCCTAAAGGAAAGAAATTCACTCTTAAGATGCTTAACTCTGTAGAAGATTACACGCACCTTACACAAGGTACTTGGACTACAGATGACAAGACTAACACGCTTATAGCAGATTTATTACACAACTATAAGATTAAAGAAAACGATCTACAAGGAAACTTACGTCGTGAGAAATTTACAATTTCTGTAGGAGATGAATTACCAGCTGGTATCATCAAACTTGCAAAAGTGTACATTGCTAAAAAACGTAAGCTTAAAGTAGGTGATAAAATGGCAGGACGTCACGGTAACAAAGGTATTGTTGCTCGTATCGTTCGTCAAGAAGATATGCCATTCCTTGAGGATGGAACTCCAGTAGATATCGTTCTTAACCCACTTGGTGTACCATCTCGTATGAACATCGGGCAGATTTATGAAACGGTACTAGGATGGGCTGGTCAAAAATTAGGAAGAACGTATGCGACGCCTATTTTTGATGGAGCTACACTAGATCAGATTAATGCACTTACTGATGAGGCAGGTATTCCACGTTTTGGACATACTTACTTATATGACGGAGGTACGGGAGATCGTTTTGATCAACCAGCAACAGTAGGAGTTATCTACATGCTTAAACTAGGACACATGGTAGATGATAAGATGCACGCGCGTTCTATCGGGCCATACTCTCTTATTACGCAACAACCTCTTGGAGGTAAGGCGCAGTTTGGAGGTCAGCGTTTTGGTGAGATGGAGGTTTGGGCTCTTGAGGCATATGGAGCTTCGGCAACATTGCGTGAGATCTTAACTGTAAAATCTGATGACGTGATTGGTCGTGCTAAGACGTATGAAAGTATTGTAAAAGGAGAGCCTATGCCAGAGCCGGGACTTCCTGAATCTTTCAACGTATTAATGCATGAGCTTAAAGGACTGGGACTAGACATTCGTCTAGAGAATAAGTAAATGGTTTTTGGAAAGCGGAGTCTTTTGAGGTTCCGCTTTCGCGAAAGCGTAACAATAACCATTCACAACAATAATTAATTCGACATATACAGAATTATGGCAAGAAATAATGATAATGTACAACAGCCGAAGTTTAATGCTATCTCGATCGGTCTTGCGTCTCCAGAATCTATTCTAGGGGCATCAAGAGGAGAAGTTTTAAAGCCGGAAACAATAAACTACCGTACGCACAAGCCAGAGCGTGACGGGTTGTTCTGTGAGCGTATTTTTGGTCCTGTAAAGGACTATGAGTGTGCTTGTGGTAAATATAAAAGAATACGCTACAAAGGGATCGTGTGTGATCGTTGTGGTGTTGAAGTAACAGAAAAGAAAGTACGTCGTGATCGCGTGGGGCACATTAATCTTGTGGTTCCTGTTGCACACATTTGGTACTTTAGATCGTTACCTAACAAAATAGGTTACTTACTTGGTCTTCCATCTAAGAAATTAGATATGATCATTTACTACGAGCGTTATGTGGTTATACAACCAGGTATTGCAAAGAGTGAAGAAGGTGAGGAGCTTAACAAGATGGATTTCTTAACAGAAGAGGAGTATTTAAATATACTTGATAGTCTTCCTCAAGAAAACCTATATCTTGATGACGAGGATCCAAACAAATTTATCGCCAAAATGGGTGCTGAATGTTTGATCGACCTTCTTAAAAGAATTGATCTTGATGAGCTTTCTTATGAGTTACGTCACAAGGCAAATAATGAGACGTCTAAACAACGTAAAACGGAGGCGCTTAAACGTCTTCAAGTTGTAGAGGCACTTCGTGATTCAAACAAGAATCGTGAGAATCAACCTGAGTGGATGATTATGAAGGTTGTACCTGTAATTCCACCAGAATTACGTCCACTAGTACCACTAGATGGAGGTCGCTTTGCAACATCAGATTTAAATGATCTTTACCGTCGTGTAATCATACGTAACAACCGTCTTAAGAGATTGATGGAAATCAAGGCTCCTGAGGTAATTTTACGTAATGAGAAGCGTATGCTACAGGAATCTGTAGATTCACTTTTTGATAACACGCGTAAGTCATCTGCAGTAAAAACAGATTCTAACAGACCATTAAAGTCTCTTTCTGATTCTTTAAAAGGTAAGCAAGGGCGTTTCCGTCAAAACTTACTTGGTAAGCGTGTGGATTATTCAGCACGTTCTGTAATTGTTGTTGGACCTGAGCTTAAATTGTTTGAATGTGGTATTCCTAAAGGAATGGCTGCCGAACTTTATAAGCCATTTGTAATCCGTAAGCTTATTGAGCGTGGGATTGTAAAGACAGTAAAATCTGCAAAGAAAATAATAGACAAAAAAGAGCCAGTAGTTTGGGATATTTTAGAGAATGTTCTTAAAGGACACCCTATCCTCCTTAACCGTGCTCCTACGCTTCACCGTCTAGGTATACAGGCCTTCCAGCCTAAACTTATTGAAGGTAAAGCAATACAGTTACACCCATTAGTATGTACAGCATTTAACGCCGATTTTGACGGTGACCAGATGGCAGTACACTTACCATTGGGACCTGAAGCGATACTTGAGGCGCAGCTATTAATGCTTGCTTCTCATAATATCTTAAACCCTGCAAACGGTGCTCCAGTAGCAGTACCTTCTCAGGATATGGTATTAGGTCTTTACTATATGACAAAGGCCAGAAAATCGACTCCAGAATTTCACGTAAAAGGAGAAGGAATCACTTTCTACTCTGCAGAAGAGGTAAACATTGCCTACAATGAAAAGCGTGTAGACATTAATGCCATCATTAAAATACGTGCTAAGGATTTTAATGAAAATAAAGAGCTTGTTTATAAAGTAATGGAGACGACTGTAGGTCGTGTGCTATTTAATGAAGCAGTGCCAGAAGCAGCTGGATATATTAACGAAGTATTGACTAAGAAGTCTCTTCGTGATATTATCGGTGGTATTCTTAAAGTGACTAGTGTACCTGTAACAGCAGATTTCCTTGACCGTATCAAAACGATGGGTTATGGATTTGCATTCCGCGGTGGACTATCATTCTCTCTTGGAGATATTATTATCCCGAAGGAGAAGCAGGAAATGATTGATGATGCAAACGAGCAAGTGGAAGGTATTACTGGATCTTATAACATGGGTCTTATTACTAACACAGAGCGTTATAACCAAGTTATTGATGTATGGACATCAACAAACGCGACTCTTACGGAGCTTTCTATGAAGCGTATCCGTGAGGATCAACAAGGGTTTAACTCGGTGTACATGATGCTTGACTCTGGGGCACGTGGATCTAAGGAGCAGATTCGTCAGCTTACTGGTATGCGTGGTCTTATGGCAAAACCAAAAAAATCTAACGATGGAGGTGGTGCCATTATTGAAAACCCTATTCTTTCTAACTTTAAGGAAGGTCTTTCAATTCTTGAGTACTTTATCTCTACGCACGGTGCACGTAAAGGTCTTGCAGATACCGCTCTTAAAACGGCAGATGCAGGTTACTTAACACGTCGTCTAGTAGATGTGTCACAAGATGTTATTATTAATAGCACAGATTGTGGTACGTTAAGAGGTGTAGAAGTAGGAGCTCTTAAGAAAAACGAAGAAATCATTGAGAAACTAAGCGCACGTATCGTGGGACGTACATCATTAAATGATGTAATTAATCCACTTACAAACGAGGTAATCGTTGAGGCTGGTGTTGAGATTGATGATGACATAGCAGATCTTATAGGTGCTGCACCAATAGAAACTGTAGAGGTTCGTTCTGCGCTTACTTGTGAGGCTAAGAAAGGAATTTGTGTGAAATGTTACGGTCGTAACCTAGCAACCAATAAAACGGTGCAAATGGGTGAAGCTGTAGGAGTAGTAGCAGCACAATCTATTGGAGAACCAGGTACACAGCTTACACTTCGTACGTTCCACGTAGGAGGGGTAGCAGGAGGTGTGTCTGAGGATTCTAGTGTAACAGCTAAATTCCCTGGACTACTTGAGATCGAAGATCTTAAAACTGTAACTGGACAAGATAACGAAGGAAACGATGTTCAAATCGTAATCTCTCGTACATCTGAAGCAAAAGTATCTGATCCTAAAACGGGTATCACATTAAGTACAAATACAATTCCTTACGGTTCACAAATATTTGCCAGCTCTGGTGATAAAGTGAAAGCTGGAGATGTAATCTGTAAGTGGGATCCATTTAACGGTGTAGTTATTTCAGAATTTGCTGGAAAAATTAAGTTTGAGTCTATTGAGCAAGGTATTACATACCGTGTAGAAACAGATGAGCAAACAGGTTTCCAAGAAAAAGTAATATCTGAATCTAGAGATAAGAAGAAGATACCAACATTGATTATTGAGGATAGCAAAGGAAACGCGCTACGTTCTTACAACTTACCAGTAGGAGCTCACCTTATGATTGATGATGGAGATAAAATTAAAGAAGGTAAGATTCTTGTAAAAATACCTCGTAGGTCTGCAAAGGCTGGCGATATTACAGGGGGTCTTCCACGTGTAACTGAATTGTTTGAAGCACGTAATCCATCTAACCCAGCAGTAGTATCTGAGATAGACGGTGTGGTTTCATTCGGTAAAATCAAACGTGGTAACCGTGAGATAATCGTAGAGTCTAAGCTTGGAGAAATCAAGAAGTACTTAGTGAAGTTATCTAATCAGATTCTAGTTCAAGAAAATGATTATGTACGCGCAGGTATGCCACTCTCTGATGGATCTGTGACACCTAATGATATTCTTAATATCAAAGGGCCGTCTGCAGTACAGCAGTACCTAGTAAACGAAGTACAAGAAGTATATCGTCTACAAGGGGTGAAGATTAACGATAAGCACTTTGAAGTTGTTGTGCGCCAGATGATGCGTAAAGTACGTATACAAGATCCAGGAGATACTATCTTCCTAGAGAATCAATTGGTACACAAAGCAGACTTCATTGAAGAAAATGATGCAATGTACGGTATGAAAGTCGTAGAAGATGCAGGAGAATCTGAGAGCCTTAAACCAGGTCAACTCGTTTCACCACGTGAGCTTCGCGATGAGAACTCTTTACTTAGAAGAGAAGATAAGAATCAAGTTACAGCTCGCGATGTAAGTCCAGCTACAGCTTCTCCTATCCTTCAGGGTATTACAAGAGCATCGTTACAGACTAAGTCATTTATCTCTGCAGCATCATTCCAAGAGACAACAAAAGTATTGAACGAAGCTGCTGTAAGCGGTAAGATTGATTACTTAGAAGGTCTTAAAGAGAATGTTATTGTAGGTCATAAGATTCCAGCAGGAACGGGAATGCGTCGTTACGATAATATACTCGTAGGAAGCAAAGAAGATCTTGAGAATATGATGACTGAAAAGCAAGAAGTGAATTACAACTAGTATGTAGTTTGAGTTTTTTAATTTTTTAAGAAACAAAAGCTTTAATAATTTTTAAAACCCGTTCAGCAATGCTGAACGGGTTTTTTATTTTAATATAACTAATCACATTGCTTAGATGGGGTTCAATATTTTGTGTTGAGATAAATGCTCATTAGACTATTTACGCTTTTGCGAAAGCGTACTAATACTTACACTTTATAGATGTATTTGAAGCAGCACCATGTTTTAATGTATCGGAACATATGATAACCATTAACCATTCATTATGTAAAGCTACTATGTAGATATGAAAAGTGTCTTGCGAAATCACTTATCAAAATATAAGAAGATTTACAGGAGCTTGTAATTATAATAAGAATATGAACAATGTATGAATGATCATCAATTCAAGTGCTACTAGACGCAACTAGTGCTTTTAGTAACTAGTTTTAGTTTTTGGTCTTTAATTTATGTAATGGGACTAGAACGTGCTGTATTGAATAAATATTAAACGCTTTTAGGCAAAAGTGTGAGGATTTCTTTTGATTTCCTTTTAACATAAACAAAATGTTAATATTTAATCGTAAATTTCTTAAACAAAACTTAATTTGAGATATTAAGCATATCTTCGAATTCTTTTTTTAGTAAATTTTTTTAGTTTTAACCCCTACCTTTTTGAAGAACACACAAAATAAGAAGCATATTATTGTAGCTGTAGGAGCCAGTGCTGGCGGCCTAGAGGCACTCAATGCTTTTTTTAATAATGTAGTCGAAAATTACGATTACAGTTATATAATTATACAGCACTTGTCTCCAGACCATAAAAGTCTCATGGCCGAATTGCTGTCTAAAAAAACAAATGTTCCTATTGTTGCGGTTACTAATGACTCTGAAATAAAGCGGAGTCATATTTATGTGATACCTCCTTCAATGAATCTTATCATTGAAAATGGGCACCTCATATTATTAGACAAACCAGTAGCCAAAACGCTCAATCTTCCTATAGATTTATTCATGAGTTCCCTTGCAGAAGCTTATGGAAAGGAAGCCGTAGGCGTTATATTGAGTGGTACAGGTAGTGATGGTACAAAAGGCGTGCAAGCTATCAAAGAACATGGAGGAGTTGTACTTGTACAACAACCAGATGAGGCTAGCTTTGATGGGATGCCTACAAGCGCTATAAATAGTGGTGATGTAGACTATATTGTGCCAGCAGGAGAAATGATAGATGAAATACATCGCTATTTTAATAATGAAGATGCGTTTAATTTTAAGGAAGATATTTCTACAGAAGATAATGAACGTTTGCGTTCCATTTTAAATATTCTCCATACTAATACAAATATAAATTTCAATTACTACAAGCGTCCTACGATTCTGAGACGAACAGAAAGGCGTATGCAAAACCTTAAAATGGGTAGTTTTGATCAATATATAGCATATCTCAAAATTCATCCAGAAGAGGTTTCTGTGTTATATAAAGAGTTTTTAATAGGAGTGACAAAATTTTTTAGAGATACAAACGCGTGGAATTTACTAGAAGCGGAGACCATACCAGGTATTGTAAGAAATAAAAGGGATGGAGACACTATAAAAGTTTGGGATGTGGCTTGCTCTACAGGAGAAGAGGCATATTCAATGGCGATGCTTTTTCAAGAAGAAATAGATCGTCAGGAAAAGGATATAAAGCTTAAAATATTTGCTACAGATATTTCTGAAGAGCACATAGCACTTGCATCTCAAGGGGTTTTTAGTAATACCATTGTTCAAAGCATTTCTCCTAGTAAATTACAGAAGTACTTTATTAAAGATGGAGAAGAATATAAGGTTGCTAAAGATCTTAGAAAGAAAATTATTTTCTCTAATCATGATATTTTAAAAGACCCTCCATTTAAAAATATGGATATGGTCTCATGCCGTAATCTTTTGATTTACTTAAAGCCAGAGGTGCAAACAGCGGTATTGCATACATTACACTACGCATTAAAACTTAATGGATTTTTGTTTTTAGGTTCAAGTGAGTCTATAACGGCATTGCGTAACTCCTTTGAGACAATCAATGGGAAGCTTAAAATTTTTAAGAATATACATCCTTCGGAGAGATTGCATAGTGAGTTACTTACTTCAAATGCAGATAAGAGTAACTTCATGCTTTCGCGAAAGCAGAAAAAAACGGTAATTCACAAGAAAGAAACATTTACCAATGATATTAAAATGAGTATAAGCAATGTGCTTTTATCTCAATTTGATACTGCTAGTGTATATGTAGATGCAGACTTTAAAGTACTAGATGCTTTAGGTTCTTTTTCTAAGTATGCACAGTTACCAGAAAGCGGTTTTTCTTTAGACTTACTAAAGATGCTTCCTGATAATTTGAAAACGGCAGTAAACTCGGCTGCGAGAAAAGCAAAACGTTCAAAAAAAGATTTTATTTATAACGACGTGATTACCCCAAAAGCAGGTGCCGATACCGTTGTTAATGTAATGGTAAAGCCTGTTTTTCAAAATAACACGAGTGACTGTAACTATGTAGTCACCTTTATTGAAAAGGAATTGAATCCAGATGCAGCTGTAGCTCGTGGTACAATGAATCTTGCAGTAGCTCCAGACGAGCGTATTAAAGACCTTATAGACGAGATAGAAGAAACAAGAGGAGAGCTTAAAAAAGCGCTTGAAGATGCAGAGACTAGTAATGAAGAATTACAAACGCTCAATGAAGAGTTACTTGCCTCAAATGAAGAATTGCAGAGCACAAACGAGGAGTTGCAGAGTGTAAATGAAGAATTGCATACTGTAAATGTGGAGCATATTGAAAAAATGGATGATCTCGCATTGCTTAATGCAGATATGGACAATATTCTTAATAGTACTCAGATAGCCACAATCTTTCTAGATAGGCAACTTACAATTAGAAAATTTACACCTTCCATACAAGAACATTTCAAGTTAATGAAGCAAGATGTAGGGAGACCTATAGATCACTTCTTAACCCAGTTAGGAACAGGGAGAAAATCGTCACTTAGAAGTAAGATTGAAACTGTGATGAGTAAAGGTGAGGTAAATGAAACACAAATTGATAAAAAAGGTGGACGCTCTTATATACGACGTATTTCACCTTTCTATACAGGGACTAATAAAATAGAAGGATCTGTAATCACCTTTGTAGACATTACCAAAACGGTGGATTCACAAAAGAAATTAAAAGAAAGCCAGCAGAAGTTTAAAGATTTTTATGAAAATGATCCTGTGATGCACGTTAGTGTAGATCCTTCTACAGGGCGTATTGTAGAATGTAATAAAATTTTTATCGAGACGCTTGGCTTAAATTCTCGTAGCGAAGTTGTAGGTAGGCGTATATTTGATTTCTACACAGACGATTCTAAGGCTAAAGGCCTTGGTCTCTTGGATGAGATTCAAAGAACTGGAGTGATAGAAGGTGAGCAAATGACCCTTATAGATACAGAAGGTAATGAGATTCCTATTATTCTTAACTCTGAGCTGGTGATTCCAGAAGAAGGTAACTCGTACTCGCGTTCTACCTTAATAAACATATCAGATCTGCAGCGTGCACAGCAGTTAATGTATGATAAGAATGAAGAGTTACAACGCATTAATACAGACCTAGAACAGTTTGTATCTATATGTTCACATGACTTACAAGAACCTTTGGGTACGATACGCTTTAGTAGTGATGTTATTCTAAAGAAATTTGGAGATGAACTAGACCCTAAGGCTACCGAATACTTGGGTTACATCTATGGTGCAGCAGGTAGAATGGCAAACCAAATCAAAGGACTTCTAGAGCATAGCCGTATAGGACAAGAACTAGAGCGCACAGAAGTAAATGTTCAAGAACTACTAGAGATTGTAAAGTATGATCTCGGCAAAAGACTGAGAGAGTGCGGAGGTAAAATACATCTTAGTAAAATGCCTACTATCCAGGCTTATAATACGGAGTTGAGATTATTGTTCCAGAACTTAATAGGTAACTCACTCAAATATTCAAAGCCAGATGTAAGTCCTGTAGTACGTATTTCATCTTTTGAAGATGAAGGGTACTGGACCTTTGTGATAAACGACAATGGTATAGGTATAGCCGAAGAAGATCTTGACCATGTTTTTAAAATTTTTGGTCGTGCATCCACCCAGCATAAATATGAAGGTACTGGTGTCGGTCTTGCACACTGTGAGAAAATTGTAAAACTTCACGATGGCTCAATATGGGTAGACTCTCAGTTAAATGTAGGTAGTACATTTTATTTCAAAATTAAAAAATAAGTAAACTATGGGGAGTCCATCTGCTTTATATCCAAAAAAGATTGACCTAACTAATTGTGATAAAGAACCTATACATCTCATAGGTCGTATACAATCTCATGCGATGCTTTTTGTGATAGATAGCTCATCTTTTGAGATATCACACATATCTGAAAATGTGATTTCTACGCTTTCGCGAAAGCGTGAAGAGTTTTATTCTAAGCGTCTTGAAGATGTGTTGGGACAAAATGGTACACTTATAGAAACATATATAAAAAGTGAATATAAGACCTCTCTAGAAGTAACCATTGATGATAAACGTTATGTAGTAGTCACTCACCACAACAATCAATTAGTATATATAGAATTAGAGCCCATACAACAGCAAGAAAGTGCTCAATACATGCAACGCCAGTTATCTGAAATTATATCAGATTTAAGTGAGGCTGTTTCTGTCTCTGCAATGTGCGATAAAACAGCAAGACTCATTAAGGGTTTTACTGCATATGATCGTGTAATGATATACAAATTTGACGAAAACTGGAACGGTAAGATTATATCTGAGGCTCGTGAAGAGCACCTTGATAGCTGGATAGGCATGCACTACCCAGCGACAGATATACCACAGCAAGCACGTAAACTGTTTTTAAAACAAGGCGTGCGTATCATTGCAGATGTTGCATCACAGACGGTTCCCGTTTATGCAAAGCCTAGTGCAGAAGATGAGCCAGTAGATTTAGGTCTTTGTGAGTCTCGAGCATCGTCTCCCATACATATAGAGTATTTGGAGAATATGGAAGTGGGAGCAACACTCACGGCAGCAATTGTGAGTGATGGAGAATTATGGGGTTTGATAGCGTGTCATCATTATAATCCTAAGTTTGTAAACTATTATCAAAGACAAACGGTTAAGTTTTTAACCCAGGTATTTTCTACGCAGCTCACATTAAGGGCGTCCAATGAAGTGCTCAGCCGTATTAACGCAACATCTGCTATACGAGCTAGCCTTGTAGAGCAAATGAGTGATGGATGGGACGTGGCAAATGGTTTGACACAGAAGTCTACATCAATGCTCACTATTACAGAAGCTACGGGTGGAGCAGTGTTTTTAGAAAATAATGTGTCCACTGTAGGAGAGACTCCCAGTAATGAAGAAATTACAGCCTTAATAGACTGGATTTATAACACCCAGATGGGCGATATATATACCACTCAAAATATTGCAGAAGAGTATGATAAGGGGGTGGCTTTCGCCAATATAGGCTCGGGATTACTTTGTGTTTTTATTGCAAAAGGAGAAAAGGATTGTCTTCTCTGGTTTAAACCAGAACTTAAACAAGTTATATCCTGGGGAGGTAATCCAGAAAAAGCGATGGAAGAAAATGCGCAAAAACTAAGCCCTAGGAAATCTTTCGAAAAATGGAATAAAGAGCAAGTAAATACATCGCTTCCTTGGAAAGATTATGAAATAGCTTCTGCTCAAGCACTCAAAACTAGTATTTCGAATATTATTATAAGTAGGTATCAAGAGGTAAAACTTCTTAACGATAAACTTAAAGAAGCTTATAAAGAGTTAGAATCTTTTAGCTACAGTGTGTCTCATGATTTGAGGTCTCCTTTGCGTGGTATAGATGGTTTTGCACAAATAATTAAAGAAGATTACTTTGAAACGCTGGATGAATACGGGCAAAAAGCCATTCAGACAATCATCGACTCTACAAGCAAAATGAATACGCTTATAGATGATATCCTTGCGTTTTCTGGAATAGGTAAAAATCAGATAGCTATGGGAGTCTTTTCTATGAAAGATCTAGTAGAAGAGGTAGTTGCATTTTTGCAAGTAGATATGAAGTACAAAGACTCACAATTTGTTATTGACCCAGAATTACCTGACGCCTTTGGAGATCGAGGTATGGTTTTTCAATTGCTTAATAATCTTCTAGGTAATGCTCTTAAGTATTCTCAAATGGTAGAAAAGCCTATTATAGAAGTAGGTTTTGATAGTAGTGAGTCTCCTTCGGTTTACTATGTAAAGGATAATGGCATAGGTTTCAACAATAAGTATAATGAGAAAATTTTTGGAGTTTTTAATAGACTTGTAAAGGATGAGTTTGAAGGTTCTGGGATAGGTCTCGCCATCTCTCAGCGTGTGGTAGATAAACATCAAGGTCGCATCTGGGCAGAAGGTAAGATAGATGAAGGAGCCACATTTTATTTTCAACTACCCACTAGATAATGAAGGGACTTATAGTATCTGTAGAAGATAATGCCACAGACAGTGCATTAATGAGTCGTATTTTTGATAAAGAAATGCCCCTTGTTGAAGTTCGCTTTATAGATGATTCCTTAGAAGCTCTATCATGGTTTAAGGCATATGATGATGTGAGTCGCATACCAGATCTTATATTGTTAGATATAAAAATGCCTAGATTAAATGGCTTAGACTTATTAAAGGAAATAAGAAAAATAGAGCTATTTAAATATGCACCTATTGTTATGATGAGTTCATCAGATCAAATAAGTGATAAGGATAAGGCTTATCTCAATGGAGCAAATAGCTACCTAGAAAAGCCTAAAAATTATGCCGAGCTAAAGGAGCGAATTCCTATTGTCGCCAAATATTGGTTAACATTAAATAAATAACTATGTCAACAGAAGTACATATACTACTTGTAGAAGATACAGACTCAGATGCTGCCCTTATTACAAGGCAAATTCACAAGTTAGATAAAGCATATAAAGTGCAAGTTGTTGATAATCTAGCAGATTTAGAGGTTGCAATAAAGACTTTTAATCCGCAAATGATAATTTCAGATTATAATTTACCTACGTGCTCTGGGATGGAAGTGCTAGAAGTTGCTAGGAGTAAATCTCCTACTGCCACCTTCTTGTTTGTTACAGGCACTCTTCAAGATGAAGAACTGGCAGCAGAGACTATTTTAAATGGTGCAGATGGCTTTATTTTAAAAAAACACATGAGTGTACTTGCTTCTAAGCTGGCTCCATATATAGATAAAATCAAAAACAGACCTGTTATTGTTCAAAACACTAGAAATCGTATTAAGCAGAGCACAGATCTTGTAAATGATATAAAGGAGTATATGGAAGATATTAATAGAGAAAATATCTCTCATCAAGATCGAATAGCTAAAATAAGAGAGCATCTAGAAAAAATAAAAAACTCATTATAATATTACGAGAATATCCTCCTAAGAAGTAAAGGGGTTCTCGTGAGTATAACTAATGAAAATAAAAATGTAAAGTACTACTAGTCTTTCAACTTAGTTTTTCTTTAGAAACAAATTTCAAAAAAAAGTTCTAAAACCCATTCAGCTTATCTGAATGGGTTTTTTAATACTTAAAAGTCAATTTTTTATAGAAATATTAAGTTTTAATTAACGAATATCTAACACTGTAATGCGGATTTCCGCTTTCGCGAAAGCAAGGCAATTCTTATCTTTCCAGACTGCCTTATAAAGGTAGAATTAAGACTAAATCAATCAATTAGAGAGTACTACTCTCATTACAATACACGCCCACATGGCTGAAGATAAAAAGACTCAAAACAACCAAAAACAAATAAATATTGAACTAGATGAGGCTGTCGCTCAAGGCACGTACTCAAACCTGGCGATAATAAATCATTCTGTTTCAGAATTTGTAGTGGACTTCGTAAATATTATGCCTGGTACTCCTAAAAGTAAGGTGAAGAGCCGCATCATATTAACTCCACAACATGCTAAAAGGCTTGCTAAGGCACTTGCAGAAAATGTAAAACGTTTTGAAAATGCACATGGTGTTATAAAGGATTATGAGAGACAACCTGTTCCATTAAATTTTGGACCTACAGGTCAGGCTTAATTTTATTTAATTGGTATAGTTTATGATGAACTAGTTAATTCTCTATTAACTAGGTTATAAGCGTGGTTAAATTTAACATATGAATAGTTTACTTATAAAAACATCCCTATGATTTTAGAAGCACTTAAGAATGGAACAACATCAATTCATGACGAAATAGAAAAGAATAACTTAACTAATCTTATCATGGATGGTTCAATTGATCAAGATCAATATGAAACATTATTACGTCATAATTTTAAAGTATATAAAGCTGTCGAAGATTTTATAAATGGTCGCTACGAAATGCTGCCACTAGGATTAAAGTCATTTGCAGGTTATGAAAAGACAAATGCGTTAGCTAAAGATATTACGGCTTTTTCAAGTATGCCGCTGCCTGAGCCTATGAGCATATCGGGAGCTAGAGATGAAGCAACCTTAGTGGGTAAGCTTTACGTTATTGAAGGATCTATGATAGGAGGAATAATGATGAGTAAGAAACTTCAGTCTTGCAGCAACCTCTCTCACATAGAGAGTCATCATTTCTTTAATGGAGACGTAAATGAAGGCTTATTGAGGTGGAATGAATTTAAAGAGGCTGTTGATTCTTTGGACTTCAGCTATGAAGAAATTAAAACTGCTGTAAAAAGTGCAAAAGCTACTTTTAAACTGTTTAAGAAAGCCTACAAGAAAGAGCTTATCTAGCATTCACATATAATTATGCTTTCTGGTTAAAGCTGGGTTAAATGCAGTATGCTTTATTTTTTATAGGAATATATTTCAGACCTTCATGATTCACAAACAGAAATATGAAATCATATAAACTTAAAATAGAGCAGGTAGACGACTTTGTACCAGAAATTGCAGATGCTTTTGGAGTCAATTATACAAACAACTTTGGCGAGTTTGCGATGCAAATTCCTACTCATCTAGGTAAAGGTTTTATAAAGGGTATTAATTTTCCTAACGGTATCGGTCTTCACATCATTAATGGTGATATGATAGACGATACCGAACTTTATTTTGAGAATAATGGGATGAATTCCTTGCGTTTCATTTATTGCATGAAAGGGGAGGTAGGTCATAAATTTTCTAGAGATTCTGAAGAAATGGCCATTAGAAGAGCTGAGCATCTTATTGCAGCGCCTAGATATAATGAAGACCAAGTCTATATTATAAAAAAAGAAAAGCCGGCAATTGTTTGCTATTTGGAAATCAACAAGGCGAAATTTCAAGAGCAGCTTTCTTACGACTTATCAAAGGTGGATGAAGTGTATTATCCATTATTTGCAGATGTTAATGCGCTTACCCAAGTTTGCTACAAAGGATATTACAGTTTGCAAATTTCAGATATCATAGATGATATCTTGACTAACGATGATCAAGGCCTGGTAAGAACAAATTATCTTGGAGCAAAGGCATTAGAGTGTACCTCATTAATGCTCAAATTATTTAAAGAAGATTCCCTTGAAGGCAAGAAGCATCCTACACTTAGATTGGCAGATCTAGACAATATTGCAGCTGCTGTTCAATACATAGAAAATCATATATCTGAGCTTGTAACCATTCCAGAAATCGCCGAAGTGGTTGGCATCGAGACCTACAGATTGCAAGATGGATTTAAGCGCAATTATGGTATGACCGTAAATGATTATATCAAGGAGTTTAGACTTAAGAGAGCTTTGACTATGCTCACATCAGAAGATAAAAATGTATCTGAAGTAGTATATGCACTCGGCTTATCCAGTAGAAGTTACTTTTCAAAAATATTCAAGGAGAAATACGGGATTAGCCCTTCTTCTCTGCGCAGAAATCCAGAAATTTAAAGTAGTTTTTCTAGTGATGAAGTTGTCCAAGCTTCAGGCTTTGCACTAAACTTAGTTTTCGTATCTGCCCAGATACCTTTAAAAAGTTCTGAGTTACGATAATTCTGTAATGCTTCGTCAGAGACCCAATGGCTGTGAGTAAAGAAAATACATGGGTCACCTTCCCCGCGTAGTATCTCTAGATATAAACATCCATTTGACGCTCTAATTTTTTCTTTTACCTTCTCAAAATTAGCTAGAAAAGCTGGAATCTCGCTTTCGCGAAAGCGTAATTTTACAAGTCTTACAATCATTTGTCTATAAAATTAATCATCACAGTATCTCTATAGTTGAGGCCAAATAGGCTAGCAGCACTTCCTACCGTACTTGGATTACTTTTGTAAATGGCAAGTTCCACATATCCACCAGAGTTAAAGACAGCTAGCTTTTTACCTTCTTCCTCACGTTTAGATTTATCTATAGTAAAGTTAATCGCATCACTGTACTGATTGTGAATTTTTGAAATGTCGGCACCTCTTGCTTGAAGTCTGTAATCTCTACCTTTTCCTACCTCATCAAATAGCTTTTTTGTGATATTGCTTATCACATTCCCATAGTTGTCTATGTAAATGACATTTCCAGAAATTTGATTTCGTGAGGTGTTTATTACTGGTGAGATTCCCGTAAGTTGTCTTATGGTCTCTATGTTTTTACCGATAACTCCTAAGGTTCCACCACGTGCAATATGACAAGCGGTTTTTACAAAGACGTCAAGAACAGTAAAGTTAGTTTGTGTGCGGTCGTGAATGTTTATTTCTACTTTTTCCTCAGGTACAATATCCTTAGTGAGAAGAGAAATAATACCATTATTGGCGCATATAAAATAATGCCCGTCTAGCTTTACAGCGATATGATTTGTCTCTGGAGTGAGCTCACTATCTACTCCTATCACATGTATAGTTCCTTTAGGGAAATTTTGATAAGCATTCTGAATAATGTATGCTGCCTCCATAAGATGAAAGGGAGATACATTATGTGAGATATCTACAATGCGCACTTCTTCTAACTCTGAATAAATAGCACCCTTTACAGCGCCTGCAAAAGGATCTTTCTCTCCAAAATCTGTAGTAAGAGTGATTATTTTCATCGAGTTATGAGTGTGTGCTTACTAGAAAGTATATAAATCTAATATAGTTATAAACTAAAAATGTTCATTATTTCTTAACCTAGAAAAGCGTGTGCCTTGCAAATGATGGTCAAAAAAGACGTATTTTAGTAGTAAACAAAGCTAAAATATTTTACGGACGTATCTCACATAATCTCTCTGCCTTTTGAACGAATTAATCTTAGAACTCTCAGAAATCAACCCGCGCGAATTTTTCGGTCAGCGTAACTCAAATATCGAACTTTTAAAACAGTATTATCCAAAGCTTAAAATTGTTGCCAGAGGTAACAAAATCAAAGCTTATGGTGATGAGGATCTCCTCGAAGAGTTTGATAGGCGTATGACGATGCTTATGGAGCATTTTGGAAAATACAATAAGCTCGACGAGAATTCCATAGAGCGTGTACTCACGAGTGTAAGTAAAGCAGATTATGAAACCCCAGTAGAAAGTGGTGACACACTAGTACATGGTGTAAGTGGTAAACTTATAAAGCCGCAAACTGCAAACCAGCGTAAACTAGTAGAGCTCGCAAAGAAGAATGACTTAACATTTGCTATAGGCCCAGCGGGTACTGGAAAAACTTATATAGGAGTTGCTCTTGCTGTACAAGCTCTCAAAGAAAAGAGAGTAAAAAAAATTATTCTCACACGTCCAGCGGTTGAAGCTGGTGAAAACCTAGGTTTTTTACCAGGTGATCTCAAGGAAAAGCTAGATCCATACATGCAGCCGCTATATGATGCGCTACGTGATATGATTCCTCATGAGAAACTAGAAACATTTATTGAGAAAGGAGTCATACAGATTGCTCCTATGGCATTTATGCGCGGTCGTACTTTAGACAATGCCTTTGTAATACTTGACGAAGCACAAAACACGACTCATGCTCAAATGAAAATGTTCCTTACTCGTATGGGGCGTAATGCAAAGTTTATGATTACCGGGGATCCAGGACAGATAGATTTACCTAGGAGAGTTACTAGTGGTCTTAAAGAAGCGCTACTTATTCTCAAAACCGTTGAAGGAGTTGGTATGGTTTACCTAGATGATAAAGATGTTGTACGCCATCCTCTCGTAAAGAAAATGATTGCAGCATATAGAGAGATAGAAAATAGAAATGATTAATTTTTATTAAGCAGAGTGCTTGATTAAGCATTTAGAATTTTACTTTTGACACTACTAACCACGTTAATGTTTATCTAGAGATAGCAGACGTAAAGACAACTTGAAGTGAATACCATTACAGATACAAATTTCAATTTTCCAGGACAGCAATCTATTTATAAGGGGAAAGTCCGCGAGGTCTATACTTTAGAAAATGATTTATTATTAATGGTGGCTACAGATAGGCTTAGTGCCTTTGATGTGGTAATGCCTAAAGGAATTCCTTTTAAAGGGCAAATCTTAAATCAGATTGCGACAAAAATGATGCGCGATACAGAGGATATTGTACCTAACTGGCTTGTGGCTACTCCAGATCCTAATGTTGCGGTAGGAAAGCGATGTGAACCTTTTAAGGTGGAGATGGTGATACGTGGATACATGTCTGGTCATGCTGCACGTGAGTATAAGGCGGGACGCAGAGTTCTTTGTGGTGTTGCAATGCCAGAAGGGATGAAAGAAAATGATGCATTTCCAGCGCCTATTATTACACCAGCGACTAAGGCAGAGATGGGTGATCACGATGAGGATATCTCAAGAGAAGATATTATTAAAAAGAACATCGTTTCAGAAGAGGATTACTTAGTGCTAGAAGATTATACGCGCAAGCTTTTTCAAAGAGGAAGTGAGATAGCAGCATCTAGAGGGCTTATCCTAGTAGATACAAAGTATGAATTTGGAAAAACAGCAGATGGTGAGATTGTTCTCATAGATGAGATACACACACCAGATTCCTCTCGTTACTTCTATGCAGAAGGTTATGAAGAGCGCCAGGCTAGCGGAGAGGCACAGAAACAACTTTCAAAAGAGTTTGTGAGACAGTGGCTTATCTCAAATGATTTTCAAGGTCTAGAAGGTCAGACGGTTCCAGAGATGACAAATGAGTACATAGAGACCGTATCAGAAAGATATATCGAATTATATGAGAATATTACAGGTGACGCTTTCGCGAAAGCGGACACTTCAAATATTCTTGATCGTATAGAGAAAAACGTGCTTGCATACCTTGCAAAATAACAGCATAGCACTCTAAAAACTAAAAGCCCTTTCGTTACGAAGGGGCTTTTTTTGTGTTACGCTTTCGCGAAAGCGTACTTATATCACTTACTAAAATCTAATTCAAACTTTGAAATCATTTGCAGTAATACCTCCTCAGTTTCTGTAAAAAATGGTCTTGCACCTTGATGAGCATCTACCTTTTTAAACTCAGCGACGATAGATCCAGACTCATAGGCATCTACTATTTGAGGATGCACGTAGTACTTTCGACATACATTACGTGTATTTCCTAGAGCTTCTGCAGCTGCATCAAAACCTTTTAGTACGTTAGATTTATTTTCTTTTTCGTCTTCTGTGTAGCCTAGATCATGCACGGTTTCAAAAAAAGTTTTTGTAGCTCCCCAAGTTCTAAAATCTTTTGCCGAAAATAAGTCACCACTTAGCTCGTGCATGTAATCGTTTACCATCGTGCTATCTACGCGGTGCTTTTCGCCATTTGCATCATAAAATTGAAATAACTCCCAGCCAGGTATTTCCTCACAACGGTTTACAAGTTTTGCGAGTTTCTTGTTGCGTAGGGTAATGTTGTGCTTTTTACCTTTTTTACCCACAAACTCAAAGCGGATTTTTTCCTTGGTAGTCGTCACGTGTCGGGTGCGCAAGGTAGAGAGACCGTAGGTTTTATTACGCTTTGCGTAGTAATCGTTACCTATACGTATGTGGGTTTCTTCCATAAGTCTAAGCACGAGTGCTAGTACTTTACGTTTAGACATATCTGGAGCGTCTAAGTCTTGGTCTATGCGCTCTCGTAACTTTGGTAATGCATTTCCAAAATTTGCCAATTTATAAAACTTAGTTTGGTTTCTAATTTTTGACCACAGGTCGTGATAGCGGTATACTTTTCTGTTTTTAGCATCTCGTCCTACCACTTGTAAATGTCCGTTAGGAGGATATGCAATGCGCACTTTCTCCCAGTTAGGCGGTATTACGAGATTATTGATGCGATCTAGCTCCTTCGCGTCCTCAAGAGGTTTATCATTAAAGTAATAATGAAAGTTTTTCTTCTTCTTTTTCCTTCTTATGTTGAGGTCTGCATCAGAGACGTAAATGAGATTTGCTGCGGCTGCAGTTTCCTCTGGGTTTCTGAGTATGTTCTCGATTTGGCTGGCGGTGAGTGTCATAGCAGTAAATTTAGTGACGAAAACAAATGCCTGTTCAAAAATATATGTGAACGTTTTGGTAAACTGCTCTTAATTTTTGTTACTTCACCATATAAATAGATCTTGTATGCAAGCACAACCATCATTTTACGATCAGGCTAATGAACTTATAGCAGATTTTTCTAGCGCTATGTGGGGAATCCCGCTCGTATGCTTACTTATAGGTGGCGGTCTGTTTTTGCTCATCTATTCGAGGTTTTTACCATTTAGATATCTAGGTCATGCTGTTGCAGTACTGCGAGGGAAATATGATGGAGAAAACGACGAAGGAGAGATCACACACTTTCAAGCACTCACTACTGCACTTAGTGCAACCGTAGGCATGGGTAACATCGCCGGTGTTGCTGTTGCAATTGCAATAGGTGGTCCAGGTGCTGTATTCTGGATGTGGATGAGCGCAATAGTAGGGATGGGAACTAAATTTTTTACAGGCTCTCTAGCGGTAATGTATCGTGGTAAGGATAGTGAAGGCAAATTACAAGGTGGACCTATGTACTTTATTACAGAAGGAATGGGGAAGGCATGGAAACCACTTGCCGTAATCTTTAGTATCGCAGGATTAGTTGGTGCATTGCCAGTTTTTAATGTAAACCAACTCACACAGGCGGTAAATGATATTTTACTCGTTCCGCAGGGTGTTGAGGTAGGTTTTACTTCGAATTTAATTATTGGTCTTGTGCTTGTCGCAATTACCTCGATTGTAATAATAGGAGGTTTAGATCGTATTTCTAAAACAGCTGCCAAACTTGTTCCAGCCATGGTGCTCATCTATTTTGTAGCGGTGATGGCGATTTTATTTGTAAATATTGACGTGGTTCCTAAATACTTTAGTTTAATTTTTACAGACGCCTTTTCTGCCGATTTTTATACGGGAGATAAACTGCTAGGAGGCGTTGTAGGTGGTCTCATATTACTGGGTATAAAACGTGGAGCGTTCTCAAACGAGGCAGGAGTAGGTACAGCACCAATGGCGCATGGAGCTGCAAAAACAGCAGAACCTATACGTGAAGGACTCGTAGCAATGCTCGGTCCAGCAATCGATACCATCGTGGTGTGTACTCTTACGGCGCTTGCAATTTTAGTGACAGATGTATGGCAAACGAGCGATGCAAATGGAGTTACGCTTACGGCTTCCGCTTTTGCGAAAGCGTTATCACCCGCAGGTAAATACATATTATTATTGTGCATCGCCGTGTTTAGTATCTCATCGCTTTTCTCATATAGTTACTACGGGACGAAGTGCTTGAGTTTCCTTTTTGGAGCGCACAACAAGAAGTATTATAACATCGCTTATATCGCAAGTATCTTGATAGGAGCGACTACATCACTTAGTATGATGATTAATTTGATAGACGGATTTTTTGCCATCATGGCAATACCAACAATGATTGCAACCTTGTATCTCGCACCAAGGGTGATGAAGGAAGCGAGAAGGTATTTTAAAGCTTTAAAAGGATAGAAATATTGATCGTTATTTTTTAAAGTTGGCCAACTGATGAACTAATACTGTAAGACATAAAAAAAGCTAGGTCATTTATTAAATTAAATGACCTAGCTTTTTCTATCTAATATCGTTCTGTTCAATTACACTTGGATCACCCCAAGATTAAAAGGCTTCTCGATAGGAGCGTGGTCTGCGGCTTCGATACCCATAGAGATCCATTTACGAGTATCTCGTGGGTCTATGATGCCGTCTGTCCAGATTCTTGACGCTGCGTAGTATGGTGATACTTGATCATCATAACGAGACTTAATGCGGTCAAAAAGTTCTTTTTCTACCTCTGGTGTAATTTCTTTTCCTTGCTTTTTGAGCGAAGCAGTTTCTATCTGTAGTAATACTTTTGCAGCACTATTACCAGACATTACTGCAAGCTCTGCACTAGGCCATGCTACAATAAGCCTTGGGTCATAAGCCTTACCACACATTGCATAGTTTCCTGCTCCGTAAGAATTTCCTATAATAATAGTAAACTTAGGCACAACCGAGTTTGAAACGGCATTTACCATTTTTGCTCCGTCTTTAATAATACCACCGTGCTCACTTTTACTACCTACCATAAAGCCAGTAACATCTTGTAAGAATACAAGCGGTATTTTTTTCTGGTTACAGTTGGCTATAAAGCGTGTAGCCTTATCTGCACTGTCGGAATAAATTACTCCGCCAAACTGCATTTCACCTTTTTTAGTTTTTACAAGCTTGCGCTGATTTGCAACTATTCCTACTGCCCATCCATTAATGCGAGCATATCCTGTAAGGATTGTTTGCCCGTATCCTTCCTTATACTCATCAAACTCTGAGTTATCTACTAGTCTATCAATAATGTCACGCATGTCATATTGATCTGCACGAGAAGCAGGTAATAGTCCGAAAAGTTCTTCTGGGTCTTTTGCAGGTTTTGCAGATTCTATGCGGTTATAACCAGCCTTTGTATAATCGCCTATCTTACTCATTATTTTCTTAATGGTATCTAGTGCGTCTTTATCGTCTTTAGATTTATAATCTGTAACGCCAGAGATTTCACAATGCGTAGTTGCTCCGCCTAAAGTCTCATTGTCTATAGACTCACCTATTGCAGCTTTTACAAGGTAACTTCCAGCTAGAAAAATACTTCCAGTTTTATCTACTATAAGAGCTTCGTCACTCATAATAGGTAAGTATGCACCACCGGCAACACAACTTCCCATTACAGCAGAAATCTGTGTAATACCCATACTGCTCATCACCGCATTATTACGGAAGATGCGTCCAAAGTGCTCCTTGTCCGGGAAAATCTCATCCTGCATAGGGAGATAAACACCCGCACTATCTACAAGGTAGATAATAGGCAGCTTATTTTCCATAGCGATTTCTTGTGCACGTAGGTTTTTCTTTCCTGTGATAGGAAACCAAGCTCCTGCTTTTACAGTAGCATCGTTTGCAACAATGAGGCACTGCTTTCCAGATACGTGACCTATTTTTACAACCACCCCCCCAGAAGGGCAACCGCCATGTTCTTCATACATACCATCACCTGCAAAGGCAGCAATCTCGATACATTTATCTGGATTATCTACAAGGTAATTAATGCGCTCGCGCGCCGTCATTTTACCTTTTGCTTTATGCTTATCTATTCTTTTCTGGCCACCACCTAGTTTTACTTGCCCTAGGCGTGTGCGCATTTCTGAAAGAAGTAGCTTATTATGATCTTCGTTTTTATTGAATTTTAAATCCATAAAATGTGTGTGTGCTTGAATGTTTTTCTGTCTATAAAGGTAAGTATTGTAGCACAAGCTTGAAATGAGAATTGTAAAAATTACCAGCTACCCAAATTCCAATAAATAACCGATATTTGTAGCTTGTCTTATTACAAAAGATTTTCCCTAAAAATAAAACTATGGGTATGAATAAAAATACCGTTCTGGCTTGGGCCACATTTATTATGATTTTAGTAGGCTTAGGACTTATTGCTCTAGGCGTTTTTAGATATACCGATGTAGCCGGCTGGGGTTTTGCATCTGTAGGTATTGGGTTTTTTGCCATTGCCTGGGTATTTAATGCCCTTAAGGGTCGCGTATAATGTGTAAGGATGCTTGAGGATTTTAAGCACCATATCGCACAAGATTTACCATTTCTTCTTGATAGTAAAATACTCGTCACTGTAAGTGGTGGGCTCGATAGTATGCTCTTATTATTGCTATGTCGTCAGGCAGGGCTTGATGTGAGCGTAGCACACTGCAACTTTAATTTAAGAGCTGCAGAGAGTGATGGTGATCAAGATTTTGTGGCGAGCTACTGCAAGCTCCATAACATTCCTGTTTACATAAAAAGTTTTTATACTTCCGCTTACGCGAAAACATCCAAGACATCAACCCAGATAGCAGCAAGAGAACTTCGTTATCAGTGGTTCAAAGAACTTTCGGTCGCCGAAGGTTTTGACTACATCTTAACTGCTCATCATCTCAATGACGATTTGGAGACATTTCTCATTAATTTGGGTCGTGGTACAGGTATAAAAGGACTTACAGGAATTCCTGTGGTAAATGGAGAGATTGTGCGCCCTTTGCTCAAATTTTCGCGAAAGCAACTAAAAAATTATGCTTTAAAAGAGGATTTGCAATGGCGAGAAGATAGCAGTAATGCAACAGATAATTATGTGCGCAATCATTTACGCCACCATGCAATACCAAATCTAGAAGAAGCTCAACCCAATATTCTCAAAGGGTTACAGCACACGCAGGAGCATTTAAAACAAAGTGAACGTTTACTGAAAGTTTATACAGCGCAGTTACGACAACAGTTTATGACTGTTTCTAACAGTGATGAAGTCATAGATCTAGTTGAACTAGCACGTCATCCAGAACCAGAAGCCGTGTTGTATCAGTTATTATCTCCTTATGGGTTTACCGCTTGGGATGATATTTATAAGTTGCCACAAGCGCAATCTGGAAAAGAGGTTACGTCGAGTACGCATCGCTTATTAAAAGATAGAGATAACTTGATTATTTCTGTAATTAAAGAGGAAGCAACACGTTCTTATCAATGGCAGCAAGGAGAGGAACGTATTAAAGGAGATTTTGGAATGCTGTCTCTTGAAGAAGGAGCTGTTGTGACTAGTTTATCTAAACAAGAGATTGTAGTAGATGCAGCGCATCTTACCTATCCACTCACCATTAGAAAATGGCAAGATGGTGATTATTTTTATCCTTATGGGATGAAGGGAAAGAAGAAGTTGAGTAAGTATTTCAAAGATGAAAAGTTATCTTTGATAGCAAAGGAAAAGGTCTGGCTTTTATGCAGTGATAATGCTGTAATATGGGTGATAGGCCACAGAGCAGACGACCGTTTTAAAGTAGTAGATACTACACAAAAAACAATAAAATTTACAATCGTATGACGCGTAAAGCATTCATTATAGCAACTTCTCTACTATTATTTATAGTAAGTGGAGTGGCCGCACAAGGATTTGGCATCACTCAAGTAACACTTGATCCCGTAGCCTGGGAAGGATCTGTAGAGAAAGTTTCAGACACTGAGTATGTCTTGCATTACCAAGCCACTGTAGAAGATGGGTGGTATATATATGCTCAAGAAACTCCAGCTGGAATTCCTTTTAACTTTGAGTTTTTACAAAAGGATGCAGGTGTTACTCGTGAGAAATTTGCACGAGAGAGCGAGACCAAAACCGCTTATGATGAGATTTTTGAAGAAAATGTAATTAAATATGCAGGACAGCGCCCTAAGCTATCTATGCCTATTACGCTAACAGATAAGAATATTACCATTGTCAAGTCGGTTATAAACTATCAGGTATGCAAAGAAGTATGTATTCCACAAGACTTTTATATTGCTCATAACCTCAAAACGGGTAAAGTCAAAGCTTTTACAGACTATAATGAGTTTGAAAGTTATGGAGCAACGCCTGCACAAAAAGATAAAGGAGAGGAAGAAGAGGAAGGTGTGATAGATGATAATGGACCTACTAACAAAGGTTTGTGGGCTACATTTTTTCTCTCTTTTCTAGGAGGTCTAGCAGCACTTTTCACACCCTGTGTGTTCCCTATGATCCCTATGACGGTGAGCTACTTTACAAAACAAAGTAAGTCTAGAGCTGCCGGTATACGTAATGCTATCATTTACGGTATATCTATCATTATTATATATGTAGTACTAGGGCTTACAGTAACTGGTGTTTTTGGAGCCACAGCTATTGTTGAGGTCTCTACTAGTGTTACTTTTAATCTAGTGTTCTTTATATTACTAGTAGTATTTGCCGTTTCATTTTTCGGAGCCTTTGAGATTATGCTTCCTCAAAAATGGGCAAATAAGATAGACAGCAAAGCAGATCGTGGAGGATTTGCAGGAATATTTTTTATGGCGCTTGCACTAGCTATCGTTTCCTTTAGCTGTACGGGTCCTATAGTAGGCGTTGCACTAGTACAATCTATTACAGAAGGCGGTATTACCCCAGTTATAAGTATGCTTGGTTTCTCTACTGCGATAGCGCTGCCATTTGCATTATTTGCAATGTTTCCAGGGTGGTTAAATAGTTTGCCAAAATCTGGCGGATGGCTTAACACAGTAAAAGTAGTTTTAGGATTTTTGGAGCTTGGACTAGCACTTAAGTTTTTATCAAATGCAGATTTGGTAATTGATGGTCATTACCTAGAGCGCGAGGTGTTTTTAGTATTGCTCATTGCAATTATGGTAGGACTAGCATTGTATTTATTTGGTAAAATCCAACTATCACATGACACCGAAGTAAAGAATATCTCTGTGGGCAGATTACTACTTGGTATAATGACTACAGCTTTCATTTTATATCTCATTCCTGGATTATGGGGTGCGCCACTTAAACTTATAAGTGGTTTCCCACCGCCTATGAATTATAGCGAGTCGCCTTATGGAATAGGAGGGCAACCTACACTCTCTAATAGTACTGCAGAGTTTCCAGAAAATGCAGAGATAGGACCTCACGGATTGTTATCCTTTACAGATTATGAAGCAGGTATGGAGTATGCCCGTAAAGAGAGCAAACCTGTACTGCTAGATTTTACTGGAAAAGCTTGTGTAAACTGTCGTCGTATGGAAGAGCTAGTGTGGTCTAAACCGGGCGTGTTAAATATCTTAAAGAATGATGTTGTTTTGATATCTTTATACGGAGACTCTCAAGAAGAGCTTCCAGAAGCCGAGCAGGGAGTAAGCGCTTCAGGACGTCGCATTAAAACAGTAGGTAACAAGTGGAGTAACTTCCAGATAGAACGTTATAATCTTGTCGCAGCACCATATTATGTAATGCTGGATCATGATGAAAAACCACTAAACAAGCCTATTGCTTACACTCCTGATGCAAAAAAGTATGAAAACTGGCTTAAAACTGCCATCACAACCTTTAATAATCAATAAATGAATTACACCTTTAAACTACTTTGTATAGTATGCTTTTTTGCTTTCGCGAAAGCGTCATCTGCACAATCACGAGAAACTATCTTAGATACCACCTATCAAGTTTCTGAACATTATAATAAACAAGAAGTGCGCATCAAAATGAGAGATGGAGTTCACCTTCATACAACCATTTACTCGCCAAAGGATACCTCAAAATCGTATCCTATTTTAATGCAGCGCACGCCATATAGTTCTAAACCTTATGGTGAAGGGCAAATGCGTACGGCGATAGCTCCTAATGCTTATTTAATGCAGGAGGGTAATATTATCGTATATCAAGATGTGCGTGGTCGCTGGATGAGTGAAGGTAAGTATGATAACATGCGAGCATTTATTCCTAATAAAACAGGAACTCAAATAGATGAAGCGAGTGATACCTATGATACGATAGAATGGTTAGTAAATAACGTAGAGAATAATAACGGAAACGTAGGAACATGGGGAATTTCTTACCCTGGATTTTATGCAACTTATTCTTTGTTAAGTGGTCACCCAGCTTTAAAAGCGGCATCTCCACAAGCATGTATAGGCGATTTCTTTTTTGATGATTTTCATCATAACGGAGCTTATTTGTTAAGCTACTGGAGAGCAACTGCAGTTTTTGGTTACCAGAAAGATGCACCTACTACAGAGTCTTGGTATGATTTTCCAGAGTTAAATAGCGATGACCAGTTTGACTTTTTCTTAAAAACGGGACCTTTATCAAACTTGGATAAGTATTACGATGAGACTAATGAGTTCTGGACGCAATTAAAGGAACATCCTAACTACGATGAGTTTTGGAAATCAAGAGGTATTATCCAGCACTTAGAAAATATAGAACCTGCAGTGATGGTTGTTGGCGGACTTTACGATGCCGAAGACTTATATGGACCTTGGGAAACTTATAAAAATATAGAGAAGCGTAGTAATAACTATAATACTGTTGTTTTTGGACCTTGGAGTCATGGAGACTGGGCTCGTAATAAGCCGAGACAAGCAGTGGGTAATGTATATTTTGGTGATAATATTTCAGATTATTTTCAAAGAGATATTGAGACAAAATTCTTTAATCACTTCTTAAAAGGTGGTGATAAAGACGGAGCTACAGGATTGCCAGAAGCACATGTGTTTGATTCAGGAAGTAAAGAGTGGAACTCTTTTGAGCAATGGCCACCTAAAAAGGCAATGCCGGCGTCATTCTTCTTAGGAAAAGATAATGCACTTACTGGAAGCGCTTCTAGTAAATACGATGCTGAGAAGTTTGTGAGTGACCCAGTAAATCCTGTTCCGTATGCAGAGGGTAAAAAGATGGTATTTACACCACGTAAATATATGTCTGATGACCAACGTTTTGCTGCGCAAAGAGAAGATGTATTGGTATATGAAACACCGGTGCTTGATGATGATTTGACGCTAGTAGGAGATATCATGGCAAAACTTAATGTAGCCACTACAGGAACTTCTGCAGATTGGATTGTAAAAATCATAGATGTATACCCAGACGATGTTCCTAATACTCAAGAAACAGAAGAAGGTGTAGAGATGGCAGGATATCACCAGATGGTACGTAGTGAGGTAATGCGCGGTCGTTTTAGAAAAAGCTTTGAACGCCCTCAGCCATTTGTTGCAGGAGAGAAAGATGAGGTTTTTGTGAAGCTACAAGACGTGCTTCATACATTTAAAAAGGGACACAAATTGCAAGTACAAATACAAAGCACATGGTTTCCTCTTATAGATTTAAATCCGCAAACGTATGTGGATAATATTTTTGAAGCAAAAGAAGAAGATTTCACTAAACAAACACATAGTGTATTCCACTCTTCAAAAATTGAATTTAATATTCTTACCAAGTAAGAGTACGAATCAATAATCACTATAATCAAAAAAGCCTGAGAAATTCATTTCTCAGGCTTTTTTGTATAAGAATAGTTGTAAAAAGAAAAACACCCCTGCAAAGCAGGGATGCCTTTCACCCCTAAATTCATGATAGCTAAATGAATAGCTCACAGTCCCCTAATCTCTTAGGTGCGCCAAATATAACCTACATTTTCTAGTTAGCGATAACTTTTCTCGGTAAAAAGTTAATTTTTAATGATTTAAAAAGAAAAGCACCTCTGCGAGTGCAGAGATGCCTTTCACCCCTAAATAATGTCTACTATATTATGATATTCTTAATATGACTTGTTGTGTATAGTTTTTTTTATAATGGATTAAGAATCCCATTATTTATTGTAAAAGTAGGATGATTTTGCAAGATGCTGTAGGGGTGTTTGCCCCTAATACAGCTTATTAAAATTGTAGGTGTTGATTACGAGAGTATTCTCTATATTTATGCAAACAATTGATTAGATGCTAACTAAGGTTTATGGAAGTGCTGTTTTTGGGGTAGATGCTACTACAATTACAATTGTTTTAGTATATGTTGTACCAAATACTATGAATAGCTATAAGACGAAGGTTAAGAGCAAATGTTAAAGTTTTAAATTATTCTATTTAGCACTATCTATTGCTTGAATCAATTTTTTAAAACGTTGCTTAACTGAAATTTGGTCTTTATTTATAAAATTTATCATAAGCTCCTTTTCTCTTACTTCTACAACATTAACAATATGTGACGTGTTGATGTAATACATTGTATTGTTCTCTGCTTTGACTTTGATAAATTTTGCCATTATATTAAGTTCAGTTCTACTCAAATTTAGTTCATTCTACGCCCTCAACAAGAACTTTTTTTTCTTCACCAAGAATTTCAAGACATCTAGCCATTATTTGAGGGTTATTAATGACCACCACAGACAGCTTGCGCCTTGTTCTAGTCATTATTTGAAACAACATCTTAACAGGATGGTAAAATGGTGCTCTAGTACCGTAACCTTTAATAGATAACAAATTATGGGTGTATTGAAAGTTAGTATCAATAACAGCAACAACTTTATCAAATTCTTGTCCTATTACTCCGTGTGCATTTTTTACAGAATTAAGCTCAAAATCTTGATAAGGGTGTTTTTTCTTTCCATCTGGAGTATAATTTATCATCTCCCATCCATCATTTTGTATAGACTGAATGAACCACTTAGCATTATGGTAGGTGGAAAAATAATTCAACTCTATATTAGACCTATCAATATTTTTAAAGGGTTTAGTTTTATCAAACAACGACCTGATAAATGATGCAATTCCTGAATTAGTTCTAATTTTCTCAGTAAGATTAAATGGTTTGTGTGGAACTAATTCTTGAATAGTCTCGTCAGTACGATATTTAAGTTCTAAAATACTTAGACATTGGTTAATATCATAAGAGAAAATACAATTACTCTTTTGTTCTTGAATTTGACTAATTATGTAACTAAGTTGAAAAGGTTTTATTCTTTGCGTTTCATCGATAACGACTAATTTGTAAGATTTAAAATCTATATTATGTAAATCTCTGATACCAACAATTTCCCAAGAATAGTCATTATTTAGTTCATATTGGCCCACATTTAAGTTACCGCAATGAATGACAATAACCTTTTCCTTATCATCTTGTAAATCTTTGACTATGTCATAAGTCACTAAGGTTTTTCCCGTTCCTGCTTTACCACAAATTGAATTAAATGAAGAACCTTTTTTTGCAACATCTTTCAATATGTCTACCTTAATATTATCTTGTTGATTAGTGAGAAAATATTTACCATTTACGAATGCTTCTGTAGAATTGAATGGTGAAACCAAATAATCTGATGGATTAAATTTTTCTTCTATATTCTGTACAATTATACTTTTTTTATTTTCTAAGAATTCAACAAACTCTGTTAAAGAGATAGTATAAAGCTTTCCATCATCACCTAATGAATAAATAGTTTTAGTATCTGCTACGTAGGTGAAATTATATACCTCATCAGATAAAAAATCGAGATAATACTTATTCCTTTGCAACTGATGAGCAACTTTATCGGTATACTTTCTTTTTAATTCGATGTTTATTATATGAGTCTTTCCAAATCTCAAAAGGTCAAATTCTTTACTGATTTGAGGTATAACAAACCCGATGAAAAAGTTTTCAAATATTACAGGGTCTCCATTTATTGAGTATAAATCCCTTGTTAGTTGTTCCAACTCGACAAACTCATCTTCATCGATTATTATATTTTGATAAGCTATATAAGCTTTAAATGATTCATCTGGTAAACTCTCTTTAGCTTGTATTAGAGATACTAAGTTGGTGGCTTTCATTAATTTCATTTACTGTAGTATTCTATAAGTTTCGTAATAATAATAAAGGTTATAGCTATAAATACAAGAACTCTCAATATCATTCTACCTAATTTTGAATGCATTATCCAAAATCGAGGGTATCTGTTGCGGTAATGCCAGTCTTCTTCGTCCATATTCTAATATAACTAAAAGCCCCTTAGAACTTATCCAAGGGGCTTAATTGTTACTTTACCATTGCCTAAATGTATTGGCGTTGACGTTGTTCTTTAAAGCTACTTACTCCACCTTGTAAACTCCATCCATTATTACGGTTGTGCTTTACACTACTTTCTAAAATCTCTATTGAGTGAGACTTTACTACTTTGTAATCTTTCATTTAATTATGAGTTAGGAAAAATGAATTATAAAACTACTATTACTCAATCAGTTTAACAAGCCTTCGTCTAGCAATTTTTAAGATATATTCTGGAAAGTTACCTGCTTGTTTCGTCCCATCAGTCATATCGAATGAAGCCGTTAAATATTAAGTGTGAGTGTCCATGCTTTTTATCCACGTACCATAAATTTCTGATTGTGTACAATGTGCTAAATAGCAATATTCGAAAGGCTAATAGCATTTGTTAAAGTTTAGACTCTAGCATAAAAAAGGATATGGATAAACTAAGATAAAAACTCACTTAGTTTTTACCTTTATAGGCTAATCCCATTTATCTAATATGAGAAAACTATCAGAAATCGACGCACTTATTGAAAACTCTATCAAACTTGATGTAACATATAATGCTTCAATAGAAAATTTTACATACAACGGTTATTGGGTTAACGAAATCCAACGTTCATACTTTGAAAAGGTAGTAGCCAAAATTGACAAAAAAATTGATAAGGTAATTGACTTTGATAATGCAAAACACATTCTTTATACTCGAGGAATTTGTGATACTCTGAAAAAGAAAGTTAAAGAACTAGGCACGTTAAGAATTGATGACTTAAAAGACATAGATTATCAAAAACAGGGTTGGGGTATTAGCTTAGAATATCCTCAGAACCCTCCAAAAAAAAATAGCTTGGAGTTATGGTTACCTGTTCCAGAGATAGACAAAGATGACCGACACGAGTATATTATACAAATAGTTGGTTCATTTTATAATTTAAGCTATGACGAGGTTTCTGGTAAATCACAAGAAGAACTTGACGATATTTTATTTACAGTACATAATGTACAAAATGCAGATTTACAACTTGTTTATGCTAAAGCGCATTTAGTTTATATAATTCAGTTACACGCTTACTTGCTCAACTCACTTCACCAAAAATTTCAAAATATATTAAACCTGATTAACAAATTATCAAAGTTTGAGGGTGATGATTTTAGTGTTGGGCAAGAAACCATAAAAAAGAAGGGTAAGTTATTTTTTAAAGGCAGAAAGTACGAACTAGCATATATCTTTAAATTTTTATATGATTACGATTATATAATTGGCAATGTCAATCAAAACAAATCAGATACACCTATCAAAGACTTTATCAACGAAAGTGAAACGTATTATTTTGAAAAAGATGAACCTATAAAAATAGATAAATTCACTAAGGAGTGGACTAAAGTAGGTAAACACTCTGAGAATCACGTTCACAAAGAATTGGACTTTATTGAAAAATTTATCGAGAAGCTAGAAAACCGTATTGAGGTACTTAAAAACACCGACTAATTTTTAGGGAATGCTCGGGAATCCCTAGCTATACCCTTATAAAACATCAAAATTTGCATCATAATAATTAATAAAACATATTATGATGACAGAAGAATCAAAGGTTTCAATTATACCATTTGGAGAGCTTAGAAAGCTTTTCTTACCACTACACGACAAGTTGTCCCAACTTGAAACTAAACTGGATAAAACAAGCTCAAATCCAGTAAAAGAGTACTATCGTAACAAAGACTTTAAGTTACTGTTTGGTATATCTCAAAATACTATTATCAAATATAGAAATAATGGTTACATACCATTTACTACGATTGGTGATGCGTACCTATATCCTGTTAAGAAAATATATAAGATTTTATATGAAAATCTTCAATCCTTCTAGTTGAGATAAGATTTTTTAAAATCTAAGTTTCATATACCCCGAAGGGAAAACCTATTAATAATTCTTTTTATCTAGTAATAAGTTAGTCTAGTAACTTATATAGTATAATACAGAGTTGTTTTGAGGTAGTCCAACTAGTAAGTATCAAACTTGATATGTACAGAATAAGCAATAACTATTAAGAAAAGCAGTATGCCAACAGATAAGAACAAAAATTACGACCACCAGTTTACAAAAATTTATAAGAAAGTAAAAGCAAATAAGAACCTCAACGATTTACAGAAGTTAATTTTATCAGAGATAATTAGCTTCCAGATGGCAGGACGTTACTTTTATATGACTAACAAACAATTAAGTTACGAGTTTGGATGTAGCGAAAAACGAATCCAAACCGCAATTACAAAATTAAATCCATTATTAAATAAAGGTTATACATACCCTAAACGACCAGAAGGCGGACGACCAAAAAGAAACCGTTTACTTTTTGTGGAAAATCTTTTTAATTACATACCAATTGAAATACTTATGGAAATTAATGTTGACGTTAAAAGGTTTAAAGACCTTGAACATTTTTTAGTATGGGCGCAATGTACTTTTGTCTTGGATGAGGTAATTAGAGAATACGTAAAATCAAAACCATATATCGAGAAACATTTCGGAAAAATTTTTTAGTATTTGTGAATCCCTCTAAGTATGAATACCCAAAACACCCTTATTGATACCATTATAGCCGTTTTAGTCTCATTTGCAGGTCGAGTTTACCCGTACGCAGAAAATCTATAGAAATTTTTTTTAGCACTCTAAGGGCGTGCAACAAGGCTTTAAGAAGCCTCTTATGTAAGAGCGGTGATGCTAGGTAAGGTCACCTATAAATTTTTACGCTTGGATTCAAAATGTTCTAAGATACTGTTATGTATGCGCCAGATGTGTTTCTGTTTGGAAAGTAAGGTATGTTGACCTTTGTATTTCTTTTTAAGTGTAGCTAGTCTGTAACGAAGTGTTCTTTCTGAAATCTGGTAGTGCTCCATTATCTCAACTCCTGTGTAATAGGTTTGATACTTTTTCATAGTAATTGGTTTTACTATAAATATGCGGGTGTATAAAAAAGGTATCTATTGAAATAAATATCTTTTTAAAATCTAAATAAGAGTATTACTTCATTTCATCTTCTATAGCTAGATAAGCAAAAGAGTTATATTCTTCAGATAAACGCATTTGAATATCGGATATATCAGGGTGTACATTATTAATGTCAGAATTAATTATATGACTATTAACATCATTAAAAAAGTCTTTATCGTCTACCAAATGTCCAATTGATTGCCAAGATTTTGAGATTTCACTTTTTCTATTTTCAAGAAAATCTTTAATCTTACTTACATATTTTGCTATAACACCTGTATTGTTAAAATTAAAATATTTTGCTTCATTATTTACTTTCTCTATTTGCTTTTGGAACTGTTGGATATTAGAAACCTCACCCATAACTTTTTCATAATTTCTAATATCTTCATTATCTGTATTCCAAAATTCTAAATTTAAATAGTCGACTAACTCTTTATTTATATCATCAAAGACACTAAAGAATCGATACCAATCATCACCATCAAAATCCTCATCTAAATTATGTGTATAAATCTCAAATACCTTTTTATTAATTGGTTTTCCGTAAATCAATGGAAGGAAAATAACGGATTTCACATTATCTCTAACTATTACCCCCTTTGAACTAAAATAACTAGCTCCTAAAGTGTTTTGCACAAATACTCTGGCATAAAGTAATGAAGTGAAATACGTTTCCGAAATTATCTCAGCTGTTATAATAAGGGTCTTATTAGTCTTTTCAGATAATTCAACATTAAACTGAATACCTGTTAAGTCATAAATTTCTTTCCGTTCTTTTAGAAACCTCTTGTTGAGATTATTTTTGATATTACTGAACTCTTTCCTAGCGTTAGTATAAACCTTGCTGCTGATTTTTCGCTTTCCTTGGTTGTAAAATTGATTCCAGATATAAAATAAAGTTTCAAGAGTCCTGCTCTCTGTATTTTCTATTTTATTCAATTTTTCCGATAAACAAAATTTAGAAAAGTGTTTTTCAAATTCATTTTGAAATTTTGAAACTTTAATTAAAGCCTCAGATATATTACTATATAAAACATTTGGGTTATACTCTTCTGAATCCTCAACATCTGAATAAAGTCTGTATACAGATAATATATTACTTCCTAATTGATTAAAAGTATTATCTAAACTTGAAAAATAATCTCTACTGATTTCATTAAAATTTAAGTAGTTCTTTAGTGATGCTATTGTAGTCGTTTTTACTAATAAATTTTCTTTATCATTTAAAGATTTTTCATTAGCCCCTTCGGAAACGTATCCCCATTTATCAACTATATTTTTAGGAAACTTAATCCTATATACATCCTTCAACTCTATTTCTGCTAATTCTAAAGGTTTTATAAACGCCTTATAATCTTTCTTTCTAAAATACTCTTGAAACCCCCTGATTACTTCGGTTAATGCATAATTATATTTTTCTCTATTTTCAATTATTTTATATATGTATTCCTCCCATGAATCAGGTCGAAATTGATAAATAAACAAACTGTTAATCAAACCATTGATTTGAACCAAATAGCTTAAAGGCAATAAATTATGCTTTATATTTTTATCACTTGGGTCATAAGGCAATTCAATATTCAAAAAAGAATTATTCACTGCATTTACAGAATAAGAATCTTTATCAGGAAAAGCGTTTCTCAAAATCTCAAGGATTTCTGTAGATTTATTTTGCAGATAATTTTTTTCTTTTTCTTCTTCAAATTCATACTTTAAATAATCGATAATATATTTACAAGAAATGTGGTTGTCATTGCTCTCTATTAAATCAACAATGCTGTATTCTTCCATTAATCTTGACACGAATAAATTTCTGTAATGATTAATAAAATCAGTAGAAAAGTTTATCGATTGAAGACCCAATAACAAAACTGAAATATCTTTCAAAGAAACTTCACTATCAAAAAGAGTTAGAAGTTCGTGTTCATCAATAACTATATTAGTTTCAAGGTTTAAATGACCAACCCAAAAAGAATACTCTCCTAAGGCAACGAATTCTTTCTTATCGCATAATTCACAAGAAATATTATCTTTAGAACTAATCCATCTTAAAACATATTCAAAAACATCTTCTTTAGGAGATATACTATTTTTAATCTCTTTAATTCTAATACTAACATCTTCTGATAATATATTTGATAGTATTAATTCTTCGTCTCCCGTTACATTTGCATAATCATATGGTAACACTAATGCCCAAATTGAACCAAACTCATCATATAGAGTTTGAAAAGGTTCTTTATTTTTTATAAAAAGAAAATCACTTACTCCTTTCCAAAGAAGAGCATTTAATACATTAATATTTCCAATCCAACTTTTAAAGTTATATTCTTTGACTATCTCCAAAAAAGCTTCAACATCGTATCCAAAATTGAAACCATTTAGCAAATAAGCATGTATGTCACCTTCATACAATAGAGGTATAGAATCGTTTACATAATCTTTGATATCTATGTAATCATTATCTTTAAATAGAATACCACATAAAAGTTCTGAACGGATAGGATGTAATCCCGTTAAAAACTCTTTATTTTCTGTAAACTTTAAGAGATACTCTTTTTCAAGATTTTTAACAACTCGGCTTGATAGACTCCTATTAATGCGAATAAAATCAACGAGCTTTTTGTAATTAATTTTAGCTCCATAGGAATCAGATAAACATACAAAACGTAATGTTTCTAATTCACTAACTTTTTCCTCCTCCTCTAATCGATTAATCTGGCTTTCTAATCTGGCTTTTAAAGTATCTCCTTGATTAATCAAGTAAACATATTCTAATAAAAGCCCTTCATCACCAAAATTCAACCATGATTCCTCAAAATCAGTAAACTTTAGCTCTCTTTTGTACTTCGATAAACTTTCATAAATAATTCTAGCTTCAGTTTTATCGAATGTCAATTCTATGTCTTTAAAACTATAGTCAGCACCAAGAGTAACTCTATTCCAATCTTCTTGCCTAATAGTAATCAAAAATTGAAGGTTCTTTTTTGTAGATAATTGTTGAAGTAAATCATTCCAATAGACATCTTGGGGTTTTATATCAATATATATTAATACTGGAAAGAATAGTTCTTTACATAGAGCATTTAAACTGTTAATAGTTTCATATGATTCATTATAATTATTAGATAGTTTTAATTCATATGAGGTGTGACTCTCTGAAAAATCGTGTATATACCGATAGGCTAAAGTACTTTTTCCTTGCCCAGAAGCACCATGAATAAATACTACATTAGTTTCTTTAAAAGCTTTATCAATCGCAGATAGCTTTTTGGTTCTGCTAATGTCTAAATTTGATAGAATGTGTTCATATCTAGACGATACACCGTAATAAAATTCTTCTTCTAATTGAGAACAGTTAATTTCATTTAATGTTCTATTATCAAATGGTAAAATTGTGTTGCCAAACTGATTTATAAATGATTTCTGTTCATTTAAGAATACTCCTATAGAATCTAAACTTGCTATAACTTTCTTAGCATCAATTTTTCTTTGCTCTTCAGCAGATTTATAAATCCAAAAAATTAATAGTTCTATTGCAATAGAAGGATTTGTGAAGGGTCTAATATCTGTAAGTAATTTTATAATTTCTTTATGTAAAGTCTCCTCATCTACAATTTCAGGAGCATGATAATTCTTTAATATTCTGTCTATTTTAATTGAATCAAACCCTTTTTTATGTAACTTTTTTGATAATACAGATTTTTCAGTTAGTTCGTTACTAACATGTCCAAATGAAACAAGTTTCAAGATAGCTTTGTTTTGACTCTCTAAAAGTTTGTTTGCTCTTTTAAAAAACGAATCCTTCTTAGAAAACAAATCAGTAAAAACTAATGTTTCAGATTTATTTTTAACCTGTATAATTTCTATATAATTCCCCTTTTCATCAACTATATCTAAATCCTCATAAAGCCCTTCTGGCTTGAATGTATAGTTTTTGTCATAATCTTTAAGAATTCTATATAAAGAATATAAAAATTGTGTTCTGTAACCTTTTAATGCAGAAATTGCACTCATATTTTGTTCTTCTTTATTTAATTCCTTTATCTCCTAAATACATTTCTGTTATTTCATTTTTAAAGTCTTTTATTTGTTCTCTAGCGTTCCAATCGATAAATTCATTAATATTTCTTATCAGCTCTTCTCTTGTTGTTTCTTTGAGCTTATCCTTCCATATCTGTAACGACCTATTCATTTTTAACCATACCATTTTTCTGCTAAATTCTTTATTGACACCTGATTTCAATTTACTAAAGTGAAGTCCCCAAAAACAATATATGTTTTCATCTTTTGTGCCGACAGTTTTTTGATGCATCTTATGAAATGCTTCTAGGATTGTTCCTTCGAATATTTCTTCATAAAAAAACTCAGCAGATAATTTAGCAGTACTATTATTTATAGCCCATAGTGTACCTACATAACCTTTTGCCCCTACTGCAAGGAAAGACTCAGAGATATTAGTCCAAGACCAACAGGTATTATTAAATATAAATGGTGAATGTCCTGAAGCTAAATGGCGAAACAAAGCTTGAGAATGCGATACATGACACTTAATATAACAAGAACCACCTACCATTACTCTTTTACTTCTATCCTTGTCCTTCTTTTTTCTAAGATGATTGGTCATGTCTGAGAAAACATATTGTGGATATTCTATAGCTTTAAGCTCCTTGCTTCTCCAGATATAGCCATCGAAAGTTCTAAAAAAACTTTTTACAGTTACAGGGTGTCGGTCTTGATAAGGTGATATAGCGAAAGTAGCTACTTCATCATATACAACAGAATGTTGGACACCGTCCCTATCTTTAAAAGTCTCTGTTATTCTTGAACCTTCAATTTCACCACCATGACTACAAATATGAAGGATACTATATGGATACTCTTTAATATGATTGTCAAGATTAAAAACCGTAGCATTTTCACCAACCAACGGCTTAACAAATAAGTTTTTATTTTCTAAATATTCAACCACAGAATCTGTTTCTTCATCTTGGAATTCTAGTGGAGAAAACACTACTGCACTTGGGCTTTCAGAAAAACTATCTAATTGAATATTATTAAAAAGAAAGAAATCAGGAGACAGTTGAAGATTGACATGAGAAATAGGAATTTGATTTTTAAGAATTAGCCCATAGGGTGCCCCTGTAGTGAAGAAAGTTGCGTATTTGTATTTTAAAAAATCAATATGCTCAATAGATGGGTATAATAATGCACTTAAATCATTGAAAGCATTTTGATTTTCTATTCCCTCAGATGCCTTTTCTTTCCATTTTTGTATAAGTCCTGTAATTACTGATTTATCAGTGTCAATTGAATCTACTATTTTCAAATTAGCATTAATAGCTGTTGCATAACTAATAGCTAAAGGCAAATTGGAATTATTGACTTTTTCCACAACTATTAACCCATCTTTGGTATTGTCATCAGTAATCACAATTTCACTTTCCTCATCAATTTGAAGCATTAGATTATTCTCTATTGCAATATATAGAGCATCAAAAATCTCATCAGTCTTACAAGAAATATAATCTGATTTTTCAACTATATGCTTTAAAATCAGGTCTACTTCTTCTACGCTATCTATGTAAACAGAATTATAATCATCTAAAAAATCTAAATAGCTTATTTGATTTTCTGTCAGACCTACAATAAGTAAATATTCGCATCCATTTAATCGTTTCAGTGCGTTATGTACTTTTATGTTAAATGCATTAGACCTAACCCTACTAGTATAATGTTCGTCAATTTCTCCATCAGCTAATTTTTTGTCATTAAAGTCCTGCACACTTGCAGTAACCTCAGCATAACTAAATGTCGGAACATAAAAATCTTTTGAATTAACATAACTAGAAACAATAGCAGTCAATAAAGGTTTTTCATAGTTGACAATAAGAAAAAACTTTGAATTTATTTCAGGGAAGGACATAGCCAAACTTATATAATATTAAGTTACTCAATATTAAAATACGATAACAATTACGGTTGCAGACAGGTAGGCTTGTTTTATTTCTTAAAAATGCAAAAAAATTATCTAAGAAATTAAAACTTAGATAAAAGTTTCACTATTACTAGAAGTGAAACTTTTTTATTTTCATAAATAACTAGTAATCAGATATTTAATTATAAATGAGTCATTTATTGATTAATTTAGTTTCACTTTTAATTTAAAATTTACAAAAGTGAAACTCATATTGGTTATCTTTGAATTGTAAATATTTGAGATATGAGTGTTAAGGGTTCAGTTACTACAAGTGATTATTTAAATTTTGATACCACGCTTAATAAAGCGGTCAAACTCATAAAGGGTGATAAAAACTATAAACTAGGTTTTCTGGTTGTTTTAGGTATCAATTCGGGATTACGTATTTCAGACCTGCTTTCACTAAAGTTTAATGATTTAGATGGTGACTCAATTTCGCTATTAGAAAAGAAAACCAACAAAAAGCGCATAATCAGAATTAACGACAATATCAAAGTTGCATTTGAAATTCTAAAAACGAGAGTAGAAAATCACGATGGTCATATCTTCACATCAAATCAAAACACAGTTTATAGCACACAATACGTGAATCGAAAAATCAAAGAGTTTTTCGGTTCCAAAAAATTATCGATTTCAACACACTCATTAAGAAAGACGTTTGGACGTCAAGTTTATCTTAACAACAATGAAACAGACAAAGCACTATTATATCTGTCAGACCTGTTTAATCATTCCTCCCCAGCCATTACTAAAAGATACTTAGGTATCAGACAAGAAGAATTAGATGACATCTATATGAGTTTATAAGTGATTCCTTTAAGAGAATTTGAATATTGCTATTGATACTGCTATCAAAGCAAAAGATAAATAAATAATATTTTTATCCATATTTGTCGCGTTACCTTTATTTAGTACTCCAATTCCTGCAATTCCAACACCTACCATTAAAAAACCGCAGATAAAAATTAAAAGGGGATTGAATATAACGAGGACTAAAACTCCAATGGAAGTAAATAGACACACTCTAGCGTTTGTGGTGTAATTTAAACCAGGTCTCCTAGATATAATTTCATTGGTTTCCATCTCAGAAAAATTTGAACTGAATAGACTAATTTCATCTGCCGTCATTTCAGAAGGAGCGTATATTTGTTTTAGTTCTAAAAAGGGTTTTATTTTTGAAAGGTCATCACCAGAGATATTTTTAAAATCTAAAAATTCAATATCGGGAGCAGTTATAATTTCATTTGAGCTGTTGTGAAAAGATTTGAAATTTATTTTTTGTTTGTTTGAAACAAACGAATCCTTATCAATACTTGTATTCTCATCTTTAATAACCTCAATTTTCAAAGTATTAAATTCTGATTCTGAAATTACCCCCGATTTTAGTAAATCGTTTAATTCTTTTAGACGTTCAATTTTATTCATAGATATTAATTAAAATCAAAAATTTGTGAAGGTAATTTTAAATTATCCGAGCTTGAATTTTTATTCATTTTATAAGTCTTACTTTCTCCAGAGAAAAATAGTTCGTTTTTATATCCACTAGAGTTTTTAAACTGTATAAGCGTTGCCCTAAATTCTCTTTGTTGTGAATCTCTATCCTTACCTATAAACTCAATTTTTTGTTGAAGTATTTCACTTCCTTTTTCAAAAACGACCTCTACACCACCTTTAAATTCCATCTTACCAATAATGTATACTAATGAGGTACGTGACCCCTTATAGATTTCTTCATACGTGTATTCAAATGTATTATCTCCATTGATATTTAATGATGTATTTTTCGTTCCTGCATCATACGTGTAACTAATATCTGTTTCTTCCTTGATATCAAACTTAGACAATATTGTTGTCATTTGATTTTGATTCAAATCGGTTAATATTTTTGAGTTATCACAAGAACTTAATAAAAGAGTTATAGTTAAGAGAGTAATTGCATTTTTAAACATAATATTTTAAGTTTTAAATCAAATATATTAAAATATAGGTTGTAAACAACCCGTTGTTTACAATTGGTCTTTTCCAATAGGTTGTTTAGACTTTTGAGTATGGCTAAAAAACAGCGAATTACTCAACCATCTGAATTTTGTTTAGAACTTGGAAAACACTTAAGAGCACTGAGAAAATCAAAAGATTTGAGTATTGAGGAAATTGCATATAAAGCTAACATTGACGCTCAAAACCTAAGGAAATACGAACTAGGTAAGCAAGAAATGAAAATAGGTATGCTCAAAAGAATTGCGGATGCTTTTGAGATAACACCTTCTGAACTTATTGATTTTAAGATTAATTAACTGATAATTCTTTGCACGAGTATTTCAGAAATTTCGGTTAATCCATCTTCTGAAAGATGATTGAGTGAATTATCCTCAACATATAAAATGATAAGTAAAGTGATTTTCTGTTATCAAATAATCTGGGAGTGTTTTACTTCTTTTATGTTGATGTGGTTATAAAATATATGGGGCTTAATATGTATAAGAATATGAACTATGTGAAATAGGTCAGTGTAGCAGTTTAACCATGGAAAGAATAACACAAATCTATAATATAGCAATTGGTGTACTTCAAAAGAATGAAGCCTTTAAACAAGCCCTAATGAACTTGAATAGTGGTTAATTAATATTCAAATATTAGAGAAGTGTCATTAAGTAACCCTTGGTGTTTATTTGTTAAGGTGGATTTATTTAACTTCGGTATAAATAAAATATAAGGATATGCCAAAATTAATTTTAGTAGACGCTCTCAACGAATGTGAAGTTAGAATAAACGTTAACCATATAGTCTCAATTACTCAGTATGAAGACCATTCAGATATAAGTCTAATTAATGGGGAGTGTATATCCACGGAACTTAAAAGTGTTGATATTAGAAATTTAATAGATGCTTAATGATAGAAAGTGAATCAGTATTGGCTGGAATGGTTGCTCAAACTTTGTTAAAGTCTGTAGTTGGAGATGGTTATAAATATGTGAAAGGTTTAGCTATTAATAAGGCTCGTGAAGGAAATTTATTTCAAATATTTACCAAAGCGCGAGAGAAGATAGAAGATGTTGATGATGGTAAATCTGTTCCACCTAAAATAATTGCAAAAGTTATTAATGAAGGTAGCTGGGCTGCTGATGAACTTAACCAAGACTATTATGCAGGTATTTTAGCATCGTCAAGAACGGATGAGGGAACTGATGATTCTGGTATATACTATTTAAACTTACTTGAAAGATTATCGGTTTACCAAATTAAGTTTCATTACTTATTTTATAAGTCACTTAAAGAAAAAATTACCATTTACAATCAGATTAATAGAGACGACTACTACGAAAGTATTCATTCAGTAAGCGAGAGAAATCTTATAAAAAAAGATAAAGTACTTCCGATACAATTTGATGAATTATATATTCAGCAAAAACTGGGCTTGACTTCTATGGATAGAGAGCGTTTCTCAATTAATTATGAGAAAATAATAACAACATTAATTAATGAACGCTTAATCGCTAATAATAGTACTAGAGATGGTATACCCTATAATGAAGATGGATTAACGCCTACCGCTATTGGTCTAGATTTTTTCTTATGGATTAATGGATTGCCATTAATTAAGCGTGATTCTTTCCTTACAGATGATGTTGTTATAGATGATATGGAATCATTTAAAACAGGTATTACCTTTAGACAGGTTTTAGATGAGCTTAAGGAAAAAACTATAAATGAAATAGAAAAATTAAAGTTAGTTTTAATAAATAGTTACAAAGGTAATATGCCAAGACTCCTCCCAATGACTGAAAGTGAAAATAGAACAGTCGCTAATTATGACCATAAAATAAAAACTATTTCCAAACTTCGCTAGACGAGTAATTAAGTACTGTTTTTAGTCTTTAGTGCTACTATCAATTTAACTAACTGATTAATTGTTTTTTCTGTGTCACCCTTATTACAAATAAGAAGTACAGTAAAAATGAAGCTAATAAATTTAAAAAAGGAAAATGTAAAAGAAACTAAAGCAGTTCCAAAGGTTGAAAGGTTATCAAAGATAACTTGAGTGTCAAAAGCCATAAAAGGTCAAATAAGATTAAAATAATTCTAAAACGCGTTAAATAAAAAAGTACGATTGTATTACCAAAATGTAATACAATAAGTCTGATTGAAGATTTAGAACCCTTACCATCTATTCTTATCCCTTAGGAATAAATGACTTCTAATGATGAGAGCGACGTACTTCTTTAATCATTCTAATTTAATAGAACTTCGTTTTAAACTACTTTACCTTATAATTCAAGAGCCACTAATGACCGCTTGATGACATTATTTCGTCTGTGCTACTTTATTGTCGTTCTCATACTTCAATAAGTTCTGTAAATTTAGAAATTATAATTGAGAATACAAAAACCATAAAATATTTCCTTTATGGTTCTGTTTTGCTCTTACCTCTAAGAGCATTAATTATCAATACAAATTGCCTTACTACCGATTCTCTTTTTTTCTCGTTGAGACAAATTAAAATAAGGAGGACAACCAATAGGAAACCAAATAGCCCACTCATTAACACAATTACAAAACTACCTGCTCCACTAACTATATCAATAACTTCTTTCATAACTTCTTTCTTTATTATCGCAATATCTAAAGCATCTTTAACTTTATTAAGCACATACTTTTTACCACCGATTTATCACCACTATCAGCAAGCTACAAAAGCTATTTTGATTTGACTGTGACAATTGGTAATCACCAATTTTCTTATAGTGTTTTCTGCAATATTTAGGATTCTAAACTTACTTATACCCCTCAAGAGTAGTATTTAATTAACACCACTTAAGCACTAATTTTTTTTCTTATATCTGTTTTTACACGTATACATATCATCTTTGTAAGTGTTGCAAAATTTTATGTGTTTATATGTATTAATAGCTATCAAAACAGATGATTACGAGTGTTAACAACTTTCATTCTAAACAAATGTAATCTAGCATTTAAGGATTCTCAATTTGTGACGGCATTTTCAATATATCTGTTAAAATTATGGAAGTTGGTTTTGTGCAAATAGAATATCAGCTGAGATTAAAGTATCATCCAATTATTGGTAGACAGTAAAAACCCTCACAAACTAAATTGCAAGGGTTTTATGGGAAATTGAATATTTAGCTGTCTAATATTGTAGCGATTTCGAATTTTCTCTTAGTGCCATCAACCTAACACCGATTCTTTCGTAAGGATGCTCCAAGAAATTATCTCCTTTAATGACCTCATCTTTTATATCATCCCAAGTACCATAATAGGATTCTAATTCTTCGTAAGTCTTTCCAGAATAATTACCTTCAAAAAACTTCTTACCTAAATAAGTTTGAATCTCCTTATCTCTGTTTTTCCAATCAGAATTAAGCTTAAACTTTTTAGCTGCATCATCAGTGATTCCTTGATTAAAAATATCTGTTTGTGTTCTTGCTGATTGGTGTTCGTCATTTAACCAATGTTTAGCATGTTCAGCTTGTAAGCTAAACCAATCAACGATTCTATTCTTTTCGGGATATATACCACTTAGAATCTGATGATACATTTGGTTTAGCATACCTAATTTGACCGTCCTTTTATCATTTTCTTTTAAACTATAAAAGTATATCCTTTTAGATTCTATCAATTTATCAATGGCTCCTTTAAATGAATCTAATTCTTTAATAGAATAGTCCTTAATTTCATCCATTATAATTACTCCGTTACTCACATATCAATTATTTATTAATGTTATAAAAAACCTTTTTCTTTCCTCTTAAAGTGAAACTCAGTAACCGATATCTTACCCGTTACATAATCGTGTTGGAGTTCGTCAAAATCTCTCATTTCTAATTCACTCAAACTATTCTTAGTCTTGTAATATTCCCTTGTAATAGTTTTGTTCTCACTATCCTTTGTTTCTTCATTATCATAAAAAGTATTGAAGGTAATATGTTTTTCTTGAAATTTACCCAATAGGAAACCTTCCTTAATACGCTGTACAATTTCATCAACTCCATATTTATCCATTGCCATTGTTCCTTTAACGTGGTTATTGATTGTTAGGTGAACAATCATTTCTCTGTGTGTTCCAAACTTATTATTATGTACTCTCTCGTTATATCTATCTAATAAGTGTTGAGTGTATAAGACAGTCGCTTTCGATGGCATAACCCTAATAAATTCTGTGTAACCTGCATCAATCGTTGAAGTATTAAATATAGTATCAAAAACCTTATAAGAATGCATAATCCAACACACCTTAATATCCTTATATTTAAACCTCTAAAACGAGTAGATTATCTTATCCTTATTACCACCATAACGCAACTTTCGTTTCTTCTCCTTAATCTCTTTTTCTAAGTCATAAATGGTCTTAACTACCTTTGGACTAAGCTTCATTTCTTCATATAGTTTTATACAAAGATTTGCACGCTCCAAACGGGTCATTCACTTAGTATATATATTTCTGCATCCATTATAAATCTAGTTTCCCGTATAAGGATGGTTTGTACCGTTCACCTCATTATATCTCTCAATACGTCCTTTATCTAAACTAATAATTCCAATATATTGTTCATCACTATAACCTAGATTCTTATATCTTGGATAATCAACTTCTTCTAAGTAATCGTAAATATTAAATTTCTGGTCACTACTAAATTCAATATATTCTGGTGCTATATTCTCTTGTTCCAAATAGAATTGATGCTCAGTACCTAATTCAGCAACATTATCTTCTTTGACCTTAGATTTAAACCCCTTTGATGATACCCTAAAGAATGAATATTCATCAATAAACAATTGATTGAATGCAATATTCCTAGATTGAAGTATATTATCAAATAAGAAGATTTTACCATCTGTAGCATTCAGCCCGTTCTTTATAATACTATCCTTATTTTCAATTCTTGATATGTGGAAATAATCTTTATTCATTCCTTATAGATTTAAATATATATTCTTAATTTCTTCTTGTCTTATCCCTAGATACTTTCGCGTTATAGCTGAATTGGAATGATTAAATATCTCACTCAAATACATTATTGCTTCATCACTCTTATTATTATTATTATTATCCCAGACCCTTCTACCAAAGGATTTTCTTAGGGAATGTGAGGTTGTATCTTTATTAAAATACTCCTTTAAAAGCCTATTAACGTGTTGTGAACTATAAGTTCAACCCTTTTGACTGCGAAAACATTTAAAGCTATCTGGATGCTTAAAATGGGGCAATATGAATTTGATATTATCATTTACTTGAAGCGTTCTTTTCTTACCTGTCTTTTCTTCTGTAATGGTAAATTCATCTTGTTTTAATTGTTCAAAGGTGAGGGTAAGTAAATCACCAATCCTTAGACCTAGATTAATCCCGCAAATTATAAGTAGTCCAAAGTTTGGGTTGTCACCATTTCTAATGAGTTTACGACCTTTTGCAGTTGCTTTATCGAAATCTATATATGTTGAACCTGTCATTGTTGTAAAGTTATTAAAACCCCTGCAATAAGCTTACAGGGGTGTTGTAGTTATTATATTATTAAGCTGATATTTTAGCAGTTGAAGATGTTCTAAATTCAGTACTATTAAACTTACTTTTAAGTTGTTCTAAAGTCTTACCAGATTTACCCTTCTGTGAGTAATCAGTAGGTGAGAAATACCAAGATTTCTTTTTACCTGCCCATCTAGCAGTATTATAATCTATAATATCAATTGCTTTGATTAAATCCTTTTGTTGATACATTGCACCGTAAGTAATATCTTCTAACCAAATGAAGCTACCAACGAATGAGATTTTAATATCTGTGATATTATCAAACAATCTTACGATGTTATAGAAAGTATCAGCGTTAAAATCTTTATCAGCATCAAATCCTGTATTGAATTTAAGGTTATTGTTTAATCTTTCAAATTCAGCTTTCATTGCTACAAACTCAGATTGTGAATCGTAGTTAGATGCATCTGGGTGAAGTTGAAAGCAAAGTTTCTTAAAAGTGTATTTGCTTCGTTTAAATATTGAATGTTGTTAAAGTAATCCATCTTGTTATTGTTTTAAATTGTTCGACAAGATGAATATGATGTTCATTTACATGCTAATATGGTTATAATTGAACTTTTATAAAAAATTATGCTTGTGAGGTTCTATAAACAGGTGTAATGTTCATTTACTATATAAGTGAACATTGATTTTACTTTTTTTTTGAAAGATTGTTTAGATTTGAAATTATTAATAAACCCTAATCAATGAAAAGATTATTTAAGAAGATAAAAACACACTACAGTAACCTAAATAAAGCTCAGAAGATTATCCTACTTATATTTACGACGGTAGTACTTTATCTTTTCTGCTATACAATAGCACTAGATTGGTCTTACTACGATGATGAATCACCGTTTGATTTGAGCTATACTGCTGAAATTTGGATTCCTTACGTGATTTTTATTGGGATTTTAGCACTGATTACGTTTGCTAGTGATAAGAAATAAAACCCACACTATAAATTATGGGTTAATAGAGGGTGCTATAACTACGCTGTCTCTATCAGACATTGCAACTGATTAACTGTACGCAGTCACTCCTTAAACATCGCGATATCTGTGATAAATGTAAGAAACTAGAGAAAATGAGGGGTGCAGGGGGAGCTATAGTGGGCATGAGGGCTATTCCTTTGCTATTCTATTTTAATAAATCCTTTTAAATACCCTACAAGAGTATTAGAAAAATGTACAAATTCTGATAACTTCAATTGGACTTATATTTTTAAAATATGGGTCATTAGAATATTCTTCTTTAAAATTTTTTAAAGCTCTCCAATCCTTTATAGTTCTTATAACATTATTATCAAAAGTTACGATAATATATTTCTTTGTTTGTTCAATGTTTTTTATTCTCATCTATAATTACAAAATTTTTATTTCCCGTCATATCTCAGAAAGTATTATTCATTACCAGAACTAATCAAATAAAATATTCTCTTTTAATACAATTACATCAAAATGGTAAGTTTTATAATCTTTATTAAGTAGTTCTAATTCTTCTTTGACAATGCCTGAGTTTTTGATGAATATAAATTTATCATTCATATACTCAATTGTATATTCCTCTGGACTAAGAAAATATTCTTTACAAAGGTATTCTTCTACTTTCCTTGTATTTTCCATATTGGTAGGGTAGACGTAGTTATGAGTCCAAAATGTTATTGAGATTAAAAAAACATAGAAGAAAACTGTTACAGCATTGTAAGTAATATTTACTAGAAAATCATATCTCTTTATCAACCAGCTTATAACTCTATTTGCATTTGCCTTCGCTGTTTTAATTTCTTCATTATCCTTAATTTTCTTATAGCTGCTATCCATTACATTTCTTATGGAAATGATACCAATAAATAAAAAAAGATAGTAATACTGATATCTAAAAGGTAGATTTTCACCAAGTAATTCTTGAAAAATTAGATAAATAAAATCAAAGCATAAGAATAAATATAGAAGATGAAGAAAAATTAAAACTATCATTCCTATCCAATTTAATTCCCCTTTCCAAGTACCAACTTCGATTTTTTCAATTGTATAAGAAAAGCCATACACCAATAATCCAATTAACGAAATAAGCAATACTATAATACCATCTGCAAGTAGTTGAGAAGCTGAAAAAAATCTTACATAAGGTATTCCCAATAATAATAATTCGAGTAGTTGCCATATACCTCCAACTAAGGTTACTGAGACAGCAATTAAAGTAAGGTTATCCTTAATCCAACTAAGTGAATTCTGTAAATCTTCGTTTGTTGTACTTTCTTCCGCAGTCTTATTAGGAATTTGGAAATCATTTTCTTGTCTCTGCTCTTTATTGTACATAATCTAATTTTAAAAAAAAATGGGATAACTGTTAAGTTATCCCGATGCAGACATGTTGTTAAACAATTTAAAACGATGAAGTCTTAAAATCTGCTTTGTAAATATAGTTAAGAGAATTCTATTATATCATCCTCTTTAATTTCTATTGCTTCGTGTCCTGTTGATGATGATTCAAGACCTTTAAATTCTCCATACTTTTCAACCATTTCAAAGCTTGTTGGGTCAACACCAGATAGTTCTATTGTTAGATTTATATCTTCTTGTAACTCTTCTTTATTAGTTGCTTCTGTTCTGTAATAACTTGATTGAATGAAATGGTTTGAGTCTCTATTAGCATACCACGTTGAAGCTGTTTTGAATCCTTTATAGTTTATTGTTATATAATAAGAGCCTTTTCTTCTTTGTTCACTTACTTGAATAAATGCTACTTCAATTCTATCTATAATATCTTGTACAGCTTTCTTAACTATTTGAAAATTATTTTGAATTTTTATAGTTGATAGTGATTCCTTTAATTCTTCTATTCTATTGGTATTTTCTTCTACCTCGATTTTTGATTTCAGGTCACTTATTCTATTATCAATAGCTTTTAATCTGTTTTTACTACTATTATAATCATTGATTAGTTTATCATCGTTTTCAAGGTCTGGGTTTCTTATAAGTCGATACAGGTAGTTATTGTCTTTTTCAACTTGTGGTCTTTGTTCTATAAGCTCATTAAGTTGATTGTTTAATAATTTAAGAGTATCACTCTCGGCAATTGATTCTAGTAAGTGATTCTCTAGGTCTTTGCTGTTTCTTAGATGCTTAATGATAAATGTTTCAATGTTTTCTAATCGTATTGCTCTATTGCCGCAGCTTTCACCTTTATTTCTTGCTGATGCACATTTATAATATTGGTGTTTTACAGGCTTATCTTTTGCCTTTGTCATTTTACCGTTTAAAGGTTTGCCACATTTTGCGCAGAAGATGATACTTTTTAAGATGTATTGGTGTACTACTTTTTTACCGCTATTGTTCCTATTATTCTTTAGGTTCTTATTGGTGTCATCCCAAAGTTTCTCATTTACTATTGCAGGTACAGCATAATAATTACCCCTAAATAGTTTTTGACCTTTGTAGGTTGTAGTCTTTATAATATTTAAAATTGTTGCTTGTCGCCAGATGAAATCTTTTCTATTAAGAATTTCACTACCTCTCTTTACAGTTTCCTTAGAATCTAGTTTATTATATCTAGTTTTTATCCCTTCCTCATTTAAGGTCTTGGCTATTGAAGTGGTACCCTTTCCATCAAGTGACATCTTAAATATTCGTCTTACTACTTCGGCTTCATCATCATCAATAACATACCTACCATCTTTTTTATAGTAGCCGTAATTTGCTACACCATTAAATTTCCCATCTTTTGCATTATCTGCTAATGCTCTTTTGGTTTGGTAGGATTGAAGTTCATTTTTGTGAGCATCAAATAAGGATTTGACACCACCCATTAAAGATTCTGATGGGTTTGTAAGGTCAATTAGTTTTTCACCGTAATAAACATCTGTATTATATCTCTTAATAATTCTGACAAATGAAGTATAGGTGTGGTTATTTCTTGCAAGTCTATTCTGGTCACGAAACCAAACAGATGTAATATCACCGCTTATAATATCTTTAATGAGTGTATTTAATTCTGTTCTTAAATCTATATCAAGTGAACCAGAAACACCCTCACCTTCATTATAATGTATTGTTTTTTCAAAACCATTTGCTTTTGCAAATTGCTTACCTTCTCTTAATTGGTTGTCAATTGAATTTGAATCTTCATCATCCTTTGATAATCTTGTGAAAATTGCTAGTGTACTCATTTGGAATGTTATAAATTGTTTGACAGTTTCAAATATAAGTGAATTATATTATTAGCACATTACATGCAATTACAATAGAGGTAAATGTAGATAAGGGAGTAGGCTACCACTTAGTAGGGCTACCGGATAATGCAATTAAGGAAAGCAGCTATCGTATTGCAGCAGCATTACAAAACAATGGTTATAAAATACCAGGGAAGAAACTTATTCTTAATATGTCTCCAGCAGACTTACGCAAAGAAGGATCTGCATATGATTTACCTCTTGCTACAGGTATACTTATCGCCACCGAACAAATTAAAGGAGATGAGGTGGAGAAGTATATCCTTATGGGAGAACTTTCTCTCGATGGAGGTCTACAGCCTATAAAGGGAGCTTTGCCTATTGCAATAAAAGCACGCGAAGAAGGGTATAAAGGCTTTATTTTACCAGCCCAAAATGCAAAAGAAGCAGCGATTGTAGATGGACTTGATGTATATGGTGTAGAAAACATAAGTGAAGTAATTGCCTTTTTTGATAAAGGAACACCTCTCGAGCCTACAGTTATAGATACTAGAGCAGAGTTTTATAAAAACCTAGAGCATCCAGAGTTTGACTTTGCAGATGTAAAAGGTCAAGAATCTATTAAGCGCTGTATGGAAATTGCAGCTGCAGGAGGTCATAATATCATACTCATAGGGCCACCAGGATCTGGTAAAACCATGCTTAGTAAAAGACTGCCAAGTATTTTACCTCCTATGTCCCTTAGAGAAGCTCTTGAAACCACTAAGATTCATTCTGTAGTAGGGCGAGTTAAGGAGCATCAAGGTCTTATGTCTGAGCGACCTTTTAGAAGTCCGCATCATACTATAAGTGATGTGGCTCTTGTGGGTGGTGGTGCTTACCCTCAACCTGGTGAGATATCTTTATCTCATAATGGTGTTTTATTCCTAGATGAATTGCCAGAATTTAAGCGTTCGGTATTAGAAGTGATGAGACAGCCACTCGAAGATAGAGAAGTTACTATATCCAGAGCGCGATTTACGGTTACTTATCCTTCTAGTTTTATGCTCGTAGCGAGTATGAATCCTAGTCCTGGAGGCTATTTTAATGATCCTAACGCTCCGGTTACGAGCAGTCCAGCAGAGATGCAGCGCTATTTAAGTAAAATATCAGGGCCACTTTTAGATCGTATTGATATTCATATAGAAGTGACTCCTGTTCCTTTTGAAAAGCTTAGTGATGAGACGAAGGCAGAGTCAAGTGTTGATATACGCAAACGTGTTACAGCAGCGAGAGAATTGCAGGTAGAACGCTTTCGCGAAAGCGTAAAAACCAACTATAACGCTCAGATGAATGTGAAGCAAATAAGAAAATATTGTGCACTTGACGAAGCTTCAAAAGAGCTATTAAAAATTGCGATGGAACGTTTAAATCTATCTGCCAGGGCTTATGATCGTATTTTGAAAGTGTCAAGAACCATAGCAGATCTTGAAGGTGCTGAGATTGTGACAGGCACTCATATATCTGAGGCAATACAATATAGAAGCTTAGATCGAGATGGTTGGTTAGGTTAATATTTTCATAATAAGTTAATTTATAAATTGTATATTTTTACACTTTATCGACGAATACTGTATTTTGTCGATATTTTTTAGAATTTTTTTAATTTGTGATAACAGTAAGAGTGTCCGTTTTTTTTTAATAATATCTTTGTTTAACATGATAGCACCCCCTTACTATGATATCACAAAAAAAATCTCTAGATCATACCTCTCAAGATGCGGTTAGCCTTGATAGTTTAAAAAAATTCTTAGATCAAGTAGAGGGTTTTTTCTTTAGAATTCAGTTTGACAAGATTTCTAAAACATATTCGTTTCCTTTTATCACACAAAATGCAGAATCACTATACGGACTTACCCTAGAATACCTCCAAGACAATGCACATGTAATATCTGATTTGATATATGTAGATGATAGAAAATTAGTTCTAGACGCTATTTATGAATCTATGCAAACCTCTAATCCTTGGATTCAGCAATTTAGATTTCTTTTACCATCAGGGGCTCACGGATGGGTAAAAATACATGCTACACCAGAAAAGCTTTCTGAGAATGTAATAAGCTGGCATGGCTATGCAACAGATATAACTGAGATGAAAAATACTCAGTTAGAACTGCTCAGAGTTAAAGATCGATTTGAGTTTGCTCTCGAAGGATCAGAAATAGGAGTTTGGGATTGGGATATTGAAAATGACGAAGTTTACTACTCAGATAAGTCATTAGAATTTTTAGAGATTCCTAGAGATAGACTTTTGCTTAGTGATAGTACATGGACAGATAAAGTTCACCCAGATGATAAGCAAATGTACTTTGATGATATGAATGCATACTTTGAGGGGCGTACAAAATACTACTCTGGACAGCACCGTATATTTTCTTCAAGTGGTACTTATAAATGGATTCAAGATAAAGGCAAAGCTGTTGAGTGGGATGAGAAAGGAAAACCATCTCGCATGATAGGAACTCATGTTGATATTACTGCGATGAAGGAGTTTGAAGAAGGTGTTGTAAGTAAAAATAGACTTATAGAGAGCCATAATGGACGTCTCAAAAACTTTGCACTCATCGTATCTCATAATTTGAGAACACATGCAGGAAATCTAAAAAGTATTCTGCAGCTCATAGATGATGCCGAGAGTCCAGAAGAGAAGAAAGAGCTAGCTCCTTACCTCAATGATATCTCAGATGGTTTAAGTGGTACCATTAGTAATCTTAATGATATAGCTTCTTCAAATAGAAACTTATCAGACAAGCCCAAACTTATTCTCTTGAGAGAATATATAGATAAAACAATAAATACACTTCAAGCTCAAATAAGTGAGAAGGATATTATTGTAATCTGTGATATTCCTAATGATATCCAGATTACTTATAATGCTGCATATTTAGAAAGTATTTTGTTTAACCTAATATCAAATGCGGTTAAGTATAGTGATAATAATAGGCAGTCTATCGTTACTATTAATGCAGAGATGATATCTATAAGCGATCTATTATTATCTGTAGAGGATAATGGATTAGGTCTTGATCTTAATGCCAATGGAGGTAAACTATTTGGGCTCTATAAAACATTTCACCGCAATGAAGATGCAAAAGGGTTAGGCTTATTTATGACCAAAAACCAGATAGAAGACATGGGTGATGAGATAAGTGTATCTAGTGTAAAAGGCGAGGGGTCTATCTTTAGCGTACTTTTTAAAAATAAATTACCGTAGGTTATTATATCAGGTGTTCTCCGTACTTTGTGGTTATTATATAGATAATCATAATATATTGAGTGCAATAGATGAATAATAAATTCAAATTATCAGGTCCTGGTGTACTAGTAGCTGCCGCCTTTATAGGCCCGGGAACAGTCACTGTATGTACAATTACTGGGACTACCTATGGGTTTACACTACTATGGGCTATGGTATTATCCATTATAGCTACCATAGTGTTACAAGAAATGGCAGCTCGCATAGGTCTTGTATCTGGTAAAGGACTAGCTGGCGTCATAAGAGATTCATTATCAAATAAATTTACACAAACCTTTGCCGTTATCTTAATGCTTAGCGCTATAGCGATAGGCAATGCAGCATATGAGGCAGGTAATATAAGCGGAGGCGTTCTAGGTATAGAAGCACTCGGTTTTTCGAGCTCATTAAGCTTAGGTACTTTGGATATTAATAGTTGGTCTTTAGTGCTAGGAATCCTCGCTAGCATCATCCTATTTATTGGCAATTATAAAGTGCTAGAGCGCATACTGGTCACACTTGTTATTATCATGAGTATAGCTTTTGTAACGACGGCATTTGTGACAAAGCCAGATATACTAGCTGTTTTAAAAGGTAGTTTTATTCCATCTTTTCCAGATGGTAGCTTACTCACCATAGTTGCACTGGTAGGTACTACGGTAGTTCCTTATAATTTATTTTTACATGCCTCATTAGTTAGTGAGAAGTGGCGTAATGAATCAGATTTACCAGCTGCACGTCGTGACACTATTGTTGCAGTAATTTTAGGAGGTTTGGTTAGCATGGCGATCATCATTTGTGCAGCAGCCATACAAGGAAGCGAGATAAAAAATGCAGCCGACCTTGCTCAGAGTTTAGAACCACTTTTTGGAGATTATGCGCGGTATTTTATTGGTCTAGGATTAGGAGCGGCAGGCTTAACCTCTGCTATCACAGCACCTCTTGCAGCAGCATATGTTGTGCAAGGTTGTTTAGGTTGGGAACGAGATCTCAAATCTGTGAAGTTTAGAGCAGTCTGGCTTACAATACTTATACTTGGTATCATTTTTTCATCTATAGGGTACAGCCCTGTAGAGATTATTCAGTTTGCACAAGTAGCAAATGGTGTGTTATTACCCATAATTGCAGGTTATTTAATCTGGATAGTAAATAAACGCGAAGTACTAGGTAATTATGTAAACTCATCACTTCAAAATGGAATTTCAATCGTTATTTGGTTAATCGTTTTTGTATTAGGTGCGCGCACTATCTTAAAAGTATTTGGACTATTATGATGTATATAGATCTCAATAGCGATGTAGGTGAAGGTGTAGGGAACGAGGCTCAGTTAATGCCGTATTTGAGCTCTTGTAACATCGCTTGCGGTGGTCATGCGGGAGATATTGCAACGATGCTGGAAGTTCTCGCTTTCGCGAAAATATCTAATGTGAAAATTGGTGCTCATCCCAGTTACCCAGATCGCAAGAATTTTGGTCGTGAGGCAATGACTATTTCTCATGAACTTTTAAAAGAGTCAATAACTTCTCAAATTAAACTTCTTATTAACCTAGCAGCAAAAAGTGGACAACACGTACATCACGTAAAACCACATGGTGCGTTATATAACGAAGCTGCCAAAAATGAAGAAATAGCTCATCTCATTATAGATACCATACTTGAGATAGATGACCGTCTTGTGCTCTACGTACCTAATAATTCTGTAATCGCATCGCTAGCTGTTTCAAAACTAGCTATAAGCATAGAAGGTTTTGCAGATAGAAATTATAATGATGATTACTCACTAGTATCTCGTAGTTCACCAGATGCGGTATTAACATCTCATAATGCAGTCTTACCTCACGTATTACGAATGGTAAAGCAGCGCCAATTAAAAACAATCAACAATCTTACACTTCCTTTCGACGTAGATACACTTTGCGTTCACGGCGATACAGAAAATTCATTACAGATTGTAAAAGAAATTCACCAAGCATTTGCTCAAGAGAATATTTTAATAAAGTGATGTGTCAGTATGATTTTCATATTAGTAGGTTAGGAGACTATTCATTGTTAGTTCAAATAGATAGTGCTCCGTCTAAAGATCTTTTGAATTGGTTGCTCATTAAAAAAGCAGATTTGTCAAAACTGCTTAATGCTGAGGTAGTGCACACTTATAATGAGTTGCTGGTTAAAGATTGTATTTCTGCAAGTACGAACATAGCATCTTTAATTAGTCAAGTCTCAGCAGCGCTTAATGTTCTAGTGTCTAACGATGATTATAATAGCGTCGTACATCAAATCCCTGTTTGTTATAGTAGCAAGTATGCTCCAGATCTAGAGGAATATGCATCCCAAGTAAAATGCACAATACCTGAGATTATAGAGATTCATACAAGTAGAGAGTATCCTATCTACTTTTTAGGATTTCTTCCGGGTTTCCCATATTTAGAAAATCTTGATGCTAGATTACATCTTGATAGAAAATCTGTTCCATCGCAATCAATAGCAAAGGGAAGTGTAGCTATAGGAGGAACGCAAACTGGTATTTATCCTCAAGATAGTCCTGGTGGTTGGCACGTAATAGGGAGAACTCCTATTTCGTTATTTGACGCGACAAAAGCAAAACCCGGCCTATTTAAGGCAGGTGATGTGATTAAATTTTATGCCATTAATGAGGCTAATTTTGAGAAGATAGCAATGTCTAATAATTTATGAAACCTTCTATTTCCATACTGCACCCAGGATTTTATACAACTGTCCAAGATCATGGTAGAGCAGGCTACGCACATCTAGGAGTTCCACAAAGTGGTGCTATGGATAAACAGTCTTTTATGATTGCAAATGCTATTCTCAATAATACACCTGGTGCAGCAATGCTAGAGTGTACTTTATTGGGACCTACTATAGTATTCAATCATGATGTCAACTTTGTAATTACTGGTAGCAATGCAGGAGCTACGCTAGATGGGGCTCAGGTAATGGAAGGCGTTCCTGTTTTGGCGAAAGCCAAACAAGTATTGAAAATGTCTAAAATAAGCGGAGGATCTAGAAGCTATCTCGCATTTGCAGGAGGACTAGATTCTCAAAATATACTGGGTAGTAAAAGCTGGTATTACCCGCTCACACCACAAGGAAAGCTCACCGTAGGGATGGAGCTACCTTTAGGTATCTCGAGATATGGTGCGTCAAAAAATGCACATCTCAAGATGCAATCACAATCTGGGGTAGTTAATTCATCTATAGTTACTATTAATGTGTATACGGGTCCTGAGTTTTCAAAACTCACTTATAACCAGCAACAACAATTAAGAAATCATGTATTTACGGTTTCAAATCTATGGAACAGGATGGCAATACAACTTGTTGAGATATTACCAAACGCGCTAAAAAGTATATATACAAGTCCCGTTATACCAGGAACGGTGCAGCTCACACCTTCTGGAAAATTAATTATTTTAATGAATGACTGTCAGACTACAGGAGGTTATCCTCGAGTGTTACAAGTAGTAGACAGTGATCTTAATAAACTGGCGCAAATGCAACAGGGTAGTCAGTTTTTATTGAACGTTACTTGATTTTCTATGCTCCATGACAATATCACTTAATAATTGCACAACGTCCCCTGTGCCTAACATTTCGTCAAGTTTTAAAGCATCTTTTTTAATAGCATCGTGCTTCATCATTGTTGTCCACAGGTTGTTGATGTAATCTGCATAGTCTTGATCTTCATTCCAGTGAGTAAGTTCAAGGCGACGACTGCGGGCATAGATTTTTTGTAAATTCAGTTTGCAAAAAATTAGGGTTGATTGCATAATAATTGGTCTGGCTTCTTTTAAACGTTCGGTTTTAGTTGGTCTTCCCATAAGAATATTATTGTGGGGGGAAAATTGAACATACGTAAAAGTACTAGGGAAGTGATTATTCTAGTAGGGGTAAATGCCCTTATTTTATTGTTATAGGTAAAATACTACAACCAGTTCATAAACCTCTTGAGTACACCTATTTTCCCTTTGTAAGGAGCATAACGCATGGGTACATCTATCCATGTACCACGACTTACAATTGCCTTTGCATGACTAAAGGTGTAAAAAGATTTCTTGCCATGATAGCTTCCTATTCCTGAGTGGCCTACTCCGCCAAATGGTAACTTATCATTTACAAAATGAACAAGCGTATCATTCATAGCACCTCCACCAAAAGAAAAGCTATCATTAAACCATTTTTTAAAAGATCGCTTTTCAGAAAAAACGTAAGCGCTCAGTGGTTTCTCCATAGAATTTATAATTCTTGAGATGTCCTCTTTGTTTTCATAAGTGAGTACAGGAAGAATTGGGCCAAAAATTTCATCCTGCATTGCTTTGTCTTTTACAGTAACATTATCAAGCACCGTAGGGGCAATATAAAGTGCATCCTTATTAGTATTTCCGCCTTTAAATACCGTGGCATTTTCCAGCATACCTGAAAGTCTATCAAAGTTTTTCTTACTAATGATTCTTGCAAAATCTGGAGATATTGCAGGATCTGCACCATAAGCATTTGTGATTTCCACATCTAGTGCGGTGAGCAACTTATCTTTTATAGAAGTATGCGCGAGGATATAATCTGGAGCGATACACGTCTGTCCAGCATTTACAAATTTACCCCACACAATTCGCTTTGCTGCTAGTTGTATTTTCGCAGATTGATCAACGATGCAAGGGCTTTTTCCTCCCAGCTCAAGAGTTACCGGAGTGAGATGCTCTGCAGCTGCTTTGTATACTATTTTACCCACGGGAACGCTTCCTGTAAAGAATATATAATCCCATCGTTGTGCTAGTAATTCTTGCGCAACCTCCTTAGCTCCTTGAATAACTGCTACATGGCCATTATCAAAAACTTCGGCAATGATCTTAGCTAATAGTTCTGATGTTTTAGGAGTGAGTTCGCTAGGTTTTAACACAACGGTATTACCAGCTGCTATTGCGCCCACTATTGGTCCTACGGCAAGCTGGAAAGGATAATTCCACGGGGAAATTATGAGCGTAGTGCCATAAGGTTCATACATGATTTTATCACTGGACGGGAAATTTAAAAGCGATGAAGAAACTTTTTTTGGCATCTGCCATTTCCAGATTTCTTTAATGGCTTTATTGAGTTCCATCATGACAATACTCACTTCTGTAGCCACACTTTCAAAAGCTGGTTTTTTAAAATCGGCAGTGAGGGCATTGATAATTTCTTGCTCGTGGTTTTTTATGCTTTCGCGAAAGCGTACCAAACAATCTTTTCTAAAAGCAATACTCTTAGTTTGTCCAGTTGCAAAATAATCTCTTTGTGTCTCTAGTAGTTGAGGAATAGTCACGGCAGTGTGTTTTTACCAAAAATAGGGACTTATTAAGGGAGCCTTGGTGATTTTCTGAAAGATTTAATATAAAGTGTTGCCTAAGGATATTGCTATTAACTTAAAAGGTGAAGTATTGAGTTCTTTTTAATTTGTTAAGTATGAATTATATAACACTGTTTCTCTATTAAATAAGTCGGTATATTCTTGTAGAAGTATGTTTTTAATTTAATTAAATATTTGTAATTCAGCGCTTTAAGTGTATATATGCTAAGTTGGTTATCGGCAGCTTTATTATTATAAACGCCCTAGTTGATATTAGAATAATAATTTTAACCATTCCAAACACACTATACTTTTGAAGGAACTTAATAAATACAGCAAAGCGGTCACTCAAGACCCTACGCAACCAGCAGCTCAGGCCATGCTTCACGCAATAGGTCTCACAGACGAAGATTTTAAAAAACCACTTGTAGGTATTGCTAGTACAGGTTACGAAGGTAATCCATGTAATATGCATTTAAATAAGCTAGCTGTCGATATTAAAAAGGGTGTACAGACATCTGATTTAGTAGGTTTGATTTACAATACAATAGGTGTAAGTGATGGTATATCGATGGGAACTCCTGGTATGCGATACTCTCTACCTTCTCGTGACATCATAGCCGACTCCATGGAGACGGTAGTACAAGCAATGTCTTATGACGCGCTTATTACAGTTGTGGGATGTGATAAAAATATGCCTGGAGCTTTAATGGCACAGCTACGCTTAGATAGACCATCCATACTTGTTTATGGAGGAACTATCGCACCGGGCTGTCATGAAGATAAGAAGCTAGATGTGGTATCTGCCTTTGAAGCTTGGGGAGAGAAAGTTGCAGGAACCATAAGCGAGAAAGAATTTAAGACAGTAGTAAAAAAAGCGTGTCCAGGAGCTGGAGCATGTGGCGGTATGTATACTGCAAATACAATGGCTTCTGCTATAGAAGCCTTAGGAATGAGCTTGCCATATACAAGTTCAAACCCAGCAGTTTCTCCAAATAAAACAGCAGAATGCGCTAGAGTAGGAGCTGCTTTGAGAAACTTGATAGAAAAAGATATTAAGCCCTCAGATATTGTGACGCGTAAGTCATTAGAAAACGCAGTAAAATTAGTAACTGTTTTAGGCGGATCTACAAATGCAGTATTGCATTTTCTTGCAATCGCAAAAGCAGCACAAATCGATTTTAAATTAGAAGATTTTCAAAAAATAAGCGATACGACTCCATTTCTAGCAGATTTAAAACCTTCTGGAAAATACTTAATGGAAGACCTTCACAACGTAGGTGGTGTTCCTGGAGTGTTAAAATATATGCTCGATCAAGGGATGCTTCATGGAGACTGCATGACGGTAACAGGTAAAACTATTGCAGAAAACCTAGCAGAGGTAGATCATCTAAAAGCACATCAAGATGTAATTCATACCGTAGAGAATCCTATCAAGGCTACAGGGCACATCCGTATACTGTATGGAAATATAGCAAGCGAAGGTTCGGTTGCAAAGATTACTGGGAAGGAAGGGTTACATTTTCGCGGAAGCGCACGTGTATTTAATGGTGAGTATGAGGCAAACGCAGGAATAGGTGCAGGTAAGGTGAAGAAAGGAGATGTTGTAGTAATACGATATGAAGGGCCGCAAGGTGGTCCAGGAATGCCAGAAATGCTGAAACCTACAGCAGCAATCATGGGCGCAGGACTTGGTAAAGACGTAGCACTTATTACCGATGGACGCTTTTCTGGTGGAACACATGGTTTTGTAGTGGGACATATTACTCCAGAAGCACAGACAGGTGGTGGTATTGCGCTTATAAATGATGGAGACATCATTGTTATTGACGCAGAAAAGAACACTATAAATATGGAAATAAGTGAGGAAGAACTTGCAAGCCGTAAAGCAAACTGGATTGCTCCTCCACTTAAAGTACAAAGAGGATCGCTCTACAAATATGCAAGAATGGTTTCCTCTGCAAGTGAGGGCTGTGTTACTGATGAGTTTTAAGACAATAACAAGGAATTACCTGCGAGTTTTTCCTTTTGTATTGTACAAAGGACACTGAAAGAGTTTACAGCTTTAAGAAGATAATAAACAAGGGCACGTTTAAAAATAATGCCACATAAATACCTGTATATGGAGACAAAAACCATACATAATCCAGCAAAGACAACTACCACGATGAGCGGTAGCGAGGCATTAATTCACTGTTTACTGGCTGAGGGAGCAGATTTAATTTATGGATATCCCGGAGGGGCGATCATGCCATTTTACGATCAGTTGCATATACATCAAGATAAGATACATCACGTACTCACACGTCATGAGCAAGGTGCGACGCATGCTGCACAAGGATTTGCGAGAGCAACTGGAAAAGTTGGAGTTGCTATTGCGACTTCAGGACCAGGAGCCACAAACCTAATAACAGGTATTGCAGATGCCCAGATAGATAGCACACCTATGGTTTGTATTACTGGGCAAGTAGGTTCAAATCTTCTAGGAAGTGATGCTTTTCAAGAGACAGATATTATAGGGATTTCTACACCTGTTACAAAGTGGAATCATCAAATTACAAGTGCTAAGGAAATACCAGAAGTACTGGCAAAAGCTTTTTATATAGCGCGTTCTGGAAGACCAGGGCCCGTATTAATTGATATAACAAAGGATGCCCAGTTTGAAGAATTTGAATTTTCTTATGAAAAATGCGAGCACATACGTAGTTATGTGCCAGTTCCAGAAGTAAAGGAAGAACAATTACAAGCAGCTGCAGAGGCTATTAATAATGCAAAACAACCCATGATTGTATGGGGGCAAGGTGTTATTCTTGGTGAAGCAGAAGAGGCCTTTAAAGCCTTTGTTGAAAAATCTGGTATCCCAGCTGCGTGGACAATCCTTGGAGTTTCGGCAATCCCTACAAATCATCCGCTTAATGTGGGTATGGTGGGGATGCATGGTAACTATGGACCTAATGTACTTACTAATCAATGCGATGTGTTGATAGCAATTGGGATGCGTTTTGATGATCGAGTGACGGGCAATCTAGAAAGTTATGCAAAGCAAGCTAAAGTGATCCATTTTGAAATAGATCCAGCTGAGGTTAATAAAAACGTAAAAGCAGATATACCTGTATTAGGCAACTCTAAAGAGACCCTAGAAAGAATATTGCCGCTGATAGAAAAGAAAGAACATACTGCGTGGCATCAAAAATTTAAAGACCATTACAACATAGAATTTGATAAAGTAATAAAGAACGACATTCACCCTACAAAGGAAGGATTAACTATGGGAGAGGTCATAGAGCTTATCAATACTAAAACAAATGGTGAGGCCATTATTGTAAGCGATGTGGGACAACACCAGATGATTGCTTGTCGTTATGCAAACTTCAAAAAATCTAAAAGTAATATCACTTCTGGAGGTCTAGGGACGATGGGCTTTGCCCTTCCAGCAGCAATAGGAGCTAAGATGGGAGCGCCAGATCGCGAAGTAGTAGCGATTATAGGTGATGGTGGTTACCAGATGACCATACAAGAGCTTGGCACTATTTTTCAAACCGGAGCTGCAGTAAAGATTGTAGTGCTCAATAATGAATTTTTAGGAATGGTGCGCCAGTGGCAGCAACTGTTTTTTGATAAGCGTTATGCCAGCACAGAGATGAAGAACCCCAACTTCTGTAAGATAGCAGAGGCTTATGATATTGAAGCTCAGAAAGTCACTGACAGAAGCACACTAGAAGATGCTATTACTCGTATGATTGCTTCAAAGAATAGTTTCTTTCTAGAAGTAATGGTAGAAAAAGAGGACAATGTATTCCCTATGATTCCTACAGGAGCATCAGTATCAGATATACGCTTAGCATAAGAATATCATTGATTATATAGAACAGCCTAAAAGGTTTTGCTACAATAAAATAATTAGTACTTAAACTCAACATCTATGAGTGAGCAAATAACAACATATACGGTAACAATTTACAGTGAGAATAACATTGGGTTACTCAATAGGATCTCTGCTATATTTCAACGTCGTAAGATTAATATTGAGAGTCTCTCTGCCTCAGAAAGTGAGATAGATGATGTTTTTAAATTTACACTAGTGGTAAATATTACAGAACATCAAATGGAGAAAATCAAAGGTCAGATAGAACGCCAGGTTGAAGTTATCAAAGCTTTTTATCATACCGATGAGGAGACCATTTTTACAGAAAGTGCACTTTTTAAAATTAAATCTGAGTTGCTTTTTGAAGAGCCTCAAATTCAGAATATTATTAAGGATAGCCATGCGCGCATAGTCACTGTAAATAGAGACTTCTTTGTGCTAGAAAAGTCAGGGCGCAGGTCTGAGATTGATTTGGTACACCGCGAGTTAAAACCCTTTGGTATTATGCAGTTTACTCGTTCGGGTAGAATTGCAGTTACTAAGACAGAGATGCCTATCTCTTCATTATTGCAACAAATAAGGAATGAGCAGGATGCCGCTTTCGCGAAAGCGTAACACCTCAAATACAGAGTCTAAAAAACAATAACTAATCATTGTAAAGACGTATTTCTAACCACCGTCTTTACCGAAAATTAATTAGAATGAACTACTTCAACACATTGCCACTTAGAGATCAACTGGCACAACTAGGGAAATGCCGTTTTATGGATGCTAGCGAATTCCAAGATGGAATAGCTGCTATAGAAGGCAAGAAGATTGTGATTGTAGGTTGCGGTGCGCAAGGTCTTAATCAGGGGCTTAACATGCGTGATAGCGGTTGTGATATTTCATACGCATTACGTGAAGGTGCAATTACAGAAAAGCGTCAGTCTTTTAAGAATGCAACAGATAATGGATTTACAGTAGGTACGTATGAAGAACTTATTCCTACTGCAGATTTAGTGTTGAATCTTACACCAGATAAGCAGCATACCTCTGTAGTAAAAGCAGTAATGCCATTAATGAAAAAGGGAGCTACGCTCGCTTATTCTCACGGTTTTAATATTGTAGAAGAAGGAATGCAAGTACGTGAAGATCTAACGGTAATCATGGTGGCACCTAAGTGTCCAGGGTCTGAGGTAAGAGAAGAATATAAAAGAGGTTTTGGAGTACCTACCTTAATTGCAGTACACCCTAATAATGATCCAGAAGGTAAGGGGCTAGCGCAAGCAAAAGCCTATGCAGCAGCGACAGGAGGACACAGAGCAGGCGTTCTAGAGTCTTCTTTTGTGGCGGAAGTGAAGTCTGATCTTATGGGTGAGCAAACCATACTTTGTGGAGTGTTACAAACGGGATCCATACTCTGTTTTGATAAAATGGTAGAGAAAGGGATTGACCCTGCATATGCTGGAAAACTAATCCAGTATGGCTGGGAAACCATTACAGAAGCCTTAAAACATGGCGGAATTACAACGATGATGGATCGTCTCAATAATCCGTCTAAGATTAAAGCTTTCCAACTAGCCGAGGAATTAAAAGAAATTATGCGTCCGCTATTTGAAAAGCATATGGATGATATTATTTCTGGACATTTTTCAAAAACTATGATGGAAGACTGGGCTGCAGATGATAAGAATCTTCACAAATGGAGAGCTGCCACTGGAGAAACTGCTTTTGAAAAACAAGAAATCACTACCGAAGAGATTACGGAGCAAGAGTATTTTGATCACGGAGTACTCATGGTAGCCATGGTGAAAGCAGGAGTGGAGCTCGCTTTCGAAACTATGACCGCTGCAGGAATTATAGAAGAAAGTGCGTATTATGAGTCACTACATGAAACGCCACTTATCGCAAATACGATTGCTAGAAAGAAGCTTTTTGAGATGAATCGTATTATATCTGATACGGCAGAGTACGGTTGCTATTTATTTGACCATGCCTGTAAGCCTTTGTTAACTGACTTTATGAAGACTGTGGATACAAATATTATAGGTTCCGCTTTCGCGAAAGAAAATGATGTAGATAATCAAGAACTTATTGCCGTAAATGATGCAATACGCAATCATCCTGTTGAGGAAATAGGAGCTACACTACGAAGAGCTATGGTTGCAATGAAGAAAGTGAAAACAGCCTAAACAGAAGAGGCGCATCATTAATCTGTAAAAGGTTAGGGTGTAATAAATTTCAAAATAACAAGTATGGATACTATGTGTAAATGGCAGTAGCAACAACAATATTTATTCCCACGTTAAAGTCAATTACTGATGCAGCAAATAGAGTAAAGAAGGTTGCCATAAAAACACCATTTATGCGCAGCTTTACATACTCAACCAAGTTTGATGCAGAAGTTTTTTTGAAGCGTGAAGACTTACAGCAAGTTCGCAGTTACAAAATACGAGGCGCTTATAATAAGATAAGCACGCTTACAGATAAACAAAAAGAAGTAGGCATCGTATGCGCTAGTGCTGGTAATCATGCTCAGGGCGTAGCGTTGTCATGCTCGCGTTTAAGTATTCATGGCACCATTTTTATGCCTTCTACTACACCTAATCAAAAGGTGGAGCAAGTAGAAATGTTTGGTGGAGAGTGGATTACTGTAGTGTTAGAAGGTGACACCTTTGATGATGCCTTTGCACGAGCGAGTGATGTGTGCACCATAGAAGGGAAAACGTTTGTACATCCCTTTGATGACGAAAAAATAATAGAGGGCCAGGCGACTGTAGGCTTAGAGATTTTAACGCAGTCTGAGCAGCCGCTAGATTATGTTTTTGTTCCAGTAGGTGGAGGAGGATTGATAGCTGGATTGTCTAGTGTTTTTCATCATCTATCACCTAAAACAAAGATTATTGGAGTAGAACCTGCAGGAGCTCCTGCGATGCTCACTTCGCTCTCTCAAAAGGAAAATACTACGCTAGATGAGATTGATAAATTTGTTGATGGTGCAGCAGTACAACGAGTAGGCGATCGCAACTTTGCAATTGCTCAGCAGTTTGTAGATAGGGTAGTTACCGTTTCTGAAGGTAAGATATGCCAAACCATTCTCGATTTATATAACAGAGATGCTATAGTAGCAGAACCTGCAGGTGCAATGACGCTTGCCGTATTAGATCAATTTGCTGAAGAAATAAAAGGTAAAAATATCGCTTGTATCGTAAGCGGAAGTAATAACGATATCACCCGTACCGCCGAAATCAAGGAGCGTGCTTTGTTACATCAAGGATTAAAGCATTATTTTATTGTGAAGTTTCCGCAGCGAGCGGGAGCTTTAAAAGAGTTTGTGGCTGAGATACTTGGACCTACAGATGATATTACCTATTTTGAATATTCAAAAAAGACGAGTAGGGAACAAGGTCCCGCAATTGTAGGTCTTGAAATAAAATCTTCAAAAGATTTACAGCCGCTTCTCGATAGAATGCGTGCGCGTAAATTTTATGGTGAGTATCTCAATGATAAACCAGAGTTATTTCAACTGCTTGTTTGAGTGTAATCACATTTTCGCGAAAGCATATCAAACCGTATAAAGCAAAAAGCTCAAATTCATATCATGAATTTGAGCTTTTCTTATGTATGTCTAGCGGTTATGCTACTTGTGGTAAACTACGTGTTAACCACCCACTTTTACCCGCTGTTGCGATGGCGTATGGAGTGATCCAGAACAAGCCAAAGGTATAGAGTAAACTGTATGAGTATGCATAAAATGACTCGGCAATATTGTATTTTTTACCATAGAATAAGGCAGGGAACGTTGATAATATCAAAATACTTACTAGCGTAGATGTTAAGAATAATACCGGGTGAGTCGCTATGAAAAATAACATAAAAGCGAGGAAAGGATAGGTCATGATAATCTCTAGTGACTGACTAATAAATAGTAATCGTGTACCTGCTTTTGATTCTTTTCTAAAGTCTGTAAACACATATTTTGCCATTGCAATATTCTCACGTACGTTACTTCTTCCCCATCTAATGAACATTTTATAAAGGCCTTTGTAGTTTTCTGGGACATTAGTATAAGCAAATGCATTTTTCTGGAAAAGTACGTGTTTACCTTGGCTAAGAATCATATTAGTCATCGCGCGATCCTCACCTATGTCTGATGGTTTTCCCATAAAGGTTTGATCAATCCATTCTTCTAGACATGCAAAAACAGCATCTCTTCTATAGGCAGCTAGTGCGCCAGGAGTACATAATACAGAGTTAAGATTACTCTCTGCAGATCGTACAAACTCAAAACTTAATACAAAACTTACGTCAAGCATTTTTGGTAATAATGCTTTCTCATTATTTAATACTCTTATGTTACCTGCTACGGCACCACAATCTTCATTATTGACAAATGGACTTACTAAATTACGAAGCGTGTCTGGAGTAACAATAGAATCACTGTCTACGGTGATAAAAACTTCACCAGATCCTTCGTGAAAACCACGATATAATGCGTGACGTTTGCCCATGTTTTTAGGCTGTTGGCATATAGAAACACGGTTTCCTAATTCTTTTTTAGCCACTTTCATCCAGTGCCATGTGTCATCTTGACTTCCATCATCTATAGATAATAGTTGGATTTTTTCTACGGGATAATCACTAGCAGCAAGACTTTGCAGTGTTGCATATACTTGTTTTCCTTCATTATAAGCAGGTACAATCACAGTTACAGTAGGCAACTCTGCATCTGTAACAGACGCTACAGGTTTGTAACGGAAATAGTTATAGAGAGTATATAAAAAGAAGGCACTTTTGTAGGCTAGAAAAACTGATGCAACTGTCATAAATGCATAGCCAAACACGGTGCTTTTACGTTCAAAATCAAGTTGTGAAAAATCGTATCGCAGCATGTATGCGATATATGCAGATATCACTAGCAGTAAGAAAGTTGTAATGAGAACCGTGGTTCCCCATGGATTTACAGCTATTTTTTTTGCAATTGAATGTTTCTTGCTAGCAGTTGATGCTAATTCTTCTGGAAGGTTGTTGTTAGTGTCCATATTTTTTGAATCAAGGTTCTATATCAAGTTGAGGTAGTTTTACGGACGGGGAAGTGATTTGGATTTTTGATGAGGTCACTTTAACAAGAAGTTAGGTTTCTTAACAATTATTAATTGGTTTTATGTTAAAGAAAAAAGCCAACTCGCAGTAACGAGTTGGCTTTAGTTATAAGTTCGCTTTCGCGAAAGCGTAAGTAATTATTCAATAATTGTTGCGCCTTCAGGAATGTTAAAGTAGCTTTTTTCAACTTCTGGATTAAAGCGGATGTTGTCTATCGTAATATTAGTAATATGCTCTCCAGCTTCTTCATCTTTTGTTAACCAGTGCGTGTGGAAACCTGTAGGGAGTTCAATACCGTTTACAATTGTTGTTCCTTGAACTTCCATAAGTTTTTCTGGAGCAGCGCCGCCATTAGGGAAATATTTAGGGTATGACACGATGTAACGTACAACAGCAACTTTATGGTCTTCCTTACCTACGTAGATAATATAATAATCATCTGGAGCGTCTCCAGTACCTTCACTAAAGGTAATTTTAACGACGTCGTAATTTTTATTCTTAAACTTTTTATCCTCTAGTTTTTCAAGGTTAACTCCTTCACCGTCTAAGATAAAAGGTGAGCCTGCAAGGTAATATGGAGTAAGTGCCCAGAAGCGCATGTCAAAAGGAAATGCTGTTGAGTCTGTTACTTGTTTCCAAGCTTTTTCTCCATCCCATCCAAAACGCTGCGTCGTATCTTCTGGATTCCAGTGTACTGCTTTATTATTCCACGTGTCTAGTGTCTCATCTGTATAGCGACGAGTACTTCCATCTAATGGAACATAATCAAAACGAAAGGAAAGTGGTCCGTTTTCAAAAAATCGTTGCAATCCACCATGAGCCTCCATAGATTGCCAAACAATCTTTCCAGCCTCAGTACTATTTAGTCTTTTTTCAGTTTTGGCCACACGCTCGGTGATCCATGAAGTTTCAACCTTTGCAAGGTTCTCATTTACAGTAGCTACTTCTGGTACAGGCGTAGCAGTTGTGTTTTCTTGTTTGCAAGATGTAATCGTAAGCAGTGCACTGGCTGCTATAGTAAGAAATGTATATTTCATAATTATGGTTAGGTTATTAATCATCTAAAGTCATGCAAAGCTGACTAAACTTACAGCGAAGTATGTTAGTATTTTCTTAAAATTTAAAGTGTTGTAGTACGCTTTCGCGAAAGCGTATAAAAAACAAAAACCTCCTTAATGAAGGAGGTTTTGTCAACGTTGCGATTTGGGGCAATGTTAGTGAATAATTAATTTTTGAGTATATGTAGTTTGTGGTTTTTGCATTTTTAGAATATAAGCACCTGTGCTTACATCTTGTACCGGTAACTCTATTCTTGAAGTTTCGGTATCTGGTGTCCATTCTTTAATAAGTTGTCCTAGCATAGTGAACAGCTGTACGGACTTAACATCATAATCTACTCGTTTATTAATTACAATATTATGCGACTGGCTGTTGAAGTAAACACTTAAGTTATCTGACTCCTCAGTTTCATCAAGTATTTCTACTTCTACCACTTCGACATCTTGATTATTTTCTTCTTGTTCGTTAGTGTCTTCTGTGGTATCCTCCGTCTCCTCTTCAGCTTCTGCTGTTCTTTCAAAAACGATATAAAATCTTTCTAAATAGGTGCCAGCCTCTAGCGTTAAGGTAAATTTCTCATCTGTAGTGATATCTGTGTAGGTGTCTAGTAAAGCGTCAAAAACATAAACAGTAGTGTTTTCTGTATTTATATTTTCAAGAGCATCCACGCCAATAGAGATTTCACCATCCATAGGTAATCCTATACGTAGAGGAAACTTTCTGTCATTCTCAATAGCAGGCACTCCTAAAATTATGGCTTTCTCATCATCTAGCAACCACATCATATCTTCTTGTGGATGGTTATCTATAACGGCGTCATAAGCTCTATCATACCCAAAAGTTGTATTCTCATCAATAGTCATTAAGAGCTGTCTGTGATAAGCGCTAGGAGAATCAAAACCTATTCTAAATTTTTCTCTTAGGTCCTCATGTTGTACAATATCATCCTCTGCGTTAAGGGCATTTTCTGATTGTGTTGTTTCACCATTAAAGAAAAACGAACCAGAAGATGCTTCTTTTGCAAAGACACGCTGTGTATTATTAAAATTAGTTGTTCCAGTAGCCGCTGCTCTTACAAAGAACCCTTGACCTACGGCTATAAATTGTGTAGGAGTTTTAGTACCTACACCGCTTGTATTTTGAGCAGGGTGACTTACTGCCGGTGTGCCTCCACTTAAAGTATAGAGTGCATATCCTGCCTCATAGTCTGCTAAGAAGTGATTACCTCCACCCCAGTGCTCCCAGAATGATAATGTCCCAGTTAAGTGTGGATTATCATTAATAAATTTATTTGCATCAAGAGCAGAAGGGAAAGGGTTACCCATCATGAAGTCATTACCTGCATTTATTAATTTGTCAATAGATACTGCATCTGTACCATTGTTAGGCTTACCTATAAACACATAGTTTTGAGGATCTGTGATTCCGCCACTACCTGGTCCTTTCATAGTGAAGCCGTCACCTGTTTCTAACGATCCATAAGGCCCTATTTGTTCATAAGCACTGTAGGTGTCTGCAGGGTTATTTCTATAGGTAAATAGCCAATAAGCACTCACAGTCTTTGGTGTAGAAGGAGCTCCATTATAGCCAGTACTAAAGTTCAATGACTGTGGGTTGTTTTCATCTGTACCGTCATTCATGATAGAAGCAACAGTGTGTGGTTCGTTTATATCTGTAATATTAATAGGGCCTACAGGTGATGACCAAATATTATATGAATACGTATCTGAAGTACCTTGCTGATCTCTTTCTAACCTTCCAGCACTAGTAGCTGCTAAGTCACTATTTTCTGTCTGAATTAATTGTGACTCTCCTACAAGATCCATCACACCGTCTAATCTTAAATAGTGAGATACTTCTATCTTACTATCATTTCCTATAGTTAACTCGGCTGTATTTACATCAAGTGCTAGAACCGTGTTATTTGAGGCCGTAGAAACATTGTGAGCTGTTTGAACAATATTCCAATCAATGGTTTGCGTTCCATCAACTAGTGATGGCGCTCCTGGGAGTGCTTGTGTAGCCCCGTTAGTCCATGTGTTTGTGTTTGCCCAAACTCCATCGGCAGTAGAAACATAAGGTAGGGGTGCCGTTTGGAAATCTACCGTTTGAAGATTTTTAATAGCTGCTACATAATTATTATCAGATTCATCTTTAACGTTTGTGAAAGTGTATTTATTCATAGGTAAATACATTTCTAAATCTGTCCAAGGAATGGAAGCTACTTCGTTTTTAGAGATATTTTGAGGGATGATTTTACCATTAACAGAGTCATCGGTAAATTTCTCTATTTCCTGATTCATGATGAATTGTAGTTGTTCTTGTGATAACGCTTGATTCCATACTCTTACCTCATCAATAGTTCCATCAAAGAACCTTGTAGGACTCTGGTAGTTTGCAGCAGCTACTAGAAAGTGTTGATTAGAACTTACCGGAGCATTGCGCACAGCGGAGGTATCTTCTATACCATCAATATAGAAGGTTGCTCTATTTCCATCATATATCACAGCAATGTGGTGCCATTCATCTTGAGGAAGTACAATAGAAGAATTTAAAGCTTCAGTAGTGCCTGCTGCATTTTTCCATACAATGCGGGGTCTCCTAGCATTGTTAAGTAGAAGTGCATATCCTTCTGTATATGGACCAATATTTCTTTTTGAAATAATATCGCTATTATTTGCATTTGCTCCTCGTTTTACCCAAGTCGATATAGTGAAAGGCCCAGTAAGATCTGCAACATCATCTGCATCCATATAATCTCTTGTACCATCAAAGGTGATTGATCGCTCATAGATATATTCTGGAGCGTAACCGAATGTGATGTATTTTTCACCTGCAAAGTCGTATGTAGTTTCTAGCTTTGTACCGTTAGATGTCATTATGCGGTAGTCTGACGTTGGGTCAAACGTAGGAGAGTCTGAAATAAACATAAAGAAATTTCCCGGAGGGGTAATTGTTGCTGACAATAGGGATTCTTCTAAAGATACTTTTACAGTACTTAAATTACCAGTTTCTACAACTTTCCAAGTACGATTTATAGAGATAAAATTCACATTTGTGGATAATCCTGGAATGTTTAAACTCATATCAACGGCGATAGGTGAGGCTGCAGAAAGAGAAGCATTGTTGTTACCCCAGATTAAAAAGTTTTTGTCATCTATAGTCGCTGAAGCAGAATTAATGTGATCGCTATTTGTATCGTAAATAGTTTCGATTCCCATTGTAATCGCTCCATCAATATGGCTCGAGATTGACTGCTTTTGATTTAAACCACTTGCATCATCTCTTCCTATACCTGCAATATCATGTGTAAAACCACTATTATTTACTGTGTTCCAAATAATATTTCCAGCGCTATCTACGTAATTTTCATTACCAGGATTTGCATCATCGTTAGTAGGGTCACTTGTAACAGAGTGAAGTGTAATACCATTTTTAATGGCTAAGTATGATTGGATTCGCTTTTGGTCGAATAGCGAATTTGGTAATCTATAACTAATAAATTCTGTGATTTGCCCTTCAAAAAATGATTGGAAAGCATGACCTACTAGCGTAATTCTTCCTACTCCTAAATTGAACTGGCTATTTGTTACTTCTGAGTATGGCATGTCGTTACCACTTACAGAATATGTTCCAGTATAATTGTCAATACGAACACCGTTTTTGTAAATTTCACTGGTAAGTCCGTCACTACTTGCTTTCACATTTAGTATGATAAGTTCGCTATTCATTTCATCTGCAGTACTTACATAAGCTCTTCCATAATTACTACCATCTGCGGCAGATGTATTTTGAGGAGTTGCTCCTATCATATGACTTACGAGGTTATCTTGATTGTTGAATCTTTCAGAACCTGGATTAACCCATAAGCCAGTTCCATCATTTGCAAATGCACCTCTTTCTACACGCCCAGATAGTACGCCCTCTATTACACCAGATTCATTAAGTTGGGGTGTTCGTAACACCACCCAATAATCTGATGTGTCAAATCCACCTTTACCTTTTAAAACTTGATTAGCGGTTGTTTCGAACTCTACTAGAGGGTTGTAATTAGCATTTATTGCTGCACTGTTATGATATGTTGGTGGTGCGAGCTCTGCAGTAAATGCATCATTATCACGAGCTCTGTCTTGCCATACATTAAGTAAATCACCACTTGACACTGCGTCGATGTCGTTTGCTTTAAGCCATAAACTCATATTAGGAGTAACAGCTCCTGGTGCAATTACTGGATCTGGATCAGGATTATTCTGAGTGCCAATCAAAAATACATTGTCAAAATTTGCCCCATCATCTGTAGTTCCAGCGTCTGATGCAAAGTAGATACGAAACTCAATGGATTGTCCAATTGTGTTACTAGGTAGATCAACAAATTGTTGCGTGAAATCTGATCTTCCAGCAACAGGATCTGATGCATTATCACCTGACCAGCCATTTTGATTTATTCCTATAGCACGAACCTCGGCATCATTATACCAGTTTGATGTATCTGTATTGTCACCTAATGGACTCCATGCACCTGCTCCATTAAGACGATATTGTACTTGCATACCGTCATCAGGGTCTGCATTAGTATTAATTCTCATATCTAATAGAAAACGAACATTTGAGTAACCACTCAGCGATATAGGAGGACTTGTTACGTAAGTTCTGGTATTATTTGCATAATTATTATAATTATCTGTATACCAATAGTCGCCTTCAGCCCCTGCTTCTACGTTATTTGATCCGTATCTCCAAATTGACCCTGAAGTTGAACTAGGCGTCCAATTGCCATCATCCGTATCAAAATTTTCATAGTAGATGGTGTAATCAAGATTATTATTTACTATACCAGCTCCTTGAATATTGAATAAATATAGCCCTTCATCTGTGTCATTGTTTTGAATCCTAACAGTTGCAAGGTGTGTGATTAGAGCATCTGGAGTATATTTAATTTGAAATGTGACAAAATTTCCACCAGCTATCGTATTGTTTGGAATAAGAGATACCTGAAACCTAGAAGCACCAGCTCCTACAATATTTATGTATGGGCTGCCTCCAGTGAGTAGTAAATCGTTAATTCCTTCATTTTCAATTACAAATGTTTTTGTTACAGAATAACCAAGCTCAACACTTCCAAAATTAGTGTTATCTGTTAAGGATGGAGTAATATCATTATTACTTATTTCTATTCCATCACCCGACAGAACAATCTCAGGTTCTACATCCAAAGTAGTGCCAGATATAACAAAATTAAAAGGGTTCTCGTCCGGATCATTAGAAGCAATTAATACTTCTGCATTATGTATTCCTGTAAGTAGCGGATTATAGGTGATTTCAAAAGTAGTATTACCTCCTGGAATTATAGTTGTTGCAGGTGACTGTGTTATAGTAAAGTAATTAAATCCAGGAGTACCAGCAGCGATTATTGTTGGTGTTCCCGCTAAAATTAAATCTGCAACTCCTGTGTTTGAAATTCTAAATATCTTAGAGATAGGTGCTCCTACAGTGGTTGTTCCGAAATTTGTGTTGTCTGCCAGTGTTGGAATAGCATCACCATCTGATATAATTACTGAATTACCCGATAGACTAATATCTGGTGTAGGACCGTTAATCCCAGTGATTGATATTGCATCTATCGCCGTGTCTGATCTGTTGTTACTTCCGGTACCGTCGGTAGCAGAGAAGCGAAAGTAAACAACGGAGCCCAAGTAGGCATTAAGGCTTATTGTTTCTGTTAACCAAGGAGATGTTTCATCCGCCTGCTGTTCTCCATTTCTAGAAAATAAATTCGACCAAGAACCTCCTCCATTTGTACTTATATCTAAATTAAGTGATCCATTATTACCATGCATATGATAGTCAAATTCAAAAAGAGCAGAGGTGTAATTAGTAAGGTCAATACAATCTGAAATTAATCGGGCTACTGAACCTGTACTTGAATTACTAGCTTCTATATAAGCATATTGATTGCCGTCTGATGCGGTAGATGGACCGGTATTATTCGTTGGAGTATTCCCAGAACCTATAGACCAGTCAAAATTATCTGCGGTAGTTTGTGACCATCTACCAAAACCAGTTTCAAAACTTTCCGTATATAACGTTGCATCAATGCAATTAGTTGCAGGTAATCCCCTGATGATTACATTGTCAATAGCAGCCCCATTATTATCGATCAAAATATCACCAATATTATCACTTCCAAAAACTACTCGAATTTGAATATTTGCTGCGTTATTAAAATTAGTGTCAAATGCGCTAAGATTTAGCGTAGGAGCATTAGTGAAGGCATCACCACCTGTAGGTGTGTTATCGCCAGACCATCCATCGGTATTATTTGCTATGCCATCTACATCTGTATCATTATAGAAGCCACTAGCTGCTGTTCCAAGGACAGACCATGAACCTCCATTTATGCGATACTGAAGTTGAATTCCATCTCTCCCAGGTTGAGTTTTGTAAAAATGATTTAAATCAAGGGTTAGATTTCCATAACCCGTTAAATCTATTACAGGACTTTCTAGCGCAAACAGGGCATTATTCGCATAAGCAGGATATTGATTGTTAATAGCACTACCCCCTATAGTAAAAGATCCATTAGTATTTATGCTTTGTGTCCAGGCATTATCACCAGTGGTATTTGAGAAGTCTGCATTAAATAAAACAGTTTGCGCGCTAATGGATGACACACATTGTGTGATAACCAAAATTACGGAGGCGAGAAGTAATACTCGACTAATTGAGGGGTTTTTCATTTTGTCAGATTTGTCGCTACAAAACCGTTGGGGTGGGTATTGTAGTGAGTTGGGACGGCTAAATTATGAAAAAAACTAGTTTTATAATAGAAAAAGAGTTAAAAATGTGTAATTGGACTGCTATTTGTGTATTTCATCGATGTTTTTGATGAAAATATGAGGTGTTGTACTTGTAATTTTTAAAGAGGCGTGTGTATTTCGTCGATGATTTGATTCTCTTTGCTGAATGTAAGTGACTTAATCTTAGATTTTTAGTATTGAAATATTTGTTGTTACAATACAGATTTTGAAAGGTTTAAGTTTTGCTTATCTCTTCAAATTTTCGCGAAAGCGTAACGCTTAAAAACAAAAAGAGCATTCTAAATTAGAATGCTCCTTAAGCCTTGAATTAACACTAAATAATCATTTTTCTGACTGCCCTCGTTTTTTTAGACCTATATACGCACCTGCAGCGAGGCCTATTACTATAAATCCGTCTATAGGAGCAGCTGGAGCTTCGTCGTTTACATCATTTGCAAAGCTGATCTGGGCTTGGACTCCTGCGCTCATAAATAAGAGAAGGAGCATTGTAAATATGTATTTTTTATATGTAGTCATATGAATTTTATTAGTTTATTGGATAACAATTTTATGAGATACTTTGATATTTTCACCTTTTATAGATAGTATGTACATACCACTACTTAGTTGGTCAAAATCATGAAGTATTGTCTTATTGCCGTTGAATGAAGCTGCCTTACTCATTATTGTTTGTCCTAGTAAATTTGTGATTACCACATCTACATCACTTCCTGAAAATGCAGTAGATGTAATAGTTAATCTTCCATTTGTGATAGGATTAGGATACATAGTAAAATCAATCACTTCTTCATTTGTAGTTGATAATACCTCGCGCTGGTAGACAATCTCAAAACGATTTGTATCTACACTTGTCTCAATGTTATTATCAACTGTAAAAGCGATAGTGTTCAATCCTTCTTCCAGTAAAGTAGTTTCACCAGTGTGGTTATCTTTAAGATATGTTTCTACTTCATTTAATCCATAGACGTCAAGATCTAATGTGTAATTACTAGTGCGATATAGTGCATTGTAAAGTTGTATTTGATCATATTCAGTAGGCATAGCCACTTTATCAATGCTTAATAGGCCTCCGTCTTTTAAAACGCCCATGTTCTCATCGATATTAAAGAACTTTGAAACATCTTCTGATGTTACGTCGTTGCTGTAGCTATCACTATAAAGGATTACAAAGTTGTCTTGTAGACCTGCGTCTTCACCATAGTGTTCACTTCTATACAATCTACCTATAAGGTGTGGTGATGTTGCAATGGCATTTGATGAGTTGCTGTAAAGAGGTACTTCATTACCTGTAACTTTATCTGTTTCATTAAAGACAATCTCAGTACTACTATCTGTTACAGTAGCATCTGTTGCTGTAAAAATAGCTTGCCCAGGTTGTATGTAATGGTAGTCTTTAGAATTTGCTCCATTACTTGAGCCAGTTCCATCTAGAAGAACAGTTACATATTGTCCTCTTGAACCTAGAGTAGCATCCCATACCCAAACCTGACCAGTTCTCACATTTGTAGCAGCTGAAAGTACCGTGTTTATATTAAGAGAAGCTTGATATGGATTTCCTATAAAGTTAAAAGCTCCAGCCGTGTGGTTGAGTGTTGCGCCAGTTATGCTTACAGGAGAGGTTGCAATAGTTCCTGTTGCTCTTAACTTGGTAGCAGTGGGAGTAGCAGCGTTGCTTGTCACGTTAACATTACGATCACCTCTTACTAGAAGTCTAATTGGTTCACCAGCATTTAAGGTAGTTACATCTGTATTTGTAACACCTTGCCAAGACTGAGATGCATTATCTAATTTAAAGATAGAACCATTTCCAGAAGCCGTAGCATCAAAGCCATTTTCACCCGTTAATGAGCCTGAGATGTGAGTTCCATAACCTGGATTAGGATTCATATTATCTGTAGGGAAAGATGTCCCTGTATTATTTACACCTTCTTGCCAGTTTGTATTAATACTTGTAGTTGTGGTTACAGGGCTAGAAAGTAATCTAAAAGCCCTCCTTGCGGGAATGTATCTTTCTGTAGTTACATTACCAGAGATAGTCCCACCCGTGATAACATCAATCATTGCAGTTCTTGTAGCATCACTCAATAAGGTAAGTGTATTCCCCGTATTAAGAGTTCCATCTGTTAATGTCAATAATTTATTGATTGAAACTGCCGTGCTTAAGGTAACACCTTGAGTGGTATCACTATTATCAATTACTAAGTTGGCGATTTCAAGAGCATTACCTGTAATTTCTTGAGGAGCGCTTCCCGTCATTAAAAGCGTCCCACTTGCTCCCGAGATGTCACCCGAATTAATAAGGTCACCGTTTACATCCAGAGTTGTAGCTGCTAGATCTAATGTTGCACCGTCAAGTATCGTTACATTATTTACTACTGTATTTGCAGATAGGGTAGGAGCTCCAGAACGTACTTCGATATTGTCGTTACTTGTAGCGATACCACTTGGATCTTGCGGTGTCCAAGCTCCTGCATCGTAGATGTAGTCTGCAGCTTGAATTGTAATAGTATAATCTTCTACTTCTCCAAAAAAGCCAATCTCACAAGGGGTTGATACCCCGTTGAATTTATTGCTTACTCTCATTCTTACATTTCCTAGTGTTGCATCAATAGGTACTACAATTAGAAGTGGAGAGTTTTCGCTAGGTTGATCATTTTTATTTGTATCTGTACCTAGGTTATAAGATTCACCAGTATCTGTAAGGTCTCCATTTCTATTCCAGTCTATCCAGACAGTTGTTATGTGACTATTACCTCCTAAGGTATTAAGATGAACTAGGAGATTATGAGAAGATCCTCTAGCGAGCCTTGCTGTTTCTGTTGTAAAGTCAGAGTATGCAGGTTCGGATCCAGACGGGTTATCTATGCTTTCGAGAATAACACGTGTTATTCCATTTGCAAAATCTGTACTTCCCTCTGATGTACAATATGTCAATTGTGTGGTAAGAGTAATATTAGCGCTGTAAGGTGTGTCACTACCAGTTGCACAAGTTGATTTTACTTGAGCTTCGTAAGTTTTATCAACCTCAAGGCCTGTTATTGCTAAGCTATTTGTCGTGGTATTTATAGTCGTATAAGTTGTTGTTCCGCTTTCGCGAAAGCGTATAGTGTACATGCTACTTGCTGTTTCATTCCATGAAAGAGTAGCGCTTGTAGACCCTACAGTTGAGGCTACTAATCCATCTGGAGCTGTGGTATAAGGCTCAATTGTAACGGTTGCCGAACATGTATCTGTGTTGTTTCCAGTATCTGTCACAGTAAGTGTAACAGTATTTACCCCAACATTTGAACAATCAAACGTGTCTATGTCTAAAGTCAAACTTGCAATAGTACCATCATCTGTGGATCCATTATCTATTTGAGATGCGAGAATAGTAACAGTGCCATCTGCCCCTAAAGATGCTGTGATGTTCTGACACACAGCTGTAGGAGGCACCGTGTCGGGATCTTCTATAGTTGCTAGCAGTTCTATATTATCGATGGCCATATCACTACTAAAGCCATTACCAGTAGTTCCTACAAATCTTATTTTGATAGTTTTATTTAAGTAAGCTGTCAAATCTGCACTCTCTGAACTCCATTGGTTTTGTGCACTTCCAGTACTTCCGTTTTGAGTAAATAAAGGATTCCATGTGAAGTTTTCATCATCGAGTACCTCCACAATTAAATTCCCCATCGTATCACCAAACATGTGATAATCAAAGTTAAAAGTAGCGCTAGAAGCATTAGATAAGTCAAAGCAAGGACTCGTAAGAATTGCTGTAGCGTTATTACCAAGGTTTTCTCCGGGGGCAGCATTGTCTTCTGTAGCTTCTGTGTATAAATAGAAAGTTCCATCATTTGCTCCGTTTGGACCCGTAGTTCCAGATGGAGTGCCACCAGAATTTCTTAACCATTCTCCATCATCACCTTGATCTTGCGACCATACACCGAGACCAGATTCAAAACTTTCATTATAAGGGAAGCTTGATATAGCTGTTTCTGTACATAACTCAGGAGTATAAGCGTCTAGAGCTAAAATTTTGAAATCATCAAAAATGAAACCTGCGAAATCTGTGTTATATCCATCACGTATATTACTCACATCACTATCAAATCTAAAGCGGAGTTGCACTCCTGTTTTTCCTAATAATTCTGTATTATTTTCAAAGTCAATAAATATTTCTTCCCGTATCCACTTGTTTACGCCATTAACAATCTGATCACCATCATAAACGTAAGTTCCATTTGATTCTTGATGATTACTAGGATTACCTGGTCCTCCTTTAGTACTATTGAAGTGATTATTAACAGATGTAGGAGCAGAGGGCTTATTGTACTTACCACATAATGCAGTCCAATTAGTGCCATCTGTAGATGCTTCGAGTTGAACTAAATCAAAGTTGCGCTCTATATCCCAAAAAGCATTAAATTGTACTATATACCCTTCTGAAGTATCAAAGTTTTGTTGCGTGTTTAGGGTGGTTGTACGCACTTGATTATTACCATATGATCCGCTAGATACTATAGATATTGCATTAGTACTACCATTATATCCATCAGTATAATTCACCCAGTTACCAGTCCAATTTGAGATACCATCTGCATCTATAAGAATATTTGGATTATAATATTTACGAAACACGGCTTTGTATATGTCATAATTACTGTTACTTAGAGTAACTTCATATTCAATCAGTTCATTAGCTTGAATGCCACTATTTAAGGTAATAGGCAGGCTTACTTCTCTTTGTTCTAACTTACTCATGTTGCTCAATGCATTAACCGGTAAAGGAGTTATGCTACTAATATTTGAGCTAATAGGCGTAACTGTTAGTGTAAGATTATCAAGTGTCTGCCCTATATATTCAACGGCAAAGTCTAGTGTAGGATTTGAGCCATTTATATCGGTATTTGTAAGATCATGCAACTGAGCATAACTACCAGCAGATAAGCTGGTAATCAAATTCATGCGTAAAGCTCTTTTTGCTACAGGTACAATATGCGTAGGGTCGGGTGAGAACTCATCGCCATTTTCTGGAGTAAATGCAATAATGTTCTTTCCTGAACCTGAGCTTGTATATGAACCTCCACCAGAAGGGTTGGTCGTTACAGGTGGGCCGCCAAGCATCCAATCATTAAAATCTCCGTTTGCTTCGTATAATGTGTTAGGAGCAGAGCCGTGAATATAACGGTTGTAATGAGTTACATTTTGCATAAGCTCTTGAAATTCATCCTCACGACCAGAAGGTGCCGCAGATGTGCTGCCATTATATGAGGAAGTCACAATTGAATTTAATCCTGAATGATGATTAATTGCTACTTTTAAATCTTTAGACTGTACAAAATCTGCTATGATTTGTGTCTCTGGTTCAGAGCCTGGAGTTGGGCCTCGGTAAGTTCCTGATGTAGGGCTAGGTGATGATCCATTGTCATCTATTCCCCAGTAATATGGAGAATTTCTGTTCAGATCAACCCCTTGAGTGTATAGTCCATTACCAGTACCTGGTCTAAGATTCTTTCTTTGGTTTCCTCCACCGTTAGGAGCTTGAATACCATTATAGATATAACCGTCAGGATTTATAACAGGTATAAAATAAAGCTCCTGATTATTAATCATATTTGTGATAAGCGGGTCGACATTATAGTTTTCTAAAATATACCACATGTAGTAGATGATGTTCATCACACTACTTACTTCTCTTGCGTGAGCTGCTCCCGTAATTAATGATTGAGGTTCACTAGCTTCATCTGTGTCAGGATTATCAGATATTTTTACATACCACATAGTTTGTGGAGCTATATCTGGGTTTGTTCCGGTATATCCATGTGTCTTTTGGTTAGTTGGAGAAGCATCTTTAACCACTGAAATAATACCAGGATACATTTGCTGCATTAAAGCCAATTGATCTAAGATTTCTTGGTAGTTGTAAGCCCCTCCCATAGAACCTAGTGTAAAATTTTGAGGAGTCCAGTCAACCTCACTACAGTCATCATATTGAATGGCGCTAGGAACGCTTTCCGAACTTTGACTAAAAGATCTCGTATTTTGACCTAAATCTGCCATAGGGCTAGGAGACTTTCCTTGGCTAATACTCTTAAGTCTTTGTAATTCTATTTTAGCCTGAGGCAGATTGCGATCATTTCGTTCGCTTATGTACTCAGTTAAATTATCAATTGTAATTTGATAAGGAATATCCAATTCATTTAGAATATGAATTTCGTTTTCATTTAAGTCTAATTGTATTCCTGTAGTAACACCTTTACTACCACAAGTAAAGTCAAAACCTTTCGTATACAATAGTTTTAACGTCTCTGGATTTTTTGTTTTAATGATAACACGCTTCACGTTACCATCAGAATTTAAAGTAGTGTGGATATGATTTCCAGCTTGCGATACGTTTACTTGCCCTTGAGCTGTCGTAATGATACCAAATACAAATACAAAAATGAGGATAACAACCTTTAAGTAGGTTTGCTTCATAACAATAGTAGGTTTAAGTCAATTAAGGAATTTGGGATACCTTAATTCATTAGGGGTTTATTTTTTGAAGCTGCTAAACTAAATAAAAACCAATGATAAATGTTAATAAAAGTGTTAAATTGTGTATTTTGTAGATGATTAGTGCATTTGGTCGACATTTTGGTTATATATAAACTTTAGTACTTGTATATTTACTTGCTGGTCTAATTTATTGATATTTAGTTTTTTAAGGATTTTTTTATTGTGCTCAAAATATTTAATATTGATAAGTGAAATCCGACAATCATTCGAAAAAATAAAAGCTTATTTATAACCTATTAATAGTAATTTGCATTTCTGATTACCGTTATTTATCACGTGTAGTGCTCTTTAAATAATTCATTATGAGAATCCCACATATATATTCGTTACTTCTAGGAATCCTTGTTGTTGTCCTATTTCAATCTTGTCAAGATGATGTAGATGATGTGAGTCTTAACCAAAATATTGAAGTAGCTGATGTTATAGATACTTCAATAATAGTTACAGATCCTACTACACAGCTCATCACAGATTGGAATACACTATGGTTAGAAATAGACCGGTATGCTTATGGGATGAGACCTGTTGCTACTGCCAGATCCTTAGCTTATATACATCTCGCAGCTTATGAAGTAGCAGTTGCAGATATAGATGGAAACCAGTCTAACGTAAATAATCTTGATGGATTAATTATTGATTTTAATGAGCGTCCAGATAATGTAGACATCAAAGTAGCTTTGAATACTTGCTATGCACTAGTTTTTGATCATTTCATGTATAATGTGCAAGGTGATATAGATGTGAAAATTGGCCAACATAAGAATGCTCAAGAAACTAGACTTCAAGAAGGTTTAAGTGCAGATGTAATTACAAATTCTGTTGCCTGGGGAGCCTACGTTGCAGAACAAGTAATTGCATACAGTCAAACTGATACCGCAGCAGAATCTCAAATAATAGAACCACAACCCTATGCTTATGAACCTCCTGCAGGCGAAGGCTACTGGACGTACAGTGCAGATGAAGAACGAGCTTGGTTTCCTTACTGGGCAAGTGCAAGGACATTTGTAATAACATCAGAAGAGACATCGAGTGTGCCGCCAGCAATTAATTATAGCACTAATGTAGATAGTGATTTTTATAATGAAATGATGGAAGTATATACCATCAACAATGCAGCAAGAGAAGAAGATAATGATGACCTCTGGGTAGCAGAGTTCTGGTCTGACGATGTAGAAGGTCTCATGATGAGTCCTCCTGGTCGTCAAATTTCTATTGCAAATCAATTGATAGATCAAATGGATGTGAGTTATGAGCAATCACTTATGATGCTTTTAAAGTTAGGCTTTTCATTGAACGATGCTGCTGTTTCCACTTGGGCAGATAAGTATGAGTATATGGTGATGCGCCCTAGTGTATATATCCAAGAGCATATAGACCCAACTTATCAAACCAATTTATATAGATTTATTAATTGGCCTAATCCGTCATTCCCAGGGTATCCATCGGGTCATTCTGCATTTTCTTCGGCGGCAGCTGGTGTATTTATCAATGAGTTTGGAAACACTATAAATTTTACAGACAAAACGCACGAAGGTAGAACCGAGTTTAGAGGAGCGCCGAGACAATATAATTCGCTTTCAGAAATGGCTCAAGAAAGTGCTTTTTCAAGACTTCCACTAGGAGTACACGTGAGAATGGATTGCACAGAAGGATTACGTCTGGGTTATGAAATATCTGATGCCGTAAATGCTTATAACCTTAGTGAATAGTGTTACGCTTTCGCGAAAGCGTGAATACTTGAATTTAAGACTGTTTATTTAGAGAAACTTAATGAGAGTAGTTGGACCTTGATTAGTGAGTTGATAAGTATTATTAGTCAATGCAAAGGTCAGAGCACATAGTAAGAACGTTATTGATGTAAATATATATAGGCTAACTTGGGTTTTATCAAATAGAGTTGCTTATAGTTTTAGGCATAATACCCTTATATGGCTTAGGAATTAGTAAAGAATCATCCCAAACATAAAGCGGTTCCACATTTATAAGTCTATCTTCCATAACTTCTATAGCCGAATACATTTCGCTTAGATTTTTTTTCTGAGGATTTCTTCTCATGGCTTTTTCCAGAATTTCTTTTCTTTCTTGAATAAAAAAATCATACTGAGGGTGACTACACAGTTTCCAAATGATCATTTTTTTTTCAATAAGCCGATGACTTAAAATTTCTGCTAGCTCAGAGGGTACAGAAGTTTCTATAAAAGGTAGTAGGGATCGTAAATCTGACCAGTACTGAAAAAAAGGCACTGCATCATTTTTCCAAAATTGCTCTAACAATGATTTTAGTTTTCGCAAATCCTTTTTAGAATTAATAGTCAAGGGAAAATTACTATAAGTCTTTTCTCCTAAGGTTTTATTGAATAGTATGTTATGTTGATATGGACGCATATCTGAATGTGAATTATCACTATGAAGTGGATTAAGTAATTCATGGAGGTGTAAATAATAAATATTTAAATTAATTAAAGGGATAGTTTTCGAGTTAGGATCATTATTAAAACCAAAACCACCACCAATTATACAACGCTTATATCTATCATCATATTCATATCCGAAATAGTTATTATCTCTATAATAGAATATGGATTCCTTACTCAAATTTAAATTCTCAAGCTCTGATATTATTTCTGTTCGAGTCATATTAATTAGTATTAAATCCGATATCGTTCACTACAATAGTCTCAATGATATTTGATCCACTAAAGATACTTTAACTCGCTGTGGTAGAAAAGTAAGCTCTCTTATGAATGGAGTGGCTATTAATATGATAAGTGGTTGTTACGCTTTCGCGAATGCGTGATTCAAACCCTCCTCTTATTATATTTTCCATTTTACTAAATCGAAATAGTTAAGTCTAATCGTTACTCTTAATTACTTTTGAAGGTGGTACATTAAAAAGAATTAAACAATATATAATTGTCCATTCTCCTTAAGAAAAGCGGATTAGTTATGAAGAGATGTACGATTGACTTTAATCTTGCTCCATAGGTCATAGATTCAAACAGTTTTATAATACTACTTAAGATTATAAAACTGTCCAAACCTTAGGTTACTGGATAATTAATTTTTTGAGAACTGTATTGTTTGGAGTTTCTAGTAATATAAAATATACCCCTGAGGCTACTGATAAGTTATAAGTTTCTTGATATGTATCTTGATTATCGAGATATCTTTGATCAACAGGAACATTATTTGAAAGACCAAATACCTTAACACTTAGAGGCATTACTTCTTTTAATTCTACGTCAAGCGTAAACTCACCCGAGGTCGGGTTAGGATATATCAAAAATGACTTGACAGTAGGATCATCATTCGACTCTAACTCTACATCAAATTCTTGACCTTCTATAATAATAATACGCTTAGTTTGATATTCTGTACAATTACCATTTGTAACTTTCAAAGTAAGGTCATATTCACCTGTGGCGCTAAAACTAAGTTCAACATAGTCCGTACCCATTTCAAGAACATTTGCATCTTCAGGAAGTATCCATTCTACGGTATCAGGAAAAGGGTCGCTCACTTGAACAATAACAAATGGTTGATCAATAAATGCCTGAGTAGAAACTAAGAACTCTGCATTAATAGGTTCTTCTACAGTTAAAACAGATATTTCATCTGTTACAATACACCCACTTGTGTTTGTTGCAATTACGGTGTAAGTTCCTTCTTCAGATAAGACGACTTGTGGGTCGCTACTTGTAAAACCATTATCTGAAGTCCAAATGTAAGACAATCCATTTGCAATAGTTGCATCTAACTCTACAGTTTGGTCTAAACATAATGTGGTATCTGGGCCTAAGTTCAAAATAGTTTCAGCGGGTTCTGTAATTTCATATGTTTCAATAATTTCACAGCCTTTGCTATCAATAATTGAAACTTGATAGATTCCAGCAACTAGGTTATTTGTAGTATTAGATGAACCACCGTTATCCCATATGTATGTATATGGAGGTGAGCCACCCGCGGGAGCTAGCTGTATACTACCGTCGTCCCCATCAAAACATGTTGTATTTACAGTAGTAGCATTTGCTGTTAAGGCAGGAGGTGGAACAAGTGTGATTGTATTACTTGTAACACAACCATATTGATCGGAAATACTAAGCGTATATTCTCCAGGTAAAACATTTGTAAGATTTGGTGATATATCTCCATTACTCCAGATATAGTTATATCCCGGTATTCCTCCTGTAACTGTTGATATTATCTCCCAATCATTTTGATCTCCACATAAAACAAAGTCAGCCTCAAGAGTAAGTGATAAAGCATCTGGCTCAGATATTTCAATAACATCACTTACGGCTACATTATTATTTGCATCTGTAACCACAACGTAATATGAACCTGCGATAAGGTCATCAACAGAAGGGTTTGTATCTACAAGAGCCATAGTTGTATTATCAAACCACTCGAAATTATAATCATTTGCAGAGTTTGAAAAAGGAACTCCTCCTGTCGCCATTACAGAAATAGATCCTGATGCATCACCGTTACAAAGAATTATAGCAGTGATATTAGTATCAAGTATGAGAGGTTGAGGTTCTAAAACCTCAAAATCAGTTGGTATAATAGTACATCCATTTGCATCAGTAACGGTTAGCGTGTATATACCTGCAGTTACGTCATCGATGGTGTCTATAGTAGATACTATTTGACCAGAAGCATTAGACCACTGGTAGGTGTAGTCTAAGGAGCCGCCGGAGATTATAACAGAAACACTACCGTTACTCAATCCATTACCAGTTGTATTTATAATAATACTATCAGAAATGACTAGTTCATTAGGTTGAGAGACTGTAACTGGTGTATTTATAATAGAACCGTTAGTATTATAAGTACATCCAAGATTATCTCTAACTCTTATTTCATAATTACCTTGCGATATATCAGTAATAATAGTTGAATCATTATCGTCAAAATCTGTCCAAGTAGTAGGATAAACTTGCCCAACGCGTCTATAGATATATTGATAGCTACCACTACCACCCGTTGCATTTATAATTATAGTCCCATTAACATCATTGAAACAAAGAGCATCTGTCGTGGAAGCACTTACTTGAATAGCATCTGGTTCAACAATAGTTATAGGAGCACTTATCTCCACTAAATCTCTCCCGGTATCTGTTACCATAATATAGTAAGAACCAGCGCCTACATTAATAGAGCTTGCGGTTTCTCCAGTAATTACGGAATTAGTAATTGCATTAAACCACTGATAATTATAGGTGTTTGTAGTAACTACGTTTAGTATAACGGTATCATCTGTACAAGTGATTACGCCTGTTTGACTGATATCAGAAATAAGAGTAGCCGGTAAACCAACAATAAAGGTTTCTGAAACCTCGCAAGATGCTCCACTACTATCAGTTGCCGTTACTGTATATACCCCAGCAGATAAGTTATTGAGTTCATGATTAACTCCTTCAATCACGGTAGCTACATTTATACCACTTTGATCAATCCAATTATAGGTAAATGGAGCAACTCCTCCAAAAATGCTTAAACTAATACTTCCATCATTACCTTCAGGGCTAGGCATTTGAACAACGCTATTGTTTATTCCATAAGGTAAAGGTTCGTTAACGACAAAGCTTTCTACAAGCTCACAAGACATATCAATCTGGTCCTTTATAGTAACCGTATATGTTCCACCAGATAAGCCAGAAGCTATCGTTGTGGTATTTGTTGGGTTATAATCCCAAGTGACATCATAGGTGCCAGAACCTCCGGTAATTGACAGCTCGATTGATCCATTACCTTCGTTGTAACAACTTACATCTGTGATTATTTCGCTTAAAGCTAAAGCCTCAGGTTGTACAAAATTAATAACTTCTGAGAGTTGATTATTAAATGAATCTGTAATAAGTAGATTGTACACGCCAGCCATGACATTACCAGAATTTGCAGTACTACTTATTTCATTATTATTAGCATCTGTCCATGAGTAAGTGAACTCAGGAGTACCTCCACTAACAATAGCTTCTAGGCTCCCTTCACCACCATAACAAGTAATATCACTCTCGATAATCTCTACACTTAATATGTTAGGCTCTGTTACTATAAAGTTTGTAGGTTCAATAGTACATCCACTCGCATCAGTAACATTTAAAGTATAGTTGCCTGCAGCGATATCATCAATAATAGATATATCAGAATCGATAACAGTTCCAGAACTATCTGTCCATAAGTAAGTGTAAGGGGAGGTGCCTCCGGAAATGGTAACAGTTATATTTCCGTTTTCTAGGCCGTTACCTGTTGTATTTGTTATCGTAGTGTCAGAGATAAGTAATTCATTAGGTTGTGTGATAACGACGTCAATGTCTGTAATTGTTCCATTGCTATTATTAAAAGTACATAAAGCATTATCTCTTACTCTTACTTGATAATTACCCTGTGAGAGATTATTGATGGTAGTAGCAGAGTTATTATCAAACTGTGTCCATGCTGTTGGATAATTTTCACCCACGGCTCTATATACATACTCATAACTTCCAGATCCTCCTATAGCATTAATTATAAAAGCTCCATTTGACTCTTCAAAGCAAACTACATCAGTTGTGGTAACACTTGCCTGAACAGCATCAGGTTGAGAAATAATAATAGGAGCACTAAGTTCTGTTATAGACTGTACCGCATCATACACCTCTACATAATACGTACCCGCAGCTACTTGAACAATAGGTGTATCTAGGCCGGTAATTAAAACAGCAGGAGTAACAGATGCATCATACCATGCGTAAGTATTTACACCCGTATTTGTAGTAACAGTAATTTGTCCATCATTACCTCCGTAACAAGTTACTTCTCGCGTTTGGTCGACAGCGACTAATAGTTCTCCAGGAAGACCTAAAGTAAATGTATTTATAAGCTGGCAGTTAAAAGGGCTACTATCTGTTACTGTTAATGTATAATCTCCCTCAGCTAGTCCAGAAATTGAATTTGTACTATTTGCAGTAGTACTCGTAACGGCGTTACCGCTTTCATCAACCCAGTCAAATGTAAATGGGGCAGTACCTCCAAAAACATTCAAGCTCACCGTACCATCATTATTAGTAGATGATGGTGTAGTTACCATAATATTATTTAAACCATAAGGTTCAGGTTCTTCTATGGTAAAGGTTTCTGTAAGTATACAATTAGAATCAATACCATCTTTTATAGTTACAGTATACGTTCCGCCAGATAAACCAGAAGCTATTGTAGTGGTATTAGTCTGACTATAATCCCAAGATATATCATAGTTTCCAGAACCTCCAGTTATTGAGAATTCTATAACTCCGTTTGAATCATTGTAACAACTTACATCTGTAATTATTTCGCTTAAAGCTAAAGGATCTGGTTCTGTAAATTCAATAACTCGTGAGAGTTCATTATCAAATGCATCTTTTATAAGTAAGTTGTAAATACCAGCTGTAATACTGCCAGTATTTGAAGAATTGCTTATCACATTACTATTAGAATCTGTCCATGAATAAATGTACTCAGGAGTACCTCCACTAGCTGTTGCTTCTAAGTTTCCTTCTCCGCCATTGCATGTAATGTCAGTCTTGATAATCTCAACGTCTAGAGCAAGGGGCTCTGTTACCTCAAACTCTGTAGGACTTATAGTACATCCATTTGCATCAGCAATGTTTAAAATATAAGTACCTGCAATTAGATTATTAATTGTTGCAACATCGGAATTTATAACAGCTCCAGAGCTATCTGTCCATAAAAAAGTATAAGGTGAAGTACCTCCAGTTATTGTTACAGAAACGCTTCCATTATTTAATCCATTTCCAGTTGTGTTTACAATTGTTTCACTGTCAATTACAAGGACCTGGGGTTCTGATATAGTGACTGGTATGTTTACTATGGTTCCGTTGTTATTATAAGTGCATCCCAGATTATCTCTTACTCTAATCTCATAGTTACCTTGTATTAAGCCCGTGATTGTAGTAGAAGCACCATTTTCAAAATCTATCCAAGTAGTAGGATAACTTTGACCAACTAATCTATAAATATACTGGTAGCTATCGCTTCCGCCATTTGCATTAATGACTATCGAACCATTGGCATCTTCAAAACACAGTGCATTCGTGGCTACAACACTAGCCTGCACAGCCGCTGGCTCAATAACAATAGTCGCAGTACTAATTTCTGTTAAGTCTCTAACATTATCAATAACTCTCACATAGTAAGAACCACCTCCTACAGTAATTGAAGCTCCAGTTTCATTAGCTATTGCAGTATCAGTAATAGCATCAAACCATTGGTACGTATATGTACCTGTTGTATTCACATTTAAGGCGACTGTATCTGTAGCGCAAGTAATCGTTCCAGATTGATTAATTTCAGTGATAAGTGTAGCAGGTAGACCTACGATATAGGTTTCATTCACAATACAAGAAGCTCCACTGCTATCTGTTACAGTAACTGTATAGATTCCAGCGGCTAGGTTATTTATTTGATGATTAGCACCTTCAGTCATAGTACTTATAAGTGTTCCATCTTGATTAACCCATTCATAAGTGAAAGGTGCGACACCTCCAAAAACACTTAAACTTATACTTCCATCATTATCAGACACACTTGGCATCTGGACTATATTATTATTTATTCCGTAGGCTCCTGGTTCATCTATAACAAAAGTTTCTGTTAACGTACATGAGGCATCTAATTGATCTACAATTGTAACTACATAAGTTCCCCCCGTTAGTCCTAAGGCACTCTGAGATATATTATTTGTATCATAATCCCATGAAATATCATAATTATTGGATCCGCCGGTAATTACAAGTTCGATAGCACCATTTGACGCATTGTGACAGCTCACATGAGTAAGTTGTGAGCTTAATGAGATGGCATCAGGTTGTGAAAAGAAATATCCTATAATCGATGCCGAATTATCATTTGCGTCATATACTGTTAGATCATATGCACCGGAAACTACGGTCCCAGAATTTATAGCTGTGCTAATTTCTATACCAGATTCATCTTTCCAAGAGTACGTGTAAGGAGCTATTCCTCCATTTGCATCAGCTTCAAGACTTCCTGTGCCTCCATTACAAGTAATATCAATATTGTTTATTGCTACTGTTAACAAACTTGGTTCTTTAATTTCAAAGTCTGTAGGTGCAATTGTACAACCATTTGCATCTACAACCGTTAGTGTGTAGATACCAGCAGTTTGATTTGTAATATCATTGCTATTTGAAATGACAGAGCCTGCACTATTTGTCCACGTGTATTCATAAGCTGGAGTTCCTCCAGACACAATAACAGATACACTACCATTACTTAATCCACTTCCTGTGGCATCAGTTATTGTAGAATCACTAATTGAAAGTGAATTTACAGGTTCGCTTATGGTAATAAAAACCTCCTCAGATTGACAGGTGTTTGAATCTGTAACCGTGACAGAATACTCACCAGCTGGTATTCCAGATATGTCTTCTGAGGTAGCCCCATTGCTCCACGCATAAAAATAGGGCGCACCGGTAGTTTTAGGAGTCCCTCCAGTAACAGTAATATCTATTTCTCCAGTCAATTCTCCTTTACAGAGAATGTCCGTGTGGATTTCTGAGACTACTATTTTAGATGGGGCAGTAACAATGATATTATTGCTGCTAGCTTCATTGCCGTTATCATCCATTACATTAAGTGTATAGATTCCAGCAGGACTGTCTATGAGATTATCTAAGGTAGAGAGCACATTTCCTGGCTCACTATTTAAGTACCAAGAATAATTGTAAGGAGGTACTCCTCCTGAAACTACAGAAGTTATATCTGTGGTACTATCACCAAAACATAAGTTTAGATTTGCTTGGTCTATTGATTCTATAATCAATAAGTCAGGTTCAGTGAGGGTAAAGCTGTCAGTCATTGTACAATTATTACTGTCGGTAACAAGTACATTGTAAGTTCCGGCGCTCAGAGCATCTAGATCTTCCGTTATTGCAGTAAACGTTACATCTCCATCTTTACTCCATAAAAACGAATAGCCAGTAGTACCACCACTTACAGATATGTCTATTGAACCATTGTTAGTTTCAAAACCAGTAAGGTCTACTTTGCTTTCCTCAGTTATTAATAAAGGAGCATTAGGTTGTTCTATAGATAACGCGCTAGATGATATTGTACAACCATTAAAATCGGTAACGGTAAGTGTGTAGGTTCCGGTTGTAACATCTAGAAGATTTTTTGTATTTCCTACTACATTATTAAGATCATCTCTCCATTCATAGGTATAAGGGCCTGTCCCTTCAGAAACATTTAGTGTTATACTTCCAGTGTCTTCCCCAAAACATGCAACGTCCTGAATAACTATGTTTGAAATTGTAATAAGAGTAGGTTCTATAAAAATATAACTATCAGTATTGCTGGCCCCATTACCATCTGTTACCGTCACTTCATATTCCCCAGCACCCACATTTTGTAATTGCGATGTGGTAGCAGTTGAGTTTGCAACATCTACAAAAGTTCCACTTATCAATTCTTTCCATTGATAATTATATGACGGTGTTCCTCCGGTTGCAATGGCATCAAGAATACCAGAAAGATTACCATTACAATCTATTTCCGTATTAACTGCAATTTCAATATCTAAAAAGCTAGGCTCCGTTAGTGTAAAAGTTTGAGTGGTAGTACAGCCTTCATTGCCAGATCCTGTATAATATTGTCCATCTGTAACTATAATTGTATATGTGCCAGCAGTAAGACCAGATATGTCTTCTGTAACACTATTAAAGGAGGCGTCCCCATCTTTTGTCCAGCTAAATGTATAACCAGGAGTTCCTCCAGAAACAGTAATATCAATACCACCGGTATCTTCTCCATTGATTAGAATGTCTGTTTCTGTAAAATTAGTTATAGATAATGCACTTGCTGGTTGAGTAATAGCAATAGGAGTGTCCACGGTGATGCTACACATGTTTCCATCACGCACAGTTAGTATATAGTTGCCAGCAGCTAAGTTGAAAATATCACTTGTAGTTGCTATGATAGGTGTTGCACCCTGTAATCTCCATTCGTAAGATAAACTCCCAGTTCCTCCACTTGCTGAAATTTCAATAGAGCCATTTGCACCATCAAAACATGAAACGTTTTTTACAGTAGGATTTGATAGGGTAATTAAAGAAGGCTCAGAGAGTGTTATAGATGTGCTGTCGTTAATTCCAAATGCGTCTGTTACTTGGACTTTATATTCTCCAGGCACAGCATTAGTATAAATTGCGGTTGTAACACCTGTATCAACAAAAGATGAACCATTAAAAATAAACCACTCATAAGTATAAGATCCACTACCACCAGATCCAGATGCTTCTAATGTTCCTAAATCACCATTACAATCTATTGAAGTTGTAATATCTACCATTGCTTCAACAGGTTGAGGGTCTGTAAGTATATCAGTAAAAGTTGCAGTACATCCTGCCGCATCTGTTACGGTAAGTGTATAATCACCATCTTCTACATCGATAAGATCTTCATCTACGCCCACTTGGACACTATTAAGTGTCCAGCTATAGGTATAAGGGTTTCCGGTTTGATTTTCTGTTCCACCAGCAACATCAACTTTTATAAAACCATCAGAAAGTCCCACTCCAGTAGGGTTTTGTATACCAGAAGTTTCTAAGGTGATTGCTAGATCTTCTGCGGGTTCAACAATCTCTATTATGCGATCTAATGTTGAAACATTATCTGGGCAGTTGTTTGAGTCTTCAATGTTAAGTATGTAGACACCAGCTGTTAAATTTGTGAGGTTTTGAGTAGAGGCAAATGCACTACCGGCTTTAGTCCAGTTAAAAGTATAAGTCCCGTCACCACCAGATACATTAATACTTATAGCTCCATTATTTCCTCCTTTACAAGAGACGTCTGTCTTTGTGTTTAGAGTAAACGTAACAGGGGTAACATTATTGATAGTAAGAACAGAAGATAGTATGGTTGCATTTCCAGAACCATTATTATCTGTCACTTCTACTTTGTAATTACCTGGATTAAGATTAGGTGATGTATAATCTGTTGTAGGGTTTATCGTTAGGGGTGATCCTTCATTCACATATATGTTTGAACTTGGTGTGATTTCTTTTAGGAGTTGGTAGCTATAATTGACTATCCCACCTTGTGCTCTTACTTTAATGGTACCAGTATCTCCATTACAATCAGGTTGATTAACAACTTCAAAAGCATCATTAAATTCAAATACGGGAGGTTGAGTTATTTCAATGTTTTGTAGTATTTCAGTACAGCTACCGTTAAGGTTAGAAACTTCAACAGAATAAGAATTTGTTCCTGTTCCCGCAATTAATGTAGAAAAATTTATATCATAGAATCCGGAACCAGATGTTCCATTTACTGTAGCACCGGTATATACAATGTTATTTCTTCTTAGTATGATATCATAAGGTATAGATGAAATTGAACCAGTGATTCCACCAGTGATTCCTCCAGTAATTCTGACAGTGAAGTACCCATCGTTTCCTCCAAAAATAGTAACATTCCCTTCATTAGGAACTAACTCATCTATAGTTATGGCGGCTGGCTGTTCAAAATTAACCGTTACAATTTTATCATCATCTGCTTGGTATGACGTAGTGACGGTTGTTTGCGCTTTCGCGAAAGCAAAAACAAATAAAAGTAAACTTAGAAGGAAGTAATTCTTTTTCATAAGATTATAGTCTTTGTGTGCAATCATTTTGATCAAACACTTGAATATTGTAACTGTTAGGACCTAGATTTTGTATACTGGTAGTTGTACTTGAGAAATTTACGGGAGCACCTCCATTTATAGTGTATTTATAAGGAGCTGTACCAGGACTGCTGGAATCTATATTAATAATAATTTCCCCATCATTTGCAGCAAAACAGCTTATGTCATTTGCAGAAATGGTGTAAGCCATAGGATCTGGACTCCCTATGGTAATAGGTCCAAAGGTTCTATCACAACCATTAGGTAATGTCTGATAAGTGAGATAGTAGTTGTCTGGATTGAGATTTTCAGGCCATGAATAATTGGAGCCATTTATAGTTTCTGTGCGAGTAAATAACGGGCCCGAAGTGCTCCCTTTTCGTAGGTTAAATAATAGTTGATCACCAGCTATATTTGAATCGAAGTTCAAATTGAAACTACCGTCATTTGTATAAACACAATTTGTTTCAGCAACAGTTAAATTCTGTATTCCAGGAGTTTTAGGAGCTATAGTGATGGTGTGGATAGGAGAATAGTACACTGCATTAGAAAATTGAGCTTCTACCGTGTATTGAACTTTTAGTATACCTGTAAAATAGGTATCTGGATTGGTTCCAAAAATATCAGTAACAGAGGCATCTAGAGGATAGGTATTTCTATGGTTAGGTAATAGCGCCCATTGTCCATTATCTCTTTCATATTTCCAAGTTAGAAAAGGAATTGTTGTAGAGCTTCCATTATAGAAGTCAAATAAAGGTGCATCATCACAAACCGCGCCAGTGGGTGTTACAGATGACGGGACATAAATAGCAATATAATTTAAGGGTAAACAAGTATCCCCTACATCATCAGGGCCTAGGTCTGATGGTCCATTGTAAATGATTCTCTTGTAGCTGTTGAGAGTGATGTTTTGATTATAGTCAAGATCTCCAGTGTCTCCAGGGAAAGGTGAACTAATTTGACAGTAATAGTCAAAATCACCAAGGGAACCACTTTGATCGAACCTTGTGTCATCAGTATACCCCATTCTATAATCTATAGCTAATTGTATGGCGTCGTCAGATCGTGTACTTACGCCCTCATTCTCTGTGTATAAGAAATCTGCATAAAAATCACCGAAGAAATCAGTATGAGTAGCATTTGCTTCGTTATGAGTTGCTTCCTTTAATAGCACATATAATTTGTTCTGAGCTACGAGCGAGCTAGAAAACAGGAGAAATATAATATTATGTATTTTATAGTATTTCATTTATAGTCTTTGTGTGCAATCATTTTGATCAAACACTTGAATATTGTAACTGTCAGGACCTAGATTTTGTATGCTTGTATTAGTACCAGAAAAGTTGACGGGAGTACCTCCATTTATAGTGTATTTATATGGGGGTGTACCAGGATTGCTCGAATCTATATTGATGATAATTTCCCCATCATTTGCAGCAAAACAGCTTATGTCATTTGCAGTAATGGTGTAAGCCATGGGATCTGGACTACCTATGGTAATAGGTCCAAAGGTTCTATCACATCCATTAGGTAATGTTTGATAGGTGAGATAGTAGGTGCCTGGATCAAGATTTTCAGGCCATGAATATGTAGAGCCATTTATAGTTTGCACATCATAAAATAAAGGTCCTCCAGGCGTTCCTTGACTAATATCAAAACTAAGTGTGTCACCAGAAATATTTGAATCAAAAGTGATTTCAAAACTACCATCACCATCTGAAGCATATGAGCAACTGGTGTCTTTCGGAGTGAAATTCTGTATTCCAGGAGTTTTGGGTGCAATAGTCAGCGTGAATACGTCAGATAAGTACACTGCGTTAGAAAACTGAGCTTCTACCGTGTACTGAACTTTTAGTACACCTGTAAAATAGGTATCTGGATTGGTTCCAAAAATATCAGTAACAGAGGCATCTAGAGGATAGGTATTTCTATGGTTAGGTAATAGCGCCCATTGTCCATCATCTCTTTCATATTTCCAGGTTAGAAAAGGAATTGTTGTAGAACCACCGTTATAAGATTCAAACAAAGGCGCATCATCACATATTGCACCGTCAAAAGTGGCACTAGGAGGAATATAAATTGCTATGTAGTTTAAGGGTAAACAAGTATCCCCTACATCATCAGGGCCTAAGTCTGATGGGCCATTGTAAATGATTCTTTTGTAGCTGTTGAGAATGATATTTTGGTTATAGTCTAGATCTGTTACATCTGCTGGGAAGGGTGAGCTAGGAGCGCAAATATAAGAGAATTGACCACAGACAGATCCACCACAATTATTATTAGTGTCATCGTTATATCCCATTCTGTAATCAATGGCTAATTGTATAAAGTTATCAGACCGAGTGCTCTCACCTTCATCTTCTGTAAAAAGCCATCCAGCTTCAAATTCATCAAAATTTTGATTTTGCATTGAGTAGGCCGCGTTGTGAGTTGCCCTCCTTGATAACACATATAATTTGTTCTGAGCCACAAGGGAGCTAGAAAACAGTAGAAAAAGAATGATATGCAGTTTATTGTTTTTCATTATTGTCATTGTCTTTCAGTACATGCATTAGAATCAAATACTTGAATAGTAGTTTCTCCAGCAATAAAACTTGATATGGTAGTACTATTTCCAGAAAAATTCCCTGTATTTCCATTGCCCAATACATAATTGTATGGTGGTGTACCTATACTTCCATTGTTATTTGGGTTTATGGTAAGTCGTATTTTTCCATCGTCTGCATCATTACAGGTGATTTCAGATTCTATTTGCACGCTATATTCTAGGGGTGGGGGAGATCCAATAGTTATAATTATAGGTGGATCACCTATTCCTGGAACTAACTCTGCGCTAGGCAATTTTTGATATGTTAAGCGGTAGGTGCCCGGATTTAAGACTGCCTCAGTACTTCCTGTTATTGTAGACCAAGCTACACTAGAGCCGTTTACAAGTGCACTGCTCTCATTTAAAAACTCATCTTCTGGGAAAGAAAATAAATTAAATCTTAAATTTTCATTTATTGTCTCCGTAAAGTTAATGGTAAAATCACCTAGCTCATAGGCACATAAAGGGTCTTGTTTGACTACTGAGGAATATTCTGGAGAACTTTCAGTTATAGTATAACTTACTATGTTAGAAAGAACTCCATCGCCATAGTCAAGTTGAAACCTCACTACAAAAGGTACTTGTGGTAAATTAGGTATTAAATCTACATCTATAGTTGCCCCACTTTGTGGACGAGAAGGTTGTGCTTCACCTGGGCAGGCATTGGGCGCAAAAATATTTCCGCTTTGACATGCACTAATAAGTTGCTCATAAGGATCAGAGCCTATCTGGTATAGCACCCTAAATGTGGAGGGTTGGGCATTTTGTGGATCTAAAACAATTAAATCATTTAAGCCTACAGTAGACTGTTCTTCAGTAGGTATTGGTAAATCACGCAAATGCCATACTTCAAAAAATTGAGGGATATTAGTATTTGAAATGGAGCCAAAGCTACATGCATTAAATAGATTAGTTATTTCCCTTACATACGAATTGCCAACTGTTGTAGATGGTATATTCACTGTTGTAGAAAATGTTGTGGCCGGGTTACCATTAATATCGGTACAGGATACTGGATCAGATCCTCCATTAGATCCTGAACTTAGATAAGTATTAGTAATAACTTGAAAATTATTAGGAAAGGGAGAACTAAAAGATTTTGCATTAGAACTCTGACTATTTGAGTTAAATGCTGTGGCAGAAACTATCGTATTATTGTTTACGGATACGGAGGCTCCTTGCCCATCGAGGTTAGAGTTCGTAGGAGCTAGAACAGCCACATTTGCCTTTGCTCTATACTGACTATGTGCACTGTATACACATGACAAAAGAACTATAAAAAAGAATGATGTACTTTTTATTTTCATTTTGATGTTACCTTTAATACTTGACTCTAATTTATATTGGTTCTTTAACGCTTTCGCGAAAGCGTACCTACTTTAATATTTTACAGTTATCTTTTTAAGTTTACTGATACGTCCATCCTTAAAAACTGCTCTAATCCCATAGGTATAGCTTGTATTTATCTTAAGATTAGTATCCGTAAGTCTCCTTGTATCTGCAGGTACTACACGTAATAGCCGTAGCTTTTCCTCAGTTTTAGCTTTGTAAATTTCAAATTCAGAGATGTCATCTGCTCTATATGCCCAGCTTATATCTATAGATTGCTGGAGCTTATTTGGTACTCCAGTAAAACTACGCACTTGATTTTCTTTACTTGATTTTGGGATAGTAACAGACACAGATGGAGAAGGAGTGGACTCGAGTTTACTCTCATCTATAGCAATTAATGTATAACTATAGAGTTTACCTTCTTCCCCTTTTTTGTCAACATAATGAATAACATCGCTTTTACCTTCGTAAATAAGCAACCAGTCTTGACTATTATTTTCTTTGCGATATAATTGAGTAGTTTTTGCATCTTCGCTAGAGCTTTTTGCCCAATCTAAAATGACGTTTCCGTTTGAAACATTAAACTTTTTAAATACTGGTGAGGTAGGTGGTACCACATCTGGTTTCTTTATTTTTAGAATATCAGAAAATTCACTTTGATTATAACGATAATCGAGCGCTACAACCTTGTAAAATACATTACTATTTAAATTAGTAATAGTAATAGTATCTCTGTAAACCGGAGTTGCAAGTGGGTTTACGGTAATCTGGCTAAATTCTTCTCTTTCTATATTACCTCTAAAGACGCGGTACCCATATATATCTTTATCTGTGTTTGCTTCCCATTTAATTCTTACAATACCTACACTATCTACTGTGCCAGTAAGACCTACAGGTCTAGAGGGGGGTATAGAATCAATAGGCTGTACTAGCATAGGAAATGATTTTTTTTGAGAACCGTATTTACCTACTGCACTTATGGTGAAATAGTTAGATGACATCAGTTTGTCATATTTTATGGATCGACCCGTAGGAGGTATGTTCTTAATAAGAACTTCTTGAGTCTCTCCCTTTCCATCAGCTTTATTTAATGTAAAGCCGCTTATCTTATCATTAGCTTCTACCGGAAATTCCCATATAAGATTTACAGTGTCATCATCTATAAATTCTTTCTTAGACAAGAAAGGAGTAAAGTTAAGTGCAGCTCTTCCAGTTCCTCCTGCTTCATCAGAAAACGGACCAAGTTCTCCAAAAACAGAAATACCTTGTACTCTGTATTTATAGCCTTTGTTATTTGCAATGGAGTCCATGTAATAAATACGACCAGTACGTTCATCTGCTGCTTGATTGAGCATAGTATAAGGTCGTTGATTGATCTTTCTAAATGTTTCACCTTCTTGTGCTCTCTCAATATTATAACTAGTAAAAACTGTTTTATGAATTTTATAGTTCCAGCTTAGTGAAGTAGAAGCATCAGAAAATGTACTCACTAAGTCTATTGGTTTAGGGAGCGGTTCATAATCTTGATAGCCTTGAAAAACACCTCCATATTCTACATCCCGTATTTCCTTAGGAATATTTGAAATCACACGATACACGTATTTTTCATTTGATGCAGCGGTTTTATCTATAAACCCTAAACCTGCCATCACTGCAACTTCAAAATCTTGGTCTGCGGTGTACAATGCAAACGTATGGCGTTGCTCTAGATCTTCTGAGAGAGCAACGATTCCTTCAATTTTATCTGTTCCGCTCACATCAAAACGTTCTCCATAAATGGCTTGAGCAATGATGGCCGCATTGTCATTGTTTTGAACAATCGCTTCCCAAGCAGCAAGGGGTTGTGGTACAATAGGATTAGAAGAAAGTGTACGAGATTCTGGTACTGGTAGCGTTTTTCCATCTCTAATAATTGTATATCGTTCTATGATATAACCATGTTGATTTAATTGCTTCCAAGAAATGGCTTTAGTAGGAGCCCACCTTAAAAGTGCTTCTGTCTCAGAAATTCTTGCTAGTACCTCAATACGGTCATCACTTTTTGCAAGAGTGTCTATTACAGATTGAGCTGTAGCAGACATACTGAACATTATAAAAATTATAAATAGTCTATACTTCATTTTAATTAGGCTTGTTGTACATGTAATCTGTGATACTTGTTACGGTGCCATCAGGAAGTACATATTTGATTTTTGTATTGTAATCTCCTTGTTTTATGTAAGGAAAAATCCCGTTGATGATATAATCATACTGAGCAACATGTTGAGCATATTGAGGTGATCCACCTAGATATGCATTTGTTATTTTGTATTGAATATCAATAAAATCTTGCTTAAACGTAAGAGGTAGCAAATACCTGAACGGGATGCGTTCCTTTAATAAATAATTATTAGGTTCTGTAGCGGTATATACTGGATACCATTCTAAAAGATCCATAGATTTTATAGGAGGTAGCCCTAATATTGATTCATCTCTATTAACCGTATAATTATGTGTTGAATAGTCTTGATAAAGAAGCGGGTAAATTTCATTTTGATAATAAGCATTATTACTTAAATCTGCCTCTATTCTCATTAATGGTTTATTATTAGTAAGAACTGTACCTTCTACCTCTTCAAGATCAAACCGTTCAGTTTCATTAGACCTTGTGTGAAGCGCATGTACGTCTGAGTATATAATTTCAACCATAGGTTGGATATACGCTTTTGAAGCAATTTTCTCAGCAAAAGTGCTATATACACTCGTGTGAAAATCAAAAGAAAGCATCTCTACCGCCTCAGCATTAATTACCGTTTGTCCTAAGGTTACTTCGCGCACCTCTACCTCGGTATCTTCACCTAAGTTTTGCTCAGTAAAAGTTTCCGTTAAGCTGCCTTGAGTTCCTGTTGCTATAGGCTCTGTAACCATGGTTAAGGTGTAATCTAAGTCATCACTCATGGTAGGCATATTTAAAAACACCTTGTTATCTGACCCATTGTAGCTTATACCTACATCGTCACTTCCTTGATTAGAAACAAAGTATGCTTTCTGGCTGTAACCTTCTAGGTTTTCAAAGAGGTAATCCTGACCTGTTTTTAACTGCACAAACGCTTGTCCATATTCATCCTTATGTACAAACTTTTGATCAATTGTAGGGTACATATAGGCAATATTAGAAAGCGGGATATAGTCTGGAGCTTCACCTGTAGTAAAATTAAGCACTTCAGTTTCAACAGCTTCTTGACCATTGTCTGTGAGTATTTGCCATACACCATCTACCCGTTCCTCAAAATTCACAGTAACTGTAAGTTGTAAGTCTGTGGTAGGAGGGAGCACATCTTCTGGAGCAAAGGTTAAGAGGTCATTATTGTCATTCCACGCTGTAGTACCCACAATAGGAACGCCGCCATTAGTCACTTTAAATTCTTTCAATTTGATACGGTATGTAAAGGTACCTTGCTCGTCTTCAAACTCAAACACGTGATTCACGCGCATATTAAAACCAACTTGTGGTGCTGTAAATACATCTACATCTGTATCACTATCGCCTGGCTCAATATCTGCTATAATTTTTAGGCCACCTAAAGGAGCACTATTTACAAATTCACACTGCTCTCCAAGTTCAACTTTTAATCTAAATCTTCCTTTCACAAGACCTCCTAGCACACTAAAGTTTCCAGTAGCATATCCCTTGAACCATGATGGGTTAGGTAGCTTTGCCTGCATTAAAATCGCAAGACCTGCGCTTAGTATTTTTACGTCTTTTTTAATAAATAAAAGACGCACTTTTACTCCTATTTCCCCTTGAATGTATGCATATGCTTGACCACTTGCATACCATCCGTCTATACCTATTTGACCACTGCCATTACATTCTGCATTCCCATAATCTTTTACCATAACATCAAACCCTACACCGGCTTGCAATCGGGCATAAAAGATTAAGAAGCTTATGTTACCAGTATCCATACTAAAGTTCATACCAAATGCAAATCCGCGACCGGCATTTAATAAATTCTCTTCTCTATTAGAGTTTACTTCTGCCATATCTACACCTAAGAGATTAATAACTTCTTGTCGTGGTGCTGGGAATGCAGGCATGTCATCACCTACCATAAAGTAACTACCAGTTTCAATAGAGAAATCTTCAATACCAAATTTCACCCCAAGTGGATCTGTGGGCGTACCCATATGGACATACCAAGTGTCTGGAGCAAAGTGGAGTACTGCCCATCCAGCTCTATCTTGTGACCCTGCACCTCTTATAATACCACCAGCGGCATTTACGTAAAGATCAAATGTTCCATGTAAGGTATTGGTATCAAAATTAAATTCTATGGCTGCATAAGCATGTAAACCAATTTTGCCTTGAACATTATCAGGGTAAACGGTTTGAGAAGTTTCAATAAGACTTTCTATTTTCAAGAGTTCGAGAATAGCTGGAGGAATGGCTGCTTCATTAAGAACTACTGCTGAAAGTGTTTCTTGTAGTTGTGCTCTTGGGTCTGCAAATTCGATATCTTGCATCGCGTGACCTTCTCCATACAAGCTTATTCTAGTCAATCCTCCACTATTACTAAAAGCTATCTCAAAGCTAGCACTTCCATTAAAGAGCTTTTCGTTGCCAGAGGCAGCATATAAGATTGTTGCTTTAACACCTAGCCCAGCATCAATATCAGGAGTGTAATCTGCTCCAGATGGATTAGTAGCAGACCCAAAGCTAGGTTTTTTCATGCGGTAATATGCGCCTCCACCAAAACCTTTGATAGCAAGTCCAGTAGCAGTTTCAATATTGAGATTAGACACGAGCCCATCTACATACCAATAACGGAAATCTGTTTTTCCAAACCTAGCATATGTATCTATCGTTAATCCATCTGATCCTAAGCCTCCAAAAGTAGTAGAAAGACTACCTTCAAATCCATCTCCATACGTATCATCATCATCCAGTAACTCTAGACTACCTTCTATGTAAATTTTCTCGGCAATGTTCACCATGATGTCAATTGATGTAAAGCCTATATTGTCATACTTCCATTTAAGTAAATCACCTGTTTCATCAAGATTTCCATTGATGCTTAAACTTGTTGTTGCTCCAAAACCTTCATCTTGCAGGTTTATAATAAGATCAAAATATAAACTTGCAGTAGTCCCTCCATCAGGAGCTTCCATATGAACATTATCTAGAGATACTGGAAATCCTGCAACAGCAATGGGTTCTGTATATCCTAGATGTTGTATTTGTAGTTTTGGACCTATCGATCTCAAATGAAATCCTTGAAAAGTAATTCCTTGAAATTCTACGGTCTTTGGTTCTCCATCATCTTCTTCTTCAGTGGGTGGAGGTGCGCCTCCTTGTGGGGGATCTGAGGAATCTACATTAATTGCCATCGTTCCATTTAGATAAGCTTCTGGTTTAAACACTCCTTCTATGACATCTAGCTTAATATATGAATCTTCATAAAAAACTGCCTCAGCATGTAAAAAACCTATGGGTACGGGAACATCCCGTATTGCCGTCACTGTTAATGAATACTCGTCTAACACGGGATTTATAATCCCCAGATAAGAAAGTGAGACTGGTGGTGATGTAGGCTGTGTTGTGTTTTCTTCTCCAGCCTCATCTGCAAGACTTTGTTCTAATTGAGCTTGAGCATCTGACTCTGTAGCTTCCTTTGATATAGGGAGTACTACGCCTCCGCGAAAACTGGCATACGTCACATTATTTGCATAAAGATTTAAATCTATATGGTCGATTGAAAATTGCCACTTTGCAACTGAACCTTCATTTAAGGGTAGTACATTATCACCTGTAAAATCTCCAGTGACTCCTTGATTATCAATAATTAAATTAGTTCCTTCAAAGGTGATACGTTCGGTAGCACCTCGCCTTTTAAATTTTTCTGGGAGTATAAGCTGTAATGATTGCACATACACACCTGTCCAAATTTCTGGAGCATCTGCATCGAGAAAATCTTGCTCATAATTTTCAGGGAAATTGACATTCTCAGAATTGCGAACATCACTAAAATCAAAAACAGCATTATTAAGCTCAAAGATGATTCCGTCTTTCCAGCTAGTCAGTACAAATTTTGGTAAGGTGATGTTTGCAATGATATCATTCCAATCACTAGCAAATATTTCAAATGAAGCGCCTACTCTTTTCTTTATGGTAGTACCTACATAGTTATCATTATCAATAGTATTATTTTCTTTAACCGGAAGCAGGTGGTCTCTAGAGAATTGTAGTTCACCTTGAACAGATAAGTTTTTAAACCCATCACAATCAATAGTTACATACGTTTTATCTTGAATATCGCCAGTTTCCATATTAAAGCCACCCTTAAGCAGCAGTAAGCCTTTATTACCACTTATAGGAATAGGGTAGTCACCTAATAATGCAATTTTAGTATCACCTAGTAATCCTCCATCATTTGACATTTTTATACCTGTCGCACCAAAAAATAGCTGTTTCTGACCACCTTGTCCATCATTTTGTGGCGTAGTAATACGCACAAAAATAGTAAGCTCTGTATAGGTAGGGTAGAAGGCAGCATCACTTATACCCACAATATAAGTAGACCCTGCAATCGTTTTACTAAGACCTATAGGGAATTCTATAGGTTCGAGTGGATTCACAAGATCCATAAGAGTTTCTATACTTAAGACATCCACAATATTACCAGTTTCGTCCAGACGCTCAAACATTCCAATAGCTTTACCTAGTATCCCTTGAAGCTGCGTACTATCATTTACAGATACGGGAAAAAGCTCTTCTACATACTTGTTAGAAAACTCAAAAGCAGAATTCTCCTCCATCTCTGCATAGTGCGTATCAATTTTCTTATCAAGCGCTGCAAACGACCTTGTTTTAAAATTGGCCGGTTGTAACGATTCCTTGGAAATGCGCAACGCTTCTGTATTTGCAGAGATCGTACTTGCTACAGGAGCTGTAGCAAAAGTACGTGTACGTTTCCCTACCGCAAGAGAGTCTTTGCCTGTTGAGGCTCTAGATTGAAAGCATAGCATCAACATAAATATTGCTATTGCACGAAGAAAAAAAATTTTAAAATAATAATTCATCTTAAAGATTATTTATAGTGTTGAAAACCCCTATGAGATTTGCAGTGTTTCTTACAAATGGGAATCTGTACGTTTCCCTCTATAATATGTTGTTAACACCTTGGTGATTCCAAAAGTCTGACAATTCAAATCATCTAGCGTTTGAATCATTAAACAATTGAATCATTTCTTGATAATTTGTCATGAATATATCAAATCTTAATTTTTTAAATTCAGGCAGTTTTTCTAAATGACTGAAGAGAGAATCAAAAATTTTAATTGGTACATGTAGCCTAGTTGACTGGATACTTTCTTGGTAAAAAAGATATTCCTTTTCGCACCATAACATGTTATGAACCCTTGCCCAGTAGAACTGATTGTTATCAGTATAACTGTCTTTTATTTCAAACTGCTTGGTGTTTTCAATTAAATATAAAATTTGATCTGAAATCTGGATTACTAAGTCAAGGTATTTTATGCTAGAATCATCTTTAAAATGTATTTGAAGCATTTGTAGTTTGGCTTTTCGAGTAGCTTGTTTTTCGATATCAGTTTTGGTATGCCAACTTACTAGTTTGTGTACAGTCTGTAGATGAATTAATTCATCACTATTTAACCAATTAAGACTATAATCGCTTATTAATTTTTTAAGGTCTTTCATGTCTTTTTCAATTTTCAATGATTGTGAATCTTTTTCCATAAATTGGAACGTCTCCATCTATAGCAACTTGATAAGGATTTAAGGCTGAATTTTCCTCAATTAGTTCCATTTTAAATGAAGTTTTACTTTTGTGTAAAATTTCACGCTCAAACTCAGCGTCAGAATAGATTCGGATATTTTTACCATTATTGGATTTTACTATAACAATGGCTGCCTCATTAGTCTTGTTTAAATTTTTAGCTGCGAAACGACCAGCAATTTCCATATCATCAGAAGTAGATAGAAAATTATCATATGTGAAATTATCTCCAACATTGATTGAAGATAGTTTATCTATTTCCGGTGCTCCTATACCTCGGAAATAGGTTCCTGGAGAACTTGGTAACTTATTCATCGTTGTATTTAAAAGATTTTCTAATTCTAAAATATCGTCTGCTGTTGATCCATTTATCAAAGACTGGTTAAATGTATAATAAGTATCATTTGTGTAGAACTTGTAAATAGACTCTTCTCTAATCGTTAAGATGTCCGCGAATTTTCTAGTAACGGTTCCATTTATAAATTCATTATAAATCTTATTGAAGTCAGAATTTAATAGAAGTTTATTTAATGCATTATCTACAGCATTACCTGTGAATTTTAATAGTCCTTGATTATCTACTTCTAGAGATCCGCTTGTGTAATTCTGACTGCCAACTCTAATATTACTTCCCTCTGGAAAATTTATTTTAATTTCGGTGACATCATCAAAGGTATCTGATAAATTAGCTATAGAATTCTCTGTTTTAATCGTAATCCTCCCATCGTAGGCTACTTCTGCAAATTCTAATAAATCATCTCCTGTACTGTTGGGTAAATAGAATTTAAAACCAGTATTATCATAGGCACCTTGTAAAACTTTGCTGTCAGCCATTTGATTGATAACATTTCGTGCCTTAAGATTATTGGCAAATAAATCTTGTGCGCGATTTTTCATCTTCTGCGATTTCTTAAAAACCCCAACGAAGCGTTTCCATAAACTTGGCGTTTTTACACTCTGCCCAAAAATTTTAGAAATTTTTACTGTTGCCATGTTACCACTGTAACCTTCAATTAAATCTTCGGCATAAACTGCAGACCATTGAGCAATAAACATCCACGCATCGTCAGTTCCCCATTTAGCCACATATTGCTCATAGCCGTTATGTGTAGAAATAGCTTGAGCAATTTTCGCATTTTCCATTTCAAAAATTATAGGAACAATAGATGTTATTTGTTCAATATAAATTACAGCATATCTAGTAGTTAAATCTGCAAAAGCGTAGTGATAATTCCCTCCTCTCAAATAATCTATAGAATTGACATTATAATCCTCATTTAAATTTTCTCTTAAATTTACGGAAGAGAAAATAATTTCAACATCCCTAGAAAAAGTTGTTTCTGGAAAGTGTTCCTGAAACTTAGAAAGATTGTATATGACATTATTCTTGAAGTATGTTCTATAAACAGAAAGACTATTCTGACCTATATATTTAAGTTCATCTGTGTTAAAAAGTGCGAATGATTTATTAGCTGTGAGATTGTCGAGGTAAACCTTTAAATTTTCCAGTTCTATAAATTTATCTGGGTCTTGCGCAATTTCCGGATTTGATTCAGTAATTGCATCAAAGAGATTACTACCTAGACCTCCTAAAACAATTGACGTATTACAGGCTGTCCCAGCACAATTACTCGCTATTGCATTAGGTGGTGGAATGTGCGTTTTAACATTTGTTTTTATTGTTGTAGAAGTATTTTCAACAATCCAATTATATTGGCAAGTGCAATCTAGCGTAGCTTCCTCTCCTTCTACTCTTTTAGCAAGAGTAAATGCCTGATTACCAGGTGTGGCAATAGTAAATCCCAAAAACTCATTAGATTTTAATAATTCGATATTTTCTGCTGAATTTAGGATTACCTGCCCAGAGGAGTTGTTTGCAATATCATTGAGAAATGGTTTGGGATAATAACCTAAAAAACCACTAGTTGTATAGACACCTAAATATCTAACTCCTTCTTTTTCGAACCATTCTAGTCCACCAAAATCGTTTATCGCTATTTTCGAATAAGAATCAATTTGAATTGGGATTCCTGACATAGTAGGAATAGCAATCGTAACCGGAATATCTAATTCAGTTGAAGATTCATTAAAAAAGACTGTTATTCGCGTAAGGTCTTTTACAGCTTGTTGTGCCTCGTATGCTCCCTGAGTATCTGATAAAGAGCTATTACCCGAAGATGCATTAGCTATGACATCTTGGACTACCTGCCCGTTATTTTGCAAAGCAGCAAGTAGGGCTAGAGATTCATCATCCAAAGGCTGCCCAGCTTCAAGAGAAGCTATAGCCTGATTAATGTTTTCAAGCTCTTCTGTTAGAATTGGAATTTCCTCATCTGAAATTGTTCCATCTAAATATACTTCATCAATAACTTCGTTGGTGTTAAAAAGTTCACTAATAGTATCAAAAAAATTAACAAATGCATTGATGATAATATCGGCCTCTATTATATTACCCCACTCTGGATCATAAGTAGTAACTACTGCTCCAGAAATAAGCTCTTTATCGGTGTTGAGTTCTATGTTTTCAAACTCTGCAGCGATAGTAATAAAACCTAGCCACGGTATGGTGACGTATCCTTTACCTTTAAAAGGCGAGGTGCTATTCTCTACTTCTAATACGCGTACTTTAAACTTACCAGCAGTAAAGTTATCATATAAGAAAAGCTCCGTAAGACGCTCTTGGTTTTCAAGAAGAATAGGCTCAGGCTCAATCGCACAACCTTGATAGCTAGACGCTTCATCAGAAAGTGTTGTAAACTCTTGAATAAAAGTCTCTCCATAACTGCCAAACATACAGTTACCTTGTATCTTATATTCATAGGTAGTCTCAGGTTCAAGATTGTCAATTTCGATATAATCTTGAGGAGTAGTTAAGTCATACCATTCTGATTCTGCATCTTTCTCGCGATACTTTACCGTGTAATCAAGATGGTCAAAGTTACCTTGCCAGGTAAGCTCCGCGCTGCGATTAGTAAGCTCCTCTACATCCGGAAATAGCGGCTCATCACATTGTGTCTGGTAGTCAAAGTAAAAGATCTCACTAAAGCCATTATTTGTAAATACGCCTATTTCTTCGGCTCCTGCGGCGGCAAAGGCACGCACGCGCCATCCATAACGTTTACCAGGTATTAATGAAGGTTGTAAACCATCATAAATGAAGGTAGTTTGTGTAGTAGTGGTTTGAAAAATGGGAGGAGACGATAAAAACGCTGCTTGAGGGTCTATGTTAAGATCCCAGATTTCAGAAACTATAAGTTCATACTGTACATTTGAAACATTGATGTGCCTAGGTGTCCACTGGAAAACAATATTAAGAGGGTTCATCTCTTGTATACCCGCTGCATTTAATGGAAGGTTAAGTAGGGGAGGGTCATTATCAAAAAGCACAAAATTAGTACAAGTCTTTCCCGAGACTACATTACCAGTAAATAAGTCATAAACTTCAAAACAGAAGCTATAAGATCCTTCTGGTAAGGAATTACCATATACTCCTGGAGAAATACCTTGTAAATTCTGAAGGTCAAAATAAGGAGCTAGTTGTGCCGTGCCTAAGGTAGTTGCGACACCACCTTCCAGGAATATTGGAGTGGCTCCTACAACCACATCATTACTCTGTGCATTAATACCTTGTCCTTCTATAAAAAGCTTGAGGCGTACCTCGCGGTTAAGCTCTGTAAGGTCATTGAGAATAAGTTGCACACGCACTTTATCATTAACAGATGATGCATTTGCATAGTCAGATAATACTACAGGCCTAGGTGGTATGGTCTGTGGGATTACTTGTACAGGAAATTGCTGTGCTATCACTACCTGTATAGCAAAAAGCAAAAAGAATAACTGTAGGAGATATTGCTTCATTATGTCTGTATTAGTTTTTTATTTTAGATAAGTATTTTATTGTGTACTCATCTTTATCAGCAAACTTGGTTGCTAGGTTTTTATAGTATAAAATAAGGTCAACGGTGAGTGCCTTGCTTAAGGAAGTTGGGTTTTTTGCAATGTTTCCATAAGCCTCATACACTTTGGCAGCGAGCTCTTTTCTAAACTGTTTAAGCTGTTTATCGTCCTTTAAGTCACGCATAGATCTAATTTTAACAATGCGTTCTAGCATATACCTGTGATTTATGAGTTTCTCTCGTTTAATTTCAAAAGCATCATAATATATCTTATAGTCCTTGTAGCTTAAACTCGTTTTGTCTGGCACATCTGCAAGTGGGATCCCTTTGTATTGATGTGCTTGCACTTTTGCACCTGCAATAGCAAATTCCTTCTCGATAGTATCATCTAGGTACATGGCATCCGGCGTTAATCTTCTTACGGCGATAAGAATTGCTTGGTCATACGCTTTCGCGAAAGCGTTATAATCATCCACCTCTGTGAGATATTCAATAGCAGCATCTCTAAGGTCTTTCTCCTTTGCTGTCTTTAGATCTAGCATCGTAAACTTTGCACCATCTACCTTTTCCTTTACAACAGGTGGTATGAATGAGAAAGCATCTCGATCTTTTGCGTCAGATATCTGTGTGTCAAGTTCATTTGCGTTTCCTTGATAGATTGTCCCGTCAGACCTAAATTGTATCTCTGTAAGTCCAGAGGAAGACTCGCGAGAATCTCGCTCTCCAAATCTTAAAGCAGGGAGTTTGCCTACGGTAAATGAATAGTTATAGCCTAGTGTCGCTGTAAAGTCATTTGCAAGGTTATTAGTAGCAGCCGTAGCATTATTTCTAAAAAGAGATAATAGGCTTAAGTTAAATTGGTGTTTTTTAAAGAGCTGGTAGCCAGCATTTGCTCTAAAGTTGAGGATGGTGTTTTGTAACTCCCCATCTGCACTACTTCTATTATAAGAAGCAGCAAAGGAGCTTCGTAGTTTTTTATCAAAAAAGAGTTTTGATACTGCCACGGTAGGTCCTAGGGTATTGTTGCTAGATTCTAATGTTTTATTAAATGAGGCATTCACACCAGCGGTCACACTAAGGTCAATGGGTACAAAATTAATAGAGTAATTTCCACCCGTATTATAAAACGTAGTAGCTCCTACAGTGGTCTGGGTTCCAGATAAAAATTGCTCTTGCAAATCTTCTGTATCCTGCATGGATAGATTTATGCTCGCGTTTTGAACACGCTCTTTAGATTTTGCAATGGCATAGGTGAGATTTAAGGTCGCATTACGAGATAACTGCCTAAAGTTTAAGGTGTCTATGTTGTCAAAGGGAGTAACGGCATTGATATAATCAAACTGATCTCTAATGTTTGTTACACTCTGAAAGTTAGAATAAGAGGCGTTTATGTTAAGTTTTTCTGTGGCTCTCACACTTACGTTTACAGCAGTAACAACTCGTTGTAACTCAGATGTTTTTGCTTTATCAAGATTATCTCGCTGGAGTCCGGCATTTACAGAGATATTTATAGCGCTATCAAAAATAGATTGAGAAGCATTTACAGCGATATTTTCAAGGTCATTATTAAAAAAATAAGCTCCTAGAGTTTGATACCCTGGATCTATGCGCTCATACGTAGCACCTACACTTCCATTTCCTACACTGGTAGAGAGTTGTGCGTTAAAAGCATTATAGTATCTGGTAGTAGCATTTCCTTTATAAAGTAGCCCTACAGGACCGCCATTTTCTGGAGAACCAGAAGCTCTCGTGTCGTCTGTAATTCCAGATGTTGCATACTCCACATTAAGAATAGCAGATCCAAAAAGTTTTACTTTACCATCCACACTTATGACGAGATTGTCTTGCGGACTCACAGCAGTTTCTACAGGAAATGGGTTTTCTACAGAGTTTTCCTCATCCTTTGCTGCAAAGAAAGTGAGGCCTAAGGAGAATTTTTCAAAATCATAAGCAGATTTTAATCCGTACCCTATACGTTTATAGGCAGGTACTGCTTGAGGATCTTCTGGGTCATATTCATTGGGACGTACCAAACGTCCGTACATAGCACTCAGTTTGAGCTTTGCTGTAGGCGTTGCGTCAAAACCTAAACCAGTAAATTGGTGACCACTTAAGGTATAAGGAGAGAATGTCATAGATACATCTCCTATATGAGCCGTAAGCCATTTATAAGATGGATTTAAACTAAGCCTATTGAACTTAAATGGCTGACTATAATTAAAATCTTGGTTAGAATATGCAAACGATATAGGGATGTTGTAAATACCACTTATGTTTAGGTTAAGATTACCATTTAAAACATAAGTAAAAGGGTCTCGCTGTCCGTCACCATTATAGTACACTGAGTTTGCAGAAACGCCACCACCCAATGTAAAGAGCTTGGCTTTGCCTATCTGAGTCAAATCTTGTGCATTTGCAAAAATAGCGCATAGCAAAAGAAGGTGAGGGAGTAATTTCTTCAAGCGATAATAGAAAGATGGTTAGTTTGTTAGGGCTAAAATATATAAATAAATGTTAATCAATATTAGCGCTTTGCATCTTAGCGATGATATTGTTGATTACATCGAATCACATAATTTGTACTTGTAATAATTAATACGGGATAGTCATATTCTACAGTACTTAACACGAATTAAGAAAATTCATAAAAATTTTATTTTTATTGAAATTTTCCTATCTAAATAGTGATATACGAAGTTGTAAAGCAGTTGTTTATAATAATTCGGTACTAGCTAGCTCATGTAGTTTGTGAAAATCTGAATTCCCTTGTATGTTTTTTAGATTTTAGAAACATTCCCTCCAAAAGAACAGATACAAACACCACACACCAATTTAAATCCAGAAATTTGATATCTTGTAGTACGTATCTGTTATAGTATGTACACCTTAAATATATCTCGACCCTATTATGAAATATTTACTTCCTTTTGTCTTAGTATATCTATTACTTCTTTCATGTGAGGAGCCCAAGCCACTTAGTTCTGTAGACCCAGTGAACTGGGAGAAGAGAACAGTGAAGACAGCTATAAATGATTCGCTCGAGTCGGGGAGTACCTTTTTATCTATTTACTCTCAAATTTACCTACGCACAGAAAATGATCAGGCAGACTTAACGGCGACGATAAGCTTGCATAATCCTAATCGAGAAGCGCAGGTGTATGTGGATAAGGCAGTGTATTATAACACCTACGGCAAGCCAATTCGCGTGTATTTTGAAAAAACCATTTTTATCAACCCTATGGAGACCGTTCAGATTGTTATAGACGGTGTGGATAAAGAAGGAGGAACAGGCGCAAACTTTATCTTCGACTGGAAAATACAGCCTGATACTAATGAGCCTATCATTGAGGCGATTATGATAAGTACCTACGGCCAGCAAGGAATTTCTTTTGTGACTACAGGTAAAAAGCTGTTGAGTTCTTAAAGGCAGTAGCTATTTGTAAATAAATGAAATTCCATTAGGTATGGCAACCACAGAAGACGAACTTAAAGAAAGAATTAAAGAGCTTACTTGCCTTTATGAAGTGTCCTCTATTATTGTACATACAGATGTAGATCAAATGCAAGAAACGCTTGATGCTATTGCATTTAGCTTAAAGAAAGGCTTTCAATATCCTAGCAATACAGAGATTTCTATTGAAACCTCATTATGGTCCACCATTACAGAGCGTGCCAATGAAGCAATCTGTCTAGAAGCGCCAATTCAAGTATTCAATAAGCCTAATGGGATGATTACTTCCTACTTGATAGGTAAGAGCTCTTTTTTAAAGGAAGAAAAACAATTACTGGATAGTGTCGCTCAGAAAATAGGAAACCTACTAGAGCGTATAGAAATACAGCAAAATGAAACCTCTCTCAAAAGGCAGATGGAACGTGCAGATCGTCTGGGTATTCTAGGTGAGATTACTGCGGGAATTGCACATGAACTCAACACGCCACTAGCCAATATTTTAGGATTTGCAGAGCTTTTAAAAGAAGATATAGCGAGTAATGAAAGCGCAACAGAAGATCTTGATAAGATTATAAAGAATGCTATTTTCTCTCGTGAGGTTGTAAAAAAGTTAATGTTTTTTGCCTGTGAGATGCCGCAAGAAATGCAAGCGCTTAATATGGTGCCTAGTATTAAAGGTGCCGTAGCATTACTAGAAGCTTCGTTTAAAAAAGCAAAGGTTAATTATCTGATAGACATTGATGATCAAGAACTATGGCTTAAAGCAGATACGATTCAAATCACTCAGATTATCTTTAATCTAATCATAAATGCTATTTATTTTTCGCCAGAAAACGGACTTGTAACAATAACGGCATCGCAATCTGATCGATCTATTATTTTAAAAATTAAAGACGAAGGCGTAGGATTATCTAGTGAGGTGCTAGATAAAGTGTTTCAGCCTTTTTTTACAACAAAACCTACGGGTGATGGCTCTGGGCTGGGTCTTAGTGTGGTACATGGTATTGTAGCCAGTCACAAGGGAACTATTACAGCTAGAAATAATAAAGACAAAGGCGCTACATTTACCGTAATGCTACCTAGATTTTAAGACGCTATGCAACTCAATAAAGAGAACATATTAATAGTAGATGATGATATCAACATCTTAGAGCTGTTGCAGCGTCACTTGCAATCATGGAACTATCATACCTATAAGGCAGTGTCTGTAAAAGAGGCAGTTCAAATACTACGTGATACACATATAGATTTACTTATTACAGATCTCAAAATGCCAGAGATAGATGGCACAGAACTCATTAATTTTGTGTCTGAGCATTACCCACAGTTGCCTAAACTTATAGTGACTGGCTATCCCTCTGTCCAAGATTCCCTCGCTGCGATAAAGTCTGGAGTTGTAGATTATCTGACCAAGCCTTTTACTAAAATCGAATTAAAAGCGGCCATTAATAAGTCATTCGTAAATGATGACGGAAGTTTAGCTACTAGTCGCAAAGAACATCAGCTTACGAGTAACACACAGCACAAACCCTATGGTGAGATTATAGGAAACTCTGATAAGATTAATAGTGTTATCGAGATTATAGAGCGTGTAAAGGATAATAAAGCAACCATATTTATCAAAGGTGAGAGTGGTACTGGTAAAGAGCTTGTGGCAAGAGCTATTCATTACCAAGGTAAATTTTCGCGAGCACCGTTTATTGCCGTAAACTGTGGCGGTATCCCAGAAAATCTATTAGAGTCAGAATTGTTTGGGTATACAAAAGGTGCATTTACAGGAGCCGATAAAAACCGGGATGGCTTTTTTCAAGCGGCAAATGGTGGGACTATTTTCCTCGATGAGATAGGTAACGCATCTACAGCGGTACAATCACGATTACTGCGCGTACTTCAAGAAAAGGAAGTGGTAAAAGTAGGCGCTCAAAAACCTGATAAAATAGACGTCCGCGTTATCGCAGCAACCAATAGTGATCTCAAGGAGATGATAAAAAAAGGAACTTTTAGAGAAGACCTCTATTACCGTCTTACCGTGGTTGAGGTTGATGTCGCTCCACTGCGAGAACGTAAGGAGGATATTCCTTTGCTTATTGAAAAGTTTCTTTTTAAGTATGGCGTAGAGTTCAAAGATCGTTTTATAAAAATCACACCAGAAGCAACAGCCATTTTACAACGTTATGACTGGCCTGGTAACATACGCGAACTTGAAAATATCTTACAGAGAGCCGTTATTATGTGTGATAAAGTCGTTGAAGTTGCACACCTCCCAGAAGCTCTTAAATATGCTATTGATTTTCCTGAGGATGGCTTACTTTCCCTCAAGGAAATGGAGAAAATTCATATAAGGAAAGTGCTGAGTGCTATGGAAAACAATAAAACCAAAGCAGCCCAAATTCTAGGCATAGACCGCAAGACTTTGCGTAGTAAGTTAGAAGATTAATAGGCTCTTTCAAAAGGTGATTTCATACCCATGCTACTGTATGAATATTGCATCCATTTTTCCATAAAATAATATTAATTAGCGATTCATTTTTCCTCAGCTGGGTAATTATTACTCGGCTGTGGTTTCTTGTTACGCTTTCGCGAAAGCGTGAAAACCCTTTTAAACATTGCGTTCTTCTATTTGTGCATCTTTCTGGCACGCGCACTGGCATATAGATTGCCATTATCTTATCAAAGTAAAAGAAGCTTATATCATCTATGTAGGTGACTAGGGCTTCAAATCTTTGTGAAACAATAACAAATAAGAAACAATTTAAAGAGTAGTAAAGATGAATTTCAATTCAATGTTAAGCGCTATAGCTCCAAAAAAAGCGGGTAGCAAAAAACCAAAAAGTAAATATATCACAGAGAGATACAAGGAAAGAAGTATTTCAAATCGTCTTTTTAAATAATATATAAATAGCACTAGTGGCTTTGATTATGGAAGTAGTAACTTTAGATAAGAAGAGTAAAAAAGTACCTGTGAGAGGTATGATGGATAATGTGATGGAGCAGTTTAACAGTGCTGCAGATCATATTGAACTTCACCCTAGCATTAGAAAAATCTTGAGCATCACAAACAATGAGATTGTGGTTCATTTTCCAGTAAAAATGGATAATGGAGATGTTGAGATTTTTACAGGATATAGAGTGCAGCACAACAATGCCTTAGGACCTTACAAGGGTGGTTTACGCTATCACCCTACGGTAGATATTGATGCAGCGAGAGCTCTTGCTATGTGGATGACCTGGAAAACATCACTTGCAGGTCTTCCTTATGGTGGTGGTAAAGGTGGTATCCAGCTAGATCCTTCAAAATATTCTCAAACAGAATTAGAGCGTATTACGCGCAGATTTACGTTTGCTCTTGCAGATAATATAGGTCCAGAACATGATATTCCTGCACCAGATGTAAATACAAATAGCCAGACCATGGCATGGATGGCAGATACGTATATGAGTACGCGTCCTCCAGCAGAGCGCACAGCAAACCAGCATGTAGTTACGGGAAAACCAGATGGAAGTGGAGGATTAGAGGGCCGTGATCGTGCAACAGGTTACGGTGTATATCTCACCATTAAATATTGGGCAGAGCGCAATGAGGAGTCTTTAGATAATAAAAAATTTATCGTTCAAGGTTTTGGTAACGTAGGTTACTGGGCTGCACATTTTCTAGAGCAAGAAGGTGCAAAGCTAGTAGCCGTTCAAGATGCTTTTGGCGCTATCGAGAATAAAGAAGGAATTAATGTAGAGGACCTGTTTAATTATAGCAAGGTAAATAATGGAAGTATTGTGGACTTTCCAGAATCTGCTGTACCAGCACAAAATGACTTTTATGCCATAGATTGTGATATCTGTATTCCTGCAGCTTTAGGAAATCAAATTACTAAGGAAAATGCGCCTACTATAAAAGCAAGACTCATTGCCGAAGGTGCAAACGGACCTACTAATGGTGACGGTGAGCGTATACTCTTAGATAGAGGAATCACTATCATTCCTGATATTCTATGTAATTCTGGAGGAGTAATAGGAAGTTATTTTGAGTGGTTACAAAACCGTAACGGAGAGTTATGGCAACTGGATGAGGTGATGGTTAAGCTAGAGAAAAAAATGAGAGAATCATTTAATAAGGTCCATGCTTTTGCTCAAAGTGAGTCTATGGATATGAGAACAGCGGCTTATTGTATTGCCATAAAGAGAATAGAAAAGGCTTACATACAACGAGGGATTTTCCCTTAATACTAAGTACATCTAATTATTATAATATGGATTGTGAAGGTTTAATATTAGAAAAGAGAGAGTACGTGTTTTTAAAACGCGTACTCAATATCTCGGGATATGTAGATGATTTTAAAACGCAAAAGTCATTGCAGCGGTTGAGTAATGAGCTTAAAAGTGCTCATATAGTAGATGACTGTGACATGCCTTTAAACGTAATACGTTTTAATAGCAAGGTAACAGTATCCTCAGATCGAGGCTGGGAGAAAACACTACAAGTAGTTGTACCTGCAGATAAGGATGTGGCGTTGAGTAAGGTCTCTGTGCTCACACCTATGGGATCGGCAATATTTGGTAATAAGGAAGGTGCTATTATAAGCTGGATGTTTCCTACTGGAATGCAGGAACTCACCATAACAAAGGTTATACAAGATGCACTAGAACACACTATGGAAGTTGTTCTCTAATAAAAAATATACATTATGAAAGGATTAAATATAGAAATATATGCTCACGACAGTGAGGTAGATGTTGCCCATAAAATCAACACGATGGAGCTTCATAATTGGATTAATCACCTTACCTACATACGTAAAGAGCTAGGCAATCTCATACAGTTTTATAATGCACAGCCGGCTCAAAAAAGATTAGAACAAGAATCTACCTCTCAGCGGTTTGAAATGAAGCAAGTAGAGAATGATGTAATCTTGGTAGAGCTTCAAAAATTTAAAGTTTCTAGAGATACTATTGCAGAGTGTGAGGATGTTCATTGTGATATGACGTTTATACAAGAACATGAAAAATGTAGAAGGATGTACCTCTTTCACATAGATAAGTACCGTAAACTTAAGGACACTTTTTTTAAAGAGCTTCAAGGAAAAATTTCTCAAGTAGCACAACCTGCATAATGCCAAAAAAACTTACTACTTGGATACCATATTATCACATAAAATCGACGCTTATAGAAGGTTGTTTATAGAAAAAGACCTCATTGAATTGAGCCAATGGATAGACGCCATTGAAAGTATTAATCTTGAAATTGATTACCTGCAATTAATAGAGAAAAGACTTATTAAAAATAGCACCCTTTCTGCAATGCTACAGGGTTTTAGAAGGAAAAACACCCTCGTTATGGCTTCATTGTGCAAATATGAGCAAGAATTAAAACGTGAATATGAATACAGTGAAAGAACATATGATGTAGTAAGAGCAAAAGAACACGAGGGGAGAAGAGATTTATATAGCAATCTTATGATTGAATTTAAACAACTAAGGAAGGTTATTTACATAGCGCTCTCTAAATATAAACGCAGCTAAAAATAGAGATATGAAAAAGATATTAATACCTATTTATTTAAATCATCATAACTGTGATGCTATAGATTATGCTGTCAAATTCTTTAAAAGAGAAGTGTGTGAATTCTATTTTCTCAATACCTACAATTACAACGTTCAAGGTCTCAATGCAATCCAACTACTACAAGCAGATGAGGATTGGTTTGAACGTCCTAAACTAGAATCGCAAAAGCGCCTAGGGCGCTTGATTAAAAAATACTCTTATAATAGTAGAAATAAGAATCACAGCTTTAATGCAATCTCAGAGTGCACCGGACTTATCTCTGGTATGAGAAAAAATATCACCGAGCTAGGGATTGACATTGTGGTAGTTTCTTGTAAGGACAAATTAAATAGAGATGTTAATATGTACTGTAAAAACACCAGTCTTATCATCGATGAAATAAGAGCATGTCCTATTCTCATAATGCCTACGGCTACCAAACAAAAAAGAAACCCCGTCTTTGCATTAGTATCAGATTTTAAATCAGAAATATCTGAAGAGGAAATAGAGAGCTGGTATGAAATCGTAAAACTTTCAAATGGTTCGCTCAAGATTGTTGTGAGCAACAGTATGAACGAGATGACTAATCAACAGATAAGTAACCAGACGAAGGTGTGTTATTACTTGAGAACGCTTACTAATAGTTCAGTAGTAGTTGATTATCTAAACACGACATCAGACATCAAGGAGTTTGCAAATACTCATAGCAACCATATCATTAGCTTGATTGATAAAAAGCCAGATTTTCTCCGCAAGTATGGATTAGGTCATTCAACCATCACAAATTTAGGGCCCTTATCTTCAAGTCCTTTGATTGCATTACACCAATAACCATTGTGATGAGCAATCGTAAATTTTATATCATTATAATAATTCTTGGAGCGCTAGTAATTCTACTTCTAAGTAGTATTGTATCTGCACCTATATTTGAATAGAGCTTCATTATACGCACCTATTTTTGTCTACTCTTATTTTCCATCATTCAGCTAGTAATACCTTTGAGTGTGGAAATAAGTGATTACTTCCTTGTTTAATTATAATTCAATAAATAATTGTGTAAATAATTGTGAGTATCGTAATTATCTATATATTTGAGATTATAAATTGGTAAACCAGTTTGGATAACCAATTTGTATTAAGCTTAAATTTAAAATTATTTTACGCTCAAACATTGATGTTGCAGGTGAGTAATTTTAGATAATTCTAATATAAGTGTATTGTTTTTTGCTTTCGCGAAAGCGTACTCTTAGTACTCACAACATATTTATGACTCGATATCTTCTTCTCTTTTGTAGCCTTATTGTCTTTACTTCTTGTAAGGAGCCTATGCCTACATTGTCACAGACAGTCACTACCCCAGAGGAATTAAAAGAAGCAATTAAAGATGCAAAGCCAGGAGATGTAATCAGTCTTAAAGATGGCGTGTGGAAAGATCTAGCTATTAAATTTTACGGAGAAGGTACGGAGGATAATCCAATTACTCTTAAGGCAGAAAATGCTGGGAAAGTAATTTTAGAAGGTAACTCTTCACTTAAACTAGGAGGGAAGCACCTTGTAGTAGAAGGACTTTATTTTAAAAATGGATTTACTACAGAGAATGCCATTATCCGATTTAAAATAGATGATGAGAGGATAGCATATCACTCGCGTGTAACAGATTGCGTGATAGAAGATTTTACAAACCCAGATCGTGATAGTAAAAATCACTGGATAGAATTATGGGGACAGCACAATACATTTGATCATAATTATATTACTGGTAAAACAAACCAAGGGCCTACGCTTCGCGTGTTTTTAAAGGGTAATGAAAATGTAAATACCTATCACCAGATTAAGGATAACCACTTTGGACCACGTCCTAGAAAAGGTGGGCCTCGTGCTGAGACTATGCAACTAGGAGACAGCTACACGTCTATGACACCGGGTTATGTAAATGTAGAACACAATTATTTTGAAAAGTGTAATGGTGAAGTAGAGATTATCTCAAGTAAGTCTAATTATAATACCTTTAAAAATAATGTCTTTTTTGAGTCAGAAGGTTCGCTAGTGCTTCGTCACGGTAATTATGCGACCATAGATGGTAATGTATTTATAGGTAATGATGCATCTGAGTTTATTGGAGGTATACGTGTCATAAATACAGGTCATCTTATTGTAAATAACTACTTCTATAACTTAAAAGGAAATGAATTTCGCGCACCGCTCGCAGTAATGAATGGTATTCCTAAGTCCCCGCTTAATCGTTATAATCAGGTTACAGATGTGGTAGTCGCTCACAATTCATTTATAAATACAAAGTCGCCTTGGCATTTTGGAGTAGGAGCAAACCTAAGTCAGGCAGAAGTCCTTCCGGCTTCAGAAATACGTTCGGCACGTGCAGAACGTATGATTGTGGCAAATAACTTAGTGTACGGAGATATTGAAACTACAGAAATCATCAAAAATTACGATAGCATCACTGGCGTTACTTTTAAAAATAACATACTCAATGTAGAAAATAAAAGTGCTTATCAAACAGACGGTTTGTTAACTAAAGAAGTAACATTATCATCACCTACAGAAATCTTCCAATCCCCAGAATCACTAGAGACTGAGATGTATAATGGATTTGACTTTGATAAGATTGAGGCGGATATTTTTGATAATAAAAGAGCGTCCACTAATAAGGTGGGGGCAATTGCAGGAGCTAGTACGAGTGCATCGGCGTTGCTCGACGTAACTAATTACGGGACGTCATGGTTCAACCCACATCCAGAAAAGCAAGCAGGAAAAACGATAAAAGTATCAACTGCAGCAGAACTTACAGAGGCTGTTGCGACAAGTAATGATGGAGATACTATAGAGCTTAGCGCTGGTAATTATGAGATTAATGAAAAGTACGCTTTCGCGAAAGCGGTAACTCTTCAATCCTCATCTTCAGAAAAACCGGTACTTACTTTTAGTAACACTGCCAAAGGTTTTGAGCTACAACCAAGAGCAAAACTCAAGCTTAAAAACATTTCACTTAAAGGAACGTCAACTACAGATGCTTTTGCAACCCTTGATAAAAACATGGGGCAGTCTTATGAATTATGGCTTGACAATGTAGAAATAGACGGATTTAAAAGTGTGTTAGAAACCAGTAAAGCATCTTTTGCTGATACTATTATGATTAAAAATAGTGTGATTAAAAACACGCAGCGTGGTATCCAACTCAATAAAGAAGTAAATGATAAAGGTGATTATAATGCAGCTTTTGTATTTATTCAAGATTCTCAGTTTGAAAATGTAGCTAGTGACGTGCTAGATTATTACCGTGGAGGTTATGATGAGTCTACTATAGGTGGAAGCCTTGTGGTTACGGGTAATACATTTACAAAATGTGGTGCTAGTGATAGCGCTAATATATTATTACAGACAAGAGGTATCGTAAATGTTACCCTAGCAAATAACACGTTTAGAAATAATCGTGTGAAGTATGTCGCGGTTCTTTGGGGAGAAAAAGGTCAAGAACCAATAGACAATACAGTGTCTAACTCTGGTGAAATAAAAGTAGTTCAAAATCTGAAACTTAAACTGGTTTACTAATGTATAAGCCACAACAGTTCCCTTTATTGAAGTGGTGTTTTTGTATATTTTCACTTGCGCTTTGTTCTCAGCAATTACCATCAGATAAGGTGGTAGCTGTAGAAGACCTTGCTGTTTATCTAAAAAAAGAGATTAAAGATGAACTTGGTGATGACTCACCAGAGAAGCTTGCTGCTCATTTTAGAACTGTTTTTCAAGAACGTTACTTTTACGAATGGACAGAGAATGATACTCGTTTTGAGGAGTATAAAACATTGTATCCAGCGATGGAGGTTTCTCATACTACTCGTGCTCAAGATCACTTAGATAAATTTGATGCCAGTACGCACTGGAAGTTACCTTTTAATTACAAAAATGAAACTCCCATCAATGCATACGGTCTCAGGCACCTAGCGAGACAGCATAAAATGGTAGATATTGCCTTTCTATATCGCTACAAGGATAAAGATGCACAATATATAGATTACTTCACTGGTCAATTACAGTCACTCAATGATGCGTTAATCACAGGTGAATATGAAACTATTCCCGATGGAAACGGAGTTTACGAAGCCTTTAGATCTGGTTACAGAGTTCTCAATTGGCTGCAAATTCATAATGGATTTCTTGGAGAAAAAGCATATTCAGATAAAGAGCAGCTTACTACGGTAGCAACATTGTTGCAACACGCTTCACATTTATATGAAAATAATGCCGAGTTTAAATCTGGTAATCACCAAACGAGAGGATTAAGTGCGCTGGCTATGCTTGCCATTATTTTCAGTGATTTTCAAGATGCAGATTTATGGTATGAAAGAGCGATGAGTATTCTCGAGCAGCACTTGCAGCGCGAGATTAATGGAGATGGTTTTCAGTTTGAACGTACCATTCATTATCATCAAAGTGATATTGATAACTACTTTTATATCTATCAACTCGCTCAAAAAAGTAATAAGAAAGTAAGCGCCATCTGGGAAGAACGTTTAAAATCTCTTTTTACTACACTTACTAAAATCGCATTTCCAGACGGATCTGCACCAGTATTATCTGATGATACAGATGCACCTTGGGCAGAGAAAAACGACATTTCTGGTACACTTACCTTGGGGTATCTTTTATTTGATGATCCGGAAATGGGATACTTTGCAAAAAGCACAGTAAAGCCTAAGTATTTATGGAATTTAAGTAAGGAACAACTAGGTGCTTTAAAAGAAATTAAAGCTACAGCGCCTCAAGTAGGATCTTATGCTTTTGAAAACACTGGGTATTATATCATGCGGGAAGGGTGGAATGACCAAGATAATATGCTTGTTATAGCTGCCGGACTTGATGCAGATAAACCTGACCATCAGCATGGAGATATGCTAGGAATACAAGCAATGGCAAATGAGAAGGTAGTTTTGCCTAACTACCAAGTACGTTACTCGCTAGAAGATCTTGAGCTATTTAAAAATAGTATGGTAAAAAATGTGGCGCTTGTAGATAACGAGCTGCAAGGCAAGCAATACACTTCAAATAAAGGAGGAAGCGGCTTCGGGAAATTTAAAGAACTTCCTACGCCAAAGGTCTTAGGGTGGAGTACAAATGCTACAGCAGATGTGTTTGTAGGTTCTCACAACGGATTTGAAAATATAGGTGTCAGTTATACTAGACAAGTGATAAATGTTGAGAATGAATTCTGGATTGTAAAAGATAATTTTGAATCAAAAGCTCCACATACTTACAAGCAAGTATGGCAAGGTCATTATAGTAGTGAGCATAGCCCAGAGTTACTTAGAGCTACTTTTGATAATGGAAGCGGCTTAGATATTTTACAACTACAAGCCGTAGATAAAGTAGTTACAGACGGTAAACGTGGTAAAGAGTGGTCTGTTGTGCAAAAAGCAGCTGCAGATAACTTCAGTTTTGTGACGGTGCTTTATCCATTTAATACCTACGACAAGAGAATAGATGAAGATAGCATGGGTAGCGAATTTGCTGGTTGGTCAATTAGCACTACTAGTGAAACTCAAAACAATAGTACCACCTTATCTAAGGATGATACTAACATATCATTTGCTACTTCCCAATTAACAATAGGTGATGTGATTATTGATTTTTCACAAGAGGCCGATGTGATGACGCAAGTAGAAAACGACCGTTTATACATTACACTATTAAGTGATAAGCCTACCACTGTTACGATTACCCAAGGAAAACAAAACATATCTCAGCCGCTAGCTCCCGCAGCTCTGCTAGAATATAAAATTAAGTAAGACTTTATGAAATTAATTAGCAGAAATACGGCTCTTGTAGTTGGTATCACACTTTCGACTTTATTCGTTTCTTGTGATGAGCAGGGAACTAGTCAAGACACATCGGTCGCTACTACAAGTGGTGCAAACCCAAATGTAGTACTTACCGCAACTGAGGTTGATGATATTAGAGCTAAGTTAGGAACTGTTCCGTTGTTTGATAGTTCGCTAGCTATAGCAAAACAAGAAGTAGATGCAGCTATGGAAAATGGGATACAAGTACCTATTCCAAAGGACATGGCTGGAGGTTATACCCACACACAGCATAAATTAAATTATACCATACTTCATAAGGCAGGGGTGATTTTTCAGCTCACGGGAGAAGAGAAATATGCACAGTATACGAGAGATGTATTAATGAAATATGCAGAGATGTATCCTTCATTACCACGTCACCCGCAAGAACGATCATATTCTCGTGGGAAGATATTCTGGCAATGTCTCAATGATGCAAACTGGTTAGTGCATATGAGCCAGGCGTATGACGCCATACGTAGTTGGATACCAGAAGAAGATCGTGAGACTCTTGATACAAAGTTATTTCGTCCGTTTGCAGATTTTCTGTCTGTAGAAACACCACAATTTTTTAACCGTATTCATAATCATAGCACTTGGGGAACTGTTGCTGTAGGTATGATAGGTTTAGTGATGGATGATGATGAGCTAGTAGATAGAGCATTATATGGTATTAAAAATGATAGTATTTCGTCAACAGCAATGGATAATGATGGCGGCCTCATAAAGGCGGAAGGTCAAAAAACAGGTTTTCTTGCAAATCTAGACGAGCCATTTTCACCAGATGGTTATTATACAGAAGGGCCGTACTATCAACGATATGCGATGTATCCTTTTTTAGCTTTCGCGAAAGCGTTAGAAACCAAAAAACCAGCACTTAAAATATTTGAATACAACGGTGGAGTTTTAATAAAAGCAGTAGATGCATTACTTAACCTCACCGATCAAAATGGTGATTTCTTCCCTCTTAATGATGGTCAAAAAGGAATGTCTTATAACACTGCTTCCTTAGTATCTGCAGTGGATATTGCTTATTATTATGGGAATCAAGACGCACGTTTACTTTCGGTAGCGCAACAGCAAGGACAAGTAGAACTTGATATTACCGGTCTTGCAGTAGCTCAGGCAATTGAAGCGGGTAAAGCAATCCCATTTACAAAAGAATCTGTTTTACTACATGACGGTCCAAAGGGCAATCAAGGTGGTGTTGCTATTCTAAGAGCAAACTATGAGTCTGGCACTACCGTACTCGTTATGAAGAACGCGAGTCACGGGCTTAGTCATGGGCATTTTGATAAACTCTCTTATTCTCTTTACGAGGATGGGGAGGAGATATTACAAGATTATGGTCTGGCGCGTTTTGTAAATGTCGAACAAAAGAATGGTGGTGGTTATCTAAAAGAAAATACGACATGGGCAAAACAGACGATTGCTCATAATACGGTAGTGATTGATGAGACATCGCACTTTAAAGGTAGTTTTAAGGAAAGTTCAAAGCATCATCCAGAGATTATCACTTTTGATACCAATGATAAAAAACTGCAAGTAGTAAGCGCTACAGAAAATAACGCGTATCCTGGAACGGAGATTACACGCACTATGATGATGGTAACACCAGAAGGTGGTAGCAAGCCATACATTATAGACATTAATCAAATAAAGAGTGACCAAGCGCATCAAATAGACTTGCCATTTTACTATCATGGGCAGGTGATTTATACTGGTTTTGATGTAGAATCATCGCGAGAATTGCGACCGCTAGGAACTGGAAATGGCTATCAACATATTTGGAAGGAAGCGACTGGTACTCCTAAAGACGCCAGTAGCCAGTTTACATGGCTTAATAATAACAAGTTTTATAGCGTTACCACACTTTCAAACAGTAAGGATACCTTTATTCTTGGACGTGTAGGGGCAAATGATCCATCGTTTAACCTACGCAGAGACCCTATGTTTATACATCGTAAAACTGGAGTAAAAAATGCAGTATACGTTCAAGTAATAGAGTCTCATGGTACATACAATGCGGTTACAGAAAAAGCGCAGGATGCGTATGCATCTGTGGCATCTATAGCTCAAGAAAAAGCACCAGAAGGATATGTGGCTATAAAAATCACTATGCAATCTGGGGAGGAGCAACTTGTGGTGGTGGTAGATAACGCTTTCGCGAAAGCGCAACACTCCATTACCATATCAAATCAAACATACACCTGGAAGGGTAATTATACTTTAAAACAAATTAAAAACTAAGAATATGAAATCATTTGGAGCAAGTAAAGAATTTATAGAAGGCAACGACATTGAGTGGGAAGTTGTAGGTGAAGGAGTTAAACGTAAAATAATGGGTTATGATGACAAGATCATGCTTGTAAAAGTACATTTTGAGAAGGGTGGTATAGGACCTATGCATGAGCATTACCACTCACAAGTTACTTACGTAGAAAGTGGATCTTTTGATGTGACTATCAATGGTAAGACTAAAACATTAAAAGGAGGTGATTCTTTTTACATACCACCACATGAATTACATGGAGCAATTTGTACTGAAGCAGGGGTACTAATTGACGTATTCTCGCCAATAAGAGAAGATTTTATGGAATAGTTAATATTTTAACACATTAATTTTTGTATTAACAGAATATTATACCCATATTTGGTAAACCAATTTGGTTGACCAGTTTGGTAAACCAAAAAAAAAGGACAGCTTCGACACCGTCCTCTTTACTATTACTTCTGGTACGAAGTATAAATAAGCTCAGCAAGCTTATCTGTTGTAAATGTATGAAATAGCATACAGAGTTTAGAGCAGTTAATATGTTTCTGAGGATTATTTAATAAAACAAATTAATTTAATCTAAATCATTAATTATGAATGTAAAAACTAAGTTTTCCTTAGTCCTTTTTCTTTTATGCGGTGTTTTACTGTATGGACAGGAGAGTTACTTATTAAAGGGTACAGTTGTTTCTGAAGAAGGGAATTCTCCTATTCCTGGAGTGAATGTATCAGTGCTTAATTCTCAAACGGGAGTTTCTACTGATTTTGATGGTAACTATGAGATTTCAGTTACCGCAAACGATATAGTGCAGTTTACATATGTAGGTTTTACTCCACAAGTAGTTACGATAACTGGACAGACTAGAGCAGATATAGTCTTAAAAATTGATGCAGGAACGCTAGATGAGGTTGTTGTAATTGGGTATGGGTCTCAATCTAGAACAAAAATCACGGGTGCTGTAGGAAAAGTAAAAAACGAAGATCTTGATCAAATAGCTGTAGGAACCGCAAATGAAGCCTTAGTAGGTCAAGTAGCAGGTCTTAATATACAAGCTACAGAGGGAGAAGCAGGATCAAATTCAACTATCAACATTAGAGGTATTGGGTCAATAGCAGGAGCTAGTGGACCTCTTCTTGTAGTAGATGGTGTTGTACTAGATGCCGAATTTTTAAACACAGTAGATGTAAATGATATTGAATCTGTAGAGGTTCTTAAAGATGCGGCTTCGGCGGCAATCTATGGTTCGCGAGCATCTGGTGGTGTAATAATTATTTCTACAAAACAAGGTAAGGAAGGTAAAACTCGTTTTAGTTACAATACTTTTACTGGTTTTAAAGAAGCTAGACAGAGTGATGATTATGACATAAGTGTAGCAAAGTCACATGCAGAAGAGCTTGCGCAAACTGGCGAACTTTCTTTGCGTTCTCAGTATAGAGAGCTTTTAGGTATAGATCAGTCTTGGCAAGATCGCATTTTTGACGGTGGTATTATTGAGAGTCACTCTCTAAGTGCTAGAGGAGGTAGTGAGAAAACAAAATTTAATACATCACTTTCTTATTTACATGATGAAGGTGTACTTCTTACAGATGATTTTAAGAAATATAATTTTAGATTAAAGGTAGACACAGAAGTAAATGATAAGTTTTCTTTTGGAGCAAATATAGCTCCGTCTTACACAAACAGAAGACGTTTTGATGGTTCTACACATGATATATTGAGACAACAACCTTGGTTGCCTACGTATCACGATGAAAATTCAATTCAGTATGTGGACAGAGAAAATTTTCCTAATGTACAAATAGGGGATTATGCTAAGGAGCGTCACTTTGACAACTATGATCTTTTTGGAGACGGAAGCGAGTTAGTAGATATAAGTACTACAAGTAATACCAATCCGGCAGCAAAAGTATTAGAAAGACATAGAACAGATGAGCAGTTTAGAATGTATGGCAATTTTTATGGAAAATACAAACTAGCCAAAGGACTTAGCTTTAAAGCTACCTTAGGTGGGGATTATCAAAACAGAAAGCAAAGACGCTGGCAAGGTGTTGAAGCTAGTCGTAACGGAGCTTCTGCAGCGCAGTTAGATCTTGATACGTTTGAGCAAATTCATATCTTGACTGAGGGGTTATTATCTTATGATACTTCTTTTGGATCGCATAATATAAGTGCTATTCTTGGAGCATCGGCAGAGAAGTGGGATCGCGAGTATAGTGCTATTGGTGTAAATGGATTTTCAAATGATTTAATACAGACTCTAGGTGGAGGTACTTCTGTAATAGAGAATATTTCATATAATACAGAGGAGCGTTTAGTTTCTTTCTTTGGACGTGTTAATTATTCCTATGAAGATAAGTATTTGGCTTCTGCAAGTTTAAGAACAGATGGACATTCATCTTTTGGTGTAAATAATAAGTATGGTTACTTTCCAGCTGTATCTCTTGGTTGGAACCTTGCTAGAGAAGATTTCTTAAGTGAGAGTGATGTAATAAGCGATTTGAAGTTAAGAGCAAGTTATGGTTTTACAGGGAACAAAGATATCAGTCTTGGTAGTGGTGTAATTTCAGATAATATTGAGTTATATCCTTCTTTACAATTATACGGACCTAATTCTGCAATTTTTGGAAACGAAGTTTCTAGTGGATTAGCTCCAATAAACGTTGCAAATCCAGATTTACAATGGGAACGTTCTAGTGAAACAAACGTAGCTGTAGATTTTGGTTTCTTTAATGGTAGAATATCTGGATCGATAGATGCCTACAATAAAGTATCTGATCAATTATTATTAAGTGTGCCTATCTCAACTACAACAGGTTTTAGAGAAGGACTTGCAAATCGTGGAGAGGTTGTTAATAGAGGTATCGAAGTAGAGTTACGAACCCGTAATATCACTAATGAGAAATTCACATGGAGAACTACGATACTAGCATCTACAAATGAAAATGAATTAACTGACTTTGCAGGAGCAAGCGGACTTATCACAAATGTTGATGATAAAAGAGCAGCAGAGTGGATTACACTAGAAGGACAGCCTATATCTTCTTTTTACGGTTTTGTAGTAGATAGAGAAGTACCTGTAGAATTTATAACAGATCCTTATGCAGTTGTAGGAGGAGAAGCTCAGGATGTATACGTAAGAGATTTAAATGGAGATGGATTAATTGATAATGATGATAAAACAATTATAGGAGATCCTTTTCCAGATCTTGTATGGAGTATAGCAAACGATTTCCAAATAGGAGATGTTGATTTTAGCTTCACATTTCAAGGAAGCTGGGGAGCAGAAGTGCGTAACATAGCAGATCAATATATATTTAATCACTTTAGTAGTCGTGAGGGTACAAACCTTGACGTAGCTACAGATCAGAATTTCTTACAACAAAAGATTTTTACAGATGCTATCATCTCAGATGCATCATACGTAGCGCTACGTACATTAAATCTAGGTTACACGTTAGATACAGACCTTATAAGTCAAGTAGGTCTTAGTAAAGCTAGGGTGTATGTTTCAGGACAAAACCTGTTATACTTCACAGCAGATGGTTATACTGGATGGAATCCAGAATCATATCAAAATGAAGGTGCATTAAATGTAGGATACCAGCGTGGAGGAAACCCTATAGCTCGTACCATATCATTAGGATTAAACTTAGAATTTTAAAATAAAAAGACAGAACTATGAAAACATATAAATTTTTAATGATGTTATTAGTTGTTGTGAGCTTTGCATCTTGCGGTGACGATTTTTTAGAGCCTGTACCAACAGCCGTGTTGGTAGGTGATACTTTTCCAACAAATGAGAGTGATCTTGAATCTGTTCTTACTACAGTTTACGATGCGCTACAAGGAGTTAATAGTCTTGAGATTACAGATAATAATCTTAATCATGGGCAGCAAATAGAGTTTTACGTAACAGAAATGTTAAGTGATAATACAAGATCAAAAAGTGGAGAAGGAGAAGCAGGCCAGTTTGATAGCTTTACTGTACAACCTACAAACGGTTTTGTGTTTGATTACTACCGTAGTATGTACAGTGTCATTACAAGAGCAAATCTAGTTCTTGAAAATATTGACCTAGCAATTACAGATGGTGATCGTATGGAGGGAGAAGCTCGTTTTATGAGAGCATTAGCTTATTTTAATCTTGTGCGTTCTTTTGGAGATGTACCATTAATAGACAGACCTATATTAATAGAAGATGTAGAGACACAATTTACACGTGTGCCTTCTAGTGAAATCTATAGCTTTATTGTAGCAGATTTACAATCTGCGGCTTCTAAGTTAGGAAGTACGACTACGGCAAATAGAGCATCAAAAGCAGCTGCTCAAGGAATTTTAGCCAAAGTGTATTTAACACAAGGAAGCAACTATGGAGAAGCTCAAGTACTACTTGAAGAAATTATAGCTAGTGAAGAGTACGCTCTTGAATCTGATTTTAGAGATGTGTTTTATAACGAAGCAAATGGTGAAAACATCTTTACTGTTGGTTATGTAGCGAGTTCTTCTTTAGATAGTCAAAACTTTTCGGCAGAGATGCTCAACGGTGTAGGACGTACTAGTGGAGTAAATTATGTGACAGATGAGGCTATTGCAGCTTTAGATGAATTTGGAGGTGAGAGAGCACAATATTCAAAGCGCGTTGATCCTGGTCAAACTACACAAACTCAAGTTGTAAAATATTTACCTAATGGTGATGCAAACTTAGGAATTGAGCCTACAAGCTCAGATCCTACAAGTGCAGGTAATGATTGGATTATACTAAGATATTCTGATGTATTACTTATGCACGTCGAGGCTATTCTAGCTGGAGGTGCAGTAACACAATCATCAAATGCTTTAGAATCTTTTCAAGCAGTTAGAAATAGAGCAGGCTTGACTGATATTGTAGAAGAAGTTACATCAGAGCAATTACTAATAGAACGTCGTGTTGAATTAGCTTTTGAAAATCATAGAATCCATGATTTAAAAAGATTTGGAGCAGCACAACAAGTACTAACTGATTTTTCTAATGCCAACGGACATAGCTTTAGCGCTACAGATCTCTTATTACCACTTCCTCAGTTTGAGGTTAACTTGAGTAATGGTCAATTGACGCAAAATCCAGGCTACTAATAATAAAAATAATACTATGAGATATTTTATAACACCAAGAAAATTTGTTTTTCTTTTAATAGGTATAGTTATTTCAGTTTCTTGTGAAAATGAATTAGATCTTCCAGAGGCGGGAAGTCGCGCAGATACAATGCCTCCAGAAGCTAACTTTTCTGCTACAAGAGATGTAAATAACTTTGACATTTATACATTTTCAAACCTTTCAACAAGCGCAACAACATATGCTTGGGATTACGGAGATGGTAATACGTCAACGACAATTGATGGTCAAAATCAATATGCAGCAGAAGGAGTATATACGATTACATTGACAGCTTCAGATGCTTTAGGTATGACAAGTACATTTTCATCAGATATTGAGGTGATTGAGCCAGAAGAACCAGATGCGATTATTCCAGTAATACTAGAAGCTAGTTTTGAAGATAACTCTTTACCAGATGGTACTGGAGATGGACGTGATTCTTGGAGAAACTCTGATTTAGGAGGAGTTATCCAGATCAACACAAGTTCTTCTGTTCCTGATGGAGGGCAAGCAGCAAAATTTCCAAGTGACGGGAGCAGAATTGCATACCAAGAAATTGAGGTGACGCCTAATACAGATTATACTATTACGTACTCTTATAGATTAGAAGGAGCCGGAGGAGAAGCAACTGTTGCTATTTTACCAGGTGGAGGTTATACAGATCTTACCGTGGCACAAGGCGCTGCAATTGTAGAGTTTACAGGATCTGAAGAAGATTACACTCTTACTACACTTGATTTTAACTCTGGGGTAAGCAGCACAGTGAGTATTCTTATATATAATGCAAATGTAGAAGCAAGAGTAGATAATTTTACTGCAGCAGTACAATAGAACAATTATGTTGAAGACTTTCATATTATTAAGCACACTATTACTTTCTGTAAGTTTGTCCTTTGGGCAAACTTCAGAAAATAGTGGTACTTCATCTCTTGAACAAGATGAAGTTAGTGCTAGTAAAATATCAAAAAGAAAGAAAAAGCGTAAAAAATATAAGTTACCAAAGGTAGATCTATCTCACTGGAAAGTAACAATTCCAGTAGGTGAGCCTAAGATTATTGAAGTGGACCCTCCAGAGATTTTGGATTATGCAACAAATGAAGTTTTAAAGCCCTACATGTACAATGACTCTACAAAAGGAGCTCTTGTTTTTCATGCAGTACCTGCACAGACCACTACAAATACAAAATATTCTAGGTCAGAGCTCAGAGAGCAAATGGTGCCAGGTAATAATTCTGTAAACTGGACTTTTGCACAAGGTGGTAAACTTAAAGTGAAAATGGCCATGGATAGAATTTCTCGTGATGAGAATGGCAAGTATCACAAAACAATTATTACGCAGATACACGGTAGACTTACTAATGAGCAGCGTGATGAGATTGGACAGAAAGATAATAATGCGCCTCCTATATTAAAGATTTATTGGCAGAATGGCAAAATAAGAGTAAAAACAAAGAAGTTAAGAACGCCTGACGTAGGACCTGTAGAAATTTTAAAAAAAGAATCGTGGGTTGATGATGAAGGGTTTAATTTTGAACAAAATGTAGGTTTTAAAAAATTTACAATTGAGGTAGAAGTAGAAGAAGGTAAAATGGTAATTTCCCTCAATGGTCAAGAGTATAAAACCTATGAAGATATACACATGCAACGATGGGGAGTTTTTGAAAACTACTTCAAGGTTGGTAATTATCTTCAAACGAGAGATGAGAATGCTTATGCAGATATTAGAGTTTACGATATAGAAGTTAAGCATTAATTAAAATGGTAAATCACATTGTTATCTATTATAAATCAATAACTTTCTATAACTTCTCAACTGATTTTTGAAGAAGCTTAGTTGAGCTGTTAAGAAATTAAATTGTTACGATATGAAACTGGAGACACGTACAAAGACGATTGAAAATAATGATTCTGGAAAGGCAATCATAGGTCAAATTAGAGATATTATAAATCTCAAAAATTTGGAACCAGGTGATAAGCTACCTTCAGAGCGTATGTTATCTGAGCGTTTTGAGGTGACTCGTAGTAGTGTAAGAGAAGCCATTCAAAAACTAGAGTTTTATGGAATTCTAAAATCTATACCACAGAGTGGAACTTTTGTGGCAAATATTGGGGTCATTGCTCTTAATGGGATGATAGATGATATCCTTAAACTTGAAGATCCAGACTTCAAATCGTTAGTCGAAACTCGAATTTTGTTAGAACTTAAAACTGCTAGACTAGCTGCATTGAGACGCACAGATTGTGATCTCAAAAAAATGAGAGAAGCACTAGATGCTTACACAGAAAAAGTAATTAATGGTGAAGACGCGGTGCAAGAAGATTTACTTTTTCACCTTGCTATTGCAAAGGCATCAGGTAATAGTACCATGAATAATTTCATGCTTATTATCACTCCAGAAATTATTACAAATTTTGAAAAATATCACGTTTGTGATTCCGGAATGTCACAATCGGCCATAGAAGAACATGAGAAAATTTATCTCGCAATCGAGCAACAAAATCCTCAGGAAGCAAAGGCAATGATGAAAAAACACTTTAAAGCTTTGTATCAATATTGCTATAATATTTAAGGTATAAAGTAAGCTTTCGCGAAAGCGTAAAACTCAAAGAAAAGTTGAAAATATTAAAAGTCATGTACGCATGGCTAGGGTAATTTTTTGCCCTATTTAAAGTAACTAATTAGATTTAAAATTATAGTTTATGAAACTTAAAGGACTAAGATGGTGGGTTGTAGGACTTATAGCGCTGGCAACTGTTATTAATTATATAGACCGCCAAGCTCTAGTTGTTTTATGGCCTAGCATAGCAGAAGATTTATATCCAGATAAGACCACTACCGAAAGAAAAGAAATTTACGCTTTGATATCGGTGGTTTTTATGTTTTCATATGCTTTTGGACAATCCATTTTTGGAAAAATATTTGACAAGATTGGAACCAGGTTTGGTTTTGTATTATCAATAGGGTTCTGGTCCATCGCGACAGCATTACACGCACTAGCAAATGGAGTATTGAGTTTCTCAATCTTTAGATCAATTTTAGGAATCTCTGAAGCAGGTAACTGGCCTGGAGCGGCCAAAGGAAATGCAGAGTGGTTCCCAGCCACAGAAAGAGCATTTGCACAAGGATTATTTAATTCTGGAGCCGCTATAGGTGGTATTGTTGCAATCCCCACGATTGCCTTCTTGACTGTTTATTTTAGCTGGCAAATGATATTCATAATCATAGGACTTATTGGTCTATTGTGGTTAGTTCCTTGGTTAATTTTAGTAAAAGCACCACCTAAGAGCCACCCTTGGTTAACAGAATTAGAAAAACAACATATTCTAAAGGGTCAAAAGATAAAAGAAGAAACAGAAGAAGGTGAGAAATTAGTTGAGTACAACCCTTCGGTAGGAGAGTTGCTATCAAAGAAGCAAAGCTGGGGTGTGATTATAGCCTCTGCAGCGATAGATCCAATATGGTGGTTATTTGTTTTTTGGATCCCTATATACCTTTCAGAAGTGTATGGCATGGATGTAAAAGCCATTGGAATCTACGGATGGGTTCCTTATGTAGGAGCTATGTTTGGAGCTTGGTTTGGTGGTTTATTAGCACAAAATAGATTAAAATCAGGATGGAATATTAACAAGACTCGTAAGATGGTAATAACACTAGGTTGTGTCATTATGCTTCCTGCGCTTCTTGCATTATCAAATCCAGGATCACCTATAGCAGCTGTTTTAATAATGGCAGTAGTGCTATTTGGGTTCCAAACAGCAATAGGAAATGTGCAAACACTACCAAGTGATTTGTATGGTAAAAAGACAGTAGGTACGCTATCAGGTTTTGCCGGAACAGCGGCAAAACTCACAGGAGCAGGGCTCGTTGCATTAGTACCTAAATTAACAGTAGGTGGTAACTATACACCAGCATTTGTAATAGGTGCAGCATTAGCATTTATTGTAATCGCAAGTGTATGGATATTGATACCTAAAATTGAACTTCTTAAATCAAATAGATAATAATAAAAAGTAAAAATTAATATTATGAGTAACAAAGGAAAAGTAGCCGTTATAACTGGCGCCACAGGAGGAATAGGATTTGCAGTAGCAAAACGATTAGGTCACGATGGATATACCGTTGTAATTAACGGAATTCAAGATGAAGAAGGAGCAAAAAGACTTGAGGAGCTTAAGGCAGATGGTATTACTGCAGAGTATTATGGCTTTGACGTTACTAATGATGAAGCGGTAACGGAGAATATTAAAAAAATAGGGGAGAAGTACGGTAAGATTGATGTGCTTGTAAACAACGCTGGAGGACTAGGTGGTCGTTCAAGATTTGAAGAAATGACTACAGAGTTTTACAGATTTGTAATGGCGCTTAACTTAGACTCAGTATTCTTTGCGTCTAGAGCAGCAATACCATTCCTTAAGAAAGGAGATCACCCTACAATCATTAACTATACATCTAATGCTGGATGGAATGCAGGTGGACCAGGAGCAGGTATTTATGGTACTTCAAAAGCTGGAGTTCACACAATCACGAGAGCACTAGCAAAGGATCTTGCAGAATATGGTATCCGTGTGAATGCAGTATCACCAGGAACTATTGATACACCTTTCCACAAGCAAATTAAAGAGACTAAGCCAGAAGTGTTTGCTTCATGGGCAAATAATATTATGTTAGGTCGTCTTGGTCAGCCAGATGATGTAGCGGGTGTAGTATCATTCCTTGCGAGTAAAGATGCGGCCTTCTTAACTGCCGAGACAATTCAAGTAGGTGGTGGTCAAGCATTAGGTATTTAAAAAAAAAATATATTCTTAGAATATGAGTAAAGTAGTCACTTTTGGTGAGATTATGTTACGGCTCTCTACAGAGCGATTCTTGAGATTTTCTCAAGCCAAAACTTTTGGGGTAACCTATGGTGGAGGCGAATTTAATGTAGCAGTCTCACTTAATAATCTAGGCGTCTCTGCAGACTTTGTTACTAGGCTTCCTAATAATGAAATAGGCGATACAGCACTTCAAGAAATTAAAAAAATTGGAGTAGGCGATAAGTATATAACAAGAGGTGGAGATAGACTAGGGATTTACTTTCTAGAAACAGGAGCCGGAACAAGAGCTAGCAACGTGGTCTATGATCGCGCTGGTAGCTCTATGGCTACTATCACAAAAGGATGTTTTGACTGGGAAGCTATTTTTGAAGGTGCAACATGGTTTCACTGGAGTGGTATTACCCCAGCAATATCAGAAGCAGCAGCGCTAGAGTGTCTAGAGGCTGTAAAAGTAGCAAGTAAGATGGGACTCACCATCTCTACAGATTTAAATTACCGTTCAAAGCTTTGGAAATGGGGCAAGGAGCCTAAGGATGTAATGCCTGAACTTCTTAACTATAGTAATTTGATATTAGGAGATATAGACACTGCTTTTTTTATGCTAGGTGAGGACAAAGTAGGTCCTAACTATCAAGATGAAAAATCACTTCCTGTTTTGTATGATAAGCTTTTTAAACTATGCCCTAACCTCAAGCAGGTTGCGACCACATTAAGATACTCTGTGAGTGCATCTCACCAGCGCATAGGAGGATTATTATATGATGGAGAGCAAGTGTATAGAGCACACATACAAGAAGTAACGCCCGTGGTAGACCGCGTAGGTAGTGGAGATGCATTTATGGGTGGTCTAGCCTTTGGCCTCATAGATGACCCTATAAACAAGCAGCGTGCAGTAGATATTGCTGTAGCGTCTTGTTGTTTAAAACATACCATTTATGGTGATTACAACTTGGTCTCTTTGCAAGATATAGAACGATTTATGGATGGAGATCAATCAGGAAAAGTTTCAAGATAATTATGGCAAGATTTACAAGATTAGAAGTAGCACAAGCAATGAAAGACACGGGAATTGTTCCTTTGTTTTATAATGAATCTGTTGAGGTAGGCAAGCATATATTACAAGCTTGTTATAACGGTGGTGCTCGAGTAATAGAGTTTACCAGCCGCGGTGATAATGCACATAAAGTGTTTGATGAGTTGTGCGCTTTCGCGAAAGCGGAATTACCTGAGTTAATACTTGGTGTAGGTAGTGTTACAGACGCAGCAGCAGCTTCTTTATACCTGCAGCTAGGAGCAAACTTTGTCGTAACTCCCGTATTACGTGAAGATATCGCCATGGTGTGTAATAGAAGAAAAGTACTATGGTCACCAGGCTGTGGATCACTAACAGAAATTGCTCGCGCCGAAGAACTAGGCTGTGAGATTGTAAAACTATTTCCAGGAGGTATTTATGGAGCCCAGTTTGTAAAAGCTATAAAAGGACCATGTCCTTGGACTTCAGTAATGCCTACAGGCGGTGTTTCTCCTACAAAAGAAAGCTTAGAAGAATGGTTTAATGCAGGAGTAACCTGTGTAGGTCTAGGCTCAAAGCTCATAGCAGTAGATGAGAATGGCGCATGGGATTATAAAAAAATAGAAGAAAAGACAGCCTTTGCTATCGATTTAATTAAAGTTATAAGAGGATAAACCATCACAAGACTCACAATTATTTGAATTAGTTTGTTTATGTACACGTAGTTTGTGATTCAAAGGGTATCGAGAGATACCCTTTGTTAGTTTTAGGTGTTAAGGCGCCCTTATTCATTACTTTATGATAGCAGATAGGTTGGTCTTAACGATTGTAAAACCTATCAATGCTTTTGCATTCAAATGGTATATCATCATATTAAAACGTGAAGTTATATCTATGATCAGAATTTATATTACTCCTCAAACAAAAACTCACCTTTGGTTTCGGCAGCGTGTAATCCCCAATCAACAATTAGGTTTAAAATAGGAACCAATGTTTGCCCAAACTCCGTAAGCGTATATTCTACTTTTAATGGCGGTTTTTTAGTAAAAACCTTTCTACTTATAATACCATCTGCTTCTAATTTCTTTAATTGTAAGCTCAACGTACGCTCAGTAATACCAGGAATTTCCTTCCGTAATTCATTATAGCGTTTTTTATCGCCTATTAAATGGGTTAGTATAACACTCTTCCATTTTCCACCTATCAATTCCATTGCCGCGCTTGTTGGGCAATATGATATTTTATCGTTGATTTTAATTCTTGGTTTCTTTTCAAACAATTCCTTTCTATCCATTTTCATAACATTTAAAACGATGCAAAGATAATATGCTTTAAAATAGTATGCAACTATACTTTTTATAGTAATTTATTATATATTTAATTACCTGATACATAGTGTATTATAATTTATTTTATATACTATACTTCTTAACCGTTATTGACGCGTATCAACTTCACGCATACATTTGCACTATAATTTTGATAGTATTAATAATCAATAAGTTAAATAAATTATAAAATGAATCTAACAGAAATATTAAACAACCGTTACTCTGCAAAAGAATTTGATGCAACTAAGAAAATATCAGATGCAGATTTTCAACAAATAAAAGATGTACTGCGTTTAAGTCCGTCTAGCGTAAACCTACAGCCTTGGCATTTTTTAATTGCAGATACTCAAGAAGGCAAAGAACGAATTGCAAAAGGGACACAAGGATTTTTCAAATTCAACACACCAAAAGTCTTAGACGCATCTCACGTAATTGTTATTGCAGCTCGCACAGATGCAGACGATGATTATATGAACAGCATTCTAGAACAAGAAGACCAAGATGGTCGCTTTGCAGCACAAGAGTTTAAAGATCAAATGCACGGTGGTCGTATGCTATTTGCAAATATTCACCGCTACGACCTTAAAGATTTACCACACTGGATGGAAAAGCAAGTGTATTTAAATATGGGCGCACTTTTATTAGGTGCAGCTGCCTTAGGTATTGATGCTTGCCCAATGGAAGGTGTAGATGTAAAAGCCTTAGACGAAGAATTTAGCTTACGCGAAAAAGGCTTCACCGCTCTTGCAGTTGTGTCTTTAGGTTATAGAAAAGACAGTGACTTTAATGCAAAATTACCGAAATCTAGATTTCCTGAAGAGACAGTGATTACTCAATTGTAAAAGTTTAAATCTATATATTATGAAAAGTACAATAGTAAAATTTACAGCAAAACCAGAACACAAAGATACGTTTGCAGCAACGCTTAAAGAAGCACAATCGGCAACACAAAAAGAGGCTGGTAATAAAGAGATTAGAGTATTTGTATCTAAAGCAGAAGACAATGTGTTTTTTGTTTACGAACGTTGGACAGATAAAGCTGCTATTACAGCTCACGATAATGAGCCACATACCAAAAAGTTAATGGAGGTAGGACAGACCGCCTTACAATCTGCTCCAGATTTCTACTTTTTAGGCGATACAAATCCGCTTCCAGACCATTCTAAATCCGCAAATCCTGAAGATGACGTATTTATTATTTTCTTCATTTTTAAACTAAAAACTGAATTTAGAGAAGCACTTATAGAGCAGTTTGAAGATCACATTACCCACACAAGAAAAGAGGAAGAAGGAAATATCCTTTTTGATTTATACACAGTAGATGATCAAAAAGACACCCTAGCAGTTTACGAGCATTGGAGAAAAGAATCTGATGTTTGGGACATTCACTTTAATCAACCTTATGCAGTAAAAACAGGCAAACTAATGGAAGAAGCTGTGATAGGTGATTTAAAGCAGTATATGAATTTCGTTACAGAAATTTAAGAGAAATCAATAATCAACTTAAAAGCACTCTTATGAAAAAAGTAATTCTATTAGTTTCCTTGGCAATTTTAGCAAGCTGTGGAAATCAGGACAAAAAAGAAGCAGTTTCAACTACAGAAACGCAGGATCACGAACATCCGCATCCACACAACGTAGATGATTACGGATTAGCACCACATACGGAAAACACCATTCATCAATATGCGCCAACGGTTGCGTTGTTAAATAGTATTTATGAAGGTGATTTTACGCCAGAACAAATGGTACAGCAAGGTAATATTGGTATTGGTACCGTAAATCACCTAGCAGGTGAACTGGTTGCTGTTGACGGTGTGGTATATACTATCGATGCTGAAGGCGGAATTAAAGAGGCACCAGAAGATTTAGAATCGCCTAATATGACGATGATAAATTTTCAACCCAAAAAAACGGTAACCGTTGAAAACATTACCTCTTACGAAGAACTAAACAAAGAACTTCAAAAATACTCTACTTCTAAAAACAGTTTTTACGCCTACAGAATTAAAGGGGAGTTTGGGTATCTAAAAATGGCATCTGCACATAAAGTAGAAAATGAAGATGTTTCTCTATTTGAATATTTAGATACAAGAGTAATGTATACTAGAGATAATATTAAAGGAACTTTAGTAGGCTTATTTACGCCAGATTATATTGGAAACGTAGTGATTCCGGGAATGCACTTTCACTTTTTATCTGAAGATATAACACTGGGAGGACATTTAGAAGATATCAAGTTTGATAAACTTCAAGTAGAAATTCAAGAAATAAACCAAGTAAACTTGCAGCTTCCTCAAACCGTAAAATTCAGAAACAAAACGTTAAAGCAAGGTGCCTCACCAAAAGCAACAGCAAAGCAAAACGGTAAATAAAATCTAACTGAAAAACGCACACTATGAAAGCAATAGTATTAGAAAAAGCAGGAGGACCAGAAAACCTTCATTTAGCAGAAATAGCAAAACCAAGCATAAAAGATAACGAAGTATTAGTAGCGGTAAAGGCTATTTCATTAAATCCGGCAGATGTAAAACCAAAGTATCAAGATAAGATGCTTAATATGATGTACGGTGAAAAACGACCTGTAATTTTAGGCTGGGACATAGCAGGAACCATAACAGAAGTTGGTACTGATGTTACCAATTTTAAAATAGGCGACAAAGTCTTTGGTATGGTAAACTTCCCTGGTGTTGGTAACGCTTACGCGGAATTTGTTGCTGCGCCAGAAGCACATTTGGCTATAATGCCAGACAACGTCTCTTTTGAAGAAGCTGCAGCTACAACTTTAGCTGCTTTAACTGCATTACAAATCTTAGAAGGAAGGATTAACAAAGGTGATAAAGTACTAATACAAGCTGGTTCTGGTGGTGTTGGTCATTTTGCGATTCAAATTGCAAAAGCAATGGGAGCTTTTGTGAATACTACTGCCTCGGCAAAAAATAGCGAATTTGTCACCTCTATTGGAGCAGATAATGCAATTGATTATCACACTGAAAAGTTTGAAGAAATTCTATCTGATATCGACTTTGTGTTAGATACGCAAGGTGGTGAAGTATTAGAAAATTCAGTAAAAGTTTTAAAAAGCGGTGGTACAGCTTATACAACAGTAGGTATGGACTTAGATGACTTGAAAGCATCAGCCAAAAAGGAGAACAAAACCGTTGCAGACATTTTAGTACACTCTAGTGCTGAAGATATGAACACCTTAAAAGAAATGTTAGAAAACGGTAGCATTAAAGCAAACATTTACAAAACGTTTGCTTTTGAAGATATGGCTGCTGCCCATACTGAAGTTGAAAAAGGAAGAACAGTGGGTAAAGTAATCGTGACACTTTAGTATTAACTATTAAAACACAATGAATATGAAAACACAAGTTAAATTACCGGATTATACGAGAAAAATATTTGTTGGTGGCGAATGGAAAGACGGAAAAGGACCAGCAATTAAAGATATTAACCCTTGGAACCAAGAGGAGTTATTCTCTTTAAATGGAGCTACTACAGATGATGTAAATGAAGCTTTTGAACAAGCAGCAGTTGCGCAGATAAAATGGGCAGCCGTACTACCTCCTGAAAAGAGTAGAATGATGCTTAAACTAGCCGAAGTGGTAAGAAACCGAAAACAAGAGTTTGCAGAATGGGCAAGAAAAGAAGTAGGAGCAACATTAGCAAAAGGGTATTTTGAAGCAGAATTGGTTGCTAGCGTTTTTGAAAGTGCTGTGCATTTACCATTATTAGTAGAAGGTAAAATATTACCACAAGATATTGATGGTAAAGAATCTATGGCTGTTAGAAAACCATTAGGTGTTATTGGTTTAATTTCTCCTTGGAATTTTCCGGGTCAATTAACCGCGCGTACTTTAGGTCCAGCATTGGCAGTTGGTAACGCTGTGGTCTTAAAACCGGCATCAACGTCTATAGTAACAGGCGGATTAATTTTCGCTTCTTTTTTAGAAGAGGCAGGTTTCCCGAAAGGGTTATTAAGCGTTTTGCCAGGGGGAGGAAGCACTATTGGTACGGCAATTACAAAGCATCCTATTTCAAAACTAATTTCGTTTACAGGCTCAACACCAGTTGGTCGTCAAGTTGGTAAAAATGCTCTGGAAGCAGATATCATTAAAAATATCGAGTTAGAATTAGGTGGTAACAGTCCGTTTGTGGTGCTAGAAGATGCAGATATTGATCAAGCGGTTGAAGCTGCTGCTTGGGGTAAATTTATGAACCAAGGTCAAATCTGTATGGCTATCAACAGAATTATCGTGGAAGATAAAGTCTATAACGAATTTACAGAGAAGTTTATAGCAAAAGTTAAGACCTTAAAACGTTTGGATATGAATGATCCGGATACGTTTATAGGTCCTATTATTGACCAAAATCAGTTTGATACTGTTAAAGGCTTAATAGACGATGCAAAAGAACAAGGATATAAAATGGCATTAGGTGGTGAAGCTGAAGGTTTACATATGCCGCCACACGTTTTTGTAGACGTTGACGAAAACTGCCCATTGTTTCAAAATGAGATTTTTGGACCAGCAGTGTCAATTGCTCGAGCAAAAGATACAGAAGATGCGCTACGATTAGCAAATGCTACAGATTACGGTTTATCTAGCTCTGTGTTTACACAAGACGAAGCAAAAGGAATGGCATTTGCACAAGGCATTGAAGCTGGAATGACGCACATTAATGATCAGCCAGTTAATGATAGTGCCTATGCACCATTTGGAGGAGTTAAAAACTCAGGTCTAGGTCGTTTTAATGGACAATGGGGTGTGAAATCGTTTACCGTAGCACATTGGATAACCATTCAAAAAACACCAAGAAAATATCCTTTTAAAGCAGCTGATTTTCAGTAAGAGTAACTATTTGAGAATGTTCATACTGTGGGAATCATTAGAAAATATTAATCTCCTTATTTTTATGATATTTCTTAAATAGTCTATATTTAACACTAGATAATAAGGGTATTACAGCGTTTATATATCATTTTAAAAATTAACTAGTAGAAACAACCTAGCGATTAATGGATAACCTATTTACGTTTGCAATTACTGTATTTACAGGCTTTTTTGCTATAACAAATCCTATCTCAAACATGACCATCTTTTTATCGCTTACAGAGGGAGCAGATAAAAAGACAAAGCAGAATATCAATAAAAGGGCAAACATAGTTGCGTTTATTATTGTAGCAGGTTTTGTCTTGTTAGGTAAATTTATCTTTGAGTTATTCCAAATAACAATTCCTGCTTTCAAAATATTTGGTGGCATCCTAGTGTTTCTTATTGGATTTGATATGTTACAGTCTAAAAAAGTTAATGTCAAACATTTAAAGGAAGTAGACATAGATGAAAATATTGCTATCTCACCCTTAGCTATACCGATTATTGCAGGTCCAGGAACCATTGTTACAGCCATGAATACTGTCTCAGATGCCACTTATATACAGATAGGCATGGTGATTGTAATTTTTGGAATTATGTGTTTGTTAATGTATGTTACTTTTAGCGCAAGTACACTTATCGTAAAGGTTTTAGGCAATAATGTAATTTCCGTAATAGGTAAAATTATGGGATTAATTATAGGTATCATAGGCACGGGAATGATTATAGAAGGAGTGAAAATCTCATTCAACTTGTTTCCATAAATTGTAAAGGCAGTATCATGGAACGGCATAAATGCTATGCCTATAAATTTATGGTGAGTAAATTATGCTTCTTTTAAGAATGTATTGTTTTAATTAACAAGAGAATCTTTTTTTTATTTAAAAACCACCTCTACAATAGTTGCTTCGTCCTTTCTAGCTTCGTTAGATATAAAAAGTTTTCCGTCAGGACTAAAAGTAATTCCCTCTGGCTGGGCAAAGTGGTCTTTATCTAGCTTGTATACTTTTTTAATTGTACCATCGCTATCTAGTATCGCTAGCTTTGGGTTTTTACCTTCGAGCACATAGTAGTCGCCTGTCACTGGATGTATTGCCACGTCAGAGGGACTAAAGGTGCGATATGCTTTTTTCTTTTTATAATCCTTAAAAGCTTTATCATTCATATCTATGCGTAAAAGCGGCTTTTCATCCATCGTTTTTGCATCTAGCGTGATATAATACAAACCTTTAAAGTCATCATTTTGATCGCGATCTTTTGGTGTTACTACGAGGCTATTTTTTTCGGCGTCTAGCGTGAGTGTTTCTATATTATTACGAGCGGTAAATGCTGTTTGAAAAGTAGTTATTTCAGGTTCGCTTTCGCGAAAGCGTGATACCTCATAAATCAATCCATCACTACGCATCACATAAGCATCCTTGTCATTAATCGCGATACCCTCATAGTCTCCACTACCAGCAAATGTTATCTCTTGAATGACTTTTTCCTTTTTGAGATCATATATAAAAATGATACCGTCCTCATCCTCTACACAGGCTATGGTGTTTTCAGAAATCCACGAGATACCACTTACCTCATTTAAAATTTCTGGCATTTTCCAAGTATTTATAATTGTATAGTCCTCCTTAGATTTTTTTTGAATCGTTGTTTTTTCTTCTTCATCGCTCTGGCCGTTGTAGCTATTTGCACAGCTTATAGTGAGAATGATTGCGAGAGTGACAATAAATAGGTGAGGTATATATTTTCTATAGTTCATTAGATTTCTTTTTAAAGATACTGTGAGTGTGTTTCTTCTTGCTTTCGCGAAAGCTTAAAACATATATTTAGGTAGCTGGATCACGTTTAAAAATCTGAATTAGATCAAAAACAATCACACAAAATACTACCCAAACAAAGCCTGCAATAAATCCACCTGCAATATCTGAGGGATAGTGTACTCCTAAATAAATACGACTTATACCGATACTTAAAATCAGGATTAAGCACAAAGTGATAAATAGGATTTTATAGAGCCTCTTAATTGGAAACTTACTAATTAAAAACAACAAGGTTCCGTAAAAAGCCATTGCCATCATAGCGTGCCCGCTTGGGTAACTCAGAGTTTCTACCTTAACGAGGTGTTCTACATCTGGTCGCGCTCTATTAATTATCTGTTTTAAGAGAAGATTAGAACTAAGTGCAAGCACCATTACAAATGCAAGCTGAGCAACGTATCTCCATTTTTTAAACGTAAAGTAAAATATAATCGTACATAATACAAATGTGATTACATAGCCTAACGCATCACCTAGATCTGTGACAAAAACAAAATAACTAGTGAGGTAAGGTGTCCGGAAGCTAGCTACATAATTAGAGATTGCCGTATCAGACTCAGCTAGATAGGTGCTTTTTAAAGTTTCTGTAAGGGATATAAATAATTTAATACCGCCTATAAAGAGTGCTAAGGCTATGGTTGTGGTGATGATATAAGCCCATCTACCATCATATTTTTTAAATACCTTGACTAGTAAACTTTTAATCCAATAAATAAGTGATGCTAGTTTTTGCTTCATGCTTTATAATTACCATTCTGCACAAATTTAAGTATCAAAAATTAGTAAAGTCTAAAGAAGATTATAATGTTACGTTCTAAATTTATTTTTAGAATATGTCGTTAAGACAGAAAGCACTGCTATAAAGCGTTTATATTTATTTAGTTATGCTGAAAGTATATATGCACTTTGAAGTGTAAACGGATCCAGCCTCTAAAAGAGTAGATGGAAAATCAGCTCTATTGGGGCTATCTGGAAAGTGCTGCGTCTCAAGACAAAAACCACCTCTGTCAATGTAGGTCTCATTATATTTTCCAACAGGAGTAGAGGATATGTGATTACCACTATAAAACTGCAATCCAGGCTCATCTGTAGTAACAGTCATCGTAATCCCTGAGGATGGACTACTTACTTGTGCGACAACTCTCATTTCTTTCCCATCAAGAATAAAATTGTGATCATAGCCACCTGCTAGTGCCATTTGTTCATTTGGAGCATTAATGTCTTGTCCTATTTTTTTAAAATTTCTAAAGTCGAACGGAGTATTAGAAACCGCTTCTATATGGTCTGTAGGGATACATTCTTTATCTATCGGGAGGTATGACCTTCCGTGTATTTGGAGCAAGTGATTGTCTATAGGCTCCGTTTTATCTAAGTTGAGATTAAAGTAAGAGTGATGAGTGAGGTTAACATGGGTTGTAGCATCTGTTGTTGCCTTATAAGATATATCTAAAGCATTCTCTTCTGTGATTTTAAATATAACAGAAACAGTTAGATTTCCTGGGAATCCACCTTCAAGATGTGGTGATAGGTAGGATAGTGTTAGTGTGTTTGTAGTATGTGTAACAAGATCCCATATTACAGTATGAAATGCATCGCTTCCAGCATGTAGATTATGACGTCCATCGTTTTTCTCTAGTGTAAAAACCTTATTCTCAATAGTAAATTGACTATTTGAGATGCGATTTCCATAACGGCCAATAGTTCTTCCAAAATACGGATTAGTCATTTTGCGATAATCAGATAATCGCTCATATCCTAAAACCACATCGTTTTCTTTGCCCAAAGCATTCTTTACCCACAAACTAACGAGTGTTGCTCCATAATTTGTAATCTGGGCGGTCATCCCGTTGGAGTTCTGTATCGTAAATAAGCTTGACTTTTTTGACCCAAAAGATTCTTGAAAATTTGTAGCTGGAAATAACTGCATAGTTGTCTTTAAAATTTTAATAAACATAAGAAATCCTGCGGTCTATTGTGGCCATAAATACACAGATACAACATTTGTAATAGTATATGCATCGTTTGTATGCTCCTTAAAAGGGTTTGAATTTTAATTTGCAGTAAAAATATAATGATGCCACGTGTAATCAATATCTGTGCAAATTATTTCGTCTTTTTTCATCCTTACTACGTTCTCCTGTGGCAAAGTCTCTAGATATTAGACAGTGCTATAACAAGTGTTGCATCATAGATGAATTTACACTATGAGTTAAAAAGATGGTTCTCAAAGTGAAGCTTTGAACTTACAAAATAATTCTAGCTAGTGGCTAGAACGACAACATTAAATACACTATTAAATAAAAATTAATCAATATAAAATGATAATGGCAGACATACCAAAATTAGAGGCATTTGTACAGCAAGTGCGTCGCGATATTTTAAGACAAGTACATAAAGTAAACTCAGGCCACCCTGGAGGTTCTCTGGGCTGTACAGAATTTCTTGTAGCATTATATCAAGAAGTGATGGATCGTAAGGAGGGATTTGATATGGATGGAGTAGGCGAAGATTTATTTTTCCTCTCAAACGGACATATTTCACCTGTATTTTATAGTGTGCTTGCGCGATCAGGATACTTTCCTATAGAAGAGCTTAACACATTTAGACTTTTAAATTCTAGACTTCAAGGGCATCCCACTACGCATGAGGGTTTACCTGGAGTGCGCATAGCATCTGGTTCTTTAGGACAGGGTATGAGTGTAGCAATAGGTGCTGCACAAGCAAAAAAACTCAATAACGATAACCATACCATTTACACCTTAATGGGTGATGGAGAATTGCAAGAGGGACAAAACTGGGAGGCAATTATGTATGCTAGTGCAAAAAAGGTAGATAACCTTATTGCAACAGTAGATCTCAATGGCCAGCAGATAGATGGAAGCACAGATGATGTCTTACATATGGGGAGCATACGAGCAAAGTTTGAGGCATTTGGTTGGATAGTACTGGATGTTGATCGAGGTAACGATATGACCGCTGTAATAGAGGGACTCCATAAAGCAAAAACGCTTGCTGGAAATGGTAAACCCGTCTGTGTGCTCTTACATACGGTAATGGGTAACGGAGTAGATTTTATGATGCACACTCACGCTTGGCATGGTAAAGCACCCAGCGATGAGCAACTAGTGCTAGCATTAAGTCAAAACCCAGAAACTTTAGGTGACTATTAATATTTCGCTTTCGCGAAAATGTGAATAAAGACTATAACGCAGGCTAGATAATTTTTACGCAAGCACATAATACTACAATAAATAACGAATGAAAACATACGAAAATACAGGCAGTAAAGACACAAGATCAGGTTTTGGAGCGGGAATGACCGAGTTAGGAAGAACGAATCCAAAGGTAGTTTCCTTGTGTGCAGATCTCATAGGCTCTCTAAAAATACAAACCTTTATAGATGAAAACCCAGAGCGTTTTTTCCAAATAGGCATTGCCGAAGCAAATATGATGGGCATTGCTGCTGGATTGACTATAGGTGGTAAAATCCCATTTACAGGGACCTTTGCAAATTTTTCAACAGGTCGTGTGTATGACCAGATACGCCAGTCTATAGCATACTCAGATAAGAATGTAAAAATTTGTGCCTCTCACGCTGGTCTTACGCTTGGCGAAGATGGAGCTACACACCAAATCCTTGAAGACATAGGACTCATGAAAATGTTACCTGGGATGACGGTAATTAATACCTGTGATTACAACCAGACTAAAGCCGCAACCCTCGCAATTGCAGATTTTGAGGGTCCTGTGTACCTAAGATTTGGCCGTCCAGTAGTTCCTAATTTTACGCCAGAAGATCAAAAATTTGAAATAGGAAAAGCGGTACTGCTCCAAGAAGGAACAGACGTTACGATTGTAGCCACAGGACATCTTGTATGGGAAGCACTTGAAGCAGCCAAAACCTTACATGAAGAAGGGATAAGCGCAGAGGTAATAAATATACATACCATAAAGCCACTAGATGCAGAGGCTATTCTTACATCTATTAAGAAAACGGGCTGTGTTGTAACTGCAGAGGAACATAATTTTCTAGGCGGATTAGGAGAAAGTGTGGCAAGAGAATTAGCAATTACACATCCCACACCACAAGAATTTGTAGCGACGCAAGACACCTTTGGAGAGAGTGGGACACCAGAACAACTTATGGAGAAATATGAGCTCAATGCAGCTGCAATTGTTTCTAAAGCACGTAAAGTTCTTGCAAGAAAATAAGCGTTGCTTATAATTCAAAAGTTTTGATTTGATCCTTTGTATGAGGCTGTAAATTGTTGTTTTTACTGCTATTCGCATCATTTGTTCTATAAGATGCTCGATTTGTTCTAAGCTCAATTTAGGTCTAAGACTATTTTTAGCTTCTTGTTAAACATACATTATCCACGCATTTCTTTTTGTAGCAAAAATGAAATTGAGTATGACCATATTTAGCATTCTAGAGTACATAAAAAGTAGCAGCAACTCTTCTTTAATGTGATGAGGTAATTGGTGAGTTTGAGTATGCATTCATAAAAAATCGTGTGTATGATATCCTTACTAATGATAGGAAACAGATAAAATTTATTAAAATTTAAAATAACATATATTGTATACTATAGGATATGACATCGGGAGTTCGTCGGTAAAAGTTGCCATAGTTGAGGCCGCGACGGGCAAAAAACTGGCTTCATTGCATGAGCCACCAGGCGAAATGGAGATTATCGCCATACAAAGAGACTGGGCAGAGCAAGATCCAGAACAATGGTGGGATTACATTTGTAAAGCGACAAAACGCATTCTTCAGGAAGCAAATATAGATGCCACTAAAATTACTGCCATCGGTATTTCATACCAGATGCACGGTTTAGTACTAGTAGATAAAGAGGGTAATAGCCTTCGCAATTCTATCATATGGTGTGATAGTAGAGCTGTAGCAATAGGAGACAAGGCATATCAAGATTTAGGTCATGAGTTTTGCGCCACAGAGTTACTCAACGCACCAGGAAACTTCACTGCATCTAAGTTAAAATGGGTTAAAGATAACCAGCCACATATTTATGAACAGATTCATAAATATATGTTACCAGGAGACTACATAGCCTATAAACTTACAGGAGAACTAGTAACCACAAAAAATGGTCTAGCCGAAGGTACTTTATGGAATTATAAAACAAATAAAGTCGCTACAGAGCTTCTAGATTATTATGGAATTGATCACAGTCTTACCCCTGATGTTGTAGATAACTTTAAAGATCAAGGTAAAGTGCACACTGCGGCAGCTAAGGCTACAGGTTTACCTAAGGGAATCTCTGTGACCTACAGATCTGGTGACCAACCTAACAATGCACTGTCACTTAACATTTTTAGACCTGGAGAAGTTGCCGCTACCGGCGGAACTTCAGGGGTGATTTATGCAGTAACAGATCAAAGTGAATTTAAAGAAATACGTAAAGTAAATCATTTTGCTCATGTAAATTATACAAAAGAGCTTCCCACTGTAGGGAGATTACTCAATATCAATGGTGCGGGTATCCAGTATCGCTGGTTACGCAATAATAGTGTAGAGAATTCATACGAGAACATGAATCGTAAGGCTTCAAAATTACCTATAGGATCAGATGGAGTTCTTGTGATCCCTTTTGGTAACGGTGCAGAACGTATGCTGGATAACAAAAATGTGGGTACGCACTTTTGTAATCTCAATCTCAACCAGCATAGCAATGCTCATTTATATAGGGCTGCACTGGAGGGTATTGCTTTCTCATTTGTCTATGGGATGGATATACTTAAGAAAGATCAAACCGAAATCAACGTTATAAGAGCAGGAAATGATAATCTATTCCGTTCTGAAATATTTGCAAATACAGTAGCAACTCTCATAGGTCAAGAAATAGAGATTTATAATACTACGGGTGCCGTAGGTGCAGCAAGAGCCGCCGGACTTACAGATGGTGATTTTGATCGTTTTGGAGAAAGTATTACAAAGAACGACCACGTGATGACCTATATCCCTATTAAAAATAAAGAGCCCTACGAAGCGGCATATAATAACTGGAAAACAGAATTAGAATTCATAGTACAAAAACATAACTAATGGCGACAAAAACTTATTTCAACAACATAGAAAAAATCAAATTTGAAGGCAAAGATTCAGATAATCCGCTTGCGTTTAAATATTACAACCCCGACCAAGTAGTGGCAGGTAAAACTATGCGTGAGCATTTTAGATTTTCAATTGCTTACTGGCATACCTTCTGTGGGCAGGGCGCAGATCCATTTGGTCCTGGAACACAAAACTTTCCTTGGGATGCACCAAAAGATCCAATGGATGCCGCTTTCGCGAAAGCGGATGCAGCATTTGAATTTATTACAAAAATGGGATTTGACTACTTCTGTTTTCATGATTTTGATCTTGTAGAAGAGGGAGCAACCTTTGCCGAAAGTGAAAAAAGAATTCACGGTATTACAGACTATATCAAACAAAAGCAAGCAGATACTGGTATCAAATTATTATGGGGAACGGCAAACTGCTTTTCTAACCCTAGATATATGAATGGTGCTGTGAGTAATCCAGATTTTAATGTCCTTGCAAGAGCAGGCGGACAGATAAAACTGGCACTAGATGCTACCATGAAATTAGATGGAGAGAACTATGTGTTCTGGGGTGGTCGTGAAGGATATATGTCTTTACTCAACACAGATTTAAAACGTGAGCAAGACCATCTAGGTCGTTTCTTTGGAATGGCTAGAGATTATGCACGTAGCCAAGGTTTTAAAGGAAATTTCTTTATCGAGCCAAAGCCTATGGAACCTATGAAGCATCAGTATGACTTTGACGCTGCTACTGCAATAGGCTTTTTACATGAATACGGTCTTGAGAAGGATTTTAAAATGAATATAGAGGTGAACCACGCTACACTTGCGCAGCACACTTTCCAGCACGAGCTTGCAGTCTCTGCAAAAGCGGGAATGCTAGGTAGTATTGATGCAAACCGTGGTGATTACCAGAATGGATGGGATACAGATCAGTTTCCTAATAATATTCAAGAAACTACAGAAGCGATGCTTGTATTCTTACAAGCTGGCGGAATGCAAGGCGGTGGTGTAAACTTTGATGCAAAAGTGCGCAGAAACTCTACAGATATGGAAGATGTTTTTCTTGCACACATAGGAGGTGCAGATACGTTTGCACGTGCTTTAATCACAGCAGATAAAATTCTTACATCTTCACCTTATAAAAAGATGGTGACAGATAGGTATAGCTCATTTGACGGAGGTAATGGAAAGGAATTTGAAAACGGAAAACTAGACCTTACTGATTTATACAAAATAGCTCAAGAAAACGGAGAGTTACCATTAATTAGTGGAAAGCAAGAGCTTTTTGAGAACATCATTAATCAATACATATAATCTTAATTAGATGTCAAACGATAAAAAATCAGGCTATTTACTCAAACTTACTGTAGTTGCAACTTTAGGAGGACTCCTTTTCGGGTATGATACAGGTGTTATTTCTGGAACCGTAGGTTCTCTAGATAGCTTCTTTGTAATGCCTAAAGGGCTTAGTGAGACAGCAGCAAATGCTTTCAAAGGATTTATAGTGTCCAGTGCCCTTATAGGCTGTATTATAGGTGGAGCTTTGAGTGGTCTTGTAAGTCGCTGGCTAGGAAGAAGGAATGGATTAATTCTTGCGGCTATACTTTTCTTGATATCTGCCATAGGCTCGGCGATGCCAGAGTTGTTTTTTGAGAGTATAGGTCAAGGTGATCATACATTTAGTACTGTTTTTATCGTTTACAGAATTATTGGTGGTATGGGAGTGGGACTTGCGTCTATGATGTCACCATTATATATTGCAGAGATTGCACCTGCAAATATTAGAGGGAAGCTTGTTTCTTACAATCAGCTGGCTATCGTTGCTGGATTTATGGTAGTTTATTTTGTAAACTACTTTATCTCAAAAACTGGAGGGTCTGACGAGTGGCTTAATACGGTAGGATGGCGCTATATGTTTGCTAGTGAAATTATACCTGCAGGGCTCTTTTTCATATTTTTATTAGGAGTTCCAGATACACCACGCTCATTAATGCTGCGTAACAAGCCCCAAGAGGCACTTGACGTACTTGAAAAAGTGAATGGAAAAGTGGCTGGGCAACATATTTTAGATCAGATCAAAGGGTCGCTCACGCAGCACTCAGGTAAATTACTTTCCTTTGGATGGCTAGTGATTATAGTGGGGGTTTTACTTTCCATATTCCAGCAATTTGTAGGGATTAATGTGGTTTTATATTATGCTCCCGAAATATTTAAAAAGATAGATCCTAATACAGATGGTGCACTCTTACTCACGATTATTGTAGGTATTGTAAACTTCTTATTTACCATCGTTGCCGTAAAAACGGTAGATAAATATGGGCGTAAACCTTTAATGATGATAGGTGCGTTAGGAATGGCTGTTGCTATGTTCTCATTAGGATTTGTCTTTTTTACCGGCGCTACTGGATATCTCGCACTTGCATGTATGATGGTTTATGTAGCAAGTTTTGCCGTGAGTTGGGGTCCTGTTACATGGGTGTTACTCTCAGAAATTTTTCCTAATAAAATTAGAGGTCGTGCAATGTCTATCGCAGTAGCGGCACAATGGATAGCAAACTACCTAGTATCGCTTACCTTTCCTATGATGGATGATAACACCTACCTCACAGAGCAGTTTAATCACGGTTTTGCGTATTGGGTTTACGGAGGTATGAGCGTACTGGCGATGCTTTTTATTTGGAAATTTATACCAGAGACCAAAGGAAAAACACTCGAAGAGATGGAAGACGTTTGGATTAAGAAGTAATTGAGATAGGTTACGCTTTCGCGAAAGCGTAAGTAATATACACATAAATATTAAAGAAAACAGAAAATGAAATTTTTTATAGATACTGCAAACCTCGATCAGATAAAAGAAGCCCAAGCACTGGGTGTGCTTGATGGGGTAACTACAAATCCGTCACTTATGGCTAAGGAAAACATACGTGGAAAGGAGAATATACTGCAACATTACAGAGATATTTGTGAGCTAGTAGATGGTGACGTAAGTGCCGAAGTTATTGCGACAGATTTTGAAAACATGGTAAAGGAGGGAGAGGAACTCGCTGCGTTACATCCTCAAATAGTTGTAAAATTACCTATGATAGCAAGCGGTGTAAAGGCTTGTAAATATTTTAGTGATAAGGGAATTAAAACAAATGTAACCTTGGTGTTTTCGGCAGGGCAGGCATTACTTGCCGCAAAGGCCGGTGCTACCTATGTATCACCATTTATAGGACGTCTGGATGATATTGCTACAGATGGACTCAATTTGATTGCAGAAATTAAATTGATTTACGATAATTATGGGTTTGAGACAGAAATTCTAGCCGCATCAGTAAGACATACAATGCACGTTATTAACTGTGCAAAACTAGGTGCAGATGTGATGACAGGACCTTTAAGTGCCATTGAAGGATTGCTTAATCACCCACTTACTACTTCTGGACTCGAGAAATTTCTTGCAGATTACAACAAGGGAAATTAATTCTTGTAAGCCAGACATAGTGAACTAACATTGATAGAATCAGACAGGAAATGGCACAAAGAATTACACTTAAAATGATTGCTGAAAATTTTGGTGTATCCATAAGTACTGTTTCTAAGGCTTTAAATAATAGCGTAGAGATAAGTAAGGACACAAAAATTGAGATTCAAAAATATGCGAGTTTTGTTAAGTATAAGCCAAATAGTATTGCGAGAAGTTTAAGGAACAGTCAGACCAAAACAATAGGTGTGGTTGTGCCTAATATTCAAAATAATTTTTTTTCTAAAGCTTTTGCGGGTATTGAGGAAGTGTGTAGTGCAAACGACTACACACTTATCTCTTGTATATCTGACGATTCTTATGAAAAAGAAGTGAAGACTATTGAGTTGCTTAAAAATGGAGCATTAGATGGTATTATCTTGTCTATAGCAGAGGAGACAGAAGTTAGAAAGGACTATAGGCATTTAAAAAATGTTGCAGACGAGGGGATACCGCTTGTGTTATTTGACCGAGTGGTAGATAATGTGTCTTGTGATAAAATAATTGTAGATGACTTTGATGCAGCTTATAATGCCACTAGAAAACTAATACAATCTGGATGTAAACATGTTGCAGTAGTATCAAAACTAGATGCGTTATCTGTAGGTAAATTGAGGGCGGCTGGATATAAAAGTGCTATTAAAGATTATAATCCGGATCAACCCGAAATGATTTTTAGTATCGGTAAAAGTGAAGACATTACAGAATGCCTTATAGAGGTGCTTAGTACGCATCGTATCGATGCGCTTTTATGCTTTGAAGAAACAGCAACTCTCAATGCAGTACAGCTTTTAAAAACGTTAGGAAAAAGGATTCCTGAAGATGTTTCTGTCATAAGCTTTACAAATAATGACTTGCAAAAATTTCTAACACCTGCGGTCACAACAGTGAGTCAGCATGCAAGAAAAATAGGAATGACAGCAGCGACGATGCTTATAAAAAGACTAGAAAAGAAACACTTTGGAGATCACCAAACAAAAGTGATTTGCACCTCCCTCATTGAGAGAGATTCTACGCGTGCTTTTAAGACGTTTTAAAATAGAAAACCAATGAACCTGAGTTGTATTTTTTTCTGTTTATTTCTGGGAGTACGCTTATAGTAGTTCTTTTATAAGAACATATTACTGCTGCACTCACCTCAAATTACCCATAACGCGCATCTAGGATGATCAAGTTTTTAGATAAGAAAAACTGGAAATCATAATCACCCTTCTTCACTGCGACAGGTAGAGGTGCTTGAGATTAATTTATTCTTAGAAAAGACAGTACCTTTAGGACACAATAATTTTTAATTATTTATGATTTTCAGAAAATTACTTTTACTGATTACGATATTGTTTTGTCTTCAGTCATTGTTGCCTCAAGCACAGAATGGTACAAAATCTTTAAATTTTGTAAGCATAAAGGATGGAATATCTAAAGTAGGGATCTCGTCTATTATACAAGACGATTATGATTTTATCTGGATAGGGACCAACGGCAGCGGATTGTACAAATTTGATGGTGTAGAATATACCTTGTATAGACATCAAGTTGATACTCCTACCTCTCTATCAAGTAATCTTGTGTATAGTATGTATTTAGATGACGCAAACATACTATGGGTAGGCACAGAAGATGGCCTTAATCGCTATAATAAAACTCTAGATAGATTTGAAAAAATAAGTATTGGCAATGAGGCGATAGCAAATGTGTCAGTCTTAATTATAGGAGCATCTAAAGAAAATGAGCTCTTACTGGGCACCAAAGAAGAAGGGTTTTTTATACTAAATACAGCAACTTTAGAAAGTAAAAAACTAGACGATTATAAGGGGGCTAGCACTCTCGGGCAGTCTAGTATTAAAAAAAATAGTACATCAGATTTCTCCTTTCTGGGAACCTTAGATGGACTTCGTATTTATGATCAACATACTAATCAAGTATTGTTGCCTCCTAGTGAATTAGAAAACGCTGAGGTGCTTCAGACTCAAATACAGACGCTTGTTTTTGACAATGAAGATAATTTATGGTTAGGGACTATATCTAAAGGAATTTATAAACTTACGTTGAAAAATGGAACGACAGTAAGTAAGGTGGAGCATTTCCCGCTTTCGCGAAAGCGTATACTTTCTGCAATCACTTTACCAGATAATTCTTTATTGTTCGGTAGTGAGAACGATGGTTTATTTCATCTGAGAAGTGACGGAACGCTCATTACACACTATCTATCTGATCGTACGGATGATAATAGTATTTTATCAAACTCCATCTGGTCACTTTTTCTGGATGATAATGATAGAGTATGGATGGGGTATTACAATAATGGCGTAGCTGTAAGTGATAGCTTATATGATAAGTTTGATAATATTGAGAGCCTGTCTAATAATAACAATTCGCTTACTGTAGGCTCTGTCACTGGTATTGCAAAAGGTGCCGAAGGTAATATCTGGGTAGTTATGGATGGCGGTGGTCTTGATATCTATGATCCCAGTTCGAATAAAGTTACGCACGTAAACGGACAAAACACAAATCTGTATGCAGGATTAGATAGTGACTATCTTCAAACAATTTTTATAGATAGCAAAGAGAATGTGTGGATAGGGAGCTGGGATAATGGTATCTACTTCTTAAAGAAAGGTTCTCAAATATTTAAAAATTTTAATAGCGTAAATACGGATGGAGCCCTTATCTCTGATGCTATTTTGAGCTTTGCCGAAGATGAAAATGGAACAATCATTATAGGTACTTTTTATGGAGGGTTGCATACTCTTGATCCAGTCACTAAGACAATTGTACATCAAGATGATGAAGCTTTTAAAAGTTTGGGCATTGAGACTAGTGATGTGCGTAAGGTGCTCGTAGACCGTGATTCTGCGATATGGTTAGGATCTACAGATGGGCTTTTTAAAATTGACCAATCTGCAAATAAAGAGTGGCGTGCGATTTCATTAGTAGACCGTATGGAAAAGCCAGGCGAAAATAGAAAGAGTGCGCGCCATATATTATCCATATATCAAAGCTCAAATGGTGATATGTGGATAGGAACTAGAGGTGCTGGGGTGTGTCATTATAGTATACGTGATGACTCTTTTAGATGGCTAAACACCAACAGCGGATTGAGTAATGATAACGTAGTAAGTATTATTGAGGGTAACGACGGCAATATGTGGTTTGCAGGTAATTCTGGAATTACTAAATATAATGTGTTAAAAAACACGTTTACAGAGTACACCAGTAGTGATGGTTTACTCTCTAACGATTTCAATTTTAATGCAGTCTTAAAGGATGGTGATGGTACATTATATTTTGGTAATTATAGGGGAGTTGACTTTTTTAACCCAGCCAAGATTGTAATAAATAACAACGTTCCTTCTTTATATTTTACAGGTTTAAAAATCTATAATGAAGAGGTAGATCCTTCACAAGAGGATGCTCCTATTAAAAAATCAATCGCCGAGACTAGTGAAATTATATTTAATCACAAGCAATCTGTATTTACTATTGAGTATGCTGGAGTAAGTTTTACACGTCCTGAAAAAAATCAATATGCCTACTATCTTGAGGGGCTAGAAACAACTTGGAATTATGTAGGAAATGCAAGAAGTGCTACTTATACCAATCTAGATAATGGCGATTATACTTTTAAAGTAAAGGTTGCTAACAATGATGGTGTTTGGAATCAAGATATTCTAGAATTAAAAATTAAAATTCTTCCTCCCTGGTGGAAGACTAATCTAGCGATTGTATGTTATGTCTTGTTATTTGTACTAGGCCTTTACATTATAAGTAAGATTTCAAAGCAACGCTTACGCGAAAAAGAGGCAATCTCAAACGAGCGTGCTCAACGTGAACAAGAAGACATATTACACGAGAAAAAGCTACAGTTTTTTACAAACATCTCACATGAGTTTAGAACTCCACTTACTTTAATGATTAGTCCGCTGAAGGATATTCTCAATGACACAACACTCAATTTGCCACAACGTATAAAGGAAAAGCATCATATCATTTATAAAAATACCGATCGATTATTTAGGCTCATTAATGAATTGATGGACCTGCGTAAGCTTGAATTGAATAAATTACGAATACGAGCAAAGAAGATTAATGCACTTAGTTTTACACAAGATATTATCTCATATTTTAAAGAGGAAGCATTTAATCGTAATATATATCTTTCGGTAGACGCCGCAATCCCAGATGTGAAGTTATATGCAGATGAAGGCATGCTCGAAAAAGTTATTTTCAATATCATGTCAAATGCTATAAAAGTAACCCCAGACGGCGGAGCAATAAATGTAGAGGTAAAATTAAATGAGGCTGGCGAGATAATGCCGTTAATTAATCCCGATAAAAAAATTGCAGTAGTCGAAATCATCATTAGCGACACTGGACCAGGACTTAAAAAGAAACAACTCAAACGTATATTTAATCGTTTTTACCAAGTAGAAAATCTTAATAAAACTTATTATGGTGGGACAGGTATAGGTCTAGAGGTTGTAAAGGATTTGGTGCAGCTCCATCGAGGTGAAATTAGGGTAGATAGTAAGTATGGGGAAGGAACAACTTTTAGAATATTATTGCCCTCTGGTAAAAAGCATTTTAAAAAGAAAGAATTAATATCCATAGAAACAGATCTCGAGATACAGAAAGAAAAAACTCCACAAACATTCATAACAAATATCCCAGAAGAAATTGATGTTGTACCTACACATAGATCGCACACCCTATTGATAGTGGAGGACAACACGGAACTTAGAAAATACTTGCGTAGCGAACTTAAAGGGACATATAAAATTTTACAGGCGGCTAACGGGGTTGAAGGACTTAATGTTGCTAAAGAATCGAATCCAGATATTATTATTACTGATGTGATAATGCCGGAAATGGATGGTTTTGAATTCTGTAAGCAAATTAAAAACGACATACGCACAAGCCACATTCCCTTGTTAATGCTTACAGCCAAAGCGCGCATAGACGATCGTATAGAGGGAATAGGGTATGGCGCAGATGCCTATATGGTAAAGCCCTTTGATTTAAGACTACTTAAATTACGTTTAGAGCAGCTCATAAAGAGTAGACAGTTGATATTTGATAAATATTTTGGAGCCATAAGTGGATCAGATGAGAATGCTAGTGCAACCTCTATTGATAAAGTATTTATACAGAAGGTACTAACTTATGTAAATAATAATATGAGTGATTCTAATTTAAGTGTCGAGTCATTAGCATCAGAACTTAGCCTTAGCAGGAGTCAACTCTATCGCAAGGTTAAATCACTCACGGGGCAAACAGTTAATGAATTTGTGCGTAAGCTTAGATTAGAGCGAGCTAAACAGATATTGCAAACTGAAAATGCCAACGTAAGTGAAGTCTGTTATAAAGTTGGCTTTTCCTCACCTTCATACTTTACGAAGTGTTTTAAAGCGCATTTTGGAATTCTACCTACGGAGGCTCAGCCTAGAGATTGATTAACATATAATCTTCTATTTCCTTTAAGAAATACATTATAATAGCATTTTTTAAAACATCACTTACAATCAAATCTCTTCACTAGATACATTTCTCCCTTAGCAATTGGCTAGTTTCGGTCATGTAAGAGAAATGAAGCACGATATAGTTCAAATGTTGCATTTGGGGCATATAAGCACTTAATCGCAACATAAATGGCATGTACTGCTTTATGTCTTCTAGCCAGTGTGCTGATAAAGAGATTAAATTTGGGAGTGTTGAGAATAAAATTCTTGCATTTATAAATAGTTTAATTTTTACAGTAGCCGAATGAATAGAATACTTACTATATCAATTTTAGCAATATGTATTGCATTGCTCTCGAGTTGTGAAGAAAAGGCAATCTCTTATGAATTTGCATTTCAAAACCAGAAACTTCCACGAGAAGATCGTGTCAAAGATTTGATTAGTCAAATGACTTTGGAAGAGAAAGTTTCTCAAATGCGTTATGATGCTCCAGCTATCGAGAGATTAGGAGTACCTGAGTATAACTGGTGGAATGAATGCTTACACGGTGTGGCGAGAGCTGGACTAGCAACAGTATTTCCACAAGGAATTGGAATGGGTGCTACTTGGGATTCGGAATTAATTCACGAGATGGGTGTCGCTGTGTCTGATGAAGCTCGAGCAAAACACCATAAGTTTGTAAATGAAGGTAAAAGAGGTATTTATCAGGGTTTAACGTTCTGGACTCCTAACATTAATATATTTAGAGATCCTAGATGGGGGCGTGGGCAAGAAACATATGGAGAAGATCCTTATTTAACTAGTCGTATGGGTGTAAACTATATTACGGGACTACAAGGTGATGATCCAGATTACTTAAAGGTGGTTGCCACTGCAAAGCATTTTGCGGTACATAGTGGTCCAGAGAAATCTAGGCATGAGGATAATTATCATACTACAGATAAGGATTTATACGAAACTTATTTACCTGCCTTTGAGGCAGCAGTCAAAGAAGCAAATGTACACTCGGTCATGTGCGCGTATAATAGATATCGAGATGAAGCTTGTTGTGGTAGTAATCTATTACTTAATAGGATCTTGCGAGATGATTGGGGATTTAAAGGATATGTTGTTTCAGATTGTTGGGCAATCAATGATTTCTGGGAACCTGGAAAACATGGATTGGCAGAAACTCCGGCAGCCGCAGGAGCATTAGCAGTTGATAGAGGTACAGATTTAAATTGTGGAAGCGTTTATGATCCTTCTCTTACGGAAGCTGTTCTCAAAAAGCTGATAGATGAGTCCAAATTAGATATTGCGCTAACAAGACTGTTTTCTGCGCGTTTTAAATTAGGAATGTTTGATGATAATGTTAAGTGGGCAGATATTTCTTATGATGTGGTTGCAAGTGAAGAGCATTATGAATTGTCTAAAAAGGTTGCGAGAGAATCAATGGTGTTACTCAAAAATGAGAATAACCTCTTGCCATTGAATAAGGATATAAAATCTATTGCTGTTATAGGTCCTAATGCAAATTCAAAGCAAGCATTACTAGGGAATTATCACGGTACACCTGCAAACTATTATACACCGCTAAAATCTATACGAGAAAAACTTCCAAATGCTCAAGTACATTACGCTTTAGGAAGTGATGTTGCTGAAGGTTGGCCTATTCTTGATGTTATTCCAGCTTCTGCATTATCACATTCTGGTAAGCCTGGTTTAAAAGCAGAATATTTTGCTAATCGTTCATGGAAAGGTGAACCTGCATTTACTAGAGTAGATGAAAATGTAAATTTCATTTGGATGCCAGAAAAGCCAATTGATAGTTTAGGTACTGATACCTTCTCGGTACGTTGGTCTGGAGAGCTTACAGCCCCAGAGAGTGGTACCTATAGAATTGGAGTAAAAGCGAGTAGCGCTGCTAAATTATATGTAAATGATTCTTTACAGTTTGAGTTCATGGATGACCACGAGCCTAAGACTAAATATTTTGATGTAGCACTTGACGAAGGAGAAGTGAGTAAAGTACGCATTGACTATTATAATTACCATGCAGATCCGCAAGCTCATTTTGTATGGGCAAAAATGAATCAGGATTTAATTACTCCAGCCCTAGAGGCAGCAAGAAAGTCTGAAGTTGTTATTCTTTGTTTGGGTCTCTCACCAGATATTGAGGGAGAAGAGATGCCGGTATTACTAGAAGGATTCGATAAGGGTGACCGATCAGAAATTACACTCCCTAAAACTCAAATAGAACTTATGAAAAAAGTTCAAGCACTTGGTAAACCAACCGTTATCGTTTTGATGAATGGAAGTGCTCTTGCAGTTAATTGGGCAGCAGATAAAGTGCCCGCTATACTTGAAGCTTGGTATCCAGGTGAGTTTGGTGGTCAAGCAATAGCTGATGTGTTATTTGGAGATTATAATCCTGGAGGGAAATTACCTGTTACTTTTTATAAGAGTGTTAATGATCTGCCTGATTTTAAATCTTATGACATGGAAGGTAGAACCTATAAATATTTCAAAGGAGAACCACTTTTCCCTTTTGGTCATGGACTGAGCTACACAACTTTCAAATATGACAATCTTACTCTAAACGAACAAATAGGAGTAAAAGCACCACTCAAATTTTCGGTAGATGTTCATAATGCAGGAGATTTGAATGGAGATGAAGTTGTTCAGGTTTATGTAAAACACCAAGGAGTAGAGGGAATGAATCCTAATCGTAGTCTTGTTGCATTTAAGCGTATTTCATTAGCAGCGGGATCGTCTAAAACGGTTTCATTTGAGGTTGCTCCTGAGACCTATGCACGAATAAATGATGATGGCCAGAAAGTTTTTGAGCCACAAGATATAATTGTTGAGGTAGGTGGAAAGCAACCTGGATTTGAGGGAATAGCAGATGCGCCTACCACAGAGGTATTGGTGAAAAATATATCAATCAAATAGATTAAATATTGTAATACAATCATTCCGAGATAATAGGTTGTGAGTTAGCGCTTTAGTTACTAAGTTTAGAACGCTTTAGATGGAGTTTCAATAGATTTTGAAAAACTTTCCTTATCGTCGAACTTATCTTAAAGCCATAAAATCTATTACTTATCTCGGGATGATTTTTTTAATTATTATAGGTAGTTAAAGTGTAGTAAATATTGCTCTAAAGATATCTCTGGAGTCACTTTACTAAGTTGTCATTATTCCATGTTATAATCAATCTCATAAGATATCATAGTAGCGGTATTTGTCTCTAATGATTAATTAGGTATTGATAGGCCGAGCTGGTGGATAGACCATAACGGCCATTGGAATTGCTGGTTCTACTTCATCAAGGGTAAGTAGAGCCTTAGGCACTTAAATTATATTCATAATAGTAACTATTTGTTGTCTGTACTCCTTAGGAGTGATGATTCTTTGTTTTGGATTTTTAGATTGAAACATTGTCAAAGAATCCTATTTAAAAGGTGCAGGTTTATCACTATAAGGATAATAAGTTGTTGTGATTATGTATACAGTATTGCAATAGATACGTACTTTCTCTTGGAGTTAAAGTGTATATCTCGGTCGTAGTATGGATTTCTTAGTTCACATTTTTAATTACCACTCTTAGCAGTTACAAAGCATCTTGCTAAGTGATGTCATTTAATTTATAGATCGAATTTACAGTTCCAGTTAGATTCAAACATTAGCTCTATATGATTACCAAAAACTATGTTTTAAAAATTGCAATGTATTGCATTCTAATAAGTTTTGTAATAAGTTGTAAAAATGCACAAGCTGAAGAGCTTGTTGAGCAATCCTTGGTGGAAGTTTCTATCCAAAATCCTATTCTTCAAGGTTTTTATCCTGACCCTAGTATTTGCAAGGTTGGGTCTGATTATTATATGGTGAACTCTACGTTTGCTTATTTCCCTGGGATACCTATTTTTCATAGTAGAAATCTAGTAGATTGGGAACAAATCTCATATGCATTAGATCGTCCAGAACAGCTTAATCTTGATGGTTTGGGGGTTTCTAGAGGTATTTTTGCACCAGCAATTAGGCATCATAATGGCGTGTTTTATATTACATCTACCCTTATAGATAATGGAGAGAATTTTATAATCTCCACACGACATATTGAGGGCGGCTGGAGTAATCCCACCTTTATACCTGAAGTAAAAGGTATAGATCCATCATTATTTATAGATGAGGACGGTACTGCTTACATCTTGTATAATAGTGTTCCACCACTAGATGGTGAAGCCTATGGAGGGCATCGTACTTTGAGGATGTATGAGTTTGATTTAAATAAAGGAAGCGTGATAGGCGAGGAAAAGATTATTGTAGATAAAGGCTCAACTAATTCTGTAAATCCAATATGGATAGAAGGTCCTCATATTTTTAAAAAAGATGATTTCTATTACCTCATTGCGGCCGAAGGTGGCACGAGTGATAATCACTCCGAAGTAGTTTTTAGAAGTAATAATGTATGGGGTCCTTATGAAAGTAACCCTAGCAATCCCATACTTACACAACGAGACCTTGATCCAGACCGAATCAACCCAGTGACTTCAACGGGTCATTCAGACTTTATAACCGATGATAATGGACAATGGTGGAGTGTCTTTTTAGGATGTAGGCCTTATGAGGATAACCATTACAATACGGGGCGGGAAACATTCATGGCACCTGTTATCTGGGGAAATGGATGGCCAAAAGTCGATTTAGGGGGTTCCTTAGTAAAAGATACTTACCCAATATATGTTGGAAACGCACTTTCAGAAAATAAACGATTTAAAAAGCGAACTTACTTTTATGATGATTTCAAAAATGATTCGCTAAATCTGAAATGGTCGTTTTTGAGAACACCACGAACAAAGTGGTACGACTTAGGCACTTCTAGTGTTACAATAAAAACGAGACCAGAAAGTTGTGGTACGCCTACAAATCCTAGTTTCTTAGGGTATAGGCAAGAACATAAAAAAGGAATTGTTACCACGGCGCTTGATTTTACCCCTAGAAAAGAAAATGAGCATGCCGGTCTCATCATATTTCAAAATGAATCTCACTATTATTATGTAAGTAAGTCATTACGAGATGGAAATGAAGTAATCGTTTTAAATAAATCTGAAGGCGAGAAGATGAAGGTTCTCGCAACAAAAGAGATAGATGAAGCGGGGGTACTCTTTTTGAAAATTGAAGCCCAAGGCAGTACGTATGATTTTTATTATTCAAGTGATAATATAAACTGGAACCTTATTGCTCAGGGAGTCGATGCTACTTTCTTAAGTACTAAAACAGCAGGAGGCTTTGTTGGAGCATTTTATGGCTTATATACCACTTCCTTAGGGAGTGAAAGCACAAACTCGGCAACCTTTTCTTGGTTTGAAAATAGAAATCTAGATATGAATCCAATAATTTCTAAATAACCCTATCAAAATGATTAACATCAATTACTTAGTACGCTTCTTATGTGCATTTAGTAGCCTTTTTCTATTAAGCTGCCAGACCACTAGTAGTATGCTTGAAAGAGAAAATTATCAAGCAAAATATGAGCCCAAAGATGGTATATATCACGGTGCTGGCCAAGATCCTGATGGCTTTAATGACTATGTAAATGCCGTTGGAACTTTATATACGCCTAGCTTGTATATGACGTATGTTAATATCGCTAGCGATACAGAAACAATTGAAAAGTGGGGAGTAGATTTAAAAAAGACACTTGATTCCTTGCCTCACGGAATTATGCCGCAAATAGGACTGGCATTTACTGGAGGTAATGATACGGGAGCTGGTCTTGACAAAGCAGTCGCAGCTGGAGACTATGATGAGGAGCTTGAGGCATTTTATAGAGCATTACTTCCGTTAGATCGTCCTTCTTTTACCCGAATAGGGTACGAATTTGAGGGAGCTTGGAACGGTTATTCGCCAGAAAGTTATAAGGCTGTATTCATAAGAATTGCGACAGATTTTAAATCAAAAAACATTCATTCGGCAACGGTGTGGTGTTCTGGAGGAGGATCGGCAAATTTTATGGCAATGCCTAAACTTATGGAGTTTTACCCAGGAGATGAATATGTGGATTGGTGGGGTATCGATATTTTTAGCCCTGAAGAATTTACAAATGAGGGGTTAGAGGCTTTTTTCGCGAAAGCGAATACACATAAAAAACCCGTGATGATAGGAGAAAGTACTCCAAGAGAAGTAGGGGTGCTGGATGGAGAAAAATCATGGAACGATTGGTTTGCACCTTATTTCAAAATGGTGGAAAATCAACCTGGAATTAAAGCAATATGTTACATTAACTGGGACTGGGTATATTGGTCTGATAAAATAGGTTTTCAGTGGCACCACTGGGGCGATGCGAGAATAGAACAAAATGATGTTGTCTTAAGGAAATATCAAGATGCCATTAAAAACAAGCTGTTTATACATCAAAAAGATTTAAAATAGCACATATAGTATTCTTGAATTTGCGTGTAATTCTAGTCTCTTTCTACTTTAAGATTTTACTGTAAAATATTTATTTTGAATATGTTACATGGATGTATAAAAAATGAATATTCATTATTGTGATAGTGTTTCACTTATTCTATATTGATATTGTTACCTACAAATGATAGGGTCAGTTATACGCACTTTGTATATTCTTTTTACGCTTTCGCGAAAGCGTACTCCACATCAAGAGAAGTTTGATTCTATAAACTTATAATAGACATTAGTTTCTGCCTAAGTACAATCAAGACCTGGGTAAAATACGTTTGGTTGAAGAAGTTTTGAAGAATTGGTGTAAATCTATCTTGTAAATTTTATTTGATAGGAAGTACTTCTATTTCAAGTAAGATAATCTCAATGGAAATAATTTAAAAGAATTTGCAAAAGTTGCTGTTGAATAGATATTTCAGATAACGAATGGGAAACTAGTTTTTTTAGAGAGAGATTAATTTTAAATATACTGAATATAAGAGGGTTCTTTAAGAAATATGAAATTCTAACGCTGCAATAACCGCAATAAAAAAGGCTTTACATTTCTGTAAAGCCTTTATAATTATGTAGCGAGAGGGGGGCACGATCCCCCGACCTCCGAGTTATGAATCCGACGCTCTAACCAGCTGAGCTACCTCGCCATAATTTAAAATTGCCAATAAATAATAAAAGCAATTTTGTATGCTCGCATAAGCAATGTGCCTAAGCGGGTGCAAATATAAAATATATTTGTGGTTGTGCAAACCTCTTTCTTAAATAAAATCAATTTAATTACTTTGTTCTACAAATTACTTTCAATATATTGTCGTTCCATTAATACCTTTCTATGAGCGATAAAATAAAATATGAGATTGAGTTTGTTGTAAGAGCTTCTCCTTCTTTATTATACCAATATATAGCTACTCCATCAGGAATGAGTGAGTGGTTTGCAGATAATGTAAATTTAAGAGGTGACCACTATACTTTTATTTGGGACGGAAGTGAGGAAATAGCAAAACTTCTTACTAAAAAGAACGGTGACCGCATAAAATTCCAGTGGGAAGCAGACGAGGGAGAGGAGTATTATTTTGAATTACGCCTGCAAGTAGACGAAATCACAAAAGATGTATCTATCATGGTAACAGATTTTGCAGAGGAAGATGAGATTGATGAGGGTAAAATGTTTTGGGAAAACCAAATTTCAGAGTTGAAACAAGTAATAGGCTCTTCATAACTAAAGCCTAATTAATATCTTTGCACCGCCTCCCTAAGAGGCGGTTTTTTTATGGTAAATTACAACGGAACAATATTCTCACCAGAGGATGCGCAACTTAATCCATTTAATAGAGGTCTGCTTTATGGCGATGGACTTTTTGAAACAATTAAAGCAGTAAATGGGAAGCTCCTTTTCTGGGAAGACCACTACTTTAGACTTATGGCTTCTATGCGTATACTTCGCATGGAAATCCCAATGGAGTTTACACCAGAATTTCTTGAGGAAGAACTCTTAAAGACATTGACGGCGTCAGGTTTAATTGATCAAACAGCGCGTATACGTATCACAGTGTATAGATCTGGCGGTGGCACCTACTTGCCAGAGGAGCGCGGTGTGGGTTATTACGCTTTCGCGAAAGCGCACCCTAATCCTTTTTATCTTCTCAATGAAGAGCCTCATGAGGTTGAGTTGTATAAAGACCATTATATAAATGCAGATTTAATATCTACACTTAAAACAACTAATAAGATTGTACATGTTACAGGAAGTATTTATGCTCAAGATAACGGATATGATAATTGTCTGCTTGTCAATAATGAGAAAAATATAGCCGAAGCTTTGCAAGGTAATTTATTCCTTGTAAAAGGAACCCACATTAAAACGCCACCACTTTCTGATGGTTGCTTGCGTGGAGTTGTTAGAAAACAACTCATTAGTATTATAGGGTTGATGGATGACTATACTTTTGAAGAGGCTTCTATATCACCGTTTGAATTGCAAAAGGCAGATGAGCTCTTCATTACAAACACCATTATGGGAATACAGCCCATAACAAAATATAGAAAAAAGGAGTTTACAATAGAGACATCTAGGGAGTTACTTAAAAAGCTTAATGTAAAAGTACGTCTAGGTTAATTATATTGAGGATTTTCTGGAGCATTAGACCATAATGCATAATCACCGCCTATCTCAATAATTTTATCTCTCCACAGTGCTGTGTGGTTATCTTTGAGTAGCTCGTCATGTTGATCATTTTCAAGAATAACCCAACTGTTTTGAATAATCTCTTGGTTGAGCTGGTTACTCTCCCAGCCGCTATAGCCTAGAAAAAATTTAATTTTCTCACAGCATATCTCTTTATTCATGATTAGGTCTAGCGCTCTCTCAAAATTACCACCCCAGTAAATACCTGATGCTATCTCTAGGCTGCCTTCTATGAGGTCTGGAGCAGTGTGTATAAAATAGAGATTCTCTTGTTCTACAGGACCGCCATTATATATAGGCATCTCACATTCTTCTATACCTTCAATTAAATCTGATAGTGTGACATCCAGCGGTTTATTGAGAATAAACCCTACAGAGCCTTCATCATTATGATCTGCAAGAAGTATTACAGACCTAGTGAATGATGTATCACCTAGGATAGATGGTTCGGCTACTAATAAATGTCCCTTTGTAGGATATGCAATCATAATAGTGACGTTTATATATATAAAATTAGGTTTTTTTTATATCACAAAAAATATATTTCGAATATTTTTCACTAGTAAAAATTTAACTTAAGTAGCTGTAAATAAGAGGATTATTAATTTTATGGTTTAGCAGGCATGTAAAAAAACATAGATGTAAGGCAATAAATAGAGGATGAAGCGCTTATTTTTTAAGGAAAATACGGGAAACCTGAGATCTTTAGAATATCTTTCTGTTAGTAAAGTATGCATATGATTAAGTACTTTTACGAGACTAATACAATCCTATTGAAAGCACATTATAAAAAGCACATTTTAGAATTTAAGAGACCTAGTGGTACTTCTCGAGGGGTCTTGCGTACTAAAGAGACATGGTATATCATTATTCAAGATGCTGGTAAAACGGGCATAGGTGAGTGTGGTATTCTTAGAGGTCTTAGTTATGATGATGTGCCAGGCTATGAAGAAAAATTGCAATGGGTATGCGCTCACATTTCAAAAGGACCTCAGGCACTTTGGGACGAGCTAATGGAATATCCAAGTATACAGGCAGGTGTTGAGATGGCATTTTTATCGCTTGCATCTAGCGATCCCTTTGTTCTATTTCCATCTTCTTTTACAAAAGGAACATCTGCTATAGATATTAACGGACTTGTGTGGATGGGAGATGAGGATTTTATGAGAACCCAAGTAGCCGAAAAGCTTGAGCAAGGTTTTGATTGTATAAAAATGAAAATAGGTGCTATTGACTTTAAAGACGAAATGGCCATTCTTTCCTCTATAAGAAAGAATTACAATAAAGAGCAACTTACCTTGAGGGTAGATGCAAATGGTGGTTTTGCTTTCGCGAAAGCTAAAGAAGTCCTAGCCCAACTAGCCGAGCTAGATATTCACTCGATAGAACAACCTATTGCTACAAAACAGTGGAAAGAAATGGCCGACTTATGTACCAGTACACCTACACCCATAGCGCTAGATGAAGAACTCATAGGAGTAACAAATCTTGCGTCAAAACAAGAATTGCTCGATACCATAAAACCGCAATATATTATTTTAAAGCCTAGTTTTATAGGAGGTTTTAAAGGAAGTCAAGAGTGGATTGACGTAGCAGATTCATTAGGAATTGCATGGTGGGTTACCTCTGCATTAGAAAGTAATGTTGGTCTTAATGCTATCGCACAATGGACGCACAAAATAGGAGTAAAAGGACCTCAGGGACTGGGTACTGGAAGCCTTTTTATAAATAATATTCCTTCACCACTAGAAGTAGTGAATGGGACTTTGAGAACGGATAATAACAAGTATTGGGATTTTAAAATATAACATATGTATATAGAGCAGGCGTACAAGAGCTTACACGAGGGATGGAGATATATAATAGGTTTCTTAATCATATTTTTTGTAGGCTGGCAAATTTTAGGAGCAATTCCACTAATGGCAGGCTCGTGGATGAGAGCTGGTGATATAAATACTTTTCTAGAAGCAGGTGAAGAGAACTTCTTTCCGCTTTTTGAGGGAGAAAGCAATCTCTACTTAATACTTGCACTTTGTACCTTTTTAGGAGGGCTACTTGGACTCGTTGTTGTGGTAAAGTATATCCATAAACAGCGATTTACAAAGCTAGTAACCGCTAGAAAAAACATAGATTGGTCTCGTTTTTTCTTTGCCTTTGCTATTTGGGGTGTCTTTTCTGTAGTATCGACATTAGTGGCATACTATTTTGCTCCAGAAGATCTTGTGTGGAATTTTAATCTCATGCCTTTTCTTGGGCTTCTAGCCATCACATTAATTTTGTTACCCTTACAAACTTCTTTTGAAGAGTTTCTTTTTAGAGGATATTTAATGCAGGGAATAGGAGTCGCTGCGGGTAATAAGCTCGTGCCTCTTATTATTACTTCACTCATTTTTGGACTCATGCACGCGCTTAATCCAGAAATAGAAAAACTAGGATACAGTATTTTATCAGTGTATATAGGTCTAGGTTTCTTTCTTGGCATTATAACGCTTATGGATGATGGAATGGAGCTTGCACTAGGATTTCATGCAGCAAATAATATGTTTATTGCACTATTAGTGACATCAGATTGGAGTGCGTTACAAACTAATTCTATCTTTCGTGATGTTGCAGAGCCTTCGGCTATAGGCCAGATTGTTCCTATCTTCATAATACTGCCTATTCTCATGTTTATTTTTGCCAGAAAATATAAATGGTCTAACTGGAAAGAGAAACTCACAGGTAGTGTAAAGCCTCCTGTTACTGCTTAAATAGTTGAGCAGACTTACATTTTACATTTGCTTAATATTAATCTTACAAGGAACCCGTATATTTAAATGATATGACGGAGCTTGCTGAAAAATATACGCGCTTACACCCTAAATTTAAACTTAACGGTGCTTCATTTACCATTGCTTCATTAAAGGAGCAAGCGCATACCTTTATTAAAGAAGGAGAACCTTATGAGGAATCTGTTGGTGAGTTTATTATAGAGTGGCTAGATGCTAAGAAGTATGTGACGGTACATACCTCTGGATCTACGGGAACACCTAAGCTTATTAAGATAAACAAGGAACATATGATCAATAGTGCAAAAGCAACTGCAAAACATTTTAATGTTTTTGAAAAGACAACGGCATTGTTGTGTCTTCCTGCGCATTACATCGCTGGTAAAATGATGCTTGTAAGGGCGATGACATTGGGATGGCGTATAGATATGGCGCAACCAAAATCCAATCCGCTGGATGCTGTGTATAGAACATATGATTTTTGTGCAATGACGCCTTTTCAGCTTGATAATTCGTTATCGCGATTACACTTACTTTCAAAGCTCATTGTAGGAGGAGGAGCAATATCTCCAGCACTTTCATTAAGGCTGCAAGGACTAAAAACTAAGGTTTATGAAACCTATGGAATGACAGAAACCGTTACTCATATTGCAGCGAGAAGAGTAAATCCAAAAAAAAATAAAGAAGGAATTATCCCTTTTAAAGTACTGGATAAAGTAACAGTGGATACAGATAGCAGAGACTGCCTTGTTATAAAAGCTCCTAAAGTGAGCTCAGATCCGGTGATTACAAATGATCTTGTAAAGCTTATAACCTATAAAAAGTTTATCTGGCTAGGTCGTATTGATAATGTGATAAATAGTGGTGGAGTAAAATTGTTTCCAGAACAAATAGAAGCTAAATTGGCGCCATATATCCACGTTCCATACTTTGTAGCCGGATTTCCAGATGAACTGCTGGGCGAGCAATTAACGTTATTTGTAGAGCAAGAAGAACCTCTTTTTATAAAAGACTATATTACTGATGCATCAGCTTTTGGACCTTTTGAGCTACCTAAGCTGGCGGTTTCATTAACTTCCTTTCAGCGTACGGCGACAGGGAAAATACAGCGAGGCCAAACCTTAAAAGAATATTTAAATAGTTTATAGAGTTGAGGTTACGCTTTCGCGAAAGCGTAATAAATACATTATACTACTTCGCTCATTGGTACTAGGCTTTTGCTCATTCTAACTGGAAATGACATCGTATAGAGTATAGGTTTACAACTCATTTAAAATGTATGACCTATGAAATGTATCTTCACACTAGCCCTATTATTTATTGCATTCCAACTATCTGCCCAAAACGAAAGTGAGACCAAGTCTACCATTATAAAAGCAGAACATCTCATCACCTATGCTGCCGAAAACTTCCCAAGTGATGATGCCCAGCAACTTTATATCCTGGTAGAGACGGGAAAGGCAGGAATCTCTCCCGAAGATAAGTTTTACATAGAGCAAGGAATAAAGCTGCTCATTAAAAGGCTTGATGATAATGATATGATAGCGATAGGAACCTATGGAGCGATAAGTGCAAATATTCTTTCCTTTACAGAAGTAAGTAAAGCAGCAGTATTGCAAGAGGCGGTAGAAAGTTTATTTAAGGGTGACTTTATTGCGATGGCTTCCTCTGGAATTTCTATAGCTTATGATATGATGGAGGCACATTACGATGAGGAAAGAGTGAGTAGTGTGATTATGATAAGAGGTACGGGAATTGATCTTATTGAAGACGCGCAAGAGGTAATCGCCAGCCCTAGCGGTGTAAAAAGTCCGGCTAATACAACATCATTATACCAAGGAACAGAAGTTACTAGTCGTGATAAAAGAAAGCAAGAAAGAGAACAGCGCAAACAATCAAGAGCTGCAGATCATAAAAACCTAGGTGGCGCAATTGCTTTAACTGCACTAACCTTATTGCCAGAAATACTTGATGTAATTAAGGATTAATAATTTGGGCATCATTATTGAATATGAGTATTCACGAAATAATTATGCATATTTGCAAAAATAGAAAGTCTAGTTTATGAGATATTTTATAGTGATAGTAATGATGTTGTCCTTAGTGAGTGTAGAAGCTCAAAGTTATGGAGGTCAAAATGGAACAAACTATAGCGGAAGAGGTAGACGTTTAGTTCCATCTACACCTGGAGTAGCAGCATCTTATAATGAGAAGCCTGATGCAAATCTACTTAGCATAGAGAGGGCAGAAATGTATGAAGAACTTTTAGGGCTTGATGCATTTACTAAAGAGGTTTTAAAGAGCTACTTGAAGGACCATTATGCAAAACTTATAGAAATTCAGTTTGACGAAGAGTCTCCTCTAGAAGACCGTAAAAAGAGTGTAGAAACACAAAAAAAAGACTTCAAAGCATTACTTGATGATTTCCTTCCGGAAGAGCAAGTAGAAAGACTTATTATTGAAGAGGAAACAGGAAATGCAGAAAAGAAAGTAAAAAAGCAAAAGAAAGAGCGCAAGAAAAAGCGCAAAAATAAAGGCGACAAATAAAATAGTCATACATCAATTTATAATTAAGAAAAGAGTATTCAGATGAATACTCTTTTTTGTTTTTAGTATTTTTAAGGACTAGCAACTTAACTATGAAAACATTACTATTATTTTTAGTACTTCCGTTTACGTGTATGTACGGTCAGATTTTAACAGAACGAGATAGAGCAGACGTAATCGATGAGGTCTTGGCAGATAGATTTGATAATTTGTTACCTACTTTAATGGATCGTGCAGATATCGATATGTGGGTTGTGATTTCTAGAGAATATAATGAAGATCCCGTTATTAAAACAATGCTTCCATCTACGTGGCTCAATGCGAGAAGAAGAACCATATTAGTTTTTTATAGAAATAAAGAAAAAAACACGATTGAAAAGCTAGCAGTAGCTAGATACAACGTAGGGAAGAATATCATCTCTGCATGGGATAAAGAAAAACAACCAGATCAATGGGCACGTCTTTTAGAGATTATAGAGGAGCGAAATCCTGCAAAAATTGGTCTTAATTATTCTGATGATTTTGGTCTTGCAGATGGAATTGTAAAGACAGATTATGAGGCATTTATATCAAAACTATCATCTGCTCAACAAGCAAAAGTAGTCTCTGCACAGAATCTAGCTATAGGATGGCTAGAAACACGCACGGCACTTGAAATGAAATATTTTGAACAGCTAGTAGATGTGACGCATGATATTATTAAGGATGCCTTTAGCTATAAAGTGATTGTCCCAGGTGTTACAACTACAGATGATGTGGTGTGGTATTTACGCCAGCGAGTTACAGATATGGGATTAGAAACATGGTTTCACCCTACAGTTGATATCCAGCGTTCTGAAGAGAAATTAGAAAGTCATATTGTGTCATTTTCTAATAGACCAGAAGGCAAAGTAATCCAGAAGGGTGACTTGCTACATTGTGATTTTGGAATAACCTACTTACGTCTCAATACAGATTGCCAGCAACACGCATACGTTTTAAAGGATGACGAGAAAGAACTACCAGCATTCTTGAGTAAAGCATTTGCAGATGGTAACCGTGTGCAAGATGTGCTTGCGTCAAATTTTGAGACAGGTAAAACTGGAAATGAGATTCTTTTAAAATCACTAAAAGAAACTAAGGCAGAAGGCCTTGTTCCTTCTATCTATACGCACCCACTTGGACTATACGGTCATGCCGCTGGCCCTACGATTGGGATGTGGGATTCTCAAGGTGGTGTGCCAGGAACAGGAGACTACAAGCTTTATGAGAACACCGCATACGCTATCGAACTCAATACTACAGTAACCATTCCAGAGTGGAATAAGGACATTAGAATCATGCTTGAGGAAGCAGGATTTTGGGGTGAAGATGGCTTTAGATATGTTTCGGGAAGGCAGGAAGAAATACTTATAGTTAAGTAATACAAGTACGCTTTCGCGAAAAATTGAAACAAAATCCTAAGATTCCTTTCTAGGGTGATATTGCTCCATCACGCGAGCGAGATCACTGCGGTCTACATGCATATAGATTTCGGTAGTTGTGATGCTCTCGTGACCTAACATTTGCTGAATACTTCTCAAATCGGCGCCATTTTGTAAAAGGTGGGTAGCAAAGCTGTGACGAAACGTATGCGGACTAATACTTTTCTTAATTCCAGCTTTTACTGCGAGATCTTTTATGATCGTAAAAATCATGGCGCGTGTGAGCTGGCGACCTCTTCTATTTAAAAATAAAATATCTACATGCTCTGGCTTGACGTCTATATGCGTTCGTATTTCATTGCGGTAAATGTCGATATACTTTTGAGTATGCTCACTTATAGGGACAAAGCGCTGTTTGTCTCCCTTACCTATCACATTTATAAACCCTTCTTCAAAATATAGGTCAGAAAGCTTTAGGCTTATTAATTCTGTTACACGTAGACCGCAGGAATAAAGTGTCTCTAGCATGGCGCGATTACGTTCGCCCTGAGGCGTAGAAAGATTAATGGCGGAAATAAGAGCGTCTATTTCTTCTTCGGCGAGTGTGTCTGGTAGTTTTCTTCCTAGGCGAGGAGATTCAATAAGGTCTAGAGGATTGTCTTTTCTATAATCTTCAAATATCAGGTAATTAAAAAAACCTTTTAGCCCAGAGATGATACGCGCTTGTGATCTAGCTTGTACTTCCTTTGCTATGGTATATATAAAATCTTGAATGTCATCTTTAGATATAGTAATAGGGTCTGGGGCACTATCTAATTGCTCCAGATGACGCGTTAGTTTTTTTAAGTCGCGAGCATAGTTGTCTATAGTGTTCTCAGAGAGACCACGTTCTATACGTAAGTAACTTTTGTAGTTTGATATGCCTGTTTCCCATTTCACGAAAGTGAAAATACAATTATTAAAGGATTCTCAATTAACAAGAGTTTAGAAAGTGCCTAACACGCATTTAACACGATGATGAATAGCTTTGAATATCATTTAAAACAAACACAAACATGAAAAAAATAGTAGTAGTAGCAATCGCAGCCTTATTTGGGACTGTAGCAGTTCAAGCACAAGATGAGGTGTCTTTTGGAGCAAAAGGAGGAGTTAACTTTGCAACCGTAGGAGGAGACGATTTTGATGATCCAGATGCAAGAACAAGCTTCCATTTTGGAGGATTTGTAGAAGTGCCTATCACAGAGAAATTCTCAATACAACCAGAGGTTTATTATTCGGGGCAAGGATATGATATCCAGAGTGTTAATAACGGAGATGATGTCGAGTTTCAGCTAGATTATATTAATGTACCAGTACTAGCAAAGTATTATTTTGTAGATGGGTTTTATGGAGAAGTAGGGCCGCAAATAGGATTTAATGTAAATAGCGAGATTGATTCTAATCCTGATGGAGATTCTGGAGATATTGATTTTAATAACGACGCTATAAACACGGTAGACTTTGCTGTTGTAGGTGGTTTAGGATATAAACTTAACAATGGTTTATTCTTTAACGCACGTTATAATCTAGGACTTTCTGACGTTTTTAGTAGTGAAGATTTAGGAGGTTTTGACCTTGATGCTCGTAATAGAGTATTCATGATAGGAGCTGGATTTGCATTTTAAATCATAAGTAAAAAGAATTATCAAAAGCGCCTCAGTAGAGGCGCTTTTTTTACGCCTTGTAAATCTGTATTTTTATGCTTTCGCGAAAGCGTACTCAACAACTATAAACTATGAAATTACTTATAATAAATGGCCCTAATTTAAATATGCTAGGTAAGCGTGAACCAGAAATTTACGGGACCGAAACTTTTGAGGATTACTTTACAAAACTTCAATTTGCATATAAAGATACTGAGCTTAGCTATTTTCAAAGTAATATAGAAGGAGAGCTCATTTCAAAATTGCACGAAGCAAACGATACCTTTGACGGAGTGATTTTAAACGGAGCAGCTTATTCTCATACCTCTGTAGGACTAGGAGACGCTGTAGCATCTATAAGTACGCCTGTTATAGAAGTCCATATTTCAAATACATTTGCGAGAGAAGAGTTTAGACATCATTCATACCTCTCTAAATATGTAAAAGGTGTAATAGTAGGCTTTGGTCTTAATAGCTATAATCTTGCTATTGAGAATTTCTTGATGAAGGATTGAAAGATATTTTAAGGCTATTCATTAAGGAGTTATTCTTGTAGCATACCTTTTAAGTAAGATAATTTACCATCTACATTAGTCGGCACAGCTAGCCCTAGAATTTTACATATCATAGGGTATACGTGAATGTTTTTTACAGAAGGTAAACTTCCTCCCACGTTTATTGCTGGACCTTTTGCATAAAGAATGCCGTGCATATCTTTTAAAGCAGGAGTATACCCATGCACACCAAATACTTCTTGGTTTCCAGCTTTTCTTCTTTCGATACTCTTACTTGAGCTAAAGTAATACCCATCGTCAGGAATTACTTGTATGGGTCCCCAGTTTTTATTCTTTGGGACATATTCAAAATGTGGTGTGTCTTTGGTTTTATAAACCGTGAATTTGTTTTCTAGTTTCTTTAATCGGTTGAAGATGTTATCAGTTTCCTCATTATTATGAGGGTGTATATTGAGAATGACACCATTGTCAACCATGTTGTAAAGAGCATCATTGATTAGTGGCTCCGTACTAATGAGTTTTTCAATAGATTGCTCTGCCATACCATGGTCTGAGACAATGACAATATTAACTGGTAATCCCGTGTTATCAACGCGACTAAATAAATCTCCTAGTGTACTATCTAGTTTAAATAGCGCTTCTCTAAGTTTTTCTTTATTGTTGGGACCGTAACGATGTCCAGTATCATCCATATCAGAGAAGTATAAAGTGATAAGATGTGGTCTTGTTTCTTCGGGCATTTCTAACCACTTTATTGCTTGATCTACGCGTTCTTGATTGGTTACTTTTCCATCGTAATTATAATAGTAAGTAGGGTGTACACCTTGTATATCTGCTTCTGTGCCAACAAAAAAGTAACTAGCTGTTACCATACCTTCACTATTTGCATTTACCCATAATGGAGTTCCTTTATAAAAAGACCCATCTACCACGGTCTCTCGATTACCTATGCTGTACGTTTTTTTCTTATCATAATCATAGTATGAGTTTGCAAGCAGCCCGTGGTTATCAGGATACATTCCTGTTGCGATCGTGTAATGATTAGGGAATGTTTTTGTGGGAAAAGATGGTATTAGAGAAGCGGCTTGAGATCCTTCTTCTATAAATGAACTTAGATAAGGAGGGTTATAAGTATTTACATAATCATGTCTAAAACCATCTAAGGATATTAACATAACATATGGTTTCTTTAAGGACTCCGCAGTATTTACCGTAGTAAGTGGTGAAAAGTTACTCACATTTGAAGTGGATCCACATGATGCCAGCGATAAGAAAATTACTAAAAGGAATAATGACTTTGAGAGAGCGGAATGTTTCATAATACAACTGTTAAGTGCCGGTAGTAAAGCTAACTATTTTGAGAGGTTATAAAACAGAAAATCCTGCCAAAGGCAGGATTTTCTAAAAACTTTATATGTATAAAGTGTAGCTTTTATAAGTGAATTACTTCTCCATAAGCATCTGCTACTGCTTCCATTACAGCCTCACTCATTGTAGGGTGTGGGTGAATGGTTTTTAAAACTTCATGACCTGTAGTTTCAAGTTTACGTCCTAAGACAGCTTCTGCTATCATATCTGTAACTCCTGCACCTATCATGTGACATCCTAGCCACTCACCGTATTTTGCATCAAAGATTACTTTTACAAAACCGTCTTTTGCTCCAGAAGCACTTGCTTTACCAGAAGCAGAAAAAGGGAATTTACCCACTTTTAATTCGTATCCAGCTTCTTTTGCTTGCTTTTCTGTCATTCCTACAGACGCAATCTCAGGAGTTGCATATGTACATCCTGGTATGTTGCCGTAGTCTATTTTTTCTACGTTCATACCTGCAATTTTCTCTACACAAGTAATTCCTTCTGCAGATGCTACGTGAGCAAGAGCAGGACCAGGAGTTACATCACCTATTGCATAGTAACCTGGCATGTTAGTTTGGTAAAAATCGTTAACGATAATTTTATCCTTATCTGTTACGATACCTACATCCTCTAAGCCTATGTTTTCAATATTAGTTTTGATTCCTACAGCACTTAATACGATATCAGCCTCAAGGATTTCTTCTCCTTTTTTAGTCTTTACCGTAGCTTTTACACCAGTCTTTGTTTTTTCAACCTTCTCTACAGAAGAGTTTGTCATCACTTTAATTCCAGCTTTCTTCATAGAACGCTCAAATTGTTTTGATACATCTTCATCCTCTACAGGAACAACGTTTGGTAAGTACTCTACAATAGTTACATCTGTACCCATTGTGTTATAAAAACTAGCAAACTCAACACCTATTGCTCCAGATCCTACTACAATCATAGATTTAGGTTGCTTCTCAAGTGTCATCGCTTTACGGTAACCTATTACCGTCTCACCATCTTGCTTAAGATTAGGTAACTCACGTGAGCGAGCTCCCGTTGCAATGATAATATGGTTTGCGCTATATTCTTTACCGTCTACATCTACCTTTTTACCAGGCTTGATTTTTCCGTAACCGTTTATAACGTCTATTTTATTTTTCTTCATTAAGAATTGAACACCTTTGCTCATTCCCTCAGCAACACCACGGCTACGTTTAACAACTGCAGTAAAGTCTTTTTCTACTCCTGATGCTTTAAGACCGTAGTCTTCTGCGTGATTTAAGTATTCAAATACTTGAGCACTTTTAAGAAGGGCTTTTGTAGGGATACAACCCCAGTTCAGACAAACACCTCCTAGGCTTTCTTTTTCAATAACCGCTGTTTTTAAGCCTAACTGGCTTGCGCGTATTGCTGTTACATATCCGCCTGGACCACTTCCTAAAACGATTACATCATATTTGCTCATATCTAGATTTTTTTAAGTCTAATTATTGTAGTTCAAAAATACGGATTATCCCGTCATATATAAAACAGAAAAACCGAAGTGTTTGCTTCGGTTTTTAATGTTGTTTTTACGCTTTCGCGAAAGCGTTATTTTCAAATATTTTATTTTTCAAAGTCTATACTGAGCGAATTCACACAGTATCGTTGTCCGCTTGCAGTAGGGCCGTCATCAAAGACGTGTCCCAAGTGGGAACCACAATTAGAACATAGAATTTCTGTTCTTATCATCCCTAACGTTTTGTCACGTACATACGCTACAGTTCCCGGTATGGACTCGTCAAAACTAGGCCATCCACAACCACTGTCAAATTTTGATGCGCTTTCAAAAAGCTTTTGATCACAAGCACCACAATGATAAGCGCCTTCTTCATTGTGTAGATTATAAGTTCCAGTAAATGGGCGTTCTGTTCCTTTTTCTCTCAGTATGCGATAACGTTCTGGGCCCAGCTCCTCGAGCCACTCTGCCTCTGTTTTTTCTATTGGGTAGCTCATATTATTTTGATTCAGGCACAAATACGAGTGCGTCTCCATTAATACAATGTCTCTTTCCAGTAGTTTCTTTAGGTCCATCGTTAAAAACGTGTCCTAGATGTCCACCACAAGTAGCACAATGCTCTTCGGTTCTTGTATAACCAAGTTTACGATCAGAGCTATACGCTATATTTCCTTCTATACCTTTGTCAAAACTAGGCCAGCCAGTACCACTGTCAAATTTATCTTTTGTTTTAAATAGCGGTGTGTCACAAGCAGCACAGTGAAAAGTTCCTGCTTCTTTCACATTATTGAGCGGGCTAGAATTCGGTCGCTCTGTACCTTCTAAGCGCAATACATAATACTGCTCTTCTGTGAGTTGTGCTTTCCACTCGGCATCTGTTTTTGTAATCTCAAAACTTTCTTTTTTACTCTCCTGAGCAGACCCCTTGCAACTTGTAAAAATGCTTAACAAAGCAAATACTCCAATTATTCTTCTCATAACTATTTTCTTTTTAAGTAAAGTTAATTCATTAGTTCACACTTGGTCGTTAAAGCATTGTGAAAATGACGTGAGGTTGTATAAAATGATACTAATCATAAGGCGCTATTATTAATGATTAATTAGGTAATGTTACTTAATCATTAATAATTTGTGAAATTAATTGTAGTAATTGTCTATAAATCCTGCGAAAACATGCTTAGTTATTTGTGATTTAACCTATATTTAATAGCTCATAAAGCATCGTACTCTTAATAACGGTTACATTTAAGATGTTATCTAATTACCTGAAACTATGAATATTCTTCACGTAAGTGCCGAGTGTTATCCTGTTGCAAAAGTGGGTGGACTGGCAGATGTGGTAGGAGCTCTTCCTAAATATCAAAATCGCATAGGTCATACTGCTGCGGTTATTATGCCGTACTATAAAACAAGCTGGGTCGAACATGCAAATGGCACCATTGTTTTTTGTCATGACTTAGTGATTGAAGGTAAGACGTATTTCAGCGAAGTAATTGATGTAGATAATGAGCTTGGTTTTCCATTATTTGTGGTAAGAATTACAGAACTCACAGATAGAAAAAATGTATACGGGTATGAGGACGATTCTTTGCGCTTTGTTGCCTTTCAGCGAGTAGTGCTGCAGTGGGTGCTGAGTTTAAAGAGAAAGTTAGACATCATACATTGTCATGATCACCATACTGGTTTTATACCCTTTATGATGCAGCATTGCCCAGAGTTTGATAGTCTTATAAAGGTGCCTACATTACTTTCAATTCATAATGCGCAGTACCAAGGTAATTTTCCTCACGATATGGTAGGGATGTTACCACGCTTTCGCGAAAGCGATCTAGGACTCCTAGATTGGTACGGTGATATAAATCCACTTGCTGCTGCTATTAAATGTGCATGGCGAGTGAATACAGTTTCTCCATCATATATGGTGGAATTACAAGAAAAAGCAAATGGATTAGAAGGCTTGCTTAGAGAAGAGAAATTAAAGTGCGTGGGAATTCTAAACGGTATTGATGCCGAAACATGGAATCCTGCCACCGACGATTATCTTATTAAAAATTATACAATAAGGACAAGAGCTAAAGGCCGTGAGGCTAATAAAAAGGCTATTTGTGATGAGTTTGGACTAGACGCCTCAAAACCACTCTTTGGGTTTATAGGTAGACTTGTTTGGGAAAAAGGAGCAGATTTACTGCCTGAGATTATCGATACTGCGTTAAAGCAACACGATATTAATATCATTTTACTAGGAAGCGGCTCGCCAGAAGTAGAACGCCAGCTAGAGGAACTTAAAACCACTTATAAAGGAAGATATAATGCTCATATAGGTTATGAAGAAAGGATGTCACACCAAGTATATGCTGGAGCAGATTTTCTTTTAATGCCTAGTAGGGTGGAGCCTTGTGGTTTAAATCAGTTGTATAGCTTGAGATATGGTTGTATGCCTATTGTACGCCGTACGGGAGGTTTAAAAGATACAGTAGTAGACATAGGTGATGGCGGTAATGGTATTTGTCATGATCAAACTTCTGTATGGGATGTTGTATACAGTATAGAACGAGCTTCTCTTTTTTATAAGGATAAGAAAGCCTTTAGTGCAAATCAAAAACAAATGATGGAGATAGACCACAGCTGGGAAAATGCAGCTGGAACTTACGCCTCGTTATATGAAGAAATGATACCAAAAAAAGTAACTATCAAAAAATAAAAATTCCAAACTCTAAAAGCAATAAATAATGAATAAGGAAGTACTAGCGATTATATTAGGAGGAGGTCAAGGCTCAAGATTATATCCACTCACAGCACAGAGATCAAAACCCGCTGTTCCTATTGCAGGTAAATATCGTCTAGTAGATATTCCTATTTCAAATTGTTTGAATTCAAATATTAAAAGGATGTTCGTGTTAACTCAGTTTAACTCGGCTTCACTTAATAAACATATTAAGCATACCTACCAATTTTCTTATTTTTCTGATGCTTTTGTAGATATTCTTGCTGCAGAGCAAACTCCAGAAAACAAAGGTTGGTTTCAAGGTACTGCAGATGCTGTAAGACAGTGTTTGCACCACTTTAAAGGTTATGAGTCTGATTATATTATGATACTCTCTGGAGATCAATTATATCAAATGGATTTTAATGAAATGCTTGATGCTCACAAGGCTTCGGGAGCAGAGATAAGTATTGCATCACTGCCTGTTAATGCAAAAGATGCTACGTCGTTTGGTATTCTCAAAACTAAGGAGGATAATATGATTGACTCTTTTATAGAAAAACCAGCTGCCGAACTTCTTCCAGAATGGGAATCTGAGGTTTCGCCAGCAATGAAGAGCGAGGGTAAACATTATCTCGCATCTATGGGGATTTATATTTTTAATAAAGACTTATTGATCGATCTGCTAGAGGGGACGGATACTATGGATTTTGGGAAAGAGATTATTCCGCAATCTATAGAAAACCATAAGGTGCTTAGTTATGCCTATGAAGGGTATTGGACAGATATAGGGAATATCGATTCCTTTTTTGAGGCAAACATAGACTTGACGTCAGATATGCCTAAATTTAATTTATTTAATAAAGGACAGACTATACTCACGAGACCTCGAGTATTGCCACCTACAAAGATTTCAGGAACAACACTTGAAAAATCTATAGTAGCAGAAGGTAGTATCATACACGGTAGTCGTATTGCAAATTCTGTGATAGGAATACGATCACGTATAGGTAAAGGAACGGTTATTGAAAACTGCTATGTAATGGGTAGCAATCGCTTCTTAGATCTTGAAGAGATTAATGCGGCTCGTGATAAAGGTATCCCACACGTAGGTATAGGAGATCGCTGTTTTATAACCAACTGTATTATTGATAAAAATGCAAAAATAGGAGACGATGTTCGTATTACTGGAGGAAAACATCTAGACGATGTAGAAACAGATACTTATGTAGTGCGAGATGGCATCGTGGTTGTAAAGAATGGAGCTACAATAGTGTCAGGAACAACTATTTAATGGCAGAAGTAATAGCACATAGCTTATTTACAGCATTTGACATTGACCTTTTTAAGGGAGGAAAACACTACCGTCTTCATGATAAAATGGGTAGTCATCCCATAACTGTAGATGGTGTAGATGGAACTTATTTTTCCGTATGGGCACCTAGTGCAAAGCGAGTATCTGTAGTAGGTGATTTTAATTACTGGAATGAAGACGAGCATATTCTCAACGTACGGTGGGATGGAAGCGGGATTTGGGAAGGTTTTATCCCAAAAGTATCTCATGGTGAAGTATACAAATACAAAATTCACTCTAACCACAATGGTATTGTCACAGAAAAGGCAGACCCTTACGCGAGACGAGCAGAGCACCCACCTCAAACCGCTTCTGTAGTTTATAAAACAAATCACAACTGGAAGGATGCTGCATGGATGAAAAAACGCCATAAGCACAACAGTCTCAATGCGCCGTACTCTGTGTATGAAATGCACCTTGCAAGCTGGAGAAGAAAGCAAAATGAAGGAAATCGTAGCCTTAGCTATACAGAACTAGCCAGCGAACTCGTGGCTTATGTGAAAGAATTAAATTTTACACATGTGGAGTTTATGCCAGTGATGGAGCATCCTTATGATCCTAGCTGGGGATATCAAATCACAGGGTATTTTGCGCCTACCTCTCGTTTTGGATATCCTGAGGAGTTAATGACTTTGATAGATGCGCTGCATCAAAATGACATTGGAGTAATTTTAGACTGGGTACCTTCTCATTTTCCAGAAGATGCACACGGCCTTGGTAACTTTGATGGCACAGCATGTTATGAACATCCAGATAGAAAGAAAGGATGGCATCCCGACTGGAAGTCACTTATCTTTAATTACGAACGTAATGAAGTAAGAAGCTTCTTGATTAGTAATGCGCTTTTCTGGTTAGAGCAATATCATGTAGATGGCTTGAGAGTAGACGCTGTCGCTTCTATGCTTTACCTCGATTATAGTAGAGAAGAAGGCGAGTGGGAGCCTAATGATCAAGGAGGAAGAGAAAACCTCGCTGTAATTTCGTTTCTAAAGGAGCTTAATGCAGAGGTGTATGCTAGTTTTCCAGATGTTCAAACCATTGCAGAGGAGTCTACTAATTTTCCAGCAGTGAGTAGGCCAGTATTTTCAGGAGGCTTAGGTTTTGGGATGAAGTGGATGATGGGATGGATGCATGATACCCTTGCTTATTTTAAAAGAGATACTATCTATAGAAATCATCACCACAATGAGATTAGCTTCTCAATGACCTATGGTTTTACAGAGAACTTTATGCTACCATTATCTCATGATGAGGTGGTTTATGGTAAAAAATCTATCATAGGTAGAATGCCTGGAGATGAGTGGCAACGCTTTGCAAATCTTCGCCTTTTATATACCTATATGTATACGCATCCTGGTAGTAAGTTACTATTTATGGGTAGCGAATTTGGTCAAGGTACAGAGTGGAATTTTCAAGAACAGTTAGATTGGTACGTGCTTGAATATGATATTCATAAAGCAGCACTAAGTGCTTTTAAAGATATTAATGGTCTGTATACAGCTACACCAGCATTGTACGAGAAGCAGTTTGAACCAGAAGGGTTTGAATGGATTGCACATGATGATAATACAAATGCCATACTAAGTTACATTAGAAAAGGTAATGATGAGAATAGTGTAGTTGTGTGTGTCTTTAATATGACACCTACGCCGCAGCCTCAGTATCGCATAGGGTTACCTTTTAAAGGAAGCTTACGCGAAATATATAACAGCGACGCAAGTAAGTATGCTGGAACGGGTGATTATCACAACAAAACACTCGATGTTACCGAAACTTCATGGAATGGAAAAGACCACTCGGCGGAAGTGAAGATAGGGCCTTTGGCGGGAGTGGTTTTTGAATTGAAAAAGTAGTTAACGTACTAGGTTTCACTTCGGTAAACTGAGAAAATAATGAGGCTTATATAAATGCACACTTGCGGGACTCTATAACCCCGATTGCAATGAAAATCCCGCAAGAGCAGACCAAAGTCGCGATGAGGAATTGAAATGGAAAGCGGGATGAACATCTAGCAAAAGAGCTGTGATTGTGCGTTCCAAACACTCTAAAGGTGATATAAATACCATTTCTGAGCTTACGAAAACGTTAGCGTTAATAACTAATTACGAATTAACTTCATTTTTACACGATATAGTGTTTATTTGAAAGGAAATAACAATTACTATGATTGTAAATACAGAATTAGAGCAAAAAGGGAATCAATTTCCTAAAAACGTGGTAGATGTCAAACACGAGACAGATATCTTATATTTTACTACCTCAAATGAGGTGATTTTAGAACTTACTGTGTTGCGAGATAGTGTGATACGTTTTCGCTTTGCAACAGGTGGCGTTTTTGAGCCAGACTTTTCTTATGCGATAGATGAAGATGCACCTCGTGGCTACAATCATCTGGAACTTACAGATGATGATAAATATTATCACGTACATACTGCAAAGCTTCACATACGTATTGAGAAAGAGAGTTTACAGACAAGTATTTACGATACAAAAGGGAATCTTATTAATGAAGACGAATTAGGTTTTCACTACGAGGAGAGCTTCCAGTATGGAGGTAATATCGTTAAGATGAGTAAGAAAGCACAGCATGCAGAGTCCTATTATGGGCTAGGTGATAAGCCTATGCATTCTAATTTACGAGGAAAGCGAGTGCATAACTGGGCAACAGATCAATATGCATTTGCAAAGGATCAAGATCCAATATATAAAGCAGTTCCTTTTTACATAGGGCTACATCAAAAGAAGGCGTACGGTGTGTTTTTTGACAACACGTTTAAGACGTACTTCGACTTTGCTCATGAGCGTATGGGAGTTACAAGCTTCTGGGCGCAAGGAGGTGAGATGAATTACTACTTTATCTATGGTCCAGATATGTCTGAGGTTGTAGCAAGTTATACGAATCTTACAGGTGTTCCTGAGCTTCCGCCATTATGGGCGCTGGGATATCACCAGTGTAAATGGAGTTACTTTCCAGAAAGTAATGTAAAGGAGATTGCAAGTAAATTTCGCGAACTCAAAATTCCTTGTGATGGGATTTATCTAGACATTGATTATATGGATGGCTGGAGATGTTTTACATGGAATAAAGATCATTTCCCTGATCCTAAAAGAATGGTAAAGGAACTAGCAGATGATGGTTTTAAAACCATTGTTATCATAGATCCAGGAATCAAAATCGATAAAGATTATTGGGTTTATAATGAAGGTGTAGAAAATGACTACTTCTGTAAGCGCGCAGATGGTCCTGCTATGAAAGGTAAAGTGTGGCCTGGAGAATGTAATTTTCCAGATTATACAAACCCTGAAGTACGCGACTGGTGGGCTGGTCTTTTTAAAGAGCTTATCCAAGATGTAGGTGTAAAAGGAGTGTGGAATGATATGAATGAGCCTGCAGTGATGGAGGTTCCAGGAAAAACATTTCCTCCAGATGTGCGTCATAATTATGATGGACATCCTTGTAGCCACCTAAAAGCACATAACATTTACGGTACTCAAATGGCTCGAGCGACCTATGAAGGTGTGAAGAAATTTGCGTATCCTAAGCGACCGTTTGTAATCACAAGGTCTGCATACTCTGGAGCGCAACGTTATACAAGTTCATGGACGGGTGATAACGTGGCTAGCTGGGAACATCTTTGGGTAGCAAACATACAAGTGCAACGTATGTGTATCTCAGGTATGAGTTTTACAGGTACAGATATTGGTGGGTTTGCAGAGCAACCTACTGGAGAGCTTTATGCAAGATGGATACAGCTAGGAGTATTTCATCCTTTCTGTCGTACGCACTCTTCTGGTCATCATGGAGATCAAGAACCGTGGACCTTTGACGAAGGTGTGACAGATATTGCTCGTAAGTTTATCAACTTGCGTTATAGATTATTGCCTTATTTATATACTATGTTTTATGAGTATATCAAGAAAGGTACGCCATTATTAAAGCCGCTTGTATATTTTGATCAAGATGATGCACAAACGCATTACCGTACAGATGAGTTCATCTTTGGACATCATATTCTAGTATGTCCAATACTTGAACCTAATGCTAAAGGACGTCGCATGTATGTTCCTAGAGGACAATGGTACAACTACTGGACTAAGCAAATTGTACAAGGAGGTAAAGAGCAATGGGTGGATGCAGATATTGATGAGATGCCATTGTTTGTAAAAGAAGGAACCATACTTCCTAAATATCCTATACAACAATATGTAGGAGAGCTTGAGATAGAGCAAGTAGAACTTGAAGTGTACTACGGTCTTGGTAAAAATGCTTCAAAATTATATGAAGATGCTCAAGATGGATACGATTATAAAAAAGATCGTTACAGTTACCGCACTTTTAAAATGGTAGGTAGAGAAAAAGACTGGATTATACAGCAGCACAAACGTGGTGACTTTATCACTACATATGACACTTTTAGAATACATTTAATAGGTCTACCATTTGAAATTACGACCATAGAGTTAGATAATGAAGTGATTTCTATGGAAGATGTGCAGTTTGACCCGAAAGCTTGTGCTTTAATCATTAAGAAAGATTTCACAGAGCTGCACCTGAGCGGTATTTAACATTTGCGTATTTTTATATCCTGATTAAAAACCATCATTATGAAACTTAAAAATACATTTGTTCTTATCATGACCGTACTCCTTGTGTGTGCATGTAAGACAAGCCCGTTTACAGGTAAGAAGACTCTTAACTTTGTAAGTAACGATCAGTTATTTCCAATGGCATTCCAACAGTATGACGCATTCTTATCTGAAAATAATGTGATTACTGGAACAGCAGATGCTAATATGGTAAAGCGCGTAGGTGAAAAAATAGCCGTAGCAGCAGAGCGTTACCTTACAGCACTAGGAGAGCCTGGTTATTTACAAGATTATCGCTGGGAGTACAATCTAGTTAAAGATGAAGCAGTAAACGCTTGGTGTATGCCAGGAGGGAAGATTGTAGTGTACACTGGAATTTTACCGATTACTCAATCTGAAACTGGACTAGCAATGGTAATGGGGCATGAGCTTGCTCACGCACTTGCAGATCACGGAGCACAACGTATGAGTGCTGCACAATTACAACAATATGGTGGTGTTGCCACTGCAATTGCGGTAGGAGGTCAAGATCAAGCAAAGCAACAACAAATCATGCAACTCTATGGTATAGGTTCACAAGTAGGAGGAATGCTCCCTTTCTCACGTAGCCATGAGACACAAGCAGACGAAATCGGAATCGTAATTGCAGCAATAGCTGGATACAACCCTGATGAAGCTGCAGAGTTATGGAAACGTATGAAAGCTGCTAGTGGAGGTGAAGCACCACCACAGATTATGAGTACGCACCCATCATCAGATAGTCGTATTGCAAATCTTACTGCCAAAGCGCCAATGGCGAGAGCAGAAGCGGCAAAATTTGGAGTGACTTCTTTTAAATAGAACTTTACACGAAATATATAGTAAGAAAAGCTGTGCAATCGCACAGCTTTTCTATTTTAGTACTATGAATAACGAACTACAAAAAGGAGATAAAAAATTATTAAATGCATGGGCATTTTATGATTGGGCAAACTCCACCTACAGTCTTGTAATAGCATCTGCTATATTTCCACTGTTTTATGGTGCCCTCTTTAGAGGTGCTGGTATAGAGGAGATTGAAGTTTTTGGAATGATGCTACGTCGCAGTCCGCTTATATTTTATACCACGGCGGTGGCGTTTTTAATAGTAGCAATCATTTCTCCTATTCTATCTGGAGTGGCAGATTATCTAGGTAATAAAAAATACTTTCTTAAGTTTTTCTGTTACATGGGAGCGCTAGCGACCATAGGACTATACTGGTTCAGCTTAGAGCATATATATTTAAGTCTGCTTCTATATGCATTAGGACTTATAGGTTTCTGGGGTAGTCTCGTATTTTACAACTCCTACTTACCAGATATTGCTTTTCCAGATCAGCATGACGCCATAAGTGCCAAAGGATATTCTTGGGGATATATAGGGAGTGTCATATTGCTTGGCTGGTGTTTGTTTATGATTCTGGGGTATGAGATTTTTGGCTTTGAAGATGAAGGTTTTCCAACGAGGCTTTCCTTTGTGCTCACTGGAGTTTGGTGGATAGGTTTTAGTCAGTACACTTACAGGTATCTTCCTAAGGGTAATAAGGCGGACGGTAAGCTTACAGGAGCTGTGCTCTTAAATGGTTTTAACGAGCTGAGAGCTATCTGGAGATCCATGCAGTCACAGCTACGACTCAAAAAATATCTTATTGCATTCTTTGTATATAGTATGGCAGTTCAAACAGTAATGCTCGCAGCAGCATACTTTGGAGAGCAAGAACTGGAATGGGGAAGTGATAGCGAGCGTACCACGGGACTTATAGGTAGTATTTTATTAATACAACTAGTCGCCGTTGCTGGAGCTTACTTGACCTCAAAATTATCGGCTAGAATAGGGAATCTTAAAGCCCTTATTATCATTAATATTGTTTGGATTTTTATCTGTGCTTGGGCCTACTTCGTGTACACTCCTGTTCAGTTTTACATTACGGCAGCATTTGTAGGGTTAGTAATGGGAGGAATTCAGTCGCTATCAAGATCTACGTATGCTAAGTTTTTACCAGAAACAGAGGACACTACTTCATATTTCAGCTTTTATGATGTAGCTGAGAAAATAGGGATCATCATCGGTATGTTTTTATACGGTTTCATAGAAGAACTTACAGGAAGCATGCGCTACTCGATTGTGTTTTTAATTTTATTTTTTGCGGCAGGTGTCGTGTTATTACTTCGAGTGCCTAAAGACAGGACGGTAATTACGTAGGTTACGCTTTCGCGAAAGCGTAAATACTCAAACTCCCAATCTTATAAGTAGAGAGGATGTTGCTAAAGTTTATTATTCAATAATTAAGTTGCTACGGCATACAATAGATAGTTATGGCTGGATTTATTCAAGAATTCAAAAATTTTGCAATCAAGGGTAACATGATAGACATGGCAGTAGGTATTATTATAGGTACTGCTTTCAATAATGTGGTAAACACGATTGTAAAAAAAGTCGTGATGCCACCGTTATCACTACTCACAGATGGTATTAATCTCGCAGATAGAAAGTACCTCTTGCGTGCAGCCGAAGGTGAAGAAAAGGAAATAGCAATTGGTTATGGAGAACTTATTGAGGTTTCAATAGATTTTTTGGTAATCGCAATTACCATTTTTGTAGTGATTAAAGGAATAAATAGATTTAAGGATAAAGCAGAAGATCCTAAAAATACAGAAGAAAAAACTCCGAAAAATATAGAATTGCTTGCAAACATTGAGCATCTTATGCAAGAGCAGAACAACCTGTTAAAGGCTCGAAAGGACTCATAGTCTAAGAGCAAAACAGTGCAATAAATTGATTATGTTTGTGTTTCAGATTTAGAAATTACTACTACAATGAAAAAACTACACGTTTTATTTTTATTTATATTGATGGCAGCAGTGACGGTCGTCTCTTGTGATGACGAACCACTAGAAGGGGTTTTTAGCGTTACAGGTGATGGATCTGATCCAAGTGAACCGGATCCAGATAGTGAAACTTGCCAATTAGCTTTTGATACTCTCGTAGCAGCACAGGCGGCTTTTAGTAGTGCAACGGAGGCAAATTACTCACAAGTTTGTGGTGCATATGCGACCGCAATTCAAGCAACAATTCAACTTTGTGGTGATGCATCCGGAACATTACAAGCTACTCTTACAAGCTTAGGAGATTGCTCTACGCCAGATCCTTGTTTTCAAGCGGAGACTGCTGCAAATGCAGCCTTGGGAGCTTTTAATAATGCAACTAGTGATAACGAAGAACAATTATGTCTAGCGTATAGTAATGCACTAGCAGCTCAAATCGTTGCTTGTGGAGATTCTAACGGGAATATACAGGCTACAATCGATGCCCTGAACTGTGGTGGTGATTGTGCTGCAGCACAGGTAGCTTCTTTAGAAGCTCAAGAAATATTTAATGCAGTTGATCCTCTTGATGAAGATGCATATACTGCTGCATGTGCAGACTACTCAATGGCTTTACAAGCACAAATAGCCGCTTGTGGAGATACAGATGGAAGTCTTACTGCTATTGTACAAGATCTAGGAGATTGCTCTCCACCAGAGCAAGATGGGCCCGTACAAGTAACCGTAGGAGATGTGTTTACAAATTTTAATACAGCTACTGTTTCCATAAGCGGATCTTTACTAAGCGTGGTTGCAACAGATATAGATACAGGAGATACGTTTACTTTTGATATCGTATTACAGCAAACAGGAGATAATGTGATGCAAAATACGATTCTAACAGTAGGAGGTGTTGTGCACACACCATCTATAGAAGCGACGACTCCATTTGTAAATAATATCACTGCAAACGATGGTACTACAATCGTAGGAACTTTTTCTGGAACATTTACAAATCCAGATAACGAAGAAGTACTCACGGCAGATGGAATGATTAATATTATCTATTAATATCCATAAACGACATATTTTAAAAGAGCATCTGTAACCAGATGCTTTTTTTATGGCAATTATAAAAGGATGGCTCATTTATTGTACATTTAATTCTATGAAAAAAATATATATGAAAGGTATAGCTATTGCTGTGCTTATGTTTGTGACTACGGCTGTAAGCGCTCAAAGAGAACGTGTAAAAGGAAGTAGAAATGTGAAAGATTTATCTGAGGTATTACGTCCATTTACAGATATTAAAGTAACAGATGGTTTAGAAGTAACACTTATTGCAGATTCTCAACCAGGCTATGAGCTTGAGATGGATGATAACCTTATTGAATTAATAAGCTTTGATGTGCGTGATAGTGTATTGCTAGTTTCTGCGAGAAAGGATATCAGAAGTGCAAAACGTCTTGATATCACGGTGCGTTTTGTGACTCTTAATTCTGTAAGCTTAGATGCAAAGAGTAAAGTGAAAGCACAATCTGTTCTTAAATCAGATTTTTTTAGAGGAAGTTTTTTAGATGATAGTCAGTTTGAAGGAGAGGTAAAAGCAACACAAGCTACCATAACTGCAAATTCAAATTCAAAAATTGAGATGGATTATATGGGTGATGATTTGACCATGAATGTTACAGATAACGCTTTCGCGAAAGCGGATATCAATACAAAAAAATTCACGCTATCTGCATCTGAAAGATCAGACCTAGAATTAATAGGAAATGCTCAAACTGTAACGCTGGATTTAAAAGACAATGCTGAGTGCAAAGCTCAAACATTTAATGCAGATGTGATCAACGTAATCGGAGCAGGAAATTCGACAACAATTGTAACTGCAGATCAGGAGATTGTTGTAGATCTTGCAGATAAAGCACAACTTCAAGTATATGGTGAACCTAAATTAACGATAGAACGTTTTACAGGAACCTCAAAAATCTTAAAGAAGGAATAAAAATCACAACATGGAGTTCTATAAAAAAATGCCCTCTTATGAGGGCATTTTTTATTCTTGTAAAGAAATGTTTTTAAGGATTATCCCCTTGTAATATCTCCAGAACCAGAAACCTTAGTGTCTTGTTTTGTTGGGTTTCCGACGTACTCTATGTCACCAGAACCAGTTACACGGGCTTTGATGCTTTTTTCACAAGCTACGCGTATGTCACCAGAACCTGTAACCTGAGCATCTACCGTCTCTGCTTTAAAACGCCCAGCTTCTATATCACCAGAGCCTGTAACTTTTACAGTGTGGTCTTTTGTGTAGCCTTTAAGAATAAGGTCACCAGACCCTGTAACACGACTCTCGGTACGGTTTGCTTCCACAATAAGAGCAACATCTCCAGATCCAGAGACAGAAACTTCAAAAGTATTTGCTTTTATCACATCATCACTCATAATCTCCCCAGATCCTGATAGTGACACTCGATCTAAATCTCTAAAAGGAATTTTAATTTTAATATCCTTTCCGTAGCTAGTTTTGAGGTTTTGTTTGTTTTGAACTTTGATAGTAAGTCTATCGCCGTTTACTTCTGTTTCAACATAATCTAGTAGGTTGCTTTCTCCTTGTAATGTGATTTCTCCTTCCTCTCCGGCAACGAGTGTTACGTCAAAGAATCCAGCGATGCTTATCTCATCATATTCTCCTACGTTGCGTGTCTCGGTTTCTAGCTGTCCATTACCTTTTATACTCTTTCCCCACCATTGTGCGTGGATTTGTGTACTTGCTAAAAGAATAATACTGAGTGTGATTAATTTTTTCATGAGTGTTGTTTTTTGATGATTGATTATTAGTTTTTGAATAAAGTTACACCACCGTATTCTGAGTTGATGTTTACGTGATTATTAGTATTAGAATTTCCTCTATATCCTTCGTAGTATTTGTCTGAAGATTCTATGCGCTCCTTATTAAAACTGAGATCTTCTTTACCGCTCAATCCAGCATACTCTAGTTTTATTGCAAACGTAAAGTTGTATTGAGGGTTATAGCCTACTTTAATACCGGTGTAGTCACTCTGTATAGAGATGTCTCCAGCATCGCTAGCCAGTTCTTCTATACGTATGCTCCCATAATCTGCATTGATGTTAAGGTCTCCGTGAACCACGCCAATCTTTGCAGAGATGTAATCTCCTCGACCTATAATGTCTTTAGTATCTCCAGTAATTACAGAGCCATAGTCACAGTTGTAGTTTAAGTTTTCAATACGTCCAAATTCAGACTTACTATAATCTGCATTAAGTTCAATATCTCCACCTCTTTCTAAGAAAAAGCTTGAGTAGTCTGCATTAATGCGTCCGCTCTTCATATAGCTTATGGTACTATTTTTAGTGTAGTCAAAGTTGAGGTAGTTATTTTCTGCTAGTAGTTCGCCTATCGTGATTTTCCCGTAGTCACAATTAATTTTTGCATTACCCTCTAGTCGGTCAATATTGATTCCTCCATAATCATTGCTTACATCTACCATACTAGTTGCTGGAAGTTTAATGGTATAGTTGATTTCCATATTTACATTACTGTTTTTCCAGCTGTTCCACCATGATCTGCTACTGCTTTTTTCGAAGTTTGTTTTTGCGCTTACATAACTACTTGATCCTTCAAAATTGACATCAATCTCGTCTAGTTTTTCTTTTACGCGCTCCTCGTCGTTACCATTAGTTTTTACTAGAACTTCAATGACGATTCTGTTTTCGTTCCAGCTCACCATATTGACATTTCCATAGCTATTGTCAATCACCAGTTTTACATCTGGATTTACAGTATATTCTTTTTTGATTCTCTTTTCCTTAGTGTATTTACCCTGAGGATCTACACTTGCAGCCATCACCATAGAAGGGATTATGAGCGCTATAAGTAAGAGTTGCGTTATTTTCTTTTTCATAAGATTATTATTTAAGTAACTAGAGCGTTACGGCTTTTTCAATAGCATTTAATTCTTTGATGGCATCCATTTGTTCTACTACATGCTGTAGGAGGTCAATTCTATTCTGGAAGTTGTCTATCATTGCGTAGATCACACGCTTGTCTTCTCCACTTTCAGAAAGGTCTTTCTTTAAATTATCATAATTCTTCTCTAAGATTTCAAGTTGTTTTATGGCATCCATTACCATGGCTTGGTTCTCAGGATTCATGTTCTCTTTAATATCAAAGAGCTCACGTTCTATTGTTTTTGTAAAGAAATCTTGCGTGTTTTCCATTTCTAGAGAAACATCTGCAAGTTCCTTAGCTTTAGGCGTAGCGTTAAACTGTGTGAGCATTAATCCTGCAAGAAGAATCACACTTGCTGCAATAAACAGCGGTCGCATCCATTGTATTGTTTTTGTTTCCTTTGCAGGAATATCTTCTGTAGCCTGCGCCTGTAATTTTGCTAGAAAATTAGCTTTGTGATCTGCACTAGGTGCAGCTGTATCCAGACGTCCTTTCAGTCGTTTAAATACTTGATCTATAGGTTCCTTTTTCATTGTTATTTAATAGTTTTCGTAAGCTGTCTTTTGCTCTTGACACCATGGTTCTGCAGTTTGCATAGCTTACATTCATAATCTCACTCATTTCCTCGTAGTCGTAGCCTTCTATAAGATGTAAAGACAGTGATTGTCTATAATTATCTTTAAGCATACTCATAGCATGAACGACTTCTTGTGCTCTCACACTTGTGAGGTCTACCTCACTCACACCTTCTGCATCATCTTCTATCTTATATAAATGATCTTCTAGCGGTGTTTCATCGAGTTTCTTTCCTTTGTTATAAGCATTAAGGCTATTATTTACTACAATACGTTTTAACCAACTTCCAAAGGATGCCTCACCCTTATAACTATCGAGCTTTGTAAAAGCACTCAAAAAGGACTCTTGCATAATATCTTCTGCCTCTGCCTCGTGTTTTACGATGCGTAGTGAAGTATTGTACATCGCTTTGTAGTAGCGGTTATACACCTCCATTTGAGCACCCTGATCACCTTGCTGGCACAGTGTTATTAATTCGGTTATTTGATGGTTGGTAAAATTCACTTTTGGTTCATTCTATAGTAAAGATGCGGGTTTTATTTCTTTGTTACACTTTCGTGAAAATTTGACAACATTATTTTGAATCCTTTGAATATAAGGAGGTGTTTACTTCATAGATAAAGAACGCGCATTTGTGTTGGTTCTTCAAATTTTCGCGAAAGCAAAATACTCCCTTGGCACAACAATTGAATTAAAGCCCACAGTGAGGGCATTCATTATCTTATGATGGGCTAAACTCACTATATTTAAAGAGAATACTAATAGTTATACATCCACAAGGCGCGTAGCAGTACACGACATTGTGGCACACATTATATATGGCAAAACCAAAATTTACAACATTAGACAGATTGTCACTGCAAGAGATAGATGGAGATGCAGAATTAATCCCCTTAATGACTCCAGAAGACGAGGAGGCAATTAATAACGAGGAGCTTCCAGAAAGCTTGCCTATTTTACCTTTGCGTAACACCGTACTTTTTCCAGGAGTAGTCATCCCTATTTCGGCAGGAAGAGACACTTCTATAAAGCTTATAGATGAAGCAAATAAAGGAGGGAAAGTAATAGGAGTAGTAGCTCAGAAAGATGAAGAGGTAGAAAATCCAGGTGAAGATGATATTCATAAGGTAGGCGTAGTAGCACGTATTTTACGTGTGCTTAAAATGCCAGATGGTAACGTAACAGTTATTATCCAAGGTAAAAAACGTTTTGAGGTAGATCAAGTAACGCAAGTAGAGCCTTATATGAAGGCTACTATTAAGGAATATGTAGAAGTTCGCCCAGAAGCAGGTGATCAAGGTTTTAAAGCAGTTATCGATTCTATAAAGGAATTGTCGCTTAAGATTATCCAAGATTCTCCAAATATTCCTTCGGAGGCCTCCTTTGCAATTAAGAATATCCAGAGTGATTCTTTCTTAATCAACTTTGTGAGTTCAAACATGAACCTCTCTGTTGCAGAGAAGCAAGAGCTTCTTAACATAAACGACTTGCATATGCGAGCACTTGAGACGCTTAAGTTTATGGATATGGAGCGCCAGAAGTTGGAGCTCAAAAATGATATCCAGAACAAGGTTCAAAATGACATGAGCCAGCAGCAGCGTGAGTATTTCTTACACCAGCAGATGAAGACTATCCAAGAAGAACTGGGTGGAGCTAGCTCTGAGGATGATCTAGAAGAAATGCGTGTACGTGCAAAGAAAAAGAAGTGGGATGCAAAAGTAGACAAGCACTTTAATAAGGAGCTTTCAAAAATGCAACGCATGAATCCTCAGGTAGCTGAGTATAGCATACAGCGCAATTACCTTGATTTATTTTTAGACCTTCCTTGGAATGAGTTTTCTAAAGACAAATTTGATTTAAAACGTGCCATGAAGATTCTAGACCGCGATCATTACGGTCTTGATGATGTGAAGAAGCGTATTATAGAATACCTAGCGGTATTGAAATTACGTAACGACATGAAGTCGCCTATTTTATGTTTATACGGACCTCCAGGAGTAGGTAAAACTTCCTTAGGAAAGTCGGTAGCAGAAGCATTAGGTCGTGAGTACGTGCGAGTAAGTCTAGGTGGAATGCGTGACGAATCTGAAATACGCGGACATAGAAAGACATACATAGGAGCAATGCCTGGACGTATTATCCAGAGCTTGCGTAAGGCAGGAACTAGTAATCCAGTTTTTGTACTTGATGAGATTGATAAACTAAGTACAGGAAGTCAGGGAGACCCTTCTTCTGCATTACTTGAAGTTCTAGATCCAGAGCAGAATAGTGAGTTTCACGATAACTTCCTTGAGATGGGTTACGACCTTTCTAAAGTGATGTTTATTGCAACTTCAAATAGTTTAAATACCATACAGCCAGCGCTGCTAGATCGTATGGAGATTATAAACGTTACTGGATACACGATAGAGGAGAAGACAGAGATTGCAAAGCGTCACCTACTACCTAAGCAGCTTAAAGAGCATGGTATGACAGATGACCAGCTTAAAATAGCAAAGCCACAACTAGAAAAAATTGTAGAAGGATATACAAGAGAATCTGGAGTGCGCGGACTAGAAAAACAAGTTGCAAAAATGGTGCGTTACGGGGCAAAAAACCTCGCGATGGAAGAGGAGTATAATGTGAAAATATCTAATGAAGATGTTATCGAGATACTAGGCTCTCCAAAAATGGAACGTAACAAATATGAAAATAACGAAGTTGCCGGAGTAGTTACAGGGCTTGCGTGGACACGAGTAGGAGGAGATATCTTATTTATAGAATCTGCTTTATCAAAAGGTAAAGGAACACTATCTATCACAGGAAACTTAGGTAAAGTGATGAAAGAAAGTGCTACCATAGCGATGGAGTACATTAAAGCAAATGCAGAGATTTTAGGACTAGAGCCTACCATTTTTGATAATTATAATGTGCACATTCACGTACCAGAGGGAGCAACTCCTAAGGATGGTCCTAGTGCAGGTATTACCATGCTTACATCTTTAGTTTCTTTATTTACACAACGTAAAGTGAAGAAAAATCTAGCGATGACGGGTGAGATTACCTTGAGGGGAAAAGTACTGCCTGTAGGTGGTATTAAAGAAAAGATTCTTGCTGCCAAACGTGCTAGAATCAAGGAAATACTCTTATGTGAGCAAAACCGTCGTGATATAGAAGAGATCAAGCAAGACTACTTAAAAGGCTTAACATTCCACTACGTAAGTGACATGAGCGAGGTGTTAGAACTAGCACTTACTAAGCAAAAAGTAAAGAATGCTAAAACACTAGCTTAAGGTTAGGTTATCAATTTTTCGCGAAAGCGTAAAAATCATAAAAGGGAAACTCATCACGAGTTTCCCTTTTTCTTTATCCTATAGTTCTAATTATTTCCCATCCCTCTCAAAATATACTATCATTGCAATCGTTATGTATCATGATGCAGTACTGATTAATGAAAAAGAGTCTCTTTTTATTGTTGTTTGCGTGTTCACTAACGGCTTATAGCCAGTTAGGAGGACGTGCTACCTATCAGTTTCTCAACTTGATGTCATCTCCTAGGCAAGCTGCTTTAGGAGGAAAAATCATTACAAACTACGACTACGACCCAGACTCTGCGCTTTATAATCCAGCCAACATTAATTATAGGATGGATAATCAGCTTTCTGTAAATTATGTAAACTACCTGGCAGATATTAATTATGGGACGGCATCTTATGCCTATTTATGGGATAGACGCACGCAGGTCTTACATGCGGGAATCACTTACGTAAATTATGGAACCTTTGATGGTAGGGATGAGAATGGGAATTCTACTGGAGATTTTGGTGGTAGTGAGGCGTCGCTTTCATTGGGCTACGCGCTTAATATTCCGTACACGGATTTTCATGTGGGGGCAAATGTAAAATTAATCACCTCCACACTAGCCGAATATTCTTCGGCGGGAGGAGCGATAGATCTTGGACTCACCTATAATTACGAAGATTGGGATCTCAACGCAGCATTAGTGGTACGTAATATTGGAACCCAGTTTACACCCTATGTAGATACTTTTGAGAAGCTTCCGCTAGAGATAGACGCTGGTATTTCTCAGATATTACCTAACGTGCCTATACGCTGGCACGTGACGCTAGAAAATTTACAACTGTGGAACATCGCCTTCGAAAATGAAGCTAGAGGTACCACAGATCTTGATGGCAATACCACTACAGAAAAAATAGGACTTCTCGATAACGTAATACGTCACGCGATTGTGGGCGTAGAGTTGTTTCCTAAAGGAGGTTTCAACGTGCGACTGGGCTACAACTTCCGTAGGAGTGAGGAGCTTCGTATTATCAATCAGCGTAGTTTTGCGGGTATCAGTGCAGGCTTTGGGATTAAGATTAACAAGATGCGTTTCAATTATGCATATGCCCGTTATAACAGCGCTGCGGCAAGCAGTTTCTTTGGTTTAGGTATCGATTTACAATAATTCTTTTCAATTTAAGGAGCAGTCCATTTTGGGCATATTTGCAAGGTGGTTTCCCGCTTTTCATTACAATTCCTCGTTGCGCTATCGCTGCACTGCGGGATTTTCATTGCAATCGGGGCTAGTGAGTCATGGTGTCGCTTTCTCCTTATTAAAGAAGCTTGCGTAATCATCTATACTAGTAGAAATAATCTTTAAATCTATATGGTAAGCACTAGCATACGTTTTCCTATTTTTGTGTAAAACACAGACTCTTGAAAATTACCATTGCCATAGACGGATATTCATCCACAGGAAAAAGTACAGTAGCCAAACAACTTGCAGACTGGCTAGAATATATTTATGTAGATACGGGTGCAATGTATCGCGCAGTAACCTTATATGCAATGGAAAACAGCCTTATCTCTGATGGTTTTTTTGACAAAGAATCTTTAGTAAAAAGGCTTGATGATATCGAGATTTCATTTACAAGAGATACCGCTTCTGGAAAAGCAGAGGTTTGTCTTAATGGTAAGAGTGTAGAGAAGTACATCAGAACCCTAGAGGTTTCTTCCTTTGTGAGCCCTATAGCTACTATCTCAGAAGTGCGCGCTAAACTTGTAGAGCAGCAGCAGCGCATGGGAGAAGAAAAAGGAATCGTGATGGACGGTCGTGATATAGGTACCGTAGTATTTCCTAAAGCTGAGCTTAAAATATTTATGACTGCTAGTGCAGAGGAGCGTGCAAAACGTCGTTACAATGAGCTTGTAGAAAGAGGTGATAATGTGAGTTATGAAGCAGTACTTTCTAACGTAGTAGAGCGAGATCATATAGATACTACTCGTGAAGATTCTCCACTCGTAAAAGCAGCCGATGCTATTGAGATAGACAATACAGAAACTAATATTGAAGATCAGTTTCATACTATATTACAACTGGCAAAAGATCGTATTGCAAAACGTCTCGTTTAATCGATAATGTCTAGGCTCCCTAAAAATTTACAACTAGCACTATTTGCATGTATTGTGATAGCCATGTCATTTGTTTATGGAGTGCATCCCAGTGTTATACTGCCTTATATATTTGGTTTTGAAGTTCAAGACTTAGAGCTCAAGAATATCTTTAGAGCGATTATGGGAATCTACATCGCCTTTGGTGGTTATTGGATATATGGTATTATTAATAAAAACCACTGGAAATCTGCAACCATAGTAAATGTACTATTTATGGGTGGTCTCGCAGGAGGTAGGTTAGTCAGCACCATTCTAGACGGCTGGTCACCACAATACGGCGCAGGAATGATAGCCGAAGCTGTCATGATGTGGTGGGGTTTATGGAATCTTAGGTTTTATGATGAAATTTTTTAAAAGCTTTAGAAACATAATAATTGTTTCAGCTTTGATGTATTTCACAACTAGCTGTAATCATAATAATGGCAAAAATCCATTTAAGAAAGAGCAGCAAAATTTTCTTACAATTAGAAATCTGGCGAATGGATTTATTGAGTATGATATCGACACATTAGCGAGCTTTAGTGAAATAACTAAAATTTTAGAAGAGATTGATTGCGAAAAAAATTATGCGCTATTTAAGCTAGAAACTAATAGTAAAATCTTTAAAATACAACCACTACAATTTTGCGGAGATATATTTCATTATAAAATGAAAGAAGTAGTTTATATTAATACAGATAGTATTACTGTAAATAATGATCTAAAATATCCAATAGATAGTCTAAACTCGGTATTGCGTTATCACTTGCTAAATTTTAATGGTGATAATAATTACCCTCTAGGTACAGAAAGAAAGTGGATAAGTATCAACGTTGATGAGTCAAAAAAGATTGATGACACAAAAATTTTATTACTTAAAATAATTGATGAAGTTAATAGTATTGAAAGTAATGGAGATTTTGGATTTATGTTTGAAAACTCTGGACTAATTGAAGTTGTTGAAGAATAAGTTTCTCTATTTTATTATCAGTAAAGGCCTCAAAATAGTAGCGGGACTGATGATTACTGTTGCCTTTCTTTTGATCTACAATACTTTTGAAAAGAAGGAGATGGTCGATGCTAATATGATAGTTATTATGGATGTCATAGAGGCTCCATTATCTTGTCGTAATTTGAGTACGAGGCTATTGTAAACTTCTATTTAAAGGTGAAACCTATGGAAAGAAGGCAGGTAATAAATTTTGTCATCTTGTTTCTGGTAATAATCAGGTTGGAATGCTATCTAATAAAGATGAAGACTATTTTATTTTTGAAGGAGAGTACGATCCTATGCAATTCGTTTTTGCGTCTCTATTTATTTTTATTGGAGTTATTATTTTAATTAAAGACAATAAGACAAGTTGATTTAACTTGCCTTATTATCATTTTATTCCTTATAAATCACTCAATCCCAAACCAGCTTTTCCATTAGGTCTTAAGATTCCTTTCTCTAGACTAAACAATCCTTTAAAAGGATCATTCTCAAAATCTAGATGTCCATCAAGATCTGCATACACTGTATTAGGACGAGATAATGCAAAGTGCAATCCTGAGGATATGCCAAGTCTACACTCATCAATACAGCCTATCATTGCTTCTAGTCCTGCAGCTCTCGCTACAGAGTTGATATGCATTGCTTCCATAATGCCGCCTACTTTTTGAATCTTGATATTTACCATATTCATACGGCTGTTTTGAGCAAGTCTAAAAGCATCTTTCAGTGATTTTAAACTCTCATCTGCCATTACCGGGATGTGAACTTTTCTCGTTACTTCTCCTAGTTTTTCTTCATCTGCAACTAGGGTTGGTTGTTCAAGTATTTCTATGCGTGCCGCTCTAGTTTGTTCAACAAATTGTACAGCCTGCGCTACGGTGTAGCCTTGGTTTCCATCAAAGCGTAGGGTGAGGTGTGGATGATTTTCGCGCAAGCGGTGTATTTTTTCTACATCCTCCTCCAGCGATAATCCTCCTTTGAGCTTAATAATTGTAAATCCTTGGTCTACATATTCTTGAGCCTGCTTTAATGTTTCCTCAATACTTAAAATACCTATGGTAATACTCGTTGCAATACTATCACGATAACCGCCTAAAAATTGATAAAGCGGTACATCCATCTTTTTTGAAGCAATGTCTAGCAACGCCATGTCCACCATCGCTAGCGCAGAGGAGATAACGCTGAGCAGTGGTTTTAACTCATCAAGAATGCGTGCATAGTTGAGTGCATTTTTACCTTTAAGATATGGAATGATCACAAGGTCTAGCGCTCTAGCTACATCATCACCAGTTTCCTTTGTTACCTCAAGATCTGGAGCAGCACAACCTAAACCTATGATGTTGCTGTCTGTCTCTATTTTGAGAATAAAATTAGTTGCCTGCGATACAGTCTCATAAGCAATCGTATAGGGTGCAGTGAGTGTAAGTTCTAGACGCTCGTAACTAACGTTTGTGATTTTCATTGATTATTTAATGTGTTGTTCAAGAACCTTTATTAAGCCTTCTACGCCATGAGCAAGTACATCAAAAGCAGGAAGGCCTGTCTCGTTCGTAATCGCTTTACAAGCTGGTTCAATTTGTTCTGGTGTCATATTCTCGTGGTTTACTGTCACCGCAATGACCTTTTTACCAGAGATTACCTCGATGGCATTAATCTGCTCTTGTAATGAGTGCAATTTATAGCCAGGGAATCCATCATATTCCAGACGTGTAGGAGCGTGTTGTAAGATTACATAATCTGGTCTTCCAGCTGCAAGGATTTCAAAACCTCCAGGATATGCTGGGTTCATAAGACTTCCTTGGCCTTCTATCACGATTACATCAGGTTGCTCATTATTGTATGCACTCACTACTGCGTGTTCTATTTCACCAGACACAAAGTCGTTAATGCAGCTATCCATTACCATGCTGTATTTTGCTCCTTGCATCCACGCAGTTTGACCGGTACCAATCATCTCCGCTTTTTTACCGTCGTTGCGTAGTCCGTGTACGATTAACCATGAGGTTGTGCGTTTACCAATAGCGCTATCTGTACCTAAAACAGCAATCTTAAGACAATTCACTTTTTCTATTTCGCCAGAGAAAAAATGCAGGGTATCGCGGTCCGGAGTTTTACGTACGTCACGTATTTGAATGTTGTGGTCCTTACTTAGCGCTACAAGATGCTCATCATTAGTAAGGAAATCATGTAAACCACTATCAACATTCCAGCCCTGTTTAATCGCTGTTGCAATAGTTTCTCTTGCCTCCTTAGGAAGACGCCCACCATCTGGTGCAAGACCGATAACAAGTGATTTTGGAAACTCTTTTTCACCTTGTAACGCTTTAATAGCAGTCTCGATGTTTTCAAAAATTCGTATTCCATTTGGTTTCCCGTCCAGCACTTCGCCAGCATCTTTACCTGCATACGTGCTGTCTATAACACCTACTACATTATAACGTTCTGTAAAGCGCACTAAGCCGTGAGCCGTTTTTCCGTTTGCAGTATTAAAAGCGCCTTGACAGTATACAAGCGCATTTCCGTCTATTGATTTTTTCATATATGTGTCCTGACTAAACAGGTATGTGTTAATGTTATATCCAGCGACTGCTGGTGGTAGTTAATTTTTTGCAGTAAGTACTGCTACAAAACGATCTGGAGCGAGGTTCTCCTTTTCATCAAGTTCTAAGAGTGCAATAAGTCCAGCAGTAGAAGCAGGAAGAATGCGTAGTCCCTCTTTTTTAAGTAGGAGCGTACTCATCTCTCTCATTTTTTTATCACTAATGTTAAATGCTTTTCCATCAGATTGCTGGATAGCATACAGAGCTTCCTCTCCATCAAAGCTGTGCCAGTTTATAAGTGGCTCATTGTACTTAGTTTCTTTAATCTTATCTGGATCAAGATCACGACAGTGGTCTAGTCCTTCTTTATGAGATTGAATAATAGGATTTTTACCTGTAGAAGAAGCTGCAATCATTTTAGGAATGCGAGAGGTTTTACCTCGTTTGTATAAACTCACAAAGCCTCTATAAATCCCAGCAAATAAGGTTCCATTAGATACTGGAGCAGCACAATACTGTGGCGCATCACCCAGCTCATCTACAATCTCTACAGCAATTTGTGAGTATGCAGATATCTGCAACGGTGTGTTTGCACCTCCAGGGTTTGCATCATACCATTCATGTTCTTGTGCTAGTTTACTACTAGCAGTTACTACATCCTCATAACTACCTTGTAGTCTAAAAATCGTAGCTCCCAGACGTTCCATCTCTACAACACGATCTGTGTGATAGGACTCTGGAATGTATATGTTACAAGCAATTCCGCCTAACTTTGCAGCAAGTGCAACTGCGACACCGTAGTTACCGCAAGTGGCGAGTGACATGGTATGAAAATCTCTACGCAGGGCATCATATACTTGTGCAAAGGCAATTCTATCCTTTTGTGTTCCCGTAGGGTTATCACCTTCATATTTGATGTATAACTGTCTAATGTCAAACTCACGTTCAAGAGATTTTGCTCTTGTAAGACCTGTGTCACCTACTTCTAGGTTAATAATGTCTTCGTAAGATTCTAAACGGTCTGTAAGTGATTTTGTGGTGCCTTTTACAAACAGACTAAGTGCCATCGCTTCTGAGGATACTTTATTATCTGATGATTTTACACCGTCTTTAAGATTCATAATTTTAAAACTTAAACTTGTGGAGTACTACTTGGTGTGGAGGGAATACCGCTTTCACGAAAGCGTGAATCAAATCCATAAAAATAGGGCAGAAGGTATTACCAACTGCCCTATGGTTATAAAGTTATTGAGCTTATTTGATTAACTCAAGAGCAGTAATAGAAAGTACTTCATACTCCTCATCATCTTCATTAATCTCTGAAGCTGTAGTGTAAGTTACTTTAAACATTTTCCCTTGAAATGCCTCAGTAGTAAGATCAAATTGCTTTGCAGCAGCATCACTCATTGCATCAAAAGAATGTGTAAGCTCATCTGCATCTTCAAAATAGAAAGTACCTTCTGCATAGCCAGTAAAAGTAGCGGTAACGCTATCTGTAGTCTGTACATTCAGAGCTAGTGTAACCACTGTAAAAAGGGCAATAAACATTGTTTTCATAATAGTGTAAATTAAAAAGTGTTGTTAATTTAAAATTGCCGCGTGTGCGACCACTATCAAATAGATTTCCCAATCTAGGATTTTACCCTATACCTTATACGTAGTGGGAGATAAGAATGTTACAAAAGGTGTTATAATTTTTTAAAATAATTGCAATTAATTTTAATCCTCTCGTTCTTCTTGATCTTCATCCTCTATATCGAGATCTAGATCGTCATCATCCGTATCATCATCGTCATACTCATCTTGGTCAAAGTCCTCCATCGCTACAACTAGGCGCTTACTTACTTTGACAAGGTATAAGGTGTCTTCTGTAGTTACTTCTACACAATCTACCATCTCACCTTGAGCATTTTTAAAAGAAATAATATGATGAGACTCGTATCCATCTGGATACTTTGCTACTAGTAAATTTAATATATCATCATTGAGCTTTGCATAGTCTACAATGACGCGTCTTAGGTTACTCGGTTTTTTCATTATGCGTTTATTATTAAAGATGTGTTGAGACACCTTATTTACATATCTAAGAGGTAAGCAAAGATTAATGGCGCTACGATAGTCGCATCACTCTCAATGATAAACTTAGGAGTATCCATATCTAGTTTTCCCCAAGTGATTTTTTCATTAGGTACAGCTCCAGAATAAGATCCATAACTTGTAGTTGAGTCACTTATCTGGCAGAAATAGCTCCAGAAAGGAGTTTCTGTGCGCTCCATATCTTGATAAAGCATAGGCACTACACAAATAGGGAAATCACCAGCAATACCTCCACCTATCTGGAAGAAACCTATTCCTTTTTCTGAGTTTGCTGTATACCAGTCTGCAAGGAATGTCATGTACTCAATTCCAGACTTCATAGTCGTAGCTTTAAGTTCTCCTTTCATCACGTAGCTCGCAAAGATGTTACCCATAGTACTATCTTCCCAACCTGGGCAGATAATAGGTAAGTTTGCCTCTGCAGCTGCATACATCCAGCTATCCTTAATGTCTATCTCGTAGTACTGCTCTAATACTCCAGAAAGTAATAATTTGTACATATACTCATGCGGTAAATAACGCTCACCAGCAGCCTCCGCATCTTGCCATATCTTTACGATATGCTCTTGAATACGACGAAAAGCTTCTTCTTCTGGAATACACGTATCTGTAACACGGTTAAGTCCTTTTTCTAGTAAATCCCACTCATCTTGAGGAGTAAGATCTCTATAGTTAGGCACACGCTTGTAGTGACTGTGAGCCACAAGATTCATGATATCCTCTTCAAGGTTTGCACCTGTACAAGAAATGATATGTACTTTTTTCTGGCGTATCATCTCTGCAAAGATTTTTCCTATCTCTGCAGTACTCATTGCTCCTGCAAGAGAAACAAGCATTTTTGATCCTTTTTCTAGTTGTGCTTCATACCCTTTGGCAGCATCTACTAACGCAGCTGAGTTAAAGTGTAGATAGTACTTCTCAATAAATTGTGATATTGCTCCTTTATTAGTCATTATAATCGTCTTCTTCTTGATTAACTTTTTTGCTTTTTTCTTGTAATCCGCTTACTTCGTACTCTTCTCCAGCATCTTCTTGCTCAAATTTATAGCTGAGCATTTTGTAGTATAATTTTGCCGCTGCAAACTCAGAAGGTTTGCTATTTCCGTTAGGACAGAGCTCTACAATATCAAAACCTACAACATTCTTCTCTGCAAACACGCGACGTAAGAAGTCTAACGTTTCATACCAGAATAATCCTCCAGGTTCTGGAGTCCCTGTAGCAGAAAGTACAGATGGATCAAAGGCATCTAGATCAAATGTTACATATACATTTTCTGTCATTGCCTCAATTGCATTGTCCATCCAGTAATCGTCTGTTGCCATCTCGTGAGCAAAGAAAACATTCTCTTCATTCATCACTGTTTTTTCTATGGCATCCATACTACGTATTCCTACTTGTACAAGATTTGTAGTTTGGTTTGCTTCATACACAGCGCATGCGTGATTGCATTTAGAGCCTTCATAAGACTCACGTAAATCTGCATGTGCATCTAGTTGTAATACTGTGAGGTTATCAAAAGTCTCATTAAATGCACGAATGGCACCTATGGATACAGAATGCTCTCCACCAAACATGGTAACAAACTTGTTACGTTTAATGTTTTTCTTTACAATCTTGTGTACAGCCTCTACCATTGCTTCTGGTGATGCGTTTTCTGTGATAGGATCTGCAAGGTGTATCCCTTGTTTGTAAACTTCGCTTCCTGTTTCAATGTCGTAAAGCTCCATATTTTCAGAAGCATGTAAAAATGCTTCAGGACCCTTGTCTGCTCCTTTGCCCCAAGTACTAGTTCCGTCATAAGGAACTGGAAGTAAAACAATTTTAGCTTTTTCAGCTCCTGCATATTCTTGTGGTATGCCTGCGTACGTTTTCATGGTGATACTAGATGTTAGATGTAAAGTGAGAATGTTGTTTTCTCGGTGTTGTTACTGTTAGTGGTTATATAATTGATTTAATGTTTTTTTGTTTTGCTTTCGCGAAAGCATATTTAATACCCTAAGATACCTAATAATTGCTCACTCGTTTGCTGCTCTGCAAATACTTCTGTGGTAATCTCTCCATCTTCATTGCGGTCAATAAGGATGTGCTTAGGAGAAGGCACGAGGCAGTGTTGCAATCCGCCAAAACCTCCTATAGACTCTTGGTATGCTCCTGTATTAAAGAAACCTATGTAAAGTGGTTTGTCTTTCTTGTATTTAGGCATATAAATCGCGTTCATGTGCTGCTCGCTGTTATAGTAGTCATCACTATCGCAGGTAAGACCACCTAATAATACGCGCTCATATTCCTCATTCCAGCGGTTTACGGCTAGCATGATAAAACGTTTATTTATAGCCCAGGTGTCTGGTAATGTTGTGATAAATGAAGAGTTGATCATGTTCCACTTCTCACGGTCGTTTTGTTGCTTCTGGTAAAGTACTTCATAAATAGCTCCGCCGCTTTCACCAACAGTAAAGCTGCCAAACTCAGTAAAAATGTTAGGCACCTTTACATCTGCATCATCACAAGCTTGTTTGATTTGTGCGATGATCTCATTAATCATGTATGCATAATCATACTCAAAGGCAAGCGAGTTTTTTATAGGGAAACCTCCACCTATGTTTAAGCTATCAAGTGACGGACAAATCTTTTTAAGATTAATGTACACTTTAATACACTTCATGAGCTCGTTCCAGTAATATGCGGTGTCGCGTATACCTGTGTTTATAAAGAAGTGAAGCATTTTAAGCTCAACCTTCTCGTTATTTTTGATCTGGTTATTAAAGAATGGAACAATGTTTTTATATCCTATTCCAAGTCTTGAGGTGTAGAATTCAAACTTAGGCTCCTCCTCAGATGCGATACGAATTCCTACTTTAAATTTACCATTAATCTGGTTGCTTAGTAATTCTATCTCCTCGTAATTGTCAATTACTGGAATTGCATTTTTATGACCATTGTTAATTAGACGAGCGATGTTTTCTACGTATCTATCACGTTTAAAACCATTGCTTATTACATAGGTGTCGTCTGTTATTTTTCCAGCAGCCTTTAAGCTCTCTACGATATCTATGTCAAATGCAGACGAAGTCTCGATGTGTATGTTATTAGACAATGCCTCATTGAGTACATGCTTAAAGTGTGAGCTTTTTGTACAGTAGCAGTAGTTATAGCTTCCTTCATAACCATTTGCCTCGATAGCATCTGCAAACCATTTTTTTGCTCGCTGTATGTTATCAGAGATTTTAGGTAGATAAGTAAACTTAAGTGGTGCACCGTATTGCTCTACAAGTTTCATAAGGTCTATGCCATGAAACTCTAAGTGGTTTTTATTAAGGTTAAATTCCTCTTGTGGGAAATAATACGTCTGCTCGATGAGATCAATGTACTTGGTCTTCATTAATTAGTTTTAAAAGTGTAAGGTATAAAAGGTATAGAAATAGGGGAGATATCCCCTTTAAGAAAAGGTTAAGTCTATGAACCTCAGATGCGGAAAATAAAAACAGTAAATGGAGAGAATGCAAATTCCTCTAAACGCTTAATAGCGATATTGATGGTACAAGCCGGCCATAACATTCGGTTCCCAAATCTTTGGGCAGCTGTTGGATTAGACTTTGTAATCATCCTAAGCCCGAATATGAAATTGTTTTTCATTAAGAGTAGGCAATAAGCTCGATTGAACAAACTTATTTTGCGCGGCAAACATAAACTCAAATTTCAATTGGTGAAATAGCTTGTCAAGTAATTAACAAATATTTAACTTTTTAAAATTTGGACGCTATTTATTCAGATTTAAAATCGGCATGTAATTTTTTGATTATGAGCGAGTCATTTTCACAAAATTACTGTTAATAAATAAATTTTACGCTCGTTAAATGACAGCCAAATAGGTGTGCCAATCGTTAAACTGTGTTAATCTCAAATTTTTATGAAACCATGCAATCCTTTTTCAACGTACATATGCAAAACAATAATCAATTTAACTTTTAAAATTACGTTTATGAAATCAATAAAAATTTGTGGATTACTTTTAGGAGCGGCATTAGTAGCTGCTAGCTGTTCATCTGATGATGAAGGAGGATCAACTGTTGTAACTGCAGATTCACGTGCAGAACTTTATGCATCAAGTAATAGTGATGGTGATGTAACAGTATATGACGTGAGAGACACATCAAATATTACAGCTGCTAGCTTTGGAACAGTTTCTACAGATGCAGAAGGTATCTATTATGATGGTTCTAGTGATGAGGTAACTCAAGCATCAAGATCAGGATTAAAATTAAATGCTTACGGAAACGTACTTCTTTCTACAGCTGGAATTGATCTTACTGCAACAGTAAGTAGTAGTGCAGTATTAGTAAGCCCACGTGATCTTGCCGTAAGTGGTGATTTCTACGTAGTTTCAGACAATGCAGATGTCGATGGAGATCCAGCAACAGCAGATGGTAGAATCTTTATCTTCCAAAAATCTGGAGGAAACTTTACATTGAGAAACACAGTAACAACTGAATTTGCTTTATGGGGAATTGAGTTTGTAGGATCTTCTCTATATGCAGTAGTTGATAAAACATCTGATGTAGCAGAATTTGAAGACTTTTTAGATAACAGTGCAGATGCAACTGTTTCAGCTAGTAAAAGAATTACTATAGAAGGAATTGTAAGAACACACGGTATTGCAGAAACTGATGGTACAATGATTCTTACAGATATTGGAGATGCAGGTGTTGATTCAGATGGTGGTTTCCACGTTATTTCAAACTTTGCTTCAAAATTTGACGCTGTTGAAAATGGTGAAACACTAGCTGTAGCTGGAAACCAAGTAAGAGTTGCAGGAGCAGCTACGTTCTTAGGAAATCCAATTAGTGCAGAGTATGACGCAGTAAACGATATCGTATATATTGCAGAGAGAGCAAATGGAGGAGGAAGAGTACTAGCATTTGCAAGCGTACAAGCAGGAGGAGACCTTGCACCAGCAGTAAACAATGAATTAGCTGGAGCTTCATCTTTGTATTTATACCAAGAGTAGTAGTCACTTAAATCCATAAAAAAACCCTCAAGATATTTCTTGAGGGTTTTTTTTATGTATCATAATTTTTACTCTTCTTCCTCTGCGTTTGCTTGCATAGTAGAGAACACATTCTGTACGTCATCATCTTCATCAAGCTTATCGATAAGTTTGTTTACATCTGCCTCTTCCTCTGGAGTAAGTTGCTTAGTTACTTGTGGTATACGGTCAAAACCAGATTCTAAGATCTCAATTCCTTTTTCTTCAAGGGCGCTTTGTATCGCTCCATAGCTTTCAAAAGGCGCGTAGATATGTATCCCGTCTTCGTCTTCAAACACTTCTTCGGCACCAAAGTCTATAAACTCAAGTTCTATCTCTTCTACATCTTGTCCCTCTGCATTCACGCGGAAAGTACAAGTGTGGTCAAACATAAATACCACAGAACCAGAAGTACCTAGGTTACCGTCACATTTATTAAAAGCAGCTCTCACATTTGCCACCGTACGTGTATTGTTATCTGTAGCGGTTTCTACAAGTATTGCGATACCGTGTTGTGCATATCCCTCAAAGATTACCTCTTTATAATCGCCTTGGCTCTTATCTGACGCCCTTTTAATGGCACGTTCTACGTTATCCTTAGGCATGTTTACCGCCTTAGCATTCTGTATAACAGCACGTAGTCTCGAGTTTGAGTCTGGATCTGGACCACCTTCCTTAACGGCCATTACAATATCCTTTCCTATACGTGTAAACGCTTTAGACATTGCGCTCCAGCGCTTCATTTTACGTGCTTTTCTAAACTCAAATGCTCTTCCCATGTATATAAAGTAATAGCTATTTTTGCGTAAGCAAAAATCTCCTTTTTAATAATAGTGTAATTAAAAACGCGATCAATACAAAAAGTATTGACCGCGGTAAAAATATGAAATCGGTTGATTTCTTTAAAATTTATAGTCCTTTATGCGCCTAAAATATCATCTATAGCCGCTGCAAGGTCAAAATCCTTTTCTGTAACACCATCTGCATCGTGTGTGTTAAGAGAGATTTCTAGCTCATTATACGTGTTTGTCCATGTAGGGTGGTGATCCATTTTCTCACACTCAAAGGCAATGCGCGTCATGGTTGCAAACACCTCGCGGAAGTTCTCAAACTCAATCGTGGTGTGTATCGCGTTATCGTCATACTCCCAGTCTGGAAAATCTTCTAGTCTATTGTTGATTTGATCGTCTGTAAGTTTCATATGCTTGTTTTTAAAGTGCTAGATAAAGATAGATAATTACGCTTTCGCGAAAATGGGATTTCGATTAAATCTTTGTTAAGGCATTTATGTAATTACAGCAGTCTAAACTTCATTCTATCCATTAATCGCCAGTTGTCTTTTATTTTGATAGATTTTCTTAAAATCACTTCAAAGTTAACGTCATTACTGCTGCATACTAGAATGATATGTCCCTTCTCAATAGCAATCTTATCATCTGGTTGAGGTTCATAGCGAACCGTCTGTAAATTAATGTCTTTCCATTGCACGTTAAAGGCCGATCCCTTTCTCAGTACTTCTTTAAAATCCTTGGCTGTTTCTGTTTTAAAGTTGGCTATTATGGTTGCTACTTCAAGTATGTTTTCGCTAGAATTTGCTTGTATAATAGGGATGAGGTATAAGATGTCATCTTTGGTAGGCAGACTTTCAATGATCTTTGTTTCATCTTGGCTTTTCAGCGCAGAGAAGATGTTCTTGACTAGTGTTGTTTTTTGGAAATTTTCTTGTGCAACAGCAGTGTTATATACAAATAAGGTTAGTACAAGAAGTACTGTTTTTAGGGAGTTTTTCATTGATGAGATGAAGTGATTTATTGATTTGATAATTAGTTATGCTTTCGCGAAAATAGGGGGTTTGGGGTTGATGATAATGGAATGTTTTTCTAGTTCCGTTGTTGTTCACCCACTATGTTATAGTCATAAATATCTTCGAGATTTTGTAATTCACATTCTTCAGAATTGAAAATATTTTTAAATTCTTTTAAAACTGTTGATGTTTTCTCCTCGGCTATTGCGATTTGTTTGTTTCGTGCGCGTAGTTTTCTAGTCAACCTAGAGATATATAGCAAGAGAAATCCTATAAAGATTGAAAGAATTCCAAAACTAATAATTATCTCATGCACTTCATTTTCAATAGCTTTATTGAATCCGTATTCTAAACTTTCAAATATAGAATTGGGTGTTATTTCTGAATTACTAGTAGACATCTTAATTAAGGAATCTTTAAATGTTTCACCAGCTACATCCTTATAATATTTCTCTGTATCGGCTATTAAAAACTCATCAATTTTTGTGTCTTCATACACCCAATCTGGATTGATATAAGTAACAAGTCCAGCAATTATTAAAAATAATGATACTGTAATTAATATAAATCGTTTGATAATGAGGTATGTGGTGCTAAAAAAGCGTATGAATTTATTATATGACAGCTCTTCTTCGACTATTTGTAAGTAATTGATTTGAACATTTAAATGTTTATTTCTTTCTCTTTTTTGATCTATTACTGATTTGAGTTTTCTTCTGTCCATTTATTGATTAGTTGATGTTTAGTAATGTCTTAATTTAAACTTTCGCGAAAGCGTAAAACAACACAGTTGTCATTATGTCTAATGTACTGTCATAGCTTCTCAAGACGAAACTACAAACACTTTTTATAATCTCACTGCGGATTTCCGCAAAGAGGTGGAAAAAGAGAAATATTCATTTAAAATAGATAATGATTATAAACAAAAAAGCCATAGCTCATACAATACGAGCCATGGCTTTAAGTGAATGCGTATGCTTTTTAATTTCTTCCAGCCATTACTCCACCATCAGTGTCCCATATGGCACCTGTTACCCATGCTGCTTTATCAGAAAGTAAGAATGTAATACTGTTTGCGATGTCTTGAGCCTCACCAAAACGTCCTATTGGGTGAAAAGCATTAAAACCTACCAATGCTTTTTGAGCTTCTTCTTCACCGCCAAAAACGCTGTTGTATACCGGAGTATTTACAAGAGCAGGCGATACTGCATTTACACGTATATTATCTTCGGCAAGTTCCATTGCTAGGTGTTGCGTGAGGGAGTGTAATCCTGCTTTTTGCATAGAATATGCAGAAGATGGAGTTGCCTTTACTGCTTGCTTAGCCCACATAGATCCTACATTTACGATAGAACCACCTTGAGTAGCTTTCATTTTCTTAGCAGCACTCTGTGTGATAAAAAAGAAACCTCTATTAAGATCTTGGTATGAGTTGTAATCTTCCATCGTGTGATCTAAAAATGGCTTAGGGCCAAAGATTCCAGAAGCATTTACAAGATAATCTAAGTTTTCTAGCTCGCTGATTTTAGCAACTAAACCATCAACTTCTTGTGTGTTTGAGATATTAACGGCGTGCTTAATTAGGTTAGGAGCATCACTTATTTTATCTGTGTTTCTACCCACTACGTGTACCGTTGCACCACCTTCAAGCAATGTATTTGTAGTCGCATTACCGATACCGCTTGTTCCACCAATTACTAAGGCTACTTTGTTTTCAAATTCTTTCATAGTTTAATTATTTAATTAATTATTTTGAATTAAAGACAGACAAGTCTGTCCTTTTAGTTGCAAATTTTTTTAAGTGATGAGTCGTTCACAAATATTTTTTGACTCAAGAATAGGCCAGTCTTCTTGGTGTAGGTGACTTTCTCCTACAGCGCTTTCATAAAGTAAATAGATTTGTCTAGCGAGAGAGGCTGTTTGAGTTTCACTTATTCCTTCGACATTAGCCGCTACAAGTTTTGTGATAAGAGCAATGAAAGTGTTTTTCTGTAACTGGATTTCGTCTCTTATGATCTTGTTATCTTTTGGTATTTCTGACACGGTCTTAATGCACCAGCAACCATTAAAATCCTTCTGCTGATAGAAGAGTGTCAAGAAGTCAAAAATAGCAAGGAGTTGTTCTTTTCCTTGTGTTTTTGAAGTAGTGAACGCTTCAAAATCTTCAAGAAAGCTTACGTTTTTATGTTTGAGATATGCTAAGCAAATCTCTTCCTTAGATTTAAAATGATTGTAGAGGGTCGCCTTTGCAATACCAGCTTCAGCAATAATCTGATTGATACCAGTAGTATTATAACCGTTCTTATAAAATAAGTTTGAGGCGGTTTTTATAATTCTACTTTTTACTTCGGCGTGTTTCATTGAGCAAATGTAGTACAAAATATTCAAAAACAGACAGGTCTGTCTATTTTAGTTTTGAGTCACGCTTTCGCGAAAGCGTAACAATGGCAGCATCCATTTTTTGAAGGCTATAATTTATCAGATGACATTCTAATAATCTTTAATAGATTACATCATAAGGTTATATTTGTTGAGCTCTTGATTGTGTTTGAAAATAATAACAATCACATTTATTCACGATGAGTACTCACTTGTGCTAACTCATGAAATCAATATCCAGATTTTTGTTTATGATGACAATTTATAGAATACTAAAGCTATGTGGTTTTAGTGTGTGCTTACTGTTACTTCTGGCTGCCTGTACACAGGAAAATACGATTAGTCCAAGTGTTGAGAAAAAACTGGCTGCTATGGATAGTCTGGTACAATTACAACCTGAGCAATCTATTGTGATACTAGATAGCGTGCTGAACGACCACGAATATCTTAGTGTGCGAGAACGAGCATTACTTTTGTTTCAAAAAGGAGAAGCTCAATATGTGAGTTATCATTATGAGGAAGCATTTAATACGCAGTTGCAAAGCTATGAGCTATTTACAGCTTTAAATGACAGTTATAATGAAGGTCGCGCCTTAATCACGCTAAGTGGCGCTTCTTTACATATGGGAGATGTAGAAGGATCGCAGGCTTATGCTTTGAAAGCGTTGCACCTAGCCAAACTCATTGATAATACTCGTATAGAAGGTAAGGCGTACAATCAATTATTTAAATTGCATTACCAGTTAAAAGATTATGAGAAGGCGCTGTCTTACATAGAGGCAACAGATAGTTTATACTCCAAGCAAGCAGACACGCTTTCTATTATAGCAATAAAGAATAATAAAGCGAGTATATACTTAGAGTTAAAAGAATATAACAAGGCATTAAATAGCTACTCCGAGGCTATGAATCTGAGTCAGTCTAAGGGCGATCCCAAGATATTAGTAAGTGTGCTCAATAATATAGGATACACATATATAGAGGCTGGAAAATATGAGAATGCCGAACAATTTCTGAGAGGAGCTATCAGGTTAAATAAGAATATTAATGTCATAAATGCAGCACCATATAAAGGGCTGGGTAATTTGTTTTTATTGACCTCAGAGATTGATTCTGCTCGCGTTAATTACGATAAGGCGCTTCATATTTATCAATCTAATAAGAATGCAAAGGAAGAGATTAATGTGAGAGACAGGCTGGTGGCGGTTTCGCTTTTTTATGGTGATTATGCACAAGCTTTAAATAATCAAATAATTAGAGATAGCCTGCAGCTAGATGTAAGTAGGTTAGAGCAGGACAATCTTTTAGAGTTTGCAAATGTCAATTATGAAGTAAAGAAAAAGGAAACAGAAATCGAGCATCAAAAGGAGATTAATGCTAGAAACAAATGGCTATTAATAAGTATCGTTTTGTTATTTCTTGCACTCTTAGTTGCTATAGGTTTTTATGTGTATAGTGCAAAATTGAGAGCAGCAAATAAAGCCACGACACTAGAGCAAAGCTTACTGCGTGCGCAAATGAATCCGCATTTTATTTTTAATACGCTAGCAGCAATTCAAAATATTACACTAGAAGGGAATGCTATAAAGTCATCTAATTATATTGCAAAATTCTCAAAGCTCATCAGGCAAAATTTTGATTACGTAAGGAAGGAGTCTATCACTTTAGATAAAGAGATAGCCATGATTTCTAATTATATAGAAACCCAGCAACTGCGTTTTAATAATGCATTTACCTATGTAATTCATCATGATCCAGACATCAATCCTAAAGAGGTTAAAGTGCCACCTATGATGTTGCAACCTTTTGTTGAAAATGCTATCGAATACGGGCTTAAAGAAAGAAAAGAAGGAGGAGCGCTAGAGATTAAGATAGAAAAGGAGGCAAAGCAGCTATTATTTGTTATTGTAGACAATGGAGTAGGAAGATCTGCAAAAGCAAAGCAAGAGAAAGTGACCGAAGAGTTACACGCAACCGCTATTTTTAAAGAACGTTTAAAAATGAGAAAAATGGGGGAGGAGAAATCATTTATAATTGAAGATCTCTTTGATGAACAGAAGAACCCCACAGGTACTAAGGTCTCATTTAAATTAAAGCAGTAATGATCAAAGCAGTTATTATAGAAGATGAGTTTAACGCCTTAAACACATTAGATAAACTCATACGGTACACGCAAAAGGACATTGATGTGATAGCCAAAATTGATAATGTCCCAGAAGCAATCTCATTTTTAAAAGCAGAAAGTCCTGATCTTGTTTTTCTAGATATAGAACTAATAGGAGGAAATGCTTTTCAAATACTAGAAGCACTTGATAGTATTGATTTTAAAATAATCTTTACAACGGCTTATGATGAATTTGCAATAAAAGCTATAAAATTTGACACCATAGATTATTTGTTGAAGCCTATTGATTCTGATGAGCTTTCAGAATGTATAGATAGATTTAGAGTCGCTTATAAAAAAGAGCAAGTCTATAAAAATGCGGTAGATAAAGTCTCAGAGATTAATCAAAAAGAGATTGAGAAAACCCTATTAATTAAAACAGCAGAGGCACAATATTTTTTACAAACTAAAGATATCGTACGATGCCAGTCTGATGGAGCGTATACGGTCTTTCATACAGTAGATAGAACCATAATGAGCGCTCGTAATCTTAAGTACTATGAAAATATACTAAGCGAGCACACCTTTGTACGCGTGCATCAGTCACACTTAGTAAACATAAAGTACATTAAGACTATTAATGCTAATAATACAGTACATCTTACAAACGGTGAGGAAATACCAGTAGCTACACGCAAAAAGTCGTACTTAAAACAAGTGCTAGATACACTTTAAACGCACTTATAAAACCAAAAATAGCGAATGTAAAACGCTTGCTAGAATACCCTTATCCCTGTCTTAGTTTTGAAGTAGATAACAACTTTAAAAACAAAATATCATGGGATTAAAAGAAAAAAGATTTACTAAAACATTTCAAGAAGAGCAGTTTCCACAACTACAAAAAGCGATCATTGAAGCAGCAGGTTTTGATGTTACTTTTAACATAGCATGGGATACATTATTTGAAGATCGCTTCTTACATCTTTATAGCGATTCTTACCCAAAAATTTACTTCTTACCACTTATAGAAGCTTTTAAGGCAATCACCGCAGATGAGATGGGTAAGGAAGCCCTAGCCGAGAGCTTAAAAGAAATACATATTACTAATACAAAAGATCACCACAATCCTGCAAACGGATTTACATTTTCTAATGGTGTGTTAACCTTGGATCACAGTCCAATAATAAACGCAGATAACGTGGAGAGCAGAACAAAAGTGCTCACTACTATATTAGAAAACAACTTGTAGTTGAAGGTGTCATTTAAGTAGAACTAGTAAGAAGTATTGGTATGTATAGATTTATTGTTTCATTAATTTTTATAGCAGTATTACTGCTCTTAGGAAGTTGCGGAGTTTCTAATGCTAACGCAAAAAAAGGATTTGACACATATTTAAACACGCATCATCATAACAAATATGATATCCTAACTTTTAAAAGGAATTTTAATACAGCAACAATGAATCCTAACCTCTACTGGGTAGAATTGAGCCTTAAAGAAAATCCAGAGATTGTTATCAATTTTAGATGGGATGCAAAAAATAATGATGTGTATGTTCCCGATTTTTATGAAGAAGACAGAAGTATTGAGGCGTTAACACAATATCAAAAAGAAGAAATTCTGTTAAGAGAAGAGATGTATCAAGTCTTAGATGATGATGTAGTAGCCATGGAGGTAAATGTCTTTAATCATGAAATTAACATCACACTAGATAAGGATCCTTCCTTTGATGATTTTCAATTCTTCTCAAATAAAATTTGCAGTGTATTAGATAAATATCCCAATACCTGGACGAGAGAGGCACGTGTTGATTTCAGGCTGAAAGCCGAGCGAAAAGGTTTTTATGAACTAATCGTAAAGCCTAATAATTATGATGATAGTAGGGAGTCGTATAGATATCATCCTAACTCCATAATCATCAATAATTACGGATCAACAAAAGCAGATGCTATTGATCAAATGGTGCAACAAGAATTTTCAAAACCTAATGCGCCAGTTTTTTTAAACCGAATATGGGTGCATCAATCAGATTTAAGTTCGATGTACTTGGCTATCGAGAAGCACAAGCCTCGTGGAGGAGTTCAAAATCCTAATAACTTAACAGAGGGTGCTGGTATGTTCTTAGTAAAAATGGATTATGATGATCTGGATTTAAAAATCATGTCATACTACGATTATAAAACGATTTCCCGAGATAACATATTCCTTGATCTCATGGAGCAATTGCCAGATGATTATAAATACCTCATAGAGGACTCATAAACCAGTTTACATCATGAATACATCACCATACTATAAAGCGTTTGTAGCCCAGACGTTAGAGGGAGTCCTACAGTCTATTTTCAAAAAAGAAGAAGATGTTTTAATAATGATTTCACTGACTAACGGAATCTACCTAGAGGGGTTACTCATTGATCTAAAAAAAGATGATAATCACACTACAGCTATCTGTTTACGCACTCAAAACGAAGAAATATCCTATGTACACATGCATAGCATTGCAATGGTTACAGTAAAGCAACCTAAAAAAATGGTTGTAGAGTTGTCACAAGGAGCGATAAGTAGACCATTACCATCCACTTCAAATGAGTTAACAGTATTACAACTCAAAATTTGGTTAAAAAATGAAAAATTACAGTTAGGAAGTCAGATTAAACATATCAATGTAGAAGCACTAGATCTCAAAGAGGAAAACAATAGACTTAATGTCCAAGACCTATTTGTAGCATTTAAAAAATGTATAGAGTCGATTACAAAAGACAGCTTAGGAAAAGAAGCTTGGCTAGGTGTTGACAACATCGTCATTCAGCAAGCAGAAAAATTACAACTTACTATTGAGGCAAGCACACTAACTATATCAATTGCAATACACAAAGCCTTGCCTCAAAACCTTTCTTCATTATTAGAAGAAAAATTACTTCAATTATTATAAAAACAATTTTATCAATTATAAAAACACAACATTATGGGACTTAAAGAAAAAAGAATCATTCAAGCATTTCAAAAAGAAGTATTTCCACAATTAGAAACCGAAATCAACCGAGCAGCTGGTTATACAGTGCCTTTACAAATAGAGTGGAACACGTTAATGGAAGATCGTTTCTCTCACCTGTATAATGATACATTCCCTAAAATTTACTTTTTACCGTTAATAGAAGCCTTTAAGGTGATTTGCGAGGACGCTATGGGAGTAGAGCTTTTAAAAGCAGGCTTAAAAAGTGTAGTGATTGTAAATGAAAATGATGAGCATAATCTAGAACGCGCTATCACCTTTGAAGAAGGCATTTTGAAAATAAATCACGGCCCAGTGGTTAACGCAGATAAAGTAGAAGAAAGAGCTGAACGTATTACTTCACTTCTTGAAGAAAAACTAGAAGAGTTTGCAGAGGGAACTACAGAAGCTGCCACAGCAAATACATCAGACACAGCTGCTACTGGTGGTCAGAAGGAGACTGGTGAATCTACAGTGACTATAGAAGAATTGTATAACCAGTCTATTGCATTATCACTTGAAAAGCAAGAAATATTTGATGAGTTGGTAAAAGATTTAGGATGGAGTTGTGACATGCTTGAGGGTAAAGTAACCTTTGGTGATGATAAGGTCTTTGACATTCAAGTACTAGGAACCTATTCAGAAAATGAGAAAAGCTGGTTATGGGCATGGGCAAATAATCAAAGCGGTATCCCAGAAAAGTTTTTACAAACATCACAGGCAGTACAAGCATTAGGAAAGGCGTGTAATATTGAGGATTTTATAGCGCCAAAATTAGAGATCGATTCAGACCCAGGAATTTATTTTGCGACCATTGCCTCAGTAATGGCAAAGGAAAGCTGTTACCTCGCGCTACCTTTTAAAGGCATCACTGTGTATGTGACCATTACTTCAGAAGAAGTAGAGAGTAAGGTGAGAACTGCACCGGCTTTGTTATGCTCTCACTTCACATTTATTGCTGCAAACTATTCCTTCCCTCACAAATACAGTCTGTATTTCTACCTTAAAAAGAAAGGTTATGAGGTAGAGCTACCAGGCAATAACATCATCGCTCAAAAAGGCGAAGATCAAATTCTAGGAATTTTTGACCTCAAGGGAAGACTCATGAAACTATCTAATTCAAAAATAACCGTTCAAGCTTAACAATATGTCATACACATCAGAAACACTTTCAGCACTAGAAAAAGAACATCAAACAGCGCTAGCTACTGCACAAGATAAAATGTTAAGCGAGCTAAGCGATGCGCAAGCATCTGGAAATCATGCAAAACTGCAAGAAGCAAGTGTAGATTTTCAAAATGTAACCTCTGAGCTAGCGACTGCATATGCAAAACGTATAGAAGAAATAAATGCACTCAATCACAAAGCCACTGTAGAGCAAGAACCAGAAATTTATACAAATAAAAGGGCAGATGTAGATTTAAACCTACTTGTATATGATGGAGATAGAGATTATGTAATCGCTTTCCAAAAAGACGAGTTGATTCAAAAGACGCTAGAAAAAGTAAATAAAGGTAATAGCAAGTTTAAGTCTAGAAAACACCTATTAAAATCTAGTTTAAGACTTACAAAGACACTTGCGCCCATGCTCCATGAGATAGGAGAACACTGCAAGCAAACCTTGAGACTTAAGGCAGATATTGAGTTTTTTGTATATCAAAGTGATATGTTTAATGCCTCATGCTATCCACCAGATGATAATAAGTTATACATTATTCTCTCATCAGGAATACTGGAGCGATTCTCAAAAGATGAGCTCACCTTTGTAGTAGGGCATGAGATAGGGCATGTGTTATTTGAACACTTTGACTACCCAGTGAGACAGATTCTTGATCACGGTGAGAATGATCTCGCACCTATACACGCGATGAAATTATTTGCGTGGAACAGAAATGCAGAGATAAGCGCAGATAGAGCAGGACTGCTGTGTTGTCAAGATTTTGAAGCCGTAGGTCGCACCTTTTTCAAACTATCTTCTGGTGTAACAACAGATTCATTAGACTTCCAGCTTAATGCATACATAGAGCAATTTAGTGATCTTGAGGAAGTTCTTAACGACTCAAATCACGACCCTTCAGACTGGTATAGCACGCATCCTTTTAGTCCGCTTAGGATTAAGGCACTCGAGCTTTTTAATAAGAGTGAGACCTATGCAGCCTTTAACGATACCATCAAGGGTGAGATTACAGAAGAGGCGATGGAGCTAGAAATCAAGCGCATTATGTCATTAATGGAGCCAGAAAACCTAGAGGACGAAAGCGAGCATTCAGAAAAAATACAGCGTTTAATGTTCTTAGGTGGTTACCTCATATCAAATGCAGATGGCGTGGTAGACGACTCAGAGATCCAAGCATTGAGCAGTATTGTAGCGCCTAAGGTTTTTGCAAATTGTATGATGACCATAAAAGGACTCACAGAAGATGAGATGATAAGCGAGGTGCAAGAGCTCACACGTGATTTACACATAGTGCTCTCGGTCATGCAAAAACTCAATTTACTACGTGACCTATCTATCATTTCCTATGCAGATGGCGAGATAGATGACAGTGAGATTATCGTGCTATACAACCTAGCAAGATTGCTACATATCAATACAGACTTTATAGACCGTGTCATAAGCGACGCACAAGGAGTAGATTAACAACGGTTTGAAGATTTCTACGCTTTCGCGAAAGCAAAGCTAGAATGGGGTTTAGGGGGCTCCAAAGAAGGGAAAGGCAGCAATACTATATTGCTGCCTTTTTATTGTTGTAAGAATTTGTTAGGCTACGATGCGTGGTAAAAAAATAAGTACGCTTTCGCGAAAATGTGAAGTGATTTGATACCATTTAAGAAAATGAATGAAGTCAATAGGAAAATAATGGTTTAAGATGGGGTTGAAAGACTTGTTTGTATCTTACTCAAAGCCATGATGATGTTTGTCTCTAATTTTCACTAAAGGTTATGATTCTTTCACTGAATATCTTATCTAAATCTGAAATGAGCTCCTCTAGTTTTCCAGCGTTAATTACTTCTAATGAGTGTAAATGATAAAACATTTCATATTGATACTCATAATTCAAATTCGGATTTACTTTTTCAAACCTCTTTTGCAAGTATTTATTTCTTCGTTTAAATAATTCATTAAGAAATAAGTTCATCTCTTTTTTTGATGTTAGGTCCTTATAAAATTCAATCCCTTCGTAATCTATACATCTGAGGACTGTTGACGCTATTTTAAAGTTTAAAACTCCAAATGTACCACCAATAAGAAATACCATTATTGCTCCATAAATTTTCTCTAAACTTTCAATCTCGTACATCTTTAGAACTAGAAAAGAGAATACTAGTAGGACAAACAGAACAATGAGTAATAAGTAGTGTATTGGATTGAATTTTAATGACACAAATTCATTAGTGATGTTTTCAAAAGGGATAATTCGGCTAATATTTCCAAAGGAGCTATTCTCAGATATCTTTAATCCACTTTCTTGAATGAGAAATGTTCTATTTTCTCCGCTGTGTTTTTGTTCTAATCTCAATTATTGCGTCTTAAGTCTAATAGGCTATTAAATAAATTATGGAAAGCATTTTGCCTATAGCTGATTGTTTTTTAATTGATTGCATAAATATACACTTATTTATAATTCTAGCGCAGTCTACATTGTTACTAGAAATAGTGATTGTGAGCATATTTTCGCGAAAGCGTAGCACCACTCATTTTAATCAGAATATGCTGTAAGCTGCTAGTTTGATAAAGTTGTTATGAACACCTTTTGCAATCATCAAGCATCGTAAAACTTATTGGTTTTAATAGTAAAGCCTAACGCTTTGAGTTTGGTTTTGAGTTGAGATAACGGGACACTATTAGGACTGTCTCTATATGTTATGTTATTTACAGTGATCTCTGTAGCTCCGGCTCCTTTTGCTGGTAGTACATTAGTAAAGACGAGCTCGCTATCATAGTCAAATACCGTGAAGTCGTGCATAGTGGCTAGTGCGTATTGCTGGGTAGTGTCTAGAGATAAAAGCCGTAGCTGGTTGGGTTCCATTTGTTGTGCTAGCTCCTTTGGGGTTCTATAAACCTTAGCGTGATATAAAGCGAGTTGTGCTGCGTGAACTTCATCTTCCTTATCTGCCAGTAAATCACTAGGTAGCTCATAAGATCTACGGAGTGTTTTTAATTGGCCATAGCTGAGTGTAAAGGTTTCTACTAGAGTGAGCTGCTTGCTTATGCGAGCTTCTCTAGCATAAAAGTCATTGATGTATGGCTTAGCCATTGCTATCTCATTATACCAACCTATATAGAGAAGTGCCGCTGTTTTTCCTAATGACTCATTTCTAATACCTCCATAGACAGAGAGGCCAATCCTAATATCGCCAAACCACCAGTGTGCAGCATAAATAACACTGCCGCTGCTATATCCCTCGTTATACTTTTTGTCCTTGGGCAGCAGATTCTCATGAACGTTATGAGGTTCGCCTAGTATAGATATGAGCTGCTTCATATAAGGCGAGTGGTGGTGTTGAAACCATCCCTTTTTGATAGGTTTTAATCCAAATGAAATGGAGGAAATAGGTCTGTCATAAGAAGGCCCGTAGAATTCACATGAAACACCATCTAAGCCTAAAAACCCGTTTGAAGGTATTTTGTGAAGTTTCCAAGAACTAGTGCTCTTGTTGAGGTTTTCACGCCCAAAGATTTCAAAAACGTCATTAAATGTTTGTCCCCATTTAAATGGTTTATTGTCTATCTCAAAGGTGCTCCAATCCATACTCTTCTAATACTAATCATTGTTTGTGGCGGGCTATAAATATATGCACTTAAGATTGCTGGATTATTTATAATTAATTGTTGAGTTAATCAGTTGCATTGTTGACTTGGTTTCTTCTGTAAAATCTCCGTCTTTTGTCATGAGTTTTTCAAAACTCACGAAAAATGTTTTTTTGGTTGAGTTTTTCACCTCTAGGATTAGTACCTCTTTACTATTGTTTATGGTTGCTTTCTTTGCAGGCAGTGTGTCATTACCTAATTGAAAATCTAGACTATTTATCTCTTGAGTAGATGTATTCATATTATTTATAAATGCTCTTGCAAAATCTTCAAGTTTTAATTCTTGATCCATTTCATAAATCACAATAGTTGTGCTATCACCCTTTAGCGTGTTTACTTTTAAAGTCTCGTGTGCTTCATAAGAGGTCTTGAATGATGCGGGATAAGAGAAAGAAAGGAAGTCATTTACAAAACTACTACTATTTAATTTTTCTATTACTGCAGTTGTGTTCTCACTACTCTTATGGCCTTGTATGTGTTTGCTAGAGTCGCAGCTAGTAAAGGCTAGCATAATTGCGATTATATAGATTTTCCGTAACATTGATAAAAGAGTTTGAACAACGGTTTGCACTATCACTAGTTCTATTTTAAGAAATTGCTTTAAGAGCCTCAATAATGTCACTAGGTTCTGCTCGTGTTCTATAGTCCACATTTACATAGCTCCATGTAACTATGCCTTCATTATTGAGCACAAAAGTGGCAGGAATAGGTAATATGCTTCCTTTGCCATTGTTGATTTTATCCAAATCTAGTCCTCTATCTACCTTCATGTGGTCCATTAAAAATGCTGGCACCTCCCAGGATACGCCATATAGAGAAGCAACCTTTGCATCTTGATCAGATAGTACCGTAAATTCCATATTGCTAATCTCACTTTCTGTCATAGATCCATCTGGCACCTGTGGACTTATGGCAACAAGTGTTGCGCCTAGCGTGCGAATTTCCTCTAGTTTTGACTGTAATGCTCGTAGTTGTAAGTTGCAATAAGGACACCAATCACCGCGATAAAATGTAACCACAACAGGACCTTGACTCAATAAAGTGGTGAGAGATATCTTCTGCTTTTTAGGATTAGGAAGTTCAAACTCTGGAGCTTTGTCACCTATTTGAAGCGCATCCTTTCCAGTTAAAAAAGCTTTAGCCTCCTCGATAACTTTATCTACACCTTTCATAAAGTCAGGTTTTGCCTGTCTTCCAGCTTCAATTTTGGCGTCTGTTTGTTCTTTTAATGTTTTCATTATTGCTATAGGGATTTTCAAATAAGATTTGATACAAATAAATGGATTGTAGCGGCTGATCTTACCATTGTTCTATAGCATAAATATACAATGTATAAGTAGGAAGTTAAGAGCTTAAGTCTCAAACTGTGAAAATAAGTACATCGCAAAAATAGTGATAGAGATAAATAAAATTACCAAGCGAGTTAATTCATAGATGTTTTAAAACTTAAAGTACATCTGATGTTAAGATGAAGCATAAAAAAAGGTAGAATTTGCAGGTATACAAATTCCACCTTTTGATTGAGTTTAATAAGTATGGTATTTTACGGTACTTATGTTTTTAGATTTTAATTGACTGTATTCTTAAAAATCACACTGAGTATTTTCATGCTTGTAAATAATAGTAATATCTGTTAATTCGTCAGAGAAGTCATTGGTATTACCTAAAACCTCACCGCTACAGTTTCGTAAGGTTGATATATAATTGACAGCAGGATTACAATTACCATAATAGAATACTGTTTCACCATCAAGAGTTGCCATAGCGTAAAATGAAAACTCATCATCCTTAATAGTGTCAATTTCTTCTTTGAGCCAAACTAGCTCTTCGGTAGGGTCTGAAACATTACAGGTATTATCTATATCCTTATCATCGTCTGTTGAACATGAAATTAGAGTTCCAATAAATGCGAGCAGCAAAAATGTTTTATTCATTATGTATTAAATTGATTATTTGAAAAGAAGATGCAAAAACTTTCATTTGGTTGCGTGCAATCTACTTGTAAAATATTATACAACAAGGTTTTAGAGGTTTTGATAACTGTAAGTCGTAGTAGAAACCGTTGCTTTTTACTCACAAATAGAATAGGAAATCTGTTTTTTTTACGACATTGACCTGCTTCACGAAAACATACTGTACTGTAAAGTATGACTAGTTAATCCAGTCAAATGCTTTTATAGAAATTCCGGTAAAACAATCATCGGCACAATTATTAGGTGTAAAACCGCATAATGTAAGTAAGCCATTTACTTCAGTTTGTAAGTATATCGTATTGTTCTCTTGATCTACTACGAGGTATTCGCTTGCGCAAGAATTGTATAACTCGTCTATTGTAAGCGGTGCAGCTCCTTCTTGGTTAGTTCCTAAAGCAGCTTCGTTTTCAGAATAGGTGTCTGTAATTGTTCTTTCTCCAGTCTCACCATTTATAGTAAAGGATTGGTATACTCTAGAGACCACACTGTTATCTAGAACTTTGATTTCTGTAGTGCTTCCATCACCTGTAAAGGAGATAATGTCTGTTTGATAGATGTATGATCTTCCATTGTCAGTTTTTAAACCTGTCCACTTGCTCAAACTTTCGTCATATGATAAACCAGTTTCACCATTCAAGTCTGTAAGTGTTGATAGGTTATCGATACTCGTAGTATCATCATCACTATCACAAGAGGTAAGTAAGAGTGTACAAGCTAAAAGGAGGTTTAGAAAAAGTTTCATAGTTATGTTTTTTGAATGATTATTGATGATTTATTTTGAATCTCTCATGCTTCTCAGTAGGCTCAATTTTTCCTTCGGAGTTACTACACGCGACTATATTATATATAAAATACTTACGCTTTCGCGAAAGCGTACAAGCACATAAACAACACCTAGTAGTTGATGTGCTTATTTATGTTGGCTAATCTACAAATAGATTTTTACACTTGTTTACGGTTTTCCTTTGGGCTTGTTATTTTTATGTAAAATTTACGTTATGATGTTGTATGCAATAAGCTTAGGCACATGGGTTTAGTTCTTGTGATTAGAGGGTGTAACAGCCTTAGAAGAGTAAGTTAATTGTTCTGAAAATGTAGGATAACTATGGAGACGCTTTTTTATCTCACAACCCCTTTGTAAATCAAGATAAAGGATGTATTTTTGCACTCCTTTTTGGCCACCTTTAGAAAGCTGCCAGAGAGGTATTTAAAAAACAAAACAAACCCTTTTACGGTTTCTTGGTTTATTAAGCTTTCGCAGAAACGTAAAATACAAAACCCATCTATCTATAAAACGCTTGTTTTGAGATGGATGCAAATTTTAGCAAATGGCTGAAGAAACAAAAAATCCTGAAGTTCAGGAAGACGCTGCAGTAGTAGCACCAAAAGTTGAGCTATCTCCAGCTCAAGAGAACCCAAAGAAATTTCTTGAAGATTTTAACTGGGAAAAGTACGAAGAAGGAATCGACACTGTAGATGACAAGCAACTTGAAGAGTTTGAAGCGCTAGTAGCTCAAAACTTTGTAGATACACTTGATGACGATGTAGTAGAAGGAACAGTAATTACAATTACTGATCGTGATGCAATCATTGACATTAACGCTAAGTCTGAAGGGGTGATTTCTCTTAATGAGTTCCGTTACAATCCAGATCTTAAAGTAGGTGATAAAGTAGAAGTACTTATTGACGTACGTGAAGATGCAACTGGTCAATTGATATTATCACACCGTAAGGCACGTGTTATCAAGGCTTGGGATCGCGTTAACGCAGCACACGATGAGGGAACTATCGTAAACGGATTTGTAAAAGCTCGTACTAAAGGAGGTATGATCGTAGATGTATTCGGTATCGAAGCATTCTTACCAGGATCACAAATTGATGTGAAGCCTATCCGTGATTACGATCAGTATGTAAATAAAACAATGGAATTCAAGGTTGTAAAAATCAACCACGAGTTTAAAAACGTTGTAGTATCTCACAAAGCGCTTATCGAAGCAGATATCGAAGAGCAGAAGAAGGAGATCATCGGGCAGCTTGAAAAAGGACAAGTACTTGAAGGTGTTGTTAAAAACATTACTTCTTACGGTGTATTTGTTGATCTTGGAGGTGTTGATGGATTGGTACACATTACAGACCTTTCTTGGTCACGTATCAACCACCCGAATGAAATCGTTGAGCTTGATCAGAAACTGAATGTTGTAATCCTTGACTTTGATGAGGATAAAACACGTATCCAGTTAGGTCTTAAGCAACTTTCTAAGCATCCATGGGAAGCTTTAGGAGAAGAGCTCAAAGTAGGTGATAACGTAAAAGGTAAAGTAGTTGTAATCGCAGATTACGGTGCATTTATCGAAGTAGAAGAAGGAGTAGAAGGTCTTATCCACGTATCAGAAATGTCATGGTCTACGCACTTACGTAGCGCTCAAGACTTTGTAAAAGTAGGAGACGTAGTAGATGCTCAAATCCTTACTTTAGATCGTGAAGATCGCAAGATGAGCCTTGGTATCAAGCAATTAACGCAAGATCCATGGACAGATATTACTTCAAAATACCCTGTAGGTTCACGTCACGAAGGTATCGTACGTAACTTTACAAACTTCGGTGTGTTCTTAGAGCTAGAAGAAGGTATTGATGGATTAATTTACATCTCAGATCTTTCTTGGACTAAGAAAGTGAAGCATCCATCAGAATTCTGTGAGGTAGGAGATAAACTAGAAGTAGTGGTTCTTGAGCTTGACGTAGATGGACGTAAATTATCTTTAGGTCACAAACAAATCGAAGCAAATCCTTGGGATAAGTACGAGGATGAGTTCAAAATGGGTACTACTCACAAAGCTGCAATCACAGAGATTGTAGACAAAGGAGCTACTATCGATTTTAACGAGGATATTACTGCATTTGTTCCTACACGTCACCTTGAAAAAGAAGACGGAACTAAATTAGGAAAAGGAGAAGAAGCAGAATTCCAAATTATTGAATTCAACAAAGACTTCAAGCGTGTAGTTGCTTCACATATGGTTATCCATAAAGAAGAAGAAGCTAAAATCGTTAAGCAACAAGCTAAGAAAGCTAAAACTCAATCAGATGAGTCTAAGCCTACTTTAGGTGATGCAAACGATGCTCTTGCAGCTCTTAAAAAGAAAATGGAAGGAGGAGAGTAATTCTCACCATCTAGTTTTTTATAATAAAAGCCTCTCAGGAAACTGAGAGGCTTTTTGTTGTTTACACTTGTAGTAAGTAGTAAATATGTTTCGTTAAAAGTGGTGAGTGAGTAGTTACGCTTTCGCGAAAGCGTACTTTAAAAACCTTATAAGTAAACCTATGACTTTACTACTAACTGCTCATGACGCTATTGGTACGAATTTACTTTACTCTTATTAACAGGCTTACTACTATTTAAATCTGCTTAAGTGTGTTGCTTAATTTACTTTTGATCTAAAGAATCGATAATAGTATCGTGTTGAAATACTGGGCCGTGATATTGTAATCGCTTGCGCATCTTGTATTTCCTTATGAAGTTATAAGGCTTCTTTTTTAAGTGAGATTTATCACTGTGTAAAAATGCGATAGTGGCATCTATAACTCTGCGGCTAGATTGTCCATCATGATATGGGTGAGAAAATGCAGCAAACTCCTCTATGTGCTTGATTAACTCAGGAGGATTCGTTAGTGCGCGAGTAATTTCTTTCTCAATGTCACTTACTTCTGTTACATCTACAAGGTATGGTCCAGGCATATTATTCCTAAAAGTAACGACCGGTTTGTGTTGTAATAAAAACTCTATAATCGCAGAAGTAGTATCAGCAAAAAGTATGTTTGCCTTTTTAAATAACGGTATTAAATCTGTGGTGTCATGATACACAAAATTCTCATTTTGTAATGCTTTGATTTTTGCGTGTACAGCCGGGTCCAACTTAGGGTGGAGTACAATATTAAACTTCCACTTATCTAGCTTAGATAGACGTACCAGTTCTTCTATTACCTCGTCTTTTAAGGCAATACTATAATCTTTTGTAAATGTAGAGGCAATTAATATAGTAGGCTTTTCTGTCTCATTATTTTCAATAGGAAACAGTGGGTCAACCTTTGACCAGCCAGTTTCTACTACTTCAAAATGAGGATATTTTTTTTGCTGCTTTTTAAAAGGGACTGTGCTCGACGGTCCTTGTGTACAGTATAAATCAAAAAAACCTCGTATTCTAAACTGGTCTGTTCCTTTGCGTTTATTGGCAGGAAAACCATGAAAAATCTGCACTTTAATACCTGATAAAAAATGTGCTACACTGTCTGTAGCAGTGAGCACAATATGTGGTCTGTATGCAGCCGCTTCATCTATAGTATGCAGTGCACCTTGCTCAACAAGCAGTTTTTCTTTTCCCTCATCTTGATCTGCAAACCAGCGTACGCTGTGACCTAATCTTAGTAGTTCCTGTTCTAGTGGTTTACCTATAGGAATAGAGTAGCTATATGAGATGTAAATGAGAAATTTGTAGTCCATGTTAAGATGTTAGTCTGGCAGATATCCAGTCTTTAATATATATAAGTAAAGCAGCATCTGCTTTTTCTAAACTCTGGAATGTGACAAATATCTTAGAAGGATCATCTATAAATTGAGCCAACTTCTTTTTTACACTCGAGGGTTTCTTGTAAGATCGAAAATAAGTTAATTGCGTGTCTTTTGTGTAGTGAAAGGTTCCTTTTTTAATTTCTAGATGCTCAGATAAGGAAGAAAGTAAAAACTGACTCTTATCCCGAAACCTAAATGAAATATTTTTTTTGAGCAAGTCCTCATGCTCGTGAAAATAATCTACTAGCGTAGATTTTCTTACACTCATAGGAGTGTGATATCTTCTCACATATTTTTTAGTACCAGCAAGCATAGCGCTTTGCTGCTGTAGCCTTTTGAAACTTGTTCTGTTAGGGTCTGGTTCCTTTCCTATAAGCTTGAGTAGCTTTTGATAGTATACTCTAAGTGTTCTATCTTCATTAAACTTCTCCCAAGAGCCGCGTAGTATGGGCATGCCATTGATAAAAAAATCTTCTGGAGACGTAGCCCTCATTAAGAAGAAATCATCATTAAAAACCACAAAATGCTCAGATAAGTTTGGGATTCTGTAGAGCATTACTTCGATAGAGATAGAGTTGAAGCTAGGTAAGGCCTCCTCATAATCCTTAAAAATCACTGTGTGATCTATAATTTCTAGGTTGACCCCTTGTTCTTGAGCCTTTGTAGATAAGACATCAAAATCTTGTGGTACCTGGTTGTCAGTAACTAGGTATATATTTTTAATAAACGGAGCAAACTTGATGATGGATGCTATTGCAATCTGCACTTCGCCTATTGCATTGTAGCGAGTACTCTCTGCTTTTTTAGAGAAATCAATTTTAGTATCTAGATACGTATTGATTTTATGTTGCCATGTTAAGTCATCACCATTTACCCATGTGATAACCGCATCTATGTTAATGTCATTAGTTTGCTCCGTTGTCATATTATACTGCTACGTCGTACTCTCTTAAGGCATCATTAAGAGATGTCTTTTTGTTAGTGCTCTCTTTACGTTTACCTATAATTAGTGCACAAGGAACTTGGTACTCTCCTGCAGCAAATTTCTTAGTATAACTTCCAGGGATTACTACAGATCTGGCAGGTACGCGTCCTTTCATTTCTACAGGCTCATCACCAGTAACGTCAATAATTTTTGTGCTCATAGTAAGTACTACGTTTGCACCTAAAACAGCTTCTTTCTCAACGTGTACACCTTCTACAACAATACATCTAGATCCTATAAAAGCACCATCTTCTATAATTACTGGAGATGCTTGTAGTGGTTCTAGAACACCACCTATACCTACACCACCACTTAGGTGTACGTTTTTACCTATTTGTGCGCAGCTTCCTACGGTTGCCCATGTGTCTACCATAGTTCCCTCATCTACATAAGCTCCTATGTTTACATAACTAGGCATTAAGATTACTCCTTTAGAAATATAAGCTCCGTGACGTGCTACTGCGTTAGGCACTACACGAATACCGCGATTTGCAAAGTCTCTCTTTAATGGAATTTTATCATGATATTCAAAGATTCCAGCTTCCAGAGTTTCCATTTTTTGGATAGGGAAATAAAGTACAACCGCCTTTTTTACCCACTCATTTACTTGCCATCCGTCTTCTGTAGGTTCTGCAACCCGTAGCGTACCACGGTCTAGCATGTCTACTACCTCACGTATAGCATTTATTGTTACTGGATTAGTAAGGAGCGAGCGATCCTCCCAAGCCTCTTCGATGATGTTTCTAAGTTGTGTCATTTGATATTTTTAAGCGCTGAGTAAGGTATGTTAACTCTTCTCAGTAATCGTTAATGGATGTTCAAAGATAAAGTTTCAAATGCTTTTTGATGGTTTCTAGTGGGGCAAAACTCAAACAAGTTAAGGCTTTCTTGTTATATATAAAACAAGTGGTCCTTGGTTGTAATGTGCATTGTGAAGCTATGTCAGCACTTAGCTGGTAAAAGATAGGCTACGCTATAAATAGCTGCTTTTTGTGATTACAAGACCTTACTATTATGAAAGCTATTGCGATGCACGACCTTATAGCTTGTTTTTCCTTATTTTTGCACAAATTTTACAGATGGCACGCATCATTGCAATAGATTACGGAACAAAGCGCACTGGTATCGCAGTGACAGACGAGTTGCAGATGATCGCTTCAGGTCTTACAACGGTTGAAACTAAAGATATTTTTACTTTTTTAAAGAAGTATCTTTCAGAAGAGAAGGTGGAGGCTATGGTGATAGGTGAGCCTAAGCGCATGAATAATGAGGCGAGTGATGTGGAGGTAGATATTGTACGCTTTCGCGAAAGCGTAGAAAAAAAACATCCAGAGCTAACCATCATTAGACAAGATGAAAGGTTTACTTCAAAGATGGCTTTCCAGACCATGTTAGACAGTGGTATCGGTAAAAAGAAAAGACAAAATAAAGCACTTGTAGATCAAATAAGTGCAACGATTATCCTTCAGGATTACCTGTATAATAAGTAGATATGATTATACCAATTGTGGCGTACGGAGATCCCGTACTTAAGAAAAAAGCAAAAGATATTACTCCGGAGTATCCTAAATTTAGCGAGCTCATTGAGAATATGTATTATACGATGTATGAAGCTCACGGCGTAGGGCTTGCAGCACCTCAAATAGGTTTACCTATACGTGTGTTTCTAGTAGATACAACACCTTTTGCAGAAGATGAAAGCTATACTCCAGAAGAGCAAGAACAGCTTGCAAACTTCAAGAAAACCTTTGTAAATGCAGAGATTCTTGAAGAAGAAGGCGAGGAGTGGGCATTTTCTGAAGGTTGCTTGAGTATCCCAGGGATAAACGAAGACGTTTTTAGAAAACCTAAGGTAACTATCAGGTACCAAGATGAGAACTTTAAAGAGTACACAGAGACTTACGACGGACTTATTGCTAGAGTAATCCAGCATGAGTATGACCACATTGAAGGAGTGCTTTTTACAGATAAACTATCGAGCCTTAAAAAGCGTTTAATCAAAGGAAAGCTTGTAAATATTTCAAAAGGTAAGTGTAATGCAGAGTATCGCATGCGTTTTCCGGCGGCATCAAAAAAGCGCTAGTAGCGTTAAAGTGTTGTAAAGATTAACGAATCCTTGCAAACAAAATTTGTAAATATGTATGGCAAAGTGCATCTTTGCCACCCAATTTGAATAACATATGAGTTTAGATAAAGTAATTGCAATCGCTGGAAAGCCTGGAATATATGAGTTAAAGCAACAAACACGCAGTGGTTTTGTGGCAGAATCTCTAGTAGATGGTAAGAGAATTACCGTAGGTATACGCCATAACGTAAGTGTACTTTCTGAAATTGCTATTTACACCTTAAGTGAGGAGAAGCCACTTAGAGAGGTGTTACAAGCCATAAAAGACAAGGAAAATGGAGCGCCTACTATTAATCATAAAGTGTCAAAAGACGAGCTTGAAGAGTTTTTCTTTAACGTGATTCCAGATTATGATGAGGATCGTGTGTATGCTAGTGATATCAAAAAGGTAGTACAGTGGTACAACATTTTACAAGCAAAAGATATGCTTAACTTTGAAGCGCCAGCAGCAGCAAGCGAAGAAGAGGAATAGTGCATAACTTTTTATAATATTAAAAAGCCTTTACAGTTTATTTGTAAAGGCTTTTTTAGTTTTAATGATAGTTACGCTTTCGCGAAAATGTGCCAAACCAGAATACTGTAAATAACACTAAATAGAGGTGACAACAGCAAATAGTTGCCGCTACACTTACACAAGGGAAGATGAATACAAGAGAAACGCAATTACAAGCCTTTGATAGATTACTTACCATAATGGATGAGCTACGCGTAGGTTGTCCTTGGGATAAAAAACAAACGATGGAGAGCCTGCGCCATCTTACCATAGAGGAGACTTATGAACTAGGCGATGCCATACTAGATAATGACCTAGAAGAAGTAAAGAAGGAACTAGGAGATCTCTTATTGCATATTGTTTTTTATGCGAAAATAGGAAGCGAGACCAAGGACTTTGATATCGCAGATGTTGCAAACAGTATTTCAGATAAACTTGTTTCTCGCCATCCTCACATTTATGGAGATATAGATGTTGCAGATGCAAAAGAGGTGGAGCGCAACTGGGAAAAACTTAAGCTCAAAGAAGGTAAGAAGTCTGTACTAGAAGGTGTGCCAAAAGGATTACCCGCACTAGTAAAAGCCAGCCGAATTCAAGATAAAGTAGCTGGCGTAGGATTTGACTGGGAAGAACCACAGCAAGTGTTTGAAAAGGTACAAGAAGAACTTGAGGAGCTACAGCACGAAGTAAATGAAAACAATCAAGAGAAGATTGAAGCTGAGTTTGGTGATGTGCTCTTCTCAATGATTAACTACGCACGCTTCTTGAAAGTAGATCCAGAAAGCGCACTAGAGCGCACCAATAAGAAATTTATAAAACGCTTTCAATACTTAGAAGGCAAAGCAAAGGAACTTGGAAAAGATCTTTCAGACATGACACTTGCCGAAATGGATGCTTTCTGGGAAGAGGCTAAGAAGTTGTAATCGGTTTCTAATGAAATATTTTGAGAAGTAATTAATATTCAACTTCAACTTCAACTTCAACTTCAACTTCAACTTCAACTTCAACTTCAACTTCAACTTCAACTTCAACTTCAACTTCAACTTAAGGGTTACTTCCCTCACTCAAACATCCTGTTCCCTCAATCTAGGTTTTTAAAAGGTGGTGTCTACTCTAATTTCACCTCATAATTAAAAACCAAAGGATATGAAAACACTTAGCACATTCATAATGCTGCTCCTTTTTATACTAGGAGTACAAGCACAAGAAATAATAATTTCAGGAAATGTATCAGATGATGGCGAACCTCTTCCAGGAGCTAATGTTCTTATAAAAAACAGTGAGATAGGAGTTGTGTCCGATTTTAATGGGAACTACGAGGTTAAAGCTGCTGCTACAGATACATTAGTCTTCACATACGTTGGTTATAATTCAAAAGAGGTTCCTGTTAATTCTCAGACTACTATAAATGTCATTTTAGAATACAGTAGTGAGTTAGATGAAGTCGTGATTACAGCCATGGGTGTAAGAAGAGAGAAGAAAGCATTAGGATATGCTGTTTCTACCGTTTCTTCAAAACTTGAAGGGAAAGTTGCTGGAATACATATTACGGATGACAAACCTTTATCTGGAATTTCTCAGAATGATCCTGCGTATGGCCAACTAACAGCTGGTGAAATAAATGATATAGAGAAATACGCTGAGTTTGTAAAAATCTACAACTCCGGAGAAGCAAAGGAAATCGCAAAGAAGTGGGAGTTTAATCATGATGGTAGAACTGATATCCAAGTAGCAGATAATAGCGGACTGCCAATAGCAAACGTTGATGTTGCTCTTTATAAAAATAATAACCTCTTGATGAAAGGAATGACAGATGCTTCGGGAATGAGTATGCTATTTAAAGGAAAGAATAACCCAACAGATACTTATTTAGTACAACTGTATTATAGTGGAAAAATAGAAGGAAAGAAAATTTCTAGAAATCAGAAACAAGTCTCTTTTACAATTAATGAGCATCAAGCTAGTAATGCTATCGACATATTATTTGCAGTAGATGCTACAGGTTCCATGGGTGATGAGATTGCATATCTCAAGTCAGAACTCAAGAATATAATGAGTAGAATAGATACGAGTGTTGAGCAGAAGAGAGTGGCGCTTACGGTGTACAGAGACCATGGTGATGATTATGTAACTCGTGCAATAGATTTTAGTAGTGATGTAAATGAAGTAAAAGACTTCCTTTCGGTGCAGCACGCAGCAGGTGGTGGAGATTATGAAGAAGCAGTAGAGGAGGCACTTAAAGTGTCATTATCACAGTCATGGAACGAGAAAGCAAAAGCAAGAATACTCTTTTTGATGCTTGATGCTCCACCTCATTTTAACCAAGAAAACGTTGTCATGATTAAAAGTCAAATTGCAAAAGCAAGAGAGCAGGGTATAAAAATTATTCCAGTAGTTGCCAGTGGAGCAAATAAAGAAGTAGAGTTTTTAATGAGGTCTTTTAGTGTGTCAACTAAAGGAACATATGTGTTCTTAACTGATGACAGCGGGATAGGAAATGATCACATAGAAGCCACTACTGAAAGTTTTAAAGTAGAAAAACTTAATGATCTAATGGTGCGATTGATAGAACAGTATGCAGGTGTGCAAACTACTGTTTAAGAGTAGTGTTTTTGTGGATGATTAATAGCGCACTGTGTAAAGCAGTGCGCTATTTCTTTATATAGATTGTAAGTATAAATACTCCACTTTCTCCCTTGCCCATGGAGTTCTTCTTAAAAACTTTAAGCTAGATTTTATGGTAGGATCTTTTTTAAAGCAATTAATATCTACCTGCAAACTCATCTCCTTCCAGCCATATTTTTCAACTAGAAATTCAAGTATATCTGCAAGCTTCACACCGTGCAGCGGATTGTTAGGTTGTGCTTTTTTCTCTTCCATAAGCTGCAAAGATAAAAGAAACTATTGTCTAAAAAGATTTACCGTTACCGTAGCTGCTTCTGTATTTGGAAACTTAGCACTTAAGGTTTCATCTCTTTTCATTCCAATAGCGGCAAGTGTATCATGAAATACTGGCACTTCTACAATATATTGATCAGAATATCCGTGTGTAGCATCATAAGCCGTAACCGCAGTACGCCCTATATTACGAGCAGCTACTGCTGGTGGGATACTGTGTAATTCTATAAGTAATAAACCATGTTTACCTACATAAGGCGACCACTTACTAAAGTGAGCCGCAAGAGATGCCTCCACGTCATTGTTAGATAATCGTTTCCCTTCATAAGAAAATGCTCCCGTTGAGGTACTCGCATGCTCAAGCTTTTTCTCTGGTGCTTTCCATACACGATTGTGGTCTAAGAAGGAACGTACATTTAGAAGATCTCCTAGTGTTATATCATACTCCTCTTGTAAATCTGTCGCTAGTCTTTCTGGATCACCTATATCTCCCCACATTACTTTTGCCCAGATTTCAGACTGTATGACGTTTTGCTTAGTAATATCTATGGCAGCTTGGTTATAATCTGCACCTACAAGGATGAGTGGATACTCATCTAGATGCTTGCCTCGCAAAGTATGACGCTCAATGAGGTTATATAAGTGAATTAAAAATGCACCATTACCACAGCCCATATCGAGAATACCTTTAGGTTGTTCATCTAGTGGTTTATTAAATATGTCTAAGATGATGGTATCTACCACTTTAAAATAGGTAGCATGTGCTCCACCACTTCCCCAGACGTTCATAGCTCTATCTACATGGCCTTCTTGTTCGCCATCGCCATGGTTTTTTGCACTAAGTGCATCGCCAAAAATAAGATTATCAAGTTTGCGTAATGTTGGTATGTACGATACAGTCACTCCGTAAGAGCTTGCTCTTTTTGCAAAGAATAGTCCTTTGTCTGTAAATTGATACGTCTGTCCTTTTTTATTAAAAAGCTCAAAATACGAGAGTATGTCAAGAAGCTTTTTAAAATTTTCCCCGTCTGCGTGAAACTCTTCAGGCTTAAAGCTGGCTTGCATAAAGTATTTATGAAAGGCACCATTCATTGATAAGTGCACAAGAGTAGGACCTAGAATATTTCCTTCTATATGTGCAAGTATTTGTTCTTGCACTTCGCGCTCCTCCGTATTTGAAGACAAGGTGAGACCATAGGCTTCTTTGTATTTCTCAAAAATATCTTGAAGTTTCTTAAATGGAGCTGCTTCAAATTTTCTAAAATGATAATTCTCAGATAGCTGTTGCAATGCTGTCACATCCTCATAAAGAGGAAATAGTGCAAATGCAATAGGCGATAATTCGTTTACCTTATAAACCACTTCATTGTGCTCATTATTTACAATTTGCTCAATCCATCCCTGTGATGCAAGTACACGCAATGCCACATTTAAATAGCCTTCGTTTACGGTAAATGTGTTACTCAAAGCAGTTAGGCTCACTTCTTTTTCTTGCAAAATAAAGTCGGTTACTCCATTTTTATATAGTGAAAACGCAGATGGCGCTGTCACAATACCATCTAGATGTCTAAAAAGGCGTTCTCTATAAGTGGTCTGTAGTGTTTTTGACACCATAATATCAGTGTGTTAGTAGTTAGATTTGTTATAAGCCTAGTAGGTCGATAGGATTATGCGCAAATTACTTAATAATTGTTTTTTAACATCAATTTAATAGCGGCAGATTCTTATGTATTTTTACAGTAATGAATCGGACTTCAAAAATTATTTCTATTAGTGATATAGCAACGCTTAAGGAGCAGTTGTTATCGTGGTCTCAACAATATGAAGAGGTTGTCTGGCTTGACAGTAATAGCTATGAACGTCAGAATTATCCTGAGTATGAAGCCATCTTAGCAGTAGATGCTTTTACTAGTTTAAAGACAGATTATCAAGGCGCTTTTGACCAGCTGGAGGAGTATCAAAGTACGATAAAGGATTGGATATTTGGCTATTTAAGTTATGACCTTAAGAATGACACAGAACGCTTAACCTCAAAAAATGATGATAAGCTAGACTTTGCAGATCTTCATTTTTTCCAACCTAAAAAATTGTTCTTACTCAAAGGAAACACACTTGAGATGTTATATCTCGGGATGGTAGATGATGAGATGGAGGAGGATTATGAGGAGATACTGGCAACTCAATCTGCAGAAATCGAATTTAAAGCGCAACCATTATCCATAAAACTTAAGATCCATAAGGAAGCATACAAGGAAAAAGTGCGCAGCATGTTGCAGCATATTTATCGCGGTGATATTTATGAGGCAAATCTGTGCCAAGAATTTTATGCGCTGGGAACTATAAACCCATTAGAAATATATAAACGCCTTAATGCTATTAGTTCGCCACCTTTTGGCACCTATGTCAAGCTTGAGGATCAGTTCCTGCTTTCGGCTTCTCCGGAGCGATATATTAAGAAAATAGGGAGTAAGATTGTCACACAACCCATTAAAGGAACTGCAAAGCGTGGGGTGGATGAAAAGGAGGATACCGCTTTCGCGAAAGCGTTACAAGAAAACTCAAAAGAGCGTTCTGAAAATATCATGATTGTAGATTTGGTAAGAAATGACCTATCAAAAACCGCCCAAAAAGGATCTGTAATTGTAGAAGAGCTATGCGAAGTTTATCCTTTTAAACAAGTGCACCAAATGATTTCTACGGTAACCTCGACGCTTAGTCTTGGTATTTCTCCGGTAGATGCGATTAGAAGTACCTTCCCAATGGGAAGCATGACAGGCGCTCCAAAGTTGAGAGCGATGCAAATTATTGAGTCACTAGAGGAGTCAAAACGTGGCTTGTATAGCGGCGCTGTAGGTTACTTTACGCCAGATGGCGATTTTGATTTTAATGTGGTAATACGTAGTATTCTATACAATGCAGAAAATGAATATATCTCATACTCCGTAGGTGGAGCCATCACCGCAGGATCAGATCCAGATAGTGAGTACGAAGAATGCTTGCTTAAAGCAAAAGCGATGCGTGCAGTTTTAGAAGGAGATTTGTAAATTAGTGCTTTAAACGACTTATGGCAAATACATTAGAAAATATAAAACTCAAAGAAGAAAGCATATCCATTAACGATAAGCACATGGATAAATTATTGCTCTTTAGTACTTTATCTACTTCGCTGTTTTTTTTAATAATTGCTTACAAAAGCTTCAATAATACTGATGTTGATATTCTCACTATTATAACAGGATTGTTAGGTGGCCTACTTTTAGTGCTTAGTGTTTCAAGTATTTTTCGCAATTCATGGCAGAAAGAGATCAGCCTTTCAGAAATTGTTTACGTTCAAGATAAAACAGCTTTTACGGGACATAGATCTCTGATTTTAAGATTGAAGAATAAGGAAATAAAGAACTTGTACTTAGAGCCTGCTGATATCCCAGAAATGCTCAGACAATTAACACAGCATAATATTCCAATTAATGCTAAGGGATAATTAAGTAACTAATTACCTTTGCATAATAGCGTGTTATTATAATAATGAAGAATATGATAAGCAATCCGTTTTAGCGAAAGCGTAACCATATTCAAAAACAACTAGCCTAAAGCCAAACTATGAGCGACGATAAAAAAATAATATTTACAATGTCTGGGGTTACAAAAACCTTTCCAGGCGCACAAACACCAGTACTTAAGAAGATATATTTAAGCTTTTTTTATGGAGCTAAAATTGGAATTTTAGGTCTTAACGGTTCGGGTAAATCTACCTTGATGAAAATCATCGCAGGATTAGATACCAACTTTCAAGGAGACGTAACTTCAGACAAAGAATTTTCTGTAGGATACCTTGAGCAAGAGCCTCAACTTGATCCAGAAAAAACAGTACTTGAGATTGTAAAAGAAGGAGCTGCCGAAACGGTTGCTATTCTTGATGAGTACAATAAGATTAACGACTCTTTTGGCCTAGAAGAAGTATATTCTGATGCCGATAAGATGGATAAGCTTATGGCACGCCAGGCTGTCTTACAAGATGAGATTGATGCACGTGGAGCATGGGAACTAGACACTAAACTAGAGATCGCAATGGATGCACTACGTACGCCTCCAGCAGATCAAAAAGTGGGTGTACTTTCTGGTGGAGAGAAGCGTCGCGTTGCTTTATGTAGATTGTTATTACAAGAACCAGATGTATTGTTGCTGGATGAGCCTACTAACCACCTTGATGCAGAGTCTGTGCACTGGTTAGAGCATCACTTAGCGCAATACAAAGGAACGGTAATTGCTGTAACGCACGACCGTTACTTCCTTGATAACGTAGCAGGATGGATTCTTGAGCTAGATAGAGGAGAAGGAATTCCTTGGAAAGGGAATTACTCTTCTTGGTTAGATCAGAAGTCTAAGCGTATGGCACAAGAAAGTAAAACAGCTTCAAAACGTCAAAAAACTTTAGAGCGTGAGCTTGACTGGGTACGTCAAGGAGCAAAAGGTCGCCAGACTAAACAAAAAGCGCGTCTACAGAACTATGACAAAATGATGAGTCAAGACCAGAAGCAAGTAGATGAAAAAGTAGAAATCTACATCCCTAACGGGCCACGTCTTGGTACGAATGTAATTGAGGCATCGGGAGTGAGTAAAGCCTTTGGTGATAAATTACTGTATGAAGATTTAAACTTCAATTTACCACAAGCTGGTATTGTAGGGGTGATAGGACCTAACGGAGCTGGTAAGACTACTATCTTTAAAATGATCATGGGTGAGGAAGCTCCAGATAAAGGAAACTTTACGGTAGGAGAGACTGCTCAAATTGCATATGTAGATCAGAGTCACAGTAACATAGATCCAGATAAAACCATCTGGCAAAACTTCTCAGACGAGCAAGAGCTTGTCATGATGGGAGGGAAGGAAGTAAATTCTAGAGCGTATTTAAGTAGATTTAACTTCTCAGGAAGTGAGCAAAATAAGAAAGTGGCAACACTATCTGGTGGTGAGCGCAACCGTTTACACCTTGCTATGACACTAAGAGAAGAAGGAAATGTACTGTTACTGGATGAGCCTACAAACGACCTTGATGTAAACACATTACGAGCGCTAGAAGAAGGACTAGAGAACTTTGCAGGATGTGCCGTAGTAATTAGTCACGACCGTTGGTTCTTAGATCGTATCTGTACACACATTCTTGCTTTTGAGGGAGATAGCCAAGTGTATTTCTTTGAAGGAGGATTCTCTGAATATGAAGAGAATAAGAAGAAGAGATTAGGTGGAGATCTAATGCCTAAGCGTATCAAGTATAAAAAACTAGTGAGATCATAAGTACTCACAGTTAGCAACAAAAAAGCCCAATACTCGAATGAGTATTGGGCTTTTTTATTTTAATTAGGTGGTTACTTTAAGTTCTTATAGAAAGAAGAAAAATAACGCACATAATGAGAGAACGATTACTGAAACAATGAGAATAGGTTTGTTTTTTATTTCTACTTGCATCTTGGGATAATGTTAGTTATAAACTATAGATGCAAATCTATGTAAAAGGTTGCGTTTGAGAATATTAATTTTCTGTAAGAGTAATCTTAACTAAACGTTTCTTGTAGCAGCTTATTGTGATTTTTAACATCCCGCTTTCGCGAAAGCATAAAAAACACATCTCATTAATAAACCTTGCGCTAGCAATTAATCAATGAGACTCCCAAAAAAGATTGCGTTTAAGAATAGCTTATTTGTTCCATAACAGCTTCCTCTAAAGTTAGGATTATCTGCAAACATCACTATGCGTCCTCGTCCTTTAGGAGAGACCACAATAGATGCGCTCTTTTTCATAAAATCATTGAGGTTTTTGTCAGAAATATAACCATCAATATGTGGCGTTGCCGAATATTGTGCAACAGTGTTATACTCGTTCTTGCTAGGTTGTAACCAGACATTGTTGTTTTTATATACAGGTAGCTTGTCATATCTGTATCCAAAAGCTAGTGGGTGGGTGAGGTCTAGGTCTACTTCAAAAATAGCTCCACCTAGGCGCTCTTTCCCGCGATTAGGTCTTTGATTTACATAGGGCTCTCGCTCAATAGTTTTTGTAGAATCTTTCTTGGCTTCTTTAGTAAGTTTTCCTGTAGCTATTTTTGATTTGATAGCCCAGCTGCTAGCAGTTCCAGAAGTAATCAATGTGTTTCCTTGTGAAACCCATGAAGTTAGATTTTCCTGAAATCGCTTTGATAAATCCCCGTAGCTTCCAGAAACCATTACTACTGTGTTGTACTTGCTTAAATCTACTCTGTTAAGGTTATTACTCATCACCTTTGTAATAGGCATGTGGACACGTGTATCAAGTAAATGCCATATCTCACCAGCTTCGTACGAGCTTGTCCCATCTCCTATAATCATAAGCGCTTTAGGAGTATCCACTTTTTGAAAATTCTGACTACCTAAGTCAATTCCTTTGATGCTAAAGCCAGTATTTGCCGCATAGATAGGAACTTGGAATTGCTGTTGTCCAGATGTAATAATACGATACACTTCTTCTGAAGTTTTTTCTTGACGACTTACAGGCAGCATTAGTGTTCCGTAGTTGAAGTCATGATTACCGCTTGTTGTTTTTGCAGTAAAAGGTTTAAACGCTGTCGCCACCGTTAGACCTTCACGTTGCAAATAGGCAAGCAAAGCAGGCGCATTATAATCATCATAATCGATGAGGTATGCGTAATTTGTTTGTGTTACCGCTTGAACTTTAGTGAGATTATCTATAGACGTAACTTCGCTGCCTAAGTTCGGCGTGCTAGACAATCCTTTGTAACGCATATTGTAAAAATTACCCACAGACCATGCGCTTGCATCATAATAGACACTGTCTCTGTATGTTTTATAAGTTTCAAAGAAAGACTGCACCATTCTTTTTTGTGCTTGTTGTGTAGGTACTACATAACGTCCATCACCTTTATCATATAACTTAATGCGATGCTTAAGTAGCTTATCTATAAAAGCCTTGGTTCTATTTGCGTCATAAGGATCTCCAAACTCATAAGCGGCGGCTTGATCTGTTTTTGCTTTCGCGAAAGCGGACTTAAAAAAATCTTGCTGGTATTTGCGCAAAGTCCCTTTATTCTCTACTGCGGCCTTTACAGTAGCCATCCCAGAGGTGTACTGATTTCTAATGGTAAAAGGGAAACTTATAGTTCCGAAATCTGTGTCTTGAAGATGCCCGCGACTACTTGCTTGTTCAAAAAGAAGTGCCAGTGCTCCCTGAAGATCCGGATATGACGATCCATAACCAGGGTAGGTGCCGTCAAAAGATTCCTTTGTAAAATAAAAACTACCTATCTCATCAAGCGCACTTGAAAAGTAAGGAGCAAAAAGGTTGTTGAGGTCTTCATAGTTTTCCTTGGGCATAATAGGATCCATACTCCCAATAGGTAACATAGGCTCAAAAAAGTGACTGCTGTTTGTTCCCATCTCGTGGAAATCTGTAACTACATTTGGGTACCACTCGTGATACCAATCTAATTTACCACGACTTTCTGGATTTATCGCAAGGAGCCAGTCACGGTTTAGGTCAAACCAGTAGTGGTTAGTACGTCCTCGTGGCCACATTTCTGTATGCTCTGCGTCTATATTGTCAGAAACCAGCGGAGTGCCTTTATAGCTATTTGCCCACTGTGTATGGCGATCACGACCATCTGGATTTATGGTAGGATCTATAAATATGATACTGTTATTTCTATATTTTTCTATTTCTGGATGCTGTGATGCAACGAGCGTGTATGCGGTAAGTAACGCCGCCTCAGAGCTGGATGGCTCATTACCATGTACATTATAACCTAGCTGTATAAAAACGGGAATATCATCATAATTGGTCGCACGTTGCTTGGTATCTACAAAGGCGAGGTGTTGTTTTTTTAGGGCAGGTAAGTTCTCTTGATTTTTGATGTTTGAGACGGTAAGCATCACAAGTTTGCGGTTTTCGTGTGTTCTTCCGTACTCGCTTATGGTTACTCTAGGTGATAATTCGGCTAGTTTTTCAAAATAGGAGACTATCTGATCGTGGCGCGTGTGTTGCTCACCTATTTCATAACCAAGATATTGTGCCGGAGACGGGATTGCCGCGTCAAAAGGTGCGTACTTTCCTATAAAGTACTCTTGTGCGTGTAGTTGAGGCGATAACGCTTTCGCGAAAGCGAGTACTAAAACACTTACAACTAGAATTTTGTATTTCATTTGGATTGGTTTAATTCCTTAAAAATACAGAAATAAATTTTGCACAATCGGTGCCTCAAAAATATTGTTTTTGTGCTACCTTTATTTGTGCACGGTTTTTGATACCTGCTAGACTCATCAAAAAAACGCTATGCGGTACTTTTACATATTCTTGTTTATTTCATCACTTGCAGTTGCACAATCTACACCTATAAAAGGGGTAGTTATCCCACAGGTAACTTTTGATAATGCAACAAATGATTATTCTTTGTTTTTACCAGCAAATTATACGGATACAGCTACGTATCCTGTAGTTGTGATTTATGATGAACTAGGGCGAGGAGCTAGTGCGGTACAGCAGTTTTCTATAGGTGCGGGATTAACTGAGAGTATTGTGGCTAGTCCAAACTACAGGTTAAATGATACCCTTTCTGTAGCCATTGATCAAAGTAAAGAATTTATAGAAAAGCTATCTCAAACGTATGCTGTTAATAAGGATAAAATTATCTTATCTGGATATGGAAGAGATGGTCTTATTGTTACAGCACAAGCACAAGCGGATACATCTATTTATGGAGTCATCGCAATAGGAAATGCATTTTTAGATAAAAAAAGTCTTCGTAGTAATGAGAATCTTAAAATAGCATTGCTATCTCCAGATGAAGGTAGGCAGTATTACAAGTTGAGGTCTTACAGCCGTAATTATGGGCTGAGAAAGAATCTCGTAAGTTATCACACTTATGATGGTATAGTCTGGCCTAGTGCAGGCTACATCGCAGAAGCGCTGACTGCTATTTTGATAGATGAAACTACGAGTGATGAGAAACTTCAATCATATTATAATAGTGATATTGCTTTCGGTAAAACAATGTACCGAAAGCAAGAAGGTCTAGATGCTTATGATTTTGTATCCACGCTTAAAGATAAATATAAAAAGCGCCTTGACATCGACGAGCAAAAAGAGCTTTTGGATAACATCAAGCGACTTAAGAATTATAGATCAGATCGCGATATATATGCTATGTTCAGCTATGGAGAAGATCTCATGGCAGAGGAGTTTCAATATAATATCCGAGAGGATATGAGTAATAGCTACTTTAATAATCTAGGATGGTGGAGTTACCAGATGGACGAACTTGATATACAAATAGACAGTACAGATAATGCAATGATAAAACGCAAGTCGGCTATGCGTTTAAAGAGATTTGTACAATCTGAGGTTGAATTACAGTATAAAATTTTACAGCGTAAGGATACTAAGATTGAGCAATTGCTATTTGCAAACGTATTGAGATCACTTGTAAATCCAAATAATCAGGATGCATTTATTCAATCAATATCCTTAAGTGCAAGGGAAGGTGACGTAAATGCTACATGGTTTTATCTCGAAGAACTTCTCAAAACTGGATATACAGATTATGAGGCGTTGTATAAAATTCCATACACAACCGCAGCTCGCATAAGTAAAGAGTGGAACGAAATTATAAAAGCTTACTTAGGAAAGTCTAAGTACTACTAGAGTTTTGAGCTTCTCTTAGAGCGGTTATTATTGATGGAGCATTGCTAGTGCTTACAAAAAACTCATTCTTTTTATTTTTAGTTTTAATATGGAGATTGCCTCCAGTATGAGTGTTATATAAAGTTCCCTCAGGAGTAAACCTGATACCTATGCCCCAATACCAAGGTATCTTGACACCTCTCGCTGTGGTGATATCTAGGTCATTAATAGCAATCTTTTTATAAAGCAGCCCTACCCCAAAACTAGCAATAGCATACTGACTTGTAATGATGATTTCTAGCTTGTAAAATAATATGAGAATGACAATAAAAAGAAAACAGCAAGCAATTAGCATATAGGGAACGGTATCATTATCAATCCATTGTTCGATGATGAAAAAGGCTATAAGAGCGATAGAAATCGCGCATATAATCGCAATTAGATAAAATGGCTGCGTCTCTTTGTAACGTAATTTTCTCATGATTGATAATGCTCGTTATTTGTAATATTGAAAATTACTGATTTTAAAACATTAACCATAATATGGTTAGCTAGTAGTAGTATTCTGTATTAATAATTGATTTTCAGCGTTGTGACATACATTTTGTCACATATTGTATTTGGCTCGGTTATTGGCTGTTCATTACTATGTTGACAACTAAGTCTTAGTTTTTCAACAGTACTCATAAGTATTATTACATTTATATAAAGTGTAATTCAAAAATGTCGTTTATGGATTTTGGACAAGAAGGAAATAGTATATCGCTTACGCGCTTTGAGTCTATGTTAAAGACTAATGATGTGATATTCTTTGATGCTGAGGAATTTGAGGATATTGCAAATCATTATATTGAAAGTGGTAAGATTGCGCTTGCGCGAAAAGCTGTCAAGTTAGGTCTAGACCAGCATCCTACGTCTTCAAATTTGAGACTCTTTAAAGCCGAACTGTTCATTTTTGAAAATAAATTTGATAAAGCAGATGCTATTCTTACAGAGCTGCACTTGCTAGACCCTCATAACGAAGAAGTTTATATTCAAAAAGCAAATATTTACAGTAAGCAGGACGACCATGAAAAGGCAATCCATCTGCTTGAACAAGCTATAGACCTTACTGACGACCCTGCAGATGTATACTCTCTGATAGGGATGGAATATTTATTTTTAGAAGACTTCCAGAATGCAAAGCTTAACTTCATGAAGTGCCTTGAGGTTGATGATCAAGATTACAGCGCATTATATAATGTGATTTATTGTTTTGATTTTCTAGAAGAGCATGAGGGGGCGATAGATTATCTAAATATGTTTTTAGATAATAATCCGTATTGTGAAGTAGCGTGGCATCAAATAGGGAAGCAATACTTTGGACTTAAGAATTATGAGAAGGCATTGTCGTCTTATGAGTTTGCAATCATTAGTGATGATCGTTTTGTAGGTGCTTATCTTGAAAAAGGAAAAGTATTAGAAAAGCTAGGGCGTTATAATGAAGCGCTCGAAAATTATCAAATCACACTAGAACTAGAAGATCCTACTTCATTTGCGTTACTACGTATGGGTAAATGTTATGATAAGCTAGGAAGCGATGAGCTTGCGATAAAGCACTTTGAACGTTGTGTACATGAAGATCCATTACTAGATAATGGGTGGATGGCAATTACAGATTTTTATCAAAAGAGACTAGATTATCAAAAGGCATTGTTTTTTATAAATAAGGCAATAAATATTGATAGCGATAATGTGTTGTACTGGAAACGCTATGCTACCATTAATCATAAGCTTAAGTTTCTTGAAGCCGCAGAAGAAGGATATCGTCGCACCTTAGAACTTGGTAACTACGAGCTTGAGACATGGTTACAGAGAAGTGATATTCTTGTGCAATTAGGAGAGCCAGATGCCTCCATTACAAATCTCACCCAAGCAATGGAGTTTTATCCAGAAAGCGCAGAGATTGCTTTTAGACTTGCAGGTCTTAACTATAGTAATGGTAATGATATCCAAGGACGTTATTTTTTAATTAACGGTTTAAAGATAGAACCGGAATTCTCTATTATCTTAGGCGAACTATTCCCTTATGCTGCAAGTAAAAAAGAAGTGCTTGAGCTAGTACAGCAGTACTTAGGTTAATACTATTCTAAAATCTTGATTAAATGTAGGTGCTTATTGTGAAAGCTAGTATTTTAGCTTGACTCGAAAAACGAACCCTATGCCGAAACCATCAGCTTCCTATTTATTTGTAATACTAAAAGGTATGGCCATGGGAGCGGCAGATGTTGTTCCAGGAGTATCTGGAGGAACTATCGCATTTATATCTGGAATCTATCAAGAACTTATTGAAACGATTGATAAGTTAGATTTTGGTGTTCTTAAAGTGTGGAAGAAAGAAGGAATCAAAGCAGCTATCGAGCAGTATAATCTTAAATTTCTAGGAAGCCTTTTTCTTGGTGTTGCCATCAGTATCTTATCACTAGCACGCGTTTTTAAATATTTACTAGAAGTGTACCCTATAATAGTATGGTCATTCTTTTTTGGCTTAGTACTCGCTAGTATTTTGTACATAGGTAAACAAATCACTAAGTGGAATCCCACAGTAATTGTAGCACTAATTCTAGGAGTAGCTGTAGCTTACTTCATAACCATTGCCGCACCTTCTGAAGCGCCAAACGTATGGTGGTTTTATTTCCTTTCTGGCTGTATTGCTATTATAGCAATGATACTTCCTGGAGTTTCTGGTTCATTTATATTAGTGCTGTTAGGTTCGTATGGAATGGTGCTAGGAACCATTACAGATGCTCAAGATGCTTTGTTAGCAAAGGATTGGGCACTACTACGAGCTGCAATATTTAAAATTTTTCTTTTTGGAATGGGTTGTATTGTTGGGCTCAAGTTATTTTCAAAAGTGCTTAAATGGATGTTTGAACATAAAAAGCAAATCACGCTAGCTGTACTTACTGGCTTTATGATTGGTTCGCTCAATAAAATATGGCCTTGGAAGGAAGTGCTATCTACTCGAATAGATAGACACGGAGAAGAGGTTCCTGTAGAGGCTGTAAGTATTTTACCATCTTCTTTTGATGGTAATCCTCAGGTGCTGTATGCGGTTGTATTTGCCGTAATTGGTTTTGCACTAATCTTACTACTAGAAAGAGCTGCGGTTAAAAAAAATGTATATGCAGACTGAGACTAGATCACTTTCTGATAAAGTCTGGCTAGTCCTTAAAGGGCTGGCTATGGGTGCCGCAAATAAGGTGCCTGGAGTTTCTGGAGGTGTAGTCGCATATGTAGCAGGTTTTTATGAAGAGTTTATTTACTCACTTCAAAAAGTTAATGGTAAAGCATTGAAATTGCTATTTAGTGGTAGGTTCAATAGTTTCTGGAGGTATATAAATGGGAAGTTTTTAGGGCTACTTATACTTGGTATGCTTATCAGCTATTTTAGCGTATCGCTATTATTAGATATCGCCATTCGCAATTATCCTTTACTCGTTTGGAGCGCTTTTTTTGGGATGATTATAGGTTCCATTTATTATATCGCAAAGGATTTTGAAGAGTGGACTAGACGTAACATCATGATGCTTGTTGCGGGAATTATATTTGGAGTTGCTATAAGTCTTATGGAGCCAGCTCAAGAAAATGACAACCTGTTTTTTGTATTTATATGTGGGATTATTGGCGTTTCTGGTATGACATTGCCAGGACTCTCAGGCTCATTTATTCTTATACTTCTAGGTAATTATGTGCTACTTCTTGTAGATGCCGTAAATGCACTTTTTGTGACGATGACGAGTGTTTTTGGAGGTGATTTTTCATTCATTGATGATCCAGAGCACATGCGCTTACTTACGGTACTTGTCGTTTTTTCGCTAGGCTCACTTACCGGTTTAGTAACTTTATCTCACTTTTTAAGTTACTTGCTTAAGAAATTTAGATGGGCGACTAATGCTGCAATTCTAGGCTTTATTATAGGTTCTCTTGGCGTTGTTTGGCCCTGGAAACTAGAAGTTTTCAAAAGAAATGAAATAGGAGAGATAGCGATAGATAGAAACGGCAGCCCCATATTAGATAATTACGATCGCTACATGCCTACAGATATTAATATGGAAAATGTACTCGCGGTATTTTTTATTCTCACCGGCATTTTTATGGTCGTGGCATTAGGTAAATATGGAACAAGAACAAGAGCTCGTGGATAAATACGGACTAATAGGAAAAGATATAGGATACTCATTTTCTAGAGGGTATTTTAAAAATAAGTTTGATAAGCTCGAGATAGCGGCAACATATGTGAATTTTGATGTTCCTGAGAAAGAGGCTTTAAAAGATCTTTTTTCTCCCGCTTACGCGAAAGGATATAATGTAACCATCCCATACAAACAGGATGTAATACCACTCGTGGATAATCTTAATGTAGATGCCGAAGCTATTGGAGCTGTAAACACCATAAAAGTTGAAAGCGACGGAACGTTAACTGGCTACAATACTGACTTTATCGGTTTTAGAGATACATTATTAGAGCACTTTGGAGACTCTCTTTTTGTAGATTTTGGCACGCCAAGCTTTAAAAGTAGAGATTTAAAATGCCTTATTTTAGGAACAGGAGGAGCATCAAAGGCGGTACACTATGCAATGAAACAGCTAGGTGTTCAATGTGTTTTTGTTTCGCGAAAGCGTAAAGAATCAACAATAACCTACGAAGATTTAGATAGAGAACTCATCGAGAGCCAGACTTTTATAGTGAATACAACTCCGCTAGGCACCTATCCGGATGTAGAGGAATCTCCAGATATTCCATATTTATTTTTAAATGAAACACATGTTGCATTTGACTTGATTTATAATCCGGCAGAGTCTTCTTTTTTACGATATGCAGGCGAGCAAGGAGCGACCATAATTAATGGTTTGCGCATGCTAGAATTGCAAGCAGAGGCCTCATGGTCAATATGGAACAGCTAGAAAGCTGCATTATGCCCATATGTGCCAGCTAAATAGTATATTTACCTATATTCAAATAGAACCCTAACATTGAAAGAAATGTCTGAAGAGAAGAAACCCCAAGATCCAAGTATTGAAGAGCATCTAGAAGAAACGGCTCCTGCCGCAGATCGCACGATGAATGCAGAAATAGAAGCGCTCGCTGCCGAGGCTAACGATACTGAGCTATCTACAGAGGAAGTAAGTGAAAACGCTGCTGCCACAACAGAAGCTGCACCTGCAGAAACTACAGCAGTTACTGAGGAGGCGCCTGTAGAAAAAAAGGAAGTACCAAAAAAAGATTATACCGTTCTTTCAAAAGAGGAGTTAATTGCAGAGCTGCAATTACTGATCAAAAATGAAAGAGTTACAGATATTAAAGATCAGGTAGAAGAAATTAATACTTTGATTAATGCTCAGTTTGACGCAGCGCAAGAGGAGGCTAAACAAGCATTTCTTGCCGAAGGTGGAAATATTATTGATTTTAGATTTTTCTCACCGCTTAAAAAGGAGTTTAATGAGGTGTATTACGAGTACCGTAATAAGCGTCAGGAGTTTTATGAGCGCAAACGTAAAGATCAAAATGCAAACCTTAGAGAACGTCAGGACTTAATAGAAGAGGTAAAAGCATTGCGTAATGAACTAGGAGGTGCAGAGAGTGTAAACACTACGTTCAATAAATTTAAGGATATCCAAGAACGTTGGAATAATGCAGGTAACATCCCAAGAGATCGTTACAATCTCGTGTGGAACGATTACTACTTCCATATTGATGCATTTTATGAGTTGTTGCACTTAAATCGTGATTTCCGCGATAAGCACTTTAAAGAAAATCTTGATAAGAAATTACTTCTTATAGAAAGAGCAGAAGAGCTAGGAGCAGAGCCTAATATCAATAAAGCCTTTAAAGAATTACAATTACTACACCGCATGTGGAAAGAGGAGATAGGTCCTGTTGCACGTGAGTATAGTGATGAGATCTGGGACAAATTTAGCGTGGCAACAAAGAAAATTCATGATGCACGTGATGAGAAACAGAAAGAAGTAGAGGCTGTATGGGTTCAAAATCTTGAACAGAAAAATGAAATCATTGCAAAAATAAAAGAGGTAGCTCAAGATGATATTAAGGCGCACAAAACGGTGCAAGACAAAATCAAAAAAGTAGAAGCCTTACGTGATGAATTCTTTAAGGCTGGTAAAGTCCCTAAAGAGAATAACGAGGAAACATGGGCCTCTTTTAAAGAAGCAACAAAATTATTCAACCACAAGAAGAATGATTTTTATAAATCTCAAAAGAAAGAGCAATACGATAACCTTGCAAAGAAACAAGCACTTGTGAAAATAGCACAAGAGCACAAGGATAGTGATGACATTCCTGGAACATTAGATGTGATGAAACGCATCCAAGCAGACTGGAAAAAAGTAGGTCACGTACCACGTAAGGATAGCGATAAGATCTGGAAAGAATTTAAAGAAGCGTGTAATCACTTCTTTGATAGAATGAAGGATTCTAAGAAGCAAGCAAATGCTGGTGAGCAAGAAAACCTAGAAAAGAAGCAAGCTTTAATGAAGACTATTAAGGATGCAAAGATGACAGGTGATCGCACCGCAGATCTTGCAGCAATTAAGGCTTTTATAGAAGATTGGAAAGCTATAGGTCGCGTTCCTTATGCAAAGAAGAATATAGATCAAGACTTTAATAAAGTTCTTGATGGTCTTTTCAAGCAACTGGATATAGATAAGAAAGAAGCAGAGCTTATCAAGTATGAAAACCGTATGAGTATTATGGTTGACGATGAAGCAGCTATTGAGAGAGAGCGTTTCTTTATCCGTAAGAAGATTGATGAGGTAAAAGCAGAGATTAATCAGCTAGAGAATAACCTAGGCTTTTTCCAGCACGTGGCAGATGATAACCCTATGGTAGCAGAGGTTCATAAGAACATTGCACGTCATAAGGAAGATTTAAATATGTGGAAATCTAAGTTACGTAAACTCAGAATGGCAATTACAGAAAGCCAGAAAGTAGAGGAGGAAGAAACCGCTACGACTGAGGATACAGAAGATACATCAGATTCATAATTGTAACATTTTGTGTATAGTGTCGTCTTTATAGTATCAATCAATCTTTAAAAATCGACATTATGAAAACTCAAGTACACACAACACAATTACAAGATCCAAGGCAAGGAAGAAATTTAATTTTAGGAGTATATGTAATATTCTCCACATTCTTAATAGCTTCCTATACGCTAGTACAGTATTTCTCTATGTAGAGAAAATGAAAAAAAACACAACGTAAGTTGTGTTTTTTTTTGCGCATAACTCTACGTCTTGCCATACCTATAAATCACAAAATCCGCTTCCAATTATGGAAGCGGATTTTGCTTTTTCATAGCAGATTTTATCTATGTTACTTAAACTAAGTATCAAGACACTATATATGTCGGTTGTTTATAAGAGACCTTACAAAAATGTATCTTTGAGTATAAAATAAATTATTATGATGCGCATTCTATTATTTCTCTTTGTTGTTACTGCAACAACCTTAAGCTGTGATGGTCAGAAAAAGAAGGAATCACCTTCTAACACGATTACAACAAACTATTACTTTATTCGTCACGCAGAAAAAGATTTGAGTGATCCTAGTAATCGTAATCCAGACTTGACAATAGAAGGAGAAGAAAGAGCAGAGCGATGGAAGGCTTATTTTACAGATAAGGATATTGATGCTGTGTACTCAACAGACTATATACGTACAATGCACACTGCAGCACCTACTGCTGTGGCAAATAATGTTGAGATACAATCCTATAACCCAGCAGATTTATATTCAGAAGATTTTAAAATGGATACTGCAGGTAAAAATATCGTAGTGGTAGGTCATAGCAATACCACTCCTAATTTTGCAAATGCTGCATTAGGTGAAAACTCTTTTAAAGATATTGATGAGTCTGAGTATTTCCATCTTTACCACGTACAACTTGTTGTAAATGATGAAACGGGAGAGATAATCGATAGAAAAAATATTTCAACGGTAGTAGACTAGCAATTATCAGGACAGATAGTTACAGTGATATTCTCAAGCTCAATCTTACTTAAAAGATTGAGTTTGTTGTTTTCAAAGAGATTATCAAGCGTGGTAAGCGCAGGAAATTGCTCTTCTGGTTTGTAATTGCGATAATCTACAAAGCGTATTCCTTCTATGATACGTTCATTGTAAGCTTCTCTAAAACGAGTGCCACCTTCAGAAGTTTGATAATTATAAGCAAGATAATTTACGTTGTAATTTTCTTTATGAATCCAGTACATGTACTCATCTTGAAAATCCTCACCACCACCTTCTTGTGCAAATGCTACTTTAATACGGTAATAAGACTCGCCTTTTACGGTAACTTCATCCACTAGATTTTTTCTTACTGCTGGATCATTTAACCCATATGGAAGTACAGAAAAGTAATGAACAGAGTTAACGCTATTTGCATAACGATTTTTCATGCTATCTGCTACTGGGATAGGTGCGCTTTCGCGAAAGCGTACAAATTCTCCATTATCTTTTATAACGTCTTGTTGTACTTGGCATTCAGCATCCGTACAACGTTCTAAAGTGCGTAAACCTTCATTGCGAGTGGCTCTATAGTAGAAATCTCTAAACTTGAAATGAATACTAGCATGTTCAATTTGAGCACCTCCAGAAGCTGCTATGGCCTTATCTACAATCGCTTGTGCAGTAGGTGTTTTTTGAGAACAACTTGTGATAATGAATAATAAGATAATCGCCGAAAGAAATCGAAACATATAAAGGGTTTTCTGAGTGGTGTGGTCGTTAGAAATAATTACTTCTTACAATGGCTTGCGTTAAGGCTACAAAAATACAATCTCTTTGTTGTTAAAAATAAGACTAGGAGTCAAGAGATGATTTTTTTGATTTGAAGATTAATTTCAGGTTAGATTTCTTTTCAACTTTGTACATTTGTTATAATGTCAAATACGGTTAACATAAAGAATAGAAGGGCGCGCTTTGAGTATGAATTACTCGATAAGCTCGTTGCTGGAATCGTACTTGCGGGTACAGAGATTAAAGCAATACGAGAAGGTAAAGCCTCCATCGCAGAGAGTTTTTGTGAGTTTAATGATCATGGAGAAATGTTTGTGATTAATATGACGGTGCAAGAATATTCTCATGCGACGTATTTTAATCATCAGCCTAAGAATCAACGTAAATTATTACTCAACAAACGCGAACTCAAAAAATGGGAACGTGAGCTAAATAAATCAGGTCTTACTATTGTACCACTACGTTTATTTACAAACGAAAAAGGATTTGCAAAGCTTGAAATTGCACTTGCAAAAGGAAAGAAAACCTACGACAAACGAGAAACTATAAAAGATCGAGATAACAAGAAAAACTTAGATCGCATCAAGAAGTCTTTTAATAATTAAAACTCATTTTTTCAGTTTAACATTTTGTTAGGCAACTATTTATAATTTTATAACGTCTTTTATAGAGTACTTTACTCTATGCGTTTAAGATTACTTCTACTCTTATTATTTATCACCTTCCAAGTTGTTGCACAGTTTCCTATGTCTATGCAAGGAAAGGTTACTCTTGAAGATAAAGTTCTAGAGTCTGCTCACGTAACTAATCTCAACTCACAGGGGAGTACCACTACAGATAATAACGGAATATTCTGGCTACAAGTGGATGTGGGTGATGTATTACTTGTATCCCATGTTTCGGCCAAAGAGAAATTTGTTATCATACACAAGCAGCTTGCAAATGAACCTTTGCTGTCTATATCATTAGAAGAACAAAGAAATGAGCTAGATGAAGTGATTATAAAGGAACAGCCGGATATAACAGTACAGAGCGTAGGAATTGTACAGGGAGAACAAAAAATCCCAACTGCAAATGAGCGTAGGTTACATACAGCTGGAGATTTTAAGCCTATTCATCTACTTAGTTTATTAGGTGGCAGTCTACAAGTAGACCCTATAATTAATGCCATCACGGGCCGAACTAAAAAGCTCAAACATTATGTGGAGATAGATAAGCAAATCGCCGTCTATGAGAGTCTGTATGAATATCACGCCTATTTTATAAAAGATAGGTTTGAGATAGACGATACCGAGGTTAAGCGATTTTTTAACGAGTTGGTGGACCACCCAAACATCACAGCATTACTTAAGAAAGATAATGAAGACCAGATTCGTATATGGCTTTGTGCTCAGTACCTTATCTTTAGTAATTCATAATTTTACTTTCTAATACAATCACATGCGCACATACTTTACATTAGTTATTATACTACTCTTTTCCTTTGTTACAGCTGCACAGATTACAGGTACTGTAGTAAGTAAAGAAGGTGAGGCGCTTCCTTTTGTAAATGTGTTTATAGAAAATACTAACCGAGGTACTACCACAAATGGTGATGGGCAATACGCTCTAGAATTACTGGCAATAGATCAAGGAGAAACATTAAATGTCACCTTTCAGTTTCTAGGCTACGCAACGGTTATAAAGGAAGTGGAGGTAAATTCTGGAGAAATGACAGTTTCTGTTGTAATGGATGAATCTTCTACATCCCTAGATGAAGTAATCGTGCAAGCTGGTGTAAATCCCGCAGATCGCATTATACAAGGAGCAATAGCCTCAAGAAAAAAGAATTTACAGAAGATAGGAGCGTATACGGCCTCCTTTTACTCTAGAGGACTGTGGCAGGTAAAAGATGCTCCAGATAAAATTTTAGGTCAAGAAGTAGGTGATCTGGGAGGAGGCTTAGATTCTACACGCACAGGTATAATATATTTAAGTGAGACTATTTCAAATATTAAATATCAGCGTCCAGATAATTTTAGTGAGGTGATTGTAGCTAGCAAAGTGAGTGGTGATGATAATGGTTTTAGCTTTAATACTGCGAGCGATGCAAATTTCTCTTTTTATGAAAATACCCTAGATCTCAATACGCAGATAATTTCTCCTATCGCCAGCAATGCATTTTCTTATTATAAGTATACTCTTGAAGGAACATTCTTTGAAAACGACCAACTCATTAATAAAATAACAGTTGCACCACGCAGAGAAAACGACCGCGTATTTACTGGAACTATCTATATTGTAGAAGATTCATGGCAACTTTATGGCGTAGATTTACAAACGGATGGTAGTGCGATTCAAGTGCCATTTATTGAAAATCTCAACTTTAAGCAGAATTTTAAATATGAGGAATCTCTTAGTCAGTGGGTAAAAATCTCACAAGTCATTGATTTTAGCTTTGGTTTTTTAGGACTTAAAGGTGATGGTAGATTTACAGCAGCTTATTCTGATTATGAGTTTGCTCCTCAGTTTACGAAGGATTCTTTTTCGGCAGAGATTTTGTCTTTTGCAGATCAGGCAAATAAAAAAGATAGTGTGTTCTGGGAGCGCAGTCGTCCCGTGCCTTTAACGTCACTTGAAATAAATGATTATGTAAAGAAAGATAGCATACAGGTTATAAGAAAATCAAAGAAGTACCTAGATTCTATAGATGACCGAGGCAATCGATTTAAGATTACTTCGCCCATCTTTGGATATTCTTATACAGATACTTATAATAAATGGCGATTTGGAATCACGCCACCTATCCAGAATATTCAGTTTAATACCGTTCAAGGTTGGAACGGAACCATGCAGGCAACTTATTCTAGTTGGAGTGATGAAGATTATAGTAAATCTCTTTCCGCTTTCGCGAAAGCGAACTATGGATTCTCAGAAGATCGTTTGCGTTACACATTAGGATTTACTAGGCGTTTTAATCGAACTAATAGAGCCACTATAAGCGCTACGGGAGGAGTTGATATTTTACAAGTAAATAATGCAGACCCTATACGCCCTATTATAAATTCATACCTCACATTAACCCAAGAAGAGAACTTAGCAAAATATTACGAAAAGGAATTTGCACAACTATACTATGGACAAGAAATAGTGAATGGCTTGCGGGCAAACGCCATTATTGCTTACGAGCAGCGTAAGCCTGTTTTTAATACTACAGACCAAACATTCTTCCCGAAAGAAGATCGTGAGTATACCAGTAATAATCCGCTCAATTCTTTTGATACTGAGAACGGAGCTTTTGAAGCGCACTCCATCGGGAAGTTGCTTCTAAGTGCAACGGCAAATTTTGGTCAGAAATATTACAGCTATCCTAGTGGGAAATTCAATGTTACTTCAGAAAAATATCCATCACTTACCTTAGTGTATGAAAAAGGATTTGGAGCTTCTATAGCAGATTATAACTTTGACCAATTTCGTGTTGTCGCTCAGCAGGAGTTTAATGTGAGTAATAAGGGTAGAATGTCTTATGATGTGCGTGCTGGGACCTTCCTAGGCACTGCAAAAGGTGTGAGCTTTATAGATAGACAGCATTTTAATGGTAATCGCTCGCTCTTTTTTGAGCCATCACGCCTCAATCGATTTAATGCCTTACCTTATTATGAACGTAGTACGAACCAAGGGTATGTAGAAGGACATGTTGAGCATAATTTTAGAGGTTGGGTACTAGGAAAGATACCGCTAGTAAATAAACTTAATTTTAATCTTATTGCAGGTGCACACGTGCTTAGCACAAATGAAAGCTCGTTTTATAGAGAATTTACCGTAGGAATAGGAAATGTAGGTTGGGGTAAATTTAGGCTATTACGTTTTGACTATGTGTATGGACAAGGAGCACTAGGAGGGAGTGATGGTGCGTTTTTAATAGGGTTGAGTTTGTAACAAGTTACTCAGGAAACACAACACTTTCATAGGCCCCAAAGTCTGAATTACTTGTGCGGCTCGTGCCTATAATATCTATTGGGAATTGGTTTGAAGCACTTTGAAGTCCGAGACCGTTGCTTGCAGTGTTTTCTCCTACTTGAAGCATGTTTTCTGTAGGCTCAAAGAAATCTGGATCTCCACCTTTTATAATGTCTTGATAGAGGCTTACGTTTGTAAAATCAAATAACGGATTTTCATTAAAATCTCCAAAATCATCATCAAAACGAATCTGAGTATTTGTAAACTTGAAGTTAAACGGAGCGCCGTCATCTTTATTAAAACCTAGCTCCTCATCCTGATTACCGTAGATAATACAATTTGTAAAATTAGCTTGAGCAAGTTCGCCTACTAAAAGAGTGTCCCCACTTAGAAGTGTGTTGTCTATAAATACTGCGGGCGTATTTCTAAAACTTTGCGTCCAGTAATTTGCAAAGGTGCTATGCGTGAAATTGTAGCTACCGCCTAGTTGTATAAGCATAGCAAACTGGCCACAGTTATTAATCACAGTATTAGAAGCCTCCACTACCGAAAATCTATTGAGTAACCCAACAGCAGATGCATTGTAAATCTGAGTGTTGCTAAGTGTTAAACCTGGAGTAGCTGAGTTGTTTGCGCTAGACTCATTGAGAATCCCTACCGTGGCATTTTTAATAGTCGCATGATTGATGGTATTGTTTATACTACCATCTGTAAGTAAGATAGTTCCCCATTGTCCTGGAACATTAGAAAAAACGGGTTCTAGTCTATCGCTTTCAAAAATGACTTCATTTTCAAGAAGCTCGCTATCTGTACTTAATAATCCGTTTACTTGTAGCGACGCGTTGTCTGCAATGAGTAAGCCGCTATCTGCGTGAAAGTGTATGCGTGCGCCAGCTTCTATATTGAGCGTTTTAGCGTCAATTCCATTAGGATCTCCTACAGCCATATATCCATAAATGACATAAGGCTTATCATTTGTAAAAGTAAGCTCATCATCCATGAGATAGCGTCCTTCTAGCGAAGTTTCTACATTATTTACGGTAAGTGTTTCTAGTATTCCAGTAGCTCCATCACGTTCTGGAAAAAGAAATATAGCATCTTTAACCAAGGTTACAAGATCTACTTGTTGCGTTGTTCCTGTGCTATTAAACTCTATAATATCTGTATATAAAAACTCATTAGAACCATCGCCTACACTATTTATATCAAGAGTAGTTTCTACAAAAACAAAGATGCTATCATTTGCAAGAATCTCTACGTTTTCAAAAGTTCTACCAGGCACTCCATCTACGTTGAGTCTATAATTTGAAGATTCACCTAGTCCTAAACGCACACTAGGAATTGAAATATTCTCATCACTGCGGTTATATACTTTAAGATTATAGGTGCTCGAGCCTATGTTTGTAAAAACAGTATCTAAAAAAATAGTATCTCTAGAGAACTCAAGATTACCCGTGCTTGCTGTTGTTTCAAAATCATTACGACAAGAGCTAAAGGTTATAATTCCAGCAAGGACGATGAGTAGGTATATACTGCGCATGTAAATGTAGTTTGTAACAAATATAACGCATTAAGTGTAGTGTTTTTAGTGTCCTTTTTCTTTCTTGAGACGCCTTTTTTCTCTTCTCTCTTCTTTCTTAATTTGTTTGTAATCGAGTATGAGAACTTCTCCTAAAAGCATGTTTTGATCCTCATCTTTAAAATTCACATTTATTTCAAGTTGTGAGCCTACGAGTATTGTACGTGGTTCGTAACCTAAGAAGCTATACTTAATCGTTTCTCCAGGATACACTTTGAGACTATAATTTCCTTCAAAATCTGTTTGATAAGCTCTTGAAGTTCCATGAACGGTTATGTTCACTCCAGGAAGCGGGTCAGTCATGTCGGTCACTTTACCTGTTATTGTTACTAGTTTTTGTGGAGTTTTATGCTTTCGCGAAAGCGAACCAATTCCTAAACTGTCATACGCAGTAATAGGTAATTCAACGGGTGCTATGTCTCCAGTAATAAAAATCTCTTCTGTGGTTTGAGATACTGCTTCTGCAGCCGAAAATGTCGCGATAGGCACTAACAAAGAAGCTGCATATTGGGCAAAACTGCGGCCTTTATGACGAGTTAATGATAGGGGAGTACCTAGCTGGTCTTTTCTAAAACGACCACAAATGGAATCTCCACTCACTATATGATCACGTAATTGTGTTGTAGTGTGTGATGTAAAATCAATGACCTCTTTACTACATACAGCACAGTGTTTTCCTTGCTCTGTAGGAGTCATTGAAGTCCAGTCTTCATGACATGGCTTTGGGATTGTAATGGCGATAGGCTTTTTCATAATGTCTTGATTAACTGATGTAAATCTAGTTAATCAAGCATCTTGCCAATAGTCATAATGAGTGAACTGCCTTTGTGAATGAGGGAACTTCTTACTTTTCTACAATCTCTATTTCAAATAAGGTGTTCCAGTGTTTTCCAGTTACAAATAGACGACCTTCATTTGCTTTATAAGCGATTCCATTAAGAACTTCGTTTGCTGGGTCTAGTCCCGATTGAACTTCTTTATTAAGTCCTTTCAAATTTATAAGAGCCTCTAATGCGCCAGTTTTTGGATCAATAATAGCTATCGACTCTCGCTGGTAGGTGTTTGCGTAAATTTTTCCATCAATAAATTCAAGTTCATTTAATTGAGACATAACTCCATTGTTGTGCGTAGGCTCAATATATGATTGCTCAGAAAGGTTAGCAGGGTCTAGCGTCCAGATTTTACTAGTTCCGTCAGACTTATAAATAACCGTACCATCATTTGTAAGTCCCCAGCCTTCTTTACTTTGATTGTAAGCAAATGTACCAGTCCTCTCGAAGGTATCTTTATTGTAGATAAAGCCTGTATTTTCCTGCCATGTGAGTTGGTAGATATTGTCTCCTATAATCGTCATTCCTTCTGCAAAATAAGAGTTGTCTAGCTTTACTTCTTTAAGTACTTCGCCAGTTTTATAGTCAAGTTTTCGCAGTGTAGACTCGCCATAGCTTCCATTACTTTCATAAAGAGTATCTCCTACAAATTCTAATCCTTGTGTGTAAGCATCTGTTTGGTGTGGATATCTATTTATGATTTTATAACCATATACTTTAGGAGCTTTAGTGTGCAGTATATTTATTTTTTGAGTAGCAGTTGTAGTTCCATCTGGAGTAGAGATGGTTGCGGTTAAAGTTCTGCCGCCTAATTTTGGCGAAGTAAGCGTAGTGATATATTTACCGCTGTCTTTATTACTACCTAAGCGCTGTCCGTCAAGATCATAAACGACAGAGTCTATTGCGATATTTTTTTTCGCTTTAAGCGAAATAGCAATCTCTCCACCATTTTTTATAGAATTTTTAATGGCACTAGTCTCGATTGTGAAGTTTCCATTTAGTGATCCTTTATCACCACAGCCTATGATGAGAAGTGGTAAAAGTAATAGAATGAGGTGCTTAGCGTATGCTGTCATGTGATGTTGAATTTTAAGGCAATTTAAAACAAAAAATCGGGCAAAAAAACCTTGCGACTTCTCAAAGAAGCTATATCTTTGCAGCGGCAAGTCCTACACAACCAGCTCCTGTCGAATCCCCCAGGGTGGGAACGCAGCAAGGGTAGATGGTCGTAGCGGTGTGATGTAGGTAGCTTGCCATTTTTTGTGCGCACAAGTCAAGCAATTTGACACTATATATAAAGAATCCCAAATTTCATAAGCTATTGAAATTTGGGATTTTGTTTTTTACGCTTTTGCGAAAGCGTAATTGTACCTCAAAAAAAAGCCATCTCAATGTGAGATATGAAAGCTTTCATTTATATAATGATTAGAATATTGTTCAGAGTTAATTGTTACAATGCTCAATATATAAGTTTGTAATAGCCGATAAATTCATTTTAGAAATTTTATTTTGTCTCATTATTTTTAAAAGCTCTGGGCAATTTTCGTAAAAGTTTTTAAACCTTTTTCTCCAGCCTTTATAACCAAACCCATGCATGAAAATTAATTCATGAAGATACTCTTCGTTTTTTCTTTTTATGCGAACACTAATACCTTTGTTGAACTTTTCCCGTCTTAAAGAGTCGGAATAGTTTTTTTTAAAAGGATTATAGCTTTCGTAAATTTCAAAATCTCCTCTGTCATAATACTTTATTCCAAACCATGTTGTTTTAATTTTATCAGTAGGAGTGCGAAGTATCGAATGCTTTTCTTGAAGAGAGTCAGATAAAAGAGTGAAATATTCAATATCTGTAGCTTTTATATTTTTCTTGGTTTGTTTTCCATAGAATATGTCCTTTTTCTGTATAAAAAAATCTATGTTTTCACTGCCATCTTTTAAGGTAACGTTTAATAGTCCCCTTTGTTGACCGGTCGAAGTAGTCGTAAAAAAGATAAATAAAGTGAATATAAAAAAATTAAAAATTTTCATGGTATACTTTTTTAATACCCTACACGTTCTACAATCTCAAGACCGTAGCCTACGATGCCTATACGTTTAAGGCCTTCACTATTAGTCATTAGTTTTACTTTTGATATGCGCAGGTCATGTAAGATTTGTGCGCCTATGCCAAAATCTTTTGAGTCCATCACTACGTTAGGAGCTTTCATTTCTCCTTCCTTTTGTAATGTTTTTAGTTCACTTAATCTTCCTAAAAGATTTGCACTTGCATTCTCTTGATTTATAAAGACAATTGCACCTTTTCCAGCTTCATTTACCGCACGAAACATATCGTCTAGTTTTGCATCTGGATTGTTTGTAAGTGTGCCTAACAGGTCATTATTAATTTGAGTTGAGTTTACTCTTACAAGTACGGGCTCATCATCTTCCCAGCCACCTTTAGTAAGAGCTATGTGAACGGTGTCATTAGTAGTTTGCTCGTACGCTCTTAGTCTAAAATCTCCAAAACGTGTTTTAATCTCAAAGTCCTCTTTTTTATCAATAAGGCTATCGTGATTCATACGATAAGCCACGAGGTCTTCAATAGAGACTATCTTTAGATCAAATGTTTTGGCAACTTCTAGAAGCTGTGGTAATCTAGCCATTGTTCCGTCTGCATTCATGATCTCCACAATAACTCCTGCAGGTTTGAAACCAGCGAGTCTTGCAAAATCAATCGCAGCTTCAGTATGTCCAGTACGACGTAGTACACCTCCTTCTTTCGCTTTAAGCGGGAAGATATGTCCTGGTCTACTTAAATCGTAAGGTTTTGTATTTGGGTTTATTAGTGCCTGTACTGTTTTTGATCTATCTGAGGCAGATATTCCAGTTGTAACTCCATTGCCTTTAAGATCTACTGATACGGTAAAAGCAGTCTCCATAGGATCTGTATTACTCGTCACCATCATGTTGAGATGTAACTCTTCACAACGATCTTCTGTAATAGGCGTGCATATAAGACCGCGACCATGAGTAGCCATAAAATTGATCATTTCTGGTGTCACTGCTTCTGCAGCAGCTAGAAAATCTCCTTCATTCTCACGATCCTCATCATCTACTACAATGATTACTTTACCATTTTTAATATCTTCAATGGCTTCTTCAATAGTATGTAGTTGGATGCTTGTAGATGCTGTCTTTTGCATAGGTAATATTTTGTACAAAGATACGGGAACACCTTTGTTTTGTATGTAAGTTTTAAGCGCAAAAAGTTATTTGCTGTCTTGATAATATCCTTGAACTCTTAGGTGTTCTATAGTGATGCCTAATTGATCAAGTCTGTCTATGGCGGCTAAACGCATATCGTTAGAGTACCCTAGATCTTTGTAATTTTTTACTACGTCCTTAAGTTGATTAGAAGAAAAGGAGTCTAATAATTGTATCTCGTCTTCCGTGAGAACGTATGATTTATCTACTGTAGGAGTGATGATGGTCTCTTCCTTCTTTTTAGCAAATAATCTTTTAATAGGCTTAGGAATAATATCTACGTCAAAGATTCCTTGGTCTGTAGTTGCTCTATAAGTAAGGTAAACACCTAGTGGTAACAATATAAATGTACTGAGCCAACTAGCAAAAAATGGGCTTATAGAGTTGTTTTCTGAACTGTTTTTTGCAAAGATTCCTATAAAATGGAATGTGAGAAATAGAACTACGCCAATTACAATAGGAAGTCCTAATCCTCCTTTACGAATGATTGCACCTAGAGGGGCACCTACAAAGAAGAGTAGAATACAGCTAAACCCTAACACGTACTTTTCGTGCAGAGAGATTTCAAATTTACTCAGGCGCTTTACATCTACTTTGAGTTTGTTCTTTCGATTCTCAAGATCTGCGACAGTGTTGTTTAAATTAGACTTTGCAATTTCTAATATACGCACACGATCTTTTACTTCATAATTTTCTAGCAGCGTGTCTTTAACCACCTTATCTTGAGCAGTAACTCCAGAATATAGAGAGTCTAGTGATGTTAAGTTTGCCTTGTGTATATACTTATCGCTAAAGGTAGTTCTATCTTCCACATAACGCTTTGATAGCTCTATGATGCTAGAGTCTAGTAAGACGATATTCATCATCTGGTAGCTGTTATTGATATCCTTATCGTCTAGGTCAACAGCATCTAGCTCACTCAAGTCAATATTAAGTGTGTATGTCTCAAAATAACTCTTTGCAAAAGGTTCTTTCTTGCGCTCCTTATAATCTTTCTTTTGAACTTCGGTATAGTAATTACCGTCCGTAAGTTTTAAGGAAAGCGTAGGGGAGTCTATAGAACTTATGAGTTCGCCTTCAGAAGCGATAATAACGGTATAGTTTCCTAGTCTTCCTTTTTCGGCTTGATGAATTACAATGTCTCTGAGGTATTGATCTCTATCGCCATATTTCTCAGCCACACGCATATTAAAATCTTCTGTAATCTCGTTAAACTGTCCGCTACGTATAAGCATGGCAGGTTTAAGTTTACCTATATTTCTACGTAAATTTCTGAACTCAATTTGAGAAGCAGGGATTACATGATTTGCAAATAGAAAGGAAGATATCGCAAGAAAAATCACAAAATAAATGACGCTCTTCATCGCGCGTTGTAGTGAGATTCCAGTAGATTTCATTGCTGCAAACTCATAGTTTTCGGCAAAGTTACCGAAGGTCATGATACTTGTAAGAAGAACCGATAGTGGAAGTACTAGGGTTACAAGACTAGGCATCGCAAAAAGTAAGAACTTTATAATGACATCAAAGTCAAGGTCTCTACCTGCTAGTTCTTGTATATATAACCAGACACTTTGTAAAACAAAAATGAACATCAAAATAGTGAAGATGCTCAGGAATGTTCTTACGAACGTAAAAAGAATATATCGGTCTAGTATTTTCATGTAAAAAGCTGAGGGCGCAAACAAAAATAAGAAGTCTGCGCCCTTGCTACTAGTATTATACTATTATAATTTATTGATGTAATAATCTGCGTACTTTGTCTTATCAAAAACAAATACATTCTTTGCCAAAGGTTGATTAGGCTTAAATGAATTTACAGTAATAGTCACTTTAGTACCATTCTTTTGTGTAATAATAAGCTTGTGAATATGCTTAGTCTGTGCATCTACACCAAGTAACGTATATTTTACGTCACTATTAGAGTCCATAGGAGTAAGCTTTACAAACTGTATTTCTCTACCGTTTACTTTTTGTACAATGTCCATCTTCTGAGTGTAACCTTCATTAAAGAAGGATAACATTTTTGAAGGTGTGATTGCATTTTCATCTTGATCACTCATTGCACTAATGGTGATTTCCTCATCTTCAGGAACAATAGTATAAACGTTTTTTCCATCAAATAATTGCGTAGTCCCCATAAGAGATAGCTTGTAGTTGTTACCAGCCATTACTACATTTCCTTTAGTCTCTTGATTTACACCTTCGGCTTCATTACTTAAGGCATATTTAAAATCAATAGCGATGTTGTCATAGCTTTTTACCTTGGTGTCTACCTCTTTAAGAAGGGTTTGTGCTGTTTGCGCTTTCGCGAAAGCGGTCATAAATAATAACAATACCACAGGCATTGCACGTTTTGCAAATTTGCGGTAACCTTTTACTGCGACAGGAACTAATACTTTCTTAAAAAGGATAGGAGCCAGCCAAAAAATAAGTTTCTTTTTCATTTCTATTTAGTCATTATTTAGGAGTTGATCTAGTCCAGCCATATCTTGAACTAGTACTTGACGTGCTTTACTTCCTTCAAAAGGACCTACCACACCTGCAGCTTCTAGTTGATCTATGATTCTTCCAGCTCTATTGTATCCTAGTTTTAATTTACGTTGTAATAGAGAAGCACTTCCTTGCTGTGCAATGACCAATACTTCGGCAGCATCGCGAAAGAGGGCATCCCTATCTGAAGCATCTATATCAAGACTTGTGCCACTCTCTTCACCTACATATTCTGGCAACAAATGAGCGTCTGGATATGCTTTTTGATTTCCTATATAATCTACAATACGTTCTACTTCTGGAGTATCCACAAAGGCACACTGTATACGCACCACGTCATTACCTTGAGTGTACAACATGTCACCACGACCTATAAGTTGGTCTGCACCAGAGGTGTCAAGAATCGTGCGGCTATCTATTTTTGAAGTTACTCTAAAAGCGATACGAGCTGGGAAGTTGGCTTTAATAATACCCGTAATCACGTTTACAGAAGGACGTTGTGTTGCAATGATTAAGTGAATACCAATGGCACGAGCAAGCTGTGCAAGCCTTGCTATTGGTGTTTCTACTTCCTTTCCAGAAGTCATAATAAGATCTGCAAACTCGTCTACTACTAGTATAATATAAGGTAAGAACTTATGTCCATTTTCTGGATTGAGCTTACGTGCCTTAAACTTGACGTTGTATTCCTTAATGTTACGACACATTGCATCCTTAAGCAGGTCATAACGGTTATCCATCTCTATACATAGAGAGTTAAGCGTGTTAATTACCTTAGAATTATCTGTGATAATGGCTTCGTCTGTATCTGGAAGTTTTGCGAGATAGTGACGTTCTATCTTGTTAAATAAAGTAAGCTCCACTTTTTTAGGATCTACCAGTACAAATTTCACTTCGGCAGGGTGTTTTTTGTACAGTAGCGAAGTCAGGATTGCGTTAAGACCAACAGATTTACCTTGTCCCGTTGCACCTGCCATGAGTAGGTGAGGCATTTTGGCAAGGTCAACTACAAAAGTTTCGTTTGAAATGGTTTTACCTAGTGTAAGTGGTAGCTCCATTTCTGCTTCTTGAAATTTCTTACTCGCCACTGCAGAGCGCATACTCACAATACGCGGATTCTTATTAGGCACCTCAATACCTATCGTACCACGTCCAGGGATAGGAGCAATAATACGTATACCCAGTGCACTTAGCGATAGTGCAATATCGTCTTCTAGATTCTTGATTTTTGAAATACGAACCCCAGCCTCAGGTACAATCTCATATAATGTCACCGTAGGTCCTACGGTTGCTTTAATGTTTGAGATGCCTATTTTATAGTTGTTAAGCGTCTCAACAATTCGATTTTTATTTTCTTCAAGCTCTGCTTGGTTAATGGTGATACCTTGTCCGTTTGTATAATCTTTTAATAGATCAATAGGAGGGAACTTAAATTTTGCAAGTTCTAAGGTAGGGTCAAATTCGCCAAAATCTGCAACTAGTTTTGAGCTTAAGTTATCTGTGAGTTCTTCCTCTTCAATTGGTTTTTCTACCTCTACAGCAACTTCTTCCATAGGTACGACAACTTCTTCCTCTGGAGCTTTCGTTACTTGGAAGCTACTTGTAGGTTCCGCTTCTTTTTTGGTGAGTGTAGGTTGTAAATCTTGAACGTTTTGTTCAAATGTAGATGGCTTAGTAGGGGTGGTGGTTTCCGCTTTCGCGAAAGCGGTCTCATCCTCAACCTTAGTTCCTTTTAAAAACTCTTCGGCTTCGTAAGTAGAGGAGTTATCTACAATAATAGGTTCTTTTCCATCTTCTGAAAACTCACCAGCGAGATCACTACGTTGTTTGTTTATAAAAGTGGATATACGTTCTGGTGTAAGTTTTAAACGCACAACTAGATAGACAATAGCTAGAAAAGCCATTACGATGATTGCTCCCGCAAGACCCAAATAATCTTGCAAGAAGTCATTGATTTCATAACCAACGGTACCTCCAAGGATATCATTCTTTTTATGGAAAAATCCAAGAAATACAGCTAGCCAAAGCATGAGCAATATTCCCCAAAACCAAAATCTTTTTAATGACGTCTTTGCATAATCAAAAATGTAATGTACTCCAGTGAGCGAAGTAAGAATGCAAAGTGCGAGCGCTGGAACACCAAAACCTTTGTAAATAAAGAAATGGCTTATGCGTGCACCCACAAGAGAAAGCCAGTTTGAGGCTTCGTCTTCTCTCGTTCCTGTAGCAATAAGACTTTGATCTACCTTCCAGGTAAATAAGTATGAGATAAAAGAGAACAGCAAGCCAAGACCGAGTAAGAATAAAAAGCATCCCAAAATGATTTGCTGCTGGCGCGTCAATTTAAAGGAGATAGATTTTCTAGGAGTCTTAGTATTTGTTTTTTTAGCCGTGGATTTCTTTTTTGCCATAGAAGCGTTCAAGGTTGTTTTTTGGTGGGAGATAAAAGTACAATATTGAAACGGAAAAATAGGTGGTTTGGTGCGTTGTAGAAGTGATATTTATGTCGAGGAAAGTAAGTGAGACATATTAAGCACGATAATAGATTCTTAAGAACAGGATTATATGGTATGCTTTATTAACATGACTCTATTTCTAAGAAGCTTCTGTAAAGTTTTATTTAAAATCTCCGTTTTTTTAAACATGAATTCTTGAAAGAAATTTTTAGTATTCTAGATTTTATACTTGATAATCTTGCAGTTCTCCAGATTTCTCCTTTTTCATTAATTGAGTGTTTCTCCAGAAAAATTTTATTTGGTAATTTTTGTGATTCTTTCCACAGAGAATATTGAGTTCTTGATGTAAGTAAAGGAAGGTGATTCACCCCTGATGTATCTACAATATATCGCTCTCTGCTTTGCATTCTATCTAGTTTATGTTTTACTATAGAGAAATCATATCGTTTGAAATTATAATCGTTGCTAACTGTGTCAGGGATATTTTTTAAGTCATAGTATTCTGGATTATTATATGAATTCCAAAATTTTCTATACCGCTGACTTATCTCACAATTCATTTCAATAACATCGGCAACATTAAAATTTTCCTTGCCCATAACATCATAGGTGTAAAATTTTTCATTGTTGCGAAAAAAAAGCTGTACTACGAATTCATTTTTTTTAACAACTTTCAAATAATAGGAGTTGTCTTTAGAATTTGTTAAGTAAATAATTTTTGGCCTCCTGTCAGGGTTTTTGGTAATTCCTTTGGCATAATACAAAGAATCATTACTATATGAGACGTCATATTCAATTTGATAGTCAAATATATACGTTTCTTGTGCATGTATTATAGAAGAAATAGATAAGCTAATTATAAAAACAATAAGCGTACGTATGTTTAAAGATAATTTCAAAATTGTTAAATTATTAATTAGTAAATTTTTCTAAAAAACTTTGGGTAGTTGCAATGTCGTCAGTGGGCATTATTAAGAATGTCCTATCTGGATAAACAATAACTGTATTAGCATTGATTGTTTTATTGCCTTCTTGAGTTGAATCATGAGATGAGAAGAAGATTTTTTTCAATATTGATTTTTGATCTATAATCTGATTTTTAAATTTTTTTAGATCTCTTTTTCTTTTTGGAATTTTATCAATAAATTCAATGTGTTTAATGGAGCTTTTTGAAGCTATTAAGGCTTTGTAATTTTCATAATGCCCACTAGTCATATTTCGAATATTAGAACTGATAGTGCCCAAATCAATTAATAGTGTGTCTTTTGGAATGACATTCAGTCCATACTCATTTAGATAGTTGATAAGTTGTACTTGATATAGATTACTTAATTTACCTGATTGGGTAAATTTATTCTGAGCATTTAAATAAGAGGTCGTTAAAAATAGTAATAGTAGAAATCTCATTTATTATGGGCCTTGATTGTAATTTATTTTACAACTTAAAATAATCTAGACGTATGTCTATTTCTGGATTACGAGCTTCAATATAGGTAAAATGTACATTTCTTGATACTTACAAAATAAATTTTCTAGGTTAAAATCTTTCTAATCTAATGATGATATTAATTTAGGTGGGGTGAATAACCTTGATGGAATAGGGGTTATTAATTAGACGAGAGACAGCGGTCAAAGCGACGTACTTTCAGAAAAAAACTAGAATTAGAGCAACTATTATCTAAAAAATGCGAGGTATATAGATAATCCCAGCCACAATCACAGACGCTAGTGCTGCGATACCTACCGCACCTGCAGCAATATCTTTAATGCGACCTATCTTCTCATGAAAGTCTGGATGTATAAAATCTGCAATTCCTTCTATGGCGGTATTGAGACCTTCGGCGGTCATTACGAGGCCTATGCATAATATTTGGGCAATCCACTCTGTGCGTGAGATGTTATAGTATAATCCAGCAATAGTAATCAAGATAGCAACGCCAAATTGTACTTGGATACTAGCCTCAGAGCGTATAAGTTGTATACCTCCTTGAAGAGAGTATTTCATTCCCTTAAGTCTTCCAGTAATAAATTTAATAGGCAATGGAGTGGAGGTGTATAGTTAAAAAAAATGCTGAGTATATCAGTTTGTGATACACTCAGCATTAAAGGTATGTATATTATTTAAGAGCGCTCATTGCACCTTCATAGTTAGGTTCCTGACCTACTTCTGGTACTTGCTCTGTGTAGATTACTTTTCTAGCTTCATCGAGTACGACTACAGCTCTTGAGTGAAGACCTTCAAAGGCTCCACCTTCTATAGTTACCCCATAGTTTTTTCCGAAATCACCAGATTTAAAGTCAGAAAGTGTGTGTACATTTTCTAGACCTTCGGCTGCACAAAAACGAGCTTGTGCAAATGGTAGGTCACGAGAAATACAAAGTACTTCTGTATTTTCTGCACCAGATATTTTTTCATTAAACGTGCGTACAGATTGAGCACAAACACCAGTATCAACCGATGGGAATATATTTAATACCACACGCTTCCCTTTAAAGTCTGCAAGACTTGCAGTAGACATGTCATTTTTTGAAAGTGAAAAATCTGGAGCTGTTGTTCCTACTTTTGGAAGTTCTCCTATCGTTGTTGCAGCGTTTCCGCCTAAAGTTATATTTGCCATATTATTTTTTTTGGTTACGTAAAAGTACAGAAATGCGAGAGCAATTTTATTAAAAGTATGGTAAAGAAATTTTTAAGAAATAGAGTGTATCTATAAGGATGCTTCTGGTATTTCCCCTTTTACGGGACCTACAATCTCATCAGTAATCCACCCTCCATAAAAACCTCCGGGTTGTGGGCGTACTTTCTCATCATCTATATAACAATCTAGAATCGCTGGGTAAAACGAGATACTATTACTTATGTCTATAAATTCTTCATAAGGATCTGGATAACTCCATGCAGCATTTTTAAAAGTGGTTGCTGGTAGTATGATATCCCAGTAAGCCGCAGCTCCTTTCCACTCGCAGTGCGAACTACCAACGACCTCCTCAAGCAATTCCATATCTATATCCTCTTGCGGAATATAATATGTGGGCGGGCTAGCAGTTTCAGTAATTCTAAAAGCTCTAGTAGTAGCAGCGATAACAGTTTCTTTGTGCTTTACAATAATCAGCCTTTGATCTATCGTAATTTTTGGTGGTCTTGGGTAGTCCCATACAGATTCTTGTCCCTCAGAAGGGGTGATTGCAAATGACGGTCTTTTTTGACCTCTATATTTCCAAGAGTCGCGGTGTTCTAGTATCCAGCTAGGTGCTTCTTTCATTTTTATTCTAAAGATAACTTTTAAAGAACGTATAAAAAAAAATGCGATGTCTGTAAGACATCGCATTTTAAAATTTATGCACTTAGGTAGACTTAATTGTCTATAGATCCCATTACTCGTTGCATGAAGCTGTTGAGAGCTTCTTTCTTTGCAGTACCACTTTGTATGTCTTTGTGCACTTCAAGCGCACCATACATATTTGAGATTAGTTCGCCTATAACGTCTAGCTCTTCATCTTTAAGAGAAGGAACTTCTGTAAGGTTTTCTAAAGTCTCCACAGTCTCAATAAGAAAATCTTGATCATTTTCTTCTATAAAACTTACGAGGTGTTTAATTACTGGTAACTTCATTTACGAGATCTTTAAGTACGTCAAACTTGTTAGTTTGCACTTGATTTTTAAATGCTCCTTTTGTAAACGTTGCAAATGTAGGAAGGTTATCTACCGTTGCCATTTTACGTGACTCTGGATTCTTCTCTGCATCTACTATTACAAATTTTACATTTTCATTTTCTGAAGCTAGTTTCTTGAACTTAGGCTTCATAATACGACAGTTACCACACCATGTTGCACTGTACTGTACAATAACAGTATCATTATCTGCAACAATCTGGTTAAGGTTATCTTGATCTAATTCTTGAATCATAGCTTCTTTATTATTTAGTTAGCGTGTGCAGCAAGGTAGCTAGCAACACCATCACGGTTTGCGCTCATTGCATCTTTTCCATCTTCCCAGTTTGCAGGACAAACTTCTCCTTTTTCTTGTACGTGTGTGTAAGCATCTACAAGTCTCAAGAACTCTGCTACATTACGACCAAGAGGCATGTGGTTTACACCTTCGTGAAAAACAGTTCCTTCCTCATCAATAAGGTAAGTCGCTCTATAAGTAACATTGTCACCATCTACCATAACAGTTCCAGTCTCTTCATCAAAACGCTCGTTTGTCACGTCAAGAATCCCAAGTTGGTTTGCAAGGTTACGGTTAGTATCTGCAAGAATAGGATATGTTACACCTTCTATACCTCCATTATCTTTTGCAGTGTTTAACCACGCAAAGTGTACTTCTGGAGTATCACATGAAGCTCCTATTACAAGCGTATTACGATCTGCAAATGCTTGCTTAGCTGCCTCAAAAGCATGAAGCTCAGTAGGACAAACAAATGTAAAATCTTTCGGGTACCAGAAAAGAATGATTTTCTTTCCTTCTTCCTTAGCTTTTTCTAAGATGTTTAATTTAAAAGTATCTCCCATTTCATCCATTGCGTCAACAGCAAGGTTTGGGAATTTTTTACCAACTAAAGTCATTGTTCTAGGTTTTTTTATTCGAGTGCAAAAATACCTAGAAAAGTGTTGTCATTGTATATAGTAAAATGGGATAACGTTATAGTAGTATTGATTTTACTTATGCCTGCTCTTTAGGGGCTGTAAATGTAGTAGTTACGCTTTCGCGAAAGCGTAAAAACCTATTTTGAAAAGAGGTCGTCACTTGTTCCAAATTTCCTATCTCTACCTGCCGAATGTACAGAAAAACCATTGCTTTTCACTAAACGATATGCTGTTCCCCAAGAATCAGTTTTCCAAGTTATGAGTAGCGGTCTACCATTAATTAAAGTGTCTATGGATACGATTTGCAGGTTTTTAGATTCGTATGAATGGATACGGTTAAGAATTTTAGCCATTTCATGTTCAGTATCCCGAACATTTAAAACTCGATCTTTATAACTAAAGTAGATTATGGAAATCGTTGCGGTAAGAAATATTGAAATAAAGATTACTATAAATGTAGGTTGACCAAAAAAATTTTTTAAACGGCTTACGTCTACCTTCCTCTTTTTCTTCATTTTCTACACATTTCTTATGCTTATGGTCTGCAGAAATAAGCCCAAAATCAATCAGTATTGTTAAAAGAAATTCAAGCATTAAGCCGCCGAACGAGCATCTTTAAGTTGTCTGATTTTAATATTAAAAGCAGCAAATAGTAAAGTCATAAATGGAGAAAGCCAGTTAAAGATGGCGTATAAGAAGTATTCTCCCACACCTACACCTAACACACTACTTTGATAAGCACCACAAGTATTCCAAGGGATAAGTACAGAGGTGACAGTTCCCGAATCTTCTAGCGTACGAGATAGGTTTTCTGGAGCAAGACCTTTGTCTTCATATGCTTTTTTAAACATCTTACCAGGGATAACCAAGGCAAGATATTGATCTGATGCAATAGCATTAAGACCAAGACAAGAAATTACAGTACTTGCAAAGAGTCCAAAAACAGTGTCTGCAACGCTTAGCAATGCTTTAGTAATACGAGCTAATGCTCCTATACCATCCATAATTCCTCCAAAAACCATAGCGCAACATATAAGTAATATTGTCCATAACATACCAAGTATCCCTCCAGAACTGAAAAGTTCGTTGAGTGTTTCGTTAGGCGTTTCGATAGCGGTATCTGTCCAGATAGCTGTGAGAATAGCATCTGTTTTTGAAGTAGATAGTATGTTTAAAATGTCTGGCTGGAAAATGTAAGCAAACACTGCAGCAAGAATAACTCCTACTCCTAGGGCAATTAATGGTTTTGTCTTCGTTACAATGAGTGCAATCACAACTCCTGGAACAATAAACAGGAGTGGAGTGATATTAAATGTATCATCTATCACACTTAGAAGCGCAGTGATATCTGCAGTACCAGTAGTGTCTATGCTCAAGCTGATGATGATAAAAACAATGAGTGTAATCACAATAGTAGGTACCGTTGTGAGTGTCATGTATTTTATGTGTGTAAACAAATCTGTTCCCGCCATAGCTGGGGCTAGGTTAGTCGTATCACTAAGTGGTGACATTTTATCGCCAAAATATGCGCCAGAAATCACAGCTCCCGCTATCATTCCCGTGTCGATACCCAGTGCTTGACCTATACCTATAAGTGCAATACCTACGGTTGCAGAGGTGGTCCATGAGCTTCCAGTTGCAATTGAGATAATGGCAGCGATAATTACTGAGGCTGGTAAAAATATAGTAGGGTTAAGTACTTGAAGTCCATAATACACCATTGCTGGTATGATACCACTCACAAGCCAACTACCAGCTAGCGCTCCTACGAGAAACAAAATCATGATGGGTACAAAAACACTTTTGAGGTTTTCCCATACTTCGGCAAGCATTGTGCTCAGTGTAGATTTATTTAAGAAGCCTACAATAGCTGCTACCGCTCCACCCATTAAAAGGATATATTGATTTGAATATTCGCCAAGCCACTCACCATCCTTAAAGAAAATATTATAGGCTAATAAGCACATAAGAATCACCACTGGAATAAGTGCTTCCCATAAATTTAATTCACGATTGTTAACAATATGATGGTTTTTTTGATCTTCCAGTTCTTTATTCATGAGAGTGTGCAGTTTCTATCCGTAATGTTACAATAATAGGAGGTATTCTGCAAGGTGTATGCTCAAAAACCAGCGATGTAACATCATATAGTATTTTAAATAAAAATAACTCAAAGCGCTATCTTATTGAGTTTTCACAAATTACTTGTCTTTAAAGTGCCTAAAATAGATCGGTTCAAAAAAAAGCGAGCACAAAGCGGTTATGCTTCATCCTCGCATATCAACAAAATTGAAAAAAGTTATGCCACTACAGATTGTAAAACACCTATCTCTTCCATACAAGACTTCATCATCTCATAGGTACGTTCTATATCTGCATCAAGACCTATTGAGAAGCGTATAAGACCATCCGTAAGTCCCATTGCAGCTTGCTCGTCTTCTGGGATTTCTGATGAGGTTGAAGTTCCTGGTGCGCTAAAAAGTGTTTTATAAAAACCTAAGCTCACCGCTAGGTATCCAAGATTCTTTTCTTGCATTAATTCCATCAAAGCATTTGCCTTATCTAGAGAGCCCACATCTACAGTAAGCATGCCACCATAACCATACTTATCATTCATATGTCTATTAAACACCTCATGACTTGGGTGTGAAGTTAGACCTGGATATACAGTTCTTAACCCTAATTTTTCAAAACGCTCTGCAAGAAACATTGCATTGTAGCTGTGTTGCATCATGCGTATGTGCAAGGTTCGTAGGTTTTTAAGAACAGAAGAAGCTCTCAAGCTATCCATTGTAGGTCCTAGTAACATACTTGCTCCGTCATTTACATTGCGTAACGCATCTATAAATTCTTGTGTACCGCACACTACACCACCTACCGTGTCTGAAGAACCGTTTATAAATTTAGTAAGACTGTGTATCACCACATCTGCTCCGTGTTGCACGGGAGAAATAGAAAGTGGAGAGAATGTGTTATCCACCACAAGTTTCAAGTTATGCCTTTTGGCAATTGCCGAAAGTGCTGCAATATCTGCAATTTCTAAAAGTGGATTACTAACAGACTCACAGTATAAAACTTTTGAATCTTTTGTAATTGCAGCCTCAACTACCTCAAGGTTTGTGATATCTACAAAGCTCGTTGTAATATTAAGTCTTGGTGCAAAATTCTTTAAGAAAGCATACGTTCCTCCGTAAATAGTACGGCTAGAGACGATGTGATCTCCAGCTTCACAGAGTTGTAGTAATACAGGTGTAATAGCTCCCATGCCACTGGCGGCAACGTTTGCCGTTTCTGTTCCTTCCATAGCAGCAAGTGCTGCACCTAGATATAAGTTTGATGGAGTGCTGTGTCTCGAGTATAAATAACATCCATCTGCATTACCTTCAAAGGTGTCAAACATTGTTTTTGCCGAAAGGAATGTATAAGTAGAGCTGTCTGAGATAGAAGGGTTTACTCCTCCGAATTCTCCAAAATATTGTAAATCTTGAATCTCGTTTGCTGGTTTAAATTTCATGGTTGATATCGGTTTTTGTAATAGAGACCTGTTGAGGTGTTCTAGTACATTGGTTGTTAGTGTTACAGGATCAAAGTAATTGTCTTTTAATTATTAAGCTGGGGAGCTTGTGATTGTGTTTAGTAAATGTATGTGATTGTAGATTTATAGTCAACGTAAGGGGTTAATTATAGATTTTAAAACTGTATTTTTGATAAAAAATAGAATTTAGCTTTCGCGAAAGCGTAAAATAATAATCCTCACTGATAATTTTTCTACCATGAAACTAGACGAGATAGACAAAAAGATACTAGGTTACCTTCAACATGATGCCAAAATCACAAATAAAGAGCTCTCTGCAAAGTTGAACCTTTCTGTAACTGCTATTTATGAGCGTGTAAAAAAGATGGAGCGCTCTGGTGTTATCTCACAATATATTACACTCATTAATAAGGAGATAGTGGGACTTGGTTTTCAAGTGTTTTGTCATGTTAAACTAGAAAAACATGCGAAGGATGCTATAGATTCTTTTGAGAAAGAGGTGACCGCACTTGATGAGGTGCTAGAGTGTTTTCACGTAAGTGGTGACTATGATTATCTATTAAAGGTGCTTGTGAGAGATATGGAGCACTTTCGTAATTTTATGGTAACAAAGCTTACTACGCTTAAATATATAGGGAGTACGCAGAGTTCCTTTACGATAAGTGAGGTGAAGAATACTACAACAATCTCCGTATAATGAACGGTAAATACTACGTGCTTTCGGAGTTTTTTGTACTCTTTGTGTTATTGCCATTAAGCCTCTTGCTACCTTATGATTTCAAGATAAAAGTAGCTAGTGTACTCATAGGCTTCACCTATTTACTTATAATGCTTTTTAAGAGTGGTTCTGTAAGCTTAAAAGTGGAACGCTCTATAAATTGGCCTTCTTTTTTTAAGGAGACTACCGTGAAGCTTATTGCTATAGCCATTGTTACCACCATTTATGTTTATATGGTGCAGCCTTCAAGTTTGTTCTGCGTGCCATTAAGCAATCCAGGATTGTGGGTGATGATATTATTGTTTTATACTTTTCTGTCAGTATGGCCACAAGAGGTTATTTATAGAACCTTCTTCTTTAATCGTTACGGAACTTTTTTTAAAGACAAGCGATTGCTTATTGTAGTAAATGCTATTGTGTTTGCAATGGCGCACTTGTTTTTACGCAACACCTTAGTGATTGTGCTTACATTTTTAGGAGGACTATTATTTGCTTATACCTTTAAGAAAACAAGATCTACCACGCTGGTGTCTATAGAACATGCACTGTATGGTAACTGGCTTTTTACAGTTGGGATGGGGCAAATGCTTGCATTCCCAGGCATGGAGGCGTGTTAAAAAATACTTATTAGATATAAAAAAAGCCAATCTCTCGATTGGCTTTTTTTTATTTAAAATTGATCCTTTTTATAGCTCATCACTCGCTTCTTCTTGTCCCATCATCATTAGGTAACCTTTTAAGAAGAGGTCTATGTTACCATCTAGTACAGCATCTGTATTACCCGTCTCTACGCCGCTACGTACATCTTTTATGAGCTTGTAAGGATGTAATACGTAATTGCGTATTTGTGATCCCCACTCAATGGCTTTCTTATCTGCTTCTATCGCATTACGGGCTTCCATTTGTTTACGTAGTTCAAGTTCATATAGCTGAGAACGTAGCATCTGTAATGCTTTTGCTCGGTTGTCGTGTTGTGAGCGCGAGTCAGAACAAGAGATTTGTATACCAGTAGGGTGGTGGGTAAGTTGGACCTTAGTCTCAACCTTGTTTACATTTTGCCCTCCAGCACCAGAAGATCTAGCGGTTACAATATCATAGTCTGCTGGGTTAATTTCTATCTCGATACTATCATCTACAAGTGGATACACGTATACAGAGGCAAATGAAGTATGGCGTTTTGCATTACTGTCAAAAGGGGAGATGCGCACCAGTCTGTGTACACCGTTTTCACCTTTTAACCAGCCAAAAGCAAAGTCTCCTTCTATCTCTAGCGATACGGTTTTTATACCCGCAACATCACCTTCTTGAAAATTAAGTTCTTTCACCTTCCAGCCTTGCTTTTCTGCATACATTAAGTACATGCGCATAAGCATTGCAGCCCAGTCGCAACTCTCTGTGCCACCAGCACCAGCGGTTATTTGTAAGACACAGCTAAGCTCATCACCTTCCTCAGAAAGCATGTTTCTAAACTCGATATCTTCTATAAAAGCAGCTGCCTTATCGTAACGATCTTGCACATTCTCTTCGGGAGCTTCTCCTTCTTTTGCAAATTCATACAAGACTTCAAGGTCCTCTATAAAAGTTTGAGCATCCTCATAATCTGTCACCCATTTCTTTTTAGAACGCAAAGCCTTCATAAAAGCTTCAGCTTCCATAGGGTCATTCCAGAAATTTGGGTCAAAGGTTTTTTCTTCCTCGTTTTGTATCTCGATGCGCTTACGATCTACGTCAAAGATATCTCCTTAAGCCGTCTACGCGCTCTTGGAGTGATTTTATGTGATCTGTTGTAATCATATGTTTCCCAGAAAGTGGGTGTATTTAAATTGATAATGTATGTTCTAAAAAACCAAGTGATGTTAATTGTTGAGGTTACGCTTTCGCGAAAGCGTACTCATTACTCATCTAGTAAATCCGGTCTTCTTTCTTTTGTTCTTTGGTATGCTTGTTCTTCTCGCCATTCTTCAATTTTAGGAGTGTTACCACTTGTTAAAATCTCAGGGACTTTCCAGCCTTTATATTCTGCTGGGCGTGTGTAAATAGGTGGAGCGAGTAATCCATCTTGAAAACTATCTGTAAGCGCCGAAGTCTCATTACCTAGCACGCCAGGAATTAATCGTATCACCGCATCGCAGAGTATAAGAGCGCCAAGCTCTCCACCACTCAAAACGTAGTCTCCTATGGATATTTCTTTGGTTATAAAATGATCTCTCACTCGCTGATCTACTCCTTTATAATGACCACACAAAATGATAATATTGCCTTTAAGAGAGATAGTGTTAGCCATTCCTTGATCAAGGGTCTCGCCATCTGGTGTCATATAGATCACCTCATCATAATCACGCTCAGATTTGAGCTTAGAGATACATTTGTCTATAGGCTCAATCTGCATTACCATTCCCGCACCACCACCAAACTGGTAGTCGTCTACTTGCTTATAATTTGTATCTGTGTAATCACGTAGATTATGAAACTGCACATCTACTAATCCCTTTGCAATTGATCGCTGCATGATAGAAGCTTCAAAAGGGCTTTTAAGTAAATCTGGTACAACGGTAATGATATCTATTCTCATAATCTTGATAAGGTTGAGCTATTGTAATTGGGGTATTATACTAGCGAGCCCAAAAGTAATGTAAATCGGGGTCTTTATTAAATCCTAGGCGCTCATAAAGTTGTTGAGCAGGGTTTGTAGTCTCAGTTTGTAAAACGATGCCTTTTTGCTGTAACGATACGCATAGTTCTTTTGCGCTGTTTATGAGTAATGTACCTATACCTTTTCCACGGTGAATTGGGGTTATATATAAATCATTAAGCAGCAGCATGCGCTCCATGCTCACAGATGAGAAAAGTGGGTAAAGCTGAGTAAATCCTACAGCTTCCGTTTCTTCTCTGTCATGAAAGGCTATAAGAATAGTACTCTCATTATGGGTAAGCCTTTCCGTTAGAAATGCGCCTGCCCCTTCAAGGTCTGATGCTTGTCTATAAAACTGTCTATACCCGTCAAACAGTGGTGTTACTATGTCTAGGTCTTGTAATGTGGCTTTGCGTATATGCATAAAAAAAATCTGTACTACAAAGTACAGATTTTTTGATTTTCTTAAAAATAAGCAGACTATCCTTTTGCAGACTTAAGTGCTTTATTACGCTCGTCTTGAAGCTGGCGTCCTAATTTTTGTTCTTTTTCTAGTGCTTTGCGACGGTACTCATCAAACTCAACTTCTGTTTCATCAAGTTTGTGTTGTGCTTCTTTAGTAAGTACGTTGCTGCTTCTAAACTTGAAAATAAAAAACACAAGTCCAAGTAATAGAAGTCCAATAATACTCCACATCATGGTCTGGTAACTTCCTTTGCTCATCTGGATGCCAAAGAAGTTTATAGAGTCTTTTTCCTCTTCAGTTTCTGTAAGCGTTAATTGTATTTTTTCTAAGTCGGCGCTTACTTTTGAGGCAGCTGTTTGCTGCTTATTCATTTCAGACTTAAGATTTTCTATTTCTGACTGCAATACATCAATACGTGCTTTTGCATTTTGTTGCAAGCGCGTCATTTTTACTTTATCAATAACCTTAAATTGCTGATAGTTATTAGAACCCTCGATGACTTCGGTAAATTGTTCGTCTATTGTTTTAGTAGCATCTTGAGCATGTGTCACAGAAAATGACAGGAGGAATATAAAAGCAATTGCTCTAGTAAAAAATCTCATATAGGTTGTTGTTTAAATATAATTGCGGATTGTTAAATCCTACGGTTTACAAAAATACGTGTAAAGTCTTAATGCTGGACGTCTCGATATTCAAAAATATCATTATTTCTTCCGTTCTGTAGCAATTATATTGATTCTTTCGCGTCATTTTCTGATTGTCGTTCCTTGCGTCTTTGTTCTCTCCTTTTTATACGTTGTTCTTTTTTGTAAGCTCTTCTTTCTTTTCCACTCATTGCTTCTAGTTCTTCCTCAGATATTCTATCTGCTTCTGCCTCTGCGTCAGAAAAATTAATCTCTTCATCTACATTCGTTTTAAAAGCATTAATCCATCCATTTTCAAAAATGCTAAATATCGTAGGAAAAACTCCTGCTTCTACATTATTAAGATCGCCTTCTAGCGGAACCTTAAGCGCAAGGGTATTTGTTCCTTGGTTTTTGAGAATAAACTTAAAAACTCCTACAAACCCTTCCCATATTACTCCTAAGATACCGTCTTCCTTGCTTATCAGTTTACTATCTTCTATAAGTGGTTTTACATAACCTTTAAGATATCCATCTGCTATTGCAATCTCTCCAAAAACTTCTACGGTGCCACTTTTAAAGTCAATCCCTCCGTAGTGTCTTGTAAGATCATTAATAGCAGTGATATTTGCGTTTTCTAGCGCAAAATCAATGTCTATATCTGGAATCTCTTTGATAAGGTTGATTTTACCATCTAGGTCAAATAAGCCCTGACCAATAGTCACGCCCGTAGCTTTTATAGGTGAGGGTAAATTGCGCTCTGTTTCTTTTACATTGCGCAGGTTATCTGCAGTGAGTTCAACTTGATCCATGTATAAATCTATTTGTGGCTCAGTGGTTATTTGTGCAAATCCTAGTTTTCCATCATGTACTTCAAAATGGTTTATTTCTAAGGGTACAAGATCTGTAAGTACAGCAGTCCAATCATCTACATCTGCCTCTTGTCCTTCTGTTGGAGTATTTTGATCTTCAAAAATGTATGTTACCTGCGGACTGTACATCTTTATCTCGGCAACAATTTTTCCATCAAAAATAGACTTCCACTCTACAGAAATATCTGTTTGCGGAAAATTGAGAAATGGCACCTGCGTTTGTGCGTCAACCTTGTTCAAGTAGAGTCCTTTTATCACATAAGCTCCTCTGTAAAGTGCTATGTCAATGTCTTCCACTTGGCCATAATAACCAGGGATGTTTGCAAGAGTTTTATTTACATACTTCTTTACAATATAAGGGAGAAGTAATCTTGCAATTATGAGCAGTAAAATAATAGTAACCGGAATCCAGTATCTTTTTTTCTTTACCGCTTTGCGCTTAGTCTTTTGCTCAATATTATTCATAGCGCAAATGTCTGTAAATGTTAAAATTACTTGCGTTAACAATCTCACAAATATAAAAAGCCACCTGGTGAGGTGGCTTTATGTGTATGCTTAAGATTACTGTGAAGCAATCTACCTTGTGTTTACATCACGCTTTCGCGAAAGCGTAACAACTACAAGTATAATCCTAGTAATATGTAAATCTGCGCACCTTTGCTATGTACTTAGCAAGGCGTATAACTTGATGGCTATATCCATACTCGTTATCATACCAAACGTAGAGCACAACGTTTTTACCGTCCTTACGTACTATCGTAGCATTACTATCATAAATACTAGGAGCAGATGATCCTATGATGTCGCTAGATACGAGTTCGTTATCAATAGAATACTTGATTTGCTCTACAAGAGCTCCTTCAAGCGCATATTTTTTAAGAAGCGTGTTGATTCCCTTTATGCTTGTTTTCTTATTGAGTTCTAGATTAAGTATCGCAAGTGAACCGTTAGGTACAGGAACACGTATCGCATTTGAAGTAAGTTTTCCTTCAAAATGAGGAAGCGCTTTACTCACTGCAGCTCCAGCACCAGTTTCTGTAATTACCATGTTAAGTGCAGCAGCACGACCTCTACGGTACTTGCTGTGCATGTTATCAACTAGGTTTTGATCGTTAGTATAAGCGTGTATCGTTTCTAGGTGTCCTGTTTGTACGCCTAATGTATCGTCTATCGCTTTAAGAATAGGAGTAATAGCATTAGTAGTACAAGAAGCTGCAGAGAAGATATTTACCTCATCTGGATTGTGCTCTGTATGGTTTACACCGTGTACAATATTAGGAATCCCTTTTCCAGGAGCAGTAAGAAGTACTTTAGCAGCTCCTTTGCTTACTAAATGTCTACTTAACTGTTCTTTATCACGGAAGGCTCCAGTATTATCAATAACCAGCGCATCGCTGATTCCGTATGCAGTATAATCGATATCTTCTGGTGCGTTTGCACTGATGAAGTTTACCGTAGTACCATTAATAATAAGTGCTTTATTTTCTGCATCTATAGTTACAGTTCCTGTAAAGTCACCGTGTACAGAATCACTTTTAAGAAGGCTAGCTCTTTTTTCAAGAACCGTTTGATCTACTACACCACGAGTCACTACTGCTCTAAGACGTAGCTGGCTTCCTTTGCCAGTGCGAGTCATTAACTCTCTTGCAACAAGACGACCTATACGTCCAAAACCGTAAAGAACAACATCCTTAGGCTCAATAGGAGTTACATTTTCGGCAGGCTTTAAGCGCTGCGCTACAAAACTAGTTGCATTTGCATTATCCTCTAGGTGATACTCATAAGTAAGTTTACCTATGTCTAGCTTAGAAGGAGGAAGGTTAAGTTGCTTGATTGCTTCTGCGATTTCTACACTATCAAAAATTGAGATAGGCTTTCCTACAAAGGCACCTGCATACTCGTGTAAATCTAGAATCTGGCTCACGTTGCGATCCATTACTTGATTTCTAAATACTACAAGTTCTATGGCGCTGTCGTACCATAAATCACTAGCAATTTTAATAAATTCTACAGTTGCTCTACGGCGATCTGCTTGAAAGGATAGTTCTTTTTCGTACGTTTCTGATTGACTCATTACGATGTAGTTAAAAGGTTTGTTTTGGTTTTACGAAAATGTAAATTCACTTAAATTTTCGGCAAAAGTATATATTTTAAGTGGGTACGCAAACGATTTCGTTGTTGAATTTGATGTAAAAAAATAACCCCTCCGGTATGGAAGGGTTATTTGCTTTACGTGTGTTATGTTTAATCGAAGATAAAGCGGTTGCGTTCTCCTTTTTGGTCTACAAAAACGATGCTTACTGGCTCGTTTACACTCTTGTTTTTAAAGATGTTTTTTACGTCTTCAATTGAGTTTACCATTACGTCATCTATCTCTGAGATTACAAGACCCTCGATTCTATAACGTTTCATAGCTTCTGTGAGCGTCTGGCTTATTACTACGCCATTTTTGGCTTTGTATTTTGCAAGGTCTTTTGGCGATGCATTTTTAACTTGTATCCCTAATCGCTCAATGTCAAAAGTGATTGACTTTATTAACTTGACAGGTAGTGTCATTTTAGTATCGTCTCTTAAGATTTCAACTTGAACAACATCATCAGGTCGTTTTGAATTAATGTATCCAGTGAGATCAGAAAATTTTGTGATATTAATATTGTCTAATTTCTTAATGATATCTCCAGTCTTTAATCCTGCTTGTTCTGCGCCACTTTCAAACTCTACACCAGCTACATAAAAGCCTTCGGCAGTTTTTAGGTTTTCGGCTTTTGCAATTTCGGCTGTAAGTGTACCACCACTTACTCCCAAGATTCCTTTTTGTACCGAACCAAACTGCATGATGTCTTCCATGATCTTACGAGCATTATTTGAAGGTACGGCAAATGCGTATCCTACGTAAGATCCAGTTTGTGAGGTGATGGCAGTATTAATACCAATTAACTCACCAAAGATATTCACCAAAGCTCCACCGCTGTTCCCAGGGTTGATAGCTGCATCTGTTTGTATAAAAGACTGGTAGTTTGCATCGCGCTCATCTATATCACGAGCTTTTGCAGATACAATCCCTGCGGTTACTGTAGAGGTTAAATTGAATGGATTACCTACGGCAAGTACCCATTCTCCTACTTTTGTGCCGTCACTATCGCCAAATGGGATATAAGGAAGTTCCTCACCAGCATCTATTTTTAATATTGCGATGTCTGCCTTTGCGTCTTTACCTACCACTTCTGCCATGAAGGTTTTGTTGTTGTTTAAAGTGACTTCAACTTCTGTAGCGCCATCTATCACGTGATTGTTTGTGATTATAAAGCCGTCGCCAGAGATGATAACTCCACTTCCTGCACCTACAATGCCTTTGTTTGCCTGGCCGCCTCCTCTCAGATATTCCATCATATTACGAGGCTGTCTATATTCTTGTACGTTTTTAACGTGTACAACTCCGTTTACCGTTCTTTCGGCAGCTTCTGTAAAATCTACACCACTTGCAGCAGCAGTGAGTGCTTCATAATTGACCGGTTTATAGGTAGGTGTGTTATCTATTTGAGTAGGGTAAGAAGCTACTTGTATAGGCTGCTCAATGAAGAGTTTATATGACCCTAGCGTTATTGCGCCTGCTAGTACGGCGATTAAAAGTGTTCCTGCGATTTTTTTCATAGTCCGTTGCATTTAATCAATAATCGTTAAAATTAAAAATTTAGTATATCTACGGTTTCTATTTAACTGCCATTTAACACGAGAAACGAAATCGAGATTTGCTATTTTTGTCGTAATAAAGCATTAAAAATGACAATCCCATTTTCAAAATATCAAGGTACTGGCAATGATTTTGTAATCATAGATAACCGTACTCAATACTTTCCCAAAGATGATACCAAACTCATCTCAAAGCTCTGTGACAGAAAGTTTGGCATAGGAGCAGATGGATTAATGCTGTTAGAAAACCATCCTTCGGCAGATTTTAGAATGGTGTACTATAATGCAGATGGTAATGAAAGTAGTATGTGTGGTAATGGTGGACGTTGTTTGGTAGCTTTTGCGAAAGCGTTATCTATTATAGAAAACAAGGCAACCTTTGAAGCGATAGATGGTTTACACGAGGCAACCATAGAAGGTGATATCGTGCAGCTGAAAATGCAGGATGTATCTGAAATTAAGAAAGATGCTGCTTACACATTTCTAGACACAGGCTCTCCACATCATATTGCAATGGTAGATGATGTAGAAAAAGTAAACGTAAAAGCCGAAGGAGCAGCATTACGTTACGGTAGTTTATATGGTGAGGCGGGAAGTAATATCAACTTTGTACAGCAATTAGATAATGCTCATTTTGCAGTGCGCACCTATGAGCGTGGAGTAGAGGATGAAACGTTGAGCTGTGGGACAGGAGTGACAGCTGTTGCAATCGCAGCACATACAAATGGCTTAACCACTAGCAATAAAGTAGCGCTAGATGTACAAGGTGGGAAACTGTCTGTACAGTTTGAGAAAACTAATGATGGGTATTCTAATATCTATTTAATAGGTCCTGCAACATTTGTTTTTAAAGGAGAATGGCAATGAAGACATTGCAAGGCACCCATTGCTATTTAAGAGCACTAGAACCAGAAGATATTGATCACGTATATCGTGTAGAAAATGATGAAGGTTTATGGAGTGTGGGAGAGACACTTGTTCCGTTTTCTAAATATGTGCTCAAAGAATACTTAGCAAACAGTCACCGTGATATCTTTGACGTACGTCAATTGCGCTTAGTAATATGTGATAGTACTTCACATAGTTTTGTAGGTCTTATTGATGTATTTGACTTTGATCCACATAATTTAAGAGCAGGTATAGGTATTGTAATTGCTGGTGAGGAACATAAGAGAAAAGGTTATGCCACAGAGAGTATTAACCTTCTCAAAAATTACTGCAATACACATCTCAATTTACACCAACTATATGCTAATATAGAAGAGGATAATAAGGCAAGTATCTCACTATTTGAAAAAGCAGGTTTTGAGTTAATAGGTATTAAAAAACAGTGGAGACGCAAACGCAGTCTCACTACAGGAAAAGAATCATATATAAACGAATTACTATACCAACACATATTCTAGATGTACATTAAAAAGATTTTACTACTTATAGTTGCCATAGGCATTGTTATAGGAGGCGTATTTGCTTACACAGTATACACTTCTATTTTTTCTGACAATACTGCCTTTAACAATGATCGCGCGCACTTATACATTGCAACAGGATCAGCTTTTAATGATGTGGTTGCAGATCTCTCACCACTCTTAAAAGACGAAGATTCTTTTATTACTGTAGCCGAAAAGAAAGGATATAATGATAATGTAAGACCTGGTCATTACATTATAAAAAAGGGGATGAGTAATAATGAGATTATCAATACCATCCGTATTAAAAATACACCTGTAAAAGTGGCTTTTAATAACCAAGAGCGTTTACAAGATATGGCGGGTAGAGTAGCAACCCAAATAGAAGCAGACAGTACATCGCTTATAACAGCGATGCTCGATACAAACTTCTTGAGAGAACATGACTTTAATAATGACACTGCACTTACTATGTATATCCCAAATAGCTACGAGTTTTTCTGGAACACGAGTGCAGAAGATTTTAGAGCAAGAATGCTTAGTGAGTATAAAAAATTCTGGAATGCCACGAGATTAGCCAAAGCTGAAGCGCTTAATCTAACTCCGCAAGAAGTATACTCGATAGCAGCCATTGTGCAAAAGGAAACTGCCAAAACTGACGAAAGACCTAGAGTGGCCGGTGTGTATTTAAACAGACTTAGAGATGGTATAAAACTCGATGCAGATCCTACTGTTATTTATGCCGTAAAGAGAGAAAAGAATGATTGGGGCATGGTAATAAAACGTGTGCTTTATAAAGATCTAGAAGTAGACTCTCCATATAACACTTATAGAAATAGAGGTATTCCTCCAGGGCCTATATTCATGCCAGATGTAACGGCTATCCAGGCCGTGCTCAATCCTGAAAAGCATAACTACTATTACTTTGTAGCAGATGTAGAAAACTTTGGATATCACAAGTTTGCTAAGACATTGTCACAACACAATGCAAATAGCGCTGCATACAGACGCTGGATCAACAATAAGGGTATCAATCGTTAAGTCCTTGTTAACTTTCATGTTAACAGGTATTAAATGATATTTCTAACACACTAAAGCTCCTTATATTGAAGTTGTTACCGTGATTCTCATAGAGACGCGGTTAACAGAAAATTCCTATTATTAGGGATATGTTCTTTTAATTACAATAGAATAATGGCAAGCCGCGCTTGCAAGCTCTTATGAGAATTACTAAAGATTAGATCACACTAAGTGGTCGGTAATTGTAAACTTTAATTCGATTCATTATATGAAGAGACGTTATTTACTATTAGTAGTATTGCTACCTGTGTTATTTATAATATCTACAGGTTTCATTGTAAAAGATGATAATGGCAATGCGATAGCCGCAATGTGGTTCAAAAACCAGGCAGATACTTTTGTAACTCCTACGCTTGAATCATTTGTACCCGATTTTCCAGGAGGATTTAATAGTCCTGTTTTGGGAACATCGTATATAGGCTTTAAGGAAGCTTTGGCTTTTAGTGAGTCCAGTGGTAATTATTTTGCAGTAAACAGACTTGGTTATAAAGGCAGATACCAGTTTGGTCAATCTACTCTTAAGTGGGTAGGTGTAGACAGTGCAAGAGATTTTATGAATTCTCCAGCCATGCAAGAAAGTGCATTTGATGCGCTTGTAGCAAGGAACAAATATGTTTTACGTGAGTATATCAACGCCTTTGATGGTAAAACAATAGGAGGTCATAAAGTTACCGAAAGTGGTCTCATAGCTGCGGCACATTTATGCGGAGCAGGAAACGTTAAGAAATTTCTTGACTCTGGTGGTGAGGATGTATTTGCAGATGCAAATAATGTACCTCTCACATCTTATCTAAGTCGCTTTGGCAACTTTGATACATCAATTATCCCCGCAAATGCGTCGGCAAAAGCTACTTTATAATTACTAAAAACCCAGACACTAATAGGTCTGGGTTTTTTATTGCGCATTATTTAAGGATCTATATAGTTGAATGCCTTATGTTAAAGTAGTGTTATGTCTTGCTATTAAGGAAGTTTTCTGGTCTACTTTTGCACTGTTATTGTATCGTCTAGTAGTGTAAATTGACGTTTTGAAGTGGGATTGATTGTAGAGAGGAGAGCGTTTTTAAGTCTGTTAGGTGTCGTAAGAGGTGTAAATAACCTCGTAAATGCAAGTAAATGAGCGCAGAACAGTGCTTTTGAGTGATTTGCCGATTAGGCTTGTCCATTACTCAAGATAGTTGTATTTTTGCGCGCCGAAATAGAGAGCACTTTAAGAAAGGTTTTAATTATGACCTTTTGGCGATCGAAAAGCAACCCTATGCTAAGAAACTTGACTAAAGTTACTGTATTACCTTTTATGTTAGGTATTCTGATGATTTCCCCAACATCTGACGAAACATATGATTTTACTCACTACGCTACAGATGGAACATCTCTAGATTACAGTGTTGCCCTTCCTAATGAAACTGAAGAAGTTCCATTTGTTTTTAACCCCACACCACTTACCGGAAAAAATTATACAGGTTTTAAAGAAGCACTTGCTTTTAAAGAATCGAGAGGTGATTACTTAACGATAAATAGTTTTGGTTACCTCGGGAAATACCAGTTTGGTGCATCCACCCTTGACCTTCTAGGTATTACAGATGGATCTGAGTTTTTAGAAGATCCGCTACTTCAAGAACAGGCTTTTTTATTAAATGCTTCCCGTAATAAATGGGTTCTTAGACGTGATATTAAGCGTTTTGAAGGACGATGGATTGCAGGAGTACGAGTGACGGAGTCCGGTATACTTGCCGCAGCTCACCTTGCTGGACCTGGTAGTGTAAAGAAATTTTTAAGATCTGGTGGAGAAATTGGTTTTGCAGATGCCTTTGGCACCAACATACGTAGCTATATGAAGCGATTTTCTGGTTATGATGTGTCTAATGTAAAAGCAGTAAAATATCCATCTATTGACAAATTAACGGCTAGTCTATAAAGTATATAGCTAGTGTAAGAATATATAAGACATCCAGTATCATATAGATGCTGGATGTTTTTTTATACGCTTTCGCGAAAGCGTAATTACTCACACTTAAAACTCTGTCATTGTAGGTGTATTACTAGATAGAAACAAGTAGCTACTATCTTTAAAAGGTTGTAAAATGTCAGTTTGTCACTTATGTCGTTGTGGTACTTTTTTCGCTTTAAGCGAGAAAGAATTATTACAAATCAAAACACATATAACATGTCAACAGGAAAAATTAATGTATCGGTAGAGAATATCTTTCCGCTTATTAAAAAGTTCTTATATAGTGATCACGAGATCTTTCTTCGTGAGCTCGTTTCAAATGCAACAGATGCAACACTAAAACTAAAGCACTTAACTTCAATAGGAGAGGCTAGTGTAGATTACGGAAATCCTAAAATTGAGATTAAGATAGATAAAGAAGGAAAGAAACTTCACATCATCGATCAAGGTCTTGGTATGACACAAGATGAGGTTGAAAAGTACATCAACCAACTAGCATTTTCTGGAGCAGAGGAGTTTTTAAATAAGTATGAAGAAGGAGCAAAGGATACTGGAATTATAGGTCATTTTGGTCTAGGTTTCTACTCTGCTTTTATGGTAGCTTCTACTGTAGAGATTATCACAAAATCTTACAAAGATGAGCCTGCAGCACACTGGACGTGTGACGGTAGCCCTAACTTCACACTTGAAGCGGCAGATAAAACTGACAGAGGAACAGAAATCATACTACACATTGCAGATGATAGCTTAGAGTTTCTTGAAGAAAACCGTATCTCTGGATTACTAGCAAAGTATAACAAGTTTATGCCAGTGCCAATTAAGTTTGGTATGAAAACAGAAACACTTCCTAAGCCAGAAGACGCCAAAGAAGAAGATCCTGCACCTACACAAGAGGTAGATAATATCATCAACAACCCAGAACCAGCATGGACTAAGCAACCTGCAGATCTAGAGGATGAAGATTACAAGAATTTCTACCAAGAATTATATCCATCACAATTTGATGAGCCATTATTCAACATTCACTTAAATGTAGATTATCCTTTTAACCTAACAGGAATTTTATACTTCCCTAAGTTAGGACAGGATATGAACATGCAAAAGGATCGCATACAGTTATATCAAAACCAAGTTTTTGTAACTGATAATGTAGAAGGTATTGTACCAGATTTCTTGACAATGTTACACGGAGTGATAGACTCTCCAGATATTCCACTTAACGTATCACGTAGCTATTTACAAGCAGATGGTGCCGTAAAGAAAATCTCTGGTTACATCTCACGTAAAGTAGCAGATAAGCTTAAGTCATTATTCAACAGCGATAGAGCAGACTTTGAGAAGAAATGGAATGACATTAAACTCGTTATCGAGTACGGAATGTTATCTGAAGATAAATTCTTTGAAAAAGCAGATAAGTTTGCTTTATACCCTACAGTAGATGATTCTTACTTTACATGGGAAGAGCTTGAAGCAAAAATAAAAGACAACCAGACGGATAAGGATGGTAAAATGGTAGTGCTTTATGCAAGTGATAAAGATGCACAACACTCATACATTGAAAGTGCAAAAGCAAAAGGATATGAAGTATTATTATTAGATACTCCTATTGTACCGCACTTAATCCAAAAACTGGAGACAAGTAAAGAGAACGTGAGCTTTGTACGTGTAGATGGAGATCACATCAATAATCTTATCAAGAAAGACGAAGAAGAGATTTCTAAACTTTCTGACGAGGAGATGGAAACTGTAAAAACTACCATTACAGAAGCGATAGGGACTACTTCTTATACGGTTCAAGTAGAAGCGATGGACAGTAACGCTGCACCATTTATCATTACACAACCTGAGTTTATGCGTCGTATGAAAGAGATGCAGCAAACTGGCGGTGGCGGTGGTATGAACATGTTTGGTAATATGCCAGAGATGTACAACCTTGTAGTAAATGGTAACCATGCACTTGTGTCAGAAATTCTCAATGCAGACTCAGAAGACACTAAGAAGCGTTTAATTACGCAATCATTTGATCTAGCAAAGCTTTCTCAAAACCTTCTTAAAGGAGAGGAGCTTACTAGCTTTATCAAACGTTCTTACGAGATGATTAAATAATTTTACTCGATATTATTTATATCTAGTAAGAAGTAAATTTTATAAAAGCCACTTTTCATTTATGGAAAGTGGCTTTTTGATTTTATAAAAGCGTAACTTTTTAAGTAGCTTACCGTCCTATGAGATAGTAGCGCAATAACTTCACTTGTTATTTTGCAAACGACTACATTTAATAAATAAAAATATCATGTCACTTACTCCTTCTACCATGCTCGATCTGGGTACAAAAGCTCCAGAATTCCAACTTATAGATACAGTTACAAATCAGCTGTGTAGTTACCACGACATAAAAGGAGAACGCGGTACCGTGGTGATGTTTATATGTAATCACTGTCCTTTTGTTGTTCATGTGATAGACGAGATTGTACGTATTGCAAATGATTACCGCGTGCTTGGTTTTGGGTTTGTTGCCATAAGCAGTAATGATATTGTTAAGTATCCGCAAGATGGGCCAGAGATGATGTGGCAAAACGCTCGTAAGAACAATTTCACCTTTCCATACTTGCTTGATGAAACGCAAGAGGTAGCAAAAAACTATAAGGCGGCATGTACTCCAGATCTCTATGTCTTTGGACCTAATGACAAGCTCGTGTATCGCGGTCAGCTAGATAATAGTCGTCCGGGTAATGGAATTCCTGTAAATGGACGTGACCTCAGAGAGGCGCTAGATAACATTTTCAATAGTAAGCCCCAATCTACCCTCCAAAAGCCAAGTATGGGTTGTAACATCAAGTGGAAATCATAAATAGTGTAGTAGGATTATTACGCTTTCGCGAAAGCGTGACTCAATAAATATATCTTTTAAATTCTTAAATATCAGTAAGCGTTAGGGTCGCAGTCTAGAAGTAAGCCGAAAGTAAAGACCGCAAAATCAAAGTGGTGCCACTTAAAATTAAGTTTTTAGGTGCTAGATTTTTTGCTCTCCCTTTTTCTGCTATTTTTACGTAAATCCTAGACTATTGGAAATTTTAGAAAATCTACGCATCTTAGACGGTATCGACATTTTGCTCGTTGCTACCTTGATGTTTTACTTATACAGGCTCGTTAAGGGAACGGTAGCTATAAATATCTTTATAGGTATTGTGGTGATTTATCTTATCTGGCAACTCACAGTACTTCTCAAAATGGAAATGCTTAGTACTATACTAGGGCAGTTTATAGGAGTTGGTATGTTTGCGCTCATTGTAGTCTTCCAGCAAGAAATCAGGAAATTTTTATTACTCATAGGAAGCACAAACCTCACGAAGGGCGGACTATTTAAGAATTTTAATTTTTCAAAAAAAGAAGGTGTTCTCAATCTAGATATTCATGCAATTCTAGGAGCTTGTGAGAATATGAGTAACACCAAGACAGGTGCACTTATCATAATAAGAAGGGCAACGAGTCTAGAATTTGTAAAAGACACCGGAGACCGTATGGAGATTGAGGTAAACAGACCTATTATAGAGAGTGTTTTTTATAAGAACTCTACGTTACACGATGGTGCAATGATTATTGAGGATAATAAGATAACAGCAACACGTGTTATTTTGCCTGTAACTCAAGAACGCAATATTCCATTACGCTTTGGACTTAGGCATCGTGCTGCAGTTGGAATCACAGAAAAGACAGACGCACTTGCTCTAGTGGTAAGTGAAGAAAGTGGTGCTATAAACTATATAAAGGATGGTGAATTTGTGCTTTTTGATACCATAGATGAGCTGCGTGTTTTATTAGAACAAGAATTAATGTAACGCCATGTCTAAGAAACCATCAGATAATAGTAAGCTAGATAAAAAGAGTAGTAAGCTTGCTAAAAAAAGCAGAGATGTCCTCGTAGTTTCTGACCACTGTAAAAACTGCGGAACCCCAGTACAACTAGACCAGCGATTCTGTTCTCATTGTGGAGCAAAGCGCATGTATAATAGGCTCAACACCCGTAATCTTCTAGAGGACTTCACAGAGCGTTTTCTCAATATTGAGAATGTATTTTTAAAAACGTTTATCGTATTATTTACCGCACCAGAAGATGTAATCCATGGCTATGTAGAAGGTCTTAGAAAAAGATACATGTCTGCCTTTGGATATTTTGCTGTAGCACTTACCATAACGAGTGTCTATACCTTTTTCTTTAGAAATTGGTTTATTGATTCTGAGAGTTTCTCTGAGTTTTCAAATGGATTTGCTAGCGGATTCAAATCCCCTGATACTACAGTATTGAATGATTACATGGACTTTGTTTTTGATTATCAAAGCCTCTTTAGTTTTCTATGTATTCCGCTGTATGCTGTGATTTCAAAACTGGTTTTTTGGAACTATAAACAATATAATTTTATAGAGCATATTGTCATCTATTTATACACCTATTCTCAGGTTCAGATTTTGATGTCTGTGCTTGGTATGCTCTTCATCTGGTCAAATATGGCACAGGTGATACTAGGAGTGGTGACTACTGTATTTCCTATATTTTATACGATTTATGTACTCTATAGAATATTTGACTTAACAATAGAAAAGGCTATACTTAAAACTATATTGTTTCTTGCCATACTATTACCACTATCATGCCTTTTTATGAGTGCTGTGGGCGGGATTATGTATGCTACAGGTATGCTTGACGAATTTGTAGCAAATGTAAAACAGCAATCTGAATTAGCCAAAACAGCTAGAGAAGCTGCTGTAAAAGCAAAGGACTCTATACGTGTAGATAGTGTCAAAGCAGCTGTGCAAATCGTAAAAGATACGCTCAACTAATCTATTGAATATTAAAACCAACCTATGTCTAAGTTATCTCGCGCTGAGAAAAAAGCTTTAAAAAAGAAACAGAACCAACTAGAAGTAAAGGATACCTGTGTAAACTGCGAGCAATTTATAGCACTAGATCAAAGGTTTTGCTCACACTGTGGTGGTAAGCGTATTTATAATAAACTCACGTGGCGTAACTTACTAGAAGACTTTGTAGATCGATTTTTTAATCTAGAAAATTCCTTTATAAAAACATTTGTAGCAATGTTTCGCCAGCCAGAAGATGTGATAGGTGGTTACATTAATGGGATGCGCAAGAAGTACCTTCCGGCTTTTAGTTACTTTGCTATAGCGATAACCTTGAGTGGATTTTATTCATTTATATTAAAAGGTTGGTTTCTTGAGGAATTTATATCTGCTCAATCTAGCTTCTATGGAGTAGATATGGCAAGTGCTCAAGTGGAAATGACTGAGACCGTTACAAATACCATGATGGAATATCAGTCCATATATATGTTTCTTAGTATTCCTATTATGGCGCTTATATCTAAACTCGTATTTTGGAACTATAAGAATTACAATCTAGTTGAACACTTTGTAATATACTTGTATACATATTCTCATATATCAATAATATCCGTTACTCTTAACCTATTGGTTATTTGGAATACGACACTACTTTTTGCATTTAGTTTTGTAACTATATTCCTATTATTTGTATTTACCGTTTATGTGTTGAAACGACTATATCAATTAGATAGCGCCAGTGTGATTTTGAAGAGCTCCTTGTTTTTAGTCATTATACTCGCGTTCTCTTGCTTTTCAATTATTCCTCTTATGATATATGGAGCAGCGCAAGGTGTCAAGATTGCCAAAGGGGAGAAGTTAAACATTGATGAAAATTCATTTATGGGCAATATGATGAAGCCAGCTCTTGAGCAAGCAGAACGTAGAAAAATCAAAGACTCCATAAAACAAGACAGCCTCAAACGTCTAGAGTATGAGCTAGAGATCACTCCAGATATGATTAAAAATAGACCTCAGTAGATATACGCTTTCGCGAAAGCGTAACAACAATAAATTTTCTCACAAATATCTCTTAAACGAGTAGTGATTGTTAGTATATATAAGGTACTTTGATAGACGCAGCATAAGATGATATATGAAACTATTTAAAAAAGAATTTACCAATAATGAGATTCTATTCTATGTAAGGCGTGCCTTGTGGATTCTCTTTGCGTGGATGCTGGTTGCAAATATTATTTTTCTTTATGACTACGCAACACTCGTATCTGCAGATGCACTTACATCAGATTTTGATTTTGAAGTTTCCTTTAAGGCAAACTTACTGGTGTCTATCATGGCAGGTTTAATAGGAGGTATTTTTACCGTTAATATTATGGAGCTGTGGTTACGTAAATATGCTTTTTGGAGAGCGCTTATTTACATCACGTTGCTCTATGTCATTATTGCGTTTATTGTAGGTACTGTAGGAGCATATTACTACTATGCAGATTATCTTGGATTACATCTTACCAGTGACTTACTTTATGACCGCGTGATTTCCTTTTATACCGAGCACATATTCATCAAGAATTTTGTGGTGTGGCTGTTTATTGTCATTCTAACGCTTATCATCCTTATGATTAATGATAAGTATGGTCCAGGCGTTTTTCCAGATTATTTGATGGGGCGTTATTTTCATCCTAAAACTGAGACGCGCATTTTCATGTTTGCAGATATTAGAGACGCCACTAGAATTGCCGAAAAACTGGGCGAACAAGAATACTTCAACTTTTTAAAGGATTTCTTTAATGATATCGCTCCAGCTATTATGCAAACTAAGGGCGAGGTATATCAATACGTAGGTGACGAGGTTGTTATCACTTGGAAGATGAAGAACGGCGTAAAAAATGCAAATGCCTTGCGCTGTTATTACCGCATGAAGAATATCATTTACAAGAAATCTATAAAATATTACAAGCGCTATAATGCCTTACCAGATTTTAAAGTTGGCTTTCATTATGGCCAAGTTACAGTAGGGGAGCTGGGTAAAATAAAGAGAGATATTGCCTTTTCTGGAGACGTACTTAATACTACGGCACGTATCCAGAGCATGTGTAATGAGAAGGGTGTTGATATACTCGCGTCAAAAGCATTTGCAAGTATACTACCTAAGTTGCCAGGCACTACACGAGTAGTATCCATGGGTGAGGAGCTTCTTAAAGGTAAAAAGGAGGAAGTATCGCTAGTGACTTTTGAGCAAGGTAATATTAACTAATCTTTACAAACTATATACGCTTTCGCGAAAATGTGCTCAATAGATTAATAGTGAGAACTAGCTAGCCTCTGCTTGTGTAAACTGTACTTCATAAAGATTACGATAATGTCCATCTTCCTTAGCGAGAAGTTCTTTGTGTGTTCCTTGCTCGATGATTTTACCTTTTTCCATTACAATAATTTGATCTGCTTTTTTAATAGTAGCAAGACGGTGAGCAATCACAATAGAGGTTCTTCCTTTAGTGATTTTATTAATCGCTTTTTGGATGAGTTGCTCACTGTGTGAGTCTACAGATGAAGTAGCTTCATCTAGTACAAGAATCGATGGATTACTTACATAAGCTCTTAAAAAAGCAATAAGCTGGCGCTGGCCGCTAGAAAGCATTGAGCCACGCTCTTTTACATTATAGTGATATCCATCAGGAAGGCTAGAAATAAATTTATGAACGCCAATAGTTTTTGCACTTTCTATCACTGTTTCCTCAGAAATGTCAGGATTGTTAAGCGTGATATTGTTTAAGATGGTGTCGGCAAATAGGAATACGTCTTGTAACACGACAGCAATCTCATTTCTTAGATTGTTCAGTTTTATGTCTTTAATGTCTGTCCCGTCTAGTAATATCTTACCGCTATCTATCTCGTAAAACCTACTAAGCAAGTTAATGATAGTTGATTTTCCTGCGCCAGTAGATCCTACAATAGCAATAGTTTGCCCTGGTGCTGCAGTAAGTGATATTCCTTTGAGTACCTCTTCATTCTCTACGTAAGAAAATCTAACATCTTCAAATTCTATGTTACCTTGTACGTTGTCAAGTGCTAAGGTTCCTATATCTTGTATAGAAGATTGCGTGTCTAAAATCCCAAAAACACGATTTGCTGCAACCATTCCCATTTGCAGAGTGTTAAATTTATCTGCTATTTGTCTAAGTGGTGTAAAAAGCATCTGTATGTAGCTTATAAACGCAGTGATTAATCCTATGGTGATAATATCACTCTGGGCAGCTTTAAGACCACCATACCATACAATAAGACCTATGGTAACAGAAGTACATATCTCTGCAATAGGGAAGAAGATAGAGTTATACCACACCGTCTTGTTCCACGCGTCCATGTGCTTTTTATTAATCGCTTGGAATTTTTTATGCTCGATAGCTTCACGGTTAAAAATCTGTACGATTTTCATCCCAGTTACACGTTCTTGTACAAAGGTGTTAAGGTTTGCTACTTGCGTGCGTACTTCCTCAAAAGCTACTTTCATCGCTTTTTGGAATACACGAGTTGCATATAAAATCACCGGGAAAACAGCAAGAACAATGAGCGTAAGTCTCCAGCTCTCATAAAACATAAATGCAAGAACGACACTCATCTTCAATAAATCTGCAATAATCATAAAGAGACCTTGAGAGAAGATACTTGAGATGGTCTCAATGTCACCTACGGCTCTAGTAACTAATCTCCCCACTGCCGACTTGTCAAAATATTGCATCTTGAACGTAAGCATGTGATCAAAGAGTTTTACTCTTATATCCTTAATTACTTGCTGCCCTATCCAGTTAGAAAAATAAATAAATAGCAGCTGAAATAAAACCTCACCAAAAAGTACAGCGGCCATGAGCCCTAGATAATGGAATAAGTCATCACTAGATCGTTGTGAGATTCCTAAATCTATGGCGTTTTTAAGGAAATATGGGCGGAGCGCAGCACAAAGAGAAAGTACTACGGCAGCTATAGCAGCTATATATAATCTACTGCGATACGGTGTCGTAAAAGCGAGTAAACGTTTAAATAATTGCGTATCAAAAGCTTTTCCTTTAGTCTCTGCCATGATCTTTATAAATTGTTTCTGGGTATAAAATCTCTGTCAAGTACAAACCGCGTCCGGGAACTGATTTTCCAGCCTGTGATCTACTCTTGCCAGTTATTACCTCGTGCATCCATGCGATGTCTCTCTTTCCTTCGCCTATTTCTAGTAAAGTACCTACAATGGCTCGTACCATATTACGTAAAAATCTATTTGCCGTAATGTGAAAATGATACTCATCTTCTGTCTCTATCCACGTTGCACGTGTAATATCACAAAGATAGGTGTTCACGTCAGTATTTGATTTAGAAAAACACTCAAAATCATTATAGTCAAGCAGTATCGCTGCCGCTTTATTCATAGCTTCAATATGCACTTCATTCCGTACTGTTGGGGCGTGATCTGATGTGAAAGGGTTTTTTTCTTTCCCTATGCGATACACATAAGATCTACTAGTGGCGTCAAAACGGGTATGTGCTTTATCTGCCACTTGAAAAATGCGTTTAAAGGCTATATCTTTTGGTAAAAGGCGATTGAATTTATGGGTAAGTTTTTCTATGCTTTCTTGAGTAGTAAAATGGTCGCCATCCCAATCGAAATGAGCATACATCTGTGTGGCATGTACACCCGCGTCAGTGCGTCCAGCGCCCATAATTTGGACTGGTTTTCTTAAAATCATAGATAGTGATTTCTCTATCGTTTCTTGCACGGTAACGGCATTAGGTTGACGCTGCCAGCCATGGTAGTGTTTTCCAAAGTAAGAAAGCTCGATAAAATAACGCACTGTGTTGTATTTTTGTGGCAAATATACGCTTTCGCGAAAGCGCACTCAAATGAAAAAGATACTCCTACTAAGCGATACACATAGTTACATAGATGATCATATCTTGGGTCACGTAGACTGGGCAGATGAGGTCTGGCATGCGGGTGACATAGGTGACTTAGAAGTAACAGACGCTATAGCAAAACGGAAACCGCTACGAGCTGTTTTTGGAAATATAGATGATACAGAAGCACGACAAGAATTCCCGCTCAATAATAGGTTTACTTGTGAAGGGGTAGATGTTTTGATCACTCACATAGGCGGTTATCCAGGAAGATATTCGCCAGCAATACGCGATGAGATATATAGTAACCCACCTAAGCTGTTTATTTGCGGGCATAGTCACATCTTAAAAGTGATGCCAGATAAAAAAAGAGGCCTCCTACATATGAACCCAGGAGCAATAGGAAAACATGGTTTTCATAAAGTGCGCACCATGCTCAGATTTACGGTTCATGCAGGCAAGATTGAGAATCTTGAGGTGATTGAGGTAGCGCGGTAGCTGTCGCTCTTAGCTGTTGATAATCAATTTGTAAGACTTGCAAGTTAAGCTTTGTATTGCGTGAAGCTGACAATGTGGAGGTTTGTAACATTTTCGCGCAAGCATATTTGCCTTCCCACTAGTAAATAGTATCTTTGCAGCTCATTAAAAATAAGGATAATGAAAGACGGAATTTACGCAAAGATACATACGCCAAAAGGCGAAATCATTTTAAAATTAGAGCACGAGAAGACACCAGGGACGGTAGGAAACTTTGTGGCGCTAGCAGAAGGAAATCTTGAGAACTCACAAAAGCCTCAAGGAACTCCATATTATGACGGATTAAAATTTCACCGTGTAATTCCTGATTTTATGGTTCAAGGTGGTTGCCCACTAGGAACAGGAACTGGTGATGGAGGATACAAATTTGATGATGAGATTCACCCAGACTTAAAGCATGATGCTCCAGGAAAACTTTCTATGGCAAATGCAGGTCCTGGAACAAACGGAACTCAGTTTTTTATTACACACATTCCTACAGATTGGTTAGACGGTAAGCACACTGTTTTTGGAAACGTTGTAGAAGGACAAGAAGTTGTAAATGCTGTGGCTCAAGGTGATGAGATGACAAAAATCGAAATCATTAGAGTAGGGGCAGAGGCAGAAGCATGGAACGCAGTTGAAGCTTTTAGAACTTTCGAAGGTTCAAGAACAAAACGTGTTGAAGAAGAAAGAGCTGCACAAGCTGCAGAAATTGAAGCGCTAGCAACTGGTTTTGAAACTACAGCTAGTGGACTACGCTACCAGATTATACAAAAAGGTACTGGTGCAAAAGCAGAAAAAGGTAAAACAGTTTCTGTACACTATAAAGGAGCACTTCCTGATGGGACTGTGTTTGATAGCTCATTTAAAAGAAACCAACCTATTGACTTTCAATTAGGAGTAGGGCAAGTAATTCCAGGATGGGATGAAGGTATTTCTTTATTAAACGTAGGAGATAAAGCACGCTTAGTAATTCCTTCAGATTTAGGATACGGAAGCGCTGGTGCAGGTGGAGTAATTCCTCCAAATGCAACATTGGTGTTTGACGTAGAGCTTGTTGCTGTAAAGTAATTAGTTTTTGATACATATTTAAAAGGTCTGACTTGCGTCAGACCTTTTTTTATGGAATTGAGTCAATAATGTTTTGTATCGCAAAGCTTTGCTATTTTTGATGATATGGAAACACTACAATATCCTATAGGAAAATTTCAAGCACCTGCGCAAATTACTCAAGAGCATCTCACAGCGTGGATTGATACTTTAGACCAATTACCAGCTAGACTACGAGCACTTACAAAGGATTTAAGTGACCAGCAGCTAGATACTCCATACCGACCAGAAGGATGGACGGTAAGACAAGTGGTGCATCACCTAGCAGATAGTCATCACAATAGTTACATACGTTTTAAATGGGCACTTACAGAAGATAATCCTGTGATTAAGGCGTATGACGAGAAGGCATGGACATTGCTGCCAGATCTAGAAGCATCACCTATAGAGTGGTCATTGCGACATCTTGAGGTGATCCATCATAAACTTGTGAGACTACTTAAGGTAATGACAGAAGCACAGTATCAAAGAACCTTCAGTCATCCAAACGGAAATAAGATAGTTACTCTAAAAGAAAACCTAGGACACTACGCATGGCATAGTAACCATCACTATGCGCATATTGAAAATTTAGTTAAAAGGAGCAATTGGTAGTGATATGTTTAACACATAAAAAATCCCACATAGTTTACTATGTGGGATTTTTATTTGACAGCAATGTACTAGTTACAAGTAATTACCATTTTATAATAGAGCTGGCCCAAGTGAATCCACTACCAAAAGCAGCAAGGACAACAGTGTCACCTTCTTTAATTTTTCCATTTTCCCAGGCTTCGGTAAGTGCAATTGGGATAGAAGCTGCGGTAGTGTTACCGTATTTCTGGATGTTGTTGTAAACTTTATCATCGCTTAACTTAAACTTTTTCTGCACAAATTGTGAGATGCGTAAGTTGGCTTGATGAGGGATAAGCATGTCAATATCTTCTACCTGTAAGTTGTTTTTTTGTAATCCCTCCATAATAACTTCAGAGAAGCGTACTACGGCGTTTTTAAATACAAATTGCCCGTTCATGTGTGGGTAATAAGGAATGTCTTCTTGCGGATTTATTGCGATAAGCTCAGGAACCCATTGCTCTGTGCTTGGCCCTTTAAGAGAAAGCTCAAGTGCATGCTCACCTTCACTATGTAAATGTGAAGAGAGAATACCTTTACTGTTGTCCTCTTCACGAGAAAGTACCGCTGCACCTGCACCGTCACCAAATATGACAGACACACTACGGCCTCGAGTAGTAAAGTCTAATCCTCCACTATGATTTTCTGAACCTATGACAAGTACATTTTTATACATGCCAGATTTTATAAACTGATCTGCTGTTGCAAGGGCATATATAAAACCAGAACACTGGTTACGCACATCTAGTGCAGGAACCGTCTCCATACCCATCAAGTGTTGTACTTGAACACCACATCCAGGGAAGTAATAGTCTGGACTAAGCGTTGCAAAAACAATCATGTCGATATCCTTGTTTGTCAAGCCTGCACGTTCTATTGCGATTTCGGCAGCTTTTACACCCATTTTGGCAGTAGAGTTGCCATCACCCTTTTTTATATGTCTTCTTTCTTTTATACCTGTACGTTCTTGTATCCATTCATCATTAGTATCCATCAGTTTTGATAGATCATCATTTGTTACGACGTTTTCGGGAACGTATTTACCAAGACCGGTAATTTTAGAATTATACATAGTGTGTGATGTGTGTTTGAAAGAGGGTTTTGTGAGTAGATACGCTTTCGCGAAAGCGTACTAATCATTTTCTCGGGTGTAAAGATACTTTTTTACACGGCGGAGATAAAGCGTAAATGTGTCAATTGCTATGCACGCATAGTTTAATGACATGAAGACATAAAAAAGAGCGCCCGACTAAAAGCGCTCTTTTAAAAAACAACCTAACCAATAAAGTACCGTAAAAGATTACGGCACACTTATTACCGTTTATGCTACAGAATCTGTAGCGATATAATTTTTAAAATTATTGACCTTAATTTGTGCCTTTAAGTCATGCATCAAATTATAAAGTCCAAAGAATGTTCTGTTTATATACAAGAAGTGCTTACTTCCTCTATTTCCATTCATTTTGCGTATTTCTGTATCCTTACTGTACTTCTCACTTAGCACTGCTATTTGATCAAAGAAGGTACTGTCTCTAAAATCAAAATCTTCTTGTTGCATGGGTTGTGTAAACAAACTTAACATCTCGTGAAAGAGTGCCGAAAAGAATGTTACAGTATCTGCATCATCATCTTTTCTCAGTATTTCTAGCTGATATAGTTTCTCTTCAAAAACAGCAGGATTATTAATATTTGCAGGCTCTGCTAGTTCGAAATAAGGAATATAAAAGTCCTCTGGAACATGTTTAATACATCCAAAGTCTATTGCGATAAGATTATTATCCTTATCTACCATGAAATTTCCAGGATGCGGATCTGCATGTATGCGTTTGAGCACGTGCATTTGATACATATAAAAATCCCATAAAGCCTGTCCTAACTTATTTGCAGCTTCTTGATTTGTGTTATGTGCTACAAACTCGCTTAAGTGCTCGCCATCCATCCAGTCCATAGTAAGGATGCGCTCGCTTGATAACTTTTCGTAATACTTAGGAAAAGTAAGATTAGGTATTGCTGCACAGTCTTCTGTCATGGCAATACTTTGAGCAAGCTCAAGGTTATAATCTGTTTCCTCGAGAAGCTTGTCTTCTATCTCTTTAAAGAACTTTTCTTTTCCTTCACCTTGAAGGTTAAACATTTTCTTTGCAATAGGTTTTACTAATGCCAGATCACTACTGATACTGTCTGCGACTCCTGGATATTGGATTTTCACAGCAAGTTTTTTCCCATTTAATGTCGCTTGGTGAACTTGGCCTATACTGGCCGCGTTCACACTTTGAGCCGCAAACGTATCAAATAGTTCTTCTGGATATTTACCTAAATATTTTTTAAATGTCTTACGCACTAAGGGTGCAGAAAGTGGGGGAACTGAAAATTGTGATAGAGAGAATTTTTCTACATACGCTTTAGGCATAATGTTTTTCTCCATACTAAGCATTTGTGCTACTTTAAGTGCACTACCTTTTAAACTCTTTAAGCCGTCATAAATATCCTCAGCATTATCTTCATTGAGTTGATCCTTTGTTAAGGAAGGATTAACCACTTTCTTGCCGTAATACTTGGCATAATTAGCGCCTACTTTTACGCCAGTGGTAACGAGCTTAGAAGCTCTCTGGAGTTTATTAGTAGGTATGTGGTCTATTGTTTTCATATATAGAATCCCATGAGGGATGTGTATTAAAATTTATTATTTAAGAACTTAGTCTTTATGATTTTGAGCCAAAGTTTTCTTTGAACAAGAACTTGCCAAAATCAATAATACTTTCTAAAGGTGTAGTCTCAAAAATGTCAAAAATTGCATTGACAGATTTTTCAATTGCTACATCTGTTTTCTCAAATCCTGGAGAGTTATCACTCATCCAATATTTTAATAAGAATAAGAATTGTACCCATGCTCCTTCGCTAAATAAACGAACAGGATTTTTTGTAATCTTATAGTTCTTATCGTCATTGCCAGCTTCAATAAGGTTTGATGCATATGAAGTCAGATGTCCTCTCAACTCCTTGAGCTGACTCATATTCTTAAGCATATTTTTATGCTTGTCTAGAGAAAATAACACATAACTTCTATTTGCTGTGAGCAATTCAAACATCGTAAAGAAGTAAGAAAGCATCTTTTCCTTATTTGGATAGCTGTCATAATCACTGTCCATATGTAGCACAGCTACAGTATTGGTGTGAAAAGCATTCCAAATACCAGCTTTAAGGTTATCAAAAGATCCAAAGAATTGATAGAATTCTGATTCTTCAATTTTTAGGTCTTTGCAAAATTTATATATAGTTTTTGGCTCCTCTCCATGTTCTAATACATAATCCATGTATGCAGAGATAATCATGGTAGAAGTAACTGCTTTCTTTTTGGCAGTTGTTTTTTTAGTCGGTGTCTTTGTAGTCGCCATAATACTTGTTGTTTGATGTAAAGATACATTATGTTTATCGTTGTTGCGATTTGATTAAACAAAAGTTAAGTTAAAATTATTTCAAATTATATGAAACTCTATGACTGCAACAGAGATGCATATTTGACGCTATAGATATATAGGAGAGTGTTAGAAGTACGCTTTCGCGAAAGCGTAACAACATTATACGCGCATCTGTCTTATAATAGCTAGCTGCATATGCCTAGCTGTGACACCTTGTCATACTTTCTCTAGTGGCATACTCCTTGTCTATTTGTGTTTGTTGAAAATTAATAACACTTAAATACATATATAATGAGTAAAATAATAGGAATTGACTTGGGTACTACCAACTCGTGCGTTGCTGTAATGGAAGGTAACGAACCAACGGTAATCCCTAATGCAGAAGGTAAGAGAACTACACCATCTGTAATCGCTTTTGTAGAAGGCGGTGAGATTAAGGTGGGAGACCCTGCAAAAAGACAAGCTGTAACAAACCCTACAAAGACGGTTGCTTCTATCAAGCGTTTTATGGGAAACAAGTACAGCGATAGTACTAAAGAAGCAGATCGTAGTGCTTACAATGTTGTAAAAGGTGATAATGACACTCCACGTGTTGATATTGATGGACGTTTATACACGCCACAAGAGCTTAGTGCAATGGTTCTTCAAAAAATGAAGAAAACTGCCGAAGATTATTTAGGACAAGATGTAACTCGTGCGGTAATTACTGTACCTGCTTATTTTAATGATAGTCAGCGTCAAGCTACTAAAGAAGCTGGAGAAATCGCGGGTCTTAAAGTAGAGCGTATCATTAACGAGCCTACTGCAGCAGCACTAGCTTACGGACTTGATAAGAAAGATACAGATCAAAAAATCGTTGTATTTGACTTTGGAGGAGGAACGCATGATGTTTCTATCCTTGAGTTAGGTGACGGAGTTTTTGAAGTATTATCAACAGATGGTGATACACACTTAGGTGGAGATGACGTAGATCAAAAAATTATCGATTGGCTTGCAGATGAGTTTAAAGCTGAGGAAGACATGGACCTTCGTAAAGATCCTATGGCACTACAGAGACTTAAGGAAGCAGCTGAGAAAGCAAAAATTGAGCTTTCATCATCTACATCTACAGAGGTAAACTTACCTTATGTTACTGCAACAGCATCTGGACCTAAGCACTTAGTACGTACATTAAGTCGTGCAAAGTTTGAGGCACTTATTGATGATTTAGTAAAAAGAACTATCGAGCCATGTCAAACAGCACTTAAGGCTGCTGGATTAAGTACAGGCGATATAGATGAAATTATATTAGTAGGAGGATCTACTCGTATTCCTGCAGTACAGGCAGCGGTAGAAAAATTCTTTGGTAAAGCACCATCAAAAGGAGTAAATCCTGATGAGGTTGTAGCTGTAGGAGCTGCTATCCAAGGAGGTGTACTTACTGGAGATGTAAAAGATGTTTTACTTCTTGATGTAACTCCACTTTCATTAGGTATTGAAACAATGGGTAATGTATTTACAAAGCTTATTGAGTCTAACACTACAATCCCTACTAAAAAGTCACAAGTATTCTCTACAGCGGCAGATAACCAACCAAGTGTTGATATCCACGTACTACAAGGAGAAAGACCAATGGCTGCAGATAATAATACAATAGGACGCTTCCAACTTACGGATATTCCACCAGCACAGCGTGGAGTACCTCAAATTGAAGTTGTTTTTGATATTGATGCAAACGGAATCATTAAAGTTTCTGCAATAGATAAGGCTACTGGAAAATCTCAAGATATTCGTATCGAGGCATCTTCTGGACTTTCTGAAGAAGAAATTGCAAAGATGAAAGCAGAAGCAGAAGCAAATGCAGAGTCTGATGCAAAAGCAAAAGAAACTGCAGACAAAATCAACGAAGCAGATGGTATGATTTTCCAAACGGAAAAGCAACTAACTGAATTTGGTGATAAATTATCTGATGATAAGAAGAAGCCTATCGAGGATGCACTTGCAGAATTGAAAGCAGCTTATGAAACTAAATCTGTAGATGCTATTACTCCAGCACTTGATAAAATCAACGAAGCTTGGAAAGTAGCCTCTGAAGAAATGTACAAAGCACAAGCAGATGGAGCTGGACAACCAGGACCTGATGCACAAGCTGGAGGAGATGCAGGAGCAGATACCGCTAGTGATGTGGAAGACGTAGATTTTGAGGAAGTGAAGTAATCATTTTCGCGAAAGCGGAATTATTTGAGACGTATGATTTAATATCCCATACATCTTCAAATCAATAATAGAAAAGTCTCACAACGTATGTTGTGAGACTTTTTTTATGTCTTTTTTTCTAATTGTATTTATACAATAGCTTGGAGTTTATCTAATTCTTATGTCCTTACAATTAAATTTGAAGTGATATTTTAGGTGTTTCCCATATGGTAATGTCCATATTTACAGCGAATTACTGTCAAATTATTCTGTTTTTATGAAATGAGACGAAGATGTGTTATTTTGTAATTAACTGATAATCAGTAATACCGAAGTATTATAACGAGAGTAATGTGTATTTCGTCGATATTAATTAACATAAAATTAGGTTTGTATAAGCGGTCTGATTTATCTTCGTTGCACCTTAATCCAACTTAACTATGGGGAAATTATACCTTTTTCTTACTTTATTGTTATGCTCTACGGTAACGGCTTTTAGTCAGTGTGCCCAGGTAGAGACATTTACTGTGTGCGACATGACTGTTGTAGATGGTAACGGTGATTCAATTCCAGATGGAATCATAAATCTCTATGAAGAGTTTTCTGCAATTACCGGAACAACAATCACTCCTGCAGATGGGATGTGGTTTGATCCTAACTTTAATTTTGCACTTGATGTTGTAACAGGAGACTTGTTTTTATGGGATCTTGATAACTCATCTGAGAATATAACAGACTACCAGTTTGAGTTCCTCAATGGAGCTACAGGTTGTCCAGATGATGTGCAATTTTTATTCAATGTGGTATTAGGACCGTACTCTGGAACCGCAGCAAGTACTACTGCAGGTGGTATAAACCTTCAAGTGTGTCAAGGAGCTCCGCCTTTTGAGTGTGACAGTACTACAAATATTGATTTATTTCAAACTTTATTATCTAACCCTAGTCCGCATGGAAATGGAGAGTGGTTTTATGTAGGTTCAAGTCCTAATTACGTTGGAATCTCAGGAAATAGATTTCTTAACGTAAATATACCGTATCAAGCTGGTCCACCACTTGTAGACGAAGAGACTTTTGAGTTAGAATATCGTGTACCTGGAATTACTCCTTGTTCAGCAGAAGAAATTACTTCTGTTTTGGTATCTGTTACTAAAGAGCCATTTGCAGGATTTGCAAATTCATTTGTGATATGTGAGACAGAGTTGTTAGCAGGTAACTTTGATATGGATATTAATTTACGTGATGATGAATATCTAGTAAATGAAAATATTGAAGGTATTTGGTTAACGGATCCTACAGGGCAAATATCTGGACCTGGTGATTCTATAATCAATCTTAGAGAAATTTATGACGACCTTGTAGCTACTACTCCAGAATTTGGATGTATGACATATGACTTCACCTATTTTGTAGAAAGTAGATCATCAATTTGTTCTGATCAACAAAGTACAATCAGATTTACATTTTATGAATATATACGACCTTTTGAACAAAATGATATTCCAGAATTATGTGTAGGAGATGAAACTCTGACTACGTTAAATTTATACGATTATATAGACTTTGCGCAAGAAGGAGCTACATTATTTGATTACCCAAACAATAGTTGTACAAATTGGAGGTTGGTCTCTGGGCCTTCTAACCTAGGACTTGTATCTAATTTAGATGAAATATGTTCGCTTGTAGGAGATGTTGATTATACGAGTGCCGGTACAATTGATGTATCAACACTTACAGACAATACTTCTGCAGGAACCTATGTGTTTGAATTCATTGTAAATGAAAGTTACCATTGTGGTCCAGGTATCACGCAAACATATATAGGTCCAGATGGCTGCGAAGTAGTCGTGTCTGGAGATCAGCCGTGTGAATCTCAATCTACACTAGTTACCTTAATAGTTAACCCAGCAAACTACGCAGGAGAAGACACTGCAGATCTTGAGATTTGTGAAACAGAGAGTCCACTAGTACTTACGGACTTATTAGAAGTAAATATTGATGAAGCTCCTATTTATGTAGGTCCAAACGGAGTATGGACTAATACTGCAAATGGAGACGTAGTTGATAATAACTTTGAAATACCTACTATTACAGACTCTCAATTATTCAACTTTGAATATAATACGGTAACAGAAAACGGATGTGAAGACAGTGCTACACTAAGCTTTACTGTATATGAGCAATACGATCCAGGAGAAAGTGGACCGCTCGCAGTTTGTAGTGATGCAGCTGAGGTTGATCTTTTTACTCTCTTAGGGGGAACTCCAGATACTAACGGTACTTGGTCTGGCCCTGATGGTTTTACAACCACAGATAACGTTGCTCTATTTACACCTGGAACAAGTGTTGAGGGTGCATATATTTATACCGTACCAGCAAATGGAACGTGTCTAGAAGCATCTGCAACGGTAGATGTGACTTTAGGAGATGCAATATATGCAGGGGAAGATACTACGGGTGTTGAGTTATGTAATACAACGACAACTGTAGATTTAATTACACTTCTAGAAGATAACGGCACAGACACTATAGATACTAATGGTGATTGGACTGATAGCTCTGGAGCAGTTATAGTAAATCCATTTACAATACCATCAATTACAGATTCTCAAACTTTTGAGTTTATTTACACTACTGGAGGTGGTGGTTGTGAAGATACAGCGACTTTATCTTTTACAGTTTTTGAGCAAGGTGATGCTGGTATAGATGCAGCTTATGAAACTTGTGAAGATGGAACCACTATAAATCTCTTTACATTATTAGGAGGTACACCAGATATAAATGGAACTTGGTCTGGCCCTAATGGATATACCACTACGGATAATGAAGCTAACTTTGACCCATCTGTAAATGCAGAAGGCGCTTATGTTTACACTATAGCCGCAAATGGTGCTTGTGAAGCGGTAACTGCTACAGTGATGGTTTCATTCTTTGCAACAAATTATGCCGGAGAAGATACTACGGGAGTGGAGCTTTGTGATGATAGTTTTACAAATCCTCTTGATCTAATTTCACTATTAGAAACTAACGGGACAGATGTAGTTTACGTTGGAACACAAGGAGTTTGGACAGATACTGTCACTGGCGATGTAGTTAGTAATCCATTTACAGTTCCTGCTGTAGATGGGCAGCAAGTATTTAACTATACGTATACAACAACTACAGATGATGGTTGTGGAGATGCAGCAACATTATCATTTACTGTTTTTGAAAGTAGTAATGCTGGAACTGGAGGTACTTTTCAGGCTTGTGAGGATGGCGCTATTGTAGATTTATTTACAATTTTAGGAGGAAGTCCTGATAGTAACGGTAGTTGGTCTGGTCCAGAAGGATATGCTACAGCAGATAATGATGGTTCTATTGATCCTATGACTGCAGTGAGCGGTGACTACGTGTATACCATTGCAGCAAACGGAGCATGTGATGAGGTGAGTGCAACATTATCAGTAACTATTGTGCCTGTCTCAAATGCAGGAAATGATATAGATACTTTTGTTTGTGCAGGAGATTATACGACTTCTCTATTTGGATTATTATCTAACGATGCTCAACTTACAGGAGAGTTTATAAATATCGATACATCAGAAACTGTAGTAGATGGATTAATTGATGTGGGAGCCTTAGGTGAAGGCACTTTCTCATATCTATACATAGTTTTTACAGATGCATGTGGTCAAGATGATGCAACTATTACATTTACTATAACACCGGTTATGGCACCTACAGTAGTATTAAATGAGCCTTTTATCTGTATTAATGACGGAGTTACCTTAGGGAATCTTGTTGTTAGTGTAGAAGACTTTGTTTGGTACGCTTCCGCGGAAGGTGGAGATCCATTACCATTATCTACTTTATTAGTAGATGCGACGACTTACTATGTGAGTGCGGTAGATGACAACGGATGTGAATCACCTAGAGTACCATATCTAGCAGATGTTTTACCACTAAGCGATGGAAGATGTCAGATTCAAATCTCTGATGGAGTGTCAGACAATGATGATGGTCAGAATGACTTCTTAGAATTAGGAACTTTACCAAATATCTTCCCGAATTTTGATATTCAAATTTTCAATAGATACGGAACTATCGTTTACAGAGGAAATAGAAATACGCCACTTTTTGATGGAAGTTCTAATACAGGATCTGGATTAGGTGATCAACTACCTACAGGTGTATATTTTTACATCTTCTATCCTAATGATTCAAACTCAGAACCGATAGACGGATCATTTTACTTAAGTAGATAAAAAAACAACCTCAAGATGAAATTTAAAATATTCATACTAGCGGCATTTTGTAGTTTATCTACGTTTGCTCAACAAGAACCACAGTACACGCAGTATATGTACAATCAAGGTGTGGTAAATCCAGCCTATATGATTAATGAACCAGGACTTATAAGAGTAGGTAGTTTGTACCGCTCTCAATGGGTAGGTCTAGATGGTGCGCCAAAAACTGCAAATGTTTTTGCAAATATTCCTCTTAACGAGCGAGTAGAAATAGGCGTAAACTATGTAAATGATCAAATAGGAGACGTACTCACTACAAATAATTTTAATGTAAATTTTGCTTACAGAATTAATGTAGCAGAAAGTACAAACCTATCTTTTGGACTAAAGTTAGGGGTAGATAATCAGAGTCTTGATTTTACAGATCAAAATGTAGGAGGAGATTTAGCTTTTCAAAATGGGGAAACTACCTCACTAGATGTTGGAGTTGGTGCTTTCTTATTTAAAGATAATTACTACGTTGGATTGAGTTCGCCAAGCGTGATACCGTACAAAATTGAAAATAATTTTGGCAATGGTGATTCCTCTATTCTATATAAGAAAGATCCTACTGCATATTTAATGGCAGGTTATGTGTATGATGTGAGTGATGTGCTTAAAATAAAGCCTTCTGCTGTAGCAAAGTGGATAAGCGGAGCTCCATTAACCTACGACCTTTCTCTAAACGCCTTGTATGACGAGAAATTTGAACTCGGGGTTTCATACAGACATCAAGATGCTATCGCGGCACTAGCAGGATTTAATATTACAAATGATTTAAAAATAGGATACAGTTATGACTTTAATGTGAGCGATCTTAATCGTTTTAATAATGGAAGTCACGAGGTAGTACTCTTATACACATTTGATTTGCTAGGCTTACAAAAACGTTACATCTCACCAAGATTTTACTAAGATGAAAAATATATACACATTACTTATTTTACTCTGTGTAAGTGCAAGTGCATTTGGGCAAGTACAAAAGGGAGATCGTTTTTTTAATAAAGGAGACTACGCCGGTGCTGCAAAGTATTATGAAGTGGCTTTAAGAAAAAATAACTCTAAAGAAATATTAGGAAAGGTTATTGACGCTTATTACCTAGATCAAGATTATAGAAATGCATCTATATATCTTAATCAACTAGTGGGACAGCGATTTAATGATGCAGATAGAACGTACGATAATGAGTTTAACTTTAAAATGTTTCATGTTCTTAATGCTACTGTAAGTTCAGATAAGGTGGTGGATTACCTTGATCTTTATTATAAAAATAGAGGTGAAGACTTTGATAAAGTAGCGGCCCTTGATCTTATAAAGGAATTAAGGAAGAGAAACCCAAAATTTGACGCAACCAAGAGTAATATAAGCTCAGAAGCAGACGATTTTGGACCTGTAAGAGTAGGAGATAGTGTTTTCTTTACATCAGATAGATTAAATGACGATGTACTTAGAACCTTATTTGCAAAGCGTTTTAAGACAACGCAAAGACCATTCTTAGATATTTATGGAGTAAGAGTAAATGATAAGAATGAACTCGCTGGCGAAGCAGTTAGGCTTGAGCAAGGTGTAAACTCACCATTGCATGATGGTAACTTATGTTTTAATACGGCTGGAGATGAGATGTACTTATCTCGTAGTGCTTATGAAAACGGTGACAGCGGGAAGATCTTTGATGAGGAAGGGACTAATAGAGTTCATCTTTATAAAAGTGTTCGCATAGATGGAATATGGAGAGAAGCAGAGCGTCTGTCATTTGTAAATGAAAATTACTCTTACATGCATCCTACACTTACTAGAGATGGAAAACGCTTGTACTTTGCCTCAGATATGGAAGGAGGTCTTGGCGGTTTTGATATCTATTACGTAACCGTACAGCTAGATGGGACGTATAGTATTCCAGTAAATTTAGGGCCTACAATTAATACTATTCATAGGGAGCAGTTCCCGTTTGTTTCAAACACAGGAGATTTATATTTTGCTACAGATGGACGTTTAGGTTTAGGTCTACTTGATATTTTTGTAGCACCACTTACCGTAAAAGGTTTTACTGAGCCTATTAATCTAGGGGCACCTATAAATTCTAGATACGACGATTTTAGTTTAAGCTACTATTCTGATAATAACGGATTGTATGCCACTAATCGTAACGGAACAGATGATGATATTTATAGTTTTGTGCAAACTGGAGAAATCATAACTCGCGAGTTTAAAACTCAGTTTGAGGTACGTGACGCAGATACAGATGAGCTTATCTCAGATGCAGCAATACAGATCCTAGGATATCAAGGTAAAGAAGTTTATGCAGACCGTAAAGAAGATGCCGCACCTTTCCAAGTGCCACTTACTGTAGATGATTATACGTTTATAGCTTCTGGAGATAATCATGAAGAAGGACGTATGGATATTCAAATACGAGGCATACAGACAGCGCCTTATGTAATCAAAGTAAAGAGAATATTTACAGATAGCGAGCTCGCCCTTATGAAAGAAAAGAATCTTTCTAAAGACCTTAAAGAGAAAGATCCAAGTCGTTTTGAGTTGCTTACAGATGTGAATGCACCACAAGTAGTAGAGAAGGAAGGCAAACTATATATGGATGTCGCTCCTATTTATTTTGATTTTGATTTATATGTAGTACGTGAAGACTCAAGAGCTGTACTTGATAGACTGGCAGCTAAGCTTGTCAAATACGAGCGTATTAAAATAAAAGTAAGTTCTCACACAGATAGTCGTGGTCCAGCAGCATATAATATGCCGCTATCAGAAAAAAGAGCAAAAAGTACTTTTGACTATCTAGTTAGTAAAGGAATTGATGCTTCTAGAATACAATACCAAGGATATGGCGATACACAGCCTGTGATTAACTGTCCTGTAGGTAAATGTACAGAAGATGATCATCAGCTTAACAGGCGTAGTGAATTTGAAATCACTGGTTATTAATAAGCATTTCATTAAATAACAAAATCGGCAATTCAATAGAGTTGCCGATTTTTTTTTGTTTTACGCTTTCGCGAAAGCGTAACCTACACCATTAATTTACTCTTCCAGTGCAGTTAATATCTTTGGGAAGAATGCTGTGTGAACCTCATGAATGCCAGAAAACACAACGACTTCTAGACGATTGCCAAAAAGAGCAGAACCGTTGAGATGCTGTTCTGTAACACGAGCTTCTGTGATATATTCGTCTTTATCTCCATAAATATATGTGACTGGAGTTGTGGTAGAAAGATGCTCAAAATCCGTCGGATTTAACTCGGCTGGTATGGCGCCAGAATGTAGTAAAAGATAGGAACAATCTATTTTTCTAGAAGCAATCCATCTGGTGACGATAGATACACCTTGAGAATACCCCATCATGATCACGTTTACAGCACTTTTGTCGATAGTTGCTAGTTCCGTATACCATAGCTCATCAAGGTAATTAAAAACATTGTCCTTCTCTGTTTCTGTGTTTTCTTTAGTAAGCCAGCTAGCACCTACATATTTAAAACGTTTGTCTTGGTAATATTTACTAGGTGCCTGTGGGGCTATGATGTAATTCTCTTCTGGTGGAAGCTCCTTGAAGTAATTGATAAAATACCTTGACAAGTAGCCCATGCCGTGAAAAACGAACCAAATATTCTTAGTTTTTTCTGATAGCTCGTTAAGGGTGGAGTACGTATTAGTATGTGTGTAGGGTATATTTTTTTCTATCATGAATAGTGAAAAATTTTATAGGATATATGTTTCAAGGTAATCTCGCAATATTGCATAAAAAAAAACCACTCATGGAGTGGTTTTTAAATAGAATAGGATCACCTATATGTTAATTCCTACAGGTAGTAATTTTTTGTATTTACGTCTGTTAGAACGCATGAATTTTGCAATTTCAGGACTCGTAGGTACGAGGCTTATTTCTCTCTCTGCAACTTCATTAAATACTGCTATAATAAATTCATTCATGTGCTCCTCTGTGCCTTCTGGCATGAAGATTTTTGTCAGGAAGATTTTACGCTCTTGTAACGAGTATTCCATTTTTGCCATTTTCCCTGCAAATGTTGCTTCAAACTGTCTTTGGAACTCATTATCTGTCAATTCAACTGCTGTCGTCGCTTCCATAAATTTTGAAAAATATTTAAAGTATTTGTAAAATTATTAACGGGGTTATTAGAAATCTCTCCTTAATTTTGACCCCTAAGAGGCAAGAAATAATAAGATAATCAAATCTTAATAATTTCTTTTTGAGAAAGTCTTGCAAATGTATAAAAAATTCCCGAAATAGAGCGCTTCTCTTATGTTAAACCCTTACTTATAAGTTAGATGACGCACGTGTATTTAATGCCAGGTATGGCGGCCAATCCTTCTATTTTTGAGAATATAAAGTTACCCGAGGATTCTTATCAAATTCATTTGCTAGAATGGTTCATTCCAGAGGTAGATGAGTCGCTACAAGACTATGCCTTGAGAATGACAACTCATATTAAGCATGACAATGTCGTATTGCTAGGCGTTAGTTTTGGCGGGATACTCGTACAAGAAATGGCAAAGCATATTAAGGTGGCAAAGCTTATCATTGCGAGTAGTGTTAAGACTAAGCATGAGTTACCACGTAGAATGAAGCTTTCGCGAAAGCTAAAGTTATACAACATATTGCCTACGAGATTAGTAGAAGATATAGATACACTTGCAAAATATGCCTTTGGCGAGACTATAAAAAATAGAGTGGCACTATATAAAAAGTACCTATCTATGAATGATAGAAGGTACTTGAGTTGGGCAGTAAAAGAAATGGTCTGTTGGGATCAAGAAACTGCGCCGTCAGGAATTATTCACATACACGGAAGTGCAGATAAGGTCTTCCCATTGAAGTATATAGATAACTGTATTAATATAGAAGGAGGGACTCACATTATGGTGATAACTCGAGCAAAATGGTTTAATAAAAACTTAATCGAACTGATTGAAAATGATTACATTGATTTAAAATAGAAAAGATGATGATAATGATAAAGAAAGTTGTTGCAGGTATTGCAGTAGTAGCTATTGCAGGCCTAGTTATAAACTCTGCACAAGCACCACAAGAAGAAGTGGCAGAAGAAAAAGGAGAGGTGCAGAATGAAAAAATGACATCAAAGAGGTTACTTAATGACTATAACGTGTATGCCATCCCAATGCCAGATGGATTAAACTTTGCAGGTGAGGCAGTTCCTGTTGAAAATCCGGATATACTGGAACGTATGGATCGTGAGCTCCTTGTGAACACGTACTGGCAGTCTAATGCGTTACTTATTTTTAAAAGAGCAAATAAGTATTTTCCAACGATAGAAAAGATTCTAGCAGAAGAAGGTGTGCCAGATGATCTTAAATATCTGGCAGTAATAGAAAGCGGACTGACACAAGCAGTTTCTCCTGCTAGAGCAACTGGTTTCTGGCAAATTCTAAAAGAAACTGGAAGGGAATACGGTCTAGAAGTAAACGATAATGTAGATGAGAGATATCATGTAGAAAAATCTACACGTGCTGCTTGTAAATATTTAAAGCAGTCTAAGGAGAAATTTGGAAGCTGGACAGCTGCAGCAGCTGCTTATAATGCCGGTAACTATGGAGTTTCTCGTCGTTTTAAAGAGCAAAATGTACAAGACTATTATGATTTGCTTTTAGGAGAGGAAACTGGTCGTTACGTATTTAGAATTATTGCTCTTAAGGAGATTTTAAGCAATCCAAAGAAGTATGGTTTCAACTTTAGAGCAGAAGATTTATATGCAGAGGTACCTACATATAAGGTTGAAGTAGACACAGCAGTGACAGATTTTGTAAAATTTGCAGAGCGTTTTGACATTAACTATAAGCTTCTTAAACTTCACAACCCTTGGTTACGTGAGACTAAACTCAATAATAGTTCAGGAAAGAAATATTATATAGAGATACCAGAAAAAGGTGCTTACACACTAGGTAGATAATACTCATAAATAATCAATTAATAAATAGGCATCTCATTTTATAAAATGAGATGCCTATTTTTATTTATAACACTCTCTAATATGGTATTTTTATTGAAACAAAATTTAATAAAATGAATGCATCAGTTATTATAGCGCTTATAGCCATAGGTCTTATTGCCGGAGTGTTGAGTGGTGTTATGGGAGTAGGTGGAGGTGTTATTATGATACCTCTTATGATTATGTTACTGCACTTTAATCAGCATGAAGCTCAAGGTACGAGTCTTGCTGTGCTTGCAGTTCCGGTAACATTCCTTGCTGCTTATAATTACTATAACGAAGGCTATGTAAACTGGAAATATGCTGCGGTTATCGCTGTGTTTTTTGTGGTAGGCGGGTTTCTAGGATCAAAACTAGCTGTAAATCTTGATCAAAAAACGCTTAAAAGAATCTTTGGAGCGGTGCTTCTCGTTCTTTCTATAAAAATGCTGTGGGGTAAATAACTGCTAATTGATAACTATAGGGTCATCACTGAGCAATTGCTGGTTATACAGTAGCTCTGTAAGCATCCCTTTATATAGTTCAAAATTATTGGTATTAGATAATGCCTCATCTTGAGACAGCTTGTTAGACAAACGTCTTTTAATATCTATAATTTCCTTATCTGAAGTAATGGTATAAGCAAGAGGAAGCCCTAAAGAATGCTTAAGGTTCTTTATAACCAAAGAGTAATTATTCTCAGAATCATCAACATAAAGTATGTCAATATTGCGATCATAGTCTTTGCTTAATTTTTTTACTTGCTTAACATCTCCCCAAAATAGGAGTACAATCGCTACATCATCACCATATTGATTTGCCAGCTCGTTAAGAGCAGCTTGCTCTCCTTTGCTGCTTATTCTCCAGCTAGAATAGGTGAGTAACATTACAGGTTTATTATAATCTGCTAAAGATTTACTTTTCTTTGAAGTGGTTTTAACCTTAAAATTATTCATCAAAGATCCTACAAGTTTGTCCTCTACAAGATTATCAAAAAGCACTTTGACTTTGTCTTGTTCAAGATTTCTAATGGCTTCTTCGGCTTGTAATAAATAAGAAGGAAGGTGAGCGTCTAGCGCTTCAGAAAAGAACATCTGAGAGTTCTGTGCTGTTAGGTTAGAAATTGCTGTAAATACGAGTAAAAATAATAATTTTCTCATAGTCTAATGATTTGGGACTATAAAGATAGGAGGGAAGAAAGGTGTAGAAAAATATTTTCGTTAACTGACTTATAAATTGGGTTAAAACGCAATAATCTGTACTATATTGATTCTTTTAGATGCGTAAAAACTTGATATTTAGTACTTTTTGTAAGAATGTCATATTCTTGTTAGTTTCCCTTAGGAGAATTTCACTTCAAATATTGCCTGTTAATTCCCGTCTTTTTTAACGGATTTTAATAGTCTTGGTGTGTTCATCAAGGTTGGATTTTGAGTGCGTTGTGTAGAGGTGTTTTGGTTACGCTCTAATAAAGCTTCTTTCTCAAGTTTGCTCTTTTCATCTAGATTTTCTTGTCCATATTTTGGCTTATTTTCTTCTCGATTTTCTAGAGTTCCTTCTTTTATATCTGAGCTTTCAGATAGCGGTTTGATTGTTGGGTCATCAGTAGTTGAAAAGAAACCAGCATCAATTTCGGGTAGGGGTATTCCTTGAATTTTAGTAAGCTCAAACGGAGCTTCTCCTTTAAAAATATCCTCCTTGCTCAACAACTCTTCATCACCTCTCCAGTTAAAGCCCTCAAAAGTTTGTGGTTCATTCTTAAATTGTGATTCGGGAAAAATGGTTCCTCCCGGGCTTTTAAGTTTATTAATCTCGTCTATCGTATTTTCAAAAAAAGTAATTTCTATACGAGCAGAGGTTCCTCTATCTATGCCTGTAAGGTCACCGTTTTCTTCACGCATATACATTATTGTCTCTGCGTTGTTTATAATATCTACCTGCTTAAGCTGATTTTCATCATCAAAAAAGCCATATAGTTTTTGTCCTTTGACTTGGTTAAATCCAGAAATCGTGTCTTTCTGAGCGATAAACGCATTATCAAAAACCTTTAGAGAATCTATTTTTTCTGTTTCTAGATTATTGAGAAGGTGAATGCTATCTCCTGTAATTTGGCTTTTCTCACTCCATAATATAGGCTTTCCTATCATTTGAGTAAGTCCTGTGCGCTGGTTACTATGCAGGGAGTCGCTTTTACCACTCATATTACTCTTATAAAGTTTTACGTTCTTAAAAGCTCTTATAATTCGGTTCTCCGGCTTTCCAGTAAGTAAAAGTCTGTCGCCATGTACGTACACAGAGTCATTATCTTCTACTGTGATAGCAACTGCTCGTTGTGTGATTAAAACAGAATCCTTTGCTCTGTACACTTCTGCATAATGTCCTTTTACAAGGCTTCTGTTTAAGGTGTCAAGAACTTTGATATTGTTAGTCGCGCTTGCAAAGTTTCTATTTCTGTCAAAATAGAGGCTATCTCCATATACTTGCCTATTGTCGTAATCTATTCTCGAGTTCTTTACAAAATAACCATAATCATTTGCAGTATCATAAAACCCGCGCTCACAATATACCTTAGATGTTGAACTCGTGATTGTAGTAGGTCCATACAAATAAGCATGTTCTGGGACGCTATAAAAGTCTAGTTGCTCACTGTTAATTACGTACTCAGTATTTGTAACCACAACATCATTAATGAAAGAGATTTTATCCTGCTCTATATAGTAGCGACCTACGCGGCTAGTTATTTTGCTATTAGGTGATGTGACAACTCCTCCTGTGCGATAGTACGCTTGCTGGCTTATGCGATTAAAGTACATGGTGTCTGTGGTTACTGTTGTAGTATCTTTCTTTAAGAAGACATCACCTGCTGCATAAGCAAACTTAGTATCACCATTATATTCTATATATCTACCACGCATCGAGATAGAGTCACCTTGCTTTAGGCGTACGTTTCTGTATGCTTTTACAAAGTTCTCATCTTTATAATAAAAAGCAAGATCGCACCACATTTCGGCACCTTCGTGTTGTATGTATACTTGCTTATTTGATTTCTGAAAAATAATTGCGCCAGGAAATTCTTCTTCATTGATGCGTTCAATGTCAGATTCTATGAGGATTTCTTTAGGTTGGTTTTGTTGCGCTTTCGCGAAAGCAGAACATAAAAACATCCCAGTAAGTAAAATGTAAAAGTAATTTTTCATCAGTGTCAAAAATAATCAAATTGCCTGCCGAAATCGATAACAGTTTATCAAAAAGGAGGTGATACCGCCTTGTATCTACATTAGGGTATTCTTTTAACGTAGTTTATTTGAGATAAGTGTACATAAAAAGCCTCCAGATATGAATCTGAAGGCTTTTTTATAATTTGAATTTTTGTAAGCTTATCTAAGTATCGTTTGTGTACGATCTGGTCCTACAGAAACTATTTTAATAGGTGTCTCAAGTTCTTTCTCAAGATAATCTATGTAATCATTAAGAGCCTTAGGAAGTTGGTCTGCAGTAGTCATGCCTGTTAGATCTTCAGACCATCCAGCCATTTCTTTATAGACTACTTCAACATTTTCTGGTTCGATATTGTAAGGAAGGTGCTCGATAGTCTCTCCTTTATATTTATATGCAGTACATACTTTCAAGGTTTTAAATCCAGAAAGTACATCACCTTTCATCATCATAAGTTGAGTAACTCCGTTTACACGCACGGCATATTTAAGAGCTACAAGATCTAACCATCCACAACGACGTGCACGGCCAGTAGTAGCGCCAAATTCATTACCTACGCGTCCCATAGTCTCACCATCTTCGTCAAAAAGCTCTGTAGGGAATGGTCCAGAACCTACACGAGTGGTGTAAGCCTTAAAGATTCCAAATACTTCGCCTATTTGATTAGGAGCAACACCAAGACCTGTACAAGCTCCTGCTGCTGTCGTGTTTGAAGAAGTCACATAAGGATAAGTACCAAAGTCAATATCAAGTAGTGACCCTTGAGCACCCTCTGCAAGTATAGACTTGCCAGATTTTTGTGCTTGGTATAAATACTCTTCTGAGTCTATAAACTTGAGCGTCTTAAGTGTTTTTATAGCAGCAAAGAATTCCGTTTCTAGTTCGTCTAGATCGTAATCAATTTTTGCATCATAAAAATCAATCATTGAGATATGCTTGTCTCTTAACGTAGCATAACGCTCTTTCCAGTCTGCAAGTTCTAGGTCTCCTACACGTATACCGTTACGACCAGTTTTATCCATATAAGTAGGACCTATTCCCTTAAGAGTAGAACCTATTTTTGCCTTTCCTTTTGAAGCTTCAGAAGCTGCATCTAGTAAGCGGTGTGTAGGAAGTATAAGGTGTGCTTTACGAGAGATCACCATTTTTGCTTTATAATCTAGTCCTTCAAACTTATCAAGATTTTGAAGTTCTTTCTTAAAAATCACAGGATCTATCACAACGCCATTACCTATGACATTCATAGCATTGTCATGAAAAATTCCAGAAGGAATCGTATGTAATACGTGCTTTATACCGTCAAATTCAAGAGTGTGACCTGCATTAGGTCCTCCTTGAAAACGTGCAATAATATCGTAGTCCTTCGTAAGAACGTCTACAATTTTTCCTTTTCCTTCGTCGCCCCATTGGAGGCCCAGTAGTAAATCTACAGCCATTGTTATGTTAATTAGTCGTGTTTTTCTTTCCGTAAAAATAAAGTGAATGCTTGTCTATAGTGATATCAAAAACCTCTTCTATGGTTTTTTTAATAGACTGTATACGAGGATCGCAAAATTCTATTACTTCTCCTGTATCTGTAAGTATAACGTGATCGTGTTGCTTATCAAAGTATGACTTTTCATACTGCGCTTGATTATTGCCAAACTGATGTTTGCGTACGAGCCCGCATTCTAGTAAAAGTTCTATGGTGTTGTATAATGTCGCACGGCTCACCCTATAGTTCTTGTTTTTCATACTAATGTAGAGCGTCTCGATATCAAAGTGCTCTTCATTGCTGTATATCTCTTGCAAGATTGCAAAACGTTCAGGTGTTTTGCGGTGACCTTTTTCTTCTAGATAGGCTGTAAAAACGCCTTTTACAACGTCTTGATCCTTATTAATAGTAGCTTTTAGTGGCATCGTTTTTAGTAAAGGACGAATTTACGGATTTATACTCGAGTCACTTGGTCGATACCGTCTATTTTTTTAAGATTTTCTATCAAGGTTTTCAACAATTCATTGTTTCTCACTAGTACCGTTATTTTTCCTTTAAAAACACCTCCTTGGGTGGTGAAATTTATACCCTTTATTTCTACGTGCTGGTGCTTTGAAATCTCTGCCGTTACTGTATTTACAAGTCCTAAGTTATCAATACCTGTAAGTATAATGTCTGTTTGATAACCAGTGTCTGATGAGTCTACCCACTTCGCCTTAATAATTCTATAGGCATAATTACTTCTCATCGAGATTGCATTAGGGCAATTATTTTTATGCACCTTAATGCCGTCGTTTATAGTGGTAAACCCAAAAACTGGATCGCCAGGTATAGGGCTACAACACTTTGCAAATGAATAATCGAGTTTTTGATCTTCTGGGCCAAAAACTAATGAGTCATAATTATTGGTGATCTCATCTTTATGAACATCTGGCGGACTATTAGGCTTGCGTATTTTACTTTTTATAAATGACATTAAAGCATTACTGCGTTGTGCGGCAAACTCTTTTATCATTTTGTTGTCTATGGTTCCGTTACCTATGCGATAAAATAAATCAAGACTAGTGTTTAACTTGAAGTACGAGACTAGTTCGTTTATAGTTTTCTCGTTAAGAGGTATTTTTTGAGATTTAAGTTTACGATTCAAGATAGCCTTTCCATCATCTGCAAGTTCTTTCTTTTCATCTTTGAGAGATGATTTTATCTTTGCTCGCGCTCTTGCTGTTGTGGCATAGTCAAGCCAGTTATTTGTAGGATGCGCAGATTCTGATGTGATGATTTCTACCTGATCACCACTTTTAAGTTCATGACTTAGCGGCACAAGTCTACCATTTACTCTTGACCCGCGAGTGTGAAGCCCTATTTCTGTATGCACACTAAAGGCAAAATCTAGCGGAGTTGCCCCTTTAGGAAGAGACTTGAGTTCTCCTTGAGGGGTAAATACAAAGATTTCCTTATTGTATAGATTGAGTTTGAAATTCTCAACAAAATCCACAGCGTTTTGATCAGGATTTTCTAGCGCTTCTTGCAGTTTATTAATCCAGTCGTCTAGTGTAGAATCTCCGTCGTTACCTTGTTTATACTTGAAGTGCGCTGCATATCCCTTTTCAGCTATTTCGTTCATTCGTTCAGAACGAATCTGTACTTCTACCCATCGTCCTTTAAGCCCCATTACGGTAATGTGAAGTGCCTCGTATCCCGTGGTTTTAGGAGAGGAAATCCAGTCTCTAAGTCGAGTAGGGTTAGGTCTAAAGTGGTCTGTAACGATAGAATATATTTTCCAGGCTAAGAATTTTTCATTAGCCTTATCACTCTTATAGATGATACGTATCGCAAACTTGTCATACACCTCTTCAAAAGTGACTCCTTGCGCAAGAATCTTACGCCTTATACTGTATATCGATTTTGGGCGTCCTTTGATTTGATAATTTAGTCCTTCTTCGTCTAGAGAGTCTTCTATAACTTTTTTAAATTCCTTAATGTAGTCGTCTTGTTGTGCTTTGCTCTCTGTGATTTTACCAGAAAGATCTTTGTAAACTTCTGGTTCGGTATATTTTAAACTTAAATCTTCAAGTTCTGTCTTTATATTATATAACCCCATTCTATGAGCCAGAGGTGCATATATATAAAGAGTCTCACTTGCGATTTTTGATTGCTTATCTGGACGCATGGAATCCATGGTCTGCATATTATGGAGGCGGTCTGCTATTTTTATTATGATTACCCGTGGATCATCATTAATAGTAAGCAGCATTTTTCTAAAATTCTCTGCTTGTAAAGACACATCCCTATCCTTTTTTAAGCTGGATATTTTAGTAAGGCCATCTACAATACGAGCGACAGTCTCTCCAAACATTTGCTCAAGATCAGATAAAGTGTAATCTGTATCCTCTACCACATCATGAAGCAATGCACTAGCAATTGATGTAGCGTCAAGGCCTATCTCGCTAGCAACAATCTGTGCCACGGCAACTGGATGAAAGATGTATGCTTCACCAGATTTTCGACGTTGTGATTTGTGAGCATCTACAGCTACGTCAAATGCTTTACGAATCATTTTTTTATCATCCTCTGATAAGGTTTGATAGCTTATGCGCAGCAGTTTTTTGTACTGTCTTGTCAGCTCCTTATTCTCTGCCTCTATAAATTCTGTCGTTAATTCCATATGATATCTTAAATGTACCATTTTCTCATAAATGAACAATATATAATAACAACATCTTGTGAGGATTTATGTAACGATGTCTTTTTAAGATATATGGAGTTTATTTTTTTATAACGCTTTCGCGAAAGCGTACTAACATTACCACTATCGCCTCTTGTTTATTCTCAGTACACATGATTGTTAATTCTTATCTTCGCCTTTAAAATTAGAATTTATGAGTATTTTTTATATCCTAGCGGGCTTAGTATTACTAGTAGTAGGAGGTGAGTTCTTAGTAAGGGCATCTGTAGGATTGTCATTTAAACTTAATCTTTCTAAGATGGTGATAGGTCTCACAGTTGTATCATTTGCAACCTCTGCACCGGAATTGTTGGTGAGTGTTCAAGCAGCATTAGACGGTAGTTCTGATATTGCGCTAGGTAATGTAATTGGGTCTAATATTGCAAACATAGGTCTCGTTTTAGGTATCACTGCAGTGATTTCGGCACTTGCGATAGATCGTGATTTTTACCGTTTTAACTGGCCAGTTATGATGTTCTTTTCTGTAGCCTTGTTTTTCTTACTCTCAAATGATGGAAAACTCACCGCTACCGAAGGTGGAGGACTACTTGCAGCACTTGGTGTTTATTTATATTTCTTATTGCGTAGAGCTAGAAAAAGTGCAGCCCTAGAAGAAAGTGATGGCGTAGACGAGGGTTTAGGGCAAGCATCTTATTTTAAAATAATCCTCTGGCTTCTTATAGGTGGTGCGGCATTATATTTTGGTTCTGAGTGGCTTGTCTCTGGAGCAAAAGAGCTTGCAACGGCTGTTGGTATAAGCGAGTATGCTATTTCTGTTACCGTTATCGCAATAGGTACTAGTGTTCCAGAACTTGCGGCATCTGTAATTGCGGCATTAAAGAAAGAAAAAGCTATTTCTTTAGGAAACTTGATAGGGTCTAATATTTTTAATATTGCCTCAGTACTTGGGATAACATCGCTTATTAAGGATATTAACGTTGTAGATGATGCTATTTTAGGCACTAATATTTACTGGATGATAGGTTTTGCAGCCATCTTATTGCCACTTGCATTTATACCTGCAAAACTACAGATAGGGAGAATTAAAGGTTTAGTGCTTGTAGGAGCTTACATATTGTTTATAGCGCTTGCATTTGCAGCATAGTTAATGCCTTTTTTAGAATATGATTAGGTTCTCAATATTCTAGTCGTCTATCTGGATGTTTATATATGATTTTAAGTACGCTTTCGCGAAAGCGTAACACAAAAAAAATGCTCAACCTAAGTTGAGCATTTTTACATTTATATATAAATCAGAATTAAACCTTTGCAGTTTTTACAGTCTCGATAATACGACCTGCTACGCGATATGGATCTGCGTTTGAAGCTGGACGACGATCTTCTAACCATCCTTTCCATCCTTGCTCTACAGTGATAATAGGAATACGTAATGATGCTCCGCGATCTGATACTCCATAAGAGAAATCTGTAATAGAAGCAGTCTCGTGATCTCCTGTAAGGCGCTCTTCATTGTGAGCTCCATATGCTTTAATGTGCTCTTTAGTCACTGGACGGAACGCTTCACAAATTTTATTGTAAGTTTCCTCAGACCCACAAGTTCTCAATATTGTGTTTGAGAAGTTTGCGTGCATACCAGATCCATTCCAATCTCCTTTTACTGGTTTAGGGTGATACTCAATGTACCATCCGTACTGCTCAGTAAGACGATCTAGAAGGTAACGTGATACCCAGATCTCATCTCCAGCTTTTTTTGCACCTTTTGCAAATAGTTGGTATTCCCATTGTCCAGAAGCAACCTCTTGGTTAATTCCTTCAAAGTTAAGACCAGCCTCGATACAAAGATCTGCGTGCTCTTCTACAAAATCACGACCGTGTGTATGGCGACCTCCTACAGAACAGTAATACATTCCTTGTGGTCCTGGGTATCCACCTATTGGGAAACCTAAAGGCAGTTGAGTTTCTCTGTCCATGATAAAGTATTCTTGCTCAAAACCGAACCAGAAATCATTATCATCATCATCTATTTTTGCTCTGTGGTTTGATGCATGTGGTGTACCATCTGCACTTAGCACTTCTGTCATTACTAAGAATCCATCAGTACGTTGTGGATCTGGGTAGATAGCTACTGGCTTTAGAAGACAGTCTGAAGCTCCTCCAGATGCTTGCTTAGTAGAAGACCCATCAAAAGACCATATAGGGCAGTCTTCTAATTTTCCGCTAAAGTCGTTTACAACTTTAGTCTTGCTTCTCATATTTTGTGTGGGTGTGTACCCGTCTAACCAAATGTATTCTAGTTTTGACTTACTCATAATAGCATTTAATGTTTTAGTTAACGAAGACAAATATAAAATAATTTTAAAAGGCAATTGGTATTTTAGGGCTTAGTTATTAAAAAATATTGATTTTTATGAACAACCCCTCAAATTTTAGGGGGTATGTAATATTTGGCTATAATTTTTATATTTCCCTTATATTTGTGCCCTAGTTTAGGGGTGTTATTGGGTTTTTAGCAAGAGCTATGAATGAACATCTTATAAAATATTAATAATCATTGCGTTACAATAGTTCGTCTCTAGTTTGGTAGAAAATATTGTTACCGTAATAATGTAAGATCAATTATGTCAAAAATTCGTTTTAAAGCTTTGCATGATGTGCAGCATAGACCAGCCGTAACTTTTGAATCCTTAGGAAGACCGTCTTCATTATTTAAGTCTAACGTATTTGGAGAGCAAGCTATGCGTCAATTCTTGTCTAAATCTACCATAGACAGTGTGCAGACAGCGATACGAAAAGGAGATAATATAGATCGCATCACCGCAGATGCCATTGCTACAGGAATGAAATCTTGGGCACTTGATAAAGGAGCTACTCATTACACGCATTGGTTTCAACCGCTCACAGGTGCCACGGCAGAGAAGCATGATGCTTTTTTCGAAATTACAACAGATGGTCATGTTATTGATAAATTTGACGGTGGGCAGCTAGCACAGCAAGAGCCAGATGCAAGTAGTTTTCCTAATGGAGGAATACGCAACACTTTTGAAGCAAGAGGATATACCGCTTGGGATCCTACTTCTCCAGCATTTATTTACGATAATACACTTTGTATACCCACAGTATTTGTGGCATACACAGGAGAAGCACTTGATTATAAGACGCCTTTATTAAAAGCCCTTAATACTATTGATCAAGCTGCCACAGCAGTAGCTCAGTATTTTAATAAAAATGTAAATAAAGTAACAGCTACCTTAGGGTGGGAGCAAGAATTTTTCCTCATAGATGCATCGCTAGCAGCTGCGAGACCGGACTTGATGCTTACAGGAAGAACGCTTCTAGGTCATGCAGCTGCAAAAGGACAGCAATTAGATGACCATTACTTTGGATCTATTCCTATCAGAGTGCTGGCATATTTAAAGGAGTTAGAGCAAGAATGCTTGTTACTAGGTATCCCTTTAAAGACAAGACACAATGAAGTAGCGCCTAATCAGTTTGAGATGGCTCCTATTTTTGAAGAAGCAAATCTAGCGGTAGATCATAATGCATTACTCATGGATGTAATGCAAAAAGTAGCGCAACGTCATCAATTTAAGGTACTCTTTCATGAGAAACCATTTGAGAATATAAACGGTAGCGGAAAACATAATAACTGGTCACTAGCTACAGATACTGGAGTAAACCTACTAAGCCCAGGAAGTACTCCGATGAAAAATTTACAATTCCTCACCTTTTTTGTAAATACTATTAAAGCGGTTCATGAACATGAAGCTTTGCTTAGAGCTTCTATTGCTAGTGCGGGTAATGATTACCGCCTTGGTGCAAATGAAGCACCACCAGCGATTATCTCTGTCTTTATAGGTTCGCAGCTTACTCAGGTACTGGACGAATTAGAAAAAGTAACAGATGGAAAATTATCTCCACAAGAAAAAACCGATCTTAAACTCAATGTAATAGGTAAGATTCCAGAGATTTTACTTGATAATACAGATCGCAATCGTACCTCACCTTTTGCATTTACAGGTAATAAATTTGAGTTTAGAGCCGTAGGTGCTACTGCAAACTGTGCAAACCCTATGACGGTTCTTAACGCAATCGTGGCGCAGCAGCTTATTGCTTTTAAGAAGGAGGTAGATGCTCTTATAGATAATAAGGACATGAAAAAGGACGATGCTATCTTTAATATCCTTAGAGAGTATATAAAGGACAGCAAGAAAATAAGATTTGAAGGAGATGGCTATGGAGCTTCTTGGGAAAAAGAAGCAAAAAAGCGCAAACTTAGTAATAATAAGACCACAGTTTCTGCTCTTGAAGCTCGTATAAGTAAAAGTACGGTAGCATTATTTGAGTCTTTAGGTATTATGAACAATGTTGAGATTCAAGCGCGTTACGAGATCGAACTAGAGGAGTATGTAAAACGCATACAGATAGAAAGCCGTGTGTTAGGTGATGTGGCTCGTAATCATATTATCCCAACAGCTTTGAGATATCAAAATGTATTGATAGACAATGTAAGAGGCTTGAAAGAAATATATGGTGAAGATTTTACCGCTTTCGCGAAAGCGCAAACAACCATTATAAAATCAATCTCAGAATATACCGCTAGTATTAATAGTCTCATAACAGAAATGATAAATGCTCGTAAGGAAGCAAATGCACTTGACCTTAAAGACAAGGCAGGTAATTATGCCGCGAAAGTGAAGCCATTTTTTGAGCAGATAAGAAGAGATTGTGATAAATTAGAACTTTTAGTAGAAGATGAGTTATGGCCGTTACCAAAATATAGAGAATTACTCTTTGTAAATTAAGTTATGTTTTTGATTTAAGCCACAAGGCTTTATAATGTACAAGTAAAAGACGACTGTAAGTTTCTTATAGTCAGCGTACTCGTAAGAAAAATCTGATTCTAATATAGCCGCACCTATAAAGGGGTGTTTACCCCTGCGTGCTTAGCCACTGTAAACACTAGTGCTAACCGAAAAATGTTAAAAATACCATAACGTTTCATCGAAAACAGCTGGTAACTTCTTGGAAGAGAGATAGATTTCCCTAATTTAGTACTCGTATTACAGCCACTATCTTCCCCCTTTGTAATACTTACTCCCCCGTAATAATAGATTAAAAGACGCAATTGCGATGACAATGACGATGATTTGTTGTGTCTTATAAATATGTATTTATTAACCATTTATATATTATTAACTTAAACTCAATTATTATGAAAAAAGTAATTTTTAGTGCCGCGGCACTTATGATCGGAGCAGTTGCTTTGGGGCAGACAACCACAGAGGCGACTGAGGCAAATTTCCAGGACACTCCAGTACTAGTAACGGCAGGTTTTCCATTAACTAGTTCGGCAACTATTGAAACTGCCGACGCATTACCACAAGCTTTTGGAATAGGACCTAATACTGGTTATTCTACACAAAACGGCAATAATAACTTGGTACGAGCTCGTCAGGCTGGTGATTTAAACTCTATGTATGCAACTCAAGACGGTGATGGAAACCTTGTTTCTATGCGTCAAACAGGTAACACTAACAACGGAGGTTTCTTCATAAGCGCCATTGATAATGATGCACAAGCAAATCAAGTGGGTGATCAGAATGATACCCGCATTGAGCAACAAGGAGATTTTAATGATGCTCAAGTATATCAAGAAAACTCGGTAGCAGGAACAACAGGAAACTCTGCAGATATTCAACAAGGTACTGCTCAAAATGCAGAAAACAATTATGCAGGTGTAGATCAAAGAGGTAATGATAACTCTGCTAGAATTTTACAAACTTGGGATAACAGTGATGCATTAGCGCTACAAAGTGGTACAAACAATGCGGTTGAAATTAAGCAACAAGCAGATCCAGAAAACAGCTTAGGTCAAGAAGCGCTCTCTGAGCAAGTAGGTGTGGATAATCAAGGAACTATTAATCAACTTTCTGACGGTACTTCTGGACGTAATTATGCAAGACTTTTCCAAGAAGGTAATAACAACATGTCAAATCAAACTCAGACTACGGATGATAACGTTTTAGGAAATGAGGCATTAGTTAATCAAGGTAGTAATATCCTTTTAGATGATGCTAACACTGCAGCTCAGTTTACTGCTGTAAACGGTGTAGACGATATCTCTAACGGTATTGAAAGTCAAGTTTCAAGTTGGAGTAAAGCTATCCAAGTACAAGAAGGAAATAGCAATTTAGCTGAGACTCATCAATTTGGGGATGGTACTAGTGATACTAACGGAGATTATTCTGAGCAAAATCAAGACGGAGTAGGGAACGAAGCTTATGTATTTCAAAACATTTTTGGATCACCAACAGGTCGTGGTAACTCTGTAGTTCAAAACCAAACTGGAGACGATAACTATGTAGCGACTGGTCAAAATGGCCGTCGTAACGATATCACAATCGATCAGCAAGGAACAAACAACTACGCTATTTCTACTCAAAGAGGAAAAGATCACGTTGTTGATGCACTTCAAACAGGAGATTTTAACGCTTTAGAAACTGCACAAAGAGGAGATATGAACACTATCGTTGTTCGTCAAGATGGAGACATAGGACAAAGCTGGAAAGCTGAGCAAAATGTACCAGGAGGACTTCCTGATGGAGGAAATACACTTGATGTTTTCCAAACTACAGGTTTCTCAGGAATCTTACCTGCTATAGGAACTTCTCAAACTGCTAATATGGTTACAAGAGCTGCTATGGCTGCTCCAGCAAGAGCTAGATCTGGTTCAGGTCTATAAATCAATTGATTGAATTTTAGATTGGGTCATTTTTATTACAAAATAATGATTTACATCTAAATTAATAAAAACTTGGACATACTTGATATCAAGTATGTCCACTGTTTTTTTAAATATTTTATCTGAATTAACTTAATATGATAGTATTATGAAATTATATATAATGTGTTTTGTGTTTTTTTTTACGACGATTTCTGTAAATGCACAAACCTATAATGAGGATATTGAAGGAACTACTAAACTCACAAACGTAGAACTTGTAGAGAAAGATATTGTAACAAAAGCTGCTCTTGGTGATTTTGGAATAGGTACTGCAAAGAATACTAGGAATGCTACAATTCAGGGAAATAGTGTTTTTATTACGCAAATAGGAGACTTTAATGCTGCGTTATTAAATGTAAAAAGTAGAGCAAGTGAAGTAAATATAGAGCAAAATGGAGACTTTAACTTTACGGGTTTGAATTATAATGTTGAAACTGTAATCACAGATATTAAACAGGAGGGTAATAGAAATGTAGTATTTGATATTGTTCAAGACAGAACAGCAAATATTTCATTAGATCTAGAGCAACAAGGAAATAATCTCAATTTTCAAAGGTTAGGTTCTAATAGCCTTACAGAATCATTACAATTTATTCAAACAGAAGCATCACCATCATTAATAATTAGAAGTAGTACTAACGGAACACCAGATAATTAAAAGTTTAAATACAGAGATAATTTTGAAGTTGTTTAAGAAGCTTATGTTACTGTTTTTCTTTTCATCCTTAGGGATGCAGGCGCAATATTATAATAAAGAAGTAGCTGCATCAGTAAGAATAGAAAGAAATAGCGAGTTTTTGAAGTTTTTTGCATTAGCAGAAAATAAAACACCTGTCGAGTTACCTCTTGAATATGAATTTTTGATTTTCAAAACACAAGATGATGGTACTATACAAAAGGATAGTGATAAACAACGTTTTGTTTTAAAGCCGTATGAGAAAAAGGTATTGCAAACGTTGGTTTTGGGAAATGCGGTTACAAATAAAACAGTACTCGCATTACTCATTTTTGATAAAGATGGTAAACCTTTAGGTAAAGATCGAATAGTTCTAGAAAATGGGAGTCTTTCGGAAATTGATATCCAACTACCTAAGATGGATCTTTTTAGATCGAATGATCAAGCAAAACCGCAAGATGGCTTTGTCATAGCGGGGTTAGTAATCCAAAAAACAATTACAAAAGCGGGGAGAGATTTTTTTAAATATTTCTACTCGTTATACTTTAATAAATCTATCAAGTCACCTAAAGATATTATCATCGAAGAAGTGCCTGGTAGATCAAGAACAACATTAATAACAGTTAAGATTAACAATCAGATTGTATGGAAATTTTTCTCTCAACCTCAGCGTAAATTTTTGGAAGAGCAGGCACAGATTACAATTAGTAGAGTAGGTAAGTTATTGCAAGTTTTAGAACAACAAAAGGATCAAAAAATACAATATTGATATGAGAATACTACTTTTTTTATTCATGGCAGTAGGAGTTTCTGCTTTCGCTAAAGCACAACAATTTTCTTATAAACCTATAAGCCCTTTTTTTGGAGGAGATACTTTTAATTATCAGCAGATTATAACTTCTGTAACATTACAAAATAGCCTTTCGGAACCTGTTGATGAGCAAGAGGAGTTGTCAGAGTTACAACAATTTGGTAGAGAGCTTAATAGGAATTTATTAAATGCTATTGAGAGTCAGCTAAGCCAGGCACAACTAAACGCTTTAAATATTACTGAAGAGGGAACTTTTACATTTGGATCGCTCAATGTAGAGGTGTTTGAAACCTTTGAGGGATTAGTTATAAATATTTTGGACACCAATAATGGTGAAGAAACGCAAATAGTAGTACCTAACTAGAATTAACTGAATGTTTATGAGAATTTTACAAAAGTTGACACTTGTGACTGGCTTCTTTTTATTGTCTTCGTGTGGAGCTTATTTTAATCAGAAATTTGACCAGCAGCCTGCTCGAGTGGGGGAGTTTTCTAAAACTACAAAAAAGTTGTTAGATCTTCCAGAAGCATCATTGCCTGTAGAAGTAGCAGTTTATAATTTCAGTGATCAAACAGGCCAGTTCAAAGCTATTGAAACCGGAAGCACTTTTAGTACGGCCGTTACTCAAGGTGGAACAACTATTTTGATAAAAGCACTTGAAGATTCTGGATGGTTTAGACCTATTGAAAGAGAGAACTTAAGTAATCTATCTACAGAACGTAATATTATACGTAACACGAAACAAGAATATATAAAAAACTCAGACCCCAATGAACCTCCACTACCACCATTACTGTATGCAGGATTGCTTCTGGAAGGGGGTATTGTTTCTTATGATACTAATATAGTTACAGGAGGTCTTGGCGTTAGATATTTTGGGTTGGGTGGATCTGCTAAATACAGACAAGATAGAATTACTGTTTATCTAAGAGCTGTATCAACAAGTAATGGTGAGATTTTAAAAACAATTTATGTTTCAAAAACAATCTTATCACAGGCATTAGACGCAAGCTTTTTTAGATTTGTTAAGTTTCAACGATTGCTAGAGGCAGAAACGGGAATCACTCAAAATGAACCTGTTCAGATTGCTGTAAAAGATGCAATAGAGCGGGCAGTACACGATTTAATAATGGAGGGGCTCATTGATCAATATTGGAGTGCAAAAGATGGTCGTGAAGTAAATGAGGAACTCATTTCAAATTATTTAAAGGAAAAGGAGCTTGAAGAAAGTTCAGGTCTTTATGATAGAATGTTTGTAAATGATGAGTATGATACTCATGTTACACTTCAAGGGGGTGTGAATCTAATAGATGGCGATTTAACTCCAAATAAACCTGGTTTTATGTCAAAACTCACCATAGAGCAAGATGTTACAGATAAATTTAGTGTTGGTCTTTCTGGGAGTGTTTTTGAATTAAATAATGGTGACGCATACTCAAATATTATGGGTAGTGTAGATTTAAATGCAAGAATATTTTTATTACCGAAAGATGATTTTGGTCCATATATATTTGGAGGCCCTGGTCTCGCAGTTGATTTAATAGACTCTTCACAAGATGGATTAGGTCTTGGTAAAACTTTTCCAAAATTACAATACGGAGCAGGTTTGCAATATAAATTTTCACCTAGATTGAGCTTCACTGCTTTTGCCGAACATAATGTATTACTTAACGATGACATTGATTTTATTGATCAAGGTAAGCGCAATGATTTCTACTATAATTTTGGTTTTGGTTTGAGATATGGGCTAAACTTTAAAAGCCATAAGAAGAAAGATAATGAGTCAATAGTAATTGAAAATTGAAGAATTTAAAGATGTCAATAATGAATAAGTACTTTTTAGTAATAGTCGCATTTGCAGTTTTATTATTCTTAGGTTGTTCTGAAGATACCATAGAGGCAGATGTATTCGGATCAATCTCAGGAGTTGTTACAGCAGAAGACACAAACGAGCCATTAAATAATGTAAAGGTTTCTACTAGTCCTGCTAGTAATACCGTTTTCACAAATGAGGAAGGGAAATTTAGTATTTCTAATGTACTTGTTAATTCATATTCAGTGGAAGCCGAATTAGATAACTATAATACGGAGTTTGAGGGGGTAGAAGTTTTAGAAGGACTAAATTCTGAAGTTGCTATGGAATTAGTACTCTCAAATACAGGAAATGGAGCTCCTAGTACACCTATTCTTCTAAGTCCTCTTGATGGGGCTATAAATGAGTTACTAGAAATTGAGTTTGCATGGAATTCAATAGATCCTGAGGACGATGAAATCACTTATACAATTCAATTAAGAAATGGATCTACAAATGAGATGGAAGAATTTCAATTAGTAGGAGATACTACGTATACAGTAAATAATTTGAGTCTTGAGACCAATTATTTCTGGCAAGTCTCTGCAAAAGATGAACTTAATGAATCAGTAAGTTCAGAAATAAGTTCTTTCACTACATTTTCTGCGCAAAATAACCCTTTCTTATTCATAAAAAGGATAGACGGAAATAGTGTTGTATTTTCTGGAGCAAATTCTGATGAGGCTAATGAAACCACTGATGCAAATGTTCTACAGCTTACAGATGAATCTAAAAATAGTTTTCGACCTAAGCGAAATAACAACGTCGGTAAAATTGCATTTCTAAGAACTATAGGAGGAGAAAATCAAATTTTTACAATGAGTCTTGCTGGAGCAAATGAACAACAAATCACTTCCACGGTTCCTGTTGCTGGATTTAGACAGGAAAGTATACAATTTACTTGGGCTGAAAATGGACAAAAATTTTATTATCCAAACTTTGATAAACTATACGCCATTAATAATGATGGTAGTGGGTTATCTCAAATATATCAAACGAATGATGGGTCATTAATATCTGATGTAGCTGTTTCGTCATTCAATCCCGATACTATTATTTTAAAAACCAATGATGTTGACGGTTACAATGTTAGAGTATTTGCTATTTCTCAGAGCTCAGGTCAACTATTATACACAGTTTTAGAAAATCAACTCGGTGCAGTTTCGGGAATAGATGTAACTGCAAATATGGATAAAGTCCTCTATGCGCGTGATGTTTCAGGCTCAGAAAATGGAGATTATAGAATTTTCACAAGTCGAATTTTTGAATATAATGTAAATACTCAAGAGACCTCAGTGGTAGAGACAGAGGTAATAGCAGGGGAGAATGATCTTTTTCCTAGTTACTCTCCTGACGAAGGGAGAATTATATTGACAAGAGTTTTAAATAACCAAGGAGCAATACCTTCAATATATCTCGCCTTTCTGAATGATTCTGATGACAATGATGAACTATTTACAAACTCTCTTATGCCAGATTGGGAGTAGAAAAGAATAGCAATAACAGGTCATTAATTAATGTAGTTTATAAATAAACTCACAGGAATTTTATACGAAAGAGCGCATTTATATAAATGCGCTCTTCTTATTTACTTAATATTCTTTCTATCTATTTCGCTCGCATTGCTTTCTTAAAAACGCTTCTTGTAGTCTTACTTAATGCATAATCAAGTGGTTTCTTGCCTTTGTGATTCATTTGATTTAAGTCTGCACCATTAGTTATCAAAAGTTCAATTACAGGTAGCGCATATTCCTTTTGACTAGCTAGAATATGTAATGCTGTATTACCAGATGGATCTTGAATGTTTATGCGAGTGCCAAGTTCAATAAGCATCTGCATAATTAATTTACTGTCTTCAGTTAATGATCTACTTAGGGTATGTATTGGGTAATTACCATTATCAAAAGCAGTATTTAAATGTATTTCTGGCTGCTGCACAAGTAGTAAAACTCCTTCAGTAAAATGATAATCTATAGCTATTCTTAAATGCTCTTGACTGCATGTGGCTCCATTTTTAATAAGCTCTTTAAGCGAACCTATCATTTTATAGCGAATTGCATCTTCAACAGCTAGGAAAGGATTTGCTCCATGAGATAGTAATCTTTTTAGAACTGATAAATTTCCTTTGCGGGCTGCGCTGCGAATGAATTCGTTGCCTTCTAAACTAGAAACATGATCCATCAGTAATAAAATAAGAGGTTCATTTTTAGTTTCCATTGCATTAGCTAGTGACTCATCAGCTTTAGCACCACTATTTAGTAAGGAGGTTACAATTTCTATATTTTCTGTTTCTGTTGCGTCAACTAATGCTTGGTTGAGGTTAACTTCTCCTTGATTTACAAGTAACTCAACAAGACCTAGGTTTTCATTTGTAATTGCCGACTCAATAAGAAGTGGGTCTGTGGTGTCTGCTCCCATAGAGATTAAGTACTGACTTATTGTTTGGTTTTCTATAGTTATTGCTTTATTAATTCCTCTACTAGGATTACTATTATTAGAAACCAAGAGTTTTACCATGTCAACATTCTCACCAGCTACGGCAAGCGGTAATAAATTATCAACATTCAATCCTTCTTTTTTTGTAGCAATCACAGACTCTGCAAATGGGAGATTATTTTCCTTAATTGCTGCTGTCATAGCTACATCTAGATTTCCTTCATAAAGGTGAAGTACATCATTAAATAATTGAGCATCATCTTTTTGAGCAGCATAAAATAGGGCGCTGTCTGGAGCAGCCTTATTTTGAAGCGCAATATTGATAGCTTTGACATTATCTTTTGTGATGGCATACTCTAATGACTCAGAGGCATTTCCGCCATTTTTAAGTGAAATATCTAGAATTTCATAATTATTGTTGTCTGTTGCTATATTGGAGATTTTATTACTGTTTATACGTGCATTCTTATTGATAAAGTAATTGAATAACTCTGTGTTATCAAGCATTGATGTCACTTCGAGGGTGTTTTCATTTGCTTCAGTTACAGGTATGATTATGTTTTTAAGCGCTTCATTACCATTTCTCAGAGCGCTATCTAAAAGAGATGCATCTGCGGTTGCACCGAGTATTGTAAATTTTTCAGCGAGCTCAGCATCATTGTTTTCTACGGCTAGAGATAGTTCTTTTTTGCCTGCTTCAAATGCATCAAACTCCACACTCATTAAAGCCTTGACAGATGGATAGTGATAGGTGTCTAGTGCAAATGATAAATCATTGTTTACAGGAGTAGCTCCTTCCCTCAGTAGCGCATAAATAATAGGTTCGCTTTGAAAAGCAACTGCTTTATAAATCATATTATTTTTAAAAGGAGCACCTCTTTCTAAAAGGATTAATACTTTTTGTTCATCAAAATACTCTTTGAGGAACAGCAAGTCGAGATCCTCACTATTTGGTATTACTCCTTTATCTAGTATAAAATTTAGTATTTGTGAAGATTGTTTTGAAGTAATAATAGCAGCGATTAAACCCGGGATTCTCCTAGTTGCATTTTGTGCCAATAAAGTTTTCATGCGAGCTAGATCGCCTATGTTTGCAGCTCTTACAATTTCTGTTTGTAATGCAGTGTTGTAATGTTGTGCGCTATTTTCTAATAATTTTTTTTCCTTTTCTAGAGACAATACGTAAGCCACTTCATAAATATCGCCGTCTATAGTCGTTATCTCCACATCTTTATGAATATCCCTTACGAGTGCTTCTTTATAAAAAGTTTTTGCTTCTTCCGGACCAGAAACTCGTAAGCGCTTGCGTTCTCTGCTTTTGACTAGTTTTTTTGTATCATCCCATACACTTACATATCCTCTTTCTAAGTCCTCAGGTTTTGCTGTAATGATGACTTGCTTATTGAGTTTTATTTCTTCGTCAGTGATTAAGGTTTCTAGCCGTACGCCACCACGGTCTATAAGTGGTGCTGTGCGTAACATGGCTTCATCTTTTGAAAATCCTCCAAAAAATAAATCACCCGTATAGGCATCCACATCGCTTGAGGTAACACCAGCACTTTTTTTAACTAATTTGTCAATAGACTGTTTAAATCGCAAAGAGTATTTAGTGAAATAAGCAGAATGTTGCGGGGCATATAATTGATCTTTAGAAGTGCGTACAGCTATTTCAATAACACTATCTAGTAATTGTATTTTCCTTTCTTTATCCTGTATATCTGCTGTAGTGAGGTTTCTTAATGCCTTGGTCCAGGGTTGTAAAGTGACATCTATGGCTGCAGCATTATTTTTTAAAGTAGTTTGCCAGTCTGTAAACCAGGGTGCATCGATATCACCTCCCTTTGTAAATGAGCTGCTAGATCCAGCGGTAATGTATAGGTCTGTATCCTCTTTATTTTGATGTGATGCACTAATGTCTTCTATTACTTTTTCCTTAAATAAGTCACGATCATACGGAGAGTATATGAAATCGTCATTTTTTATTAAGTTTCTCTTTAAGAAAAGACCTCCATAAATGACTTCATGAGCATAATGTGTACCGTAACGGTATATAAATCCTTCTGGAGTGATATCGCGTCCTAGTCTTTTAAAATCTTCAACCATTGCACTATCTAGCACGTTAGAAGAAACAGCTACAAGTATATCTTTTGATAATGGTATTTGTTTTTTAGTATAAACTAAGAGGGTTTTATTTGACTCATCGTTATTAAAGCCATTGTAATGTGCTTCACTATGTAACGCATGATAGGGTTTTGAAAGCGTATCGGCATTTAAAATTTGTTTTTCAAAATCGTAGGGAGACGTTATAAAATGAAAACTCTCCACTGGGCTAGTATCAAGAGAAGTACTATGTATGGATCCATGGATAAGTTGCTTTCCTTTTGAAGATCCTAGCCAGTCTAAGGCATCAACATAACGTATGTCAAAACCCTGCCCAATGAGATTAGGATTTTGTGGTTGCTGGCAGAATAAAGGGTTATTTAAAATTAATAGGAATAGGGGGAGCATAAAGTATTCCTTTCGGAAAAAGCGTGTAGTCTCCAAAGGCAAAGGTGTTAGTTAAATAAAATGGTCAATAAGTATCTAAAATACTTATAAAAAAGCTAAGAAAAAATTCAATTAGATTAAGGTGTAAATAACTGGATTAAAGAGGGTTTGAGGTAAAATGTTTGTAAGAAACGACTGATTTTTAATGGTTTTTATCACGCTTTCGCGAAAGCTTAATTATAAAATATAACATAGGAGCAATTATTTTTAAACTTGGTCAAACTGTTTGCAAATCAATTTTTAAGCCCATTATATAATCCCTATTTTTGCGATGTAAAATTTATAGATGAGCCAAGAAATTTCTAAACGATACGCACAACGCGGAGTCTCTGCAGGTAAGGAAGATGTGCACAATGCCATTAAAAATGTAGACAAGGGATTATTTCCTAAAGCATTTTGTAAGATTGTACCAGACGCACTTACGGGAGATGAGTATTACTGTCTTGTAATGCATGCAGATGGGGCAGGAACAAAATCTGCTCTTGCATACATGTACTGGAAAGAAACTGGTGATATCTCTGTATGGAAAGGCATCGCTCAAGATGCTCTTATCATGAATATAGATGATCTATTATGTGTGGGTGCAACAGACCATATCATGCTATCATCAACAATAGGGCGTAACAAAAATGTAATTCCAGGTGAAGTTATTTCGGCCATTATTAATGGATCTGAAGAACTTTTGGCAGAGTTAAAATCTTACGGTGTTACCATTCACTCTACAGGTGGAGAAACAGCAGATGTAGGTGACCTTGTGCGCACAATCATAGTAGACTCTACTGTTACGGCACGTATGAAGCGCAGCGATGTTATTGATAATGCAAACATACGTCCTGGAGATGTTATTGTAGGTCTTTCATCAAGCGGTCAAGCGACTTACGAAAAAGAATATAATGGAGGTATGGGAAGTAACGGACTTACTTCTGCACGTCACGATGTGTTTGATAAGTACCTTGCACAAAAATATCCAGAGAGTTTTGACGCAGCAGTACCAGAAGACTTGGTGTATAGCGGTTCAAAAAAACTTACAGATGCAGTAACTGGGAGTCCTCTAGACGCTGGTAAGCTAGTGCTTTCTCCTACGAGAACCTATGCGCCCATTATCAAAGATATTTTATCTAAATATAACTCAGACAGTATACACGGTATGGTACACTGTAGTGGTGGTGCTCAAACAAAAATTTTACATTTTGTAGAGGACTTACATATTATCAAGGATAATCTATTTGAAACTCCGCCACTTTTTAAACTTATACAAGAAGAGAGTGGTACAGACTGGAAAGAGATGTACCAAGTGTTTAATATGGGACATCGTATGGAGATCTACTGCCCACAAGAGGTAGCTCAAGAGCTTATAAAGATCTCAACATCTTATAATGTTGATGCACAAATAGTAGGTAGAGTAGAGGCTTCTCAAAGTGGAAAGAGGCTTACTATAACTAGCGATAAAGGAACTTTTACTTATTAATATATAGTCTATAAAGCACCTTTTAAAAGAGGGATGTTGTTATAACACAGAAGGCCTGTATTCTTTGCAGGCCTTTTTTTATGCACAAGAAATAGGGTGTTAAGTTTTGTTTCACACATGGTAATAATTTGCTTTTAGGAAAGTTAGCTGTTTGTTTTAGGATTTTTTTATGATTTCAGAAATCTGCTGACTATCATTTTTTCGTATATTTTCTATCCCAAGTCAAACGATTATTTAACTACCCCTAATTAGTCAAATAACTATCCGTATGGAGAAAATTACATCAGCTATAAAATGTAGGAGATTACCATTAATCATCGGTTTTGTAATCTTGATTAATATAGTAGCTGTATTTACCTCAGATTTAGAGATTATGAGGATAATACGCTTACTTACAATTGGAGTATATGTAGCCTACTATCTTTTAAGCGTATCTCAAAGAAGTCTTATAGTCCTTGTAATATTATTTAGTTTGCTGGCTCGAGATATAGCGGTGCTATTTTATGAGACTAATGTAGGACATACATTATACCTTATATTAGGTATTGCGGCATATGCAACTATCTGTTTAGAAAGAGGAGATATACTTAAAGTGATAAGTAGAGATAAAAGTGCTTTGATTTTTACACTTGTATTTGTTGTGCTCAATACGTTTGCCCTAAGTGAAATTGCTAGTTTTATTAATGTAGGGTTCCAAGGTCCATTTGACCCTTTTCTATTTTATGTGTATGGTGTATTTATGATTGTTTTTGGAGCAACAGCAATCATTTATAATCAAGTGTATAATAGTAATAGATCTCTTGCTTACATTTTATTTATGATTAGTTTTCTTACCAGTGATGTCACCTCGTTATTTGCATATTACTTTGGATATGAGATGCTTTTTTACGTAGATCGTGTTGCTTATGCAGTAGGATTAGGTCTTTTTTCTTATACAGTTATTGAAACTAGTAGTCAGCTTGAAGAAGCAGAGCAATATGATATGCTATCTTAATGAGCTGGGATGTTTTTTTAAATTACGAACTTCTCTATAATTATTTCTTTACTGTAACCGCATTGCTTTATTAACGCAATGTACGAGAGGTGTGATTGTATTATGCTGGCTTGTAAATATCTTTATTTAAGCTGTTTATCATTATTTAATTTTGTTAAAGTCTATTTGAAGCGGTATTTATATTTTTACTTTTACCTACTTTTATTGATAAGTAAAATGCCTTTAGTATTCCCCCAACCAATAATTGACTAATGCAATTTTTATTACGTAAAGCAGGTAGATATTTACCGATAATAACTCTAGGTTTAGTAGCACTAAACATACTGTCTTGGTTTTTGAGACGTGAGTTTTACCCCTTCAGATATATACCGCTTTTAACTGTACTATTCTTTCTAGTCTATTACATAATCAAAGCCCCTTGTATTAAATTTATAGTGATTGCAATTTTAGTAATGCTATCGCTGCGAGAATTTTCGGTTTTCTACTACTATAAAAACTTTGGGCAGATAGCTTATATCCTTCTTGGCTGTGTGACTTATAGCCTTATTATTATAAAGCGGCTAGATATGTTTACTGCATTTTTAAAAGATAGAGCTGCGATACTACTTACTTTAGTCTTTATTGGTCTCAATATGCTTATACTTAATGAACTAATATCTCAGGTAAAGGAAGGTTACGAAGGGTCTTTTCAGTCTGGTCTTGTGTTTCTTTTTGGAGTTATCATAAGTTTATTAGGAGCAATAGCAGTGCTATATAACCAGGTTGTTAATAGTGATAGGTCATTAGCTTTTCTGTTTTTTGTGTTTTGTTTTATCTTTTCGGACGTGGCATCTCTTCTTGGGTACTATTTTGGAATTAGTTTCTTCTATTATATTGATTTTGTTAGTGCTGCGTTAGGGTTAGCCTTTTTTATATACACGGTTTTGGATGTAGATAATAAAGAAGAAGAGAAGAATCAACTTACTCAATCGTATTAATCACTATTTCTTTTTTTGCTTTCGCGAAAGCGTATATAGACCTCCATTTACCTTTCATTCCTTGTTTAAATTATCGTAAATTCGCTACTTATTATAGAAAGTAGATGTTAGAAAAATTACAGATTGTAAAGCAACGTTTTGATGAGATAAGTGATCTCATTATACAACCAGATATTATAACAGATCAAAAGCGCTATGTACAGCTCAATAAGGAATATAGCGACCTTAAGGCACTCATGGAAGTGCGAGAAGTATATATAGAGCTTAGTGAAAACCTCAAAGAGGCCGAAGAAATCATAGCCGATGGTAGTGATGCAGAAATGGTTGAAATGGCCAAGATGCAATACGATGAGGCAAAAACTGGTATTCCTGAACTAGAGGAAAAAATTAGAATGATGCTTATCCCTAAGGATCCAGAAGATGCAAAGAACGTCGTTGTAGAAATACGCGCTGGAACTGGTGGTGATGAAGCAAGTATTTTTGCTGGAGACTTATACAGAATGTATACTAAGTATGTAGATTCTGTCCCAGGATGGAAACACAGTACGGTAGATTATTCTGAAGGTACTTCTGGAGGATTTAAAGAAATCCAATTTGAAATTACAGGGCAAGATGTATATGGTACTATGAAGTTTGAAGCTGGAGTACACCGTGTACAGCGAGTACCGCAAACAGAAACTCAAGGTCGTGTGCATACCAGTGCTGCAACAGTAATGGTACTTCCAGAAGCAGAGGAGTTTGATGTTCAAATAGAGCCTAAAGATGTACGTGTAGATTTTTTCTGTTCTTCTGGACCAGGTGGGCAGTCTGTAAACACAACATACTCTGCAGTACGATTAACACACATCCCTACAGGACTTGTAGCGCAGTGTCAAGACCAAAAATCTCAACATAAAAATAAGGAGAAGGCTTTTAAAGTACTACGCTCACGTTTATATGATATGGAACTTGCTAAGAAGCAAGAAGAAGATGCGGCAAAACGTAACTCACAAGTAAGTAGTGGTGACCGTAGTGCAAAAATTCGTACGTATAACTATCCTCAAGGACGTGTAACGGATCACCGTATTGGATTAACATTATACGATTTACAAAACATCGTAAATGGTGATATTCAAAAAATTCTTGAAGAGTTGAGGCTTGTTGAGAATACAGAGAAACTCAAATTTACTGAAGGAGAATTATAGCATAATAAAGCTGACTATTATCTAGACCTGAAATAAACGACAATGAAAACAGCTGATTTAATTACCCAGATTAAAAAGAAGCAATCTTTTTTAATAGTTGGTCTAGATACAGATCTTGATAAGATTCCTACGCATTTATTGAAAGAGGAAGATCCTATTTTTGCTTTTAACAAAGCGATTATAGATGCCACACACGATTTATGTGTAGGTTATAAACCTAATACTGCATTTTATGAAGCTTATGGTATCAAAGGATGGCAAGCGCTAGAGAAAACAATTAACTATATCAACGAAAAGTATCCAGAGCAATTCACGATTGCAGATGCAAAACGTGGAGATATAGGGAATACATCTACTCGATATGCTAAGGCATTTTTTGAGGACTTGAGCTTTGATTCTGTAACGGTTGCTCCATACATGGGTAAAGATTCTGTAGAGCCATTTCTGGCATTTAAAGACAAGCACACTATATTGCTTGCGCTTACTTCAAATAAGGGAGCCTTCGATTTTCAAACAAAGGAGATTGAGGGTAAAGAAGTGTACAAGCACGTACTTGAAACCTCAAAGTCATATACCAATAGTGAGCAGCTTATGTATGTAGTAGGTGCTACAAAAGCTGAGTACCTCACAGATATACGTGCTATTATTCCTGAGGCATTCTTACTCGTACCAGGTGTAGGAGCGCAGGGAGGCAGCCTGCGTGAAGTTTGTAAATACGGAATGACTAAAGATATAGGGCTTCTTGTTAACTCTTCTCGAGGTATTATTTACAATTCTCAAGGAGAAGACTTTGCAATCGCTGCGCGCAATGTTGCACAGCAAATGCAAGAAGAAATGAGAGAGCTCATTATAGAACATATCTAATATGAACATTACAGATCAAATAGGCACTCGTCTTGAGTTTGATCATACACCACTGCGCATTGTTTCTTTAGTACCTAGCCAGACAGAACTTCTAGTTCACCTGGGATTAGAAGAGCACATCGTAGGTGTTACAAAATTTTGTGTTCATCCATTGCATCTGCGTGGTGATAGAGAAGTAGTAGGAGGTACAAAGCAAGTAGATATTGTAAAAATAACCGCGCTACAGCCAGATATTATACTTTGCAATAAAGAAGAAAACACAAAAGAGATTGTAGAAAGTTTGCGAGCTATTGCTCCGGTACACACATCAGATATTATAAGCGTACAAGAGTCTTTAGATCTCATACTTCAATACGGAGCAATTTTTAAAAAAGAGGAAGAAGCTCAACAACTAGTTACAGCTATTACAGAAGAGCGCAATCAATTTTTAAAGGAGCTAAAGACATCTACTCAAGGTCATGTAGGCTACTTTATCTGGAAAGAACCAATAATGGTTGCCGGTGCACATACTTTTATAAACACACTATTAGAAGAAGCAGGTTTTAAAAATGCTTTTACCTCTTTAAAAGGTAGATACCCTGAGGTCCAAGCAGAGCAGTTAGTCAATCTTGATTACATCTTCTTATCATCAGAGCCTTTTCCGTTTAAGGAAGAACATATCGCATTATTTAAAAAAAATACCACTGCTAGAGTGGTATTAGTAGACGGTGAGTATTTCTCATGGTATGGGAGTAGGCTTCTTAAGGCATACTCATACTTTAGAAATTTACGATCTCAACTAGAATTGCAAGAACTTTAATTTTGAATCGAGTTGTAGCGCTTCAAAGGTGAGTACATCACTTTGCTCATGATCTGTGTACTTTAAATTGTAGGCCTCTTCTACAAGTTTTTTGTGCTTGCGCTCCATGTAGGTCTTGATGCGCTGGTGTTTATACTGGGAATTCATAATACAAGTAGGTTAATTTGGGGTTAAACTTATTTTCTCTACTTAAATGTATTAAAAAAAAACTAATTTGAAATACTATAACTACATAAAAATCAAGTAATTAATGTAAGAATAATCTTGTTAATCTTGAAGTGCAAATACGCGTTGTAAAAGATCTGTAGTTCTACTTTGTGTTTTTGTACGGATTTCCTTTTCTTCTACCGCAATCATTTTATAAACTCCTTCAAGAGCTTGTTGTGTTACATAATCTGTAAGGTCAGGGTTTACATCATTAGTAAGTGGTAACTCGTTATACTTTGTAATTAGGTTAGTCCATATTTGATCTGCACCTACTTTTGCAAAGCTATTTTTTATCACAGGATTAAACTTTCCATAAAGTGCTGTTTGTGTTTTTCCCTCTAAGTATGAGGTAGCAGCATTATCAGATCCTAATAAAATGTTACGCACATCTGTAAAAGTGATTTCTTTTACAGCATTTACAAAAATAGGCGTTGCTTCACTCACTGCATCTTCGGCAGCGCGGTTTAGGGCTTTGATACCTTCATCTGCAAGACTTCCTAAGCCTATTGCTCTAAGTGTGTTATCTACTTTTTGTAACTCTTCTGGAAGTAAGATTTTTACCAATTCGTTTTTATAAAACCCATCTGTAGACGTAAGTTTTGTTACCTGTTTATCAATTCCAAAGTCTAACGCTTGCTTGAGACCGTTACCTATCATTTGGTTACTAATTCCAGAAGTTCCAGTTTCTGTAGGTAAACTATCTATTACGCCTTGTAATTCGGCACAAGAGATTAGTGAAAATAAAGCAAATACAGCGATAATCTTTTTCATGATACTATGGGTTTTTAATGTGTGGTAAAGATAGTTTTTAATTGCGCTTTCGCGAAAGCGTAACTCAGCTTATTCATATGTTAAGTAAAAATCACCGTCTTATTACCGTAAACAAAACACTTGTGCTGTGCGTGTAATTTTATAGCTCTTGAGAGTACAATTTTCTCTAGGTCTCTACCTTTTGCAATAAGATCTGGAATGGTATGGCTGTGGGTTACACGTATGGTATCTTGCTCGATAATAGGGCCAGCGTCTAGTTCTTCTGTCACATAGTGACTAGTTGTACCTATAATTTTTACACCACGAGCAAATGCCGCATGATAAGGCTTTGCGCCTACAAAGGCAGGTAAAAAGGAGTGGTGTATGTTTATAATGCGATGCGTGTATTCACTTATAATAGTAGGCGTCACAATCTGCATATAGCGAGCAAGAACGATAAAATCAACCTTAAATTCTCGCAGTAAGTCTAGCTGTCGTTGCTCTGCGAGTGCCTTCGTATCTTTTGTAACGGGAATATGGTAAAATGGGATACCAAAATTTGCTGCGATATGAGCCAGGTCCTTGTGATTGCTCACAATAAACGGGATGTGTACTTGGAGTTCTCCAGCGTTATAACGACCCAGAATATCATAGAGGCAGTGGTCGTATTTTGAAACAAAAATTGCCATTTGCAATTTTTGTGTGGCAGGATATAACTGCCATTGCATCTCAAATGGATCTCCTATGTCTTGAGCGAAAGTTTTTGTAAAAAGCTCCACATTAAAATCTGCTTGTTCAAAAAAGCACTCTAGTCGCATGAAGAACACATTTTCTTGCGCATCTACATGTTGATCTATGTAGGTGGTGTTTCCGCCATGATCAAGTATGAAATTAGTCACAGAAGCGATGATTCCCTTTTGATCTTTGCAATGTATAAGCAGTGTAAGATGTGCCATAAATCAGATTTTTATCACCTCTAAATTGCAATTATTATAACGCAATTCAGCTATAAACAATCCTTTTTGTGTTATTCATATTCAAGCGTCGTTTTTACTGATTATTACGTAAATTTACATCATTAAACACACCAATAATTACAGATGGAACAAGCTACTCCTTACACACCAAAATATAAAGTTAGAATAGTTACTGCAGCTGCACTCTTTGATGGTCATGATGCCGCTATAAATATAATGCGTCGTATCATTCAGAGCACAGGCGTTGAGGTGATCCATTTGGGTCATGATCGCTCTGTAGAAGAAGTGGTAAATACCGCAATACAAGAAGATGCAAATGCAATTGCGATAACCTCTTATCAAGGTGGTCACAATGAGTATTTTAAATATATGTATGACCTTCTTAAAGAGAAGGGAGCATCGCATATTAAAATCTTCGGTGGTGGAGGTGGTGTGATCTTGCCAGAAGAGATACAAGAACTCATGGACTACGGGATTACCCGTATCTACGCTCCAGATGATGGTCGTGCCATGGGATTACAAGGGATGATTAATGACCTTGTACAACAATCTGACTATGCCATAGGAGATAAACTTGATGTAACTGTAGATAGCTTACGCGAAAAAGTGCCTACGGCAATCGCTAGAGTAATTTCTGCTGCCGAAAACTTTCCAGAGGTTGCAAAGGATACGCTTGACGCAATTCATAAAAAGAATGAAAACTCGCTTACACCCGTACTTGGTATTACAGGTACAGGAGGAGCAGGAAAGTCATCACTTGTAGACGAATTAGTACGAAGGTTTTTAATTGACTTCCCAGAGAAGCAAATAGGATTGATATCTGTAGATCCTTCTAAGCGAAAAACTGGAGGAGCATTACTAGGAGATCGTATCCGCATGAATGCGATTAATAGTGACCGTGTATACATGCGCTCACTAGCAACTCGCCAGAGTAACCTTGCACTTTCTAAGTATGTAGGAGAAGCGATAGAAGTATTAAAAGCAGCCGAGTATGACCTAATTATCCTTGAGACTTCGGGAATAGGACAGTCTGATACGGAGATTATAGAACACAGTGATGTTTCTTTATATGTGATGACACCAGAATTTGGTGCAGCAACACAGCTAGAGAAAATCGATATGCTTGATTTTGCAGATCTTGTTGCTATCAATAAGTTTGATAAGCGTGGATCACTAGATGCATTGCGCGATGTAAAGAAGCAATACATGCGCAATAATAACTTGTGGGATGTACATCAAGATGATTTGCCAGTATTTGGTACCATTGCGAGCCAGTTTAATGATCCAGGAATGAACACGCTTTATAAGCGTATCATGGAGAAAGTAAACGCAGTAAACGAGTCTGATCTTACTAGTACTTTTGAGATCAGCCAAGAGATGAGTGAGAAAATCTTTGTGATTCCTCCATCTCGTACGCGCTACCTAAGTGAGATTGCAGAGAGCAACCGTGCATATGACGCTTTCGCGAAAGCGCAACAAGAAACAGCACAACGTCTCTACGGAATTTATAAGACCATAGAAACTATTGCCGGTACAGCTCCAGCACTAGACAAAGCAGGAGTACAGTTAGCCGATTTCACTACTGAAAATACAGATGAAGATAAAGACCTTATCAAATTGTTGCTAGCACAGTTTGACCGAGTAAAAATGGATCTTGACCCGTATAACTGGGAAGTTATTACTGGGTGGGAAGAAAAAGTAAATAGATATAAAGCACCTGTGTATACCTTTAAGGTTAGAGATAAGGAGATTAAAATCCCTACGCACAGCGCATCGCTATCACATACAGAAATTCCTAAGATAGCATTACCTAAGTACCAAGCTTGGGGAGACATCTTAATCTGGTGTTTACAAGAAAACGTACCGGGAGAATTCCCATATACGGCAGGACTCTATCCTTTTAAACGTACAGGAGAAGATCCTACACGAATGTTTGCAGGAGAAGGAGGACCGGAACGTACAAACAGACGTTTTCACTATGTGAGTGCTGGATTACCGGCTAAGCGTTTGAGTACGGCTTTTGACTCTGTGACTTTGTATGGTAATGATCCAGGAATGCGTCCAGATATCTATGGGAAAATAGGAAATGCAGGAGTAAGTATTTGCTGTCTTGATGATGCAAAGAAGCTCTATTCTGGTTTCGACTTAAGTCATGCCATGACATCGGTAAGTATGACCATAAACGGGCCAGCACCTATGTTACTTGGTTTCTTTATGAATGCCGCTATCGATCAAAACTGTGAGAAGTACATTAAAGAAAACGAACTAGAAGCAGAGGTAGAAGCAAAGATTGCAGCTATCTATAAAGGAAAAACACGTCCAGCATACCAAGGCGATCTTCCAGAAGGAAACGACGGTCTAGGTTTAATGCTGCTGGGAGTAACGGGTGATCAAGTATTACCAGCAGATGTATACAGCCGCATAAAAGTAGAGACACTCACACAAGTGCGTGGTACAGTACAAGCAGATATCCTTAAAGAAGATCAGGCGCAAAATACATGTATCTTTTCTACAGAGTTTGCACTGCGCTTAATGGGAGATGTACAAGAGTATTTTATCGAGCAAAAGGTGCGTAACTTCTATAGTGTGTCTATTTCTGGATATCACATTGCAGAGGCAGGAGCAAACCCTATCACACAACTAGCACTTACATTGTCTAACGGATTTACGTATGTAGAGTACTACCTAAGCCGTGGGATGGATATCAATAAATTTGGTCCTAACTTATCGTTCTTTTTCTCAAACGGAATCGATCCAGAATATGCGGTTATAGGTCGTGTTGCTCGTAAGATCTGGGCAAAGGCAATGAAGGAAAAGTACAAAGCAAATCCTCGTGCACAGATGCTTAAGTACCACATCCAGACATCTGGGCGTAGCTTACACGCACAGGAGATTGACTTTAACGACATCCGTACTACATTACAAGCGTTATATGCGATTTATGACAACTGTAACTCGTTACACACAAATGCATATGACGAGGCGATTACAACGCCTACAGAAGAGAGTGTACGTCGTGCAATGGCAATACAGCTTATTATCAATAAAGAGCTAGGACTTACTAAAAACGAAAACCCAATACAGGGATCATTCATTATAGAAGAACTTACAGAGCTTGTAGAAGAAGCAGTCTTACTAGAATTTGACAGAATCACAGAGCGTGGCGGAGTATTAGGAGCCATGGAGACTATGTACCAGCGTTCAAAAATTCAAGAAGAAAGCTTGTATTATGAAACACTTAAGCATAACGGTGAGTTCCCAATAATAGGAGTAAATACTTTCTTGAGTTCAAAAGGAAGTCCGACAGTACGTCCAGCAGAAGTTATTAGAGCTACCGAAGAGGAGAAGCAATATCAAATCGATATGCTTAATCATCTTCATAAGGAGAAAGCAGATAAGATAGAAGCACAACTTGAGACCATACAAGATGCAGCGATTAATAACCGCAACATTTTTGAAGAACTTATGGAGGCGACTAAAGTTTGTTCTCTAGGGCAAATCACAAGTGCTCTCTTTGAAGTAGGAGGACAGTACCGTAGAAATATGTAAAAAGCATATCATTACTACAAAAAAGGCGACCCTTGGGTCGCCTTTTTTATTGATTTTTTTCAAGATTAATCCTTCCAAGGTCCGCTCTCGGTAACATGTATAAAGCGATTATCTTTTAATCTTGAGAGGCCAAGATATCCTCCTAGCCATATGGTTCCAGATGCATCCTCATAAATGCTTTGTATAGCATTGCTCTGCACGCCATCTGCCTCTGTAAAGTTTGTGAATTTCTTTCCATCATAACGATACACACCCGCATTCTCGGCAGGAAACCAGATGTTCCCTTTAGAGTCTTGAAAGAGCGACCAAACTTCTTCACCTGTAATGATACCATCTGTGGTAAAGTTGGTAAACTTAGATCCGTCATAGCGACTCACGCCTTTATGGTGTGTTGCAAACCAGATATCTCCTGTGCGATCTTCTAGCATATCATTTACATTATTTCCCGCAAGTCCATCTTTTGTAGATAAGGAATCTAGAGAAGTCCCATCCCAGATAAAGGCACCAGCGTTTGAAGCAAACCATAAGCGCCCCTTGGAATCTTCCATGACACTATGTACAATTTTAGTACTTGAAACACCTCTAGAATTATCTACTACAGTTTCTGGAAGAGGGAAAGGTTTAAAAGTAGTCCCATCAAAGCTATAGACGCCATTTAAATCCCCTATCCACAACGTTCCTTCAGCGTCCAGCAACATACTCCATACATTACTTTCTTTAAGTCCTTGCGCTTCTGTGTAGTTTATAAAAGAAGGTTTTCCTGTTGTTGTAGATGTAGTCAAGTCAAGCGATGTAATTCCTCTATTGGTCCCAAACCATATCTTACCATTTTTATCTTCCAAAATCGCTCGCACCGCTTCTCCATTAAAACCTTCGTCTATAGAAAAGTAGTCTACGCTCGTTCCATCATATCGTATCACACCGTCACCATTAGTTCCCATCCACATCGTTCCTTGCGAATCTTGAAAGATTCTTCGTATGAATTGGCTTAATGGAGGAGGAGCCAAATCAATTACAGTAGGTCCCATTGTTGTTTTGGTAGCTGAGGTCGTATCGCTCAAGGCGAAATGAGAAGCTTCATCTGTAATAGGCGTTGGTATCGATTCTTTACAAGAAATGCTAAGCAGTAGCACTATAGAAAATACAATCAAAGTAATTCTGCCGAAGGTCATAGCAATATTTTTAAGTGTGGATACTTAAAAGTAAACTATTCAAATCAATTAGTAAGTGAGATGATTACTGATTGTCTTTTGTCCAGATAGTCTCAAAAGTCTCACACACAATGAGCATATTATCTATGGCTTTAATCAATTTTTGGCTTATTGGATTTTATAAATCCAAAGTGATTCACCTAAAGGCTCTGCTGGGCTTAGGCCACACTCTTCAGCTCTTTCTATACTTTCTGGATCATTGATGTTAATCATTAATTGGTCAGGACAATTGTCATCACTTGAGCAACCTGTTACTACAGTTATGATCAATATTATTAACAAGTATTCAAAAGCTTTTTTTATCATATTATTTTTGTTGGGTCTTCTAGAACAAGCTGAACATGGAGAAAATTAAGCTCCTTAAGACTTGCATAATAGCTAATTGGTTTTAGTTTGTGGTCTTGTTTGTTTAGGCTAAATATGTGGTGATTAATTTATCGAGTTTTCTTTAGTCCTGCCAACTTTTGAGTTCGCCATTTTCAAAGTACAAATACCTGTTTTTATATACCCATTGTTCATGCACACCCCAACTCCCAGTTGTTCGGTTAATATCAAGTGGTCTGCCAATACTTAATTTTGTCATGTCCTTAGTCATCCCTATCCAAATTCTGTGATTAAAAATTTTGTCAGCTACTTTTTCACCATATTTTTTTTTAATTCGATTTTTATCATGACCCTCTTTTATTTTGGTCATAGTTTCATTATCAACTAAATACATGTCGTGGATATATCCTTTAATTGAATCTTTTTCAATCAACCAATAACCTTCAAAATAGTCATAGATTATTATGGGTTGACCTTTAGGTATATACCCAATAATATCACCATATACATAAGGTTTGTTGCTGACTTTTGCTTCTGAACGAGTTGTTGTTTGAGTTAAACTGATATTTTGAACATTTAAATCTTCATTTTTATATTTTAAAGAATTTATTTGAACATCAATTTTTCTTATTGAATCATTTATCTCCGCCTTTATGATAATAAATTCATGTTTGATTTTTTCTAATCTTTCAATTTCAGTGTTTTGAGAGAATACAGTATTGAAACTTACCAGAACGATACATGCAAATAATATTTTTTTCATTTTGAGATTTAAATTTCAATTGGATAATTATGAATAACAGCTCTTTGCACAAAAGCAGTTCAAATTTAAACTGCTGGTTTGCTTTAGTTTATGGTTTTGTTTGTTTGGACTAAATATACAATGAATTTTAGAGTTGTGCGCCGCGCGTAGAGTTTTCAAACTTGCTTGTAATGAGTGTGCTTTCGCGAAAGCGTAACTTGAGTATAAGTAAAGAGAAAAACTAGTTTCTTAACAGTAGCAAATAAGCTCTTAAAACAAGCCTTTGCCATCATAAAATCAGGAAGACCATACCATGAAAACTATAAATCAAGGTTAGCTTAAAAGCTTGTGCTGAGCGCAGCCAAAGTAGGATTGTTTTTTTAGCTTATTTCGTAGTTTGCAATAGTGCTTATTTTAGTAGCTCTAATTTCCTGATGTCGTAAATGAAAATTTCCTTATCTCTTTTAACCTTAATTTTTATTTTTCCGCTTTTTTCGTACTCCCAATTTCCATTATTTATCAATTCACAAAAATCGAATTTTGAAAACTTTGTAAAATCAGTTTTATTTATTTCTAATATTTCGTCTCCAATTTCTAATTTTCCATAAGAACTAGAATTGTTAAATATGACTCCAACAACTAATTTATTGTCTTTTAAATTTGGCTTAAATCCAAAATCTTCAATAGAATCGTAATCATAATTTTCGATTTTTTTTAGGAATATCTGGTTATTTCTCCAATCTAATATGATGTTAAAATTCTTCAAAAAACCTGTTCCTACAATATTTGAATACTCCCTAAATTGGATGATTTTGCCATTAAAAGAAGTATCTCCAATTCTTAAGCTTTTACTTTTTGCATAATAAGTTGTATCAGATTTTGCGATACCACTTACACCATATGTATTTGAACCTTTTGTGAAAGTACTATTTAGGTTTACATCCTCTTTCTTTAATTGGTGATAAAAATTTTTTGGTAAAGTTATTTCTCCATTTGAACCAGTATCAAAAGTTATATTATTAATTTCAGTACCATTCACTAATAAACTAATTAAAGGAGTACTTGATATTTTTGGGTTGAATTTTAATACTTCATAATCACTAGATATATCTAGTTTTGAAATGTTATCTGTTAAAGTAATTGTTTGATTTTTATAATCAATTTTCCAAAAAGCTTCTTTCATAAGGTTAGCACCAATGATACCATCAAGTTTGATACATTCCATTACATCTGAAGAACTCAAATCTTGTACTATTGCTCCAGTATTTAGAAAATTAACTAAACCAATTTTAACATTAGAAAGAGAAACATATTTCTGGTCTGCTGACGTATTCCCCCCTGAATCTCTAACATTTCCTTTTGCTTTTGTCGTTAAGCTCAATTTTTTTGCAAACTCTAATGAAATAATATTTGGAGCTCCTGTGTCAAATAAAAAATTTCCTTTCATTCCGTTTATTTGCACCTCTAGAACTGGTAATCCTGCACGAAATTCAAATGGAGTTGTTATAAAAAAATCTTTCTGTTCAGTTTTTCCAGATTTCATTAATTGTAATTGTTTAAGTGAATTACAACTTGTGAGTAGGATTGCAAATATTAAAATATAATGACTTTTCATAAATTCTAGGTAACAGCCACTACATAAAGAGAATGCAGCTCCCGATAGCTATCGGGATTGCTGATTTGCTTTAGTTTATGGTCTTGTTTGTTTGATCTAAATATACAATGAATTTTGGAGTTGTGTGCCGCGCGTAGAGCTTTAAACTTGCCTCCGACGAGTGAGAAATTAACTATTTTGGGAATTTCCTAGAACGCAACTGCGTTGGATGTGGCTTATCTTGAGATGAAAAATAGGTCCTTTGGAAATTAGCCTCCACGGTTAAGTTAAGGGTAGTGGAGGGGCAAGCAATTTTTTTGTTTTTATCTGCGACTTGCCTAAGGCTTATTGTTTTGAGTTATTCCAAAGCTAAACCATAAGATTTTGCAACATCACAGATATACTCAGACCTTTCGATGTAGCCCTAAAGTCACCATTATGTTTAGGTTTTGTTGTCTTTAGAATTGGCACACAACAATAAGAGCATTTCTCCTTGCTAGCTATATCCGTCTAAACAAATAATGTAAAAGCTCAATAATAAAATTAAACTAGGTAACAGTTTACTTTTATTCAAGTTCCTTAATAGATTCACACATTTTATTGAAAAACTTTTGTGGTTCGTCTACATGAAATGAGATTGTTGTAAAATTATTTTTTATGCCATATAGACTATAAAGAATTCCAGTCTTTTTTAGAGTTAGGGTCACATTATGATTCTCATGTTTACCAAAAATGGAAAGTCTACTCCCTTTTTGGTATTTATTTTTTGAAGAAAGCACAATACTTTTAATGTTGCTTAACTCAATAGAAGTTTCTTTTATTATGCCATATCTTAAATGAAGAATATCTTCTTCAAAAGAGATTGGTCTTTTAATGATAGATTTCAGGAAACCTAGAATTTGTAGTAATGAATAGATACTTAAAAAGGTGATTAGCCATGCCTTTGGATTGCCCTCTTGCTCTAAGATATAATGAAAGACCGTAGTTTCTACGCCGATGATTAGCATAATGCCCAAGAATATTGAAATAGAAGTACTTTTTTTATGGATTGAAAATTCTCCATTTTTTAACGAACGGCGTTTCCACTTTATAATACCATAGTACACTACTGTAATTTCTGTCGCAATTATTCTCGCCATAAAATTAGGGAGAAGGTCTCGAGAAATTGTTTTTACAACAGTATAAAAATCTATATAATTGCCCCTATTTAGGTTGTAGTTTAATCGTGCCTTTCGAAGGTTTATTAGAATATAAGCGATAATTCCAACTTCTAAAATAGGCAATAGCCAGGCGCCTAAAAATGGCAATACGGTTTGATTTTCTGTGGGTATTATTTTGTAACAGATAAAAAGACCAATAATTACAACTAGAATAACTGTTTGCTTTGGAATTTCCTTTTTTCTAATTAAAAAGAAATAAATCAATGGAACGGTTAGCATTAAGTCTATAGTTATCCCCACAGAAATCAAACTAGGATTTGCTAAAAACTGAGTTGATTTTGAAAAAAGGATTAATACGCTTATAAGTGCAAGCGGAATTAAGAAAGGTATAACTTGATTCTTAAAATCGATGTTTCTAATATCCATAGAGATATATTAAAATTATATTATTCTTCTAATTTTGTCCTGCCATCAGGCCACTGCATAAGTCACACACGATTTTCCATAGCTATCAGGATTGCTGATTTATTTTGATTTGCAATCCTGTTTGTTTGATCTAAATATACAATGAATTTTGGAGTTGCTGCTGTACGTAGCACTTTCAAAGTTGGCTATTACGCTTTCGCGAAAGCGTAACCCAAGTATGGGAAGTGAAGAGCATTTGTTATAGTAGCAAACAAGGACTTAAAGCAAGTCTTAGCCATCATAAAATCAGGAAAACCTACGATGAAAACTATAGATTAAAACTAGTTTAAAAGCTTGTGCTGATCGTAGTCGAAGTAGACTTGTTTTTTACCTCAGTTCTTTGTTGGCAATAGTTTTTTTCGCTCAGTTAGTTACCATTGCTTTTCAGCGTTTCTATTTTCGGTATTTTTTTAACATCGGCATTACCATCAAGAGAGAAAAATTCAAGTTCAGTTGGCATTTCTTCAGTTCCGAAAATTGATATTCCAATCGGATTTCCATTATCATCTTCAGCGTAATAATCAATCCATAATTTTTTATTGGATTGAACTTCTAAATTTATTGAATTTCCCAATAGTATTGTCGGACAAATTCCGCAACCACATCTTGCGATGACTTTCAAACCTTTAATTTGGGTTAACCATTCTTTTTTTTCTTTTTCGCACAAATATGTTAAAAACTCAATTTCATATTTTGTCAATTCGCGTTTTTCTGGAATACTGTATTTCACTTCGCAACTATTTGGTCAATCGATTTTTCGTCCACTTTTAGAGCTTTCAAAATTTCTCTTGCTTTGATTTTATCCTTTTTCATTGCTTTATCAAACTCACTTAAAAGTCCAGAAATGTATAATCTTTCATTTACAGTTGCGCCGTTTAAATTAGTACTTTCGGCTTTGCGGTATATTTCCTCGATGTTCGCTTAATATTATTGCTAGCAGGCCACTGCATAAAGCGAGTGCGGCATACTTGGACAAGCTCAGTACAAGCTTTGCTGGTTTGCTTTAATTTCGGTCTTGTTTGTTTGGACTAAATATACAATGAATTATAATGTTACCTGATTTACATATAGACTTCACATCTGTAAATGACAATCACATTTTCGCGAAAGCGTAAAAACCAACAATGATAATTTCCTCTATGTGAAAAGAAAACTGTTGAAATATTTTTGTGCGAAATCTATTTGAAACTTAGACCAGAAGTATGATGGTTCCTTTATTTTCTTTTTATGCTAGAACTAATTTAAATCAGAATTTAAAATAATGCGATAGCCTATAATGTCTTTTGGTAAGTCATTACGATCATCATTTTCTATATGCATCATAAAGTAATTACTTTTTGCTCTCACAGGTCCTTGTACTGTCCAGAATTGGCCTAATTTATTAGCTTTTAATAGTATTTCATAGACCGCAGTTTTATAGTCTCTAGCTTTATATGAAAGATTGATTGCAAAAGACTTTGTACCATTAGCTTCGGGAAACTGAGTAGTATAATCATCACTATTGAGGTCTACCTCCTTTGAGGTGTCAAACAATTGGACGATTTTTTGAATTAGCACATCAGGTTTGTCGTTCTGATACCTTATAAAAATAATAAGCTGTTGCGGCATTTTGGCGTAATTGCTCTTGTGGTTTTCATTAAAAGTAATGAATAAATTGAGATCGCTATGCTAGGCCAAAGTAAAAACTTAAAATACCTAGTGTGTTGAAAATGCCATGTGTCATAATCATAAACCACAAGTCGTATTTGCGCTTGTAGAATATGATAGATAAGAGTGCTCCTATAATTACTACAACAAGTTGCCCCGTGATTCCTTGCTGCATGTGCATATATCCGAAAAAGCCACAAATGACTAGAATATTAATAGCAAGACTGATGTTGCTATCTCCAAAGAACTTGACGAACTGTCGCATAAGATAACCTCGAAAAATAATTTCTTCTCCAAATCCCGCAGTAACCCAAACTATCAATAACCAGACGATTGTGATTTGAAGATCTCCTTCTAACTGGCTCATGCTGGAATAATCAATAGGAACTCCTGTGAGCATCTCGATTCCCGGAACCACAGCAAAGACATAAAAAATAAAGAGTGCCAGTGCAACTAACGGAGCATGCACAAGGAGATTTTTTGCATTGAAATTATCACGTTTAAACCCAAGTGCCGTAAATGGTTTTCCTTTGTATTCTATATAATTTGCTATAATGATGATCATAGAGATAATTATATTTTCAAAAGGTGTTCTGGTAATTGGTCCAAAGTACATGAAACAAATAATGGCAAGGGTAACTAATGGAATTACTATTTGTCGTACGGTAAGTTTGTTCATTTTCTTGATTTTAAATTCAATACGAAATAATGAACTTAAACTCTGAAAAACCCTTTAAACGCTGATGTTTTTACTGAATGGTCGCAAATTGATAACTGAATAGCAGACTGTGTCGTTGCATGTTACTGAAACCAATTCATAAATGCTTCTCGCTTATAACGGCTAATGGTGATATTATGGATTGCTTTGTTTTCAATAGCAGTCTTTAACTGGACGCGCAACTTGCCATTTTCAATCTTTTCAATGTGGTCTACTGCATCTTTGTGGAGGATGATTTGCCTGTTGGCTCTAAAAAATAATTGATCGTTTATCTTTTCTTCAAGCGCATTTAATGTGAAATCTGAGGTAATTGTTTTACCATCTATTTGAACAGCATAAACAATTTTATTTTCGCTGTAAAAGCAAGCAATATTATCATACGAAAGCTTCGTTATTGTTGCGCCACTTTCAATAGTGATTTCGGCATCTTTTATGGACAGCTTATATAAATTATAGATATCTAGGGAATATGCAAACCCTATGAGAATGAAACTTACCAACAAGGTAACTAGCAGTCCAGTTAGTAAGTAATAGAATTCAGTTTCTCCTCCCGCAATTTTATTTAAAAGTATACCTAACGGGATATACATGATGGTAATATATCCAAGCGTAGTGACCATATACCATGAGATAGACTTGATTTCTACCTTTTTTGAGAAATACTTTCTCTCGTAAAATTTAAAATTAAGATACGCTATAATCCCAATGAATGTACACAAGGCAAGAGACGATAGAAAACCTTCCATTGGAAATCGATATGACTCACCGTCTGGGAAACTCTCTCGCGTTGCCAGATGATTAACCACTAAAGAGAAAATCATGAATAGCATTACTTTTTTAAACAAATTCCATGCAGCTCTACGGGTAGTTGAGTGGTCACGCGTGTTGGGAGTATTCTTGGCTGGTTGTTTAGTACTCATGAATAAGAAGCTCCGTTTTAGTAAGTCTGTTGCTAGTAGATGCGATTTGTGTTTAGGTAGCTAGTCGTATATGTTTAAATAAGATAGCTTGGAGAAAGATACTAGCTTTAAGAATTACAAAGGCTGAATTATTAATTATTCTGAATCTCGTTACTCTTTAATTTCTCTATTTTGGGTAATACTTTTAAATAATTTATAAGCATACAAGACTGCAATTAAGGTTAAGAGGATACAAATTAAATACTTCTCTTCTGCGTAATAACTTAATGCACCAACGACTCCAAAGGCAGTCCATAGGAGGTTTGTAAGGGTGTCGTTTTTGAGTAGGTTTTTCATAGGTTTTTAAGTCGGTTCTTTGTTAGTAAACGTTTAACAAGATTAAAATATCAGATGTTCTAATTGATTCCTAGTTAAAAATAAAAATAACACAATTGAAAGTGCAATCAAGTTAGTTTTGAATTTCAAGTGTTCTTGTTTGCGGTATTGCTGAATTATTGAATAGATTGAAATTCCACCAACGATTAACATTGGGAAATAATTTATTATTAAATCAACATACCACAATTGAGCTATTCTACTTGAGCCTTCCCCTGAACCATATAAAAGAAAGAAAGCAATAATCTCAATTAGAAATAGAAGTATAATCAGTCCAGTAAATAGAATTGTCCGAATTCCAATTCCGAGATAATTTGTTTTAACGTTTAAAAATTCGGTCAGATTCATCCGTTAAAAGTTTCAGTTGGTAAATTCAGACAAATGATTGTAGAAACGATATGTATTCCAAATATTAGGATAGTCCATTTCCCTTTTTTAACTATCAAAAATCCGTAAACAGGAATTTGAAGAATGGCAATGATTATTGGCACAATTCCGATTTTATTATTCAGCACACTTATTATCATTGAATACGGATAAACGACTTTCGCTGGCCAATAAAAACCGTGTCCACTACCCATTGAAAGCACTATAAATGCTAAAATAAGAAGGGTTGTTAATGTTATGAAGATTATTTTTTTCAATGTCTGGTAACACGCCACTGCATAAAGCGAGAGGGGCTCCCGATAGCTATCGGGATTGCTGGTTTGCTTTACTTTGCGGTCTTGTTTGTTTGATATAAATATACAATGAATTTTGGAGTTGTGCGCCGCTCTTAGCGGTTTCAAAGTTGATAGCAAGAAGTACGCTTTCGCGAAAGCATATTAAGTATGAGTAAAGAGAAAAACTAATACTTCTAATAGCGGCAAACAAGCTTTTAAAACAAGACTTTGCCATTATTAAATCAGGAATACCCTTTGACGAATATTATAGATCAAGATTAGCTTAAAAGCATGTATTGAGTGTAGTCGAAGTAGGCTTGTTTTTTAACTCAGTTTTTGGGCGGCAATAGTTTTATGCTATTTTTCTGTTTTAATCGGATTAGTTCTAAAAATATAAGTAAAAAGTATTGCAAAAAGTACATACATTATTGTGAGCGAAATAAAAATTTCTGAATGCTCTTGGATATGGGAAACGACTTTAACAAGCGCAATTGCCCCAACTCCAAAATGCATGAGATTTCCAATAGCAATTGGTTTATTATAAATCCCTCCGATTAGCGTTCCTCTTCCCATCCAATTTAAAATTCCAAAACCCATGTAAAACGCACTCATTATTTTCAAAAAGAGTATTGTAATAATGTTTGGCTCTATATTCAGATAATCTGCTATTTCATTGGGTAAAAAAGAAAGAAGGATTCCAGTAATTGCCAAAAATAAGGCGCTTGAGGTCATTACTATTTTAGTGATCATTTTTTTGATTTAGTGATAATGTATGTTAGACGCTCTACATTAAAATTGTTACAAATTATTCCATACAGCTCACTACATAAAGCGAGTGCATCTCCCGATAGCTATCGGGATTGCTAGTTTGCTTTAGTTTGTGATCTTGTTGTTTGATCTAAAATATACAATGAATTTTGGAGTTGCTGCTGTACGTAGTATTTTCAAAGTTGATTGTAAGAATTGCGCTTTTGCGAAAACGTAATGAGATTTGATTAAAAATAAAACTAGTTCTTATCACAGTAGCAAATAAGCACTTAAAGCAAGTCTTTGCTATCATAAAATCAGGAAGATACTATGACGTCAGTTACAGATGGATATTAGTTTAAAAGCATGTACTGAGCGTAGTCGAAGTAGGCTTGTTTTTTAACTCAGTTCTTTGTTGTACCACGTTTTTTATTCACTATAAATAGCTAATCTTATTTTCCTATAATCACTCGAATTACTGCCCAACATAAATAGATATGCTTTATTCTTTTTTCCATTTAGCCATTTAATTCCGTCTCGAAAATTTGATTTTGCAGTATCTGAAGCAATTTCGATAAAACTTGGTTCTCCAAGCTTGGAAGTCAGCTGTTTTTTTAGTCCATTATATTTTTTGCTGAACTTCTGAGTGTCAGATTTATTTGTTTTTCTCAATTCAGTCCACTCGTACATAACAACTCTAACAATACTATCCGATTCCGTATAGAAATATTCTGTTTCTAATTCAAATTTTCCATTTTCTATTCGGTTGTATGTTTTTGGCGTTTCAAGTTTATAATTCTTTTCGTTCGGATAAATGCTTTCTCCAATACTTATTTTATGTTTTGGGGTTTTGTCAATCGAACCAAATTCAAGTTCAATTTTATCCGCTTTGGGGGCAGTCAATTTATTAAAATCCGCAAATCTTTCTGCTTGGAATATTTCTTTATTCGTAGCGCAAGAAATTAGAATCAAACTAATAATTGTCGGTATGTAAAATGTTTTTCTCAAATGTGGTACAACAGGCCACTGCATAAAGCGAGTGCGGCATACTTCGACAAGCTCAGTACAAGCCTTGCTGATTTGCTTTAATTTATGGTCTGGTTTGTTTGGACTAAATATACAATGAATTTTGGAGTTGTGCGCCGCGCGTAGAGCTTTCAAAAATGTCTCATTCGCTTTATGCTGTAGTTCTTGCATCCGACGAGTGAGGTACGAACGAGAGGAATGCACAGGCGCAACAACATTTGAGCTTTCTATAATTATGATGTGTACCTAAGACATTTTTGAGCCCTGCCTCCGACGAGCATAGCGAGAGGAAGGCATTAAAGAATCGCTTAGTCATGCCATAACTGATAGTTAATTGAAAGACAGCAAGAGCTTTAAAATCCTAGCAGATTAACTTTAACTTGATCTATACCCAAATCTTCGATATTTCAACGACTTTTGAGGTGTTCTGATTTTGAAGTGGAGCCATACGACGGCGGGAATTTACAAGTATGCTACTGCCTTGGATGTGGCTTATCTTGAGATGAAAAACATGTCCCTTGGCAATCAGCCGTCCACGACTGAGCTAAGCGTAGTGCGGTGGCAAGGAAACCTTTCGTTTCCGTATTAGCACTAAGCTAAAGCTTATTGTTTAGTTTTATTTTTTCTTGTCCAAAGCTAAATCCATAAGATTTTGCGACTTCATAAATATACACAGACCTTTCGGTTTTGCCCTAAAGTCCGCATTACGTTTAGGTTTTGTTGTACCCAGTTTTGTGCGCAATCTTATAACCGTGATTCAAGATTCTTTCTAAAGATTCCAGTTTTTTTTAAATTTATAATAGCAGGAATAAACATATAAGGGCTAAATGCAGCTCCTTTTGGCGGGTTTGTGATTATAGCAGGGCGATTGTATAGAACATTTTTTTTATCATCTAACTCAATTACGTATTGAGAATTAGTCCAATGTTTTTCAAAGACTTTAATTGCATAACTGGCAGCACCATCTATTTGTAATTTATTTTCGGTACTTTTTATTGATTCTAGAGTAAAGTTTTCGAAAAGATACTTTTCAATTAAATCCAATGAATCAATTGAAAAATCCAAATTGCATTTTAATTCGGTATTTAAGCCATTTCTCCAATCCAAAATCCTTTCGTCAATCAGGTCCACCCACGCATCGAAATTTAGTTTTTTCATTTCTTTTGAACTATTCATTTAATCCCGCAAGTTTTAGAATATATATTTTTTTAAATTGGGTACAACAGGCCACTGCATAAAGCGAGTGCGGCATTTTGCTGGATATCCTGTATTTATTTGTTTATTAATTGATTGTCTAAATATACAGTTATTTGTGGTTCTGTCGCCGCGCGTGGAGCTTTCAAATCCCGATGTACTTCGGGACGCTTTATGCTGTAGTTGTGGCTGGTTGCAACAACGTTTGAGCTTTCTATAATTATGATGTACAAATAAAGACGTTTTTGAGCCCTGCCTCCGACGAGCATAGCGAGAGGAAGGCATCAAAGAACCGCTTAGTCAGCACATAACGAATAATCAATAATAAGACACAAAGAGCTTTAAAATCCTAGCGGATTTGCTCTAACTCGATCTATACTCAACCCTTCGATATTTCAACGACTTTTGAGGTGTTTTGATTTTGAAGTGGAGCCATACGACGGCGGGAATTTCCAGTATGCTACTGCCTTGGATGTGGCTTATCTTGAGATGAAAAACATGTCCTTTGGCAATCAGCCGCCACGTTGTTGTATATGGTTTGTTGCGTGGTTTAGCACGTAATTTAGCAAATAAAAACCGAATAGAAAATTCGCAAGGATTTTCGTAAGTAGGCTAGAACTAGCAATAAATTATATACGGTGTTGGCAACTGGCTTTTAATCATTGCGTCAATAAAAAATCACAGTAATAATGAAACATACTACTGTGATTTTCGAAATAAAATTAATTTGTTAAAAGACTGAATTATAAATTTGGATAATTATCTACTTCAAAGAAACCTGTTATATCTTTTAATTTATTGTTTTCAACTAGCACAAAACTAGACCCACCATCAATTACTTCTTGGTTTTCATTAAGAGTGTTCCATTTTACTAGATTTTTGTTGTGATGAGAAACCACATTTGCTTGGGCAAAAGTTATACCTGGAGATTGCTTATGAAATTCAGCAATATAGTCAGAAACCTCATTGAGTCCGCTTAATTCTATTAAAGGGTCTGTGTAACGGAAGTCATCAGCTAAAATTGTTTTCAATAATTCATCTCTTTTTGTTCGTTCGGTTATAGCCCAACTTTCACTCCAAATATCAAATACTTCTTTAAAATTTTTCATTTTTTTATCTTTTAAAATTCTTGAATAGTAGGGCGAATTACGAGTTCGTTAATATCTACATCTGCAGGTTGTTCAATAGCGTAAGCCACAGCTCTTGCAATGGAAATTGCAGGAATGGCATCTTTGTAAACTTGCTGTATAAATTGTGAAGTGCCCTCATCTGAACTTCCTAATTGTAGTTCAGAATCTATTAAACCCGGTGAAAGAATAGTGGTTCTAATATCTTTACCAACCTCTTGCCTTAATCCTTCACTTATGGCACGCACTGCGTATTTAGTTCCGCTATACACTGCTCCGCCTGGACTTACTTTTAATCCAGCAACAGATGCTAAATTGATAAAGTGACCCGATTTTTGTTTTTCAAATTCTGGCAAGGCTGCAGCAATACCGTATAACACACCTTTTATGTTAACATCGATCATACTATCCCATTCGTTAACTTTTAAAGCACTCAATGGAGCTAATGGCATAATACCGGCATTATTGACCATAACATCAATTTTACCAAAACTGTCAATGGCTTTTTTTACCAAGGCTTTTACATCACTCGCATTGGTAACATCTGTTCTTAAAATTTCAACAGCACCTCCATTTTGTTTAATTTCCGATGCAACTTTTTCTAATTTTTCTACTCTACGAGCACCTAATACTACTTTTGCTCCTTTTTCTGCCAAATAATGCGCTGTAGCTTCTCCTAATCCGCTACTTCCTCCTGTAATGACTACTACTTTACCTGTTATGCTATTGTTCATTTTATTTGATTTTTGTTTCTAATAAATACTCTAATTTGTAATTGTTTAAAGACTCATCTTGTATAGACTGCGTTAGTTCATTAACCTTGTCTGCACCAAATGGTAATCCAACTGTTGTACGGGTTGGTCTTGAGCCTTGAGACATTTCTGCCAGTTTTAAATAAACTTCTGCAACTATACTAGGTTGTGGAATATCTTCTGACTGCATTAACTCACCAAATCCTTCAACCATACTGCCAAGAATCTTTTGTAATTCTGGGTTCTCTGCTACAATTTCTGCTCTAGCTTCTGGAACAAATGAATTTCCTAAATTAGTAGCAAATGGTCCTGGTTCTACTAAAATAGATTCTACTCCAGTAGGTGCCAATTCATATTTTGAACTTTGTGTATATGCTTCTACAGCTGCTTTAGATGCGCTATAAGTGGCTGCAAACGGTGCAGGTACTCTACCATAAGCAGATGTTGTGTTAATTATTAACCCTTTTCCTGCTTTACGCATAGTTGGTAATACTGCCTGAGAGGTTCTAATAATACCATAATAGTTTATGTTCATTAAGTCATCTGCTTGGGCTACACTAAACGCCTCTGCAATTCCTAAATGCATAATACCAGCGTTGTTTATTAAAACATCTATGGTACCTTCTTCTTTAATTATGCTGTCCATTGCTTTTGTAACGGAGTCGTCATTAGCAACATCCATAGCTACAACCTTAACGTTTGAAGAATAATTTTCCAGTTCTTGTTTCTTTTCAGAATTGCTTCCGTCAGGATTTCTCATTGTTGCATAAACCTTATAACCGTTGTCTGCAAATAGTTTTGCAGAGAGGTATCCAAATCCGTTACTGCTTCCTGTGATAATTACATTTTTCATTTTTATTTGTTCTATATATTATTTTTTACTTTTAAATCGCAAGCAAAAATATATGCATTACTTTTACTATGCAAGTAAAAATCAAATTAGTTTCATTTTGCAAGTAAAAAAATAAAAATTGTACCTTTGCAATCAATTATTAATACATTAGGTATAATGGAACATAAATTCAGATGTAATTGCCCTATAACTGTTGCTCTCGATGTTATTGGCGATAAATGGGCTTTGGTTATTGTTAAACAAATGCTGACTGAAGGAAAAAAAACATTTAAAGATTTTATTGAGAGTGAAGAAGCTATTGCTACTAACATATTGTCTTCAAGATTAAAAATGCTTGAAGAGTTTAAGATTATCACAAAAGATAAACTGCCAGATAATAAGAAAACCAATATTTATGCTTTAACTGAAAAAGGTGTAGACCTAATGCCAATAATAGCAGAATTATCTCTTTGGAGCGATAAGCACGTTAGAGAGTTTTATCCAGAATTATATTCTGGTGAAACACTTCAAATTATAAAAAACAATAAAGAGGGTTTTATTAATAAAAAAATTGAAGACTATAAGTTAGAAAATTGGAAATAGAGTGAAGTTTGTGCTACCGTTCCAACTAGTTAATTTAATTTTTAACGGTGAAATATTTTAGCTTTTTGCCAACAGGCCACTGCATAAAGCGAGTGCGGCTCCCGATAGCTATCGGGATTGCTGGGTAGCCTGTATTTATTTGTTTATTAATTGATTGTCTAAATATACAGTTATTTGTGGTTCCTTCGCCGCGCATAGAGCTTTCAAAAATGTCGTATTCGCGTTATGTAATAGTTGTGGCTGGTTGCAACCACGTCTCGAGCTTTCTATAATTTAGATGCAAGCCCTAGGCATTTTTGAGTAGTGGCCTGTGGCGGCTGATTGGTAGGGTGGGAGCTTTAAAATCCTAGCGGATTTACTCTAACTTGATCTATACCCAACTCTTCGATATTTCAACGACTTTAGATGTATTCTGATTTTGAAGTGGAGCCATACGACGGCGGGAATTTGCAAGTATGCTACTGCCTTGGATGTGGCTTATCTTGAGATGAAAAACATGTCCTTTGGCAATCAGCCGCCACGTGGATGTATAAAGTTTTGTTGCGTTGATTTAGCGTAAAGTTAATAAATATTTACCAAATTAAAAGTGTGCGAGAATTTTCCAAAATAAGCAAAATACAGCAATAAAGTTTATACGGTGTTGTACACAGTTTTTTTATATTAGTATAGCTTGATTATTGTCCTTATTTATTCTGTTCCATTCATTGAAGCAACGTTTAAGGTTTTCATTTTCATTTTTTTCCAACCATTTGACAAATGCTTTTTTTTCTCTTTTAGGTAAATCTTCGCCTTTTTCAATTGTTATAATGGATAGTTTTTCTTTAAAATTCAGTTCGTTCCAATGACTTAATTTTGGCATAAATATTTTGCCAATATTCTTAAGACTATTTTTTTTATGAATTTCAAAATGTGCTTCTCCGTGTTCATTTCTACCAGCTCCACCAGTACTTCCTCCACGTATGAAAATATTTATTGAGAGTAATTCAGATAATTTATTCATCCTCTCAAAGTTATCTTTCAGATGATAAGTTTTTCCATTTTCATCTGTAATAGAATATTCTAATTCGATACTAAATCCTTTTAAGTCGGAAGAAATCAAATTCAAAAATTCCTCTTCGTCATTGAATGTGTATTCGACCAACCAAGTTCCAATTGGGTAATTTTTATAAGATTCAGGGATTGAACTCTTATTGTTTTCAGAAATTAGAAAAGAATTAGATAATTTATAACTTTTAAACGATTCCTCACTATGGCTTTTTGTTAAAGGAATATTCAGTTTTTTATCAAAATCATCTTTGTATTCTTTTATAGTTTCTTTAGAGAATTTTATTTTGAAAAAACCAAGTTCGTTATGATAACGTTCAATTTCTTTTTCAGGAATTAATATTGCTCCTAAAACTCTATTTCCTTGATTTTTATTCATTTATGATTGATTTCGTAAATTGTGTACAACAGGCCACTGCATAAAGCGAGTGCGGCATTTTGCTGATTTGCTTTAGTTTGTGGTCTTGTTTGTTTGATCTAAATATACAATGAATTTTGGAGTTGTGCGCCGCGCATAGAGCTTTCAAAAATGTCGTATTCGCGTTATGTAATAGTTGTGGCTGGTTGCAACCACGTCTCGAGCTTTCTATAATTTAGATGCAAGCCCTAGGCATTTTTGAGTAGTGGCCTGTGGCGGCTGATTGGTAGGGTGGGAGCTTTAAAATCCTAGCGGATTTACTCTAACTTGATCTATACCCAACTCTTCGATATTTCAACGACTTTAGATGTATTCTGATTTTGAAGTGGAGCCATACGACGGCGGGAATTTGCAAGTATGCTACTGCCTTGGATGTGGCTTATCTTGAGATGAAAAACATGTCCTTTGGCAATCAGCCGCCACGGTCTAGTGTATGATTTCGTTGCGTGTTTAAGCACTAAAGTTAGCAAATAAATCACAGATAGAAAGTCCGCGAGGACTTTCGTAAGTAGGCTAAAACTAGCAATGAATTATACACGGTGTTAGGCCTCGTTATTTTTCGTTCAACTTAAATCTGTTAATCGTTTTGTCTATATCAATCGCACCATATTTTCTAGCTGTATCCATATCCTCTTTTGCCTTTATTCTATTTCCTTTCGTTAAGTAAATCAACCCTCTAGTTCTATATGCTTCCGCGAAATTATATTTTAACTCAATTGATTTATTGACATACTTAAGAGCTTTGTTCAGAGAGTTTATCATTAAGAAATTCATTCCGATATGATGATTAACTCGAAAGTTATCCTTAAAATAACTTTTGACTTTTAAATGAAGGATTAAGGCTTTTATATTTTTTTTCTTTTTTAAGTAACTAAAGGCCAAACAAGCTTTAATTTCATTAATCTGCAGTTTTTCTTTCAATGCAATTTTGAAGTTTTTAATTGCTAAATTATGCTCATTTAATTCTTGGTGAGAAATTGCTTTAGGGAAATACGCATAGTATGCATTTTTATCTCTTTTAATTATTTCGTCAGCAAACCAAATGGATTCATAAAACTTTTTTTTGTGAAAATAATTACAGCTTAAAATATAGTGAGTCAAGTTCAATTCTAATTCAGAGAGTTCGTTTTCGTTTAATGATTTAATTATTGAATTTGATTCCTCCGTCTTTTTAGCCGAACAATAAAACAATGCTTTCATAATCAAAAGGAAAGAAACATCAGGTAAGAATTGAATGGCTTTGTCAATTTCTTTTGTTGCTTGATTTGGTTTGTCAGATTCCCAGCTTTTAAAAGCTTTTTCAGTTTGGTCAAAGCAATATGCTCTTATATCTTCTTTAATTAAGCTGTTTTCTAAAACTTGATTTGCCAACTTTTTGAATATGGAATTGTTTATTAGCAATATGATTGGTTTTAATGAGGCCTAACAGGCCACTGCATAAAGCGAGTGCGGCATTTTGCTGATTTGCTTTAGTTTGTGGTCTTGTTTGTTTGATCTAAATATACAATGAATTTTGGAGTTGTGCGCCGCGCATAGAGCTTTCAAAAATGTCGTATTCGCGTTATGTAATAGTTGTGGCTGGTTGCAACCACGTCTCGAGCTTTCTATAATTTAGATGCAAGCCCTAGGCATTTTTGAGTAGTGGCCTGTGGCGGCTGATTGGTAGGGTGGGAGCTTTAAAATCCTAGCGGATTTACTCTAACTTGATCTATACCCAACTCTTCGATATTTCAACGACTTTAGATGTATTCTGATTTTGAAGTGGAGCCATACGACGGCGGGAATTTGCAAGTATGCTACTGCCTTGGATGTGGCTTATCTTGAGATGAAAAACATGTCCTTTGGCAATCAGCCGCCACGTGTTTGTATATGGTTTGTTGCGTGGTTTAAGCAACTAATTTAGTAAATAATTACCGACCAAGAAAGTCCGCGAGGACTTTCGTAAGTAGGCGAGAAGCCAGCAATAAATTATATACGGTGTTGTGTGCAGTTTTTTATTTCTCTAACTCAAAAAACATAAAACGAGGATACCACATTTTATCAATTGGACTTTTTAATTCTTGCATATCATTTACTTTCATATTGTTTTGTGAAAATAAATTTAAGTAAAAATTTATTGGTCTATGAAAATGAGTTGTTTTAAAACCTGAAAATGTTGTGTTCGTTGTTTTATAAGTTTTCGTTATTTTTTGTTCTTTTAAATAATTAAAATCGGATTCATTAGCATAATCCCAGTATATAGGCCAAAAACTAGGATGGGTAATGGTAATTAAAATTTTTCCACCAATTCTCAGGTTTTTACAAATTTCAGTAAAATTCACTAATATATTCTCAGTGTCCATTAACGACATATTAGCAACAATTAAATCAAAAGGCTTTTCAAATTCAGCTTTATCTATAGATTTGTCAATAAAGTTTAAAAAGTTATTTTTAAAATATTTTTTAGCTAATTCAATAGAGTATTTACTTATATCAAGACCTGTTGTATGGATATTAAGTTTTGAAATTTCATAAGTAAGTTCTCCAGTACCACATCCAAAATCTAGAATTGATGAAATATGTTTAATGTTAGATTTGATGTTGTTAATTATAATAGGTAGAAGAACCGTGTTATAGCTTATATCATTTCCTGCAATACGGTCTAATAACCTTTCTTTTGCAATATTGTTCCATTCGTCAGTTGTATTCATTCTAATTTAAGGACTTTATAATATTAACTAAATCTTCAGCTAAATAATATTCGATTGTATCTTTTGTTGTAAATTCTGTAATAATGTGATTATGATTATCATCTTTTCTTCCAATAGCTACCTTAGAACTATTAGTTGAATAATTAATAAAAGTGAACCTAGATTTCGGTATGAAATTTAAATTTTCATAAGTGTATATTTCTGCACCTTCATTTTTTAATAAGGTTGAAAGTTCATTAATCTTAGGCTGACAAATAATTAAGTCATTTGATTGTGCTTTTTTAATAAGTTGATTCTTCATTGTAGGATTATCAACCCAACTCATATCTCTTGTGAAGATTACAATTCGACCTCTTTTCTTTATCCAACTTCCCATATAATCATTAATTTCCTTTTCAGTCTTATATTTTTTTGGGCCAGAGAATAATTCGATAAAAAAATAGATTGAACAAATTAGAACGCTTAGAGAAATAAATATTTTTTGGGTTAAAGTAGTCTCAAAATTCTCAAGTTCAATAAAAGGATATAGGAAAACTAATATACCTAATAGAGCGGCTAAGTTTCCTGTAATTCTAAGTGTTTTATTCATTTCTCATTTTTAATTTATTACGATTTCTCTTAAATTGCACACAACAGGCCACTGCATAAAGCGAGTGCGGCATTTTGCTGGATAGCCTGTATTTATTTGTTTATTAATTGATTGTCTAAATATACAGTTATTTGTGGTTCTGTCGCCGCGCGTGGAGCTTTCAAAAATGTCTCATTCGCTTTATGCTGTAGTTGTGGCTGGTTGCAACAACGTTTCGCTCTTTCTATGCTTTAGATGTATTCTCTAGACATTTTTGAGTAGTGGCCTGTGGACGGCTGATTGGTAGGGTGGGAGCTTTAAAATCCTAGCGGATTTCCTCCTGATTCGATTCATACTCAACCCTTCGATATTTCAACGACTTTTGAGGTGTTCTGATTTTGAAGTGGAGCCATACGATGGCGGGAATTTCCAAGCATACTACTGCCTGGGATGTGGCTTATCTTGAGATGAAAAACATGTCCTTTGGCAATCAGCCGTCCACGTTTGTATAAACGCAAGTTATTACATATTAGTCATATATCATACCCATACTAGGTGTATAAACGAATGTTTTTACTTAATCCTAGCAATCTCGATTTTCAGCGTATAAACGCATGTTTTTCAATTGTACACGTTTGTAAACAACTATTAAAGGATTTGTAATAGGTCGTAATAATCTACCACGAGACTTGGTTGTGTGATATCACATTTTCGCGAAAGCGTAATGAAGAAACTAGTTGGTTATTTTGGTAAGGGACTTGATGCTCACTGCTTCTTTACAGTTATCTAGTTCCATCATGAGATCGTTTCCTGCTTCGTCTTGTCCTGTGATTACAAAATAACCACATGGCTCGCGGCGAGGTACACTCTCTCCAAAATCTACATCCCCTAGTTTTAATAAACGGTTTATAGTGACCGTATCTAGTTGCATAGCGGCAAGTGACTGTGTTGCTTCTGGGGTGAGCTTGTAAGGTTTTACACGCAGGTTTTTAAGCACACGCTCTTGCGGGAAGTAAGCACAACTGGTTTTTTTACCGCTAAAAAAGAAAGCAAGTAAAATAAGCCCAATGGAAAAGCCACCGAGGTAATATCCTATACGTTTAAGAATGTGCATTGCGTTACTAGAAGATCAAAAGGTTGATGTCTCGGTAAGAAAGGTCAAACCAATCTGCTACCGATTTTTTGGTTAAAATACCGTGGTAAAAATACAATCCATTTTTTAATCCGCGGTCGTAGCGTAGCTTATTTTCTATACCACCTTCCTCTGCAATGTCAAGTAGGTAAGGAGTAAAAATATTACTGAGAGATACAGATGCCGTGCGGGCAAATCTTGCAGGAATATTAGGTACGCAATAGTGAGTTACGCCATGTTTTTTATACGTTGGTTTATCATGCGTAGTAACTTCTGAGGTTTCAAAACAACCTCCCATATCGATACTTACATCTATAATGACAGCGCCGTTTTTCATCCCTTCTACCATGCGCTCGCTCACTATGACCGGTGCGCGGTTTGCACCTCGCACAGCTCCTATCACAACGTCACAACGTTTGAGGGCTTTTACAAGATTCTTAGGCTGAAGGGTAGAGGTATATAATGGTCTACCTACATTAGTCTGTATGCAGCGTAGTTTTGTGATAGAGTTATCAAAAATCTTCACATTTGCTCCTAGTCCGATAGCAGATCGCGCGGCAAACTCGCCTACGGTGCCTGCTCCTATAATCACAATTTCTGCTGGTGGTACGCCGCTTATGTTGCCTAGCAGCATACCTGTGCCCGTTTCTGGGCTAGACATAATCTCTGCCGCCATTTGTACGGCTGCGGTACCTGCAATTTCAGAAAGTGTGCGCACGGCAGGGTAGGTGCCGTCCTCGTCTTTTATAAATTCAAAAGCGAGTGCAGTGATGCGCTTGCTAGCGAGTTTTTCAAAATATTGTTTCTTCTGGGTTTTGATCTGTAAGGCAGAGATGAGCACCGTTTGCGGGTTCATCATCTCTATTTCTTCTAGGGAAGGCGGTTCTACCTTAAGAATCATAGGGCAAGAAAACACTTTGGCAGTGTCTTGCGTGATTTCTGCGCCGTTTTCTGAGTAGTCCTTATCTGTGTAGCGAGCGCCTTTTCCAGCTTTAGACTCCACCATCACGCGGTGTCCATTTGCAGTAAGTGCTCCCACAGCATCGGGCGTTAAGCACACCCTGCGTTCTTGAAAGTGTGTCTCACGCGGAATCCCAATAAAGAGCTCTCCTCGTTTCTTTTCGACCTCAAGACATTCCTCTTGAGGAAGCAACATTTCTCTAGTAAAAGGTGAGCTATTGGTTTCCATGTGTGTTTGTATGCGATTACCCAAAAGTAAGGAATAATTTAAAATATAGACTAGATATAAATCAAGACACAGCTGTAGTGTGGATTACAGTATTGAAGTAGTACAGCGTGGTATAATTATTAGTGAATTTGTTAACCCTACGCTATAGCTATGTGTCTAATAAAACTATTTTTTTAAAATTCGATTCATCATTTTAATTGGCCTAAGCAAGTTTCTTGCATCCGACGAGTGAGGTACGAATGAGAGGAATGCACAAAAATGATGTGAGCTTGAGGTCAAGCAAATTAGCTACAGCTGAGTATATGGTTTAAACTATAAGTTCATATCGATAAAGAAAATATTTATTTAATAAGATGATGCTTTTAATTTGTGCTTAAGCGAGGGAAATTTTTAGTAAAGTTTGATTAAGCCTAGCTTTTTCTTGTATCCGACGAGTGAGGTACGATTGAGAGGAATACACACGTTTTTTTTAGCGATGAAAAAAATGAACAATTTTTATAAAATTTGGTAGATTATAATTTCGTTGATTTAATGCGCTGTAGTTCTCTAATCTCCCAAGTTTTAATAGTAGATAAATAATAATGCAGTTATGCTTCTTAAAGTAAATGGGAGACAGCTTTCGCGAAAGCGTAAAAAACCGCATTGCCAATAATCTGTAAAGGCATTCTCGCATCTGTCTTGTAAAAAGTATCTTTGCACCCACAAAAGAAGATTATGAAATACGCTGAAAATATATTAGGAACGATAGGGGACACTCCTATGGTAAAAATGAACGCACTTGTAAAAGACCTTCCTTGTCTTGTGCTAGCAAAATATGAAACTTTTAATCCTGGAAATTCTGTAAAAGACCGTATGGCATTACAGATGGTAGAAGATGCAGAGGCTGCAGGGATTCTTAAACCTGGAGGGACTATTATAGAAGGTACCTCTGGTAATACGGGAATGGGTCTTGCCCTTGCTGCTATTATTAAAGGGTATAAAATGATCTGTGTAATATCAGACAAGCAGTCTAAAGAGAAAATGGATATCTTGCGTGCCGTAGGTAGTGAGGTGGTAGTGTGTCCTACAAACGTAGAGCCAGATGATCCAAGATCTTATTACTCTACATCAAAAAGACTTGCCGAAGAAACACCAAATAGCTGGTACGTAAACCAGTATGATAATCCTTCTAACTGTAAGGCACACTTTAATAGTACAGGACCAGAAATCTGGGATCAAACAGATGGAAAGGTAACGCACTTTGTGGTAGGAGTAGGAACAGGAGGTACCATCTCTGGGGTAGGAAGCTATCTTAAAATGAAAAACCCAAATGTAAAAGTATGGGGAATTGATACGTATGGATCTGTATTTAAAAAATATAAAGAGACAGGTATTTTTGACGAGAATGAGATTTACCCATACATCACTGAGGGAATAGGGGAAGATATATTACCACTTAATGTAAACTTTAGCATCATCGATGGATTTACAAAGGTGACAGATAAGGATGCTGCAGTATACACAAGACGCCTTGCCAAAGAGGAAGGGATGTTCTTAGGAAATTCGGCTGGATCTGCAATTAAGGGGTTGTTACAACTCAATGAGGAAGGAAAATTTGGTCCAGATGATGTCGTTGTAGTACTCTTCCACGATCATGGAAGCCGTTACGTAGGTAAGATGTTTAATGACGACTGGATGCGTGAGCGTGGTTTCTTAGACCAAGAATATAAAGTAGCAAGCGATTTAATCCAGAATCATATAGATAAACCACTTGTGACTGTAAAGACAGAGGAGCTTGTGTCACACGCTATAGAACGCATGCGTGATTATAAAATCTCACAAATCCCTGTAGAAGATGTGACAGGTATTGTAGGTTCTGTAGATGAGGGTGACCTTTTTAGAGCATATATGGAGAACAACGAGGTGGCAGATTTACCTATCAAGGAGGTAATGGGAGCAGCATATCCTATTGTGCAGAAAAATGCAACCGTAGCAGAGGTGTCAAAGCTTATCTCAAAAGAGAATAATGCCGTCTTAGTAGATCTAGGAGAGGGTAAACATCATATTATTACAAAGCATGATATTATTAATGCGATGTAATTAAATAGTACTTTTCACAAAAAAACGCGGGACGTAGTCTCGCGTTTTTTTGTGCGCTATTGTAATGTTATTTTCATTTGTAAGCAGCGTATTTTGTTAGTAATCAGAAAGATGTATTTTAGCTTTGAGAAATAAGCTTATATGCAAGAAGACTTTTTACATTACTTATGGAAATTTAAGAAGTACGCTTTCGCGAAAGCAGAAACAACCACAGGATTACCCATTACATTAATCAACGTAGGACAACATAATCATCTAGCCGGGCCAGACTTTTTTAATACTACACTTGTGATAGGTGATCAAAAGTGGGCTGGAAACGTAGAAATACACTTAAAATCTTCAGATTGGTATGCGCATAATCATGAGATAGATGCTGCTTATGACAATGTGATTCTACATGTAGTGTGGGAGCATGACGTAGAGATTTACAGAAAAGACAACACTGCCATCCCAACCTTAGTCCTCAAAAATCTAGTTGCTGAAAAATCATTGCATAATTATAAGGAGCTCTTTAATAATCAGTCACAACAATGGATTAATTGTGAGAATAGCATAAGAGAGGTGCCAGAGATGATACAAAGCAACTGGCTGGAACTTCTCTATTTTGAACGCTTAACGCGAAAAACGGAGCACATCACACCTATTCTTAATAAGGTAAACGGTGACTGGGAAGCGGCGCTTTTTGTGTTGCTAATGCGGAGTTTTGGCACTAAAGTAAATGCAAATGCCTTTCAGTCCATCGCCGAAAAACTTGACTTTTCCATCGTGCGTAAATGCGCTCAAGAACCCTTTAGGCTAGAAGCATTATTATTAGGCATGGGCGGGTTATTACCAGAAAACACCATAGACTCATACCCGATGCAATTACAAGGAGAGTTTGAGTTTATTTCTCATAAATTTCAGATAGTTAGCGATGGTTTATTGCCGGTACAATTTTATAAACTAAGGCCAGATAATTTTCCAACAATACGACTGTCACAAGTGGCGCAGCTCTATCATAAACACCTGAATTTGTTCCAAAAACTGATGTCTGCATGTACTATCGCTGAGTTATACGCCCTGCTTGATGTTAAAGCTTCTCCGTATTGGGATACACACTATTCTTTTGGGAAAGACCAGAAAAAACGTGCTAAGAAGCTATCGTCTTCATTTATAGATATTATCATCATAAATGCAATTATACCACTACGATTTTCTTATAATCAATACCTAGGGAAAGATGAGAGTGAGGTGTTGCTGTCTATGATGCACGCCATCAAACCCGAAAGCAATAGTATTATCAAAAAATATAACAGCATAAGAGATCGAGCAAAGAATGCTCAAGAAACCCAAGCGTTATTAGAATTAAAAGCCAACTACTGTGATCTCAATAAATGCCTGTCATGTGCTGTAGGTAATTATTTGATTAAGCATTAACATATAAATTTCGTTTAAGAAACCTAAAAAGGTGTGCTCATTAAAATGAATACACCTTTTTTTAAAATAACTATACTCTACTAGAAATTATGAGTATTTGTAATGTCTATACAAAATTTATTTACTATAAGTTTAATTAATTGTTATTGGGCAAAAATAAACTTGTTTTAAGCCATTATTCGAATTTTGCGATGCAACTAATTGTCTTCTGTTGAAAGATGCTCTTAAACGTCTTTAAATTAGTTTTCGCTAAAAATCCAGTTTTAAAACCCTTAGTCTTTAAATTCACTTACATAGTGCATTTTTACAGATGGATACTTCTGTTGCGTCATCTGTAATGTAAAAGGAGAATCTGCTAGAAAAACGAGTTGGCCTCTTTTGTCTTTTGCCATAAAACGTTGCTTTACTCGTAAGAATTCTTTGAACTCTTCGCTTTTTGGATCTTCAGGATCTACCCAGCAAGCTTTTGATACACTCAAAGGTTCGTAGGTACACTTAGCTCCATATTCATGCTCAAGACGGTATTGTATTACTTCATATTGTAATGCTCCCACCGTACCTATTACTTTACGACCGTTAAGCTCTAGCGTGAATAATTGTGCCACTCCTTCATCCATAAGTTGGTCAATACCTTTTGCAAGCTGTTTAGACTTCATTGGGTCTGCATTATTGATATACCTAAAGTGCTCAGGAGAGAACGCAGGTATTCCTTTGTAATGAAGCTCTTCACCAGAAGTAAGTGTGTCACCTATTTTAAAGTTACCTGTATCGTGTAGTCCCACAATATCACCTGGATATGAGATATCTACAATCTCCTTGCGCTCTGCAAAAAATGCGTTAGGACTAGAAAACTTAAGGTTTTTTTTGTGTCTTACGTGTAAATATGGCTTGTTACGCTCAAAAACACCAGAGACTATTTTTATGAATGCAAGCCTGTCTCTGTGCTTAGGATCCATGTTTGCGTGAATCTTAAATACAAAACCAGAAAAGTCTTTTTCGTCAGGTTGTACTAGACGTTCTTCACTCTTTTTTGGACGTGGTGGTGGAGCTATTTTTACAAAACAATCTAATAATTCTCTTACTCCAAAATTATTTAAAGCAGAACCAAAAAATACAGGTTGTTGCTTTCCATCAAGATAATCCTGCTGATTAAAAGCTGGATACACTCCTTGTACTAGCTCTATCTCTTCTCTAAGATTATCGGCAGCTTTAGGGCCTACGAGCTTATCAAGTACTTCATCTTGAAGGTTTGAGATTTTGATAGTTTCCTCGATATTTTTTCTACTATCTCCACTAAAGAGGTTAACATTTTTCTCCCAAAGGTTGTAAATTCCTTTAAAGTCATATCCCATACCAATAGGGAAACTTAAAGGAGTAACAGATAGGTGTAATTTTTCTTCAATTTCATCTAGTAATTCAAAAGCGTCTTTACCCTCACGATCCAGTTTGTTTACAAAAACAATCATTGGGATGTTGCGCATTCTACATACTTCCACGAGTTTTTCTGTCTGTGGCTCCACGCCTTTTGCAACATCTACTACCACGATAACACTATCTACAGCAGTTAATGTTCTAAACGTATCTTCGGCAAAATCCTTGTGACCAGGAGTATCAAGGATGTTTATTTTAATCCCATTATATTCAAAAGCAAGAACAGAAGTGGCTACAGAAATACCACGCTGGCGTTCTATTTCCATAAAGTCACTCGTCGCTCCTTTTTTAATTTTATTAGATTTTACAGCCCCAGCTTCTTGAATTGCTCCACCAAAAAGGAGTAATTTTTCAGTAAGTGTTGTCTTTCCTGCATCTGGGTGAGATACAATTCCAAACGTTCGGCGACGGGCTATTTCTTTTTTAAAACTCATAGAATTCACTAATATTTTAGAATGTAAAGATACTATATAGTGTTAAAGAAAAAGAGGTGAATTTTAAAGCTATTTAGATAGCTATTTTGCTAATATTTAGGTTGGAATTGTGCGCTTTCGCGAAAGCGGACTCATTTTTGAAAAACCTAATTATTTAGCTACTTTCGTTAAGACATTTTGTCTAAAATGTTAGATATTGTGTAGTTTGTCGATGATAATAAGTAGCATAACTAATAGTTCAAAAAGGTAATCTACAGATGTAATAATCGCTTTATATTTGAGCACCCAACTAATTGATTTTACCTAATTTATCACATTTTAACAACGATGTGTGGATTAGTGGTTTTGATATATTGGGTTTTTTTGTGTCTGACTATTTTTTGAAGATGCATTGCCAGAGAATCAAAAATGAATATTTTGAATTATTCATTTTAAAATAAAAGTAGCAATGTGCTACTTCTAAAGTGAATGATGAGTGACTATATCTTGTGAGTTCTAATACATACTCATCTGGTATAGATTAAAATAAATTATAAGGTTTTTATAAAATAGTAATATATGAAACTAAATTACTTAGGAGATTTAAATAGATTAAATAGCGACTCTATGTTTAGAGTGGTTGTTTTATTTGTATTTATACTCTTGTCTAATCAAATGTTTGCTTCCACAGCTTCAACTGTTGAGACACTTGTAGATGATGCCGATACCTTAACAGGTTGGAACTTTGCTTGTGGAGAAAACAAGACTGTTGATGAGTACGGTGCAAATGCAAATGGAAAAACATCTACAGATGTTGTACTTCCTAATTCGGGAAATATTTATCAATACGTAGTTGAGATTGTTTACAAGGGTGGTAATCCAGGGAATACAATTCAGATTAAAGATAATAATAACGTTGCGCACACATTAAATAGGTTTGCTGTTTCTGGTTCAAGTAGTAATATTTGGGTTTACAGAGCAACTGTGACAGGTAGTGCATCGAGTATCAATTATACAAATACTTTAAATAGAAATAATTTACAATCTATTGTTGTTTACGCTTTTAGAAATACGGTAGACGCATTTGCAAATTCTGGGGTGTTTACAAATTTAAGTGGATATAACAATAAGGTGCAGTTTACAATTGATATTCCTTCTTTTTCAGAACCTAGAGATTTATTTGTTGAAACTCCAATTTCAGAAATTACTACAGATGGAAGGTATTTATTACTAAGAGCTGAAGCTGGCGGAGTTTCTGAAGAAATTATAATTACTGGTCCAGATAGTTCATTACCTGGAGGGACTTGTTGTTTAATAATGCCAACATTGACATTATTAGATGTCCCTGGTAATGTTACTCAAGTTACCATTACTGTTGATTCAAGGCATAATCAAAATGGTCAAAATGTAAATGGTCAATCGTGGATTATCGCAGGAGGGGTGAATGTGGATGCAGATTGTACTCCATCAATAGATCCTTGTAATGCGCAGGTGTCTGGTAACTTAGATAGTGATGGTGATGGTATAAGTGATCTTTGTGATCTAGATGATGATAACGACGGTATATTAGATACAGATGAGTGTGTAAATGCTGCATCTGCAATATCGCCTTTGAATTTAGACTTTAGCAATGGAGTGTTTACAGATAGTGGTGCTAGTAGTGAGGTAGGTGATAAAATGAGGTATGTAAACGCTGGGACTTTCGAGGGTACACCTTTTGATTTAGAACTAGTAGTTGTTTCTAACCCTAATCCGCTTACCCTGGATATAGCTATTAATAATCCTATTTCTACAATATATCTGACAGGAGCAAATGTTGGCGCTCTTGCTGGTTTACAGATGAATTTTTATCAATCTGGAACTAACACGTTGCTGCCAATGCCTTTAGATGTGACTTGGATGGATGTGGACGGTATTCCAACTTCTAGTGAGGAGGTTATATTGAATACTACAGATGTACAGTTTTATCAATTATCAACATCTTCTGGTCTCTCAATAACTAATTCTGGCGGAAAAATTAGAGCTAGAGGGGTAGAGGTTAATACAGAGAATACTGATGCAAATACACAAGATGCATGGTGGAGAACTAGATTCTTAACAACATCAAGCATTAATTTTGAATTAAGAAAACGTTTAGGAACTCCAGGTTACAACTTTGATGTTGAGCCTTTAACTAGTGCTGCTGCATTAGTACCTGTAACCGCTCCAGCCTCAGGTTGTAATAATGATATTGACAATGATGGTATTATTAACGCTCTAGATCTAGATAGTGATAATGATGGATGTCCCGACTTTGTAGAGGGTAATGGTTCTTTCTTGAGTAGTGATGGTTTAGCAGCAAGTGGAACTTTATCAGACGGTAATAATGATAGTGTAACAAATAACTTAGGTGTTATAGTTGACGAGAATGCGAATAGTGCTACTTATGGTGTTCCTTTAGTGGCTAATGCTGGTCAATTAAAAGGTTTTAGTCAAGATAAAACACAAAACCAGTGTGCGACTATCCTTGCAGATGATGATACAAGAACCGTGTTCTTTAATCTTCCTTTGAATATAGATGTCGTTGCAAATGATGACTATGGTGATAATGGAGCTTCTTTAACGGAGCCTATAATAGTTACTGTAAATCCTGCACACGGAGTTGTTGAAATTAACGATAATAATACGCCAGGTGACTTATCTGATGATACAATCATATATACACCAAATCAAGATTACTCAGGATTTGATGAGTTCAAATATAAAATTGTAGATGTAAATGGTAATGAAAGTGAAGCAACTGTTTTTCTTTCTGTATCAGATGTATTTATAGTCCCTCCAGGGGAAAGAGGTTGTGATTGTGCGCCTTTTTATGAAAATTCAAATTTTGCAAATCCTGTACTGATTTCGGGTGTTGCGTTATCTGAAGGGGCCAAATATAGATTTTCAAACATTTTTCCAAATAATGCAAATGGAGTAGTTCTTGATGCGATTGTAGAAATTGTAGCTTTTAACAATGGAGCGACACTTCTTGATATTGATGTTGCAAATCAAGGTCTTCCTAGAGCATTCCAACCTAAAATAAACAGTACAAACAATGGTGATCAGAGTGTGAAGTTTGATATATCATTTGTTGCCTCTGGTACAATGACGCCTGTAAATATTTCTTTCTTCGGTAGTCCTTTTGATATTGATGGAGATAGTGTAATTACAAGGGAATATGCGGAGTTGAGTCTTCCAGATTCATACTACACCTCAGGAGATACGCTCATTGAGATTATTGATACAGGGGATGGAATTAGAGGAACTGCTGTGAACCCTTTAACTGCTCCTGGTGGAGATATTTCTGAAGATCCTAGGTTTACTTTTAGTAACTATTGGGAAGGGAAGAGTAAGTTATCATATACTATAGGTAAGCAAAACGGTAATTTTGATAGATTTTATGCGTTTGTGTTTGATAATGCAGAATATTTAAATCCTAGATCTACAATTCTTTCAGCTCCAGTTATCTGTGGTAACGTATCTGATGAAGGTGGGGATCCACTTTCTAATGTGGAAGTTGATATTATTGGTTCTGACGGAAGTAATAAAACGGTAGCAACAGATATAAATGGTAACTATAGATATGCAACTTCGATTCCTTCTGCTTTAGTTGATGTAACCTATACAGTTATTGAGAATGATAACTCAGGATATGTTTCAATATCTGATGTAGATGGAGCAAATGACAACAGAATAACTCGTGTTATAAACTTGATGTCTACATGTGGAAATAATTTTGTAGATGATGGTAGGCCTAATGCTGTAAATGATGAAACAGTAGCTTTACCTTTGGAAACAATTAATGTTAGTGTATTAGTTAATGATATTTTTGGTCCGGATCTAGCTGCTAGTGGACCAATTACAATTATTACTCAGCCTACTTTAGGAACTGCTGTTGTTAATACAAACGGAACAACAAATGATCCAACTGATGATTTTATAGAGTTTACTGCGCCACTAGTAAACACTTCTGTTATACAATTTGAATATCAAATTTGTGATAGCGATAACGATTGTGATAGTGCTATTGTTTCAGTAAATATTGGGGCTCTTATCAATACAACTGCGGTTGATGATATTGAGAATACTTTTGTAAATACACCTGTAGATGGTAATGTATTAACTAATGATTTTGATGCTCAAGGAGATGCTCAAACAGTTACTTCGTCTAATGTGACATCTACTCAAGGTGTTGTTGTGAATATAGCACCAGATGGTTCTTATTCATATAACCCTCCAGCTGACTATGTAGGTTCAGATGCCTTTACTTATACAGTTTGTGATAATGGTAATCCACAAGCGTGTGATACTGCAACTGTATACGTTGAAGTGGTTCCTACAACAAGTAAGAATGATCCGCCAGTAGCAAATGCTGATACTGGAGTAACAGAAATCAACACGCCTATTGAAGGAAGTGTACTTTCTAATGACTTTGATCCGGACGGAGATCCAATAACGGTAACTGCAAATACAAATCCATCTAATGGAGTATTAGTAATCAATCCTGATGGAACTTTTGAATACACGCCAAATACTGATTTCGTAGGAGAGGATACATTTACATATACTATATGTGATAATGCTACTCCAGCTGAATGTGATACAGCAACGGTGATTATTCAAGTGATTCCTGATTTTGCAAACATTACAGTAGCAAATGATGATGCTTACCTTGGTTCAATTGATACCGATGTATTAGGAAATGTATTGGATAACGATACGGATCCAGAAGGAGATGCTCAAACAGCATCTTTAGCAACTGCTCCATCAAACGGAAGTGTTGTTTTAAATTCAGATGGAACTTTCACTTACACACCTGATTCAGGTTATACTGGACCAGATGAGTTTACTTACACAGTAACTGACGCTCAAGGAGCTACAGACACTGCTACGGTTTCATTAGTAATAGCACCTGTTAGTAATACAACAACAGCTATAGATGATATCAATGATACGTTTGTAAATACTGCTGTAACTGGTAACGTATTAACGAATGATGATGATGCAGAAGGAGATACACAAACAGTAAGTTCAAATACAGAACCTGCTAGTGGAACACTCGTGATTAATCCTGATGGAACTTACGAATACACACCAAATACTGATTTTGTAGGAGAGGATACTTTTACGTACACAGTTTGTGATGATGGTAATCCACAAGCTTGTGATACTGCTATTGTTTACTTAGAAGTATTGCCAGAACCTACAAGTAAGAATGATCCACCAGTGGCAAATGCTGATACTGGAGTAACAGAAATCAACACACCTATTGAAGGAAGTGTACTTTCTAATGACTTTGATCCAGACGGAGATCCAATAACGGTGACTGCAAATACAGATCCATCTAATGGAGTATTAGTAATCAATCCTGATGGAACGTTCGAGTACACACCAAACACTGATTTCGTAGGAGAGGATACATTTACATATACTATATGTGATAATGCTACTCCAGCTGAATGTGATACTGCAACAGTGACTATTCAAGTGATCCCTGATACTGCAAACATTACAGTAGCAAATGATGATGCTTACCTTGGTTCAATTGATACAGATATCTTAGGAAATGTATTGGATAACGATACGGATCCAGAAGGAGATGCTCAAACAGCATCTTTAGCAACTGCTCCATCAAACGGAAGTGTTGTTTTAAATTCAGATGGAACTTTCACTTACACACCTGATTCTGGTTATACTGGACCAGATGAGTTTACTTACACAGTAACTGACGCTCAAGGAGCGACAGACACTGCTACGGTTTCATTAGTAATAGCGCCTATTAGTAATACAACAACAGCTATAGATGATATTAATGATACGTTTATAAATACCGCTGTAACTGGTAATGTATTAACGAATGATGATGATGCAGAAGGAGATACACAAACAGTAAGTTCAAATACAGAACCTGCTAGTGGAACACTCGTGATTAATCCTGATGGCACTTACGAATACACACCAAACACTGATTTTGTAGGAGAGGATATCTTTACATACACAGTGTGTGATGATGGTAATCCACAAGCTTGTGATACTGCTGTTGTTTACTTAGAAGTATTGCCAGAGCCTACAAGTAAAAATGATCCGCCAGTAGCAAATGCTGATACTGGAGTAACAGAAATCAACACACCTATTGAAGGAAGTGTACTTTCTAATGACTTTGATCCAGACGGAGATCCAATAACAGTGACTGCAAATACAGATCCATCTAATGGAGTATTAGTAATCAATCCTGATGGAACGTTCGAGTACACACCAAATACTGATTTCGTAGGAGAGGATACATTTACATATACTATATGTGATAATGCTACTCCAGCTGAATGTGATACTGCAACAGTGACTATTCAAGTGATTCCTGATACTGCAAACATCACAGTGGCAAATGATGATGCTTACCTTGGTTCAATTGATACCGATGTATTAGGAAATGTATTGGATAACGATACGGATCCAGAAGGAGATGCTCAAACAGCATCTTTAGCAACTGCTCCATCAAACGGAAGTGTTGTTTTAAATTCAGATGGAACTTTCACTTACACACCTGATTCTGGTTATACTGGACCAGATGAGTTTACTTACACAGTAACTGACGCTCAAGGAGCGACAGATACTGCTACGGTTTCATTAGTAATAGCGCCTGTTAGTAATACAACAACAGCTATAGATGATATCAATGATACGTTTGTAAATACTGCTGTAACTGGTAACGTATTAACGAATGATGATGATGCAGAAGGAGATACACAAACAGTAAGTTCAAATTCAGATCCATCTAATGGAGTATTAGTAATGAATCCTGATGGAACTTACGAGTATACACCAAATACTGATTTTGTTGGAGAGGATACTTTTACGTACACAGTGTGTGATAATGGTAATCCACAAGCTTGTGATACTGCTATTGTTTACTTAGAAGTATTGCCAGAACCTACAAGTAAGAATGATCCGCCAGTAGCAAATGCTGATACTGGAGTAACAGAAATCAACACACCTATTGAAGGAAGTGTACTTTCTAATGACTTTGATCCAGACGGAGATCCAATAACGGTGACTGCAAATTCAGATCCATCTAATGGAGTATTAGTAATGAATCCTGATGGAACGTTCGAGTACACGCCAAACACTGATTTCGTAGGAGAGGATACATTTACATATACTATATGTGATAATGCTACTCCAGCTGAATGTGATACTGCAACTGTGACTATTCAAGTGATTCCTGATACTGCAAACATCACAGTGGCAAATGATGATGCTTACCTTGGTTCAATTGATACCGATGTATTAGGAAATGTATTGGATAACGATACGGATCCAGAAGGAGATGCTCAAACAGCATCTTTAGCAACTGCTCCATCAAACGGAAGTGTTGTTTTAAATTCAGATGGAACTTTCACTTACACACCTGATTCTGGTTATACTGGACCAGATGAGTTTACTTACACAGTAACTGACGCTCAAGGAGCGACAGACACTGCTACGGTTTCATTAGTAATAGCGCCTATTAGTAATACAACAACAGCTATAGATGATATCAATGATACGTTTATAAATACCGCTGTAACTGGTAATGTATTAACGAATGATGATGATGCAGAAGGAGATACACAAACAGTAAGTTCAAATACAGAGCCTGCTAGTGGAACACTCGTGATTAATCCTGATGGCACTTATGAGTACACGCCAAATACTGATTTCGTAGGAGAGGATACCTTTACATACACAGTGTGTGATGATGGTAATCCACAAGCTTGTGATACTGCTATTGTTTACTTAGAAGTGTTACCAATAAGCGGACCTGATAATGAGGCACCTATTGCTAATGCGGATTCAGGTATTACAGAGGTTAATACACCGTTGACAGGAAATGTTTTGCCTAATGATTATGATCCAGATGGAGATCCACTTACTGTTACTGGAAATACAGAGCCAGCTAACGGATTGGTATTAGTAGTGCCTAACGGATCATTTGTTTATACACCTAATACTGATTTTGTTGGTGAGGATACATTTACATATACTATATGTGATAATGCTACTCCAGCTGAATGTGATACAGCAACAGTTACTATTCAAGTAATTCCTGATACTAAAAACATTACAGTAGCAAATGATGATGCTTATAATGGGGTTTCAAATACTGATATTCTAGGAGATGTTTTAGATAATGATACAGATCCTGAGGGAGATGCTCAGACAACATTGTTAGTATCTGATCCTACAAATGGAACAGTAATTTTAGATGATGATGGTACTTTTACATATACGCCTAATTTGGACTATATAGGTCCAGATTCCTTTATATATCAGGTGACGGATACTCAAGGTGCAACTGATACTGCAACTGTATATCTTACAGTAGGCATGCAATTAATTCCAGATTACGGGCCAACATTGTTTACTGGAGTTACTACTATTGTAGGTAATACTGGAGTTATTGATTTTAGAGTGCTAGTGGCTGAATTTGCAGGTCAAAATTCTAATGGTATTACACCAGTTGAACTTAGGATAGTCAAAAGTGATGATTTATTAATAACATTTGACCCTACAGCTGTGTTGGTTAACGGCTTTCCTGTGTCAAACACCGATTGGTTGTTTGATAATTCTAGTCCTACGCTTTATAAATTCATATATATTGGGAATAACGGTATCTTTCCAGCAAATAGCGCGTCAATGATTGGTTTAAATGCTGTTTATTTACCACTTATTAGTACAGAAGGAGAGTTTCCTTTACAAGTTACAGTCAAATTCAACTCTGGAGGTGAAACTAATAATTCTAATAATAATGATGTGGATTATGTTGAATTCGATAACGACATACTTGATGATGATGATGATGACGATGATGATGACGATGATGATGACGATGATGATGATTAATATATTTACTTTAAAGAATTTACAATCTCAACAACCTTAAATACCTGCAATGAAAAAAATTCTACTTCCACTTATTTTTACCTTCCTATGTTCGCTAGTAGCATATGGTCAGACCGTTACAGTTACTGGAGCAAATATTACTCCAGATCCTCTTGATGGTATATCCTTAAATGGAGAGGGTATAGGTACATTTACTTTTACAGAAAATGATGGTGTAGCTGCTCCTGCTTCAGCATTTGGAATGCCCAATGTTACAATTAGTATTAGTTTACAATATGTAGAATTAACTGATGCTGATGTGGCGGGGATAACAGGAACTGTGCTTTCTTATTTTACAGTTAGTTATGACGCTGGGAATAATGTTCTAGTTTTTCAACAATCATCTGAAATTCCTGCTAATTTTTCAGGAAATATTTCTATGCCTTTAACTGTCACTCAAAACTCAACTGAGAATCAGAGTTTTAATGGATTTAACGTGAATATAGCAGCAATTGATGGTCCAACTGATGCTCCTGGAAGTACAGCATTCTTTACACATACTAGAGGTGTTTTAGCAGATGTAGATATAACTGATACCTCTTTTCCTGGGGACACTTTGGATCTATCTGTGTCAGATGCTGATTTGAATGAAGATCCTTCAGTTGCAGAAACTGTCAACGTGATTGTGAAAAATGATATTACAGGTGAATCAGAGGTGATTATACTAACAGAGACAGGTCCAAATACAGGTGTATTTACAGGAACTGTCGATACTATATATGGAGTATCTGCGGGTGCTAATAATGATGGACTAATTAACACCCAAGTTGGTGATACAGTTACTATTTTCTATAATGATCAATTAGATGAGAACGGAACACTAACGGTACTGACAGATATTGATAATGTATTGGGTGGAATAACTGGAATAGTAGATATAACTGATACATCAATTCCTGGTGATACTTTAGATGTGGTTGTTACAGATGGAGATCTCAATGAAAACCCTTCAGTAGCTGAAACTTTGAATGTTGTTGTTGTAAACGAAGAGACTGGTGAATCTGAAGTTGTGACTTTAACTGAAACCGGACCTGACACAGGTATTTTTGCAGGTACAGTTGATACTATTTATGGTGTAGTTGCTGGAGTAGATAATGACGGTGTATTTAATACACAAGCAGGTGATTCGGTAACTGTTACTTATGACGATGAGCTTGATGAAGTTGGGAGCAATCCAGGACCAATCACAGATACAGATCTAGTTCTTGGTGGAGTTACTGGTGAAGTTACTATAACAGATACTTCAATTCCAGGGGACACTTTAGATGTTGTTGTGACTGATAATGATTTGAATCTAGATGTCAATATTATAGATACAATTGATGTGGTTGTTGTAAACGATCAGACTGGTGAATCTGAAGTTGTGACTTTAACGGAAACCGGACCTGACACAGGTGTTTTTGCTGGTACAGTTGATACTGTATTTGGTGAGATGGCTGGTACAAATGATGATGGAACATTGAACACTCAAGCTGGAAATACTGTAACCGTAACATACGACGACGAGCTTGATAATACAGGTGATAATCCTGCTCCTGTAACAGATACTGATAATGTTATTGGTGGAGTAACTGGTGAAGTAACTATTACTGAAACTTCAATACCAGGAGACACGCTGGACATCTTTGTAACTGATAACGATTTAAATCTAGACATTACTAGTGTTGACACAATCGATGTCGTTGTTATTAACGATCAAACTGGTGAAACAGAAACAATCACTTTGACAGAGACAGGAGTTGATACAGGTGTGTTTGAAGGAACTGTTGATACCGTATTTGGTGATAACGCTGGTACAGATAACGATGGGATTTTCAACACTCAAGCTGGAGATACTGTAACGGTAACTTATGATGATGAGTTAGATACTTTAGGTAATGATCCAACAGCTGTTTCAGATACAGACACCGTAATCGGAGGAGTAACAGGTAAGGTTGAAATAACAGAAACGTCAATACCAGGAGATACATTGAATATTATTGTAACTGATAATGATTTGAATCTAGACATTACTAGTGTTGACACAATTGATGTTGTTGTTATAAACAATCAAACTGGTGAAACAGAAACAATCACTTTGACAGAGACAGGAGTGGATACAGGTGTGTTTGAAGGAACTGTTGATACCGTATTTGGTGATATAGCCGGTACAGATAACGACGGAATTTTCAACACTCAAGCTGGTGATACTGTAACTGTAACTTATGATGATGAATTAGATAGCAATGGTAATAATCCAGATCCAATTACTGATACCGATAATGTACTAGGAGGGGTTACTGGAGTTGTAGATATTACTGATACATCAGTTCCAGGAGATACATTAGATATATCTGTTACTGATAATGATTTGAATGAAGATATTACTGCAATCGAAACTATAGAAGTTATTGTTATTAATGATAATACTGGAGAGTCGGAAATAATTACTTTAACTGAAACAGGTGCTGACACAGGTGTATTTGAAGGTACTGTAGAAACAGTGTCAGGTATAATTGCTGGCACAGACAATGACGGAATGTTTAATACACAAGCTGGTGATACTGTAACGGTAACTTATGATGATGTATTAGACGTGACAGGAAGTAATCCTACTCCTGTTTCAGATGTGGATACAGTACTTGGTGGTGTGACTGGAACTGTCGATATTACAGATCTTTCAATTCCAGGAGATACTTTAGATATTATTGTTACGGACAATGATTTAAATCAAGACCCTTCAGTAGTAGAAGTTATAGATGTAGTTGTTGAAAATGATATTACTGGTGAATCTGAAACTATAACATTAACAGAAACTGGTCCTGATACCGGAATTTTTACGGGTACTGTAGATACGGAGTACGGCGTAATAGCTGGTACTGACAATGATGGTATATTCAATACCCAGTCTGGCGATACAGTTACTGTAACATATGATGATGAGTTTGATGCAATAGGTGCTGATCCGGATGCTATAACAGATACAAATACGGTAGGTAATTTACCAGATTTTGGTCCAGTGATTTTCACAGGTACAACAACTGTTGCAGGTGATTCTGGTAATGTTGACTTTAGAGTTTTTGTAGCTGAATATAATGATAGACAATCTAATGGTACTGATGCTGTCGAGTTGAGAATACCTAAAAACTCTGCATTTATTCTTACCTATGATTCAAGCCTTACAACACTAAATGGAGCACCAGTTAGTAATGCTGATTGGATATTTGATGACTCTAGTCCAGTATTATATAAATTTATTTATGTAGGTAATGGAGGTGTTTTTGAAGGTCTGACGGCATCTATAGTTGGTATTAATGCTGTTTATAATCCATCACCAAATACGAACGGTATATTCCCGATTCAGGCAACTGTTCGCTATTTTTCTGGCGGAGAGGTTAATAATTCAAATAATGATGATTTTGATTACATAGAGTATAACAATAACTAGTAGTTAAAAGTATCCTTATTATTTACGTAGAAAATTCATAAGATGAAGAAAATTTTAATAATAGTAATCATTTTTATTTTGAGCCTAACGAGCTTTGGTCAATCTGTTTCAATTCCGGAAGCAAACATAAACCCTGCTCCACTAGAGACTCTTGAACTGAATGGTACAGGTACCGGGAGCTTTATATTGGCAGAGTCGTCTGGTTTAGAGGTTCCTGCTATGGATCCAGATACAGGTTTGCCTAATGTTAAGATTGAAGTTATATTTCAATTGGTGGAATTAACAGATGGCGATACTAGTGCAATAACTGGTACGCTTTTGAATTATTTTACTCCATCTTATGATGCTGTCAGTAATGTGCTGACTTTAAGCCAATATGCTATAATTGCGGGTGACGATTTTGGATCTTTAACATTTCCAATAACAGTTATTGAAAACTCGAGTCAAGAAGATGCTAATAATGGCTTTCAAACTGTTTTATCTGCATCAGATAAAAACACATTTGCTGGAGGAAGTTCAAGTATATTCACGTATACAGCAGATAATAATTTGAGCCTTATAAAAAGTCAGACAAGTGCTTCAGGTATTTTAAATGACATTATTACTTATGATATTGTAGTAACAAATTCAGGTAATACAAACCTTACTGATATTATTGTCACAGATGATAATGCCACTATTATTTCTGGAAATCCTATTGCTGAATTGGCACCAGGTGATAGTGTAACTGTGGTAGCAGAACATCAGATTACTCAGGCCGACGTTGATTTAGGCTATTTAGAAAACAGTGCATCTGCCATTGGAAGTAGTCCAATTGGTGTTAACGATGTGACAGATATTTCAGATGCTGGAACAGATGTAAACGGGCTAGAAATCCTAAATCCTGAAACAATTGAAACTCCAAATGGAGATGGCTCTATTAATAGTGATTTGACTGATGATCCTACAGTTACTGACATAGAAAGATCTGATTTGATTGCACTAATTAAAGAAGGAACATTTAATGACGTTAATGGAGATGGTTTCGCTCAAGCGGGAGAAACAGTAACATATAATTTTACAGTAACGAATACGGGAACAAGCACTCTTACTAATATTTTAGTTACAGATGAATTAGTAACTGTAACTGGTGGACCAATCGATTTAGCAGTCGGTGTTGTTGATACAGACACATTTAGTGCTGTTTATACAATAACCCAAGCGGATATTGATGCTGGAGGTGTCACTAACCAAGCATTAGCAATAGGACAGAATCCTGACGGTGACGACGTAACAGATACTTCGGATGATGACAGTAATCTTGAGGATGATGAAACAATCACAGAATTCCCAACAGATGAAGGAGCGATTGCATTAATCAAGACTGGAACATTTAATGATGTAAATGGTGATGGTTTCGCGCAAGCAGGAGAAACAGTAACGTATAACTTCACCGTAACAAATATTGGAAACGTAACGATTACAAATATTGTTATCACAGATGAGTTAGTAACTGTAACTGGCGGACCAATTGATTTGACAGTCGGTGGCGTTGACACAGATACATTCAGTGCAGTCTATACAATAACACAAGCAGATATTGATGCTGGCGGAGTAACAAATCAAGCACTTGCTACAGGACAGAATCCTGATGGAGATGATGTAACAGATACTTCTGATGATGACAGTAATCTTGAGGATGATGATACTATCACAACCTTCCCAACAGACGAAGGAGCGATTGCATTAATAAAGGAAGGTAATTTTAATGATGTGAACGGAGACGGTTTCGCGCAAGCAGGAGAAACGGTAACATATAACTTCACAGTAACAAACACTGGAAACGTAACGATTACGAATATTGTTATCACTGATGAATTAGTAACGGTAACTGGTGGACCAATTGATTTAATAGTTGGTGGCGTTGACACAGATACATTCAGTGCGGTGTACACAATCACACAAGCAGACGTTGATGCAGGTGGAGTGACAAACCAAGCACTAGCAACAGGACAGAATCCTGATGGCGATGATGTAACAGATACTTCTGATGATGACAGTAATCTTGAGGATGATGAAACAGTTACTACTTTCCCAACAGACGAAGGAGCGATTGCATTAATCAAGACAGGAACATTTAATGATGTAAACGGAGATGGTTTCGCTCAAGCGGGAGAGACTGTAACGTATAACTTTACAGTAACGAACACTGGAAACGTAACAATTACAAATATTGTTATCACTGATGAATTAGTAACTGTAACTGGTGGACCAATTGATTTAATAGTTGGTGGCGTTGACACAGATACATTCAGTGCGGTGTACACAATAACACAAGCAGACGTTGATGCAGGTGGAGTAACAAACCAAGCACTTGCTACAGGACAGAATCCTGATGGCGATGATATAACAGATACTTCTGATGATGACAGTAATCTTGAGGATGATGATACTATCACAACTTTCCCAACAGAGGAAGGAGCGATTGCATTAATCAAGACTGGAACATTTAATGATGTAAACGGAGATGGTTTCGCGCAAGCGGGAGAGACGGTAACATATAACTTCACAGTAACAAACACTGGAAACGTAACAATTACAAATATTGTAATTACAGATCCAATGGTAACTGTAATTGGCGGACCTATTGATTTAGTTGCTGGCGCTTCAGATGCTTCAACCTTCAGTGCTGTTTACACTATTACACAAGCAGATATCGATAACGGAGGTGTAACAAACCAAGCACTTGCTACAGGACAGAATCCTGATGGCGATGATGTAACAGATACTTCTGATGATGACAGTAATCTTGAGGATGATGATACTATCACAACCTTCCCAACAGATGAAGGAGCGATTGCATTAATCAAGACCGGAACATTTAATGATGTAAATGGTGATGGTTTTGCACAAGCGGGAGAGACTGTAACGTATAACTTCACCGTAACAAATACTGGAAACGTAACGATTACAAATATTGTTATCACTGATGAATTAGTAACTGTAACTGGTGGACCAATTGATTTAATAGTTGGTGGCGTTGACACAGATACATTCAGTGCGGTGTACACAATCACACAAGCAGACGTTGATGCAGGTGGAGTGACAAACCAAGCACTAGCAACAGGACAGAATCCTGATGGCGATGATGTAACAGATACTTCTGATGATGACAGTAATCTTGAGGATGATGAAACAGTTACTACTTTCCCAACAGACGAAGGAGCGATTGCATTAATCAAGACAGGAACATTTAATGATGTAAACGGAGATGGTTTCGCTCAAGCGGGAGAGACTGTAACGTATAACTTTACAGTAACGAACACTGGAAACGTAACAATTACAAATATTGTTATCACTGATGAATTAGTAACTGTAACTGGTGGACCAATTGATTTAATAGTTGGTGGCGTTGACACAGATACATTCAGTGCGGTGTACACAATAACACAAGCAGACGTTGATGCAGGTGGAGTAACAAACCAAGCACTTGCTACAGGACAGAATCCTGATGGCGATGATATAACAGATACTTCTGATGATGACAGTAATCTTGAGGATGATGATACTATCACAACTTTCCCAACAGAGGAAGGAGCGATTGCATTAATCAAGACTGGAACATTTAATGATGTAAACGGAGATGGTTTCGCGCAAGCGGGAGAGACGGTAACATATAACTTCACAGTAACAAACACTGGAAACGTAACAATTACAAATATTGTAATTACAGATCCAATGGTAACTGTAATTGGCGGACCTATTGATTTAGTTGCTGGCGCTTCAGATGCTTCAACCTTCAGTGCTGTTTACACTATTACACAAGCAGATATCGATAACGGAGGTGTAACAAACCAAGCACTTGCTACAGGACAGAATCCTGATGGCGATGATGTAACAGATACTTCTGATGATGACAGTAATCTTGAGGATGATGAAACAATCACGACTTTCCCAACAGACGAAGGAGCGATTGCATTAATCAAGACAGGAACATTTAATGATGTGAACGGAGATGGCTTCGCTCAAGCGGGAGAGACTGTAACGTATAACTTCACAGTAACAAACACTGGAAACGTAACGATTACGAATATTGTAATCACGGATCCAATGGTAACTGTAACTGGCGGACCTATTGATTTAGTTGCTGGCGCTTCAGATGCTTCAACCTTCAGTGCTATTTATACTATTACACAGACAGACGTTGATGCAGGTGGAGTAACAAACCAAGCACTTGCTACAGGACAGAATCCTGATGGTGATACTGTAACGGATACTTCTGATGATGATAGTAACCTTGAGGATGATGAAACAATCACGACTTTCCCAACAGACGAAGGAGCGATTGCATTAATCAAGATAGGAACATTTAATGATGTAAACGGGGATGGTTTCGCTCAAGCGGGAGAGACTGTAACGTATAATTTCACAGTAACGAACACTGGAAACGTAACGATTACAAATATTGTAATCACGGATCCAATGGTAACTGTAACTGGCGGACCTATTGATTTAGTTGCTGGCGCTTCAGATGCTACGACCTTCAGTGCTGTTTATACTATTACACAGACAGACGTTGATGCAGGTGGAGTAACAAACCAAGCACTTGCTACAGGACAGAATCCTGATGGTGATACTGTAACGGATACTTCTGATGATGATAGTAACCTTGAGGATGATGAAACAATCACGACTTTCCCAACAGACGAAGGAGCGATTGCATTAATCAAGATAGGAACATTTAATGATGTAAACGGGGATGGTTTCGCTCAAGCGGGAGAGACTGTAACGTATAATTTCACAGTAACGAACACTGGAAACGTAACGATTACAAATATTGTAATCACGGATCCAATGGTAACTGTAACTGGCGGACCTATTGATTTAGTTGCTGGCGCTTCAGATGCTACGACCTTCAGTGCTATTTATACTATCACACAAGCAGATATCGATAACGGAGGTGTAACAAACCAAGCACTTGCTACAGGACAGAATCCTGATGGTGATACTGTAACAGATACTTCTGATGATGATAGTAACCTTGAGGATGATGAAACAGTTACTACTTTCCCAACAGACGAAGGAGCGATTGCATTAATCAAGACAGGAACATTTAATGATGTAAACGGAGATGGTTTCGCTCAAGCGGGAGAGACGGTAACATATAACTTCACAGTAACGAACACTGGAAACGTAACGATTACGAATATTGTAATCACGGATCCAATGGTAACTGTAACTGGCGGACCTATTGATTTAGTTGCTGGCGCTTCAGATGCTACGACCTTCAGTGCTATTTATACTATCACACAAGCAGATATCGATAACGGAGGTGTAACAAACCAAGCACTTGCTACAGGACAGAATCCTGATGGTGATACTGTAACAGATACTTCTGATGATGATAGTAACCTTGAGGATGATGAAACAGTTACTACTTTCCCAACAGACGAAGGAGCGATTGCATTAATCAAGACAGGAACATTTAATGATGTAAACGGAGATGGTTTCGCTCAAGCGGGAGAGACGGTAACATATAACTTCACAGTAACGAACACTGGAAACGTAACGATTACGAATATTGTAATCACGGATCCAATGGTAACTGTAACTGGCGGACCTATTGATTTAGTTGCTGGCGCTTCAGATGCTACGACCTTCAGTGCTGTTTACACTATTACTCAAGCAGACGTTGATGCAGGTGGAGTAACAAACCAAGCACTTGCTACAGGACAGAATCCTGATGGTGATACTGTAACGGATACTTCTGATGATGACAGTAACCTTGAGGATGATGAAACAGTTACTACTTTTCCAACAGACGAAGGAACAATTGCATTGATAAAGACTGGATTCTTTAATGATGAAAGTGGAGATGGATTTGCGCAAGTAGGAGAGACGGTAACATATAACTTCACAGTAACAAACACTGGAAACGTAACAATTACAAATATTGTAATCACAGATCCAATGGTAACTGTAACTGGTGGACCAATAGATTTATCAGCTGGAGAAATTGATACTGATACTTTTACTGCTGTTTATACCTTAACTCAAGCAGATGTGGATGCAGGTGGAGTAACAAACCAAGCACTTGCTACAGGACAGAATCCTGATGGTGATACTGTAACGGATACTTCTGATGATGATAGTAACCTTGAAGATGACATTACTGTAACAGACTTACCGCAAGGAGCTAGCATAAGTTTGATCAAAACAGCTGTATTTAATGATGTAGATGGTGACGGATTTGCACAAGTAGGTGAAACCATTACATATAACTTTACAGTAACAAACACTGGAAATGTAACGGTTACAAACATTATCATTGAAGATCCATTAGTAGCTGTAACTGGCGGACCGATAGATTTAGAACCAGGTGAAACAGATAGTACTACATTTATTGCCGTTTATACTATAGTTCAAAGTGATATAGATGAAGGTTTTGTAACTAATCAAGCGATTGCAACAGGGCAAGATCCTGATGGTAATGATGTTGTTGATATTTCAGACGATAATAACAGTGTCGAAGATGATGAAACAGTTACTAATCTTCCAATCGAAAGTTCAATAGCTTTAGAGAAAGTAGGAACAACTCTCGATATTGATGGTGATGGTTTAATTCAAGATGGAGAAGTAATTCAGTACACATTTACTGTGACTAATACAGGATCACTTCCACTGGATAACATTATGATAACTGACCCACTAGTAACAGTTGATGGAGGACCTATATCATTATTACCAGGTGAATCAGATAGTACAACATTTACGGCAACTTACATTGTTACTCCTTTTGATATAGCAAATGGATTTGTACTAAATCAAGCTATAGTAGATGCAACAAACTCAAACGGTGAAAGTGTAACAGATTTATCTGATGACCCTAACAACGATGAAAATGTTGACCCTAATATGGATGGTAACCCGGATGATCCAACACTTACTACTTTTGAAGGTGTTCTTAATATCTTTGATGTTGAAGTGTTCAACGGAATCTCACCAGATGGTGATGGAGTGAATGACTTCTTTATTATAGAAGGAATAGATGCATTCCCAGATAATAATGTTCAGATATTTAATAGATGGGGTGTTCAAGTTTTTGAACAAGATGGCTATACAAATGATCCAAGTACTGGTTTTAAAGGTATCTCTGAAGGTAGAGCGACCATAGGAACAGATGATGGATTACCAGCTGGAACATATTTCTATCTTATTACATATCAGACACCAGATGGTCTGAAGAGAAAGAGTGGATATTTATACATTAATCGTTAATATGAATCACGCTTTCGCGAAAGCGTTATAACAACTATCATAAATAATATTTGACTTTTTGAAATTTTAATGAGATTAGGATAAAATAATCAAATTTCTAGATGAAGTACACTTAGAGCATGTGCGCCAACTCTGAAATTACAAATTATTCAAATTAAACTATTTTTACCAAAAAGTCACTTATTACAAGTGCAACAAATAAAGTTAGAATGAAACAACTACATCTTATAGTCCTATTAGTTATTACGGGTTTGAGTCTTACAGAAGTAAGTGCGCAGCAAGACCCACAGTATACACAATACATGTATAATACTGTAGCTATAAATCCGGCATATGCAGGTAACAGAGGTGTTACTAGCATCGTGGGATTACATAGAAGTCAATGGGTAGGGCTTGAAGGAGCGCCTCGCACACAAAGTTTAAGTATACATTCTCCTATAGGTGAAGGTAAAGTTGGACTTGGTTTATCAATTGTTAACGACGCATTAGGACCTGCACAAGAAACGTATATAGGTGCAGATTTTAGTTATACGATTAATACCTCAAATAGTGGTAAACTTAGTTTTGGATTAAAAGCAGGAGGACACGTCCTTGATGTTGATTTCTCAAAGCTTACGCTCTTTGATGTTTCTGATCCTCGCTTTTCTCAAAATATAGATAATAAAATTTCACCGGTTATTGGAGCAGGACTTTATTATCATACTGACAGATTCTATGCTGGATTAAGTGCGCCTAACCTTATTCAAACAGAGCATTTTGACGAAAGTAATAATAGCAACTCGGCTAGTTTTATAGCCGAAGAACGTATTAATTACTATGGTATCATGGGATATACTTTTGATATTAGTGATCAGCTTAAATTTAAGCCTAGTACTTTAGTGAAGCTTGTATCTGGAGCACCGTTGCAAGTTGACCTTACCGCAAATTTTCTAGTAATGGAAAAACTGCACTTGGGAGCAGCATATAGATGGAGTGCAGCCTTGAGTGGTCTAGTTGGTTTCCAAGTTTCAGATAGTATGCTTATAGGTCTTGCTTACGATAGAGAAAGCACTGATTTAGGAAATACAGTTTATAATGATGGAAGTTTTGAAGTGTTCTTACGTTTTGAACTTTTCAATGAGTATGACAGAATGTTAACCCCGAGATTCTTTTAATAAAAGTCTACTATGAAATATATTACTATTGCACTCCTTTTGTTGACTACAATTGTAGGAAACGCACAAGAAGGAAAAATAGAGAGAGGTACAAAGAATTTCAATCAATATGATTTTGTAGATGCACAAGTAATCTACCAAAAAGTAGCAGATAAAGGATATGAGTCTGCAGATTTGTTCAAAAGGTTAGGAGATTCTTATTATCTAAATGCACGTTATGACAAGGCTTCTATTTACTTCGGTAAGCTGATAGAGCAATTCCCTGAAGCAGCAGAAGCAGAAGCTTACTTTAGATATGCACTTTCTTTAAGAGCAACAAAAGATTATGCATTATCAGACAGAATGATGTCTAGATTCTTTGACATCAAGGAAGATGATAAAAGAGCAGTTTTATTCAAGGAAACTCCAGATTACTTAAGGGAAATAGATTACCAAAAAGGTTCTTACGAAGTTTCAAAAACAAAGATTAATTCTGGTTATTCAGATTTTGGTCCTATGCTATATAAGGACAAACTTATTTTTGCTTCAAACAGAGATACAGGATCTTTTACAAAGCGTATACATAAGTGGAATGGACAACCATTTTTGAACTTATACCAAGTGAGTTTGAATAAAGTTGATCAAGATGCTGGTAATAGATATGTTGAAAAGTTTAGTGCCTATTTAAATACACAGTACCATGAGAGTACTCCTGTATTTACAGAAGATGGCAAAACTGTGTACTTTACTCGTAATAATTATAATAACGGGAAGTATAGAGAAGATAACGATGGAACAAATAAACTTAAACTTTACAAAGCATCATTAGTAAATGGTAAATGGACAGATTCTCAAGAGCTTCCATTCAATAGTGATGAATACACAGTGGCTCATCCAGCTTTAAGCGTGGACGGTAAACGTTTATATTTTTCATCAGATATGCCCGGAACTTTTGGACTTTCTGATTTATGGTATGTATCTATAAATGATGATGAGACTTATGGAACGCCTGTAAATTTAGGTAGCGATATTAACACGGAAGGTAGAGAGTCATTTCCTTTTATAAGTTCGGAAAATGATATTTACTTTGCATCAGACGGTCACCCTGGATTGGGAGGTTTAGATTTATTTGTTACTGCATTGGGTAAAAATGGAGAAACTGCAGAAATACTTAACTTAGGAGAGCCTGCAAATACCTCAAAGGATGATTTTGCCTTTGTAATAAATAGTGAGTCTAATACAGGGTTTTTATCATCTAATCGTGGTAACAGAGGAATAGATGATGATATTTATATGCTTAAGCAAATAAAGAAACCTTCTGCACCTTGTGATATTTTATTATCAGGTATTGTTACAGATAAAAATACAGGAGCTTATCTTGAGGGTGCTACAGTAAGTTTGTATGACACCAATAATAATTTGTTTAAATCTGTTGTTACTGGAGCGTCTGCAGCTTTTGCTTTTATTCCTGATTGTGATAAGATTTTCCTCATCAGAGCAGAGAAGGAAGGATACAATACTTCGGAGAAAATGGTAACTACCCCTAATGTTTCCTCTGAAATTGAAGAGATATTACAACTTGAAAAAACATTAAAACCAGTGGTTCCTGGAGATGATATTGCAAAAATATTAGATCTTAATCCTATATACTTCAATTTTGATAAGTATGATATACGCCCTGATGCAGAAGTAGAGCTTGCTAAGGTATTAGTATATATGGAAACTTACCCTTCTGTGCGCATAGACGTAAGATCTCACACAGATAGTAGAGGTAGAGATGCGTATAACCTTAATTTATCACAAAACAGAAATGTTTCTACTAGAGACTGGCTTATTTCAAAAGGAATAAGTGCATCAAGACTAACCGGAAAGGGATATGGAGAGACACAGCTTGTTAACGACTGTGGTAATGGTGTACGTTGTAGTAAGGAGCAACATCAATTAAATAGACGTAGTGAATTTATAGTGGTAAGCAATTAGTACTAGAATCTCATATATTAATAATAAGAGCGCCTCAATTGAGGCGCTTTTTTTATGAGTTATTTGTATTTTTACAAAGCTTATGAAAGAAGAATTAGTCATCCTTGTGGATGAAAATGACAATCAAATAGGGCTTATGCCCAAAATGGAAGCTCATGAAAAAGCTGTGTTACACAGAGCTTTTTCAGTGTTTGTTTTTAACAGTAAGAATGAACTTATGTTACAGCAACGAGCATTACACAAATACCATAGTCCAGGACTCTGGACTAATACTTGCTGCAGTCACCAGCGTGAAGGTGAAAGTAATATAGAAGCTGGTATGCGACGTCTACAAGAAGAAATGGGTTTCTCGGTACCTTTAGAAGAGACGATTTCATTTATTTACAAAGCTCCTTTTGATAATGGTCTTACAGAACATGAGCTTGATCATATTCTAATAGGTCATTCTGAACAATCTCCGGCTATCAATGAAGACGAAGTTGCGGCTTGGAAATGGATGGATCTAGAAAATGTGAAAACTGATATCGCAAATCATCCAGAACTATATACAGAGTGGTTTAAAATCATTTTTGATAAATTTTATACCCACATTAAAAGATGAGAATAACTGCACATAGAAAAGCGCATTTTAATGCTGCTCACAGACTTTATAGAGCAGACTGGGATGATGCAAAGAATATGCAAATCTTTGGGAAGTGTAGTAACCCTAATTTTCATGGTCATAATTATGACCTTACGGTTAGTGTAAGTGGAGAAATTGATCCAGAAACAGGATTTCTCATTGACCTTAAGATTTTAAAAGATATTATAAAGGCAGAGGTAGAGGATTATTTAGACCACAAAAACCTTAATCTTGAGGTTCCTGAGTTTAAAACGCTTAATCCTACTGCAGAAAATATTGCTGTTGTTATTCATAAAAAGATTAAAGCGGTTTTAGATCCTAAATTTGATCTAGAGATCACCTTATATGAGACGCCTCGTAACTTTGTAACCTATAAAGGCGAGTAGTTATGGCATTAAAAATAGGAGATAAAGCACCTGGTTTTACACTTAATAATCAGGATAACGTAGCAGTATTAGTAGATGAATTGATAGGGAAAGTGCCTGTGGTAATTTATTTCTACCCTAAAAACTTCACACCTGGATGTACAGCTCAGGCTTGCAGTTTTAGAGATCAATACCAAGATTTTACAGATGCAGGAGCAAAAGTATTTGGTATAAGCGCAGATACTGTAGAAAGCCACAAACGTTTTAGAGCAAAGCATAATTTGCCATTTGACACACTTTCAGATGCAAGTAATAAGGTGCGTAAAAAATATGGTGTTAAGAATGAACTTTTGGGAATACTACCTGGTAGAGAAACTTTCGTAGTAGACGCGAGCGGAATTATAAAGATGCGTTTCAACAGTATGATGGCTGCAAAGCATATTCCTAAAGCACTTTCAGTCATTAAAGGATTGTAAAGCAAAGTACATTTTCGCGAAAGCGTAACTATTAATTATTACCACAAAAATAAAAGGGAGATGCTTAGCATCTCCCTTTTTATATTATATAGATTTTACAAAATCTAGAAATACCTTTTTATGTAAATCCAGATCTAAATCTGGTGAGAGAGAAGCTCTCACGATATAGTCTTTATCACCTTCCTTTGTAGTTCCTTGTGTGGAGGTAGCAGGAATAGTCCAGTAACAGCCTTTAAGCTGGCCGTAGCTCACACAAAATTTACTTTCATTAGGAATCTCTGTAATCATTAAATTAATGAGCTTAAGATTGAGAGCTCTTTTGTATTGCTCTCTTTCTACATCATTAGCTCCTTTAGTTGGTAAATCTAGAGAAAATACTGAAGGAGTAAATCCTTGTGCTGCTAGCTCTTCTGAGACAAAATTAATTTTAGCACCGGGAAGTTCTTTTTCTATAAAGGTCACAAACTCACGCGTGTTTATATAAGCTGCTGCAATACGCTCGTTCATAGAAGGTAACTGTGCGGCTAGTATCTCATATTGTAAATCTGTAGCCTCGTTATCACAAAGCTCAAGGTGAAAAGAAATGCTCTTAATAAGGTCTTCTGCTTTATTATTTACTACACAATAGCCTGCAGTACATTTACCACCACTTGGAAATTTTGATCCGCTGGCATAAGAAATGGTGCGTACCGTAGATAGTATTTTATCTTCTCCTAAGAAATGAACATTAGGGCAAAATGTTTGGTCAAGAATAAAAACAGGGTCTATTGCCGTTGCTCCAGTAGGCGTAGTGCGCTTTTTACTAAGCGCCTCTTTTAGTTGTAAAAGATCTGGAACTTCTACTCTTGGGTTCGTTGGTATTTCTGCAATAATATAGGGTACTGCGTCCTCTGCGGCTATTTTGGTAAGCACAGTGTCAACGCTTTGCACCATATCATTATCACCATCTACCGGTAGATCTACAACTTCTACATTATCAAGGCAAGCAGCAACACGTCTAGCCTGATCATTTGTACCTCCATAACAGTTAGGAGGAACAATAAATTTAATCGCCTTTCCAGGGTGTTTATTGATAGCATCGTCTACTAACCCCATCATGATAGCATATTGTATAGAAAGTCCGCTAGAAGCTACTAGAGGCTCTGTATCGGTTCCATTTACTTCTTTAATTAGTTCGTGTACACGCGCTTTATCTTTTGCAACATCACCAGCCGTGTAATCTATAGGAGCATTGTTTACCAATGATTTTAATGCTACTAAAGAATTTGAAGGTGTCATGGCGATAGTCTCCCTTCTGCGCACATGTTGGATATCTGAAACATAGTGTGCGTTCTTCTCACCATTTATAACGAGTAGACTACCTATATTTTCATATACACTTACGTGAAAATCAACGTTGTTTGCAATAGGTTCCGCTTTTATTTGGTTCTCTTGCGAGAGATAAACAGTACTCCCGTCAAAAGCCGAAATATCTTCTGGGCTGTCCACTTGATTAAGTTCGAAGTGGTATCCGTAAACGTTTTTCAAGGCTTCTGCATCAAAAATAGCAGGAAGTTGCCCTGTGTAGTTGATTTGTGTTTTTTTACCGTCTAGTAAATTTTTTCTCAGTACGGCAAGTACTGGAACGGTAATAGAGTCAAAGCTAATAACGCTATCTGATTCTAGGTCCAGCAATCTCGCAACGCTCCATTCTAGAATACTAGAAAGTGGGTGGCCTAACCTTATGTAATCATAAGCTGTAGGGAGATTTGCTAGAGCAGTAGTAGTTGCATTTTTCTCGTTGTATAAAGCTTCAAATTCATCTAAAAACTCAGATTTTGCAAGCTGTTCATTATAAATATCCAATCGGTGGGTGGTGAGACCTATCCAGTCGTTGGGCATATTATCGATTACTTCTTTGATGTAGTGTAACATTTATAAGTTTTAAAAGTGTGTCTTCATCACATAAAGACACCTTGAATATTAATTTTTTTAAAGGTGATTTTTAGACGCTTTTTTCGGCTATTCCTAACAGTAAATACTCTCAAATAGTACTTATTTCAATTAGTTTAAATGTGGCTAATTACAAGTAATGTAAACCATTAATTTACTTAAAAATTCAAGGAAAGTATGAGCAGATAAAACGATATTACAAAAGTATGCGAGTCATTTGCAATAGCAAAGACTCGCACTGTGAATTATTCTTTTTTAATGAAGGTTTAACAATGAAACGACTCAGCTAGTAAATAGACAAGCTTTCATACATTGAAAACTTACAATGATGGTTGTAATCTAATCTTTAATCATAGGGAGTTCGATAGATGAAGCATGCACCGCCGAATGATGCACGCTATTATGCGCTACAATACCTTCTTTTTCATCATAATTATTTCCCCCAGTATTTAGATTGCGAGCAAAACGTGGGAAGTTACTACTTGAGATTTCTACACGAATGCGATGTCCTTTTTTGAAATAATTACTAGTAGACATCGGTGTGAGGTCTAGTTTGTAAACTTCGCCCTCCTTCATAAATACCTCTTTGTCATATCCTTCTCGGTATCTTGCACGCTGTATCGTTTCATCCAGGTTGTAAGCTGTACCGTCAGGGTACACATCAATCAGCTTGATAGTAAAGTCGGTGTCTTTCACATCAGATGATACGTATAAGGTGCTATTTATAAAACCAGACACTTCTACACCTTCTTCTAACGGATCTGTGGTATACACTAAGATATCGTTTCTGGTTTCCATTTGTTGTTGATCAAAAGCGCCACCTTGAACGGCGTTACCTGTACAACATACATTACCACCATAAGAAGGAACCGGTTGCATTGGATCATAGGTAAAACCGTCTGCATTATCTGCAGTAGCTTTGCTGGTGGATAACGTTCCGTCTCCAAAACGGCTATTGGCATTTCCATTACTATTTAAATAATAGGTGGTAGGTTCTGCTTTTTTAGGTGGCCAGGTTTCGGCAGCTTGCCACTTATTACTACCCATGGTATAGTACTGAACCCTAGGTGTTTTTTCCTTAAAGTCATTCTTTTCGCCCTTGAGCCATAAATCAAACCAACCATAAATCTGCTCTTCATAATTGAGTGTTGCATCACCTACGCTGCGCTCACCCACAATAGTAATTTCAGTTGCTCTTGTGTATGCACAGTGTAGGGTAGGAGCGATTACGAGATATTGATTATCCCTTATGCTCTCATCCTTAGTATTATTTCTTACGTGGTTAAATAAGGCTAGGTTAGGAGTGATAGAAACATCATACCAAGAGGCAAACCAGAAACTAGGGACACCAATATCTTTGTTGTCATGATAGATTCCTCCTTCAAACCATGCCTTGTCGTTAGGTTTACGACGTATCATTTTGTCAAAAATCTCGTTCTTACCGTTGATGTTTTTCAAAATATCTTGAATAGGCAAGTGCTTCAAAGCCTCTGCCATATCAACTGGCGGATTTTCTGGTGCTAAATCATAAAATCGTGAAATTCTTATTAAATCCTCTTGTGTCGCTCCTGCAGGAATACGAGGTTTAAATTTATCATGCTCTACGCCATACAACCAGGAGAAAAAGAGCATTTGCTCAACACCACCACGATACCAGTTTCCTTGTTCTTGAATATCACCTATTCTTCCTACGCCAGCTCCATAGCCTTGCGGCACCATAGCTGCATGAGAAGGATGATCTAAAGCTGCAACTGCCATCTGCCACTCTGCAGTAGAGGAGCACCCTAAAGTGCCTATTTTACCATTAGACCAGGATTGATTTTTCATCCATGTAAATGCGTCATATCCATCTGTGAGCGGTACGCCTAGAATATCCCATTCACCTTCAGAGTAGTATCTTCCTCTTTCGTTTTGCACTACGTAGGCATATCCTCTTTTTACAGCTTCTAGCGCTCTTTCGGCTGTTCTTGTTCTTTGTTTCCCATCTCCCCAAGAATTAAAATTATAAGGAGTTCGCGAGAATATAATAGGAACCTTACCACTCGTCTTTGGTCTATAAATATCTGTAGCGAGGCGTATGCCATCACGCATAGGCATCATGACCTTTTGATCTACAATAGCTATTTGCTCAAGTTCGGCGAGTACATCGTTTTGTGCGTAAAGAGTGTTGATCGATATCATAGACATCAGAAGCGATAGAAACAAAAGAAACGTAATTTTCTTCATCGTATAGGGATATTAGATTGTAATATGTATTACAATAATTAATCAATAAATATGATTCTAAATATACAATGAATTTACTAGTACTTATAATTTTTGTGGTAACAAGTGTTTAGTTTTGAGATGTATAGGTGTTGGGAGTTAATTGCAATTATGTATATAATGACATCAAACAACTTTGGGATTTAGTGCAAAGTCTAGTGGCACTGCAAGGTGAACTCTATCTTTTCAGAAGATTCATCATAAAAAACATAAATCAGCCCTACATCTCCCCACATCAATCCGGCATTATCTTCGGAGTCTATCTGGAATAGAAGCTTCATTGGGTTTCCATCGCCGTCAGTAGGTGTTTCTTCACCTTGTACCCATTTTGGATAACCTCCCAGCTGACTCAAATAATCTTGTTCTCCTATCAGCTTTTCAACAACTTGATCATAACTATCCCAAGGCTCATTTTCGTCAAGAACACAAGATAGTTTAGAAGCCGTTGGACTGTGTAGATCTATACCTTCCCAATCAGGGAGAGAATTTGTAGCGCTACAATTTATCAAGCAATACCTAGACGTTTCTAAGGTGCTGGGTGTCACAATAAATTCTAGTTTATCTTGGTTCACTTTTTTATAGATTTTGACTAACCATCCGTCACTTTATGTTTCCCAAGGAAACTCTTCCCAATCGTAATAGAATTGAATTAATGCAATATTTTCTGGAAGTTCCAATTCTGGAGTGTTGAAAATTTGGAAGATAAAGGCTAGATGATCTCCTTTGTTAGTTTTTGGCCATGATTCTCCCTTTTCAAAATATGGGTGTCCCCCAAAATGTGAGAGCATTTGAGAGTTTTCTGGTGGTCTAGAAGCTGGCAATATCTCTAGTTTTGTAGCCTTTTCTATTAAAGGCTTTACAAGGTTTTCTAAATCAGTAAATGTTTTTAAGTCAAGATCATTTAGATCCTCGCGATACGTATCAAAATGTGACATAGCTTTGGGTTTGTTCTCTTTGCTTTTAAATAGTTTTTTCCAGAAATTCATAATGTCTTCTCAATGTAGAAAGTGTGTATAATAAAATCAGATAGTTAAATGAATAATGAGAATTAATCATCGATGAGTATCAAAATCTGCCCGGTTATCATTTACAAAATCGACTAATAAACGTTCTAAGTCATCTTCACATTTGTAAAATTGCTGGTCGCAATCTTCCCAGATATGTTCTGCTTTATTTTCTATAATAGATAATATTGCCTGCCTTTCTTTTTGCTCAAATGGCACCTTGTTTTCTGGCCATTCAAGATTGGCTTTTTTTACTAAACATGCAGTCTTGATTGCTTTGATTTTTCTTAAATAATCAGAAGTGATTTGAGCATATGCACCACTCGAGTTAAAGTAGAATTGGTTGAAACCACCATTGTTAATTTCTCGAACTAGATTCCCAATTATTAAGACAAGTTGTTGAGAAGAATTCAATTTGGATAAATCTCTGCCATAGTTGGAGATTTTATTGAGGTGCTCATCAATTTCCATGATAATTTCAAACGGTTCTTTGATTTGAATCTCATTTTGAACAATTATTGTTTTGTTCTTTTTCTTAAAGAAATTGAAAATACCCATAGTTTTATCGCTACAATTTTTTCTGACTAGCTATTTTAAATTAGACTTCATTCTTAAGTCATGCATTTAATTGTGAAGGCTTTTTACCATTCTTTCCCTTCATAAAATTCATTTTTTACGAAGTCATAATCTACAAAAAAGCCAGCTTTTAGATTTGGATGATTTTTCTTGAGAGCCGTTCGTTTATCATCTGGCATTCTCCAGTGAGCATCTAGTCTTTCTAAATTATCCATTTTTAAAATCACATGATATGATTTGTCTCTTATGGAAGCTGTAGACATGTCAAGATGTTTCAAAGATTTGAGATTACTAAACGGTATTAAACTTTCAAGGATCAAGTTTTTTGGTGCACTAAAATTTCCTCCAATGCATAATCCCGTCAATGAAGTTAAATCACCAATAACATCATAATTTTCAATACTAAAATAATTTTCAACACTCAGCCTTCTCAGTTTTTTTAATGATTTTAGAGGCGTTACATCTTTGAGTTTACTAAAAGAATTGAGAGATAAAGAGGATAGATTTTTAAGATTCGAAATACAACGTATGTCCTCTACAGTAGATGACCAAAAAAAGAGTGTTTTGAGATTTTTCATTTCGCAAATTGCCTCAAAATATTCTTGATTCACTTTATGTCTAATGGACAAGGTAGTTATGTTATCTAATGTGGGAAGTATTTGAATCCAATTCTTCTCTAGTTCCGCTCTATGCTTTTTTGATATCGTAGCTGGAAAATCCATTGCCAAAGTCGAAATATGTAGATTTTTATAATCATGAATATTGTCAGGAATCTCTTGACATGATAATTGCTCGTCATCTGCACCTTCAACATCATATATATAACAAAGCTTATTTCTGTCGAATGCGTTTTCCATAATTATTGATATCAATCTTATCTTGAATAGGAAGCTCAATTATTAAAATTACTTCATTCAAATTTCTTACTCCTCCCTAATTAATCCTATTGCTTTCTTAATAAATAGTTCACTATCATAGTGTAGCGCACTCTCTTTTATGTCATGATCTAGTCGTAAGCCTTTACGTTGCACACCTTCATCATTTGGATAGAAAGCACCCACTGCTGTAAAGTCAATTTTAGTACCGTCTATGAGTGGTACTTCATTTCTATTCATAACGGCGCCAAAGGTTTGCTCGCCTATGGTAATGCAGTTAGGTGATGCTTGGATAGCCATTCCCATCCATTCTGCCATGCTTGCTGTTGTTCTGTCTACTAGTAAAATCACTTTTCCTTTAAAGTAGTTCTTGTTTTTCTTTCCCGCTTTAAATGGATCCATGATAAAACTTGTCGCGGCATTTACTCCATAGTTGGCATAAGCAGGTTTTACAGTGGTTAACGTTTTTAAAAATGTTGTTCTCTCTGGATACAGATACTTTGCTATATCTGCAGTACTTATATTCCTCGGATAGTTACGTAGATCTATGATGACACCTTTAAAATGCTCAAAATCGCGAAAAGCTTCTTTCAGTTGGTTTTTATCAATCTTATTTAGATTTATATATCCAATCTTATCAGTTATTTCTTTCCAGTCCTTGCTTTCAGTAGGCTTTAAGCGTTCATACTTTTGGTAGGGATATGCTAAAGGGCTTAGTTGGATATACTGCTCTTTGTTCTGACCATTTGTTTTTAAAATACTGACAAGAACCGAATCTTTAGTCGAGGCTAGTAAATAGGTTTTTTCAATAGCGCGTCTTAGATAATTCTTATTTGAAGCGCTTATTACCTTAGAAAACTTGGCGTTATAATAGGTTTCAAGCTTAACGCCCTCCACGGCATAAATTACGTCGCCTTTAGTTAATGAGTCCTCTTGAAATATCTTTGTATTGTACACAGATGTAATCACTAAGGAATCATTAATGATTCTCCCGCCAAAGTTCGGGAACTTGTCTAATGAATCTAGCGTGTAGCTATATTGATAATTGGAATGTGAATCGTTGAGCTTACTAAATAAATACTCCTTAGCTTTTTCAAAACTCTCCTTTCCTTCAGCGCTAAAAGCTGGTATTAGTTTGCTAAGAGTTTGTTCCCACGGTGTATCGGCTAGGTATAAATTCACATTCCAGTAATTCATCGTATTCCAGAACGAAGCAAGAAAGAGCAATCTATGTGCATCATTAGTGTAATCAAAATCTGCTAGAGCAGCGTCATTACTTAAATCAATAGAACTGCTTAGTTTTTTGATGTCAGCATAATGATTTTTATAGTTGGCATTATTTTTTAAGTCGCTTAGTAGTTGCGATAGCTGCACACTATATCCAGACTCAAGAATCCACTTGAAATTCTGATTTTTGGCAAAAAGCTCTTGTTTAAAGTCCTCTTTTATGTCAAAACTAGAGGTCCCATAACTTTCTATCCAAGTAATCATTTCCTTTTCAAAAGCTTCCCTTGTGTCTATGGACGCTAGTTTTTGATACTCTTTAATAAATTCTTCATTGATATTATGGGCGCCGTTACTTATATCTGGGTGGTAATATTTTAGTAAGCCCCAGATTTTAATAAAATGCTCCTCTTTTTCATGTTCCTCTATTTGACTAAATGAACTGGTAAGATGTAAGCAGAGTAGGAGTACTAAAATTTGTTTCATGAAGGTATTAATTGTTTCAGGCACGCTTTCGCGAAAGCGTAATTACTCAAACCGTATTAAGTAAATGGGTAGACATTTTTCTATTCATTGTAATTTCTCACTACATCACCTTTTTTTAATGTACTTGCATCTATTGCATTGTCAAATGTATACTCGGTAGATATGAGGCCATTAGTTGCAGATGGAATTTTAACGTTAAAATGCAGATGCTCAACGGTGGTAAAACCCGTCATTCCGCTAATCGCGATGGGTTGCCCTTTCTCCACATAATCACCAAGCTCAACTATGGCTCCATCATAATTTAAGTGTACATATTGAGCGTACAAACCGCTGTCAGGATGGTAAACGGTTAGGAAATTACTTCTATCATTGTCCCTCCATTGCTGGCTTGTGCCATGATCTTTGTATTCCTCAATCAAGCCTACCACATATCCATCATCTACACTTACGATGGTATCTCCTATGCTGAGATCAAAATCAATTGCATATCTACTATAGACTGTGTTATGAGAAAACCTTGCTTTAAATCCCTGTATGATTTTGTATTGTTTGCCTTTTGGAAATGGTAATCCTATGCTGCTTTTATTGATTTTACGCTGTAAATCTCCATATTTAATGCTGTATTTTGGTGTTACAGTAGATTGTACATCTGGATAATGAATCTTAATGATGGTGTCTTGCAGTTTACTTAGGGTTACCTGCCCGAAAAGAGTTGCTAGGTCAGGATTCGCAGGATCTTCAACAAGTCTGACGTTCATGGGACACATAAGAGGGTTCTTTAAATGAAAAGATATAGTGTCATTCTCATATACGTTATTAAAGTTATATTGAAACGCATAGTATTTTTCCTTTGGGAAATTGTTAAGGCTTTTACAAGCTGCAAGGCAAACGATGGACAGTAAGAGGATAAGTTTTTTCAATGTTTTTTTAATATTAAACGTGGAGCAGGTATTGTTTTTTAATGCCTAAAAGTAAACGGTGTTTTAAATAGTGCTAGACTACATTTTATTTTACATCGATGTATTCCTTCTTTTCATGTAATAGTGTAAAACCACCATTTCCATATTCAAACTCTCCTTTGAATACGTAGGCTGAATCAATCTGACAACAGTATGAGAAATCTGTTCCATAACTGTATGTGAGTTTTTTTGTATCCTCATTGTACGTTAAATACTGTTCTACATCTATAAAGTGTTCTTGAGAAAATGATAATTTTTTACTAGGTGTATTATTCTTTATTTCATTGTACTTGGGATGTGTGAAATTAAATGTATGATAATTTATTTCTTCCTCTTTGAACGAGGCCAAAGTGGCAGATGTAGTTGTTACGCTATAAAAAGATGCAGGTCTGTCAAAACTTTTATCTACTATCAAATAGTTCCCATCTGGCATTGAATAGATATGTTCAATATTTCTAAAATCAAGATTACCTATTCTTTTTCCATTTGAAAAAACAAGTTCTGATTTCCAAAAAGGGGTACAGTAAGCACCGCACAATTCTCCGCCTACAACGAGTATCTTAAACAATCCATCAGGTGCATAGTAGACACCGCCTGTGTTCAAGATACCTTTGCCATCGTCACTATTAAACAGAAGGTTTTTAATTTTTGAATTAGGGAGATTCATATTGATCGTATCCAGCATTGAAAAAGCTGTTTTTCTCCAAAAAAGATCTAAGTCTAAAGAGTCCTTGTGTACTAGTTGAGCATTTGAGCCTACGCCTTCAATAGGATAATCTACAAAACCAGTGTTTTTAATTTTTACAGAATCGGCCTTTGTGTGCGTAAATTTTTCACTCTTTCCCTCTTGGTTTTTACAACCCAAAAGAAGAATTATTGCTAGGAGCGTTATGGTTGTTTTCAAATTTTTTAATGGTTTGGTAGATGGATTAGTATAAGAATAGCATCACTTTAAACAATACTAACTTTTCAGATTAAACTCAACTCTAATTCCTTCACTTCAATTTTTTACTTGCTCTATATGTTCATATTCAGAGGATAGTTGTATTCCGTATATCATCTTCATATACCAAATAAGAAGCAATTCATTTTCAATTCGTTTTTTGTCTACACTCTTAATATATTGTAACCACAATGCATTATCAATGCTTAAAAGTAAGCGGTATTTGAAATTTTGTTTTGACACCCTTACCATTCCGGGTTGCTGGATTCCACTTAGGTAATTTTTCAAGTCGGCGGATTGCTTTTTTTTCAAAATTTAAACTAGTACTATTTAGAGGCTCAAAATCAGTCAATTTTCCATTTTCATCTACTACAAAACTGATGGTGATTTTTTTGTCTATTCCTAGTAATTGGGCAAAACTTGGGTATTTAAAATTTTTAGCAATCTGTTTGTAAAAAGACTGTAGCCCTGATTTTGGGTATGCCTTTGTATCCGTTTTGATATAAATAGTATCATTTCTTGATTCTCTTACAATGAAGCCCTCAATTTCTAAAGAATCTTTATAAATTCTAACGATCTTTTCATTCTTCTTCTCGGAGTCACATTTAAAAGTTCCAGTGCCATTGGTTAGAAAAGGTTTTTGATTATTCCAGAGCTGTATTTGCTTTGTTTGTTCTCCTACAAGAAATTGTTCAGACATTTTATGTCCATCTTTATTGTAATAGGTTACGGTTCCCTCTCTGTTTTCTGTTTTTAGTTTGGGATTTCTATCATATTGATTTGTTGTATTAAAATAAATGAATTCCTCAAGGTTATAGAGGTTTGTAAATCCGTAAAATTTCCCTGTTCTAAAGAGGCCGTACTTGTTATAGTCCTTTATTTCAATAATACTATCTGTAGTTATGTATTCTCTTTTGTTAGTGCTTTTTGGATCGTCAGTTCTATAGTGAAACACTCTATCAAAATGAACAGTTTCTTGACTGTAGCTTTTATTTATAGTTGCTACTAGGAGGAGGATAACGATTAGGATATTGTTTTTCATATGTTTATTTCATTGATTCTTTTAACCATTCTTCAAAAGCTGATTTATTTTTTAAATGAGTTTCTGATAAATCTGGATTGTCCAAGTCTAATACATGTAGAGGATAATCAGCTTCACTAAATTTCCTAATAGACGCTATTGTATTATTCCAAGAATTATTCGTCCAAGGTTTGTCACCGCCAAAGTACCATTTTGGGAGTGTGATTGAATTATTAATGATTGATGTTTTTATTCTATACCCTTTTAAATACATTAATTACAATTTCTTATTATTTCACACAATGGTCTCCTTTAAGAATAGCATCACTTTAAACAATACTATCATTCCAGATTAAACCCAACCCAAATGCTCAAATTTCAATACGAATACTATGCTCTAGTTTGTAATTCTGCTTTTATGCTTTTGTATTTTTTATCCAAAAATATAATCCCTAATACTATTGCGATAGTAATTAGTGAGAAGGAAGAATCAATTCCATCATCATTCATGATCCAATTGTAAACAAAAAATACAGCGGCAATTATGGTAAGTGTAGATAACACTTGCATGATTATTTAGTGCTATTGAGTTTAGTTTTTATCTAATTCTAAGTAATAGAGTTTTGCTGCTTCTTGAATTTCATTATCTAAGTTATCATCAAGAGCGTATGAATATAATACCCATTTGTCATTTGGTTTGTAAAATTTGAATATAAACCTAAGGGGCTGTCTATCGTATTTTACTAGGTATGAATATAATTCAAAGCTCTCAGCAAATTTCTTTGTAGTTATGATTTCATATCCATAGTACTTACCCATGTAGCTTTCAGAAAACCCATTCACAGTACCAATAATTTTATCGATATCATCTTTTATTCTATCAGTCCATTTGTTTGTCTCATATAATTCTTTTACAGCTTTACCAGCGTCTTTTTCATATGTTTCAAAAAAGGTGTCAATTAAATCTTGTGGACTAGATTGAGCATATGAGTTTCCAGATATTGTGATTAGTAATAGAAGTAATAATTTTTTCATTTATTTAGTTTTTAATGGTTATTAAGAGTGCTTTACATAGAGGTTGACTTATAAAAAGACCAAACCGTTTCATGTTAAACACAAGTCATATTTTTAAGTTCATTGATTTAAAAGTTATCCTCCCTAAAATAACCCAAAAAGCTTTTTTCTTTTGGCAGTATTAGGCCTGTTTAATTCTAATATATCTGTTACGGCGTGCTTGTCAAAGCCATCAAAAAGAGCTTCTACGCCTTTTTTAATCTTTACATTAACTTCTTCGCTATAGAGAGGAATTAATGAATAAAAGTCAATGGTTTTGTTTGCCAACTTTAGAGAATGGAAATCCTCGTTAAATACGATTGTAGGTAAGAGTACCATGGTGTTAAGCTGTGTGTTTGGAGCAAAAGGCTCGGCGGGGTTGCCATTGGGAATGGTGTGCCCGTAACCAACCCAAGTGTTGTATTCGTGAGGGAATCTAGCTATTTGTTTTAACCATCTAATAGGCCAGTAGTTGTTTTCATCCTTAAAGTCTTCTTCAGAGATTTTCCAGGATGCCGGTAGACAAATACTTATTTCTGCGTAATCGCAATCTATTACATCCTCTGGTGTATTCATTGCCTTATCACTCATGCCAGAAGTAACGAATGTATGAAATGGTCTTTCTTCTCTAGGCTTTACCCAGTGTACATCAATGTGAACTTGATCTGATATAAGCTCATGAAACACCATATGAATCTCTCCAATATGTTTTTCTATATGATCCGATATATCATCTATATGATCTCCTCCAGTTGCTAACTCAAAATCATTTCTATTGGACGCTGTATAGCGATAAATAGGCGCAGCTGATTCAGGTTTTTCCATGTTTTTTAAGGTTGTTTAGATTCAGTTCTTTGCTGCCATTAGTTGCTTTTCAGCATTTGTTTACATTGGGAAAAATTATTTAAGAATTACCAACTAGATAATTTGCAGTATAAATCATCTAATTTACGTGAGTCTAAAATATATTGACTTGCTGTTTTTGGTAAATTAAATTCATCAATTGTTTCTGAAATAGCTTTTGTATTCCAAGAACAAGGTTTATCGTGTTCAATTAATTTTCCACCTAAGTCTTCAATTGAATTAAGAATTTTTAAACCTAGTTGTTTTGTGGTGACATTTTCTGCCTTTTTATTCTTTCTCAACCACAAGATAAGTTCGTCTGCACCTATTTTTATTTCCATATTTTAAATTATTAGTTTTTAGAATAATTGGTTTTGAGTTTGTGAGTAATTAAATAACTGAAAAAATTGCCATAACAACACTTAGTATGATCCCAATCGCGATAACCCAGACAATTGTAGAGGTATTAGCTCTAGTTTTTTCTGAGGATATTCTTATTTGCCAGCTAGTGTAAAGTAGTTCCATTTGAATGTCACGATCAGTGTAATCAGCTCTGTCGGCATTGAATTTTTGCTGCATTTTTAAATTTTACCATCTATTTTGTTTTTGGGAAATCGTCAAATTTAAAAATTTGGCGACTTCCTGAAAATGCCTAAGCCTTAGTGTTGAATCTACTCGAGCTACTTTCGATATTCACCGTTACTTTCCGTATTTAATTCTGAGATGCATTTGCAATTATCACTTTGTCTGCTAAATATTTTATCAAAGGCATTTCGTCCTCTATCAGTTTTGTGCCTTGTTTAGAATAAGGTATGTATCTATCATTTCTTTCGTGTCGGTCAGAAGAATGTACTAAAGCATTTCTTATTGCTTTTATTGTTTTCGCTACGTTACCGTAAACGTGTCCGGTATTTAATGCGGTAGAAGCTATAGAAATTCCAAATACTTCTCTTTTAGAAGTATAAATACTCTTACCCATATGAGTTTCAAAATCTTTAATAAAATTAATTAATTCATCTTCTTGAATATATTTTTTTAGTACGTTCTTCAACATCTCTGTTTCATCATTTACTCTTTTGTGAGTAGTTACGTCCTTTATAATTTTATCAAGATTACTCGACTCTGTATTAAATTTTAAGTCATTAATACGCCGTGAAAGATTATAATATAATTGTTCATCAGCTACTACTAAAAAGTGAAATTCTAACACTTGATAAAATGCTAAATATTTTAGTGAAGGTATATCGGTACTTGTAGCTTGTTTATGAAATTTTATTAAAGTAGAATTTAACTTTAACTTAGGTATTGGCAAAGTATTTCCTGTTAGTTGTTCTTCAAAAAAGAAGTTGCGACTAGTTTTTTCGTCTTTATTTCGAATTGGCCAATTCTCAATTAACTCCATTGGTATTTCCTTTAATGAGGAAATTGAGAATAAGCACCTGTCTATAAGATCTGTAGATTTATTTATTGATTCTTCAATATTTTTTGCCTTGATATTATGTACCTTAATAGTCTTTGGTCGATATAAATTGTCATATAACTCTTCATATTTATCATCTTCTCCATTTTCCCCTACTGAACCACTCCAATTAAACCTAGGAAGACATAGTTGAAGATATTGCTCTTGAAATCTAAAAAAGTTTAGATAGTCATCACTTGCTGGGCTAATTTCTAAATACGTTTCATCATTTTCACTATCCCCAAAAACAAAATCTTTTCTCCTAAAAAATCTATTTTTAAAGCTTAAATCATTAATAATTTGTTCTCTGTATTCTTTATCTAAAACGCTACACTCAGATGCTTTTGTATTGTATTTTTTATTTTGATTTAGATAGTTTTTATAGTTTTCAATATCTTTTTTACTAACCTTTAATCTACCATCTTCCTTACTAAAATATAATGTATCTAAAGTTTCATTATCTAACTTTAGTCCAGCCTTTATATAATTTTCTTTTAATAAATCTTTAGCATTTTGTATTGTCATTATTTAGTTTTTATGGTATTTAACGGTTTTGTAAGTAAAAAGTAGATTAGTCGTAAAAGTTACTCTACAGGTAAAGTTCAAGCAGTATTTGAAATTTAAGCTGTACTGATAGATACATAAAAATTTTTGGCGAATCCGGACATAGTCAATTTTTTTATGTTAAAGGATAATTTTTTAGAAGTCATTTATTATTCTCTCACAAGATAAAATTCTTGTAGTTAATCTATCAACTTCGTCCATGGTGTAATTCTTTCCTTTTACACTCTTAATGTGATTTATAATTTCATTTATTTCTGATTCTTCCTTCACTATTATATATAAAATTTGATTAGCGTTGAAATAAAGTCTTTCATTAACAAGTTTTGCATTTTCTGCTTTCTTTTTCTCTGTTGTATCATAGTTTTGAGCTAATAGCCAATCTTTAAAATTTTTATTGCCCCTCATTTTTGGAGTGTACCGCCATTCTCTTTCATCTGCAAAGCGATAATTATGTATAGTTTTACCTTTACGGGTTAATTCACCTTCATATATCTTAAAATATTTGTTAAATCCCACCTCTTCTCAACATCAAATGAATCTTGTTTTGCAAATTCTCTTATTGAGGAAATCAAACTATCGGAGAAATCAGATTTAGCGGTGAGATATAGTAATGGATTCAAACCTTTTTCATGAGCCCATTCTTTACTTAAGCCTATACCGTATGATCCATATTTTTCAATATGGTCAGTTATTTCAGAAATTTTTATATCACAAAAAGAAACCATCGGAATAGCTATTTCTAAATTTCTTTTATTGTGATTAATATTTTCTAAACAGTATTTTATTTTAAAATTGTCTCTCAAAATACCTTTTAATCCAGTTTTCGATGTAAAGTGGAATAGTGTTGAAGGTGATAGTCCCATTGCTTATTTTTCTTGCGTGCGACCCCATTTCTATATGAAAAGCCACCATTCAAACCACCTAACCCCAGCAAAACCCAGCAGCCAGATGATCTATATTATTAATTCTTGATATTTAAAAAGTAAAATCACTCATTTACTTTCTAAAAAGCTAATCTACAACCTCAAACCCATACTTCTTTACGACTTTCCTCATTTTGGGCAAAAAAATGTAAAATAGTTAGTTTCAGCACTATAAATCTAGATGCTATGCATCGTCATTTACTTCTATCCAGTAACCATCTGGATCCTGGAAGTACACTTGCTGTATCCCGTCATTGCGCACATAATCTTTTGTGGGCGTTCCTCGCCAGTCGGCGTAGTCTATGTTGAGACTTTTAAGGTGTGTGATAAAGGAAGCAAGGTCTGCGGTGGCTAGTGCGAGGTGTACTGCTTTGTTTGTGATTACGGTTTCGCCTGGTCTTGGGATGAGGTGCAGTTGCTTGCCATCACCTAGGGCGAGCCAGCGAGTAGGGGAGACAGAGGCGGTATTTTCTATTTCGGTAACCCCAAATACCTTTTGGTAAAAAGCAATGGAGACGGCTACGTCTTGTACAGAAATAGCAACGTGATTTATAAAGAAAGTGCTCATGATTATTGGTTTTATAGGCTAAATATCTTCATTTTTAATGAAATACGCTGCTCCTCGCTAGCAATAGTTATCATGGAACGCGGGAGGTGTGAGGTGTCAAATTTTCGCGAAAGCGTGCCTATTGTTATTGTTTACAAAAGAGCTATAAAATCATGGATTGTGGTTTTAATTCTTGTGATCAATCCGTACTTTGTACCCCTGCTATGGATTCAAAATTAGAAGTATATATTGAGGGCTTAAACGAGGCCCAACGCGCTCCCACACTACATAAAGAGGGAGCATTAATTGTAATTGCAGGTGCGGGATCTGGTAAAACGCGTGTGCTTACCTTACGTATTGCTTACCTCATGTCACAGGGAGTAGACGCCTTTAACATCTTATCACTCACCTTTACAAATAAGGCGGCACGTGAGATGAAAAAGCGTATCTCGGATATTGTGGGTAGCTCTGAGGCAAAGAATTTATGGATGGGAACCTTTCACTCCATTTTTGCCAAAATCTTGCGTATTGAGGCAGATAAGCTAGGGTACCCGTCTAACTTTACGATTTATGATACCCAAGACTCCCAGCGTTTAATAAGCGCGATTATCAAGGAGCTGCAGCTGGATAAGGATATCTATAAGTACAAGCAGATTCAAAACCGTATTTCTTCTTTTAAAAACAGCTTGATTACGGTACGTGCGTATCAAAATGATCCTGAGCTGGTAGAGGCAGATGCGATGGCAAAACGCCCGCGCATGGGTGAGATTTATGCAGAGTATGTAGATCGCTGTTTTAAGGCAGGGGCGATGGACTTTGATGATTTACTACTACGCACAAACGAGTTGCTTAACCGTTTTCCAGAGGTGCTTAACAAATACCAAAATCGTTTTAAGTACATACTAGTAGATGAGTACCAAGATACTAACCATAGCCAGTACCTTATTGTAAAGGCGCTGTCTGATAAGTTTCAGAATATCTGTGTGGTGGGAGATGACTCGCAGAGTATCTACGCCTTCCGTGGGGCAAACATTAATAACATTTTGAACTTCCAGAAGGATTATGAGAATGTAGCAATGTACCGCCTAGAACAGAATTATCGCTCCTCAAAAGTGATTGTGGAGGCAGCAAACAGTGTGATAGAAAAAAACAAAACCAGACTGGATAAAACGGTCTGGACCGCAAACCCAGATGGTGGTGAGATTATCGTGCACCGCTCTCCTACAGATGGGGAGGAGGGACGCTATGTGGCGAGTTCTATTTTTGAAAATAGAATGAATCACCAACTGATGAATGGGGATTTTGCGATTTTATATAGAACAAACGCGCAGTCACGTGCGATGGAGGATGCCTTGCGTAAGCGAGATATCCCATACCGTATTTATGGAGGGTTATCCTTCTATCAACGTAAGGAGATTAAGGATGTGCTGGGATACCTGCGCGTGCTTATCAACCCAAAAGATGAGGAAGCACTTAAACGTGTGATTAACTATCCTGCAAGAGGAATAGGCGGTACGACCATAGATAAGCTTACGGTGGCTGCAAAGCACTACGGGCGTTCTATGTTTGAGGTGATGGATAAAATAGAGCAGCTAGGTCCCTCGATGAATATAAATCGCGGTACACAGACTAAGCTTAAGAATTTTGTCACGATGATCAAGAGTTTCCAGATTCTTAATGAGCAAAGTGATGCCTTTACCGTGGCAGAAACGGTTGCAAAGAAAACGGGACTCTTACAAGAACTTAAAAAGGATGGAACTCCAGAGGGCGTTGCTCGTATAGAAAATATAGAGGAGCTGCTCAATGGTATGCGCGACTTTGTAGAGGAGCAAAGGGAGCTGGCAGATACTACAGGATCGCTGGCAGAGTTTCTAGAAGATGTGGCACTTGCCACAAGTATGGATAATGATACGGGTGATGATGACCGCGTGGCGTTAATGACCATCCACCTAGCAAAGGGACTTGAGTTTCCATTTGTATACATCGTGGGTATGGAGGAAGATCTCTTTCCTTCTGGTATGAGTATGAGCACGCGTAGTGAGCTAGAGGAGGAGCGCCGCTTGTTTTATGTGGCACTTACAAGGGCAGAGAAGCAGGCATACCTTACCTATACAGAGTCTAGATATCGCTGGGGTAAACTGGTAGATGCAGAGCCTAGCCGTTTTATAGAGGAAATAGATGATAAGTATCTGGACTACCAGACGCCTATGATGAGAAACCGCTATAAGTCACTCATGGATATAGATGAGTATGGGGAGGTAGATAAAAGTAAATTACGTTTAAAGAAACCAGTGAGCGGTACACCACCTAGAGTGGGTAATCCATCGCAAGACCAGCTACGCAAGTTGCGCAAGATAAGACCTACTAGCGGTGATGAGCCTGTCTCTTCACTCGCAGGAGCACTAGAAGCGGGCACGGTGGTAAAGCATATCCGTTTTGGGAAAGGGATTGTGGTAGGACTAGAAGGGAAAGGCCAAGATCAAAAAGCAGAAATAAATTTTGAAAACGGTGGTCTCAAAAAGTTGTTACTACGTTTTGCCAAACTTGAAATCGTAAGCTAGTACGCACACAAGCTGATATAAAACACAAATGCTGACGTCCATTAGATGTCAGCATTTTTTTATGGTAATATGTACGCTTTCGCGAAAGCTATACAGGAACACCTTCTATGTCGTCATATTGTTTAAGGCGATGTATTTAATCTTCTATAGGTAAGTAGAGGTCGATGTATGCGCCTATTTTCTGCTGTACATCGAGGTAGCTCGTTGCGTCCCAATCTCCATGACCACCTTCATAAATGGTAAATATATGCGGAACACTAGCATTAGAAAGCGCCGTATCTAGTCGCTGACCATTAGTAAGCGGCACCAGCGGATCTTGATCTCCGTAAAACTGTAGGGTAGGACTAGCACTTGCTGTGACTACTTTGGCAGGGCTTAACAGTTCGCTGTAATTTGCATCCTCAGGATAGGCAGTTTCATCAGTAAGTGCGGCGATGTAGATTTCAAAACCAGGGCCGTCTGCATAAAAGGGATCTGTAAAATCTGCTGGGCCTACAATGTTGGCTACAAATTTTACTTGGTCGTCCACATCATAGGTGTAGTCATACATCATCGCAATATGTGCGCCAGCACTAAGTCCTATAAAAGCATACTCGTTATTAAATTGCAACTCGCTACTCGTATCATTAAGCTGATTGATCACCGCCTGCACATCCAGAAACTGATTAGGAAATGCCGGTATCGCTGGAGGATCTGCCAGAATGTAATTCATATTTACCACGCCATAATCTGGATGTTGTGATTGCACCAGGTTTATAAAAGCAGAAACATTTTCCTTGTCTCCTTCTGTCCAGCCACCACCGTGTATGAGGATAATCATCTTTGTTTTGGCAGCACTACGTCCTGCAGGTAAATAGATATCATACACCTGCGCAGGATCATTACCGTAGGGAACATCTAGTAGGGTAAGCGCCTCAAGAGCAACAGCTTCTTCCATCTCCGTATCAGGAGTAATGACATCTGTGGTAGTCTCGTCACTATCTGAGCAGCTCCAGCTCATTGCAGCCAGTAAGCAGAGGATATATAGTAGTTTCATTAAGATAATTTTAAGGTATAACGCACAGATTTTACTTTTATGTTAAGGTTGCGTTACTTTCTGCGAGATATTTTAAGCTTATAAGTAACTTTAAATAAAAAAGTTATGATCAAGGAAGGAACAAAAGTACAGTGGAAGTGGGGTAACGGTACCGCAGAAGGAAAAGTAACCGAAACTTTTACAGAGAAAGTGACCCGTACTATCAAAGGCAATGAAGTCACTCGTAATGGTGAGTCTGGTAACAAGGCGTTATACATCGAGCAAGAAGATGGTGATAAAGTACTCAAACTTGAGGACGAAGTAGAGCGCGTAGATTAGGGAAGTTACGCTTTCGCGAAAGCGTGATTCTCATATTAATTGTTACTCGTACATTCACAAAAAATTACAGCCATGTCAAAGTTTATAAAACTCTACGAAGAAAATCCAAACCCCAGGGACTTACAGGAAATCGTAAAAATCCTAAAAAACGGCGGACTCATCATTTATCCAAGTGATACAGTGTATGCGTTAGGCTGCGATATTACAAATACAAAAGCGCTAGAACGCGTTGCACAGATAAAAGGAGTAAAGCTAGCTAAGGCTAACTTCTCCTTTGTATGCGAGGATCTAAGTAATCTCTCAGATTATGTGAAGCAAATAGATACGCAGACGTTTAAAATACTCAAAAGAGCACTGCCGGGACCTTATACGTTTATATTGCCAGGTAATAATAACTTGCCTAGTGTTTTTAAAAAGAAAAAGGAAGTAGGAATACGTGTACCAGATAACGAGATTACAAGAGCCATCGTAAGAGCACTGGGTAATCCTATTATCTCTACGTCAATCTATGATGAAGATGAGGTGATAGAATACACCACAGATCCAGAACTTATCTTTGAGAAATGGCAAAACCGTGTTGACGTAATAGTTGATGGTGGTTATGGAGGCAATATTCCTTCTACCGTAATCGATCTTACGGGTGATGAGCCTATTCTTATAAGAGAAGGAAAAGGAAGTCCAGAATTATAAAACAGATACCTATTAAAAAACCTCTCCAAAAGGAGAGGCTCTTAACTAAATCTAATTAAAGATTTGGGGTACTTACTAATCTAACCTAAAGACTAGTAAATTATTCGCCAGCCGCAAGTAGGGTAGCCGTTTCTGTAAAGTTGTTGTTATTGTACGTAAGCTCATCTAAATTAAGAGCATTAAGCTTTGTAGGAAACTCACCAGTGAAGTTATTGTCAAAAAGGTTAAGCTTCTTTAATTGTGGTAACGCTGCAAGACCGTTAGGTAGTTTACCAGTAAAGTTATTACTACTTAATTGTAAGTCTGTAAGTTTTTCTAATGAAGTGATTGCTACAGGAAGCTTTCCTCTAAAGTCATTATTTGCAAGACTAAGTCTTTTCAAGTTTTTCAATCCAGCTACATCGTTCTGTAATTCTCCACTTAAGTTATTAAAGAAAAGATCTAGATACTCTAGACTTCTCATCGCAAGAATCTCGCTAGGAATGTTCCCTTCAAGTTTGTTTAAAGATAAGTTGATTGTTTTAAGACCTTTGATAGCTCCTAAAGAAGCTGGTATTGCTCCGTGTAAATCATTTTTCTGAAGATTTAATATTTTAAGCCCTGTAAGGTTCCCAATGCTCGCTGGGATTGTACCCGTAAGATTGTTGTCCTTAAGACTTACCGCAAATACTTGATCTCTAAAGATAGTAACACCCATCCAGTTTTCTGGAGTTTGAGAAAGATCCCAAGAGTTTGTCCACTCATTTCCGTTAGTGCTATTGTATAAGTCTACAAGAGCTTGCTTTTCCTTTGGAGAGATTCCTGCAACAAGTATTGATGAGCAGAAAAGAGCTAAGATAACAAGAGTAAAATTCTTCATAATGGGGCGGTTTTAATTTACTATACATACGAAAGTATTGTGAAAACCTCTATGAACCGCACATTTAAGACGATAATCGACCAAGTACACTAAATTTTAACATTTAAACGTTTAAATTGTGTCTTTGAGCGATGATTTTGACGTTCAAGGGCACATATTCAAATCTCATTTGTGTTGTTAAACGAAAAAAGCGACTATCTTGCCGATAGTCGCTTTTCTCTGTAAGAGTTATTTAATGAGATTCTTAGTTCCCTTCTTCTACTTGTACATCTTCGCCAGACATGTTCTTCATTTCTTGCTCAATCATATCATAAAATTGATCAATCTTAGGAAGTACATATATCTTAGTTCTACGGTTTGTAGATCTGTTTTCTGAAGTGCTGTTATCTACTAGCGGTACAAACTCGCTACGTCCAGCAGCAATAAGCTGTGCAGGATTTGCTCCTAAGTCTACTAGCTTTCTTACGATAGCCGTTGCTCTTTTAGCACTTAAATCCCAGTTGTCTATAAGAACACCTCCTTTATTATAAGGAACGTTATCTGTGTGACCTTCTACAAGTGCTTCAAAGTTAGGCTTACCATTAATTACCGTAGCAACCTTTCCTAAGATTTCTTCTGCTCTTGAAGTAATGTTATAGCTTCCGCTCTTAAATAATACCTTATCAGAAAGTGATATGAAAACCACACCTTTCTCAACATTGATTTCAATATCAGTGTCATTGATACCTACCTCTTTCTTAAGGCTAGTAACGAGTGCAAGTGTTACACTGTCCTTTTTAGTAAGAGCATCTTGAAGACGGTTAATCTTAAGATCTTTTTCTTTTAAGCTTTCTAGTGACTTTTCTAAGTTAGACGCTCCTTGCTTTGTGAGCATAGTAAGGTCCTTAGAACTTTGGATAAGGTCATTTCTGTCTTTTCTCATTTCTGCAATGCGCTCTTCTAGTGACTTCACACGAGTAGTAGCACTTGCTTTCTCTTCTAGACAAGAATTTAACTTTACCGTAGCAGAGTTCAATAAGTCTTGAGTTTCTTGTTGTCTTGCCTCAAGCGCAGCATATTCTTTCTTAGAAACGCAAGAAGTAAGCAGTAGGGCGCTGGCAATACCAGCAATCAATAATCGTTTCATAGTTTGTGTAACTTTTAAATTTGTGATAAATGTACTAAAACAGCGATGCCATAGATACTTGTTAACAGTAATTTATGGTTTGTTACTTAAGTCCTTATAGGTGTGCTTTTTCTGTACAAAATAACTCCATATAATTGAAGTTGTATCAGCATAACGTCTAGAAGACACTAGGCGTAAGCGTCTTTGTAATAGTGCAGGTATGTGCACATAAAAACTTAAATGAGCCTTCAAGATAGCCAAAAGATGCTTAGGCTGCCCAGAAAACAGAAACTTTAGTGCCGCAATACCATCAAGCACGAGTCTTGAAAATATGATAAATAGCGCTTTAAACCCCTTAATATTCTTTACAACATTAAAGAGCGTATTTCTAAAATTATAAAATGTCTTCTTTGGGTTTGCAGAGGGTAGTGTAGCTCCGCCTAGATGATATACCTCGCTATCACCACAAGCGAGTACACGGTATCCTTTGTTTTTAATTCGCCAGCATAAATCTATTTCTTCCTGATGAGCAAAGAATATTTCGTCTAGTGCTCCCACTTCCCAGAAGGTAGATGATCTTACAAAGAGACAAGCGCCACTTGCCCATTGTACCTCTACGGTAGTATCGTATTGTCCTATATCTTCCTCACAAGTATCAAATAGTCTACCTCTACAATACGGATAGCCTAACTTGTCTAGAAAACCTCCAGCTGCACCTGCATACTCGAAGTGCGTAGGTTTTTTTAAATCTTTAATTTTAGGTTGCGCCGCAGATACTCTAGGATCGTCAAAAAGAGCAATCATAGGTGCTAGCCAGCCCTTAGTCACTTGCACATCACTATTAATGAGTACATAGACATCTGCCTTTATGGTTTTAAGTGCATCATTATAACCCTTTGCATAACCACCATTTTCTGCATTCTTTATAATGTGAACGCTCGGGAAGTGTTCTTGCACGTAACCTACAGAGCTATCTGTACTTGCGTTATCGGCTACATAAATAGTTGCGAGGTCTTCACTATGCTCAATAATAGTGGGAAGGAATCGTTCAAGTAGTTCTTTTCCGTTCCAGTTTAAGATGACGATGGCTATGTTCACACTACAAATAAAAGGTTTTTATGGGATTCCGCTTTCGCGAAAGCGTACTTATTTTACTTCTCGCTCATAATCTGGGAGCGATCGCAAGAAGTCATAACGCTCTGCTACTGTGTCTACTTGGCAATAATAATGTGAAAGTCCGTTGCTCACCATCAAGTAATCTGCTTGTAATTGCAAATTATAACGGGCTATCTGATCAAAGGTTTCTTGGGTAATTTTTATAGCAGGAGCTTTACACTCTACAATAAGTAGGAGGGAGCCATCTTTATTAAAAATGACAATATCATAACGCTTGCGCGTATTACCTACTTTTATTTCTTTCTCAACATTAATAAGGCTTAGCGGATATCCTTTTTCAGTCAGGAGCCATTGTAATATGTGTTGTCGCACCCATTCTTCGGGAGTGAGTACCAAGAACTTTTTACGAATGACGTCAAAAATATACCGTTTGTTTTCGCTACTTTTGAGTCTGAAAGAGTATGCAGGAAAAGAGAGTTGTTGCATACCACAATAGTACGAGTTCTGCAGGAAAACCCAAAGGTGAAGCACGCAAAAAACATAGTTGAAGACATTAAAAAAGGAATCATAAAACCCATTTACTTTTTAAGTGGGGAAGAACCTTATTTTATAGATCAAATCTCAGATTATATAGAGCATAATCTACTAGATGAAGCCGAAAAAGGCTTCAATCAAGTGGTGCTTTATGGTCGTGACGTGACCATAGAAGATATTGTGAGCAACGCAAAGCGCTATCCTATGATGGCAGAACGCCAGGTAGTGATTGTAAAAGAAGCGCAAGATCTGTCACGCCAGATTGAGAAGCTAGCCGCTTATGTAAAAAACCCGCAGCCTACAACAGTGCTGGTGGTGGCATATAAATATAAGAAGCTAGACAAACGTAAAGCACTCGCAAAAGCCTTAAAGGAATACGGAGTTCATTATGAAAGTAAGAAACTCTATGAAAACCAAGTAGGCGACTGGTTGCGTCGCGTGCTTATAGATGAGGGATACCATATCCAACCTAAAGCGGCACAAATTCTAGTAGACTATCTAGGGAATGACTTAGGGAAAGTAATTAATGAGCTCAATAAGTTGATGCTTATTTTACCTAAAGGGAGCGAGATTACACCACAAGCCATCGAGGAGAATATTGGGATAAGTAAGGACTTCAATATTTTTGAGTTACGTAAAGCAATCTCAGAGAAAGATATTGTGAAGGCACAGCGCATTGCACAATACTTTACACAGAATCCTAAGGATAATCCGCTGGTCTTAACAGTGAGTCAGTTGTTTAGTTTGTTTGCGAGTATTCTCAAATATCACGGACTTCCTCAAAAGGATAAGACTACGGTAGCAAGAGCACTGGGTGTCTCGCCTTTTTTTGTAGATGAATATATTACTGCAGGTCGCAATTACCCTATGAAAAAAGTAAGTGCTTGTATCTCCTTGATAAGAGAAGTAGATGTAAAGAGTAAAGGGGTAGGAGCGAGTGCTTTTGCAAGTAACGACTTACTAAAAGAGCTGCTTGTAAAAATCATGAATTAAGATTTTACAAGCAGCTCTCAGAATTATTTGAAGTGTAGGTTAGCTTATTCAGCAGCGATAACACTTATTTCTACATTCACATATTTAGGAAGATTTGCCACTTCTACTGTTTCTCTTGCAGGAGCTGTAGCTTCATCAAAGTACTTTCCATACACACTATTAATCTTCCCGAAGTTTTCCATATCGCTAATGAAGATGGAAGTCTTGACCACGTTTTCAAAAGTCATTCCAGCTTCTGTAAGAATCGCTTTGACGCTTTGCATAACAAGTTCAGTCTCTTCTTCTATACTTCCTTTAAAAAGCTCACCAGTTGCCGGTATGATAGCAATCTGTCCGCTAGTGTATAGCATTCCGTTTACTAATGTTGCCTGGTTGTAAGGGCCTATTGGAGCCGGAGCATTTAATGTTGTGATTATTTTTTTCATGAGTAATGGTATTTGTTACGCTTTCGCGAAAGCGTGATTATACATTTCGTACTTATAATTGTTGATCTGGCGTACGGCGTTTGTCGTATTTAATATCACTAAGTAAGTTACCAGTAATCCCGATAAAGAAATTCCAAGAAGTTCTACTAGGATCTGAATTTACAGGAGGAACCCAGCTGAAACGCATGTTCCAACTCTCAAGATCACGCGCAAAATTAAGTGAGGTAAAAGTGATACCTGGGTTTGCAAGATCATATCCAGTAGATCCACCCACAGTCCATCTATTTCCTAATTTTACGTCTCCGCTTATTACGATAGAGTGAGAGCTTACATCGTTTTGACGTGCATTGTTTGCGTATCCTACTTGATACCCAAAGCGTAAATTCCACGGAATTTTAAACCTATAAAATTCAATCTCTTTTTCTTCTTCGTCTTCTGGCTCTCGATTTCCCGCGTTTGTGTTTCCAGTAATGTCAACGCCTTTTCCTAATAAATCATCTGGGCGTCCACCACCTGCAAAGGTTTCGTTTTCTGTGCGATCTTTATTTACACCCGCCTTAGCATCTTTGTCAAAATCTCTACTAGAAAAACTGTACCCAAAACTCGCCTGTCCGCTGGTAAGTCTAAAGAGACTACCACCATTATTTATGTTAAGCGTGTTTATTCGCTGGTTTGCACTATTAAGTGCATAGAGATCTAAGTTTGCACTAAAGTTTACGTCAAGCTTCTCTTGTAAAATAGGAACAGATCCGTTTACAGAGATAGGTGATAACTTAAGGTCATCTGCAGCAAAGTTATAAGAGGTCCTAATGTTGAGGTTATTGATAAGCTTTATCTTCTTGGGCTCTGTATCTGTGCTATCCTTACTCCGTACTTTTGCTTCTAGTGTGTTTGCAAGACTAAATGAGAGCGAATTAGAAACGCGATTACTAGGAGCACCAAAGAATCCTCCGTCAAATCTTGAATACTCTACTTCTACATTTTGAGGATCTGTCACATCATTAGGATCAGGTCGTGTGTAGGTCTCGTAAAACTGATCAAAAGCCGGAGTATATGACCAACTTAATGATGGTCGTACTACGTGACGTATGGTTTGAATCTTGCTAGTTTCCTTAAAATTAAAAGTTCCGTAAACGGTCGTTCCTAAGCTCAATCCACCTCTGTAGGTTCTATAGGCATCAAAACCGTTTACTGTATCTCGTACTACAGCATTGGTTTCTTCATCAAAACGTTGATCTATCGTTTTAAATACCCAACTTTCCTCAAGACTACCGCTTACCGAAGCACTGATGTAGTTAAAAAGTTTAAAGTTGGTTGCAATAGGGATACTATGTCTTATTCCAGTTTCTGCACCTTCAAACATGGCAGCAGTAAAAAACTCGTCGTCGTTTGTTCTAAAGCGGTTATCTGCTCGTAATGCATAACTCAAGTTTACATTCTTAATAAGCCCTTTCTTAGACCCAGACTTACCAGCAAAAGGATAAATCCTATCTACGTTAAGTTGGGTAGAGGGAAGTGACATCGTGATTTCTTCCGTTCGTGAGTTTTGACTGTGAGTCGCAGCAACCGTTAGATTCACAGGGACTGTACCAGGGAACGTGCGTGAGTAGGAAACAGAAGAGCTAAAGTTGTTATTTAAGAAGTTACCTGTATTGGCCTGGTTAAGTGATTGTCTATAAAAGTTACTACTACCTAAGTTTACAGAGGCCGAAAATCTACTGTTAGGGCTAGATTTGGTGTCCTGACTGTGATTCCAGCGTATGTTATACGTATTAGTCTCAGAAAAGTCTGGAAGACCACGCTCACTAAACAAAATACGCTCAGAACTGAAACTAAACCTACCGTTGTACTTGTAACGCACCTTATAATCAGTGTCTGCTCTAAAGGCATAACTACCGTTTGTATAATAATCACCTGTAAGTGCTAGATTAAAATACTCACTAAGCGCAAAATAATATCCACCATTTGTTAGTGAGTATCCACGCTCTCTACTTTCTCCTGGTCCAGGTAATATAAAGCCAGATACGCTAGTTTCCTTTTCCATAGGGAAAAAAGCAAAAGGTAAACCTATAGGAGTAGGAACATCTGCGATGTACATATTAGTAAGTCCTGCAACAAGTTTTTTACCAGGTACAAATTTTACTTTACGAGCGAGAAAGTAGTATTCTGGATTATCAAGATCTTCAGAGGTAGATATCTTTACATTACTCATAAAGATCACAGAGTCATTTACTCTTTTACTACGTTCTGCTTTTAAATTTATTTGCTGTCCGCCAGCTTTTTCAACGCGCGAACCATAAATAAGAGCTCGTTGCGTATCAAAATTAAACTTTATGGAATCTGGCTTTACTTCGTTAGGACCTTGAACGAAATAAGGTATTTGAGAGTAATTTCCAGCAGAATCTTTTATTCCTCGAGCAAATACGGTGTTAGTTTCATAATCGAGAATGATTTCACCGGCATTTATTTTCATGTCCTCATATACAATCTCTGCCTCATTATAAAGGTAGATTTTCTTTTTACGTTGTGATATGCGCTGGTAGTCTGTTGCCTTGTAAACAACCTTGTCTGTAAGGGTTTCTGGCTTTTGTTTTATAGAATCTTGTATTGTTTTGGTAGTATCTTCTATAGCAACTACGGTAGGAGTGATGGAATCAAGCCTAGCAAAACCTTCAGTTGCAGATTGAATCAACGTAGTATCCCTTGCAGGTACGCGTCTGGCATCATTCTTGGATGGGAGTTCCTGTGCACTTGCCGTAAGCAATGGTAGCAAGCAAAGAGAGAGTACAATAAGAAAGTGTGCAGTTTTTGTTTGCAATGCGATTAGCCTATTTTTGTGCAAATAATTATCAATTAAAGTGTCAAAATTACGTATATTTTTTTCGGCTACAGCCCTAGAATTACAATTTTGAAAATAACAAGCGTGTAATGCACGTTACCTTATTTACAGAGATCAATTTAATACCTAACGTTCAAAAGAGTCATATTTGATATAAATGATGCGTAAAAAAAACATATTTAATATTTATTTAACAACTGTACTGCTTGTAGTGAGTTGTTTTTCAGGCGCTTTCGCGAAAGCGCAATCCAGTAATTCTTCTAAAAAATTCAAGGTTGTTCTCGATGCTGGACACGGTGGAGGTGATAGTGGTAACCGTGGAAACGGATATTACGAAAAAAATATAGCTCTCAATGTAGTCTTGGCTCTAGGGAAAGAATTAGAAAAGCAATCTGATGTAGAAGTGATTTATACTAGAAAGACAGATGTTTTCTTAGAATTATGGGAACGAGCAGATATTGCAAACAATGCAAATGCAGATCTTTTTATAAGTGTACATTGTAATTCCCACTCCTCACAAGCTAAAGGAACGGAGACTTTTGTACTTGGTATAGACGGTAACGCAAAGAATATGGCTATCGCCAAAAAAGAAAACTCGGTAATCTTACTTGAGGAAAACTATGAAAAGCGATATGCAGGTTTTGATCCTAATAGTCCAGAGACGAGTATAGGCCTTGAGCTTATGCAAGAGGAATATCTTGATCAAAGTATCAACCTAGCAAGCTTTGTAGAAAATGAATTTACAGGTAGCGTGAAGCGCAGCAGTCGCGGTGTGAAGCAAGCTATATTCTGGGTGTTGCACAGATCTGTAATGCCTAGTGTGCTTATAGAAACAGGTTTTCTTACTAACAATGAAGAGGGAAAATTCTTAAACTCTACTGCTGGTCAAGATAAAATGGCAAAGGCAATTAGTAAAGCTGTTACTAATTATAAGAAGAGTATACAGATGAACGAGCGTGTTGAGATTGCAAATCCTGTGATTGTAAAAACTACGACTCCTACTGCGACACCTAAGTCTAAGGTAGTAGAGGGTGTGACCTTTAAAGTACAACTTGCAGCGAGTAAACGTAAACTAGAAACTAAATCTTATAATTTTAAGGGTCTTAAGTCTGTAAGTCGTTCTAAAGATGGCCGTTTGTATAAGTATTATTATGGCGCAACCTCAGACTACAACTTAGCTCGTACACAATTACAAGAAGCAAAAAATAAAGGGTACAAAGAGGCTTTTATCGTATCATTTAATAAGGATAATATCAAAGTGCCACTCAATCAAGTGTTAAATTAGTCTTATACGTTAGGACTGCCTTTAACAATTGACCTACATTTGTTTTAACCAATAAGCATCTTATTTAATGTCTAAAGAAATAAAAACCGCCATTCTAGTTATCGCAGCACTGCTGCTTGTAATATTTGGCTACAACTACCTCAAAGGCAATAATCTTTTAGATAAGAGTAAAATACTTTATGCAAAGTATGATAATGTAGAAGGTCTTGCACCATCATCTCAAGTAACTATTAATGGATTGCCAGTAGGTAGAGTAATGTCTATAGACTTTGCAGACAGTAGCGGTAAGCTCGTAGTTAAGTTTGTAGTGGAAAAGGATTTTGAGTTTTCAAACAATAGTCTTGCTAGAGTATATGGGGGAGGACTCATAGGCGGTAAATCGCTTGCGATTGTCCCTTCTTACGAAAAAGGAAGAAATGCTAAGTCTGGAGATACCTTACCTGGTGAAATGGGTGAAGGGATCATGGAACTTGTAAATGAACGACTTACGCCACTTCAAAACCAAGTAGAAAAAGTTATAGGAGATACAGATTCACTATTAGTTAATGTGAACTCAGTATTAGATAGAGATACAAGAGCAAACTTAAGAGATGCCATCGCAAACTTTACAGCAGCTTCTCGTGAGATGAAAGGGATATCTAAATCTGTAAATGGATTGCTAGCATCTAATCAAGATAAATTAGATCGTACGATTACTAATCTAGATAAAATGAGTGGCAACTTCGCTACATTATCAGATTCGCTCTCTAAAATTCAAATGGGTACAATGGTTGCAGATTTAGAGAAAACCATCGCAGATTTCCAAGAATTGTCTAATAAGTTAAATTCTCCTGAAGGAACCGTAGGTAAACTTTTGAATGATGATCAACTTTACTTAAATTTGGATCGTACAGCAAACCAGATGGGAGATCTTCTTCAAGATATGAAGCTTAACCCAAAACGTTATGTACATTTTTCACTCTTCGGGAAAAAGCCAGGAGAGTATACTCCGCCTAAAGATTCGTTACAGTAGGCGCGAGCTTAACTAACGAATTTATATGCAATACGTACAAAACATCATTTTTCTCATTGTTCTAGTTTTAGGAGTTGGTTTTTTTGTTAAAAACATCAAGAAACTTCTACGTAATATTAATCTAGGAAAGGACGTAGATCGATCCGATAACAAGCCAAAACGCTGGCGAAACATGGCAAAAATTGCCTTGGGTCAGTATAAAATGGTAAAGAGACCAGTTTCTGGAATTTTACACGTAGTTGTTTACGTAGGTTTTATCATTATCAATATTGAAGTCCTCGAGATTATCATAGATGGACTTTTTGGTACTCACAGAATTTTTAGTTTTCTAGGCGGACTTTATGACTTCTTAATTGGAAGTTTTGAGATTCTTGCATTTCTAGTACTTGTTGCCGTAATTATTTTCTGGCTTCGTCGTAATGTGATGAACATAAAACGATTCTTAAGTCCAGAACTTAAAGGATGGCCTAAGTCTGACGGTAACATCATCTTATATTTTGAGGTGGTATTAATGGGTTTATTTCTTACAATGAACGCCGCAGATTTACAATTGCAAATGATGGGAGCAGATCATTATGCTTCGGCAGATGGTAGTATTACAGGTGCATTCCCAATAAGTAGTTTTATTGCTCCACTTTTTGACGGAATGTCAATAGGCGCACTTGTTATTGTAGAGCGTGCTGCATGGTGGATACACATTGTAGGTATCTTGATTTTCTTAAATTACCTATATTATTCAAAGCACTTACATATTCTTTTAGCATTCCCAAATACTTGGTATGCTAAGCTTAAACCACAAGGAGAGTTTGATAACCTTAAAGCGGTAACAGACGAGGTAATGCTTATGATGGACCCGGATGCAGATCCTTTTGCAGCGCCAGCCGAAGGTGCTGAAGAAGCTGAGGTTGGAAAATTTGGAGCAAGTGATGTGACAGATCTTAACTGGGTGCAACTTATGAACTCATATAGCTGTACAGAATGTGGTCGTTGTACAAGCGAATGTCCTGCAAACCAAACTGGAAAAAAATTGAGCCCTCGTAAAATCATGATGGATACACGTGACCGTCTGGAGGAAGTAGGTAAAAATATAGATGAAAACAATGGAGTATTTGTGATGGACAACAAGCAATTGCTTGATGATTATATCACAAAAGAAGAGCTTTGGGCTTGTACTACATGTAATGCATGTGTAGAAGCTTGTCCTATAGGTATCGACCCATTAAGTATTATTGTTGATATGCGTCGTTACATGGTAATGGAAGAAAGTGCAGCGCCTACAGATTTAAATAACGCGATGACAAACATTGAGAATAATGGAGCGCCATGGCCGTTTAACCAGATGGATAGAGGTAACTGGATTAATGAAGCATAGATATTTTATAGTTGTAGGGTTATTGTTAAGTTTCGCTTTCGCGAAAGCGCAATCTCCTACAAAGAATTATAAAATTGATAGCTTACAATTTAAAATGTACACGCGTCTTTTTGTAAATGAACAGTTACAAGTAGATAGTGTTACCGTAAAAAAGATTTTTTGTGATTATTGTAGTGACTCTCAAATGGGTGTGCTACGTGAAGAAGCAATGAGGCAATCCCTTATAGAGCGCTATAATCCAAAGTATAATAAACCAGGAGAACACAGACTGGCACTTTATGTGAGATTTAGTAAAGAAGATTTTAAGAATTTAAACGACAACCATGAATAAAGAAGACGTAGACAAGATGTTAAGTGAGAAACTAGAGGATGGTGAACACGTAAGTCCGGTGCTTCCAGAGGGAGTCAAAAATTACTTAATTGACATAGATGGTACCATTACAGAAGATGTTCCTAATGAGGAGCCAGAACGTATGGGTACATGTGAGCCATTTCCAGATGCGCTTAAAACATTAAATAAATGGCATGATGAAGGTCATATTATTTGCTTCTTTACCTCTAGAACAGAAGAGCACAGAGCAGTTACTACAGAATGGCTTAACCGTCATGGGTTTAAATTCCATAGCTTACTTATGGGGAAACCTAGAGGAGGTAACTATCACTGGGTAGATAATCACTTAGTAAAAGCAACTCGTTACAAAGGGAAGTTTACAGACCTTATCGAGAAGAAAGTAACTATTGAAGTTTTTGAAGATTAATTAAATACCGTTTTTTACACGGAATACAAGAATATGAGCGAGACACTTAAAGTACCCACTATGGCCGAGTATGTGGCGCTAGGAAAACAACCAGAAGTATTATTTTGGGTAGGTTGTGCAGGAAGTTTTGATGATAGAGCAAAGAAGATAACAAAGGCTTTTGCACGTATCTTAAATAAAGCAAATGTAGATTTTGCAGTATTAGGAGCAGAAGAAAGCTGTACTGGAGATCCAGCAAAACGTGCTGGGAATGAATTTTTATTCCAGATGCAAGCTGTGACCAACATTGAAGTGCTTAACGGATATGAAGTTAAGAAAATAGTAACGGCTTGTCCTCACTGTTTTAATACTCTCAAAAATGAGTACCCATCATTAGGTGGAAATTATGAAGTAGTACACCACACGCAATTTTTAAAGTCATTATTAGACGATGGCCGCCTTACGGTAGAAGGAGGTAAGTTTAAAGGAAAGCGTATCACTTTTCATGATCCTTGTTATTTAGGTCGTGCAAATGGAGTATATGAGGCGCCAAGAGATTTACTACGTAAGCTTGATGTAGAGCTTGTAGAAATGCGTAAGTGCAAGACTAACGGTTTATGTTGTGGAGCTGGTGGAGCACAAATGTTCAAAGAACCAGAGCCAGGAAATAAAGACGTTAACATAGAGCGTACGGAGCAAGCACTCGAGGTAAAGCCTGATATTATTGCTGCTGGGTGTCCTTTCTGTAATACAATGATGACAGACGGAATAAAAGGTAAAGAAAAAGAAGGTAGCGTCGAGGTAATGGATGTTGCCGAAATGATAGCTTCTGCCGAAGAATTATAGAGGCTATGAATGATAAAGACAAACCTAGTCAGAAGCCGGATTTGTTCGATAAGTTCGTTCATATTATAGCTACTCCTGGCAGTATTGTACTCCTTATAATTATTGTAAGACTCACATATCGATACTTGAAGTACGATAGTTTTAGTTTATTTTAAAGCGGATTAATTTCCGCTTTTATTTTAAAAAAAAAAATATAAAAATGCTTGTAGATTTTAATTCACTTTCTGACTCATCAAGAATCTGGTTATATCAATCTGATCAAAAATTTACAGAAGAACAAGTAGCTCAACTAGAGAAAGATATGGCTACTTTTTTAACAAGCTGGACAGCTCACGGAGCAAGCCTAAAAGCTGGTTTTGAGATTAAATATGACCGCTTTATTGTGATAGGTCTTGACCAGTCTGAAGCTGCTGCAACAGGATGCTCAATTGATAGTCAGGTTCGTTTTATCATAGCGCAGCAAGAGGAGCTAGGTGTAGACTTACTAGATAAAATGAATGTGACCTATTATCAGAATGATCGTATTCATTATAAAACACTGCTTGAGTTTAAGAAGATGGTTAAAGATGGTGCGGTAAGTAAAAACACTATAGTTTTCAATAACCTTGTTGCAAATGTAGGTGAGTATAAAACTAATTGGGAAATTCCAGCAATAGATAGCTGGCATTCTCGTTTTCTCAAGAAGGGTAAATAGAAGTGACTTGAAGGTCTTAAGATGTTGTTAAGATTTGCACGCTTTCGCGAAAGCGTACCTCAAACCCTTTACTTTTATATTAGAATGTAATAAGCGCTATCTGGCGTCGTTATTGCAGTCGTTTCTACAACTTAAAATATTGCATTTATGGCGCCTAGACGCATTATTACCATATTATTTTTCTTATTTGTTTCCGTAATTTCTTATGCTCAAGAGCGATACCCGCTCTATGCAAATGACATTATTGCGCAGCGTAAATGGGTAGATTCTGTTTATATGCAAATGACGCCAAAGGAACGCGTGGGACAGTTATTTATGGTTGATGTGTTCTCTAGTGATCCTAAGGCTAAAATTGATAAAATTAAAAAGCTTATCAAAGAAGAACACATAGGCGGTCTTATATTTTCTAAGGGTGGGCCTATGCGTCAAGCAAAACTCAATAATGAGTTTCAAGACCTTGCAAAAACGAAGCTTCTCATAGGGATGGATGCAGAGTGGGGACTTGCGATGAGATTAGATAGTACCTACGCCTTTCCTTGGAATATGACGCTAGGAGCTATACAAGATAATAATATCGTAAGGAAAGTAGGAAAGCGTATAGGAGAGCATTCTAAGCGTTTAGGAGTACACATTAACTTTGCCCCAGTGGTTGATATCAATATCAATCCAGCAAATCCTATTATAGGAAATAGATCTTTTGGCGAAGATAAAATCAACGTTACAGAAAAAGCAATTGCCTTCATGGAAGGAATGCAAGAAGCTGGAGTCTTAGGAAGTGCAAAACACTTCCCAGGTCACGGTGATACAGATAAAGATAGTCACAAAACGCTACCTACACTCAATTTTACCAAGGAACGTCTGCAGAGTGTAGAGATGTATCCATATAAGCCAATTATTGAGAATGGTATTGCGAGTATTATGGTTGCACACCTTAATGTGCCAGCTCTCGTACCAGAAGTGGGAGTGCCTACAAGTATCTCACCTACTATCGTGACAAAAATGCTTAAGGAAGATTACCGCTTTCACGGTTTGATATTTACAGATGCTTTGAATATGAAAGGCGCTGCAAATTTTAAAGAACCTGGAGATATTGATCTTGCAGCTTTTGAGGCAGGAAATGATATTTTATTGATAAGTGAAGATGTACCTTCTGCATCTGCCAAAATTATTAAGGCTCTTGAGTCTGGTAAGATTACAGAAGAGAGACTAGCACACTCGGTAAAGAAAATTTTATATGCTAAGTATAAAGTGGGCTTAAACAAATACAAACCCGTTGTCACAAAATACCTTCTTGATGATCTTAATGCACGTATTGATGACGTGGTTTATAGTGAAGCTATAGAAAATGCAATAACCGTTACTAAGAATAACAATAATGTGCTTCCTGTAGTAAACATTGACCAAAAGAAGATTGCTTATTTAGGCTTAGGTGATGATGACGGATCTGCATTTAAATTTCAACTACGCAAGTATGCACAGGTGGATGAGATAAAATCTAAAACACTTGAAGCGGCTCAGAAGGCATTAGAAGATTATAATTATGTTATCATAGGTTTTCACAGATCTAATGCAAACCCTTGGAAATCCTATAAATTTTCGGCAGAAGAAATTAGATGGATTACAGAGATAGCAAAAACTAAAACTGTCGTTTTAGACCTTTTTGTAAGACCTTATGCAATGCTAGATTTGCAAAATAGCGCAGATATTGAGGCTATAATTCACAGTTATCAAAATAGCCAGCTAGCCCAAGAAAAAAGCGCCCAACTTATTTTTGGAGCCATACCTAGTAAGGGAAGGTTGCCAGTGTCTCTAGGTAAAACGCCTATAAGAACCGGTTTACAATCTGGAACATTAAGAAGACTTTCATATGGAATCCCAGAAGAGGTTGGTCTTAATGCAGACACGCTTAACATTAAAATTGATTCCCTTGTAAATCTCGGAATCAAAAGAGCTATGATGCCAGGTGCTCAGGTACTAGTGGCCCGTCGTGGTAAGGTGATTTACGATAAAAGCTTTGGATATCACACCTACAATAAAAAGCGTGCTGTACGTCCAGAAGACATGTATGACATCGCTTCTATGACAAAAATACTCGCTTCTTTACCTTTATTGATGGAGCTTGAGAGCGAAGGATCTATTGATTTAGAGGATAAATTAGGCAACCTGATACCTGCACTAAAGGGGAGTAATAAGGCAAATATCACGCTCAAAGATGCGCTATCACACTATGGTCGTTTCAAGGCATGGATCCCTTTTTATATCAGCACGCTAGATTCTGTTACAAAAAAGCCACTTGATGATTATTACAGCACTGCATACTCAGAAAATTATAATATCAAAGTTGCCGAAAAAATGTACCTGCGTACAGGGTACGGTGATACACTAGTTAAGAAAATAGCAGATAGTGATCTTCGTTCTAGACTATCTTATAAGTACAGTGACCTTCCTTATTATTTGATGAAAAAATTTCTAGAAGATCACTACAATGATAATCTTGATGAAATTACAAGATCACACTTTTATAACGCATTAGGAGCAAACTTTACAGGCTACCGACCATTGCGAAAGTATGCCAAAGATATGGTTGTACCATCAGAAAACGACTCTTACTGGCGCAACCAGAAAGTACAAGGCTATGTGCATGACATGGGAGCAGCCATGCAGAGTAATATGGGTGGTCATGCTGGTTTATTTTCAAACTCAAATGACGTTGCCAAAATGATGCAAATGTATCTTCAAAACGGATACTACGGTGGTAAGCGCTACTTTTCAAAAGAGACCATGGATCGCTTTAATACTTGTTATTACTGTGATAATAATGTTAGACGAGGTGTAGGTTTTGATAAGCCACAATTGAGCGGTGGTGGTCCTACTTGTGGTTGTGTGCCTATGACGAGTTTTGGGCACAGCGGTTTTACAGGTACATACACTTGGGCAGATCCAGAAAACGAACTTGTCTATGTCTTTCTATCAAATAGAACATTCCCCACAATGGATAACCGTGCACTCATAAAATCTGGTTTGAGAACCAAGATTCAAGAAGTCATTTATAATGCTTTAATTGATTAAATTTGAAGTGCTATTTGTATACTCGTATTATAAGTGATATGATGTGAGTACGCTTTCGCGAAAGCAAAAAAGAAATCTACCAAAAATCCTGTTATGAAAATTGCAATTGTCTGTTACCCAACCTTCGGAGGAAGTGGAGTAGTAGCAACAGAACTAGGAATCGCTTTATCAAAAAGAGGTCACGAAGTACACTTTGTAACGTACAAGCAACCTGTGCGCCTAGCTTTATTAAATGACAATATTCATTTTCACGAGGTAAACGTTCCAGATTATCCGCTTTTTCATTATCAGCCATATGAGCTAGCACTTTCTAGCAAGCTGGTAAAAATTATCAAGAAAGAAAAAATTGATATTTTACACGTACACTACGCGATTCCTCACGCATATGCAGGATACATGGCAAAGGAAATGCTCAAGCAAGAAGGAATTCATGTACCTATGGTAACGACGCTACATGGTACAGATATTACTCTTGTAGGTAGTCACCCATTTTATCGTCCGGCAGTAAGTTTTAGTATCAATAATAGTGATGTGGTAACTTCAGTTTCAGAAAGCTTAAAGCAAGACACACTGAGACTCTTTGAAATAACAAGAGAAATAGATGTGGTACCTAATTTTATAGATTTTGGTGCAGTAACAGACACTTTTACAGAGTGTCAGCGTGATTTAATGGCAAATGAAGGGGAGCGTATTGTTACGCATGTGAGTAACTTTAGAAAAGTAAAGCGTATCTCAGACGTGATTGAGGTGTTCTATCGTTTACAATTAGAAATTCCTTCTAAGCTACTTATGGTAGGTGAAGGCCCAGAAAGAGAAGCAGCAGAAGAGCGCGTAAAAGAACTAGATATAGAAGATAAAGTGCGCTTTTTAGGAAACAGTAATGAAGTAGATAAAATCTTATGTTTTTCTGATTTATTCCTTCTGCCATCTGAAGCAGAAAGCTTCGGACTTGCGGCGCTAGAAGCTATGGTAAATCGTGTACCTGTGATTTCAAGTAACGCAGGCGGTATTCCAGAAGTAAATGTAGACGGAGTGACCGGTTACTTATCTAACGTAGGTAACATTGCAGATATGGCTCAAAACGCCATTAGAATCTTAGAAGATGATGATACGCTTGAGAAGTTTAAAACAAACGCAAGAAAAGAAGCGGCCAAGTTTGATATACAAAACATTGTGCCGCTTTATGAATCTCTTTATAAGAGAGCTTTAGAAAAAGTCTCTTAATTAAAATAGGTAACGGATTCCTAACGCTACGTCAAATTCAAGACTATCGTCAAAGTCATTTAATATCCCTACTTCTGGTCTAAAATCTAGAGATAATAATAATGGGATATCAAAACGGTACTCAATACCTATATCTCCAGCCGCGTTTACAAAAAACTCATTGTCATCATCGTCAAAAAATGGAGCGTCGTTATCAACATCAAAAGCACCTACAGATGCACCTACACCTGCATACCAGTTAAAACCGCCATCAATGTTCCATACCCATTGGTAAATTCCAGTTCCTTTTACTGCATCAAAGTTGTTTCCAGATCTCCAAGCTAGTCCTAATTCTAGTCTGTTGTTTTCACTTAAAGCTCTTTGGTAATTTACTTCTGTGCTAAATCCGTCGTTGTCTCCAATTCTCAATCCTATTGCATTAGGAGAGATTTCTTGAGCATAAACTATCCCACTTAATCCTAGAAAAAGTAGGGCAATAACTAGTGTTTTTTTCATTGTAATTGTTTGTTTGAATTGGCAAAACTATTGGTAATTATATAGTCATAACGTTAAGGGCTACATAAAGTTTTAGTTACTTTTATCTTAATGGAAATTAGTTTGAAAAAATTAGAAATCGAGTTTGATGGAGAGTTACATGTAGATCAACTACATAAAATTATCTATGCAACAGATGCATCTGTTTATCGCAAGATTCCGCTTGCTGTTGCCTTTCCTAAGACCGTAAATGATATAAAGGTGTTATGCGCTTTCGCGAAAGCGCAACACATCACCCTTATCCCAAGAACGGCGGGAACCTCGCTTGCTGGGCAATGTGTGGGAGATGGTATTGTGGTAGATGTGTCTAAGTATTTTACAGAGATTATTCATTTTGATATAGAAAAGCAGCAGGTAACCGTACAACCTGGTGTTATAAGAGACGAACTCAATTTGTTTTTAAAGCCCCATGGTTTGTTTTTTGGGCCAAATACGTCTACTGCAAACAGATGTATGATAGGTGGAATGGTGGGAAATAACTCATCTGGAACCACCAGTATCAAGTACGGTGTTACAAGAGATAAAGTTGTTCGATTAAAGACAGTATTGTCTGATGGTAGTGACGCTATTTTTGAAGAACTGGATGCAGTTGGCTTTCGCCAAAAATTGAACCTTGACAACTTGGAAGGTTCCATTTACAAAAGAACAAATGATTACTTTTCTCAAAGTATCGTTCGCAATGAGATTAAAGAGCAGTTTCCCAAACCCGAAATCCATCGCCGAAATACCGGTTACGCACTTGATGAAATCGCTAGTACCGCACCATTTGAAGAGCATGGAAAACCTTTTAATTTCTGTAAACTATTATCTGGGAGTGAAGGTACACTTGCATTTACCACAGAAATTACCTTGCAGTTAGATGTGTTGCCACCTGCTTATGGCGTTATGGTTGCAGGGCATTACAAGGATTTAGATTCATGTTTACAAGCTGTAGTCCCTGCTATGAAGCATGATCTGTATACTTGTGAGATGATGGACAAGGTGATCCTAGATTGTACTAAGAACAATCGGGAGCAAGAGAAGAATAGATTTTTTATAGAAGGTGATCCGGCAGCAATTCTAATGTTTGAACTCAGAGATCAAACCATAGAAGGCGCTCGAGAACAGGCGAATAGACTTATTGATCAATTAAAGCTAGAAAGCGATGGGTATGCGTACCCTATCCTAGAAGGTCATGAAATTGCTCAAGCAATGGACCTACGCAAAGCCGGCTTAGGTCTTTTAGGTAATATGATAGGTGATAGAAAGGCCGTTGCATGTATAGAAGATACAGCGGTAGCGCTAGATGATCTTGCGCCATATATAAGTGAATTTACTGCGCTCATGAAAAGACATGAGCAAGATGCCGTGTACTACGCCCACGCTGGTGCAGGAGAAATACATTTACGTCCTATTCTTGATCTCAAAACGTCACAAGATGTAGCGCTTTTTAGACAGATAACTACAGATGTAGCGCATCTAGTTAAAAAATACAATGGCTCTATGAGTGGCGAGCATGGAGATGGCATCGTGCGCGCAGAGTTTATCTCTATGATGGTAGGTGATGAGAATTATGAGGTAATGAAAGCTGTAAAAAAAGCTTTTGATCCCCATCAAGTATTTAATGCTGGAAAAGTAATCGATGCTTTCCCGATGGATGAAAGCTTGAGGTATGAAGTAGATCGCAAGGAGCCAGCGGTAGATACACTCATGAATTTTGAGGATAACCAAGGAATTCTTAGACTTGCCGAAAAGTGTAATGGAAGCGGCGATTGTAGAAAATTACCAAGTGCAGGAGGTGCGATGTGCCCTAGTTACAGAGCAACAAGAGATGAGAAGGATACAACAAGAGCAAGAGCAAATGCTTTAAGAGAGTTTCTAACTACATCAGATAAGTCAAATAAATATGACCATACAGAATTAAAGGAGGTCTTTGACCTTTGCTTAAGTTGTAAGGCCTGTGCTAGTGAGTGCCCTAGTAATGTGGATGTAGCTACATTAAAAGCTGAGTTTGAGTATCAATATCAGAAAGCTAACGGGAGCAGTCTTCGTACAAAACTATTTGCAAACACGACAAAAATCAACAAACTAGGAGCATTTTCTCCTAGAATATATAATACACTTCTTAAAATAACTGCAGGTATAGCAAAAGCTAGCTTGGGCATAGCACCAGAGCGAAGTCTACCTTTATTAAATGTATTTTCAGATCCTTTAGATGTATCTGGTATAGCTCATACTAGTGTCAATCAGAAATTGAAAAGTGAAACTAAAGTCATTTTATATATTGATGAGTTCACTCAGTATCTGGATGGAAACATTGGTCAGGATGCTTTAACGCTGTTACGTCGCCTTGGTTATGAGGTGGAAGTTGTGACTAACCATGATAGTGGACGCTCTTACATTTCAAAAGGATTTCTTGAGGAGGCTAAGACACTAGCAAATAAGAATATTGAACTATTCAAGGATTTAGCTGAAGACACTGTAATTCTAGGTATTGAACCTTCGGCTATTTTGTCATTTAGAGATGAGTATCTAAGGCTTGCAGATGATGTGGAGGTTGCCCAAAAGCTTTCGGCACAATCATTTTTAATTGAAGAGTTTTTACATAGTGAAATCAAACGAGGGGTTATTACCTCCGAGCAATTTTCGGCGAAAGCCAAAAAACTAAAAATACATGGTCACTGTCACCAGAAAGCACTTTCCTCAGTGTCACATACTTTTGCCATTCTTAACCTTCCTTTAAATTACACTCCTACTATTATCCCTTCGGGTTGTTGTGGTATGGCTGGTAGCTTTGGGTATGAAAAAGAACATTATGCGGTGAGTATGAAAGTGGGTGAGCAAACGCTATTTCCTGCTGTAAGAAAGGCTAGTGATGACACCATTATTGTTGCAAATGGCACAAGCTGTAGACATCAAATAAAGGATGGTACTGCACGTGTAGCTTTGCATCCTATAACGGTATTAAATGATGCGCTTTTAATGTAATTTTCAATAAAGCTCTGACTGAAATTTATTAGTTAAAAATATCTGGTTGGAACATGCTAGGCTCAAGGAGAACTTTTGAAGTATTGTTACGCTTATTATTTCGGTTTTCTCTGTAGTAATTGAGACTCCATTTGCTATTATTATATTCTAGGTAGCTCAAATTTTCTATCCAGTCACCACTATTTAAGTAGAGTGTAGTTCCTTTTTGATTATGCACTAATCGCTTTGCGGGTTGATGTATATGACCGCAAATAACGTAATCAAATTTGTTTTCTATAGCGAGATCTGTGGCTGTTGTTTCAAAATCATTGATAAACTTCACTGCTCCTTTTACACTATTCTTAATCTTTTTTGAGAGAGAGTATTTCTCTCTTCCCATACTTATAAGCCATTTGTTAAGAAGCCTATTAAAGAGAATTAAAAAGTCATAACCCCAGCCGCCTAGTTTTGCAATCCATTTAGTGTGCTGTATAGAAACATCAAAAACATCACCATGAAAAAACCAAGCTTTTTTACCATCTAGATTAAGCACAAGCTTATCTATAAGGTGTATATTTCCCATAGTAGCATCACTAAATTTTCTAAGCATCTCATCATGATTACCTGTGATGTAATACACGTGAGTTCCCTTAGAAGCAAGTGTTATTATTTTTTTGATGACTTTGAGATGCTCTTTAGGGAAGAAACGTTTTCTAAACTGCCAGATGTCAATGATATCACCGTTTAAGATGAGTATTTCTGGTGTGATAGAATTTAAATATTGGATGACTTCTGCAGCGTGGCAGCCATAAGTGCCTAGATGTATGTCTGATAGTACAGCAATTTCTACGGGTCTTTTCACCGAGATTGTTTTGCTTGTAAGATCTTTAGAATTTTAGATAGGGTGGTAAATTAGACGTTAAGAAGTATAAAAGTTATAGTTATTTAATAGAGACCAAGTTAATTAATCATTAAGTGAGTTTTTAGCTTTTGATTATGGCCTTTTCAATTTACATTTGTTAAAAACACATACGATGGCAGGTAATACGTACGGAACTATATTTAAGGTCACAACTTTTGGAGAATCACATGGCAAGGCTATAGGTGGAATTATAGATGGATGTCCTGCCGGTTTGAGCATTGACTTTGATGCGATTCAGCACGATTTAGATCGTCGTAAGCCTGGTCAATCTAAGATTGTAACGCAACGTAAGGAACCAGATACCGTAGATTTCTTATCAGGAATTTTTGAAGATAAAACCACGGGAACACCTATTGGGTTTCAGATAGTAAATACAAATCAGAAATCTAAGGACTATGGTCATATTAAAGATACCTACAGGCCTAGTCACGCAGATTACACCTATGATAAAAAGTATGGGAACCGTGATTACCGTGGCGGAGGAAGATCTTCGGCAAGAGAAACTGCCAGTCGCGTTGTAGCTGGAGCCATTGCAAAACAATTTTTAAAGGGCATATCATTTCACGCATTTACAAGTGCTGTGGGAGATTTATCTATGGATACACCATATCAAGATCTTGATTTTAGCGAGATTGAAAAAAATGATGTGAGGTGTGCAGATCCCGCTTTCGCGAAAGCGTGTGAAGAAAAAATTAAAGAAATAAAAAAACAAGGAGACACCATAGGAGGTGTGATTACTTGTGTGATACAAAATGTGCCTGTAGGTCTTGGAGAGCCAGTTTTTGATAAACTTCATGCAGAGCTAGGAAAAGCAATGCTATCTATAAATGCTGTAAAGGGATTTGAATACGGAAGCGGTTTTGAAGGAGCAACTATGAAAGGAAGTGATCATAATGATCATTTTAATACAGATGGAACTACTAAAACTAACCTGAGTGGCGGTGTTCAAGGAGGTATTTCTAACGGGATGGATATTTACTTTAAGGTAGCATTCAAGCCAGTTGCAACTGTAATGCAAAAGCAAGAGACTATTAATGCAGCCGGAGAAGTGGTAGAAATGCAAGGAAAGGGAAGGCACGATCCGTGTGTGGTACCTCGTGCAGTGCCTATTGTAGAGGCGATGGCAGCACTTGTAATAGCAGATTTTGTACTACGAGATAAATCTATTAGATTGTAGAAATAAAATTGCGAGGAATGGTAAGTAGTAAAGCTGTTTGCCTCTGAGGGATTTATAGTATTTTGAAATAAATTTAAACATCACATATTCAACTCACTAGTTGGGTTTTCATTCAAGAAGGAACTACTACCTATGAAAAAATTAGCACTACACTGGAAGATTATTATTGGTTTAATTTTAGGTGTGGTTTGGGCACTGGTGTCTTCTTCGGTAGGATTGAGTGATTTTACTATTAATTGGATTGCTCCTTTTGGGACTATTTTTATTAATCTTTTAAAGCTTATTGCAGTTCCTTTAGTACTGTTCTCTATCATCGCTGGAGTTGCTGGTATAGGTGACCCTTCTAGTTTAGGTAGAATGGGTGGAAAAACATTGCTAGCATACCTCATCACAACATTACTAGCGGTAGGACTAGGATTAACACTTGTAAATATTGTTAAGCCTGGAGCGCTTGTAGATCAAGAAAGCCGTATAGATAATAGAATAAGTTATGAGCTGTGGGCTCAAGAACAAGGTGTAGAGATTAAAGATGGTGTAAATTATTTACAAGATCCTCAGTTTATGGAACGCGCTGGACGTGTAAACGAACTAGTAAAAACAAAAGGAGAGGACGCTACCGTTGCAGAAAAAATGAAAACTGCAAATGCCACTAAAGATGCAGGCCCTTTACAGCCTCTTATAGATCTCGTACCTCAAAACTTCTTCAAAGCACTTACTGATAATGGATTAATGTTGCAAATTATCTTCTTTGCCATATTTTTTGGGATTAGCTTGCTGTTTATTCCTAAAGAAAAGTCTGGACCAGTCATTAAACTAGTAGATAGTGTGATGGAGGTCTTTTTAAAGATGGTAGATTTTGTGATGCAAGCTTCTCCATTTTTTGTATTTGCATTACTTGCTGGTGTCATAAGTAAGATGGCAGGTGACGACATAGGAAAAGTGGTAGAAATATTTAAAGGACTCTCATGGTACTCACTTACAGTGTTCTTAGGCTTAATGCTTATGATATTTGTAATGTATCCGCTTATTATTAAAATCTTTGTACGTACCATTCCTTATAAAGGTTTTTTTAAAGCAATGGGTCTTGCGCAAACTACAGCTTTCTCTACCTCAAGTAGCGCCGCGACACTTCCTGTAACGATGGAGTGTGTAGAGGATAACTTAGGAGTAGATAAGAAAATAACAAGTTTTGTGCTTCCAATAGGTGCTACTGTAAATATGGATGGTACAGTTTTATATCAAGCTGTAGCAGTTGTTTTTCTTGCACAACTTCACATGATTGATCTTACGATAGGGCAACAACTTACTATTGTACTCACGGCGACACTAGCCTCTATAGGATCTGCAGCGGTACCTAGTGCAGGACTTGTGATGCTAATTATTGTCCTAGGTTCTGTAGATTTAAATCCAGCTTGGATTGCGATTATCTTTCCTGTAGACCGTATTCTTGATATGTGTAGAACGGTGGTGAATGTTACTGGAGATGCAACGGTTTCTTCCATTATTGCAAAAACGGAAGGAATGCTTAATTATGATGATACTGTAAATCCAGACGACGCCTTTAATCCTGATAAATAGGTAGTTAGGCGAAAAGTTGGCTTAAAAAATGTTTGTAGGGGAAATCTTCATTATTTTCATAATCCCAGACTACTATATTGTAAGTTAGATACTTAGCTGTGATATTTAAAATCATAGTTATGAAAGTCTTTATGTTTTCTTTGTTGCTACTAGCAACTTCATTTTTGTATGCCCAAGTTGGTATAGGAACCACTACACCCTCTGATGCTGCTATGCTCGAAATAAGTGGTGTTACTACAGCTGGTGCTTATAAAGGGTTTATACCTCCTAGAGTAGCAACTACGGCAAATCAAGCAAGTATCGCACCTACTACTACAGATATAGGTCTAATGGTTTTTGTAGAAGAAACTGGCTGTTTAGACTTTTGGACAGGCACAGCATGGGAAAGTATTTATTGCTCTGGAGGACCCTCAGACATTTGGATCAATGAATTTCATTATACAAACAGTGGGACAGATGTAAATCAGTTCATAGAAATCGCTGGTCCTGCTGGTTTAGATATCTCTGGTTATTATTTAGTGAGATACCGAGCAGATACGGGACAACCGTATGCAGCCATCCTAACACTTTCAGGAACTATAGATGATGAAGAAAATGGCTTCGGAGTGATCTCTGTAGATGCTAGCAATCTAAGAAATGACACTAGTGGCTTTGCGCTAGTAGGTCCGGACGGTAAAGTGATACAGTTTTTGAGTTATGAAGGAACTATCACAGCTACTGGTGGACCAGCAAACGGACTTACATCAATTAATGTAGGTGTAGTAGAGAACACAAGTACAACAGCAACACAATCTATACATCTTACTGGATCAGGTAATTCTTTTCTAGATTTTGCTTGGAGTACAAGTGCCGCAGGTCAAAGCACAGCAGGTGTAAAGAATGTAGGGCAAACTTTTAATTAGAAGATTATGAGTTTTTCAAAACAGTGTTTGTGTGTAATTGGAGTTATTTTCTATTCATTTGTTGTAGTAGGCCAAGTAGGAGTAGGTACAAGAAACCCCTCAGAAAAGTCGATGCTTGAAGTAAGTAGTCAAGTAGATGGTGCTGGAGCTTATTTAGGTTTTATGCCACCACGAATTCCATCTGATGCAGCTAGAGATGGTATACCAACAACTATCGCAGATAAAGGTATGATGGTTTATGTAGAAGCTACTGGATGTATTGATATTTTTAATGGAGAATTTTGGGGACATATAAAGTGTGCTTCAGAAATTCCTGTGAGAACAGATATTTGGATAAATGAAATACACTATGATAATGCGGGAGTAGATGCAGGCGAATTTATAGAGGTCGCTGGTGTTTCGGGACTAGATATAAATGGATATTCTGTGGTGTTATATAATGGAAACAGTACGTCTCCATATAATACTGTAGTCCTTTCCGGTCTTATAAGTAACGACACTGGTAATGGTTTTGGCTTTACAGTTATTAACTATCCACCTGGTGGAATTCAAAACGGCGGAACATCTCCTGATGGTATCGCACTTGTAAATCCTGCTGGTAAACTCATTCAGTTTTTAAGTTATGAAGGTGCGTTTACTGCTACGGCTGGAGTGGCAGCGGGAATAACTTCTATAGATATAGGAGTAGAAGAAGAAGGTACAAATCCCGCAGGCGAATCTCTACAACTTACAGGTGGGCCAGGTAATATGTATGCCAATTTTAGCTGGACAACTTCTGCTACTAGTACTCCTGGAGCAGCAAATAATGGTCAGAGTTTCAATTAAGGATTGATTATTAGAGTTCCTTATAAACTGCTAAACTCAAAATTATTTAGAAAATACACAACGGTAATGTATTAAATAGGAAACGCTGTCTAGAATCTTAATTAGAGGGTAAGAGTGTAGTTCATGGAATCATTGTTTACTCATATTGATCCATTTCATTTATGATTGTTACAGTTATATTGTATTTTTAAACTTTATAAATTCACACCCTATTATCATGAAAAATAGCATCCTTCTAATATTTCTTTTTACAGCTATTGTGAGCTGTAAAGAAACAAATCAAAACAATAAAGACTTAGAGAGTAATGTTGAACAAGTAGAATCCGCTTCTCAAGAAGCAAAAGAAACTAAAAAGTTAAAGTGGAGTGAAGAATTTAATGGTACAACTGTAGATACCTCGCAGTGGAATTACAAAACAGGTGCTACTGGGTGGGGAAATGACGAATTACAAAATTATACAGATGGGAATAATGTTGAGGTGGCAGATGGGGCTCTCAAAATTATTGTAAAGAAAGAGGGCGAAGGTCAAAAAGTAGGCGATTATACTTCTGCTAGAATTACTAGTACACAGAAAGTGCAATACGGTCACGTAGCCATCAGAGCAAAGATGCCAGATTATAAAGGAAAAGGTATCTGGCCTGCATTATGGATGCTTGGTGCAGATATTACAGAGATAGGATGGCCACAATGTGGTGAGATAGATGTGATGGAGTATGTAAGTAAGAATCCAGATCAAGTACTACAAACCATACATAGCGTTGCAAATAACCACTCTAATGGAACACAAATTTCAACAGATTTTATTGCGCTTCCTACTATCGAAGAGGAGTTTCACATTTATGGATTACTGTGGAAAGAAGATCAACTTCAATTTTACATAGACAGCCCAGATAACATCACGCTTACCATAGATCGTCCAGAAGATTATAATAATGAAAACTGGCCTTTTATGAAGGAGTACTATTTTATACTCAATATTGCCGTAGGAGGTAATCTTGGAGGTGAGGTAGACGACCTTATATTTCCGGCAGCAATGGAGGTAGATTATGTACGTGTGTACGAATTGGATTAAAGGAATTATTACGCTTTCGCGAAAGCGTGCTTAAAACAATACTATGAACAACATTCATACAATTGCCTTTGATGCAGATGATACCTTATGGGTAAATGAAACTTTTTTTCGTGATGCCGAAGATGAGGTGTGCAAGCTACTGAGCCCGTATATTGACTATGAGTCGTGCCAGCAACGACTTTTTGAAATGGAAATGCGTAATCTCTCTCTTTACGGATACGGGATAAAGCCTTTTACATTATCATTAATTGAATGTGCGCAAGAAGTTTCTGAAGGAAAGGTGACTAATAAGATTATTGCAAGCATTATAGATATAGGTAAGGAGATGCTTAACGCTCCTGTAGATCTTATTGATGGTATTGAAGAGGTGCTTGAGAAGCTTTCTGATAAGTATAAACTTGTAGTAGCTACTAAGGGAGATCTTCTCGACCAAGAGCGTAAACTAGAAAAATCTGGACTTTCAAAATATTTTCATCATATAGAAGTAATGTCAGACAAGCAGCCAGCAAATTATCTCAAGCTTGTAAAACACCTAGATATTAGCCCAGACACCTTTCTTATGATAGGTAATTCATTAAAGTCTGATGTGCTGCCAGTCTTAGAAATAGGAGGTCATGCATTTCATATTCCTTTCCACACTACATGGGCGCATGAGCAGGTAGATATAGAGATTACTCACGAGCGTTTTAAATCTTTTGGAATGTCTAGCGAGATTCTTAAGCATTTATAATGTCAATTTTATGGTAGCCATTTCATAAATACTGTTCATATTTATGAAGATTATTGATGATCTGGTAAAATGAGTTTTTTAAGTACGCTTTCGCGAAAGCGTGACACATCTTTTTGTTAACTTTAGATAAATCTCAACCCAAATATGATGAATTTTCACACACGTAAATGGATAAAACCAGAAGACTTAAATCCTAATGGAACACTCTTTGGCGGAAGGCTCTTAGAATGGATTGATGAAGAAGCAGCGCTTTATGCAATCATCCAACTTGAAAATCCTAGGACGGTTACAAAGTACATGAGTGAGATAGACTTTCGCTCTAGTGCCAAAATAGGTGATATTATTGAGATAGGGATTGAAGCTACTGCTTTTGGTACAGCATCACTTACATTGAGATGCGAGGTGCGCAATAAGATGACTAGAGAGATTATTATCAGTATTGAACGTATTGTAATGGTAGGTCTAGATGAAGATGGAAAGGCGCAGGCACATGGTAAAACGCAAATAGAATTTGTAAAAGATAGACTGGACAAATAGCGAGTGATAAACACTAATGTTAATACGTCCGTATTCTGTTAATGTTATCTAAAATTAATCTTGCTCGTTGCAGTCAATTCTTATTTTCGGAGTACTTTAAACAAACTCCATGAAAAGAATACTACTTCTCTGTCTCATTACTACCTTTTTTAATGTTCAAGATTCTTTTGCACAACGCAAAGAATTAAGAAAGCGTAAGTCAAAAAATAAAAAAGAGCAGGTTGCAACTCCTAAAAAAGCTGATAAGGGCGCAATCAAATCATATACTGATGTAATTACAAAAGAAGCAGTTACAGATTCTGGCTTATTCCAAGTACATAAGGTAAAGAATAACTTCTATTACGAAATTCCTTTTACTGCGCTTGAAAAAGACATGCTATGGGTCACTCGTATTGCTCAAATCCCTAACGGACTAGGAGGTGGTTATATGAATGCTGGTTCAAAAACTAACGAGCAAGTTGTACACTGGCAGCGTTTTCAAGATAAGGTCTTACTTAAGATAAAGTCATACACCAACATTGCAGATAGTAGCAAGGCGATAAGCAACTCTGTACGAGTAAACAATTATGAACCTACATTATATGCTTTTGATGTAGAAACGTTCAATCAAGACTCTACTGCCGTAGTCATTGATGTTACAAAATTATTCTCTACAGACGTAAAAGCGATTAGTCCGCTATCTGGGCGTTTACGTAAAGAATACAAAGTAAAAAAACTTGATGGTAGCCGTAGCTTTATCAACAGTGTTAAGAGTTTTCCAGAAAACATTGAAGTAAAGCAAGACTTTACGTATGATGCCTCAGAGCCACCTACAGAAAGTTCTGCAGAGAGTATCAGTTTACAGGTAAATCAATCTATGATTTTACTTCCAGAGGTGGCAATGCAACCTAGATTGTATGACCCACGTGTTGGTTTTTTTACTGTAAATCAGTTTGATTATGGAAGCGATGCTTTAAAAGCAGATGAGAAAACATACATACGTCGCTGGAGACTAGAGCCTAGTGATCCAGAAGCGTATAAAAGAGGTGAGCTGGTAGATCCAGTAAAGCCTATTGTCTACTACTTAGACCCAGGAACGCCAGAAAGCCTAAAGGAGTACATTAAACAAGGAATAGAAGACTGGCAAAAGCCTTTTGAAACTGCAGGATTTAAAAATGCAATCATTGCAAAGGATGCTCCTACACCAGAAGAAGATCCAGATTTTAGCCCAGAAGATATTAGATACTCTGTTGTAAGATATGTAGCAAGTACTACGCGTAATGCGGTAGGACCAAGTGTTTCAGATCCACGTAGTGGTGAGATTATAGAAAGTGATATTATCTGGTATCACAATCACCTGCGCAGTTATAGAAATAGATACCTCCTTGAAACAGGAGCAGCAAACCCAAGCGCGAGAACGCTAGATACTCCAGAGGAAGAGATAGGAGAGATGATGCGTATGGTTATTGCTCATGAGGTAGGGCACGCATTAGGTTTTCCACATAACATGGCAGCAAGTTATGCTTATGATGTAGAATCTTACAGAGACGGAGCTTTTACACAAGAAAATGGTATTGCAGCTAGTCTTATGGATTATGCTAGATATAACTATATAGCGCAGCCAGGAGATACAAACATTCGATTTGTACGCCAGATGGGACCTTATGATCATTATGCGACTAACTGGGGTTACCGCTGGTTACCAGAAGCTTCTTCGCCGTTAATGGAAAAAGCAACTCTTAATAATTGGATTCAAGAAAAAGCGGGAGATCCTCGTTTTAAATTTGGCCGACAGTCTAGTAGTTTTGATCCGCAGTCACAGACGGAATCTATAGGTAATGATCCTGTAAAAGCAAGTACGTATGGAATCAAAAACTTACGATATGTAGCAAAAAATCTTCCTAGCTGGACGTCAGATAAAACAAACGACTATGGAGATCTAGAAGAGCTTTATGGAGAGCTTGTAGGTGTTTATAGCAGATTTGTAGGTCATGTAGTTACAAATATTGGAGGAGTTTTTGAAGATATTAAAATGCCTTCACAATCTGGAGTAGTGTACACGCACCTAGATAAAGCTGCACAGAAGGAATCAATGAGTTGGTTACAAAACAATCTTTTTGAAACTCCTACATGGCTTGTAGATCCAGCAATCATGCAAAACATAGATCACGCAGGATATGCAGAAAAGGTGAGAAGAACACAATCACGCTATTTAAATAGAATCTTAAGTTTTGATAGGATAGGTCGTCTTATAGACGCAGAGACTACGCAAACAGATTACTATAGCGCTCTTGATATGCTGTCAGATCTTAGAAATGGTATCTGGTCAGAAACTAGCAGAGGCACTTCGGTAGATCTTTATCGTCGTAATTTACAGCGTTCTTACTTAGATAGAATGGAGTTTTTAATGACGGACCAAGGTCCAAAAGCTAGATCTGGAAGATCTGGTTTTGAAGGAACTCTATATTACGATGTGAGTGTATCAGATGTGCGACCGCTAGTAAGAGGTGAACTAGGAAAACTGCGTAGTAAACTACGCTCAGCGCGTAATAGTAGTGTGAATACAGTCACAGAATATCACTATGAAGATGCCATTGCACGCATAGAGCAATTGCTAGATCCTAAATAAAATTACTCACAGTCAAAATCAATGTCAAGTACTTTAAGACCATAGTTCTTTGCATTATAATTAAAATGCCACCACTCGGTACGAATAGGTGAGAAGCCAAATTTTTTCATAACAGACCATAATTGCTTTCTATTTGCAGTTATGGTCTCATTATGTGGATGATCAATATGAGCAGCTTTACCAAAAAAGTCATAGTCACTCCCCATATCTAGCGGAGTGCCATCAAGCTTAACAATAGTCATATCTATAGCAGCACCACGATTATGTATAGAGCCACTACCATATGGATTTCCTACGTAACCTGGATTAGGATAAATTTCCCACATTTTTTTCTGTACAGATAATGGTCTGTAGCAATCATACAGCTTTACCATGTAGCCTAACTCACAGAAGTAATTATTTGCATCTACAAGTGCCTCCGCCACCTCGGGTATGAGTAAGCATTGCACACAGTCATAGACCGTTTGTTTTAAAAAATTGTCATCTGTTGCATAACGTACATCATATGCAAAAGTTGAGTCAAACTGGTCTATATTTACCAGCGGACTTTCATCATCACTTTGGAAGGTTAGAAAAAAAAGGGCCGATACTACTAAAAAAAGCGTGTGATACATTCTCATACTGGAAAATTACGATTAATTTGGTTTTTTTCACGCTTTCGCGAAAGCGTAATTTCATAATACTACATCTTACATGATAGATTTACCTCAAATAAAGGCAAAGAGACTTGCAGTACACCTCACAACAAATGCCGAAAAGCTTGTAAAACAAGGACATCCTTGGATTTTTGAAAATAGTATAGCAAAGCTTAATAAAGCAGGAACCTCTGGTGACATTGCCATTCTTTTTGATAATCGATCTGATAAAGTGTTTGGAATAGGATTGTATGATCCAGATTCTCCTATAAGAATAAAGGTTCTTAGTAACGTACCGGCAACAATAAATGAGGAGTTCTTTAAAACTAGAATAAAAGAAGCATTTTCCTTGAGAAAACAGCTATTAAGAACAAACACCAATAGTTATCGTCTCATTTTTGGAGAGAATGATGGTTTTCCAGGACTCATAGCAGATGTTTATAATGATGTCATCGTTGTAAAAATTTACAGCGCTATCTGGTTTCCATATCTCGAAGAAATATTACCTGATCTTATTGAAACCTCAAAAGCAAATACAATGGTATTGCGCTTAAGTCGCAATGTTGCAAAAGGTAAATCACATGGACTTACAGATGGACAAGTGATCTTTGGAACCCTCAAAAAAGAAGTAGTTCGTTTTGTGGAACACGGAGTGAAATTTTCGGCAAACGTGATTCATGGGCATAAAACAGGATACTTTCTCGACCACCGCAACAATAGAAAAAGAGTAGGAGACATGGCAAAAGGAAAGACTGTGCTAGATGTCTTTAGTTATGCAGGAGGATTCTCTGTTCATGCACTTGCTGGAGGAGCAACAGAGGTGTTGAGCCTTGATATAAGTGCTCAGGCGTTACAAGTTGCGCTAGAAAATGGTAAGCTCAATCAGCACACAGGAAAGCACAAAATACTTGCTGTAGATGCTTTTGTAGGCTTACAGCAACTTATAGATGAAGGGGAGAAGTATGATATCGTTGTGATAGATCCACCAAGTTTTGCAAAAAGTGCAAAGGAAGTAAACACAGCTAGAAATAGCTACGCTAGACTGGCTCAATTAGGAACCAAGTTAACATCAAAAAGAGGGATGCTTGTACTAGCATCTTGTTCATCTAGAGTAGAGGCAGAGGCGTTTTTTGACATCTGTGAACTCAATATTAAAAAGGCAGATCGCAAGTTTACAGTAGAAGGTAAGACGTATCACGACAGTGATCACCCTATTAGTTTTCCAGAAGGAGCATATCTCAAGTGTGGTTATTATAGATTAAACTAGTGTAGGATTATGGCTTTTAGATTCTTAACGCTTGTTATTTGCATCTCATTTTTTTCTTGTAAAAAGGAAAAACCTTTAGTACCTACAAGTATTGAAAAGCTCGTTCTTATCCCAATTCCAGATCAGATAGTTGCAGAGGATTATGGCTTTTTATTTGATCAGGAAACTAGAGTGATGAGTGATACATTGCCAGAAGTGCAAGCAATTGCCACGCAGTTTAAAAATCTTTTAAAACAAACACCTTTTCCATTAACACTAGATAATGAAGTAGATGAAAATGTAGTTTCATTTAATATGGTGTCTAGTGATAGTATACCTTCCCCAGAGGGATATGTACTTGCTATAAATAATAAGAGATTGTCGCTTGCTGGGTCTACACCTAGTGGTGTCTTTAGGGGTATGCAAACGCTATTGCAAGTTTTACCAGATGCTCTTATTGCAGGAAAGCAGATTGATAGTCTAGTCATCCCAGGACTAAAAATTGTAGATGCACCGCAGTACGAGTATAGAGGTATGATGCTAGACGTTGCACGTCACTTCTTTACCGTAGATGAAGTAAAGCGTCTCATTGACCAAATGGCATTGTATAAACTCAATAAATTGCACTTACACTTAACGGATGACCAAGGGTGGCGTATAGAAATCAAATCTTGGCCTAAGCTCACTGAAATAGGAGGTAGCTCTTCTGTGCGTAATGAACGCCCTGGGTTTTATACGCAAGAGGATTATAAATCTATCGTAGCCTATGCTCAGTCAAAATTTATTGCGGTGATTCCAGAGATTGATATGCCTGGACATACTAACGCAGCATTGGCATCTTATCCAGAACTCAACTGCAATGGTAAAGCCACAAAGTTGTATAAGGAAATGCGTGTAGGCTTCAGCACCTTGTGTGTAGATAAAGATATTACATACACATTTGTAGAAGATGTGATAAAGGAAATAGCAGCAATGACCCCTGGGCCATATATACACCTAGGAGGTGATGAATCTCATGTCACTTCAAAAAAGGATTATAATATTTTTCTCAATAAAGTATTTTCAATAGTAAAGAAATATAAAAAACAAGTGATAGGCTGGGAAGAGATAGAAAGTGCCGGTGTAGATAGTACTTACATAGTACAACACTGGCAAAGAATCACTACCGCATCACGAGGACTTGCTCAAGGTGCAAAAGTTATTTTATCTCCTGCAAAGCGCATGTACTTGGATATGAAATATACTAAGAAGTCACCTATAGGTCTTACTTGGGCTGGAACGGTTGAGGTGGATAGTGCTTATATCTGGAAACCATCACAAATTTTTAAGGATGTGCCGCCTTCACAAGTGTTGGGAATCGAATCTCCTTTGTGGTCTGAGACCATAAAATCGTCTGATGATATTGAATATCTCGCTTTTCCTAGGCTTATAGGTCACGCAGAGTTGGGCTGGACTAAGCCCGAAAATTATAATTGGGATTCTTATGAGAGGCGATTAAATAAGCATTATAAGAGAATGGATATTTTAAAGATTAACTATTATAATTCTCCAGTACTTGAAACTAAAATCAAGCCGTAGTTTTCTTAATAATGTATTCTTTTTGCTGCTCTTTAGCCCAATCTACTGCATCATTTAAATCAAAGAATTTTTTGATTTTAGATTTAAAGAAAAGGCGTTCTAGGAGTATGTCTGAGCGTTCTTGCTGACTGTAAGAAACCACAGCAAATGCACTTATAGAATTACGTGCTTTAAAATATTTAAGCCAGTCTTGAGGTACTAAAGAATAAGAGTGAACGCGATTTGATATGTAGGCTATCTTATTTTCTGTTCCATAATGGTTTTCGGCTAGATGGAGGAGTTCTTGCGCCATCTGCCAGTCAAAGAGCATACCTTCATTAATTTCTGAGATAATAAAATCTTCAAAAAAATAGTAAGTTCCTGTTTCTAAGATGTAAACATCTTCTAATACATTATTAAGGTTTGATTCTGATACTAGCATAATACAAAGATATACTATTGTCAAAATTGTTACTTGATAATAGTATCTTGTAATCGGGCGCATCTGTAAAGCTGCCTTTTGTGTCGATTAACTACTCAAATTGAGTAGTTAAAATAGCTATTCACAACCACTAGTGAATCCTGTTGCATCAAAGGAAGTTTGAACTAGTCCATCTTGATTCCCATTAATTACTTGAATCACAAGGTTATTCATACCACTTCCATCACGTTTTGGGCTGCAGTATTCAAACAAGTAAAAACTATTTGCTTGTCCAGCTACACCATTAGATATATCATTAAAGACAGACTCTAGCTCTGCTGCATTAGATGCAAATACACTTTCTGTTTGTCCTATTTTAGAAAGTATGCCTTCATCTATCTCTGAGCCAAGACCTATAGTAAAGAAGCTTATATCATCATCTGCATCAGAAACAGCATCTACTGCCTCTTGTTCTGTATATCTAGCTGCTTGATCTGTTCCGTCTGTAAAAATTACTACAGAGGCTGCTGCAAATAGTTCTTCATTTTCAGAAACGTCAATAATATCATCTGCAATTTCGGTAGCTTTAATTACGGCGCCATATAAATCTGTTGAGGGGTCATTACTGATATCCTCTGTAATTCCATCTATAGCTTCTTGTAGTACAGCTGCACTGGTGGTAAGTGGTTGTAATTCATGAAGAATATCTTCTCCATCAAACCAGTAAATAGCCATTTTGAAAGAATCTGTAGGTATTGCCGGCATCACATTAGCTATGAAACTGCTTGACGCTTGCTTAAGTTCTTGCAAGCTTGTACTCAAGACACTGTTACTTAAATCTAACACTAGTAGTGTGTTATTTGAAAAAATCTGAGCATTTGGAGATATCGCGCCAGATGCCTCAGAATTTGAAATTTCATTATAGCAATCGTCATTACGGCCTTGCTCAAAAATTGTAAAATTAGAAGGTGTTAATCCTGCTACGGGACTACCGTCACTGCCATTTACTTTAAAGAAAACAGATACCTTAGAAGGTAGTGTGGTAAAAGATTCTTGTATGGTAATATCAAGCTCTTGGGTTCCTAAGTTGAGACAGTCTATATCTGTTGCGCTATTTCCATCGTCGTCTCTTGAACTACAAGAAAAAGATAGAGAGGCTAGGACAAAAAGAGCAAGTAATGCACGTAGTTTCATAAGTATTCATTTGTTTGATGTGGTTAGAACGCATTACATTTCAATTTATTTCTTAATACATTGTAATGATCAATAAATTTTGCCAACTGATATATTGACCTATAAATTTCAAATATTTTATCTTTGAATACGTTAGGTTGCTGTTACGCTTTCGCGAAAGCGTAATTTTAAGCAACAATGGCATACTTTATGGTAAATATGCATGGAAGCCATAACTCTAAAATGTTACATCGACTCACTTACTATTTGAAAACTACTTTCCCCATATCAATTAAAGCTCTTCCATTATTAGCCTTACTCTTAGTATCTCTAAGTGCACAAGCTCAAATAGATGCACCTAGTGCTTCTATAGAAATTAAGGGAAAGCAGCCTAATGATGTGCCAGCACCTGTGTTTATAGCACCTATGGCAAGAGAAAAGAGCAGCGATGTACAATCTGGCTCCCTTGTTTTTAAGAGTAAGGTAAAGCTTAAGGATCCTTTTAAATCAAATGAGAAAAGAGAGATCAACTTTATGGAAGGCACCGACTTTGCAGAAAAAACGTACACTGCTCTCGAAAATAAGATGAATAATTCTCAAGAAAAAGATAGAGAAAAACTCCGTCCAGAATATTTTAGAGATCAATACTTAGGCGACTTTAAAAGCGGATCCAAATTTGTAAACTTTACTTACAGAGATCACGGCGCAGTAGATGGAGATCTAGTGAGCGTGAGTGTAAATGATACCATTGTGCATCCTAGAATATTTCTTGAAGGCCAGTTTCAAGGATTTTATCTTGATCTTAAAAAAGGATTTAATAAAATAGAAATTAAGGCACTTAATCAAGGCTCAGTAGGAGCAAATACAGCACAGTTTGTAATGTATGATGATATGAAAAAGGTGATTTCTTCAAACACTTGGTTTCTTGCATCTGGATACACAGCAACCGTTGTCATCGTAAAAGAAAACGACTAGTCTAAGCCTCTTCAAAAGATTGCATTGATACTAGTTTGTGATACATTCCCTTCTTATCAATAAGCTCTTGATGTTTTCCTTGCTCTACAATTTCTCCTTTTTGCATGACCACAATCTCATCTGCGTTTTGAATAGTAGAAAGTCTGTGAGCAATTACAATTGAAGTTCTGTTCTTCATCATATTTTCTAGCGCTTTCTGCACGAGACGCTCACTCTCCGTATCTAATGCTGAGGTAGCTTCATCTAGAATCATTATAGGCGGATTCTTAAGAACCGCTCTAGCAATAGAGAGGCGTTGTTTTTGTCCTCCACTCAATTTATTACCACTATCACCTATATTAGTATCAAGTCCCTTAGGGAGGTCTTGTACAAACTCCCAAGCATTAGCAATTTTAAGTGCGTCAATAATTTCTTCATCTGTGGCGTTCTCTTTACCTACAGACATATTACTTCTGAGCGTATCATTAAAAAGAATAGCGTCTTGAGTAACAATCCCTATATTCTTCCTTAAATCACTAAGTGACATGTCTCTAATATCCAGTCCATCTAATGTTATAGTTCCGTCTACCACATCGTAAAAACGAGTAAGTAAATTGGCAATCGTACTCTTTCCAGATCCAGATTGACCTACGAGGGCTACCGTTTTACCTTTAGGAACATTAAGGTTAAAGTTTTTAAGCACTAATTGGTCTTCATACTTGAAAGAAATATTAGATAGCTTAATAGACTTTTCAAAACCACTTACCGGTGTTGTTGTTTCTTTATCTGCAATGGTATTTTCCGTTTCTAGTATTTCTAGAATTCTTTGAGCAGAGGCATTACCGCGTTTTACACTGTAGCTGGCTTTAGAGAAAGCTTTGGCAGGAGTAAGTATCCCATAGGCGAGTCCCATAAATGCTATAAATGTAGGTCCGTCTAGAGTTCCCTCAGTAAGAACCATATTACCACCAAACCATAGTAGTATACCTATCACAACGATTCCTAAAAATTCACTAGTAGGAGAGGCAAGAGCTTGTCGTTGCATTAAGTTATTTGCAAAATCATTATATCTGCTTGTGCTTGTTTCAAAATTAGATTGAAAACGTTGCTCTGCATTAAAACTCTTCACAATTTTAAGGCCTCCTAACGTTTCTTCTAGTTTAGAAAGTAACTCGCCTTGCTCGCGCTGTACACGATCAGATTTTTTCTTCAATCGCTTTCCAACGAGAGATATTAGAAAACCCATCACTGGAATAAATGTAAGAACAAACACAGCAAGCTGAGGGCTTAATAAGAACATTGCAACAAGTGCAAAAATAATAGTGAGCGGTTCTCTTACAATGAGTTCAAGAATACTTAAAAAAGAATGTTGAACTTCTTGTACATCAGAAGTGACGCGGGCAATTGTATCTCCTTTTCGTTTTTCTGTAAAGTATGCAACGGGTAGTGAGACAATCTTTGCATACATGGCATTACGTATGTCTTTTAAAACTCCATTTCTCAAAAAAGTAATGAAGTACATAGCAAAATAGCCAAATAGATTTTTAAGTAAAAAAGTACTAATTATGAAGATAATCATAAGCGTAAGCGCTTGCGCCTTATCATCAGATGCTATTTCTGTGACGTAATAGCCTAAGGAATCCTCCATGTAATCTTTAGCTTTAAGGATACCTTTCCACTCAGGTTTTACAGTAACTTCTTTAGTCTTGTCAAAAAGAACCTGAAGCATAGGTATTAAGGCTACAAAACCTAATGTGCTAAATAGCGCATAAAATACATTACAAATGATATTAAGAATACCATATACTTTGTACGGCATTGCATAAGAAAGAATCTTCTTAAAATATTCCATAGAGTGTTTCCGCTTGCGCGAAATTTTGAATTATTTAAACGCCTAATGCATTTTTTATACCAGCAAGACGTTTATCTAGTGTTGCAGAAATTGTGTCATACTCACTCAACGAAGCCAGTTGAGCATTGACGCTTATATAAAACTTTACTTTAGGCTCTGTGCCACTTGGTCGTGCAGCAACTTTGCTGCCATCTTCTGTATAAAAAATAAGCACATTAGATTTTGGAACATCAATGGTAGTGGTCTCTCCCGTAAGCAGGTCACGACTAGTAGATGATTGGTAATCTTCTACACGTATCACTTTACTTCCATTAATTTCTTTCATAGGCTCTAGACGAAGATCTTTGAGCATTTGCTTGATTTCCTCTGCGCCAGATTGTCCTTTTTTTACAAGGGCAATAAGTGTTTCCTTGTAAAAACCGTGTTTTACGTACAGCGACTTCAGTTTTTCAAACAGCGTCTGTCCTTGCTCTTTTACTTGTGCTGCCATGGTGCAAGCGAGTAGGGTGGCGGTCACGGCATCTTTATCTCTTACAAAATCACCTACCATATAGCCGAAGCTTTCTTCACCACCACCTACAAAGTGCTGGTTAGGATAATCCACAATCATTTTGGCAATCCATTTAAAGCCTGTAAGTCCTGTTTTGCATTCTACATCATACGCATCTGCAAGAATATCCATCATAGGTGTAGACACAATGGTGCTTCCTATAAATGGTGCTGGGTGTTGATTTGCGCTTTCGCGAAAGCGTTCTAATAAATAATCTGTCATTAAGATCATAGTTTGATTACCATTTAAAATGGTAAGCTTGCCATCATCTCCTCTCACAGCAATCCCTAGTCGATCACAATCCGGATCTGTACCTATAACGATGTCTGCATTTTTTTCTTCACCAAGTTCTAGCGCCATTTTAAGAGCGGCAGTTTCTTCTGGGTTAGGAGAAACAACGGTAGGGAAGTTACCGTCTGGAACTTCTTGTTCTTTTACAATATGAAGGTTTGTAAATCCTGCTTGTCTAAGCGTATCTGGAACGAGCGTGATTGAGGTTCCGTGTAACGAGGTGAAAACGATATTTAGGTCCTTCTTTGTTTCACTAGTAAGACCAAAAGACACATTTGCAACACTTGCATCTACAAAAGCTTTATCTACTTCTTTATCTACAAGTTCAATAAGAGAGTCATCTCCATTGAATTTTATAGCACTAAAGTCAAGCGCATCTATTGTGGCTATGACTTCGTTATCTTGTGGTGGTACGAGCTGTCCACCATCTTCCCAGTACACTTTGTAACCGTTATATTCTGGAGGGTTGTGACTCGCAGTGAGTACAATACCGCACTGGCAATCTAGGTGACGCACAGCAAAACTCAATTCTGGTGTAGGTCTAAGATCAGAAAATAGAAATACTTTAATCCCATTTGCCGAAAATACATTTGCAACCACTTGAGCAAGTTCTTTACTGTTATGACGGCAATCATAAGCAATAGCGACCTTTATTTTTTTGTCAGGAAACTGTTTGTGCAAGTAGTCAGATAGACCTTGGGTATTTTTTCCTAAGGTATATTTATTAATTCTGTTAGTTCCAGCTCCCATGATACCGCGCATTCCGCCAGTACCAAATTCTAGATTCTTATAGAAACTATCTGCAAGCTCATCTGGATTGTGAGCGATATTTTCTTTAATGGCTTGTTGAGTTTCCTCATCAAAGGTTGCTGTAAGCCATGCATTTGCTTTTTCTAAAATAGCGGGATCGTGGTATACCATAAGAATGTGTGTTGTTTACTAACAAAAGTACGATTTTGTTATAATTTATAAAGCTCACTACGAGGGATGTCTACGTGTTGAGCTGTATGTTATAAAGTCTCTTTAATATTGTATCTCTTTTTATCACGTTTTGATCTTAGTACGAGTTCGCCTAAGAAGCCAGCAATAAATAGTTGAATACCCATAAGCATCGCAACAAGTGAAATATAAAATTGTGGTCTTTCTGTAATCAGTCTGCCTGCTCTATGAAAGAATACTTTGTCTATACCTAAGTATCCGGCAAATCCAAAACCTATAACAAACATGAGTACACCTAGTGCTCCAAAAAGATGCATAGGTCGCTTTCCAAAACTTCCTAAAAACCAAATTGTGAGTAAATCTAAGAAGCCATTTAAAAAGCGTTCCATACCAAATTTAGTCTCACCATACTTACGAGCTTGATGCTGTACTACTTTCTCACTTATGTTTGAAAATCCTGCATTCTTAGCAAGTACGGGTATGTATCGGTGCATCTCACCATATACATCCACGGTTTTGATTACTTCTTTTTTGTAGGCTTTTAAGCCACAGTTAAAGTCGTGTAGTTTAAGTCCGCTAGTTTTTCTTGCTGCGGCGTTAAAGAGTTTACTAGGTAAGTTTTTTGCAATTACAGAGTCGTAGCGCTTCTTTTTCCATCCTGAGACTAAGTCATACTTATCTTCGGTAATCATGCGGTATAAGTCTGGAATCTCCTCTGGATTATCTTGCAAATCTGCATCCATAGTGATGATTACATCACCTTCGGCAGCTTCAAAACCTGCGTGTAAGGCTTGTGATTTACCGTAGTTACGATTAAAGCGAATTCCTTTGATGTTATCACGCTTTCGCGAAAGCGTTTCAATCACCTCCCAAGAAGCATCTGTACTTCCATCATCTATAAATAGGATTTCATAAGAAAAACCATTGGTTTCCAGGGTTTCTGAAATCCAATGGTGTAGTTCTTTAAGTGATTCTTCCTCATTAAGTAGAGGTATGACAACAGATATTTGCATTATCCTAATTCTTCTTTTTTCTTTTTCATAGATAGAGCAGCTATAAGACCGAGGATACCACAAAACAATACTGTAAAAGCGTATTGAAGTGTTATGTTCTTAATAGAGTATGAATCTTCTAATGCTGCTTGTTCCATTGCTTTTTCAATTTCTGATTCTGGAGCTCCAAAGCGTCTCATAATTTCTTCAGTCTTTTCAAGGCCTATTTCCTTGAGCATTTCGGCTGCTTCAAGATCAATAAAATTAAATAGAACATATAAAAAAATCATTGGTAATAGTAGTCCTATAGCCACAGGTATCAAATATGCAGAAAATGCTTCTCTAAAAGATATGTAACCATCTTGTAAACTCTTGCATTTTGCTGTCGTAACAAAACCTAAAACTATAAGAGCAATGATAATGGTTAGCCCAAACCAAAAGTTAGTTAATAGTTCGACATTGACAACGTAGCAAATTACATACAATAGTATAATGGTAATACCGGCAATAAAGCCATTCTTTAATGCTATCGATTTAATTGTATCATTCATAATAATGGTTGTTTTGGTTATGGTCAGTTAGTAGACAAATATACAATATCGTTACGCCGAGCGTAGAAAAATCGTAACTTCGTGAAATAGGTAATATTTATTTTAAAAAATAGTTGGTCATTTTCAAAATTTATGTAAATTTGCACCTCGAAAAATAGAATAATTTTTAAGTACGATTATAATGAAAGCAGATATACACCCAGAAAATTTTAGAGTAGTAGCATTTAAAGACATGTCTAATGATGAGGTGTTCTTAACAAAATCTGCTGCAGATACTAAAGAAACTATTGAGATCGAAGGAACTGAGTATCCTTTAATAAAATTAGAAATCTCTAGAACTTCACATCCATTCTATACAGGTAAAGCTAAGCTTGTAGATACAGCTGGACGTATTGATAAGTTCAAAAACAAATACGCTAAGTTCAAGAAGTAATTTCTTGTTCTTATCAAGTACAAAGCCTCCTTTTATGGGAGGCTTTTTTTTGTTTGTTACAACTCATGTTTAAAAGCTGTTTGATTTTCTTATTAGAGTTGGTGCTGAGCCTATTAGCTCTTCATGTAAATAGCAGTTCCTTGCTTACTATCCCATCTTATAAGAAGTTAAGCGCAAGCGTGAATTAATTGTACTAGTGGCACTCATTGCATTGCTTCTAGTTATTAAGTAGTTTTCTACACATTTTTATAGAATCTGTAATTATTAAAGGAGTGATAAACCACTACAAATCCTTAAATTTGCAACCTTTACAATAGCAGATAACTATGTTTGATAATTTAAGTGATAAGTTAGATAAAGCCCTACACGTACTCAAAGGTCACGGTAGCATTACGGAAGTAAACGTTGCAGAGACACTTAAGGAAGTGCGTCGTGCTCTTATAGATGCAGATGTTAACTTTAAGACTGCAAAGGAATTTACAAACCGTGTTAAAGAAAAAGCTTTAGGATCTGACGTATTAACGACCCTACAACCTGGGCAGTTAATGGTGAAGCTTGTAAAAGATGAGCTTACAGAGTTAATGGGAGGTGATGCAGAAGGAATTAATCTTTCTGGTACTCCATCTATTATCTTAATGTCAGGTTTACAAGGTTCTGGTAAGACAACCTTCTCAGGTAAGCTTGCAAACTTCATTAAAACCAAAAAAACAAAGAAACCTTTATTAGTAGCCTGTGATGTATATCGTCCAGCGGCTATTGATCAACTACACGTAGTAGGAGATCAGATTAAGGTAGATGTATATTCTGATCGTGATGAGAAGAATCCAGTAAAGATTGCTCAAGATGGTATCGCTTTCGCGAAAGCAAACGGTCACAACGTAGTAATCATTGATACAGCAGGTCGTCTTGCTGTAGATGAGGTGATGATGAAAGAAATTGCAGATGTACATGCTGCAATACAACCACAAGAGACACTTTTTGTAGTAGACTCGATGACTGGTCAAGATGCTGTAAATACAGCAAAAGCCTTTAATGATATCCTTAACTTTGACGGTGTTATCCTTACAAAGCTTGATGGTGATACTCGAGGTGGAGCAGCAATCTCTATTAAATCTGTAGTAGATAAGCCTATTAAGTTTATTGGTACTGGTGAAAAAATGGAGGCGATAGATGTATTCTATCCTTCACGTATGGCAGATCGTATTCTTGGAATGGGAGATGTTGTGTCACTTGTAGAGAGAGCGCAAGAGCAGTTTGACGAAGAAGAAGCTAGAAAACTGCAGAAGAAGATTGCAAAGAACCAATTTGGCTTTGACGATTTCTTAAAGCAAATACAGCAAGTAAAGAAAATGGGTAACATGAAGGACCTTATGGGAATGATCCCAGGTGCCGGAAAGATGCTCAAAGATGTAGATATTGATGACGATGCTTTTAAGCATATAGAAGCAATCATTCACTCCATGACGCCTAGTGAGCGTGAAAATCCCTCCACAATCAATGCGAGTCGTAAAAAACGCATAGGAAAAGGTTCTGGTACTTCGGTACAACAAGTAAACCAGTTGCTCAAGCAGTTTAATCAAATGAGTAAGATGATGAAAATGATGCAAGGAGGCGGAGGCCGCAAGATGATGCAGATGATGAATCAAATGAAATAACAATATCCTTAAAAGGCACCCATAACGGGTGTCTTTTTAATTTATATGAAACAAACTAAACCATAACGCTATTACCTATGACTATTCTTGACGGGAAGAAAACTTCAAACGACATTAAAAACGAAATCAAAGCCGAAGTTGATAAAATGAAAGCAAACGGTGAGAAGGTGCCTCATCTTGCTGCAGTGATTGTAGGTAATGATGGAGCTTCTCTTACATATGTAGGGAGTAAAGTACGTGCCTGTGAGCGTGTAGGTTTTGAGTCTACCATGGTGCGCATGACAAACATGACTAGCGAAATTGAATTGCTAGATAAAATTGAGGAACTTAACCAGAACGAAGATATCGATGGTTTTATAGTGCAGTTGCCATTACCTCCTCAAATTGATACTCAAAAAGTATTACTAGCAGTAGATCCGGATAAGGATGTAGATGGTTTTCACCCTACAAACTTTGGAAAGATGTCTCTTGATATGAGTACATTTATCCCTGCAACGCCATTTGGTATCCTTGAGCTTATGGATCGCTACGGTGTAGAGACTAAGGGAAAACATACCGTGGTTATAGGACGTAGCCACATTGTAGGTAGACCTATGAGTATATTAATGGGGCGTAAAGGCTTCCCAGGAAACTCTACTGTTACCTTAACACACAGTCATACTAAGAATATAACGCAAATTACATCGCAAGCAGATATCATTATTACTGCACTAGGAGTTCCTGGATTCCTTAAAGCCGAAATGGTAAAAGATGGAGCTGTAATTGTAGATGTGGGAATCACTCGCGTACCAGATGAAACTCGTGAGAGAGGTTATTATATTACTGGAGATGTAGACTTTGAGCCTGTAAGTAAAAAGGCAAGTTTTATCACGCCAGTACCAGGAGGAGTAGGGCCTATGACAATAGCAATGCTGCTTAAGAATACTTTACTAGCTCGCGAGCGTCACAGAGCGATGTCTAAGAAAAAATAACTAAGCATGCTTTGCGGCTCCAAAGAAAATAGGAATCGCGATCATGAGCATGCTCATAATACCTAGGATAGTGATAATCCAGTTATATCGTTTACCAATTAATCTTGATAAAACATATAACAAAGCTGTTGCAACTCCTAGAATAAGTGGAATCCCAGCAACCGAAGCTGCGTTCTTGCTTAGCGTACCATAATCGCCATAGTAGAGCATTGCGGTGCAGATAATAATAAAACAGCCCAAAGTGATTAAGTTCCACTTTGGGCTGTTCTTTTTTTGTCTAAAACTCATATTATTTGATGACGTTTACATCTGTAAAGTATAGTCTAAAGCTACCATCTTCACTCTTGTGATCTGTAGCTATAGAAAGCCCTTCGATATTCTTGTATCCTTCAAAAGTTGTAACCATAGAAGGTTCGGTAGCATTTCCTTTTCTAAAAACCCATTCGGTAATTACATAGTCATCGCCATAGTAGAAGTCGTAGGCGTCTCCTGGTGTGTAACCTCCTTCATTTCCGTAGAGAAGGGTAAGTTTTTTAGTTTGCTTTCGCGAAAGCGGACTCATTACACTGTCGGTTACTTTTATTGAAGTTCCTTCATCCCAAACAAGTTGATAAGGAGCAAGAAGCCAGTATTTATCATTTATAAACCCTTGGTCTGCTTGCATAGAGGTGCTGTCTACGGTAGCACGATTATAAGAAATGGTATCTCCAGCGGCAATCATAGTCACATCATTTGTTATTGGTTTCCATGACCATGAACGACTTGCTACAGTAGCGCCGTTGCGATCTACATTAAATGTAAAGTCAAGTTTTTTTACATCTTTCCAGTTTGCAAGGCCGTTTGCATAAGCAACTTTTTCTGCCTCTGTAGTAGGTGTGAATGTAGCTTCAACTTCTAGGTTATTGGTGTCTCCTTTAGTTGTGGTGTTCTCCTCTTTACAGCTTAATATAACTAGAGAAGATGCAAGAAGCATTGAGTATAATTTCATAGTGTTATTTTTGAGGTACAAAAATAACTAAAAAAAGCCCTGTATAAGGTTATACAGGGCTTTGCTATATTTATTATAGATTACTGCACTACAAGAACGTTATCTGTAGATGTCTTGTTAAGTGGGCAGAAGTAAACATACTCACCTTTAGTAAGTTTTGTAACGTTTGAAGTTCCTGTCGTATTATTAGGTACTACTGCAGTTACATAGGCAGTTTTGATGTGATTTTCTGGATTAGAAATATCTTTTCCTTTAGGTACTAAAACAAAACCTACATCTGTACCTACATTGTTATTTGCAATTGAAAACGTGTAAGTTCCTTCACTTACTACGATTTGCTTTTGAGTAAACTCTCCTTTAGTTTGCTCTAATGCGATTACTTTGTTTGAGCTCTCCTTCATCATTTTATCTTGCGCTTGTGCAGAAAAAGAAACCGTTAAGATAAGTACGAAAATTGAAATTATTTTTTTCATTGTATTGGATTTTGAACGTAAATGTTTTTTTAAAAATCAGTTTAGTAATTTCATGGTGGTTATAGTGATCACTAAAGCTTTACCATTTGAAATTCTTATGCTCGGTTGGACGGAGCTTTATGAGAACGCTTACATTTTAGTAGAGATAATTTTGTAATTAAGTAGTAACTAGTTGTAAGTCAATTATAAATTGCACTTTTTTTATGCTGAGTAATCCAAATACAATCTTTCTAGCGTATATCGTATTATATAATGGTTCTTAAATGTGTTGAGTCATTTAAGATTGATAAATAGCTTACCGCAAGTTCCCCAAATAAATCCCTCATTCTAAAATGCGTTTTGCAGAGCAATTCACCAAAACGCATTTTTTCTTGATAACATGAGAAACAAAAAAAGCCTTTCCGTTTTGGAAAGGCTTTTCTATTAAAACTTTTGATGCGATTAATCTACTGCATCTTCTACGTCATCTACTGCATTTTCTACTGCGTTTCCTACTTTTTCGCCAGTGGTTTTTTCTCTACAGCTTGAAAATGAAAGTGTAAAAATTGCGATTGCTGCTAGTGTTAAAAATTTCTTAGTCATTGTTTTATGGTTTATTGATTAATTTGTTTTTATAACTTTTTTCCGGTTGCTAGTCTATAGAGAATGCCTACTACAGCCAGTACGAGTAAAATGTGAATTAAACTTCCTACTGCATCTCCAAAGCCAAAGTATCCTACGAGCCAGCCTATAATTAGGAGAACTACAATTAGGGATATAATATCTCTCATAACAATTGGTTTTATAGTTGTTCAATGTTAAAAGTAGGTGGATTGCTGAAATCCAGATGTTTGCTTAACGATATTTAACAAGGCATTCTTAATATATTGACAATTTCCCTGGAGACGTTGGGAAAATTTATCGTGCTAGTTTTGGCTAGTCAACTGTAACGACCACTTTTTAAATCCTGCCTCAAGCTTATGAGCTGTATGTGCTAGTTGTTGTACACTATGACAGCGATTGCGGTAAAGGATTTCGAGCCTTTTACAAAGTTTAGAAAGTTGGCTTACGCGCTCCTCTATATGCTTTTGAAAATAAAGCTTTTTTGAATAGTCGGCAGTTATTGCGGCTTCGGCAATAGACATAGGTAATGATAGCGCTGTGTGCGAAATAAATTCAGATAGATTTGTGGCAAGTTCTTTTTCTGAAGGACAGTTTAAAATACTGTGTTGCAAATGTCCATTAGACAGCTTTCGCGAAAGCGTAAAAAGATCCATAGCCTCATTGTATAAAGCGTGGCGCTTTATATCAAAAGATTGCTTAAACTGTGGTTCTTGAACTATTTTCATCGTAAAGTAAAAATACAATCAGAATACTTATTGTAAATTTGGTTTATTAAGCAGAATGCTATTTTTGCTTTAAGAATATTGTATTATTAACCTTGAATTTTAAATTATATGGTAGATGCACTTAATAATCGTATTTTAAAATGTTTGCAAGAAAATGCGAGACAGTCTAATACTGCAATTGCTACACAAGTAGGAATAAGTTCGCCAGCCGTAGGAGAGCGCATAAGAAAGATGGAAGATGCAGGGATAATACTAGGTTATAAGGCAGAAGTCTCTGAGGAGGCTTTGGGGTATCAACTCAAAGCAATTATTACGATAAGAGCTTTTATGGGGAAGTTGAAACCTTTTTTAGAAAACGTAAAAGGATGGGAAGAGGTAGTGAATTGCTATCGTATTACAGGTAATGAAAATATTGTGATGGAAGTCGTGTTGCGTAATCAAAAACACCTTGAGCAATTTATAGATAGAGTGATATCGTACGGGGAGTCAAAAACGCAAATAGTGCTTTCTCACGTAGTTGCTCAAAATCCTATTCTTAAATAGCAAAGAAGCTTAATTTTTTAAGCCTTCGTCCTCACTATCCTCCCATTCATCATCTTCATCTAGATTATTTAAAAATGTGTTTGGGTCTATGTTCTTTAGTTGGGCGGGATCATCAAAGTTTACACCTGGGGGATTAAAGAGGCCCCATCTATCAATGATATATTGAGTGGCATCAAAGGTCTGAACCCAGCGAGCAAAAATAGGTCTAAGCATCTCAATAGCATCTCCTAATAAATCGAGATACTCAACATCTTTATAGCCAGAGGCTAGTAAACCTTTTGAATCCTGAATGATTTCTCTAGCCGCCTTTCTTACTACGGTAGCATTCTCCATTTTGAGGTCATACAGATCTACTCCGTGAGCAGTGGCTATGGCAGATGGAATAAGAATCGCATTATCCATCATTTGTTGTGTATATCTTTGGTAGAGCGCTTTTTTATATTGAGAGTTAGGATTGTTGTCCTCTAGCTTAATACCTTCTATGATATGCTCTACAAGATGAAGAATCACAACGCCTTGTCTAAAAACAGGGAGCTTGCGCCATTCATCTATTCCGCTTTCATAGTGATTGTTTTCATCTTCGGTCATAAGGATTTATAAGAAGTTGTTTATGTGGTCGTTACTTACTATTAAATATAGTTAGAGATACATAATTGCATGTAAAATTAAATATTTTATAATAGTTTAAAATTAGTAATTAATGTACTTCACTACTTCTCGTTGAGTAGGTAGAAATCACCGTTTATAGGTTACTAATCTCTAAAATATAACTGCTGTTGCATTCTTCATGCAACGGATTAATAAAAGTCATTATAACCTTTAACTTAGTAGCTATTATAGACTGCAATTTTAAATAAGTTTAAGTGGTTGCATGGGATGTCCTCTAATGGTAAAAGCGCTGTAGAAAAAAAACCAAATATTTCTGCTTTTGTCTTTATAGGAACTCTATCAAATTATGCTATTTTTGTCTATGCAAAATAACGTCCTCATATTAGACTTCGGGTCTCAATACACGCAGTTGATAGCACGTAGAGTGCGAGAATTAAATATATACTGCGAGATAAAACCATTTAATAACCCACCAAAAGATCTTTCTTCTTATAAGGCTGTAATCCTTTCGGGATCGCCGCATTCTGTAAGAGGAGAAGATGCACCGCATCCAGATCTTTCAGAAATAAAAGGTAAAAAACCTCTTCTGGGAGTTTGTTACGGAGCGCAATACCTTGCTCACTTTTATGATGGTGAGGTAGGACAATCTAACACTCGTGAGTATGGAAGAGCAAAACTTTCTGTAGTAGACGAAGGAGAACTTTTCTTAGAAGGGGTTTCTGTAGGAAGTCAAGTGTGGATGAGTCATAGTGATACCATCAAGAAATTACCAGTAGGAGCAAAACGTATTGCATCTACACATGATGTGGAAAACGCTGGATATAAACTAGAGGGAGAAGAAACTTATGGAATACAGTTTCACCCAGAAGTATATCACTCTACAGACGGGAAGCAGATTTTAGAAAACTTCTTAGTGAAAATAGCAGGAGTAGCGCAAACATGGACGCCAGATGCCTTTGTAGATACTACGGTTGCAGATCTAAAAGCAAAGCTTAATGACGATCGTGTAATTTTAGGACTCTCTGGAGGTGTAGATAGTACTGTTGCAGCAACTTTACTACATAAAGCAATAGGCAAGAATCTATATTGCATCTTTGTAAATAATGGATTGTTACGTAAAGACGAATACACTCAAGTACTTAAGCAATACGAAGGTATGGGGCTTAATGTAAAAGGTGTAGATGCTTCGGCACGTTTCTTGGAAGCGCTAGAAGGAGAGAGCGATCCAGAGACTAAGCGTAAAGCTATAGGACGCGTTTTTGTTGAAGTATTTGATGACGAGAGTAAACTTGTAGAAAATGCAAAGTGGCTTGGTCAAGGTACTATTTATCCAGACGTTATTGAGTCTGTAAGTGCAACCGGAGGACCTAGCGCAACTATAAAATCTCATCACAACGTGGGAGGATTACCAGATTATATGACACTTAAGGTAGTAGAGCCTTTAAGAATGTTATTTAAAGATGAAGTACGTAGAGTAGGAGCGAGTATGGGGTTATCACCTGAGTTATTAGGTAGACATCCATTTCCTGGGCCTGGTCTAGCGATTAGAATTCTAGGTGACATTACTGCCGAGAAAGTACGCATCTTACAAGAAGTAGATCATATATTTATCAGTGGTCTTCGTGAGTGGGGATTATACGATAAAGTATGGCAAGCAGGAGCAATGTTATTACCAGTAAACTCTGTAGGAGTGATGGGTGATGAGCGCACGTATGAAAAATGCGTTGCACTTAGAGCTGTAGAGAGTACAGATGGAATGACGGCAGACTGGGTAAATCTTCCTTATGAATTTTTACAAAAAGTGTCTAACGATATAATTAATAAGGTAAAAGGCGTTAATAGAGTAGTCTATGACATAAGCTCTAAGCCACCTGCTACAATTGAGTGGGAATAAATCTTAACTATGAAAAAATATATTACTGTAATTGCGATAGTTGTTTTTAGCGCTTTCGCGAAAGCGTGCTCAACACCAGCAGCTACAATATCTAGCAATACTGCTACTGTTCAAAAGTTTGTTTCTCATCAAGTGAAAGCTGGAGAAACACTAAAAGACATAGCCGATAAGTATGGTATTACTACAAAAGAAATCACTAAGCTCAATCCAGATGCTCGTAAAGAAGTTTACGAAGGTTTGGTATTGATATTGCCATCTACAGCAACTGCTGTTAGAAAGGTAGATAATGTTACTCAAGATAATGTAAAGTTTAAAACGCACAAGGTAAAACGCAAGGAGACACTTTATAGCATTTCTAAAAAGTATGGTGTTTCTCAAGAGACGATAAAGCGTTTTAATAAGTCTTTATATAGCGAAGTGCTACGCAAAGGTGACAAGCTGCGCATACCAGTTAATTATTCTGAAAGTGCGGTGACAGATACCACTGTAAGCTTACCAGATTCTCAAGGAGCTTATATAACTCATGATGTTATAGCAAAAGAGACTAAATACGGGATCGCTAGAAAGTATGGAATTACCATAGCAGAGCTTGAAAGTACAAATCCGTCGCTTAGAGAAGGTCTTAAAATAGGTGATAAACTAAGAGTTCCTAAAGCAAATTTTGCAAAGAGTACCATCATAGATAATGATGAATATGCTTTTTATGAAGTGCAAAAAGGAAATACACTATATAGTTTATTACGCATTTTTAAGCTAGAAGCAGATGAGTTAATCGCATTAAACCCAGCACTAGACGAAGGTCTTAAGGAAGGAATGATCCTCAAAGTGCCTAAAGGAAGTCCAGGTTCAGGTACTCCGACGCAAGCCGTTGCAGGAAACCCTGATGTTACTATTCTAGAAGGTGAAAAAGGATCTTTAGTTAATCAATTAACTGATTTCTCACCAAAACGTGTGGCTATAATGCTTCCTTTTGGGGTAGGGCGTGTAAATACTGGTAATGCAGAGGTAAATGAAAATTTACTTAGAGATGATCGTATTCTTAGGCTATCATTAGATTTATATAGTGGTATGCTTATGGCAGTTCAAGATGCTAAAAAAGCTGGTATTACCACCGTTGTAGATACCTATGATACCTCATACAATCGTAAAGATGGCGCGGCAACAAATGCACGCAAAGTAGAAACTATTATACAGTCAAATGATTTTTCTGCGGTTAATGCTGTAATAGGGCCGCTTTTAGGTAATAATATAGATAGAGTGTCATCACTACTCAATGCACGCAACATACCTGTAATATCACCTATGTCTAATAAGGTGGCTGGAAGAAATAATATTTTTGTATCAAGACCAGAGGATGATTTGTTAAGTAAAAAGATGCTTTCTTACTTAAAGGCTAATGGATCAGGTAAAAATATTGTGGTAATAGCAGATAAGAAAAATAGCGCTACATTATCAAAGATAAGAGCTATTTTCCCTAATCTAAAGACGGTAACACCTCGCTCTAACGATAAAGGGTACTTCTTATATCCAGGTGATATTCCAGCACAGCTTTCTAGCGAACTAGAAAACTGGGTGATTGTAGAGACTAATGATGTTCCTTTGATTAGTAGTGTTACTACAAGTCTTAATGGGCAATTAGGTACTATGAAAGTAGTGATGTTTACTACTGATAGGAGTAATGCTTATGATAGTGATGAGATACAGCATGATCATTTAAAGAATCTTGCTTTCCATTTTCCATCTGTAGAAAAAGAATATAAGTACAATAAAGCAAAAGCTTTTATTGATAGTTACGAGACTATGTATGGTGTAAGTCCTAGTGAGGCAGCAATAAGAGGATATGATGTAATGTATGATACATTGTTGCGTCTAGCTTACTCATCAGATTTATATGCTGCGGCAGCGACAGGTGTGGAGACAGATTATGTAGAAAACAAGTTTAAGTATAGCTCAAGAGCAAAAGGCGGCTTTTCAAATAATGCGGTGTATCTTATGAAATATACAGATACATTAGAACTTGAAGAAGTACCTTTTATAGAAGAATAATTTATAAAATTAAATGGTATTTAAAAAAAGGGATTGACGCAAGTCAATCCCTTTTTTAGTTGTTGTAATAAACTTTTATAACCCTCCGTTTGCTTGTAAATCTTGAATACATAACGCGTCAAAATTAGGGAGAGATGCGGTATTACTAGTATTAAAGATGGTAGTTACAGTTTGAAAATACATTAAGCAATCCTCAATATTACAATGTCTGCCATTTTCCTCATCATGGTGATCTGACGTAAGTGGTGTTCCACCATTTACAAGTCCAAAAATATGACCGAATTCATGACGGATAGTACCTGTTTCGATTGCTGTTCTGTTACCAGGAGTTATAGCATTCTCACTTATATCTATTAAAGTTTTTTCATAGATAACCATCGATGTGTTTCTGTAGGCAGTACCTAATACTACAGAAGTGTCAGTATCTGTTGGGTTGCTTTCGTCAGAAAAGAATAGCCACACGCCCATTTCATCCCCATTATTAAAAACAGATCTATTCGCATCTTCTATGGCCACGATATCATTTATATCATATGGACCTTCTGTATTTGTTATTACTGTAGATTCTACAAGTGTAATACCGTCTGGTTTGTTAAGTCGCTCTTCAAGAAATGGTATTAATAATTCTATAGTGCTATCCGTTGGTCTAAAGCCTTCCGGATATGCTATTTCTACTCGTAGGCTAGTAAACTCATCACTAGATAGTAATTCGTTTGCAGAGGTTCCTAGTGGTTGTTTATTTGCAGCATTCTCTGTTGGGTCAGATGATAGTGTAGTAGGATCATCATCGTCACAACTTATAATAAAAAGGAGTGATAGTATTAAAAATGCAAGCTGTTTCAATGATTTCATGTGTATAATGTTCTATATTTATGCCCTTATTAGAACAACAAAAATGATGAAAAAATTATTTATAGCCGTATTTCTCTTTACTTCTTTAGCTGGATACTCGCAGGAGAAAACGTATCACGAGCAAGTTTTGAGATATTTTCAAGTGAATGGTACTGCAGATCAGTATAGTAACGCAACTAATGGCCTTTTTGATTTATTAAAAAATCAATACGCTAGCAAGAATGTTCCAGACGCTGTGTGGAACGAATTAAAAACAGAAACACCTAAACAGGTAGATCGCATCTTAAATATGCTGGTTTCTGCTTATAGAGGAAGCTATAATCAAGAGGACATTCAGAATATGCTTGCTTTTTATGAAACGGGTGCAGGACGTCAAATGCTTACAGATAAAACAGCATTAGATTATGAGCAACAGAAAGAAGTAACAGTATTTTATAATACACCTACAGGACAAAAGATCTTAACTGTAGAGCCAGATATTGCTCAGAACATAGGAGAAATATCAGAAATCTGGAGTAGAGATTTATACAGAATGATGGTAGATAAACTTGCCGAAAAAGGATATACTATGTAAGCGTAAGTTTCGCTAGATATTCATAATGATCACCTTCTAAAATGAGCTCACAATTGAGCTCATTTTTTTGTGCATACCATGCAAGTGTTTCATAGTCTAGATAAAGCCAGTCAAAGTTAGAGCTCTGCTCGCCTCTATAGCTCATCGAGTACGTCACCTCTCCATAGTAGTCACGATGTGTATCCATCCAGAATCCGCCATCCTCGTCCTCGAACATAAATGCGATATCTGATCCGTCTATAAGAATCTGACCATCTTTATTGAGTAACGTTTTAAGGTGCTTTAAGTAATCGTCTATTTTTGATATTCGCTCAAAAATTCCTGTGCCATTCATGAGTAGTAAAAGCGTGTCGTAGGTGTCTTTATGTTCTAGAATATTAGAGTGCACTGCTTTTTTTAAACCACGCTTTCGCGAAAGCGTAATAGCTCCCTCACTAATATCTATTCCAGTAACATCAAGTCCTTGCTCTTGTAACCATAAACTATGACTGCCCGCGCCACTACCTATGTCGAGTATAGTTCCCTTAGAAAGTGATAATGCTCGTTGCTCTATCACTGGCATTTCTTCAAATGGCCTGAATAAATATGGAATAGGGATTACATCATCTTCTGCAATAGAGGAGTGCACCACGATATCTTCTGTGTACTTGTTATCAATAAAATCTTGGAGTGCTGCCCCAAAAATATCTACCTCTTTTGCCATAGCTTTATGATTACCTTTGCGCCATGGAAGATTTTATTAAAGCCCTCCCGCAGCTGGCCAAAGATAAGCAGAATGAGAATAAAAAGTTCTTTGCAAAGCTGCGCAGTAAACCTCCAAAAAACTTGGACTACATCATGCAAGAACTGCATGAAGATGAGTTTGAAAGAACAGATTGCCTTACGTGTGCAAACTGTTGTAAGACAACAGGGCCGCTCTTTACAGATAAGGATATCCAGCGTATTTCAAAACACTTCCGCATGAAGGAATTTGACTTTATTAAGACGTATTTACGTATTGATGAAGAGAAGGATTACGTGCTGCAAGAAACACCGTGCACTTTTCTAGGAGCAGATAACTATTGCTCTATCTATGATGTGAGACCTAAGGCTTGTAGAGAGTTTCCGCACACGGATAGAAAGAAATTTCAGCAAATTTCTAAGCTCACTATGGAAAACGTGAAGATGTGTCCAGCTGCCTTTAACATCGTAGAGGAGATGAAAAAGAGAATCAAAGTATAATTAACCTACTTAAAAGTGAAAAGCTGCGATATTTTAAAAACTCTTACCCAGCTCAATCCCGCCAAAGACTGCAAGAATACCAAGAGCGAAACTTGCAATGGCATACAATGCAAATGTCATAAAATCTCCAGATTTTAGAAGTACGTGATTCTCATATGCAAAGGTAGAGAAAGTGGTAAAACCTCCACAAAAACCTGTTGCTAGTAATAATGTAGTGTTACTGTTAAGTGTGTTGTTTTTAAGTGCCCATCCTAGTATAATACCTATCAACAAGCTACCTATAATGTTTGCCGCAAAAGTGCCGTAAGGTATACCAGAACTAGGATCATTTATAAACTTCCCTAGAAGGTATCTTGCAATACTTCCAGTACCACCACCTATAAAAACGAGTATAAGAGTTTTCAAGAGAGCTTATTTTAAATCTTCAATTGGCACATAAATTTCTGTAATCCAATCTGCCGGGTTAGGATGATCTTGAGGGTCTGTTACATAAACCTCAAAAGGTTTTTCATTGGAAAGTGTATATCCTTTGTCCTGCACATGTTTCATAGCAGTGCTCCATGCCTCTCCCAGATTTATATAATTACCAACTAGTGTAACTTTTACCGCAGTTACTGTAGGCATATATCCGCTAAAAACGTTTGTATCTCCAGCTACAATAATCTTTTCACGCACAGGTAATGCATTTGTCATAATAACATCACCATTAGGGAATGTCTCATTGTAAATAGTAAAAGGCATCCCAGTTACTGCAATATTATTTTCTGACATAAATGTAGAAATGCCGTTATAGTTTTGAGACATGATAGTAGGTACAGAAGGAGCTTTGGCAGAAGTAGTTCTGTATAAATAGAAACCTCCACTGTATTGCGTGATTCCATCTATATTAACCTTGTATTTCCCTATTTCTTCACGAGCAGCTGCTTCAAGACCAGTAAGCCCTTGCTCATACATTTCTTGCATATCGGCTTCAAAGTCCATTCCTGTAAAGGCAAAATAAACTTTATCCATGAGCGTGTGCTCACCTTTAATTCCCCATGTTGCTATGGTAGCAAGTTGTTCTGTAGTTTCAAACGTCCAGTACACCTCAGGTTTACGTTCACCTCCTGGTGTTTGCAGCGTCATGTCTTGTTTTAGTGAAATGCCAGGAACAGCTTCTGTAGTAGTCATGCTTCCGTCCACTTCACCTTGCCAGCTGTATGAAGCCCCTTCTCCAGATGTTTTATCAGCATAATTAAAAACCATAGTAGGCTCTTCCTTCTTCCAAGGGCCCCATTCTTCCCATGTTTTGTACTCGTTTACAATATCGTAAACCACCTCTCTTGGCGCATTAATCTCTCTAGAGGCTTCTATTTGATAAGTGCCATCTTGAGTGCCAAAGTATATTGCTCCAGCAATAACAACAATAAGAATAACGAAGAGTAAAAATTTTAAAAATTTCATTGGTGATGGTTTGGTTTGCAGTAAAGATAACAAAATTCATCGTGTGGAATTTTGCTATATTTACGTGCACAAATTATTAAATAACTTATGAGTCACAAAGGAATATACGCGCTAGCAATTGCAGCGATTCTCGCAGTAGGATGTGGAGAAGAAAATAAGGATGATAACGCTTTCGCGAAAGCGGAAACAACAACTGCAGATTTTGATTTTACAGTTGGCCAGTTTGCCGATATTAAGATATTACGTTACCAAATTCCAGGTTTTGAAGACCTAACACTTAAGGAGCAAAAGCTGGTGTATTATATGACACAAGCAGGACTTGCAGGTCGTGATATTATGTGGGCTCAAAACTACCGTCATAATCTTGAGATTAGGAATGCGCTAGAGACGATTTATACATCTGATAAGGTTGCAAAAACAGGAGAAGAGTGGGAGCAGTTTGAAACATTCATGAAGCGAGTATGGTTTGCAAATGGTATACACCACCATTACAGTAATGCTAAGATGAAGCCAGATTTTTCTCAAGACTACCTAAAACAATTACTTGCCGAAAGTGGAGCAACACTAGAAGGTGAAGCTTTTGAAGTACTCTTTAATGATAAGGACAGCAAGAAAGTAAACCTAGCCAAAGATGTTGATATCGTTCTAGAAAGCGCGATTAACTTTTATGGACCAGATGTAACTACAGCAGAGGCAGAAGCATTTTATGATGCAATTAAAGTAGATGAAAATGAGCCTATAGAAAAAGGACTCAATACACGTCTTGTAAAAGAAAACGGAAAACTAGTAGAACAAGTTTACAAGAGTGGAGGATTATATGGCGAGGCTATAGATAATATAATCGGTTGGTTAGAAAAAGCACAAACCGTTGCCGAAAATGAGCAGCAAGGAAAAGCTTTAGGACTGCTTATTGAATATTACAAGACGGGAAGCCTTGATACTTGGGATGATTACTGTATCGCATGGGCAACTTCTACAGAAGGAAACATAGATTGGATTAACGGGTTTATAGAAGTCTACAATGACCCTAAAGGTTATAAAGGTTCTTATGAGACAGTAGTTCAAATTAAAGATTTTGACATGTCAAAAAAAATGGCAGCACTATCTGTAGATGCACAGTGGTTTGAGGATAACTCACCGTTAATGCCAGAGCATAAGAAGAAGGAAGTAAAAGGAGTTTCTTATAAAACAGTGATTGTAGCAGGAGAAGCAGGAGATGCCTCACCATCTACGCCTATAGGTGTAAACTTGCCTAACAATAACTGGATACGCCAGACGCATGGTAGTAAATCGGTTTCTCTAGGTAACATAATCAATGCTTACAACAATGCTGGTGGATCTGGACGTCTTAAAGAATTTGCACATGATGCAGAGGAAGTTGAGCTAGAAGAAGCATATGGACAATTAGGAGATAAGCTTCACACAGCTTTACATGAAGTAGTAGGTCATGCCTCTGGACAGATTAACAAAGGAGTGGGTACACCTAAGGAAACTCTTAAACGTTATAAGTCTACGATAGAAGAAGGTCGCGCAGATCTTTTTGGGCTGTATTACCTTATGGATCCAAAACTTCAAGAAATAGGACTGGTAGAAGACTGGGAAAAAACAGGAATGGCTGCATATGATGGCTACATCCGTAATGGATTGATGACGCAGCTTATACGTCTTGAACTAGGTGATAATGTAGAAGAAGCTCACATGGTAAATCGTCAGTGGGTAAGTGCATGGGCTTTTGAGCGTGGTGCAAAAGAAAATGTTATTGAGAAAGTAACTCGTGATGATAAGACATACTTTAATATCACAGATTATACAAAGCTTCGTGCAATCTTTGGAGAATTACTAAGAGAGACGCAGCGAATTACTTCAGAGGGAGATTACGAAGCTGCAAAAGCTCTTGTTGAAAATTATGGGGTGATAGTAGATCAGGATATACACAAGGAAGTACTGGCTCGTAATAGCCAATTCAAAAGTGCTCCATACAGTGGTTTTGTAAATCCTGTAATCGTTCCGCAAATGGAAGGTGAGGAAATTACTGGCTTTACTATAGAGCAACCAGAAAGCTTTGAAAATCAAATGCTTGATTATTCTAGCAAATACGGTCATTTAGACTAAGTGTAATAAGTACGCTTTCGCGAAAGCGTAACACTTAAAACCTCCCATCTTAAAAAAAGATGGGAGGTTTTTTTATAATGTAATTTCAAAAAAAATCTCCACTACAATAAATTGCAGGGGAGATTTTAAATAGTTGGGTAAGAATCTTTTTTACAAGTCTCTTAGCACTCTACCTACAGCATGTATTACACCATTTGTAGCTTGTACATTTGTAGCGACAATTGGGTTTGCATCGCCATCTGGGTCGATGATTGCTGCAGGATCTGCTTGTATAGTTACATCTGCTCCTCCTAGTGGAGTAACTGCAGTACCATCAAGATCTGCAAGATCTTCTGATCTTACATTTGCATTAGGAATCACATGCAGTTCTAAGGTCGCAGCGAGTGTCTCTGTAGGAATATCTGATAACATCTCTAATTCTAGGTCTGCTAGTAAATCTGCAAAAGCATCATTAGTAGGTGCAAATACAGTGAACGGTGCTGGTGATGTTCCGAAAGGTGTCTGCAATGCAGCTACATATCCAAAAGTTTCATCTGCAGTTAATGCTGCAACAAGTGTAGAAAAATTAGGATCTGCAGTGGCAAATGTCGTGATATCTGGAAGTCCTATTACGGTGTCAACTACATGAATCACACCATTTACAGTTACAATATCTGCTATAATTACATTCGAAGTTCCATTGAGTGTTACCACATCATTTGTGTTTACGTAAAGACTTATAGGCGCATCTTCGTTTCCTTCAAAAGTAGCAGCTGTATTTACATATCCATTACTTAATGTTGTCGAAATCGCAACAGCTCCCGGTACTACGTGGTTTGATAATACTTGTGCAAGCACGCCATTATCTACATCTGCAAGGGTGTTATCACCTAAAAATGTTGCAAAGGCGTCGTTAGTAGGTGCAAATACTGTAAAGTCTGCATCTGTATCACTTAATAGATCTGTAAAAGTTGTATTTCCTTCATTTGTAAGAGCGGCAACTAGTGATGTTAATGCAGGATTTGTAGTTGCAAATGTTACGATGGTTGGTAAATCAATTACGGTGTCTACGGCATGTATTACGCCATTATCTGTTACAATATCTGCAGTAGTTACTGCAGATTGTCCATTAAGAACGACACCATCTGTTGTATCTACATATAGACTTATATTTGCGTTAGAAGAAGGCTCTGTGGCCAAGTTGCTTACGTATCCAGTTGACAGTTCGCTAGAAGTAACTGTCGAGTTAAGAACATGGTTTAATAGTACTTGGGTTAATACCGCATCATCTACTTCCTCAAGAGCAGCTCCATTTAAAAATGTTTCAAAAGCTGCGTTATCAGGTGCAAATACAGTAAATGTTCCGCTTCCTGCTAGTGTGGCGTCGAGATTGGTGCGTTGTAAAGCGGCTAGTAAAGAACTATAGTTTTCATTACCTGCTACAAAGTCTGCAATGGTGTTGCTTTCTCCTTCTATAATGTTTCCATTATCGTCGTCATCGTTACAAGAAATTGTAACTAATAGCGTTAATGCAATAAACGCTAGTTTTGTAATACTCATTAGATTTTTCATAAAAATGTAGTTTTTGATTTGTTTAATGTAAAATTAAAATGACTAAACAAGATAAACTCCTAATTAATAGTTAAAATGTCAAGATTAACAATTGTTTTAATAATTCTAATGGCTCAATATCAGCAGTTGAGCGTAGCACAAAGCTATAATCAATTTGATGAAGATGGTAAGCGCCACGGCCTATGGCAGAAAACTTTTGATAATGAAAATCAATTACGATATACTGGAGCTTTTAGTCATGGTCAAGAAGTAGGCACCTTTAATTTTTATGATAGTAAAGGAGGTCATCCCACTGCTGTAAAAGTATATACGCCAGATTCACCTTATATATATGTAACCTTTTTTACAACCGATGGAAAGATGGTAAGTAAAGGAAAGATGAATGGGAGAGAACGCATAGGAGAGTGGTTGTCATACCATCAAGATGGAAATTCAGTAATGATAAAAGAGAATTATGAAAATGGCAAATTAGATGAAGAACGCTCTGTTTACTTCATAAATGGCGTTCTTGCGCAACAAGAATTTTATAAGAAAGGTTTAAAAGAAGGGAAAGCCACTTATTACTCAGAAGAAAAGAAAGTACTTAAAGAATTACAGTATGTAAATGACAAACTAGAAGGGGCAGTACGATTATACAATGGTTTTGGACAACTAGAAGTAGAGGGTACTTACAAGAATAATCGTAAGCACGGTCTCTGGAAGTATTATAAAGGTGATAGGGTAGACAAAGAAATTAAATACCCTCGTAACAAGATAGGAGTTCAGTAATCTTAGTGTAAGTTTTCTCTATAAATATCAACTACTTCTTATGTGAAAAAATGCACTCTTATTGTGTAAATTTGCATTCTTAATTATGAGCAAGAATAATAGCTCTTAAAATAGCAAAGTGAAGCTATAATTAGCCGATGTTTTGCAAACAGATATTAGAAAATGAAAACGGTAGTAGTAGGTCTTAGTGGTGGAGTAGATAGTAGTGTTACGGCTCACTTATTAAAGGAACAAGGATACAACGTGATCGGTCTTTTTATGAAGAACTGGCACGACGATTCTGTAACGATATCTGATGAGTGTCCGTGGCTAGATGATAGCAATGACGCAATGCTCGTTGCCGAAAAGTTGGGAATTCCTTTTCAAACAGTAGATTTAAGCGAGCAATACAGAGAGCGTATTGTTAATTACATGTTTAAAGAATATGAGATGGGACGCACTCCTAATCCAGATGTGCTGTGTAACCGTGAGATTAAGTTTGACGTGTTCATGAAAATAGCACTTTCACTAGGTGCAGATTTTGTAGCTACTGGACATTATTGTCAAAAGACTTCGATTGAAGTAGACGGTAAGACTATATATCAGCTTAAAGCTGGAGCAGACGACAATAAAGATCAATCATATTTTTTATGCCAGCTATCGCAAGAGCAATTGGCAAAGACGTTATTTCCTATAGGGCATTTACAAAAGCCTAAGGTGCGCGAGATAGCTTTAGAGCAAGACCTTGTAACTGCAGGAAAGAAAGATTCTCAAGGACTTTGTTTTATAGGGAAAGTACGATTACCAGACTTTTTACAACAACAATTAAAACCTAAGGAAGGTGTGATTGTTGAGGTGATGGAAGATACTATTCCTGAGGTTGCAGGTGGTATGGAGGCTAGTAACGCTTTCGCGAAAGCGGACTTAGAAAACCTTGTAAAAAAACCAACTTATAGCGTTGCCGAAGGAAAGGTGGTAGGAAAGCACCAAGGAGCACATTACTTCACAATAGGCCAGCGCAAGGGACTTGCAGTGGGCGGCACTGTAGAGCCTCTTTTTGTGATAGATACAGACGTAAATGAAAATGTAATTTACACAGGTCAAGGGAAAAATCACAGAGGATTATACCGCAAAGGGCTCTTTGTAAAAGAGGAAGAAATACACTGGATACGAGAAGATCTCACGCTTGCTATAGATGAAACTATGGAAGTAGAAGCAAGGATACGCTATAGACAGCCACTAGAAAAAGCAACACTTTATAGAGTAGAAGGTGGTATGTATGTGATTTTTGATAATCCTCAGACCGCCATAGCCGAAGGTCAGTTTGTGGCATGGCATCATGGAGAAGAGTGCTTGGGTTCTGGAGTTATTTCGTAACTTACGTACTCATCTCGTAGAGCTTAGCTCAACGTCTCGCTTATGAATCTAAAATTACTCTTTGTACTGCTTTTTATGACGGCTTATGGGAATGCCCAGCAGGATGCTTGGGTATTTTTTGTAGATAAAGAAAACGTTGCGGCCAGCCTTGATAATCCTATTTCTATTCTTTCTCAAGAAGCATTAGACCGTAAGGAGCTACACGGTGTAGCTATAGATGAAAGAGATGTGCCCGTAAATGAGGATTATATTACTCAAATTAAATCTGAACCTGGAATTACTGTACTAGCAAAATCTAAATGGATGAACTGCATCCACGTAAGAGGGACAGAAGCAGAGATTGCAGCATTAGAAGCATTGCAAATTGTAGATTATATAGAGTTTGCAGATCGAAGTATAACAAGACAATCTTTTCCTTTTGAGTTTTTTAAAAATGATCCTTTGCCACAAGAATCACGAGTTACATTTAATTATGGAGCTACAGATAATCAAGTAACCATGCTTTCTGTAGAAGAACTGCATGAGCAGGATTTTACAGGTGCAGGAATGGTAATTGCGATCATGGACTCTGGATTTCCGGGAGTTGATGTGAGTGAAGGGTTCTCAAGATTGAGAAATGCAGGAAATTTACTAGATGGATATGATTTTGTGGGAAGAAACGACGATGAGTTTGAATTTTCAAATAGTAGCCACGGAACTAGAGTAGCAAGTGACATTGTAGGTTTTATAGAAAACCAATTTGTAGGCACAGCTCCAGATGCAGCCATCTACTGTTTTAGAACAGAAGATGTAGCAAGTGAGAATCCAGTAGAAGAATCTTACTGGGTGGAAGCCGCAGAAAGAGCAGATAGTCTAGGTGTAGATGTTATAAATACATCACTAGGATATAGAACCTTTGATAATCTTAATTATGACTACAGCTATGATGATATGGATGGAGAGACTACGTTCATTTCTAGAGGAGCAACGCTTGCATTTGAAAAAGGAATGCTAGTGGTTACTAGTGCAGGAAATAGTGGCACAGGAATGATAAGTGCTCCTGCAGATGCTGTAGGTTCTTTTACAGTAGGAGCTGTAAATGCTAGTGGTAATTATGCTAGCTTTAGTAGTATAGGACCGTCAAGTGACGGTAGGATCAAGCCAGATGTAGTAGCAAAGGGAGTGGGTAGTGCGGTTATAGATCAAAATAATAACATTACTACAAATAATGGTACGAGCTTTAGTTCGCCGATAATGGCTGGAGCAATAGCTAGCTTTTGGCAGGCAAATCCAGAGCTTACAAATGCCACTATAATGCAGCTCGTTCGGGAGAGTGCTAGTATATATGAAAATCCTACTGCGCAGTTAGGGTATGGTATTCCAGACTTTGGTGCAGCATTAGAAGAGGTTTCAAATACTGCAGCGTTTAATGAAACTCAGGAGTACAAAGATTATCAGATTTTACCTAATCCAGCATCTGAGATGGCAGTATTAGTATTGCCTAAGGAAGTAACTCAAGTTGAGGTGACCATTTTTGATATTTTAGGTAAGAAGATTGCGACCAAACGTATGTCACAACAAGTAAATGCACTTCCTATCTCAACACTTAGAAAAGGAGTGTATCTCATTCAAATAAACGATGGAACTTCAATGGTTACTCAAAAATTTATAAAAGCATAATGAATAGAATCACATCCCTATTTAACGTTAAGTATCCACTAGTACAAGGTGGAATGATATGGAACTCTGGCTGGCGTCTCGCAAGTGCTGTGAGTAATGCTGGAAGTTTAGGATTAATAGGAGCAGCGTCTATGTATCCAGATGTCCTAGTAGAACATGTAGAGAAGTGTAAAAAAGCAACCAATAAACCTTTTGGGGTAAATATACCTATGTTATATCCTAACATAGAAGAGCACATGAAAACGGTAGTAGATTATAAAGTCCCTATTGTCTTCACGAGCGCCGGTAATCCAAAACTATGGACTAAAGAATTAAAGAAGCACGGAATAAAAGTGGTGCACGTAGTAAGTAGTGTAAAGTTTGCCTTAAAATCACAAGAAGCAGGAGTAGACGCAGTAGTAGCCGAAGGTTTTGAAGCTGGAGGTCACAATGGTAGAGAGGAGACTACAACATTCACGCTAATACCAATGGTGAAAGAAAAGTTAGATATCCCTCTTATTGCGGCGGGTGGTATTGCAACAGGTAGAGGTATGCTTGCAGCAATGACATTAGGCGCAGACGGTGTACAGGTAGGAAGTCGTTTTGCAGCAAGTGAAGAATCTAGTGCTCACCAATTATTTAAACAAGCAATAGTCGATACTCAGGAAGGAGATACCGTATTAACACTTAAAGAACTTGCCCCTGTAAGACTTATAAAAAATAAATTTTATGAGCAGGTAGCAGAATTATATACTACGGCACCATCAAAGGAGCAGCTCTCACAATTATTAGGACGTGCACGTGCAAAACGCGGTATGTTTGAAGGAGATCTTGAGGATGGCGAACTAGAAATAGGTCAGATTTCTGGACTTATACATGATATAAAGCCAGCAGGGCAAATAGTCTCAGATATGATAACAGAATACACGCAAGCAAAGAACGCTTTAATCAATTTTGATAACTGGTAGTTTTGTTTAAGCGAATTAAAAAAAAACGCTCTGGTTTACCAGAGCGTTTTTTGATTTATAGTAAGATAGAGTAGAGTCTAGCTACTCTTTTTTACATATTGAGTAACAATGACAACTTGTTGGCCTTGTATACGACCTTCTATGTGTTCAGGATTGTCATGTACAAGATTTATATTACGCATAAACTCTCCGCGTTTTGCAGTAAAGTTGGCTCCTTTTACGTCTAGATCTTTAATTAAAACTACACTATCACCGTTAGCCAGTCTAGTACCGTTTGAGTCTTTATGAATGATGGTGTTTTCATCTTCCTCTATGTGCTCTCCAGTAGCTTTTGCCCATTCAAGCGTTTCTTCTTCTAAGTACATCATGTCAAGAAGATCTTGTGGCCAGCCTTCTTTACGTAATCTCGTAAGCATACGCCACGCGACAACTTGTACTGCAGGTTCTGTGCTCCACATGCTATCATTGAGACATCTCCAGTGATTTGGATCTACCTCTTCTGGATTGTTAATCTGGTTGATACATGTTTTGCAGGCAAGAATATCATCTTCTCTTGGTTCCACGATAAATGGAGAAAGATCGTATTCGTTACTACATAGTTCACAAATGGTGGTGCGTTTATTAAGTTCTCTTAAGCTCACAGTACTCGATTTATAGGTTGTAAAAGCAAATTAATTTGCTGTCAATTTAAGGCATTGCCTTGATAGTGCTGCGAAGTAACAAAATTTCCATCTAAGGTGCTTTATTCCCTACGCTCTTTTTCTTGTTTGTAGATCTCACGGCCTAGTTGCGCGAGAAAAGGGATTCCTATATTTTCATACTCATAGGTATCATCATTTAAAATTGCATTCTCATTTACTAAAATAGTTGCAGAGAGTATAAAGCGAATGTCATTCTCTGTGTCAACAATATATGCAGTCTCTGTAAGCGTTCCATATGCATATCCCACTTTATTATAAATTTTGATATTGCTAGGTATAGCATCTTTTGAGTCTCCATACATGAAAAACTTAACGTAACTATCATAATACTCTGGCGAGGTATATTTTGCCTCCCTAGGTAGTGCTTTCATTGCAGATAGTAAGCGAGTTCTACTTTCTTCGGAGAGGTCAAATCGTTCTGCTGCGGGAAAGACTTCTGGAGCTATAAGCTTTTTGATTAGTACATGTTGCTCTTCTAGTGGGAAGTAGTTTTTCTCGCTAAAGTCCATTGGAGATTCTTTTAGCACTCCATCTTCAATATATCCTTTGCCTTTGTTGATTCCTTGTATAGTAACTGGAGTGATATCGCTATCTGTTTGATTTTTTAATTCAATTACGTCTTCTGTATATCCTGGAAAAAATCGAATATTGCTCCTGCTAGCTTTATCAGCATCTGGCGTAGATAATCTGTGGACGACACGGGTGTTGTTTAATCCTTTTTCGCGTAAGCGGTTATTAATATAATCTCTACCTAAAATCTCATAAAGCCTGTTGTAGGATTCATTATCACTTACTGCAAAAATCTGTCTAATATCGTCAGACACTGTGTGGAGGTTGTCGTCATCACCTATAATATATGGTGTGTCAAGGTTGAGGTTCTCATTTGCATCCATAAACTCTGCTGCTAGTAGGGCTACAGGTAGTTTTATAGTGTTTGCTGGATAGAAATATTGATCAGTATGTGCGTTATACTCGTAATCTGTAAATATCATTTCGCCACTACTTGACGTGTCGATCTGTGTAAATAATATTTGTACTTCGTGTTTTTTAATATCGCTCACAACGGTTTTTATAAGCTCGTTTTTTGAGCTTAATGCTGTCTCGATAGGATTGCTGCAACTTGCAAATATTACTACTATAAATACCCAATATTTCATAGTATAAATGTACTGAGTATTCATAAAAAAGACCAGCTGTTTGCTGGTCTTTATGATAGTTTTATGTGTGATTATTCTTTGAGAATAACTTGGTTACTTATGAGGTCTTCAAAGGTTTCTCGTTTACGTATTAAATGCGCTTCGCCGTTTTTGATCAACACCTCTGCAGGTCTGTAGCGACTGTTATAATTGCTCGCCATCGTAAAGCAATACGCACCTGCATTATCAAATGCTAGAATGTCACCTTCAGAAATTTCTGAGATACGACGGTTATTTGCAAAAGTATCTGTCTCACAGATATATCCCACAACACTATAAAAACGTTCTCTCCCTTTTGGGTTACTTATATTTCGTATTTCATGCTGGCTTCCGTAAAGCATAGGTCGTATTAAGTGGTTAAACCCACTATCCACTTGAGCAAACACTGTTGAGGTCGTTTGTTTTACTACATTTACTTGTACAAGAAATTTACCTGCTTCGCTCACAAGGAATTTACCAGGTTCAAAGGTAAGAGTGAGGGGTTTTCCGTACGCTTTCGCGAAAGCGTTAAAACGTTTACCTAATTTCTCTCCTAGTTCCTCTATGTTAGTCTCAATGTCTCCTGCTTTATAAGGTACTTTAAAACCGCTACCAAAATCAATAAAAGTAAGGTCGCTGAATTTTTGTGCAGCATCAAATAATATTTCTGTAGCATATACAAATACATCAATATCGAGAATGTCACTTCCAGTGTGCATGTGAATTCCATTGATATTCATCCCTGTATTTTCCACAATACGGAGTACATGTGGTAGCTGGTGAATACTAATCCCAAATTTACTATCGATGTGTCCTACAGAAATGTTAGTGTTTCCACCAGCCATCACGTGAGGATTCACACGGATACACACGGGTATTTGAGGGTGCTTTGTCCCAAATTGTTCTAGTATAGAAAGGTTGTCTATATTAATTTGTACACCCATTTGTGCCACTTCCTCTATCTCTGCAAGCGATACGCCATTAGGTGTAAAGATGATGCGATCTGGAGTAAAGCCAGCAAGAAGGCCTAGTTGTACTTCTTGAATAGAAACAGTGTCTAGTCCAGAACCCAAGCTCTTTAAATGCTGTAATATAGAAATGTTGCTTAAAGCTTTTACGGCATAGTTAAGTCTTAACTGTTTTACATCCTTAAATGCATTAGTAAGTCTATTATATTGTGTCGTAATAGTCTCTGCATCGTATACATAAACTGGACTTCCGTGGGTGTTGACCACGTTTAAAAGATCTCTGTTTTTCATCTTAACGTATTTAAAGCAAAATTAGAAGAGTTTTGGAAATTGATAAGATACAATGTCAATAAATGTTGAACAATAAGGTTAAAAATTGTTCATTATATAACAGTGAGCAGAAGCTTTCGTATTTTTCATTGATAAAACTGAGTTATGACTACAGCAATTTTACCTATGTTCCCTTTAGAAATGGTTGCCTTTCCTGGCGAGCCGCTCTCTTTACATGTGTTTGAAGATAGATACCAGCAATTATTACAAGATTGTGAATCTGGAGGTATCACCTTTGGTATTCCCACTTATATAAATAATAGTCTTGCCTATGGTACAGAAATGGAAGTTACACAGGTGGTAAAACGATATCCTTCTGGAGCTGCAGATATTATCTGTAAGGGCTTGAGGGTTTTTAAGCTTATGAACTTTTATAATACGCTAGGAGAACGACTATATGCTGGAGGTGAGGTTACATTTATAGAGGAACGTCAAGAGCCATCTTCTTCTCGTAAAATAAGACTTATCACATTGCTTTCTGATTTTTATGATGAGCTCGATATGAAAACGCCAGAAATTAATGTCAATACCATACGAAGTTTCACACTTGCTCATAAAATGGGATTGACCTTAGAGCAAGAATATGAGTTGCTACAAATTCCTTCTGAAGATAAACGATTACAATACCTAATAGAACATCTAGAGATAGCATTACCTACGCTTAAATCTGTAAATAGGACTAAAAGGCTAATAGCTCTTAATGGGCATTTCAAAAACTTTGATCCTCTAGACTTTGAGGATTATAACATACAGTAATTAAGTCAAAATATAGAATATCTCATAATTGACCATATAATTGCGAAATCCTTAATAGTTGTAAAATTATTAAGGATTTTACATATAATATTGTGATTATATTTGGATTTTTTACAAGTAAATACCGAATATTTACTTGATTTTTTAAAACTATAGTAACTTTGTGGGTTTTCAATCTGCTGCCTTTCAAGTGGTTGATTCCCAAAAAAGGATTCCCTTTATTGCTTTGCGAATAATTATGCTATTTAAATGATTATTTGATAAAAATATTAGCGAAAACGTTGTAGTGGTATGATTACTATATTTTAATTGTTAAAAAGAGTTAAATTTGGATCAAATGTTAACCCTTATAAACAATCCAAATGAAAAATCAATTCAAATTTAGTGCAATGGCTATCGCGATGATGGCTATTACATTCACATCATGTGAGAAAGAAACAGAAGAAGCAATCGAGAATGATCTTGTAACTGAAGAGCTTGTAGCAGAAACTAGAGAAGCTGTGACTGATGCAGGAATTTTAGGTAAAATTAGAGAGGACCTTAAACTTGATGCAGGTGCAGTAACAAAAGGAGATTTCCACCTTCCTGATGGAACTGTACAAGAACGTATCTATATAGGTGAAGATATTGTTGTGACAGCAAAGGAGCTAGAAGAAATGACAGTGAATCAAGACACAAGACAGTTTAGAACAAACAACCTTGTAACTGGAGCAAACAGAACAGTAGATATCATAGGTTATACTGGTAATGATAACTTCGGCCTTTCTTCAAAAGGCCGTACTGCATTAGAGTGGGCTGTAAATAACTACAACCGTATCTCTGGATCTGCATTACGTTTCCGTCTTACATTTGGAACTAACTTCAATAACAGTGATATGGTAGTGTATGACAACACTGCAAATAATCCTGGTCAAAGTGGAGGTGTAGCTGGTTTTCCAAGTGCACAAGGACTTCCTAATAAGTTTGTACAGATTTATGGTCTTGAGGGATCATCTACAAACGTAAATGAGCACGTGATCACACACGAGATAGGTCACTCTATAGGTTTCCGTCACTCAGATTACTATGATCGCGCGAGCTGTGGAAGCGGTGGAGGTGAGTCTGCTGGATCTACAGGGGCAATACAATTACCTGGAACTCCAACAAGAGATTTTGACTCTATCATGCAAGCTTGTTTCTCAAACAATGAGGATGGTGAATTCAGCTCAAATGATGTTACTGCATTAAGAGCTATGTACTAAGAGCTATAGTTTACCCACACTATAGGTTAATAATTAAGCACCTCGTCTGTAAAAGGCGAGGTGTTTTTTTTGTGTGACGCTTTCGCGAAAATGTGATAGATCTTACTTAATCTCTTCGCGACCATCTGCATGCAGGGCAAAACGCCCGCGTTCTTTAGGGTGCGTATGATCATAAGAACTCCAAGGCCACCCACCAAAAGCCGTCTTTCTAAATTCGGTGATGGCTTCATGAATTTCTTGAGGGCTGTTCATTACAAAAGGTCCTTGTTGAGCTACTGGCTCATTTATAGGTTTACCTTGTAAGAGTAGAAAACTTGCAGTGGTATTGCCGTTTTTTATCTCAAGCTCTTGATCACTTAAAAGATCAAGACTGTGATTAACTGGTATCTGATTACCTTCTATAGTTACTTTTTCTCCGCTATAAAAATATAGAGATCTATTTAGTTGACCAGCTGCTGAGGGTATCTTCCACACAGCGTTTGATTCCATAGTAATGAGCCAGATGGCTACGTGATTACTAGTATCCATTGCCCAAGAATCTGGAGCAGCATCGGGAGCTTTTGTATCATTGTAATCTCCAGATATGAGTTTTATGCTTGTACTTTTTCCATCGTCGTCTTTTAAGTAATGAATAGGAATGTCTTCTTTCCACAGCATTTTAAAATGTGGATCAACCAGTTTATTCTTTTTAGGAAGGTTGAGCCAGAGTTGAAATAATAACAGCGGATTTTCTTTGTCATCATTCAGTAGCGGAAACATCTCGCTGTGTTGTACACCTTTACCAGCGGTCATCCACTGTACATCTCCATTTCCAAAACGCCCAGCAGCTCCTAGAGAATCACTATGGTCTGCGAGACCTCGCTCTACAATAGTTACAGTCTCAAAACCGCGGTGTGGATGTGCAGGAAATCCCGGTACTGTAGTGCCGTGATACATATTCCATCCATCTGGATGGGGCTCAAAATCCATTCCTAGATTACGTCCTTGTAGTGATGCAGCGGGACCTAGCTGCTCATTGCCTTTTGGGTAATTATCTAAATGATACGCACAAAAAAGAAATGGATCTTGTGTTTCCCACTGAAAGCCTAGTTGTTTGATTTTTATAATTGCTGTCATCGATGTTTCCTTTTGCTCTTAATGTTACAAAGGTATGGAGGAATGTTATGTATTGTTAGGTGTTGTGCAATGTCAAAATTAAAATAGAATACAGTCTAATCTTATTTCAAGTGGCTAATTTACTTAGAAGCAAGAGGTTCGATTTTAATTGTTTTTGCTTTTTGAAGTAATCTTTTAGACTGTTAAAATCCTTTTCACAACTTGATATAATTAACAAAGATTTCTGACGTTATCCTTAAGGAAGAAAGCTAACTTTGGTGAGGTGTAAATGATGCGTTTTGCTTTCGCGAAAGCGTGCTTATATTACACTTTTTTAGTCTATTCCTGATAATGATCAGAACACATAAAACAACTCTTAACTATGCATAAAATCAAGTACGTACTTGTTGCATTATTTTTATATTCAACTATTGCTGTAGCGCAACAATCGGCAATATATACGAATGATCTTGTACAATTTAATAAGGCACTCTCCTTATATAATAGTAAGCAATATCTAGCATCGCAAACTCTTTTTGAGGAAGTAAAGGGAGATACAGATGATACCACCGTAAAAGGTGATTGTGCTTATTACATTGCAAACGCGGCAGTGCGTCTTAATCAGCAAGGGGCAGATGATCTTATGACCACTTTTGTGACAGAGTACCCTACAAGTACAAAGCGCAACAGCGCATTTCTAGATGTAGCTCAGTATTACTTTGATAATGGCAAATTTGCTTATGCTCGTAAATGGTATGATCGCGTAGATGAAAGTACGCTTACAGCTGGAGAAAAGGAGACTTTTTACTTTAATAACGGTTATGCTTATTTTAAAAGTAATCGTTTTGATGAAGCAAAGAAGTACTTAAACCGTGTACGTGATTCAAAAAAATATGGAGCGCAGGCTAAGTATTACATAGGTTTTATGGCTTATGAGGGTGATGAATATGAAGAGGCAAATGAGCTTTTTGAGGAAGTAGAAGCAGAGACAGGAGGAGCATATAATGAGGATCTTGCATACTTTAAAGCAGACCTTAATTTTAAGTTAGGGAAATTTGATGAAGCAATTTCTGAGGGAAAGTCACAGCTAACAAAGGCAAACGCAACAGAAAAGTCTGAGCTTAATAAAATTATAGGAGAAAGCTATTTTAATCAAAAGAAGTACGCAGAGGCATTACCATATTTACAAGCTTACAAAGGAAAACGTGGTAAGTGGAATAATACAGATTACTACCAGCTAGGATATACTTATTATAAGCAAGGAGATTATGCAAATGCTATCAATGAATTTAATAAAATAATTGATGGTGATAATAGTGTAGCACAAAATGGATATTACCACTTAGCAGAATCTTACCTAAAATTAGATAAAAAGCAAGAAGCACTCAATGCATTTAAAAATGCAAGTGAGATGGATTTTAATGCACAAATTAAAGAAGATAGTGGTCTTAATTACGCAAAGTTGAGCTATGAAATAGGTAATGCATACAAGTCTACACCTGCTGTGATTACAGATTATATAGACGCATATCCAAAATCTCCAGCTAAGACAGAGCTAGAAGCATTACTTATTGATTCTTATATCACCTCAAAAAATTACAAAGAGGCAATGCGCTTGCTAGAAAGCAACAGCAATTTTGATAATAAGATAGCTTATCAAAAAGTAGCGTTTCTTTATGGTCTTGATCTTTATAATGAAGGTAATTATCCAGAGGCTGCTGCGGCATTTAAGAAATCTCTTAAAGAACCACGTGATCCATTATATGTAACGCGTGCAACTTACTGGAAAGCAGAGAGTGATTATGTTGCAAATGATTTTAAAGAAGCGATTATAGGGTACAAGCAGTTTTTAAATAACAGTAATGCTGCAAGTACTCCAGAATATCAAGACATCAATTATAATCTTGCGTACGCATATTTTTCTGATAAGCAGTATGAGCAAGCAGCAACAGTTTTTGAGTCGTATGCTGCAAGTAATGTGCAAGATCAAACTAAACTTAATGATGCGTACTTACGTCTAGGTGATAGCCGTTTTATAAGTAGTAAGTACTGGCCTGCACTTGAAGCCTATAATAAGTCTATAGCGCTTAATATGACAGATCAAGATTATGCGACTTTTCAAAAATCGATGAGTTATGGTTTTATAAAAAAGGATGAGGACAAAATAAACGGACTTCAAACTTTTTCGACCAAGTTTCCAAATTCTACTTATCGCGATGATGCGCTTTATGAATTAGGTAACATCTATGTTTCTCAAAACAAAAATGATCAAGCAATTACAGCTTATGATAAACTAGTAAGAGATTTACCTGGTAGCTCTTACGTGTCAAAAGCAATGCTTAAAAAAGCGTTGATACTTGATAATAAAAACAAGTCAGACGAGGCACTCGCATTATTACGCAAGGTAGCTGGAGATTATCCTGGGACTCCGGAGGCATTGCAAGCAGTGACTACAGCAAAACTTATTTATATAGACCTAGGTCGTGTAGATGAGTATGGTCAATGGGTGAGTACACTAGATTTTATCGATGTGGAGGATGCAGAGCTTGATGATGCTGCTTACGCTTCGGCAGAGAAGCAATATGTGGAGAATAATGTAGGTCAAGCAGAACGACTTTTTGAGTCATACTTGAGTGACTATCCTAATGGGCAGCATGCATTACAGGCACATTTTTACTTAGGACAGCTCGCTTTCGCGAAAGCGGAATACAAAAAAACAATTCCGCATTACCAATTTGTTATTGCAAAAGAGCGTAGTGAATTTACGGAGCAAGCACTAGCACGTCTAGGGCAAGTATATCTTACAGATAAAAACTACACAGCTGCAATTCCGGTGTTAAAGCGACTAGAAACAGAAGCAGACTTCCCACAGAATATTGTTTTTGCTCAGTCTAACCTGATGAAATCTTTTTATGAAGGTGAAGACTTGACCAAGGCAGTGAGCTATGCTGAAAAGGTGCTTGGAAATGCAAAAATTGATAATGCAGTAAAAAGTGATGCGCAAATAATAATTGCTCGCTCTTCTATAAAGACAGGTAATAAAGCAAGAGCCAAAACAGCTTATGCCGAGGTTCAAAAAATTGCTACAGGAGCACTGGCAGCAGAGGCTTTATATTATGATGCCTATTTTAAAAATGAGGCTCAAAACTTTGAAGCATCTAATGTGGTAGTGCAAAAACTTGCTAAAGATTACAGTGGTTTTAAAGAGTATGGGGCAAAAGGTCTTGTGCTTATGGCAAAGAACTTTTATGCACTCGGAGATGCATATCAAGCAACATACATTTTAGAAAGTGTGATTACAAACTTTGCAGATTATCCAGAAACTGTAGAAAAAGCACGTGGCGAACTAGCAATTATTAAACAAGCAGAAGGAAAAACAAATGCCTCTGTAGAAAAAGGGTAATTGTTGATTAATACATCAACAAATCACTTGCTTTATAAATAAGACAAACGTCTAACGAATTAAGACAATACATTATATGAATCGTTCATTCAATACATTATATAACTTAGGACTTGTTGCATTTGCAATGCTTTTTGTTCAAGTAGTTACTGCACAAGAAGAAGAGTCTACCATAGGTACAGAAGTGGTAAACGTTGTAAAAGCGTATACTCCTACCATAAGTGATGCTTTTAAAGTAAAAGCGACTCCTGCGCTTAATGACTCTATCACTACAGCAAAAAAGAAGGTGACTTATAGCATCTTTTCTGTGCCTGTAGCGAGTACGTTTACTCCAGCCAAAGGCAAAGCTGCCGTAGTAAAGAAAACTAAAAAAGAAAAGTTGTATGATAACTATGCAACTATTGGTTTTGGTAGCTATACATCTGTTTTAGCAGAGCTTTATAGTAATTTTCAAATAAGCCGTACAGAGGATTTTGGTGTCTTTTTAAATCATAATTCTTCTCAGGGCGGAATAGACGGTACTGTAGTTGACGATTATTTTTATGATAGCAGACTTAATTTAAGTTACGGAGCGCGTGAGCGTGATATGACATGGAGAGCAGATCTTGATGCAAAACATCAAGTATATAATTGGTATGGAATTCCTGAGGAACTTAAGACAATTAACGGAGCAGGTAACACGCCTTTATTTAATGAAGATTTTGACGTGTCTCATTCTTTTCTCACAGCAGGATTAAATGGTAGTGTGAGTTTGCAAGATTCTTTCTTTAAGAAAGCAAATGCTACGTTGAGATACTTTGGTGATGATCAAGATAGCGGCGAACTTAGAGCAGTAGTTGCTCCTACATTTGAGTTTCCTATTGCGGGAGAGCTTATTACTACTAAAGTAACAGCAGATTATGTAAGTGGTTCTTTTGACAACGCATTTGATACCGTAGATACGGAAATCAACTATAGCTTTCTTAATGCGGGGATAAATCCAAGTCTCGTGATTTTAAGAGATGATCTTGAGGTGACTTTAGGTGTAGAGGCAATGGTGTCGCTAGATACTGAGGCCAGTGAAACAGACTTCTTTGTGTATCCAAAAATTACAGCATCTTATAGAGTGGCTGGAGATTATTTCATTGCGTATGCAGGACTTGAAGGTGGATTACAACAAAATAACTACCATGATTTTGCACAAGAAAATCCTTTTATATCACCTACACTTACTATCAAGCCTACAGATAAGCAGTATGACGGTTATTTAGGGATGAAGGGTAAATTATCTGAAGCCTTGAGTTACAACCTACGTGCAAGTTATACGGCAGAGAGTGATAAGGCTTTATTCATTCACAATCCATACTCGCAAAGCGGTAATGGATTTGGTGCAAATGGATATGCAAACGGAAACTCTTTCTCAATTGCTTATGATGATATCAATACGGTAGGAGTATTTGCAGAGCTTAATTTTGATGTGAATGCAAACTTTAAAATGAAAGTAAACGGTCAATATTATACTTATAACACAGATAGCCAGCAAGAAGCTTGGAACCTTCCAGACTTACAGGCATCTGTTTTTGCAGATTACCAGATTACAGAAAAATGGTTTGCCGGAGTAAACTTATTCTTCATGGGAGAACGCAGTGATTTAGTATCTAGTAACGACCCTGCAGATCTTTTGATTACAAATACAGTGGAAACCCTAGATAGCTATTTTGATGCAAATGCTCATGTGGGCTATCGCTTTAATAATCGCTTGTCTGCATTTGCTCGTGTAAATAACATTCTAGACAGTAATTACGAGAAATGGCTTAACTATGAAGTGCAAGGTCTTCAAGGAATGGTGGGAGCTACTTATAAATTTGACTTTTAAAAGCAACCTTTCCATAAAGAGTGCATCTTCTATGTAAACCCCTAAGGTTATGAAGAGATTAATAGGTGCGCTAGCATTCATTATGATGCTGAGTTCTTGTAGTAGTGATTTAGACAGCGCTCTAGCAGATTGCAGTGCAGTATCTTGTGCGTCAGGTAATATAATTATACAATTCTTAGATACCGAAACCGGAGAAGATGTATTTTTTAACGATACATATTCTTTTGATGAACTAGTAGTTACAGATGTGTCCAACAATGCAGACTTCCCTTTTTTTACGGGTATATCTGATGAGTCACAAATGGCTCAAGTAGCACTTAATGCTTTTTCTGAAAGTCGCTCTAATGTAGTGTTGCGTATAACAGTTCCTGATGGTTTTGAAACAGATTTGTCTTTTGACGTGGAGTTTCAAGAGGGAGAGTGTTGTAATGTAAACAACTACTCTGATGTACAGTTTTCAAATGTTGAAAATGTAGTACAGAGTCAGGGTGGTTTTTTCTATAATGTATATCTTTAAGCCAGTCTGTTATTAAGATAGTAGCAGTTATTTAAGATATTAGAGACTATTGATCAATAATTGGCACTGCGAACTTTGTAATCACCAGCGTAAAAACTTACGTGAGGGTTCAATTTGTAATCTCACAAAACGCAAACCAGACTTTAATCGTACGTGCTCAAAAAAGCTATTTTCTACAAAATTCAAAAACATGCTAAGGGAGGTTAATATTCTTTTTGAGTATGCTAAAATTGAAAGGAAATCAAAGTTTAAAAGTGTATTTGTCTTTGGTCTATTAGGTTTGTTCTTAATAGGTGTTGGAGTTTATTTCCTATACTACATGTATACGATACTTGAATCTATGAAATCCCCTGGATATTATATAATTTTTAAATTGTATGGATTACCTTTCTTCATTTTTATTTTCGCTTATAAGTTTTTATCAGATAGCGTTAAGATATATAGTTATCACGTATTAAAGCTTCGCGAAGCAAAGCTCAAAAAAGATAGAATAGATGCAGTTCTGGAGCTGTATAATATTACTTATGATTTAGAGATTGATCTTCACCTCAATTATAGGTCGCCTCAAGATGTAAAAGTTGATCTTGAGGTTCATAATCTTAGATAAAAACTATCAACGTACTAGGAGTCTTTTGTATTTTTAAACAAAAAACCAACGATGCGTAAAATTCTATATTCTTTAGCAATTCTTCCTTTATTATTCTCTTGTGACACCAAGCAATCTGTAGACCTTATTGTTACAAATGCAAATGTGTATACGGTAGATAACGCTTTCGCGAAAGCGGAATCTTTTGCAATCAAAGATGGAAAATTTATAGCAGTAGGCACGTCTAACGACATTAGTGAAAAGTATGAAGCTGCTGAAACAATAGATGCTACAGGAAAAACTGTGTTGCCTGGACTTATAGATGGTCACTGTCACTTTTATGGACTCGGTCAAAACCTCCAAATAGCAGATCTCGTTGGTACTGAAAGTTATGATGAGGTAATTGCAAAAGTATCTGCATTTGCAAAGGAAAATCCTGATGCAACAGTGTTGAGAGGAAGAGGATGGGATCAGAACGATTGGGCTGTAAAAGAATTTCCTACAAAAGATAAGTTAGACGTTTTATTTCCAGATGTTCCTGTTGTTTTAGAACGTGTGGATGGTCACGCATATTTAGTAAATCAAAAAGCGTTAGATCTTGCCAGTATTGACGCTTCTACAAAGGTAAGTGGAGGAGAAGTAGTACTTGTAGACGGTAAAGTTACTGGTGTTCTTATCGATACACCGCAAACATTAGTTGACGCAGTATTACCACAACCTAGCACTGCCGAAAGTGCTCAAGTGTTACTAGAAGCACAGGAGCTTTGTTTTTCTTACGGTCTTACCACTGTAAACGATGCAGGTCTTAATAAAAATATTGTAGAACTTATAGATAGCCTTCAGCAAGCTGGAAGTTTGCAAATGAGAGTATATGCAATGTTGTCTAATAATGAAGAAAATCTAGATCACTACCTAACTACAGGAAAAGTAAAAACAGATCGTCTTAATGTACGTTCTATTAAGGTTTATGGTGATGGAGCTCTTGGTTCTCGTGGAGCGACAATGCGTGAGGCTTATAGTGATAAGGATGGACATTTTGGAGCGATGATCACACCATCTGAAGAGATGAATGATCTTGCAAAGCGTATCGCCGCAGCAGATTTCCAAATGAATACACATGCCATAGGTGATAGTGCAAACGTAGTCGTACTAAGAGCTTATGAAAAAGTGCTAGCTTCAAAAACAGATCCAAGATGGAAAGTAGAACATGCACAAATAGTATCAAGAGAAGATTTTGATGTTTTTAGTGATAAGATTTTACCTTCTGTACAGCCTACACACGCGACTAGCGATATGTACTGGGCAGAAGATAGAGTAGGAGCAGAGCGTATCAAAGGAGCGTATGCATATAAAGACTTATTAAATCAGTCAGGTATTGTAATCCTAGGAACAGATTTTCCTGTAGAACAGGTAAGTCCGTTTTATACATTTTATGCATCTGTTGCTCGTAAAGATTTAAAGCAATATCCAGAAGGTGGATATCAAATGGAGAATGCACTTACTAGAGAAGAAACGTTAAAAGGAATGACAATCTGGGCTGCCTATTCAAATTTTGAAGAAGACGAGAAAGGAAGTATTGAAACTGGAAAGTTTGCAGATTTTATCATCATGGATGAAGATATCATGACGGTGGAAGAGGATAAGATTCCTAACTTAAAAGTCGCTGCTACGTATGTAGATGGCATAAAAGTGTATCAGCATTAAACAATCCTACTTTACAGTCTAGGTGAGACTCGCACTACTTTATATTAATTACTATCACACTATAATTCTATGAGCTTCCTTACCGCAGCATGGCGCCAGCTTGCTTTTATAAATTATGAGGTAGATCCAGCTCTTTTAGAGCCATATGTCCCTTATGGAACAGAGCTAGATTTTTATGAAGGTAAATGTTATGTGAGTGTCATTGCTTTTATGTTTATGGATACGCGTATTAAGGGTGTCAAAATTCCATTTCACGTAAATTTTGAAGAGGTGAATCTGCGTTTTTACGTGCGTAGAAAAGATGGTGGTATTTGGAAACGTGGGGCAGTGTTTATAAAAGAAGTAGTTCCTAAGCCTGCAATTTCTTTTGTTGCAAATGCACTTTATAATGAGAGCTATGAAACCTTACCAATGCGACATGAGTGGGAGATTACAAGTGAACATCGCAAGATCTCATATGGATGGAAAAAAGATGGCACTTGGCAGTCTATTAGTATAGAGGCTGCTGTAGCTTCGCAACCTATTGAGAAGAATAGTGAGATGGAGTTCATATCAGAACATTACTGGGGATACGCCAGTCCTTCTAAGTTTAAAACTAATGAGTACGAGGTGACGCACCCGCGATGGAATCATCATCCTATAAAGAAAGCAACGTTTGATATTGACTTTGAGGCGATGTATGGTGCGAAATTTAGCTTCCTACAAGTTCAGGAGCCTACTTCTATGTATTTGATAGAAGGTTCGGCAATAACGATTGAGGGTAAAACGGTGATTAAGAAATAACAAGCATGGCAGATATACATAAAGAAGCACAAGATCACCTTATAGAGATGGCTTATTATAGAATGCCTTTTGGTAAATATAAAGGTTGGTACTTAGTAGATCTGCCAGAATCTTATTTTGTGTGGTTTAGACAACAAGGTTTTCCAGAAGGTAAGCTGGGAAGGTTACTTCAAGAAATGATGGAAATTAAAGTAAATGGTCTAGAACCCATGATTAAAAAAATCCAACAAAAATATCCTAGGCCAGCTAATTTGAGGCGCTAACTTAATATGACTTGTGAATTATAAAAATTGCAGGTCTTTTGTGTAAGTCTGGTGCATTAGTTTTCCAGAAAGAAGCACTTTTTGTCACTATATATTCTGTAGGAAGCGTGATATCACAAGCAATACAAACTTGTGTTTCAGGATGAACAGTATTGCAAATGTCTTCTAGCATCTTATTGTTGCGATACGGAGTCTCAATGAATAATTGCGTTTGTCCCTGCTCAGAAGATAAACGTTCTAATCGTTTCAACTCTTGCTTGCGCTGTTGTGCGTCAATAGGTAGATATCCATTAAAAGCAAAATTTTGACCATTCATACCACTACTCATCATTGCCATGAGTATAGATGATGGACCTACAAGTGGCACAACTTGGATGCCTTTTTGGTGGGCAATTTTTACAACTTCTGCTCCAGGATCTGCGACACCTGGAACTCCAGCCTCAGATAGTAACCCTACAGATTCCCCTTGTAAACATGGCTCTAAATACGATGGGAGCTCAGCAATATCTGTGTATTTATTTAATGGGAATAATTTTAGTGAGGGTTGTGATTTGCCAGGAGATATCGCTTTAATGGAGCGACGCGCTGTTTTTTCGTTTTCTACGATGTACGTATCTATAAATTCTACTACCTTTTTTACAGAGATAGGCATCACTTCTAGAGCGCTTGTGTCACCTAGAGTCGTGGGTATCAGATATAATTTTCCAGTTGCGGTAAATGAACTCATAGGTAAGTAGTTTATAGGTTGGGGTTATCGTATGGGTTGCAATATAAATACATCGACTCATATGAGCAATATTTACTTTTGCAATGTCTATAATTTCTAATAAGATGTATGATGTAATAAATTACGCTAGTTCCTTTGCGATATGATTGCATGCGGTATCCAGCATTTCATACACTCTCTCAAATTCTTCTGCACTTCCATGATATGGATCTGGAACATCTACTTTTTCTCCATGAAACACTACATCGAGAATCATCACTACTTTACGGCGCTGCTCATCTGTAGTTGCTTTGGCCAGCACATCTTCCAGATTGTTTTGATCCATTACATAAATATGATCAAAATCATTAAAATCACTTTGAGATAACTGTCTCCCTCTAAGTCCTGAGATATCCACACCATGAGATAATCCTACTTTTACGCTCCTAGGATCTGGCGGATTACCAACGTGCCAATCTCCTGTACCTACGGAGTCTACATTGAAAAGAGTTTCGTCTAGTTTAGATCTTAAAATACCTTCGGCTAGCGGAGAGCGGCATATGTTTCCTAGGCAAACCATTAAGATCTTTGTAGTGGAGGGAGCTTGTTCGTTCATAACTCTAAGGTACTTAATTTATATACGCTTTTGCGAAAGCGTAATAAAATACCGATAATAAAAAACCCTGACCAGATGGTCAGGGTTTTAAAATTAAAGTAAAATATGCGAATTGAGGTTGATATTTAATTACTCTCCTCTATCTCTTTTTCCTGGGTAAGCTATAGTACCGTGTTCTGCCATATCAAGACCTAATTCTTCTATTTCTTTACTTACACGTAGTCCAATAGTCTTCTTAAGTGCAAATAAAATAATAAATGATAAGCCAATAGACCATGCTGCATACGCCAAAGCACCTAATGCTTGAACGCCTAGTTGACTAGCGCCACCACCATTAAGTAGACCTATTCCTGCATCTCCATCAATTCCCCAAAGTCCAATTACTATGGTTCCCCAAACACCTACAACTCCGTGTACTGAAACTGCACCTACTGCATCGTCAATTTTAAGTTTCTTCTCGATAAACTCTATTGAGAATACCACTAGGATACCTCCTATTAATCCAGCTAAAACCGCTCCTCCAGCGCTCATATTACCACAACCTGCAGTAATACTTACTAAACCGGCAAGGGCTCCATTTAAGGTTTGTGCTAGGTGTGGTTTTCCATACCAGATCCACGTTGTTATTAATGCACCTAGTCCTCCTCCAGCAGCAGATAGATTTGTGATTAGTACAACGTTTGAAGCTCCTATAGCATCTGCTCCACCCCAAGCGAGTTGAGATCCACCATTGAAACCAAACCATCCTAACCAAAGAATAAATACACCTAGAGTGGCTAGTACTTGGTTGTGTCCTGGTATTTCAAATACTTTTCCATCGACAAATTTTCCAATACGTGGTCCTACTAATATAGCAGCAACTAATGCAGCCCATCCACCTACAGAGTGAACAATAGATGATCCAGCAAAATCAATGAAGCCTAGGTTAGATAACCAGCCTTCTCCTTGCCATTGCCATCCTCCTGAAATAGGATAAATAACGGCTGTCATTATTAGAGAGAATATAATGTATGTTGAGTATTTTGTTCTACCTGCAATTGCTCCAGACACGATGGTTGCAGCTGTTGCAGCAAACATTGTTTGGAAGAAAAGATCTGCGCCTTCTCCTTGAAAAAGACCACTCCAGAAAAACCAACCGTTAGAAGTGTCTCCATACATCAGAGAGTATCCTACAATCCAGTATGTTAAAGAACCTACGCAAATGTCTAGTAGGTTTTTCATTGCAATATTTACGGCATTTTTAGAACGTGTCATTCCAGATTCTACTAATGTGAATCCGGCTTGCATAAAGAATACTAGTATACCAGATAGTAGCATCCAAAGCATTCCTATGTCTCCATTAATCGCAGTGATTGCATTTTCTAAATCTTCAGGACTTACAGTGTCTTGTATAAACATGAGATTAGGCATAATTGAGTTTAATAGTTGTATCATAATTAGAGATTGGTTTTATTAGAATTTATAGATACCTGCAATTAGAAATGAAGATAATGAGCTGTTAGGTTCAAGGTCAGTATCAAGGAAGGTGTCTTCACTAGCACTGTCTAAGCGAAATTCTGGCTTGATGGTAAGGTCACCTACGGTATAACTTCCAGTAAGAGTAACTGCAAGTACAGATGCATCTCCTTCATCATCATAACCTCCTATGGCTCCAGCACCACCTTCTGCTTCTGCAAAGTATTCTCCTCTCAGTCCTAGTGTAAATGATTCTGATGTTTTGTATTGTGGATATAGCGCAACACCATAAAATGAAGCTCCGTCTGTGTCATTGTATGTTGCGTTAAGACCTAGGTAAAAGTCATCTGATAGATCGTGACCAGTAGTAAGATCTACTTGGAATGTGCTTTCTGTACTTCCTCCTTGCTTTCCATACAAGAAATTAAGATACGTGGACTTATAACCTAGTTGAGCGCCTAGTGTGTAATCGTTATCAAAATTAAATTCTGTAGCATCTGTCTGGTTGAGTACACCTACCATAGCGCTCCAATCTTCAGATAAAGTAAAGTCTGCTTTTATACCCGTATGAGAAAATGGTCCATATGAAAACATATAAGACGTTGAGTAGTTAAAGTTGAGAGTAGGAGAGATTACTTCATAACCTAAGAAGGTATTAAAGTTTCCTAAAGTAAGTTTTACTTTTTCCGAAACATTCCAGTATACGTAAAGTTGGTTAACAATATTTGAAGAAGGTCCAGATAAGAAAACAGCTTCTTCACCTCTAGGGCCAAAAACTAAATCTGCGACAGCACCTACTTTTCCATTTTCACTTTCAAAAGAACCTATCACATTTGCCATACCAATTGCAAAACCATTGCGATTTGCAAAGGAGGTATTTGGAGCGATAGCATCCTCGCCATTAGGTCCAGAAAGGTTTTGTCTAAAGTATGTGTCAACACTTCCTTCTACAGTAAATTTTTTCTTTGTTGATTCTTCCTGAGCAAATAAGGAAGCGGTTGTAATGGCTAGTACTAAGAACGTAATAATGGACTTCATAAGAGTGTGGTTTTATTGTTGATTAGTTCCCAAATGTATCTTAAAATTTAGTTAAGGCTATAAATTGTGGTGTTGTTTTGTAAATTTTTATGTTTTTTTTAAAATCACCCCTAAAAAATTAGGGGTGTGGTAAATAATTTGTGATTTTGTTGTGATATGTGTTTTTGGGTTGTTGGGTTTTTAGTGTTAAATGAGTTAAATTATTAAGGATATTTTGGTCTTAGGTAGTATTCGTTGCAATGGCGATAACGTTTTCGTGGTTTTTGAGCAATTTTATTAATTTGAATATGATAAAATAACCTATGTTTTAATGAGGTTATATGAATTAAGTGGTGTCTATAATTTATTAATCGCAATAATGTGCGGTGGTTTTTGAGACTTAGATAAGTAGGATTATCTTGTGAATAAGTAATGATGGTTTCACCATAAAAATGTAGACAATGCTTAAGGATCAGGGATTATATTTAAAAGAATTTGAACACGATGCTTGTGGAGCGGGATTCATTTGTAGTTTAAAAGGAATAAAGTCAAATGACATTATTCATAAAGCACTAGAAATTCTAGAAAAACTAGAGCATCGAGGAGCTGTAAGTGCAGATGGAAGAACGGGAGATGGCGCAGGAATCCTTATAGATATACCTCACGATTATTTTCAAGCGAGCTGTGATTTTGAGTTGCCACAAGAAGGGAGTTATGCTGTGAGTAATGTGTTTCTTCCTCGTAAACAAAACCAACGAGATTACTGTATTTCGGTGTTTGAGAAGAGTCTTGCAGATCAAGGTATACATATTATAGGATGGAGAGATGTACCGGTAGATAAATCTATTTTGGGTGAGATTGCTCAGGTTTCAGAACCCTTTGTAAAGCAAATCTTTGTTTCGTATGACGGTGGTGATAAGAATCCCGCTTTCGCGAAAGCGCAACAAAAACCAACTCCAGAATTTGCATTTAATTTAAAATTATTTACTGCACGTAAAATTGCAGAACACACCATATATGATTCTAAGCTATCTGAAAGTTCATTCTTTTATGTGCCTAGTTTTTCTACCAAAACAATCATTTATAAGGGGCTACTAATGCCTCAAGATATTAAGGTCTATTATAAGGACTTGATGGATCCTAGGGTTGTGACACGTCTAGCACTTGTGCATCAGCGTTTTTCAACAAATACATTCCCTACATGGGATCTTGCACAGCCTTTTAGATACATGTGCCATAATGGAGAGATTAATACGTTGCGAGGGAATGTAACTCGTATGTATTCGCGAGAAGAGCTTATGGAGAGTCCGCTTTTTGGGGAGGATATCAAAGCTGTGTTACCAGTGGTAATCCCAAGTAAATCTGATAGTGCGTCTATGGATATGGTGGTAGAGCTGTTATTAATGACAGGTCGCTCACTTCCAGAGGTAATGATGATGCTCGTGCCAGAAGCGTGGGAAAAAAATAAGGAGATGTCTCCTGCAAAACGTGCTTTTTATGAATTTAACTCCTGCCTAATGGAGCCTTGGGATGGTCCTGCATCTATTCCATTTACAGATGGTAATTATATAGGAGCGGTACTTGATCGTAATGGATTGCGTCCATCGCGTTATTCTGTTACAAAGGATGGCTACGTGATTATGGCTTCAGAAATAGGTGTGGTAGATATTGAGCCTAGCAATGTACAGTTCCACGGTCGTTTAGAACCTGGTAAGATGTTTCTAGTAGATATGGCGCAAGGTCGTATCATTAACGATGAGGAAATAAAAGAGGAGATTGCAACGCGCCACCCGTATCAAGAATGGCTTGATGAAAATTTAATTCACTTAAGGGATATCCCTTATAATGAGTGTCCGTTATTTTTAAATGAAGCGCCACTTAAAGAGCGTTTGATCACCTTTGGGTATACGCAAGAAGATATAAATACAATTATACTACCCATGGCTGCAAATGCTAAGGAGCCTATAGGTTCTATGGGTAATGATGCTCCTATTGCAGCGCTTTCAGAAAGACCGCAACTCATTTATAACTACTTCAAACAATTATTTGCTCAGGTTACAAACCCACCACTAGATGGTATTAGAGAAGAGTTGATTACAGATATTTCTCTAACCCTGGGAGCCGATTATAATATTTTTGACATAAATCCCGAGCATTGTAGAAAACTTAAAATCCAAAACCCAGTTATATCAAAACAAGATTTAGATAAGATTAAAAGTCTAGATGATAAAAACTTCAAAGTGGTTTCTGTGCCGATGTTATATCAGGTAGAGAGAGGTCATAACGGTCTTGAAGAAGCGCTAGAAAAACTGTTGCAAAATGTAAGCAAGCAGCTTGATGAGGGAGCAAATATTGTTATTCTATCAGATCGAAATACGTCAATTACAGAGGCACCTATACCAGCATTGCTTGCCTGCTCTTATGTAAACAACGGACTAGCAACTCATAAGAAGAGATCACAATTAAGTTTAATTATTGAATCTGCAGAGCCTAGAGAGGTGCATCATTTTGCGTTATTGTTTGGTTATGGTGCGAGTGCGATTAACCCTTATATGGTTAATGAGATTATAGAAAATCACCCAGAAGATCTTGAGCTTGCTAGTGTAGATGTAGAGGAGGCTATTCAAAATTTCAATAAAGCTGTAGGTAAAGGTGTGCTTAAGGTGATGAACAAGATTGGAATTTCTACACTTAATTCATATCGTAGTTCGCAGCTATTTGAATGTATAGGTATTAGTAAAAAAGTAGTTTCAAAATACTTTCCTCGCACGGTGACTAGAATTGAGGGTGTTGGATTACACCAATTAGAAGGAGAAATAAGTAAGCGTCATACAGCTGCTTACGATAAAAAGGAAATTGCTGCAGACTTACCACTAGAAATAGGTGGTGAGTACAGATGGCGAAGAGACGGGGAGGCTCATTTATTTAATCCGCTTACGATTGCAAAACTTCAAGAATCTGTACGAAGCAATAAGCCGGTAATTTATAAGGAATATGCAGATCGTGTAAATAATCAAGCAAAACAACTAATGACTATTAGGGGCTTGTTTGAGTTTACAAACTATGATCCTATAGATATTGACGAAGTAGAGCCTTGGACGGATATTGTAAAGCGTTTTAAAACGGGAGCAATGTCTTATGGATCTATTAGTAAAGAGGCGCATGAAACACTTGCTGTAGCGATGAATCGTATAGATGGTAAATCAAATTCTGGAGAAGGAGGAGAAAACCAAGAGCGTTTTTATAAGGATGTAAACGGTGATTGGAAAAACAGTGCAATCAAACAAGTGGCTTCTGGCCGATTTGGGGTAACTTCAAATTATCTTACAAATGCTGCAGAGATTCAAATAAAAATGGCGCAAGGAGCTAAGCCTGGTGAAGGAGGGCAGTTGCCTGGGCCTAAAGTAAATCCAGAAATTGCAAAAACACGTAATTCTACTCCTTATGTAGGATTGATTTCTCCACCACCGCACCATGATATTTACTCGATTGAAGATTTATCACAGCTTATTTATGACCTTAAATCTGCAAATAGAGAAGCGCGCATTAATGTAAAACTAGTATCAGAAGTAGGTGTAGGTACTGTAGCCGCTGGAGTTGCAAAAGCAAAGGCAGATGTTATTTTAATCTCTGGGCATGATGGAGGAACTGGTGCAACGCCGCTTACTTCATTAAAACATACAGGGCTTCCGTGGGAGTTAGGACTAGCCGAAGCGCAGCAAACACTCGTTATGAATGATTTGCGTGGTCGTGTGAGATTAGAATGTGATGGCCAACTAAAAACCGGTAGAGACGTAGCAATTGCATGTCTTTTAGGAGCAGAGGAGTTTGGTTTTGCAACTGCACCGCTAGTGGCTTCTGGATGTATTATGATGCGTGTATGTCACTTAAATACTTGTCCTGTGGGAATTGCTACGCAAAACCCAGAGTTACGTAAGCGTTTCAAAGGAAAGCCAGAACATGTAGTTAACTTTATGTATTTCGTGGCGCAAGAGCTTCGTGAGATTATGGCAAAGCTTGGCTTCAAGACCGTAGATGAAATGGTTGGGCAAGTGCAAAAACTAGAGCGAAACACCGCTATAGATCAGTATAAAGCATTAGGTCTAGACTTGTCTCCTATATTACACAAGATTGCTGTTAAAGAAGGACAGTCCTTACGAAATACAGAGAAGCAAGATCACGATTTAGAAAAAGCATTAGATTTCAAAATTATATCTCAGGCGCACCCTGCATTATTCAGAAAAGAGAAAACCACGCTTGATCTTAAGATTACAAATGAAGACAGAGCAGTAGGAGCCATTTTAAGTAATGAGATCTCAAAAATTTATGGAGTTAATGGGCTACCAGAAAATACATTAAAAATCAACTTTGAAGGTTCGGCTGGACAAAGTTTTGCAGCATTTGCAACGCATGGACTAACACTTTCGGTTACTGGAAATACAAATGACTATATAGGTAAAGGACTTTCTGGAGCAAAAGTGATTGTAAAAGTACCTGTAGAGGCAACCATAATTCCTGAGGATAATGTCATTATTGGAAACGTAGCATTTTATGGTGCTACCGCTGGAGAGGCTTACATCAATGGAAAGGCAGGAGAGCGTTTTTGTGTACGTAACTCGGGAGCTAGAGCTGTTGTAGAAGGTATAGGTGATCATGGTTGTGAGTATATGACAGGAGGAGTAGCAGTGATTTTAGGAGCCGTGGGAAGAAACTTTGGAGCTGGAATGAGTGGTGGAATTGCATATGTGTATGATGTTGATAGTTCGCTTTCGCGAAAAGCAAACTCAGAGGGCTTAAACTTCTTAAAAGTAGAAGAAAAACAAGATCGTGAAGAACTTAGACAATTGGTTGAAAACCATTATAATGCCACACAATCTCCACTAGCACAACGTTTCCTAGAAAATTGGGATGTGGAAATAGGCAATTTCACGAAAGTGTTACCAGAAGAATACCGCCAGGCTTTAATAAGACTAGAGGAAGAACAAAAATTAGCAAACTAAGAGATGGGAAAAGTAACAGGATTTTTAGAATATAAGCGCAAAGATGAGAGCTATGTAGCTCCGGAGGAACGCTTAAAAAATTACAAAGAATTTACCGTTCCACTTGAAGAGTCAGATCTCAAAAAGCAGGGAGGAAGATGTATGGATTGCGGGATTCCATTTTGTCATTCTGGATGCCCGTTAGGTAACCTTATACCAGACTTTAATGATGCAGTGTATAAAGGTCGCTGGAAAGAGGCTGCAGGGATATTACATGCAACCAATAATTTTCCAGAATTTACAGGAAGACTTTGTCCTGCCCCATGTGAGGAAGCTTGTGTTCTTGGCATTAATGAAGATCCAGTAAGTATTGAAAATATAGAAAAAAATATAGTAGAGCGTGCTTTTGAAGAAAGATGGATTACAGCGCAACCACCTGTGAAACGTACAGGTAAATCTGTTGCTGTTATAGGTTCTGGACCTTCTGGGCTTGCTACAGCGCAACAGCTCAACAGAGCTGGACATGCGGTGACTGTTTTTGAAAGGGATGCAAAAGTGGGCGGATTACTACGTTATGGAATTCCAGATTTTAAGATGGAAAAAAATGTAATAGATCGTCGTCTTGAGGTCCTTGAGGAAGAAGGAATCATCTTTAAAACAAATGCACATGTGGGTAATAACATAAGTGTAGAGGCGCTCCAAAATGAGTATGATGCTATTGTACTGTGCGGAGGAGCAACCATAAGAAGATCAATACCAATTAAGGGTGCGCATCTTAAAGGAGTGTATCAAGCAATGGATTTTTTAAAGCAGAATAACGAGCGTCAAGATGGCTTAAATGATTGGGAAGAAGAAATTGTAGCAACCGGTAAAAACGTTGTCGTAATAGGAGGAGGAGATACAGGTTCTGATTGTATAGGCACGAGTAATAGGCAAGGAGCAAGTAGTGTGACTAACTTTGAGATTCTTAATAAGCCTACTGTAGATCGACCTACAGAACAGCCTTGGCCATATTATCCTATGCGACTACGCACAAGTTCTTCGCATAAAGAAGGGGTTGATCGTGTGTTTAGTATATCTACCAAAGAATTTGTGGGTGACGCTGCAGGAAATCTTACAGGACTAATTACCGCAGAGGTGGAGTGGATTACTCATGAAAGTGGAAGACGAGAGTTAAAAGAAGTTCCTAATTCAGAAAAAGAATGGGAATGTGATATGGCATTTCTAGCATTAGGTTTCACCGGTCCAGAAAAAACATTAATTGACCAATTACATCTCGATACAGATTTGAGAGGTAACATTAAGGCAACTGATTATAGTACCAATGTCTCGGGTGTATTTGCAGCAGGTGATATGCGTAGAGGGCAGTCACTTATCGTCTGGGCAATTTCTGAAGGGCGTCAAGCAGCTCACCACGTCGATAAGTTTTTAATGGGAAGTTCTGAGCTTCCATTAAAAGATGAGGAAAGCGATTTGCCTAGACGTTAACTATTCGTGATGTTAATTGTATATTGACATTTCTAACAATAGAAGTAATATCATGAAAATTCAAAAAAGTTCAAAAGGAGAATGGATATCAACTTTTGGTGGAGTGCTCATTACTACTGGTATTATGTGTATGGCTTTTGAGGCTAGTAATTATTTTATTTTTGGCTTTCTTCTCACGGGTATGGCTGTAACGATTTACGGTATAGTTAGTTCTTCTAGAGAAAAAGCTGCGAGTGACAACATTAAAAAGAAATAAGTGACTCAATAATTTTTATTCATTCCTAAAAACTAACAAAGCCTCTACATGAAAATGTAGAGGCTTTGTTATTATAATCAATTCAAGATAGAAGTTACACAGAGAGCTTCTTTCCTAAATCTTCTACGTATTTTCTAAACTGCTTGTCTGTGCTGGCAAGGTTATCTACCGTTTTACAAGCGTGTAATACGGTTGCGTGATCGCGTTGTCCTATTTGAGAACCTATACTTGCAAGAGATGCCTTTGTAAGCTTCTTTGCAAAGAACATAGCGAGCTGTCTTGCTTGTACAATGTGACGTTTACGAGTTTTAGACTGTAGTGTCTCTACATCCATCTGGAAGTAATCTGATACAATTTTTTGTATGTAATCTATAGATACTTCGCGCTTGGTGTGCTTCACGTAGTTATCTACAATCTTCTTAGCTAGATCTAATGTGATTTCTTTCTTATTGAAAGAAGAGTGAGCAATAAGTGATATAATAGCACCTTCTAGCTCTCTTACATTTGTCTTGATATTATTTGCAAGAAATTCTACAATCTCTTCTGGCATCTCAACACCATCTTGATACAGCTTTTGCTTTATGATGGCTATACGCGTTTCAAAGCTTGGGTGTTGTAGCTCTGCACTTAATCCCCATTTAAAACGAGAAAGAAGGCGTTGCTCGATGTCTTGCATATCAACCGGCGCCTTATCTGAGGTAAGAATTACTTGCTTACCATTCTGATGTAGGTGATTAAAGATATGGAAGAACACATCTTGAGTTCCTGCTTTACCACTTAGTAATTGAATATCATCTACAATAAGAACATCAATAACTTGATAGAAATGTATAAAGTCATTTCTGTTGTTCTTTTTTACAGACTCAATATACTGTTGTGTAAACTTCTCAGCAGATATGTATAAAACAGTCTTTGCTGGATATTTATCTTTTATTTGAACACCTATGGCGTGTGCAAGGTGTGTTTTTCCTAAACCTACACCACCAAAAACGAGTAGTGGATTAAATGATGTTCCTCCAGGTTTATTTGCAACCGCCATTCCTGCAGAACGTGCAAGACGGTTAGAGTCACCTTCAAGGAAGTTATCAAAATTATAATTAGGATTGAGCTGTGATTCAATTTGTAAATTTCTGATACCAGGAATTACAAAAGGATTTTTAAGCTCTGGATTCTTATTTTTAAATGGAGCATCAACATCTTGAGATTTCATTGTGCTACGATTTGCACTAGGAATCTTTTCAGTAAACGGTTGATTATTTCCGTAAGTGTTTTCCATTCTGATTACATAAACCAGTTTGGCATTTTCACCTAGTACTTTGTTAAGCGCAACTTTAAGAAGTTTAACATAGTGCTCTTCTAGCCATTCATAAAAGAACTTACTAGGCACTTGTATGCTTAATGCGTTATCTGTGAGCTTGACCGCTTTAATCGGTTCAAACCACGTCTTGTATGCCTGGGGTGTAATATTGTCCTTAATAAAAGCGAGACAATTATCCCATACAGATTGCGCAGTTAGAGTCATTCGTTGAGTTAAATTATTGGTTGTTTTTTAGTACAGAATGCCTTTTAAAAGGATTATCGTATTGTTGATAAGGCCCCCTTTAAAAGCTAAGCAAATATGTGAACAAAAAAAGTAATAAAAAAACTAGTAGAGGGTTGTTTTTTTGCAAATTTTGTTGCATCATATATCAGATTTAAAATTACAAAAAATTAGACCTCTCTACTGTGAAAAACCATATTACTTTTGTTAAAGTTCGCTACTCAGAAACCGACCAGATGGGCTTTGTGCACCATAGTAACTACGCTCAATATCTTGAAATTGCGAGACTTGAATGGCTAGAACAGCTTGGAATTTCTTATAAATGGATGGAAGAAAATGGAGTTATGCTACCGGTATATAATTTAAATACGACCTTTAAAAAATCTGCACTTTTCGATGATCGCCTTAAAATAGAAACTTCACTTAGGAATATTCCTACGGTGCGTATTATGTTCGATTATAAAGTTTATAACCAAAAGGAAGAGTTATTAACAGTGGCAAGTACAGAATTGATCTTTATGAATACTAAAACTGGGAGACCTATGAGGTGCCCAAAATACATTTTAGAGAAGCTCTAGTTAATCTTCTTTTAGAAGGTTAATTCCATAGACTTCATTAAAAGCCTCAATCACCTTTTCAGACTCTTTTCTGCGTATAGCGAGATGAAAGACGCAGTCCATTTCCATTTTTTGCTCGATAATGGTCACCTTGTAGTCATTAATTAAGCGCATCGCTTTGTTGAGTAGGGGATACTCAAATTGTACAGAAAAAGGAATATCAATTGTTTTCTCTACAATACGAGCATTATCAAGTGCGAGTTGTGCACCCGTTCTATAAGCATTGATTAGACCGCCTACACCTAACTTTGTTCCACCAAAATATCTTACAACCACTACAAGTACATTTGTAACATCAAAAGATTGTAGCTGTCCATAAATAGGAGCACCCGCACTATTAGAAGGCTCGCCATCGTCATTTGCACGGTATTGTTCGTATTCCTTACCTAGCACATACGCATAGCACCAGTGTCTGGCTTGGTAGTGCTGTTTTTTTAAGGCATCTATATGTTCCTTGACTTCTTCCTCTGTGGTAACGGGGAATGCATAGCCAAAGAATTTGCTATTTCTATCCTTAAAGAGTGTCTCTTCAGAAGGTGATAAAATGGTGTTATAAGTGTCTTTTTGTTCGATATTATAATTGTTTTAGGTACGCTTTCGCGAAAGCGTAATCACACTACTTTTTACTCTTTTTTACATGTTTCAACACTAAGAAGTTCTGAGCATTGGGTTCAAAACCTGAAATGGTCTTTTGGGTAAATCGTACCACTTCGTCATAATAAAGCGGAATGATAGGGGATTGCTCTATAATAAGAGAGTCCATTTTTATATAGTACTGTTTGCGTTCATTAATATCTATAATACTTAAACTCTTCTCGTAAAGACTGTCGAAGGTCGCACTTTTAAAGTGTGTATAGTTAGGTCCATTAGGAGTGAAGTTTTTACTGTAAAATAAACTCAAGTAGTTTTCGGCATCTGGGTAATCTGCTATCCAACTAGCGCGGAAAGCGTCTAGCTCACCACTACTTTTCATCTGGCGTAGGGTAGATGGAGGCATCACATCAATTTGTACATCCAGTCCTACTTTTTGTAACTCTCGCTGTATGTACTCGCATATATCAAGGTACTGACTGTTTGTACCTATCGTGAGTTGTGGTGACTGGTCTCCAGTTTGTGCGGTGTACTGAGCTACAAGTTCTTTAGCAAGTGTAGGATTGTAACTATAACCATCTATGTCGTTAAAACCAGGAAGTCCCTTGGGAATAAAACCGTTTACTGCAGGTTTTCCTATCCCATTGCGCAGGTAGGTGATCATTTTCTCACGATCAAAACCGTAGTTCACTGCCTTACGTAATAAAGTAGATTGAACTTCTGGAGTGTTACTATCAAGATAGAAACCTATGTACTCAGTGTTAAGCCATGGAACTTTTTCAAAATTTACTTGATCTTGATATTTTTCTCGTAGTTGTCCAGAAGCAGTAAGTATCTCATCTTTATACGATGGATCAAGGCTATTTAAAAAATCTATATTACCTTGAGCAAACTGTAAAAATTCGCTTTGCTTGTCTGGTAAAAATGTAATGGCAACAGCCTCTAAGTAAGGAAGGCTATTTCCAGCAGCATCTTTCTCATAATATAATTCGTTTTTACGAAGTACAAGTTTTACACCTTCTTCCCAACGTTTAAATTTAAAAGGACCAGTACCTATAGGGTTTGATCTAAATTCATTTCCATAAAAAGTTGTCACTTCCTTAGGTACAACAGAGCAGTATCTCATGCTAAGCAATCCTAAATAGGCTGGAAAAGGTTGCTTTAATTGTACTGTAAAAGTACTGTCATTTTCTGCTTTATAATGTTCCACATTACTAAGTACCCAACTTCCAGGTGATGCGATAGCTGGATCTGTAAGTCTATCAAAGGAATATACAAAGTCACTTGCAACCACATTCCTTGTGCTATCTACAGTATTAAAAGCTTCATGTTTATGAAACTTTACATCATCACGTAGCGTGAAAGAGTAGGTGAGGGCATCTTCAGAAATAATCCAAGACTTAGCGATATCTGGCTGCACATTAAGATCATTATCTAATTGTACAAGTCCATTAAATAATTGATTCACCGGCCAGATAATAGGCGGATTACGAGCAAAAGCAGGATCTAATGTTGAAATCTGGTATTGCTCGTTGTATCTAAACACTTCATGATCTCGCTCTGTGTTTTTACTGTTAGAACAACCTACTGTACATAGACTTAAAAGCACGACAGCGAGCCATACAGCCGCTGTACATGTGCTAGATTTTCTCAAAAAGATATTGTTATGATACAATAGGGAAGTGCTTCAATGGTGATATTAATTATTGCGTTCTTATTTCTCCCATTCTGTGTGGAAGATTCCTTCGCGGTCTAATCTTTCGTAAGTATGCGATCCAAAATAATCTCGTTGTGCTTGGATAAGATTAAGCGGTAATCTTGTAGAAGTATAAGCGTCAAAATACGTTAACGAGTTTGATACTCCAGGAAGCGGGATTCCATTAATAGCTCCGTAAGCAACAAGTTCTCTAGCTGAGTCCACAGTGCTTTGTATTTTTTTAATAAACGATGGAGATAATAAAAGGTTAGGTAGCTCTGTATCTTCTGTAAATGCATCTGTGATATCTGCAAGGAGCTTTGCTCTTATGATACATCCAGCTCTCCATATTTTTGCAATTACTGCAATATCGAGGTCATATCCATATTCCTTAGATGCGTCTGCTAGCTGATGCAAACCTTGAGCATAAGTAATAATGTAAGAGAAGTAAAGCGCTTCTTCTGTAAGTTTAGTCAGCTTTGCTTTATCCATTGTTGCCACTTCTGGACGATCGTACAGAGAGTCTGCAATGGTGCGCTCATCTTTAAGTGCAGAGATTTCTCTCATACTCACAGCGATATCAATAGAAGGTACGGGAATACCAAGATCCATCGCATTTTGCGAAGTCCATTTTCCTGTTCCTTTTTGTTTTGCTTTATCAAGAATCTGGTCTACAAGGTCGCTACTAGTAAGGGTATCTTTTTCGGCAAAAATTTCTGATGTAATTTCAACTAAGAAGGATTGTAAACGTCCTTCATTCCATGATTTATAGGTCTCATGCAGTTCTTGATTAGATAAGTTTCCTGCCTTTTTAAGCACGTCGTATATCTCAGAAGTGAGTTGCATAAGTCCGTACTCAATACCGTTATGCACCATTTTCACATAGTTTCCAGCAGATTTAGGTCCTAAGTAAGCAACACAAGGTTCTCCGTTATATTTGGCAGATACTGCTTCAAAAATGGGTTGTACCGCTGCATATCCAGGTTTTGACCCTCCAGGCATGATGCTAGGTCCTATACGTGCGCCTTTTGCTCCTCCAGAAACTCCTGCTCCAAAAAAGTGAATTCCTTTTTCAGATAAGTAAGCTTCTCTTCGGTCGGTATCGGTAAAGAAAGAGTTTCCTCCGTCTATGATGATATCTCCTTTATCTAAGTGTGGTAGTAAACTTTCTATGACGATGTCTACTACTTTACCTGCGGGTACTAGTAGCATGATTTTACGTGGGGATGATAACGCTTTCGCGAAAGCGGATACATCAACCGTAGCATCTACGCGTTTTGGGTCACCGCCTTCTTCTATAAGCGCTTGCACTTTTTCTGGGTCAAGATCATTGCCCATCGCGCTAAAGCCATTATCGGCTACATTTAATATAAAGTTGCGTCCCATTACGCCCAGTCCAACCAAGCCAAAATCGTAAGAATTTTTCATAAGTAAAGTTTCATTCCCCACAAATATGCTCAGAAAAGCAGCTCAAAATTATCAGTGGGCATTGCTCTTCAAAAATAGTGGAAAAATAATTGTTTTTGTGAGTAAGTGGTAGGGAAGTCGGTTGGGAATGGACGAAAGTTTCAATACTTTTGAAGCACCTTAAATAAGTTATTCATATGCGCAAGACAGAGAATCAGTTATTAGTCATTTTTGGCGCCTCGGGTGACCTCACTGCTCGAAAATTAGTTCCTGCTCTATATAAATTATATAAAGATAAACACTTACCTAAGCATTTTGCTGTACTTGGTGTGGCGCGTAGTTTTATGACCGATGAGGAGTTTAGAAAACGCGTAGCGCTAGAAAGCAAATATCTAGATGATAGTGAGGAGTTTATTGCCGCATTTTCTGAAAAGTTATTTTATGAAGATCTCCATAAAAAATACGATGTAGATTACCGTGAGCTTAATGAGCGTATACAAGATATCAATACCACATACCAGTGTGATAATAATATCATCTTTTACTTATCTACACCTCCTAGTTTATTTGAAGCCATAGCAAAGAATCTTACAGCAAAAGGACTAAATGATGAGCGTCTAGGTTGGAAACGACTTATAGTAGAAAAACCTTTTGGATACAGTCTTGAGACTGCAAAGTCACTTAACGAGGGATTACACAGATATTTTAAAGAATCGCAGATTTACAGAATTGATCATTATTTAGGTAAAGAAACCGTTCAAAACATACTTGTAACTCGATTTGCAAATAGCATATTTGAGCCCTTATGGAATCGTGATTACATAGATCACGTAGAGATTACAAATGCAGAGAGTGGAGGTGTAGAGTCTCGAGGTGGTTATTATGATAAGTCTGGAGCATTGCGAGATATGTTTCAAAGTCACTTATTACAGCTCGTTGCATTAATAGTAATGGAACCACCATTAAGTGCAGATCCAGAAGAAATACGTAACGAAAAATTAAAAGCTCTCAAGTCATTACGATTAATGACAGACCCAGAGGTGCTTGATAAAAATACGATACGCGGACAGTATTTAAGTAGTGAGATAGATGGTGAGCGTGTAAATAGCTATCGTGAGGAAGAAGATGTAGATCCAGATAGTATTACAGAAACTTATGCTGCGGTTAAGTTTTTTGTAGATAACTGGCGCTGGGCAGATGTTCCTTTTTATGTGCGTACGGCAAAACGTATGCCTACTAAGGTTACAGAAGTTGTGATACACTTCAAATCACCACACCACCAGATCTTTAAAAACTCAGACATTAATAAAGATAATAAACTCATCATACGTATTCAACCTGATGAAGGTATCCTAGTAAAGTTTGGTGTGAAAGTGCCAGGACAAGGATTTAAGGTAGAACGTGGTAATCTTGATTTTTACTACTCTAGCTTAGGTGATACAGATATTATGGAGGCTTACGAACGTCTATTGCTTGATGCAATGCAAGGTGATGCTACTTTATATTCTCGTGCAGACGAGGTAGAAGCTGCGTGGAGATTTACAGATCCTATACTAGAATATTGGACAAGTCGTGATGTAAAGATGTATGGTTATGCAGCAGGAGTCTGGGGACCAGAATTTGCAGATGATCTCATAGAAGGTCGTGGCGGCTGGCGTAATCCAGGAGCCCATCTAGCAGATGATCCAGGATACTGTGTGATAGAATAACAATATTGAGTTTTACCCATATTAACTAGCTTCTGCAGTTGCAGTTATATAATAGAAAACAATGACACTACATATATCAAAAACAAAGCAAGAAGTAGCTCAAGATTTTGCTACTTATTTAATGGAAGCTGCAAGCGGTAAAGAACGTTTTACTGTAGCACTATCTGGAGGAAGCACTCCTAAGATTGTTTTTGACCTACTTGCAGAGAAGCATAAAGATACAGACTGGTCTAAGTTTCAGTTTTACTGGGGAGATGAGCGTTGTGTTGCTCCTACAGATGAGCAAAGCAATTACAAAATGACAGTCGATCATCTTTTTTCAAAAATCAATATCCCTGCGGAAAATATACACCGCATCCTTGGCGAAAATAATCCAGAAGCAGAAGCTATACGCTATGCAGAGGTTTTAGAAAGTACGCTCGCTTCAGAAAATGAGGTGCCTCAATTTGATTTAGTGATACTTGGTATGGGAGATGATGGTCACACTGCATCTATATTTCCTCATGAGATAGAACTGTGGGACTCATCAAACTGGTGTGAAGTTGCGACACATCCAGAATCTGGACAACAACGCGTGAGTATTACGGGCGATATTATCAATAATGCGCAAGCTGTAGCATTTCTAGTTACTGGAGCTTCAAAAGAAGAAAAGGTGAAAACAATCATTAATCAAGAAGAAGATTTCAGAGATTATCCAGCAAGTCTTGTTTCACCACTCTCTGGAGAACTTCATTGGTTTATGGACGAAGATGCAGCAAGTGGTTTAGATCAATAAATTTACTCTTAAAAAATAATATGTTGTCGTAATTTATATCTTATGAAAGTAGCTAGTTGTATTGTCTTTTTTCTTTTTGCGATAACAATACACGCTCAAGATGTAATTACAGGAACACTACTAGCTACACAAGACAGTCTTGCCATCGAGAATGCTTCTGTCTATTTTAATAATACCACAATTGGCGCTATATCTAATGCGCAAGGAGATTTCAAAATCACTAGAGATAATGCGATACAAACCGAACTTATTATAAGTGTTTTAGGTTTTGAGACGCTTATTATCCCTCACAATCAACTAGGCTCTTTAGGAACGCTTTACCTCAAAGAAAGTATCGATTCACTAGATGAGGTAATATTAGATGATGATACATGGTCAAGAGAACGTAAAATGAGGGCTTTTAAAAAGCACTTTATAGGTTCTGTATTAAATACAAAGGATGTCAAAATTCTTAATGAGAAAGATATTCGGTTGAGATATAGTGCTACTAACGGAATGCTGTATGCAGACAGCAATGTGCCTATTAGGATTAGAAATAAAAACTTAGGGTATCTCGTATCTTATGATCTCATGGACTTTGAGGTTACTTATGAGAAAAGTCTCAATGGATTTAATATGGCGAGCAAGTCCTTTTTTGTGGGCACTGTGTTTTTTGAAAACATTAAAGAAAAAACGAGCCGTAAGATTTCAAAAAATAGAACTGCAGAATATAAGGGCTCACTACTTCACTTTTTGAGAGCGCTACGTGATCATAAATTGGTAGAAGAAAAGTATAGAGTTTTTCTAGACAAATATGAGACTGCTCCATATGCGCCTTTTAAGATAATGGCTACAGATAAAGGCCATGAAGTAACCCTTCTTGAAGAAGATATCCAGATTCTTTATAACCAAGACGAGCAATCAAAACTTGAAGCTACAGCTTCATTTTTTATTGATTCATTCGGAAATCACAGTCCTGTTGATGTATTTTATACAGGCGGTGCGATGGCAGCACGTAAGGTGGGAGCAATGCTACCTCTGACTTTTGAACTAGCAGAAGAATAGTATGCTAATTTTTTATCTTTTCGCTTAGATTAATGTTTGAAAATTACGCTTTCGCGAAAGCGTACTAATCTTCACACAGCACCACTTAATATAGTATTTTTACAATCTTAAATTTATATTATGATTGCAGTAGATAACCTTGCCGTTGAGTTTAGCGGAGACACACTTTTTGCAGATGTTTCTTTCTCTATTAATGAGAATGATAAAATTGCCCTCATGGGTAAAAACGGAGCTGGTAAGTCTACCATGATGAAAATTATCGCAGGAGCGCTAAAACCTACTCGCGGTAATGTTCGAACTCCAAAGGATGCAGTCATAGCATATTTACCACAGCACTTACTTACAGATGATGATTGTACGGTAATGGAGGAGGCTTCTAAGGCTTTTTCTACTGTATTTACAATGAAGGAGGAGATGGCTCGTCTTAATAAGGAGCTGGAAACTCGTACAGATTATGAGTCTAAGGAATACATGGATATCATTACCAAGGTGACAGATCTTGGAGAGAAGTTTTATGCGATTGAGGAGGTAAATTATGAAGAGGAAGTTGAAAAAGCATTAAAAGGACTTGGGTTTAAACGTGAGGATTTTACAAGACCTACGAGCGAATTTTCTGGAGGATGGCGCATGCGTATTGAGCTAGCCAAAATCTTACTACAAAAACCAGATCTTATCTTATTGGATGAGCCTACAAACCACGTAGATATTGAGTCAGTGATATGGTTAGAGGATTTCTTGTTGAATAAGGCAAAGGCAGTGGTTGTGATCTCTCACGATAAGGCGTTTATTGATAATATTACAAATCGTACGATAGAGGTTACGATGGGACGCATTTACGATTACAAAGCAAATTACTCACACTATCTTGAGCTACGTGCAGATCGTCGTACACATCAAATCAAAGCCTACCAAGAGCAGCAAAAATTTATTGCAGATAACCAAGCCTTTATAGATCGTTTTAAAGGAACCTATAGTAAAACTAACCAAGTTTCTTCTCGTGAGCGTATGCTAGAAAAGCTTACCATCATTGAGATTGATGAGGTAGATAACTCAGCACTAGCATTGAGATTTCCACCAGCGCCTAGGTCTGGAGATTTTCCTGTAAAAGTGAAAGATCTTACTAAGAAGTATGACGATCATACGGTCTTTAGTAGTGCAAATATGGATATCGCTCGAGGCGAAAAAGTGAGCTTTGTAGGTAGAAATGGCGAGGGAAAATCGACGATGATTAAAGCCATTCTTGGTGAAATCGAGGTAGAAGGTGCTTGCGAACTAGGGCATAATGTAAAAGTGGGTTATTTTGCTCAAAATCAGGCTGCATTATTAGATCCAGATCTTACCGTTTTTCAAACAGTAGATGAGGTTGCCAAAGGTGATATGCGCACGCAGATTAAAAATATATTAGGTCGCTTTATGTTTTCTGGAGATAATCTAGATAAAAAGGTAAGTGTACTTTCTGGAGGAGAGAAAACGCGACTAGCAATGGTGAAGTTGCTTCTTGATCCAGTAAACTTATTAATACTGGATGAGCCTACAAACCACTTAGATATAAAGTCTAAAGATGTCTTGAAAGAAGCACTACAAACCTTTGATGGAACACTTATCCTTGTTTCTCACGATCGTGATTTTTTACAAGGACTATCTAAGAAGGTATTCGAATTTAAGGAGAAGCGAGTTATTGAACACTTTGAAAGCATTGACGATTTCTTAAAAAGAAACCGTATTGAAAATCTTAAGGAAATAGATTTAATGAAGTCTTAAGTCACTCTAGGCAACGAGCGACTTAAGACCTGATTTTAATACATCGTATTTGGGTTTGCAGATGTTTTTGGAATTTGCTGGATAGCATCCCAGTGTTCTACGATTTTTCCGTTGGTGTCAAATCTAAAAAAGTCCATCGTGATGTATTGATCATCGTCTGGCCATATTTGATGCGTGTGTAAGGAAACAAGGTCACCTTCGGCAATGGCGCGTACAAAGTTGATTGACTTTTCTGGATACTCAGCCTGCATTCTTTCAAAGTAGGTGATGAATCCTTCAGTACCATTTTCTACGTCGGGATTGTGCTGTATATATTCATCACCTACGTATAAAGAAACCGCCTCTCGCGGATTTCCCTCATATGCCATTTTGTAAAAAGCAATGGCATTTTCTTTCATAGTTTCGATTTTAGACATGATGTGGTTTTTAGTTATTAAACTGATTACCGTTATTTACTTCCACCCAATATCCATCTGGATCTTGGAAGTAGAGTTGGCGTACCTTATCAGGTCGTGTTGAAATTTGGCTAGCACTTCCTGGCCAGTCATAGTAGTTGAGGTTTCTTTTTTCTATGCTTTCGCGAAAGCGGTCAAAATCACCTACAGCAAGCGCAATGTGAACTCCTTTAGGTATTTTCTTATCAAGGCTATCTACTTCAATGATATGTAATTCTTGCGATGATCCTAGTCTAAACCACCTTATGTGTGGCTGCTCTGTGCCATCCTTAATTTCCTTCAAACCGAAAACCTCTTGATAAAAAGCGACACTCTGATCTAGATCTGCTACGTTAATCGCATAATGATCTATCGCAACTTGAAATCCTGACGCTGAGTCTAGATTAGTGGGTGTTGTGCTTGTTTTTTCTGCACAAGAGTAAAAGCATAACGCAGTAACTATAAGAGCTACTGCGTATGTAAATAATTTGTTAGTCATCATTACTTCCCTTGATTTACTGGCGGCGGTCCTGCTGGTATAATTGCTTCGTACACGGCATCGCCTTTACGTTCTTTATATTCTGCTTTAACTTCTTTAACAAGTGTAGGATTTTCAAAAAGATCAAGCATCGTCATGCTCATTGCTTTACTGGCATATGTCATTCCTTTGTGACCAATAGACATCCCGCCGCAAGCCACGACAGCCCATGAGTGCCACGGTGTATCCTTAGGAGCAGTGGTAACACCAAGGTTGATGTTTGCAACATTCCAGCTCACATCACCTACGTCTGTACTACCGCCACCTGGATTTTCTCTAGTCGCTTCAAGTGGTTTGATAGCACTATCCATTCCTACTTGAGGCTTTCCAGTTACTTCTTGAATTTTTTTACCAAAGGTAATTTCTTCTGGCGTATAATTAATAGGTCCTAGAAGCTCAAGATTGTTTTGCATTACTGCTCCACCAGTTCTATTGACGAGTACTTCATAAATCCCAGAAATAAGAGACACTTTATAATCTACATCGGCAAGGATGGCCGCGCCCTCTACCATTTCTTGTAAGCGCTCATACACGGGCATCATCCCTTTACGTTCTGTGTCGCGCACTCGCATCCATAGACGCGAGTAATCTGGAACTACATTTACCACTTGACCACCATCTTGTATGTGGTAGTGCATGCGTACGGTAGGTTTTACGTGCTCACGATAATAGTTTACACCTGTTGTATAAATTTCAAGTGCATCAGAGGCAGAGCGTCCATTCCATGGGTCTGCGCTGGCGTGTGCTGCTTGACCAAAAAATTCTATTTTAAAATCTACAAGCGCAAGAGAGCTTTGTACATCTGCTTTCATTTCTGCTGCTGGATGCCAAGAAATATTTACATCTACATCATCCCAGAGACCTTCACGCACCATCCATATTTTCCCAAAGAACTTTTCTTCAGAAGGTGTTCCCATAAATTTTACGGTTCCTTTGATTTTTCCGGCTTCTATTTGTTCTTTTATGGCAATGGCAGCACCTAAACTCGCTGCGCCAAACATATTGTGACCACAGCCATGACCAGGCTCGCCTTCATTGAGCGGATTCTTTGTTGGCTCTGTCTTTTGAGAAAGTCCCGGTAGTGCATCAAATTCTCCTAGAACACTAATTACAGGGCTTCCAGATCCATACGTAGCAACAAAAGCTGTAGGCATTCCTGCAACGCCACGATCTACTTTAAATCCATTTTTCTCAGCATAACTAGCTAGAATTTCAGCCGACTGGGTTTCTTCAAAAGCAGTTTCGGCTATAGACCATATTTCATCAGAAATGCGGATGAGTTCTTTTTCGTGTTTTTCAACAGAGGCGATTACCGCTTGTTTGTTCTTTGATAGTTTTTGAGCAGAGACGCTTAGCGTGATCATACTCAAAACGTAGAGGAGTGTCAATTTTTTCATTAAAGTCTAACATTTTGGTTGGTAGCTTCTAAGATACACAAAATCAAAACTCCAGAAAATGATATCGTTACGATAGGTTGCTGCTTATCACTCCATACCATAATACTGCAGCCCAAGCCCAGCATATAAGCGCATACATCACTCTGAGCACATGTAGAGAATGTATCTTACTACGCAGAAAGTGCCAAGCAAGCCCAGCCCAGATAAAGCCAAAAGACCAAAACATCCCAACACCTATAGTTGCTGGCCATACCCAATCACCAGTCCAGTCATTGAGGGTAGGATAGGAGGTCAAGAAGAATGAAACGGGATAATACAGTAACGCTCCTAGAATTCCCATACTAAAGAGCCCCATAGGAAGTATTGCGATAAAAGCTATGACGGAGAATCTGGTAGTGTATGATAAGGACTTCCAGAAAGTGAGTATGGATGATAGCATGGTTGATTATTAGCTACTAATATATGAAAAGTACGCTTTCACGAAAGAATAATGAAAGAAGGTTACGGCAACATGCTAGAATTATTTGCAGTTATGTTTAATCCTTTTAAGGAAGCCATTACTTGTTATAAGGGTAAACCTAAATTATTTAAAGTTTGAAATTAGCTTAGCTCTTGCAGGGTTGGAGTATGGATATTTAGTCTAACGGATGTTTTATTTCAAAGTACTTTCAAAAACTCCTATATATTCTAAAATCTCAGTTGATTTTAATTTAGATTTTTGACTATTTATTCCCTTTTCAAATATTAGAACAAGTACTTTCTTGTCTAGTTCTGTTTTTAAATGTTTTATGCTTTCTGGGTTTTGTATCACTCCATATAGATATTCAAATTTGTTACCCTCAGTAATTGTTTCAATAAAATCTCCATCCAAATAACAGTTTAAATCAGATTTCATTTTCCATTTTGGATTACTATTTTCCCATATTTCGTAATCTCTATCAGATACAGATTCATCAGGTTCAGGTTCCCAATATGATTCAGTATAAGATGTCGCGCCTTTTCTAGTTTTAAACTCTCCTAAAAAAACGTGCACCTTCATATTTTTGATATTTTTCTCAAATTTATGTACAATAGCCCATGATATAAAAGAAATACACTTCCTAATAGCTAAAGGAATTCCTGATTCTTTTTAACGTCTAGTCTCGTTTATTCGATCTAAATATACATTGAATTGGCATAGAGAGCGAAGCGCTTAAAAAGGCGCTTGCAACAAATACGCTTTCGCGAAAGCGAAAAGAAAACTATACGATACCGCCGTTTGTGTATAGCACTTGGCTAGAGACCCATTTTGAGTCGTCACTTACCATAAAGAGAACTGCTTTTGCAATATCTTCTGGTTGTGCTAGTCTGTTGAATGGGGATTTACTTTTAAGTTGCTCTATAAACTCGGCAGATTTGCCTTCTAGAAATAAATCTGTTTCTGTAGGGCCAGGAGCAATACAGTTTACAGAAATACCGCGTCCTATTTCTTGACTTACTACTCGCGTCATTTGCTCAACAGCAGCTTTGGTTGCCGAGTAAATAGCGTAGCTAGGCAACATCATTTTTGTAGTGCTGGATGAAAAATTAAGGATAGTTCCGTTATCTGAAAGGTCGTGGTATGCGCGCTGCATCGTGTTAAAAACACCTCTCACATTTACATCAAATTGTGATGTAAAATCATCTTGTTCAATATCTTGAAAAGGCTTGTTTTTCATGATCCCAGCACAATTGATAAGCACATCTACTTTGCCGTAATGAGCAATCGTTTTATCAAATAATTCTTGTACATCTTCTGGCTTGCTTACGTCTGCTTTTATAGCAATCGCATCACCACCGTTTTCTGTTATGGTTTCTAATGTTTCAGAAGCCTCCTTGTCGCTTGATGCGTAGTTAATCACCACTTTTGCGCCATGTGCTGCAAGTAGTTTTGCTGTCGCGTTGCCTATCCCTTTTGACGAACCTGTGATGAGTATTACTTTATCTAGTGAGTTATTCATGATCAACGGTTTTAAGCGCGTACGTATTTAAAAGTTGGTACACAGCAATTATAAGTAAAGCTATGGCAATATATACGAGCATCATTTTAGGCTCAGGGCGTATTAAATACTCTGTGAGTAGTCCACCTAGCATCGTTCCGGTTAGTAGTAAATAACCCAAAATGTGTGCAACTTCTGTTTTTCTTTTAAGCGTAAGCGAGAGTATAAGGAGGATGGCTGTGATTAACTCTACAACTCCCGTCACGTATCGCGCGATGTTGTTTGGGATTCCTATTACCTCATTAAAATTAGAAAAACCTTTAACGCTTTGCTCAAGACCTATCAGTTTTGGTAATGCAAAATAACCGATGGCTAGTATGGTTATAATCGTGAGTATATTTGCTATGGTTGTTGTTTTCATAATAATTTTTGAAACAAATCTCTAGTAAGTACGAGACGCGTCAAAAGTAATTATGTGTTCTTTATGAAAATTTTAGCAGCGTTGTTAAACCTATATTCTTTTTGTAAGGTTTTTTGAAATTTGCTGTTTGTGTCGTTACGCTTTCGCGAAAGCATACTAAGCCACCGCCTCCTTATACGTCTTTAAACAACGCTCTCTAGCTTCTTTATGATCTACCATTTTCTCAGGATACTTATCTGTGTTATGCTCTGGAATCCACTTTGAGATGTATTCTTTTTGCTTGTCAAATTTATCCACCTGCGTCATAGGATTAAATATGCGGAAGTAAGGTGCTGCATCTACACCAGAACCTGCTGCCCACTGCCAGTTTCCTACGTTTGAACTCATGTCGTAATCCAGTAGTTTTTCGGCAAAATAAGTTTCTCCCCATCTCCAGTCAATAAGTAAGTGCTTACATAAAAAGCTCGCCACCAGCATACGCACTCTGTTGTGCATGTATCCCGTAGTGTTTAGCTCGCGCATACCAGCATCTACTAGTAGATAACCAGTCTCGCCATTTTTCCACTTTTCAAATTCCTCTTCGTTATTACGCCAGTCTATACGGTCGTATTTTGATCTGAAGGCTTTATCCTTTGTATGTGGGAAGTGATACAGAATTTGCATAAAAAACTCCCTCCATATGAGTTCGCTCCAGAAAATCTCATTGGTTTCTGCGATGGCTTTTTTCATCATTTTACGTACACTTACCGTCCCAAAACGCAAGTGCGGCCCTAAATGTGAGGTGCCATCTTGTGCAGGAAAGTTGCGTGTATCTTCGTAATTCTGAATAAGAGTAGGAGTAACGTCATACTCAGGAACCTCAATAGATGATTTTTCAAACCCCATGTCTGATAAACTCAGATTAGGCAGGCGACTGTGTTCTATAAGATTGTTGAGATGCTGGGAAGTGTAGTGTATGGTAAGATCTTTATCTGCATCAAAGCGTTCTTTCCATTTGTTCTTAAATGGTGTGTAGACTACGTATGGATCGCCATCGCCTTTAACCACCTCGTCTTTTTCAAAAATCACTTGATCTTTGAAGGTTTTAAATTCAAAGTCATTTTCTTCTAGCAATGATGTAATCGCCTCATCTCTCTCCTTTGCATACGGCTCATAATCACGATTTGTAAAAACCGTAGCAATCTCATAATCTTTACTGAGCTGTGTAAATACCTTTTCTGGCGTATCGTAATACATGGCTAGCGAACTACCATGCTCATCCTGCAAGGTGCTACGCATATTTTGCAGCGTTTCAAAAATGAACGTCACACGAGCATCATCTTTTGGTAATTTATCGAGAATTTCTTTGTCAAATATAAAGATAGGAAGCACCGGGAAGTCACCTTTTAGTGCTTCAAGAAATCCTACATTATCATCTAATCGTAAATCACGACGAAACCAAAAAATATTTACTTTATTACTGCTCATAGTTGTTGCATAAGAAAGCTCAAAGATACTAATCGCATCTTTGAGCCTTGTGATAATGAGTTGCACGCTCTTGCGAAAGCGTACCACCCATAATTATAAATGTAGGGGTTTAATTTACGTTAAGCGTACTCATTCCTCCATCTACGCCAATCACTTGCCCAGTGATCCAAGAGCTCTCGTCGCCTAATAAAAAGGCTGCAATGTTTGCAATATCTTGGCTAGTACCTACGCGTTTAAGCGGGTGACGAGCGTCCATCATTTCTTTTTTCTTGTCATTGCTCAATAATCTTTTGGCAAGAGGGGTATCTGTAAGCGATGGAGCAATCACGTTTACTCTAAGCTTAGGAGCATACTCGGCTGCTAGTGCTTTTGCAAAACCTTCGATAGCGCCTTTTGCAGCTGCTACACTCGTGTGGAAAGGCATACCTACCTTAACTGCTACGGTACTGAAGAATACTAGACTCGCTTGCTCAGACTTCTTTAAGTGCTCCATAACTTGGTGCACCACCTTAATCATGCTCAAAAAGTTAATCTCTAGGTCTTCTCTAAAAGTATCTACACCTAGCATTTTAAAAGGCTTAAGGTTGATAGTCCCTGGGCAGAATACAAAACCATCGATATGATCTGGCAGCTGGCTCAAATCTAGTTCGTCTTTTTCTGTGTCATACTCGATGTAATTTACATCAAGATTTCCAAGATTTTCATTAGTACGCGATGCTACGTATACTGTGTGATCGTGGTGTAATTTGCTGGCTATTTCAAAACCAATCCCGTGACTTCCTCCTATTAATAGTATGTTTTTGCCCATAGTGTTATATGTTATTGTGGTGATGCAGTTATGCGATTATATCTTGTTTTAAAGTTGTTGTTTCTGTGGGAGCTTTATAAACTCCAAATTTTTCTTCAAGCGCTTTCTTTCTATATTCAAAAATCTCATCAAGCTTAGGTTGTACTAGATAGGGATGTGCTAGTCTACCTAAGAATCCTGCGGGTACTGCATAGTCTACAATATCTTCCATCTCTACACCACCCGGTATTGCTTTGATAAAGTGCTTGTGGTGCCATAATGCATATGGACCATATTTTTGCTCATCTACAAAGTACTCTCCTTCCTTTACACTTATAATTTCTGTCACCCATTTCATTTTAATGTTAGAAATAGGAGTCACCGTATATCGTATAAGCTGTCCTGCATACACAGGTCTATCTGCACCAGATAAGATATTAAAGTTCATATACGATGGAGTGATGGTACCTAGGTTACGAGCGTTTGATAAGAAATTCCAAGCTTCTTCCACCGTGATGGGAACATTTTGCTTGGTATGTATTTGATAGATTTTCATAGTCGCTTTATTGAGAGTTTAAAAATACAATCAAAATGTTTAATTACAAGTACTAAAAGGTTAAACAAAAATTAAATTAAAATAATATATCATTTTGACGCATTACTATATGAGTACCTTATTTAAAGAGTAAAGCAGACAGAAGCATCAAGAGTAGCGGCACACACTAAATACATATTATGGAAAGAAACGGTTTTAAGCCATTTAAGAGAATGCGCTGATATTAAGATTTTGTTAACACTTACCCCTTTAGAACGCCTTATTTTTGTGAGAGACTTTTTCGCGAAAGCGTTAAAAATCACATTAACTAAAAAAACAACAACAATGAAAAAATTACTTTTTGTAGCTTTCTTAGGTCTTATGACTGCGGGCGTTACTGCACAAATTGACACACCAGCACCTAGCCCAGCGGCCAAAGTGATGCAAGTAGTAGGTCTTACAGATGTTACATTAGAATACTCACGCCCAGCAATGAAAGGACGTACCATCATGGGAGATCTAGTGCCTTATGGTGCAATGTGGCGTACGGGAGCAAATGCAAATACTACGGTAAGCTTTTCTACTCCAGTAACAGTAGGAGGGAAAGAGCTTAAAGCAGGTTCTTATGCTGTATTTACTAAGCCTACGCAAGATGCATGGGAAGTATATTTTTATAATGATACAAGCAACTGGGGAACTCCAGCAACTTGGGATGATAGTAAAGTAGCAGCTACGTTTACAGCAAAAGTACAAATGAGTAACATGGTTGCAGAGTCATTTACTATGGGAATCAACCACATTACTAACGAGGGTGCACACTTAACAATGCAGTGGGATAAAACGTTTGTTGCAGTACCTTTTAATGTACCAGCAAACGAGACGGTAATGGCTCAGATTGATAAAATCATGGCTGGACCAGGAGTAAATGATTATTATGCTGCTGCAGTATATCTTTCAAGCACTGGTCAATCTCTAGAAAAGGCAAATACGTACATGGAGAAAGCAATGTCTATGACTAAGGAGCCAAAATTCTGGCAACTACGCCAGCAGTCTTTATTACTTGCAAAAGTAGGTAACAAGAAAGGTGCTATCAAGGCGGCACAAGCATCTCTAGAAGGAGCAAAGGAAGCAAAGAATCAAGATTATGTAAAAATGAACATGGACTCTCTTAAAGAATGGGGAGCAATGTAAGTTGTACTTTTTCGCTTTCGCGCAAACAGGAAAGCCCTCACTAGAGGGCTTTTTTTATGGAAAATTAGTACTTGTCGTTATGATGTGTTTATACAAAAAAAGGAGTCTTGTTTATGTTTTAAACTACTGCTCATATTTGTATCTTTGAATAACTTTTAAAAATAAATTATGAGTTCATACGATGTAGCCATTATAGGCTCTGGTCCTGGAGGATATGTTGCAGCAATACGCTGTGCACAACTAGGAATGAAAACTGCAATTATAGAAAAATATAGTACACTAGGAGGAACTTGCTTAAACGTAGGTTGTATTCCTTCTAAGGCACTTTTAGACTCTTCTCACCACTACGAAGACGCCATAAAACATTTTGAAGATCACGGAATAGACGTAGGCGAAGTAAGCCTTAATCTTGAGAAAATGATCTCGCGTAAGCAAGGCGTTGTAGATACTACTACAAAGGGTATCGAGTTCTTGATGGGTAAAAATAACATAGACGTTTATCAAGGTGTAGGATCTTTTAAAGATGCTACGCACATCAATATTGCTGGTGAAAAGAACGAAACTATTGAGGCAAAAAATACCATTATTGCCACAGGTTCTAAGCCTAGTACATTACCTTTTATCACACTAGATAAAGAGCGTATCATTACTTCTACAGAGGCGTTAAAACTTCCAGAAGTACCTAAGCACTTAGTTGTAATAGGTGGAGGAGTAATAGGTCTTGAACTTGGTCAAGTGTACAAGCGTCTAGGCGCAGAGGTAACCGTAGTAGAGTATATGGATCGCATTATCCCTACTATGGATGGCGCGCAAAGTAAAGAATTACTTAAAGTCTTCAAGAAGCAAAAAATGAAATTTGCACTTTCTCATGGTGTTACTGCTGTAGAGAGAAATGGAGATGAGGTAACTGTAAAAGCGACAGATAAGAAAGGTCAAGAAGTTGAGTTTAAGGCAGACTATGTGCTTGTAGCCGTAGGACGTCATGCTTATACAGATGGTCTTAATCTTGATGCTGTAGGTATTAAGACAGATGAGAGAGGAAAAGTTGAGGTAAACGAGCACTTGCAAACTAATGTATCAAACATTTATGCAATAGGTGACGTGATTAAAGGAGCAATGCTCGCTCACAAAGCTGAGGAAGAAGGAACACTTGTTGCCGAAATCATGGCAGGTCAAAAACCTCACATTGATTATAACTTAATTCCAGGTGTTGTGTACACATGGCCAGAAGTTGCCTCTGTAGGTAAAACTGAGGAGCAACTTAAAGAAGCTGGTGTAGCATACAAGTCTGGACAGTTCCCTATGCGTGCACTAGGACGTAGCCGCGCGAGTGGTGATACCGACGGATTTGTAAAAATCCTTGCAGACAAGGAAACAGATGAGGTACTAGGAGTACATATGGTAGGAGCTCGTGTAGCAGATCTTATTGCTGAAGGTGTAACCGCAATGGAATTCCGTGCAAGTGCAGAAGATATTGCACGCATGAGCCACGCACACCCTACATATGCAGAAGCTGTAAAAGAAGCAGCACTAGCTGCTACGGAAGACAGAGCTTTACACGTGTAATCACAGTAACATATTATAGAGTACTAAAAAACCTGCTAGTGATAGCAGGTTTTTTTTATGGGGTGTTACGCTTTCGCGAAAATAATTAGTGGTTTATATTACTCTTCTTTCTTAGCGATATAATCCTTAACAAGCTCATTGTAGCACTGCATAGCAGTAAATTGTGTGCAGTTTTCTCCTATTAACTTTATTCCATATTGATCTCTGATTCTTTCTTCAAACTCCTTATTTCGGTTGTATTCTCTTTGAAAGTACTTTATCTCTTGATTGATTACATCTTGCTTAAATTTCTTTGTGATTTCCACACACGAATCAACCTCAAAATAATCATAATACTCTGTAAGGCTTTTGTTGCATTGAATTCGGTTAAAATTTGCCTTTGCTAATCTCAGATTAAAGAATATTGATAAGGATAGAAATGAAATGGACGCGATTATAATTAATACTCTAAATTCTTTGTATGACGATGATAAAATGACAAATATCATTAAACTAATACCGCTTAGAAATAGGAATAATTTTGAATAGTCTAAATCAGATATCACGGAGGCAAAAGGATCCCTATAAATGATATTAATCACTAATATTATTAGGTTTAAGAGAAAAAGGAGAACTATATATCTAATAGCTTTTGGGTACATAGTTTAGATATGTCTTATAAAATTTTAAACTCTCAGTAACATATAGCATGATGGTATTGAGTTCTAACCAGTTAAATTCTATGAGAATTAAATTAATCTGCTTTAGAATTGTAATTTTTATGATATGATTAAATATGGAAGTAAAAAATATAATCCAACGATAAGTGCTATTAAAATTGACAAATTCAATATTGCTTTTGCTGTTCCGTAGTCGTTAAACATTAATAATCCTTGAAATATTATTTTTCCAGATAGCAACCAACTCAGCAGCAAAATAAAATTAAATAAACTAGTGTTTTTTATGCCTCCGATTCCATAATTAGATTTTTTTAATATTATAATAATTATAAATCCAATAATAATTGGGAAATATGAGTATGCTAAAAGAGAAAATATCTCAATAAAATTACTATTTCCATTAAACCATTTTCCAACCTGGTATAACATGTAGGAAAATATTAGGCCAACTAGAATCGAGAATAAAATAGACAATCCAAACTCTAAGAAAATTTGAAGTATTCCATTTTCGTAAGCTTCTTGTTCAAAATCGGTTATAAATTGAATCATTCCATAAACACCAAAAATCAAGAGACTTTTCCTGTATAAGTCATCTTCAAATTCTTCGTCTAAAATTTTTAAACCTCTTTTTGTTGAAAATAATGTTAATAGTAATGATTTCATATTAGTGAGGTAAATTATACACAATATACTACACAGTATTATATTCAATAGCTCTATTCTTTCAACGTTATCAACATCTTATACGCTAAGGGTGAATGTCTCCAACTTTCATCCACCTCTTAATACATCAATCAAAAAAAAAGAGCTAGACACATTGAGTTTAGCTCTTTTAGAATATTAAAATTATCTATAAATTTTTAGGTCTTTTTACTGCCTGATTGCTGTAATGTAAAAGACAATATTTCCTGGCGTAATTTGAGCGTTGGTTGCGTTTGCAACTCTAACCGTAACTGTATTTGCGGCAGATATATAACAGCTCCAAGTTAATCCAGCCGGAAGTGCTGTGGCTGGGGCACAGGAACAAGACATTCCAACTTGTGCACCTGCGATATACACACCGTAGGAATCTGTAGTGCTATTAGCCGCTACATTATAATATATAGATGCCGATGTTGTTGTAGGGCTAGTAGCGCCGCTACCTGTTTGTATTATTCTGCGAGTACCAGTATTATCCGTAAAATAGAGATTAGTTCCATTATACTCAAGAGCTCCAGCTTCTGGTGTAGTCATGATGGTTCCTTGACTTAACTTTATAGGTGCAGATTGTGCTGCTGTTGTACCTGGCCTTATGTGTAAAGTTGCCGTAGGGTTTGCTTCAGAAAGTCCAGTATTACCCGTGCTTCTTACAATTATGCGTTCACGTTGAGTAGTAGCACCTTGAGGTGTAGTATTAATTACAAAACGAGATGGCGTATTTCCTGGAGAGGCCATGCCGTCCATATAAAATCTAAAACCACCTATTTCTTGTATACCATTACCATCGTGAGTTTTTGCTATAAATGAACCAACTTCACCATTACTAGCAAGTGCTGTTGGACTATCTAGTGTTCCTCCTGTATTGTAAACAATTACATTAGGTGGGTTAGTATTTGCACTTGTAATTTGAAAATCATTATCTCCAGGACCTCTAAACTCAAAGCGTTCTATAGGATCTTCTGTCCCAAAACCTATACGACCATCATCTGTAATCACGATTTGTGTGCCTGTAGTACTAGCTTGAGATGCAAAGATTAAATCATCTCCAGATGCGTTTATACCATCTCTCCATTCATCTGCAAAACCTACCCATCTCGTTTGCGAGTGATCCCAGTAATAAAAGCCACGATTATCAGAACCGTCTGTAGTATTTAAAAAGACTAAAATACCATCTTGATCTGCTGTAGGGTCAACAACAGGAAAAGCTTGTACTCTCGGAATTAAGATTCCATCTGTATTACTAGGCAGGGCTTCGTTACTAGCTGTAATGTCAAGAGTACTAGCAGGTGACGTAGTATTTATTCCTACTTGGCCAAAGGACTGTATCGAACAAAGTAATGATGCAACAAAGAGGACTGTTGTAATGAATTTCATAGCAATAGATTTGGGTTAACCAGTCGTAAAAATAGTAATTGACTGTAAGTCAGTAATTCAAAAGTGAGATTTTTCGATATAATCATAATTACTCACGATTAACTACCTAGATGGCTGTTGTATAGGGGTTAAAAGAAATGAATAGACAGTTCTGGTAGAGACAAAAGCTTTTAGTTAAAGTGTAATTAAGACTAGAAAATGCATTTTAAAAGCAGTCCCAATTTTCAAGTATTTTGAACACCAAACGAGATTTAAAATAAGGTCGTTTTGTATTTTTGCACCTCTTAAAAATGAACACTTATGTGGTACAGACGCCTTCTTAAAATATCCATTATATTTTTATACTTAATTATCATTGCTGGAGCAGTGGTACGTATGACGGGAAGTGGTATGGGATGTCCAGACTGGCCGCAGTGTTTTGGGTATCTGGTACCACCTACAGAGGAGAGCGAGCTGCGATGGGAGCCTAACCATCTGTATGAAGATGGACAAGTAATCATACTAGAGGAATCATTGCGTATTGCTCCTACAGATTTTACTTCTGGAGATTCTTATAACGAAGCAAACTGGGAGACGTATGAGAAGCATGATTATGCTAGTTTTAATGTGTGGCATACGTGGATAGAGTATATAAACAGGCTTGTAACTGCACTTGCAGGAATCCCTATGTTACTCATGGTTATCCTAGCTTTCTGGTATTGGAAAGGTAATAAATGGCTCATTTTTGCCACGTTCATGGTATTACCTCTCATGCTTTTTCAAGCATGGCTTGGTAAGCAAGTGGTAGATTCAAATTTACTTCCTGTTAAGATTACCATTCACATGATAGCGGCGTTATTTATTGTAGCCTTATTGTTGTTCTTATGGTGGAAATCTCAGATAAAGGAAGGTGTACAGGATACGCTTTCGCGAAAGCGTATTTATGACCCACGCTTTAAAAACTTAATAGTCATAGCAAGTTTACTCACACTTGTGCAGATAGCCCTAGGAACGCAAGTGCGTCAATATGTAGACGAGCGTGTGGCCGAAGTAGGCTATGAGGCTAAAAGCTTATGGCTGAATCCTGCAACAATATGGTTTTATGTGCATAGATCTTTTTCAATACTTGTAACGCTATTGAATCTTTATATTTTCTGGCGTAATAGAAGCTTATTTTTAGGTCATACTAAGTTGCTGAACTGGGTGCTTATTTTTATAGGGCTGGAGGTAGTAACTGGGATTGCTATGTACTACATAGATTTTCCATTTGGTACGCAACCTTTACACCTTGTAGTGTCGTCATTATTGTTTGGCGCACAATTCTACGTATTGTTAGAAAGTTTCCCAAAAAGGGGAGCCCTCTCTCCTGCGTAGTTGTTTAAAACCAATTATCTTTACCATCTTAAAATTTTTACAATGATTTACCGTTTTAGAGCAATTCTAGACACAGAAGAAAACGTTTTTCGCGATCTTGAAATTGAAGCAACAGATACTTTAGAAGATTTACATAATGCTATAAATCAGTCTTTTGGATTTGATGGAGCAGAGGTTGCCGCTTTTTACTTAAGTGATGATACATGGATGCAAGGAGAGGAGTTTGCACAATTTGATATGGGAGAAGGTGAGAGCCAGCTACGTATTATGAATGAGACTTCGCTAGATGGTCTTTTAGGAGAACACCAGACACGTCTTATCTATGTGTATGACTTTTTAAATATGTGGCGTTTTCTAGTAGAACTGGCTGAAATTACAGAGCCAGAAGATGGCATGACATATCCTAACTTGATGTATGTACAAGGCCAAGTGCCAGATCAAGCGCCAGAGTTTGAAATGGAAGATCAGGAGCTAGGAGCAGAGGACGACGATGATGATGAGTTTAATGACGACTATAACATCGACGATTTTGACGATCTTAGTTTTGATGAAAACTGGAACTAGTTTGCTTTAAATTTTACGTAGTACCTTGAGCCTGCTATTGCAAGCTCATAATTAACAACCTATACCTACAAATGATAAACTTATACAGTGCCCAGATAGAATCACTTTCCATTCACCGTATTGGAAATAAAGGTAAAGCAGAAGGGCTTTTTGTATCTCAAGATCCATATCCATTAAGTGATGAACTTACACCACTTATTAAGGAGTTTTTCTTTAAGCCTTTTCGTGAGAAAGAGGAGAATTATTATAAATTCTTCCATGAACAAGATATAGAGTTTAACACGCTTTTTAGTCTAGCAAAGAAAATATTTGATAATCCAAGTGGTACACACTTACTTTCTGAAGATATCGCAAAGCATCTTTATGGACAAAGTGATCACCCGCATATCAAACCAGGAGAGTTATACATCGTACACTTAGATGGTGTGCAGATAGATAATATTAAAACAGATGCGATAGGGATCTTTAAGAGCGAACTTAAACAGGATTTCTTACAGTTTCGCGAAAGCGGGACAAACTTAGAGATGATTCTTGAGCAAGGGATTAATCTTAATAAACTAGATAAAGGGTGTTTGATTTTTAATCATAAAGAAGAGGAGGGGTATAAAGTACTCTCTGTAGATTCTAACCGCTATGATACGAAGTACTGGCTAGAGAATTTCTTAGGAGTTGAGATTTTTGAAGATGAGACTTTCTACACTAAAAAGTACTTGAAGTTCTGTCAAGACTTTGCAAAAGACGTTGTATTACCTGCAGAGGATAAGAAGGAAGAAGTTCTTTTTATGAACCGTGCGGTAAATCACTTTGCAAAGAACGATACCTTTGACGAGTCTGCTTTTATGAATGAGGTGATTGAAAATCCAGATTTAATACCTGAGTTTAGAAACTATAAAACAGAGCAATCTCCAAAATATAAAATAGAGGATCTTACCGATTTTTCTATAAGCAACAAAGCAGTAACAGCACAGCGTAAGAAGATCAAGAGTGTTATTAATCTTGATACTAATATCCAGATAAAACTAGATTTTATCAATGGAGAAAGCGCAGAGAAGTTTGTTGAAAAAGGATGGGACGAAGAAAAACAGATGTACTATTACTTAGTGTACTTTAATAAAGAACAGAAATAGTAATAACCAGTTCTGATATAAAAAAAAGCGTAGCACACGCAGTGCTACGCTTTTTTTATGTCGCTAGTTTTTGAAGCGTTATATATCTTTTATAATTCTCTTTAAACTGATGTCTTCATAGTTACGTTTTACAAATTCTAAGGCTGCTCTCAGTATAGCTCCCATATTTGCTGCACGTCTAAATTTCATATCGTTTGTAAAGTCATAAATATCTGCTCTCAATTGCTTGACATGGTCGCGTGGTGAGATATTATCAGTTGCCATTACTCTAAGTAATCTTGTGAGGCGTTTTTTACCATTTATGATTCGCTTTGCTAGTAAAGCTCTTTCTTCATTGCGATATTGCTCGATAGAGCGGTTGTCTAAGCGCTTTGCAACAAGCCTTACAAGTTTTATATTTTCTTTAAAAATTGCTGGTTGGTAGACTTTAAAGTTACCTTCATAACACTGCTGGTCAAAATCTATCGCGCGTATTTTATAACGAACTAGATCAAAATCGTGTGTAGGTATAATTACAAAATTATACGATCTCATGTCTCCTAAGAGCGTGATCATGCAACGTTCATTAAACTTTACAAACTCCTTTGCTATTTGGGCAAGCCCTAGGTCATCACACTCCTTAAGATGCTCATTTATAAATTCGTCACCAGGAATACCGGCAATATGTTCTTCAATAAGAGTGTTTTTATAAACTAAGAAATTAATCCTATTAGGAGAAAGTATATGTTCTAGTTCTAGCCCATAAATTCTACTTGCATCTGCCTGTTTTACATAAAAGTATACATAGTTATTATTGTACACATTTAATACTTTGATGCGAAAAGGCTTAGAGTTTCCAAAAGTGCAGTAGTCTATGCCGGCTATTTTTAAATAGTCAAAAATATTCTCATTACCATCAGAGTGGAGTTGGGTATATATACTTTTGAGATTATATTCAATTTCATTTTGTTCAAACTCGGGATAGTACACGCGTATCCATAGCGTGTCATTATCTTCCTTATCATAAACAGTAATACCACCAGAAAAGCGTAAAAGATCTTCATAAGAAATAGAAACCTTAGTAGTCCTTCCGTAATTGTCTAAATAAGCAAGGAGCTTCTCATTTACAGGGAAAGAAGGTTTCTTCTTTGACATTAACTTTTTCTCCATAGGGGTGTATGCTTTTTAGTAAAGATACTAAAGGCTTGTAACAAATACCGGAGACAGACGTCTTGTAAACACTAGCAATCAAAAAACAACCAAGATATTGGAAACTATTTTAACAATTAACAATCTCACGAAGCATTACGGCCATGTGAAGGCGGTAAATGATCTCTCGTTTACGATAGAAAAAGGAAACGTGTACGGAATTCTAGGACCTAACGGAAGTGGTAAATCTACTACCTTAGGAATGGTGCTTAATGTAGTAAACCCCACGGCAGGAACTTTTCACTGGTTTGACGGGACAGATACTACACACAATGCCTTAAAGAAAGTAGGAGCTATTATAGAGCGTCCTAATTTTTACCCATACATGACAGCGGCACAAAATCTTGCTTTAGTTTGTAAGATTAAAGATGTCTCACCAGATAAAATTCAAGAAAAACTTACTATCGTAGGTCTGCTAGATCGTATGCACAGCAAGTTCAGTACGTATTCTCTTGGGATGAAACAGCGTCTTGCTATTGCTTCTGCATTGCTTAATGATCCAGAGATTTTAATTCTTGACGAACCTACTAATGGTTTAGATCCTCAGGGAATACACCAGATAAGAGAGATTATAAAAAACATTGCAGCAGGGGGAACTACCATTCTCTTAGCTTCTCACTTACTAGACGAGGTAGAAAAAGTGTGTACGCATGTCGTGATCTTACGTAAAGGAGTAAAACTTTATGCTGGACGTGTAGATGCCATGAATGCAAGTCACGGATTTTTTGAGCTACGTTCTGATAATCTTGCGCTATTAAAAACGTATTTAGAGAGTCATTCAGACTTTGGAGAAGTGAGTATAAAAGATGATCTTCTCACGGGGTTCTTAACGAATCCGCTTGACGCGAAAACGTTAAATACTCAACTACACCAGCAAGGAATTGTACTTACGCACCTAGTGAAGCGTAAAGAAAGCCTTGAAGAGCAATTCCTTGAATTAACTAAAAACTAACCAACCAGATGTTACGACTACTTACCATAGAATATCATAAACTCAAGCACAGTAAAACGTCTCGAGTACTCATAATTGGCTATTTCATTTTACTCTCGGCAATAGCATTGCTCGCTTCTATAAAGTTTAATCTTTTTGGAGCCGAGTTTCGCCTGGCAGATCAGGGTATTTTTAATTTCCCATATATCTGGCATTTTAATACCTATGTTGCGGCAATACTTAAGTTCTTTCTTGCCGTGGTGATTGTCTCCATGACGGCAAATGAATATAGTAATAGAACACTCAAGCAAAACCTTATTGATGGATTAAGCAAGAAGGAGTTTATACTCTCTAAGTTTCTTACAGTTGTTGTGTTTTCGGCAGTGTCTACCATATTTGTAGCAGTAATGAGTCTTATTTTAGGCTTTGCATTTTCAGATTTTACAGAGGCATCTATCGTTTTTTCTGATATGGAGTACTTACTAGCATTTTTTATCAAGCTAGTTGCATTCTTTTCATTTTGTCTCTTTTTAGGGATACTTATAAAGCGTTCGGCTTTTGCGTTAGGATTTCTTCTTATGTGGTATTTCTTTGAAGGCGTAGTGCAATTAGTGTGCTTGTTCTTTCAAGAGAAGTATGACATGGAAGGTTTACGCAGTAATGTAACACAGTTCTTACCGCTAGAGTCTATGAGTAATCTTATAGAACAACCTATTACAAGATTAAACGTAGTACAGTCTGCAGCAAATCAAATTCAGGCAGATGTGCTTTCAGATTACACGGTATATTTCCATGAGATTGCCATTGTATCTATATGGATATTCATATTTATTTATGCGAGTCTTGCCTTACTTAAGAAGAGGGATTTATAAGATCTCGCTTTCGCGAAAGCGTACATACACCAAAGCGCTCACATCATCGTGAGTGCTTTTTTTATGTGTTAAAGTTTCATTATTGAGACTTAGTATAGTTCTGAAAATTCTATCCCAAAAGAAGATTGCTGATTATTTCTTGTGTGACCAAATTCTAAAAAGAGGTAATACCCACAAATGATATACTTTTAAGCCGATAATACGCTCTAAAGTACTGTCAATCTTTAAAAAAGAGGTATTTTCGCGTTTATAGCTATGACTTTTAAAGACCTCAATCTCGATAAATTTTTGTGGAATGCCCTAGACGATATGGGATTCACTCAACCTACTCCTATACAGGTGGATGCACTCGCTCCAGTTATGTCTGGTGGAGATGTGGTTGGGATTGCACAAACTGGTACGGGTAAAACCTACGCGTACTTACTTCCTATACTTAGAACACTTCCATATTCTCGTCAAGAGAATCCGCGTGTGCTTATCCTTGTCCCTACAAGAGAATTAGTGCTGCAAGTGGTAAGTGAGCTAGAAAAGCTTACAACGTACATTGATGTGCGCGTTGCTGGTGTATATGGAGGTGCAAATATTAATACTCAAAAAGCACTTATTGCTCAAGGGCAAGATATTGTGGTTGCTACTCCAGGAAGGCTTTATGACCTTGCGGTGAGTAGAGTATTACAACTCAAGAGTATCCAGAAAGTGGTGATTGATGAGGTAGATGTGATGCTAGATCTAGGTTTTAGACCACAGCTCATGAATATTTTTGATATTCTACCTAAGCGTCGCCAGCATATCATGTTTAGTGCAACGATGACAGAGGATGTAGATGCACTTATAAAAGATTACTTTAGCGCGCCTCAATTTATTAAGGTTGCAAAAAGTGGTACACCGCTGGAAAACATTACACAGATAGGTTATAAAATGCCTAACTTTTATACGAAAGTAAACTTCCTATTAGAAGAACTTGCTTTTTCAAATAAGTATCCTAAGGTGCTGTTATTTGTACGTGATAAACGTATGGCAGACAGGCTTTATTCAAAATTAGAAGAGGCTTTTCCGGGTGATGTAGATCTTATACACTCAAATAAAACGCAAAACTACCGTATCAATAGTATTAAATCCTTTGCAAAAGGGAAGGTACGTATGATGGTAGCTACAGATGTAATGGCACGTGGTCTTGATATAGATGATATTACACATGTAATTAACATCAACACGCCACGTTTTCCAGAAAATTACCTCCACAGAATAGGTCGTACAGGTCGTGCTCAAAAAGAAGGAGTTTCTATTGTTTTTAGTACTCCAGAAGAGGATGAATACCTAGCAGAAATAGAAGCATTAATGGGAGTGAAGGTTGCTATTCAACCATTGCCAGAAGATGTCGCGATTTCTAAAGAACTAACTCCAGAGGAACGCCCAGAAGCAAAAGAAATTTTTAATCCGCATCGATGGAATAAAAATGATGACGATGCTCCAGGGCCTGCTTTTCATGATAAAAGTGAAAAGAACTCTAAGGTCAATTTAGGTGGTGCTTATAGAAGGGAAATAGCCCAAAAATATAAGAAACCTAAGACTAGGGGAGATAAGAACTACAACAAAAGAAATAAACGTAAATAAGTAAAAAAATGTGTCGACTACTACAGATGTTAGGGATCTGTCTAGCCGTACTACTATTAAACTCCTGTTTTGATAATAGTAAGTATGATCCAGAACCATATGTAAGATCTTTGGAGATCATAAAATTATCAGAGCAAGATTACATACATGTATCTTATCTAAAAGATAGTTATGGTGGTTTTATTCCTTGTAATGGTTACATACGTGTAGAAGGAAGCGAAGCTTTTATTTTTGACACACCTCTTAATGATACGCTTTCTGAGCAGCTTATCACATTTGTACAAGAAGACTTAAAGGCAACTATAAAAGGGGTGCAAGTGAGTCACTCCCATATAGATGGTGCTGGTGGTATTAACGCTTTCGCGAAAGCAAAAATACCCACCTACGCTTCTGCTGAAACAGCAGCATTGCTAGCCAAAGATTCTATAGCTATTAGCAATCCTTTCTCACAAAAAGACAGCATACAAATAGCCGAAAATTTTATAGTTATGCAATATCTGGGTCCTGCTCATAGTGATGATAATTCTATTGCATACATAAGAGCATCAGATATTTTATTAGGTGGTTGTATGATCAAGCCGCTAGATGGAACAAAAGGAAATCTCGCAGATGCAAATCTTGATGAGTGGTCAAATACAGTAACAAGGTTACAAAGCCATTATCCAAAAGTAGTACAAGTGATTCCAGGGCATGGCGGTAGAGGAGATAAAGAGTTACTTGACTATACAATTGGTATGTTCCAGAAAAGTAGTGAAGTAATAGGCGATAACGAAGAAACAGTTGAGGTCGCTACAAATTAAAAATATAAATCATCACCAGCTTTTGAGGTGATTATCAAATAAATTATGGAAGACAATAAAAAAGTAGCAGGTATTGCACCAATAGCTGTAGAGCTAGAAGAAGGAAAGAAATATTCATGGTGTACTTGTGGTCACTCTGAGAAGCAACCTTTTTGCGACGGAGGACATAAAGGAGCAGAAAGTACGCCTAGCTTACGTTTTGAAGCAGAAAAGACAGGAACAGCATACTTATGTAACTGTAAGATGACAAAGAATCCTCCATACTGTGATGGAAGTCACAAGACTTGTGAGATAGGTTAATAGCTTAACTAACTATCATTAAAAAGCCCTTAGTATATCTACGATATGCTAAGGGCTTTTTAGTTGGATGAAGACATTCTCTATTTAATGAGTTTTATATCTTTTGCTTTTTTGATCATAAAAGCAAGGGCAGCTTCCTTTTCATTTGGGATTTCACCTTCTAAGATAGCTTCTTTAATTGCTTCCTTAAGTATCCCTATCTCACGACCTGGCTTAAGATTAAAAGCTTCCATGATTTCCTCTCCAGAAACTGGCGGCTGAAAGTTGCGCACGTGGTCACGCTCTTCAACCTCTTTCATTTTCTCACGTACTACTTTAAAATTGTTGTGGTACCTCTTAAAGCGTTTTGGGTTCTTTGTGGTGATGTCTGCTTCACATAGCGTCATGAGATCTTCAATGTGATCTCCTGCGTCAAAAATGAGCCTTCTTACAGCGCTATCTGTCACATGATCTTCTGAGATAACGATAGGTCGCGAACTCATAAGTACCATTTTTTGGACAAATCTCATTTTGTCATTTAATGGCATTTTGAGACGTTTAAATAGTTTGTAGACCATTTTTGAGCCTACAAACTCGTGCCCATGAAAGGTCCAGCCTACTTTTTTTGAAAACTTCTTCGTTGGCGCCTTTCCTATATCATGTAGCAATGCAGCCCAGCGTAGCCAGAGATCATCGGTATGTTCTGAGATGTTATCTACTACTTCTAGCGTGTGGTAAAAGTTATCTTTATGTTTTTGTCCTTCTATCTCATCTATACCTTTCAAAGCCATAAGCTCCGGTAAGATATATGGGAGTAGTCCTGTTTTTTCCAACAGTAAAAAACCTTTAGAAGGAGTAGGGCTCAACATTATTTTATTAAGCTCATCTACAATGCGCTCGTTTGTGATAATCTTAATGCGCTCTGCATTTCTAGTGATAGACTCTAGCGACGTGCGCTCAATCATAAAGTCTAGCTGTGAAGCAAAACGGATTGCACGCATCATACGAAGTGGGTCGTCACTGTATGTGATATCTGGATCTAAGGGCGTTCTTATAATCTTACGTTCAAGATCGCTTATTCCGTCAAAGGGATCAATCACATCGCCATAACCGTTATCATTGAGCTTAATAGCTAGTGCGTTTATAGTAAAGTCACGACGGTTTTGGTCATCTTCTAGTGTGCCATCTTCTACTACGGGATTACGACTGTCTGTAGCATAAGATTCTTTACGAGCACCTACAAACTCAATATCCATATTACCAGAGCGTAACATAGCAGTGCCGTATGTTTTAAATACTTGAACTTTAGGTTTGTTTGGTAAAATTTGCGATACTTTACGAGCAAGTGCAATACCACTACCCACAGCTACAACGTCAACATCTTTTACTTCTTTATTACGTTTTAAAAGGTAATCACGCACAAATCCACCTATAACGTAGGTTTCTAGTTCGAGTGCATCTGCGGCATTAGAAATGGTGTTAAAGATAGGAAGGGAGAGTGCGTTCTTTAGATTCATTACTAGAATTTAAATAGAGGTAAAGGTGTGGATTTGGCACATTTTCGCGAAAGCGAGATCATGCCAAGCATATTTTTATAAAAATAGAGATAGGCTTACTTAATTAAAAGTAGATACTTAAATGAATTATTCTCTAATGATGGTTACTTTACCATCTTCTGTAAGTTTTATAATTGCGCTAGGTTTAGTTGATGTGCGATCACGATCTAAATTCACTACATAATCTACACCGTCTATAATTTCTTGAGAAATCTCACTAAAACTTTGAGGAGTAGGCTTTCCAGTTACATTTGCGCTTGTAGAAACGATAGGTTTTCTAAACTTTTTAAGTAAAAAGTTACAAAACTGATTACGACATACTCTAAAGGCAGTGCTGTTATCTGGTGCAATCACATTAGTAGCCACACGTATAGGATCATCATAGATGATTGTGGTAGGCTTTGCGGCATATTTAAGTATGTCATATGCTACCTCAGGAATATTTTCAATATACTGGTTAAGCATTTTAAAATCACTTACAAGACAGATAAGAGATTTACTCTCTGCGCGCTTTTTAAGTGCATATACTTTATCTACGGCATCTGGGTTTGTAGCATCACAACCTATTCCCCATACAGTATCTGTAGGGTAAAGAATAAGGCCACCTCTTTTTAAAACGGCTAGTGCTGCGTCGTGTTCTTGTTTCATCAAATAAATTTAACTGCAAAAATAACCTATTCTTTTTTTATTAGTATACTCTAAGGCACTTTGTAAAGGGAAGGATAGCAATTTTATATATTTGCGGGATATAATGTATTGATGTTTTATAGTAAGCGACTGTAATCGTAAGAGCGACTTCTTATGAATTTCTAACGCAACGACATTAAATGCCATCTTAACTAACTCATATCTGTGAACATAGTTTTCTCAAAAAAATTTAAGGGTGATACAGAAGCAATCAAGCAGTGTATCACAGATTTTGATACTTCGGGTAAGAAGTTTGATGAGCGCAAGCGCAATTCTTTAAAGCTTTTTGAAGTAGGAGGAAGGGTGATTAATGTGAAGTCTTTTAAGGTTCCTAATCTTGTTAATAGAATAGCTTACAAATATCTGCGCAGCTCAAAAGCAGCGAGATCTTTTGAGTATGCTCATAAGCTTTTAGAAAACGGGATTCTTACACCACAACCCATTGCTTATTTTGAAGAAGAAGGAGTGTTATTTGGGCAAAGTTTTTATGTGAGTAATCATCTCAACTATGATCTTACGTATAGAGAGTTATGTGAAGCATCTCCTTACTTAGGGAATAAAGATATACTAAGTGCTTTTGCAAGGTTTACGTATAGTTTACATGAAAAGGGAATACACTTTCTTGATCACTCTCTAGGTAATACGCTCATTGTTATCACAGATAAAGGCTATGATTTTTACTTGGTCGATCTTAATAGGATGAAATTTGGCCCTATGGATTTTGAGACGCGTATGAATAATTTTGCACGTTTATCTCCACGTCCAGAGGATATTGCAGTAATGGCTGGTGCTTATGCAGCAGAGAGTGGTGATAATGAGAAAAAAGTATTTGATGCCATGCTAGCAGCGGTACAAAACTTCCAAGAAGCATTTTATAAAAAGAAACGACTTAAAAAGCGTTTAAAATTCTGGAAACGCTAGTGACGTGCAAATCGTTTTGTGTAAAGAAGGCATATAGTCACAACACTTTGCTAATAGCGGAGTAACTAATTAAATAAGCCCTACCTTCGCGCTTTAAGGAAGTGACTACATATAGGTCATTTCACAAAACCTTTATATGTCATTTAAATCTTTAGGGCTCTCTGATGCCCTGCTCAAAGCTGTGAGCGAAAAAGGCTATACAACGCCATCACCTATTCAACAAAAAGCAATCCCAGTAGTACTTCAAGGCAAAGATGTTCTTGCAAGTGCACAAACAGGAACAGGAAAAACTGCTGGATTCACATTGCCTATGATCCATAGGCTCATAAATAACCCAAGACAAGGACGCCGTAAGATAAGAGCACTTGTGCTTACGCCTACAAGAGAACTTGCTGCACAAATACAAGAGAATGTATTAGAGTACAGTAAGTATGTAGATATTAAATCTATGGTCATCTTTGGAGGAGTGAACCAAAACCCACAAGTACGCACCTTACGTCAAGGCGTAGATATTCTAGTTGCCACTCCTGGTAGATTATTAGATTTACAAAACCAAGGTTTATTAAGCCTTTCTGATGTAGAGTTTCTAGTACTTGATGAAGCAGACCGTATGCTTGATATGGGCTTTATACACGATATTAAAAAAGTACTAAAAATGGTTCCGGCGAAAAGGCAGAACCTCCTTTTTAGTGCAACCTTTAATACAGACATTAAGAAGTTTGCTAGTAGCATTCTTACTAATCCTGTATTAGTAGAAGCAACACCAGAAAACACTACTGCAGAGAAAGTAGATCAAAAATCTTATAGAGTAGATAAGTCTCGTAAAACAGAAATGCTTATCAAATTTATAAGAGAAGGAAACTGGGATCAAGTACTTGTATTTACAAGAACAAAGCACGGTGCAAATAGACTTTCTGAAAAACTTGAAAAAGACGGAATCTCATCTGCAGCAATACACGGTAATAAGACACAAAACGCAAGAGTGAAAGCACTTGCTGGTTTTAAGAGTGGAAAAGTTCGCGTACTTGTAGCTACAGATATCGCAGCTCGTGGCCTTGATATTCCATTATTACCTTATGTAATTAACTATGAGCTTCCTAATGTGCCAGAAGATTATGTACACCGTATAGGTCGTACAGGTAGGGCAGGAGCAAGTGGTCAAGCAATATCACTAGTAGGTGTAGATGAGGTAGAATACGTAAGAGGAATAGAAAAACTCTTAGGAGAAAAGCTACATAGCGAAGTATTAGAAGGTTTTCAGCCAACAGATACACTAGCGCAGATCAAAAAAGAAGCTGCCGAAAATAAAGCAAGACACCAGCAAGGACGTCGTAACTCACGTAATGGTGGAGCACGAGGAAAAAGTACTGGAGGAAGTAAAAGTTCTGATAGCAGAAATAAAAACTCAAGAAGACGTTAATTATATTCTTCAATAATTATGAAACCTCTTATCTGTATGGATAAGGGGTTTTTTTATGCTTTCGCGAAAGCGTATGTTAAGTGAACTTTATTATCCTTAAACTTATTTAGAATAATTAAAGATAAGGTTGTCTCTTTTTCAACTACGTATTATTTTTGCCGCATAATACAAACAACCATATTATGAAGATTCTTCGATACTTTTTAATCATTGCACTTATTGCGCTTGTAGTTATTCAATTTATTAGACCAGATAAGCAAGAAGGTAATTATCTCGCTATAGATGCATTTGAAACAGAAACTAATATGCCTGCAGAGGTGAGAGCGATATTCAGCAACAATTGTTATGATTGTCATAGTGGTGTAACCACATATCCTTGGTATGCAGATATAGCACCTTTATCTTATTGGGTTAACGATCACATTGAAGATGGTAAAAGACATTTTGATGTGGAAGAGTGGAATAACTATTCCCTCAAGAAAAAAGACCATAAACTAGATGAGCTTATAGAAGAAGTAGAAGAGGGAGAAATGCCTTTAAAATCATATACACTCCTTCATGGAGACTTAACTGACGAAGAAAAAGAGCTTTTAGAAAATTGGGCAAAAGAAGCTCGAACCCAGATACAGAGCGAGATGGTGGTACAGTAAAACTAGCAAAAATCAATTTTAACACATTCTTATTCTTATTTATTCTAAATAAGCTTGCGAGAACGAGAAATGACTATTATTTTTGCCGTCGTAAACAAATTCACTATTTATATTAAGTCTAAATAAAAATGAAAAACTTCTTACCAATAGCATTAGCAATTACGACAATCGCCTTTACATCATGTGAAGATGACGATAGCCCAGTAATCGAACAAGAAATTGAAGTAGTTGCACCAGCAACTTATTCTTTTGAAAGAAATGGAGAAAGCACTGTAAGCTTCTCAGGACAAACAACACGCATCGCAATGGCACAAGAAATTGTGAGCGAGATGAGTGATTTTGATAATGCATCTATAGCATCATTAACAGACATGTTTGCAAATGAGAACAACCCTTTTGAGGATGCAGATTTAAATGCGTCTGACAAGAGTGTAAAAAGCAAAGTAGCTGCATCTACAGATTACTTTTCTACAAATGCAGCAGCCTCTGCTGAAATCAAAGCATATATAGAGTCACACTTCACAACACAAATAAATGAAGTATTTCCAGCTCAAAATACACAAGCTTCTATAGGTGTTGCTGGTCAAATAGCAGATGGAGAAAGCACTCGCTACGTTGCAGCAAATGGTTTTGAATATAACCAAGTAGTTGCAAAGAGTCTTATAGGATCACTTATGGTAGATCAAATGCTTAACAATTACTTAGGTACAAACGTACTAGACGCTGGTACTAATGTAGCAGATAATGATACAGATGTACTTGTAGAAGGAGCAGTTTATACAGACATGGAGCACAAGTGGGATGAGGCTTTCGGTTACCTTTTTGGTAACAGTGCAGATCCAGCAAATGCAAATGCTACTATAGGTACAGATGATTTCTTTTTAAACAGATATTTAGGTCGTGTAGAAGGAGATGAAGACTTTGCAGGTATCGCTCAAGATGTTTTTGATGCTTTTAAACTAGGTCGTGCAGCAATCGTTGCAAAGGATTACGAATTAAGAGATGAGCAAGCAGAAATCTTAAGAACAAAAATCTCTGAGGTAGTAGGTATTCGTGCAGTTTACTACTTACAACAAGGTAAAAATGCAATAGAGGCAGGTAATTTTGGGACTGCATTTCATGATCTATCAGAAGGTTTTGGATTTGTATATAGTTTACAATTTACACGTAACCCTGATACAGATGCACCATACTTATCTAGAGAAGAAGTACAAGGAATCGTAAGCCAACTTACAGCTGGTAACGGACTTTGGGAAGTTACACCAGCAACCCTTGATTTGATATCAACTACGATAATAGATCGTTTTGACTTCACATTAGAGCAGGCAGGAAGCTAATAAGAAATAACACCTATTAACAGGGAGCCCATTGGCTCCCTTTTGGTGGTAAAAAGAAGAATTAACTATGAAAAAGATTTTTGGAATTATAGCAATTGCTTTGTTCTTTTATGCATGTGGTAGTGATGATACAACCATTACAACAGACGATAGTGGAACAGATAACACAGGTAACTTTGATCGTAGCGCGATGCTTACTAACTGGGCAGATAATATTATTGTGCCAGGTTATGTAGACTTTAGTGCAAAGGTAAATACGCTAGAAAGCGCAACAGCAGCATTTACTGCAGATGCTAGTGATCTTACCGCAGTGCGTGCCGCATGGTTAGACGCTTACAAAACATGGCAACGAGTTTCTATGTTTGAAATAGGCCCAGCCGAAACGGTGAACCTACGTCTTAATGTAAATATTTACCCAGCAAATGTTACTACCATAGAGAGTAACATTGATAACGGTTCTTATGATTTCGGACTTTCATCTAACCGCTCTGCCAAAGGTTTTCCAGCAATCGATTACTTATTATACGGTCTAGGAGCAGACGAGACTACAATTCTTGCAGTTTATAATGGAACAGAAGGAGCAGCTTACAAGCAATATCTTAATGATGTAGTTGCAGATATGAAGCAACTTACAGCATCAGTATTAAGCGAGTGGCAAGGTTCTTACAGAGCTGCATTTATAGAAAACGATGGAGCTTCGGCGACGGCGTCTACAGATCGTTTTGTAAATGATTACATATTCTATTATGAGAAGTTCTTACGTGCTGGTAAAATGGGAATTCCTGGAGGCGTATTTTCTGGTAATGTAGAAGTTGGCAATCTAGAAGCACTGTATGCAGGTAACCTTTCTAAAGAATTATTCTTAGTAGGTCTAGATGCAACTCAAGACTTCTTTAATGGAACAGCTTATAATACTAGCGCTCAAGGCGAAAGCTTATCATCATACCTAGATGAGCTTAACGCTATTGAAGGTGATATATTTTTAAGTTCGATTATTAATAATCAGTTTGATGTTGCACGTGCTTCTGTAACGGCTTTAGGTAGTTTTGAAAGCGAACTTTCTCAAAATCCTCCTTCTACATTCTTAGAGTCTTATAATGAAGTACAACGTCTTGTACCACTTCTTAAAGTAGATATGGTAAGCGCGATGAGCATTAGTATTGATTTTGCAGATGCAGACGGAGATTAGATCTTAGATGATACAGCAAGTCAAAAGATATTTAAATACACAAAGAGAGGCCGCACCACTAGCGGTCTTTCGTGTGTCTTTTGGGTTGCTCATGCTAGCCAGTCTCATCAGATTCTGGAGTTACGGGTGGATTGAAAAATTTTACATTACGCCATCCTTCCATTTTACATTTTATGGTTTTGAGTGGGTGCGTCCTTTTGGGAATTATACCTACTTATTATTTGCGATATGTGTGTTGAGTACGATCATGATAACCATAGGTTATAAATACCGTTCGGCAATCATTGTCTTCTTTCTGAGTTTCACGTATATAGAGCTCATGGATAAAACCATGTATCTCAATCACTACTACTTCATCAGCATGCTTAGTTTCCTGATGATTTTCATACCAGCTGGCTCTTATTTTTCGATTGATGCATTACAGCTTTCGCGAAAGCGTACAGCTACACCCATCCAGTTTGTGCCTCGCTGGACAATTGATAGTATCAAACTACTGCTGGGGATAGTGTATGTGTATGCTGGCCTAGCAAAACTTAATAGCGACTGGCTTGTAAAAGCAATGCCGCTTAAAATCTGGTTACCTTCTAAGTTTGATATTCCGTTTATAGGCGATTTGTTGGGTCAAGAATGGGTGCATTATGCCTTTAGTTGGTTTGGAGCGGGATATGATTTATTTATTCCATTTTTTCTGCTCTGGCGTAAGTCTAGGACTTACGCATTTATCATGGTTATTATTTTCCATGTACTAACACGAGTACTATTTCCTATCGGGATGTTTCCGTATGTGATGATAGTGAGCGCATTGATTTTCTTTGATGCAGGTTTTCATAAAAAGATTATTTATGCTTTCGCGAAAGCGGTAAAATACCCACAACAGTTATTAGAAACTACAGAGCGTTTTATACCTAAAAATCCTAATCTAGCAAAGACTTCTTTAGTTATTGTTGTAGTATTTTTTGTAATCCAACTACTTTTGCCATGGCGTTACCTAGCGTATCCTGGGGAGTTATTCTGGACAGAAGAAGGTTACAGATTTTCATGGAGAGTGATGCTTATGGAGAAATCTGGGTATGCACAATTTAAAATAGTAGACGGTGTGAGCGGAAAGCGATTTTATGTAGATAACACAGATTTCTTAACGCCACTGCAAGAAAAGCAAATGAGCTTCCAACCAGACTTTATTTTAGAATATGCTCACTATCTTCGCGACCATTTTGAGGGGCAAGGTCATCAAGAGGTAGAAGTCTACGTTGAGTCTTATGTTGCTCTCAATGGAAGGTTAAGTACCGCTTATGTTGATCCTAAAGTGGATCTCGCGCAAATAGAAGATTCTTTTGCTCATAAAAATTGGATTATACCATTTACAGATGAAATTAAAGGTTTATAGTACGTTATTATTGATTTTATGTGCGCTGTCTACGAGTGCACAATTTACATTTTCAGGTAAAGTAACAGACGCCACAGGTGCTGGTATTCCTGAGGTTGAGGTCTATGTGCGCCAGGCAAATATGGTAGTTACCACAAATGCTTCTGGGGCTTTTTCATTTGAGAATGTGCCATCTGGAAACTATGCTGTAGTTGTTTTTGGCTTTGCTTATGAGCTTGTAGAAGATCAAGTTAATATTACAAGCAATGTCACTAAGAATTATACACTTCAAGAGCTAGGAGAATCACTTTCTGAAGTGGTGCTTACTAGTCGTCGCGAGAAGATTTTTGCTTTACGCTCACTTAAAAAAGTAGAGGGAACAGCAATTTATGCTGGTAAAAAGAGTGAAGTGGTGCTTGTAGACCAACTTACGGCAAACCTAGCAGCAAATGCACCTAGACAGATCTATAGTCAGGTCGTAGGGCTCAACATTTATGAAAACGGAGATGCTGGATTGCAACTTAATATAGGTGGTCGTGGTCTAGATCCTAACCGCTCTGCCAACTTTAATATTAGACAGAATAACTATGATATAAGTGCAGACGTTCTTGGATATCCAGAAAGTTACTACACGCCACCGGCAGAGGCTCTTAAAGAAATTCAAGTAGTACGTGGTGCTGCATCATTGCAATATGGAACACAGTTTGGTGGATTGATAAATTTTAAATTCAGAGAGCCAGTAAAAGACAAGAAAATCGAATTGATATCAAGACAAACTGCAGGTTCTTATGAGTTGCTTACTTCCTTTAATAGTTTAAGTGGTACGGTGGGGAAATTCAGTTATTACACCTACTTCAATTATAAAGAAGGAGATGGATGGAGGCCAAATTCTCAGTTTAATAGCCGTAATTACTTTGCGCACGCAGCATACCAGTTAAGTGAGAATACTAAAATAACTGGAGAATTAACCTTGTTTAATTATCTAGCCAAACAGGCTGGAGGTCTCACAGACGCTCAATTTATAGAGGATCCTAACTTTAGTAACCGTGATCGTAACTGGTTTGATGTAGACTGGAAAGTATATTCTTTACGCCTAGATCACGCCTTTAGTAATAAAACAGATTTTAGTTTAAATGTGTTTGGACTAGACGCACAACGTAGTGCAGTAGGTTTTAGAACCAATAGAGTATCACAGCCAGATGATTTAGAAGAGCCTAGAGAACTTCTTGTGGACAACTTTACAAACTGGGGAGCAGAGGCACGCTTGCTTACGAGATATAAGATAGGAGAGAAGGATGCTGTTTTCTTGATAGGAAGCAAGTATTACGATGCAAGTAACAGTCAGCAGCAAGGTCCTGGAACTACGGCTGCAGATGCAGATTTTAGTTTTGCTACAGAGCAGTTTCCTAATTATGAACGTCAAGCGGAATTTGATTTTCCTAATAGAAACCTAGCTATTTTTGGAGAAAACATCTTTAATGTTACAGACAGACTTTCTATAACTCCAGGTTTTAGATATGAGCAAATCAAAACGGAGAGTGCAGGCTCTTTTAATAATGTAGTTGTTGACCTAGCGGGTAATTTACTTGTAAATGAGGATATAGCAGATAATAGAGTTTTTGACCGTGATTTTTTACTATTAGGTGCAGGCGTAACATATGATCTATCTCCAGCAGTTGAATTGTACGGGAACTTTAGCCAGAATTATCGTTCTGTTACATTTAATGATATTAGAATTACAAATCCATCATTTGTAGTTGATGAAAATATAACTGATGAGGAGGGATTTACCGTTGACTTAGGTGCTAGAGGTCGCATAGATAATAAGTTTGCTTACGACTTTAGTTTGTTTGGTGTGCGATATGATGACCGCTTAGGGGAAGTGCTTTTTGAAGATACAGATAATAGTATAAAGAGACGTCGTGGCAATATAGGAGATGCATTTATTTACGGCCTAGAATTTTTTACCGATTGGAATATAAAAAACACATTTTTTGAAGATCAATCAGATTATAAACTTAAGCTCTTTACAAACCTAGCGCTTACAAGTTCAGAATATTTAAGCTCTGATGCAAATGGTGTAGAGGGTAATGAAGTAGAGTTTATTCCAGATGTAAACTTTAAAACTGGGGTAAATTTTGGATATAAAAACTTCACAGGAAGTGTGCAGTACACATACCTTACAGAGCAATTTACAGACGCATCAAATGCTCCACAAGATGTAAATGACAATCAGCGTGGTATAGAGGGAACAATACCTTCATACGGAGTGCTAGATATTTCGGCGGCATATACTTGGAAGCGTTTTAAACTAGAGGCTGGATTAAATAACGCACTAGATGAGTCTTACTTCACGAGACGTGCTACAGGATATCCTGGCCCTGGGATTATACCAGCAGAACCGGTTACTTTTTACACGACGTTACAGATTAAGTTGTAATTATTCGTTAGAAAGTCTCAACGGGGGATTGTGAACTTTAAATAAGGGACTATTTTTTGGCTTCAGCTAGAGGGTGCTCATTGTATAATATAGGTTGCAGTTCTTAAATATGATTTTTGACTCGCAAGTTTTACATATTATCTGTATTTTTGCACGCAATTAATTGTTAGCGTGGATTTATAGTTTATTCGCTTTCGCGAAAGCGTAATAACCCACTCTCACTTCTTAAAACAATAATTGCGATGACTGCACACGAGAATAAAATCTTAGGAGAAGGACTTACGTACGATGACGTACTTTTAGTACCAGCTTTTTCTGAAGTACTTCCAAGAGAGGTTAGTATACAATCAAAATTTACCCGAAACATCACACTTAATGTGCCTATTGTCTCTGCGGCAATGGACACAGTGACAGAAAGCCGTATGGCAATTGCTATAGCGCAAGAGGGTGGAATAGGCGTGTTGCATAAAAATATGACTATCGAGGAGCAAGCGATTAAAGTGCGCAAAGTAAAGCGTGCCGAAAGTGGAATGATTATCGATCCAGTTACATTACCTCTTGAATCAAATGTAGGCGATGCAAAAGCAGCCATGAAGGAGCATAGCATTGGAGGTATTCCTATTGTAGACGACGCTGGGAAATTGATAGGTATCGTGACCAACAGAGATTTACGTTTTGAGAAAAACAATGATCGTCCGGTAAGCGAAGTAATGACTTCAGAAAACCTCGTTACAGCTGCTGAAGGAACTTCACTGCAACAAGCGGAGGAAATTCTTCAAAATCATAAAATTGAAAAACTACCTGTAGTAACAGATAGCAATACACTTATAGGTCTCATCACTTTTAGAGACATCACAAAACTTACTTTAAAGCCTAACGCAAATAAAGATATCTATGGTAGACTGCGAGTTGCAGCTGCGATAGGTGTAACTGGAGATGCTGTTGAGCGTGCAGGTGCATTAGTAAAAGCGGGAGTAGATGCTATTGTAATAGATACTGCTCACGGTCATACTAAAGGTGTAGTAGAAGTGCTTAAGGCAGTCAAAAAAGAATATCCTACACTTGATTGTGTAGTAGGAAACATAGCTACTGGAGCTGCTGCAAAATATCTTGTAGAAGCAGGAGCAGATGCGGTTAAAGTAGGTATTGGTCCGGGATCAATATGTACTACGCGTGTAGTGGCAGGTGTTGGTTTTCCACAATTTAGCGCAGTACTTGAATGTGCAGCCGCTATCAAAGGATCTGGAGTACCAGTAATTGCAGATGGTGGTATACGTTACACAGGTGATATCCCTAAAGCAATTGCTGCAGGAGCAGATTGTGTAATGCTAGGATCATTACTTGCAGGTACTAAAGAATCTCCAGGAGAGACTATCATCTATGAAGGGCGTAAGTTTAAATCTTATCGTGGTATGGGTTCTGTAGAAGCAATGAAACAAGGATCAAAAGATCGTTACTTCCAGGATGTAGAGGATGATATTAAAAAACTAGTCCCAGAAGGGATTGTAGGTCGCGTACCATATAAAGGCGAACTTAATGAGAGTATCCACCAGTTTGTAGGTGGTCTTAGAGCTGGAATGGGGTATTGTGGAGCTGGAAGTGTAGATGCACTAAAGGAAAATGGACAATTTGTAAAAATCACGGCTAGTGGTATTAATGAAAGCCATCCACATGATGTAACAATCACAAAAGAAGCACCTAATTACTCTAGATAAATAGGCAGCTTTCTACAAAGCAAAACTTAAATTACAAAAGGCAATCCAGCTTAGGATTGCCTTTTGTTTTGATTAAATAAACGGGTCAAGTGTCTTAAAGTCTCCTTAAAATCTTGTACTTTTACACCCCGTAAACGAACTACAGAAAAACCTTCAATGGCATCTACAAAATACATCTTCGTAACGGGCGGAGTTTCTTCTTCTCTAGGTAAAGGTATCATCGCTGCATCGCTAGCTAAATTACTTCAAGCCAGAGGCTATAGAGTTACTATCCAGAAATTAGATCCTTATATAAATATTGATCCAGGTACTTTAAATCCTTACGAGCACGGTGAGTGTTATGTAACAGATGACGGTGCAGAGACAGATCTTGACCTAGGTCACTATGAACGTTTTCTCAATGTTCCTACATCACAAGCAAATAATGTCACTACAGGTCGTATCTACCAAAGCGTTATCGATAAAGAACGTCGAGGAGAATTCCTTGGTAAAACGGTACAAGTAATCCCTCACATTACAAATGAAATCAAGGAGCGTATCCAGATTTTAGGTAAAAGTGGAGATTATGATATTGTTATTACAGAAATAGGTGGAACCGTAGGTGATATTGAATCACTTCCATATATAGAAAGTATAAGACAACTTAAGTGGGAGCTAGGAAAGCAAAATTCACTAGTTATTCACTTAACACTTATTCCTTTTCTTGCAGCAGCAGGAGAGCTTAAGACTAAGCCTACGCAACATAGTGTAAAAACACTTATGGAAAGTGGTATCATGGCAGATATCTTAGTATGTCGTACAGAGCATGAACTAGGATATGAGCTTAAAGCAAAACTTGCTCGTTTCTGTAATGTAGAGCAAGAAGCAGTGATAGAGTCTAGAGATGCAAGTACTATTTATGATGTACCTAATCTTATGCTAGAAGAAGGACTTGATGTTATATCCCTTAAGAAACTAGATCTTCCTGATACAACTCAACCAGAGCTTACTGGATGGAATGAATTTCTTGCAAAACATAAGAACCCAAAATCTACAGTTACTATTGGATTGATAGGGAAGTATGTAGAGTTACAAGATTCTTATAAATCTATACTTGAATCGTTCATTCATGCAGGTGCAGAAAATGAGGTGAAAGTAAAGATAGAAAGCATACATAGTGAGCATATTACTCCAGACGTCATCAAAAATAAAATAGCAAAACTAGATGGTGTTCTTGTGGCGCCAGGTTTTGGAGAACGTGGTATTGAGGGTAAAATTAAAGCGGTACAGTATGCTAGAGAGCATAAAATTCCATTTTTAGGAATCTGTCTTGGTATGCAAATGGCAGTGATAGAATATGGTAGAAACGTTTGTGGTCTTGAAAAAGCAAACTCTACAGAGATGGACGCAAATACTCCGCATCCAGTTATTGGTTTAATGGACGAGCAAAAGAACATCACAGAGATGGGAGGTACCATGCGTTTGGGAGCTTGGGCTTGTAAACTTGAGCCTAACAGTATTGTGAGTGATGTTTACGGTGAAGAAGTTATTATGGAGCGTCACCGTCATAGATATGAATTTAACGATGTATACCGCGAGCAGCTTGAAAAAGCTGGCATGAAAATCACAGGGACAAATCCAGACACTGGACTTGTAGAAATTATAGAATTAGAAGACCACCCATGGTTTGTGGGAGTGCAATATCACCCAGAATATAAGAGTACGGTATCTAATCCACATCCGTTATTTGTGGCATTTGTTAGAGCAGCTGTAAGTTATGCTCAAGATAGTACGCGTGCCACTATGTCATAAATTATAATAATGGAGGCAGAATTGCTTTGAGAAAATCACGCTTTCGCGAAAGCGTAATAAAAACACTACCTAAATACAATTGATGAAAAAGAACTTCGACACAAATTCTCTTATCGGAATGCTCCTTATGGGAGGGATTCTAGTATGGATTATCTATTTTAATAAGCCTACTCCTGAAGAAATAGAAGCACAAAAAGCAGCACAAACAGAACAACTTCAAGAAACCGAAGAAGATGTTGCTTCACTACCAGTAATGGATGCTACGCCTGTAATTGCGACAGACTCTTTAAGTAATGTAGCATTACAAAATAGATTAGGAACATTTGCTTACTCTGGTTCGCTGCCATCTGCAAAGGAAGGAGCAACAACTACAATTGCAAATGATGTATTGGAGCTTAAAGTAAGTAATAAAGGAGGTTATATTACAGAAGTAAAACTGCTTAAACACAGTACTTTTGACTCAATTCCTGTATACCTTATTAAGGATGGTAATAGCCAATTTAATGTAAGCTTTAGCACGGCAGATAATCGTAATCTTAATACAAAGGATTTATTTTTTGAGCCTACTTTATCAAAAAATGGAGGAAATGATGTCCTGTCTATGAAACTTAAGGTTTCTCCAAGTGAATACTTAGAGTATCGTTATGAGCTTAAAGAGGGTGATTATATGATGGATTTTGGGATGAAGTCTCAAGGACTTTCTTCTCGTTTAAATACGTCTAACCCTATGCGCATGCAGTGGGATTTTAAGGGAATGCGTCACGCACGTAGCCAGTCTTACGAAAATAGATACACACGTCTTACTTATAAATATGAAGAAGATAAGACAGATAAGTTATCTCCAGCAGGAGATGACGATGAGATAGAAGAAGATCTTGTGTGGATGAATTACCGCCAGCACTTCTTTAGCTCAATGCTTATTTCTGAGACTCCATTTAAAGAAGCAAGATTATCATCTACCGATTTATATAAGGAGGCAGACGATAGAGATGAGGCAACTATTTTTACAAAAGAATACAAGTCTGATGTATTGCTAGAAGCAAAAAATGGAGAGATAGACTACGCCATGCAGATGTACTATGGTCCTACAGATTATACTATTTTAAAGTCTTATGATCAAGGCCTAGATGAAGCAATGCCATTAGGATGGGGAATCTTTGGGTTCTTGAACAAATACTTAGTAATTCCGTTTTTTGCATTCTTAACTGGATTTTTACCAGCGGGAATCGCAATTATTGTGATGACTATTTCAATAAAGTTATTACTGTCGCCAGTTCAGTACAAGCAGTACACTTCTCAGGCTAAGATGAAAATCTTAAAACCAGAGATTGCAGCAATTTCTGAGAAGCATAAGGACAATGCAATGAAGAAGCAGCAGGAAACAATGGCGCTTTATAGCAAGGCAGGGGCAAGTCCTGCCGCAGGTTGTTTACCGGCTTTATTACAGATTCCTGTGTTTTATGCACTATTTACGTTCTTCCCATCTGCGTTTGATTTAAGAGGAAAGAGCTTCTTATGGGCAGATGATTTATCTAGCTATGATGAGATTGCAAAGCTTCCGTTTGAAATTCCTTTCTATGGAGATCACGTGAGTTTATTCCCAATACTTGCAGCAGTTACTATTTTCTTCTCAATGAGATTAACCACAGGTAACCAGCAAATGCAACAGCCTACGCAAGAAGGAATGCCAGATATGAGTAAGATGATGAAGTACATGATGTATTTCTCTCCACTACTTATGCTTGTTTTCTTTAACCAGTATGCAAGTGGATTGAGTTTGTATTACTTCATATCAAACCTTCTTACGATTGGTATTATTTTGGTAATCAAAAACTTCATTATCGATGAAGAAAAGATTAAAGCAAAAATTGAAGTGAAGAAAGCTAAGCCTAAAAAGCAAGGTAAATTTGCTAAGAAAATGCAACAGATGATGGAGCAGGCAGAGCAACAACAAAAAGGAAAGAAATAATACACTTTAGTATTACTACTTCATAATTACTTAGAAATCCCGTCTTTATTGAGACGGGATTTCTTGTTTTTATAGAAGAGTTGTTTGTGATTGTATCACGTTTTCGCGAAAGCGTAAAGAAAATTCTTATTCTCATTGTAACAAATGCAATACTGCTTCGTCTTCCTTATAACTAACCAATTAATCGATGGACCAACATACGTTCATAAAACTTGTAACTCCTTTTAAGGATAAAGTGTACCGCGTTGCAAAGCGGTTACTCGTATCTGACGATGAAGCTCAAGATGCTACGCAGGAAGTACTACTGCGTTTATGGACAAAGAGGTCCGACATAAAAAAATATCGAAGTGTTGAAGCATTTGCGATGACGATGACAAAAAATTATTGCTACGATAAGCTTAAAGCAAAAGGAAGCAATAATCTTAAAATCGTTCATAACAATTATGAAGATCACTCAGGAAATACAAGTAAGCATATAGAAGTTGCAGATGAGGTAGCTTGGGTTTTTAAACTCATGGAAGATTTACCAGAGCAGCAAAGACTTATTGTACAAATGAGAGATGTAGAGCAAATGGATAACGCAGAGATTGCTGTGATACTCGAGATGAATGAAACTGCTGTAAGAGTAGCTTTATCTAGAGCTCGCAAAAAACTAAGAGAAGAATTGATTAAAAAACGAAACTATGGAATCTCATAATATAGAGAAGCTACTAGATGGTTACTTTGAAGGAGCAACTACGCTTAAGGAAGAGCAGGAGTTGAGAGCTTATTTTACAAGTGATCATGTGGCGCCACACTTAGAAGAATATACTAGCATGTTTACGGCATTTAGTGTTGCCTCAAAGGAAACATATGATGCATCAATAGTGCTACCTCAAAAACAACGGTCAACATCTATTTACAGATTTGCAGCCAGTGCTGCAGCAGCAGTTATTGTGGGGTTAGTATTATGGACGCAAAGTACTCAAGTAGATGCTAGTATTTCTACTAACTATGAGAATGAAGAACTAGCCATCTTAAAAACAAAACAAGCACTTGGGATGATGTCCCAGATGATTAATCAAAGTACGACACAGCTGGAGGTGGTGCAAGAATTTGATAAGGCATCCAGCACTTTATTTAAATAAAAATTCAAATTAAAAATATTATGAAAAAGTCAATAATGTTAGTGGCATTTGCCCTCGTAACCTTAGTAAGTTACGCACAAAGTCCTTTTGATAAATACGAGGATGTAAAAGGAGTTACTTCTATAGTAATGAATCAAAAGATGTTCAAGCTGCTTAGTAAAGTAGATCTCAACTCATCTGACCCAGAAATGCAAAAGTATATTAACCTTGTAGATAATCTTGAGAACGTAAAGATGTACACAAGTGCAAATACAGGAGTAATGGACCAGATGAGCGGTACGATGAAGAGCTATATTACAAGTAGCAATCTTCAAGAGTTAATGAGAGTAAAGGACGATGGTAAAAATGTAAAATTTTACTACAAAGAAGGAAGTAGTGAAGATTATGTAAAAGAATTTGTGATGTTCTTAAGCGGAGATATGGAAGGTGAGAAACGTGCTGTATTCTTTCAAGTAACAGGAAACATTGATCTCAAGCAAATCTCAAAACTTGCACAAGATTTAGACTTTAAAGGTAGTGATGCTCTTAAAGAAGTAGGTAACGCAAAAAAATCGTAAGATGAACACATTTATAAAAGTAACCATCACTGCAGTGCTAGCTGTTGTTACACTAGCCAGTTGTAGTAATAAGCAGTCTTTACAAGAATATTATGTAGACAATCAAGAGAATGGTGATTTCATTCTTGTAGATGTACCTACAAGCCTACTTGGTAAGAATGTAGAAGCATTAACAGAAGAGCAACAAAAGGTTTTTAAGACCGTGCGTAAGATCAATCTTATGGCATATCAAACAAAATCTGGAGACACTGCAGCCATGCAGATAGAGCGTGATAAAGTAAAAGATATCCTTACCTCAGATGATTATGAAGAGCTTATGAAAGCTTCTGGAGATATGGGCCAAATGCGCCTTTATTTTAAGGGAGAAGAAGAGGCTATCGACGAAGTAATTTTCTTTGGTGCAGATGACAACAAAGGATTCGTTCTGGCTCGTCTGTTAGGTAATGACATGAATATAGGAGATATGATGCGTATGGCAGAGTCGCTTAACAAAAGTGATATAGATGTATCTCAGTTTGGCAGTATTATGGAAGTTTTTGAAAATCAGTAATGATCAAAAAATGTTGAACGCATGAGTCCTATTTGGCGATAGGCTTTCCATATATAAAGAGCATCCCTTTGGGTGCTCTTTTTTGTTTGGAGCATGTGGTCATTGTGTAACAGCACACTAAGTTTCCCGCTTTCTGTTGCAATTCCTCGCGCCGGCTGCGCCAGGCAGCTGCGGGATTTACACGGCAATCGGGGCTAGCTTGGAGTGTATTGTGTGTCTCTACTATATTCAGCCCGCTGATATTAGCTATTTTGATATTTGGATTTAATTTTTTGAGCTAAACACGTATCTTAGACAACCTTAACAGCAATCCATGAAAAAATATCTAATTCTCACCGTTACCTTGCTTGTCGCAAGCTCTGCGTTCGCACAATTTTTAGAAACAAAAAAAGACCTCGTTACAGAAAAGGGTTTCTTTACCCTTCACTATGACGAAAGCGAGGATAAAGTATATGTAGAGGTAGATAAGCTGGATGAGGAGTTTTTATATGTTCACTCTCTTCGCACAGGTTTAGGAAGTAATGATATTGGGATAGATAGAGGTCAACTAGGAGGAACTGCGGTTGTAAAGTTTCAAAAGGCAGGTAATAAACTATTACTAGTTCAGCCTAATTTAAAATACCGAGCAAATACTGATAACGCCTTAGAGCGTAAATCTATAGAGGAAGCATTTGCAAAGTCGGTGCTGTTTGGGTTTCCTATTAAGGAAACAAAAGGAGGGAAGTACCTCATTGATTTCACACCATTTTTACTAGAAGACACTCATGGAGTTGTAGCTAGACTAAAACGAAGCAAGGAAGGAACCTATAAACTAGATAAAACTAGAAGTGCTATGCATATGGAGCGCACAAAAGCATTTCCAGAAAATACAGAGTTTGAAGCGCTGCTTACGTTTAAGGGAACTCCTACAGGCAGAAACATAAGAAGTGTAGCTCCAGATGCGAGTGCACTCACAGTGGTACAACATTACTCTTTTGTAAAATTACCAGATGATAATTATACACCTAGACGTTTTGATCCAAGAGCTGGAAATATCTCAACTACATATCTAGATTATGCAACACCTATACAAGAGCCTATTGTAAAACGTTATGCAAACCGTCACCGTTTAGAAAAGAAAAACCCAACGGCAGCAGTAAGTGAGGCGGTGGAGCCTATCATATATTATCTAGACCCAGGTACTCCAGAACCTGTTCGTTCTGCACTATTAGAAGGAGCTAGCTGGTGGAATCAGGCCTATGAAGCTGCTGGTTTTAAAGATGCTTTTCAGGTAAAAATGTTACCCGAAAATGCAGATCCTATGGACGTGCGATATAACGTGATACAGTGGGTACATCGCAGTACAAGAGGGTGGAGTTATGGAGCAAGTGTTACAGATCCTCGTACAGGTGAGATTATCAAAGGTCATGTAAGTTTGGGTAGTCTGCGTATTCGTCAAGATTTCCTTATTGCTCAAGCGCTTATGAATAAGCCTTTTGCCGAAAGAGATGATAATTATAAGCCTATGCTAGAAATGGCACTAGCTAGAATACGCCAACTAAGCGCTCACGAGGTGGGACATACCATAGGTTTTGCTCATAATTTTGCTGCCAGCACAGAAAATAGAGCAAGTGTGATGGATTATCCTCATCCTACGCTTACATGGGCTGGTGATGAAGTAGACTTTTCTAATGCCTATGCCACAGGTATAGGAGCTTGGGATAAAGTAACAGTTAACTACAGCTACGGAGTGGCTCCTCAAGGAACATCAGATGAGGTCTTTCTTGATAATATACTTACTACCGCAGAAAAGGCCGGATTACGATACATTACAGATAGTGATGCGCGAGCTCAAGGTGGAGCACATTATAAGGCCCATCTTTGGGACAATGGATCAGATGCGGCAGATGAGTTAGAGAAAATGCTCGTTCTTAGAAAAGGTGGAATTTCAAACTTTTCTATAGACAACATCCGTACAAACGAGCCATACTCAATGCTTGAAGATGTATTTGTCCCTTTATATTTCTATCACAGATATCAAACCGAAGGGGCAGTAAAGATGATAGGAGGTCTTGATTATAATTATGCTGTAAAAGGAGATAGTAATCTCAAAGTAACAGAAACACTTGCTCCTAAAGAGCAGGAGAGAGCTTTAAAAAGTGTTTTAAAAACACTTACCGCTAGCGAACTAGCAATTCCCAAAGATAAATTGGCTTTATTTCCACCTAGAGCGCAGGGATATTCTCGCTCTAGAGAAAGCTTTAAAAGTAATGATGGAGTAGCATTTGATGCGCTAGGGGCAGCAGCAACAGCTAGTGACATGACATTGAGCTTGCTATTACATCCAGAACGTGCAAACAGGCTAGTACAACAGAAGGCTTTAGATAATAAGCAAATGGGGTTAGATGGTATGCTAGATACTTTGGTTGAGACTACACTTTTTTCAAAAGAATCAGATAGTTACCGCAAGGAGGTACAGCAAACTATAAATTACAATGTATTGAAGCACCTAATGAACCTTGCAAATCATACAAAGGCAATACCGCAAACTAAGGCTTTTGCAAAAGCACAGTTAAAAGAGGTGATGTCTAATTTTGGTTCTAAAACTTCTGATGCTAATGCAGCATTTATGGTCGATGAGATTAAAGACTTTTTAAAATCGCCAGAGAAGTTTAAAGTTCTTCCATCACCTAAGATTCCTGATGGATCCCCGATAGGGTGTTTTGAGTAACATTTTCGCGAAAGCGTATACATTTTTAAGCCAATCATAGTGGAGATAAACCAATGGTCTCCATAATTAATACTTATATTTTTGATGAAAATAGATTTACGTTCTGATACGATTACAAAACCTACTCCTGCCATGCTTGAATATATGATGCATGCAGAAGTAGGTGATGATGTTTATAAGGAGGATCCTACTGTAAATGAGCTTGAACAGCGCATTGCAGAGATGTTTGGGATGGATAGTGCACTTTATTTTCCTACAGGAAGTATGACAAATCAAGCTGCCATAAAAATTCACACCCAACCTGGTGAACAACTCATCGCAGATAAGTATGCACACGTTTATAATTATGAGGGTGGAGGTGTCTCTTTTAATAGTGGAGTATCATGTAAGCTTATAGATGGTAATCGTGGTTTAATAACTGCAGCGCAGGTAGAAGAATCAATAAATCCACCAGATTTTTATCATAGTCCGCTCACAACATTGGTATGTCTTGAAAACACTACAAATAAAGGAGGAGGTGCTTGTTATGATCTTGAGGAGATAGTAAAAATTAAAGAAGTCTGTAATACTCACGGTTTAGGGTTACACTTAGATGGTGCACGTTTATGGAACGCACTAGTTGCTACTGGTCAAACGGCTAGCTCCTATGGTGAATTATTTGATACCATCTCTGTGTGTTTATCAAAAGGGCTTGGAGCCCCTATGGGTTCTGTTCTAGTAGGTAAACAACAGTTTATGAATAAGGCAATGCGTGTGCGCAAAGTACTAGGAGGAGGTATGAGACAAGTGGGTTATATGGCAGCTGCTGGATTATATGGACTAGATCATCATATTGAAAGAATGAGTGATGATCACGCTAAGGCAAAAGAAATTGCAAGGTTACTTGAATCGCTTTCATATGTTAAATCTGTAGAGAAAACAGAGACCAATATTTTAATTTTTAATCTAAAAGAAACGACCGATGAAGCTGCTTTTGTTAGTTATCTTTTTGATAATGATGTAATTATAAGTGACATGGGGCAGGGTAAGTTGAGGATTGTAACTCATTATGACTACAGTAATGCGTCTCACAAGCTTGTTTTAGACGTTTTGAAGAAATTTGAGAGTGTCTAGTTTTTGAGGATTTATGCATTAATATCATAACAATTGCTAAGTTTCATTTTATTCATGTATTTCATCGATAAAAGATGTGATTTCGTCAGAATTTAAAATTCTTAAAAAAAAGTTAACGCATTTGTTAGGGAAAGCTCTTATTTTTGTACTTTGAAATTGAAATTCACAACAATTACTTTTAAAATCAACATTATGAAGAAAATTTTATTTTTATGTGCCTTTGTAGGTTTTGCATTTGCAAATGTGCAAGCACAAGATTTACCAACAAACCCTGAGCCAGGAAAGTGTTACGTACGTTGTACTACTCCTGATATCTATGAGACTCAAAGTGTTCAAATCCAAAAGACTCCTGCTTACAAGGTTCTTAAGGTAGTGCCTGCTCAATACGATACAGTAACTGAGCGTGTTATGGTAAAAGAAGCTTCTAAGCGTCTTCGAGTAATTCCAGCTACTTACAAAACTGAAACAGTAACTTATGTAAAAAGTACTTCAGGTTCTTCTTTAAGAATTGTTCCTGCATCTTTTTCGAACGATACTGAAACTATTGAAGTAAAATCTGCATATGCGCAGTGGGAATTAGGTGCTCCAGCTCCTGATTGTGCTTCTTCTAACCCTGACGATTGTCGTTACTGGTGTTACAAAGGATACCCAGCAGAATATACTACGGTATCTAAGCGTACTTTAGCTTCTGACGCTGCTGTTCAATCTACTCCAGGAGGTTCTGCAAACGGAACTTACACTGTAAGAGTAATTGATCAACCAGCACGTGTTGTTGACGAAGAAATCCCAGCTGAATTTGCAACTATTACTAAAACTGTAATGGTTAAAGATGCAACTACAACTGAAGATGTTGTTGCTGCTACTTTCTCTACTGTTTCTAAAGAAGTTCTTAAGCAAAAAGGTGGTCTTACTACTTGGAGAGAAGTTGAGTGTGCTCTTGTTGAGTACCAAGCACTTCCTATCAACTGGAATACTAACTCTGCTACATTAACTCCTGCTGCTAAAAGCATCATTGACACACGTCTTATGCCATTATTAGCTCAAAACCCAGGTGTAAAATTAGAGATTGCTTCACATACTGATTCTAGAGGGGCTTCTGCTTCTAACCAAGATCTTTCTGAGCGTCGTGCACAATCTGTTGCAAACTACCTTATTTCTAAAGGAGTAAACAACAGCTTACTTGTTGCAAACGGTTTTGGAGAAAACAAACTTAAGAATCGTTGTGCAGATGGTGTTTCTTGTACTGAGCGTCAGCATGCTGACAACCGTCGTACTGAATTCCGTCTTATCAATAACTAAGACTTTATAAAACATTAGCTAACCAGCCCAATGTTAAAGCGCCTTCGAAAGAAGGCGCTTTTTTTTGTTTATCATTTTTCTTTTGTGGCATTTCTATTAAGTTTACAGTTATGAATGATTACTACCTCAATTCTTTATTAATAGCGCTATTGTTTGTAATGCCGTTTAGTGCTCAGGCACAATTTTTTCAATCAACACAACAGAATGTATTTATACCATTACAAAATTCTCAATCATCCATAGGAGACTACGATAGGGATGGGGATATGGATATTGTAGTTATGGGAATTGATAACTCAGCTGGAAGTCAATATCGAATTATATTATATAATAATGATGGTCAAGGGATTTTTCAAGAAAGTGAAATTATATTTACTGAGCAGTTTACTAATGGAGATATAGCATTTGTTAATATAGATAGAGATGATGATCTTGATATATTTATAACAGGTTTATCAAATAGTGGAGAAGCTAAGACATTATTTTTCGTTAATGACGGAGCTACTTTTATCCAAGATGATTATTTATTTAATAATACAATAACTAACGGACAATTTGCTTGGGGTGATCTCAATAATGATAAATATGCAGATCTATTATTATTAGGAGAGGTGGATGCATTATATGAAGAAGCTCATTTATTCAAGGGTTCACGAGACGACACCTTTGAAAGTATTACACATGATTTTTTACCATCATTACAGGGGGTTACAGCTTTTGCAGATTTTGACCGTGATGGAGACCTCGATGTAGCTACGTCTGGAGCGTCACTTGGTGCAGCAATTTATCCCTTATACGTCTACGAAAATTTAGGTGATTTTAACTTTCAAATCGTAGAGCAACTTGAGGGCTTCCTTAACGGCTCAATGCAATTAAGGGATATTAACGAAGATGGTTTTGTAGATATCGTTAAGACAGGGGCCTTCAATAATAATAGTGAGTCAGGTTCTAAGGTCTATTTAAATAATGCCAATTTTGATTTTGTATTAGCAGAGAACATTAATCTTCAGGGAGTAGGAGATGAGTCCAACTTATTAGTAGCAGATTTCACAGGAAATGGTAGTTTAGATTTGTTAAATATAGGTAGAGTTCCTCCATTTACACAGGTTTTATTTTATAATGAATTATTAGAAAATGATGGCGACTTTACATTTGTTGAAAACACTAATACGGGATTACCATTAACATCTTATAATGATATGGAAGTTGCAGATTTTGACTTAGATGGTGATTTAGACCTATTTGTTGTTAATTCTCAAGAAAGTGACATTTACTTTAATACACAGGCAACTCAGAACGAGATGCCCAGTTCGCCACCTGTTTTAGAAAGTGCAGTGACTGGAAGTACGGTGTTATTATCATGGGAGGCTGGAACAGATACGAAAACAGCCGTTGATAATTTAAGCTATAATCTTTATATAGGCACTGAGCCCAATACAAGTAATATACTAAGTCCTAATGCGAATATTGAAACGGGTTTAAGATATACCGTAGAATTAGGGAATAATCAGTATAACACAAGTTATAATCTAGTTGATTTTGAGATAGGAACATATTATTGGGCTGTGCAGACTATTGATAATCAATACATCGGTTCGCCATTTTCACAAGAACAATCTTTTGAGATTAAAACTCTAGGTTTAAATGACGATACAACATCGCTAGTTATGGTCGCAAATGATTATGATAATAGTCAATGGAAAGTAAACGCTTCATCACATATTGAGATAATCTCGCTGTATACTTTGAGTGGACAATCCATAAATCAATACAGACCTAACGCCATTGATTTTACAATAGACTATTCAGAATTATCTAGTGGTATTTACATCTTAAGCTTGAAAACCGAAAACGGTTTCCAAGCTTTTAAGGTAATAAAGAATTAATTTACTTAAACATATCCATACCAGGGATGTTAGGCATGCCTTCTTTGGCAACTGCTGCCATTTCTGTATCGTGGATGTTTTGTGCTTTCTCTAGCGCTTTATTAAGCGTTAAGATTAAATAATCTTCTAGTTGCTCTTTATCTTCAAGTAGACTATCATCAAGAGAAATTTCCTTTAAGCGCCCGCTTGCAGTTACTGTAAGTTTTAATAAATTATCAGATGACGACTCATCTACAAGTACTGTTTTAAGACGTTCTTTTGTTTCTTCTGCTTTTACTTTTGCTTCCTGGAGTTTACCCATTAAGCCCATCATATCTCCAAACATAGTTTTGTGTTTTGTATTAAGAAGACAAAGTTATTAAATGATTATGAAGCTATTTACAAGAACGGAAAATAGTTAAGCCTGTGCGTTGTATTTTTGTGAGCATTTTATAAAATAAATTACTTTGACAAAGCACATATTACCTCCAGTAGCCAAAAAGATTTCAGTACAATTACAGAAGCATGGAGATATCCGTACTGATGACTATTTCTGGATGAAAGAGCGCGATGCTCCTGAGGTTCTTGATTATTTAAATCAAGAGAATGAATATTATCATAAACTTACAGCGCATACAAAGGATTTTCAGAAATCACTTTTCGAAGAAATGAAAGGTCGTATTAAGGAAGATGATTCCTCAGTACCTTATAAGCATAATGGTTTCTGGTACTATCGTCGTTTTGAGACTGGAAAAGACTATCCGCTGTATTGTAGAAAAGAAGCTACCTTGGATAGTGAAGAAATTATAGTCTTTGACAATAATAAAATGGCAGAGGGGCATACTTATTTTAGTCAGGCTAGTTATGCCGTATCTGAGGATAATATGATTGCTGCTTTTGGAATTGATACCGTAAGTAGAAGGCAATATACAATAAGGTTTAAAAATCTTAAGACTGGAGAAATTTACCCAGCTGAAATCAAAAACACTACTGGTGGTGCCGTTTGGTCTAACGATAATAAAACAGTTTATTACTCTCGAAAAGACGAAGAAACCCTACGATCTAATCAAATATTTAAACACACCCTAGGAACAGATCCAAGTCAAGACGAACTTGTTTATCAAGAAAATGATGAGACATTCTATACCTATGTTTTCAAGTCAAAGTCTAAGGACTACATCATGATAGGTTCTGACAGCACGATGACGAGCGAATTTCGTTTTGCATCTGCTGCAAAGGGTACTACTGAGTTTAAAGTTTTTCAAGAACGTACAAGAGGGCTGGAGTATGCAGTATCTCATTATGACGATTCTTTTTATATACAGACTAATAAAGATAAGGCGACCAACTTTAAACTCATGAAAACGCCAGTATCTGCTACTGGAATGGAAAATTGGGTAGATATTATCCCTCATCGAGATGATACCTTGCTAGAAGATGTAGAGATTTTTAAGGATTTTCTTGTGGTAAGTGAGCGTAGCAATGGGTTGAATAAAATTCACATCAAGCGATGGGATAATTCAGAAAGCTATTATTTGCCGTTTGATAATGAAACATACGACGCTTATCCTACCACAAATATCGATTTTGATACTCAAATCTTACGATATGCTTATAATGCTCTAAATACGCCAGCATCTGTCATAGATTTTGATATGGTCACTCAAGAAAAAGTGGTCCTTAAAGAGCAAGAAGTATTAGGCGGAAACTTTGATAAAGATAATTATAACATGGAGCGCATTTGGGCAACTGCTCAAGATGGAGTTAAGGTTCCAGTATCTATAATCTACCACAAAGACACACAACTAGATGGTACAGCTCCTTTGTTACAGTATGCCTATGGAAGTTACGGTAGTACTACAGATCCTTCTTTCTCAACAATAAGATTATCTCTTTTAGATCGTGGTTTTATTTATGCCATCGCACACGTAAGAGGAGGTGAGTATTTAGGAAGAAAGTGGTATGAGGATGGAAAGTTGCTCAAGAAAAGAAATACGTTCACAGATTTTATTGATGTTTCAAAACATTTGATAAGTAACTCTTACACTTCGGCTAGTCATTTATATGCTTACGGAGGTTCGGCAGGAGGATTATTGATGGGTGCAATTGTAAACATGGCGCCAGAGCTTTACAATGGTATTATTGCGGCAGTCCCTTTTGTAGACGTTGTGACAACCATGCTTGACGATACCATTCCGCTTACCACAGGTGAGTATGATGAGTGGGGCAATCCTAATGAAAAGGAGTCCTATGAGTATATGAAGAGCTACAGTCCTTATGATAACGCTTTCGCGAAAGCGTACCCAAATATATTTGTTACCACAGGATACCATGATAGTCAAGTGCAATATTGGGAACCTGCAAAGTGGGTAGCGAGACTAAGAGAAACGAATCAAGCTGATACAAAAATCATGTTTCATTGTAATATGGATGCAGGTCATGGTGGTGCTTCTGGACGTTTTGAAGCATTAAAAGAAATCGCCGAAGATTATGCGTTCTTGCTTGATTTAGAGTCTATTAATCGGTAAACGGGTAAAACGCTGTTTATAACTGCATGATATTGAACTAGGGTAGAGGAAACACGTTCCATATTTTTGTGTTACTTTTGCTCTGTTTTGCATGTCTCTTTTTTAGGATTGTGCAGCGCTTTAACCAAGATATATGAATAAGGATTTAAACGTGTATGATAACGTGTTACAACTAGTAGGTAACACACCACTCATCAAGTTAAATAAAATTACAGAAGGTTTTGAAGGTCAGTTTTACGCAAAGGTAGAGGCTTTTAATCCGGGACACTCATCAAAAGATCGTATCGCTCTTCACATTATAGAAGAGGCAGAACGTACAGGAGTTCTTAAACCTGGTGATACTATTATTGAAACTACATCTGGAAACACTGGATTTAGTATCGCAATGGTAAGTATTATTAAAGGGTATGAATGTATCCTTGCAGTAAGCTCAAAATCATCACCAGATAAGATTGATGCTTTAAAAGCAATGGGAGCAAAGGTGTATGTATGTCCTGCAAATGTAAAGGCAGACGATCCTAGATCTTATTATAGTGTTGCAAAGCGTTTACATGAGGAAACTAAAGGCTCTGTATACATCAATCAGTATTTTAATGAGTTAAATATAGATGCTCATTTTAATACGACAGGACCAGAAATCTGGAATCAAACAGAAGGTAAGATTACTCACTTAATTGCTTGTAGTGGAACTGGAGGTACTATATCTGGTACAGCACGTTTCTTAAAACAACAAAACCCAGAAATAAAAATTATAGGTATAGATGCTTATGGATCTGTGATTCAAAAGTATCATCAAACCCGTGAGTTTGACGCAGCAGAAATCTATCCATATCGTATAGAAGGACTAGGGAAAAACTTAATACCCTCTGCAACAGATTTTGATGCAATAGATAAGTTTGAAAAAGTAAGTGATCAAGAGAGTGCTCACAGTGCGAGAGAGATTGCTACTACAGAAGGTCTTTTTGTAGGATATACAAGTGGTGCTGCTATTCAAGGAGTAAAACAACTTGCTGCGCAAGGAGAGTTTGATGAGAATAGTAAGGTGGTGGTTATTTTTCCAGATCACGGAAGTCGCTATATGAGTAAAGTGTTTTCTGATAAGTGGATGAATGATCAAGGTTTTTTTGATAGTCAAAACGAAGAGACTGTAGCAACTATAGAATACATCAAATAAACGTCTAAAATATTACGTATATTTAAGCTCCTACCTATGTAGGAGCTTTTTGATTTTTGGCATCATATTACAATTGTTTTTGTATTTGTTCAAAATATCAAAAATGTGTACTTTTGCACCTGTTTTCAAAACAAGTATATGAGAGATTTATTTGATAAAATTTACAAGGATAAGGGGCCATTAGGTAAATGGGCTTCAGTGGCAGAGGGATACTTTGTTTTTCCTAAACTAGAAGGACCTATTTCTAACCGAATGAAGTTCCAAGGAAAGGAAGTAATTACATGGAGTGTAAATGATTATTTAGGTCTTGCAAATCGTCCAGAAATACGTGAGGTAGATGCGCAAGCAGCAGCAGATTATGGTGCGGCTTACCCTATGGGTGCTCGTATGATGTCTGGTCATACTTCATTGCATGAACAATTACAAAATGAGTGTGCGGAGTTTGTACAAAAAGAAGCTGCCTATCTTTTAAACTTTGGATACCAAGGTATCATGTCTACTATTGATGCATTAGTAGGTAAAGATGATATTATTGTATATGATGTAGATACTCACGCTTGTATTATAGACGGTGTTCGTTTGCATATGGGTAAACGTTTTACCTACAAGCATAATGATATGGCAAGTATCGAAAAGAATCTTGAGCGTGCTACTAAAATGGCAGAGCAAACAGGAGGAGGAATCCTCGTGATTTCTGAAGGTGTTTTTGGAATGCGCGGAGAACAAGGGAAGCTTAAAGAAATAGTAGCTCTTAAGAAAAAATTTAACTTCCGTTTACTTGTTGACGATGCACATGGTTTTGGAACTTTAGGAGCAACGGGAGCAGGAGCAGGAGAAGAACAAGGAGTACAAGATGATATTGATGTGTATTTTGCAACATTTGCAAAGTCTATGGCATCTACAGGAGCTTTTATTGCCGGAGATCAAGAAATCATTGATTACTTAAAATATAACCTAAGATCACAAATGTTTGCAAAGTCATTGCAAATGCAACTTGTGGTGGGAGCACTTAAACGTCTTGATATGTTACGCACAATGCCAGAACTTCGTGAGAAGTTATGGGAGAATGTAAATGCACTTCAAGGAGGATTAAAAGATAGAGGTTTTGATATAGGGACTACACAGTCATGTGTAACTCCTGTATACCTCAAAGGAAGCGTACCAGAAGCAATGGCACTTGTAAAAGATCTACGTGAGAACCATGGTGTATTTTGTTCTATCGTAGTGTATCCAGTTATTCCTAAAGGACTTATTTTACTTAGAATGATACCTACAGCGTCACATACACTTACAGATGTAGAAGAGACTCTAAATGCCTTTGAAGCAATTCGTGAGCGATTAGATAATGGAACTTATAAAAGACTTTCTGCAAAAGTAGCAGAAGCTTTTGGAGCATAAAACTCCAATATATATTAAAAAAAAATAAGCCGTTACTTTTTAAAAGTAACGGCTTATTTTTTTACACTATTTAAAATCTATTCTTGACTATCACTAGATGAGACCATTTGCAATTGATTATCAAATTGTAATGTTCTAATAGGGAACGGGATATTAACATCATTGGCATCAAAAGCTTTCTTTATAGCTAACATTCCTTGGTGCTTGGCAGTTAGTTTTTGCTTGCCATTTACACAATCTACCCAGTATCTACATATAAAGTCAATTGAACTTCCTCCAAAGGCAGTGTAGAAAAATTCTACCTCCTCCTTATCACCTTCTTGAGGAAATTTACTTGAGATGGTATCCTTAGTTAGTTTTTCTACCATTTCCAAGTCAGACTCATAACCTATACCACATTCTATAATGATGCGCATACGATCTGTAACCGAATAATTTTTCATCGGGTTATCAGTAATGGTTTTATTTGGTATTACAACAATATTATTATCTGGCTCTCTTATACTAAAGTTGTTAAGCTTAATATCCTCTATAAAACCTACATATCCACTAGTTTCTATCCAGTCTCCTATATTAACTCTTTTTCTAAAAGATAATATGATACCTGCAATTCCATTTGCTAGGGCACCCTGTAAGGCCAGACCTATAACAAGACCAGAAACTCCTGCTCCAGCAATTAAGGTATTTAATGTTTTGTCTAAATTTAATACACCTAAGGCGAGAAATATACCTACAAGTACTACAAATACAGCTAGTGCTCTACCTATGAGTTTTGTGATAGATTGTTGTGGTACGTATCGCTTTACAATCTTTTGAGAGTATTTATTTACAAATCTCGATACGAAGTAAGCAATTAGTAAAACTAGAAGAGCGACTCCTAAGTTTGGTAAGTTTCTTATAAAAGCTTCAACCCATCCCCAGAGTTTTGCTGAGAGATTATTTAATGATTCAGTAATCTTATCCATGTCTTTTTTTTAGTTGGATTTCAATTTACTTCTGCTTGTTGGCGTTCACAAGGGCTTTAACCATCATTAACGCCTGTAGTAAGGTATTTTGAGTAAATATTAAGAAGTAATGTGGGAATGTTACGCTTTCGCGAAAGCGTGAAAAAATAATAATCCTCCGCTTAATGATTTTGTGAAGCTCTAGCCGAAAGAATCCCATCGCCTATTATCTCCTGAATATTTTCCTTGTCCTCTGTAGTAATTTTAGGATTTGCAACATCAATATTTACCATAGGAAATGCTATGTTATAGTACATAGCAAAATGATCTGAACCAAAATATGCCAGTCTTTTCATGTGTGTTACATGAAGATCTTTTGAATAAAATAAATGGTCAAGAGGGAATCTGAGTAACCAGTAATTTGCATGAAAGGACGGATAGAGACCACGACCTACGCGCGGGTCTAGATATCCTGTGATTTTGCTAAAAAGTCTAGAAGTCTTAGACCACACCACATCATTGAGATCGCCGCAAACTACGGTTGCGTCCTTAGATTCTCTGCATTGCTTACCTACGAGCATCAACTCGGCATCACGTTCTTTTGAAGTTTCGTTTTCTGATGGACTAGGAGGAGCAGGGTGTATTGCTATAAGATTAAAAGGCTGGTCTGCATATGTTATCTCACAATGTATGGATGGAATGTCCTTTTCTACAAGATATTTAATCTCTGATGATTGAAACGGAATTTTTGAATACACATGCATTCCATAAAAATTATCCAGTGTAGCTTTTACGGTGTGAGTATACTCTGGAAAAGCTTGAGATATTTCTTTATCCCACTTTTGATCAGACTCCATGGTGATAAATATATGAGGATTGCTCTCCTTTATGATAGTTATAAATTTATCGTAGTTCGTGTTAGTCTGCAATACATTTGCGGTAACGAGTGTGAGCTGTTCTTTGTGGAACTCTGCCTTAGGCTTGCGTCTGTGATAAAAAGGTGTGTAGGGTCTAATGAGCCATAATTGAAATAAAAGTACCGCTATCATCACAGCGATAAATACTATGTGTGTCACAGTGAAGACCTCCCAGGATATAAATGCAACTCCTAATAAAAGTAGCTGAATAACTACTGTTTGAATTCTCACAAAATCAAAAAAGCGTATGCTCCAGTGTGTCGCCGGAAGCAAGGGGAGTAGTGGCCCTATGATAAATATTGAGAATAGTAGTAGTAACATTATAGTAAATGTAAAAAAGCATCGCGATAGGAGCGATGCTTTTTAGAATTGTTTGTGAAGAATAAATCTAAATTTCGCCTAAGAGCTCTTTCATTTTTGCTCCTAGTGCAGGACCTCTTAGATCTTTTGCTATAATAACGCCATTTTCATCTAGTAAAAATGTCGCAGGTATTGCTCGTACTCCATAACTTCTAGGGATAGGATCTTGCCAAAACTGTAAGTTTGAAACATGATACCAGTCCATTTTATCTTTTTCTATAGCTTGTAGCCATCTTTCTTTTTGGTCTGGTCTATCAAGAGATACACTTATAATATTAAGACCTTTGTCATGATATTGATTATACACATTTACAACATTAGGATTTTCCATACGGCAAGGGCGACACCATGAAGCCCAAAAGTCAATGATGGTGTATTTACCTAAAGTCTCTGAGAGTGAAAGTTCTTTACCTTCTGGAGTTTTTGCGGTAAACTCAGGAGCTTTATTTCCTATACTGGCAAGTCCGCTAGCGATACGTTGTGACTTGAGTTGTGCGATATAGTTTTCTACACTTTCTCCCACAGTAGAGTTTTGAATATCCTCAGAAAGACTATTATAATATGCTTCGGACTCTTCAATTTTCAAGACTTTCTCATTTATTAAGTCAGATAGTGCAATTACGGAGACCATTTTGTCAGTATTTTTCTCAACTACTGCTTTTTTATCGGTAATAAATTGCGTGTCCATGGCTGCTATTTGGTCACGGATAATGTTTACCTTAATTCCATCTGTTTCTCTCTGTGCCTTTTGCATCTCTTGAATGAGCTGTTGTCTCTTTTTGTTAGTCTGCATAGCAGTCTTACGATAATTATTAAACAACTCATTTTCTATACTACCTGTGACTAAAGAGCTAGATAAGCTATCTTTGTACAGAGTTAGAGTAAGTGGTTGCTCATCTTTTACTAGCAAAAGTTGGCTAGTAGCTGTAGCTTCACTTAGTATTAATAAACCAGTGCCTTCTGTTATAGCTTTTGTAAAAGTGAATTTACCAGCATTTACAACGGCAGTGTCTAAAGGAATACGTTTATTATTAGGCCCTAATTCCTCTAAGATAAGTGACGTACCATCAGCCATACCAGCAGCGGTACCTTTTATAGGAGTACTATTATTATCTCCACAGGAGAATAAAGAGAATAAAATTACAAGAATTAGTAATTGTTTCATGAGATCATATTTTTATTATAACAAAAATAAGGTTTACAGTTATTAATAAAGAAGAGAAGAGGAGTTTTGAAGACCCATTTTATGAAAAGCGGAGTACATTTTAAAGATCAAGAGTTTCCACTAGAATTACATTTTAGTGTAGGGAAATTAGTGAGTCATTATAAAAACAATCTTACTTCAGATAATTTAAGATTAAAAAGACGTGCAACAGAAATAATGGAAATTATTTCTGACTATCCAGAATTAGAATCAGGAATAAATAATCTAGATACTATAGGGAGCTATAAGAATCAAATTGATGATCTTCTTAGTGAGCTATTTCCAGAAGTACTGCAGCAGAATGAAATAAAAATTGCATCTATGCCTTTTCAAGAGGCTGTGCTACAATCTACGCAGAGGTATGATAACATACTTCTCAATGCAGGCGATAATTTTATTCCAGAGATAAAGAATTTTAATGCAGACCATTACTATCTCATGGGATGTAGTATTATCCTAATGCAGTATTATGGTTTTAAAATTGACTTTAGACGTCCATTTTACTATGAAATTCCTGATGGTTTGGGAATGACACGTTTTTATAGAATGCTCTATAATGGGGATTATATTGATATAGAACGTAAGGAAGGAACACCTCAAATAACAGAAGAAGAAGTAAATGTACTGCTAGATAATTTTGATAATATAGAGATGTGGAAAGAAAAATTTCCTCCGCACAGTTATATTTTCAAAGGCTTTGTGATAGCAAATTTATATGATGCCACTACCGAAGTTTCAATATCAGATTTTAAGTCTGGCTTACTTCGTTATGAAGATGAGGACATAAACTTTACACATGACTTCCATAGAATTTTTCAAGCCATTTTTGACCTTCCAGAATTACAAATAGGTTTTTCTAATTATAATAAGGAAGATGAGGCTTTTGAGCTTGTGCCATTTAAGGACATAAGTAGTTATCTCTTATATGGAGATACAGAAGCGTCGTGTAATACGATACTTTGTAAAGGGTCTTATGATGCTGTATTTAATACTGGAGACTACTTTGCGGTTTCAGATATTGCAAAACATCATAAAAGCGATAAGAGTATAAAGATGTATCAAAATCTTTATGACCAGGGGATAAAGAGTGTTATTCTAGCCCCAATACGTCACAAAGGTGTTTTATTAGGTATTCTAGAGCTAGCCTCGCCTAATAAAGGAGCGCTTAATAGTATAAATGCAAATAAGCTTGCAGACATAATGCCGTATCTTATTGATGCTGTATTACGTAACAAGGAGCAACAAGAAAATGAAATAGACCTAATTATTCAAAATGAATGTACATCTATTCATAAAAGTGTGTACTGGAAATTTGAAAAGGAAGCAAAACGATATTTAAGATTACAGATAGAAGGGGATAATAACGTTCAATATAGGGATGTTGTATTTAAAGATGTTTATCCGTTATTTGGACAGATTGATATTAAAGGATCTTCTGAGTCTCGTAATGCTGCGACTCAAAAAGATATCTTATTACAGTTACATAATGCCATTGCGATATTAGAAGCGGCCAAGACTAATGAAAGTCTACCTATCTATGAGCAACTTATTTTCAATCTTAATATATTTTTAGAAAAAACAGAAGAGAAGCTAGAGGTAGATAGTGAACGTAAGATTTTAAATTTCTTGAGTGAGAATATCAGGCCATTATTTACGCACTTGCTTAAAAAAAGTGACGAACTTAATGAGTTGATTACAGCATACAGAAGCCAGATAGAAGATAGTCTGGGTCTCGTATACCGCCATCGTAAGTTTTATGATGAATCTGTAATGCTATTAAATAAGCGTCTAGCGTCTGTACTACAGCGCAAACAAAAAGAGGCGCAGATGATGTATCCTCACTTTTTTGAACTTTTTAAAACAGACGGAGTAGAGCATAATATGTATGTAGGTGAGTCTATAACAAAGCATAATAGCTTTAATAAGATTTATCTCTACAACTTAAGGTTGTGGCAGCTACAAGTAATGTGCGAGATGGAAAATGAGCATTTCTCGCTTGCGCAAAAAATGGATCATCCACTTGAGGTAGCGTCTATGATTCTTGTATTTAATACATCATTATCTGTACGATACCGTATGGATGAGAAAAGATTTGATGTAGATGGAACTTACAACGCTCGTTATGAAGTTGTAAAGAAGCGTGTAGATAAGGCTTTCATAAAAGGAACTACAGAACGTATAACACAAGCTGGAAAAATCACTATAGTCTACTCACAAGAAGCAGATGAGCAAGAGTATCTCAGATACATTAACTTCTTACAGTTAAAGAATCACTTAGGTAATGAAGTAGAAATTCTTGAGCTAGAAGACTTACAAGCTGTTACCGGATTAAAGGCTATTCGTGTGAATGTATTATATAAAAAAGTAATAGGTAAAGAGACAAAAGAATTTTACACCTATGAAGATCTCATTGAGGAAATAAAAAATTAAGAAAGCATAAAAAAACGAGTTCTGTAAAGAACCCGTTTTGCTTTTTATAATAGTGTTGTCACCATATTAGTGAGACTTTCCACGTCCTCCATGACTTCTACTGCTTGATCTCTGTAAGCAAAGAACACAGCAAACGTTAGTACAGATATAATGATACCCACCATAAAAATATTATAGGTTATTCTTAAGAGCTTGTATTTTCTATCGAGTACAACTCCTAGAAAGTATAAATCTTTAGTAAGGGCAGAGTAGATATAATCTTTGTCTTGAAGCATTTCTCCTATTGCCCATTCATAATCTTCAAGTTTCATTTTATGAAAATTACCAAAAAACAATAGGTTCACCTTTTTCAATTTTACATCTTCTCTGTCAAACTCACCCCTTGTTACATTAGGTCGTGTAGCAATAATTGACATAATCATCGATATCATGGCAAAAAGTACAAATACCGCCGTTGGATAGATAAGGTGCGCATTACTAGGAGACTCTAGTTTTGGGATCAGGTTTGCAAGAGCAAGAGAAATCACAATCGCATTTACAGATAGCAATATGTTTGCCTTAGTATCTGCAATATCACTTAATTTAATGTGATTGCGTAGCGCGATGCGATACATAGACTGGATACCTTTTTCTGGGCTAGCATCTTTAAGCTGTACTTTTAGTTTTTCCTTTTTACGTGCCTTTTTAGCTTTCTTTCTTGCTTTGGTGAGATCATTTAGGTTATTATCTTTTTTCGGTTTCCAGTTTTCTTGGGCATAGTGCGTATAATAGCGATGCTTTATCGTAAACATCTCAATATTTGCCTTATTCCACTCCTCTGTGGTAAACTCTTTAATACCTTTTATTTTTAATTCTTGACGTAAATATTCACTAGCCTCAGGAAAATAATCCTTAGCAAAATGTGAAGCATCTGCGTCTCTTAAAACTTGTTCTAGGTATGTTTGTGGTTCTACGCGCATGTCTGTGGCAAGAATCACTTTTTTCACCTCTTCTATAATAGAAGCCTCAACGCCCTGTTCTTTCAAAAACGTTTCAGCCATTTCTGCACTGCGTGCTTCATGATTTTCGGTTCCATCTACATATCCTATGTCATGTAGTAGTGCGCTAAGCTGTAAGATGAGCTTTTCTTCATCTTTAAGACTTTCTTCACTATTATCAATTATTTCTTGGGTACTTTTAAGTACTCGTTTGGTATGGACATAGTTATGATATATACATGTCTTAGGTAGTTCATTATCAAATAGTTCAGAAATAAATCTATCTGTCTTTTCTAGTAGTTCAGTCATAGTTACTATAAGCCTGTTAGACCTCTAATGTACATTAAAAACAAGGACATGAACAAATATTACCGTTTTCTTAACTTCTCAGTAGCCATTTTGCTTAGTAGTTGTGCGACTTATTCTCCCAAATATGCAGATGAGTCAAGCGAGCCTTCTCGTTTTGATAATAGTTCGCTTTCGCGAAAGCGTATACATAAAACTTTCTACCTTATAGGTGATGCAGGAGGAGATAAAGATGGTGGTAGCACCTATGCTCTTGACGCATTTAAGAAAGTGATAGACACGGCACAGACAGAGAATGACTATGCAATCTTTTTAGGTGACAATATTTATGATGCGGGACTTCCATCAAAAAAACACCCAGAAAGAGCCGAAGCTGAGCGCAGATTAAACATACAGGTAGCAGCAGTCCAAAATTTTAAGGGTAAAACCATTTTTATTCCAGGAAACCATGATTGGTATGCAGATGGCGTAGAAGGTGTAAAGCGTCAAGAGAAGTATATAGAAGATGCGCTAGATGATAAGGAGGCATTTCAACCTGAAAATGGATGTCCTATTGAAATGAAAAGCATAAGCGACTCTGTAGAGTTGATGATCATTGATACGCAGTGGTATCTAGAAGACTGGGACAAGCATCCTACAATAAATGATAATTGCGATATAAGAAACAGAACTGATTTATTTTTAGAAATAGAAAATGAGTTCAAAAAGAATAACGAAAAGACAATACTTGTAGCAATGCACCACCCTATGTATACAAATGGGATTCATGGTGGTAAATATGGTATAAGGAAGCAGTTATATCCTACACAGAGTAATTTACCACTACCAGTTCTTGCGTCTCTTGTCACTCAAGTAAGATCACAGGGTGGAGTATCAATTCAAGATCGCTATAACAAGCAATATAATGAGTTAATGCAACGTATTTCTGTACTTGCGAGAGATACAGATAAGGTGATTTTTGCATCAGGACATGAGCATAGTATCCAGTACATAGAGCATGATGGTATAAAGCAAATCGTGAGCGGAGCAGGAGCAAAGAACAGTGCCGCAGCTTTAGGAGACGATGGTTTGTTTTCTTACGGAGGTCAAGGATTTGCTATTCTGGACGTATATGAAGATGAGTCTTCATCTGTAAGATTTTATGCAGCAAATCAAGGAGAACCTACTTTACTTTATACAAAGGAAATTTTTGCTCCTCGCAAAGAAGTAAATTTAGACTCGCTACCAGATATATATCCAGAGACTGTGATGGCTACGGTGTATGCACAAAATAATACAGATGTGTCGGATGTACATGAGTCACTATGGGGAGATCATTATAGAGCTGTTTACGGAACTCCAGTAACGGCTAAAGTTGCTACGCTAGACACACTTATGGGCGGATTTACAGTTGACCGTAAGGGTGGTGGTCACCAGACAAGATCATTACGATTAAAAGATAAAGACGGAAGAGCTTATAATTTAAGAGCAGTGAGAAAGAGCGCCGTGCAGTTCTTGCAAAGTGTTGCTTTTAAAGAGGTTTTTGTTCAAGAAGAATTCAGAGATACATTTACAGAGGATTTAATCTTAGATTTCTATACATCTGCACATCCATATGCTTCTCTTGCTGTGGCAGAGCTCTCTGATGCAGTGGGTATTTATCACACAAATCCTAGCTTAATTTATGTTCCAAAACATGATGCATTAGGTAAGTACAATGCAGATTACGGTAATGAACTATATATTATAGAAGAACGCCCAGACGAAGATTTTCTAGATGTTCCTTCTTTTGGAAATCCTGATAGTATTGATAGTACAGATGATCTATATGAAAACTTACGTAAGGATGAGAAGTATCAAGTAAATGAGGACTCCTATCTACGAGCGCGTATTTTTGATATGCTCATAGGTGACTGGGATCGTCATGCAGACCAGTGGAGATGGGCGCGTTTTGATAGTGATGGAAAGAAAATATACAAGCCTATTCCAAGAGATAGAGATCAGGTTTTTTCAAAATTTGATGGTGCTATTTTAGGATTACTCAAAACATTAATTCCAGCGTCTAGACAGTTTCAAAATTATGATGGAGATCTAGAAAATGTAAAGTGGATTAATGAGGCAGGTATAAAAATGGATAGAGCGCTCACCAAGAATTCTGTAAAGAAGGACTGGATAGCACAAGCTCAATACATTCAAGATAATCTTAGTGATGAAGATATCGCTAGAGCATTTACAAAACTACCTCTCGAAGTGCAAGACGTAGGTGTAGATGAGATTAAGAAAAGCCTTAAAGAACGAAGAGGTAATATCGTTGACATAGCAGGTGAATATTATGATTACCTGGCTTCGCTAGTAGTACTTACCGGAACAGATAAAGATGATCATTTTGAAATTACACGTAACGATAAGGAGACTAGAGTCCAGATATCGAGGATTAAAGATGGCGAAGTTCAAACTCCTTTTGTAGATCGCATTATAAATTCTGATGAGACTGGCGAGATATGGATTTATGGTCTTGATGATGATGATAGCTTTAAGGTAAGTGGAGAAGGAAAGTCGCCTATAAGAATGAAAATTGTAGGAGGACAAAACAACGATATCTATGAGATAAAAGACGGTCGTCGCCTCAAGGTTTATGAGCATAAGACGCTTCCTAATACGATAAAAGAAAAAGGAGGAGCAAGTTTTAAAATGTCAAATATCTATTCGTTTAACACCTATGACCCTTTAAAGAAAAAGAGTTATGCAAATAATATTTTACCAGCCATAGGTTTTAATCCTGATGATGGTTTCTTGATAGGAGTAAATGATGTGTTTACTACTAACGGTTTTAAGAATGATCCATTCAGCAGCAAGCACGTTCTTAATGGTACCTACTCATTTGCAACAGAATCACTCAGCTTAAAATATGAAGGAAATTTTGCAAACGCCTTTGGACAGTGGAATTTATTGATAGGAGGGAAGTTTACAAATGAAGCATTTTCTCGTAACTTCTTTGGTTTTGGTAACGAGACTGTAAATAACGATGATGATTTAGGTCTTGACTTTAATAGAGTTCGTAATGGAGAAGTAGGCGCTCATATAGGAGTAGAGAGTGATAATACCTTTGGTAGTAGATTGCGATTTGTATTTAATTATGAGCGTATTGAAATTGAACCTACAGGTGGCCGAGTGATTGATGACGCTAGCTTATTTACACCAGATCGCAGTAATTTCTTTGGAGGGCAATCTTTTATAGGTGTAGAGGGAGCTTATACTTATGTAAGTGCAGATAACCAAGCTAACCCTACGAGAGGGATGGATTTTGCAACAGTAATAGGTGCAAAGCGCAATATAAGCGATGGTAGTAGAATGTATGCATATGTAAATCCTAAATTAGGGTTCTACAATGCACTATCTAAAAACAGAAAACTTGTCCTTAAAACACTTGTGCAAGCCCAAGTTCTTATAGGTGATGACTATGAGTTCTATCAAGCCGCATCATTAGGTGCAAATTCTGGTTTGAGAGGATATAGATTTAATAGATTTACAGGAGAATCATCCCTAGCTGGTTCGGCAGATTTGAGATATAGTTTTAATAGATTTTCTACAGGCTTAATTCCTATTCAGATAGGTATTTTTGGTGGAGGAGATGTAGGTCGTGTTTGGCTTGATGGAGAAGATAGTGAGAAGTGGCACAATGACTTTGGTGGTGGTTTCTGGTTAAATATGGTAGATACTGTATCTGGCCAACTAGGAGCGTTTGCTGGTGAAGATGGTATGAGAATCGATTTTAGATTTGGTGTAAGATTGTAATAATCCTTTATAGCAAGATTTTAAAATCTCGCATTAATGCATAAAAAAAGCTCCCAAATAGGGAGCTTTTTTATATGTACTATTTTTGAATTTGTGTAGGTTGTAGAAGACTAAGACTTGATTTTTTTTAGGGGGTAAATTTCTTTTTCACGCTTTCGCGAAAGCGTAACTCTAAAACTAGTAGTCTATTATAATCCGAGTGATATTCCGAAGCCTAGTCTTCCACCTTCAGGACCTTCAAAATAGCTTATATTTCCTTTGAGAGCGCTAGCGGTTGAAAGGTTAACACCACCACCATAACTATAATGTAGTGTGCTGCTTTCTGTTAAATCACTCCAGACTCTTCCAGTATCATAACCTGCATACATATCTATTCTCAACGGGAAAAAGGCAGTTTTAATAGGTTTCAGTTGGAAAGCCAGATCTGCCGAAGCTGTAAGCGCTTGTTTGCCTATAAAACGATCTTGCCTATAAGATCTCAACCCTGTATTTGCTCCTAACGAAGCTGCTTTATAGAACGGTATATCATTTCCAAAGCGCAACTGTCCCGCTAGACTAGTTTTAAGTACAAGATCACGAGATCTATCTATTGCATTCCAAAGCGTAAGACGAGGATCTAGCATTCCTACAGTATTAGTACTAGTTACTTCATCAAGAAAACTTCCTCTTATAGTCACATCCATCCCGCGAGTAGGGAATCGCTCATCATCGATACTATGATAATTATAGAGCCCTGTTACTACAAAATAACGAGCATCTACTATGCTAGTATTATTTTGAGGTCCCACATTTATATCTTCATAAGATATGTCAATCTCAGAAGTAGTTCCATATTCTCCATTGTAGTACATCCCTATACCACCTTTGAGATACTGCATATTAATGCGGTTTGCGTCAAAAGAGTTGCTAGTGTTGAACAGTGAACTATTACCTTCTCCGAAAAAGTTTTCTGTAAAATTTGCAGTAGTTGCTCGTCCAAAAACTTTGAAATTCCAGTCATGAAAAAGGTGCGCTTTATGCCATGATAGTTTAACATCACCTGCTTGGGTAAGGGAAATATAGCGAGCATCTAACTCAAATTTTGTAGTAAAAGGATTTCTTTCAAATCCTAAAGTAGATTTTCCAAATTTTATTCTAGGAGAGAAACCTTCATCTGGATTATAGACCGCCTCAAGACCAAAGCTTCCTCCTTTTTTAGGTGTTCTCTCTGCATCGTAAATGCGGTTTTCATAAATGTCATCTATGTGCCTTGTCGCATTCCCTTTATCTACAATCTTATTTTTAGTAGATTTTTGATCGTATATGGTAACATTATTTCCACCAATAATTTCATAAGTATCATTGTCTAATCCTCCAGATAACACAATGTTAATCGCACTTTTATGTTCACCTTGCACGTCAAATACATCTTTGTCATCAAGTCCATAAATCCAGATATCTTTAGTATCAACAGGATTAAAAGTACGATCAAATAATACGTTTCCTTTTTCACCATCTTTAATTCTATAGCCGGTTACACGTACCTCACCATTAGCAAGATTCTGGATATCAAAATGGTCGTCTTTGTCAGTTCCCTTGAGCACTTGAAACTCTAGAAAGTGCTTGTAGTACCTCTGTACAATATCCTCTAGGTTGTCTTTACGTGAGAGAAGATCAGTTTGAATACCTTTCCATATCTCATCTTGAATTTCAATTGGAGCCTCACTAAAAGCCTTTTTTACCACTTCAGGTGTGATATTTTGCTGGATATACTTCATCTCTTCTATCCACACAGACTTATCTGAATGCATCACTAAGGCCCGGTCGAGATTAATAGCGCTCTGGCTAAATTGTTCTATGTATGGAATATCTGGGCCGTAATTACCAAACTGTCTCAAACCACTCATCACTTTTTGCATGGAGGTAAGAAATGAACCATCAAACTTTGCAAACACTTGATCGCGATCTCTAGGTACAGCAGTGTATATGGTAGTTCCTTCTTTCTCATCTACTTGGCTTTGTGCCCAGCGCCATTGATCCTCATGTCTATCCCAATCACCTATGAGCATATCAAAAATGCGAGCTCTTATATAAGTTCTTTCATCAAGTTGATTTTGATCATCTTCGCGCAGTTCTTTAAAAAGATCCTGAGTGCTTTCTACCTCTTTACTAAACCTAAACATATGTGAATCGTCAAAATCACCATCAGGTTTTTCGACTATCATATATAATTGGTCACCATGTGTTTTATTAAAATCTCCTAGTAGCTTTTGCTTAGGTACATAGAATAATTTAGGATGCGTATGTGGTAATTTTATCGCACCTGCTAGCCTAGGGATAGCAAAAGCACCATAAGGATGTGCAGCCGTGTAAAAATCTTTAATAACACTCGCCGGCACTGTTCCTTTAAAATAACTCTCTCCATCGAGATCATTATATCCAGCAGATTTAAGAAAGGCGATTGGGTCTTTTGCAATGGCTCGCATGTTATACTCTTTATCGTCTTTTGTTACTAGACGCAAACCGTTAGTCTGGTTTCCGCCACCTGCTCTTTCTACAGTAAGTCCTCCATATAGGGTATCGAGTAGTACAACGGGTGCTTCTACATCAACTCCGTATACGTATCGATAATGCTTACCCCAGAATTTTTCATACTTCTCAGATTTCTTTACAGCCTCTGCAGGATACACAGAAGCCTTCACCGTTTTAGGAAATACCGTAGGAAGTGAATCAAGATCGTAAGGTTCTGGTTGTTTAAAAGCTCTCTGGCTAAAGGCTTCTTTAAACGTGCCGTTTTGTAATGTAAAGAAGTGCACAGATGATGAGTTGTCTTCATAAATCCTTACTTCTGTATATCCAGGTTTTGTTGAGGTAAATAGTCCTCTTTTACTCAAACGGGCAGGTTTTACACTACTTCCCGTTCCCGAAATTACTTGCTTTATAGCTCCGTGATCTATATACTGTAATGAGCGTTCGTGACCAGAAACTATAATTACCTTAGGAACATCAAACGCAGCCAGTTCTATGGTAGACATTAAGTCGTTCATAAGAGGGTTAAAGCGGTCTTGCTTAGATAGACCTCCTTGTGATCTTAAAAATGATAACGATGCTCCTGCGAGTGGTATGTATGCATTTTCTGAAGTAGGCTTATATACAACTGTAGACGGGATTTCTCCACCGTAAATACCATTTGAGTATAAAGGGTGATGCATAGCAATAAGCACAGTTTTATGACGAGCTTTACGCATCTCACCAGCGAGCAGGGTATTAAATTGTACTCTTGTCTTTAACTCGCATTTATCATTAATACCGTCCGTTTTACTCCAGTCTTCTATATACCATTGTGAGTTTATGAGTATAAGCTCTATTTCATCATTCACGCTTATCACCTCTAGCGGACAACCATTTTTAGGTAAAAAGTGATCTTCTTCCTTATAAAAGTCTTCAATGTAAGTTTCAATATCTTCAAGACCTTTTACACCTCTCTCATTCCATTCTTGCTCTCCAGTAAGAAATAATGAAGTTCCTTTGAATGATGTAGATAACGATAATTGTGCATCTAGTTGAGATGAAACTTGGCTATCCTCTAGATTGCTATTATGTAGATTATCTCCTAAAAATAAGAGATAGTCATCTTCTTTTGATAACGATGCAAATTCTTTTTCTAATGAGACGATTAGTTGGCTATTTGGACCTTTCGAGGCTGCACCAGCATTGGCTATAGAAAATATACTCGTGTATTCTCTAGAATTGGAGTCAAAAAAAGTACTATTATCTTTATCTCTATAATTATCGCGATGTACAGCACACGCTATAAATAGCAGAGATACAATAGATAAGCCAAACATTTTATTAAAGAAGAGTAGTCTTTTATTCACAAGAAATATTTTTTTCAATGTACATTTCTTTTCTCCTAAATAGTTGCCATAGTACTATTAAAATATGTTAATAAAAAAGGGTCCTGCTTATATAAGCAAGACCCTTTAGGTAATTGTACTGTATTGAAATTTATATGCGAATGAAATCTTTATTGAGATTAGTATCTGCAATCATATCTCTTGTAAAGCTTAGATGTCCTTTGGTTGTTATGATTCTAAAGCGATAATCTTTCATTCTAGTTAAGGTGTCTAGAAGTAACCACTTAGATTTTAATAATTTTGGTTTCGAACTTTTTAAACTCACTTCAAAGAAGTATTTGATACCACGTTTTTCTGCTACGATATCTGGAGTAAGAGAATTTCCTGTTTCCTGTCTTTTAAAGGAAATAGGAGTGTCGTAACCTTCGGCATCTGCCTTAATATTTTCGAATCCCTTGTTTTCTAAATATTCGATAGTTTCTGTTAAAAAAGCGTTGTTCTTGTTTTCTGTTTTATCTGAGTATATCATAATCAGTAAGATACAAGATAGACGAGCCTTTAAGTATTAAGCTCGGGTTAAAATAGTTACAATTAATGTTAAAGCTAGTATTGAGGATAGGTACGCTTTCGCGAAAGCGTAACACCTAACAACTTACATCATCGAGAAATTATAATTTTATTGATAAGACATACCTACATAAGCTACCCAGTGCGTGCTATCTGCCTGTGCGGTATGCCCCATGCGTAAATCGTCAACCTTAATATGAGTATTGTGTAGGCTAGATCGCCAGTCTATAAACGTACCAGTGAGGTGCGGAAGTTTTCCATCTTCACTAGACGCTCCCGTAAGTTGCTCAATGCGATTTGCAAGCAGTAAGCCAAATGGAGTGGAGTATCTACCACACCAAGTCCATTTATAAGACTTATAATCGTCAGCCATAATGGTTATATCATTGAACTTTTTAATCCTTTTTGTGGTAAGTTCTCCCTGCAAGGTCTCCTTTACAATATCAAGGTCCTTCTGCCTAGCCTGAGCTGTCCCTGTACTGTCTGTGCCAAAGGGAGCGAGATTACCGCTTCCCCAGCCCTCAGAACCGTAATGTATAGCATCATTAGAAATTACGACAGCAATATCTTTACCATATTTAAGCTTCTCTTCCTTCATAAGCGCAGCAATACCACTTCCTATATCATCAGAAAATAACTGCATGTTTTGGAATGTGTTGTAAGGAACTAGTATAGGTATGATTTCTAGAGCAGGGTTTTTACGTTTTAAAAAAGGGGTTATAGCTTCTAGAGAATGTTCTAACTGCATCATAGAATCATGCACGACGTATGTTTCTTTTTTGAGTTTAGTGAGGAGTTTATCTCTAAGGTTACTTACAGGTATGTTGCCATCGGGAGATTGCCAACTATCATAACTCCCAAAAATGATACGATCTTGTAAATCAAAATTTCTTGCTCTGTGAGCTACGCCCACAAGGATAATTGTTTTGGCTTTTATTCCAGAGAGGGTTTTGTAATACAATCCTCCAGCATATCCATAATCATCATGTGGGCATATTACAGCTTTGTAGGTTTCAGAATTTGGCAGTTTATCTGCGTCATCCATTCTACTGATTATACTATCCATTTGCCATGAATATTGAGCAAAACCAATAGTATCCTCTTGATGCCTAATATGATTTTGATGTAATGCAGCCTTTACTTGAGGAGTTTTATCGCAAGCAACGACACAAATACAGCATACAAATAGTAATAGAATAAAGCGCATGAACAGTGAGTTAGACTATAAATATAGATAAACTTTAATCACTAGAAATTGTAGGCATTTCCATATTTAGAAGATGCTGTTCTTTTAATTGGGATTGTGCTCTCTCTAGGATTTCCTTGGATGGTTTTTCGGCTTTTTGTTCTTTTGCTTTCTCTGGTTCAAAAGTAAGTTCCGTATACATCGGGAAATGATCAGATTTGATATCTTTTGTGCGGTTTAAAGTCTTTACACGAAACTCTTCAGAAATAAATAAGTGATCCAATGGCCAGCGCATGAGCACATTTTTTGCGTTAAATGTGTTGTAAAAACCACGACCTATTCGAGGATCAAGTAATGTACTTGTCTTTCTGAACAATGAGGTAGTCTCAGACCAGGCAACATCATTAAAATCGCCCATTACAATTACGGGCATTTCTCTTTTGTAAACACGAAGTGCCGTAGTCATCATCTCTGTATCTCTGTCTGAGCTCATAGGATTATGCTGTGGCATAGGTGGAGTAGGGTGGATGGCAAATAATTGAAATTGATTACCGCTCTCCAAGGTAACAATCGCCTCCATAGATGGAATCTCTTTATCTACAAGGTGATTAATTTTGTTTTGAGACATAGGTAAGCGAGAGTATAGCAACATTCCATAAGTATTGTCTAGCGGCTCCAGCATACTAAAAGGATATGATGCAGATAATGTTTTGTGTACGGCATCTTGCCACAGTTGGTCAGTCTCCATGAGCAGTACAATGTCAGGATTTTTTTCGGCTACTTGGTCGAGTAGAAGTTGGTACTCTTCATTCTTCTGTAATACATTGGCTGTGTAAATTTTTAATGTATTTGATGAGTCAGTAATTGTGCTTTCTTGAGCTTCAAAATCTGCAAATGGCGTGTAAGCATAAATTTTACTTAACTGAAATAAGAAACAACCTATAAGAATGATTACAAAAAGGTAATCTTTGTAATACTTTATGTCAAACCGTATGAAGTAGGTAAGGATAGCAATGAACGTAAGCCCCGTAAGCTGCGCATGCGGAAAATCAAAAATGCGTATCCACCAGTAATCTACGGCAATAAGAGGTAACAATGTTAAAATGACAGCAATGATGCCAAAACCTTGCAAGAAGTTTTTGAGAGTGAAATTCATTTTATTGGAATGGTTGGTTATATAAAACTATCCTTAAAAATGCTTAACTCTCTTAAAGCCATATTAAATGGGAAAGATTTAAGATTTTAGAACGTCAGATACCGCTAAGCTGTCGATTAATAAAATCGCGAATCTCACAGTGTTCTATATGTATCCTTATCTCAATACTACAGCAGTTCCCATTGAAGAGATTCCTAATTTAAAACCTTCATTTATTACCTCTACATCCATTGTAACTCCTACAATCGCGTGAGCTCCCATTTCTTTAGCTTTGGCTTCCAGTTTCTTGAGTACTTCTTGTTTTGCAGCATCTATTCCTTCCTCACTTCGTTCATAAATCTTATCTCTATTGAGTGAATCTCGAAAACTAAGCCCCTTAGTATCGTAAATCTTTGCATAGATGAAGTCTGTAATCACACCTAAGTACTGTGTGATCTCTCTGCCCTGTATACTATTTGTAGTCGTAATAATCATTTATATAAGTTTGTATGTAAGTAGCTTTTAAAATGGTTTTGTTACGCTTTCGCGAAAGCGTAATGTAAAACAATCAAAATTACAGAGGTCTATTTAATAGCAAACAATCTCTTATATTAGTACTCTATGCTCACGACCACTGTTTACACCGTTACTGCCATTGTCTGTCTTATTACGGCTGTTGTCATACAACGTATTTACTTTAAAGAATTACAACGCGGAGCTTCTTTAAAGGCTGTAAACGGCATAAAATGGTTTGGCTGGGCAATTTTAATTTGGGGAGTGGGCGCATTAGCTAACCTTGTACTAGGAGGTATATTTGATAGTAATTATAACGGTAGGTCTATCATTTATCTAGGTGTACTTTTTTCCTTAGTAAACTCGCTGTGTATTTTACTCTCATTACCATCTATAGAACATAACAAAGAGCGTAGCCTAGTTGTACGACTAGTAGAACGTTTTACAGAGCGTGAGTTTGTGCGCTTTTTTTTAGGGATACTGGTGATGATCGCTTTTGTTTTTATAGTAACCTCATATAATAATACAGCTATAAGCAATACACTTATCTGGCTTATAGATATCCCTATTTCTATTGTTGTGGCGGTGGCATTACTTATCGAGTTGCATAAAGCATTTAATAATAGAGATATGCGATTTATGGTAATCCCTGTAATTGCTCTTTTTATCCTGATTGTAATTGCAGTGACGCATCGCATTATACCTTATAGCTATATAGAGAATACCCCACTTACAGAAAGTTGGGATGCTTTAGGAGCGGTGACCTCTATATCATTTAAGTTTCTCTTTATATTATTATTTTCCATCTTGTTATATAGTTGGAAATTCTTATCAGAAAAAGAACAAGAAGAAAGTAGAGCGGCATCACTCACCCTTGAAAATAGTAGACTACTTAAAAATCAAGAGCAACTTACACTGGCAAATGAAAGCCATCTTGATACTATAAAAAATATGAAGTCTGAGCTTAAAACGCTCAAAGCAGCACATAAGATTGAACTCTCAGACAGGCAAAAAGAAGTTTTAGGTAACTTAGGGTTATATGGTGATACAATGTCTTATGGAGAGATGGCAGAGGCGATGCACATCTCGCTAGATGGTTTTCAAGCTCATATACACCAAATCAAAAAGATGCTAAGCATAAGCGGAACAGGAGGTAAGGAACGACTAATTGCATTTGCAAAAGCAAATGATTTACTGCAACACGCTTCTATAAAACAAGAGGGTTAAGAAGTACTTAAGTACATAACTATGTCTTTTTGAACACTACGTAACCTTTTATAGTGAGCATAAGTATATGACTTTTGAGAAGATCAAAAACATATACTATGAATCTCTTTTTATGTATTCAAAATAGCTCTCTAGATGAGCGTATTAATGAACAATTTGATAAGGCAACTAGCTGGTTTGTAGATGCAGTAATGTGGCAAATTCCCATTACAGAAAATGTGGGCTTGCCTTGGGTACTTATCGTTCTTATTGCTGGAGCTACATATTTCACCTTCTATTTTAAAGCTATTAATGTAAGAGGTTTCTGGACTTCTATTCAGGTTGTGCGAGGTAAGTATGATGCAATAGAAAAGGGAGGAGAAATGCATACACCCACAGTAGATATACCTGACACTATAAGAGATGAAAGTGAGCAGGGAGAGGTAAGTCACTTTCAAGCCCTCACAGCAGCATTATCTGCAACAGTAGGACTTGGTAATATTGCAGGTGTTGCAATCGCACTTTCTATAGGTGGTCCAGGTGCAACTTTCTGGATGATTGTTGTCGGGTTGCTAGGTATGTCATCAAAGTTTGTTGAGTGTACGCTAGGTGTTTCTTATAGAGAAGTAGCAGCAAATGGAACTGTATATGGAGGGCCTATGTATTATTTGAGTAAAGGTCTCAGGAGTAAAGGATTCACAAAACTAGGAAAGGTGCTAGCTGTTGTTTTTGCTATAATGTGTATAGGTGGGTCTTTTGGCGGAGGTAATATGTTTCAGGTAAATCAAGCATTTAAGTTATTCGAACACGTCACGGGAGCAGAGCAAAGTTGGTTTTATGGTAAGGGATGGCTTTTTGGACTTATAATGTCCATACTTGTAGGCATCGTTATCATAGGAGGAATAAAGAAAATAGCCACGGTTACAGATAAAATTGTTCCGGCTATGGTGGTGATGTATGTACTTGCCGTGCTCACAGTAATAGGGCTAAATATAGACGCTTTGCCTGCAGCATTACTAAGTATATGGGACGGAGCATTTAGCCCAGAAGGTGTTACTGGTGGTTTTGTAGGTGTGATGATACAAGGCATTAGGCGTGGCGCTTTTTCTAATGAGGCGGGTATAGGAAGTGCCTCTATCGCACACAGTGCTGTGAAGACCGATTATCCAGCAAGTGAGGGATTAGTAGCTTTGCTAGAGCCTTTTATAGATACCGTTCTGGTTTGTACAATGACTGCCTTAGCACTTATTATAACAGATACACTAGTGGTAGGGGCAATTTTGAATGATGAGCAAGGCGTCTTGCTCACGGCATCTGCGCTGGAGAGCGGGATTTCTTGGTTTCCATACTTACTTTCTTTTGCAGTGATACTTTTTGCCTTTTCATCTATGATATCGTGGTCTTATTACGGGTATCAATCGTGGAGTTATCTCTTTGGGAGAGGTAAAAAAGTGGAGTATGCCTATAAGACGCTCTTTTGCATATTTGTAGTAATTGGTGGTGCAGCTAGTTTAGGAGCGGTCATAGGCTTTTCTGATGCAATGGTATTTGCGATGATGGTACCTAATATGATAGGGCTTGTGATACTTGCTCCTAAGGTTGCAAATGAGTTAAAGAAATATATGTCTGTCATTAACAAGAAATCGTAATGCGTTAGGGATAGAGGCAATTGTTGAAGCTCCTCGTAGAGAGCGACTGCCGAAAGCCCGACCGACAGGTAACGCCCAACTATTAAAACTGCATAGGCACCTCGATAAGTAATATTTTGGAATCAGATTGTGCAGTGATTTCTAGCTCGGCAATGTCATAAACTCCTATAGCATCACGCCTGTCTAGCAGTTCGCCAGCGGCGTGGGCGCTACCTTCAAGTACAAAAATAAAAAGGCCATTCCCTTTTTTATGTAATTTGTGTACAAGCGTTTGCTCTTGTGTAAACTCCCCCATATGAAACCAAGCGTCTTGGTAAATCCATACGCCCTCATCATCTTGATTTGGTGATAGTATTTGTACAAATTCATTTTTGAGGTGATGTTCGTTTATTTTAATCTGATCATATCGAGGCGAGACTGGGCGCTGGTTAGGCATAATCCAGATTTGTAAAAACTGTACCTCGCGATCACTATTTTTATTATACTCACTGTGATCTATTCCAGTCCCGGCACTCATCACTTGGATGTCACCTTGCTGAATCACCGTCTGATTACCCATACTATCTTTATGCTCTAGATCACCAGAAAGCGGGATGGATACAATTTCCATATTGAGATGCCTGTGCATATCAAAACCTCTACCAGCAGCTACGGTGTCATCATTGAGCACACGCATCGCTCCAAAGTTCATACGGTTGGGGTTATGGTAACTCGCAAAGCTAAAGGTGTGAAAACTCTGTAACCAGCCGTGGTTTGCGTTTCCTCGACTGTTTGCTTTATATAGAATCGTTTGCATAGGTGATAAATTAGGGATTGAGTAGCTCTATTTTTGGTTATAAAGTTACGATATGTGAACTTGTTTTTGAGAGTCTTTGTTACGCTTTCGCGAAAGCGTAAACCTCATACTACTCTACGTAGGCTATATTTTTAATAGTGAGTTTCTTCTCCTCATTACCTAGCTGAAATGTAGTTGTTTCATCCACCTTTTTGCCAATAAGGGCTCTAGCAATAGGAGCGGTGAAGGCAATTTTTTTGTCTTTTACACTAGCCTCATCTACGCCTACAATCTGGATGGTAATGGGCTTAGGCATACCAGCGATAGTATAGGTGACTGTGGCGCCAAAACGTATTTCTCCCTCATCCTTAATATGATCAAGTAGTCTTGCGCTCTGTATGCGTTCCAGTAGTAAGTTGCGCTTCCCATTAAGAACTGCGAGTGCGCGCCTGCGCTCGCGCTCATCTGTTTCATCTAGGGTGGAGATTTTATTATCTAGCGTACTAAGCTCTTCCTTAAGCTGCGTTAATCCGTGTTTAGTGACGTAATTTGTTACACCATCTGGTAGTGCTGCCCTAGGCGGAATTATAGGAGTTTCTTCTTGGTCATCTTCTTTTACAAATCCTCTGCTCATTTTCTTTATTTTTCGTTCTTCATTAAGGCTATACTGCGCTCAGACCAGCTTATAGTGCGCGGTCCAAAACATTCTAAAATTGCATCTACACCTATCACACTTCCCTTAGATAATCTACCTAATACCGCTAGTGGTACAAAACTTTTGCCCTCGGGTACTTCTACATAACCATAATCGTCTGTGCGTATGCCTAGATCTGTATGTTTAGGCTCAATCATCTCGTTGTCTAGTAAGTTTTTTATAATTGGTGTATCTACCGTAACAAGCTGTGGTGAGTCTAGTACTGAGTTAAGCGTTACGTCTACGGTAACCTTATTACCATCCGATTCAAGTTGCCAGCCTCCATCTACGCAAGTGATTTCTGGATTATTTACAAAGTCAAGATCTAACAATCCTGCTTTTGCAAGCGCAATAAGTTGTTGTATACTTTCAACAGGAGGGCCGTAAGAATATCGTTTTGATGCTTCGTCTAGCGCAATAACTTCTGCCACTACATCATCTGCAATTGCTGGATATGAGAACTCTCTGTAGATTGTAAGCTGGCAGTGTCGCCATACTTGACCTATAAAATAGTCGAGGCTTACCGGTGCTTCTCCTACTGCCATTTCCACTTGTTGTTGCATCATTTGCAAGACAGGTTTTTGTTGGGATAGGAGTAGGAGATGCGCTAGTGATTTATTGTTGAGGTAATTTATCGTCAAGAAATAAACTTCTTCTTCGGTAAGATCGTGTTGTATGGCTTTGTCTCCTAATTTTAAAAATAAAGGTGCTACAACTGCTGCCATTGCTTCTAGTAGAAAGTATTGATCCTTGGCAGGGTGATCGCCGCAGGCGCCTTTATTTATCGCTTTCGCGAAAGCGTTTATAGCATCATCACTTGGCATAAACCACTTATCTACCGCTTTATTTATAGGTTTTGGCACCATAGGAAGTCCGTCTAAGGAAAAGGGAACAAACCGCTGTGGATGGTTTTCTCCAGCGTGAAAAGCTACTTCTTTGGTATCATTATCAAATATCTCAAAATGTGCACCGCGCTGCAAGGTGAGTGCACGTATCTGATCAATCATTGCAAGTCCAAAACCTCTAAAAGCAACTACGCTCTCTGAGGTGATGTTTGCATCTATCATTTTTTCTACGGGATAGGCTTCTGTAAATAGTAGGGCGTTATCAGTTTGTGCAACGTGATCTTTCCATTCTTGCAGCTGCTCTGAGAGCTCCGTATCCTGATGTCCTATTGTGAGGACCACTTCTTCTATTTCTTCTACAGACTGCGTTGATGTTATTGCGGTAAAGTGTGGCGCGATATAAGTTAGTTTGGTAACAGTCTCCTCAACAATCTTTAATAAATCAAACCCCTTAAGCGCACTTGTAATAGTCTCAAAACGAGCATTAAGGTAGGTTCCCATCTTTGCCCGTGGAGGAAACTGATCTGGATGCGTCGCTGGTGGATTTTGTTGTTCTTCTGGTAACCACTCCGTATATGAGGGAAATGCAGGGATGATATCATCACCTAGTTTTATTTCTGGTCTGCCAGGTAAGTCTTGTAAGGCACGCTCAGTAATATTAAGCCAGTTGCTCGCCACTTGCTCAGGATTCCATACCCAGCCTGCTCCAGGATATTTAAAAGGTTCAAATAAGGTGACTTTTATTTGAGCATCTGGAGCGTTATTGTAGAGCGCAGTAAAAAGGTTTTCAAGAGCAAAAAGTCCTCTGGGACCTCCTCCTATTATGGCGTAGTGTTTCATAGGTTGGTTGTTATACTCACCCTTTGTAAAAGGGCAAGTGTAACAAAGCTATGGCATTACTACGCTAGACGGTAGTTGTTTAAGATTGTGTTAGGAGTTATTTAAGACCCCATACTGATAGTTACGTTATTTGAAAAGCGCTCGTTGTTCACCACAAATCGTGTGTGCAACTCTTTAAATAAATCTATAAGTGGAAGCACAGGACTATTCCAATTATCAAATTCTAGATGATATTTTGCTATCAAAAGATAATGATCATCCTCGTTTGTACCCGTAATTATAGGCTGGAAGCTATCTTCTTGAGCAATTTCTTTTAAGATTGCAATATAACTGTTGTTTCTTAAAAAATCAGTCATTTGAGTGCTGTCGCTATTGATATTAAAGCGCTTTGATTTGCCTATAAAAAGTGATTTAATATGCGAGTTTGTAGTTAGTTCAAAAGTGTGACTCTCTGGCTGTTTTGGTAACTTCATAGAGATATGACCAGAAAATTCTTTTCCCGTGATATTAATGATGTTCATCTCAGTATCTCCTACAGGAATTGTTAAGAGATACTGTACTTTAGGAAGGCGTATGCCGCCACCTATACTAGTATCTTGATCTTGGTATAAAAAAGTACCTCCTTGCTCTGTCGCTATATTTTGAAAAAATGATTTATACATACCCTATATGTAGGAAAGTATTTCACTTTGTTACATTAACTGCGTTTTTTTAATCTGTAAAGTCTAAAAACCAACGCATACGTAAACGTAAGGTACTTTATCAAGTATTACAATCGCTAGTAGCTAAAGCATTTTTACAAATCTAGCCTGAAGCATTATTAGGATTGTGAACTGGGTGGTTATGATTTATTTTATTCTACTTAAATTTTTCAGTAAACTCTTTTAGATTCTTTAAATCTGTTTCATTTTTAATATATGCCTGAGCATCTTCTAGAATAAGATGAGCCTGTGTATCTATTACTTTCTTATAATTATCGTCTATAGTTTCTACATTTTTGAGGTAATATAGAGAGGTCAACATTTTTGTCATCATTATAAAATCAGATTTACAGTACTGACGTAAGCTAGCGAAAATAAAATAGATAAGCTCTTCAAAATCAACAGTGTCTAAGGAGACGACAGCTTTATCTTCATCATTTACTACGTAGCTATTATCTTTTTTAAGCATTCTCAAAGCAAAGAGTTCTGTGAGATAGTCAATACAGGTTATAGCAGTTCCTGGGTCGTTAATTCCCGGACTCATTGCTTTTACTGCAATTTCTGTGAGCTGTTTAAAACCGAGTACATAATTGAGTTTTACTATCTCACTACGAGAAAATCCAAAGCATGACTGTAGCATCTCCTGATTTTCTTCGTCTAGTTCTTTATTCACTTTTACAATAGGGACATCTACAAGTACAAACTCTCCTTTAGAAACGAGCATTTTTATGGAGATGTCACAGTCTTTGGCTAGTTTAGATAGGGAATCAAATGCAATATCATTGAGATATCCAGACGAGGTACTTTTATATCCATGCCATTCAGAAATATCATCAAAAATATCTAGTCCTTGAACCTCACTCTCTTTATCAATGAGTCCTTGTAACCTCTTGTGAGCCGCAACAAAAATTCGATCTGTAATATTGTTAATCTGTATTGCTTGTGAGATAGAGTGAATAAAATAGATAAAAGCCGCAAGTACGTGAATACTTAAAACAATACCCACAAGTACTGCAAATCCAGGTAGCTGATTCTTATCATCTGTAGGAACAATACTCAATAATATGATGATGCAATAAATGATTACAGCAATATAAAAACCTAATACATACTGGTGTTTTTTATTTGATATAAGACCTGGAAGAATACGAGGAGAGTAATTACTCGAAGCTTGGTTGAGCAATAGCATCACCATAGAGAAACTAAAAACCATAAGAGAGATAATCCCTCCTATAAACGTACTCAACAAGGAGCGAGCAGTATCTGCATTATTAATAACGAGCCACGGGAAGTTGTCAATAAAGTATTTGGAAACCCCTTGTTCCTCTATGTAGAGCATTAAAAAAGCAAAAGCAAGTCCCATTAATGCGATAATGCTGGGAAAGAAGCCTATGTTTCCAGTAACTTGACTATATAGTAATCTGAGTTTTGTGTAGATTTTATTCATCACTGCAATTTCCGTAAAATAGTTTGAGTAGGTTTCTTTTTTAATATTAGTTAACAGTGATAGCAGCGTGTGTTGAGGTGTTATGCTTTCGCGAAAGCGTAAAAATGAAAGTTCAATACTTATAAAGCTTAATTATTCTATACCGAATAATACTAATAACCAAACCTTCCAGCCGCTGTATGTAAATTAAGAATTTCAAAATCAATGGTAGTGCGGGTATAAGCAGACTAATGTTTAAGAATCTCATCTCCTACAATCTAAGCCTTGAATATATTTTAACATTTTTTAAAAGTTGGCGTTAATTGTATGGTAAAAAGAATATTTTCGCTAAAGCGTTTATAATAAAATCCAATTCTTTGCATTAAACGTATAACCATTAAAACAACTATTAAATTATGGATAACGAAAAAAGTGGAAACGGGATTAAGATTATTGCAGGAATTCTTGCAGTACTTCTTGTCGTAGCCGGTGCCTTTGCTGTAAAACTGTATAATCAAGAGAAGGATACAAAGAGCCAACTCACAAAGGAAAAGAACGTAGTACTCTCAGATCTTAAAGAAATGGTGAGTAAATACGATGTAGTCATTGAAGAGAATAATCTTAAGGATACAGAACTTAATGATGCGCGTGATAGAATCCAGAAGCTCATAGGTGATATTGAGGAAAAGGATGCAACTATTGCAAGTTTAGGAAAGTATAGAGCAGAAGTATTTAAATTACGTAATGAGCGTGATTTCTTATTTGCTCAAAACGATTCACTACGCGGTAGTAACCAGATGCTGGCTATGCGTATAGATAGCACAACTTATGAACTTGAAGTACAGCGTGGAGTAGGGGACTCCCTTACGTTAGAAAACTCTGCACTAGCAGAAAGAGTAACCTTAGGATCTGCGCTTGCAGCCAACAAGCTTAGAGCAGTAGGAGTTATAGAGCGTTCTTCTGGAAAACTTGTAGAAAACGCAAATAACAAACGTGTAGATAAGTTAAGAGCTTGCTATACAGTACCACAAAACAGACTTGCCGAAGCTGGTGACCGTGTGTTATATGTACAAATCATTGATCCTTCTGGAGCAACACTAGGAGAAAATAAGCAAGTTGCCTTTGATGGTAAGGTTGTTAATTATAGTGCAATTTCTAAATTTTACTATGAGAACACTGCACTTGATATCTGTGAGAATGTAGGTAAAACAACAAAGGATTTTCTTGAAGGAAAGTACGAAGTAAATGTTTTTGATAAAGGAGTACTTATTGCTCAAACATCATTCAGTTTAAAATAGAAGATACTTAAGTAGGTTAAGTAAGAAGCCGCAATGCGACCTAGGTCCATTGCGGCTTTCTTTTGTTATAAACGCTGCTATTAAAATGCCTATTTAGTCACGATTAGGATACCAGTCTAGCTGTACAACCTCAATAGCATCACTTCCTTTATTCACAATAGATTTGAATGTAGCAACATCACTCAGACCGTCAGACCCTCTGTAATGAAATGGATATACTTGTGTAGGTTTAAAATCTAAAACTGCACTAGCAGCACTCTCTACCGTCATAGTGTAAGGTAAGTTCATACATACAAAGGCAATATCAATATCTTGTAGGCTGCGCATCTCTGGAATATCTTCTGTATCTCCAGAAAAGTAAACTCTCTTACCATCTTTCTCTAGTACATAACCATTACCCCATCCTTTTTTGTGACGGCGTTCCTCTACTGGACCTAGATTATACATGGGTACAGCGTTTGTTGTGATACCTAAAGTTTCTATTTTTTCTCCGTTATTTAAGATATCTAACTTTGAGCTAAATGCTTCTGGCATTTTTTCTGCTACAGATTGTGGCACAACGATTCTTGCGGTTGAGGTGTCTAGACCTTCGAGCGTTTTTACGTTGAGGTGATCTCCGTGTAGGTGTGTAATTACAATAAGATCTGGCTTTTTATAACCTTTATAAAGCTCAGGTTTTCCCACTGGATCTACATAAACGGTTCTGCCATCCCAGTTAAGAATAGTAGACGCATGCTCAATAGGGATAATTTCAAACTCTTTTACTTCTGAGTCTGTTGTGGTAGTTAGTTCGTCCACTTCTTCTACAGTGGTAACGGTTTCCGTTTCTTTTACTGTTTCTTTACAGCTGCTCATCGTACAAGCGATAAGAAAGAGGGTACATAAATATTTCATAACATTGTTTTAATGGATTACATTAACAAAGTTATCGTCTTGTATGTTACATTTTGACAAAAATTAGTTAAATACGAGTTCCATTTTAATGTTTGCGCGCTTGTAGACCACATCTTCTTCAAGAGGAATTTCTATAAAACCCCATTTTTTATAGATATGAATGGCATTTTCTAGCGTACGGTGTGAGTATAAGATGAGTTTGCTGAGGTGTTGCGCTTTCGCGAAAGCGATACAATGTGCAATCAATTGCTGTCCAATACCCATTCCTCTCGCCGAAGGTGAGACTGCCATTTTTGTAAGTTCTAACGCACCAGTATTTCCAGTAGGCATAAGCGCTACCGTACCTAGAATTTTATCATCTTTTGATGCAAAGAAGATAAAACCTCCTTTGTTAATGATATATTCTTCGGGATTACTCAATACTTTGAGATCATAAGGCTCTACGTAGAAAAAGGCCTCGAGCCATTCTATATTTAGAGTTTTAAAATCTGTAGTAAATTGAGAATTGTATGGAATGATGTTCACAGTGATTAGTTTGTAAAAGTTGTGATTGTTTTAATGTGATTTTACAGCGCTTAGTTCTAGTATACACTCTTCTCTTATCTTCCATATTTCATCAAGACTATATGCTAGCTTATCTCTTTCTATCCAATCTTGTAGTACAGATTTGTGATATTCTTCCTTATAATCCTGTATCTGATCTGTATCTATAGTGGTTTGCATAAGTACCGCATCTCTCCATTTCATACTGTATGTTCCAGCAAATGTATAATCATACATCTCATCATCATATGCCAGTACGGTATGTGCCTCCAGTATATAAGGTAGGTCATACTTTTCAAGCACATTACCTATGCCTGGGGTATTGGTATTATCCATGGCATAAATTATGAGCTCTAGTTGCAGTCCATAGATTGCATGCTCATCTGTGAGTGCCTTTAGAGTTGCATGCTTTGTACTACATGTGCCTTGCCCTTCGGTAATCACAGATCCCAATTCTAAGGGGTCTTTTAACCTACCATATGGAAGATTGTGTATAGCACGTATAGCATCGTAAAATGTTCTTATTCCTTTATTAATAAAAATGTCACCTACGGTATTTCCTGGCGTAATGTTAAAATTAGGTATGATCATAAAATTCCTTCGTCTGCGCATCATTATTTACTGGGGAAGTATTTAGAGACAATAACTTAACGCATTATAAAAAGGTAGGGGTTTTCGTGATTATTAAATATGATATTTTTTTCTAATTGGATAAAAGTCATTAGCTCCATGAGTTAAGAATTTCTTTATAAATATGGTCTAATGGTACTTTTAACCGTTTTAAAGGTAGGGACTTTACTTCATTATCTATCTAAGATTGTTGGGAGAATTTCATATTAAAATGTAAAATATTGAACGTTAGACTTGTAAGAAATTTCTTTATTAATACTATGGTAAACTATAATAAATTGGCTGATTTACTGTAACCCTTTTTTGTATTTTTAGATTTGAAAAAAAACATAAACTATGAGTAAATCACATAAAGGCCTTAATACAATTTGTACGCATACAGGAGAAATTAAAGACGAGCAGTTTCAAGGAGCTGTATCTCCTATCTACTTATCATCTTCTTATGCCTTTATGGATGTAGATGTAAAGCGCTACCCTCGCTACTTCAATACTCCTAATCAAGAAGGATTAAGTAAGAAAATTGCTGCCCTTGAGAAGACAGAGGCTGGAATGATCTTTGGTAGTGGTATGGCGGCAGTAAGTACTGCATTGCTAGCTTTTTTGAGAAGTGGTGATCATGTGGTACTTCAAGAAACATTATATGGAGGTACGTATAACCTAGTAGTTGAGGAATTTGAGAAGTACGGTATCACATATTCATTTACTGAGGATTTGAGTGAGGCCGCTTTCGCGAAAGCGATAACTCCACAAACTAAAGTGATTTACATTGAGACACCTTCTAATCCACTTATGAAGGTTACAGATATGAAGATGGTTGCTACACTTGCCAAAAAACACGGCATTGTGACCATGATAGATAATACATTTGCCTCTCCAGTAAATCAGAATCCAGCAGATTTTGGAATTGATATTATACTTCACTCTGCAACAAAATATATGGGAGGGCACAGTGATATCTGTGCAGGTGCTATTGCTGCGAGTCAAGAACATATGGATCGCATCTGGAATCTGGCAAAAAATCTAGGGGGAAGTCTAAGTGACCTTACCGTATGGATGCTTGAGCGTAGCATGAAAACCATGGCACTACGTGTAAAAGCTCAAAATAGAAATGCAAAGAAAATAGCCAAATGGCTTGATAAGAAAGACGAGATAAGTCGGGTGTACTATCCGGGATTAAAATCTCATCCAGATTATAAACTAGCCAAAGAGCAGATGAGCGGTTTTGGTGGGATGATGTCCTTCGAGTTAACATCACATATAGATGCCGAAGATTTTCAAAAAGCGCTACAACTTATTAAACCTTCAATGAGTCTTGCAGGTGTAGAGAGTACGATGTTATGTCCAGCACAAACTTCACACTCATTACTAGGAGAAGAAGAGCGAGCAAAACAAGGTATCGCAGATGGCTTAATTCGTTTTTCTGTAGGAATAGAGGAGAAGGCAGACCTCATGGAAGATATAGACCAAGCGCTTAAGGCAGTTTTGAAAAAGACAGTACTGGTAGCAGATTAACACTCCATTGCGCTTAACTTTTTATTTGTTCTTAAAAGTGGGTAATTAAATAAAGGGAAATGTCATTCACACGTAAGTTTGATGACTATATAACATTAATCCAAAAGATACTCGCACAGCGAGCATACATATGAAACTAGATATACTTGCCATAGGAGCACACCCAGATGATGTAGAATTAGGCTGTGGTGCAACCCTAGCAAAGGAGATAGCAAATGGAAAGAAAGTAGGAATACTTGATCTCACAAGAGGCGAACTAGGAACTCGAGGTAGTGCAGAGATACGCGATGAGGAAGCTGCAGCTGCAGCAAAGATTCTAGGTGTAGCAGTACGTGAGAATATTGCACTTGCAGATGGTTTCTTTGTGAATGATAAAGAGAGCCAACTCAAAATCATCGAAGTAATAAGAAAGTATCAGCCAGAAATAGTGCTTTGTAATGCAATTACAGATAGGCATATAGATCATGGAAAGGGAAGTAAACTTGCAAGTGATGCTTGCTTCTTGAGCGGATTGAAAAAGATAGAAACCTCTGTAGACGGAAAGTCACAAGAAAAATGGCGTCCCAAAACAGTATATCATTATATACAATGGCAACACATAGAGCCAGATGTAGTGGTAGATGTAAGTGGGTTTATAGATAAAAAGTGTGAAGCTGTCTTTGCATACAGCTCGCAGTTTCACGATCCAAATAACAAAGATGGTGATACACCTATTTCTAGCGAAACCTTCAAGGAGAGTATTAATTATCGCTCTAGAGACCTTGGACGTCTCATAGGTACAGAATATGGAGAAGGTTTTACGGTAGAGCGTTATCCAGCGGTAGAAAGTTTATTTGATTTAAAATAATTAGTGATGATACAGCGGGTATTGATTGTTGGCTTTGTAATGTTTGGAGTTGTAGCCATAGGGCAGACGTCTTCGTTTCATTTAGATAGTATACCTACCTCGATACCTTTCAAACACGTGCCAAATGTATCTAGCTTAGATGCTCTTGAGAAGTTACCTTCTCAACTGCTTAAGAGATATGATATGTCAGGAGATCTCATTGTTGATGAAAAGTTTGCATCTAGTAAACAGAAAGCTTATACCATGAGTGTTTATCCTGTTAAATCAAATGACGAGATGAAAGTCGTTATCCCAGATACCATCACGAAGCAATACTTAAGAATATATGGAGTAAATAAGACTGCATTAAACAAATAGGGAATAAATATTCTGAGTTATAAAAAAGCCACCTGCGGGTGGCTTTTTTGTGGTTATTGCTTTAAGTTAAGCTATAAGTTGTCAACTAATGCGCATAAAAAAAGTCTTCAGATTTCTCTGAAGACTTGAATAAGGGTGGAAGACCGGGTTCGAACCGGCGACCTCTGGTACCACAAACCAGCGCTCTAACCAACTGAGCTACAACCACCATTTTAATTGCGAGTGCAAAGATAATTAATATTAGAAGATGTGCAACTTTTTCTAATAAAAAAAGGAGTGAAATTTTCCACTCCTTTTTCAAAGTGTTGATTATTAGGTGAATTTACTTAAATAAAACACATAATAATTTTTAAAATAATTTATTCTTCTTTCTCCGCTTTGTCTACTACAGGTCTATCCTTACGATTTGCAAGTTCCCAAGCAGTTGCAAAAACTAGTTTTGTGCGCTTTTCAAGTAAAGGGTAGTTAATCTTATCTGGTGTATCACCTATCTTGTGATAATCTTCATGTGTTCCATTAAAGTAAAAAATGATAGGTACATTCTTTTTTGCAAAGTTGTAGTGATCTGAGCGGTAATAAAAACGGTTAGGCTCATTTTCTACGTTATAGCGGTAATCAAGATTAATATCAAAATACTTTGCATTTACCGCAGATGATACATTGTGTAAATCTGTACTTAATTTATCTGACCCTATTAAATAAACGTAGTTATTGTCTTCTAAGTGTGCGTCATCATTACGACCTATCATATCGATGTTAAGGTCTGCGATTGTATTTGCTAGTGGGTATACTGGGTTTTCAGAGTAGAATCTAGACCCGTATAAGCCTTTCTCTTCTCCTGTAACATGTAAAAAGAGGATAGAGCGCTTAGGTCCTTTTCCGTCTTTTACAGCTTGTTTAAAAGCTTCTGCAATCTCAAGTAAAGCTACAGTACCAGATCCATCATCATCTGCTCCGTTAAAGACATTACCGTTTGAGTCCATTCCTACATGGTCCAGGTGTGCAGAGAGTACAAGTACTTCATTAGGTTTTTCTGATCCTTCTATAAATGCTAGTATGTTTTCTGAGTCGTTAAGATCACTTCCTTTTCTAAAAAAAGTTTTTGGTACAATCTGGTAATAATCTCCATTATTTCCTGGAGCCACTTCTAGTTGTTTGTAATAGTTTACAAGATATGCAGCCGCTTTCTTTTGCCCTGGATCTCCAGTGTTACGACCTTCAAAATCATCACCGGCAAAAACGTAAAGCATTTCTTGCAGCTCATTTGCAGTAATAGTATTGGTGTATTTACGTACGTCATTCTCATTACTTTCAAGAGAAGTGACATCTATAAGTACAGGTTCTGAAGGAGCAGCAGGTGCTACTACTTTTTTTGATTCGTTACAAGAAAGGGCAATGAGTCCCAATCCTATTAGGGCAAAATATTTTTTCATTTATAAGGAATTGTTTATTCTGATAAAAGTACTGAATTCAATTGGATAAAATATGAGATAGCGTAGTGTGTTTTTTTGCTTTCGCGAAAGCGTAACTACCCAATATATCTTATGCAACTTTAAAAAAAGAGCACAAAAAAAAGTCACTCTATTGCTAGAATGACCTCGTTATTATTAAGATATTAAATCTTAGTTGTTAAGCATTACTGGCATTACGAGCATTGTAACTTGCTCTCCTTCATCTAGTCCATCTACTGGAGTAAGGATACCTGCTCTATTAGGTAGTGACATTTCTAGTGAAACATCATTTGCATTCATATTATTAAGCATCTCTGTTAAGAAACGAGAGTTGAAGCCTATTTGCATATCATCACCTTGATAATCACAAGTAAGACGCTCTTCTGCTTTGTTACTGTAATCGATATCTTCTGCAGAAATATTAAGCTCTGCTCCAGCGATTTTTAAACGAATCTGGTGTGTAGTTTTATTTGAGAAAATAGAAACACGACGTACAGAGTTTAAAAACTGATTACGATCTATAGTAAGTCTGTTTGGATTCTCTTTTGGGATTACCGCTTCATAATTAGGGTATTTACCATCAATAAGACGACATACAAGCTCCACATTATCAAATGTAAACTTTGCATTACTCTCATTATACTCTACAGCGATTTCATCGTCAGAAGTAGAAAGTATTCCCTTAAGTAAGTTAAGTGGTTTCTTAGGCATGATAAATTCCGCCGCTTGAGAAGCCACAACGTCTGTGCGACCATACTTTACAAGCTTGTGAGCATCTGTTGCTACAAACGTAAGTCCATCTGTACCAAACTGAAAAAATACACCACTCATTACTGGGCGTAAATCATCATTTCCTGTAGCAAAAATAGTATTGCTTATTGCGGTAGCTAGTACACTTCCAGGTATTTTTACAACACTAGGATCTTCTAGTGATACCGCATTAGGAAACTCTGCTCCATCTGCATATGCTAGTGCATATTTACCATGGTTAGAGCTTATCTCTACCGTATTATTCTCGTGCTGTGTAAACGTTAGTGGTTGCTCTGGAAACGTCTTAAGCGTGTCAAGAAGTAAACGAGCTGGTAACGCAATCGCACCATTATCACTAGACTCCACATCTAATTTTGATGTCATCGTAGTTTCTAGATCTGATGCAGAAACTGTAAGCGTATTTCCGTCTAGTTCAAAAAGGAAATTATCGAGTATAGGTAAGGTGTTGCTGTTGTTTATCACACCACCCAATACTTGTAATTGTTTAAGGAGGTATGTACTAGAGACTATAAATTTCATAGAAAGTTAGGTTTTGCAATACAATAAAATGGTACTGAAAGTGACGCAATTTATGCTCCACTCACTACTTACAAATATATTTTAAATGCGACGGCTTTTATAATTAACTTATCAACATCTATCGTGCGTAACGACGTTTCCTAATTGCGTTGTAGATGAGACCAAAGATAAGCAAAATAGCCAGCGGAAGCCCAATAGTCAAGACTTGCCACGTGGTCATACTTTGTGCTGTCTTTTTCATATCAAGAAAAGGAAGCGCAATTTCTTTACTGCGTATGTTAATAAGCCCAGTGTCATCAAGGAGATAGTTAATCGCATTGAGCAAAAACTCCTTATTTCCATAGCTGGTTCTTGTATAATAATCAAATCCTAATTCTAGTGGTTGCCCGCGTGCATCAAGACTATTTGAGATTATATCACCATCGGCTATGAGAATAAGCTTAGGATTTTTTTGTGCGCTTTCGCGAAAATTACTTTTATCACTTCCATCTGGTAATACTCTATTAGTAAAAGCCGAATTAAACGAGCCTTCTAGAAGAACGGCAAGTGGTTGCTGTCCGCTTTGAAAATCGCTTTCTAAAGGTTCAATATCTACCTGGCCGAGAGAGATTTCTCGTGGCGTACTTTCTATTTTTGTATAAATACTAGACTGCAATAAGACTGTTTTATTAACGCCTCTATTGTTGTCTAATAAAGTGATAGGATTTGCATAATTGAAAAGAACAGGCTTTTCAATATTAGTATTTATGGGATGCGTATTCATACTAGGTACTTGTGGTCTATACAACCATGGTAGCTGTATGTACTGAGCATCACTTCCATCACCAGATGCAACGCTAAGTGGGGCAGAGTAGAGGTCTACTACTAAGGATGGGTCTACTCTAATTCCATATTTGAACAGTTGGTCATCTAGATTAATATCTCTAGGGAAAGCAATAGTTTTACCTTGATCATTGCGAAGACTATCATCTTCCATGGCTACAGCATCTAGCATCCAAAGGCTGTTACCACCGTTCATGATATATTGATCAATCACATACTTCTGCTTATCTGTAAATGCTTCTGTGGGCTTTGCAATAACTACTAGATCAAAGGTGTTTTGTAAAGCTTTGAGCGCTTTATCTGGATCTTGATTTGCAAATTCCATCGGGAAAGGTGCAATATTGTAGGTATCACCTAGCTTACGAAACATATCTGCAATATTTGCATCTGGTAGCTCTCCATTATCTCTCAATACAGCAATACGCTTAGACTTAGCATTAAGAGTGCTGTGTAAACTTTCGGCAAAGACGTATTCAAGGTTTTGGATGGAGGCATATACGAGTTGCTCTGGAGAAGCGCCTACTACATTCTTTACAAGTCCTACCGGTACTGCCTTGTCATTGAAATTTATAGTAGCCCAAGGAAAAATAGTTTGCGTGGTTTCTTTTCCGTTCTCTTTTACTTTGAGAGGGATGGTAGTCATCCCAAATTCATTGAATTGTCCCGCAACTTCAGCTACATTTTCTCCATCTTCTACTGGGTTTGAAAATTCGAACCTAATGTTATCATTATAGGCTTGCATTTCCTCTAGCAGGTAACGCGTCTCGTTTTGAAGTTTTTTAAACTCCGCTGGAAAATTTCCTTCTAGAAAAACATCAATAATAAGCGGACTGTCTATTTGATCTAATAAATCAAGCGTAGGATCACTTAAACTGTAGCGTTGATCTTGTGTTAGGTCATAGCGCTTGTGAACTAGCGAACCTATAATGTTAATTATAAATAGGCCGATAATTACAAGAAGAAGTGATAGTATGTATTTTAAATTTTTCACGAAAGTGTACTCCTTTTATGCAGTTTCATCATCGTAATAATGATAAAGAATGCGGTTACACTAATAAAGTAAATGAGATCTCTAGTATCTACCACACCGCGGCTTATGCTGGTATAATGCGATTGTATACCCATTGAATTAATGAAATCTCTCACGCTGCTTGTTGTACTAAATGCTGCTATGCCTTCTAGTCCAAAATATAAAAAGAAGCTTAAGAACACGGCGATTATAAAAGCTATGATTTGATTATCTGTAAGGCTTGAGGCAAATATGCCTATTGCCGTAAATGTTGCAGCTAGAAGCATTAGTCCTATATAACTGCCTATGGTTACTCCTACATCAAGGTTTCCCACGGGATTACCCAGTTGGTAAATTGCGACTACATAAATAAGGGTGGGTATGATAGCAAGCATGATAAGAGCAAATGCTCCTAAAAATTTTCCTAGTGTTAACTGGAGTTTAGAGATAGGTTTTGTGAGTAGAAGTTCTAAGGTGCCTACTTTTTGTTCTTCACTAAAACTGCGCATGGTAATCGCAGGAATAAGAAATATAAAAATCCAAGGTGCAATCTGGAAGAACGGTGCGAGATCTGCAAATCCAGTCTCTGTGATATTAAAAGGCCCTTGAAAAACCCATAGAAATAAACCGGTAACTACGATAAATAACCCAATAACCAGATACCCAATTGCCGAGGAAAAAAATGAGGATATTTCTTTTTTAAGTATAGCGAACAAAGTGGTTTGTTTTAAAAGTAAATGTACTGTAGTTTTTAATTTTTTAGAAATTATTTATTGAGGATAGCTTGACTGTGGCGGTCCATTAATTGGGATTTTTGCACCTAAGTACGTAGGTTCTTTATTTATAGTCAACTCCAGAAAAGCTTTTACATTTGCTAGTAATTCTCTGCGCTTATTTGCGCTTTCTCTCTGGTAGGTACGTTTGTCACCCACAAATCCATAGTACGTAAGGCCTAATTTATTGGCGATATATAATGCTCGTGGCAAGTGAAATTCTTGAGTAACTACGATAGCTTCTTTTACATTAAATACTGAACTTGCTCTATACATACTATCATAGGTATCAAAGCCGGCATAATCTAGAAAGATGTCATCCTCTGGAACACCTTTGTCCATAAGGTATGCTTTCATTGCCCTAGGCTCATTATAAGAAGCAGTGCCGTTATCTCCAGAAAGTAGAAAACGTTTTACTTTGCCTTCATTATATAATTTGAGAGCACTTGCCACACGGTCTTCTAGCATCGTTGATAGATTGCCATTTGCTCTCACACTAGCACCTAGTACTATTGCTGTGTAGGCTTCTGGCACTTTTGAGCTACGAGTAAAAGTTTGATTCTTTGTACTTGATTCAATATGGTGAGAAAGTCCGAGCACTCCACAAATAAGGAGGATAATCCCAATGAGAGCAACGGCAATAAATTTCTTTAGATGTTTGAGCACTAAGCGTTATCTATTATTTTAATAGGTTTCTTTTCATCATTGATAGCAACAAAGGTAAATGTTCCAGCTACTGCGAGTTCGCGGTCATAATTGTACATATCTTCTTTATAAATCTCAACGCGTACTACGCAGCTTGTATTGCCTACTTTTTCAATACGAGCAATTAATTCTACAATAGTTCCTTGCGGAATGGCTTTAGTAAAGTCTATTTGGCTAGTAGATATGGTAACTACTTTCTTTCGGCTAAAGCGTGTGGCGCATATAAAAGCTGCTTCGTCCATCATATGCATTGCAGTCCCGCCAAAAAGCGTGTCGTAATGATTTGTAGTATTAGGAAACACCGCTTTAAAGATGCGAGTTACAGAATTTTCAATACGTTCTTCAAGAGTAATCATGCTTGTTTAATCATTTTATATAATTACTAGACAAAATATGTGCAGTACGTACTTCTAAGTGTATCTTTGCAAGGTCTTAAAATAGAACAAATGCCACAAGTAATAGAAGCTTTAAAATGGAGATATGCGACTAAAAAGTTTGACAGCACGCGCATACTTCCAGAATCGAAAATAGCGATTGTAAAAAACGCATTTAACCTCACTGCTACTAGCTTTGGGTTGCAGCCAGTACGATTAGTTGTAGTAAGTAATAAAGAGAAGCAAGAAGCTCTCGTTCCTTTATCAATGAACCAGCGACAAGTAGCAGATGCTTCACATGTGCTAATTTTCTGTATTGAAAAGCAGGTGGATGAACATTATGTAGAAAACTATTTTGATAACGTAAAAGAAATCAGAAACACGCCAGAGGAAATTATAAAGCCATTTAAGAATTACCTTCTTGATCATTTTAAAAGCGCTACAAATGCGGATAATGACTTGTGGGCTTCAAAACAAGCATATCTTGCTATGGGTAATTTGCTTACCGTTTGTGCGATTGAAGAAATAGATGCGTGCCCCATGGAAGGTTTTTCTCCAGAAGGATATGATGAGTTTTTTGATCTTGCTAATAAAGGATTGCAGTCTGTTTTAGTAATGCCTATAGGCTATAGAGCAGAAGATGATATGTTTTCTACTATGAAAAAAGTGCGCAAAACCTTGGACAATGCGGTCCTTGATTTGTAACTTTCCACAGAATATAGGGCTGTAACACAATATTGTGGCAGGATTCTTGTTATTTTCTAAAAGTTTATAACTTTGCAGTAGCCCTAATTTTAGTACAATGAAACATATAGCATTTTTATTATTCTTTATTTCGACAGTAACATTACAAGCTCAAGAAGCTAAATGGCATACTGATTTTGACAAAGCAAAAAAGGTAGCGCAGCGCCAGGGAAAGCCTATTATCATGTATTTTACAGGTAGTGATTGGTGTGGACCTTGCAAAATGCTTAAGAAAGATCTCTGGGAGACGGATGAGTTTATACAACAAGCAGATGATTTTGTGTTGCTTGAAGTAGATATCCCTTTTAGAGAAGATATCATTTCTCCAGAACAAAAGAAGAAGAATATGAAGCTTCAAGACAAATACAATAAGGATAAATCTTTTCCTACTGTACTCTTACTAGACTCAAATGGTAGAAGAAAGGATGAAGTTTCTGGATATAGTATGCTCAGAGATACAGCACCTTACTACGCATTTTTTAATAAAGCAAGACGTACCAGATAGTACAAGCTTTTACAATCATATATAAAACGTTCGGCATATGCTGAGCGTTTTTTTTTTACGCTTTCGCGAAAGCGTAACTCTCAAATTATCCATTAAAAAGATACTGCTAACAAAATCTCGCTTGTTCTAATTAACAATAAGCGAACTTCTTATCTTTGACCACCTTTAAATAGATTTATGTCAAAAGTAGTTTTAATCACTGGGGCTTCCTCAGGAATAGGTTTAGCCATTGCTCAGTATCTTGTAAACCAGTCGTATACTGTATATGGAACGAGCCGTAACCCAAAAAATAATATAGAAAAAGGAGTGCATATGGTTGCGCTAGATGTTACAAAACCAGCGACTATTGCGGCTGCTGTAACGTCTGTATTAGAAAAGGAAGGGAGATTAGACTACCTGATTAACAATGCTGGAATGGGGATTACTGGGCCTCTAGAGGAAACACCAGATGCCGAAATTAAAAGAGTCTTTGAGACTAATTATTTTGGCGCTCTAGAAGTAATAAAAGCTGTCTTGCCTACGATGCGTAAACAACGCAGCGGTATGGTAATTAATATTACTTCAATAGCAGGATATATGGGATTACCATATAGAGGTATTTACTCTGCGACCAAGGGTGCCTTGGGGATTACAACAGAGGCGTACCGTATGGAGCTTAAAGAATTTAATGTAAAGATGACTACGGTAGCTCCAGGTGACTTTGCAACTAATATTGCTGCAGGCCGTTACCATGCACCAGTGCTTGAAAACTCCCCATATAAGGAGAATTATAAGAATACACTTTCATTAATGGATGCGCATGTAGATGAAGGAATGGATACGATAATCATGGCAAAAGTGGTGAAACGCGTAATGGAGTCTAAAAACCCTAAAGTGCATTATCGCGTAGGATTCTTTATGCAGCGTTTTAGTATTGCGCTCAAGCGCATACTGCCAGATACATGGTATGAAAAACTACTTCTTAATCATTATAAGCTTTAGTTAACAAACAATTAAACACGCTCTTAGCTTCTGCACATCACTTTTAGCTACATTTGTGTAAAATCATAAAAAGAAAAGACTATGAAATTTTTTATAGATACAGCAAACCTTGACCAAATTAAAGAAGCACAAGATCTAGGAGTTCTTGATGGTGTTACTACAAATCCATCATTAATGGCCAAAGAAGGCATTACTGGACGTGAAAATATATTACAACATTACGTAGATATCTGTGAGATTGTAACAGGAGATGTAAGTGCAGAGGTAATTGCTACCACTTATGATGAGATGGTAAAAGAAGGGGAGGAGCTTGCTGCATTACACGAGCAAATCGTAGTAAAAGTACCTATGATTAAGGATGGTATTAAGGCGATAAAATATTTTTCTGATAAAGGAATACGTACAAACTGTACACTAGTATTCTCATGTGGACAAGCTTTACTAGCGGCTAAAGCTGGTGCAACATATGTTTCTCCATTTATAGGAAGACTAGATGATATCTCCACAGATGGATTAAATCTTATTGCAGAGATTCGTCACATTTATGATAACTATATGTTTGAAACTCAAATTCTAGCAGCATCTGTACGTCACACTATGCACGTAATAGATTGTGCAAAAATAGGAGCAGATGTAATGACGGGACCTTTATCATCTATAGAAGGATTATTAAAGCACCCACTTACAGATAGCGGTCTTGCAAAATTCTTAGCAGACTACGAGAAGGGTAATAACTAATCCTTGTTTCCCACCAATAAAAAACCCCTTTTACTGCAAAGTAAAAGGGGTTTTTTTATTTCTATAAGGGTTGGCTATTGATTTAAATAAGCCAGTAGTTCGTTTTCAAATTTAGAGTTGTGCAAGTTTGCGTGACTGTTTAAGATCTTCCCGTCTTTATCAAGCACAATGGTCTTGTTAATATCATTGAGCACAAGTTGTTTTCTGGCTTGCTCTGGTTTTGAAAGTCTATATTCTTTAGACTCATCAAAATCATTTTTCTTTAAGTGAAGCATCCATTTATTATGCTCTGTATTCACATTAATGGCTATAAAATTAAACTCAGGATACTTTACTTGCAACTCGCGAGCTTTAGCATGAGAATTGTCCATGTGAGCCATTCTCAAATAAGACCAGAAAAATAATACCGTAGGCTTTGTGATGCGACTTGATAAAGTATTCATTCCAGAATCTGCACCTACAATCATAACATCAGGAATCATATTTCCTGCTTGCATAGATTTATTATTGTCATATAACGCATCTACTAGTGCAACCGTTTCATCAGAAGTAGAGACTTCTTTTATTTCGTCAAAAAGCTTATCTACTTCGTCTAGATTATTGCTGTTTGCTATAAAAATACGTGACATTTGAGATAAAAGTCGCTCCTTAAGGTCTTTGTTATTGATAAGGCTATCTATGACTGCTATCTGGTGATGGTTGTGTATGTATGAAGTGCGATTATAATCGTTCTCCTTTCCATAACGAAGGTAGGTGAGGTTATTAATGTAAGAAGCAAGATATCTTCTAAAACTATATAATTCTTCAAGATTGGGATTGTTTACATCTATGCTTTCGCGAAAGCTATAAAAATCATTAGGTAAGCTATCAATGAAGGATAACTTGTCTTTCCCATAGTGAGCAAATGGATACCACTCTTTACGCTGGTAATTATCAAATTCTGTTACAGATGTTGCTATTTCAATAAATTCATCCGAATAATCCTTATCAAGCAAAAACTTATCTAGTTCCTCTTTATGAGTAATCGCCATAGAATCTAGCGTCTTCTGAAAGTTCTTTGGATTTTTTTGATATTTTTTCTTAATGCTTTCATTTTCACTCTCCCAATGCAAATACATGTCTAGTAAAAAAGTACTCTTTTCCGCCCCATATCCAGAAAAACTAAGTGACTCATCAAAATCTTTAGTGTTTACTCTCAATAATATACTGTCCCCTTCTTCTATATGAACAAGTTGATGTTCTCCATGTTCTAGTCTGTAAAGTCCTGGTTGAAAATTGTCAAATTTATATAGAAACCTATTTCTTCTATCTAGTGGAATACTATCAGTAACTACTTCTCCCTTACGTAGCAGCACATAACTCTGTACAGGGTTAATAATCTGCCCACCTAGATATGTCCCTTGAGATTTGTCATCTTCGTCAAAAACACAGCTAGTAAGGGTGGTGGATAGAATAACTAAGAGTAGGAGGTACTTCATAAAGGTCAATTTACACTAAAAAGGTAGCTTATATGGCTATTTCCAAAAGTAACTTTAATGACTTTTGCATGTTGTTAACATATCGTTAAAAGCATTTTGTGTTTGTTATGATTAAACTTTCTTTAATTATAGGTATTTTTGCACGCTCAAAATAGAAGTTTTTTATGTTATCAGTCTCTAATCTTTCAGTTCAATTTGGTAAGCGCGTTTTATTTGATGAAGTTAATACTTCATTTCTTAACGGTAACTGTTACGGCATCATAGGTGCAAACGGTGCAGGAAAGTCTACCTTTTTAAAAATACTTACAGGTCAACAAGATCCTACCTCTGGTCACGTGCATCTAGAGGCTGGAAAGCGTATGTCTGTACTAGAGCAAAACCACTATGCTTATGATGAGTATAATGTCCTTGAGACAGTGGTGATGGGTAACAAGCCTCTTTATGAAATCAAAGCAGAAATCGATGCACTGTATGCAGACTATACGGATGAAAATGCAGATCGTATCGGAGAGCTTCAAGTAAAATTTGAAGAAATGAATGGGTGGAATGCAGATAGTAATGCTGCAACCATGCTTTCTAACCTAGGAATCAAAGAAGAGCATCATTATACAATGATGGCAGATCTTGATGGTAAGCAACGTGTACGTGTGCTTATTGCACAAGCGCTTTTTGGAAATCCAGATGTGCTTATCATGGATGAGCCTACAAACGACCTGGATTATGAGACAATCTCTTGGTTAGAGAATTTCCTTGCAAACTATGACAACTGTGTGATTGTTGTATCGCATGACCGTCACTTCCTTGATGCTGTGTGTACACACATTTCAGATATTGATCACAATAAAATCACGCACTACAGTGGTAACTATACTTTCTGGTATGAGTCTTCTCAACTAGCAGCGAGACAACGTGCACAACAGAATAAAAAGTCTGAGGAGAAGAAAAAAGAACTTCAAGAATTTATTGCTCGTTTCTCTGCAAACGTTGCAAAATCTAAGCAGGCAACATCTCGTAAGAAGATGATTGATAAGCTAGATATAGAAGAGATTAGACCTTCTAGTCGTCGTTACCCTGGTATTATTTTCGATAGAGATCGTGAGGCTGGAGATCAGATTTTTAACTGTGCTGGTCTAACCGCTACTTTAGATGGTGAAGTCCTGTTTAAGGGAGTAGATATGAACTTAAATAAAGGAGATAAGGCAGTGTTATTCTCAAGAGATAGCCGTGCAACATCTGCTTTTTATGAGATTATCAATGGTAACCAGCAAGCAGATAGTGGGACTTTTGATTTTGGAGTGACTACTACACAATCTTACTTGCCACTAGATAATGCATCTTACTTTCAAGATGGAACGCTTAATCTTGTAGACTGGTTACGTCAGTATGCGCAAACAGAAGAAGAAAGAGAAGAAGTATTCTTAAGAGGTTTTCTTGGTAAAATGATTTTCTCTGGTGAGGAGGCGCTTAAAATGTCTAATGTCCTTTCAGGAGGGGAGAAGGTACGTTGCATGATTTCAAAAATGATGATGAAGCGTGCAAATATCCTTATGGTAGATGAACCTACTAACCACTTGGATCTAGAATCAATTACAGCGTTTAACAATGCACTTAAAAACTTTAAGGGCACTGTGATGCTTACAACGCATGATCATGAGTTTGCGAGCACGGTAGGTAACCGTGTGATAGAATTAACGCCTAAGGGTGTTATAGATCGCTACATGAACTTTGATGAGTACATGAGCGACAAGAGCATAAAAGAACAACGTATGGCGATGTATGAGTAAGGCTAAGCCTTACTCTTGTTCATAAAGTGTGTAATGAGCATATAGCTACAAAAAACAATGAGGCCTCCACTTAGCACAATGCGCAAAGTAGGAAGCTCTTCACCTTGAAGTAACGGTGAGAGTCTCCAGATGGAGAGTCCTAAGAAAAATACATATAAGAGAAGACGGCCAGAAGATAATTCTGGCTTTTTCTTTTCTGGTGCTGGTCTTGTGATTCTATTGATTGTTACTTTCGGCGCTTCTTGTTGCGATAGATTGTTTAATTCCTCGTCAGATAGTGCGTTGTTTGAAAAGTCTTCAAGAGCAATTTCTACAATATGTTTTGCTTTTACCAGATACTCTTTATCAACAAGCAATCTAGATTGATCAGGAGAGCCTAGGGCATAGCCTGCCAGCTTTGCACTCTCGTTATCATCTCTCACTATACTAGGAATGTCTGTTTCCTCTAGAATGGCCTGTAATCTTTTTATTTCTATGATAGACCCAGTGTGGATTTTTTCATAACGAGAGTCTGGAAGTATGCTCATATATAATATTGGTAAGTTTATCTTGTTTTGTCGTATTTACTATTCCATATCGCTTTGTTGAAGTTCTTACCTAATGCAAATGCATAGAAAAGAACTACCGCTCCGATGGACTTAAACATAAAGAAAAATACCATAATATCTTGACCAAAATCTTGATTCTTTGTAAAAAGACCGTCTGGTGTTAAAAGCGTGGCGATTAAACTAATAAGTACAGTCGTGACTATTAGGTTCTCAACAGACTTAAATGACCATGCCCATTGCTTTCTAAAAGGATTGAGATCATTACCCCACTGGTGTATCAAATAGTAATAACCATTACCCATAGGAGCAAATAATAATGGGTCATCTGCTTTTTCTAGCACAAACATTTTTGAAGGTGCAATGATTTTAAAACCATCAAGCTCCGTGTGATGCGTATTTTCTAGGTACTTAATATTATCTAGTACTTCTTGAGGATATTTTCCTTTAAAGTATTTGGTATCGAGAAAACGCAGTCTATAGTCTACGCATATTTTCTCTATTTGTTTAATGTGGAAGATTTTTGAGGTTTCGAGTAAGTCAAAGTCAAACTCATTATAACCTGCCTCAGAAGCTCCATTTAGGGTTTTGAGGATTCCGCTTTCGCGAAAGCGGTCTTGATCAAAAACCTGTTGTACTTGTGCTAGGATATCTTGTTCTTGCTCACTTTTACTGCGCTCACGAAGTAACTTTTCGTGAATGTTGGTTCTGGATAATAGCATCTTTTTTTCTTTTAAAGATACAATACAAATGCGATAATGTCAATGGGAATAATTGATACTAGGTGATTTATGTATTAATTAAACAAAATAGTTAAGAAAATATGAGCCAAAAAAAAGCTCTTAGATACATCAAGTATCTAAGAGCTTCAAAATAGTACAGCTACCTTACTATCGAAGTGTAGCTCCTAACTCTTTTTCAAAACGCTGTTGCAGTTTATTCATCGTTTTGTCTATCTGCTTATCTGTAAGTGTCTTGTTTTCGTCTTGTAACAAGAAGCTTACTGCATAACTTTTCTTGCCTTCAGGAAGATTTTTACCTTCATAAACGTCAAAAAGATTAACATCTTTAAGTAGTTGCTTCTCGGTTTGCTTTGCAATGGTTGCTATATCTTCAAACTGAACATTTGCATCCAGTAAAAGTGCAAAGTCACGACGTACAGAAGGATATTTTGGAATATCCTTAAATTTGACATTATTACGAGCAGCAATCTCTAAAATAGCATCCCAGTTAAAATCTGCATAATACACCTCTTGTGATAAGTCAAATTTCTTAAGAATACTTTTCTTAACGATACCATAGCTTACTACTTGTTGCTTTCCTAGTGAAAGTCCTACGGCCTCAGAAAAAATATCATTCTTCACTGCAGAAGATCGAACTTTATTAATCCCTAACTTTTCTAGTACAGCGCTTACCACACCTTTTAGGTAATAGAAGTTAGTAGGAGTGGTAGGGTTAGTCCATGATTCTTCGGTGCGACTTCCAGTAACAAAAAGGGCAAGGTGCTTATCTTCCTTGCGCTCCTCTGTATAGTTATGGTACGTTTTACCAAACTCAAAGAGTTTAATGTTTCCTCTACGACGGTTTATGTTGTATGAGATAGCTTCTAGTCCAGAAAATAACATAGACTGTCGCATCACACTCAATTCTTTCCCTAGCGGATTAAGCATCTCAACTTGATGCTCCTCCTTTAGATTTTCAGAAAGTGCTGTATATGTAGGTGTAGTAAGACTATTTGCCATCATCTCATAAAAACCTTGAGAGGCAAGTTGGTTTCCTATCACGTCGCTTACTTTGTGATCGTCAAATTTTGAACTTGAAGACACCGTAGCATTAAGCTTTTTACCAAAGGTGATATTGTTATAGCCATACACTCTTAGAATTTCTTCTATAACATCTGCCTCGCGAGTTACATCGTTTCTAAAAGCAGGTATGGTCATCCCGATACCGCTTTCTGTAACATTGTTAATTTTGATATCTAGTGACATCAAGATTCCTTTAATAACTTCTTTAGGAAGTTCTTCTCCTATAAGTTTTGTAGCATTATCAAAGTTTAAGAACACCTGCTGGTCTTCTATTTTCTTTGGGTAAATATCTACAATCTCGCTAGTAATTTCTCCACCAGCAATTTCCATAATAAGAAGCGCAGCTCTAGTAAGAGCATACTCTGCGATATTAGGATCGATACCTCTTTCAAAACGGAAAGATGCATCTGTATTTAAACCATGACGTTTAGCTGTCTTACGTACAGCGACAGGATTAAAATAGGCGCTTTCTAAAAATATAGCAGAGGTGTTTTCTGTAACTCCGCTGTGGGCTCCACCAAAAACTCCTGCAATACACATAGGTTTCTCTGCGTCACAGATCATTAAGTCATCTTCGTGTAACTCACGTTCTACACCGTCTAGTGTAGTAAACTTAGTACCTGCTTCTACAGTGCGCACTTCGATTTTATCTCCTGTAATCTTGTTTAAATCAAACGCGTGTAGTGGTTGTCCTAGATCATGCAATACATAATTAGTCGCATCTACAATATTGTTAATAGGAGAGAGGCCTATGGCTTTAAGTCTGTGCTTTAACCACTCTGGAGATTCGCTCACTTTTAAGTCGCTTATTACGACTCCTGCATAACGAGGTGCTTTTTCTGCATCTAGAACTTGAACATCAATTTTATGCAAGCGCTTCTCAATTTTAAAAGAAGACGTAGATGGAGTGATAAGGCCTTTATTAACCTCATGTTGTAATAAACCTGCTTTAAGATCACGGGCAACACCCCAGTGGCTCATTGCATCTGCACGGTTAGGTGTGAGTCCTATTTCAAAAACTTGATCATTTTCTATATCAAAAACGTCGGCAGCTGGAGTTCCGGGGATAAGATCCTCATTAAGAATCATAATTCCATCGTGGCTCTTTCCTAATCCTAGCTCATCTTCTGCACAGATCATTCCGTGAGATTCTTCACCGCGTATTTTGCCTTTCTTTATTTTCCAGGCTTCACCTTCTTCTGTATAAAGTGTAGTTCCTATAGTCGCTACTGGCACTTTCTGTCCTGCTGCTACATTAGGAGCCCCACATACTATTTGTACAGGTTTATCTGCACCTATATCTACGGTGGTTACCTTGAGTTTGTCTGCATTTTCATGTTGCACACAAGTAAGTACGTGACCTATTACAATTCCTTCTAGACCACCTTTTACACTTTGGTAGGTGTCTATTCCTTCAATTTCTAGACCTAGGTCTGTAAGGAGGTTTCCGGTTTTTTCGGCACTCCAATCTATATCGATAAACTGCTTAAGCCAGTTGTAAGAAATCTTCATAAAACGTTGCGATTTTAAGACGTCAAAGATAGAATAACCTAGCTAGTGAGCAAAGCAGATGAGCGAGTATCTCAGCAGTTTTTTTAGGCTTCTCGAAGTGAATTAGGAACTAGTTTCGCCAAAGCGTGTTTTAGCAACCCGTCATCTCAATAATTGGTGACTATAAACACTGTTTTGTAGGTGTTTGGCATTTTCTATTTACTAGGCGGTGAGACGTTATGCGTAGCTTACTATTTAAAACTTCTGTAAGGCACTTTAAAAGAATGAGACTGTGTTGGTATATCTTTGATTTATGAAACAGATACTTATTCTCATCTCATTTATTAGCATTCTTTCTTGTAAGCAAGACAAGGTAGTAATCACTCCTCAAACGTTGAATTCAGGCTTTTGGAGAGCTACACTAGCTGTTCAAGATCATGAAGAACTTCCCTTTATATTTGAGGCAAATGACGATGGAACTATTACCATTTACAACGCAGAGGAGCGCATAGAGGTGGACGAGATTGTGATTAATGGCGATAGTATACGTATCCAAACTCCTGTTTTTGAAGGGTATTTTGCGGGACGCTTTCGCGAAAGCGGAAATCAAATAACGGGCTCTTTTATAAAGCCAAGTCTTGATCGAGTGGTACCGTTTACAATGAATTACGGAGTAAAAGAACGTTTTGTTTCCTCAGCCGAAGTATTAAGCGAGAATACAGCGAATGTTAAGGTAGATGGTAGTTGGGAGACTGTTTTTAGTCCAGATAATGCCGACGATCGATATATCGCCAAAGGTACTTTTAAGTCAGATGGTGATATTGTTACGGGTACTTTTAGAACTACAACGGGTGATTACCGTTATCTCGAGGGAAAGTTAGATGGCGACAAGCTTCGACTATCAACCTTTGATGGAGCGCATGCGTTTCTCTTTGTGGCAACTGTAACAGATAGTACATTGCAGGGGCATTTTTATAGTGGTGATCACTGGAAAGAGCCGTTTGTAGCAACTAAGAATGACAACTACGAACTTCCAGATGCAAACACCTTGACTTATTTAAAAGAGGGGTATGATAGACTTGCATTTTCTTTCCCGGATAGCAGTGGGGAAGTGGTGTCACTAGAAGACAAGCGATTTAAAAATAAGGTAGTACTCGTTAAGCTTATGGGTACGTGGTGTCCTAATTGCTTGGAAGAATCAAAATTTATAAAACAATATTTGAAAGAATTTCCATCAGATGATCTTGAGGTAGTTTCTTTGGCTTTTGAATATGCGCCCACTAAGGAAAAGGCGTTTGCGAGCATTAAGCGTATGCAAGAACGATTAGACATTCCGTATCCGATACTTCTAGCGCAATGGGGAGATTCTGATAAAAAAAAGGCTACCGAAAAGCTACCTATGCTTAATCATGTGCTTTCATATCCTACACTCATTTTTGTAGATAAGAAAGGAACTGTGAGACGCATCCACACTGGATATAACGGTACTGCAACAGGGGAGAAGCACCTCGAGTTTAAAAAGGAGTTTGAAGAATTTGTAGCGCAGTTGCTAGCTGAGTAATTAAGATATGTAACTCCAGATATTTTTAAACTTCATCATCTGAGCATACATGAATCGCACAATTTGATTTTCTTCTTTTTTAAAGGTAGGATCGTCTTTAACTACAGCCCACGCGTAGCTTCGGGCTACTTTAAGAATATCATTATCTCTAATAATATCGGCTATCTTGAGGTTTAAGGCGCCGCTTTGTTGAGTTCCGGTAATATCACCTGGACCACGTAGCTTTAGGTCAACCTCGGCAATCTCAAAACCATCATTGGTGCGTGTCATCGTTTCTAAACGCACTTTACTGTCACTTGACAACTTATGACTGGTCATCAGGATACAGTAACTCTGCTCTGCGCCACGACCTACACGACCACGTAATTGGTGTAGCTGACTTAACCCAAAACGTTCTGCGCTTTCTATAATCATCACTGAGGCGTTGGGAACATTTACGCCAACTTCAATAACGGTAGTGGCGACCATGATTTGTGTTTCGCCTTTGATAAAACGATTCATTTCAATCTCCTTATCGGCTGGTTTCATTTGTCCGTGGACGATGGAAATTTGATATTTTGGCATGGGGAATTCTCGCGAAATACTCTCATAACCATCCATCAAATCTTTGTAATCCATCGCCTCAGATTCTTGGATTAATGGGTATACAATATAGACCTGTCTTCCTAGTGCAATTTCGTCTCTAATAAACTTGAAAACTTTGAGCCTATTTGAGTCATATCTATGCACTGTTTTTATGGACTTTCTACCCGGTGGAAGTTCGTCTATAACACTCACATCTAAGTCTCCATAAACGGTCATGGCGAGGGTGCGCGGAATAGGGGTGGCGGTCATCACAAGTACATGTGGAGGGTACTCGTTTTTATGCCATAATTTACTTCGTTGTTTTACCCCAAAACGGTGTTGCTCATCTATCACAGCAAGCCCAAGATTCTTAAATTTCACCTTGTCTTCTAGCAGCGCGTGGGTACCAATTAAGATGTTTAACTCGCCATTTTCAAGCTGTTCGTGTATGATTTTACGTTCTGAAGTTTTGGTTGAACCTTGTAGTAGTGAAATACTGGTATTCAGCTCTTTACACAATTCTTTTAAACCGTGGTAGTGCTGCACTGCCAGGATGGCAGTAGGAGCCATCAAACAAGCTTGAAAACCGTTGTCAAGTGCCATAAGCATTGACATGAGCGCCACAATAGTTTTTCCAGAACCTACATCTCCTTGTAAAAGACGATTCATCTGTGCATTTGTACCTAGATCATGACGTATTTCTTTGAGCACTCGTTTTTGTGCACCTGTCAATTCAAAGGGTAAATGGTCGTTATAAAAGGTGGTGAAATTAAGTCCTATTTTTTCAAATGGATACCCTTTTATTTTAGTTTTATGGTTAACATTTTTGAATGCTAATTGTAGCTGAATGTAAAAAAATTCTTCAAATTTTAAGCGGTATTGTGCCCTTGCTAAATGCTCTTGAGATTGCGGGAAATGAACGTTCAAAAGTGCCTCTCTTTTTGGCATCAATTTAAGTTCAGTTAGGATGGGTTTTGAGAGGCTCTCAAAGAGGTGATTTTTACACTCTAAAAAGAGAGTTTGCATCACACCATTTACCACCTTATTTGTGACTCCTCGATTGCTCAATTTTTCGGTAGATGGGTAGACGGGTTGCATCGCAGATTTGATACTCTTTTCATGATCTGCAAGTAGCTCCATTTCTGGATGAGGCATGGAAAAATTACCGTTGTAATAATTACATTTTCCAAAAATTACATAAGGAGTATTGAGCTTTATACTCTCCCTAATCCACTTATGTCCTCTAAACCACACAAGCTCCATTTGCCCAGTTTCATCCTTAAAAGTAGCGACGAGTCGTCGCCCTTTTCCTTCTATCATTTTGAGTCCTGAAAACTTGCCTATTATTTGCACATCGGCATTATTACGTTCTAGTTCGCCTATTTTGTAATACTGCGTTTTATCGATATATCGATTAGGAAACAGGTGCATTAGGTCTTGGAAGGTATGAATACCCAGCTCAGAACGGAGCAAGTCTGCTCTGTTAGGACCTACGCCTTTGAGGTAATCTATGGGAGTTTGTAAAAAAGTGGGATTCATTAAAGTAAAAATAAGGTCTTTAATTCAGATTTTCGAATTGATATTTAAAAGATAGTGGCTTAAAAGTTGTTATTTTTAAATTATGAAATACCTATTCCTGTTAATAATCTCTTGTTACGCTTTCGCGAAAGCGTATTCTCAAGAGATATCTGCACAAACCGCTACTGTTGATTTTAAGACCATCAATGCATCCTTGTCTTTAGATTTTGACAGTAAATCCATTTTAGGATCTGTTGAAACTACATTTACGATATTACAAAATGTTGATCAAGTAGTCATGGATGGCGTCGCAATGAAGGTTGTAGATAAAACACCGTCAATCACTGTCACTGCTACAGATAGTACCATTGTGCTCACTGGGAAATTTAAGGCAGGTACGACTTACAAAGCCCAATTTGATTATCAAGTGAAACCATCAAAAGCGGCTTACTTTGTAAATAATAACGGCAAAGAAGAATTCTGGACACAGGGACAAGGAAAGTATACATCGCACTGGTTACCGAGTATTGATGATATGAACGATAAGATTGTTTTTGACTTAAAAGTAGCTGGACATAACAGCAAGACGATTATAGCAAATGGAAAAGGCAATAGAGTTTTAAAGGATTATGGGGCTCTGTTTTCTTCTTTTGATATGCAACAGCCTATTTCTAGCTATCTCGTTGCGCTCGTAGCAGGAGATTATGTTATGAAGAGCGAGACTGCTAGTTCTGGTGTTCCGTTGGAATATTATTACCGTCCAGAGGATTCGCTTAAGGTCGCTACCACTTACAAGCACTCTAAAGATATTTTCGACTTCTTAGAAACCACGATTGGTGTGCCGTTTCCTTTTCAAGATTATAAGCAAGTTCCCGTAAAGGATTTTCTGTATGCAGGCATGGAAAACGCAAGCCTCACTGTGTTTTCAGATAGTTTTATGGTAGATGAGATAGGCTTTACAGATCGCAATTATGTAAATGTAAACGCTCACGAGTTGGCGCATCAATGGTTTGGAGATTTAGTGACAGAAACTAGTAGTGAGCATCACTGGCTGCATGAAGGATTTGCTACGTATTACGCATTGCTAGCAGAGCGTGAGATTTTTGGAGATGATTATTTTTATTTCAAGCTTTTTGAAACCGCAGAGCAGCTACGTGAACTCAGCGATATGGGCGAAGGGCAGAGACTCGTAGCTGCTGGAGGGAGTAGCCTCACATATTACCAAAAAGGCGCGTGGGCAGTGCATATACTACGAGAACAAGTAGGAGCCGAAGCTTTCGATACCGCAGTAAGAAATTACCTGACTAACTACGCTTACAAAAACGTAACCACAGACCTATTTATGGCAGAAGTGGCCGCAGTAACAAACGTGGATCTCACTGCATTTAAGAAAAACTGGTTGTATCAGAGCGCTTTTCAAGCTGAGGAAGCGCTTGCTTCCCTCAAGGAAAACGCATTCATGCAGCAGTATTTCCAATTGCAGTCGGGTAGAGGAGTAGCACTTTCTTCTAAGTTTACAGCGCTCATGAATGCCATAGCTACAAATAACGATTATCTAGGCGCAGAGGCAATCTACCAGCTCTCGCAAGAATCAATAAATGCTACGCTTCCGGCATATAAAAGCGCCATGGAAACAGAGAATGTGTTTATAAGACAAGCTATTGCTAGTTCGCTTAAGGAAGTTCCAGAAGCGCTGGTACTTGAGTTTTATGAGCTACTTAGTGATAAGAGCTATGTCACTCGAGAGCAGGCCATGATTAAGTTGTGGGTATATCACCAGCAGCGTAACGACCCTACGTCACAACGCAAAGTACTAAATCTCATGGACAATCAGCTGGGTTTTGCAGATGGCAATATAAGAACGCTGTGGCTTGCGTTATCCCTGGCGACACCACAATATAAGCCTGCAGCATCATTAGCTCGTTATAAAGAGCTTATAGGTTATACAGCGCCATCTCAACCGTATCAGCTACGGGAGAATGCATTTAACTATTTAAGACAGCTAGAATCTTATGAGGAGGAGAGCTTACATAATCTTATAGAAGCTAGTGTACATCACGTTTGGCGTTTTCGCGAAAGCGCAAGAAAGTTACTTATTAATGCCCTTAAAAATCCAAAAATAGCCGCTATGCTTGTAACTATAAAAAGCGACCTCTCAGAACAAGAAATCGCTTATTTGCAACGTATAAACGCGTTATAACTAGATAATCTCGCTTACTTCTTGTTTGATAAATTGTAAAGCCGTGTCGCTAGGAGCTGCCGTATCCATAAGATCACGTAAGATCGTCTCACGCAGTTTGTCACTCGTATCAACTTTATCACTCATATTAGTCTTACGAATGAGGGCTGCAGTTGCACTTTTGGCAGTGCGCACCACGTTCCAGCACTCTTGAGTAATATAAATTTGCTGTGATAAATTATGCTCAAATTCCTCTGTAATGGTGCGTAATAAAAGCGCTTCATATTCATTTGCATCATCACTGTAAGGCTTTACACGCGATACTAGATTGCCTGGGGAGATGCGCTCAAGGAAGAGCGTAATGCGCTCATAGGCTTGTAATTTTTGAGGTAACGCATTTGCCTGATTGTCTTTATGAAGTTGAAATCTGCGTTGTCCTTGTTGCTCCTTTATGTACTGGCTAAAAAAGTAATATGCCAGCAACGCGACGATCACTGCGGGTAGAAGGTTAAAGGCTAGATTAGTAAGGTCTTGTGTCATGATAAGTAGGTTCTGGTTGCTATGTTTTGGATGAATAACAAACTTACTTGCTTTTTAGTATGCAACCAAATGGGATGTGATTATTCGCTTTCGCGAACATTGGATTTGTATCAACCCATGCCATTAGATTTGAAATGAGAACTCAGTAATAAATTGGCTCATAATTACCCGTTCTCTTTTTCGACATTAGGTAGGCGGTAGCTTTTTATGGCACCCCAAAAGCCTAAAATAGATAGTACAACGATAACAACCTCTACGGATATCAAGGATAGCGCAGCACTCAATCCTCCTGTAAAAAGTAAAATAATCCCTATGATGGTGTTACTTACAGAGACATAATTTGTTCTTTCATTACCCTTTGCCATATCTAAAACATATGTTTTTCTACCTTGACGCACGCCACTGTGCGCAATACCGAGGATAAAAAACGCCAAGGGGTATAACCATAATTGTGTTTTTAAACTAGATGAAAAGCTTACAAGAATGACTAGTACAATACCGCAAAGCGAGGCTATAGTAACTGCATATGCCATCGTATTTTTACTAGATTTATCTGCTAGTTTACCCCAGGATGGCGAACTTACAATAGAGGCAAGTCCATTTGAGATAATGAGTAACCCTAATAGATAGCTAGTTCCCTCAACGTTATTTTGTGCTAATGTGACGTAAAACGGTGCAGATAGGGCAGAGCAGAGTAATAACGATCTTGCGATCACGAAGTTTCTTAGGTGGCTATCTTCTTTAAGTAGTTTAATATTATCTAGAATACTGTTTTGCTCGCTCTCGTCTGTTGTAATGTCTGTTGGAAATTCTTTTATAAAAGCATAAATCACCGCTGCAATGATCCACATCGAAGCCGCAAAAAATATGAGGTTTGTATAAAACTGTATATCCTCATTAGTTTTAGACTTATAGGTAATGTACAAACCTGCAACAAGAACTAAAATACCAGCAAAAGACGAGGTATATCCTCCTAGTTTTCCCCTTCTTGTTTTTGGGATAGTCTTTCCTTTTACATCCTTAGAACTCACAGAAGCTAGAGCACGCGCAAGGCTAAAAATGATTAAACATATAATAATTAACCATCCTGCAGTTTGTTTTTCAAATTGTAATGCCACAATCCCTATTGCAGCAATAGCAAGACCTTGAATAATAGCACCTACCACCCATATGTACTTACGTATGGGTTTCTTTTTCACGTAATTTGAGATAGCAACTTGCGGGATAAGCGCACCAGACTCACGTATAGGGACAATTAGACTTATGAGAAAAACCGGTGCTCCCACATAATTCATGAGCCATGTGAGCACTGTTTTAGGATTACTTAGTGTATCACCTAGTTTTGTAAAGGTGTGTGTAAGGAGTATACTAAAGTAGTTTGTAGCAACATGTTTACAGGCCTCATCTGTAATGCCTTTACAAACCCGCTCATCGCCTTCATTATTTAAGTACTTGTAGAGATTATTGAGGGAAGATGATGGCATAAAGCGTATTAAGATATTTACATAATAACAAAGCGATAAATATACGTTTATTATGTCTTTCAGTCTTTAATGGAAGTTATTGATGGATTAGTGCGCTTTCGCGAAAGCGTACAACTATTGAGAATCCTGTACTTAAAAGAAATGTAGTCTTGTAAGTTGGTATGAATGAATATTCCAAATATGCTATTGTAATAAATGCTATGAGAGCGTCCTACCTAAGATAATGCGGTCGCCTCTATCTTCAGATGTTACTTGATCCATATACTTCATATCAAGTTTTTCTAATACTCTTCTAGATGCTAGGTTGTGCGGACTTACAGTGGCAATAATCTGGTCAAGTTGTAGGGTTTCCGCTGCATATGAAATCCAGTGGTAACCTATCTCTGTGGCAAAACCTTGACCCCAGTGACTATCGTTTAATATAAAACCAAATTCACAATACTCTTCATCTTGATACTTAATTTTATGGATACCAGAGACTCCTATAAAACGATTGCTCTCTTTCAATATAATGCACCAGAAGCCAAATACAGGCTCTTGCTCATTTATAAAATCTGTATGAAGTAAGGAATCAAATTCGCTTCTAGTAAAAACGCTGCCTTTTAGTGTAGATGCCATAACGCGATTATTAGTACAAAACATATCTGCAGCATCTTCTAGATGTTTTGGAGATATTGGCTCAAACCTTAGTCTGATAGTTTCTAGCATAAATAATAATCAAAGATTGGGAAGTGGAACTTTATGGATTCTAATCTGCTAATAGTGAATAGCAATTTATCTTACATTAAAGATACAAGAATTTATAGTGAAGTATACGCTTTCGCGAAAGCGTAACAGCAATTATAATATCTATAAAAAAACAAGCTCTTAATACAATCATGAGCCACAACTTATAGCGTGAGCCAAAGGCTTATAATAGCATAGATTGAATTAAAAGCTTGTAGTAATGGACTAGAACGCTAACTGCTTACTGCAGCTTTTTTATTCTGATGACTTATTCTTCATCTTCATCCTCTTGGAACTTGAATTGGTGCGCTTGCTCTAATTTGGCTAGCTGCGTTAATTCGTTCAAGTAATTCTGCTCTTGAATAGAAAATGTAGTCATCATTTTTGAAGAGCCTCCTGATAAGATAAATGCGATTATTTCATCAATAAGGTTAATGATTTTATCCAACCATTTAGGCAGTTTGATACCTATCATATCAAGAATAGTGTAGATAATCTTTTTAATTTCTTTGATAATTCTATCAATTCCAAGTTTTCCTACGAGGGAGCCTATACTTGGGAACATCCCTTTTGCATTTTTGGCAAGTGATACACCTGAGCTTATTTTTAAAACTTCAAGTACATCGCGTTCTTGTTATTTTGAAGATTTTTTTGAACCTTCTCTAATAAACTGATTGAGTTCAAAAATTTGATTATTAAGTGATGGAGCAAATGATTGTATCACCGCTTTTTCATCTTCGTCCTCTGCATTTTTTAATGCGTGCTCGGTAATTCCGGAAACTAAGGTTTCAAATTCGCTTAAAAATTGTTCAAGAATGTTGTCTGATTTTTTTGTTTCTGTAGGCATGTCAAAAGTTTTATGATTTATATTGACACAAAACTATCTTTAGAGTATTGATATGTAGTTAGTTAATTGCTCATCTTCATTGAGCGTAATCTCCCTTTATACAGCGTGAAACAACTATTGGTTTAATAGGTTTTTTGATTAGATGGTGGTTTTGAGGTATGGCAAAGTGTTAGATTCTTTAATCAATAGCTTTTTTAAACATCTGTAACCTCTGATTTCTTTTTTGAAAATTTGTTCTTTAGAACGGTAAATTGCTGATAAAATAGGAGTATAGAAGCAATTATAAACGGAATTCCTGACCAAAATGCCCATTTATGAAAATCTGTATCGGGTAAACTAGGATAAGCTACATATCTGAAGGAAAAATATAATAGTACTAGGCCAATAATACCAGTTAGATTTTTTACAACTACTTTTTTTACATAGAAGCTTGTAATGATTAATAGTTTTCCAAGTGCCGAAATTATTGAGGCAGTAAGCATGAGACTTGTAAAAGAATCTGAAAAATCACCGTTATTTGCGAGCCATCTTTGTATAATGAAAAATTCGATAAAGAACATCACCGAGATGGTGGACTTATGAATTATTACAATGAATGAGTGTAAAATTATGGTCCAGATTTTTAATTTTTTCATATCTATTATATATCTAAAATTAGCCAGTGTTCAAATTATTGAACTTCAACTTCAACTTCAACCAAAACCCTACCCACCAATCAATTCATAAACAGTACTATCGTTAATTTCCGAAATAGGCAATAGCTTCTTATCTAAAGTCGTTGTTTTATTTTTACCAATAGTCGACACTCTTTTGCCTTCTATGAAATTTGAGCTTATGTTTCCTGCTCCATCTTTTGCGGCGTTGCCGTAGTTGTTGTATTCAGAGCCTATGAGCATATAGTCGTTGTATGTTTTATCATATTTGATTTGTAACTCATAATCATGTCTCATCGATTCGTGCTTCACACTAATCACATTTGCTCTGGCAACTTTTATTCTTCGGTTAGGGTTTACATGTAAAAAGGCCGAAGTCAAATTACCGGTTTGGCTTTTGAGTACGAAAGAACCATCCGCTTGTCCTTCAAAAATCGCAAGTCGCACGTCTTTTGTGTTTGAGTAGTCTCTGTCGTTTTTTCCGCTGGCTAGTAATACCGCATAATCAGAAACGCCGTCTTTATTAAAATCTGACATTACCTTATTGAGTTCATTTCTAGAAATCACAAGTTCATAATCGCTCGGGATGAAATCATTAAAACGCTTGATTTTGCTTTTAACTTCTTCTATGGATTTAATTGTTGGTTGTACTACCTGCTTTTTCTCTGGAAGCTGCTCTTTCTTTTCGGTGTTGTTGCAAGAAATTAATACGATTGAAAGGAGTAGAAGTGTTAGTCTGTTCATTGGTACGATAATCTAAGGTTGTAAATGCTGTTACTCGGTTATTTTAATACTAGGTGTTGCTGGTTGATTTGCTACTTTGAAAGCGCTTTTTGCACTTCAAGTGGTCTATCGGTTGCAAAGACGTCTATGCCAAGCTTTGTCCATTCGTTATAGAGGACATCGCCTCTTGCCTTTGCTTTTTTATCAAGGTTACCTAAAGTTCCTAGCATACACATCACTCCCTGTTCATGTAATTTGGCATATAATGATGGATCTGATTCTATGGTTCCCGTAAAAGCCACCATATTTTTCCATGGAATGCCAGAGCTAGCAGCTGTATCAAACTCTTTCATATTTCTAATGCTAACAGAAAGTACAACCTCAGGATTTAACTTGTAAAGTTGCTGTGCCGTCTCCATAGAGTAAGTAATAATCACCGATTGTTCTAAGGCATCATTTTCCTCTATGAAACGGAGTACAAGTTCTGGATCAACGCTGCGCTTAATGTCAACCGTGAGTATGGCGTTTTCCTTTTTTGCCCAGTCTAGCACATCTTTAAATAACGGGATTTTATAATCAGTGATGGAGTCAAAATCATCTTTAAGGTGGAGTTGGGAGAGTGTTTCCCAATCTTTTTGATCTACTCTTCCAGAGCTTGTTGTTGTTCTTTCTAGCGAACTGTCATGCATAAGAAATAGAACGCCGTCCTCACTACTTGCAACGTCAATTTCAAACAACGCGTTTGGAATAGACTCTTTGATGTATTTCATGGTTTCTAAGCAGTTCTCAGGGTAGCCTGCATAACTTTTACCACCACGATGCGCACTGATTAAGGTATCGCCATTCTCAGTATAACTGAAGAACTCTTGTAGCGTATTTGTTTTCTTAGTTGACGGATTGCATCCTGCAATAAGAATTCCAACTAGGAGTAGGGGAAGTAGTAGTTTTTTCATTGGTGTGGTTGAGTGTAATTTAATTGATTTTTAGTCTTTTATGTTCTTTAGAATTAAATAATCCAATCCCGAATATTATATGTTGAAATTGTATCCCGTTCTTTGTTTAAAAAATAATATTGGTGTCCTCCAGAAAAGTTAGTTTCATACTTTTCGATGATAATGCTTTCAATTTCTGATCTGTATTTATTGTCGTAAATCTCAAAGTCTAAGTCTAATATTAAATCAAACACAAAGTGACGTTTTATCCATTTTAAATCTGTTTTTGTACCATTTTTATAATCAATTATTTTTCTCTTAGTTTCATTAAGACCTTCTACTTTCCAAGGTTTATCAGCGTTCTTAGCTGTAAGAAGATCAGCTTCTAATTTGCTAAATATATCATCATAGCAATACTGGAAATCCATACTGTCAATTGTCATTTTGAACATTTCTGTACATAACAAATTAGATTTTTCCTTACGAGAAAAGACAGAAACCACCGTAAATGAATCATCAAAATTATCTTCTGATATTTCTTTCAAATCAATTCTTTCTTGAATCACAGTATCTCCACGATATTCATATACTATTTTCAAACTATCACCAAAAACTTTAGTTTCTTTCCGGATTTTATTCAGTTGCTTAGAAGGGCTTTCAGTAGTCAAGTCATTCTTGATTTTGGATTGACACCCAACTAAAATCAAAATATTAATTGCTATGATAAATGTTTTTTTCAAGTGATTTGTAAAGTGTATTTAATGGTTATTGATGTGCAAACTATAAAATTACTCTCTAATTAAAATGCATCTTATTTTCAGAAAGTCTATTACTCATCTTACAAAGTTTAGAACCCGCTTATTCTGTAATATATTGGTGTTCAGAATAGTTTGAATTTGAGTTTGATGAATCATAACTCACTTTCGTGACGTAACCTTGTTCGTCATATTCTAGGATGTTACTATAAGGATCTCCATCGTTTCCATTGTAAGTGGCGGTCAAAGGATTATCTCTCGATACCTTAAGACCAAATATCATAAAGAATGTACTATGCTCATATTCCATGACGCTACCATACGGATCCAATTGTTTGTCAGCATCAAAATCTGAATATTCAAAACTGTCGGAACCAGTAGTATTAGAAATAAGTTGATTGTTTGAATTACGAGTAAATATTTGTTCGAAGAGGCTACTTGGCATTGACGTTGAGTAGAACTTTGTTGAGTTTACATAGCCGTTAGAAAATTCAATTTCTAAGGTTTTATCAGAAGCGTCAGAGACAAGAATTATGGTATTATTGGTTAGCGTTATGTCATTGTAGTTAATGGTTTCATCCATTCCATTTGGATTAATTACATCTGTGTATCGAGTAATTCCGCTTACATTGCCATTGGTGTAATTAACTGTAAAAGTTCTATTTAAATAATCAACCTCATTTAAGGTAACAGATTCAATCTTACTTTCACTATTGTAAAATACTTCTTGAGTTGAAGATAATACACCATCGTAATAACTGTTTGTTCTTTTGTAAAGCTTAAGAGAAGCATTAGTTTCTTCTTCCAGGATTGTAGGACTATCATCTGATGAACATGCTAATAAAGTGAAGCTGATGAGTACTAAAAGAAATAATTTTTTCATGATTAATTTTTGATTGTAATGAATGGTTTGTTAGTTGTTTGGTAATAATAAAGTCTCTTATAAGTCTTACCGAGCGTAAATTATAAAATTACCTCCTAAATAAGGCAGATAGCAAAACAAAATCAGGAAACCCTTAAATAATAATGTAGACTAGCTCAACAGCATTTACTGAGCCACTGCGAACAAGTATTCTTCTTCAACACAATTCCTTACTCGCAATCTGATTGCGTTGTTTTGTTTTTCCATTGGATCCAATATTCTTGTAATCCCTCAGGTGTTGTTTTTAGCTTACTTATCGCTAATTTATGACCTGTCATAGTCACTGCCTCAAGTTCTTTTTTTCTTCTAGCTAATGCAGGTGTGTGATTCCAGCCTCCTACGTGGTCAAAAGAAGTAAAAGCATCGCATGGCTCATTAACAGCTGTAAAGGGTATCACAAGGGTGTAAACGACTTTACCGCTTCCCATTCCTTGGGTGCTCATGGTTATGGAGGCAAAATCTACTTTTCTATATTTTTCTTCACGATAGAGTTCTTTTAGCTTCTTGCCTACGGCATTACTCATGGTGTTGGAGAATTGATGCGCAACATCATCTCCATTTATAAACTCTGCTCCGGTGTATGAACCACTACATCCATTATCTGTGCATCGTATTCCATTGTTTTCTTGATGAGTCATTGCTAAGATAGGAGCAGGCTGTTTTTTATTCTTACAAGAAACAGACAACAAGAACACCGATAAAATAACAAAGAAGATTCTCAAGCGGATGGATTTGAGGTTGTTTAGTAATGGTTTTGTAGAGGAGTGGAAGGGTAGGAGTAGGCTTATTTTTTAACTCAGTTCTTTATTGACACCAGTTTTTATTTCTTCTTTTAATAATTCATTATAAATCCTTTTCCCTAAATCTTTCTCTAGTCTTCCATCATCATTGAAAAGATCAGTAAAAGCTACTTGACAATTCAAGGCTTTAAATTTCTCATCTCTAAATGGTTTCTTGTTAGCGGATTCTAAAGTTGTTTTAGGATATAGCAAAATACTCAAGTCAGTATTATAATGCAGGTTGTAAACAAACATTTGCTTGAGGTCGGCATCTGATGGTTTATTATCTTTCAACACTTTCCATTTTGTATCTATTACGAGCCTTTTATCTTTGGTTTCTACAACGATATCTGCTCTTAAGCCTCTAGTCTCCCAAAAAGGTGTCCTATTTTGCTCTTTTACATTAATAATTGGATTAGCTGAATCATTTTGTAATTTCTTTAATTTTCGATAGACGTAGTTTTCATAGAGCATATTCATGTCAAACATAATTGCTAATACGTTTTCATTTCCACCTTTTAAATCTGGAGAGTATCTTAAAATAATAAGCTTTGCTAAAGTAATTGCTTGTCTATACCTCTCTGTGTTTCTATCGAATTTTATTTTTTTAAACCATTTATCAGTGATATTTTCTTCCGAAACATCCTCAAAATTTAAGAGTAGTTTGTTAATCCTAATATTATGATTGGGGTTATGTGCTATTGTTTTTAGAACTAGTAAAGCCTTTAGCAGTATTTGATTTAGATTGTTGTCAGCATCAAATATTTTATGCTCAACAAAGAATCGTTCCTTATGAAAAGCATTTTTACGAATGTGATTTGTGAAGAGAATTTTGCCCTTTACTTTATTAAGGTTCTCTTCAATAGATCTATAGTTTTTCCTTAAGCCGTGTTTGAAAATCGTTTCGCTTTCAGATAAAAACAGGTCATAGTACAAGTCTAAAATAGATGCCGATTTTAGCTTTAGTTTAGCATTAGATATTGTGTTAATCTTGATCAACTTGCACTCTTTTAGCATTGTAATCAGTGCATTATGCCATTTATCTTTTGAAGCTTTATCTTCTCCGTTATTATCGGCTTTGGGAAGTATTTCAATTGTAAGATTCTTGACTTGAATAACTCCAACGTAATTATTAAATTTAATTCTTTTATTACCTACCGAAAAGAATTTTTCCTTTGTCATGTAGCCATACTTTTCAAGTGCATTAAAGTGAACCATTTTAAAAGTTGATTCCTCATCAACTTTCAAAGTATGGTGTTCAAAAACTTGTAATATGTTTTTTGGGTTACTCATAAATTGTCTTGAATGAATCTAATGTCCAATTTGATGGGTCAGTGAAACTATAAATAGGCTTTTCATCATACTCCTCAAAATCCTCATAGCTTTCAGTAGATAAGAATTTAATAGAGTCCTTTTTAGTTTCTACAAATTCTTTCCCTATTACTAAAAGGATTTTACCCCAATCACCGTAGAAATACTCTTGCAGAAGAGGGAGGATTTTATTCTGAAAAATGGTCTTAATTTCTGCAGTTGGTGTTTGACGATTTTTAATAGTCATAAAGTAGGAGTGACCAATACAATAATCTTTATCAAGTAGTTTTTCTATTCGAGCATTTATGGCGTTTAATAAAGCTTCTAAATCGATTCCTGTACATTTAAACTCTTCTGTACTTAATTTTGCTGGTTCAGGGTTCATTTCGATAAATGAAAATCTTCTCCTAAGAGCAGTATCTAATGCTTCGACACTTCGGTCAGCAGTGTTCATTGTTCCAATTATATATAGATTGTTTGGTACTGAGAAATGTTTTTTAGAATAGGGTAGAGTAGCTTTTATTTCATTTGGCTTCCCTTCTCGTTTATCATCTTCAATAAGAGTTATTAATTCTCCGAATATTGAAGAAATATTACCTCTGTTAATTTCATCAATGAAAATTGCATAATTATTTGAGGAGTCATTTCTCGCTCTATTACACATTTTATGAAAAACACCCTCTTCGATTATATAGGAGACGTCATTTTCTGCTAATTCTGGCTTTATGCCCTCAATAAAGTCTTCATAAGAATATGATTGATGAAATGTTAAAAATTCAAATCTCTCAATTCTTTTATTAGGAAAACTTTCAAAGTTTTCAATTTTCAATTTAAGTTCTAACAGCTCAGGTGATTGTTCTTCGACTTCATTTTGAAGAATTTCCCATTCTGATTTTTCTGTCTTATTAAAAATCATTGGAGGCATTCTTCTAGCAACTTTAACATTTTCACATTCTTCAACAGTATGACTTTGTAATTGACCCCAAATTGTAGGTGTAACAGTTGTAGAATTTGAAAGTAGAGCTTTTACTTGCACATATTCGTGATTAAAAATATCTGCAACTTTTGTTTTTCCTAATTCCAAAACTGCCAAAGCTATTACTTGCCACCAAGAACAATTTTGAATTATGTCTTTTAGAAAGTCTTGTCTTGTTATTGAGCTTTCAGAGCTTGTAAACATATCCATGTATTGGTTTTTGAGGATATGTGTTTTTCCAGTGCCTGGAGGGCCATAGAAAATGGTGTTTAATGATAAATTCATGTCTGAAAGTTTTTTAGTTTCATTATTCTGTCCCATTATACCAAGGAGTCTTTCATAATATGTGTTATAGTCTGCATGGTCGGAAGAGTATTTGGTTATATCAGTTAATGTTTTAAGCACGAGGCTAAAATCTACTTTCCAATTTCCTTTTAATTTCCAATCAACTAGCCTAATCTTATGATACTCCGATCGACTCTTGTCATATTCATAATTAGAAGTAACAACACCATAGCCAAGTAATTCACCTCTACCTTTCTTAGCAATTATTACATCTCCAATATTGATTTTATTTAGAAAATCATCATTAGCTGAAACATCATTCTTTTTTGAGCCTTTACCGCCATACGCATCTACTAAAGCCTTTTTTATGTCAATACGACTATTGTACTGTTTCAAATCTCCAATCTCATCCCAGCCAAGTCCCATGATTCTATTTTTATAGAATTCCTCCCAATTGCGGGCATTTTCTCCGGGAGCATAAAGCCAATATTGCTCTTTTACTTTGCTGGTAACAAGACCTAATAAGGATTCAAATTCATCTTTAGTAGCTGAAAAATTTGTGCCTTGATTTCCAACTTTTAAATTTCTTAATTCCTCTAATGAGTCAACTTTAAATTTAAGTATTGGTGAGTCCACAAAGTTGTGAGTGATCTTTATGTCAGCCTTCAATTCACTTTTGTCCTCTCCTTTCCAAAGGTGATCGTCTGGTGAAGAGGTTTTTTTGTGTGGTTCAGCAGTAACTTCAGCAAGTGCATAACATCCAGATTTACTGCCTGTTATCCATAATATTACTTTGTCTCCAACTTTAATTTTGTCTTTATGAGCACTAACCGTCCAATCAGTTAGAATTTCATCTTGCAAGGCAGTTTCAAAATCGAATACTTTTGGGTTGCCTTGGAAAATCCAGTAGTTAGTATCTTGTTTTTTGTCCAACATTTGAAAAAGGATATCCTGCGCTAGTAACTTATGATTAGTACCATTATAATATTCGGGTATTAAGTCTTTTACTTGTTCGACTAACTCACTATCAGGGGCGATATAATTTTCAATTAAATCATCAATAAGCGTAAGATAATGCGTGTATTTTTCGTTTTTCTTGGCCTCTTTAATACCTAATATTTTGCAATATTTTTTGTAAAAAGAGGATTTGTAAAAAGTGTATTTATCGGAATTGTAAAATGTTAAGTATGTAGCAATTGACCTCTCATCTTGATGATGCTGAAGAGTCTCTCCTAGTTCTCTATAAATTTTGAGTGTGTCTTTGTTGAAAGATTTCACCCTTTCAGTTAAGTCTTTGGTCTCGTCAAAAAGATTGATAAAAAGCTGACGCAGTTCTTCTGGCTTATCTTTAGTTAAGTGATTAATAACTGCCATGCCCATTGCATAGATTAAGTTTTTAAACTTGACGTCTTTTATTTCTTTATAAAAATCAGGAGTTTCAGGATTTGGTCGTCCTCTATATTCATTTACAAGCTCCCATTTGTATATCTCATCCTTTAATTCTGTTTGGGTAATTCGTTTTTTATAGTTTTCAATCAATGATTTTATAGGGTCATTTTTTGGAATTATTTCGAACCCTTCAGCTTTCATTAATTCAAATGCGGGGCTGCCTTTTCCACCTCCAAAATCATTTGAATCTAGTTCTGTGCCATTAGCATATCTATTAGCTATGGATAAAACTAATTTTGGTGGATAAGATTTGCCATTATGAATCAAATCATAAGTTGACGAATGCCTTCCTTTTCTGATACCATCTTTATCAATCTCTTTGATAGCTTTTTCTAAATGTTCTTTATTGATATTTTTTGGAATCATTTATTGTCTTTTTTTAATTACCGCCAACTTAATTATCCAAGCAATCCACCAAAACCCCACCCACAAACCAATGAATATCAGTTCATAAAAGAGCATTAATAGATTACCATTTATTGCTGTAAATCATAATAGATTACAAGCAAACCACTAATCTACCACCTCAAATCCAAACTCCCATACGGTAATCCTCATTTATAGCGAAATAATTGAAAATAAGTCACTTTACTTCAAAAAGGATATCAGTTTTTCGCGAGCAGTCACGCTGTAAAAACCACCCACTAACCACACTACTCATAAAAGCATGTGGATATAATCCGAGACATTTTCGCGAAAGCGTACTACACCCACAATGCTATAAACGCCTACTGGCTGTAAGGTTACAGAGCAGTTGCCGACAGATGTGTAACAATTAAACCCTACACGCGCTATGTCAAAAATCTGGTTTCTTGAAGATGTAAATGTTTTTAGCGTGTTGTGTCCCCATAAAACAAAGCAGTATAGAAAGCGGCATAACTTCTCACAATACGGGAAGCAGGACTTTATTTACTTTGAGGAGGATGCGGCAAATAAGGTGTACTTGATAGAGAAGGGTAAAGTAAAGCTGGGCTACTATGCAGAGGATGGTAAGGAGGTGGTGCGGGCGATACTTACTAAGGGCGAACTCTTTGGCGAGAAAGCAATACTAGGGGAGGAGTCGCGCAGTGAGTTTGCACAGTCTATAGATGCAAAAACCTCGGTATGCCCCGTGCCGGTGTGCCAGATGCAGGAGTTAATGCGCAATAACCACAGCTTTAGTCTTAAGGTGTATAAATTTCTCGGGATTAGGTTTAAAAAGCTAGAACGCCGTCTAGACTTGCTTCTCTTTAAAGATGCAACCACACGTGTAAAGGAATTTATGACAGAACTTGCCGAAGATTATGGATACTGCTGTCCAAATACGGGTGATACGGTAATCAAACATCCATACACTCAAAAAGATATTGCGAGTCTCATAGGTACGTCACGACCTACGCTTAATGCGATTATGAACGAGCTAAAGGCGACGCAGTTTTTAGAATTTTCTCGCAATGAAATTCGCATAAAAGTGGCATAAAATCACAAAATGTAAGCTAGCTTACATTTAAGCAATCTTGATGGTTTTAGATTTACCATATAAATCAAAAAAAACTATCAATAATGAAAAAGCAACTATTAATGGGATGCTTCGCTCTAGGAGCTATCCTTGTATCGTGTGACTCTGACGACGATACCACCACAAACGCAATCACACCAGAAGCTGGGACGCTAGCAGGAGGTCCTTTTACCTTCTTTGTAGATGGAGCACCAGATATGGTAACGGGCGTGACAATCACTGGCGAATTAGCAGGAGATGTGACCACTTTTGTAGTGACAGATGACTCTAAAAACATCTTAGGAATACCACCTACGCTGGAGGCGCTGGAGGGTGTAAACTTTGACGATGCGGGTGTAGGTGCTTGTTACATCTATCACCTTGCATATCAAGATGGCTTGAGCGGACTAGCAACGGGCGAAAATCTTGATGATTTTGCAGGAGATTTTGAGCTCTCTAACTTTCTAGTAGTAAACCGCAACGCGGGACCACTTGCTGCCGAAATCGTGGGAGGACCTTTTGAGTTTTGTGTAGACGGTACGCCAGATATGGTGAGCGGTTTATCACTTATGGGTGATTCTGTAGGATCTGAGAATAGTTGGGTGATTACCACAGACACTGGCGAAATTTTAGGATTACCACCTACGCTTGATGCAGTGCAGGGTGTAAACTTTGACGATGCAGGAGCAGGAATCTGCCTTATCTGGTACCTACGCTATGAGCCAGGACTAGAAGGGCTAGAAGTAGGCGCAAATGCAAATGACCTTACGGGAGTTTTTGATCTTTCTGAACCTGTAGAAGTAGTACGTAACGAGGCCATCGCTGCCGAAATTACTGGAGGTCCTTTTACCTTTACCGTAGACGGCACACCAGATATGGTAAGCGGGCTAGGTCTTACGGGAGAGAGCGTAGGCGCTTTAAATAGCTGGGTGATCACTACAGATACTGGAGAGATCCTGGGATTACCACCTACACTGGCTGCGGTAGAGGGTGTAAACTTTGATGATGCTGGGACGGGCGTTTGCCTTATCTGGTACCTGCGTTATGAGGAAGGACTTACCGGTCTTATGGTGGGTGCAAATGCAAATGACCTAAGCGGTTGTTTTGACTTATCAGAACCTGTGACGGTTACTCGTAATTAAGTATAAAAAAACGTAAGTTTAATGCGTGTGTACGACTCATCGTGCACACGCATTTTTTTATTCCCTATGGCTCAGAAAAAAAGATTTAGTTGGCAAAATATATTGTTCATCATTGTGATTCTCCTGCTTATAATTCCGCAGACGAGAACTCCTATTCAAGTGGCAATAAATAAGGTGAAGGTGGCGATATTTTCACCGTCCGCTTTCGCGAAAAAGGACCAAACTCAACTCCAGTCTTTTGATTATAAAGTAAGCTCGCTAGAAGGAATTCCAGCCGAAGTAGGCGTAGGGAAAGGCAAAGTGACTTTTATAAGTTACTGGGCAACCTGGTGCCCTCCGTGTATTGCCGAACTACCATCTATAGCCGAACTGCATGCAGATTATGGAGATAAAATAACGTTCTTGCTCATCACAAACGAAGATCCAGCAGTTGTCAAAAAGTTTATGACCAAAAGAGAACTAGACCTCCCAGCAGTATTACCAGCGATGGAAACACCGGAGTTACTTTTTGAACGCTCGATACCTACGAGTTACATTATAGATCAAGAAGGAAATATAGTCGTAAAAGAAACAGGCGCCTCAGACTGGAATAGCGACAGCATAAGAAGCATCATAGACAACCTTCTCGCCGAAGGTTAATCTTCTACCCGCCAGAATATAAACGGAATTTCCATTTCCTCTGAGGAGATAGTCGCCGTAAGCACATCATCAAAGTAAGAATAGGTAATCACCTTCGGGAATTCATTTTCAGGATTTACTGCTGTAAATGACTTACCGTCATTCTCGGTGATTTTAAAAATGGTTGGCGTTTCATTAGGGCCACTTATCTGTAGTTGCCACTCGTTTTTCTTTTGTACAAGACGTATGCGCTCGTTAAAAACGGTATCCTCATCTTCTAAGGTGTAACCGTGACCACGTAGCTCTGTAGCAGTAACTGTTTTCCAGTGTTCAAAGGTCTCACTGCCGCCTTTACTATTAGTGCGCTCCCAGTCTCCTAGTAGATAATCAAAAGGTGTGGTCGGTTTTTGCACAAGAGCTTTCTCCTTACAAGCGATACAGCTCATTACTAAACAAGAAATAATAAGAATACGTATGCGCATATAAGCTTGTGTTTAGGTGAGAAAACTAGTGGAAATATTATCCGTGTATGGTTTCTGTAACACTTAGATCCTTCATCACTTGCTTTTCAAAATCTAGCAATTCTTGCCACTTTGCATCAACTTTTGCTCTGTCTCCGTACTGGCGGGCAAAGTTTAAGAACATGGTGTAGTGTCCAGCCTCGCTTATCATGAGTTTGCGGTAAAACTTAGCAAGCTTTTTATCTTCAAGCTCCTCAGACAGTAAGCGGAAACGCTCACAGCTTCTACCTTCAATAAGCGCCGCAACTAGCAAGCGATTTACTAAACTCTCTACTCTTGATCCTCCTTTTGGGAAAAAGAAACGTAGCTTGTGTACGTAGGCATCCTTGCGTTCGCGACCTAGGTGTAATCCTCTTTCTACCATGATGTCATGCACCATTTTAAAGTGGCTCATTTCTTCCATAGCAAGATCACTCATCGCAGCAACAAGCTCTGTGTATTCTGGAAAACCTATGATAAACGAAATCGCACTAGAAGCAGCTTTCTGCTCGCAGTAGGCGTGATCTGTAAGTATTTCTTCTATGTTTTTTTCTACAATATTTACCCAGCGAGGATCTGTAGGTAATTTAAGGTGGAGCATCTGGATAGCTTCTTTATTTTCCATAGCGTATTTTTTTATAAGTCGAGATCAAATGTTTTCCTGAGAATATCTAGCGCAGGATTGTGTTCCCGTAGTTTATCGTATCGTTCTTGAGCAGTATACGCATACTTGCGTTGTACTTCTTCATTTACCGTAATTCCTAAGGTGATGTCATAATTGTTGAGACTACGTTTTAAAAATTCAAGTAGCGGCCCTTGGGCGCGTTCTACCTCAATTTTCATCGTCTCGTTAGGATATTCTAGTTCAATAGTAGTACCATTTAAAGTCGGCTGATCTGCTTCTAGGTTAGAGGCAATAATCCGTTCTCCTTTGGCAAGAAGGCGCTTTACATACTCTGCCCAGGCAGCTTGCATTGCAATTTCGGTAAATGGCTCTGTAGGTAGATTTTCTACATCTACTTTTTTGTTAGCTTTCTTAAGCTCTAGCTCCTTTTTACGCTGTAATCCTTTAAGTGACAATCCAGACACACGATCCTTGCGCAACGATAATTCTGGTACGCTAGGAGTTGTTGGTGAAGCTTGAGGTGTTACGGGAGCAGGTTGCTGTGTGGCTGCTGTATTTTGTACAGGAGCTGCATTTTGCGTTTGCGCTTGCGTTGCTTGTGGAGCGACTGCATTTGGTGCAACTGTATTTTCTTGTACAGGTACACTTTGCTGTACAGTAGGCGGCGGAGTAGGAGTACTCGGCGTTTGTGTAGCAGGTGCTGCTACCTGTGCAGCATTCGTAGCAGTTGGTGCTTGTGTAGCTGCAGTATTAGTTGGAGTGACTGCCGTTTGCGTCTGTGGTGCTGCGCCAGTCTGTGTGTGATCTACTTTATAATAAGAAGGTGGTACTAAGAACGGACCGTCATTTTTTTTTTCTCCATCAAAAGTGATAGAGGCAAGTTGCATGAGACAAAGTTCTACAAGAAGTCGCTGGTTACGGCTGGTTCTAAATTTGAGATCACAATCATTTGCAATATTGATAGCTTCCATTAAGAAAGCCATATCTGTCTTTTGTGATTGTTCGTAGTACTTTTTCTTAGTCGTATCGCCTACTTCCAATAAATGAATCGTCGGCGGATTTTTACAAACCATTAAGTCTCTAAAGTGAGAAGCAAGACCAGCTATGTAGTGATGTCCATCAAAACCACGAGACAAGATATCATTATACTGTACGAGTACCTGTGGGATATCGTTCGTAAGTAAGTAATCTGTGGTGGTGAAATAGGTATCGTAGTCTAGAACGTTTAAGTTCTCTGTAACTGCCTTTCGCGAAAGCGTTTTACCACTAAAGCTCACTACTCGGTCAAAAATGGATAATGCGTCACGCATCGCACCATCTGCTTTTTGAGCAATGATATGTAATGCTTCTTCATCTGCTTCAATACCTTCTTCTATCGCGATCTGTACAAGATGCTTGCGAGCATCTGTTACTGTAATACGCTTGAAGTCAAAAATCTGACAACGAGAAAGTATGGTAGGGATGATTTTATGTTTTTCTGTAGTCGCTAGTATAAAGATAGCGTGCTTAGGAGGTTCTTCTAGTGTTTTAAGAAACGCATTAAAGGCCGCAGCAGAGAGCATGTGCACCTCATCAATAATATACACTTTGTATTTTCCTACCTGTGGCGGGATGCGTACTTGATCTATAAGACTACGTATATCATCTACAGAGTTGTTTGACGCTGCATCAAGCTCAAATACGTTAAAAGCAAAATCCTCATCTGGACTTGTGTTCTCGTCGGTATTGATTTGCTTTGCAAGAATACGTGCACAAGACGTCTTACCCACACCACGAGGACCACAAAAAAGTAGCGCCTGAGCGAGGTGGTTGTTGCGTATTGCGTTTTCTAAAGTGTTAGTAATAGCCTGTTGCCCAACAACATCTTTAAAAGTGGTGGGACGGTATTTTCGGGCAGATACTATAAAAGGTTCCATACTCACAAATATAATGGGGTACGTATTATTATGCTAGTGAGTATGGACTCTTTATTGCTTATTTATTAACAGTAAGTGCAGAGAGCTTCTGGTCAATCACATGCACCATAATCTGGTAGCTGTGACTAGCCATTTCATCTTTATTGCTCCATTTTTTTGCGTTGCACATCGCTTTTTTACGATATGCCATTAACCGCCTCAGTTTTGGCGATGAGTTGAATAGGGATTTCATACTAGAGTGTTTTTGTTTGCAGTTGTAAAATATAATTTTTTTTACAAATAGTTAACGATATGGTAACAATTTGTGCAGAAAATTACGAATGCTGTGATATTTGCTTCTCAATCTCTGCAGCTTCTGCATATAAACTATCACTTGCACTTCTGTCACTCTTAGATAGTTGGAACGCCCTTTCTAAAACCTTTTTGTGTTTTTCCTGAAGTTTTTCTACTTCGCTTTTCTTTTTAAATAATCCGAACATAACTTTTTTTTACATAAAGATACGGTTTATGAGAAGTGATGTCAACGAGTTTATGACAGTTTTACAATTCAGTAATGAATTTCTACACTTCGGTAAGTACTACTTTTTAAAAATGGAAGATCATGTGATATTTACACCATCAAACAAAAAACAAACATCATGAACACATCAACAGAAAACACAAAGTACGATAGAGCAAGAGCAAGAGTAAGTGAGCTTAAAGAGTTTTATACGCACCTAGGGACATACCTCATCTTTGTATGCTTCTTCTTAGTATTAAACTTTTATACCACAGGCTTTTTCTGGGCTATATTTCCTATCGCAGGTTGGGGAATCGGGATACTAAGTCACGCTGCAAAGACCTTTGGCTGGAATCCTTTCTTCTCAAAAGATTGGGAAAAACGTAAGATAGATGAGTACATTCGTAACGAGGACTTTAAATAAGATAACATGGAAACGCAACAAGAAAAGTATCAAAGAGCCACAGCGCATGTTCAAAAGGTTAAGAAATTCTATAGTAGATTAATTAACTCCCTTATTTTTATTGCTATTGTAGCAGTCATAAATTATTTCGTTAACGAGTTTCGTAATCCGTGGGTATTGTGGGTCATAGGCTTTTCATTGTTAGGGATTATTATAGATGCTATAAAACTCTTCGGGTTGAACTTCTTTTTAGGCAAAGGCTGGGAACAACGTAAGATAGAGGAGCATTTAAAAAAAGAAGAACAAGAATCACAGTCTAATACACTATTTAAAAAATAATGGAATCAACTACGAGCAAATACGAACGCGCAAAAAAACGTGTAGAAGAAGAGAAAGGGTTTTACAGGCATCTCACCGTCTATCTGATTATAAATACGCTCTTGCAGCTATTCTATTCGGGGATGTTTTTTAACTTCGATGTGCTAGGGAATGCACCTTGGTGGGTACGTTATACAACACCATTTTTCTGGGGATTATCGCTGCTAGTGCATTGGATATATGTCTTTAAAGGATTCCGCTTCTTTAAAGGATTAAAGAAATGGGAAGATCGCAAGATTCAAGAATTTATGGATCAAGAGGAAGAAGAGTTTTCAAACCGCTTTCGCGAAAACAGGAAATCATGAGACATACGTTAGTTATCTTACTATTAGTGACCTTCTGCTCCGTGAGCGCGCAGCAAAGTTTTGTAGTAGAAAATGTAACCTTATTTAATGGCACCGAAATCTTAGCAAATCAATTTGTAAAAGTAGACAACGGAATCATCAGCGAGGTGTCTTCAAATCCACTTACTGCACAGACTACCATAGACGGCACTGGGAGGTTCTTAATGCCAGCTCTTACTAATGCTCATGTACATACATGGGCGGCTCCACAACTACAAGAAGCAGCACAAGCAGGTGTTCTTAATTTGCTAGACATGCACGGCATGGAACCCATGCAAGAGGCAATGATTAATCTACGTGATACTCTTGGTAATGCTAGATTGTATCGCGCAGGATATGCAGCTACCACAGAAGGCGGTCACGGTACACAATACGGTTTTCCTATTCCCACACTTTCGGTGCCAGAAGATGCGCAACAATGGGTAGCAGATCGTGTAGCCGCTGGAGTTGATTACATAAAAATCATTGTAGAACCTTGGAAAGCTACACTTCATAAAGAAACCGTAGCGGCTATTATTAAAGAAGCTCATAAAGCAGATAAAATTGCGGTTGTACATGTGTCACGAGCACAAGATGCTTTTGATGCACTCTCAAGCGGTGCAGATGGTCTCGTGCATATTTATAATGATGAGCCTCTCACAGCAGCACAGCTCGATCAACTCAATGAAGATGCAAACTTCTTTGTGATACCTACCATACTTACCACAGTGTTGATTCAGCCACTGTATTACAATAAAACTCCTGAAGAAACTGCCGAAATAGAAGCGCGTCTCCTCAAGGAAGTTAAGCGCTTATACGATGCTGGGATTCCTATTCTAGCAGGTACAGATCCACCTAATGCCAATATTAATATAGGCAGCGATTTGTATAAGGAATTGGCTTTTTTCGCGAAAGCGGGATTACCCATAGAAGCAGTGCTAGCAAGTGCCACTTCATTACCGGCAGATAAGTTTTCTCTAGAGAACGTAGGTTATATAAAAGAAGGCTTTAAAGCAGATATGTTATTGCTTGATAAATCTCCCGTAGAAGATGTGATGCACATGAGCTCGATAGCGAAGATCTGGAAAGAGGGCGTGCTTATCACACAAGAATAAAGAATTAGTATTTTTACGTACATCAAAAAAATCATCAAACAACCAATCCATGAACGTACTCATTATAGAAGACGAAAAACCATCTGCAAGACGCCTTAATAGAATGCTTGCCGAAGTAGGAGTTACTGTAAATGAAATGCTGCATTCTGTAGAGGAAGCTGTGGCCTGGTTTAAAACAAATACACACCCAGATTTAATTTTTCTTGATATCCAACTTTCAGATGGATTGTCTTTTGAAATTTTTGATCAAGTAGAGGTGAAGAGTGCTATTATTTTTACCACTGCGTTTGATGAATACGCGCTACAAGCTTTTAAACTCAATAGCGTAGATTATTTATTGAAACCAATAGACGACGAAGATCTTGAAAAGGCGGTAAATAAGTATAAAGAGCGCATGCCTAAGGCACAAGATGTGTCACTTAACTTTGAAGACATCCGTAAGCTACTAGGCGCAACAGCAGTAGAACGTGAGTATAAAAAGCGATTTACAACTAAGATAGGACAGCATATTAAAATGATTCCTATAGATGAGATTGAGTGTTTTTATAGTGAAAACAAAGGAACGTATGCTGGTACAATAGATGGACGTAATTATTTGCTGGATACAACGCTAGAACTGCTAGAGAATGATCTAGAGCCTGAGACATTCTTTCGAGTAAGCAGGAAGTTTTATGTAAACATCAATGCGATAGCAGATATCATTGCATATACAAACTCAAGACTAAAAATAAAGCTGAATACCTGGAGCGAGCAAGAGATTATTGTAAGCAGGGAGCGCGTAAAAGATTTTAAAACGTGGATTGCTTAATCCTCAAGATTTTCATTAAAAGCACTAGGTAGCATTGTTGGGATTAATCGCACGAGAATAGGTAGTAATAATCCGCCTCCTGGAAGTAAGAATACTGCGAGTGACGGTATGCTTTTGCAAATGTCAAGTAGTTGTTTTTTTACCACTTTGCGCTCTTCTTTAGATAAATCACGTGTAGTAGACTGGCCTAGCAAAATCACTAAGTCACGACTCTCTCTTATTTCTCTCACAAGACGTTTGCTATTACGTGAGATTAGGTTTCCGACAGAAGAAGTCGTCTGACTATAAAAATGCTTTATAGGATTACTGTATTTAAGATATGATATCTCTGTACCGTGTTCCGTTAGGAATGTTTTTACAGCAAGTACCGCATCAAGGTATCCCTTTTCATCAAGACCCATAATCGTACAGAACTGCATGATAAATTCGCGTTCGTGCTTATCGATCTTCTCGTCATCCCATAGCGATAGACTACATAAATCTAGAAGATATTGTTGCTCCAGGGGTTCTGTGATAATCCCGAGATTAATCTCAGAGACCTTCGTATGCGTGTGCTTTATGAGTTCGTTATAGCGTACAGAGCTTTCAAATAATTTTATAAGGAGCTTGTTATATTCATCCTTACTCTCCTTTTGTTGCAATGCCAGCCATATAGATTCTGTAAGAACAGCCTCTAGGTTTTTTGCATACTCGTAGGGATCACCTTGGGTAATGAGGTAGTGATCAAAACTTAGAATATCTATAAACACTAAAGCATTAGTGATAAGATGACTAAAACTCTTCTGCAAGGCCGACTCATTAGTCTGCACTCGCTGGTGGATAATTTTCTCAACCTTAGCAGCCGCATATTCATTACCCAGAGGGATTTTGATAAAGTACTGTTCCTTTTTATCTAGCTGTCTATAAAATGAAACGATAGCTTCTAGGCAATCTTCTTGCCTAGCATTTGCAATCGTATCGTAATACGTAAAAGCAAGTGCGTCAAAGAGGTTAATCTTTGTCTTCTCTTGTACCGTCCACTTAAGTTGTGAGGATTCACTATCCAGTAAGGTATCTAGAGAGTGTCCATAGATAAAACCCTTTGCTCGTAGCGAATCATAAAATGCACGCTCATCCATAGGGTTCTTAACTAGATAGTCAAGAAGCTTTGGGAAGTGTTTATTTATCCAGCCAGTGGCAGAAGGATTCATAAGTGAGCTAATTTATAAAACGATAGTTATTCGAAATTCGCTAATTGCGAGCGTTGTCTTAAGCGTTCTTTTGTGCTGTGATTTCTGTAATTCTTACAATGACCTCAACGGCTTTGATCATACTCTCTACTGGTACATATTCATATCGCCCATGGAAGTTATGACCACCTGCAAAAATGTTAGGACACGGTAATCCCATAAACGAGAGCTGTGATCCATCTGTACCACCACGTATAGGTTTGATAAGTGGTTCTATGTCTAGCGATTTCATTGCTTCCTCTGCAATATCTACAATGTGCATTACAGGTTCCACTTTCTCACGCATATTAAAGTACTGATCTTTGATCTCTACAGTCACTACTTCTTTTTCTAGCTGTGCATTAAGCTCATCTGCTAGTTGGATCATCATTTCCTTGCGAGCTTCAAAGTGTCCTTTGTCGTGATCTCTTATGATATATTCTAGCGTTGTATTATCTACGCTGCCAGTAATGTCATGTAAGTGAAAGAATCCCTCACGATCAGAAGTGTGCTCCGGAGTTTCTAGTCTTGGTAAGCTGTTTATGTAGTCTGTAGCGATGTACATACTATTTACCATTTTGCCTTTTGCATAGCCTGGGTGTACAATTTTACCTTCTATGGTAACGACCGCCCCAGCAGCATTAAAGTTTTCATATTCTAGTTCGCCTATCTGGCTACCATCCATAGTATACGCCCATTCGGCACCAAATTTTTCTACATCAAATTTATGTGCGCCACGACCTATTTCCTCATCAGGAGTGAAGCCTACGCGTATTTTACCGTGTTTTACTTGAGGATTTTCAAGCAAGTATTTCATTGCTTCCATAATCTCTGTAATACCCGCTTTATCATCTGCACCTAGTAGGGTAGTACCATCTGTAGTGATGATGGTTTGCCCTTTGTATTGCTTCAAGTCATCAAAGTATTCTGGAGACAACACAATATTCTGTTCTTTATTAAGAACAAGATCGCCACCGTCATAATTCTCCCAAATCTGCGGTTTTACATCCTTCCCCGTAAAATCTGGAGTTGTATCAAAGTGTGATATAAAACCAATAACAGGCACATCGTGATCTACATTGCTAGGGAGTGTTGCCATCACGTACGCATGCTCATCTATCGTTACCTCACTCATTCCCATTGCTTCTAGTTCATCCTTGAGCTGTCTTGCAAGATCCCACTGGCACTCAGTACTTGGCGTGGTGTCGCTGTTAGGGTCACTTTCCGTATAGGTAGTTACGTAGCTTATAAATCTTTTAAGAAGTGCGTCTTTATCAATCATAATGGGTGGTTGTGAGTACGCTTTCGCGAAAGCGTAAAAATCATCATTCAGTTCTGCTTCAAAAATACCTCTTTTTGGACTATTTTTGCACCACAGAAACGACCGAAATGTACAAACTCCTCATACGCCCAATTCTCTTTTCCTTTGATCCAGAAAAAGTGCATTATTTTACCTTTAGATGGATAAAGCGATTGCATAAATTAGGACTCTCAGGACTTCTTAATCGTATGGGTAAGGTGGAAGACAAGCGACTAGAGCGCAAAGTACTGGGCCTTACTTTTAAAAACCCCGTAGGACTAGCGGCAGGTTTTGATAAAGATGCAAAGCTTTTTAATGAACTAGGAGATTTAGGGTTTGGTTTTATTGAGATAGGTACTGTTACTCCAAAGGCACAAGCAGGAAACCCAAAGCAGCGTCTGTTTAGATTAAAAGAGGATCAAGGGCTCATAAACAGAATGGGCTTCAATAACGGAGGAGTTGCCGAAGCGGTAACTCGATTAAAATCTCGTAAAAACAACAACATTATCATAGGCGGAAACATCGGTAAAAACACCGATACTAAGCCGGAAGATTATACAGCAGACTATCTAACGTGTTTTCACGAATTACATCCTGTAGTAGATTATTTTGTGCTTAATGTAAGTTGCCCGAATGTTTCTAGTCATGCAAAATTGAATGATAAAGATTATCTAGAAGAACTTATAGGAGCCGTGCAGCAAGCAAATAAGAAGTATGCGGTGCAGCGACCAATTGTTCTTAAAATAGCTCCAGATCTTAATGACCAGCAACTAGATGAAATCGTAGCGCTTGTGAAAGAAACAGGTCTCGATGGTGTGATTGCAAGTAATACCTCTGTAAATAGAGAAGGTTTGATAACCACGGACGCTCGCCTTGCAGAAATAGGTAATGGCGGATTAAGCGGCAAGCCAGTTACAAATCGTTCTACACGTGTGATTAAATACTTATCAGACAAGAGTAATAACTCATTTCCAATCATAGGCGTAGGAGGAATTCACTCTGCGCAAGATGCTCTTGATAAACTTGAAGCAGGTGCATCACTTGTACAGCTCTATACAGGGTTTGTATACGAAGGTCCAGGATTGATTAAAGAAATAAATAACGCCATTTTAGCGAAAAGATAGTAAGTTGCCATCGTCTAGTAACTACACGCTAATCAATTCATACCATGAGAAATTCTCATAAACTTATTTTTGCTTCCATTGCCGTCATGCTTTTTGCGATGAAACCTGATATCGCAACCTTTATCCCGCAATGGGCAAAGCTTGCTGCAGCAGGTCTTTTATTATTGCTAGGCTTTTACTCGATGTGGAAGGAACGACAGTGGTAGTGTTGTAAGCATCTTGTTTTTTCTTATTTTGCAATGACTAACTAACTAGTATTCCTTTGATAGAATCCATCATTGCTTTTCTAGCAGCAACTGCTTTACTTGCGTTTTCGCCAGGGCCAGATAACATCTATGTACTCACGCAGAGTGTTGCAAATGGCAGTAAATCTGGACTTGCAACCACCGCAGGGTTAATTTCTGGATGTATTGTGCATACTACACTTGTTGCTTTTGGGCTATCGGCAGTGATTGCTGCTTCGCCTTTTCTGTTTTTTGCAATTAAAACGGTAGGAGCAATGTACTTGCTTTATCTAGCCTTTAAAGTATACCGTAGCGATGCGTCTATTAATCTCGCAGATGGTGCTCCAAAAAAGTCGTACACAGCCCTTTTTAAACAAGGTGTGATTATGAATATCCTTAACCCTAAGGTGACGATATTCTTCTTAGCATTTTTCCCAGGATTCTTATGGGATCCAGAAGGAAACACGGTGTATCAATTTTATGTGTTAGGATTGCTATTTATGCTAGAATCCTTTGTCATCTTCGGGAGTATTGCACTTGTCGCAGGAAAAATCTCTCATGTACTCCGTACTAATAAGAATGCGGGTATTGTTTTAAAGTGGCTGCAAATTATTGTTGTTATAGGGATTGCTGTTTACATTTTTATAGACGGCTAGTTTTCTAATCGATATACAATCGCTTGCCATGGGCGGAGTGTAAATTCTTTAAAGGTCTTATCATCTATTATTTTATCATTAGAAATAACTTTGATTTTCCTGTTATAGCTTACTGAAAGCGGTAACGAGAACTGTGCTGTATCCTCAGAGAAGTTTAATAGCACTAAGAAACGCTCACTCTCTAGCGTTCGCGTGTAGCAATACACTTGGTCATGTTCTGGCTTGATACACTCATAAGCTCCATAAACAAGCGCTTGGTGCTTCTTGCGTAAGGCAGTGATTTGTTTGAAGTAAGAGAGTATAGAATCCTTTTTATTGAGTTGGTCTTTTGTGTTAACACCTACTTTGTAGTCTTCATTGAGCTTTATCCACGGAGTGCCACTTGTAAAGCCAGCGTTTTCTGTGTTATCCCACTGCATGGGTGTGCGCGCATTTTCTCTAGCGGCATGTTGTTCGCTGTCCATAAAGACCTCAAGATCTCCGCCTCTGTTTTTTACAGTCTCATATCTGTTAATCGTATTAATGTCGCGATAATCTTCTATGTCTGTAAAGCGTACGTTAGTCATTCCAATTTCATCACCTTGATAAAAATAAGGAGTACCGCGCATGGTTAATAGAAATGTTTGAAGTAGGGTAGCGCTGTTTCTCCAGTGTTCTGGACTGTCATTTCCCCAGCGGCTCACAGTTCTGGGGAAATCATGGTTTGCTAGAAACAACGATCCCCAGCCAGCTTTTGCAAATGCCGCATCCCAGTCAGTAAATACTTTTTTAAATTCAGGTAAGGAGTAGCCGCCCTCACGCATTTTAAAAACCTCTCCAGGAGCACGGTCTAAACTCATGAGGTCAAAATGGAAGAACATATCCATCTCCTTACGTTCTTCATGAACAAAGTCCAACGCATCATCAATGCTTATCCCTGGGCCTTCACCTACAGTAAACGCATCGTATTTTGAGATTACTTCATTATTAAGTTCGTTGAGGTATTCATGCACTTTTGGGCCATTTGCATAATACGCAATGTATTCATGAGGTTCTTTGGCGTCAATTTCTGGGTAGTTGATATCTTTACTTATAAAAGGAATCACATCCATACGGAAACCATCAACACCTTTTTTAAACCAGAAGTGCATCATATCATATATTTCGGCTCTCACTTTTGGGTTTTCCCATTTGAGGTCGGGCTGCTTTACAGCAAAGTAGTGTAAGTAATAGGCATCTGTTTGCTTATCGTATTGCCATGCATTTTCTTCTACATCAAAGTAACTCCATCTTTTTGGAGGTGTACCTTTTTCCGCTGGCCACCAGTGGAAGTAGTCTCGGTAAGGATTATCACGAGAAGTCCTACTTTCTTTAAACCATTCATGCTCGTCACTACAGTGATTTACCACAAGATCCATCACTAGACGCAGTCCTCTAGCTTTCATGCCTGAAAGTAACTCGTCAAAATCTTCCATAGTGCCAAACTCTGCCATAATCTTTCGGTAATCACGTATGTCATAACCATTATCATCATTAGGCGAATCATAAATAGGGTTGAGCCAGATAATGTCTACCCCTAGACTAGCGATATAATCTAATTTTTCTATGATTCCGCGTAAGTCACCTATGCCGTTACCCGTCGTATCGCGATAGGATCTAGGGTAGATTTGGTATACAATTCCTTCTTTCCACCATGTTTGAGTTTGTAGCATCTTTTTCAGCGTTTAGGTTGTAACGAAGTTAGTAATAGATACGCTTTCGCGAAAGCGTAACAAACACTACCATCAATCCTTAGAATTATGTAACTTTGACCCCCGAACAGATTTCGGAAAATTCTATGAGCCAAAAAGTACTTCTTACTGCGACAGAGATTAACATCATTCTCAATCGTCTGGCTTGTCAACTCATTGAAAATCATACTGATTTTAAAAATACCGTTCTTATTGGGATACAGCCTCGCGGCGTTTATCTAGCAGAACGTATTAAGAAGTTGCTCACCACAGACTATGGCATTGAGGCTATCAAGTTAGGTTATCTAGATATCACGTTTTATCGTGATGATTTTCGCCGTAGCGAGAAAACGCTGGAAGCAAATAAAACAAAAATAGACTTTGTAGTAGAGGATAAGAAGGTGGTCTTTATAGACGACGTCTTATACACTGGGCGTAGCATAAACGCTGCTCTTACTGCTGTGCAGAGTTTTGGGAGACCAGAAGAAGTAGAGTTATTATGTCTTATAGACAGACGTTTCTCTCGTCATTTACCTATCCAACCAGATTATAAAGGGCGTCAGGTAGATGCTATAAATGATGAACAAGTGAAGGTGTGCTGGGAAGAAAATGATGGAGAAGACACCGTATATCTAGTAAAAAGCTAACTATTATGAGCGAGTTGAGTGTCAATCATCTGCTAGGAATCAAGTATATCAATGAGGCAGATATTGAACTTATTTTTAAAACGGCAGATCATTTTAAGGAAGTGATCAATCGCCCTATTAAAAAGGTACCATCACTACGTGATATTACTATTGCAAATCTCTTTTTTGAAAATAGTACACGTACAAAATTGTCTTTTGAACTTGCAGAAAAACGTCTAAGTGCAGATGTAATTAACTTTTCGGCTGCAGCATCATCTGTAAAGAAAGGTGAAACACTCATTGATACCGTAAATAATATTCTATCCATGAAGGTAGATATGGTAGTTATGCGACACCCTAACCCTGGAGCTGGCGTATTTCTATCAAAACATATCAAGGCAAGTATTGTAAATGCTGGAGATGGTGCTCATGAGCACCCTACACAAGCATTGCTAGATAGTTATTCTATAAGAGAACGTCTAGGTGATGTTGCGGGGAAAAATGTGGTGATTGTAGGAGATATTTTACACAGCCGTGTTGCGCTATCAAATATATATGCGCTTAAGTTGCAAGGAGCAAACGTAAAAGTATGTGGTCCAAAAACGCTATTGCCTAAATACATAGAATCACTAGGAGTAGAAGTAGAGCTAGACTTGCGCAAAGCGCTTGAGTGGTGCGACGTGGCAAATATGCTGCGCGTGCAAAATGAGCGAATGGATATTAGTTATTTTCCAAGCACAAGAGAATACACGCAGCAATACGGAGTGAATAAGAAGTTACTAGATTCTCTAGATAAGCAAATTGTAATCATGCACCCAGGACCTATAAATCGCGGTGTAGAGATTACGAGTGACGTTGCAGATTCAGAACATGCAATTATCTTGGATCAAGTACAAAACGGAGTTGCAGTGAGAATGGCAGTAATGTATCTTCTAGCTTCAAAAATCAAACAATAATGACGGTTACAGAAAAGCCAACCTATACCATACTTACAGACGACCGCACAGATGTGCGCGATTTTGCATTATACTTAGAGAACATAGTACCAGATCACTATGATCAAAAGAATCTAGTGATTGATCTTCTCAAATATGACGAGCTCACACTTGAAGATCTTGTGCAGTTTTTAAAGCTTTCAAACTACCAGCGTGCAGATAAGAAATCATTTGTCTTTGTAAATACAGGGATTAACTATGATGTTGTGCCTGATGAGATGATTCTAGTTCCTACGATTGAGGAAGCTGGAGACGTAATCGAAATGGAAGAAATAGAGCGCGATCTCGGATTTTAAAATATTTTATGTCTAGCAATCTACATCTTACTATTTTAGGTTGTTATGCAGCAGCGCCCAGCTCTTTTAAAAATCCTACCTCACAAGTTTTAGACATACGTAATCACTTATTTCTTATAGATTGTGGAGAGGGTACACAGGTTGCACTGCGCCGTAACAAGATTAAGTTTTCTCGTATAAAGCACATATTTATATCGCATTTACACGGAGATCACTTTTTTGGACTAATGGGAGTGATTACCACCTTTAGTCTTCTTAAAAGAACAGCACCGCTCACTATTTATGGTCCTAAAGGGCTTAAAGAAATTATACTCTTACAATTAAAAATCACGCAAGGATTTACAAGTTATCCTCTGCGATTTGTTGAGATCACAAGTAAAGAACCTACGGTAATTTATGAGGATGATGAGGTTACTGTAACCACGATACCGCTTAAACATCGCATTTATACAAATGGCTTTTACTTTCAAGAAAAGCCAGGAGAGCGTAAACTAGACATAAATGCCTGCCTTAATTATGAGATTGATAAGGCTTATTACTCAAAAATTAAGCAAGGTGGTGATATTACTTTAGATGATGGAACGCTTATCCCTAATGATAAGCTTACCTTTGACCCATCTAAGCCTAAGAGCTATGCCTATTGTAGTGATACGGCTTATAAAGAAGCAATCGCTACACAAATTAAAGGAGCTACCGTGTTATATCATGAGGCGACTTTTTTAGAAAGTCATGCACATTTGTGTAAACCTACTGGTCACAGTACGGCGGCACAAGCAGCGCAGATTGCGGCAAAGGCAGAGGTGGGAAGTTTAGTGTTAGGTCATTATTCCATTAGATATGGAGATTTGAATCTATTTATAGAAGAAGCTAGACCTCATTTTGAGAATGTCTTATTAGGAGACGATGGTAAAGAATTTACATTTTAAAGCGTTATGATGGAAGAAGAAATTAAGAAAATAGCAAAACCAGTATTAGCAAAGTTGCAAGAGCATTTTGATATTTTGATACCTCGTAACCTATTTTTAGTAAGCCCAGACACGCAGCTTAAAAAGATAAATACCATCTATGGATCTACTTCTGTAAAAGGAAACATAAGCATTACTTTTAAGATGTTTATGCTAGAAGATCAGTATATGTGTGAGTATTTCTTACAAGCAGATGGATTTACAGAGCACCGTCGTTATAACATCTATACAGATCGTGTGGAGATGCTAGAGAACTTTGAAGGTCAGTTTGCTGCATCAGGAGTAGATGATGAGGACATGGATTATGAAGAGTTTACACGTATTAGAAAGCATAATGATAAAGTGAGAAAACTTTTAATTAAAAAAAGGTTCATGAGGAAGTAGAAGTACGCTTTCGCGAAAGCGTGCACCTCAAAATTTTTATCTTTTGAAGAGTATATTTTAGTTCATTTTTACGAATTCTGAACTAATTCTAACTTTTATCTTCACCTCGGTCTTCGTACATTTACTGCAATGAACAGAGACTTACACGACTACAGAAAATCATACGAGAAAGGCGAGTTGCTATTAGAAAACTCGGCTTTAAACCCTATGGACCAATTTAAAACTTGGTTTAAGGAAGTTGAAGACGCCGGCGGTGTTGCCGAACCGAATGCGATGACTGTTGCCACTTTGGGAACAGACGGTTTTCCAAAATCAAGAATAGTTCTTCTCAAAGAACTAGATGCAGATGGTTTTATTTTTTACACAAACTACACAAGCGAGAAAGGTGAAAGTATTGCTCACCACAATAAAGTGGGAATTTCTTTTTTCTGGCCTAATCTAGAGCGTCAAGTGATTATCAAAGGTGATATAGAAAAAGTAAGTACGGAGCGATCTGATACTTATTTTAACGCGAGACCTAAGGATAGCCAGTTAGGCGCGTGGGTATCTGATCAAAGTAGTGTAATTGCTGGGAGAGAAGTGCTAGAGGATAAGATGAAAGCACTTAAAGCCACTTATGAGGGTAAAGATATACCACGTCCAGCGCACTGGGGTGGTTATATTGTAAAACCTATATCTATTGAATTCTGGCAAGGTAGACCTAGCCGTTTGCATGATAGAATACGCTACAGACTAGAAGACAACCAGTGGATTAAAGAAAGACTAGCTTCATAATATGAAAACACTCTACCTCGTAAGACACGCAAAATCAAGTTGGAAATTTGATGTTATAGATCATGAGCGACCGCTCAATGAGAGAGGTCTAGAAGATGCACCTGCTATGGCAGCCCATATTTCGGAAACAATGCCTAAGCCAGATCTTATGATGAGTAGTGATGCGTTAAGAGCAAAAACTACTGCGGTATATTTTGCCCAAGCATATGGAATTAATGATAAGAATATAGTACTCGATTATAAAATGTATGACTTTGCGGGCGAAGATCTGGTTGAGGTGATACGTAATGTGAGTGATGAGGTTGATTGTTTAATGGTTTTTGGGCATAATAATGCAATGACTAATGTTGTTAATACGTATGGAAATGAAACTGTAGATAATGTTTCTACAGCTGCATTTACAGCAATAACTTTTGATATTGATAGCTGGAAAGACCTTAAAAAAGGAAAGACGATTTATTACAAAGCTCCTAAAGAATTATAGTAATGACACAAACAGACGAAAATAGATATATAAACCGTGAGTTGAGTTGGTTGCAATTTAACGCTAGGGTATTACAAGAAGCTGCAGATGAAAATGTACCACTTATTGAGCGCTTTCGTTTTTTAGGTATTTTTTCAAACAACCTAGACGAGTTCTTTAGAGTACGATATGCTACCGTACGTAGAATTGTAGATGCAGGAAAGACGGGAAGAAAAGCCTTAGGAGTTTACTCTGCCGAGGAACTACTAGGTAAAATTACGGAGGTCGTTATAGAGCAGCAAACAGAAAGTCTCAAGATTCTTGAGGATATCTACAAGAAGCTAGAAGGAGAAAATATTTACATGCTCACGGAAAATGAGATTACGCTTCCGGAGCATAAAACATTTATTAAAGACTTCTTTACAGATCAAGTATCTCTAGCTGTTGAGACCATCATACTGAGAGAAGATGTAGAGCTACCACGTATACAAGACCTTGATGCCTATCTAATGGTCAAAATGGTGCTTACAGATACAAAAAAGCCACTCTATGCACTTTTAGAGATACCAAGTACAATAGATCGTTTTGTAGTATTGCCTCAGGTGGATGATAAGGATTACATCATGATGCTAGATGATTTGATTAGGTACAATCTTGATACCATCTTCAGCATTTTTGATTATGACAGTATCACTGCTCATATGATTAAAATTACACGTGATGCAGAACTTGACATAGAGTCTGATTTAGGTAAAAGTTTCTTAGAGAAGCTCACAAGAAGTGTAAAAGGGCGAGAAGATGGAGAGCCTGTGCGCTTTGTATTTGATAAAACTATAGAAAAAGAAACGTTACAGTTTCTACTAGATAAATTAGGGATTAAACGTAAAGATAGTATCATACCTGGAGGTCGTTACCACAACCGAAAGGATTATATGAACTTTCCTTCGTTTAATAGACAGGAGCTGTATTACCCAAGCGTAAAGCCCTTACCTATACCGGGAATAAGTTTAGAGGATAGTCTTTTTTCTGTCGTGGCTAAAAAAGATTTTTTACAATACACACCTTACCAGAGTTTCTCTTATACCATCAAGTTTTTGAGAGAAGCAGCCTTAGACCCAAAGGTGAGATCTATTAAAATAACCATTTATAGACTTGCAAAATTATCAAGTATTGCAAGTGCACTTATAAATGCTGCTCAAAATGGAAAAGAAGTAACGGTACAGATCGAACTTCGAGCACGTTTTGACGAAGAATCAAATATGCGTTATGCCAAGAAAATGCAAGACGAAGGCGTACGCCTCATCTTTGGCGTTCCTGGCTTAAAAGTGCATAGTAAAGTCTGCGTGATTGATAGAGAAGAAGAAGGGAAGATCGTAAGATATGGCTTTATAAGTACTGGAAACTTTAACCATGCTACAGCACGTATTTATACAGATTATACGCTCTTTACGGCAAACAAGGAAATACTAAAGGATTTAAGCAAGCTCTTTAACTTCTTTGATACTAATTACATCGTAAATAAATATAAGCACCTCGTTGTAGCGCCACACTACTCGAGAAACAAGATGTACAGGCTCATTGAAGAGCAAATCGAGGTTGTCAAAAATGGCGGTAATGGTTTAATACGATTAAAGCTTAACAGTATCTCTAATTATGAAATCATCGACAAGCTTTACGAGGCAAGTAATGCTGGTGTAAAGATAAAGATGATTGTACGTGGTGTATGCTGTCTTATTCCAGGTGTACCAGGTATGAGTGAAAACATCGAAATTATTAGTGTTATCGATAAATTCTTAGAACATACAAGAGTCTACATTTTTGGAGAGCCGGGATGGGAGAAGGTTTTTATCTCTTCATCAGACTGGATGAGCCGCAATCTTGATAATAGAGTAGAGGTAACTGTGCCTATTTATGATGAGGATGTTAAGAAAGAAATAATAGAAACACATGAAATTGCGTGGAGTGATAACGTAAAAGCACGTGTACTCAATAAAGAGATGGATAACAGATACAAAAAGGATGATAAGCCAGTAATAAGATCACAATTTGCTACTTATGATTATTATGTAAATAAACTCTCTCAATTATAGTGCTTACCATAAAAAAATATGCCGCAATAGATATAGGTTCTAATGCAATACGTCTACTTATAGCAAACATTATTGAGCAAGAAAATGGTCCTACGCTATTTAGAAAAAATGCGTTAGTTCGTGTGCCTATTAGGCTTGGGGAAGACGTTTTTATTAACGGAGAGATTTCTGCAAAGAATCAAGAGCGCATGGAGGATGCCATGAAAGCTTTTAGGTTACTTATGAATGCTCATCAAGTGCTTGAATATAGAGCTTGTGCTACAAGTGCGATGAGAGATGCTCGTAATGGTTTTGCTTTCGCGAAAGCGTTAAAGAAAAAAACAAACATTACTATAGATATCATAGACGGCGAGGAAGAGGCAAAAATTATAGCAGCTACAGATCTTAATAGTTTTATTAAGGAAGACCGAACATACATCTACGTAGATGTAGGAGGAGGGAGCACAGAGATAACCATCTATCACATGGGTAGTATGATTGCATCTAGATCGTTTAAAATAGGAACTGTACGATTGTTAAATGATCTCGTCTCGCAAGAAGATTGGGATATTATGCAAAAATGGATTGCTTTAAAATGCGCAAACTATGATCATATAGACCTTATAGGATCTGGTGGAAACATAAATAAGGTATTTAAGTTAAGTGCAAAAAAGCCAGGTAAAACATTATCATACCTCTTTCTAACGCAATTATATAAAGAGCTTCAAAATATGAGTTATGATGAGCGTATTATCAAATTAGAACTCAATCCTGACCGCGCAGACGTAATAATTCCTGCATTGCGTATCTATTTACAAGCAATGAAATCATCAAAAGCAAAACAGATTATTGTACCGAAAATTGGACTTGCAGATGGTATTATTAAGAGTTTGTATCATTCAAACAATTCATAATGAGAATTTAAAAATTAATGTATATTTGCTCGTAAAACCTAGAATTACAAAACATTAGCTCATGAAAAAATCGTTATTTTTTATTACAGGACTGTTTCTTTTATCTTTTTTTTCCATCAACGCTCAAGTTACTTCTGGATTTAAAGCAGGTGTGAATTTTGCAGATGTAAATGGATTATCTTTTGACAATGATGGTAGCTCTGCAGCAGAGAGAATTGAAAACCAACTTGACGGTAAGCGCACAAGTTATTTTGTAGGTTTTCTAGTGGATATTCCTATCTCAGAGAAGTTGAGTTTTATGCCAGAATTTATCTTCTCACAACAAGGAAAGAATTTAGAAAGTTTTCGCTTAGATTACTTAAACCTTCCTTTAGGATTGAAACTTAATTTAAGTAATCTGTATATTAATGCTGGACCACAAGTAGGTGTAAAAGTATGGGATCCTAACAAGTCTGGAATATTTTCAAACTTTGAAGCTTCTGCATTTGGAGGTTTAGGATATATCTTTGATTCTAATATTTTTATTGAAGCAAGATATACTTACGGTCTCACAGATATCTTTCAAGACAACAACAATTTTACTTTTGATAACGCTGGTGAGACTCGATTTTCTGGCTTAGAAGGTAAAAATGCTGTGATTCAATTGGGAATAGGCTATAGACTTTAGAGCAAATCGTGTTCGTTATCGGGTGTAATTTGTTTTTTATAGTTTATTTACTTGGTTTTGTTATTTTACTATAGAAAACTGATTTATACAATTTATCTTTATACCCTGAGGTTCCCAACGTTATCTCTATTTACTAATGACGAATATCTTTTAATTATGAAAAAAATAGTACTATCTATCATCTTTTTTGCATTTTTATGTAGCACACAGCTTTTTGCACAAGGCGTACGTTTTGGCTTTAAAGCAGGATTGAGTGTGAGTGAAATAAGCAATCTAGAGTACACTATCGTAAATACAGGTTTAGATGGTGACCCGGCTATTGCGCCTTTTAATTCAATAGATGAAGGCCGCTACGGATTTGCAGTTGCATTTCTTGCAGAAATTCCAGTAACTAACAAATTAAGCTTTCAGCCAGAATTTGCTTTTGCATCACAAGGAAACAAGTATGAAGGTGTTCGTTATGATTTTTTACAAATCCCTTTAGGATTACGTCTTAATCTTAATAGACTTTTTCTTATTGCAGGACCACAAGCAGGACTTAAGATTTCATTTTATGAGCAATCAGAAAATTACAAATCATTTGACTTTTCTGCATTTGGTGGTATAGGATATCACTTTAACGAGAGCATCTTTGTAGAAGCTCGCTTTACAAAAGGATTCTTAGAGGTTTTTGAAGACGATGCAGCGGTACGTTTACCATATACTCCTGGAGAAGGAGATCCACAAGCAGATAATAATAGCCTTGTGAATGGAGATAACTTCCTTGTAAATGGATCAGGAACTAATCAATACATTACATTGAGTATAGGGTACCGTTTATAACATACCTTATTAGTTAATTAAAAAGCCCAGCTATATTTAATAGCTGGGCTTTTTGATTTGTAGAAACAGGTGTTACTCTTCGCTTGTAACGGTCATTCTAGTTACTATTAGAATAGGGATCATAATAGAATATGCTATAAAAAAAGGAATGATATAGTCTGCAAGCCCAACCACAAGAAACAATGCAATTAATAATAATTGAAAACCTAGACCAAAAGTAGAAACTATTGTCATGAGCCAGTTAGGTGTAATAGACCCTTTCTCTGCCTTAGGGTCCAGCTTATAAATAATAGCGTCAAATGCGCCATACAACACTCTGTATGTTTTATATAAAAATGTAACAGTACTTTGCTGCTCTCCTGGCAACGCCTTAGGAATTCCTATTTCTATAATACGACTTGTGGTGTCGCCATCAAGCTTGCTGCGCAATATCACATAATAGTAATTATATAATGTTCCTTGCAGCTGGATGCAAAAAAAAGCAAGTACCGTCCAGTATAAACTAGTGTCAGTTATGAATCCTATAGTGTAAAGGATAGCAGCGTTCAAAAGAATATCAGATATCGAATCTAAATATCTTCCCGTGTATGAAGGAGTGTTTTTAATTCTCGCGAGTTCGCCGTCTGCTGCGTCAAGAATTGATTTTAGAATCAGGAAAAATGCAGCCCAAAAGTAATATCCTTTTGTAATACAAATAATAGCAATAATGCCACTTACTACAAAAGAGTACGTTACTTGTACAGGCGTAGCAGCCGTGTGTTTTAGAGAAAAAGCGATACGACGAGCAATGCTTCGGCCATAATCAGAAAGGTCAACAAATTTGTGTGCTTTGGGTAATTTTGACATAAACTTCTAGGTAGTAGCATTTTTAAAAACCTAGAAGGTGCATTTAAAACAGCAATTTATTTTGAGTGCAAAGATACGGGTTAAGTAGGTTTGTTTTGCTTTCGCGAAAGCGTAAATCAACCATTAATTTCGCGTTTTACAAAAGGGTATATAGACAGCATTAAAAAGAAAATTATGCTCACTACAACTGTTATAGATATAAAACCGAAAACTACATGTAATCCGAAAAGAAGTGTAATGGTAGGTTGAATTACGCCAAACATAACGAGCAATACAATGAGTATATATGCAACCGTGATAACTTTGGGAACCTTGCGCACAGACTGCGATGTAAGGCTTAGTAATTGAGGTAATACTTCCTCAGATAAGTGCATCCCAAGTTTTGAAATAAGTTCTTCACTAAATCCCATTCCTCTATATCTTATGGGGTCTAGCTGTATAGCATACTTTAAAATTCTTTCTTGATGACGTTCATACACACGATGTATATCCAGTTCTTCTTTAAACTGATTATATTTAAATCCAAAGTAATGGTTCCAGCCCATTCCGACTTTATGCTCAGTCCACTTTTTGAGCATACGCACATCATATTCTTTAGGATTCATGTAGCCTTTTACACTGCTCTTACTAGGGTCATTGAGAAGTAATGCTTTGGTTTCTAGGTAAAGTATTTCTGTTTCTCCGTAGCGATCTTTCTCTTCAATATATTCTAAAGCTAGTTTAGATCTTCCTTTGTAGAATTCTTTGACTAAAAAGTAATTGAGACTTGAGAATTCCTCGTCAATGTATTCTTTAAGCCCTGGTGCCCACACGGATGATCTTAAAAGAATATCTGCAATATCTCTAAAATAGTGAACTTGCTGTGTCAATTTTTGTATCTCTTGAGATAATGAATCTCCAGAAAACTTAAGACGGGCTGTTTTTGAAAGAATAAAACCAAGAAGAACGACAACAAGAATAGAACTCAAAAATAAGAGTAAAAGAAGTATGTTTTTGAGCTCAGCTAGATGGTCATTTGTAAAAAATAACTTTAAACTTATCATCATAGTAATGCCTCCGCAAACGCTTATAAACGCCGGGATAAAGGGTGCAACCATCTTGACAAAATCACGCAATTTTATCTAATCTTTTGATTAATAATAGGTTGGGCCTTTATCTCTTGTGGAGACGCAGGAAGCAAATAAACCATTAATATTTGAATTTACAAAATCTGGGCTTTGCTCTAGTGTTTTAAGTACAAATGCAAGTGATTACTCATTTACAAAAGCGACGCTGTGACAAGCAACTACAGCTGCTGTCTCTGTGCGTAAACGACTATTACCAAGAGACACAGGAGTAATACCTTGCTTGAGAGCAAGTTCAATTTCGGCAGTAGAAAAATCGCCTTCTGGACCTATGAGTATGGTGTATGAATTATGAGGTTTGAGATAATCTTTAAGTGACTCTTTTTTAAGATCTTCACAGTGGGCAATAAACGTGTTTTCTATACTGCGATGCTCCACAAACTCTGAAAATGACGTGAGCGGATGCAAGATAGGAAGATGATAGTGCAGTGATTGCTTCATAGCACTCTGAATAATCTTCATGAAACGCTCTTCTTTTATAACCTTGCGTTCACTATGATCACAAAGTAGTGGAGTAATCTCTGTAATACCTATTTCTGTAGCTTTCTCTAAAAACCACTCAAAGCGATCATTAAGTTTTGTGGGTGCAACAGCTAGGTGAAGTTTATAATCTCTAGGCTCTTCATAACTATAACTTTCTATTTGCAATCTACATTTGTTAGGATTTTCTTCTGCCACAATTGCATTAAAAAGATACCCCTGTCCGTTAGTGAGGTGAATGGTGTCACCAGTTTTTTTACGTAATACACGTATTACGTGCTTACTTTCTTCTTTGGGTAGGGTATAAGTATCGCTATCTATTGTTAATGTCTCACTATAAAATAACTGCATTCTTATATTTTTAATCGTGATTGAGCACTAATACCAAGGTCTTGATATGCGTTTTTCTCAGATAGCTCATTGTATTTTAAATAACCCACAATTCCTATCATTGCTGCGTTATCTGTGGTGTATTGAAATTTTGGTAAATAAGTAGTCCATCCATATTTAGACTCAGATGCTTTTAACGCGCTGCGTATTCCGCTATTTGCTGAAACGCCACCACCTATTGCAATCTGAGTGATGCCAGTTTCTTTTACAGCTTTTTTGATTTTATCCATTAAAATATTGACAATAGTATATTGAATGGAAGCACAAACATCATCACGACGATTATCTATAAAACTTGGATCTGCTAGCTGTTGCTTCTGTACAAAATACATGATTTGCGTTTTAAGACCACTAAAGCTGAAGTCCAGTCCGCCTACTTTAGGTTTTGTAAAAGGAAAGGCCTTTGGGTCTCCTAATTGTGCATATTTATCAATTAATGGTCCTCCAGGATAGGGTAAGCCTAAGATTTTTGCACTTTTATCAAATGCTTCGCCTACGGCGTCGTCTATAGTTTGCCCTATAACCTCCATGGTGAAGTAATCATCTACACGTACAATTTGTGTGTGACCTCCAGAGATAGTAACTCCTAGAAAGGGAAATGTAGGTTTACTATAGTCTTCTTCATCAATAAAATGAGCTAGAATGTGTGCTTGCATATGATTAACATCAATAAGAGGTATATCCAGACCCATAGCAAACGACTTAGCAAAAGAGGTACCTACAAGTAAAGATCCTAATAAGCCTGGACCGCTTGTAAAAGCTATAGCGCTTAGCTGATTTTTATCGATATTTGCCTTGCGTAAAGCAGCCGTTACAACGGGAACAATATTTTGTTGATGTGCACGTGAAGCAAGCTCTGGAACTACCCCTCCATATTCTTGATGAATGTCTTGGTTTGCAACAACATTTGAGAGTACCTTGTCGTTGTGTAAAACAGCTGCAGCAGTGTCATCACAAGATGATTCTATTGCAAGAATATAAGTAGAAGTAATCGTATTATTCATAAGGCACGTATGTTGCAGTAAGTGTACAAAGTTAAAACAATAAGCCCTATCAAGAAATTTAAAAAAATAGCACTTCGCACACTTCTAGTGTTATTCTTGCTTTTTGGGCTCATTCTATTGTTGTTTTCTCTTCCCAGCGTTCAAACTCGAATTGCTAAGAGCGTTACGGAGCGCATAAATAATACCTACGGTACCAGTATACAAGTAGAACGTGTAGGTCTAAAATGGAATGGAGATGTCCTTGTAAAAGGAACATTAATTAAAGACCATAAGCAAGATACAATGATCTACGTGAGAGAGCTTGCTACAAGTCTCTATAGCGTCCAGAAGGTGCTAGATAATAATATGGAGCTGGGCGATATTACACTTGAAGGTGTAAACTTTTACCTCACAAAGTATAAAGGTGAGGCCTCAGATAACTTAACGCTATTCTCTCGCCAGTTTGCTACAAATACTCCTAAATCTGGAAAGGCTTTTATTATGTCTTCAGATAATGTGGCAATATCTGAAGGTAGATTCATGTATATAAATGGAGATTTAGAAAACTCTTTAGTACTCGATTATCAAGACCTTTCAACTAATTGGGAAGACTTTTATCTCAATAGTAGTTCTGTAGATGCTCATATTGAGTCACTGTCATTTGACGCCATTAGAGGCTACCAGATAAGATCCCTAGATGGAACTTTTCACTATGATCCAGATTTAATAACGCTCAAAGATTTTTCACTTACAACAGATTTTTCTGCTATTGAAGGTGATATCAAGTTAGATACCTCAGATGGAGCGCTAGATGATTTTAATACGCTAGTGGAGGTTGAGGCCGCTTTCGCGAAAGCTAAAATATCTACTAATGATATACGTCCATTTTATAGAGAGATTGCTCCAGACATTGATTTAGATATATCTGGGAATGTAACTGGACATCTTAACGACTTTAGAGTGCCAAATCTTAAAGTAGCAGGATTAGGAAATTCTGTGATAGAAGGTGATGTTTATTTTGACGGAGTAGTAAGCGGTGATGACTTTAGAATTTCTGGAACGTACAATAATCTTGAGACGAATTATTTTGACTTAAAAAGATTACTACCAGACGTGCTTTCTTCTTTACCACCAGAAATGTCAAAATTAGGCCAAGTTTCTTTTCGTGGTGCAAATACGGTTACATTATCTACAGTGGTTACAGATGGTAATATTACTACAAACCTAGGAGATGTTTCCCTAGATCTCGTACTCAAAGGATTAAGAGATGCAGATAATGCAGGCTATGAGGGTAATGTAAAGTTTGACAACTTTAACTTAGGTAAACTACTAGACGATAATCGGCTTGGGGAGGCCACATTTGACATGGACGTTGAAGGAAAGGGCTTTATACAAGAAAACATAAATACGAAGCTCTCTGGAAGTATTAAAAGTATAGGTTATAATAATTACGTTTATAAAAATATTACGGTTTTTGGAAATCTTAAAGCACCAGTTTTTGATGGAGAGTTATTGCTCAATGATCCTAATGCAAAAGCAAAGCTTAACGGATTAATAGATATCTCAAAAGAGTTTAATAGCTACGATCTTGAAGCTCAAATTGACTACGCAGATCTCAAAATGCTCAATTTTATTAATGATAGCATCTCTATCCTTAAGGGGAATGTAATCATTGATATGAAGGGTACTAATGTAGAAGATGTATATGGTAGAATATCCTTTGCAGATGCTAGTTATCAAAATAAGAACAATACCTACAGCTTTAAAGATTTTGAAATTACATCAAAGTTTGACGCAAAAAAAATTCGCACCATTGATATCAACTCTACAGAGATAATAAGTGGTGAGGTACGTGGTGTTTTTAAATTTAATGAAGTTGTTCCCTTATTTAAAAATGCAATAGGGAGTTTATATACAAACTACCAGCCAGAGGTCTTGACTGAAGACCAGTTTATGGATTTTGAGTTTACTATCTATAATAAGATAGTTGCCATATTTGTTCCCGAGCTAGATTTTGAGCCAGAAACAATCATACGAGGTAGTGTGGTAGCAAATGATTCTGAATTCAAACTTACGTTCAAGTCGCCTAAGATAGATGCCTTTGGTTATATGGCAGAGGCTATTGAGGTACGTGTAGATAATAAGAACCCTTTATTTAATACCTACGTAGCTGCAGATAGTATAAACGCTGGTTTCTATGCGGTGTCAGATTTTAACCTCATTAATGTAACCCTTAAGGATACATTATTCATGAGGTCAGAATTTACGGGTGGTAAACGTAATGACGATTCTTTTGATTTATCACTATATCATACGATAAATGCAGAAGGGAACTCTGTATTAGGTTTTAAAAAATCAAAGATTATTTTTAAAGAAAAGCCTTGGTTTATCAATGAGCAAAATGATAGAAAGAACAGCGTAGTCTTTGATAATAATTTTAAAGATATCGATATTAATACATTAGTGCTGAGCCATAATGATGAACGTATTGATCTCAAAGGACAGCTTAGAGATAGCACCTACAAGGATATCAAAGCAAATTTTAAAAATGTTGACCTTGCTAAGGTAACGCCAGATCTTGATAGTCTTGATTTAGGAGGGCGTATCAATGGTAAACTAGATATCTTACAAAAGAATGGCGCTTATTTTCCTAATACATCTCTAGCCATTAAAGACTTTTCGGTAAATGGGACCAATCTTGGTCAGTTGGACTTAAATGTCACAGGTAACGCAACATTATCAAAGTATAATATAAAGTCTAAGTTAGAGCGTGACGGTCTCCGTTCCTTAACAGCAGATGGTAGTATAGACGCATCTGGAAAAGTGCCATACATTGATATGGATGTAGGTCTCAAAGAATTAGATCTTAGTCCATTTAACCCAATGGGTAAAGGAGTCATAGATCAAATAAGAGGACTGGCAAGTGGAGACGCCAAAGTAATAGGCGATTATAGAAATCCTGACATCAATGGGAATCTTACACTCGAAAATGCGGGTATCGCCATTCCTTATTTAAATGTAAATTACGATTTCAAAGGCATTTCAAATGTCAAACTAAATAAGCAACAATTCATTTTTGAAGCAATACAGCTAGAAGATGTAAAGTATAAAACGCTAGGAGCACTCAATGGTTCTATAAGTCATAAGTCTTTTAGTGATTGGAAACTTGATCTTGGGATTTCGGCAACTAGAATTGCAGTACTAGATACCGAAGAAGATCTAGAATCACTTTATTATGGTACAGCATTTCTAGAAGGAGAGGCTTTTATAAAAGGACCTACAGATAACTTGGTAATTGATGTTTTTGGAGAAACAGCAAGAGGGACAACTTTTAAAATTCCTATTGATGACTCTGAAGCATTAGGAGATAACTCTTATATTAAATTTTTAAGTCCAGAAGAAAAAGAAGCTCGCATTAACGGTGTACAAGTAATTACAGAGGCTGTAAAAGGACTTTCTGTAAACTTTGACCTAGATATTGATCCAGATGCAGAAGTGGAGGTTGTAGTTGATAAAGCAAACGGAAGTACTTTGAGGGGTAGAGGTGTAGGTACACTGCTGATACAACTAGATACTAACGGTAAATTTATAATGAACGGGGATTTTATTGCTACCGAAGGAGTCTTTAATTTTAGGTACGGTGGTTTTATTACAAAGGACTTTGTATTACAACAAGATGCAAACATACGCTGGGATGGCGATCCAGCAAAAGCACTCTTAGATGTAAGCGCAATCTATAGAACGCAAGCAAATCCGGGAACGTTACTGCAAACTTCTACGGTAAATAGAAAGATTCCTGTAAACGTAGTTATCAATCTAGATGGTGAGCTACTCAAGCCAGACATTACCTTTGATATAGAATTTCCTGGAGCAGGTAGTACTGTGGTTTCAGAATTAGAGTTTTTACTTCAAGATAGAAATGCTAAGGAGCTTAATGCGATATCCCTAGTATCTCAAGGAGCCTTTTTAAGTTCGGCAGATATTAATACGGCTTCGGCGGCGGTAAATAACTTACTTGAGACTACGTCATCTATTCTATCGGGAATACTCTTTAATGATGACGACAGTATTTTTGACGTAGGTATTGATCTTGTGCAAGCAGATCGTGACCCTACACTAGATGTCCAGTCGGCCGGTAGAGTGGGAGTGACGCTCTCTACACAGATTACAAACCGTGTACTCATTAATGGTAAGGTAGGAGTTCCTACGGGCGGAGTGAGTGAGAGCGTGATTGTAGGAGATGTGGAGATAGATTTTCTTTTAAACGAAGATGGTACACTTCGCGCCAAAGTTTTCAACCGCCAGACGGATATTCAATTTATAGGTGAAACAGAAGGTTATACCCAAGGAGTAGGATTATCGTATGCGGTAGATTTTAATACCTTTAAAGAATTGCTTCGTAAGATCTTTAAGGGTAAAATAAAAGAAGCTGTTGAGCAAGCCAAAGGTGAAAAAGACGTTCCTAACAAGATAGCTCCAGATGGAGTACAGTTTAATCGCTAATTAGACTTTTTTTACGCTTTCGCGAAAGCGTATTTCCAATATTCCTCTTCTATTTTCTTCATTTTTTCTTCCAAATTCTCAGAATCTGAAAAAACTTTTCAAACGAAAACGTTTGAAATTGACAATCTCGCAAAATACCCTCTAATTCCTTGATATTTCTAGGGTAAGTTTCCTAAATTTAATTTTTATTGGCTCTTATATGACAAAAAAAATAAACAAAATCGCAGTTATGACCTCTGGAGGAGATGCTCCAGGGATGAATGCTGCTGTACGTTCTGTAGTGCGTACTTGTGCCTACCATAATATAGATTGTGTAGGTATCTACAGAGGTTATGATGGAATGATTGAAGGTGACTTTATTCCTCTTGACGCTAGAAGCGTGCGAGGGATCATTAATAAAGGAGGAACCTTTTTAAAATCTGCAAGGTGTCAACGCTTCAGAACAAAAGATGGTAGACAGATTGCACACAACGAGATGGTGAAGGCTGGTATAGATGCACTTGTTGTTATAGGCGGTGATGGAACTTTTACAGGAGCACTTCATTTTAGTGAAGAGTTTGATTTTCCAGTAATAGGTATTCCAGGAACTATAGATAATGATATTACAGGTACAGATCGTACCCTTGGATATGATACAGCACTTAATACAGCAGTAGAAGCAATAGATAAAATACGAGATACTGCACACTCGCATGACAGACTTTTCTTTGTAGAAGTGATGGGACGTGATGTAGGTCACATCGCTCTTAATGCAGGAGTAGGAGCAGGAGCAGAAGAAATTCTTATTCCTGAAGAAAACATGGGAATAGAAAGACTGGTAGAATCGTTACAACGTTCTAAAATATCAGGAAAATCTTCAAGTATTGTAGTAGTAGCCGAAGGTGATAAAATAGGTAAATCTGTTTTTGAACTTAAAGACTATGTAGATGAGAATATGGAGGGATATGATGTACGAGTATCTGTACTAGGACATATGCAGCGTGGAGGCTCTCCTACGTGTTATGATCGTGTTCTTGCAAGTAGGATGGGAGTAAAGGCTGTAGAGTCACTTCTAGAAGGTAAAAGTAATTTTATGGTGGGTACCATTCATGATATGATGGAGCTTACACCACTAGATGAAGCAATAAAAGGTAAAACTAAAATTAATAAAGAATTAATCCGTGTGTCAGAGATAATGACCACATAATTGTAAATAAGATAAGATGGCAAATTTGAAATTAGGAATAAACGGTTTTGGACGAATAGGACGTATTGTTTTCAGAGCAACTGTAAAGCGAGATAATGTAGATGTGGTTGCAATAAATGACCTTCTAGATGTAGAGCACCTTGCATATCTTTTAAAGTATGATTCTGTGCACGGTCGTTTTGATGGAACCATTGAAGTAAAAAATGGGAACCTAGTAGTAAATGGTAAAACAATACGTATTACTGCAGAGCGTGATCCTAAAAACCTTAAGTGGGATGAAGTAGATACAGATGTTGTAGCAGAGTGTACAGGTATTTTTACTACACTTGATACTGCAGATTATCATATTCAAGCAGGAGCAAAAAAGGTAGTGATATCTGCACCTTCTAAAGATGCACCTATGTTTGTAATGGGTGTAAACGACGAGAAATTAACAGCAGATCATAAGATTGTTTCTAACGCGTCTTGTACAACTAACTGTCTTGCACCACTTGCAAAAGTAGTAGAGGATAACTGGGGTCTTGAAGAAGGTCTTATGACAACAATCCACGCAACTACAGCGACACAACTTACAGTAGATGGTCCTTCTAAAAAGGATTACCGTGGAGGTCGTAGTGCACTTGTAAATATTGTGCCAGCTTCTACAGGAGCAGCAAAAGCAGTAGGAAAAGTATTTCCTGCGGTAGATGGTAAACTTACTGGTATGGCGTTTAGAGTTCCTACAGTAGATGTATCTGTAGTAGATCTTACAGTACGTACTAAAAAAGAAACTAGTCTAGAAGAAATTAAAGCTGCTTTCAAAAAAGCATCTGAAGGTTCAATGAAAGGAATCTTAGGATATACAGAAGAAGGAGTTGTATCTCAAGATTTTGTAAGCGATGATCGCACAAGTATTTTTGATGCAGACGCTTCTATTGAGCTCAACTCAAAATTCTTTAAGCTAGTATCATGGTATGATAACGAGTTTGGTTACTCAAACAAACTAGTAGACCTAGCAGAAAAGATTAACGGACTATAAGAACGTTTTTTATAATCTAATAGCTATTAATGATCAATGCATTAGTAGCTATTAGAATTATATTTATGCTATTATAAATGCGCTCTAGAGGCGCATTATTTTCTCTTTACACACAAACTTACACACTTCTATATGATCTTAGTAGTAGATAGCGGATCCACAAAAACAGATTGGATCGCACTTTCTGATGATGGTAAACACCTCTTCCAGACTCAAACTTTGGGCTTAAATCCGCAGGTATTATCACAAGAAATTTTACGTGAACGTATCGTAAATAACTTTGAACTATATAAGGATCGAAAAAAAGTAAAAGGACTTTACTTTTATGGAGCAGGTTGTGGAACAACAAAACCTCGCGAACTCATAAGAGAGGTATTTGATGAGATATTTAAAGAGGCAAAAGAGATTGTAATTCAAGAAGACACCTATGCGGCGCTATATGCAACCGCTACAGAAGGTGAGAAGAGTGTTGTTTGTATACTAGGTACAGGTTCTAACTGTAGTTATTATGACGGTAAAGATATTATCCAAAAAGTAGTGTCCCTAGGTTATATACTTATGGATGACGCTAGTGGTAATTATTATGGAGCAGAACTTATAAGAGATTATAAATTCGGAAAAATACCTAAACATCTTGCAGAGAAGTTTGAGTCAGAATATGATCTTACTTCAGAAAATATTAAGAATCACTTGTATAAAAACCCTAACCCCAATACATACTTAGCAACTTTTGCTCGTTTTCTTATAGAGAATAAAGATGAGGATTATTGCCAAGAGGTTATCAAAAAGGGACTTTCTCTATTTATAGAACACCAAGTTGTTTTACAGTTTCCAGATGCTAAGGAAATACCAATTCACTTTGTAGGTTCTATAGGTTTTTATCTTCAAGCAGAGTTAAAAGAAGTGCTTAAAGGTTTTGGACTTACACCTGGTAAAATTTTAAAAAGACCTATTGATGGTTTAGTTGCTCATCACAAGCAACACATTTTACAAGCATAATAGACCTTGTAAAAATCTTTATAGTATTAAGCTAGATAGTTTTGAAATAAACCTAGCAGAAGGATTAAAATCCAAAGTATTACTCGTATCCAATTATGATGTACAAGCTTTTGTAGATCCTTATTGGTATGTGCACTTTTTCCAATCCGATTGTGAATAGGTACAAATTGTATTGCTGTAGCTATCCAAGTGGCGAGAACTAAAGTCAGGTGAATTCCACCTAGCAAATACTGTTGGTTTACAAATACTACGTAAATGGACAAAAGTAATTGTGCAAGCATCAATGGGCCAACAACCATAGCGATTGCTCCTGTGTATTTCTGATGCCAGCGCACTAAATCTTCAGTTTTGTAATACAGAAAACTGGGATAAATTGTAAGCTGTACCATAAGGATTAACACTACGAGACCAAAATCAATAAGAAGTTGAAAAAGGCTTAGAGCATCTATCATCATAGGTAGTTGTTATTTGCTTTTGAGAACGTGTAAAGCCTTATTAAAAATCTTTTCTATACGTTCTTCTTCGTTTGTGGAGTATATGCTCATAGTTTTTCCACAGTTGCTGTATAGCTTTATTTTCTTCCAGTTCAGGGTTCGTCTCAACTTGAGTGATACCTCGCTTATTAAAAAGCTCTTGCATTTTCTGGAAGATTACCGCAGTAACTCCTTTATTCTGATATTCTGGATCAATACCTATGAGATAGAACGCAGCAGTATCATTTCGCTTTTTCGCTTTAAGCAAGTGATAAAAACCAAAAGGAAATAAACTACCATTAGCTTTTTTGAGTGCTTCGTTAAAAGAGGGCATCGTAATCGCAAATGCAACTAGTTTCCCATCTTTATCTTGTACACACTTAATGAAATCCGGATGTATGTACTTGATATACTTTTCCTTGTAATGATCAATCTGGTACTGCTGTATGGGTACAAACGTACTCAGCTTGTCATACGTTTTGTTAAGTAAGCCAAACATTTCATTTACATATGGCTTTACATCTGCAGAGGTTTTAAACTCTAGTGGACTAAGTTCATAGCGCTTGGCAATAATATCGGCAAACTTCTTAATTTTTGGATTCTGCTTTTCTGGCGGATCGATCTGTATTTTAAACTCTACCCATTCGGCAGCTTTTTCAAAGCCTAGTTGCTCAAAATGATCTTTATAATAAGGAAAGTTATACCAGGTAATCATGGTATTCATATACTCATAACCTTCTACAAGTAATCCTGCTTTTTCCATGTTTGAAAACCCTACAGGTCCCTCAATAAACTCGAGATTATTTTCTTTTCCTATTTCGGTAACCTTAGCTAGCAGCGCTTTAGTAACTTCTATGTCATCAATAGTATCAAACCAACCAAAACGCATTTTTGGTTTCCCTTGTTCTTTAATTTCAATGGCATTAATGATTGCGCAAATTCTTCCCACTACTTCTTCTTTTCCATTTTCCGCTTTCGCGAAAGCAAGAAAATAACGAGCTGTAGCATTTTTGAAAACTGGATTTTTTGCTGGATCCATACTATCTAGCTCATCTGCCACGATAGGAGGTACCCATTTAGGTTCATTTTTATATAGGGAAAATGGGAACTTTACAAATTGTTTAAGTTCTCTAGGGGTTGACATTTCCTTAAGAGTAATCATCGATTGCATTTAGGGGAGTTAGTTTGTATCGTTGCTTTGACCATCTGGATCTACAGCATCTTTACGTTTCTTTTTATTTATGCGCTTTGCTTGTCTTTTAGATGAACTGTTCTTGTCATCAGCCGCATTTTTATCTTCTATAATTTCGTCTTTCTCATGTTGGTCTAGTCGGTATGATAACCCTGCCGAAACGTTCCATCGAGTTGGTGTGTCCTTAAAATTTACAAGACCACCTAAGTCCACTTGTAAATCCTTTGTAATTAAATATGCCGCACCAGCTCTCACAATATAATCGGCATATAAATCGCCATTTATAAGTTGATACTCTCCAAATCCAGCAAATTTCTCATTAAATGAATGCGTTAGAGTAGTAATCCATGAGTTTGTAGGAAATTCAGTGCCTACTCTGTCTAAGATTATGTTATTTACCCATACCCAGCGACCCCAGTTATTCTGTAACACTAAAGCAATGTTAGGACTAATCCCGTCTTCGCGTACGGTGTTAAATTGGCTATTTGTAAAGTCAAAAACACCGGCGGCATAAACACTTACTGCTGGAATTAATGTTTTCCACTTGAAGCGGTTATTAGCATGATAGCTGTATAGATTTACCTCGTCTTGAGCGTATTTGTAAGGATCATATACTAAATATTTTGCTCCTATTTGTACCGTTTCAAGTCCAGAAATAGGGTCTAATGGAGCAGATCCAGAAGTAAAGGAAACCTCGTTACGTTGATAACGCATAAGTCCATTTAATTCTAGATTTTCAAAAAACAAACCATATCTTAAATTAAGATTATAGCCTATTATATCTGTATCTGTTTGTAATAAGGAGTGGGTGTCGTTACCTATATCAAAACCTGTCTCTACTTGTAAAACTCGAGTACCTACACTAAAAGCACCTTGGGATTCTCCAGGTCTGTTTGAATTAATTGTCTCTGTATATTGAGCAGTAGCCGTAGCCACGAGTGCGAAGTATATAAAGACTGAGGTTAAAAAACGCAACGTATGCATAGGTTTGTAGGTTAGTATATCAAATATAGGAGAATTTATCTTTTTTTTAAGCTTATACGGGCTATTGTTGCGATTCATAATTACTAATTTTGTCTAAAAGCTATATTTATGCTCTTAGTTGCAGAAATTCCTAGTTTCCTAAAAACATTAGCCATCATATTGATGGTGTATTTTGGGTTGCGATTCTTAGGTAAATTACTTTGGCCTTATCTCGTAAAATACATTACTAAAAAGGCGGGACAGAAAATGGAAAACGCTTTTAAAGGTTTCCAGCAGCAAGCTCAACAAACACAAAGACCTACAGCTCAAACTAAAGATGTGCCTAAAAAAGCGTCAAAAGTGGTAGGTGAGTATGTAGACTATGAAGAAATAGACTAATCTTCTTTTTGTCTACAATTCCTGAAAATTACGTTTCAATTTTTAAATTCTAGTTCGGTTTCAAGATTGTAAGGACTTATCTTCGCGCTATGTCTACACTTGTTCAAATAAACGTACTTCCACACCAAGCAGAAGATGATGATTACATCGCAGAAGTTGCCTTTAAAAAAGCGCGACTAAGAGCAGATGATGTAAGAGAATGGGATATACGCAAGCGATCTATAGATGCTCGCAAATCACCAGTGAAAGTCTCACTACAGATAGAATTCTGGAAAAATGGAGAAGAGCGTCCCCAGATTCCTCCTTTTGTACCCCAAGATGTTTCAAATGCAAAAGAAATAGCGATTATAGGTGCTGGTCCTGCTGGATTATATGCCGCACTGCGCGCTGTAGAGGGCGGATTAAAACCTATTGTTTTTGAAAGAGGAAAAGATGTACGTGCGCGAAGACGCGATCTTGCAGCTATCAATAAAGAACATATTGTAAACCCAGATTCTAACTATTGTTTTGGAGAAGGAGGAGCAGGAACATATTCTGACGGGAAGTTATATACACGTTCAAAAAAACGTGGTAACGTACTTAAAGCTCTTGAGTGGTTTGTACACTTTGGAGCGGTAGAAGATATCTTAGTAGATGCGCATCCACATATAGGTACCAATAAATTGCCTAAAATCATTACTGCGATGCGTGAAGCCATCATTCAGTATGGTGGAGAGGTTAGATTTGATACAAAACTTACGGATCTCAAGGTAGAAGATAATGCCATTAAAGCAATACAGGTAAATGATACCGATTGGCTTGATTTTGATAACGTGATACTTGCCACAGGCCATTCTGCTCGTGATATATTTTACTTACTTCATAAACGCAAGATTAAGATAGAGGCAAAGCCTTTTGCAATAGGCGTGCGTATTGAGCATCAGCAAGAATTAATAGATGACATACAATACCATTCAGATGGTGATAATCCGTACTTACCACCAGCTTCTTATAGTCTGGTGCAGCAGGTGGACGGACTAGGAGTATATTCTTTTTGTATGTGTCCTGGCGGAATTATAGCACCTTGTGCTACAGATCAAGAAGAGATTGTAACTAACGGTTGGAGTCCTTCTAAGCGTGATAACCCGTATGCAAACTCGGGAATTGTGGTAAGTGTTACCCCAGAAGATTTACCTAATTACAAAGAAGGGGATCCTTTTGTGTGTTTAGACTTTCAAAAGTCGGTAGAGCGTGCATGTTGGGAAGCTGCAGGTAAAACTCAAGCAGCACCTGCACAGCGCATGCGTGATTTTATAGACGGTCGTGTGTCTAAGGATTTTCCTAAAACCTCTTACCAACCAGGAATTGTGTCGGTAGATCTTAATAAGGTATTGCCAGATATGATTGCCAAAAGATTGAAGAAGGCGTTCTTAGGTTTTGGACGAAAGATGCAAGGTTATCTCACTAATGATGCTGTAATACACGCTCCAGAAAGTCGTACATCATCTCCAGTTTCTATTCCTCGAGATTGGGAAACACTTGAGCATGTAGAGATTAAGGGATTATATCCATGTGGTGAAGGTGCTGGATATGCTGGAGGGATTATCTCGGCAGCGATTGATGGTATCAACTGCGTAGATAAAATTGTTGCAAAACAAGAAACACAGCAGTAGATGCTGTTGAATATTGTTGACAATTAAATTATAAAATCGTCACTTAATTGTCGCTTCTAGTTGTGATACAACAATTGAAACTGCTATTTTTACGTAGTGAATGAGAATGTAAAAATTATTGAGTGTCCTCGTGACGCGATGCAAGGTATAAAAGACTGGATTCCTACAGAGTCTAAGGTTCAATATATACAATCATTATTACGCTGTGGTTTTGACACCATAGACGTAGGAAGTTTTGTGTCGCCTAAGGCGATTCCTCAAATGAAGGATTCTGCAGAGGTTTTGCACAGTCTTGACCTCTCAAAGACAGATAGTAAGTTACTTTCTATTGTGGCAAACTTGCGTGGTGCTCAAGATGCCGTGCAGCATGAAATGGTAGATTATCTTGGTTATCCATTTTCTATCTCAGAGAACTTCCAGATGCGTAATACGCATAAAACTATCGCTCAATCTGTAGATTTATTGAAAGATATTATAGAGCTCGCTTCTTCTAAGGATAAAGAGCTCGTTGTTTATATTTCCATGGGATTTGGTAATCCATACGGTGACCCTTGGAATGTGGATATCGTAGGGGAGTGGGCAGAGAAGCTCAGCAGTATGGGAGTGAAAATACTTTCATTATCAGATACCGTTGGTACTTCAGATGCAGAAACTATAGATTATCTATTCTCTAATCTTATTAAGCGTTATCCAGAAGTGGAGTTTGGCGCGCATTTACACACAACGCCAACAACTTGGCATGAGAAGGTAGATGCAGCTTACAAAGCTGGTTGCCGTAGGTTTGACGGTGCAATTCAAGGTTTTGGTGGTTGCCCTATGGCAGCAGATGATCTTACAGGCAACATGCCTACAGAAAAGCTCATTTCTTACTTTGCTTCGGTAAAGGCAAATGATAATGTGAACGCAATGAGTTTTGAGAGTAGCTACAACGAAGCTTTAAAGGTTTTTCAGAAATATCACTAGTAGTATTTTTCTTGTTACGCTTTCGCGAAAGCGTACTTCAACAACCTATTATTTTATATAACCAGTAGTCCTGCTTCTCGCAAACTGAGCATAGCCTTAGAATACCAGAATAACTCAAAATTTTCTTTTGTTTCCTCATATGAAGTTTTGAGAGCTGCATAAGTAGGTAATTTATCTTGATGTGGACTCGCCATTGCTAGCATGTCAATTAGCCAAAGTGCATCTTGAGTATCTACGGTAATTTGTGTAGTTCCCGTTTGATCTTGAAACGTAAGCTCTGTTAGTTCGCGCTTTTTCTTTTTAAATGTCTTTTGCATAGGAGCAAATCCAAGCCACAAAATTCTAGAAGTAGATTTTGTATTAAACTGCAATTCATCTTGAAGGCTATCTTCTATCACATGTGGATGTATGGTTGTGCGAGGAACCTCAAAGTCAAACCACTCTTGCAAGCCCTCATCAAATCCAATACCGTGCATGTAGTTGAATAGTGATTTCTTAAGTCCGTAGCTGAATTTGCTATGGTCAATGCCTGTTTTATCACTAAAGTCTACATCATTATTTGCAAAGGTAATCTCATTGTAATGTGGAGTTACTCCGTAGCTTTCTGGGTCTTTACCTACAGGGCTGTGCGTGGTAAGAGCAAATTGATGCCAGAATCCAGATTGTATAATGCCCAGCTCAAAAAGCTGGCGTACCATCTCAAGACTATCTATCGTTTCTTGCTCCGTTTGAGTAGGATATCCATACATCAAGTAGGAGTGCACCATAATATCTGCTTCGGTAAAATTGAGTGTGACTTGAGCAACTTGTGCAACAGTCACTCCTTTATCAATAAGCTTCAATAGTCTATCTGAAGCGACTTCTAATCCGCCAGAAACGGCAATACAACCAGAGGCTTTGAGAAGTCTACACAAATCTTTAGTAAAGTTCTTTTCAAACCTGATGTTTGTCCACCAAGTTACTACCAGTTTGCGTTTGATGATTTCAAGCGCTAGCGCTTTCATGAGCGCAGGTGGCGCGGCTTCATCTACAAAGTGGAAACCAGTTTCTCCAGTTTGCGTTATAAGTGTTTCCATACGATCTACGAGAATACTCGCAGCGATGGGCTCGTAAATTTTTATATAATCTAACGAAATATCACAAAAGGTACATTTACCCCAGTAACATCCGTGCGCCATGGTAAGCTTATTCCAGCGACCATCACTCCACAAACTGTGCATAGGGTTTGCAATCTCAATCACAGAGACATACTCATCAAGTAATAAATCTGAATAATCTGGAGTACCTAAGTACGCCTGTTTATAGTCATGACGGAGCGTATTATTTTTATAAGTAACCTCACCATTTTCAAGAATGAATGTGCGCTTATAGGTAGGGTTTTCAACGTTTTGCACAACATCTTCCACGAGAAGTTCTACTGGGAGTTCGCCATCATCTAGCGTAATATAATCTATAAATTCAAAGACTCTCGTGTCTGTTAATTCTCGTAATTCTGTGTTAGGAAAACCACCTCCCATAGCCACTTTGACTGTTGGGTAGTGTTCTTTAATCCACTGCCCACATCTAAAAGCACTGTATAGATTCCCTGGAAATGGAACGGAGAGTAACACTAGTTTTGGTACGCTTTCGCGAAAGCGTGCTTCTAAAATCTCTATAGTAATCTCATCTATAATAGTAAGGTCATCTTGTAGCGAGGTGTATAACTCATCAAAAGAGTTTGCACTCTGACCCAAACGCTCTGCATAGCGACTAAATCCAAAATTAGGATCAATACACTCTACAATAAAATCTGAGAGGTCTTCTAGAAAAAGAGTGGCAAGGTGTTTTGCTTTGTCTTGCATTCCCATCTCACCAAAAGCCCACTCCATATCATCTAGCTGATCAAAACGAGAAGCACGTGGTAAGAAGTTGGCGGTGCAAATTTGCCTGGCGATGGTTTGATTATTTCCTTGTAAGAACGAGATCACATCATCAAGTAGCTTAACATAGGTATCTCGCATTGCATAGATACGCCTGCAATTATCTGAAACAATGGTATCATGCTCGTGAGCAACCTCAAAAAGCCTTGTAAACTCCTTAGACGAAAATAGTTGCAAAATAACCTCTATACCAAGATCCATCTGGAATGATGAGATATCCTTAGTATTTAAAAACCCTTTTATATATGCCGTAGCAGGATAAGGGGTATTGAGTTGCGTAAATGGCGGAGTGATGAGTAAAATATCTTTCAAAAAGAATGCTTTTTCTAACGGGGCATAAAGATACTTGAATTACTCCACACTATTGATATGAGTATCGTGACACTTTAAAAGGAAGCTGACTTATTGCGGATTTATCTCCATGTAGTTTTTAAGCATTCCGTTGGTCTTTTTTTGAATCGAGTTACGCATAAATCCTGACCATCCTAATAAAACTCCTGGCAGGCCAAGTGCTTGTTTAGTCCAGCTATACATATCGAAAGTATCGTGATGTTCTATAATTTTACCATCCTTAAATGTAAAGTTTGCAGTCACATGATTTATTACGGGGCGTTTTTTTGGTCCGTATGGATAGCGGGCTGTCCACTGCGCGCTTCCAGTGGTGGCTGTGGTTTCAATGTTACTATAGCTCACTTTATTGGCTCCTTTTCCACGCTCAATAAGCATGTGCCACATAGCTTTTGCTTCTTTGCCATGTAAGGTTCCAAACGCTGGATCAGAAAAAATAATGTCATTATGATAGCAAGCAGTCATTCCTGCTGCATCTCCGTTAGTAAACGCCTTGTAAAATGTTTCAATAAGAGTATTGTGGTTCATAAAGACTAGGCCTTGAGATATGTATTAAAAAATGCTATCGTTCTATCCCAAGCGAGCGTAGCGGCTTTCTCGTCAAATCGCGGAGTCGTGTTATTATGAAATCCATGATTGACACCTTCATAAAAGTGAGCCGTATGCGGAATATTATTTGCAGTAAGCACTTTTTCAAAAGCGGGCCATCCGGCGTTTACTCGTTCGTCGAGTCCTCCGTATTGTAGTAGGAGCGGAGCTTTGATTTCGGCGGCTTGTTCATCATCTGGTTGCCTTCCATAGAACGGCACAGCTCCTGCAAGATCAGGAAGTAATACTGCCATCATATTTGAAACCCATCCTCCAAAACAAAAACCTACCACAGCAACTTTGCCATTACAGTCTTCATGATTTTTAAGATAGTGATAGGCAGCAATAAAATCTTCTAGCATTTCCAGACGGTCGCGTTTGCGTTGCATTGCTCTACCATCATCATCATTACCAGGATACCCACCTAGCGGACTTAAAGCATCTGGTGCTAGGGATAAAAATCCAGCTTTGGCAGTGCGTCTTCCTACATCTTCTATGTACGGATTGAGTCCTCTGTTTTCATGAACAACAATGACTCCAGGTAATTTGCCTGTTGCATTTGCAGGTTTTGAGTATAATCCTTTAATGCTTCCGCCACCTTTGGGAGAATCGTACTGAATGTAGTCGCTATCGATAGTAGGATCATCTTGCGCTACGGTTTGCGTAGTTTCATAATCTGGTGTCATAAAACTAAGTAGCGCAGGTAGCGTTACTGCTCCCACAGCAAACACAGATAAGCGTTCGATAAAGATTCTTCGGTCTATTTTATTATGTGCGTAGTCGTCATAAAGATCAAAAACTCCTTGAGCAATATCTTCTTTTTTTAATGGTTTCATAGGCTTTTGGTCTTTTTAATGTGTAAGCTTTATTTAAAAAAAGATGGGTACACTTTCGCGAAAGCGTACCCATTATTTTAATTAATCCATTCCTCCTTTACGAGTAGGAGATCTAGGAGTAGGCCATTCTCTAGGCTCTCCAGAACGACGATCTATAGGTAAGACTGCACGCTCACGAGAAGTAAACTCTGGATCTTCACTAGCCATATAGGTTAATATCGCTGTAAGAATTACGTTGTTGCGTATATCGTCAAAAACGATTTTATCGTACGTATCACGGTTAGTGTGCCATGTGTAGTTCCAGTATGACCAGTTAAGGCTGCTTAGGCTAAAACCTGGCGCACCAGCTGCTTGAAAGGATGCATAATCAGATCCTCCGCGTGCAGGAGCTCCTGGAAATGTAGTCTCAATCTCATCTGTAATTTCATTTGGCACTGCATTAAGCCATCTACTAAGATAGTCGTAGCTTCTTAAAAATCCACCACCATTAAGGCGTACTACACGTCCAGTACCGTTATCTTGATTAAAAGATGCCTGCACCTTTGCTACAATCTCTGGATGATCTTCTACAAACGCTCTTGAGCCGTTAAGACCTTGCTCTTCACTTCCCCAGTGACCTACTAGAATAGTACGCTTTGGGTTAGGGTAAATCTTCTTTAAAATACGCATAGCTTCCATCATAACTAGCGTTCCCGTACCGTTATCTGTTGCTCCTGTACCACCATCCCAAGAATCAAAATGTGCCGAAAGGATTACATACTCTTCTGGTTTTTCTGTTCCTTTTATCTCGGCAATAGTGTTGAATGCAGGTACCGCTCCAAGTTCTTTTGAAATGGCTGTGATATTTATTTTTGGTGTATGTCCAGACTCAGCAAGTCTATATAACATTCCGTAATCCTCAAGTTCTAAATCTACGGTTGGGATTTTCTTTGTGCGTGCACTAAAGATTTTATTCACGCCAAAACCTCTTGACCAGTTTGAAGTTACAATACCCACAGCTCCAGCATTTTCTAGTGCTTCTGGCAATCCTCTATTTGTAAAACCAGTGCGCTGTATGTTATCATTCCATAGGTTAGAAAGTGAGTCGCGTTGTCTTTTCATTTTAGCAAAAGACTTTTCGGTTGCAAACTCTTCCCAGTTATAATCTGGTCGTCCTGTGATTTGTGGCATGGAAAGGAGTACAATTTTTCCTTTTACATTTTTAAGCCATCTTTCAAAATCCTTAGCATCTTTTACAGTAGGTAAGGTGATTACTTCTGCAGTAACTCCTTCTTTTGATGTGCTAGGATTCCATGCGAGTTGTGTACCGCGCAAGCTTTGTACACGTGGTTCTAGCATGTCTATGTGTGAGATACCACGTTCCCAGCCGCGCCATTCTCCGTATTTTTCATTTCTTGCTTCAATTCCCCAAGATTTGTATTGCGCTACTGCCCAATCATTGGCAGCTTGCATTTGTGGCGTTCCTACGAGTCTAGGTCCTAATACGTCTGTAATCTCGTGTGCTAACGTTTCTAGCTGTGAGTTTGTGGTGGCTTCTTTAATAAGCGCTTGTACGGTTGGGTTGTCCTTTTGGGCAAATAGCGAGGTGCTTAAAACAAGACCTAGCGCTAGTGTGCTGTATTTTAATTTCATTTGGATTGGTTTTTAAGATGGTAAAAGTTACGAATGCATTTTAAATTATGAGCAACTTCATTCACAATAAAGTAATTACATGCTTGTTAATTAAAATTATGCAAAGTTTTACGGTTAATTAGCTATTAGAAATGACCTTTTCTACACCATTTGAAGCATGAGTGACTGTAAATGAGTAGTCAGTGAAATTTGCTTTTAAGGTGGCTGTATCATCGTCCTGTTTCCAACGGATTTCAAGCTGACTAACATCTTCACTTTCTATGGTCATTGTTCCAGAAAATGCTGCAGCGGTGTTACGTAAACGCAGTAAGTCCAGTTGTTTTAAGACCACAGCTTTTTCTAGTCCGCGCTCAATATCTTCTTGCGTTAATGTAGTTCGGTTGATTTCTTTATGACCTCCTGTTCCAGTAGCGTCTGCCGCCTCATAATCATTCTTTCCTGCAAAAAGGTCTAAGTACCAAACCTGCGGTATTCCTGGCATAAATACTTGTAGTGCACGAGCGAGTAAGAGCTTACGGTCATCTTCGCCCAAGGCGCTGTAAAACGTCGCGTTTACTTGATAGTATGAGATTTTATTTCCTTCTGGATCATAAATGTTTTTTACGCGCCCACCACGATCTAAAATCGTTTCAATAATGTGTTCAATTTCGGCGTCCTTTAGAAGTCCTGGATGGTTATTTCCTTGTGCATCTGTGATTCCTTTAAGGTCCAGCACGGGTATCCCATCGTGGCAACCTAGCATATTTACGGTTTTGTAACCTTTGGTAATGACTTCTTGTGCCCAATGTACAAAAGCCGCTGTGTTTCCAGTTTCTATGGTGTGAATAACAAGTCCAGGGAAGAAGAAATCATAGATTTGAAAGCCTTCTGATGCTACTTCGTCGTGTAGACCTAATCCGTATTCTGAGTGAATCTCAGGAAGTAAGGTAAGATCATATTTTTGAGCAATTTGATTAATTCGCTCTAGATATGTCCACGTTCCTGGTTTGTTGAAAAAGTTAGTTTGCCCCACTTCTTTATGCAAATAAGCAAAGGCATCAAGGCGTAAGATTTTACATCCAAAATCGGCTACTTTTTTTAGTGTTTCATCATAAAAGTCCCACACCATTTCTGAGGTGCCGTTTACATCCATTTGACCAAGATAAGAGCGTTGTTGCTCAATGATCTTTAAAAGCTCAGGGATGTGAGGTGTTACGCTTTCGCGAAAGCGTACTTCAGAAATATCATATCCACCAGCAATCGCATTATTTACAAGTTCCACCGTATCCTTTTTATCTTCTTCTGACAGTTCGTTTAAAGTTTCTAAATCTTCAATCGTTATCGCGTGATACGTAATTTGCTGATAAAAAGTGTTCCAGTACGGGCGTTCTGTACCATCTGGAAACATTACTTTGAGCACTGGTAAGCCAGGCTTACGCATGAATAACTTATCTAGGTACTCTTTTTTGGGAACAGCGACACCGTTGTTGTAGGCATCTGCATTACCTTCCCAAAAGGTATTCCAGTCAATAAAAAAGTCTTTGTAGATAGAGTTGTCACCGTTTTCTAGCATGTCTTTAAACTGTGGTGAGCCTACAGAAAGGTGATTAAGCACAATGTCAAACTTAAGCATGACATCTAGCTTTTTGAGCGCATCGAGATCCTCTTGCGAGACAAGATCCGTATTGATGTTATAATCAACTATCGAAAATCCACGGTCTAGGTCGCTATTAAAAAATGTAGGCAAGACATAAAATAAGGAGAATACATCCTGTAATTCTGGACGTTGCAGTAAAGCTACGGTATCGCTTAGTTTTTTACCTATACTATCTGGGTATGCGTTAAGCATTACCCCATTGGGAATCTTAGACTTCATAGACGCGAATTAATTATGAAATCTAAAAATAGCGAAATTGACAGAAGAAAACGCTTTTATCAACCGCTTAGCGTAAAATTACTGTGCTCTGCGTTGTGCAGCGATAATTTCGCCCACAGCCTGTTTATATTTTACAGGATTTCCAGCCTTTTTAATTGCCTTATACACCTTTTGTGGATTGTGAGTAGACTGAGAGAAAAACTCCCAGAAGCCTAGCATCTTCATCTTGATAGGTGTAGGGCCAGATAGTGCAGCATCATACTGCTCGTAAATCGTATCGTGAAAAGCTCTAAAGGTTTCCCAGCGCTTTGCAGGATACTCCGTCGTATCTGCTTTAATCATACTTGCTAAAAACGGATCTGCAATGAGACCTCTACCTATCATAAAATGCTCGATAGAAGGAAATAACTCTCGCATTTTTCTAAACTGCTCGACGCTTGTAATATCACCGTTGTAGTATAGAGTGTGTTTTGCAACGTCTATACATTTCTGGAAACTTTCAAGATCAACACCACCTTTATACAGCTGTTTACCAAGCCGTGCATGAATAGCCACATTTTTAAGCGGATATTTATCTAGCACTTTAAAAGATTCTAAAATCTCATTTGGGCTCTCATAACCTAGGCGCATTTTCATAGAGATGGTCACATTAGACTCGCTATGTGCGCGATCAAGAATATGATCAATTTTTTCTGTGTTACAGATAAGCCCAGAACCCATTCCGCTTTTTGTAACCATCGGGTAGGGGCAACCTAAGTTCCAGTTGAGCTCCGTGTAGCCTAGCGATTCTATATATTTAATCACAAACATAAACTCATCTGCACTTGCCGTCATCACTTGTGGGATTACCTCAAGTGTCGTGTTTGCTGCAGGATCAAGATCACGTTGATAAGAACCCTTTATCGCCATCTTCCCGTTGAGACGTATGTAAGGCGCATAGTAGGTATCTATACCACCAAAAAATTGCTGTTGCGCATTACGGAATCTAAAGTCTGTAAAGCCTTGTAGTGGTGAGGAAAGAAGGGTATAGGGCATTGTTTGTATTTGGCTGCAAAGATAAATTTAAAAAGGATGGTATAACTTATGTTTTTTACGCTTTCGCGAAGTGAATTCGGGATTAGTTTCACGAAAGCTTATTTCCTTAAAGACTAGGCTTTATCATTACGTACAGAAAATCGATAAAACAACACAGAAGCCACAAGTCCAACTGCCGAAAACGCAGCGAGTAGCCAGAACACAGCCTCGTGACCCGCACGACCAGGCATCCCGTCTAAAAAGTAGCCAATCATAGGTCCTGCAAAAATATCTGGGGTGTAGCCTATAAATGAAATAACGCCCACAGCAGTACCCGTCAGATACAACGGAATATTTCCTTCCTTCATCACGGCAAAATACAGCACACGCGAAGCATACACACCTACGGCTGTGATAATGATAGAGAGAAAAAATAGTAGGGTAGTTCCTTCATGAAGCACTCCCGAAGCAAGTAGTATGGCGCCAAAAACTGACAGTACAAAACCTATCATCAAGTACACAGACGCTCTAGATCTATCTGCTAGAAAACCAATTACCACGCCTACTACGGGACGAATAAAAAGTAAGAAAGTACCTGTTTTGGCAGCGTCCACCTCATTGTATCCCATCACTACATTTGCATATAGCGAGAAGATATCTGTGATTTTATAGCCTACATATGCACAAAGTATAATGACCATAAGCAAGCTTACAGAGGGTAGTAGCATTACTTGCTTTATGGTGTTTACGGTTATTTTTTCTCGATTGATTTCCTCAGCTGCTACATCACTTTTGAGAAAGAAAAACACAAGAACCCCAATAATTGCTACAATGGCAGAAGAGTAATAGATGACGGAAGTAAACGCATCTGCTTGTTGTTCTGGTGATAGTTCGCTTCCATTTTCCGGAGCAAACAACGAAAAAATAAGCACACCCAATGCTCCAAAAAGCGCACCTACAAGGCCGCGACCGCCATCTAGAAAGCCGAAGGCTTTTCCTTGGCTTTTCTCACCACCCCAAACACGTGTGGCTTTTATCATCGCCGCCCAAAACAAGAAAATAGTCGTAAACCCCCAAAAGCCATACAGCACTTGCAAAGTAACTAGCGAGGGATTATTGGCATATACCAGTCCGCCCAGGGCGGTGAGTACAAGTGCCACACCCATTAACTTACGAGGAGGAAACCTATCTGCCAGCGGACCGCCGAAAAGGTAAGACACCAGCGCCACTATGCCATAAATAGAAAAGCAAAAACCAAGCTCTGTGTTGTTTATCTCAAATACATCAAGCACCGTCGCTCTAAAAACCCTAGCCAACACAAACGGCAATATAAAAACCGCCTCTCCCGCTAGTATGAGCAATAGGATATAGGTGATGGAATGTTTTTGCGGTTTGGCGTCCATAGGTTGAGTGGTGGAAGTGTTTTACTCAAAGATATGGTTTTGGTGGGGATGGGTTGGGAGGTTCTACTTTTGAAATTTCTTATAGATTTAAATATTGGACTATAATTTAACTTAGGCTCAAAATTTTGTAATGTTTTTTTATGGAGTTTTGTTAGTAGTATTAATTATAATTGTTGCTGTAATTCTTTTTATTTCTGACAATCAGATATAATAGTGCTCTTAAGATTCCAAAGATTAAATTATTATAATAATGAACGATTCTGAAAATTATCATGACGAACTAGTAAATTTCATAAATCAAGCAAAAACAAACAACCTTAAAACAAAGCACTACTTAAAAGAATACAAAGGGACTAAGGTTAAGGTAAGTTTCGGTCAAGGAGTTTCAGCTCGTATACCATGGATATCTTTTCTGATAGAACCTTTTACGACAAGTGAAGGTATTTACCCTGTATATTTATTTTACAAGAGTATTGATAAACTTGTCCTGGCATATGGTATTAGTGAGACAAAAAAGCCACAGATTAATTGGGATTTACCAAACCTAATCACAATCAAGAAATTTTTTCTACAAAACGGATATAATAAGCCTGAGAGATATGGAGATTCTTTTATATACAAGGTCTATGACACGCATAATCTTCCTAATAATGAAATATTAAATATTGATTTAGATAATATAATAGGAACTTATTATAGAATGACTATTTCAAATAAACTTTCAATGCCTATCTCTAAATCAGATAGTTTCAAGTATATTAAATTTCTAGCAGACTTACAGTATTCTGGACTAAACTTTACTCCAGAATTAATAAAGAGATACATCTCATCTTTGGCAACAAAACCTTTTGTTTTACTTAGTGGCCTTTCCGGCTCTGGAAAAACAAAATTAGCACAAGCTTTTGCGCGATGGATTAGTGAAAATGATGAGCAATATTGTATAGTTCCAGTAGGAGCAGATTGGACTAATAGAGAGCCTTTATTGGGCTACGTAAATGCATTAAATGTTGATGAGTACATATTGCCAGAAAATGGCGCCTTAAATCTACTTGTTGAGGCTAATAAGGATGAAAATCAGAAGAAGCCTTATTTCTTGATTCTAGATGAAATGAACTTAAGTCATGTAGAACGATACTTTGCAGATTTTCTAAGTGTAATGGAATCTAAGGACCTTCTAAAATTACATAGTTCTAATATCGATAAGGGAACAGTACCACCAACTATAAATTGGCCGAAAAATTTATTTATCATTGGTACAGTTAATATAGATGAAACTACTTATATGTTTAGTCCAAAAGTGTTGGATAGAGCTAACGTCATTGAGTTTAGAGTTAACAAGGATGAAATTTTTAAATTTTTAGAGTCGCCAACAGAAATAGACTTTTCTAATTTAGACAGTAAAGGAGCAACAATGGGAGAAGATTTTATCTCGTTGACTTCAAATAAAGAATTTCCTGAGATTGATACAACAATACTAAATGAAAAGTTAGTATTGTTTTTTGAAGAACTAAAGAAGACAGGTGCTGAATTTGGTTATCGTACTGCGAGTGAAATACACAGATTATACAACCAATTAACCACTTTAGATAATAAAATGCCTGAAGAAGCAAAAATAGATATTGCCATCATGCAAAAACTATTACCAAAACTACACGGTTCTAGGCGTAAACTTTGTCCTATTTTAGAAACTTTAGCATCGTTCTGTGTTATTGAAAAAACAGATGTCTTAAAAGATTTTCTTAACAACAAAGAGGATATAGATTATAGAACAAACAAAAGTGTAATGTATCCTCTGTCTCTCGAAAAAATAACAAGAATGTATAAAGGAGCCGTAGATAATGGATTTGCTAGTTATGCAGAAGCCTAGTATATGGAGAAAAAACAATCCATAGAAATAGATTTATCATTTGTAGAACCTAGTTTGTACCTATATATCGACGCTCAGAAAAAAGGCGATATAGAAGTAGATGCAACTAACCTTTATACTAATGAACCTACATATCAATTGAAGGAAGGGTGTTTCTATGACTTTGAATTTTTTCATAAAAATGAAAGTACAGCTAAGAAATTTAGGCTTTTATGTAGTGACCAAACTAATATTATAAAGAGTAGGAAACGAAAGGGACATATTGGAGTAATTGCACCTAACATTTTTGTAGGTACTTTGTCTTTACAAATTTTGAATGTTGAAATTCCTGAAGATAAAAAGGATTTAAAATTAGAAGTTCAATCTACTAAAACGAGTTATCGCCAAGATTATCAGTACATGTTAAATGATATAACATCAAAGTGTACAGACCTTATAATTCAGGCAAACTCGCCAGTGAGTCATTCATTTGAAATAAACCCAGAAACAAAAAATAAAACGCTCTACCAACGTTTCGCTTTTATTAGTTCTATCATAAACTCAGAAGAGTTTGATGAAGCTTTGCAACGCATTGTGACAAGTCCGACAACGACTTGGACAGAGGAGACAGAGCTTACAGATGTCAGAAAAATAAGACGGTTCAAGAACAGAGAATTAAGGCTATTATTAAACAGTGATAATCGTTTAAATTTAAATAGCTCACATCCATTGTTTCATATGGGTGTCCAATCTGTTGCAACTAAGATTGAATCCTATAGAAAACTTGAAAGCGTTGATACCTCAGAAAATAGATTCATTAAACATGCTTTAGAAACCTTCTTGAAGTTTTGTATGGATATTTCAAATCATCCAAATGCTGGTCAAAGGTTAAAAGAAGAGGCAGACACTGTTTCTGAAAAACTAGAGGGACATTTACAGCATGATTTGTTTAAATCTGTTTCTAGACCAACTACCTTAAAATTAAATAGCCCTACACTTCAGAAAAAGGAAGGTTACCGAGAGTTACTGAAAGTTTGGTTAAAATATGATTTAGCTGCTCAACTTATATGGAATGGAGGAGATGAAGTTTATAGTGGAGGTAAAAAAGACATAGCAACACTTTATGAATATTGGCTGTTTTTTAAACTTTTAGAAGTTTTGAAAAATGTATTTGATATTGAGCCAAAGGAATTAGAAAAATTGATTGTTCTTTCTAAGGATAATTTAAGTCTACAACTCAAGCAAGGAAAGGTTACCGCATTAGATGGAACTTTTACAAAGGGGAATAGACATTTAAATATTAGATTTAATTACAATAGAAGTTTTAGAGGAGGTACAAAGGATATTTCTAAGTCTGGAAGTTGGACAACCACTTTACGACCTGATTATACATTATCTATTTGGCCGACAACATTGAAAGAAATTGAAGCAGAGGCGCAAGACCAAATTGTACATATTCATTTTGATGCTAAATATAAAATTGCCAATATCAATCATATTCTAGGTGAAGATTCTAGTGATGGTGATTTGCAAAAAGAGAAAAAGAATAACCTAAAGGGTATTTATAAGAATGTAGATTTACTAAAAATGCACGCTTACAAGGATGCCATAAGACGAACAAGCGGAGCTTATGTTCTATATCCTGGGGAAACTAATAAACCACTTCGAGGGTTTCATGAAGTGCTTCCAGGCTTAGGAGCCTTTCCTATTAAGCCTTCCGAAAATGAAAATGAAACTATTTATCTAGAAAGTTTTATAAAGGAGGTTTTAGAGCATTTTCTAAATGCTGCATCACAACGTGAGAATATCGCATACAAAACTCACACTGTTTATAAGAATGAAAATCCTAATGAAATTTCAGAACCCATACCGGAGTACTTAGATTTAGAACAAAAACAAAAATTAATACCAGATGAAACTAATGTTCTAGTGGGTTACGTAAAGTCTAATAAAAGGAAAGAAAGAATGGATTGGTTTCTTAAAAATGGTATGTATAATTTTAGGATGAATAACGATAAAGGAGGTCTTAGTTTTTCTGAAAAAGAGGCAAGTGCGAAATTTCTATTAATTCGAGATTCAAAAAACGGTATAGCAACTGAAATTTATAAATTGAAAAGTGGAATTGAAGTGTTTACTGGAAAAATGTTAGAAGAACTTGGACATCCAGATGCTAAAAGGGAAGCCTATCTCATTGTAAGATTTGAAAATCAAAAATTACCAGAATTCAAGGATACAATCTTTAACTATGGACAAACAAAAGAATTTGCCAAGCTTAAAATAAAATATAAAAACGAGCAACAGTTAGCGGGCGTGCCATTTGCTACCTCATTATCTTCATTATTACGGATGACTTAATTTATTACTATCAATAGATAATATTTTAACCATATTTGATTATCGAACCCACAAAAAAAACCACCCAATTCCTCGGGTGGTTTTTAGTTTGTTACACTTTCGCGAAAGCGTACTTATAAGAAATCAATAGAGTAGCGCACTACTCAATGGTAAGGACAAGGTCATTTTGTGAGACCATATTGCCGTCGCTTACGGTAATGGATGCTACGTGGCCGTCTTTTGAGGCGACTACGGTGGTTTCCATCTTCATGGCTTCTATGATAAACAGTGGGTCGTTTTCCTTTACCTCTTGTCCTTTTTTGACAAGCACTTTATAGAGCGATCCTTGTAGGGGAGCACCTATCTGGTTGCTGTTTTCTGGGTCTACTTTAAGATTTTCTACTTTCTTAATGTTGAGCGAGGTGTCGTGTACTTCGACAAAGCGGTTTTCACCGTTTACTTTAAAGAACACGGTGCGCATTCCTTCATCACTAGGTATACCAATAGAAAGCAATTTGATGATGACCGTTTTACCAGGTTCTAGCTCAATGAGAATCTCTTCTCCTAATGCCATACCGTAAAAGAAATTCTTAGTAGGTACGAGGGCTAGGTTGCCATACTTCTTGTAATTTTCATGCGCTTGCTCAAACACCTTAGGGTAGAGCATGTATGATAAGAAGTCTTCCATCTCTAGAGGACGTGTAAACCCTTTTTGAAACTTGGTTGTAAACGCTGTATACTCCTCATCAAAATCTACAGGAGCCAGATGCGCGTTAGGGCGGTCTGTATAGGCGTCTTTATTCTTTAAGATGATAGCCTGTAATTTTTTAGGGAATCCGCCTACTGGCTGCCCTAAATCGCCTTTAAAGAAATTAATCACAGATTCTGGGAAGGAAATCGTGTCGCCACGTTCCATCACATCTTCTGGCGTAAGGTTATTAGTCACCATAAATATCGCCATATCACCTACTACTTTTGAGCTAGGCGTTACTTTAACTAGGTTTCCAAACATACTATTTACGGCAGCATACATCTTTTTTACTTCGGCAAAGCGATCACCAAGACCTAGCGCCGTTGCTTGTGGTCTAAGGTTAGAATATTGCCCTCCAGGAATTTCATGTTCAAAAACTTCTGCGGTTCCTGCCTTGAGTCCAGACTCAAAAGGGTAGTAGAGTTCGCGCGTGTCTTCCCAGAAATTTGAAAACTGATTGAGTTTGTCCATCTCAAAAGGATGCTCACGCTCTTGATATTTCATCATCTCCACGACCGCATTAAAGTTAGGTTGAGACGTAAGTCCTGATAGTCCGCCTAGGGCTACATCTACCACATCTACATTTGCCTCAATGGCTTTGAGATAGGTAGCAGTCTGTAGTGATGATGTATCATGTGTATGTAAGTGGATTGGTAAGTTTACGGTGTCTTTAAGCGCTGTTACCAGTTCTGTTGCGGCATATGGTTTTAAGAGTCCTGCCATGTCTTTTATGGCAATCATATGTGCTCCTGCGTTTTCAAGATCTTTTGCTAGCTGGGTATAATACTTAAGATCATACTTAGTTTGCTTTACATCAAGGATATCTCCGGTGTAGCTTATCGCACCTTCGGCAATTCCTCCTGTGAGGTTACGCACATACTGGATGCTAGGTTCCATGGCTTTTACCCAGTTAAGCGAATCGAATATTCTAAAAATATCTACACCATTCTCCCAAGATTTTTCGACAAATTTCTCTATCAAGTTATCTGGATATGCCTTGTATCCTACACCGTTTGATCCTCTTAAGAGCATCTGGAAAAGAATATTAGGCACTGCTTTACGTAATTCGCGCAGGCGTGTCCACGGGCTTTCGTGCAAGAAACGCAGACAAACATCAAAGGTTGCACCTCCCCAAACTTCCATACTAAAGGTGTTAGGGTGATTCTTTGCAAAACTAGATGCTACCTTGAGCATATCGAACGAGCGCATGCGTGTGGCCAGTAGGGACTGGTGTGCATCACGCATGGTTGTATCTGTATAATGAATCTTTTTTTCTGCCATGAGCCATTTACAAAACTCCTCTGGACCTAACTCTGTGAGTAAGTCTTTGGTCCCTTTCGGGAAAGGATCTGAGAGGCTGTATAATGGGGTTTCTGGTGTTCTAAAAATCTTAGAATCATCCTTTTTCTTGACGTCAGAATTTCCATTCACACTAACTTCTGCAAGAAACTGAACCACTTTTGAAGTTCTGTCTTGTGATAGTTTGATGTCAAATAGGGAAGGAGTGTTCTGTATAAAGTTTACGGTAGTCTCTCCGTTTTTAAAAGTATCAGTCTGGATGACATTTTGCAGAAAATGAATGTTAGTCTCTACACCACGTATTCTAAACTCTTTTAATGCTCTTACCATCTTACGGATAGAGCCATCAAGCGTTCTACCATGTGCAGAAACTTTAACAAGCATAGAGTCAAAAAACGGACTTACTTTATAGCCTTGGTAAATGCTTCCCGCATCAAGACGGATTCCCATCCCAGAAGCACTACGGTAGGTAGTAATCTTACCATAATCTGGCGTAAAGTTATTCACAGGATCTTCGGTTGTAAGGCGGCACTGTATCGCAAACCCATAAGTACCAATAGATTCTTGACCGTAAATCTTAATCTGCTTGTCTGATAGGTTATAACCTCCAGCGACAAATATCTGAGTTTTTACGAGATCGATGCCTGTTACCATCTCAGTAACCGTATGCTCCACTTGAATACGCGGATTTACTTCAATGAAGTAAATATTATCATCTGCATCTACCAAAAACTCAACAGTACCAATATTGTTGTAGTTTACTTCGGTAGCAATGGCAACGGCATATTTGTATAGATTATCTCGTAGTGTTTGTGATAGCCCATAAGAAGGAGCCATCTCTACCACCTTCTGGTGTCTACGTTGTACAGAGCAGTCACGCTCATATAGGTGTCTGATGTTACCGTGAGAATCTGCTACAATCTGTACTTCTATATGCTTAGGATCTTCTACATATTTCTCAAGAAACATGGTATCATCACCAAAGGAGTTAAGCGCCTCATTACGAGCGGAGTCAAAACTAAGCTGTAAATCTTCTTCTTTACGAATGATGCGCATCCCTCTACCACCACCACCTGAGGCAGCTTTAAGCATCACTGGGTAGCCAATTTTTGTAGCTTCAGAAAGTGCAATATCAAGTGTGTCTAACGCAATTTTATTACTTTCTATTATAGGTACATTACACTTTTGTGCTACTTTTTTTGCAGTGATTTTATCACCTAGCGCATCCATCACCTCAGGTTTAGGACCTATAAAAATGATACCGTTTTCGGCACATTTTCTAGCAAAGGTGGAGTTTTCAGATAAGAAACCGTATCCGGGGTGAATGGCATCTACATTTTTAGATTTGGCTAAGTCAATAATCTGATCCATATCAAGGTAGGGCTTGAGTGGCTCATTATTCTTGCCTATTTGGTAAGACTCATCTGCTTTATTGCGATGTTGTGAGTATCTGTCTTCGTAGGTATAAATCGCAACTGTAGCGATATTAAGTTCGGTACAGGCACGCAGTACTCTAATAGCAATTTCCCCGCGATTGGCGACAAGGACTTTTTTAATTTTCATTATATAAGATAGGTTGTTGTGTTACGAAATCGTTGTAGTAGTAGGGTACAAAAAAAGCCACTTCAATAGGAGAAGTGGCTTTGATAAAATTAAATTTTCGCGCAAGCGAACATAAACACTTTTAAGTCATTTTCAATACGTAATCTATTACACATAGTTTTAGTGACTTATTAAGATATATTATGCGTCAAAGCGATATTTTCCATGTTGCTCAACATCTGCAGCAATCTGGTTACGTAAGCCTATTACGTTAGGCTGGTTTGTGTACTTTGTAAAACGCTTAAGACCCATAAGCATCATACGTTGCTCATCACCTTCGGCAAAAGAGATAATAGCTTCTTTAGCCTTGGTCTGGATAATATCTACTGCGTTAAATAAGTATAGTTGAGTCATTGCAAGTTGCGTTGCTTGGCTCTCAAGACCTGTACGTTTGATATTCTTCTCTGTACGTAAGATTGCACTCTCAGACATATAGATTTCAATCAAGATATCTGCAGCAGCCATTAGTAATTGCTGGTGTTTCTCTAGCTCTGTTCCATATTTCTTTGCAGCAGATCCTGCTACCATTAAGAATACTTTCTTAAGACGCTTAAGAAGATCTTTCTCTTCAGATAATGTTTCAGAAAAATCTGGTGTATCAAAAGAAGGAATACCCATAAGTTCTTCACCTACAGCAGTAGCAGGCCCCATAAAGTCTACATGACCTTTCATTGCCTTCTTCACCATCATTCCTACCGCTAGCATACGGTTAATCTCGTTTGTACCTTCATAGATACGAGCGATACGAGCATCTCTCCAAGCAGATTCCATAGGAGCATCTGCACTAAAGCCCATTCCTCCAAAAACTTGGATACCTTCATCTGTTGTATTCTGTACATCTTCAGATACAGCAACTTTAAGGATAGAACACTCAATAGCATATTCCTCAACACCTTTAAGCTCTGCTTCTTGGTGTGTGTTTCCTTCTGCATGACGCATAGCGATACGATCCTCTATGTTTTTTGCAGCTCTGTATGATGCAGACTCATCTACATATACATTTGTAGCCATGGTAGCAAGCTTTTGCTTAATTGCTCCAAAGTTTACGATAGGAGTTTTAAACTGTACACGCTCCTTAGCATATGTTACTGCTTCATTTACCACACGACGTTGTGCATCAAGACAAGCAGCTGCAAGTTTAATACGACCTACGTTAAGTGCGTTCATTGCAATTTTAAATCCGTTACCACGCTCAGAAAGCATATTCTCTGCAGATACTACAGTATCGTTAAAGAATACCTGACGTGTAGAAGAAGAGTGGATACCTAATTTCTTCTCTTCGTCACCTAGTGTGATTCCGTTAGAAGGATCATTTTCTACGATAAATCCTGTGATGTTCTTATCGTCTTCTATTCTTGCGAATACGATAAAAAGGTTACAGAATCCTGCGTTTGAAATCCACATTTTCTGTCCAGAAATCTTGTAAGATTTTCCATCTTCAGAAAGTACAGCTTTTGTTTTTCCTGAGTTTGCATCAGATCCAGCACCTGGCTCTGTAAGACAGTAAGCACCAAACCACTCACCAGTAGCAAGTTTAGGTACATATTTTTGTTTTTGCGCTTCGTTACCGTATAAAGTAATTGGCATGGTACCAATTCCTGTATGTGCTCCAAAGGCAGTACTAAAAGATCCAGTTGCACCAGAGATGTAATCACAAACAAGCATTGTAGATACAAAGCCCATTCCTAATCCACCATACTCTTCTGGTACAGCAACACCTAGTAAACCAAGTTCACCAGCCGTACGCATTGTTTCTTCTGTGTATGCATAATCTTTCTTTTCAAAACGCTCCCAGTGTGCCCATAGATCACGATCTACAAACTCCTTAGTACTATCGCGCATCATTCTTTGCTCTTCGTCAAGATCTTCCATTGTGAATACATCTTCACAAGCTGTTTCTTTTACGATAAATTGTCCACCGCGTAGGATATCTTTTTTTGTTTCTTCTGTTGCCATAATTTGATATTAGATTCGAGATTTTAGACGTTAGATAGGGGGTAATCATCCTTCTAAAATCTGATCTCTATGTTTAAATTGTGTTATTCTTTTTTTGATTTTTCTTTTCCCGCTTTCGCGAAAGCGAACTTTAAATAGATGAGATGCTCCCTTTTAACAGAAGATCTCATCCTAATATTATTTAAGGAATTCGTAAATTCCTGCTGCTCCTTGTCCAGTACCTACACACATAGTTACCATCCCGTATTTACCTGACATATCACGCTTGCGCATCTCGTCAAATAACTGTACCGAAAGTTTTCCTCCTGTACATCCTAGCGGGTGACCTAAAGCGATAGCTCCACCATTTACGTTTATAATATTTGGGTCAAGACCTAGCTCGCGAATTACTGCAAGTGATTGTGATGCAAATGCCTCGTTAAGCTCGATAAGCTCAATATCATTTTGCTTAAGACCTGCTTGCTTCAATGCCTTAGGAATCGCAGCTACAGGACCTATTCCCATAATACGTGGTGGTACACCAGCCGCAGCATAGTTTACCATACGTGCAATAGGCTCGATGTTTAATTCCTTAACCATTTCCTCACTCATTACCATTACAAAGGCAGCACCATCACTCATTTGTGAAGAGTTACCTGCAGTAACACTTCCTCCAGCAGCAAATACTGCTCTAAGCTTTGCAAGCGCCTCTTTACTAGTTCCAGCACGTGGTCCTTCGTCTTTATTTACTGTGTAAGATCTAGTAGCTTTCTTACCATTTGCGTCGATATACGTTTGCTCCACATCAATAGGAACAATTTGATCTTGGAAACGGTCTTCTGCCAGTGCACGTAGTGCTTTCATGTGAGAGTTGTATGCAAACTCATCTTGATCTTCACGAGATACCTTGAATTCATTTGCAACAGCCTCTGCCGTGTTACCCATTCCCCAGTAGTAATCTTCGTGCCCTGTTTTTACAATGGCATCGTAGTTTAATTCTGGTTTAAATCCTGTCATAGGTACAGAAGACATAGACTCTGCACCACCAGCGATAATACAATCGCCCATTCCTGCTTGAATCTTTGCTACTGCCATCCCGATAGTCTCTATTCCAGAAGAACAAAAACGGTTTACCGTTACACCAGGTACATCAATTACGTCAAGTCCCATTAAAGAGATAAGACGTGCCATGTTAAGACCTTGCGATCCTTCTGGCATTGCATTTCCAACGATTACGTCATCTATGCGTTTTTTGTCAAATTCTGGCAGCTCCTTCATCATATACTGGATGGTTTCTGCAGCAAGCTCATCTGCTCGCTTGAATCTGAAGACACCTTTGGGAGCTTTCCCAACGGCTGTTCTATATGCTTTTACTATATATGCTGTTTTCATAATTTTTAAGATTATAGAATATGGAGAATAGAGTATAGACTTAATTATTTAGTCTATCAATAAATGCTCCTATCATTCTTTGCAATTGCTGTATACTATCTTTTAATTCTTTATAATCAGTTTCAGAAACATAGTTTTCGATTTTAGCAATCTCTAATTGTGTTTCCCATTCATAAGCAGATCCAAGACTTGTTTCTAAGTAAGACTTAAAATGCTTATCAGTAGATTTTGCAGAGCCTTCTGCGATATTTGATGGAATAGATACTGAACATCTATTCATTTGACTTGTAAGATTATAGATTTCAGACTTTGGAAAGGTTTTAGTCAACTTATAATTCTGACTAGCAAAGGTTACACCATATTGCCAAATTTTCAAGTTTCTAAAATTATGCCTAGCCATTATCTCTACAATCTTTTGTCCATTTCACAAGAGTAAGAAGTCTATATTCTATACTCTATAATCCGTATTCAGAAAAACTAGTTTCTCAACGGCTTCCCTTTTTGTAACATATGCTGGATACGCTCTAACGATTTTCTCTCTGTCGCTAGTGATAAGAACGCCTCACGCTCTAGGTCTAATAAGTACTGCTCAGAAACTCTTGTAGGTTCAGAAAGATCTCCTCCTGCCATTACATAAGCGAGTTTATTTGCAATCTTCTTGTCATGCTCAGAGATGTAGTGAGAAGCTTCCATAGAATCTGTTCCTACTAAGAACATTCCTAAGGCTTGCTTACCTAATACAAGTACATCATTACGTTTTACCGGTTGTGTATATCCTTGATCTGCCATCTGGCGTGCCACAGCCTTAGCCGTTGCAATCTGACGATCACGGTTTACCACTACGATATCTTTACCGTGCTTAAGGATGTTAAGGTCATAAGCTTCATGAGCAGAGGTAGAGACTTTTGCCATACCAATAGTAAGGAAGTGCTCTTGTAGTACATTTAATTGTACATCACCTTTATCAAACTTATCTGATGCTCTTAAGGCCATTTCCTTAGATCCACCACCACCAGGTATTACACCTACACCAAACTCAACGAGTCCAATATAAGATTCGGCAGCAGCTACAACGCGGTCTGCATGAAGTGTCATCTCACATCCACCACCTAATGTCATACCGTGAGGTGCAACCACTGTAGGGATAGCAGAGTAACGAAGACGCATACACGTATCTTGGAAATATTTTATTGCAGCGTTAAGCTCATCATATTCTTGCTCTACGGCATACATGAAAATCATTCCAATGTTTGCACCTACAGAGAAGTTAGTCCCTTGATTTCCTATTACTAGTCCGTCGTAATTTGTTTCGGCCATATCAATAGCCTTATTTAATCCTGCAAGTACATCACCACCTATAGAGTTCATCTTAGAGCGGAATTCTACATTTAAGATTCCGTCTCCTAGATCTTGTACAGATACTCCAGAGTTTGAGAATACTTCAGTTTGTTTTCTAATGTTATCAAGAATGATAAATGAATCTTGACCAGGTTTTTTTACATGCGCTTTCGCGGAAGCGGAATATACATGCGTAGCACCATCTTTTACAGAATAGAAAGTCTCGATTCCAGCAGCAGTCATGTCTGTTACCCAAGAGGCAACTTCAAGACCTTCTGCTTTCATTAGTTCGATACCTTTTTCTACACCTACAGCATCCCAAATTTGGAATGGTCCGTGCTCCCAGCCGAAACCAGCTTTCATAGCATCATCTATCTTGTAAAGCTCATCTGTAATTTCTGGAATACGATTTTGTACGTATGCAAATAAGTGTGCAAAAGACTTTCGGTAAAATTCACCAGCCTTGTCTTTACCACCCACAAGCACTTTAAAACGATCGTATACATTATCGATAGTTTTGGTAAGCTCTAAGGTTGCAAATTTTGCTCTTTTTGCAGAGCGGTAATCCATAGTATCTAGGTCAAGCGTAAGGATTTCTTTTTGCCCTGTCGCATCAACATTCTTTTTATAGAATCCTTGACCAGTTTTTGAACCTAACCATTTATTTTCCATCATCGTGCTGATGAAACCTGGTAAGGCAAATAATTCTTTTCTTTCGTCCTTAGGGCAGTTTTCTGCAATACCGTTTGCAACATGTACAAGCGTATCAAGACCTACTACATCTACCGTACGGAAGGTTGCAGACTTTGGACGACCTATTACTGGTCCCGTAAGTTTATCTACTTCCTCAACCGTCATTCCCATTTCCTTAACGGTATGGAATAATGACATGATAGAGAAGATACCAATACGGTTACCTATAAACGCTGGAGTATCTTTTGCTACTACAGATGTTTTTCCTAAAAATTGCTCACCGTAGTTATTTAAGAAATCAAGTACGCTCTGGTCTGTTTTTGGCCCAGGGATGATTTCAAATAATTTAAGGTAGCGCGCAGGGTTAAAGAAGTGTGTCCCACAGAAGTGTTTCTGGAAGTCTTCACTACGACCCTCAGACATAAACTGGATAGGAATACCAGATGTGTTTGAAGTAATAAGTGTACCAGGAGTTCTGTGTTTTTCTAAGTTCTCAAAAACTTGCTTTTTAATATCAAGTCTTTCTACAACTACTTCTATAATCCAGTCTACATCCTTCACTTTTGCAATATCATCCTCAAGGTTTCCTGTGGTGATTCTACTTGCAAAAGACTGGTTGTAAATAGGAGAAGGCTTACTTTTTAAAGCAGTAGTAAGTGCATCGTTTACCATGCGGTTACGAACTACTTTATCTTCAAGAGTAAGACCTTTTGCTTGTTCTTTAGCATTGAGTTCTCTAGGTACGATGTCTAGTAAGAGTACATCTACACCGATATTTGCAAAATGACAAGCGATACCGCTTCCCATAATTCCGCTACCGATGACGGCTACTTTCTTTATTCTACGTTTTGCCATTATTTTACTAAGGTTTCTTTTTGGTTAAAAACTTTTCTATTTTGAATCAAATCATTGATGGTATCAATAACTTCATAAAAGTTGTTGATTTTTTCTTCACTTATAGTATTTCTCACAGCACCATTAAAGGTCTTTACTTTTGTTTTTGAGAAATCTCTTTTTTCTTTTCCAAATGGAGTAAGATGTATAAGAACACCGCGTCCGTCTGCTGGATTAGGTTTGCGTTCTATCAAGCCTTTTTCTTCCATAGTCTTAAGTGTACGAGATAGGGAAGTAGCTTCCATACCCATACGAGGACCTAATGCTGTAGATGGTGTTCCTTGGTCTGGATCTATACTTAATAAGGCAAAACCAACGGCCATCGTTACATCAAACTCTGCTGCTTGTTCATTATACATTTTCATTACTGCTTGCCAAGTGGCTCTCAAACAGTAGTCTATTGTTTTATCATTCATAGGGTTTTATTCCGAAATCGTTGTAAATATACAATAATTTACTATGCACGCACAGTAGTTTTTGCGAATTTTATTGATTTCTACTATTTATTTTACTTGAGTAGTTGCTAATACATTGACTGTAATATACCTCAAGTTCGTAGAATTTTTGTAAATTCTATGTTATTATATCGTCTCATGTTATTCAATACAGTCAAAATGATATTGTATAAACGCTATAACGTTAAAAGTAAGCCATTATCTTTGTCCCTTGAGCCTAACTGTTCAACACCCTAAAACGGCTCTTAAATGTATCGCCAGTATGATAGCACCAGCAACACCAGTACATGAGTTTAAGCGCATGAAAGCTTTGCATGGTCTAGAACTTCTAGACACAGCTCAAGAACCAGACTTTGATTACATTACTAAACTTGCTGCTTACATATGTAATACGCCTGTAGCCCTCGTCACTCTAGTAGATGAAGACAGACAGTGGTTTAAGTCTAAAGTAGGCTTTGCACCTTGTGAAACCTCTCGAGATAGCTCATTTTGCGCACACGCGATTTTAACACCTAATGAGATTTTTGAGATTCCAGACGCTACAAAGGATTTGAGGTTTGTAAACAACCCACTTACTAAGGGCGACGCGCCAGTTATATTTTATGCTGGAATCCCATTGCGTACTAAGAACAAGATGGCTGTAGGATCATTATGTGTGATTGATCATAAGCCTAATAAACTTAATCAAGAACAACGAGAAGCACTCATTACCTTAGGTAAGCAGGTAGAACGTCTTTTTGAATTACGATCTGTTAATGCTAAGCTAAGAGCTGCCAAGGAGAACCTCACTAAGCATAATTCTTTACTACAAGATTTTGCAGGGACCGTATCTCACGATCTTAAAATGCCACTAGCAAATCTCATATTGACATCAGATATTTTAAAGAAAAAATATAATGACGAGATAGATGAAAAAGGTAAAAACTATTTAAGCTACCTCAAAAAGTCATCTATGTCTATGAGTAAGTATATCACTAACATTCTTACGCATTATGAGAGTACTGCATATGATAAGGATGATGTGCATGAGTTTATGCTTAATGATATGCTTGAGGATCTTGTAGATCTTCTCAATATCAATTATGAGTGCGACGTTCACTTCCCAGAAAATAATATAGAGTTGCATTGTAATAGGTCTGCACTTGATCAGATTTTCTTAAACCTTATTGGGAACAGTCTTAAGTATAATGATAAGAAGCATACGGTAATAGATATCAAGGCCACCCAAACGTCCAAGCATTTTGAATTTTCTATAAGAGACAATGGTCGTGGTATAGAAGAGGATAAGGTAGATAGTATTTTTACGTTATTTAGTACCGTAGGACATTTAGACAAAAATGGAGAACGCGGTCATGGAATTGGACTTTCTACAGTACAAAAACTTGTAAATAACCTTGGTGGTACGATAAAAGTAAAGTCGGAGCTTGGGAAATTTACAGAGTTTATTTTTACAATAGCGAGATAGCTAAGTAGGCTTTCGCGAAAGCGTAACACTTCATATTATTGATGATTCTAGCCTATAAATTTTACCGTAGGTATGGCTACCAAATAGGCTGGCTGTAGGCTGTAATCGTTATTATTAAGTTAATTATCACTTAGATTTACGTTAATCTCTAGTCAATCAAATTTGGACTAACCTATATTAGTTCAAACAATCAAATCAAACATTACTACATGTTGAAAATTACCCAGTTATTGCTTACAAGCCTTACTATTTGTATAGCGAGTACAATGTATGCGCAGGACCTTCCTGTTGCATCTATAAAAAAGAGTATTGAAACATTTAAAGAAAATGCTCGTGGTCCTTACAAAAAGATTGAATGGTTTTGTAAAGATGGTACACAGCGTGAAGCACGTGACCCTTGTCCAGATGACATAGGTGGTGGAGTACAACATGCAAGTTACAGTGATGATCTTATCGCACTAGGTAAAAAGCACCATTTATATGTGGCAGACATTCTTGCAAATACAGACAAAGAACTTTTTTGGGATGTGGCAAACGACCATAGCCGCATTAAACAATATCAACTTGCTCGCTACTTAGGGAGTGTAGATGATGGATGGGTGCAGCGCAAATCTCAATTTTATAGAGGAGCTGTACAATCTGAAGATGAAGAAGCATGGGGTATCGACTTTTATGAGTGGCTACTGCGTAGCGATACGAGACTAAGACAAAATTACTATTTACTGCGTCAAACATTGCGAGATATACCACACGATGGTGATAGTAACATTGCACAACGTATGCGTAGCGAATCAAAAATCCTCGCCGAAGATTATCCTAAGTTTATGGATGCCCGTATTAAGATACATGGTAAACCTAGCGTGAGTGATATCCAGATGGTACAAGAATTTAGAACAAAGCATAAAGGCAATCTTTCTGATAAATTAAAATCTCAGTTTGATGCTTTAGAGAAAACAATGGCTGCTTTTTATGCACCTATTAATTTTAAGGAGTTACAAGCGCAAGTAAATCAAGTATCTGTAAAAAATGAGCTCACAGAACGTATAACAAGCTTTCTTGCAAACAGCGAGCGTGACGCCTCTCCTGAGATATTAGTGCCAGAAATTGCAGACATTTTGTGCTTAATTCGCCAAGAGATAGAAACTTTAGATAGAGGAAGTGATAAGCTCACAATGCTTGACCTCTCTAACGAGCTTGAAGATATACTTCTTATAAAAACACAAGAGTGGAAACCAGAGACACTCAAGAGTTTACTATATAAGATTCAGACGTTGGGTTATGCCGCGACGGGAACAGGACTTATAGAAATGAATGAGTGGGCAGCGGTAGAGCCTTATCTCATCGCCGATAGCTATCATAATGATAAGAGTGTTGCACAACTAAACGATTTTCTTGCCACATCAAGGGGACTTGTAGAGTGGAGCGCCTCTCAGGTAAAAGCAAACTATCAAGAGATTGTAGATATCTATGCGCAGTTTGAACCTAAGGCATATGGCTTCATAGATGATCGTGTACGCTCGTCTGTTGCTCTTGATTTAGGGGAGAGTGTTAGTACGTTAGGAGCATTTATCGCAAAGCATTCAGGACTTGAAAACAAGGTGATGGATATAGATGGACAGTCTTCTGTACGAGGATTAAATCCTGGCTATGCTTATGGTGAGCTTGTCGTTATTGAAGGATCTCCTGAAGGAGTGGAGGTAGATACGGAGAAGATTTACGTTTTTGAAAAACCGCCATCAGATCTTAAACCTGTTGCTGGTATTATGACTGTGTCAGAAGGTAACCTTGTCTCGCACGTGCAATTACTTGCTAGAAACTTAGGTATTCCTAATGCGGCCTTATCTCAAGAAAACCTTCAAGATTTGAGTAAGTATAGCGGTAAGAATGTGTTTTATGCAGTTTCAAACAAGGGAAGCGTTATCATAAAAGGCGAGGACGATATTACAGATGAAGAACGTGAGTTATTTACAAAGAAGCAACGTTCTACTAGCCAAGTAACGGTGCCTGTAGAAAAGATTCAGCTTGATAAAAAAGATATCATAAACATGCGAGATCTTGATGCAAGTGCATCTGGAAAACTTGTAGGTCCTAAGGCGGCAAACCTTGGTCAGCTTAAAAAGATGTTTCCAGATCAGGTAGTAGAAGGACTTGTGATTCCTTTCGGAATATTTAAAGATCATATGGATCAAAAGATGGCTAGTTATGATGGTTCTTACTGGGAGTTTTTAAATAACGCTTTCGCGAAAGCGGAAGACATGAAAACCTCTGGCGCATCGTCAAAAGAGATAGAGACCTTCCAACTAGAAGAGTTGAAGAGGTTGCGTGATGCGATTAATGTAATGACACTTAAGCCGTCATTTGTGAATAGCTTACGAGCAGATTTCCAAAAAGTGTTTAAATCACCTATCGGTAAAACACCCGTGTTCTTGCGTAGTGATACAAATATGGAAGACCTTGAGGAATTTACAGGCGCAGGATTGAACTTGACCCTCTTTAATATACTTGATGAAGATAAAATCTTGAAAGGAATTAAAGACGTTTGGGCTTCTCCATATACGGAGCGTAGCTTTAAGTGGCGCCAGCAATATCTGAGTAATCCAGAAAATGTATTTCCATCCATTTTAATTATACCATCTGTAGATGTGGATTATAGTGGAGTGATGATTACCAAAGGAATTAATCAGGGAACGGATGAGGATCTTACAATCGCCTTTAGCCGTGGAGCAGGAGGAGCAGTAGATGGCCAAGCTGCCGAAACTAGACTTGTAACAACAACGGGCAGCAGGTTACTTTCTCCTGCACGTCAAGCAGATTATATACGCTTGCCGGCAACGGGAGGTGTTAAGAAGAACATAGCCACATTTGATAAGCAAATACTCAATGAGAAAAACATAAATGATATACGTGCAATAGCTCAGTCTATAAGAACACGCCTTCCAGAAATGACAGGATCTACTTATGATGGAGCTTATGATGTTGAGTTAGGATTTGAGAATGATAAACTGTGGTTGTTCCAGATTAGACCTTTTGTAGAGAATAAAACGGCAAAGACTTCTGAATATTTAGAATCTATTTCGCCTGTAATTAATGAAGACTTTTTAATAACCTTAGACGCACCAATAAACTAATGAAGACATTTATCACATTTACATTTATTGCATTATCCACACTTGTTGCCACGATAATTTATCCTATAGATGGTTATGACAGCACTGGAATCAAAAGATTGTATCGTCTTCAAAAAATGGAGAAAGATAGCATTACTAATAAGCGTATTCCTAATGGAGCTTATTTAAAACTAAATGATATTAAGTTGAATTTGCTTTCGCGAAAGCAAGATTCTCTTGGTGCACTCCTCGTTGAAGATCCAGAATTTGCGCGTGCTATTGCAAGAATCACTCCAGGCGGAAATTACTCGCTTGCGGTTCTTGATATGAGTGACCCAGAAAACTTGAAGTATGCAGCCCATAGAGAGAACGCTGGTTACCAGCCAGGAAGTGTGGGTAAAATTGCCGTACTAAATGGTTTTTTCAATGAGCTTGCAGAGACTTATCCAGATGATTTTGCACTACGTACAGGACTTATGTGTAATAAGCGCGTAAAAGCACGTTACTGGGGTACAGGAGATCACCACACCATTCCAATTTATGATATTGAAAAGGATAAGCTTACAAAACGCCAAGTAGTGGCAAGTGATGAGTTTTCATTATACGAGTGGGCAGATCATATGGTGTCTGTGAGTAACAATGGAGCTGCAAGCGTATTGTACAGAGAAACGATGCTGCTAGACGCCTTTGGAATGGATTATGCAGACCTAACAGAAGAAGAGTCTGAAAATTACTTTGTAGAGACGGATAGAGACTCTCTTACCAGCCAAGCAAACAGAGTTGTAAATCAGCCTCTAAGAGAGCTGGGGATAACAGAAGATGACTGGAGACTAGGAGGGATGTTTACAAGACCTGCTGGAAAGTATGTAGGAAGAGAAGGTGGTAGTATAGGAACTCCTAAAGGACTCATGAAGTTTCTAGTAGCCTTAGAGCAAGGAAACGTAATAGATGAAGAAAGCTCACTGGAGATGAAGCGTTTATTATATATGACAGATAGAAGAATACGTTATGCACAATCTAATAGACTTGATGATGCCGCTGTGTTTTTTAAATCTGGATCATTTTATAAATGTGATCGCAGTAAAGACCCAGGATGTAAAGATTATGCAGGAAATGTATATAACTATATGAACTCCGTAATCATTGTAGAGCAACCTAATGGAAAGAAGTACATAGTTTGCTTAATGACCAATGTGCTTAATAAAAACTCTGCTGGAGCTCACATGTATCTAGCAAGTAGTATTGATGAGGTGGTAAATCCATCCTAGTCATCATAATTAATAACTTTAAAAATGCCCATTAGAACTAATCTAATGGGCATTTTTTATATTATTTGTTAGCTTTCTGAGAGCTTTTAAGACCTTGCAGAACTCTCGTTGCTAGCTTGCTTATACCTTTGTTTCTATGTTTAGTAAAGGATTGTGTGATGGGAATGTATCTCGCATCCTCTAAGATTTCTATAAGATGTAGCATGGCGATATTCATTTGCCTGCTTCGGTTTCTTATTAAATTACGAATAGTTTGAAATTCTGACTGATCTTCTATTTCAAAGTGTGCTGTATCTGCTCCTTCTGTTTCAATAATGTTGTACTCTAGTAACGGTAAGATCTTATTCTTAAGTTTAATGTGAAGTAGGTTATCTAGAAATTCGATAGCGTTCACTTTTGCATTATCATCATCACTTTTTAAGCCTAGAAAAGCAGCTGTAATGTCGTCTTGGTTATAGCGTATGCTCAGTAATGTAAAAATACTATTCAGACTTAAATCTACTTGCTCTCTTAAAATCATGACAATCGCCTCACGAGCAAGTAAAATTTCTGTTTCCTTTCCATTTATGTCTTCGCTTAGGGAAGTTGTATTCACAAGCTTTATAAAGGTTGAAAGGGCATTTATGGTGCTTTGATAATAGTTGCTTTCCGTTAGGATGTATTTTGTTATGCGTCGCTTATCTATTACTAGAGAAGGATTTTGCGTACTTAATTTCAACAATGATTTTGAGGCATTCTTGCGTACGATAAGATTATTACTAGCTAGAAATTTATATAAAATGCGCACTGCATTCTGAGAATTAAAAGTTGCAATAACCTTAGGTAGATTTCTTTTTATATCAAGGCTAAAAGCATCCTCACTTTCTAACTGAAGCAGGGTTTTGGTAATTTCTGGTCCGTACTGAGTTAAACTTTTTATAGCAGTCTTACGTAAGTCTTTATCCTCTAAGTATTGCAGTAGGTGTCCTACAAATAATGGATCTGTAGTGATACCTGCAGCTTGAATTGCTTTTCTAGCAACAGAACGTTGCTTGTTACTAAAATGAATAGAGATGAAATAATAAAATTCTTTCATCCCAGAGTATGCAATCGTTAGCAGTAATTCTGATGTTTCTTTTTGATTTTCTAATCCTTCGGGAGTTCCTAATCTCTCGATTTCTTTGCCAATACGATTTCTTAAGTCAAATCGCGTAGCGAGGCGATCATTAGTGCGCGCATCTTGTGCGAGACAAAGTAATGCCGCTTTTGATATTCTTTGATTAGGGTGGTTGAGGTATTCATTAAAAACGCTATCGTCTTCTAATTGGGTATGATGCAATAAATATTGTAATACAGCAAGTGTGAGCGCATCATCTTCGTTAGAGAGCAGTGTTTTTACCTTAGCTAGCGCTGTTCCTTCTTTGTATATATATAATTCTTCTAAAGCTGCTTTTTTTACAGCGTTAGAAGGGTGATCGAGAAGTTTTACAATATGCGATTTAAGAGGATTGAGTTTTGTAGTAGATAACCTCGTAAGGAGCGTTAGTATTTCTTGTTCTTCACCAGTTTGTAAAATACGTCTCGCGGTAGAGATTGTTCTATCTTCTTGGAATGTCTTCTTAGAACTCTCCTTATTGAGAAGTAAGCTCTTCAAGTTAGTTCTGAAAGAGTCAAAATAAGCATCCCTTAGTTTGTAAATTAAAATGAGCCAAACAAATAGAAAAAAGAGTGTGAGTACTGTCACAAACTTAGTATCCAGCTCCATTCCTTTTATTACAAAAATGAGTAAAAATCCTGCAAGACCTGTAGCAACACTGTCTACTACGATGTCTATAAATGATTTAGCTTGATTTTTTATTGCGTAAGGTATGGGTAAAATAGAAAGCTCGGCAGCTGCTTTGTTTATTGATTGTTTGAAGCTACCATCTAATCCTTTGATAATGATAAGTACCCAAAGCTCAGGTACCGTAAGAAATAGGAGTGATCCCAAAGCAATCCCTAGTGGAAGGATGAGCATGGTTGAGGTTACCCCAAGATAACTGAGCACTCTGTTTGTGATAAACAGCTGAATTAATAGTGCAACGACATTAAATGAAGAGAACCAAAAACCCAAAAACGAAGCTAACTCATCTGAATCTGGCAATGCTCTATGCGCAAAATCACTGAATTGAAAATCTACGAGCTTAGCAACAACGACACTTACACCAATTATAGAAGCGAGGTATAGTAAATGCTTTGATTTTGATATGAGTTGATACGCATTACGATCTGGCGAGGTCGCTTGATGTACTTCCTTCTTTCTAGAATAAACGGTAAGCGTACGGAGCCTTAAATTCCATATGTGGTGTAAAATGGGCACACATGAGAGAATAAGAATACCTGCTATGAGAATAGAAACCTTATTCCCGAACATTGCAGAAATAAGCGTTGTCAAATATCCTCCAAAAATACCTCCTGCAATAGCCCCAGCACCTATAAAACCAAATAAGCGCTTTGCTTCTCTAGCATTGTACACCATATTCGCTAGTATCCAGAACTGTGAAGTAACTACAACTGCAAAAAGCGATATAAGAACATAGTAGAGATAAAGCACCCAGACTTCAAGAAATTTAAAGTGTAGCGCTATAGAGAGAATAATAAAAAATAGACAAAAAGCAGAGAGTGTGATTGTCGCAACCCTCTTAAAAGAATGTTGTTTAAGCGCTTTGTTATAAAAAAACGAACTAATGATGGCTACCACGGCAACCATGAGATACCCATAGGGTAATTTTTCTGCACCTAGGGCAGAGAGGAAAAGTGCATTTACTGTAGGCTTAACAATGAGCAATACTGTAATCACCAAAAAGATGTACAGTTGCATAAAAAAAGAGATGGTGATTTCACCATCTCTTATATCAAAGGCTTTTTTATAAAGTCTTTTTATCATTAATTATGTTTGGATTGTGAGATGCTCTAGTTGAATGCTAAAGCTCGTGATTTTTTCATTGCTTTTTCTAAAGGAATTACTAAATCTCTAACAATCTGCTCTCCTTGAGAATCATCTATAAGAGCAACCAAAATATATTTACGCTCAGGTCCCCATACTAGCACAGAATCCGAGTGCCAGTTTTTCCATGATCCGGACTTTCTATAGATGTCAGCTTTTGGAGCAATTTTATCTAATGTATTTACAAACTTGTGGTGTAATGCAGGATCTTTCATGATTTTAAGCATTTCTAAAGATCTTGCTGGGTTGATAAGATTTCCCATTGCAAGTTGGTAATAGAAGCTACACACTTGTCTTGCAGTAGCAGCATGACTAAGACCTTTCATAGGTTCTGGATGGCGTCTCCCGCCTGCAGCATATCTCTTTCCTACCCATAAACCACCACCTACTTCTTCATCATAAAGTTTAAGCTGATCGCTACGTAGTACTTGTTCTATTTTTTCATAACCTACACGGTCAATCATACGTGTAGATGCAGCATTATTTGATTTACTAATCATAAGGTGCATATCCTTGCGCACTTCTTTAGAATCCTTAAGCTCGCCATTTTCTATAGCATCCATAGCTGCAAGTAAAATTGCAATTTTAGGTAGACTAGCTGCATACATCATAAACTCATCGTTTAATCCTGCATATTCTATTCTATCTACATTACTCATATCTACAATACCTATAGACATTTTATTTGCTTTGACCATGCTCTTCCATTTAGGATTCTTTGCTATTTCTTGAGAAAGTAGCTCTTGAAGAATAGGACTAGAGTGTGTCTCTAGTGGAGCGACATCACTTACCGCTAGTGGAAGATTTTGTGCCGTCATCACTGAGGCAAGGAAGGAGCACATAAAAAGCGCAATGTATTTCATAAATATATGTTTTTTTAAAGGTTTCTTATAGTATACAAAAAGGCTGCCAAAGATAGCAACCTTTACTGTTAAAACGATGATAACGTCCTATAATCAACTATAGTATTTACTGTATTCTTAAAGTTATTATAAAATTGGGTGTTATACTCGTGAAGCTATTTAAAACCCTACCGCAGTATCATCTCCACGTCTATCTGCGCCACCTTCTAATGTGCCGTCAGGAAGCACTAAAATACCGTCTACTTTTCCGATAACTGGAGATTGTTCTTCATTTGTGTTGTATCCCTTTTCTTGTAACCCTTTTATGGTTTCAGCATCAAAACTATTTGGTTCAAATAATACAACATCTGGTAACCACTGATGGTGAAAGCGTGGTGCATTTACCGCTTCTTGCATAGTCATTCCATATTCATGAACGTTAAGAACCGTTTGTAATACAGAAGTAATTATTGTTGATCCTCCAGGAGTTCCTACGGTCATCCAGAATTCTCCATCTTTTTCTACTAGGGTAGGAGTCATACTTGATAGCATACGCTTCCCTGGTTCAATCTTATTTGCCTCGGCACCTATGAGGCCAAACATATTAGGAACTCCAGGTTTGCTAGAAAAATCATCCATTTCATTATTTAAAAAGAAACCTATCTCGTCTACATATAATTTTGATCCATAAGCACCGTTAAGCGTAGTTGTCACAGCAATCGCATTACCGTACTGATCTATCGCACTGTAGTGTGTGGTTTCCATACTTTCATAGCCAGGTAACTTCCCATGGCTCATGTCACTTGACTTTGTAGCTTTATCCCAAGAGAAGGAATCCATTCTGTTTTTTGCATACTCGTCAGAGAGTAATGTTTCCAGCGGAATTTCAACAAAGTCTGGATCTCCTAGATAAAAGCTACGATCTGCATAGGCACGTCGCTCGGCTTCGGTAAGTAGCTGGATGCTCTCTACTGTATTATGTCCATATTGTGAGATGTCGTAAGGTTCAATCATTTGCATGATTTCTGATAAGCATACACCACCAGAACTGGGAGGACTCATGGAAATGATTCTCAAATTATCATATTCAAAAGTTACGGGAGTACGCCATTTTGCTTCGTAAGCAGCAAGATCTTCCATCGTGATGATTCCGCCTTTTGATTGTAGGTAGTTCACTAACTTCTGTCCAGTTTCTCCTTTGTAAAATTCGTCTTTACCCTTTGCGACAATACGCTCTAGTGTTTTTGCAAGGGCTTCATTTTTGAGGGTAGACATTTTCGCGAAAGCGTTTGCATATAAAATACTATCTCCATTAAGCTCGATAAACTTCTCGCGCAACGCATCAAATCGTTTGGCTTGACTTTCAGTTACCACATATCCATTACGAGCAAGATTAATAACCGGTTGTAAAATTTGAGACATAGGTAAAGAACCAAACTTCTCGTGTACGGCAAACATACCCGCAAGACCTCCAGGAACACCCACAGCAAGGCTTCCCTCTGTGCTCAAGTTAGGAATCACATTACCATCTTTATCAAGATACATATCGTGCGTAGCGGCTGCGGGAGCCATCTCTCTATAATCTAGCGCGCCTATCTCGCCATCCTTAGTACGATATACTAGAAAACCACCACCACCTAGACTTCCTGCAAAAGGATATGCCACGTTAAGCGCCATATCTGTTGCAATCATGGCGTCAAAAACATTACCGCCTTGCTCCATAATTTCTGATCCTATGCGTGAGGCTTCTTCTCGAGCAGAAACTACCATTGCTTTTTGTGCAATTAATCCATGTACGGGCTCAGGAGTAGGTGTTTCTGTCTTGCACGTTATAAATAAGATAGGAGAGAGGAGTAATAGTAATTTTTTCATGTGGTTGTATTTTCTAACGTAAATATATCAAACTTAAAGTTCTTTGAGTTTCAGCTCAACAAATGCCTGCAGTTCCTCAAAAAATCTCGTAAACTCATCCTCAAAGGCTTCATAGTGTTCGGCTAGGTCTTCTATAGCCTTATCCATTGCCACGCGGCGCTTTGTGCGTATATTCATATTATAGAGCACTGTGCCTATTCCTTCCATAGTCGCATAACTAAGTAACCAGTTTTGTTCCATCATAGGGATCATCATTTTTTGGATTCGGCTCGTGAGCAGGTGATGATTATCCTCAAGTAATTGATAAAAATCTGCGATGTATATGTCTAAAGGCGTGTCGTGATAGTTCTTCCAGTTTTTAGCAAGAAAGTGATCATATAGAATATCTACAATCACACCAGAGTAATGTCCATATTTCTCGTGAAGCCGCTTTGTACTTTGTTTTACAATAGGGTGACTGTCTGTATAACTATCTATCCAGCGATGTATTAAAATTCCTTTCTGGATATCATCTGAGTATTTGAGGTACTTTTTACCTTTTATACCATCTGCCATAAAGTTGCCTATGGTCTCTTGTGGTAATCCGTCTGTAAGGTAAATGTGTGCAAGGAAGTTCATATAGAGAACAAGATAGTTGTTGCAAGTTGTATTATCAATGGTTACTGGGCAAATAATACTTAAAAAATCAATGTTGCGATAGTTACGCTTTCGCGAAAGCAAAAAAACTTAAACATAATTTAAATTGCGTCATAAGTGCTATCGAGTTCAATTCTTTACTTTTGCGTCATCAATCAACTAACACCTAATCTCAGAATATCATAATTTATGACACTAATAAAATCCATTTCAGGAATACGCGGAACCATAGGAGGACGCACAGGAGATAACTTAACACCAGTAGATGCTGTGAAATTTGCTGCAGCATATGGGGCCTGGCTCAAGAATGACCGTAACAAAGAAACCTATAGAGTAGTAGTAGGTCGTGATGCTCGTATCTCTGGATCAATGATACAAGAACTTGTGATGAATACCTTAATAGGAATGGGGATTCATATTATAGATTTAGGACTTTCTACCACGCCTACCGTAGAAATCGCTGTACCTATGGAACATGGAGACGGTGGAATCATACTCACGGCTTCTCACAACCCAAAACAGTGGAATGCTTTAAAGTTATTAAATAGTAAAGGAGAATTCTTAAACGGAGTAGAGGGAGAGAAGATCCTTAAGTATGCAGAAAATGAAGACTTCACTTTTGCTGAAGTAGATGATCTAGGTGCTATCACAAAAAATGATGCTTACATCGATTTGCATATTGAAGAAGTAAAGGCGCTAGAACTTGTAGATGTAGATGCTATTAAGGCTGCCAAATTTAAAGTCGTAGTAGATGGTGTAAACTCTACCGGAGGTATCGCAATACCAAGACTTCTGGAAGAATTAGGAGTAGAGGCAGTAAAATTATATTGCACGCCTAATGGTGAATTCCCTCACAACCCTGAGCCACTTAAAGAACACTTAGGTGATATCTGTAAAATGGTAGTGGATGAGCGTGCAGATTTTGGTGTCGTAGTAGATCCAGATGTTGATCGTCTTGCTTTTATAGATGAAAAAGGTGAAATGTTTGGAGAAGAGTACACGCTTGTTGCTTGTGCAGATTATGTATTAGGAGAGACTAAAGGAAATACGGTTTCAAATTTATCTTCTTCTCGTGCATTACGTGATATTACAAGAAAACATGGCGGAGAATACTTTGCAAGTGCTGTAGGAGAGGTAAACGTAGTGCAAACTATGAAAGACCAACACGCTGTAATAGGAGGAGAAGGAAACGGCGGAATCATCTATCCAGCATCGCATTACGGTCGTGATAGCTTAGTGGGAACTGCATTGTTTTTAACACACCTTGCGAAGCTTAAAATTACCGTGAGCGAACTTAAAGCTAGTTATCCTCCATACTTTATGAGTAAGCAAAAAATCCAACTCACTCCAGAGCTTGATGTAGATGCATTACTAGAAAAAATGGCTGCAAAATATGCAAATGAAGATGTATCAACGGTAGACGGTGTAAAAGTAGATTTTGAAAACCACTGGGTACATTTACGTAAATCAAATACAGAACCTATTATCCGTATCTATACAGAAGCAAGCACACAACAAAACGCAGATCAAATCGCAAATGATATGATTGTTACTATAAAGGAGGTTGCAGGCTTGTAATATATCTTATTCATACAATTTTAAAAAGGAGCGCCACGGCGCTCCTTTTTTGTTGTCTTTTTTAATAAATTTACATCCTAAAGTTTTGATTATGAAAACATTAAATCCTATTAAGTCTAGCGGTAAACTAGAGAATTACTTTACACGCTTTCGCGAAAACATTGTAGGTGTGGATCAATTCTTTACTTCACCTTATGGCACCCAGCGATTACTATATACAGATTGGACAGCCTCTGGGAGACTGTATGGACCTATAGAAGATAAAATGACACGTGATTTTGGTCCCTATGTGGCAAATACACATACGGAGACTACTGTCTCTGGTACTGCGATGACCATGAGTTACCACAAAGCCAAGGATATCATTAAAGAGCATGTTCATGCAGATCAAGATGATGTTCTCATTGTAGGAGGTAACGGAATGACGGGAATGATCAATAAATTCCAACGAATACTAGGATTAAAAGTTCCTGAGAATATAAAAAAGTTTGTAACCGTACCAGAGGAGATAAAACCCATTGTTTTTATCTCTCATATGGAGCATCATAGTAATCAAACTACGTGGCTAGAAACTACAGCAAAGGTTGTAGTAGTGCCCGCAAAGGAGGATGGGCTTTTTTGTATAGAGATGTTTGAAAACGAACTTCTCAAATATGAGAATCACCCGTTTAAAATAGCATCTATAACAGCGTGTAGCAATGTAACAGGTATCCAAACTCCGTATCATGATGTAGCAAGATTAATGCACGCACATGGCGGATTGTGTTTTGTAGATTTTGCTTGCAGCGCACCCTATGTTAACATAGATATGCATCCAGCAAATCCCGAAGAACGACTAGATGCGATTTTCTTTTCGCCACACAAATTTTTAGGAGGTCCAGGATCTTCAGGTGTATTAATTTTTAATAAAGGATTATATAAAAATGTGGTTCCAGATAATCCAGGCGGAGGTACCGTTTCTTGGACAAATCCTTGGGGAGAGCACAAGTATATTGATAATATAGAAGAGCGTGAAGATGGAGGTACTCCAGGGTTTTTACAAACCATACGCACCGCATTATCCATAAAACTTAAAGAAGAGATGGGCGTTGATAATATTGTGAGCCGTGAGCACGAGCTTATAGATATTATCTGGAAAGAACTCAATGAAGTACCGGATATTAATATTTTGGCTAGTAATCACAAAGACAGGTTGGGAGTAATCTCATTTTACATAAGTGATTTACACTTTAACCTTGCTGTAAAAATGCTTAATGATCGTTTTGGAGTACAAACGCGCGGTGGATGCAGTTGTGCAGGTACTTACGGTCATTATTTACTCAACGTAGATCAAAAAACATCTAATTCACTTACCTGCGAGATCGACGCTGGTAATTTAATTCACAAACCAGGTTGGATTAGAATGTCTATACATCCTACACTCACTAACGAAGAGGTTTTATATGCTTGTAGTGCCATTAAAGAACTAGCATCAAACCATAAAGAATGGTCAGAAGATTATCGTTATCAGACGCACTCAAATGAGTATTTACACAAGGATGATGCTGCTACGTCAAAGAGTAGAAGCGAAGCGATAGACCAATGGTTTGAGTTTTAAGAGACTTAGGCCTTCTTTATTTTTGAAAGTATTTCTTCCTTTTTACCTAGAAGTTTAAAACGCTTATGTGTCCATAAGTAGTATTCTGGACGTGCAAGAATTTGTTTTTCTAGCGCTTTCGCGAAAGCGTTAGTAACCTCACCTTCATCAGTTGCTGAAGCATTAGGAGATAGTAACTCAAATGTTCCTCTATAATGACCTCTGCTTATTTTCTCTGTCCCAAAATATATCACGGGTAGAGAAAATTCTTTGGCAATACGTTCAACACCAGTAAAAAAAGGTACTTCATGACCTAAAAATTGAGTCCAATAATGTGCTTTATGATACCTAGGTGTTTGATCTGCGACAAAACCATAAGTACCTACCTTATTATCATTTTCTAGTCGTTGTATGTAGCGCACAGTTTCTTTTGAGTCAATCATAAAGGTATTCCATCGTCCTCTTATTTTTCTAATAAGGTCGTCAAATTGTTTATGCTTAATTTTTTTATACACAGCATAACCAGGATTCTCCATAGAAAGTTGTAGCGCAAAAATCCACTCATAACTAGCATAATGTCCCATCATCAGGCAAGTGCTCAAACCATCTTTATCATACTGAGTAATGAGTTCCTTGTTTGTAAACTGGTAACGCTCTAAGAGATCTTCTTTCTTAATATTCATAGACTTGATCATCTCTAGAAACATGTCGCAAAAATGGCTATAAAACTCTTTTTCAATAGTCTTAAGTTCATCATTAGACTTGTTTGGAAACGTGAGTCTTAAGTTATGTCTCACCGTTTTCTTACGGTAACCTATGACATGATAAACAAGAAAGTAACAACAATCTGAAACGATGTATAAAGCTCTAAAAGGAAGTACAGAGAGTAACCATAAAAGGGGATAGAATAACCAGAAAACGACTACTTTCATTCAGATTTTGTTAAGAAATTGATAGCACAAATATAGCTATCTTTACAAGTAAAACTTAGTATTTATGGCGGATTTACATCCAGTTACAATTGCAATTATCTTAGCAAATGTTTTATTCTCTATGAGTGGTTTTAATAACTACTCTATGTTTGAAAAATACAAATTTAATATAGGTGCTATACGAAGAGGAGAGCAGGTGCGTATGGTATCTTCTGCCTTTTTACATGCAAACACGCAGCACTTATTATTTAATATGCTCACGTTATATTTCTTTGCAAATGCTGTGATCTATACCATAGGTGTACCTAAGTTTTTAATGGTATATCTATCCAGTTTACTCTTAGGTAATATTCTGTCTTATTTTCTACATAAAGATGAATATCATTACTCGGCAGTAGGTGCTAGTGGAGCAGTAATGGGTGTTGTGTACGCTGGTATTCTACTTAACCCAGGACTAGAAATTTACTTTTTACCGGGTTGGGTATTCGGAGTAGGATATATGATTTATTCCATTTATGGTATGGTAAAGCGCAATGATAATATAGGGCATGATGCCCACTTTGGTGGTGCTATTGCGGGTTATGCAATCGCGCTCATCTCGGTTCCAGAGCTCCTAGAAGTTAGATTACCTATTGTGCTTGCGCTTGCAGCACCCATTCTTGTTTTCTTTGTCTTATTTAAAATGGGAAAGATTTAAGAAACTATGGTATCAACTTTGTTATCTTAATTGTCTAAAACAAACAAATATGAAATATCTAACAGCAATATTATTATTTACGGTAATGAGTCTAACTGCACAAACTGATACTATGGAACCACTTGTAAATGTCACAGGAGAAGGAATTGTAAAAGTAATTCCAGATGGCGTGGCGATAAAAGTTCGTGTAGAAACTCAAGGAAAGGAAGCGCAACAAGTAAAGGCAGAAAATGATCAATCTATAGACAAGGTGATTAAGTTTTTACGTTCTCAAGGAATTGATAATAAGTATGTACAAACAGAATACATTAATCTTAATAAAAATTACGATTATAACAGCAAGACGTATAATTACAACGCAAACCAAACGCTCACTATACAGCTCAAAGAATTAAAAATGTATGAGGGTGTAATGACTGGACTTCTTAATTCCGGTATTAATCGTATCGATAATGTACAATTCACATCGTCTAAGATGGATGCTTTAAAGGCAGACGCTCGTATAGCAGCGATAAAGGATGCAAAAGAAAAAGCAACAGCATATGCAGAAGCGCTAGGACAGACTATAGGTAAGGCGGTACAAATAAGTGAGCAAGGCACTTCTTCACCACAGCCACCTATGTATAAAGCAAGAATGATGTCTATGGAAATGGACAACTCAGGAGGAGAAACTATTGCACCTGGCGAGCTTATTATCACAACTAAAATAGCGGTGAGCTTTAAATTAAACTAAGCTTAACTATTCTTAACGACGTGTTAACCATATCATCTAGGGTAGCTCAGTATCTTTAGATTATGAAAAAGTTAGATGAAAACAAAAATAAGTCAGAGCGAGAAAAAGAAATAGAAGCACGCATCGTTAGAGATAATCCCAATCCTATATCCATAGGAAATGGTGTACATCGAGAAGAATCAGATTTAGCTATGAAAGAGGCTAATGATGAGGCGATATTACGAGCTAAGAAAGAACAATAGTAAAAGGCTTTTATAGAAAAAGGCAAAGAATGTATATTCTTTGCCTTTTTTATTTTCTAGATTTTAAGATAACGCTTTCGCGAAAGCGTATTTAAAATATTATCTATTTCTAGAACTTCTTAAATCTTTAAATTTTGGTTCGGCATCTTTTTCTGCCTGTGTCTTCTCAGAATCTGCTACAAGTACATAGATTTCTTTCATTTCATCTTCTGTTATATAGCGCCATTTTCCCTCCTTCACGTCTAGTGAAACATTCATAATCCTGTTACGCTTTAAACGTGTAACCTCATAATCAAGTGCTTCACACATGCGGCGTATCTGGCGATTGAGTCCTTGAGTAAGAATGATTTTAAAAGAAAATCTACTTAACTGTTCTACGTGACAGGTACGTGTTACAGTATCAAGTATAGGTACGCCATTCCCCATCTGTTGAATAAAAGAAGGTGTGATAGGTCTATCTACCCACACTTCGTATTCTTTCTCGTGATTGTTACGAGCGCGTAAAATTTTATTTACAATATCTCCGTCATTAGTTAAAAAGATAAGACCTTCAGAAGGTTTATCTAGTCTTCCTATTGGAAATATACGACTAGGATAATTAATGTAATCAATGATATTATCCTTTTCTACACGTGTATCTGTCGTGCAAACGATACCTACAGGCTTGTTAAAGGCAATATAAACAGGCTTTTCTGTAGGAGCAGAGATGAGTTCGCCATTTACATGAACCTCGTCACCTTGAGAGATCTTTGTTCCCATCTCTGGAATTCTACCATTTATGGTCACTCTTCCTTGCTCAATCAATTTATCGGCAGCACGGCGGGAGCAGTAGCCCACTTCACTTAAATATTTATTTATGCGTGTTTGTTTTCTTTCTTCCATAGAGCTACAAAAGTACTATATAATTGGACAAAAAAAATGCCAGTCGTAAGACTGGCATTGCAAGTTCATAAAAGTGAACTAAAAAGTTATATGTGCTTAGTCAATTACTCTGACGTTTACTGCATTTAATCCTTTTTTACCTTCTTTTAATTCAAACTCAACAGCGTCACCTTCTCTTACCTCGTCGATAAGTCCTGTTACGTGTACGAAGTGCTCTTGGTTTGCTTCTTCTTCATTGATAAATCCAAAACCTTTAGTGTCGTTGAAGAATTTTACTGTTCCTTTGTGCATTGTAATAATTTAAATATGTTAAGTTGCAAATTTACAGTTATTTAATACAGAAACTATTAATTGTAGTTAATTGTTTTAAAATAGTTTTTTATACGCTTTCGCGAAAGCTAAAACCCTTGTAATCGCCATTATATAGCGCTTTGACTAACTAAAAGTTGTATGAAAAAAGTCGCTATTTACTGAAATTAGGTCTCGTATATGATAAAGATTGTCTGTCTAATCTCGTAACTTGCGCTCAAAACCGACAAGTATGGCTCTTACAAACAACGATATCTTTAAAAAATTACGAGTAGCACTTCAATTGCGTGATGATGAAATCATTGAAATCTGTAAACTCGTAGAATTTCAAGTATCTAAGAGCGAACTAGGAGCTATTTTTAGAAATCCTGACCATCCTAAGTTTATGGAATGTGGCGATCAGTTTTTACGTAATTTCTTAAATGGTCTTGTGATACATAAGCGTGGACCGATGCCTCCTAAGAAGAAGTAATTATTCTTCATTCTAGCTATGTAAAACGTTTACCTATTATAGCTCTAGCATTTGTCTAAAGTGTTTTTTATAAGTTCTTAGAGCATTATTTGAGAATGTTAAGTGCTATAGTAAAGCGGCATAAATTTGTTTTTTTACCAAATGCTTTAAAATTTAAAAGCACCAATGGCTACAAGGTTGTAGAACAACGAATTATATAGTCGCTCGTCGAAATTTTAACATTAACAGCGTTGCAATTACTAACTTGGCTCTATAATGAGTTAGTTTATGCGTTTACTGTTTTATATTGCTTTTTGCCTTTTAGGTAATACGGTACTTTCACAAGTTGGAATAGGTACCGCAGACCCTCAAAATGACTTACACGTTAATGGAGGTTTGCGCATAGATGATAGCCCGTTGGGATCAGATGATGATGCTAGGAGTAGATTGCTAGCTAGAGATGCAAACGGAGATATCGTAACTGTACAATCAAGTCAGATAGTTGAGAGTGTTGCAGTCCCTCAACTTGCTTATCAAGCAAAATTTGGGGTTACCACTTCTAGTATCTTTGAAACATGTTCTCCATGTAATTCAAATGACAGTCGTAGGATAGAATTTGTTGATCCAGAAGTAAGCATCAACAACACTTCACTAGTAACTTTAATAGATCCAAGTGCAACAGACGGCGATGAATATTTTCAAATAGAAGCCGATGGAGTCTATAGATTTGAGATTAACACTAACATTACTTTAAGTGGCTCGACAGACTTTTTAATAAATTTACAGCTTGATAACGATAAAGCGACACTAACTGATGAAACAGATAGTTTTAGAGTTTTTGGAGGAATACCCAGAGGAAACGTGCCTGCTGCTCTTTCTTTGCCAATTTATGCTACAGACGTGAGATTTTACAACGCTGGAGATCGTATTACATTAAGTCTATCTATGGCCTATGTAAGCACATCAGGGGGACGAGAGGTGTCTAGTTTAAAACCTATAGGTACTTCTTATATAGGTCAAGTGATCATAACAAAATACTAGAATTAAATTTTACTTGTTTTTATAACAACGAGCTCACTGTTTTCAAGCGTTGTAAAAAATAAGTAAACAGAACCTCCATCTTTAATCTTAAGCTTCTTGCGTATATCTTCTACCTTCATAGGGAAATTACGGGTGGTGATATTTGCCTTATTGATTTGCAGTTCTTTTGCTACTTTCTTTGAGTAGGGTAGTACCTCTAAAATTTCAAAGCGTCTTCCAGCAAAATCTTTTAACTCTGCCGATGTGTAGAGATGTGAGTGTTCATGAAGTTTATCTACTTTAAAATGATCACAAACCCAATGAAAAGCTCCGCTTTTCATAAGTGCAGCATTAGGCTCATACAAATATTTTTGAGGCGCTGCATATGTGGGAGTAGACTCAAAAATTGCAGTATAATCAAATTCAAGTATAGGATCTTCTGAGTCTAAATTAACAACGGTAACTTGAGGAATACTCATTTTTTTAGACGATAGCTTCCACAGTATTTCTTTTACCTCGTTTTTAAGTGCAACAATATGAATTTCGGCAACATATTGTAGTTCTTCTAGTCCTGCAGATATATCTAATAATGGCGCAGTTTTAATCCATAAGCTATCACACTTAGATAGTAATAGATTTTTATATAAAGGAACATTAGGTAGGCAGTCTTTAAGCATAAATACTTTTCCCTTTGCGTCTGTACGTCTTCCAGGGTCTAAGAAAATGGTATCGAACTTCTGCTCAGTTTTAGAAAAGAATTCTATGGAATCACCTACTATAAAATCAATATTAGATTGCTGTAGTGTTTGCGCATTATTTTTCGCGAAAGCGGAAAGCTCACCATTCATTTCAATGTGCGTAACATGCTTTGCTATTTGAGCAAAGTAAAATGCATCAATACCAAACCCACCAGTTCCATCAACAATATGGTTACCTTCCATAAGACTCGCTTTGTAACGAGCTGTAGCTTGTGAAGAGGTTTGCTCTAGGTTAAGTTTAGGTGGAAATAAAATCCCATCTGTTTCATGCCACAGCGGTAATTTACCCTTTGCTTTACGTTTGCCTTCTAGCTGTTGCGCTAGTTCTTGAACGCTTATTTCTTTGAACGGACTACCTTTGAGAATGAATGAGTGTAGTGGTGTTTGCTCATGAAGCTTCAAATAATCAAGCACTTCTGGCTTTAAAAGCATAGTGTTCATTACAAATCTTGTGTAAGTTTTTGAACAATTTTGTATTCACTTAAAAATTCCTTAGAAATCACTTTAAGTGCAGTATATACAGGTACGGCAAGAATCATCCCGAATACCCCAAATAGTAATCCTGCAATAATGATTGCAAGAAATATTTCTAATGGATGTGATTTTACACTATTTCCAAAAACGAATGGTTGTATGATAAAATTATCTACCATTTGTGCAGCTCCATAGCATATAAAAATCCAAAACAGCTTAGGTAATATCACAGTTCTAAAATCCATATTGATATTACTAGATGTCACAAGTAATAACATGACACCTCCACCCACCAGCGGACCGATATAAGGAACTAGGTTTAATACCGCACAAAATAATGCAATCGCAAGTGCATTGTCTATCCCAAAGGAAAGCAAGATAATCGCATAAAGTACAAACATGGTAAACACCTGTATGATGAGTCCTATGAAATAGCGAGATAGCAAGTATTTAATCTTTTCAAAAACACGTAAAAATTTACCTTCATTCCCTCTCCTGGCAAATACTAACAAGCTGTTTACTAAAAGTCTATTGTCTTTTAAGAAAAAGAATGTGATAAAAATAATAGCAAAAATCCCTATTCCTGCAGCTCCTAGATTTCCTATAATACTATTTAGAAACGTTGGTATAATCCCAAAATCAAAGTTCTTTACAAAGTCGGCTTGTTGTACACCTTGTATAATGGTCATTTTATTAATACCAAAGTAGGCGGCAATCTCTCCGTACAATCGATTAATATTCACCTTGACATCATCAAAATTAATCTGACTAAGATGCTGACTCTGATCAATCACCACTGGTATAAACAAGGCGAGCACGCCCATAATAATCATGATGAGTAGGAGAATGGTCACTACGGATGCCCAAGTAGGGCTAAATTTAAGCGAGTAGCGTAAAAACTTCACAATAGGTCTTCCTACTAGTGATAATACTGCAGCTACGGCAAGATAAACGATTACACTTTGAATGGTATATAGCAACCATAGTACCATGAGAACGCCTACTACAACGCCTATTGCTCGTAATATACCTATGCTTATTATTTTTGCTTTGAGTGGTTTCATTTGAGGCTGCAAGATACTATAATTATGACCTTGTAAGTTCATAAAGTGCAATACCTGTAGCTTGTGCTACATTCATACTACTATTAATACCATACATCGTAATATGCGCTATGTTATTGCATTGCTCCAGTGTTTCGTCCGTAATTCCTATGCTTTCTGCACCTATAATTAGAGCAACTTTATCTAATCTAGAAAAATCTATTGTGCTCATCGGTTTACTATTTGATGTGATTTCTAGGGCAATACTAGTAAAGGAAAGGTCATGTAGTTCTTGTAATGTATTTTTTATAGTATCGCTTGCGCGAAAAGGTATTGTCTTTTCTGTATTTCTAGCTGTTTTACGTAAACGGCTACTTCTTGTATCTGGTTGATTTCCGCAGAAAATAATTTCTTTTACACCAAAGGCATCTGCTAGCCTAAAAATACTTCCAGCATTAGCAGGACTTGTCATATGCTCACAGACGAGGATAATCTCTTTATTGTGAGTGGACGGTTTATGATGATTATGGGCGAGTTGCACAGTATAGGGAATTAGGATTGTAGCCGACTATTTATCGTCTACCATTACTTTATTAAAATTATTCGCTTGTTGACTAGCATATGAAAATGCAAGAATAGGAATACTAAATGTTAGGGTTGCTATCCAGCCAAGATTCCATAAAAATATAGTCGATATTATACCTAATAATAAACCTATTGAAACTATTTTTATATCGGGTTTTGCGTGAACTCGATTAACTCTTCTTTTAACTTGGGTTCCACAATGATTACATCTGTCATTTATATGATTGCCGCGTTCTTCTTGTAATTCAAAACGATTGCTAGCTTTAGTATTAAAGCTATTTTCTTTTTTACATGAACTACAGTAATAGTATAATTTCAAAGGTCTAGATTTTTAAAAGGAATATAAATTAGTTCTCAAAAGCATACTTAACAATATTGGCACCCATTTGTAGTGCCTTCTCGCGTACGCTTTCTGGGTCTCCATGTACTTCTGGATCTTCCCAGCCGTCACCTAGGTCTGATTCTGTAGTGAAAAGCACAACGAGTCTATCTTCATAAAAAAGTCCTAGCGCCTGTGGTCGTTTGCCATCATGCTCGTGGATTTTAGGTAGCCCTTTAGGGAATCTATATGCGCTAGAAAATATAGGATGAGTAGCGGCAAGTTCTGTAAGTTCTTGCTCTGGGAATATTTTTTTAAGTTCCTTAGGCAAGTACTCAGCCATTCCATAGTTATCATCGATGTGCAAGAAACCACCACTTATAAGGTAATTGCGCATGTTTTCTACATCATTATCTGTAAAAAGAACATTTCCATGTCCAGTCATATGCAATAGCGGATATTGGAATATGTCTGTACTACCAGCATCTACAGACACAGGAGTAGAATTCATCTTCGTATTGATGTTTTTATTACAAAAAGTAATGAGATTAGGTAAAGCTGTTGGGTTACTATACCAGTCTCCACCTCCTTTATACTTGAGCACTGCTAGATTTTGCGCTTTCGCGAAAGCGAACATAAATAACATGATAACAAGTGCGAGAATACTACGCTTCATAGAGTTTTTCATAAAAAATAAAAATAGTGAATACCAAAATGATGGAAGTCCTAATTAACAAGAAAGTTAAACAAGAAAGGTAAAGTCCTCTTAATTAGTGTTATTCAAATGATTTTGTAGGAATTTAAGCACAAATACCTTGTAATTCGTCAAATGAGTATATAAATTTACTCCTGTAAAGTTGTAACAATTTTATCTTGCTGCGACTTACATACTAACAATAACTTTAAAATCTAATATGAAAAAGAAAATGTATGCTTTAGCAGCTCTTTTGTTAAGTGGCGTTGCCCTTAATGCTCAAGAGGTTAGCTTTGAAGAGTATGATCTTGACAATGGAATGCACGTTATTCTTCACCAGGATAATGGCGCTCCAGTAGTAACAACATCTGTAATGTATCACGTAGGTGCAAAAGATGAAGATCCAAGTAAAACTGGTTTTGCTCACTTTTTTGAACACTTACTTTTTGAGGGTACAGAAAATATTGAACGTGGTGAGTGGTTTAAGGTAGTTTCTTCAAATGGAGGACAAAACAATGCAAACACGACACAAGACAGAACGTATTATTACGAAGTGTTTCCTTCTAACAACCTAGAATTAGGTCTATGGATGGAATCTGAGCGTTTATTACACCCAATCATCAATCAAATAGGCGTAGATACTCAAAAGGAAGTAGTGCAAGAAGAAAAACGTTTACGAGTGGACAATCAGCCATACGGACGTTTTCAAGAAGTAATAGGGAAGATGCTTTTTAAGAAGCATCCATACCGCTGGACAACAATAGGATCTCTTGATCACCTTGCTAGTGCAACACTAGAAGATTTTCAAAAATTTAGCGATACCTATTATGTGCCAAATAACGCAGTCTTGGTTGTAGCTGGAGATATTGATCTTGCAGAGACTAAAGAGATGATTAATAAATACTTTGCGCCTATCCCAAGAGGTAAGGATATTGCACGTAGCACTTTTAAAGAAGATCCTGTGGTACCTGTAAGAGAGAAGTTTTATGATCCTAATATCCAGATTCCTGCGATATTCTTAGCTTACAGAACTCCTGCTCAAACAGAAAAAGATGCTTATGTATTAGACATGGTATCATCTGTATTAAGTGATGGTAAAAGCTCTAGACTTTACAAGAAACTTGTAGATGACCAGAAGAAAGCATTACAAGTATTTGCTTTTAGCGGTGCTCAAGAAGATTACGGTTCTTACTTAATAGGAGCGTTACCTCTAGGCGAAAACTCTCTAGAAAATTTAATAACAGAAATGGATGAGGAGATTGTAAAACTTCAAACAACGCTAATATCTGAAAGAGATTATCAAAAACTTCAAAATAAATTTGAAAACCGTTTTGTAAATTCTAACAGTAGTGTAGAAGGTATTGCAAATTCACTTGCTCGTAACTACATGTTATATGATGATACTAATCTTATTAATACAGAGATTGATATTTACAGATCTATAACAAGAGAGGACATTAAAGCAGCTGCTATAAAGTACCTCAAAGAAAATGAGCGTGTAATATTAGAGTACTTACCAGAATCTCAAAAAGAAAATTAATGAAAAAGCATATTATATTAGGTGCACTATTAATGCTAGCAACTGCTGGTTATGCACAAGTAGACAGAAGCATACAACCTAAGCCAGGTCCGGCTCCTGAGATTAATTTAAAAGATCCAATATCTTTTGAGCTCAAGAATGGCCTCAAAGTAATGGTTGTTGAAAATAAAAAATTACCTAGAGTATCTATTCAACTTACGATGAATAATCCTCTTATTGTAGAAGGAGATAAGGCAGGCGTTGCTTCCCTTACGTCATCTATGCTGGGTAAAGGTTCTAAAAACATTGAAAAAGATGTTTATGAGGAAGAAGTAGATTACTTAGGAGCAAACATAGGTTTTGGTTCTCAAAGTGCATTTGCTAGCGGACTATCAAAGTATTTTGAGCGTCTTATAGAACTTACAGCAGATGCTGGTATCAATCCTAACTTTACACAAGTAGAGTTTGATAAGGAAAAGGAGCGTCTCATAGAAGGTTTAAAATCTAATGAGAAAAGTGTAAGTGCAATTGCAGGTCGTGTACAAAGCGTTCTTGCTTACGGTGCAGATCACCCTTATGGAGAATTTACTACAGAAGAGACGGTAAATAATGTAACTCTTGCAGATGTAAATAAGTTTCACTCAGATTACTTCAGACCTAATAATGGATATTTAATCATTATAGGTGATGTAGATTTTGATAATGTAAAGAAGATTGTAACGAAGAACTTTAAGAGCTGGAAAAAAGGAAACATTCCTGAAACGCCATTCTCAGAGCAAGGAAATGCATCTACTACAGAAATCAATTTCATAAACATGGATAACGCTGTACAGTCAGAAATTGCTGTTCAGAACACTGTAGAATTAAAAATGACTGATGCAGATTATTTTCCTGCATTGATTGCAAACAACATCTTAGGTGGTGGTGGAGAAGCTCGTCTTTTTAACAACTTACGTGAAGATAAAGGTTACACGTACGGTTCTTATTCTAGAATAGGATCTAACGAGAAAACGGTAACACGTTTTAGCGCTACAGCAAGTGTACGTAACGTAGTTACAGATAGCTCTGTGGTTGAGATTGTAAAAGAGATTAATCGCATGGGATCTGAGCCAGTATCTGCCGAAGAGCTTGCAAATGCAAAAGCGAAGTATACTGGTAATTTTGTACTAGCGTTAGAGCGACCACAAACTATCGCAAACTATGCATACAATATTGAGAGCAAAGGACTTCCTAAGGATTTCTACAAAAATTACCTTTCTAATATTGATAAAGTATCTCAACAAGACGTGCAGAATGCTGCAAGTAAATTGTTTAAAGGAGATAATGCTAGAATCGTAGTTACTGGAAAAGGTAGCGAGGTAATTGATAACCTCAATAAGGTTGTTATTAATGGTAAAGCTGTACCTGTAAAGTACTATGATGTATATGGTAAAGCAATTGCAAAGCCAGAATTCAAGAAAGAACTTCCTGCAGACTTAACGGTAAATAAAGTGCTTGAATCTTACATTGCTGCCATAGGTGGTAAGGATAAGATTGCTGCAGTAAACTCTGTGTATATCAAGGCACAAGGTACTGTGCAAGGTATGACGTTAGATTTTGAGCTTAAAAAGACTACCAAAGAGCAATTTGTACAGAACATCATGATGGGAGGTAATTCTCTTTCTAAGCAAGTGCTAGATGGTGAGACCGCTTATATGGTAGCACAAGGACAGCGTAAAGACCTAGAAGGTGATGATATTGCCAAAGTAAAAGCAGAATCTTCTCCTTTTCCAGAAGTAAACTGGTTAAGTGGTGGAGCTACTCTAGAAGGCATGGAGAAAGTAGATGGTGAAGATGCTTATGTTGTAAAGGTTGATGGAGGTAAAATGGCTTATTACAGTGCAAAAACTGGACTTAAACTTCAAGAAGTTTCTGTACAAGAAGCACAAGGTCAAACTTTCAAGACTACGATCGTTTATAGCAAGTACCAAGATGTAGGAGGAATCATGTTTCCATTTACATTGAGCCAGTCTTTAGGCCCACAAGCTATAGAGTTTAATGTTACAGAGATCAAAGTAAATGAAGGAGTTTCAGATGCAGATTTTGAGTAATCATTAATCACATAATTTTAAAAAGGTCAGCGGTTGCTGGCCTTTTTTTATGCTCTTAATTTCCCTTGCACATTGTTATAAACTCCTTATTGCTACTTTACTTCTCAGAATATTCAAAAAAAGCTGGAAGTATATGGTTTTACGCTTTCGCGAAAGCGTAATAATAACCCATCAAAAAAGAGAAATTATAAATTTTACGATGTATTAATTGGCTATTTGCTAATGAGGTTGACTCATAAACGAGTGTAATTATGAGATTCTGAAATTTAACAACCCTATATAGTAAGTGAAAAGTGATATGTACTTTTAATAAAAATAATACCCATGTCTAGAGAACCAAAAATTGAGAGATTTAATACAAATGTAAAGTCAAAATATGAAGTGTACAACGCTATATTTATGACACTTCCCTTTGACGGTATTTCAAATACAGGAGTACTTCTACCGCTTTTTCATTCTATTTGTAAAGCAGGATATGAAGACAATAAAAATCCTTCTGAAATCATTGAGTACTTTTTTGAAAGATACATGAGAGATGCTTCGGCAAAGGAAAGGGAAGATTTGCTGTTTAAATTTATACAATATATAGAGCGTCAAGTGGTACTTTTTGATGCGATAGAGGATGCTTCATATCGTATTGTAAACAATATGGACGGACGCGGAACACTGCGTAACATAAAGGAAGAAGCAGAGGCAACTGGTAAAAAAGAAGAGCTTATTGCTTACTTAAATACTTTTAAAATAAGACCAGTACTTACTGCACACCCTACGCAGTTTTATCCAGGAGTGGTGCTAGGTATTATTAATGATCTTAGTGAAGCAATACGAGAAGACCGTCTAGAAGACATAAAATCATTACTGGCTCAACTAGGAAAAACACCTTTCTTTAAGAAAGAAAAACCTACACCTTATGATGAGGCAGTAAGTTTAATATGGTACCTAGAAAATGTGTTTTACCATAGTGCCGGTGCTATTTATGATTACTTACATAAACACTTAATACAAGACGAAGCTTTTAGTAACTCACTAGTAGACCTAGGTTTTTGGCCAGGTGGAGATCGCGATGGTAATCCATTTGTGACTACAGCAATCACGCTTAAAGTTGCACGTAAATTACGCAGCACCGTACTAAGAAATTATTATCGCGAACTAAGACAACTGCGTCGTCGTATAACTTTTCAAGGTACAGAGGAACTTCTGGGATCATTAGAGGCTGCGTTGTATAAAGCGATTTTTGTAGAAGGTAAGCCAGAGATTGATCAAAACCATATTCTTACCGTTCTTAAAGAGGTGCGTGATGTAGTAAGAGATAAGCATCAAAGTTTATACTTAGACCATATAGATAGCTTAATTCATAAAGTAGAATTGTTTGGGTTGCATTTTGCCTCCCTAGATATAAGACAAGATAGTAGCATCCATAAAATTGTGTTTGAAGAAATAGTAGCACATGCTCAGATAGATGGTAAAGCTATATTTCCAGAGAACTACTTGAGTCTAGATGACGAGGCGCAGATAGCGTTTTTAAATGATGTTTCTGGCTCCTTAGATCCAGATAGTTTTAGTGAAGAGGTTGTCACAAAAACACTAGGTTCTATTTATGCAATGAAAACCATTCAAGAAGAAAATGGAGAAAAAGGCTCCAACCGTTATATCATAAGTAATTCACAAAGTGCATTGCATGTAATGCAGGCGTTTACTTTTTTAAGACTATGTGATTGGGATATGCCTACTGCAGATGTTTCCCCACTTTTTGAGACCGTTCCAGATTTAATTGCTGCTCCAGAAGTGATGGAGGCGTTATATACAAACCCAACATACAGTGCGTATTTAAAGCGTCGTGGCATGCGACAGACTATCATGCTAGGCTTCTCTGATGGAACCAAGGATGGTGGATATCTCATGGCAAACTGGAGTATCTTTAAAGCTAAAGAAGCGATGACTGCCATGTCTAGAAAATATGGGGTTACTGTAATCTTCTTTGACGGTAGAGGAGGACCACCTGCACGTGGAGGCGGAAAGACACATCAATTTTATGCATCTTTAGGGCCAAAAATTGAAGCCCAAGAAATACAACTTACAGTACAAGGACAAACCATCAGTTCAAATTTTGGGACATTGGATTCATGTCAATATAACCTGGAGCAATTATTAAGTAGTGGTGTTGCAAATGAAGTTTTTGCTTCTGCAAATAATGACATTACAGATACTGATAGAGCAACACTAGAAGCACTAGCTCAAAAGAGTTATGAAGCTTATACAGCTTTTAAACAGCACGATAAATTCTTGCCGTACCTAGAGCGTATGAGTACGCTTAAGTATTATGCAAAAACAAATATTGGTAGTAGGCCAAGTAAGCGTTCTCAGAAGTCTACGCTAGATTTTGGGGATTTAAGAGCAATTCCTTTTGTGGGCAGTTGGAGCCAACTTAAACAAAACGTTCCAGGATTTTATGGCGTAGGTACTGCGCTGGCTTCTTTTGAAGAAAAAGGAACACTTCAAGAGGTAAAGGAGCTTTATAAGAATAGTTCATTCTTCCGTACGCTGCTTGAAAATAGTATGATGAGTCTTACCAAGTCTTTCTTTGGCTTAACCGCTTACATGGCAGATGACGAGGAGTTTGGTGCTTTCTGGAAGATTCTATTTGATGAATATGAGCGTAGCAAGCGATTAATGCTTGAAGTGTCAGGACTCAAGGAGTTAATGGAAAATGAGCAAGCTGGTAAAGCATCCATACAAGAAAGGGAGCGCATTGTATTGCCCCTTCTTACCATCCAGCAATATGCATTGAGAGCTATACAAGAAATGCAAAAATCTGGAGAACAATCAGATAAGCTTGCTGTGTATGAGCAAATGGTGACGAGATCATTATTTGGTAATATTAATGCGAGTAGAAACTCGGCATAAAAAAGCATCATAAGGGAGTAATGCGTTGCTCCCTTATAATAGTTAGAGTACCTTTGCGCCAGCAGGCCGCCTTATTGATCCAGCAATGGATAGGAAAGTCCGGACACCAAAGGATAGCATAGCGGCTAACGGCCGTCACGCTAAATTTATTTTTAGTGGAGGACAAGTGCAACAGAAAGAATGTACAGGTAATGCTGTAGCGAACCCAGGTAAACTCTATGCGGTGCAATGTCAAGTATACTCACAGTTAAGTGCGATCCGCGCGTTGTGGGAGGGTAGGCAGATAGAGGTTACTAGTAATGGTAATCCCAGATAAATAATAAGGAATCTCTAGAATCATCTAGAGTGAACAGAATCCGGCTTATAGGCCTGCTTTTTTTAAGATTTCACAAGCTTTTTATAACAAATAAATCCCGCTAGTTGCGGGATTTATTTGTTATACTATATGTTGTTACGCTTCCCGAAGTGAATTTGGGACGAGTCTTGTGAAAGCGTGCTTATATAAATTGTTATTCTTCTTCGTCGCTTTCTGGCATTTCAAAAAAGCTGAAGGCATTTCCACCATAATTACGTGTTTGTACATAATTAGGAAATGAGTCCATTTTAGTATATTTTCCGTGTTCTATGATCAAGGTGCCATCTTGATCTAGCAAATTTTGTTTAAAAACAAGCGTTGCTATTTTTTCAAAATCTTTAATGTCGATGTCGTAAGGTGGATCTGCAAAAATAATATCATAAGTGCCTCTTGCACGCTCTAAATACTTAAATACGTCACTTTTTATAGTTTGAATTGGAAATTCAAACTCCTCTGCCGTTTTATTTATAAACTGCACACAACCATAATTTGCATCTACGGCTGTAATCTGGTCTGAGCCGCGTGAGGCAAACTCATAACTTATATTTCCTGTACCAGCAAAAAGGTCTAAAACCCTAAGCTGGCTCATATGGTAATTGCTTCTCAGAATATTAAACAATGCTTCCTTTGCCATATCTGTGGTAGGGCGTACGGGTAATTTTTTTGGAGCAGCGATGCGGCGTCCTTTATATTTTCCTGAGATTATTCTTGTCATAGTAGTGTTGCGAGTAGGGATTGAGATCTTGTGAAGCTGGTAGACGGACTATCTTTAATAATAAGATGTCTGATGTACGTATGTGCTATACTATAAAATTCGTCATCCTTTTCTATAGTACCTGTAAGTGTTACAGGTGTATTTTCTGGATTGAGTTCTAGTTGCTCTAGAGTGAAGAGTAGGTAATATATAAAATCTTCCTTGGCGCGTATCTCAAACCTATTAATAAAAAGTAGTTTTTTATTCTTTACAACGCCCATCTCAAAATACGAGCTTTGTAAATTTATTAATACTTGAGCTTCTTCATTATTAGAATACTCCGTAAGAAGATGTTTTGCAAATATTGTCGTACTGTGATAATATTCAAACGATCCAAAAGTGTCAAAGAAGAAGTTGTTTATGTTTGAATACGGCACGTAAACATTGATAAGATCATAAAAATCTATGGTGTCGTGAGCTATATAATCAGTACTTAAAATCTTTGTATTAAACTTAAGATAGTCTGCTGCCTTCTCACTATCAAATAGCGCCTGTGGGACAAGTGTAAACAATTCGTTAGCATATACCACAGTAACCTTAAAAAAGGGTTGTGCGAGCGCCTCTATCTCTTTGAAAGCCTTTTCTATCTCAACAAGTAGGGTGGTAGGATTCACGTTTTCGCGAAAGCGTACTACCTCTGCATCCTTTACGTCCTTAGAATGGATATGTTGAGTAAAAAAAGAAAGTCCATCCAAATGTATTTGGATGGACAGACTATATAATGAATTTGTATGCTTGCTATTAGTCATTAGCACCGTAACTCTTAGGCCAGTTACCATTTGTGTTAATAGAAACCATTGACCCTACAGTTAAAGCATCACCATTTACACCGTCTACAGATACAATTTGCTTTTCTTTTTGAAGATAGTCTTTATCTTGATCTGCAAGTAAAATATCCTTTTTTATAGATATTTCAAAAACAGGATACATTGTGTTACTTTTTTCAATTTCTCCAGCGTCCATTGTATACTTTGCATCGATTCCTTCAATAGGAACATTGATCATTGTCTTATAACGATCTGAACCTTTAAATAAAGAGTCCTTTATAGATTTAGTACCTAATGTATCTGTAACAACAATTTCTTTAAAAGTATCTACACGGAAACGCTTAGTTTTTTCTACATCAAGTATAGTTGTATCTCTACGTTGAGTTATTGTGAACTCAGCTGTGTCTATAAAACGAACTAGTTTGTCAAAGTCTTTTTCATATTTACCTGTTACAGTTTTATGAGCTAATTGAGTCTGACGTAAGTCTCTCATATTGGTAATAGCGGCCTTATATCGCTTTTCTTTTATTTCATTAAATTCTACCTCTCCCCAAACTGCGTTAAAAAGAAGGTAACCTAAAGCGGCAATTACTACCCAAAGTACAAGCTGTATTACTAGTTTCATGTAATGATGTTTAAAATTAGTTATGGTTAGGAACAAATCTACAATTTTTTTTTACACACAAAAATTTATTATCTCATTTTTCATTATGTAATTTGCGAGCATTCTCAACCTCCTATGATTAAAGAACCCAGAGCATTCTACAAGCAGCTAGTTAAAGACTTTGTACACACACCTACTTTAAAGCAAGACAGGCTGTTAGAGCAATTGTCTACTTTTCTATTTGACACCTCTAAGGATAAAGTGTTTGTTCTTAAAGGGTTTGCAGGTACAGGTAAAACAACAGTAATTGGGACTGTAGTTAAAAATTTATGGCAAGCTGGCATGACATCTGTGCTCATGGCACCTACAGGAAGAGCGGCAAAGGTGGCGAGTAATTACAGTAAAAAACAAGCCTATACCATCCATAGAAAAATTTATTTCCCCAAAAAAGAGCGTGGAGGCGGCGTTTCTTTTAGTCTGCAACCCAATAAGCATAGAAACTGCATTTTTATAGTTGATGAAGCATCTATGATCTCTGATAGGGCTGCAGAGTCTAAGTTTTTTGATAATGGGTCACTACTGGATGATATGATGCAATACATTTATAGCGGTCATAATTGTAAGCTCATTCTGGTAGGTGATGAGGCGCAGTTACCACCAGTAAAGCTTGATATGTCACCTGCACTTGACATTAATTTGCTTTCTATGCAGTATAATAAAAACGTAGAGACCATACAGCTTGATGAAGTAATGAGGCAAGCAGAGGATAGTGGTATCTTGATGAACGCAACCGCTTTAAGGGAGCAACTCTCTGAAGAGTTTTATGAAGATTTTAAATTTGACATCGCAGGATTTACAGACGTGGTGCGACTTATAGATGGTCATGAGATTATGGATGCCATCAATGACTGTTATAGTAGCGTAGGTACAGAAGAGACAGCCATCATCGTACGGTCGAACAAACGAGCAAACTTATATAATCAGCAAATAAGAAACAGAATTCTATTTCAAGAAGAGGAGATATCTGCTGGAGATCACTTGATGGTTGTAAAGAACAACTACTTCTGGATTGATGCAAAAAGTGATGCTGGATTTATTGCAAACGGTGATATTGTAAAGGTGCTAGAAATTCTAGCAATTAAGGAACTCTACGGTTTCCGTTTTGCAGAGGTAAAAGTGCAAATGGTAGATTACCCACAGATGCAACCTTTTGAAACTGTTGTTATGCTTGACGTACTTACCCTTGAGACGCCAGCACTTCCTTATGAGCAAGGTGACACCTTATACAAGGAAGTTCAAAAAGATTATGCAGATGAAACTTCTAACTACAAACGTTTCCAAAAAATAAAGAATAATAAATTCTTTAATGCCCTACAGGTTAAATTCTCCTATGCAATCACCTGTCACAAATCACAAGGTGGACAGTGGGATAATGTTTTTATAGAGCAACCCTATCTTCCTGACGGGATGAATAAAGATTATTTGAGATGGTTATATACAGCCATCACACGATCTAAAAGTAAGCTGTACTTAATAGGCTTTAAAGATGATATGTTTGTAGAAGAGGCTTAAGTTGTAGTTCCTTTGGAGCTATTTCCCGCTTTACGTTACAATTCCTCATTACGGCTACGCCAGCTCTTGCGGGATTTTCACTGCAATCGGGGCTAGGGGATAGGTTAGTTCGTTGGCACTTTTCTTTTTCATTCTTACCTTGTGCACATTATTAGTTAAGTTTACCATTATGAGTTTTGAATTAATTGTAAGTATTATTCTAGGATTTTCTCTGGCGGCATCTGCAGGCTTTAGAGTGTTTGTCCCTTTATTAGTTTTGAGTCTCTCGGCTCATTTTGGCTGGTTTCCTGTAAACAATTCATGGGAATGGGTGGGGAGTGTTCCCGCATTAGTCTTACTAGGAGTAGCCACAATTTTTGAAATAGGAGCTTATTTTATTCCTTGGGTAGATAATATCTTAGACACTATATCGGTGCCACTTGCTGCAGTAGCAGGTACATTGTTAATGGTAGCAACGATGGGAGATATGGATCCTACCATCACTTGGGCACTTGCCATTATTGCTGGAGGCGGAGCAGCGGCAGCAGTTTCTGGCACTACAAGTGCTACAAGATTAGGAAGTACTGCAACCACTGGTGGACTCGCAAACCCGGTAATCGCTGGTACAGAAACAATTGCTGCGACTACAGTCTCTGTGGCAAGTATATTTTCTCCTATTTTGGCACTAATTCTCGTATTGTTATTAGTGGGCTTAGTTTGGAAGGTAATTCGTCGTCTTAGAAGAGCATAGCTTTTGTACTCTTTTCACTAACTTCGCTACTTGTTTTGAGGTGACGTATCACGCTTTCGAGAAACTCGTCCCGAATTCACTTCGGGAAGCGTAAACACATCCTTTGTAATTTTCTAAAAATATCTTTTTTGAGTAAACAACTTAAAATTATAGCCATGATTCCTGCTCGCTATGCAGCCTCACGTTTCCCAGGCAAAATGATGAAGGATTTGGCTGGTAAGCCAGTAATTGTGCGCACTTACGAGAGTACTGTGGCAACGGGACTTTTTGATGAAGTATTTGTAGTTACTGATAGTGAGGTTATTTACAAAGCGGTAGAAGATGCTGGAGGTAAAGCAATCATGAGCATAAAGGAACATGAGTGTGGTAGCGATCGTATTGCAGAAGCTGTTGCAAGTCTTGATGTAGATATTGTGGTAAATGTACAAGGTGATGAGCCTTTTACTACACGAGAAGATCTTGCACCGGTACTAGATGTATTCTATGGTGACGATGCAGATCAAATAGATCTTGCAAGTGTAATGATGCCCATGACAGATGTATCTGAAATTAAAAATCCTAACAATGTTAAGGTAATAGTAGATAACGCAGATTTTGCTCTGTATTTTTCTAGATCTCCTTTGCCTTACGTGAGAGATACTACAGCTGGAATAACGACCTACAAGCATAAGGGAATATATGCTTTTAGAAAGCAAGCTATTTTAGACTTTGCTTCTATGAACATGACACCATTAGAAAAAGCAGAAAAGATAGAATGCATCCGCTTTTTAGAATACGGTAAAAAGATAAAAATGGTACGTTCTTCCAAGCTAGCCATAGGAATTGATACTCCAGAAGATCTTGAGAAGGCAATAAAAATTTATAAAGATTTATAAAAGTTATGGGATTTTTTAAATGGATATATAACGATGTTATAGGCTGGAAAGCAATAGGTGATTTTTCTCAAGATACTGTAAAAAAAGCAGTGGTAATCGCTGTGCCGCATACCAGTTGGCATGACTTCTATATGGGGATTTTATTACGAAGCGCACTTGATGTGAAAATAGGTTTTATAGGAAAGAAAGAACTGTTTAAGTGGCCTATGGGTCTTCTTTTTAAGGCAATGGGAGGCGCACCTATAGACAGAACTCCAGGTCAAGATAAAGTACAGTCTATCGCAGATGTCTTTAAGGATAAAGAAGAATTTAGACTTACAATCGCTCCAGAAGGAACGCGTAAGAAAGTTGATAAACTAAAAACCGGCTTTTATTACATAGCACTAGCAGCAGAAGTACCTATCATTATGGTAGCTTTTGATTTTGGCAAGAAAGAGCATCGTATTTCTAAACCATTATATCCATCTGGAAATATTGAGGAAGATATGAAAACTATCTATGCATTTTTTAAAGGAGCAGTAGGGAAGGTGCCTGAGTATAGTTTTACTCCAGAGGAATAGAAGAATTGTTACAGACGTAAAAAAGGCTCAATTACAAAATAGTAATTGAGCCTTTTTAGTAACATATGTGTGAAACTTATGCTTCAGTGTATGTTCCTGCTGTTTTCTTTCTCCATGCATCCAGCATCCAGCTTGTTTTTTCTAATTCACGTATATATGCTCCAATGAGATCAATAGTTCCCTCGTCACCAGCGTCATCTGCTTTATTCACAACAGCACTTAGCTGTTTTAAAATAATTCCATGATCTTCAAGAATGTTATCGACCATATCTCTATCTGATAAATCTGATTTTGCCTCTTTAATGCTTGATTTTTCTAAGTAGTCAGAAAGATTACTAGTAGGTGCAAATCGTAGTGTAAGAATACGCTCTGCGATTTCGTCAATTTTTAATTTTGCATCATCATATAATTCTTCAAATTTAATATGTAAATCAAAGAAATTTACTCCTGAAATGTTCCAGTGAAAGTTACGGAGCTTTTGGTAGTACACGTGGTAATCTGCAAGTAGCGTGTTGAGTTCATTTACTGTATGTTTACTCTTTTCTGTATCTAAGTTCAAATAATTCATAGTTTTATTTTTTGGTTTATGTAAAGCTACGAATGCATTTAAACCTACTAAGGCGCTGGTATAGGGTTTAATATAAGTTTAACCCGATATGCTAAGGTTATGGTAAAATAAACATAGTTCTCTAGACAGTCGAAATACTTTATATTTGCTCAAAATTTTTTTTTATGATTGATAGTGTATATTCTCAAGTCGAGGGAATGAAGGTGTTAGTAACTGGCGGAGCTGGATTTATAGGTTCAAATATTTGCGAGGTATTGATTGAGAATCGAGCAATTGTTACTTGTTTAGATAATTTGGCTACAGGCCATAAACATAACCTTGATGCTGTTATATCAAATCCTAACTTCACATTTATTGATGGTGATATTAGAGATATCGAAGTATGTGAGAACGCTGTTTCTAGCTGTGACTATGTACTTCATCAAGCAGCATTAGGCTCAGTGCCAAGATCAATACAAGATCCTGCAACAAGTAATGAAGTAAATGTGGGCGGTTTCTTAAATATGCTTATAGCGTCTAAAGATAAAGGGGTAAAGCGTTTTGTGTATGCTGCCAGTTCTTCTACTTATGGTGATTCTCAAGGCTTACCTAAAAAAGAGGATTTTATAGGAAAGCCATTATCACCTTATGCTATTACAAAATATGTAAATGAATTGTATGCAGATGTATTTCACAAAACATATGGATTGGATTGTATAGGGCTTCGATATTTTAATGTTTTTGGTCGTAAGCAAGATCCTAATGGAGCGTATGCAGCTGTTATTCCTAAATTTACAAAATTATTAATGGACCACGAATCACCAGTTATGAACGGTGATGGTACTTTTTCTCGTGATTTCACGTATATTGACAACGTAATTCAAATGAATATCAGAGCAATGCTCACCGAGAGTGAGGAGGCAATTAATACAGTTTACAATGTTGCTTACGGAGAAAGAACTGATTTAAACGAACTTGTTAAGATTCTAAAAACTGAATTAAGTCAGTTTGATAAAGATATTGCAAACGTTGATGTGAAATATGGCCCAAAAAGAGCTGGGGATGTTCCACATAGTTTAGCAAGTATTGATCGCGCAAGGAGTAGAGTAGGGTACGACCCACAATTCAGTATTAAAGATGGACTCAAAGAAGCAATGGCGTGGTACTGGAAAAATTTAAAATAAAGTTTTTTGCTTTCGCGAAAGCATAAAAAATATAGATATGACAAAAATTAAAGTAGGAGTTATTGGATTAGGTTATGTTGGATTACCACTGGCTAGGTTATTTGGGACTAAGTACAATACGGTAGGGTTTGATATAAATGAAAAACGTATTGCAGAACTACAATTAGGTACAGATAGCACATTAGAGGTTTCTGATGAAGTGTTACAAGGCGTACTTAAGACTGAAAATAATGACTTAAATGGATTGTTATGTAGTTCAGATAGTAAGGATATTGAAGATTGTAATTATTATGTCGTAACCGTTCCTACTCCAGTTGATAAAAATAACAGACCTGTTCTTACTCCATTATATAAAAGTAGTGAGACTGTAGGTAAGGTTTTAAAGAAAGGTGATATTGTTGTGTATGAAAGTACTGTTTATCCTGGTGTAACGGAAGATGAGTGTGTGCCAGTTTTGGAACGCGTAAGCGGACTCAAATTTAATGAAGACTTTTATGTAGGCTATTCTCCAGAAAGAATCAATCCAGGAGATAAAGAGCATACTGTAGAAAAAATTCTTAAAGTTACTTCTGGAAGCACACCGGAAATAGGTAAGAAAGTAGATGATTTATACAGCTCTATAATTACTGCAGGAACGCATCTAGCTCCAACTATAAAAGTAGCAGAAGCTTCTAAAGTTATAGAAAATTCACAACGAGATATTAATATCGCTTTCGTTAATGAGCTTGCTAAGATTTTCAATTTGATGGGGATAAATACGCACGATGTTCTAGAAGCAGCAGGAACAAAATGGAACTTTCTTCCTTTCAAACCAGGATTAGTAGGTGGTCATTGCATAGGTGTAGATCCATACTACCTAGCACAGAAAGCGCAAGAATTAGGGTATCATCCAGAAATTATATTAGCAGGAAGACGTCTTAATGATAGTATGGGGGCTTATGTTGCTTCAGAAGTCGTTAAACTCATGCTCAAAAATGATATTAAGGTTAAGGGAGCAGAGCTTTTAATGTTAGGAATAACTTTTAAAGAGAATTGCCCAGATGTACGTAATACCAAGGTAACGGACGTGATAAAGCATTTAAAAGAATTTGGGGTTAATGTAACTATTTATGATCCATGGGTAAATGCAACAGAAGTAAAACTTGAATATGGACTAAATACTCTTACCGAACTTCCTAAAGAGAAATTTGATGCTATCGTACAAGCTGTGGCGCATAAAGAATTTGCTTCTTTAGATTTAAATTCTCTTAAGAATGATAAATCTGTAGTTTATGATGTAAAAGGGGTGTTAGGTAACAAAGCAGATGCTAAGCTGTAATGAACATTCTTATTACAGGTGGAGCAGGTTTTATAGGGTCTCAAGTGGTGAGACTATTTTTAGAAATTTTTCCCAAAAGTCATATTTACAATCTTGATGCGCTTACTTATGCTGGAAACCTAGAAAACCTTTCTGATGTAGAAGCTTCTAGCAATTATACATTTATAAAAGGGGACATCAATGATGCCCCTTTTTTAATGAATCTGTTTTCTAAATATCAATTTGATAAAGTAATTCATCTAGCGGCAGAATCTCATGTTGATAGAAGTATAAAGGATCCAATAGCCTTTGTGCAGACTAATGTTATTGGAACACTTAATCTTCTTAATGCTGCAAAGAGTATTTGGAAAGATGATTATTCGTCAAAACTTTTCTACCATATCAGTACAGATGAAGTGTACGGTACACTTGGTGAGACAGGCTTGTTTACAGAGAATACGTCATACGACCCAAACTCCCCCTATGCAGCGTCTAAGGCCAGCTCAGATCATTTTGTAAGAGCTTATGGAGAAACTTACGGTTTGCCATATATTATTAGTAATTGCTCTAATAATTATGGTCCTAATCAATTTCCAGAGAAGCTAATCCCGTTGTTTATAAATAATATAATCGAGGGTACATCTTTGCCTGTTTATGGTGATGGAAATTACACTAGAGATTGGTTATTTGTAAAGGATCATGCAGCAGCAATTGCACTTATATTTGAAAAAGGTAAATTAAAGGAAACCTATAACATAGGTGGGTTTAATGAGTGGAAGAATATCGATTTGGTAAGTTTGCTTTGTGATATTATGGATGAGAAGCTTTCGCGAAAGCGGGATTCTTCAAAATCACTTATAACTTACGTGAAAGATCGTCCTGGTCATGATAAGAGGTATGCAATTGATGCAACAAAAATTGAAAAAGAACTTGGTTGGAAACCATCAGTTACCTTTGAGGAAGGTCTATCGCTTACCGTAGATTGGTATCTTGCTAATGATCAGTGGCTCAAAAATGTAACTTCCGGATCTTACCAAGAATATTATAAAAAAATGTACTCATAATGAAAGGTATTGTACTAGCAGGCGGCTCGGGGACGCGTTTATCACCACTTACCATTGCGGTAAGTAAGCAGTTGTTACCTGTGTATGATAAACCTATGATTTTCTATCCTATCTCTGTGTTAATGCTTGCGGGTATAAGAGAGATATTAATAATAACTACACCTGAAGATAGTCACCTTTTTGAGCGTTTATTGGGTGATGGAACCTCGCTAGGCTGTAATTTTCAATATGAAGTTCAAGAATCACCAAACGGACTTGCAGAGGCATTTATAATAGGTGAATCATTTATAGGACCGGATAAAGTAGCACTAGTTCTAGGAGATAACATTTTTTACGGTAATGGCCTTAGTCAGTTATTGCAAAGTAAGAATGATGTAGATGGTGCGGCTATTTTTGCTTATCGCGTTAGAGATCCAGAACGATTTGGTGTTGTGGCTTTTGATAAGGAAATGAAGGCAACAAGCATTGAGGAAAAGCCTAGTACACCAAAATCTAATTACGCAGTTCCTGGAATTTATTTTTATGATAACGAGGTAGTGGGGATTGCAAAGAAAATAAAACCGTCAGAACGCGGAGAGTTAGAAATTACTACAATCAATCAAGAATATCTCGAGAAGAAAAAACTTTCAGTAGGTATCATGAGTAGAGGTATGTCTTGGTTTGATACAGGTACAGTAGACGCGCTAGATGATGCAACAGAATTTATAAGAGTGATACAGCGCAATCAAAGTACAATGATAGCATGTCTTGAAGAAATTGCTTACAAAATGAATTGGATATCATACGAAGCACTTAAGGCAAGTGCATCAAGGTATGGTAAAGGTGCTTATGCACAATATATAAATACACTATAGTGGAATTTCAAAAAACAGCATTCAAAGATTTAATTATATGCACTCCAAAGGTGTTTGAAGATGACCGAGGATATTTTTATGAATCATATAATTCAGAAGCTTTTAAAAAATTTGCAGGTTTCTCCCCATCGTTTGTTCAAGATAATCAGTCTAAATCTACGTACGGGGTACTAAGAGGGCTCCATTTTCAGATAGGAATACATGCTCAGTCTAAGCTTGTAAGAGTCATTGAGGGTGAGGTGCTAGATGTTGTTGTAGATCTTCGTAAGGAAGAACCTACTTATGGCGAATCTTTTGCTATCAAACTTTCAGGTACTAATAAAAAGCAACTCTTTGTACCTAAAGGGATGGCGCATGGATTTATTACATTGAGTGATACTGCTGTCTTTGCATATAAGTGTGACGCGTTTTATGATCAACAAAGTGAACGTGGACTTGCTTACAATGATGTATCATTAAAGATTGATTGGTTGCTTGACGAGCATGAATTTCTGCTTTCTCCTAAGGATTTAGAAAACCCTATGCTCAGCGAACTTAAAAACATTTCTTTTTAATGAATGTTACTGCGAGTAATAGAGAGGTCACTTTAAAAAAGATTGTAGTCACTGGAGCTCTTGGCCAGCTGGGAATGGCTTTACTAGAGCAGTCTAAGTACCATAAGGATTTTTACTATGTGTTTCTTTCAAGAAAAGACTTTGATATAACTTCTCGTGATAATATCTCATCTGTGTTTGATACACATCAACCAGATGTTGTTATCAACACTGCTGCATATACAGCCGTAGATGCTGCCGAAGACGATAAAGATCAAGCATTCCTTATTAATGAAACAGCTGTAGGTTATCTCGCAGAGGAGTGTAAAAAGCGCGATTGTGCATTAATTCATGTCTCTACAGATTATGTTTTTGATGGTAATAAATCTACTGCATATGTAGAAAGTGATAAGCCTAATCCGCAAACAGTTTATGGTGCGTCAAAACTAGGCGGAGAACTCTTAATTGAGGCATCCAATATAACAAAATACGCTATTATTCGTACGTCATGGGTTTACAGTGTGTACGGTCATAATTTTGTAAAAACAATGCTGCGATTAGGGCAAGAGAGGAATCAGCTCTCTGTTGTCAATGACCAGTTGGGTTGTCCTACTTGGGCAAATGACCTGGCAGATGCTATTTTAACTGTTGCCAGAGGATTGAAAGAAGATAATTCCGGTGTATATCATTTTTCTAATAAGGGAAGTATTACTTGGTATGATTTTGCGAAAGCCATCTTTAAGAACTCACAAATCGATGTTCTCATTACTCCAGTTACAAGCGATTTGTTCCCTACCAAAGCAAAACGACCTGAAAATAGTGTGCTAGACACGTATAAGATTGAAAAGCAATTTCAAGTTTATATTCCAGAATGGGGTAGTTCGCTGCAAAAAATGCTCAAAAGACTTTAATGATTGAATCTTGGAAAACTATCGCAATTAAAGCTGCAATAAGAGCAGGGGAAGTTATTATGGATGTTTACCGTCGTGACTTTGATGTAGCACATAAATCAGATAATTCTCCACTCACTGAGGCAGATTTAAATGCTCATGAAGCTATTGTAGCTCATCTTGAGGAAACTGGGATTCCAATATTGAGTGAGGAAGGAAGTGAAATACCTTTTGAAATTCGTACAAAATGGGATCAATTTTGGATGGTAGACCCTCTCGATGGTACCAAGGAGTTTGTAAAACGCAACGGTGAGTTTACGGTTAATATCGCTTTAGTAGTAGGCAATAGACCTGTTTTTGGTGTGATTTATGTTCCTATAAATAATACTTTGTATGCTGGTGGGTCAGATGATGGAGCTAGTTATAAGTTGGTTGATCCCAAAGATGATATCTCATGGAAAACGTTGATAAGTAAGGCAATCCCGCTTTCGCGAAAGCTTAAAAACTACAATGACCTTAATGTCGTCAAAGTAGTCACTAGTCGCTCTCACTTAAATTCAAAAACGCAAGAATTTGTTAAGGACTTGCAGAACGCAGGTAAAAATACAGAAGTAGTACCATCTGGTAGTGCGTATAAGTTTTGTCTAGTTGCAGAAGGAACTGCAGATGTGTATCCGCGTTTTGGGCCTTGTATGGAATGGGATACTGCAGCGGGAGACGCTATTTGTGAAGGAGTAGGAGGAGCTGTTTATTTTGAAAATACCAGGGAGAAACTATTATATAATAAAGAATCACTTTTTAGTCCTAACTTCGTAGCACATTAATTGATTTATGAAAATTCTTGTTACTGGCGCTGCTGGATTTATAGGCTATCACCTCTGTAAACGCTTACTTAGCGAGGGTCACACTGTGGTAGGCCTCGATAATATAAACGATTATTATGACCCACAACTCAAGTTTGATAGACTTAAAGAGCTGGGTGTAGTGAAGGAACAGGCAGAAAAGTGGAATACACTTTCTGCTAGTACTGTAGAAGACAACTTCTCATTTATTAGATTAAATCTTCAAGATAGAGCAGCGCTACCAAAACTGTTTAGCTCAAATTCCTTTGATCAAGTCTGTAATCTTGCAGCGCAAGCGGGAGTGCGATACTCTATAGAAAACCCAGAAGTGTATGTAGATACTAATATTGTAGGTTTCTTGAATATTTTGGAATGCTGTAGAGATTATAAAGTTTCAAAATTAGTTTATGCCAGTAGTAGCAGTGTTTACGGTAATAGTAAAGAGGTCCCTTTTACAGAAAAGCAGCCTGTAGATGAGCCCATAAGTATTTATGCAGCGACTAAGAAATCTAATGAGTTAATGGCGCATACGTATAGTCATCTATTTAATATAGAGACTGTAGGATTACGATTTTTTACCGTTTACGGGCCTTGGGGAAGACCAGATATGGCGATGTTTTTATTTACAGATGCTATATTAAATAACAAACCTATTAAAGTCTTTAACGAAGGTAATCTCTCACGTGATTTTACATATATATCAGATATCATAGATGGTGTGATGACAGTAATTTCTAGTGCTTCCCAGTCTAAAAACCCAATTTATAATATTGGGAATAGTAAACCGGTAAAGTTGTTAGATTTTATTTCGGCATTGGAATCAGAGCTAGGCCTAACTGCTACAAAGCAAATGATGGCTATGCAAGATGGAGATGTACACAGAACATGGGCAGATGTTTCCTCATTGCAAAATGATTTTGGCTATGAGCCTTCAGTCTCAGTTGCAGAGGGAATTGCAGCTTTTGTAACATGGTACAAGTCTTATTACGTAAAGTCTTAAGTCCGCTTTCGCGAAAGCGTAAAGGAATACCACAACTACCTTATTATTCAAACCGCTATATTTGCGATTTGCCACAAATTAGACTAGAATGAAGATTAAAAATATTTGCTGTATAGGTGCAGGATATGTAGGAGGTCCTACCATGTCTGTAATAGCATTAAAGTGTCCAGACATCAAAGTAACCGTTGTAGATCTTAATGAAAAACGTATTGCCGCTTGGAATGATGAAAACTTGGACAACTTACCTATTTATGAGCCAGGACTTGCCGAAGTAGTAGGTGAGGCTAGAGGAAGAAATTTATTTTTCTCAACAGAAGTAGATAAAGCAATAGACGAAGCAGATCTTATATTTATCTCTGTTAACACACCAACAAAGACATACGGTATAGGAAAAGGCATGGCTGCCGATCTTAAGTATATCGAACTATGTGCTCGCCAAATCGCAAGAGTAGCAACGTCTGACAAGATTGTAGTGGAAAAATCAACACTTCCCGTACGAACGGCGGAGGCACTTCAAAATATCTTACATAATACAGGAAATGGTGTGCGCTTTGATATTTTATCAAACCCTGAGTTTCTAGCAGAAGGAACTGCAATTCAAGATTTGTTAAACGCAGACCGTGTTTTAATAGGTGGAGAGGCTACACCAGAAGGAATAAAAGCAACAGATGCACTTGCAGAAATTTACGCAAAATGGTTGCCAGAAGAACGTATTTTGAGAACAAATGTATGGTCTTCAGAGCTTTCTAAGCTTACGGCAAATGCTTTCTTAGCACAGCGAGTATCTTCTATAAACGCCATGTCAGAACTATGTGAAGTTACTGGTGCAGATGTTCAAGAAGTAGCTAGAGCAATAGGAACAGACTCACGCATAGGTCCTAAATTTTTAAAGGCTTCTGTAGGTTTTGGAGGTTCTTGTTTTCAAAAAGACATTTTGAACCTTGTTTATATTGCCAAAACGTATGGGCTTGATGAAGTAGCCGATTACTGGGAGCAGGTAATTATTATGAATGATTATCAAAAAAGGCGATTTGCAGAAAAGATAGTAAAAACGCTGTTTAACACTGTTTCTGGTAAGAAGATTACATTGTTAGGTTGGGCATTTAAAAAGGACACTAATGATACCCGAGAATCTGCAGCCATTTATGTAGCAGATTATTTACTCAATGAACAAGCAGAGGTTGTTATATACGACCCAAAGGTGTCTGAAGAAAAGATTCTAGCAGATTTAGATTATTTAAATTCGCGTTCTGAAGCAGAAAACAGGGCACTTGTTACAGTGGTTACAAATCCTATGGATGCGTGTGACAATGCCCATGCTATTGCGATTATGACCGAGTGGGATGAGTTTGTAGGATATGACTGGCAGCAAATTTACAATCTGATGCAAAAGCCTGCGTTTATTTTTGATGGAAGGGCTATATTTGTTTCTTCAAAAATGGAAGATATTGGTTTTGAAATGTATACAATTGGTAGAGGTTAATATGCTTTTTTATCAAAATAGTAGTCTACCATTTTAGGTTTTAATTAAGCAAAAAACATAAAAGTTTAAAAATAATTGAACATATGAATATCCTTAATTTAATAGGTCGTGATAGCTTATTACTAGAAGAAGATATCTACAATAATGAAGATAAACTTAGCAATAAAGTTCAATCGAGTTCATTCCTCATTTTAGGTGGTGCCGGATCGATTGGGCAGGCAGTTGTTAAAGAGGTATTTAAAAGGAATCCTCTCAAATTACATGTAGTTGATATTAGTGAAAATAACATGGTTGAACTTGTGAGGGATATCAGAAGTTCATTAGGATATATTGATGGAGATTTTCAAACATTTGCCCTCGATATAGGTAGCAAGGAATATGATGCTTTCATTGAAAACGATGGGCAATATGATTATGTTTTGAACTTAAGTGCGCTTAAGCACGTGCGAAGTGAAAAAGATCCATATACACTCATGAGAATGATTCAAGTAAATATCTTTAATACCCATAAGTCTATGCAACAGGCAAAAAAGAAGGGTGTTAAGAAATATTTCTGTGTGTCAACAGACAAGGCTGCAAACCCAGTTAATATGATGGGAGCTTCAAAGAGAATTATGGAAATGTATATAATGAAGGCTAGTAAAGAGCTTTCTATATCTACCGCTAGATTTGCCAATGTAGCATTTTCTGATGGGTCGCTTTTACATGGCTTCAATAAACGTATTGAAAAAGGGCAACCTATTGTGGCACCTAATGATGTTAAAAGATATTTTGTTGTTCCACAAGAAGCTGGTGAACTATGTTTAATTTCTTGTTTGCTTGGTGAAAATAGGGATGTTTTCTTTCCAAAGTTGGACCACGGACTCGATTTAATAACTTTTGCAAGCATCGCTAGATTATATCTTAAACAATTAGGCTATGAACCATTTGAATGTGAGTCAGAAACAGAAGCTAGAGAACTAGTAAGTACACTGCCAAAAGAAGGTAAATGGCCATGCTATTTTTCAAAAAGTGACACTACGGGTGAAAAATCTTTTGAAGAATTTTATACAGAGGATGAAATTTTAGATCTTGAATCCTTTAGTAAGCTCGGAATCATTAAAAATGAATATATTGATTTTGACAATAAAATTAATAGATTTACTAATACAATTAACAAAATGCTATCTGATGGCACTTGGTTAAAAGCTGATATTGTTGAACTCTTTAAGGATATGTTACCAAATTTTCTTCACGAAGAAACTGGCAAATATTTAGATAGTAAAATGTAATACTATGAATGAATTTAAGCCTGTTATTCAGGAGGTAAGAAGACTTTTTAAAACACCGGAAGATTATATACCTCTTCATATTCCTCATTTTTCTGGTAATGAGAAAAAATATGTAAGTGAATGTATCGATACTACATTTGTCTCAAGTGTAGGCAAATTTGTTGATCAGTTTGAAATTGAATTAGCAAAATATACAGGAGCAAAAAGATGTGTTGTTTGTGTTAATGGTACCAATGCTATTCACTTAGCTTTAGAAGTACATGGAATAGGGGCTGGTGATGAAGTTATAACCCAACCACTTACATTTATAGCTACGGTTAACGCAATTGCTTATACTGGAGCTACTCCAGTATTTGTTGATGTTGATAAAGATACAATGGGGATGTCCCCATCATCTTTGCAGTTTTTTTTAGAAACACAAACAGAAATTAAAGACGGTAAGACTTATAATAAGACTTCTGGTAGCCAAATAAAGGCATGTTTACCTATGCATACTTTCGGTCATGCCGTTTACATTGAAGAAATTAAAGAGTTATGTGATAAGTATAATATTGTTCTTATTGAAGATGCTGCAGAATCTATTGGGAGTTTTTACAAAGGAAAGCACCTAGGTAGATTTGGTGCTATAGGGACATTTAGTTTTAATGGAAATAAAACTATGACTACTGGAGGTGGTGGTGCACTTATCACTGATGACATAGAGCTAGCAGATAGGATAAAACATTTAAGTACTCAGGCCAAAATACCACACAAATGGAAATATGAGCATGATGCAATAGGATATAATTACAGAATGCCTAACATAAACGCTGCATTAGGTTTAGCACAACTTGAAAATTTGGGTTATATTCTAGGACAAAAGAGAATGTTGGCTTATAACTATAAGGACTTCTTTGAAAATTTAGAATTTGACTTTTTCAAAGAAAGACCTTTTGAAGAATCTAATTTTTGGCTTAATGCCATAATCTTAAAAGATAAGGCACAGCAACAAGAGTTTTTAGAATATACAAATAGTAATGGCATCATGACTAGACCTATATGGGAACTTATGTGCGATATGAATATGTTTAAGGATAACCAATGTACTGATCTTTCTAATGCGAGATGGTTAGTAGATCGTGTTGTTAATATACCAAGTAGTGTCATTGAGTAATAAAATTTACATATTTGGATATTCAGGTCATTCTTATGTTGTTATAGATAGCTTAGAAAAGGCTTCTCGCGAAGTTGTAGGTTATTTTGATAAATTTAAAGCTAATAGTAATCCTTTAAATATTGAATATAAAGGAGATGAAACGTTAGTCAATCTTGAGTCAATTGTAGAAGGAAACTTAGTATTTCCAGCAGTAGGTGATAATGGTATAAGAGAAAAAATAATTCAATTATTTGAAAAGTATAAACTTAAACAAACCGTTATAATTGATCCAAATGCTTTAGTGAGTACAAAGTCAATTATTGGAAATTCATCCTTTGTTGCCTCAGGAGCAATTGTAAATAGTTTCACAAAAATAGGTCGTGGCTGTATTATAAATTCAGGTTCAATTGTCGAACATGATTGTACTTTAGGTGACTATGTGCATGTTGCTCCAGGAGCGGTTCTCACAGGGAGTGTTTCATTAGGTAATAGTGTATTTGTAGGAGCTAATGCCGTGATAAATCCAGGAGTTGTAATAGGTGATAATGTTATAATAGGTTCAGGATCTGTAATTTTAAGAGATATACCTAAGAACACAAAATGGGTAGGGAATCCTGCCAAACAAATATGAGTAAAGTACTAATAATAGCAGAAGCTGGTGTAAATCATAACGGAGACATATTGTTGGCAAAGAAACTTATTGATGCTGCGGCAGATGCTCAGGTTGATTTTGTAAAGTTTCAAACTTTTAAGGCGAGTAAGTTAGTAACCAAATCTTCTAAGAAAGCTCAGTATCAAATAGATAATACAGGAGAAGTAAATGACTCACAATATGAAATGCTTAAAGCACTAGAGCTTAGTGACAATATGCATACAGAGCTTATAGAATACTGTAAGGAAAAAAATGTAAAATTTTTATCTACTGGTTTTGATATTGACAGCTTAAAATATTTAAAAAATAAAGGAATAACTCTAGCTAAAATTCCATCTGGAGAACTTACAAATCTCCCTTATTTACGTACTATGGCTGCTTTGTTTGATGAGATTATTTTGAGCACTGGAATGGCTACCATGGAAGAAGTTAGGGGGGCTTATGAAGTACTTATATCTAATGGGAAGCAAAAGGAAAATATAACAATATTACACTGTAATACAGAATATCCTACTCCAATGGGTGATGTCAATTTGCTAGCTATGCTAGATATTAAGCGAGAACTTGGTGTTGCAATTGGTTATTCTGATCATACTTTAGGAATTGAGGTTCCTATTGCGGCTACGGCATTAGGTGCTACAGTTATTGAAAAACACTTCACTTTAGATAGAAACTTACCAGGTCCGGATCATAGAGCTTCTTTAGAACCGTTAGAATTGAAAGCAATGGTTCAAGGAATTAGAAATGTGGAGAGAGCCTTAAGTGGTTCAGGAAAAAAGGAACCAAGTCAATCTGAACTAAAAAATAGGCCAATAGCGCGTAAAAGTATCGTGGCAACATCTTCCATTAAAAAGGGGGAGATTTTAACAGAGGAAAATATTGGTGTTAAAAGACCAGGAACTGGTATTAGTCCGATGGACTGGGATCTTGTTGTAGGTAGTATAGCCAAAAATGACTTTACTGAAGATGATCTTATAAATATATAATATGAAAGTTGCAGTTGCTACAGGAACTCGTGCCGATTTTGGATTATTAAGACCATTAATTCAGTCCTTAAAGCTGGATACTTATTTTGAATTGACCCTTATAGTAACGGCGATGCATCTGTCCAAGAAATTTGGTTTTACTCGAGACGAGGTTGAAGCCTCTGGTTTTTCTATAGACTTTGAAATTCCCTGTCTTGAAGAAAAGGATGATAGCTTTCATACCAGTAAAGCTGTTGCGACTGCATTAGTAGGATTTGCTAAGGCCATAGAAGATAAACGCCCTGATTTACTAATTATTCTTGGAGATAGAACAGAGATGCTTAGTGCAGCTATAGCTTGCACAATAGCAAATGTACCTATTGCTCATATTCATGGAGGAGAAACTACTGAAGGTGCGTATGATGAAAGCATAAGACACAGCATAACAAAAATGAGTTATTTGCATTTTACTGCTGCAGAAACTTATCGCAAAAGGGTCATCCAGTTAGGAGAACATCCTGATAATGTTTTTAATGTAGGCGCAATTGGAATTGATTCTATAAGGAATCTTGAACTATTGAATAAAGATGAATTTGAAAAAAGCATTGACTTTACACTTTTTAAATATAATATATTAGTAACATATCATCCTGTAACTTTAGAGGGTCAATCTGCATCTTTGCAATTTATGAATATTTTAAATGCTCTTAATTCACTTACGGATACAGCAATTATTTTTACTCATGCAAATTCTGATCGAGATGGAAGCATCATAAATAAGATGATAGATACATATTGTGATGAAAATAAAGAAAAGACAGTAAATATAGTATCTCTTGGTCAATTGAGATATCTAAGCGCTTTAAGACACGTGGATGTAGTTCTAGGTAACAGTTCAAGTGGGGTTCTTGAGGTGCCTTATTTTTCAATCCCTACAATAGACATCGGTGATAGACAGAAAGGAAGGTTAATGAGTGAAAGTGTTATTAATTGTGATAATAACTTGGATGCGATTAAATCTGCCTTGAGTAAAAGTTTTGATCAAAAATTTAGAGCAAAAATTAAGTCCCAACCAAAAATTTATGGAAATGGTACCGCTACAGAACATATAATAGATGTTTTGAAATCACGAAAGTCGATTAATTTGAAAAAGTCTTTCTACGATTTACCAAAATAGATTAGCATACAGCAATTAAAAATATATCTAGTTAAAACGATTAATATATTATGAGAAGTTACAAAGACCACTTAATTTTAAAATCAAGTACTATTAAGGATGCTTTAACGCAACTGGATTTATTAGCAAAAGATGCTATACTTTTTATTGTGACTAGTGATTTGAAACTAATAGGATCTCTTACTGATGGTGATGTGCGAAGAGGACTTCTTAAAGGAGTTTCTATAGATGACGGAGTTATGGAGATTATACAATCTAATCCTAAGTTTGTTAAAAAAGGTGATTATGATATCCAGAAGATTATCTCTTATAGAAATGATAATTATAGAATTCTTCCTGTTATAGATCAAGAGGGACTTGTTATTAATGTAATCAATTTTAGATTATTAAGATCTTACTTACCAGTAGATGCTATAATTATGGCTGGAGGTCGAGGAACTCGATTACAACCTCTTACTGATGATACCCCAAAGCCTTTGTTAAGAGTAGGTGATAAGGCTATAATGGAGCATAATGTTGATAGACTAGCTTTATATGGTATTGATGATTATTGGTTTTCTGTAAAGTATTTAGGAGAGCAGATTGAAGCTTTTTTTGGAAATGGGGAAAATAAAAATTTATCTATTAATTATGTTTGGGAGAATGAACCGCTAGGAACTATTGGAGCAGTATCCAAAATAGATAATTTTAAACATGACTATGTACTTCTTACAAATTCGGATATATTAACAAATCTTGATTATGAACAGTTTTATCTAGATTTTATAGAAAAGGATGCAGACTTTTCATTGGTATCCATTCCATATCAAGTAAATATACCATATGCAGTGCTTGAAGAGGGAGATGATGGTCTTATTAAAAATTTTAAAGAAAAGCCAACATACACCTATTATTCCAATGGAGGTATTTATTTGATGAAGCGTTCTGTTTTAGATTATATTCCCAAAAATTCTTTTTTTAATGCAACAGATTTAATGGACAAATTAATTGCTGAAAATAAAAAAGTGATTTCTTATCCACTCGCTGGATATTGGCTAGACGTTGGTAAGCATGAAGATTTCAAAAAAGCACAAGAAGATATTAAAAAAATAAAGTTTTAATGAAAGAGATAAATATTTTAATAACAATTTGTGCTCGAGGCGGGTCTAAAGGTATTGTTGGCAAGAATATTAAGTTGATTAATGGTAAGCCTTTAATATACTACACACTAAAATCATCTGCATTATTTAAGGAATCATTTGAAAACAGTGTAGATATTGTGCTTTCAACAGATTCTGATGAAATAACTGAAACAGTAAGATCGTTGAAATTCGATATAGATACATCATATTCACGTCCAGATGTATTGGCAACTGATAAAGCAGGGAAGATTGATGCTATAGAAGATGTGAAATCTTTTATGGAACAAAAGTTCAATTTAGAATATGACTTTATTGTTGACTTAGACGTTACTTCACCATTGCGGACTGTTGAGGATCTAACAACAGCACTATATATGCTGAGAAATAATGAAGAGGCTTTCAATATATTTTCGGTTAACCTAGCTAATCGAAATCCATATTTTAACATGGTTGAACAAAATCAAAACGGTTTTTATAGTCTTAGTAAAACAGGGGCTTTTTTTAGCAGACAGGCAGCACCTCAGGTATATGATATGAATGCCTCATTTTATATATATAAACAATTATTTTTTAAAGAGAATCTTAAGTCAGCAGTAACAAATAAATCTTTGATTTTTGAAATGCAACATACTTGTTTTGATTTAGACCATCCAATTGATTTTGATTTTATGGAATATTTATTAGAAAATAACAAATTAGACTTTAAACTAATTTAATGAGGGTTTTAATCATAGGATTAGGGTCAATTGCTCAAAAGCATATAAAGTCATTGAGATTATTAGATTCTCAAACTGAAGTCTATGCATATAGACGCTCAGTTAGTCGTGAAATTGATGGTATTAAACATATATATTCATTACAAGAAATACCAGCAATTAATCCTGATTTTATAATTATTAGTAACCCTACTAACATACATTACGATACACTTAAGATAGTTTATCAATATAATATTCCTTTATTTATTGAAAAACCCTTATTTAATTTAAAAGGTAATGAACAACTCAAACTAGTAGAATTAATTGAAAAGAACAATTCTACTTATATAGCTTGTAATTTGAGATTTCATTTGGGTATAGTTAAAATGAAATCTTTGTTGGAAGGTAAGCGTGTAGAAGAAATTAACTCCTATTGTGGTTCTTATTTACCAAATTGGAGACCAAATGTTAACTATAAGGAAGTTTACAGTGCTAATAAAGATCAAGGTGGTGGCGTACACATTGATTTAATTCATGAACTGGATTATCTTTATTGGATTTTTGGTCAGCCAAACAAAACTAAAAGTACGTTTAGTAATATTTCTAGTCTCGACATTTCTGCTTATGATTATGCCAACTATTTGTGGAGTTATGATACATTCAATGCAAATATCATATTAAATTATTATCGTAAAGATTCAAAACGAACACTTGAAGTTTTAACATCTGACGGGACATATTTATTGAATTTACTCGAAAATAAAATTTGGTTTAATAATGACCTAGTATATTCAGAGGAACAGAATATAATGGATTTATATGAAGCTCAAATGGCATTTTTCATTGAAAATGCTATTGATAATAAAAACACATTCAACACAATTAGTGAAGGATATAAAGTTTTAGACTTATGCTTTTAGAAAATAAAATTATAGTCATAACAGGAGGAGCTGGCTTATTAGGGTCTGATTTCTGTAAAATGGTTATTAATAATGGTGGCATTGCTATCATGGCAGAATATGATATTGTGTCTGGAAATAAGATTAAGGAAATTATTAATAGTGAAAATTTATTCGTTGAGGAAATGAATATCACTTCCAAAACTTCCATTCAAAGTCTTATTGAGAAGCTTCACTTAAAATATGGTAAAATAGATGCGATAGTGAATAGTGCATATCCTAGAAATAGTAGTTATGGTAAGCATTTTTTTGATGTTGAATACACTGATTTTTGCGATAATTTAGGAATGAATTTAGGAGGTTACTTTCTTTGCTCGCAGTTATTTGCGAAATATTTTTATCGACAAAATTATGGTAATATTGTTAACATGTCTTCAATTTATGGAGTAATGGCTCCTAGGTTTGAGGTTTATGACAACACTGCTATGACTATGCCTGTAGAATATGCGGCTATTAAATCTGGACTTATTCACCTAACTAAGTATATGGCAAAATATTTTAAAGGAAAAAATATTAGAGTTAACTCTATTTCTCTAGGAGGCTTAAAGGATGGACAGCCCGAAAGTTTTCTAGCTAGTTATAGGCAATTTTGCTTAAACAAAGGAATGTTGGACGCAAAAGATATATCTGGAACATTGTTGTATTTATTGTCTGATTTATCTCAATTTGTAAATGGTCAAAATATTACAGTAGATGATGGTTTCTCATTATAATCTGTACAATTTTTCAGAATATTCTTTCGGGATTGTCTCCAGTTAAAAAGGAAAACGCATACTTATAATAGTTATTAAATTTATTATCTAACATGAATAATAAAGACTTAAAAGAGTCCTTTTCATATATCCTAACTAGGCACAAGCACTGGAGCAAGTTTCAAAGAAGAAATCCTCTTATAGATCATATTATATTTATAATAATCTTGATTTTAATTGTTCCTTTGCCTTTGATATTTAGTGCTTACTTAAAATCTAAAGTAAAGAAGATTGCAGTAAGGAAGCAAATAGCTCTTGTTAGAACTAAGAATGGTCTTAAAATTGCCAAAATTCTTGAACCTCATAACTCTTTTGATATTGTATGTATGAGTGTAAAGGGTGATAGATATTTTTCTAAAGTTGACTTACTACTTTCTGTTTTCTCTAGTTATGCTATCTATAGTAATTATGCGATGCTCTTGAAAAATTCATTTTTAAGAATGAATTTAATAAAGGTAGTTAAGGTTCTAGGATTTTCTAATTTAGAAAAAATGTTTATTGATAATCACTCATTAAATAGTGTGATTCAATTTAATGATCATAGTCCTGAGAGTTTTTATCTTCATCAAATTTGTCAAGAACAAAATATTAAAACAGTATACGTACAACATGCACCTGTGGGTGATAAATTTCCTGCTCTTTATCATGATATAAATGTTCTTTTTAGCAACGATAGTTTAGATAAGTACCAAAAATCCAATGATAAAATAAAAGTTATAATTGCATTTGATTTTCGATTTCTTAAAGCATTAAATTATAGGGGTAATAACAAAGTAGCCAATAGCGTTTTATTATGTCCTAATTTATTAGATAGTATAACCTCCATAGAGCAGACAGCAGAAGCACTAAATAAGCAAGGATATGCTGTTAGAATTAGAATGCATCCAGCCGATAAAAGACAGTTGGCAAGTCATTTAACTAAATCAGTAATAAAGGATGTTTGGGAAGATTTAGCAATTAGTGAGGTTGTAATTACTAATGAATCTGCAATACCTATTGAAGCAGCCTTTTTAGGTTGTTTAGTTTATAAAGCATCATTTTGGTCAGAAAATATAGATGCCTATAATTTTATAAGCAGAGGTTTGATAATCTCTGAAGAAAATTCATTAGAAAACTGCTTAGTTTCTGTTAATGATAGGAAGCAGGCTATAGATTTAACCAAATTACAATATTACACGGGAGAAATAATTACTGAACGACTGAAGTTAAATTTATAATCCACTTTTTTTCGTCGTTATAGTAGTAGTAGTAGTAGTAGTAGTCATTTTTTTAATAATTTCATTTTGAATAATACACTTAAATATATCTCGTTTATTTTATTACTAGGTACAAGTTGTGCAACGCGCATTATTGATAATAGTAATAATATGAAGTTGACCTCTCAAGGTTCATCTAGAGCAACTGCTTACCATGACAGTGATAAAATTATCAATACTAAAGACTACTTATTTGTAACTTATTTAGAACATAGTAATGGCTCCGAAAAAGTAATTATTAAGCGTTTAAACAAAAAATCATCCATTTGGGATGAGGAATATAGTTTTAATAATGTTAAGGATAATCACGGTGGTGCAACACTTGTGATAGATTCTAAAGGTTTCATTCATATCATTTACGGCTCACATAATTCACCTCTTAGCTATAGCAAGTCAAATGAAGCATATTCTGTAGCTTCATGGGGAGAATTAGAAATTTTAAAAGGTAATTTCACCTATCCAAGTTTAGCAATTGATAAAAAGGATAACCTCTATCTAGTTGTGCGAAAGGATGTTCGAAAGTCAAATTGGTCATTAGAATTATTGAAAAGAAATTATACAAATGACAGTTGGGGTAGTGGAAAGACAATTTTAGTTTCAAATTACATGAATTGGCGAAATAAATCTTTTAAAGAAGAGGATTTTTCAGTGTCAAATGGTTACGTGCGGTTCGGTAAATACTTAAGTATTTCAGAATCCAACACATTGCACCTTACATTTCATTATTTTGAATATGTTCCTAAAGGAATCAAAACTTTTTCAAATATTAAAAATAATACGAGTACATATTTGGTAGGTCATATTTTTTCAGAAGATGGAGGAAATACATGGATGGGTGATAATAAGAGTGTTGCGAAAGAAAATCTTCAGATAAGTGAGGTGAATTTAATAGATGGTAATTTTAATCCAGAACTTGCCAAGTCAAATTTCAGTGCAGGTCAACATGTTACAGATGGATCTAAAATTTACTTTTTGTACAGTAAACATTATGGTAAATATACTAAGCAATTTATTGCTTCATCTGACTACCCTTATAAATCATGGAATAAATATGAAATAGTACATCCTAATTTTTATTTACGAGTGCCAGGAAATATAGCGTTAAAAAGGGACACATTATTTTTTAATTTAAATGCAATTCCTAAAGATATTGCAGATAATAGATTAGGCAGAGATCTTTCATTACACTCAAAAATTATAACAGGAAAGATAAATACAGATCTAAAGGGTAACCTAGATTTTTTTGAAAATTATAATGTTCAATATCCCAGTTGGTTACCCCAGATGTCAAAATATGGAGAGGATTTATGGATTATGTTTACACAAGGCAAACGAAATTCAAATTCAACTAGTGTTCACACTATAAAAATTCATTAATAGTACCTTTTAGCTATTTCAAAAATTTTGAAGTTTTTGTGGTTTATTAAATAGATATAATGATAGATACTGTTTTAAATATTCTGAAAGGAAAACTTTTTAAGAATCTAGGGATTTACACAATTGTAAATTTTATTAATTCTTCTATTCCTTTTTTGCTATTACCATTCTTAACGAATTATCTTTCTACAGCTGAGTATGCGGTTGTAGATATTTTTAATACCATAAGCTTTATTTTTATACCGCTAGTAGGCCTTAACATAGTATCATCTATTCTTAGGTTTTATTATGACGATGTAGATTTCAAATCTTTTTTGTCTACCATTATTAGTTTTTTATTGATTTTTGGAATTATAATTATAATAGTTTTTTTTGTTTTTCTTCATTTTTCTGAGCCGAATCTCCTTGGAGAGGGGGTGCCCAATAATACCATCCTCTATGCTTTGATATATGCTTTTTGTAGTCAAATAATTGAAAGTCTTTTAAGTTTACTAAGGGGTGAAGAAAATCCGGTTTACTACGGAATTGTGAAAATCTCTAAAACGATAGTAGATTTATCATTTTCGCTTTATTTTGTAGCATTCTTGACTATGGGTTGGGAGGGACGTGTGTATGCTATGCTCATAGGCACTTCAACATTTGCTGTTTTTTCTCTTATATATTTATTTAAAAAAGTTAAGATTAATCTAAAAATAAATAAGAGTTATCTAAAAATTGCTTTTTCATACAGTTTTCCATTAATACTTCATAGTTTAGGTGGATATGTTATAAGTTTTTCTGATCGTTTTATAATTTTGCATTTTTTAGGTAAAGATCAGGTAGGGCTATACGCAGTTGCTTACCAAGTTGGTATGATAATGTCTTTCGCTAATAATAGTTTTAACCAAGCGTGGACCCCTTATTTGTTTAAGAGATTAAAAGGTAATAATGATCTTATTGACAAAGGTCTTCATCGATTTAACTACGGTTATTTCATATTCATGATTATCCTTGCATTGTTAATTTACCTATGTACTCCAATTATTTATAGATTATTTATTAATGAGAATTTCATAGTTGATTATAAAATCGTTTTATGGGTCCTTATTGGATATGCTTTGAATGGTATGTATAAAATTGTTGTTAATTTTTTATTCTTTTATAAAAAAACTAAAAATCTAGCTCTTATTACTTTTAGTGCTGCGTTATGCAACATTGCCTTTTGTATATTATTAGTTCCAAATATTGGAATATTAGGAGGTTCTATAAGTACTACAATCGCTTTCTTTCTTATGTTTGCATTGGTTTACATCCATTACTTGAAAATTTATAAAAATCAACAGATTAAATAGTTTTCGAAATACCTAATGGAATTGGGAAGAAATAAAGAATTTTAAAAATTACAATGGAGAAGATTAAATTAGTTATTTGGGATTTAGATGAGACTTTTTGGCATGGAACTCTATCGGAAGAAGGAATTCAAACAATTGACAGTAATATTTCCTTAATCAAAGAATTATGTGATCGAGGTATAATGAACAGTATTGTTTCCAAGAATGATTTTGAGCAAGCAAAAGAAAAATTAATTGAATTGGGAGTTTGGGATTATTTTGTTTTTCCGGTAATAGGATGGAAACCAAAAGGACCGGCAATAGAAAATATTATAAATAGAAGTCAATTAAGAGCACCAAATGTCCTCTTCATCGATGATAATCATGGGAATTTAGAAGAAGCAAAGTATTATAATAAAACTCTACACGTAATGGAACCTTCTGGGATAAGTTCTATCCTTAATCACAGTGCTTTTAAAGGTAAAGACGATAAGAGTCATTCAAGACTACAGCAATATAAGGTTTTGGAAAAGAAATTTAAGTCTAGTTTAGCTTACGATGATAATTCAAAATTTTTAGAAGATTCGAATATTGTTATTGAAAAAATCTATGGAAATCAATTAGTTAATTATAAGGATAGGATTTATGAGCTTTTAGAAAGAACAAATCAATTGAACTTCACAAAGATTCGTTCATCCAAACAAGAGGTGTCAAAATTAATAAATAATGTAGATTTTGAAACTTTTGTTATTAAGGTATCAGATAAGTTCGGAGATTACGGAGTAGCGGGAGTAGTTTCATTGAATCGTAGTAGGAATGAGTTGAGACATTTTACATTTTCTTGTAGGATACTAAATCTCGGCGTGGAACAATTTCTATATGCTTCTCTTGGTTTTCCTAAAATTACTGTTATTCCGGAAGTTGCAATATCTTTAAATAATTCTTTTCCTCATTGGATATCAGAGGTGAAAGGAAGTTCAGAGCAAAAGGTACAAGAAAATAAAGGAAATGAATTGATTTTTTTCAAAGGTGGTTGTGATTTAGGTCAGATGACTTTTTATTTAAAAGGTAAAGGATTTCGTTTTATTGAGGAAACAAATTATGTTTCTAAAGATAATTTCCCAATACATCAGGAGCATTCACAAGTTCTACTTGATTCAAAATTGTTATCTGAGAAAAATAAATCATATTTCAAATCAAGTGATTTCATACCTTTCGTGGATGAAAACTACTATGATTCAGAATTTTTCGATGGAAAATATAAGGCTATAGTTTATAGTGTATTGATGGATTATACAAACGACTTATATATACATACTAAAACTGGTGTTAAATTACCCTTTGGTGGATACTATAGACGTTGGACTGATGACGAAAATGACATAGAAATTATTAATACTTATAAAAAGATGAATATCGACATTACTAAAGAGCAACTGGTCGAATTTAGAAGAGAATTTGAGTATTATGGACCGATTTCAACCTCAGAATTTGTGAAAAATTTGAAGGATATTCGAAATTTTGTAGATGACAAAACAAAGCTGATTTTCGTTAACGGGGCGGAAATAGAACCAATTGTTAATATAGAGAAGGACGCATTAAAGAGGCATAAAACTATGAATGCTATATTGGATGAATTTATTAAAGAGACACCAAATACTTATCTGTTAGACGTAAGAAATGTCGTAATTAGTTCAGATCAAATATCTAATAATATAAGACATTATAATAGAGAAGCCTATCAGAAAATATCTAGCGATCTATTGAAACTTTTAAATTCAATTTTAGATATAGAAGTGAGTGAAAATATTGATTATTTATCTGTTCTGAAAAGTAAAGTGAGATCAAGCAAAGTTTTGAAGTCTGTATATAAAAAAATTAAAAAATCTGGCATTTAATATTGTCATTCCTATACATTTGATTTGTACAACCATTTAGTGTTAATTATTAATTGATTATATGTTTATTTTTTTTAGATGTTATTAGAAGATGCAAATTATATAATCTTTTTCTTACTAAGTTTATGTTTGATTTGGATGTGGTCATTAGTACTAGGAGGTAGAGGGTCAAAGTTATTATTATTCTATAATATTTTTTTTACTCTCTCTTTTTATACTCCGGCATTATATTATTTTTCAGGTTTTTCTGTTTATAGTCATGCCTTTACAGCTGAAGCGCTAAATATATTTTGTGCTTCTGGGGTTTCATTCTCATTTGTTTCGATATTTTGGATGAAGACGAGATTAAATTCTAAAAGTTATTGGTTTTTAAATTTCTTTGAGACTATTAGAAGTGGTGGTGTCTATGGTAATTATAATATAAGGCTCTATTTTATTTTAAGTACGTGTTTGATGACTCTATATCTAATAGTGTTCTTTAATAAATTGACAATAGTAAACTTATTTAGTGGAGAGGAAGGTGAGGTTGTAGACAGATTAGATACTTCGGGTAATGTTCCATTTTATATAACCTTTAGTTCTTTATTTATAATTTTATTTCCAACCATCTTTTTTTATTTTTATTCATTAAAAAAAAATAGATTATATAAAATATTATTTTTTGTTCTTACAGTATTTGCCATAAGTAGTGGTGGTAACAAGGGTATATTAGCTTATTTTTTTATTTTTTTTATTTTCTTTTTTTCAAAAAAAACGTTTAACTTTTGGAAAATTGCATTGGTGTCTTTTTTTCTGATTAGTTATTATCTTTTTTCGAAAGGAGTTGATTTCTCTGATACTGCAAATTTAGGAATAGCTATAGAATCTCCATTGAGAAGATTTTTTGTCACACAACCAGTCGGGTTTATTGCGCGAATACAAATGTATTTGGATAATAGTTATGAAATAAACTCTGCATTTAGTATTAAACAACAAATTTTTTCAAAAATATATCAAGCCCCATTGGGTACAGGTAGTCATCCTTCTCATTTTGTTTCTTCAATTCTAGTTGAATATGGGTATTTGCCTATGTTCTTTGTATTTGCAGTATTCAATATTTTTTTATTAGAACTGATTAAGTCTAGTGACAAAATTCTAAACGATAGGATCTACGGTTTTGCTATTTGGAATATATTTATATTTATGTTTTTATCTTTTAATTCTGATATTTCCGTTGCTAATATTTTAAGATTCACAATAATATTTTTAAACTTATTAATTTTATATCTATTTATAGGGAATGAAAAACGAATTTAAAGTTTCAATTATAACTCCCGTCTATAACGCAGAACGGTTTTTGAGAGAAACGAGTTCTTTTGTTGTTAATCAGACTTATCAAAATTGGGAATGGTTATTAGTAGATGACTGTTCTCAAGATAATTCTAGGAATATTCTAAAAGAACTTGCTTCTAAGGATAAACGCATTAAACCTGTATTCTTAGATATAAATGGTGGTTCTGGACCTGCTCGTAATATCGCTATAGATCAAGCTTCAGGAAAATACATAGCTTTTCTTGATAGTGATGATTTTTGGTCATTAAATAAGCTAGAGAGACATGTTGCATTTATGCAAGAACATGATGCCTCTTTTTCTCACACTTCTTATGGATTCACAAATGAAGAGGGGAATAGAATTAGAGATACATATCATGTGAGCCGTAAACCTGTTACCTTTAAAGATCTTTTGAAAAGAACTGAAATAAGTTGTCTTACTGCAATGTATGATCAGGAAAAAATTGGAAAGTATTTTATGCCAGATGTGCGAAGAAAACAAGATTACGCACTCTGGTTAAGTATACTCAAGGATGGTTATTGTAGTATACCATTAGATGAGGAGTTAGCACTATATAGACAAGTTAAAGGAAGTGCAACAAATAATAAATTTAAACTTATATTCAAACATTATTCTTTTTTAAGAAAATATGCTCAATTATCCAGGCTAGAAGCTATTAAATACTCTATACATTGGGGACTTAATGGATTAAAGAAATACTATTTATAATTAAAAATAACTTATGAATTATCTAGCGATTACATTACTGCTAATTATACTGTCACGAATATATATAACGATAGCAAAGAAATATGGGATACTGGACATACCGAATCATAGGAGCTCCCATCAAAAAGTTACAATTAGAGGAGGAGGGATCCTTTTTTTTTTAAGTCAAATTTGTTTTTTTATAGGATCAGACTTTGCATACTGGCCATTTTTTTTAGGTCTGACACTGCTTGCTGTGATTAGCTTTTTAGACGATATAATTACACTTAAAGCTTTAATACGGTTTCTTGTTCAGTTTATAGCGGTCGCATTACTTTTGTTTTATATTGATTTAGATATAGCAATTTTCTTTACAGCTATTCTGATGGTTGGTGCTATAGCCTTTTTGAATGCCTTTAATTTTATGGATGGAATTAACGGTATCACAGGAGTTTATTCAATTGTTGTATTGTTGGTGTATCTTTATATAAATACGATAAAGGAAACTTTTGTGATAAATGAAGTTATTACCTACACACTTATTTCAGTAGTAATATTTGGTTACTATAATTTTAGAAAAAGAGCTTTGTTTTTTGCTGGAGATGTGGGAAGTATTACGATGGCATTTATTTTACTCTTTTTATCATTGCGCTTCCTTGATACTTATAATAGTATCGTGTTTTTAGGCTTTTTTTCAGTTTACGGAGCTGACACCTTACTTACTATTTTAAAAAGGATACGTTTGAGAGAAAAAATATCTGAACCACACAGACATCATATATATCAAAAACTAGTGGATGTCTATGAATGGAGTCATATGAAAGTTGCAATTGTATACGGTTTGCTGCAGTTAATATCTTCTTTTATAATTGTAAATGTGATGGATGCTGCTTACAATTTACAATTGGTAGTGCTTGTATGTATTTTATTAATTATGGCTATACTCTATGTAAGTGTAGACACTTACGCAAAGCGTAAGGTTCGTGTTTAAGGATTATATAGAAAAGAGGAGAGGTTGGCTCACACTATTGATAATAACAATATTAATTGTTCCTTCTTACTTTTCAATAAGTAATTATTTTCTAGTCTTGCTTCTTTTGCTTTCTCCATTCTTTCTTCAAAAGGATATAATTTTAAAACATAAGTGGCCTATTGTTATCACAGTAATTGCAGTAATTATTTATGTTATATTTTATCGAAAGTTTTTAATTTATTCTGCTTGTAAAATTGACATAGGACAGGTAATTCCTATTCCATTACTTCTATTATTGAGTTCTTTTATCGGTTTCTATTTTAGGAATTACAGGTTGCCAATACTCATATTTTCTTTTTTTTTCTGTTTAGAAGCTATTGTCGGTATAGCAGAGTTTACGTTCGGAGTGCAGAGTTTCTTTGTTGAAAATGCCTCACTTATTAAAACTCCGAATAATTATATTTTTTCACGTCCAGGCGTTTATGGATTGAGTGATGGATCAAGTTCATTTGCAGTGAATATGTTATGTTTAGTATTTCTTGCTAATAGTTATTACTCTAAATCGATCAGATACATTTTAATTGGAATAGGGATTCTAGGTGTGATACTTTCTTCAAATAAGACAATGACTATAGGAATGGTCGTGTATTTGATAACATCTTTTCTCTTTTTTAAACACAATAAAAATATCAAATATGCTTTAGCAGCGTTAATAGTCATTACTAATGGAATTCTTTTTTATTTTGTAATATTCCCAGAACCGATAATAAATATTGTATTGACTGGAAGATTACCCATTTATGAAGCATTTGTGAAATTTATACGAGGAAATATTCTCTTTGGGAATTATTCTAAACCTTTAAGAATCATTTCAGACAGTGGCAAGGTTATACATTCTCACAATAGTCTGTTGCAACTTGCAGCAGATAATGGATTAGTTTATACGTGTTTGTTTTTAAGTTTCATTTTTGTGCATATTAATAAAAAAAATATGCTAATGATAGCAATACTAATTTTTGTGAGTTCTACTCAATATATTTTATTTTGGGGTGTGTATCATATAGACATTCTTTTTTTTCTTATACTATTCACTTCAACAATGAAAGGTGGAAATAAAATTTCCTCTTGAAGAAATTTCAATAATTAATTAAAGGTTAGAAACTCTATATTTGCAAGACTTGTAGATTTTGTCTACTTTACTAATTACTACTAAGAACTAATATAGATTGAATGCTTATTAGAAAAATGAAAGTCGCATGGAATACTCTATTTTCAGAGGATAATAGATTAGATATTCGAAAATTGCGCTATCTCCCTAGATGGGCGGTACTATTTATTGATATTTTTCTAGTTTTTGTAGCGCTTATAACTACCTATTATTTGCTCGAGGGCATTAAGATTAATTCGCTATTTACTCTAGACTTAAATAAACAGATAAGCATAGTCATAGGGATTAATTTTCTTTTTTTACTAATTTTTAAAACGTATGCAGGTCTAATAAGACATTCCTCTTTTATGGATGCTCTTAAATTACTCTTTGCTTCTGGAGCGACATTTGTTTCTTTGATATTTATTAATATCCTAAGTAAAATTTTTCTAGGTGAGAAAATATTTTTGACGACTGGCATATTTTTGTTTGCTCTATTATCTTTTAGTGCTCAATTTATATTTCGATTAGTAGTAAAACAGCTGTATGAATCATTTAAAATTGCACAGAAAGAAGAGGAGCTTATTAAAGCTGTTATAGTGGGGATTGATGATGGTGCAATATCTATTGCGGCAGCCCTAGATATTGAACATCCTCAGCGTTTTATTATTAAAGGTTTTGTATCAAAAAGACAGAATAAAAGTTTGAGAATACTTGGTAAGCCTGTATTAGAACTCAACGATGACATTAGTTTACTTACAAATAAATTAGGCGCAAGTGCAATCATTTTTGCAGGTAACACGATGAATGCTGAAGAGCGTTTCTTGTTAGTTAAAGACTGCTTAGAAAATGATATCAAGGTTTATAATTCTCCCTTGGTAATTAACTGGAGTGAAAAAACAACAGTTACAGATCAGTTAAAGTCTCTACAAATTGAAGATTTATTGAATAGGGATCCAATAAAACTAAATGATAAGGACAAGGCTCAAAAAATTCAAGGTAAAACAGTGTTAGTAACAGGTGGTGCTGGTTCAATAGGTAGTGAGATAGCGAGGCAAGTAGCATCTTATGGACCTTCAAAGCTTATAGTTTTAGATCAAGCTGAGTCACCCTTACATAATTTAAGTCTGGAGCTTCTTGGGCTGTATCCTGATATTGATTTTGAATTTACAATTTGTGATGTAGCGAACCGAAATAGATTAAGAGTATTATTTGATACTTTTAAAATCGATATCATCTACCATGCTGCCGCTTATAAGCATGTTCCTTTAATGGAAAATAATCCTTCTGAAGCTATATTAACTAATATATATGGTACTAAAAATCTTGCAGATATAGCGGCAAAGAACGGTGTAGGTTATTTTGTAATGGTGAGTACCGACAAGGCAGTGAATCCAACCAATGTAATGGGTGCTTCCAAGAGAGCGGCAGAGATGTATGTGCAGTCTAAATATTTTGACGCTATTCAAGATGGTACATCAAAGACAAAATTTATTACAACTCGTTTTGGGAATGTATTGGGATCAAATGGGTCTGTTGTTCCTCTCTTTAAGAAGCAAATAGAGCAAGGTGGTCCTGTAACAATTACCCATCCTGACATCATACGTTATTTTATGACCATACCAGAAGCTTGCCAGTTAGTTCTTGAAGCAGGTACAATGGGTAAGGGTGGGGAGATATTTATATTTGATATGGGTGAACCTGTCAGAATTATGGATCTAGCAGAAAAAATGATTAAGCTCGCTGGTTTTACGGTAGGTGAGGATATTGAAATAAAAATAACAGGTCTCAGACCAGGAGAGAAGCTTTATGAAGAGTTGTTAAGTGATGAAAGCAAGACACTAACGACACATCATGAAAAAATAATGATCAGTGAGGATATAAGTGCTAACTATGATTATGTAAATACGATAATTAGTAAAATTGTAAAAGCAGCAATTAAGAATAATAATAATATAAGTGTTGCTAAATTAAAATCTTTAGTTCCTGAGTTTAAGAGTAAGAACTCCGAATATGAGGTGTTAGATATTAAAGTACATGATATTACATCTGAAATAAAGCCTTCTCAAAACATTGTGCAATAGTCAGTAGTATAGTATTTTTGCACTCCAAATTTTTACGTATGTCAATTAAAGAATTGAGTAGATATTTTATAACCCTCTTAGCCTGCGTGGCTTTATGTTCTTCTTGTATTTCAAAGAAAGAAGTATTGTATTTTCAAGATATTGAAAGCTTGACGGGTCAAAATCAAAATACTAATTACAATACTGTAATACGTCCAGATGATTTATTATCGGTTACCGTTTCTTCTCAAGACCCAGAATCTGTCGCTATTTTTAATCCAGTAGCAGGAGCTGCAAATGCATTGAGAACAAGTAACGATCGTCTTGGAACATACTTAGTAGATAAGGACGGTAATATAGAATTTCCTTATTTGGGAACGTTAGCTATAGCAAACAAGACAAGAATTGAAGCCATACAGTTGCTGCGAGATCGTATTAGAGAATTTGCTAAAGAAGCTGTCATCGATTTAAGGATTTTAAATTTTTCTATATCCGTACTTGGAGAAGTACAACGTCCAGGTACATTCACTATTCCTAATGAAAGAATTACAGTACTTGAAGCATTAGGTCTTGCTGGGGATATGACGATTTTTGGTGAGCGTAAAACAGTCAAAATAATTAGAGAAGAAGAAGGAGTGAAAACATATGGAGAGCTCGACTTTACTAGTATTGATTTAGTAAATTCCCCTTTTTATTATCTTCAGCAAAATGATGTTATTATCGTGTCTCCAAATAAAGCGCAAATCCAAAGTGGAGCATTTAATAGAAACTCTACTATTTTCATTTCTATAGCGGGTATTGTGATATCTGTCTTAACTATTCTTACTCGTTAATATTATTTCATGCAACAACCTAATTCTCAATTATCGCAAGAAGAAAATTTTAACCTCAAAGATGTATTAAATCAATACCTAAAATTTTGGCCATGGTTTGTACTGTCAGCCCTTATTTTTGTATCACTTGCTTTTTTATATGTTCGCTATAGTACATACATATACCAATCTCAAGCGACCATACTAATTAAAGATTCAAACAATGGTGCTTTATCAGAACTCGCAGCTTTTGAAGATTTAGGTTTAGGCGGTGGAGGATTAAGTAAGTCTGATTTTGAAAACGAAATTGAGATCATTAAGTCAAAAAGGTTAATATCTCAGGTAGTTGACGACTTCCAATTAAATGTAAAGTATTATCGAGAAGGTAATGTGAAATCTTCAGAAGTTTTTAAGGGAAGTAAATTTACCGTAGAGTTGATGAGTTTGGAAGATTCACTCAAATCTTTTATGAAGTCAGTTTATATACGTCAAATTTCTGAAAGCACTTATGAAATAAAAGAAAGTGAAGACTCAAAAGGAGAAATTAAAAATTACGGAACTCCCCAATCTTTAGATTTTGGACAAATTGTTGTTTTTCCAAATAAATCATACAAACAAGATATTATTGAGGAAGGAACAGATTTTACTTTAGTAACTATAAGTGATAAAGTCTCGGCAATTACAAGTCTTAGAAATAACCTTTCAATTCAAGCAGTAAATAAAAATAGTAGTGTTATACAATTATCTTTTAGTTCATCTGCACCTAATAAGTCAGAAGCAATACTAGATGGTCTTGTAGATGCTTATAATAATGATGCTATTTTAGATAGAAATTTAGTATCGGCTAATACAGCTCGATTTATAGATAGAAGACTCGAAATTATTACTAGCGAATTAGACTCTGTAGAGACTAGAAATGTTGATTTTAGAGAAGATAGGCGAGTTACTGATATTGCAACAGAAGGGCAAATTTTCTTACAAAGCGCTACTGAGCTACAAAAGAAACAGTTGGAATTATCTACCAAAATTGGATTGGCAAATTCAATGAAGGATTATTTGAATAATGAAGGATCTGAAGAATTACTTCCTGTTAATTTAGGTTTATCAGGTGATGGTTTAGCAGGAGCCATTCAAAACTATAATGGATTACTTTTGGAAAAAGAACGTTTATTAAAAAGTTCCACACCAGCAAATCCCGTAATTATAGCACTCAATGATCAAATTAATCAATTAAAGGGTAGTATTGGTTCTAGTTTAAATAATATTACTACCTCGCTAGAAATAGAAGATCGCGATTTGAGGAGACAAAGTGGACGTATAGGAGGTAAAATAGCTTCTATTCCAAGTTTAACTAAGGCTGCCCGTGATATTATGCGCCAGCAGGAAATTAAGGAGGCATTGTATCTATACCTACTTCAAAAAAGAGAAGAAACAGCAATCTCTTTGGCAGTCACTACTCCAAAAGCGAAAATAGTCGATAGAGCCTATAGTTTAAAGACGCCTATTTCTCCAAAACCAAAAACTGTTTATTTGGGAGCCCTAGTATTGGGAATTTTAATACCATTTGGTTTCGTGTATGTAAGAACTCTTTTAGATACTCAAATACATAACCGTATAGATGTTGAAAAAGAGGTTCCCGGCTTAGCTATTTTAGGTGAAGTTCCTGTGGTTGACAGTAAAGAAAGTGAAACTATTACAAGTAATGATAGATCTGTATTAGCTGAAGCATTTAGGATTCTTAGAACTAATTTGGGTTACTTTATTAAAAGTACCGAGGGAGGTCTCGGGAATACTATTTTTGTTACATCCACCATTAAAGGAGAAGGAAAAACATTTGTAGCTTATAATTTAGCTCTGTCTTTAACTAGTACAGGTAAAAAGGTATTACTTGTAGGTGCGGATATAAGAAATCCGCAATTGCACAGGTACATTGATAAAAATGAATGGACTATAGGATTATCTGAATATTTATTTGACACAGAAGTTAATATTAAATCTATTACAAATGAGGTATTTAACGGTGATGAACATTTTGATTTAATACTATCTGGACGTATTCCACCTAATCCAGCTGAACTATTAATGAATGGGCGTTTTGATAAACTTATCGAAGATGTGCGTGATGATTATGATTATGTAATTGTAGATACAGCACCTACGCTTCTAGTAACAGATACATTACTAATTAGTCAAAAAGCTGATATGACCGTATATGTTTGTAGAGCTGAGTATACAGAAAGGAATCTGCTTCAGTATCCTAATGAGCTTTACAGAGATGGTAAGCTTAAGAATATAGCGTTTGCCATTAATGGTATTAAGTTAACTAACTTTGGTTACGGAAGTAAGTATGGCTATGGTTACGGACAAGATAAACCATCGTTATTGAATAGAATTAAGAATAAGGTTGGGTTGAGTTAGAACTCATGATTTTAATAGAAAAGAGGCTAAAACTTGGATAAAGTTTTAGCCTCTTTTGGTTTGAAGCAAGTTACTTAAATGTCTTTGTTGTTCTCAAGCATATATTTTCTAATGCTGAACTATATTTGGCTGGAATTTGCATCTTTTCAATTTTCTCTAGATGATCAATTCTGTGCGTATCTAAGCCTATAAAATCATATAGATCATCTTTTAATAAACCAGAAGCAACCTTCTGGACTGATTCACCATAATGATTGGACAATGAAAGCCCATTGAGTTGAAGGAGACATCCTTTCTTTTTGAAGTCCCTATAGATTTCGGGGCGCTTATGATAATAAGCATAACGTTCGGGATGTGCTATAATAGGTATATAGCCCTGAGAACCAATTTTAAAAATTTGTTCAAAGAGATTTTCTGGTGGTTGAAAAAAAGACATTTCAACTAGTACAAAATTATCGACTAGAGGAATAAGCTCTTTTTTTTCTAAATAATTAGCAAATACTTCATCTAACATATACTCCGAGGAGTATGATAAATCAATCCCTTGCGTTTCTTTGATGCTATTATATGCATTTAAAATAGTCGCAGGTGTATTATCATATATTCCTCCCATAGTATGAGGAGTAGCAATAATCTTATCACAACCTAAACTCTTATATTTCCTTAAAAGTTTCTCGCTATGAGCTACAGTTTTGGCTCCGTCATCGATTCCTGGTAATACATGACAATGCATCTCTGGTGTACCTGACCAAATATCTAGAAACGACTTCTTTTTGTTAAAAATTCCAAACATGAGTCAAAAATACTTCAAATATTTAAGAAACTAGTATCTTCATTCTATGATTAAAAAGCTGATTAGTGCATTACTTTATATTTTCATTTTCACTTCCAGTATTACTGCGCAAGAAAGATTAAATTTTTCTGGGTCTCTTGGCTCAATAGGATTTGTATCTAGTGATAGACTTCCTTTTTGGAGTTTTACTAATAGTCAAGGTTTCTTAAGTGAGTCAAGTAGTTATGGGGTTTCCGCTTTCGCGAAAGCGGACTATAGCATCTCAGAAAATCATATGTTTACCCTAGGCGCTGGGGCTTATATTTCTGACGGGTTTAATGAAAACCTAAGAAGAAGTAACCTCTACCTTGAATATAAAAACAAATGGTTTTTAGTAACTGCAGGTGCAAAGCAGCTTACTCCAGAGAAGTATAATCTTTCCACTATAAATAATAATATTTTACAAACTGGTAATTCGCGACCATTTCCCGGAATCATCATTTCTAATGTTACGCCAATTAAATTATCAAATAAATTTTCATTAGATGGTGAGCTAGCTCATTATAGTTTGAATGATAATCGCAGTACAAAAAATGCGCAGATTCATTATAAGATGATTAGAAGTAATTGGAGAATAAATGAAACAAGTTCTCTTTCTATAGCACTAAGACATTATGTACAATGGGCAGGTACGCTCTCAGACGGAACTGAACTCCCAAGTGACTTAAATGCATTTGGTAGAATTTTTATTGGAGCCAATGGAGGTGATATAGATAACCCTAACGAAGCTATCAACGCTTTAGGAAATCACTTAGGTAGTTATAATGTTAATTATAAAAAATATTTTAAAAATGGGACATTAGCGGTCTATCATCAATCATTATTTGAGGATCGCTCTGGAAGAGAATTGAATAATTTTCCAGATGGTGTGTGGGGCTTAAATTATCAACCCAATGAAAGTAAGTTTATTAAATCCATTTTATACGAGTATATACAGACAGTATCTCAAAGTGGAGCGCCTAGGCCTACTGAGGGTAGTGCACAGCAAAGTGGTGGTGATAATTATTTTAGAAATAGTATATATAGATCAGGATGGACTTATGAAGGAGCTATTATAGGACTTCCCTTTCTTAATCCTTTTGGGAATACAACGACTCCTAGTAATAATAGAATGATAGGTCATCACTTGGGTATAGCAGGAAAAATTGGTAGGATTGACTATGCTGTTAAAGGTTCCTATGTTCAGAATTTAGGAACCTACACTTCACGCATTAAACCTAGACAACAAGCACTTTATAGTTATGCTACACTTTATTATAACACCAATACTGTCGGAGTTATCAACCTTTATTTAGGAGCAGATTACATTAACGATTTCTCCAAGGCTACAAGTATTGGAATAGGTTACAAGTATAACTTAGAGTAATTATTTTTCAAAGTAGCTTAAATATTTGAGGTAGCTTACAATTGAAGAGCTTCTTGTTCTTTTAAAATTAATTATTGCATACTCAGTTTTATAATTTTAATAATATTCACTCGAGTCTTTTCAATCTCGTCTTCGTGTCACTTATAATAGAGTTTATCTTTGTAAAAAGTTTTGATTTTGTAATACTTTACTCATTGCTTAGAATTCATATATAAACAGTCACTGAAGTATTTAGAAATTATTCTTAGAGTATAATAATCCCTAACAAAAATAAATATGTCAAGATTATACACTCCATTCACAATTAGAGGTTTAGAATTACCTAATAGAATTGTAGTTTCTCCTATGTGTCAATATAGTTCAGTTAACGGAATGGTAAATGATTGGCACCTTGTTCATTTGGGTTCTAGAGCTGTAGGAGGGGCCGGATTAATAATTACTGAGGCCGCTGCAATTTGTCCAAATGGAAGAATTACTCCCTCAGATATGGGTATCTGGTTAGATGAACATATTGAGCCTCTTAAGAGAATTACAACATTCATTAAGGAGCAAGGCACGGCGGTGGGAATTCAGCTAGCACACGCTGGGAGAAAAGCAAGTACGTTACCTCCTTGGGAAGGTAGTAAGGCGATTAACAGTGAAAATGGAGGATGGCTACCTGTGGCGCCGTCGCCTATATCATTTAATGATGAAGGAGTGGTGCCCAAAGAGCTTTCTATAAGTGAGATTAAAGATCTCATTAAGTTATTTATAGATGCATCTAAGAGAGCTGTATTAGCAGGTTTTGATGTTATAGAAATTCACGCCGCACATGGTTATCTTTTAAATCAGTTTTTGTCTCCACTAACCAATAAACGTGTAGACGAATATGGCGGTAATTTTGAAAAGAGAGCCCTCTTCTTACTAGAGGTGACAAAGGGAATTCGATCAGTAATTCCTGATAAAATGCCTTTATTTGTACGTATATCTGCCACGGAATGGGCAGAAGGTGGCCATACCATTGAAGATTCCCTAAAAATAGCTCAGCTTCTTAAGGATAGCGGAGTAGATTTAATAGATTGTTCGACGGGAGGGGTCGTTATTAATCAAGAAATTATAGTTGAAAAAAACTACCAAGTTCCTTTTGCAGAAAAAATTAAGAAGGAAATAGATATAGCAACGGGTGCAGTAGGCTTAATTGATGACGCCATTCAAGCAGATGAGATCTTAACTAATGACAAAGCAGATTTAATATTTATAGGTAGAGAAATGTTACGAAATCCATATTTTGGATTATTAAGTCCTGAACTGGGAGGGAAGAAGATTGCTTGGCCAAAGCAATATCAAAGAGGAAAGCCTAGAAAATAGTTGTAATTTTTTGAAAATAAGAGACCTATAATTAGGGCTGTTATAGAATAATAATAATAATGTCAAAATTATTGTTCATAACCACTTGCCGATTGCTTAACACTATAGAAACATTGAACACTGAGTTTGATTGTAGATTTGCAAAAATCATAACTAAAAACTCTTTCAATGAAAAAAAAACTACTCAGTGCGCTTTTGTGCATTGTATTGGCATTTCTTAGTGCTAATATAAATGCTCAAGGTGTTTTTATTAATGAATTGCATTATGACAACGCCGGGGGCGATGTTAATGAAGGAATCGAGCTTGCTGGTCCTGAAGGAATGGATTTAGCCGGATGGTCATTGGTTTTATATAATGGTTCTAATAACGAAGCTTATAGAACTGTAGACCTTTCAGGAGTAATAGCCAATCAACAAAATGGTTATGGAACAGTAAATTTTCCTATTACAGGAATTCAGAATGGTGCTCCAGACGGTATCGCTCTTGTAGATACAACAGATAACGTGGTTCAATTTCTATCATATGAAGGAGAGCTTTCTGCTATAGGCGGTCCGGCAGATGGACTTACTAGTAGAAATATAGGCATAGCTGAAGGAGCAGATACTTCAACCGAAAGTTCACTATCTCTATCTGGAAATGGCACAGAAGCAGGTGATTTTACTTGGGAAATTACAAATACAAATACCTTTGGAGCGGTAAATACAAATCAAGATTTTGGTACTTTGATAATCACGCCTGTGATTAATGAATTTGTATTTAATCATACGGGATCTGATACAGACGAGTTTATAGAGGTGCTTGCGGGTGCTAATGAAGACATATCTACGTATTCACTTTTAATTATTGAGGGTGATGTAAATTCTGTTGGAACTATTACTTCAGTATTTCAATTAGGTATTACCACCGCAGATAGACTTTATACAATACCTTTTCAAAACAATGTGTTTCAAAATGGATCTCAAACTATCCTTCTTGTTACAAACTTTAGTGGTAACATAGGAGAAACTATTGATACAAATGTAGATGGATTAATTGATGTTAATCCTTGGGATGAGATTATTGATAGTGTAGCGGTAAGTGATGGTGATGAAGGAGATATGTCATACAGCGATGTGGTACTAACCAATGATTTTGATGGAGGAATTTTTACAGTAGGTGGAGCATCTAGAATTCCTAGCGGAACTAATTCGGGAAGCATAACAGACTGGATTAGAAATAATTTTAACGGGGCTGGGCTTCCAGGTTTTCCAAGTGCAATACCATCTGCAGGAGAAGCTATCAATTCTCCAAATTCTGAAAATATCACAGTTCCTTCAGAGCCAACAAACGATGCGGTGTTGCTTATTAATGAAATTGATGCAGACAATACTGGTACAGATACCATGGAATTTGTAGAATTATATGACGGCGGAACGGGTAATACACCTCTTGATGGATATACTTTAGTATTTTATAACGGTTCTAGTGATACAAGTTATGCATCTTATTCATTAGATGGTTTTACCACAAACGCAAATGGCTTTTTTGTTTTAGGAAATGAATCAATAGGTTCTGCAAGCATAGTTTTTGCTAATAATGGGATTCAGAACGGAGCAGACGCTATTGCTCTTTATAAAGATGCTACCAATGATTTTCCAAATGGAAGTCTAGTAGATTTTGACAACTTGCAAGATGCTGTTGTTTACGATACTAATGATGCAGATGATGATGGTTTGCTCATACTTCTAAAAGAAGGTCAGGAACAGCTTAATGAAGATGAGTTAAGTAATAAGGATATATTCTCACTACAACGATTTACAAATGGATCAGGTGGTTTAAGAGAAACTGCAACATACGTAAATGCATTGCCTACTCCTGGAGCCACAAATAGCAATGCTACTGAACCAATTACTTTAGTCATTAATGAACTTGATGCAGACACCGCAGGATCAGATTCACAAGAATTTCTTGAAATTTACGATGGTGGGCAGGGTAATACTTCCCTCTCTGGATTTGTAGTTGTTGCTTATAATGGAAATGGCGATGCTGTTTATAACACTTTTGACTTAGAAGGCTTTACTACAAATGAAGAAGGTTACTTTGTTTTAGGAAATGCAGATGTTTTAAATGTAGATTTAGTAATCCCTGGCAACTCTTTTCAAAACGGAGCAGATGCTATAGGTTTATATCAGGGAACTGCAGTTGATTTTCCAAATGGAACAGTACTAACCCTTGATGGACTAGTTGATGCAATAGTTTATGGAACTGATGATGATACAGACCTAGAACTAATTGTATTATTAAATCCTGGACAAGAGCAGCTAAATGAGAATTCAAACGGAAGTAAAGACTCAGAGTCTTTACAGAGAATTCCAAATGGACAAGGAGGAACTAGAAATACAGCAAACTATGTTGGTCAGACTCCAACACCAGGGAGAGCAAATGATGCCATTATTACGCCAGGGGAAATACTTACTATCGCGCAGGTGAGAGCAGCTGCTGAAGGAGATACCGTAACAACTACTGGAATCCTAACAGTAAGTGATCAGTTTAATGGACCTGCATTTATTCAAGATGCAACAGGAGGAATTGCAATATTTGATAATCTTGTTCATGGTGAGAATGTATTTGCTATCGGTGATTCTATCACAGTTACGGGTACAAGAAGTGCATTCAATGATCTTGCACAGATAAGTCCTGTAAATATTGTGGAAATTAATGCACCGCCTACAGGTGTTATAGAACCTATAACTATCACTTTATCACAATTATCTAATTACGAAGGACAACTAGTGCGTGTTGTAAATGCAAGCTTTCCTAATGAAGGAGACTTACTATTTGGAAATTCTAATTTTGAACTTACAGATAGCAGTGGAACAGGTCAGTTGCGTATAGACGGGAATGCATCTTCACTTATTACATCAACACAACCTAGTAGTTGTGATATTGTAGGAGTTGTAGGTCGTTTTGGTGATAATTTCCAACTATTACCTAGACTAGCAAGTGATATACCATGCGCTACTCCTTTTGAAAGTCCAGATGAAACCTCTGATGTTTCAAGGGATGATAGCTTTGATGTAGTCGCGTGGAATATTGAGTGGTTTGGAGATGAAAATAATGCTCCGCCAGCTGGCAGACCTATGTCTGATGAAATACAGAGAGATAGCGTACGTACAGTACTAAGAAGATTAGATGCAGATGTTATTGCTGTAGAAGAGATTGCAGATGATGTACTTTTCGAAGAGCTAGTAGATGGATTAGAAGGCTACGATTATATTCTTTCTGATGCTGTTTCGAACCCAACTGGAACACCACCTTTTCAAAAGCTTGGTTTTATTTATAAAACTGCTACGGTGAATCCTGTAAAAACTCAAGCACTATTAGCTACGATCCATCCATTATACAATGGAGGAGATGACAGTGCTCTAGTAGATTATCCTAGTACTACAGATCGTTTTTATGCAAGTGGCCGTCTACCTTTCTTAATGACTGCAGATGTTACTATAAATGGGAGCACAGAGCAAATAGATTTAATAGCATTACATGCTCGTGCAAATGGTAGTACTCAATCTCAAAATAGATATGATATGCGTCGTTATGATGTAGAGGTTCTTAAAGATTCTCTAGATGCACAATTTTCAGATAGAAAGGTTATACTTTTAGGAGATTACAATGATGATGTAGATGAGACGGTTGCAGATGGTGTGCCCACAACAGAATCATCATTTATAGCTTACGTACAAGATCCAGAAAACTACAATGTTGTTACAAGTGTATTAAGTGATGCTGGATTTAGATCCTTCGTATCTAGAGAAAATATGATTGATCATATTGCAATCACAAATGAGCTTTTTGATAATTATATCGAGAGCAGTGCATCAATAGGATATCAATTTTATGATGAAGACTATGCATTTACCGCGTCTGATCACTTTCCAGTTTCAGCTAGATTCTTATTTGAAACTATAGAGCCATTAGAAGTGGCATCTATAGAAACATTTGACATCACTTGTTTTGGTGCAAATGATGGAGTCGGAACCGTTTCTATAACTGGAGGTGTTGCGCCGTATAGCTATATTTGGAGTGACGGGCAGACAGAAAATTTTGCAGAGAATCTATCTGAAGGTACCTATTCAGTAATTATTAGTGATAGTAATGATGAAGAGCTCCTAGTTGAAAATATTAATATATCTAGCCCTGCACAAATAACATTGTCAGTATCTGAGGATGTGACTATATACAAAGGTTATGATTCTGATTGTACGACATTATCTGTATTTGATATTGTAGCAGAAGGTGATACATCCATACTATGGAGTACGGGGGAGACTACAGAAAGTATTACTTTTTGTCCTGAAGAAACAACAACCGTATCAGTTACCATAATGGACTTCAATGGATGTGAGACTACAAAGGAAATTACTGTTACAGTAGAGGATATTACATGTGGTAATAATCCATATTTCCAGCGCGTTCAGCTCTGTTACAAAGGGCGTTCACTTTGTGTAAGCCGTTATGCTGCAAGAGTATTTTTACGAAAAGGTGCAACATTAGGGGCTTGCGATAACTCTTCAATTGTTATTTCTAAGATTAAAGTATATCCTAATCCAGTAATTAAAGATGCCAACGTGAATATCACTAGCTCTATAAATACCGAAGTGTCTTTCGAACTATACAATATTTTTGGAGTTCGTGTATTTTCTCAAAATGCAACAATTTCTGAAGGGCAATCTATAACATCACTTCAATTAGGAAATTTACATAGAGGCTTTTACTTCTTAAAGCCAACTGTAAATGGAGTAGTGCAAGGGACGAAAGTTCTTATCAAGAGATAATAAGGAAGTACTACATCCCAATAATTTTAAGGCTGAGCAATACTGTAATTGCTCAGCCTTTATTATATAATATTTAAATGAAGGTTTTCTAAATACTAATACTCCGGAACTATTTTTTGATGAATATAATATTGATTTTCATGATTTTATAATCAAAGCTCTTAAGACTATACTTCTTAAAATATCTATAAGTAATTGTATCTAGGAAGATATTCTTAATATTTTCTTAGTAATCGAAATTACTTCCCGATACAAAAGTTTGCAAAAATATTACCAAGTAGCTCATCATTAGTAACTTGTCCGGTAATTTCTCCAAAATGATAGAGCGCCTCTCTAATATCTATTGCCATAAGATCTCCTGAGAGATCTGTATCTAGTCCGTATTGCACTTTTTCTATTTCTTCTAGTGCTTTCAAGAGTGCATCGTAGTGACGACTGTTTGTAACAATAGTCTCGTCGTTGCGTAAGGCACCAGTGTTTACAAATTCTAGAAGTTTAGTTTTAAGTTCATCAACTCCTTTATTTTCTTTAGCAGAAAGTAAATGGAGATTTGGTATTTGATTACTTATTTCTTTAACGTCACTCTCAGAAACTTGATCAACTTTATTGGCGACAATAACAAGAGGCTTTAGTGGAAACTTGTTTTTGATTTTTTCAATTTCTGTTTTGAAAGACTCGGCATTTGCAAGAAATTCATTTGCACTAAATAATAAAATAACTACTTGTGCCTGCTTGATTTTTTCAAATGTTTTCTTTATTCCTAAGCCTTCAATCACATCTACAGTTTCTCGTATACCAGCAGTGTCTATAAACCTAAAACCAATACCACCAATTGATAGCTCATCTTCTATAGTATCACGGGTAGTACCTGCGATATCTGATACAATAGCGCGCTCTTCATTGAGCAGTGCATTTAATAATGTTGATTTCCCTACGTTAGGTTCGCCCACAATAGCTACAGGAATTCCATTTTTTATTACATTACCAGTTGCAAAAGAATCTATGAGACGCTTGAGTACTTTTGTGATACGAGCGATGAGTTCTTTAAATTGGCTACGGTCTGCAAACTCAACATCTTCTTCAGAGAAGTCTAATTCTAGTTCAATGAGGGATGCAAAGTTTAAAAGCTCTTGACGCAGCTGTGCTATTTCATTAGAGAAGCCTCCTCGCATTTGTTGCATGGCAATTTGATGAGAAGCTTCGTTATCACTTGCAATTAGATCTGCAACAGCTTCTGCTTGACTCAAGTCCATTTTACCATTAATAAATGAACGTAGTGTAAATTCTCCTGCCTGCGCAGCACGACAGCCTGACCTTAATAGTAACTGTATGATTTCTTGCTGAATATAATTAGATCCGTGGCAAGAAATTTCGACGGTAGGCTCGCCAGTGTATGAGTTTGTGCCTTTAAATAATGAGACTAGAACTTCATCTATAGTGCGCTCACCATCCATAATATGTCCTAAGTGAATGGTATGTGTTTTTTGCTCTGATAACACTTTACCACTTACAGATTTAAAAATAGGGGAGGTTATTTCTAGGGCTTGAGCTCCAGAAACGCGTATTACAGCAATAGCGCCAGCGCCGGCTGGACTTGCTAAAGCTACTATAGTATCTTGTACATTCATCTTTACAAAATTACGTAAACGTGTAACATTTTCGCGTAAGCATATACATATATAGTATCAATCAATAATCAATCATATGGAAATCGTACAACAAACCACTTTTGCGCGTGAAGATAGAACGCTGCTAGCACTTACTCATCTATCCCAACTTCTAGACTATATAACTGGTTTTGGAGGTTTTATAGTACCACTTATACTGTGGCTTTCTAATAAAGACCGAGTAAATAACATGGATGAGCATGGAAAATCTATTGCAAATTTTCAGATAAGTCTGTTCATTTATTGCATACTGAGCATCCCTGCAATACTATTATTTGGATTAGGTCTCGTTACTTTATTAATACTTGCGGTGTTAGGCTTTATTTTGCCTATAATTAATGCAATACGAGCTAGTAATGGGGAAGAGCCTAACTATTATATCAGTATAAAATTCTTTAAGTAGACTGGAGATATTTTTTATCCATCCAAAAAGTACCAAATGGAATAATAGAGCATAAAAGGACAATTCCTACTGTTTTATTGTTCCATTTCATATATGATTTCATCATAATTGCCATTACTACATAGGCAAGAAATAGAAATCCATGAGCCATACCAATAACTTTATTAGGTGCTCCATTATCAAATATATACTTTAATGGCATGGTGATAAAAAGGATTAATAAGAATGATATTCCTTCTAATACACTGAGAATTCTAAAGGTCTTAAGCATCGTATATTTTTCAACAAAAATAAGGGCAAACTAGTAATAAGCCTACTCATCAAAGAGTAACTTTTACTTAATTTCAAATAGGATTATCTGACTAAGTTGTTTTCCAAAGGAGTTAAAATTATTATCTGAGATAACGACTAGTGATCTATTTCCATTTTCAAAATTAGGACCAAAAGTCATTCCTTCAATATTATCTACTATACCATCTGTGAGCAGACTACGCACGCTACTAAAATCCAATAGCAGCTTCTTTGTAGCAGGGATGTAAGAGGAATTAAAAAGACTGTTTAGGTCATTTACATCTGTTGCATTTTTTATAGAAACTTGGTAAATCTTAACGTCATTTCCACCGTCATCATGACCCGAAGCATAAGACCGTTCAAGAACTAGAAAAGAGTGTTCGTCATATGACAAAATTTCAGTCACACCATTTACTTCAAGCTTCCCATTCCTAGCCACTTTATCTAGCATGTAAGCATACTCTCTAGTAAAAGTGTTGCGTTCATGATCTATGTATGCAATACGCACGGGAGAGTTTGCATCACTTGCAGTTGGCACTATGCCATCTTGTTTAAGTGGTAATTCTGTAGTTACCCAGAAGCCATTGTTATCGTAATTTCTAGTAAGCGCTTCAAAAACTCCATTGTTATGCGGCCCACTAGCAAGATCGTTTTGAACAAGATATCTAGAAGGAATCTTAATAGCACTTTTAAACGCTCCGTCTATACTTGATATTCTTACAAACGGATTAATACCCTTGCTTATATTTCCTTCACTTGACCATATAATGTCTTTTGATGGAGTAACTCGGAGAGATTCTGGATCAGCCAGACCACTCTTAAAAGCAATACCTAAGGTGTCCTTGAGGTTCACCATAGATGTGAAAACTGGTGATTGTAACTTGCCATTTTCAATCTTGATATCTGCAATATAAAATCGCGGATCTTTTCTGTCGTCACTTATAATATACCACTTGCCATCCACGTAATCAATACTAGATAAACCACCCACAGCTACTCCGTCATACATAGCGTCGGCAGGAATAATCACTTCATTTACAAAGTTAAACTGCTGTATTTCTTGCGTGTTCTCTGGAAGTAGGCTAGTAGATTTACAGGATAGTAAAATGGTAATAACAAGAAGCGAATAGATATATTTAATAGACATTTGATTACAGATTAAGTTGTTTGCAAAGGTGTCACTTTTTTAGATTTAGTTTAAGAAAATTTCTTGTTAGCTTTCGCGAAAGCGTGATTATCTTTATAAAAAACACGTAATCATGGAATCATTAAAAGATAAAGTCGCATTAATAACTGGTGGAACTAAAGGTATAGGACGCGGTATAGCCGAAGCCTTGTTGCATCAAGGGATGAAGGTTGCAATCACGGGAAGAGATGAGAAAGGTGCTCAAGAAGCAGCTCATGAACTAACTGAAAATGATAATTACATTCTCGGTATTAAGGCAGATGTAAGGAATTATGAAAGCCAGCAAAATGCGGTAAAAGCAGTACTAGATAAATTTGGAAAAATTGATGTACTCATTGCAAATGCAGGTTTAGGGCATTTTGAGAGTATTGCAGATATGTCTATAAAGCAATGGGATGAGACCATTGATACCAATCTTACAGGAGTTTTCTACTCAGTAAAAGCGTCACTTGAAGCACTTAAAAAAACAGAAGGATATATTTTTACAATTTCTAGTCTTGCGGGAACAAATTTCTTTGAAAAAGGAACAGCTTATAACGCGAGCAAATTTGGCTTAACAGGATTCTCACAAGCCCTTATGTTAGACTTAAGACAAGATAATGTAAAAGTGACTACCATTATGCCAGGTTCTGTAAGTAGCCATTTTGGAGGTAGATCACCAGAGGAAGGTACTGACTGGCGCATACAACCAGAGGATCTTGGTCAGATTACCGTTGATCTTCTCAAAATGCATCCAAGGACATTACCTAGTAAAATAGAAGTGCGTCCATCTAAACCACCTACTAAATAACAGTAAATTAATCTAATAAAAAGCCTTCAATTTTATCTAAAATTGAAGGCTTTTTTATTCAACAATACTTTTATTAAAATTATAAATAGTTTGTAGATGTGCTCTATGATATTAAGTTATTTAATCACATCATATTGCAAAAGCCTTATTTAACTAGCAGCTGAGACAACCAAGTCTTTGCGTCATTTACAGTATTGAAAGACTCAAAGGGTTGGTTAAAAAATTGCTTTTCTAATAATACATTGGATTTAATAAGCGGATTATCAAAAACAACAGCTATGGCTTTAAGACCACAATGATTTCCAGCATCCATATATACCGTAGGGTCTACTGAATATGAATTGAGTCTATATGAAATGTAGCCAAATGGCTCATCATTAAAATAGTCGTTGCAAAATGATAGTAGTAATTGGTTAGACTCTCGATCTACATGAGAGCCTTCTTTCATAATACCAATAACAAAATTGTCTTCGATTTGGATTTTTCCAAATTCAAATTCTTTAATATTTTTCAAGAGTTGTAGGGGGAATTAATTTGTGCGCAAAACTCTTTCTTTTTTAAATAAGATAAAAGTATTTACCACAAAAAAATCATTGTTTACCAGTGAGCAATTCTTCCTTATATGCTAGGGCCTCATCTAGGGTTTGGTATACTGCAAAAGGCTTTTCAAAAAATAATTTTTCAATTCTAAAAGATTCAATAAGACTCTTGTTTGGACAAACGGCTATAAAACCTTTTAAGTTTTTAATTTTTGAAGTTTCTATGTAAACAATAGGGTCAATGGAGTAGGAGTTAATTCTGTGAGTTATATAGACAAATTCTCTATCACTATAATAGATTTCGGCTACAGCAAGGAGAATATCGTTCAGATTTGGTGATACGGTTATGCCTTCGTTCATAACCGTATAAACATAGTCGTTATAGACAGTTATCTCGCCGAATGATAAACTTAAGTGGTGTTCTATTGATTGTGTCATAAATGCATGGGGGACTTAGACATTTAAGATAATAATAATACCTAATACAATAATCTATTTATCAATACATTAACAATGTATGCATAGTACTTTTAATAAAAAAATCCCCAAAAAGTCAATTAGACCTTTCGGGGATTTTTTATAAATACCTGGCTATAACTACGACTCTGTCGGTGCTGCCTTTTTTATATCAATTACTAGTTCTTCTTTCTTCTCATCAAAATCCATGAAGATACTGTCACCTTCTTTTAGTTGAGAATTTATAATCTCCTCAGCTAGTGCATCTTCAATATATTTTTGAATAGCTCTCTTAAGCGGTCTTGCTCCATACTCTTTATCAAATCCTTTATCACTTATGTAATCTTTAGCTTTTTCGCTAAGAGATAAGTCATATCCTAAGTCTTTGATTCTAGTAAATAGTTTTGCAAGTTCAATATCAATGATTTTATGAATATCCTCACGCTCTAGTGCATTAAATACTACAACATCATCCACACGATTTAAAAACTCAGGTGCAAAGGCCTTTTTAAGTGCATTCTGGATAATACTTCTAGCATTATCGTCTACTTGAGTTTTACGAGTAGCGGTACCAAAACCAACTCCTTGACCAAAGTCTTTGAGTTTTCTTGCACCTATATTAGATGTCATAATGATGATTGTATTTCTAAAATCGATTTTACGACCTAAAGAATCTGTTAAGAAACCATCGTCTAGTACTTGCAATAGCATATTAAACACATCTGGATGCGCTTTTTCTATTTCATCAAGAAGTACTACTGCATAAGGCTTACGACGCACTTTTTCTGTAAGTTGTCCACCTTCTTCATAACCTACGTATCCAGGAGGCGCTCCTACTAATCTAGATATTGAGAATTTCTCCATGTACTCACTCATATCAATACGTATGAGTGCATCTTGATTATCAAATAGTTCCTTTGCAAGGACTTTTGCTAGTTGCGTTTTACCTACACCCGTTTGTCCTAAGAAAATAAAAGAACCTATAGGCTTATTAGGATCTTTTAATCCTGCTCTGTTACGTTGTATAGCCTTAGCTACTTTAGCAACTGCTTCGTCCTGACCTATTACATTTTTCTTAATGATAGCAGGTAGTTCGGCAAGTTTGTTACTTTCTGTTTGTGCAATACGATTAACAGGGATTCCCGTCATCATACTCACTACATCTGCAACATTATCTTCAGATACCTCTTCTTTATGAAGCTTTGCATCTTCTTCCCAGCGCTCTTGAGCAATTGCAAGTTCCTTTTCTAAGGTTTTCTCGTCATCTCTTAACTTCGCAGCCTCTTCATACTTCTGCTTTTTAACAACAGATGTTTTGAGTTCTCTTACTTCTTCTAGCTTATTTTCTAGTTCTAGAATTTTCTTTGGAACGTCTATATTTGTAATATGCACACGAGATCCAGCCTCATCCAGCGCATCAATAGCCTTGTCTGGTAGAAATCTGTCTGTCATATACCTATTAGTGAGCTTTACACAAGCTTCAATAGCCTCATCCGTGTATGTTACGTTATGATGCTCTTCGTATTTTCCTTTAATGTTTTGTAGGATTTCAATAGTTTCTTCAACTGTTGTAGGCTCTACGATTACTTTTTGGAAACGACGCTCTAGGGCTCCATCTTTTTCTATATGCTGACGGAATTCATCTAACGTAGTAGCTCCAACACATTGTATTTCGCCTCGAGCTAAAGCTGGTTTAAACATATTTGATGCATCAAGAGATCCTGTTGCTCCACCTGCACCTACAATCGTGTGAATTTCATCAATAAAAAGAATAATGTCATCATTCTTCTCAAGCTCATTCATCACCGCTTTCATGCGTTCTTCAAACTGTCCTCTATACTTTGTTCCAGCCACAAGGCTAGCAAGATCAAGAGTAACCACACGCTTGTCAAAAAGAATACGAGATACCTTTCGTTGAACGATACGTAAAGCAAGTCCTTCTGCAATAGCAGATTTACCTACTCCAGGTTCTCCTATTAAAAGAGGGTTATTCTTTTTACGTCTGCTCAAAATCTGAGAGACACGTTCTATTTCTTTCTCGCGTCCTACTACTGGATCAAGTTTACCCTCGTCTGCCATTGCAGTAAGGTCTCTACCAAAGTTATCTAGAACAGGTGTTTTACTTTTCTTTCCTCCTTTAGGCGTAGAAGGGCTGTTAAAAGGATTTTCTTTTGATCCTTCATCGCTATTATCGGCATCATCACTAAAAGATTCTGACTTAATAGGCTCTATATATTCATCGCTTTCGTTTGCCATCATTAATTTAAATTGGTCTTTTACACTGTCATAATCTACTTTAAGTCGATTGAGCAGTTTTGTGGTAGGATCATTTTCATTACGCAATACACATAATAATAAGTGAGCCGTATTTATTGATGAACTTTGAAAAAGCTTTGCTTCTAAGAATGTGGTCTTAAGTGCACGCTCTGCCTGGCGAGTAAGGTGTAAGTTTTTCTTATCGTTACTCTGTAAGTTCAAGTTGGGGTTTGCCGGACTTAGTATCTCAACCTTACGCCTTAAGTGCTCTAAGTCTATATTTAAAGCTCCTAAAATATCGATTGCTTTACCGCTTCCGTCTCTTAATAAGCCAAGTAGTAAGTGCTCCGTACCTATAAAGTCATGACCTAACCTCAAGGCCTCTTCCTTACTATAAGCAATCACATCTTTTACTCTTGGTGAAAAATTATCGTCCATATCTATCTTCTCTTTCTAAGGTAAATTTAAGCAAACTGGTTCAAAAATCATTCCGCTTAAAGTCATTAGTCCAAATTACCAAAAATACCTGACAATTTGCCTTCAAGGGCTTTAGGTAGTTATTAAAAGACTTTGTTAAAATTTGTTGATAAATAGTACGCTTTCGCGAAAGCGTGAACCCTTAAAAAACCTTCAAAATGCTTACATTGCTAGCTAGTAAAATTTTGACATAAAATCTAATCAATTTATATATGGCTGCAGGAGAAAAGCTGATCTCGATTAATATTGAAGATGAAATGAAATCTGCTTACATCGATTACTCGATGTCGGTTATCGTGTCACGTGCATTACCCGATGTACGCGATGGTCTTAAACCAGTACACCGTCGTGTTCTTTTTGGGATGCACGAGTTAGGAATACGAGCAAGCGGTGCTCATAAAAAAAGTGCTAGAATAGTAGGAGAAGTATTAGGTAAGTATCACCCACACGGAGATACCTCTGTATATGACGCTATGGTGCGTATGGCTCAAGAATGGAGCTTACGTTACATGCTCGTAGATGGTCAAGGTAACTTTGGGTCTGTGGATGGTGATAGCCCAGCAGCAATGCGTTATACGGAGGCTAGAATGCAAAAGATATCTGAGGATATGCTTGCAGATATTGATAAGGACACTGTAGATCATCAACTTAACTTTGATGATACTCTTAAGGAGCCTACGGTGCTTCCTACAAGAGTGCCAGGCTTACTTATTAATGGCGCTTCTGGTATTGCAGTAGGTATGGCGACAAATATGCCTCCACACAACCTTTCTGAAGTTGTAGACGGTATTCATGCTTACATAGATAACAATGATGTTACTATAGATGAACTAATGGAGCATGTAAAAGCTCCAGATTTTCCTACTGGTGGTACCATTTATGGTTATGACGGAGTAAGAGAAGCTTTTAAAACTGGTCGTGGTCGTGTTGTAATGCGTGCAAAGGCAGAGTTTGAAGAAGTTAAAGGTCGTGAGTGTATCATCGTTACGGAGATACCATATCAAGTCAATAAGGCAGATATGATTAAGAAAACGGCAGATATGATTAACGATAAGAAGATCGAAGGGATCTCTGCTATTCGTGATGAATCTGACCGTAATGGAATGCGTATCGTTTATGTAATTAAACGTGATGGTATTCCTAATATCGTTCTTAATAAATTATATAAATATACTGCACTACAATCTTCTTTTAGTGTTAATAATATTGCCTTAGTTAATGGACGTCCTGAGATGCTTAATCTTAAGGACATGATTCATCATTTTGTAGAACACCGTCACGTAGTGGTTGTGAGACGTACAGAATACTTGCTTAAAAAAGCTGAAGATCGTGCTCACATTCTAGAGGGACTTATCATAGCATCTGATAATATAGATGAAGTAATTGCAATTATACGTGCAAGTGCAAACGGTGATGAAGCTCGTAACAACTTAATCGAACGCTTTAAGCTTTCTGAAATTCAAGCAAAGGCGATTGTAGAGATGCGTTTACGTCAACTTACAGGTCTGGAACAAGACAAGTTGCGTACAGAGTATGACGAGATCATGAAAACTATTGATGATTTAAAGGATATTCTTGCTCATAAAGAACGTCGTATGACGATCATTAGAGAAGAGCTTCAAGAAATCAAAGATAAATATGGTGATGAGCGTCGTTCTGTTATTGAGTATGCTGGAGGAGATGTGAGTATCACAGATCTTATTCCAGATGAGAAAGTGGTAATTACCATTTCAAATGCTGGATATATTAAGAGAACTTCACTTACAGAATATAAAACACAAAATAGAGGAGGAGTAGGTACAAAAGCATCTACTACTCGTAATGAGGATTTTCTAGAGCATTTATTTGTGGGTACAAACCACCAGTACATGTTATTCTTCACACAAAAAGGAAAATGTTTCTGGATGCGTGTATTTGAAATTCCAGAAGGCAGTAAAACTTCAAAAGGTCGTGCGATTCAAAATCTTATCAATATAGAGCAAGATGATGAAGTAAAAGCATTTGTATGTACCGGTGATTTAAAAGATGAGGAATACATCAATAATCACTTTATAATCATGGCTACTAAAAAAGGACAAGTGAAGAAGACGGCTTTAGAGCAATATTCTCGTCCTCGTACTAATGGTATTAATGCAATTACCATTAAGGATGATGATGAATTACTATCTGCAAAACTTACTACAGGAGAAAGTCAAGTAATGCTTGCACTTAAGTCTGGTAAGGCGATACGCTTTGAGGAAAGCAAGACAAGACCTATGGGAAGAAACGCTTCTGGCGTTCGTGGCATAACTCTTGCAAATGATCAAGACGAGGTCATAGGTATGGTTTCTGTAAATGACGTAGAAAGCAATATTCTAGTTGTTTCAGAAAAAGGATATGGTAAGCGTAGTAGTCTTGAAGATTACAGAATTACTAACCGTGGAGGAAAAGGTGTAAAAACTATTTCTGTAACAGAGAAAACCGGTGAACTTGTAGCTATTAAAAATGTAACAGATGATGATGATCTTATGATTATCAATAAATCTGGTATTGCCATAAGAATGGAAGTAGCTTCTCTTAGAGTTATGGGTAGAGCAACACAAGGTGTTAGACTTATAAATCTTAAAGGAAATGATTCTATTGCAGCTGTTGCCAAAGTAAAAAGCGACGATGATGCAATAGATGAAGAAGATCTAGAAGGAGTAGTAGGTGAAACTACTGAGAACCCTACTGGAGAGTCAACAGCCCAAGAACAAAACTCATCTGATGAAGAGGAGTAGCGATAATCAAGGGTTGATAAAAAAGTAGTAATTTTGAAACCCTTATATTAATTAAACCATTACAATGAAAAGTAAACTATTTTTAGCAATAGCACTTGCCGCAACATCAATGGCATTTGCACAGAAAAAGGAAGTAAAAGCTATAGAGAAGGCTATTAAGTCTGGAAGCTATACTGAAGCAAAAACGCTACTAGGAGCTGCCGAAGCTCTGACAGCTAATATGGATGAGAAAACAAAAGAGAAGTTCATGCTTCTTAAAGCTCAGGCATATTTAGGAGTAGATAATCAAAATCAAGAGGATCTAGAAAAAGCAGCAATGGCTTATTCAGATCTAAAGGATACTAAGTATAGTAATGAAGCAGAAGCAGGTCTTGCAAATGTTACAAATGCTTATATCAATGGTGCAGTAGCAGATCAAAATGGTCAAGATTATGCAAGTGCAGCAACAAAACTTGAAAAAGCATATAACTTAAGTAAGAAGGATACTGTATACTTATACTTTGCGGCATCAAATGCAATCAATGGAAAAGATTACGATACTGCATTAGGTTATTATGAGCAGCTTAAAGACTTAGGTTTTAAAGGAAGAGAAGTTTCTTACGTAGCAACTAATGTTGAGACAAGCGAAGTTGAAAATTTTCCAAGCAAGCAAGAAAGAGATCTTCAAGTACTTGCTAAAACTCACGTAAAACCAGAAGAGCAGTTAGGAGATTCTAAAAGTGCAGAAATAGCAAAAAACATCGCTCTTATCTACATCTCTAAGGATGAAAATGAAAAGGCGCTTGCTGCAATGGCAGATGCTCGTAAAGAGAATCCAGATGATATCTTATTATTACGTTCTGAGGCAGACATCTACCTTAAAATGAAGAGAATGGATAAGTATCAAGAAGTAATTGCAAAAGTTCTTGAAAAAGACCCTAACAATCCAGAATTATTATATAACCTAGGTGTAAGTTCTGATCAACAAGGAAATAAGGAAAAGGCAAAGGAATATTACATGAAGGCTGTTGAACTTGATCCTACATATGCTGCAGCTTATAATAACATTGCTGTTCTTATCTTATCTGATGAGCGTGCAATTGTGGATGAGATGAATAGTTTAGGAACTTCAAAAGCAGACTATGACAAGTATGATGCTTTAAAACTTAAACGTCAGGATGTTTACAAGAATGCTGTTCCTTACTTAGAAAAAGCATTAGCAGCAAAGCCTGATTACCTTGATGTAGCAAGATCTCTATACGGAATCTATGAGCAACTAGGTGAAACATCTAAGGCAGATGCAATGAAAGCAAACATTGAAAAACTAGAAGGAGGAAACTAATCTTCTATCTTCTATAAATTAAAATAGCCACTCATTTGAGTGGCTATTTTTTTGTGAGATATTTTAAATCTAAACTATATAATTTTCTTAATCACTCTTAATTTATGAGTGTGTACACCCTTATGTACATTATAAATACCAGAATGATCTAAGCGATCAATTCTCACTTCTCCATGAGCGTGTATGATATAATTATCTTCCATAATAATACCTACGTGTGTAATTAATCCCTCTGCATTGTCAAAAAATGCTAGATCACCAGGTTCACTTTCCTCTATAAAACTTAACGCCTCACCTTGTGTTGCTTGTTGTGAAGCATCCCTTTTAAGTTCAAAGCCATTAAGTCGATACACCATTTGAGTAAAACCACTACAATCTATACCAAAGGTTGTCCTTCCGCCCCATAAATATGGAGTTTTTAGATAGAGTAGTGCCGTTTCCACAAGCTGCGTTCTGGATGTTTTTCCAGTGTGACTATTGCCATCATAAGAATCTTTAAGAAGCGCAATATTTTCAACAGAAGAACCTAGCACTACCGTAAGTAGTTGGTTATGTTCTGTTGTGATAAATTGTACAGGATCTGTGGTGAGTGTGGTTTGTTTCGCTTTCGCGAAAGCGTACTCCTCCTCACTAATCTCTACGTATTGCTTATTATCAATCCATCCCTCATATTTATCATGAGAAAGTTTAATACGGCTCCATTGCTTGCGTTGCTCCACAACCTTAAAATGTTCACCATATAGAACTTGATTTACAAGTTCGCTAGGATCCGAAGGTTCGGCGCGCATAGGGACTATACTAAGCTGGCAAATACCGTATCGCATAGGGTATAACTATTCTTATTTGTGATTTTCTATTACCATGGCTGAAGCACCTCCACCACCATTACAAATCGCGGCAGCACCTAGTGTTGCGTCGTTTTGCTTCAGGACATTCATAAGTGTAATAAGAATACGCACTCCACTACATCCTAATGGATGTCCTAAAGAAACAGCTCCTCCATTTACATTTACGTTTTCGTCTGTTAAGCCTAATATTTTCATATTTGCTAGACCTACTACAGAGAATGCTTCATTAAACTCAAAAAACTCAATATCGCTTTGAGCTACACCTGCCTTTGCAAGAGCCTTAGGTAATGCTTTTGAAGGTGCAGTAGTAAACCACTCTGGCTCATGTGCAGCATCTGCATAACTTTTTATAGTACAAAGTGGAGTAAGGTTAAGCTCTTTTGCTCTTTCTTCACTCATTACGATTACAGCACCAGCGCCATCGTTAATTGTAGATGCATTTGCAGCAGTTACTGTTCCGTCTTTTGAGAATGCAGGACGTAAAGCAGGAATTTTTTCCATTTTTACATTTGTAAATTCTTCATCGCGAGATACGATAACATCATCTCCACGTCTTTGTGGTACTGGAACTGGTACTACTTCATTATCAAACTTTCCAGCTTCCCAAGCAGCAGCACTACGCTTATAAGATTGGATAGCATAAGCATCTTGATCTTCACGTGAGAATTTATATTCAGTTGCACATGCATCTGCACATACACCCATCGCGTTACCATCATAAGCATCTACAAGACCGTCTTTTTGCATACCGTCTACCATAGTCTGCGGTCCAAATTTATGTCCATTACGTAACTGAACATAATGAGGAATAAGACTCATATTTTCCATTCCACCAGCAACAACAATATCTGCATCTCCTAGAGCAATTGCTTGTGCAGCCATCATAACAGCTTTCATTCCTGAAGCACATACTTTATTTACAGTAGTACAAGGTACAGTATCTGGTATTCCAGCTCCTAGTGCAGCTTGTCTTGCAGGTGCTTGACCTACACCAGCTTGTACCACGTTACCCATATATACTTCACTTACAAGTGAAGGGTCAAGGTTAATTTTATCTAAAGCGCCTTTTATAGCGATTGATCCAAGTTTACTAGCAGTAACAGAGGATAAAGCTCCCATGAAACTCCCTATCGGTGTGCGTGCAGCCGCAACTATAACAACGTTCTTACTCATATATTTGTGTGTTTGAAGTACTAAATTTTTCTCTTGCGAATGTAAGGAAAATTTGAAGATTTTAGAATCTATAGCGACGCTCTAAGTGGTATATCAAGCGATAATAATTTAGTACTTTAGCTTCATACTAGACAACCCTATGAGCAGCACTGCACAAAAGTTTTATAAACATCAAGATCTCATCTACAAGCTCTTGCTTGTCTTCATTTGTGCAGGATTTATTGTTTATTTTTTTCCGAAAAGCGGAAAATTCCAATACGAGATTCAAAAGGGATTTCCATGGCAGTATGAAAATCTTTATGCAGATGAGGATTTTGCTATTTTAAAAAGTGCTACAGAACTAGAAGAAGAACGTAGTCAGGTAAAGTCTCAATCTGCAGTGTACTTTAATTATAATCAAGGCATTGTAGATAACATCATAGCATCTTATGATGAAAATTTTGATAAGGTATTTCCTGATAGTATTGATTATCAATTTCCAAAACCAGAATTGAGAAGGTATGGAAGTAATTTGCTAAAGGGAGTTTACAAAACTGGTGTTATAAAAAACAAACCTGTCTATGATTCTGGCCGACTTATTTTCATAAAAAAAGGAAATGAAGTGTATGAAATGAGGTTAAACCAAATTTCAGTACTTAATAATGTAACAGATGATCTTACATCTGTCATTGAGAATGGTGCTTATGCAGCATACTCTAATAAATACCTTCAGCTTTATTTTGATGGACTAGAAGCAAATGTTTCGTTAGATGAAGTTCTTACAAAGGAGACACTTGATATAGAGCTTGGTCAGATTTCAGAAACACGCAATATAGTACCTAAGGGAAGTATTGTGATAGCAAGAGGAGAACTCGTAGAAGGTGATAATCTGCAAAAATTACTATCTCTAAAAGCCAAATACGAGTCGCAAAACATAAGTGATTCGCGTTATAATTGGGTGCTCTTTGGATACATCTTGTTAGTGCTGCTAGCACTCGTAATGTTGCTTCTTTTTATACGAACTTATCGACTTTCTGTATTTTTAAATAATACTAAAGTAACCTTTATATTTTTCAATGTTCTAGTGATGGTGCTTCTTACAACGATAGTTGTGAAGTGGAGTCCTCAGTATGTATATGCTGTACCTATGTGTATACTACCACTCATTATCAAAGCATTTTTTGACGCTCGATTGGGACTTTTTACACATGTAATTGCAATACTATTATTAGGATTTATAGTGCCAGATAGTTTTGAATATTTTTTCTTACAAGTCATTGCAGGTATTGTAACTATTTTAACAATACCGGAATTATATAAAAGAGCAAATCTCTTTATCTCCATAGGTCAAATTACACTCATTTATATTCTAGCATATTTTGCATTTAATATTATAAGTGAAGGTGGAATGGAGGGGCTGCAGTGGGAAGACTTTGGTATGTTTTTACTCGCTGGTCTAGCAACACTATTTGTACAGCCGCTCATCTATATTTATGAAAAGGTTTTTGGTTTGGTGAGTGATGTTTCACTATTAGAATTATCAGATACTAACTCAAAGCTTCTCAAGCGCCTCGCAGATGAAGCTCCTGGTACTTTTCACCATAGTCTCAATGTAGCAAACTTATCTGAAGCAGCAGCAAATGAAATAGGTGCAAACGCCATGCTTGTTAGGGTAGGAGCTCTTTATCATGATATTGGTAAAATAGAAAATCCCACAGATTTTACAGAAAACCAAGCTACAGGTATTAATAGTCACGATGATTTATCTCCAAAAGAAAGTGCACGCATTATCATAGATCACGTGATCAATGGAATTGAACTAGCACGCAAATACAATTTACCAGATCGTGTAATCGATTTTATACGTACGCATCACGGTACCAGTACTGTACAGTATTTTTATTTTAAGGAAAAGGAAATTAATGAGGACACACTAATCACAGATTTTCAATATCCAGGACCGTTACCTTTTAGTAAAGAAACTGCGATATTAATGATGGCAGATAGTGTAGAGGCTGCTTCCAAGAGTCTTAAAAATCCAACTTCAACACTTATAGATGCTTTTGTAGAAAAGATAATCAAGAAGCAAATGGATGAAGGGCAGTTTCTTAATGCAAATATTACATTCAAAGAAATTCAGCAGATTAAGAAAGTACTTAAAAAGAAGCTTAATAACATTTATCACCTCAGGATTGAATATCCAGAGTAGGAGGTAGATTAAAAAAAATATTCTAACGGAGTAGTATTAGTTAGTAACGCTTTCGCGAAAGCGTAAAAAAAAAACGAGATACAAATTAATGTATCTCGTTTTATATTTAGACTAAGTTTCTTATCTCAACTTAGGAAAACTAGAAGGATTAACTTCGTTCATCATACTGTATATTTTCTCAAATATATCATCTGCCGAAGGTTTAGAGAAGTAATCTCCATCTGTACCATACGCTGGTCTATGTGCTTTAGCAGTCATCGTTTCTGGCTTGCTATCTAGATATTTGTAAGCATCTTGCTCATTTAATACCGCATTAAGTAAGTAAGCACTAGCTCCACCTGGCATATCTTCATCTATAACGATAAAACGATTTGTCTTTTTAATACTCTCAATAACATCGTGATTAAGGTCAAATGGTAATAAGGATTGAGCATCAATTACTTCGATGTTGATACCTACAGTTAGAAGTTCTTTTGCAACTTCCATAACGATACGCAGTGTACTTCCGTAAGAAAGGACTGTGATATCTGTCCCTTCTTTTACAGTTTCGACAACACCTATTGGAGTTTTAAATTCTCCTATGTTAGTAGGCAAGTTTTCTTTTAAACGGTAACCGTTTAAGCACTCAACAACTAGTGCAGGCTCATCACTTTCTAATAGTGTGTTATAAAAACCAGCAGCTTTCACCATGTTACGAGGAGTAAGAATGTACATACCTCTAAGAAGATGTACGATGGCTCCCATTTGTGATCCACTGTGCCATATTCCCTCTAGTCTGTGACCTCGAGTTCTTACGATAAGTGGTGCTTTTTGTTTACCATGAGTTCTGTAGCGTAGAGTTGCTAGATCATCACTCATAATCTGGATTGCATATAGAATATAATCAAGGTATTGAATTTCGGCAATAGGGCGTAAGCCTCTCATCGCCATTCCTATTCCTTGACCAAGTATCGTTGCTTCACGTATTCCTACATCGGCAACTCTATGCTCTCCGTATTTCTCTTGCATTCCTTCTAGCCCTTGGTTTACATCACCAATGGCTCCAGCATCTTCTCCAAAAACAAGTGTATTAGGATATTTGCTAAAGATAGCATCAAAGTTATCTCTTAAGATAACGCGACCATCTACAAGGTTTTCTTCTCCATAAGTAGGGGCAACAGCCTCTATTGAAGTCGCACCATTGCCATTTTCATTGTATAAGTGTGCGCTGTACTGTGGTTGAATTGTTGCAATATAGTTATCAATCCATGCTGCGAGTTCTTTGTGAGTATCAGATTCCTCACCTATAGTAAGACGTAAAGCTTTACGCGCTGTACTAAGTAAATCACATTTGAGAGATTCCTTATTTTCTACCAGCTTTTCAAAAAGCGGCTTTATAAAACTACCATTACTAGAGTTTTTAATGAGTGCCTCTAATATTGATGTTATTTTTTCTTTTTCACTTTTAATAGGTCTTAAAAATGCTTCCCAAGCAGCTTTCTTGCCATCTCGCACTTTCTTTTTAAGATCTTTATCTATAACAGTAAGTTCTTCGTCTGTAGCTAGACCTTGATCAATAAGCCAGCTTCTGAACTGTACATTACAGTCATTCTCACGTTCCCATTGTAATCTATCTTGATCTTTATAGCGTTCATGAGATCCAGAAGTAGAGTGCCCTTGAGGCTGTGTAAGCTCAACAACATGAACTAAAACTGGTACATGCTCTTCACGGGCTATTTTTCCAGCACGTTCATATGCATCTACTAGTGCAGGATAATCCCATCCGTTTACTTTAATAATCTCATATCCCTTATCTTCTTCGTCTCTCTGGAAACCAGCAAGAATTTTAGAGATACTCTCTTTTGTAGTTTGGTGTCTAGCGTGAACAGAAATTCCGTATTCATCATCCCAAACACTTATTACCATAGGTACTTGAAGTACACCTGCAGCATTTATAGTTTCAAAGAATAAACCTTCACTTGTACTAGCATTACCTATCGTTCCCCAAGCAACTTCATCACCATTATGTGAGAAGTTTTCTTTCTGAGTTTCGGCAACGTTTCTGTATACTTTTGAAGCTTGCGCAAGTCCTAAAAGTCTAGGCATCTGTCCAGCAGTAGGAGAGATGTCTGAGCTTGAATTCTTTTGAGCTAGTAAGTTTTTCCAGTTACCGTCATTATCAAGACTGTGTGTTGCAAAGTGACCACCCATTTGCTTTCCAGCACTCATAGGGTCAAATGCTATATCTGTATGTGCGTATAAACCAGCAAAAAACTCTTCTATAGATAAATGGTCTATGGCCATCATGAACGTTTGATCTCTGTAATATCCAGATCTAAAGTCACCATTTTTAAAAGCGCGTGCCCATGCTAACTGTGGAAGCTCCTTTCCATCACCAAAAATTCCAAATTTTGCCTTTCCTGTAAGGACTTCTCTACGTCCTAAAAGACTACATTCTCTACTAGTAACAGCGATTCGATAATCTTCAAGAACAGATTCTTTAAAGTCATCATAAGATAATGCTGCTTTGGTATTAGAAGTAATTGCCATAAGTTTAAAAGATTTGATTGTAAAAATAGCCAAAACATATCCACAATGCAATATGTAGCTGCGTTAAATACTTATAATTTTCGCATTAGAAGTGCTTTTTACGCAGTCCATTTTCAACAAAAGTCAAGATTTTTTGATTTTATTAAGAATATGACAACTTAAACGGTTCTTTTTGAGAATCTTTAGTACCACTTTCGTGAAAAAAGTCTTATCACCGTATCAAAACTTATTTGTAGTTGGAACCTAATCTTCTGATCATAGTTAGGTTGGCCTATTTCCCAGCCTAAATTAGAGTACAAAGGAAAATATAGTTCGAAGTAGTCATCAAGTAGACTTACTTGAATCCCAGAGTCATACACAAGTCTTCCGTTTGCTTTCTTATTTTTAACTACACCAACATCGCCATAAGCATAAAAATACTTCCAGAGGGTAGTACTTGCATTTGCTGTAAACATCCAGTCATTTGCAAATACAGGGGCTACATCATCAAGCTGTGATTTAAAACCACCCTCGGCAATGATAATTTGTTGAGAGAATAAACCGCTATCTTCAGATCGCCCATAGTAGTTATAATCAAATAAATAATCTGTTGGTCGATCTAGCGCAAAGCTAAAAAAGTTGCCATCTGCCTGTGTATTGTTGTAGGTAAATACACCGCCAAATAAGCGCACATTTAATTGTCTATTGTTAAGGAAGAGTCTTCTATAAAATATATTACCAGATACTTTCCCGAAGTTTTTTGCAAACTGTAAATCTCCTGTAACGTTTAGTGTATGAATAATTCCCGGATTTGATCTTGTGTATCTTAAGTTAAGTACATCATAATTAGGAGTAGGTAATGCGATTAGGGGATCTTCTTGTCGTTGTACACTTACAAATCGTGCAGATGCACTCTGGCGCTTATTTGACCTAAGGTTAGAAGTTCTAAAAGACATATTTACAAACGGTGTAACTCTTGTAAACAATAAATCTGGTGCATAAGAAAAACGATTTCCAGAAATCCCATATCTCAATGCGTAGAGACCTTGATTTTGATAGTCATGTCTATACGATACAGAAGCGCTACCTATAAGCTTTTTAGACTTTAAACCTATTTGAGGTTCTATTTTGTAATTAAGAGCTTTTGTTAAAAGTGTTTTATTGTAGAGCTTCACGCCAGGAATAAAACCATCATATATATTAAACTGAGCAACGGGCATTACAAACAACTGATTCTTTGCAGGGTTTTCAAAATCTTGCAAGAATTTGAGTTGTACGGGTTTATCCACGCTCAAAAAAGCATTGGGTTTCTCGTAGTTGTTTCTCAGGTTATTTTCAGGAATGATATTCTCATAATTTAAGACAAACCTATCTGCTTCTTCTTTTGAGTATGCAAGTGTTTCTATTTTCTGAGTGCCAGAAACCCAGCGCTTACTTGTAAGACTGTCATTCTTAAAGCTATAGATGGAAATAGGAGAGGAGCGTCGCTCTTTCTTTTTTACATCAACATAAATAGAATCGCCTTTAACCTTAGAATTTTTTAAGGCATAATCTAGTCGTTTATTAGAAGTTATGTAATCTTTAAAAAACCAATCTACATCCTTGTTAATTTGAGCATTGACTTCTTTTTCAAACTGCGATGATCTGAGTGGTTGAGACTTATATTTTTGATAAAAATTCTTAATAATCCCATCAAGTTTATTATCTCCTATGTAATCATTGAGGTAATTAAGTCCTACGCCACTTTTGTACGACGTGCCTATATTCTTGTTGTATTTAATTAGCTCGTCGTAGGGTGTATCTAGCGGTTGATCAAGATTTAATCTAGATATATGAGTAGATAAAATATTAAACTGATCATTAAATTCAAGTTCTGAAGCATAGAACTGTCGCACAAGCCAGTATTTTTCTAAAGAGCCTACGACCTTTAGATCAGGATAATAAGTGTCCATGTAATTTTGTAACATGTAAACTTTAATGCCATCTATAAGCCATCTATCGGTTCTTGGATTAACTAGAAGTGTATTGTTTACATAGTTGTTGATCGTTGTCTTGAGAAGCTTAATTTCATATTGAAAACCATCTGGGAACGGACTTATAAAACTAGGTAGCTGATTAAGCCCATATACTGGTTGTTCTTTATAGTCAAGATCTGTAACAAGAATTTTATCAAAGGGATACTGGCCTAAATTTTTATGCAAATGACCTGCAATGCGGTCAGATATTAAAGCTCTTAAGGGTGAAGGGATTCTGTAGTCATGCAGATTAGATACAATGGTTACATAATCTGTTTGAACCTCTTCATAGTTTGAGTTTTTAAGTAAAAAGATCTTAGCATCTGTGCGATTTTTACCTGTAAGCACAGTAAGTCTCTCACCTTGAATATGTGAACTGCTAATGTCATTTTGCTCAAGGTCTGTTACTAGCTGATATCCTCTTGGAATAGAAAATTGTAAGCGTATATCTGTTCGGGGAAAATAACGATCGTTAAGATTCTTGTTGCTATAATACTCCCAGCCATTGTTATATACGGCAGGTGTTACAAACCAATATCTCAAGTTATAATCACCATTTTTAGTAATCCCGTAGTCTGTAAATTTTACATCTGGAAGTACTACAGTATAATCAAGGGTCATTCTTACAGAAGCACCTGGCAATAGCGGTTCATGCAACAAAACCTTTATGATATCAGGGTGTTTTTTGGGTCTTGTGTATTGAAGTATAGTTCCCTGACCTGCAATAGAAGTCATTTTAGTAAAACCACGATCACTATCAGGTGCAAGATGAAATTTCTTATCAAAAGACTCAGAAAATCTCTTTGCTAGTGGTGTGGTTTTACTAGAAAAACTATGTGCCCAGTCTGTTAAGTATACATCATTCCACACATCACTAGACGTATTTGTGATAGTAATTGTATGATTGAGATGTATAGCTCTTTCATCTGGAATTAATTGTGCATTAATTTCCATGGTATGTTGACTCGTGGCTAATACACTTAAGAGAAGCAATGAGATAAAAGCATACAGAGATTTTAGGGTGTGTCTCAACTAGAAAAGGGATGTGTTAATTTGTAATAGAAAAAGCTGTTTTTGTTTTACTGTTATATGTAGTTTTCACGCTTTCGCGAAAGCGTAACACCTTTAGAAATTAGGACTCAATTGGTATTCATCATAGAAGTTATTAAGCACCTCAATTACCTCATCTGAAGTATCTACAAGGTGTATAAGATCCATATCTCCAGCGCTGATGTTCTGGAAACTATCAAGTAAAGTTGTCTTTACCCAATCCATAAGTCCTCCCCAAAATTCTGTGCCAACAAGAATAATAGGAAACTTCTGAATTTTATGTGTTTGAATAAGTGTGATTGCCTCAAAAAGTTCATCAAGAGTACCAAAACCTCCTGGCATTACTACAAATCCCTGTGAGTACTTTACAAACATCACTTTACGCACGAAGAAGTAGTCAAAGTCTAAACTCTTATCACTATCGATATATGGATTGTCGTGTTGCTCAAAAGGAAGTTCAATGTTAAGTCCTACAGATGTTCCTCCTGCAAGGTGTGCACCGCGGTTACCCGCTTCCATGATACCTGGACCACCACCAGTAATTACACCATAACCGTTATCTGCAATTTTTTCGGCAACTTCGGTAGCTAGTTTGTAATACTTATTATCTGGTTTAGTTCTCGCACTTCCAAAAATGGATACACATGGACCTATACGGCTCATTTTTTCAAATCCATTTACAAATTCTCCCATTATCTTAAAGATAGCCCAAGAATCATTTGTTTTTTTCTCGTTCCAGCCTTTAGGTCTATTTTCGTTGCTCATAATTATATTTAGTGTTGTTAATTTAAAACCATATTGTAAATATAGCTTTATGCCATTTCCTTCTTTAGGAACTGGGCTGTGTATCCTTTATTTTTTTTAATTATTTGTTCTGGAGTACCAATGGCAACTACCTCGCCACCACCTTTTCCTCCTTCATATCCTATATCTATGATGTGATCTGCCGTTTTTACAACATCAAGATTATGTTCAATAATGAGGATGGTATTTCCTTTATCTACAAGACGGTTGAGTACATCCATTAGTACCCTAATATCCTCAAAATGAAGTCCTGTGGTAGGCTCATCTAGTATGTAAAAGGTATTCCCAGTATCTCTCTTGCTCAGCTCAGACGCAAGTTTAATACGCTGCGCTTCACCGCCAGATAAGGTTGTGCTCTGTTGTCCTAGCGTAATATAGCCTAATCCTACATCTTTTATCGTTTTAAGTTTGCGATATATTTTTGGAATAGGTTCAAAAAATTCTGCTGCCTCGGTCATAGTCATCTCAAGAACATCAGAAATTGATTTTCCTTTGTAACGAATTTCTAAGGTTTCTCTATTAAAACGTTTTCCTTGACAGGTCTCGCACTCTACATAAACGTCTGGTAAGAAGTTCATCTCAATCACTCTTAAACCTCCACCTTTACACGTCTCACAGCGACCACCAGTAACGTTAAAACTAAAACGTCCAGGTTTATAACCTCGTATAAGCGCCTCAGGAGTCTTTGCAAAAAGACTTCTAATTTCGTCAAAGGCTTTAGTGTAGGTTGCAGGATTAGATCTAGGTGTACGCCCTATAGGTGTTTGATTGATATCTATTACTTTATCACATTCGTCAAGTCCCTTGATGCTCTTGTAAGGCATAGGTACTTTTACACCATTAAAATAATGAGCATTCATGATAGGGTAGAGCGTCTCATTAATTAACGTAGACTTACCACTACCGGATACTCCTGTCACAGCAATCATTTTACCTAAAGGAATTTTAATAGAAACATTTTTAAGATTGTTTCCTGTCGCTCCTTTAAGCTCTATAAACTTACCATTTCCTTTTCGGCGTTGTTTTGGGATGGTAATTTCTTTCTCACCATTCAAGTATTGTGCTGTTAATGTATGGTGCTTAAGCAAATCTTCTGGAGTCCCTTCGCTTATAATTTCTCCTCCGAAACGTCCTGCTCTTGGTCCTATATCAATCACGTGATCTGCACGCTCAATCATATCTTTATCATGCTCTACAACGATGACAGAGTTACCTATATCACGCAGAGAAATAAGCGAATTAATAAGCTTTTCATTATCACGTTGATGTAGCCCAATACTAGGTTCATCTAGTATGTATAACACGCCTACAAGTTGCGACCCTATCTGTGTAGCGAGCCTGATACGCTGCGCTTCTCCTCCAGATAATGACTTAGAGCTTCTATTTAAGTTAAGATATGTAAGTCCTACATCTACAAGGAATTGTATTCTTGAGTTTATTTCTTTAATTATCTCAGATGCAATCTGTAATTGCTTGCTAGAGAGTCGTTTTTCTACTGTCTTAAACCACTCTTGTAATTCAAGAATATCCATAGAAGCAAGGTCTGCAATACTGCGATCATCAACCTTAAAGTAGAGTGATTCTTTGCGCAATCTTGATCCTTCACATACAGGACAGGCTACCTTATCCATGTATCCTTTTGCCCAACGTACAAGCGAAGTAGACTCGCTATCATTAAAGGTATTTTCAATAAAATTTGCTACCCCTTCAAAATCAATTTTATAATCTCTAGTAACACCTAATTGCTTTGAAGAAACAGAAAACTTTTCATTTCCACCATAGAATATAAAATCCATGGCCTCTTTAGAGATTTTTTCTATTGGGTCTGTGAGTTTAAAGTCAAACCTCTCTGCAATAAGTTGAAGTTGTTTAAAGATCCAGTTGTTCTTCTTAGGTCCATGGGGGTCTAGTCCACCAGCGTTAATAGACTGTTTTGGGTCTGGAACTATCTTTTTAGGGTTTACTTTGTATAGTTCTCCTATACCATTACAATTAGGGCAAGCGCCCTTAGGGGAGTTAAAGGAGAAGTTATTTGGTTCTGGATTAGGATATGAGATTCCTGTAGAAGGACACATCAAGTTTCGGCTGAAATAACGTACTTCCTGCGTGTCTTGGTCAAGCACCATCAACACATCATCACCGTGATACATTGCGGTATTTATGCTTTCGCGCAAGCGTTTGTCATCGTCATCACCTTTCTTTACAAGCATGCGATCTACTACAATCTCAATATCGTGTACTTTGTATCGGTCTACTTTTAATCCTTTTACAATATCCTTAACCTCACCATCTACACGAACCTTAACAAAACCCTGTTTTGCAATTTGTTCAAATAACTCTCTATAATGCCCTTTACGCGAGCGTATGGTAGGAGCGAGGATGTTAATCCTTTTACCTTCAAAACTCTCTGTAATGAGCTTCTGTATTTGCTCGTCATTGTAACTTACCATCTTTTCGCCAGTATTGTAAGAGTAGGCATCTGCCGCTCTTGCATAAAGGAGACGTAAAAAATCGTAAATTTCTGTAATGGTTCCCACCGTAGATCGCGGACTTTTACTAGTAGTTTTTTGCTCGATAGCAATAACTGGAGAAAGGCCTAGAATTTGGTCTACATCTGGACGTTCTAATCCTCCTAGAAACTGTCGTGCATATGCAGAAAACGTTTCTATGTAACGACGTTGTCCCTCTGCATAGATGGTATCAAAAGCTAGCGAACTCTTTCCACTTCCAGATAATCCTGTAATTACAACGAGTTTTTCTCTCGGTATCATTACATCTATATTCTTCAGGTTGTGGGCGCGAGCACCATAAACTTCAATACGTTCTTCGTGATCTATCATACATTTTTACAAAGCAACAAATTTACCGCTTTGCGCCCTAAATAGAAAGAGAGTAGCACTATAAGAGATTGTTAATATTAACGGTATTGGTAGTAGTGGTTGTTACGCTTTCGCGAAAGCGTAAATAACCCACAAAATCATTCTCAAACCACTAGTCATATTAGAATATGTATGGCAATATTCTCCATGTGCGAGCCTTGTAAACTGAATAAGACTGACCAAATTTTTCCTCCAAGAAAGCCTCTTCCTTATATATCTTGAGAATAAGGACGATAAATAATAATACATAGCAAATCCAGAGAAACGGATGGTCACCTCTTATAACCACAGGCAGAAAAACTAATAGGATTCCCGTGTACATGGGGTTTCTTAAAATGTTGAAGATTCCCTTAGTTACAAGAACCTCAGACTTTACCTCTGGCTGAATATTGAAATTTCCTATTCTGATATTGTAAATGCCCCAAAGAGCTATAAATATGCCTAGTAGTTGTACACTTAAAGAGGGTAGATCCCAATGTACGGACTGCGCGTTCCATATGATGAGGAAAATTAAGCTAAACTGAGATAATACAAGTGCTAGTGAGTATAGAGACATAAACGGATAGAGTTTTTTGATAGAAACTGCTCTAATCAAAAAAGGTTGCGCAATGCGCAACCTTTTTTAATGTTATAAATCGTAAATGTCATTATAGAGATGAATATAGTTCTCTCTAATAATCTTACGTTTAAGTTTCATAGTAGGAGTGAGGTGTCCACCTTCTACTGTCCAAGCGTCATGCGTAAGACGGAAAGCTTTAATTTTCTCCCATTTAGCAAATGTTTCATTAGCTTCGTTTACTTCCTGCTGGTAGCGATCTTGAACACGCTCTGATGCGAGAAGTTCATCTAAATTAGAATAGCTTACGTTTTTCATTTTTGCCCATTCTTCTAAGAATTCAAAGTTAGGTTGTATTAAAGCAGCTGGCATTTTCTGCCCTTCTCCTATTACCATGATTTGTTCTATAAAACGTGATTGCTTAAATCTATTTTCTAGAAGTTGAGGAGCAACATATTTTCCTCCAGATGTTTTGAACATCTCTTTTTTACGATCTGTAATCTTTAAGAAACCATCTTCATCTATGTGACCTATATCACCAGTATGGAAATAGCCGTTCTTTAATACCTCTTCTGTTTTTTCTTGATCCTTGTAGTAACCTATCATTACATTAGGTCCTTTTACTAAAATCTCACCATCCTCTGCGATTTTAACTTCAACACCTGGCAACAATTTACCTACAGTGCCTATTCTAAATCCTCCATCGCGCATATCATTTACAGAACATACAGGAGAAGTCTCCGTAAGTCCGTAACCTTCCATGATGCCCATCTCTGCAGCGTTAAATATTCTAGCAAGTCGTGGTTGTAATGCAGCACTTCCAGAAGCTATAAGATCAAGATTGCCACCTAAACCTTCTTTCCACTTCGAGAATATGAGTTTGCGAGCAAGTGCAAGCTGTTTTTCATACCACCAGCCATTTTGACCATATGGTTCATATTTAAGACCTAAATCTACAGCCCAGAAGAATAATTTTTTCTTTACTCCAGTAAGTGCAGCTCCTTTTGCAATAATCTTGTCATATACTTTCTCAAGTAAACGTGGCACTGCAGTCATAACTTGAGGTTTCACCTCTTTTAAGTTATCACTTATAGTCTCCAGCGATTCTGCAAAGAAAATTGATACACCTTTATATTGATATAAATACATCAACATACGTTCATAAATGTGGCATACAGGTAAGAAGCTTAGGGCTCTCATTCCTGTTTCGGCAAGAGGTAGGCGGTATGCACTAGCAAGTGCGTTACTCACAATATTCTCATGAGAAAGCATTACCCCTTTAGGACGGCCAGTAGTACCAGATGTATATATGAGCGTAGCAAGATCCTTAGTGGTTACAGCAGCTTTAAGAGCATCTACTTCTGATTGATTAGAAGTATCTGCTCCTAACTCTAGAACCTCAGACCAGTTTTTACAATCATTAATTTCTTCAAAAGAGTATACTTCAATAAGAGAAGGTACTTTATCTTTTATAGCCATTACCTTATCACGTACTTCATTACATGATACAAATACATACTTAGACTCAGAGTGATTGAGTACATAAGCGTAGTCCTCTTCAGAAATGGTAGGATAAATAGGGACGTTTTGAGCTCCTAATTGTAAAATTCCTATATCGCAAATATTCCACTCTGTGCGATTAGTCAAAGAGATAACAGCAATCTTATCATTAGGTTTAACACCTAATCGTAATAGACCACGACTTATAGCATTTGCTTGATCGATATATTCTTGAGTAGACGTAGCAACCCAGACACCATTTTTCTTGGTGTTGAGTGCGTCTGAGAGATTAAATTTTTCCAATTGATAATAAGGAAAATCAAAAAGTCTGGTAATTTCCATAGATTGCTTTTTATATAGTGTTACAAAATAGGAAAAATTGCACGGTTTTTATTGAGATATTCATAAAATGAGAAAGGATTTTTAATCAAAGTGCGATATACCTTTGATTTTCTTTAAGATGCGTTTTAACTTATTTTTTAACAATTTTAAAAATAGTGCTCGTTTTTGTGTTTTCTACCTTCAAAAAATACATTCCCGTAGGCAAAACACTATAGTCTACGGTTGTGTTTCCACTTTGTTGGAGGGAGGTAGTCACTTTTTGACCTAAAACATTATATACACTAGTCGTATATGAAGCTAGTGATGTGCGTATATTGAGATGATTCGAAACTGGGTTTGGAAATATCTCAAAAGCTTTTGAAAATTGTTCACTATCTACGTGTAATTGCTCACCAGATATTATAGAGAATGATAAGTCGTCAACATAAAAACCATCACGTGTTACCGCGCCATCTGTGCGCAAACTAAACCTTGCCTTAATAGTTTCTCCTATATAATCACTTAAATTAATTTCTTCCAGTATCCAATCATCTTGAACACCGTCATATAAAGGTTCTCCTAAAGGCTGAATATTTGTCCCGGTAGTAGTAAAATTGCCACACTGTGACTCCCAAGTAGCTCCATTATCTTTAGAAATCTCAAATTGCACATAGTCCCATGTATCTTCTATGTTCCATCTTGCATAGTAGCTTACTGTAGCCGTAGTTGCTTCTGTGAGATCTAAAGACTGTGTGAGTTCTATGAAATTATTAGTGTTGTCACTATAATTACCAGAAGGCGAATCTGTTATTGAAGAGGAAGGTGAAACAAAGCTTGCACTCGTGGTTCCCCAACTTGTAGATTCAAAATCTGCGAGCAAATTTCCATCTGTATAAAATATCTGTGTTGTACTACCGTATATTTTACTAACGCGGACTTCTTTTTCAAAAAGGCCGTTGTTTATAATTAGATCAAATTCAATAGTATCACCCACTTCAATATTTGTAGATAGGGAATAAGCAATACTTCCTGATTGAGTTTGTAATGGTGCTAAATTCGATAATGTAACTGGCGCTCCCACATCAATAATATTAGAAGATACAGAAGATAAGGTAATAGTAAAGTCTCCTGTATTTTCTACAGAAAACCTTTTTACATCAAAAGAAGTAGAAAGTGAAATAGACTCCCCTGTAAATGTAGGGGATGTCTCTTCTAGTACGCCGTAGTTACCTGCCATTTGTGCAGCCGTAATATTAAGGAACATCATATTTTGTGAAGTACTTACTATTGTACTTGCAGGCGGCCAGAATGAGGTTCCTATTTCTGGGGTGAAAGCAAAAATTTTATCATGAGTTCCCACGGTTCCATACATGAAATCGTCACTGTCTCCAGCAAAAGGAAAATCATTAAGTGCGTTGTAACCATTCATTGAGGTAAGTGCTCCTCCAATTCCTTGAAACAAATCATCATCAGGAGTGTCCACATCTGCATAGCCAAAAGGATAATATACTAACTCGCCAAAAGAATGATTATTAAGAGCAATCACAAAATCATGCTGCTCAACAAACCATTTTACTGCTTGCGTCTCTACTTCAGAAAATGGACCCGAACCATGATAAGTCTGGTTATTTGTATTTGATGAAGATCCTGGACCGCCCCAACTACCATCGTTGGGATTACCATTAATATGGTAGTCATAGTTGCGATTATTATCGACTCCATGTCCATTCTTTCTATTTTTACGCCATAGTCCGCCACCCTCAGGATCTGTTAGCTCATTATATAAGTAACCATCTGGGTTTATAACTGGTATAAAATAGAGTTCTGTGTTATTTACAATGGCTCGTATCTCATCATTAGTATCGTAATTTTCAAGTAAATACCACATATAGTACACCAGCTGCATGAGGGACATAGGCTCCCTGGCGTGATGTATAGATGTATAGAGTACTTCTGGCTCAGCTTCATCATTGTTAGGATTGTCGCTTATTTTTAACCAGTAAATAGGATTTCCTCCTATGGACGGCGTGACACCATCATCTGTAAGGCCTTCCGTAAGAAAGTTACTTATAGGAGCTTTCACAGTTATTAAGTCTGGATATTGTCCAGCCATGTCATCGAGTTCATCGAGTAGTTCTTGATATGTCAAGTAGCCACCCATAGATCCTAGATTAAAGTTTGCAGGAGTTTCATAAGCAACAGCATCACTAGACCTACAAGCTACATTGCGAGTGGCAATGGTGGATCGTGTTGATTGTTCTTTATAGGCTTTCTGTATATCTTCTTCAATTGTTTCGAATTGAAAACCTGCATTTCTAATTTTTTCCAGCTCTTGTAATGAAAAGTCTGAGATGATAAAAGTACCATCTTTATGTATTCCGTGGTCTGCGGCAACACCAGTTTGGTTTAATAGTGCAAGCGTTTTTGTTTGATTTAAAAATACTTTTACACGTTTATATTGTGGCGTCTCTTGTTGCGCTTTCGCGAAAGCGTAACAGAAAAATATACAAACAATAATTGGTAGTTTTTTAAAGAGCATTAAAGTGTCTTACTTGGTTGAATACGTGCAACTAAAGATAAAACAAGCTGCAATCAAATTGTCCTACCTAGTCGGTAATATATAAACAGTATTACAAATTATATACTCGTTGAAATATTATGTAACTCAATTACAAGATTTTATAAAAAAAAATGCCTCACTTAGTGATAAGTGAGGCATTCTGTAATTTGAAGTATATAATATTATGAGTTTTTCTCAACCCAATTTCTTGCGTTTACAAAGGCTTCAACCCAAGGACTTACCTCATCATTATTTGCAGCAGGGTAGTGCGCCCAGTTCCATGGGAATGTAGATCGCTCGATATGCGGCATCGTTGCAAGGTGACGACCAGTAGTATCACAAATCATCGCTGTATTAAAGTCTGATCCGTTAGGGTTTGCAGGATATCCTTCATAACCATAGGTCGCTACAATATCATATGCGCTTGCTCCCATAGGTAAATCAAATCTACCTTCACCATGAGAAATCCATACGCCTAAAGTAGTTCCAGCGAGCGTAGAAAGCATCACACTGTTGTTTTCTTCAATCTTTACAGAAGTAAAGTTGCTCTCGTGCTTGCGGCTGTTATTGTGTTTTAATTTAGCTAACTTCTCGTGATCTGGATTTATAAGATCAAGTTCTAAGAAAAGTTGGGCACCATTACAGATACCAACAGAGAGTGTGTCTTCACGTGCAAAAAAGTTTTTAATCGCTTTATTTGCTTTCTCATTATATTTTATGGCTCCAGCCCATCCTTTGGCAGAACCTAATACATCACTGTTAGAAAATCCTCCTACAGCTCCAAGAAACTGAATATCTTCTAGTGTTTCACGTCCAGAGATTAAATCTGTCATATGTACATCCTTTACATCAAAACCTGCGAGGTACATCGCATTTGCCATCTCACGCTCAGAGTTACTTCCTTTTTCACGTAAGATTGCTGCTTTGGGTCTAGCTTTACTAGTGTCTAATGCTGGTTTTTTTCCTGTAAAGTTTACAGGGAACGTATATTGTAATGGTTGTACTTTATAATTGTCAAAACGGTCTTTTGCAAGACCATTTGCCGTTTGTTTATTATCTAGTAAATAAGAAGTCTTAAACCAAGTATCGCGCAGCGATGCAATGTTAAGACCTAATTCTACGCCACTATTTTTGATTGTAAGCTCTGCAGTGGTTGTTACTGTTCCTATTTTTGAGAATGCAACACCATTATTAGTAAGTATTTTTTCAACAGATGCATCTGCTTGGAAAACTAATCCTGCATTTTCAGAAAAAAGTAACTTGATAAGATCTTGTTCTCCAAGTGCAGTCAGGTCTAGGTTTGCACCTAAGTTTACATCTGCAAAACAAAGTTCAAGTAGGGTAGTGATAAGTCCGCCACTAGCGATATCATGACCAGCTTGAATTTTATCATCTTTAATAAGTTGTTGTATGGTGTTAAACGCTTTCGCGAAAGCGCTATCACTCACAACACTTGGCGCTTCATTACCAATAGCGTGACACACTTGTGCAAAACTAGATCCTCCTAGTTTATGAGTATCTCCAGACATATTAATGTAATAAATAGCACCACCGTCTTTTTGAAGAACAGGCTCTACTACTTTATTTATGTCATTACAATTTCCAGCTGCCGAAATAACGACAGTCCCAGGAGCAATTACATCTCCATCTGGATATTTTTGTTTCATTGAGAGACTATCCTTACCGGTAGGAACATTAATCCCAAGATTGATTGCCATTGCAGATATTGCCTCTACAGCTTTATAAAGTCTAGCATCTTCTCCTTCATTTTTACAAGGCCACATCCAGTTTGCCGAAAGGCTTACAGACTGTAAACCATCTTTAAGAGGTGCCCATACTATGTTTGTAAGTGCTTCTGCAATACTGTTTTTACTTCCTGCTACAGGATCAATAAGACCAGAAACCGGAGAATGTCCTATAGACGTAGCAATCCCTTCTGTACTCTTATAATCAAGTGCCATCACACCCACATTGTTAAGTGGTATTTGTAACGGTCCGACACATTGTTGTTTTGCAACGCGACCACCTACACAGCGATCTACTTTGTTAGTAAGCCAGTCTTTACAAGCCACAGCTTCTAGTTGCAATACTTGCTCTAGATAATCGTGGAAATGCTCAAGTTGATATTCTGGGTTTTTATAATTACGAACAACTGTTTTGTCTGTCATTATAGTTTTTGGAGAGCTCCCGAACATATCATCTAGGTGCAAGTCCATAGGACTTAAGCCTGTTGTTTTACTTTTGAAAGTAAAACGATGATCATTTGTAACATCACCTACTTCATACATAGGTGAGCGTTCACGATCTGCAATGCGTTGTAGCATATCGATATCTTTTTCTCCTATCACAAGTCCCATACGTTCTTGCGACTCGTTTCCTATAATTTCCTTTGCAGATAGGGTAGGGTCACCTACAGGTAACTTGTCAAGATCGATAAGACCTCCAGTATCTTCTACAAGTTCAGAAAGGCAGTTAAGATGCCCTCCAGCACCATGATCGTGTATAGATACGATTGGGTTAACATCACTCTCAACCATACCACGTACTGCATTTGCAGCACGTTTTTGCATTTCTGGGTTAGAACGTTGTACCGCATTAAGCTCGATTCCAGAGTCAAAAGCTCCAGTATCTGCACTTGAAACTGCAGCACCACCCATTCCTATTCTATAATTTTCACCACCTAAGATTACAATTTTGTCACCATCTTGTGGAGTATCTTTAAGTGCTTGTTCACGTTTACCATAACCAATACCACCAGCTTGCATTATTACTTTGTCATACCCAAGACGCTGACCGTCTTCTTGATGCTCAAAAGTAAGAACTGATCCTACGATTAAAGGCTGTCCAAATTTGTTTCCAAAGTCTGAAGCACCATTTGAAGCTTTAATAAGTAGGTCTATCGGGTTTTGATAAAGCCATTTGCGAGCATCCATTCCATGCTCCCAAGGACGTTCTTCTTCAAGTCTAGAATACGGAGTCATGTATACAGCTGTTCCAGCAAGTGGAAGTGATCCCTTACCACCCGCAAGTCTATCACGTATTTCTCCCCCAGAACCTGTAGCAGCTCCGTTAAAAGGCTCTACGGTAGTTGGGAAGTTGTGTGTTTCTGCTTTTAAAGAAATAACAGAGTCAAAATCTTTCTCTGTATAGAAATCTGGCTTATCTGCAGTGTCTGGTGCAAACTGTGTTACTCTAGGTCCTTCTATAAAAGCAACATTATCTTTATATGCAGAAACTATTGTTCCTGGAGTTGCTTTTGAGGTTTCCTTTATCAACTTGAATAGGGAAGAAGGCATCTCTTCTCCATCTATAACAAAAGTTCCATTAAAGATTTTGTGACGACAGTGCTCCGAGTTGACTTGGCTAAAACCAAAAACCTCAGAGTCTGTAAGTGGTCTGCCTATTTTGGCAGCAACACCATCAAGGTAAGCAACCTCTTCATCGCTTAGCGATAAACCTTCTTGCTCATTATATGCGGCAATGTCTTCTATAGATAAAATAGGTTCTGGAGTAACGTTAACCGTAAAAATATCTTGATTTAAAGCTGCGTACTCTTGAGAGATCATAGGATCATAATCAGGAGTGTTTTCTGTAACCACGCCTGTAGCATCTTCTATAGATGGAAAAGGATTCGTGTTAACTTGTTGTGATGAAGAGTCCGCTTTCGCGAAAGCGTGAAACTCCTCTATCCTTATAATATTTGAAATTCCCATATTCTGGGTAATCTCAACAGCATTAGTACTCCACGGAGTTATCATAGCGGCTCGTGGCCCAATAAAAAAAGCGTCAATATGAGACGCTTCAATTTTATGAGAGTTGCCGAAAAGCCATACCAGCTTTGCGGTATCATCTTGTGTAAATGCTTGTGTACTTTGTACTGCGTAAACAGTGCCTTGAGGGTTTCCAAAGAAGTGGATCATCCGATTGGTTTTGTTGCGTTGTTTAAGGAAGTAAATTTACTACAATATTTATTGATATTATAGGTAGGATAATATCTCTTTGTCTTGTTCTTTTAACGAGTTGTTAACTATTGTAGAGAACTAGTTAAAACATTACCTTTAATGAAAACCCCTAGATCATGAAGAACAAACTACTTTTTCTTTTACTAATTACATTTTCTACTTATCTCACTGCGCAGGAGTTATTGCCACCTTCTGAGATTACTACAGGAAACTTTGTAGGTAAAACAGCAGCACTAAGAGATTTACCAATAATTAATGCAAATAAATCTCAAGGAGTCTCAGAGATTACGATTGTTCCTAATAACTTACGAGGAAATAGAAAAGTAAATGACCAAGCATTACCGCTAGGTGCAGACCCGATTGCTCAGTTTACTACGGGGCAATTCATGATGCTTGAAACAGAAGCAAATTTTGGAGGAGGAAATTCTTCACAATCTAATTTTACACCACCAGATCCTTCTGGAGCGGTGGGGCCTAATCATTACGTACAAGGAGTAAATAGTGTCATTAACATATATGATAAACAAGGGTCATTACTCTTAGGGCCTGTTTCATTAGGAGATTTTCTAGGAAATGGACAGAATCAAGGAGATCCTATTGTTATGTATGACCAACTAGCAGATCGTTTTTTTGTTAGCCAGTTTCAAACCTCTAATGTTGCGAGTTTAAATAATATTCTTGTAATCGGAGTTTCTGAAACTCCAGATCCTACTGGTGCCTATTTCTTATATCAATTTCAACTAGATGCTTTTCCAGATTATCCGCATTATGCTGTGTGGCCAGATGCGTATTACTTAACGGCAAATAAAAATCAAGGGAATACGACCTATGCTCTTGATAGAGCAGCAATGCTTGCAGGAGAGGATAACGTTACTTTAGTTGGTTTTAATCTTCCTGGTATTGTGCGTAACCCGGCTACTGTTTTTAGCCCAGAACCAGCAAACCTTACAGGTTTTACATTCCCTGAAGATGCACCAGGTTATATTGTTTATTTACAAGATGATGGTTGGGGTGGAGCGATAACAGAAGATCATTTAAAAGTTTGGGAACTAGACGTGAATTTTGACGAGCCTGGAAACTCAACGGTATCAATGCCGTTAGAAATACCAGTTGCTCCTTTTGATTCAGTTTTTGGAGAATTTGGAGAGGGAGATCTGGCGCAGCCTGGATCTAATCAAAAAATAGATATGATAGGAGGTGTTATTTCTTATGCTGCAAACTATAGAAGTTTTGAAGATCATAATTCATGGCTTATCACATTTAATGTAGATGTAGACGGAAATGATAGATCAGGAATACGCTGGACAGAGTTGCGTAACAGTGATACAGAACCATGGAGTGTTTTCCAGCAAGGAACTTATGCTCCTGAGGATGGAAAAAGTCGTTTTATGGGAAGTGGTGCAATGGATGCTCAAGGAAACATAGGACTAGCCTTTAATATAGGAAGCGCTAGTGATTTTATCGGAATCAGTTATACAGGGCGTTTTGATGGTGATACTTCTGGTGAGATGACACTGGGTGAAGCTATCATTATACAAGGTTCTGGAATACAAACTTTTTCTAATCGTTTTGGAGATTACTCACATTTAACAATGGATCCAAATGACTTTTCTTTTTGGCATACGGCAGAATATTTCTCGGCAACCAATTTTTGGGATACGCAGATAGCTTCTTTTAGATTATCTGATGGATTTACTAGTGACGTTGGTGTAATTGCTATCGACTCTCCAGTAGATGGAAATCTCACAAGTACTGAAACTGTTCAAGTAACAGTAAGAAATTTTGGTACAGATGCACAAGTAGATATCCCTATTTCTTTATCATTAGATGGGGTAGTGGTAGCCAATGAGGTTATTGCTGGGCCTATTGCTCCTAATTCTAACGGCTCATTTGAATTTACAACCACAGTAGATTTATCTGTACAAGGACAATCATATATAATAGCTGCAGAAACTAGTCTAGCTACAGATCAAGCTCCAGTAAATAATGATGCTGTAAAAACAGTAACACACTTATTTGAAAATGACCTTGGAGTCGTGAGTATCATTTCACCAGAATCGGCTGGTGGTTTGTCACAAGAAATAGTAGTTATTCGTGTCAAGAATTTTGGAGCAAATGCGCAGTCAGATTTTGAAGTACAATACACCATAGACGGCGGAACTCCTGTAGTAGAAACTTTTACTGGCGCCATCGCTCCTGGAGCGATTGAAGAATTCTCATTTGCAGTCCAAGCAGATATTACAGTATTTACGACCTATCAGTTAGAAGCAAGAACTAATAGCGTGGATGATCAAGATCCTACAAATGATATTGCAACTACAGAAGTAGTCAACTCTTGTATGCCTAGAGCGACAGAGCCTAATGGTAATGGATGCCAGGCAGACGGAATTAAGCAATTTATATTAAACACCATCAATGTAGATGATGGTGGTGATGGGTGTAATACAGAGCCTTCAAACGGGCCTCAAGGTTATGCAGATCGTACAGATCTTGAGACAACACTAAGTAATGTAGCTGGTCAAAATGAATACGTACTTCAAGCGCGTCATAATTATGATGCAGGAGCAGGTATTGAAGTGCTCTCGGTATGGATTGATTTTAATGATAATTTCATTTTTGAAGAGTCAGAACAATTGATTCAAGGCGTTCCTTTCCCAGGAGCAAATACGCTAGATAGTTTTGATCTGGTAATTCCACTAGATGCACCTTTGGGAAGTCATATATTACGAGCAAAGGCCATCGATGGAGGAGAGCCAGGTGATATTAATAATCCTTGTTCAGATTTCCGTTTTGGGGAGGTGCAGGATTATACGGTTACTATAGATGATACATTAAACATTGATGATTTCCTAGAAGGAACTACAGACTTAGTCATTACATCAGTAGAAGAGAATCAATTTGATGTGCAATTGCCAACAGATTATGATGGTAAAGTGTATATAGGTGTTTCTAATCTTCTAGGGCAGCAATTAACGTATAAAGCAATAGCTAGAGGTAATGATGGTTTTAGAGTATTATTGAACTTAGCTAACCTCTCTTCAGGAGTATATATAGTAACAGTAAATGATCAAACGGGCAGATTTACTAAAACTAAGAAGATTATAGTGCAGTAGATTTTAATTCTTAGATTAGATTTATTCACATAAAAAAAGCCTTATTATCAATCGATAATAAGGCTTTTTCATTAAGTATAATCTCAGAACTCTTCTTTGATAAATAAGAGTAGTGTTGAGGTGTTTTTTTATTGCTTTCGCGAAAGCAATGCCATATAAAATCCGTCGTAACCAGTTTTTGCAGGGCTTACTGTTTCTTCTTTATCAAGTTGAAACTTCTGACCTTGTTCTGTAGCTAGGAAGGCTTGCACTTGCTCTTGATTCTCTCTAGGTAAGATAGAACAAGTAGCATAAAGCATTTTTCCATCTTCCTTAACGATTTTACTATAGCTTTCTAGTAATTCTGCTTGTCTTTGTACAACCTTATCTATAAATTCTGGCTGCAATTTCCATTTTAGATCAGGATTACGTTTAATAGTTCCTAGGCCTGTACATGGCGCATCGATCAATACGCGGTCTGCCGTATTATATAGTTTCTTAAAAATCTTTGTTGAGGTGATTTCTCTAGTCTCAATATTATGCGCTCCAGCACGCTTAGATCTTCTTTTAAGTTCCTTAAGTTTACCTTCATAGATATCCATGGCGATAATCTGCCCTTTGTTTTCCATCAAGGCTGCTAGGTGTAGTGTTTTTCCTCCAGCACCTGCGCAAGTATCTACTACGCGCATTCCTGGTTTTACATCAAGCATACGTGCCACTTTTTGAGATGAGGCATCTTGCACTTCAAAGAAACCGTTCTTGAAAGCTTCTGTGGTAAATACATTCTTACGCTCTACAAGCTCTACGGCATCTGGATACCCATCTAATAATCGAGTATCTATATCTTGATCTGCAAGGGTATTTCTTAAATCTTTTGGAGTAGTTTTTAACGTATTTGCTCTAAGTACAACTTGTGCTTGTGTATTTAAAGCTGCAAGTTCTAAAGCCCATTTTTTACCAAGTGCTTTCTCTCCCATCTCATCCATCCAGTCCGGAATAGACTCCTTGTACTTTCTGATTTTTGAAAGTTCGTCAAAACGTCCTTTTATTCTTCGAGTAGGTATAGGTTCCATTTGTTTCCAGTCTGGAACTTCAATACCTCTTAATGTAGCCCAAACAGCAAATAACCTAAATAAATTAGGTCTACTATATGGTGCTTTTACTTCTGCAATTTCTGAGTATAATCGTTGCCAGCGCACGATATCGTAAACTGTCTCTGCAATGAAACCGCGATCACGGGATCCCCATCTTTTGTCAAATTTGAGAACCTTTCTTAAAACCTTATCAGCTTGTTCTCCGTCATTAAATATCATCCCTAGTGCATCAACTGCGGCAAAGACTAAATTTCTGTGTAATTTCATACTTTATTTTGAGGGTGTAAAGGTATTGGTTCTTTAGGTAATAGTGCTATTTTTACTAAAATTTTGACAATGCGTTTTCTATCTACTTTTTTCATTTTATTTCTTCTTATTACATCTTGTAAGGATGTAAAAACCAATGACCAATCTCCTGCTGTTGAGGATGCTCAAGTTTTCACGAAAGTGGATATCGAATTTTTACATCAGGACAGTACAAGTATACGTGCTCTAGAAGTAGCTCACGATGCAGTGATGTATGCAGGTAGCGACGGTCACTATGGTATTTATGAGATGAATCTTGATAAAACCAAGTCTACAGATGCTGCGATGGCTTCACAGTTTAAGGAAACTAATAAAGGTAGAATAGACTTTTTGGGTAAAAACCCAGCTTTTAGAAGTATAGCTAGTACGAGCAAGGCTTTTTACATACTCTCTATTGAAAACCCAGCATTGTTATATCGTTATGATAGAACAAGCAAAGAGGTTTCATTAGTATATACAGAGCAACAAGATGGTGTTTTTTATGATGCTATGACTTTCTGGAATGAGGAAGAGGGAATCGCGATAGGGGATTCTGTAAACGGTTGTTTATCTATTATTGTTACAAGGGATGGTGGTGCTACTTGGGGAAAGCTAGATTGTGGATCATTGCCTAATCAACTAGAAAAAGAAGGAGCTTTTGCTGCTAGTAATACTAATATTCAAACCATAGGCGACGAGACATGGATTATTACCGGTGGCGGTACGTCTAGAATATACTATTCTGCAAACAAAGGGTTTTCTTGGAGTATTTATAACGTTCCAGTAGCTCAAGGAAAAGATACTCAAGGTGCTTATACCATGGATTTTTATGACAATAAAACAGGTATTATATACGGAGGTGATTATACTACACCAGAAGATAATATTGACAATATAGCCATGACAAGCGACGGTGGTAAGTCATGGATAGTTACAGCTTCTGGTAAAAATGATGGCTATAAAAGTTGTGTTCAGTATGTTCCTAACTCAAATGGAAAAGAAATCATTGCAGCTGGATTTACAGGTATTTCATATTCAAGCGACTCAGGTGCTTCATGGAAACAATTATCTGACGCGCCTTTCTTGACTGTAAGGTTTGCAAATGATTCTACAGCTTATGCGGGAGGAAAAAACGCACTAGCAAGGCTTAATTTTAAAAGATAAGAGAGTTATTATGGTTCTCTGTGATCGCGCTTTCCATCTTTATCACCACGAAGTTTGTGTAATAAATCACGTCTAAAATCTCCTTCGGCTTTGAGAAGTATAAGTGTCTTTTTATAAGAGAGCTTATTTTTTAAACTCACAAACAGTGCTTTTCTAGCATCAAGTTTTTGTTGCTCAAAAGACTGAATGTTGTCAAGCGTGTTTTTTGCACTGCTTTCATCCATAGTATCAAATTGATCTCTGGTTTCCTTAAGTACTTTACGTTCTCTGCTATAAATCTCAGACATGCGCTCACCGTAGGTATTGTAAATAGGCCAAAACACTTGTGCTTGGTCTGGAGTAAGCGATAGCTTTTCTGTTATATAAGCAACCTTAAGTGCTTGTATTCTTTCTTTTTTTGAATTTCTATCTTCCTCTTGACCTACTGCAGTCGCAGTGATCATAATGGTAATTATAAATGTTATAAGTAGTCTCATAATTTAATCTAAGTAAAAGTGGTAGCTATCTGTGCGATCATCTAGATAGTCTATAATAACTGATTCGTCTAAGGCAATATCGTTGTGAAGCGCATCAATGTCATCATCAGATAACCAATCTGCAAATTCTATTTGTTCAAGATCACCTGCTTCGCCATCAAGATATTCTGCAATAGCAATACTCTCGATTCCAGCCGTTGTATCTAGTTGTGACCAAACAATACTTACTAAGAGTAGGAGGGCAGCCGCAACTCCCGCAATGGAATAGTAATAGCTTTTAAGAGATATTACTTTAGTAGCAGTTTTTTGAGTTGGTATGCTTTCTTCTTCTAGCTTTCGCGAAAGCGTAGCAAGCATTTCGTTTTTAGAGTTCTCAAAATATCCATCAGGAATATCATAGCGCTCATTACTTGAGCTAGATAATGATGCTTCTAAAGTGATATTATCAAGAATTACTTCTCGACTAGTGTCGAAGTAATCTTGAGGAACTTTAAAACCTCTTTTAGACGGTATGTTGTTTGTTGTTTTCACGGTTCTATAAATAAGACTCTTAAAAAGTCAAAAGGTTTAATCTGCTTGTAATATGGCGGTTACTTTTTTTGTAGCGATATGGTAAGAGCTTTTGAGAGCTCCTACGGAAGTTCCAAGTATTTCACTCATATCTTCATATTTCATATCTTGATGATACTTCATCTGGAAGACTAGCTGTTGTTTTTCTGGTAATTGCGCTATTGCTTTTTCTAACGCTAGCTGTATATCGTCACCATTAAAATAGACATCACTCTCTAGGTTCTCTACAATACGCGTTTGAAGCTCTTCATTTGAAATTTGTAAATGTCGAGCACGTTTTTTTAAAAACGTTAGCGATTCATTAGTAGCAATTCTGTATAACCAGGTATAGAGCTTACTATCTTCTTTGAAGTTTTTGATACCCTTATACACTTTAATAAAGACGTTCTGAAGCACATCATCTGCGTCTTCATGATTTTTTACAATCCCTCGTATATGCCAATACAATGGCTTTTGATATTTATCAAGTAACATAGCAAATGATCCATTATTTGGATCTTGCTGTAATGCGAGTATGAGGTCCTGCTCTTCTATGAGATACGTTTTTAACTAACTATAAGACTTCTAATGTACTCAAAGGTTTAATCCAGATGACAATCTGTAGTCTTAATTGGCAGATATTAACATGTAGATACTATTAATATCGATAAAATGCATTTAATTACGATAAAATACACAAATAGCTTGTGGGATTGAATTAAGGGTTTTATATTTGAATCATCATTAAAAGATGGTCAATTAGAATCCCCAATTCATAAGTTGATTTTACAATAGTTTTTAGTGTCTAGGCCCCAAAGCTAGCATTAATATCTAACCTACTTAACCTAAAAAAGCCCGTAAAAACGGGCTTTTTTTATGTTGTAATGTAATTAAGGAGATTATCCTAAATACTTCATTAAAATTTTACTTTTAGAAGTGTGACGCAATCTCTTGATAGCTTTCTCTCTAATCTGGCGTACACGCTCACGGCTTAGATCAAAAATATCTCCTATCTCTTGAAGCGTCATAGCTGGTTGATTACCTAGACCGTAGTTTAAACGTACAACCTCTGCTTCTTTCTCTGTAAGTGTATCAAGTGCTCTGTTGATCTCAATACTTAAAGACTCTTGCATAAGCTCTCTATCTGGACGAGGTGACTCGCTAGAACTTAAAACGTCATATAAGTTGTTATCATTTTCACCTTCGGCAAAAGGAGCATCCATACTTAAACTACGACTTACGTTTTTAAGTGAGATTTTTACTTTTTCTTCAGATATGTCAAGATACTTTGCAATTTCTCCAGAGGTAGGCTTACGCTCGTGTACCTGCTGTAAGTAAACCATTGCTTTGTTAATCTTACTTATCTCACCAATTTTATTGAGAGGAAGACGTACCGTACGTGCATGCTCTGCAATAGCTTGTAAGATAGATTGTCTAATCCACCATACGGCATATGAGATAAATTTGAAACCTCTAGTTTCATCAAAACGTTTTGCTGCTTTTACAAGCCCAACATTTCCTTCGTTAATTAAATCAGAAAGGGATAAACCTTGATTTTGATATTGTTTTGCTACAGATATTACAAAACGAAGATTTGCTCTTGTAAGAGCGTCTAGTGCTCTCTCATCTCCTTTTTGAATACGTTGTGCTAACTCAACCTCTTCTTCGGCAGTAATTAAATCAATCTTGCTCACATCCTGAAGGTAGTTGTTCAGGGATTTCGTCTCTCTATTAGTAACCTGCTTGGTGATTTTGAGTTGTCTCATGTATTGTCTTTGTATTAAGTGAGTATTACCCCATTATAACCTAAATGATTCATAAAAGCAAGTATTTAACTAAAACTGTTAAAAAATATGCTCTAAACCCAGTAAAACCGAGACTAGTAAAAATTACGTTATGATAATTTTAAGATATGATAAAGTTATAATAAAGAATAAACTCTATTATTGAGTATATATAACGTACAAAGGTAAGATTTGTTACATTTAACTCATAATTATAGCGCATGAAAATACAACAGCAACTCATTATTCTTTTCATTTTCAGCATTTTCATAAATTCTTGCGATCAAAAGGAATCTACTGTGGGTACTGCTGCGATCAAGAATAATGTCATTATCTCAACAGATAGCGAGACAGCGTTTAATGAAAATTATGCCCACATCGTGTATTTTTGGTTTAAAGACCCTACCAACGAGGAGGATAAGCAACTTTTTGAAAAGTCCCTGCGCACTTTCTTGGATAGTTCGTTATATGCAAAAACACAGTTTATAGGTACAGCCCCTAGAGCAACAAGGGAAGTTGTAGATGATAGCTTTACTTATAATTTAGTGCTGAGTTTTGCATCAGCTGAGGATCAGCAGGCATATCAAGATGAGGCTGCACATAAAATGTTTATTGAAGAATGCGCTCATCTTTGGGAAAAAGTAATAGTGTATGATGCTACTAGCATAAGATAAAAACCCCATAGTTACAGCTTTCAAATATAATGACGGTGGTTAGTTACGCTTTCGCGAAAGCGCAATTATAACTAGTTTTGTACTATGTCAAAAGAACAAAGTAAAAAGAGTAAAGTAACTATAACATCTGCATTTAAAACCATTATCTGGCCACGTCGAAAGCTAGTATTTATTGGACTCATTCTTATCGTAATAGGTCGTCTAGCGAGTCTCGTGTTGCCATGGAAATCAAAAGCATTACTAGATGACATTATCCCTAATAAGGACATGGCTGCACTATACGATTTATTGTGGCTCGTAGGGGTTGCGCTTCTTATACAAGCCATCACATCATTTTTACTTACACGTATATTGAGTGTGCAAGCACAGTATCTCATCTCAGAACTTAGAGCTCAGGTACAGAAGAAAGTATTGTCATTACCTATTAGTTTTTTTGATAACACAAAATCTGGAGCCCTCGTATCACGTATCATGAGTGATGTAGAAGGCGTGCGCAATCTTATAGGTACAGGATTAGTACAGCTGGTGGGAGGTACCATTACCGCCGTTATATCACTAGTGCTATTAATACGTATTAATGCGTTAATGACGTTGTTTGTGTTCTTACCAGTAGCCATTTTTGGGTATGTTGCCTTACGTGCTTTCAAATATATCCGTCCTATTTTTAGAAATAGAGGTAAAATCAATGCCGAAGTAAAAGGAAGACTCACCGAGACACTATCTGGTGTGCGAGTGATAAAGGGCTTTGGTGCAGAAGAACAAGAAAATAAATCATTTGAAGAAGGTGTTGATAGATTATTCCAAAACGTTAAGAAAAGTCTTACTGCCACTGCAGTGATGTCTAGTAGTTCTACATTTTTACTTGGTTTAGCATCTGTGGGAATTATGGGTATAGGTGGCTATTTTATGATACAAGGAGAGATGACTACGGGAGAGTTTCTGTTTTTTACACTCTTGCTAGGTTTTATGATTGCACCTATCGTACAAATGAGTAATATAGGGAGCCAACTTACAGAGGCGCTAGCAGGATTAGACCGTACGGAAGAATTAATGAATATGACACCTGAGGATGAAATAGGTAATCGTGACATAGAACTAGAAAATTTTAAAGGAGATATAAAATTTGAAAATGTATCCTTCTCTTATGAAAAAGGAAAAGAAGTGATACATAATATTTCCTTTGAAGCAAAAGCAGGAACGACGGTAGCACTTGTAGGTAGCTCTGGTTCTGGAAAGTCTACTATTGCAGGATTATCTGCAACATTCTTAAATCCTCAACAAGGAGTGGTGTCTGTAGATGGTCAAGATTTATCAAGAGTAAAGTTACCTAGTTTTAGAAAGCATTTAGGAGTTGTATTGCAAGATGAATTTCTATTTGAGGGAACCATAAGGGACAATATAATGTTCCCTAGACCAGATGCCTCAGAAGAGCGATTACAGGAAGCGGTAAAGGCTGGTTATGTAAATGAGTTTACAGATCGTTTTGAAGATGGACTTGATACACTTATAGGTGAGCGAGGTGTAAAACTATCTGGTGGGCAGCGACAGCGTATTGCCATTGCTAGAGCAATACTTGCTGCTCCTAAAGTGATTATACTAGATGAGGCAACCTCAAATCTCGACACCGAAAGCGAAGCGCTTATTCAAAAGTCGTTATCACAACTTGTAAAGGATAGAACGACTATTGTTATTGCTCACAGGCTTAGTACTATAAAAAAGGCTGACCAAATCTTAGTGATAGAAGATGGGCGCATCGCAGAGCAGGGAACTCATGATGAACTTATAGATAAAGAAGGAAGGTATTTTGACTTATACACGTATCAAGCTAAGATTTAGTGATTTTTTAAATAGCTAGTAATTAAACGATTCACTATACTATGTTTACAGTCTAATTACTACGAGAAAACTACCTATTCTTAATCGTATGCATATTTTTTAAGCATATCAATGGAAGTGTACTCCAGTGCTTTTTGATCTGTAGCAGCCAACTTTACCAGTGGCGCTACTCCAGCTTTTTCTGCTTCTAGCCATCTTAAAATACACAAACACCATCCATCGCCAGGTTTAAGTCCAGGGAAATTCCACTGAGGAATAGGAGTAGAGAGGTCATTACCCTTAGACTTGGTGTAAGTAAGAAACTCCTCTGTCATAATTGCACAAACTACATGAGTACCTTGATCTATGCCAGCAGTCCTACAGTATCCATCTCTAAAATACCCTGTCATAGGATCACTGCAACAACCTATCAACGATGAGCCTAATATATTTAATGCGGGTGTACTGTTGTCATTCATGATTTTGCTTATATTTTGTTAAGTAAAGGTCTTAAATCTTAATCTCTTGGTAAATTTCATGATAGAAATTAATATTTATTGTGAAATGAAGCCTTTACATATCTTAAAATCTTAATTTTAAATAAAAAACACATGGAATATTTATCGATTGTTTTAAAATGTATTGTTGGTTTAAGCATTCTTAATGTTTGGCTATTGCGTAAAGGACAATCTTCACCTTGGAGAGGAGGAAATGCAAACTCTTTAAAAGAAGAATTTGCTCATTATGGATTATCAGAAACGGCGATGAATGCTGTAGGAACCATTAAGTGTTTACTTGCTTTAGGGCTTCTAGTTTCTATTTTTGTACCAGTTTTAGAATTTTATAGTGCTTTAGGTATTGCGGTGATGATGGTAGGAGCAATTGCAATGCACTTGAAAGTAGGGGATGCTTTAAAAAAGTCTTTTCCTGCATTTTTGTTTTTAGCACTTTCAGTATTGATTATTCTTATTTAAGGAAAATCAGATAATAAGCTAGATAAGCATTGAGCACAAAGAATACAAAGGATGGCAAAGCGGCTATAAAGGTATCTTTTATCTTAAGGCGAACACCCCATCCTAATAACATTAGTAGTGAAATCCCCATCAGGGCTGCAATTTGTAACGGCTTGTAGAAGTATCCTATTAAGACTCCTAGTCCACCTATAATTTGCGCGACGCCAGTAATTTTTCGTTGTAGTTTAGATAGTCCAAAGCGCTCAAATTCGGCGGTCATAAAATTGGAAGACAAACAACTCACACCGTAATAAAGGAATGAAAAGCCTATTAATCCTATAAGTACTGTATGTGCTATTGTCATTTAATAAAGATATACTAATTGTAAAGTTAACTTCCAGATAAACAAAAAGCGACCGTTTGGTCGCTTTTTATCATTTATTGTAAATGGTTACTTTATATACTGATCACTTTGCTCTTCAAGATTCTCTTTTGATTCTCCACCTTGACTATATAACATGTTTTCCTCGTCTTTAATTCTGTTTGTTGTGTTCTTGCTAGCGGCACTACGTCCAGGCACGTCTAGATCTTTTCCAGAAAAATCAACTTTTTCTACTCTATTAGTTAACGCAACATCATCTCCACCATCTTGACGAATATTGCTTTCGATATCTTGTCCTAATACTTTAAGATCTTCACTCGTAATATCAGAGTTGTATGATGTATCCTTTTGGTCTTCCTTTAACTTGTTATTGGTATTTGCTTGTGCTTTCATATCTTTTGTTTTTTATAAAGTTAAGAAGATATCATAGTTATAAAATGGGCTTTAACCCATTGATAAGAAAAGGATAACAAATGGTGTTAAATACAAGTCATAGTGGGGTGTGTAGATAATTACGCTTTCGCGAAAGCTAAAAAATCACATTATTTTTTGTATCTTTACAATTATTCACGAATACCTTATCAAAAGGTAGGTTACACAGTTCAAAAATCTTTTACAGACTTAATTGTTTTTAAACTGCGTAAACGTGAGCGTTACGGGATATTCTTGTAACGACTTCATTTAATACGAGAAAAGAGTTAATGGCTAGACCACAAGAAACCTTTGGTAAAAAAGAACGAGAAAAGAAAAGGCTTAAGAAAGCTGAAGATAAGCGCAAGAAAAAAGCAGCGCGAAAAGAAAGCGGAGAAAAAGCAAATGAGTTTGTATACGTAAACCACTTAGGACAATTAGTAGATACTCCACCAGATCCAGCTTTGAAGGAAGAGGTAGATGTAGAAGATATTGTTTTAGGGATTCCTAAGAAAGTTGAAGGCGATGAGCCAGATCCTATCAGAACTGGTTTTGTAGAATTTTTTGACTCTTCAAAAGGTTTTGGATTTATCAAAGATGCCGATACTCCAGAAAAGTACTTTGTACACATTTCTGAAGTACGCGATGGTGAACTTAAAGAAGGCAATAAAGTGTCTTACGAAATAGAAAGAGGACAAAAAGGAATGAACGCAGTACGCGTGAGTAAAGTTGCTTAAAGCAACTCCTTTACCTCAATAACTTGTCTAGGCTCCAGACCCATTAGGGTTTGTGAGCCTATTCTTATTCTTACAAGTCTCAGTGTAGGGAATCCTACAGCACTCGTCATCTTACGTACTTGTCTAAATTTCCCCTCTGTAATAGTTACAGATATCCATGGTGTAGGACCATGACGAGCATCTCTTATTTTCTTAGAACGTTCTGGCAGCGTAGGAACCTCAATTAATCGTCTTACTTTACATGGTTTTGTTTGATATTTCTTACCGTCAAAACCAATCTCGACTCCAGCGGCCATTTGTTTAATGGCGTTGTCCGTAATCATACCATCTACTTGAACATAATATTCCTTTTCAATACCTGATCGATTAATGGTATCTGAGAGTTTACCATCTGTTGTCATGAGTAGTAGTCCCTCAGATTTCTCGTCAAGACGCCCTATAGCCATTGTGCCTTCAGGAAAATCATATAACTCGCTCAAAAACTTCTTCTTTCTAGCCTGTCGCGCATCATTACTCAGCAGCTGACTAATAAAACCATAAGGTTTGAATAATTTGAAGTGAGTATGGCTCATATCTAATTAAAGGAAGAGTAAAGTAAATAAAGTTGGTTGTTAAGAAGCGTATTGTTTTTTACTACTCTTTAAATCTCCAAGCTAAAAATCTTGATTTCTTATTACCCTGAGACATATCTACCGTTCTATGCTCAGCATTAAGCTTTTCAAGTTGCTTTTTGATTTTAGGAAGGTGTTCGCTTTTTGAAACTAAAGTTGTAAACCAGCCCACTTGTGATTTAAAGTTTACACTTTCCTTCACCATGCGTTTGATAAATAGTGCTTCTCCACCATTACACCAAAGCTCGTTAGATTGTCCAGCAAAGTTACGTTCAACTTCTTTGAGTTTAAGCCCTTTTGATTTCTCCTTAGTTGCTTTAAAAGCATCCTTTTCAGAGCTGTAGAAAGGAGGGTTACACATTGTAAAATCGTAATGCTCCCCAGGTAAAATAGCTCCTGTAAAGATATTAGCACGATCTTGTTGATAGGTAGCTGTTAAGAATCCTTTGAGGTGCGTATTTTTTTCAAGGATTGTATTTGCATTTCTAATAGCCTTTGCATCAATATCAACTCCTTTCATTTTCCAATTAAAAACAGATCCTGCTAGAAGTGGGTATACAAAGTTTGCACCAGTACCTATATCAAGGCCGTGAGCATCTTCTTTTCCTATAAAATCATTGAGATAATGTAGATAATCTACGCGTCCCGGAATTGCTGGGCACAAATATCCTTCAGGAATTTCATACCAGTTTAAAGAATAATCGCTTAATAAAATAGCACGATTGAGTTCTAAAACCGCTTTAGGATTTGTAAAATCTATTGTTTGAATTCCCCGGTCTGTTTCTAGAACATAAGGAGCAAGCTCTTTATTTGCTTTTCTAAGCTGTTTAAAAAGATAAGGACCTATATTTTTATTATTTGGATGCATAGCTAGATAATTAGTAACGCCCTGTTTATATGTTATCACGGCAGTTAATTAGCCACTTTATACCTAATTAATATATAAAGTGATTAACGGTGCAAAATTACCAATTATACTTTCCTTAGTAAGAGAAGCAAGCCTTTTTCTTTGGGTAGGAAAAAGTATCTGTTTACACTAACTTTCCTCTATATGCTAGTGAGATCATATTATGTGATAAAAGTAAGTTCTTGTCCTTCACGTAAGATGAGAGATAAGATATGACCAGTTTTCTTTGATCTGTTGTAAGATGCTTATATGCTGGCTTAGCAATCTGAGTATCCCACTTTGTGCCTATTACATTATCTAGCGCAATGCGTAGATAGCAATGATTTTGAAAATTAAGATCAGGATAATGACTTACTAATAGTTCAGGTATTTCAAGGTAATAGGTTTTAAAATCTAAGGCTGTGTCCATAATTAAGCAGAAATAGCAAGTGATACAATATGCGGATTTTTATGTCTACGTAAATAACTTCTCAATATAATGTCTGTATGATACGTACTTTTTTTAGGTAATAAATGTGAGGCTACTTCATCAAAATGACTCACTTGCTCTGTCTCAGGTACAAAGCCAAAACCTTTATAAACACCTTTGTCTATGTATATGAACGCTGTTTCATCTTCGGTGCGACCGTCTTCCTTTATAATGTAACTCTCATTTTCTGCATCAAAGGATTGCAATGCCTCACGAACGCGGAGATTATAATCAGACACAGATTCATTATCACTACAGATACCTTTACAATTTTTTAAACTGTAATGTGAGCACTCATCAAAGGTTGCTTGAAGTCCGCAAAAACGTGGGCATAATTCATGCATCTCACAAAGCTCCATGAGTCGCTCTGTGGCTTTAGCCCTAGTAAATACTTTTTGAGTAGCTGTATGTCTATATTTTGTCTTGGCTACAGCGAGCTGTATGATACCTTTTCTATTCTCATAAGATATAATAGAGTAGGTGCTTGTGGGTATTTTTTGAGCTCTATTGAACTTTGGGAAATATTGCTGAATATATTCAGATTCTAGTAATAATGCGCAAAGTTCATTTCCAGTAACTTCATAATCTATTTGATAGGTTTCTTGACCTAATAAATATTCCTTATTCTTTTTATCGTAAAAATGCGAGAGGACTCTCTTTTTTATATTAATTGCCTTGCCCACATAAATCACTTTACCCGCGCGATCTTTAAACAAGTAAATGCCAGCTGTTTCTGGTAACTCTTGAATAGTGCGTGATGGTAAATGAGGTGGGAGCGTAGCTTCTTTAGAGCGAACATTAAGAAAGGAACTCATTACTTTACCATCTTCATCGAGGGTAAGCAATCTTTTAAAGAGAATTACAGTAGCATCTGTATCTCCTTCAGCTCTGTGACGATTGTTAAGAGGAATTCCTATGGAGGCGCAAAGATTACCCAACGAGTAGCTGAATAGACTAGGTATAAGCTTTCGCGAAAGCCTAACCGTACAAAGTTTCTTTCGAGTAAATGAGTGACCGAGTCGCTTGAACTCGCTACGTAACACATTAAAATCAAAAGTTACATTATGTGCTACAAATATGGCTCCTGAGGATATCTCAATAATTCGATCTGCGATTTCATTAAACAGTGGTGCATCTGCCACCATGGCGTCATCTATACCCGTAAGATTGGTAATAAATGGCGGAATGTATTGTTCAGGATTTACTAGTGAAGTAAATTTATCTACTACCTCACCATCTTTAAGGCGTACCGCACATATTTCTGTGATACGATTGCCATTAATTCCTTTTCCCGTAGTTTCTACGTCTATAACACAATGATATGTAGGCTCTGTCTCATTCATAAATGAGTTACAAAGTTACTCTTTATTTTGAGATATTAGGAATAATTCCTAAAAAATGGAAAAGATTGTGAATGCTATTTTAAAAAAGTGAATCCTATTGGTAAGAAATTAGTGTTTGATCTCGTCAAGTGCCTTTTTAAACTCTTCCCAGCTCACACTATCATTACCATCCTTACTATATCCGTCTATTAATGCAGAGGCAACCATAGACCTTATAAAACCACTTATTTCTGCTTTTTTTAATAGTTCTTTGATTTCATCCTTTGATAAAGTACCATTACCATCTTCGTCAAAAAAAGCAAAAGCCTGCTCCGGACTATCAAATTCTTGTGTAATTAAGATTTGAAGTTTCTTGAGAATCATATCTTTAGTAGCCATACAAATTTTCTTTTATAATGATGTGAGTAAGGTTTAATACTCGCTTTAAGAGATAAAAGTACAACTTCACTTACTTGCATCAAAAAGATAGTTGGTTATGATTTCAATTTTTAACGAAAGTGAAAACCTTATGATAATGAAAACATTGTTTTAACAACGCATTAACCGCAATGGGCCAGAGCATGGACTAATTTTGCAAAAAAAAAGTCGCATGGAAAATTATAAAGAACTTTTAAGCCCGTTAAATACTGAGCATTTTAAATTAAAAAATAAGGTGGTAATGGCGCCTCTTACGAGGTCTAGATCTACTGCGGGACATATCCCGACAGATATAATGATTCAGTATTATGGTGAGCGTGCCGGTGCAGGACTTATAATAACAGAAGGAACTTCGCCATCACTTAATGGTGTGGGATATCCTCGTATACCAGGTATTTATAGTCGTGAGCAAGTAAAGGCTTGGACGCCAGTTGCTACTGCTGTACACAAAAATGGTGGAAAAATATTTATGCAACTTATGCATTCTGGTCGTATATCACATCCAGATAACATGTCTGATGATGCGATAGTATTTGCGCCGTCTGCTATTAGACCAGAAGAAACGAAGATGTATGTAGATGGAAAAGGTGAATTACCTATTCCAGAACCTACAGCGATGAGCGTTGAGGATATAGAGCATACCATAGAAGAGTACGTTACTGCAGCAAAAAATGCTATTGAAGCTGGTTTTGACGGCGTAGAAGTTCATAGCGCAAATGGTTATTTATTAGATCAGTTTTTAAATACTGGAACAAATAAGAGAGATGATAACTACGGTGGTTCTGTAGAGAATAGATGCCGCTTTACACTTGAGGTTACAGAACGAGTTGTAGGAGCATTAGGTAAGGAAAAAGTTGGAATTCGTTTATCACCTAATGGAGCAATGAATGACCTAGGACCTTTTGATAGCCAGAAAGAGACATTTGATTACCTATCTGCAAAATTAGAAGAGATTGCACCAGTTTATATACATCTCGTAAACCATGAATCTATGGGAGCACCAGGCTTACCAGCAGATATTAAGAAGAATATACGTGACCGTTTTAGTGGTTTACTTATTCTTAGTGGTGGTTATGATGCTGCAAAGGCAAATCAAGATTTGATGGATAAGAAAGGAGATTTAGTCGCTTTTGGACGTAATTTTATAGCAAACCCAGATTTAGTTAAGCGTTTTGAAGAAAATGCTTCTCTCAATGAGCCTAATCCAGATACGTTTTATACTCCTGGAAAAGAAGGTTACATTGATTACCCAACGCTCCAAGAGCAAAAAAATAACGCATAACGTTTAAACCCTTGCAAAAGGGTTTTTTTATGGAAAAAACAGATAATTATATGACGGCAGACCAAGGTAGGCGTTCTTTTAAAATAAAGGATGTGCCTCGACTTATGGTTGACACTTATAAAAAATGGATGGCATCAGACCCATTTAAGTTAAGTGCTATCGTTGCCTACTATGCCATCTTATCACTGCCTGCACTTGTTGTTATTATTTTAAACATTGTAGGAGCGGTGTGGGGTAGAGATATCGTTCAAGGAGAACTACTTGCTGAAATTACTAAAGTCTTAGGACAAGAAACAGCAGAGTCTATACGACTCATGATGGTAGACCGAGGAGATGAAGAAACTGGTTTTTTTACAGCTACAGTGGGTGTTTTAGTGCTATTATACGGTGCAACGGGTGTTTTTTTTCAATTACAGCAGGCGCTAGACACGATATGGGGAGTTAATCTCAATGAGCAAGATGGGATTTTTAATATTATAAAAAGTAGGGCGAAGGGATTTGGATTTATTTTAATTATTGGGTTCTTACTTCTCATCAGTTTTATAGCCACTTCACTACTTAGTGCATTTTCAAATAGACTAGCAGAATTTTTACCAGCCTCTTTAATAAAGTTTATTTTTGTAATAGATATTGCAGTCTCATTTATGGTGATATATACGCTATTTGCTGCATTGTTTAAGTTCTTACCCAGCGTTTATGTGCGCTGGAAAGCAGTACGAGTAGGCGCCGGTCTTACAACCATCTTATTTATATTAGGAGAAGTTGCGATGGCATACTATTTTAATACTATGGAGCCTAGTTCTACATATGGAGCAGCAGGATCAATAATCCTCATCATGCTCTGGGTTTCTTATAGCAGCCTGATTTTATTCTTTGGAGCAAATTTTACGAGAGTATATGCAGACGCATATTATAATGAAGCGCGCCAGTTAAAGACAGGAATAGGTTTCAAAAGATTTCAACATTTTAAAAAGAAAGAAGAATAGTTACGCTTTCGCGAAAACTACCAATTAATAATAAACTAAATAACCAAATATGACAGAAGTAAAAGCATATGGCGCTCAAGATAAAGACGCCGACTTAAAAGAAATGACAATAAAACGTCGTGATACACTTGCTACAGATGTAAAAATTAAAATTACATACTGTGGAGTTTGTCACAGTGATATACATACGGTAAGAAGTGATTGGGGACCAGCAATGTACCCAGTAGTTCCAGGACATGAAATTGTAGGAGAAGTAATAGAAGTAGGATCTGATGTCACAGGATTTAAAAAAGGAGACGTAGTAGGAGTAGGGTGTCTAGTAGATTCTTGTCAAGAATGTTCATCATGTAAAAGTGACCTTGAGCAATTCTGTAAAGAAGGAGCGACATGGACTTACAACAGTAAAGACAAGCATACAGATGGGCACACCTTTGGAGGGTATTCTCAAGAAGTAACTGTAGATCAAAACTTCGTGCTTAACATACCTAGTAATTTAGATATTAAAGCCGTTGCACCTTTATTATGTGCAGGTATTACTACATTCTCACCATTACACCACTGGGGTATCAAGGAAGGAATGAAAGTAGGAATTGTAGGTCTAGGTGGTCTTGGTCATATGGGAATTAAGTTTTCTCATGCCATGGGAGCAGAGACAGTAATGATTACAACTTCAAAAGGAAAAGCCGATGATGCAAAACGCCTAGGAGCAGATAGCGTTCTGATCTCTAAGGATGAAAATGCTATGACAGAGCAACATGGAACTTTTGATTTTATATTAAATACAGTACCTGTAAGCCACGATATCAATCCATATTTAGCATTGTTAGGCGTAGATGGAACTATGTGTATGGTAGGAGCGATAGAACCGTTACCAGATGTACATGGTGGTAATCTTATTATGGGACGTAAAAGTGTTGCAGGTTCTCTTATAGGAGGTATTAAAGAGACTCAAGAAATGTTAGATTTCTGTGGTAAGCACAACATTGTAAGCGATATAGAAATGATTGATATGAAAAATATTAATGAAGCTTATGAGCGTGTACAAAATAACGATGTAAAATATCGTTTTGTAATTGATATGGATACCCTATAATAGGTGTATTATTTATTAAAAAGTTGTAAAAAGCGAGCTATAATGGCTCGCTTTTTATGTTTTTAACGTCTTTTAGTCCATTTTTAACGATTACTTAGCGGTCATTCTTTTGTGTCCTGGTGATATTTGTAAAAAAAGAATTATTATGTTTTTCAACAAAACGATACTGTTAGGAGGGTGCATTGCTGCATTCGTTACGCTATCATCTTGTGATCATAAACAACGAGGTCAAGAAATACGCGAGGAAGCACAACGCGAGATTCTCCAAAAGAAACTATCAGAAAAAGCTCTTAAAGAACAGATCATCATTGAAGATAATAAGGTTCATGGCTTAGTTTCTAAAATTAACAATACTGAGGAGCTTTCAGAATTTGAATCTCAAATTAAGGAACTAGAAATAGATGAATGTTTAGTAAATCAAGGGTCTTTTACTGTATTTGCCCCAAATAATGAGGCATTTGACAATAAAAATTTAAGTGTTTTAAATAAGAAATCTAGTGATTATAATAAGGTTGAGGCAAAAAGCGCACTTAAGTATCACGTAGTTCAAAATAAGTGGACTACAGAAAAACTTGAATCAGAAATTAAAAAAAGTGGAGGCTCATTAGAGTTGACTACCCAGAATGGAGCTAGCATCCATGCGACATTAAATAAAACAAACATCATCCTTAATGATGAAAGTGGTCATACTGCTAGAATACTCACTTCAGATATGAGTGCCTCAAATGGCTCTTTATATATTATAGATAGCGTTTTAATGGCTGACTAGCCTACCAATTGCTCCTTTACTTATCTCCATCTCATAGATCATTTCGTTCTGTATTTAGGTAGTAATTACTATTTATGTTGCCTACGAAATTTACATTCCGAAGCTTAAAAACTTCTAAAAGCTCTTGCTTGGGTTTGGCTCTAGCACGCTTTCGCGAAAGCGTAACACACAACAATGTTAAAATTTTAATAGTAGGTTGATACTATTTAACAGAAGATTACGTCGTCAAATTATGTTAAAAGCGATTATCGGCGTTAATTTGTTAAAGCTTATCAAATCCTCTATTTTCATTGTCAGAAGAACAACAGTCTATCCCAAAAAAGCCTAAGAGAAAGTATCGATGGCTTCGCATTATTGGTCGAATCTTACTGATCATACTTTTCATATTATTCTTAATTATTTTGTTCATACGAAGTGAGTGGGGACAGAATATTATAGTTTCTAAAGCAGTTACCTATTTATCTGAGAAGACAAATACCAAATTTGAACTAGAAAGGGTGTTTATCACCTTTGATGGTGATATTGCGGTAGAAGGACTTTATATAGAAGATAAGAAGGGTGATACTCTGGTTTACAGCAGATCATTAGAGGCAAATATCCCGTTTCTTCCCATAATACAAGGTTCTGGAATAGGAATTGAAGATGCACAGTGGGAAGGCGTTCGTGCAAACATCATAAGAAAAGATAGTATCTCTGGGTTTAACTTTGACTTTATAACAGAAGCATTTGCTAGCCCATCAACTGCAGTGGTAGATACCACTACGACAAAGCCTCTTGATATAATTATAGGAGATCTTTCCTTAAAGGATTTTGACATCACTTACAATGATGCCGTAACTGGAATTACAAGCAGTTACGTATTTGATGTTCTTGAAGTAGAGATGGATATTGTAGACCTGGAAGTAATGAAATTCACTGCTACTAGTGGCGTGATTACAAATGGACGCTTTAATATTTACCAAGTTCCAATACCTGCAGATCCAAATGCAGAAGAAATTCCGTTACCATTTCTAGCGTTTGACGAGTTAACGCTTAACAACGTTAGCGGTAATTATACTGGTACAGAGGCAGGAATTGATTTTGACTTCGATTTCAAACAACTATATGCCGAAATCCCAAAAGCAGATTTTAATACGTTTACCATTGATATAAATACAATCAATATTGCAGATAGCAAGTTAGGTATTGATATGACAACTATCGCACCTGCATTAAATAATGAAACGGTAGCGAGTTCCATTTTTCCGGCTTACACTATTCAAATAAACGAAGCGCTAATAAAAAATACAGATATTGCCTATACAGTAGATGGAGCAACTCCTTCTAAAGGTGTATTCAATCCCAATGCTGTTATTCTTGAAGATATCGCCTTTGACGCATCAAATACATTTCTAAAAGACTTTAAAGCGGGTAGTACTATCGCTCATCTTTCGGGTTATGAATTTAGTGGTATTCATCTTAAATCTTTGGCAACAGATTTTATTGTTTCAGAGCAAAATCTAGCTATCAATAATTTAAAGCTTCAGTTAAATAATAGTACTTTAGATGGTAATATATCAATGAATTACCCTTCATTTGAATCATTAACATCGCAACCTGAAAAGGTAACTCTAAATGTCTCAATACCAAGCGTTAAATTTAATGTTAAGGATGCTTATCGATTTCAGAAAGACTTAGCAAACAATCAATATGCAAGCGCATTAAGCAAGCAATTAATAACTGGATCTGTAAGTGCATCAGGATCGTTGGCTTCACTTGATGTTCCATCATTACGCGTGAATTGGGGTAAAGAAACAGCGATTTCGGCAAGTGGTTCTCTTAGTAATCTTAATGATGTAGATAAGCTCTACATGAACTTACCAAAAATACAAGCACAAACAAGCAAGAGGGATATTTCAAAGTTTGTAAGTACAGACTCGCTTTCAATTAATTTACCTGAGAAGTTTAAACTAGTAGGGAATGCAAAGGGTAGTATTGAGGATATTATAGCGAACGCAACAATGACTACAAGCCAAGGTGCAGCAACCATAGCTGGTAGATTTAAAAATAGTAACACAATTGCATTTGAGGCAGATCTTGCTGTGCAGGAATATGCGATGGGAGAATTACTGGGTAATGACCAACTAGGAGCACTCACCTTATCTGTTAAAACTAGTGGATCAGGAAGCACCGTAAATACACTCGATGCTAGTATAGATGCTACTGTAAATACTTTCCAATATAATAAGTATGCTATTAAGGACCTTAACCTCAAAGGTCAAGTCACAAATGGTAAAGGAGCATTTAAATCTACTTATAAAGATGAAAATCTTAATATGACGTTAGACGGCTTAGTAGTGTTAGATTCTATAGCTCCTGAAGCCTCAATAGATCTTGATATTATAGGAGCAGATCTTCAAGCGCTTGGTCTCATGCAAAGAGATGTGCGCACAGGTTTTAAACTAAAAGGAAATTTTAAAGGTAATGCAACGAGTTATGACGTAGCTGCTACGATGGATGATGGTATTGTTGTTTATGATGACCGCTCATACCTCATTGGGAACCTAGATGGTACTGCGAGAGTTCGCCCAGATAGTACCTCAGTTACTTTTGATAATAAAATCATGAATCTTGATTTAAAATCAAATGCAGATCCAGCACGCATAACAACAGCACTTCAAGATCACATTTATAGCTATTTCTATAGAGATGTGGCTGTTGCAGATACACTGGTGAATCCTGTAAATCTTATTCTTAAAGGAAAAATTAGACAGTCGCCTTTACTTAATGAAGTGTTTTTAGTAAACATGAAAGATCTTGACACGGTATCCATTGATCTAGACTTTGCACAAGCAAAGCGTGTATTAAATGCTTCTATTAAAGCACCACATATTAATTATGGAGGTAACGAGATTGATAGTCTTGCTTTTGTAATGAATACAGATAAGGATGATTTCAATTTTAATCTGGGCTTTAAAGGAATAACAGCTGGTCCACTTGCAATTCAGCGTACAGAGATAAGCGGTAATCAGACCAATAATGAGCTAGCATTAGATTTTCTTGCCTATGCGGGAGGAGAGAAGCTTATACAAGTTCAATCTGAAATTACTGGAAGTAGAGATAATCTCCGTTTTCGTGTTTTGAGAGATAGTTTGATTTTTAATAAAAAACAATGGGGAATCCCAGTTACTAATGAAGTCCTCATCACAGATAAAAAATTATCCTTTAATGATTTTCGCTTTAAGCGAAATACCCAATCAGTAGAGATTACAGATAAATTGCCTACTATCGAGAAAGACCATATTGCAATAGACTTTAGGAATTTTAAGATTAGCGAATTCTTAGCTTATCTCAATCCAAATGAGCAACTAGCTACTGGAAATCTTAACGGCGATCTGGTATTAGAAGAGCCTTTTGGAGATTTAGGTTTCTTGGCAGACTTATATGTGCAAGAGCTTGGTTTATTGGGAGAGAATCTAGGTACAGCAGAGCTTACAGGTAGATCACTTAATGGAGATCGTTATGACTTTAACTTAGGCGTGCAAGGTGGAAGTGTAGACCTTGATTTGACTGGTGATTATGTAGCAGATGTAGATGGCGCATTAATTAACATGGATCTCGATATTAACGAGATTAAAATGGAAGCTATAGATGGCTTTTCACTTGGAGAGCTTAAAGATGGCTCAGGAAGTCTGGAGGGTAATTTTAAATTAAATGGGGCACTAGCAAGCTTAGAATATCAAGGATTTTTGAGGTTTAAGAATGCAGGATTTGTAGTGTCAAAGCTTAATGCTCCTTTTTCTTTAAAGAACGAAACAATCTCCTTAGATAACGATGGAATCTCAATGTCTAATTTTACAGTATTAGATGAAAAACAAAACACACTTGTAGTTTCTGGGCTCATTGGTACGGAGAGTTTTATTAACCCAACTTTTGATTTAACAATCAACGCAAAAGATTTTCAAGCTTTAAATGCTAAGCCAGAAGATAATGACTTCATTTATGGTACGGCTGTTTTTGATGCAAAAGCAAGTATCAAGGGGGATTTACAAATTCCAATTGTTACGGTGGACGCAACAGTAGGAGGTGCTACAGATGTTACTTATGTGATGCCTACGGCGGCAGCAAATATAGAATCTAGTGACGGAATTGTAGTTTTTGTAAATCGTGAAAATCCAGATGCCATACTTACAAGAACAGAAGAGGAGACCGGAACAATTACAGGTTTCGATTTCAAAGGACTTTTTAAGGTTAATAAAGAAGCGCAAGTAACCGTACTCATTGACAAGGAAACGGGCGATAATCTTAAAGTACAAGGAGAAGGAGATTTTAATTTTACATTACAACCTAATGGTAGAATGACGCTCACGGGTGTGTATGATGTGACTGGTGGTCAGTATGAAATGAACCTATACAATCTAGTGAACCGCACATTCAAATTAGATCCTGGTAGTAGAGTAAGCTGGTCTGGTGATCCATTTGATGCAAAACTCGATGTACGTGCTGTATATGAAGTTGAGGCTTCTGCATCACCTTTAATGGCAAGCGCAAATGCGGGAGCAGACCCTGCTCAAAGTAGTAAATACAGACAGCAGCTACCATTCTTAGTTTATTTAAATATAGATGGCGAACTGCTGAGTCCAAAAATCAATTTTGCTCTTGATTTACCAGAAGATGAACAAGGTGCTATAGGTGGCCAGATTTATAGCCGTGTGCAGCAAGTAAACCAGCAAGAAGGAGAGCTCAACCGTCAGGTATTCTCATTGCTGGTATTAAATAGATTTTACCCAGATTCCAATTCTGATGGTAGTCGTGGTGGTTTTGCAAGTATTGCAAGAGATAACTTGAATGACGCTTTATCGGACCAGCTTAATATTTTTTCAGATAAGTTGTTGGGAAAAACAGGATTTCAACTTGATTTCGGATTAGATAGTTTTACAGATTATCAAGGAACCACACCACAAGAGCGTACACAGCTAGATATTGCAGCACAACGTAAGTTTTTTGGTGATAAGCTTACAGTACGCGTAGGCAGTAGTGTTGATGTAGCTGGTCAAAGTGCTTCTGGCGAGAGTAATCCGCTTATTGGGAATGTGAGTCTTGAATATGAGCTTACCGAGGACGGTCAATACCGTCTTAAAGGTTTTCGCCGTAGTGAGTTTGAGAATGTAATAGATGGACAAACGATTGTAAGCGGTATATCGCTTATATTCCAGCAAGAGTTCAATAAATTTAGTCAGCTGTGGGATGCTATTTTAAGAAAGAAACAGCAGCAGCTTGTAGAAGAGGAAAAAGCTAAGAAAGAAGCGACTCCACCTGAGGAAACTATTGAAAACAATAAAAACAACTAGCACGTGCAATACCGATTATCTACATATTTTTTAGCTCTAGTTTTGATTGCTTTATGTGCATCTTGTAGTGTTGAAAAGTACATTCCAGAGGGAGAACGTTTATATACTGGCGCTGAAATTGTCATAACGCCAGATAGCACCATCACAAATCAAAGTTCGCTACAGACAGAGCTTGAAGGCGTCTTACGACCTACCCCTAATTCTAATATCTTAGGAGGCTATCCTTATTTAAGTGTTTATTACAAAGCACAGCGTGAAAAACCAGGAGCAATCAATAAATGGCTTAATAAAAAAATAGGAGAGGAGCCAGTTTATCAATCTGATGTAGAAGAATTTGAAGTAGAATCATTACTACGCAACAGACTAGAAAACCGCGGATTTTTCTATAGTACGGTGAGTTCACGCTTTCGCGAAAGCGAGACAAAAAAAAGAGCCTCCATCATCTATGATTTGAAAGTCCCTACGCCATACCGCATGGAGACGTATCAACTTGATACACTATCACCGCCTATTTATAGAGAGATGATAAGCACGGTGGCTTCCTCACCGCTTGAAAAAGGCATGAGATATGACTTGTCTAATCTTAAACTTGAGCGCGATCGTATTGATTATCTCCTTAAAAGAAAAGGATATTACAACTTCAATCCTTCGTTTTTAATATTTGAGATAGATACCAATCAATACAGCAATAAGCGTTTTGATATGTTCTTGAAGATTAAGAAGGATGTGCCTAATAAGGTCATTGTTCCTTACAAAATAAGCAAGGTAAATGTGTATCCTAATTATGCCCTAAAGGACTCTTTGCAGTCTGATGTGGTTCGTTATGACAGTTTGAATTTTATTCAAGAAGAGCTTTATTTTAAACCTAAATACCTTGCGCCATTTGTGCAACTTGAAGAAGGGCAGTTGTACCATCCAGATGTATCCCGCAATACGGCAAGACGCTTGTCTACTATAGGAGCTTATAAATTTGTAAATATCCAGTATGACGAGATTGATAGCTTGCGCACAGATAGCTTGGGTATTCTTGAGGCAAATATTTATTTGTCGCCATTAAATAAAAGAGCCATACGAGCAGAAGTGCAAGCAGTGACCAAATCAAACAACTTTGCTGGACCTGGATTGGCTTTAACCTATAGCAACAGAAATCTTTTTAACGGTGGAGAGATTCTTAATATCACAGGATCTGCAGGGTACGAAGTACAACTAGGAGGAGGAGAGTCATTAAGTAGTATAGAGTTAGGTCTGGCCAGCGAACTCGTATTCCCAAGAGTGATTTTTCCTATTGATATTTCAACAGATTTTTTTGAGTATAATATTCCAAAAACGGTTGCAGCACTCGGTGTGGATTATTTGAGCCGTTCTAAATTATACACCTTATTATCTGGTAATGCTGGGTTTGGCTATGTGTGGGATGCAAATAAATATGTCACACACCGTATTAATCCTATTTCTGTGAGTTATACGAGACTCTCTAATACCACGACAGAATTTGAAGATATACTCACTGAAAATCCCTTATTAAGACAGAGTTTTGATCAGCAGTTTATTGCTGGGCTCAATTACAGTTTTACCTATAATGGGATGGTAGATACGCAAAAAACACATCAAATCTTTTTTAATTCTAATTTTGAACTTGCAGGTAACGCCGTTAGTTTGCTAGGAAAAGATGATGCAGACACTCAAAATAAGACATTTATAGGACTGGAATATGCGCAGTTTGCAAAGCTAGATGTAGATTTTAGGTATCATTTTAATATGGCAAATGAGCAGAAAATCGCAACGAGACTCTTTGCAGGATATGGGTATGCGTACGGCAACTCAGAGATATTGCCATTTGTAAAGCAATACTATTCTGGTGGTCCATATAGTGTGCGTGCTTTTAGAATACGCTCTTTGGGTCCTGGAACATCTTCTGGAAATCAATCTAGCGGAAACTTCTTTGACCAAATAGGAAACATCAGGCTAGAAGCAAATGCAGAGTACCGTTTTCCAATTTTCAGTTATCTCAAAGGAGCCTTTTTTGTAGATGCTGGAAACATATGGAATAGCACAGAAAATGAAGATCTTGAAGGTAAAGATAAGTTCACCTCAGATTTTATCAATGAATTAGGAATAGGCGGTGGCTTTGGGCTTAGAGTAGATGTTCAGGGCTTTGTGATTCGTTTTGATCTCGCAGCTCCTTTTCACGATCCATCATTACCAGAGGGCGAGCGATGGGATTTCAAATTTGACGAACCTATTTTTAACTTTGCTATTGGATATCCATTCTAAAACAATCTCGCTTTCGCGAAAATGTGAAACGATCTCCTATTAGAATAAGATCACACCACAGCCAGCGGATTTTTATAGTACAAGAATTATCAAACCAACAGACCAAACAATACATACTTACCTTATTTTTGAGTTATGAATCAAACTGACCAGAAGATTTACATCATAGGCGCTGGAATAAGCGGCCTTGTTGCAGCTATTAACTTAGAGAAAAAAGGCTACGCACCCATAATTCTTGAAGCTACAGATAGAATAGGAGGACGTGTAAAAACTGATATTGTAAAAGGATACCAGCTAGATCATGGTTTTCAAGTGCTACTAGAAAGCTACCCGAAAGCCAAAGAGTATCTTGATTACAAAAAACTTGAATTACAATCGTTTTTACCTGGAGCTACTATTTATAAAAATAGAAACTCGCAATCTATAGGAGATCCTACACGTAGTCTCAAAATGCTTATCCCAACTATGAGCTCATCTATAGGCACACTAGGGGATAAGGTTAAAATTTTAAAGCTTAATAAAAGTCTTAAGAAGAAATCACTGGAGGATATTTTTAAGGAAGAAGAAATAACCACTTTAAAGTATTTGCAAGATAAAGGCTTTAGTAAAGCGATGATAACAGATTTCTTTAAGCCATTCTTTAGTGGGATATTTTTAGAATCTTCACTTGAAACATCTAGTAGGATGTTTGAGTTCGTTTATAAGATGTTTGGTTCTGGTATGGCAACATTGCCAAAAGCTGGAATAGGAGCAATACCAAAACAATTACAAGAACAGCTAGCTAATACTCAGATTAGACTAGACACCGCCGTTAAGGAAGTCTCAGGACAAACAATCACATTAGAAAATGGCGAGGTGCTAGAGAGTGACTACATCATTATTGCAACAGAAGCAAGTCATATAGTTCCCAACCTGAGAGGTCAAGAGACTCCTTGGAAATCATGTGTAAACTTATACTTTGAAGCAGATGCTCCCAAAGACCGTAAACCACTCATAGGTCTTGTGGCAGATGAGAATACAAGAATTAATAACATATTCTATCACGACACCCTACAAACAGCTACAAATGGTGCAAAGAGTTTATTATCCGTTACCGTAGTAGATGATAGCGATTTGAGCATAGAAGCACTTAGCGCTATGGTATCGTCAGAGCTTAGTACGTATTGTGGTATAAAAGGAGCTACTTTTCTCAAATCTTATGAAATAAGAAAAGCATTACCTGAGCTTAGCAATCTCCGTAACAATTGCGCGCCATCAGAAACGCAGCTTACCAATAACATTTTTCTTGCTGGAGATCATTTATTAAATGGTTCATTAAATGCAGCAATGGTTTCTGGGGAGAGAGCAGCAGAAGGTGTAATCGAAAAAATAGAAGGTCTTCTAAAGTAATTTTAGGAACCTAAATTAATACCTGAAAGAGGCGATGATTATAAAATCATCGCCTCTTTTTTGTGCGATACATTCTGGATGTAGAACTAGTAAGTTTCGGAATATTCTAAAGCAGAATAGAGAGCAAAGTGGACTTAATTTTTGAAACATTCTGCTCTCTAATCAACACTTGTTTAAGACTTTTGTTTAGCAAATCAATGGTAAATGAATCATCATTAATTACTAACTATAGATGTTGTCTATATAGAGTTTGAAATAATATCAAATGTATTAAAATCAATAAGTTATGTAATATTTTTAAAGCTATTATTTAATCATAAAGAATAGCTATTTAAGATTGGTATCAGAGATTTTAAGTTAATTTATGATGATAACTGCATAGTGGAAAGAGTAGTCATTTTGAGGATTTTGATTGCTGTATTAGCTTAATTTTTAGACAAGACTAAAAGTGTAAATTCATGATATGTGTGAGATTTTTGTGTTGCCATTTTAAGCTTTCGCGAAAGCGTAATTGTTATCATTTAGAATCTTTACCGACTCATTCTTTTTTGATGTTTTACTCAAACTCAACGAGCTTATTAATATCTTTAGAGTGTAAAAATTTACTATGACTGGAGCTATCCCAAAACAACATTACGACCTCATTTGTGTAGGCGGAGGAATTATGAGTGCAAATCTGGCGTTACTGGCCAAGATGCTAAAACCAGAGTTGAGCATCTTAATTCTAGAACGACTTGGAGATGTAGCTCAAGAAAGTTCGGCTGCTTGGAATAATGCAGGAACGGGTCATTCTGCTCTTTGCGAACTCAATTATTGTCCAGAGGAAAGTGATGGTTCTGTTTCTATTGATAAGGCAATCAAAATCTGTGAACAGTTTGAAATCACAAAACAGTTCTGGGCGCATCTCGTAGAAGAAGGTCTAATAGAGGATCCTCAGGCATTTTTAAAGCCTATTCCTCATCATAGTTGGGTGACTGGAGAAAAAAACGCAGATTATCTAGAGAAGCGTTATGAGGCGTTTAAAGATCACTTTATGTTTGATACTATAGAGTTTACTCGCAATGTGTCAAAAATGAAGGAGTGGTTTCCGCTTATCATGAGAGAGCGCACAGAGGGTGAGGTAATGGCAGGATCGCGCATAGATCGAGGGACAGAAGTTAACTTTGGCGTACTTACAAAGCGATTATATGAGATTCTAGAAACAGAATTTGATACACCTGTCCATTTCCATAAAGAAGTAAAGGATCTCGATCCGCTTGAAAATGGGAATTGGACGGCAATTACAAAAGATTTAAAAACAGGAACTAAGCAATCTATAGAGGCAGATCATATATTTATAGGTGCAGGTGGTGGTGCTTTGCTATTGCTAGAAACTGTTGAAATAGAAGAGAAAGATGGTTTTGGAGGATTTCCCGTAAGTGGAGAATGGCTTGTTTGTAAAAACAAGGAAATCATAAATCAGCATTATGCAAAGGTGTACAGCAAGGCAGGCGAGGGCGCGCCACCTATGAGCATGCCGCATCTAGATACTAGATATGTAGATGGAGAGCGGCAATTAATGTTTGGCCCCTTTGCTGGTTTTAGTCCTAAATTTTTAAAGGAAGGATCTAATTTTGACCTACTTGATAGTGTAACGTTTAAAAATATACCTTCTATGCTAGGTGCCTTCTGGCACAATCTAGATTTGACTAAATATTTGATAGGTCAGATTACCATGAACTTTGACGACCGTATGAAAGACTTACGCACTTTTATAAAAGATGCAAAAAATGAAGACTGGCGCATAGAAGTAGCTGGACAGCGAGTACAGACTATAAAACGAGATGAATTTGCAGGAGGGAAGCTTGAATTTGGGACTCAAATCGTAAGCGGATCTGATGGGAAAATTACTTGTTTACTTGGTGCATCGCCAGGAGCGTCTACAGCGCCTAGAATTATGCTAGACGTACTAGAGAAGGCCTTCCCAGAGATTATGGAAACAGCTGAGGGTAAACAACGATTAAGCGAGATTGTACCTAGCTACAAGCAGGAGATAACCAAGGAGCACTTTAATCAAGAGTTAAAACGAACGTCTGCTTTATTGAACCTAGACTAATTGAAAGATAAGGAAATACATAAAATAGGATTAGGAGGTGGCTGTCACTGGTGTACAGAGGCGGTTTTCCAATCATTGCGTGGTGTTCTGACTGTAGCGCAAGGATATATTGCTTCAACTGGAATACACGCTTCCTTTTCTGAAGCTGTTATTGTGCATTATGATAGGAGCGTTATACCTCTGGAGGTATTAATTGAAATTCACCTTCTCACGCATAAGAGTACAAAAATGCACAGCATGCGAGATACGTATCGATCTGCAGTATATGTTTATAATGAGGAGGATAACGCTTTCGCGAAAGCGGTATTGAAAACATTACAAAAAAGCAGCGAAGAGAAAATAATTACTGCCGTAATGCCTTTTAAAGACTTTAATCCTTCAAGAGAAGAGATTACAAATTACTATAAGAAAAATCCAAATAAACCCTTCTGTGAGCGTTACATATCACCTAAGCTGGGGGAACTTAAGAATACGTTTGCTCACAGAATGGTCGATTTTTAATGGTGCGAGTGTACGTCTATCGTGATAGGTTTCATCTTTATCACTCCTGTGCGGTGCAATACTTTCATAATTACATAAGTAACATCAATCTCATACCAATGCACACCTCCAAAGTTAGGTCTAGCCGCAAATTTGTGGTGGTTATTATGATATGCTTCACCCATCATTAAGAAGTCAAAGCGAAATAAATTTTTAGAAGTGTCCTTAGTCTTGAAGTTTGTGTACCCTAGAATGTGACCAAACCAGTTGATAATCACTCCATGTATAGGAGCCATTGCAAAGGCAACAGGTAATAATAACCATTGCCACCAAGCTGTTGCAAATACGGCAAAGAAAGCGATATATAAACCTACCCAAAGTAAGCGTGATAAGCGCGAGCTAGCGAAGTTGTCAAAACTCTTCCACTGTGGTACATTTTTCTTAAACTTAGGATCTACCTCAATACGATCATTATTTATATCTTGATAAATAGTCTTAGTCTTCCACATCATTGCAAATAGGTTTGCATCATAAGAAGGGGAGTGGGGATCTTTTTCTGTGTCTGTATAAGCATGATGCATACGGTGCATAATCCCATAACCATAAGCACTTAAGTAACTTGGTCCTTGAAAAAGCCAGGTTAATATAAAAGTGATTTTTTCTGTGGTTTTAGACATTGTAAATGTCTGGTGAGCAGCATATCTATGGAGAAAGAATGACTGAAAAAATAATCCGCTATACCAGAGGATTACTATAAAGAATATTATAAGCATTTTTTTTTACAAAGGTACTTTCACAAATGATGCCAGACAATGAACCTGTATCAAGTAATACGCTTGCGTATGCGGCTTAAAGCCTGTGGTGTCACGCCTATGTAAGAGCTTATATATTTAAGCGGAATTTCCTTAAGTAACTGAGGGCGTTCTTTAAAGATGCTCAAATAACGCTCTTCGGCAGTTTGATCTAGGAGTGATTGTAGTCTTTTTGATTTTGTAATAAAAAGATTTTCGGCAGTGAGTCTGCCTATAAGATTGCCTATAGCAGTTTTCTCGTAAATTTCTTGTAGATCTTTATATGAAACGCTCAAAATCACAGTGTCTTCGAGGGCTTGTACAGAGTGGTTAGATGGTTCTTGAACTAAAAATGAATCGTAGGCACTTACAAACTGGTTTTCAAAGCAGAAACCAAAGGTGATTTCTTTGTCTGATGATTCCTTTGGTATAAATAAACGTACAGAACCTTCCTTAATAAAGGAAATGTAGTTTTCTGTTACACCAGCTTTAAGAATGGTTTCTTTCTTTTTAAACGTGCGTTCTACAAGCTTTGACGTAAAAAGTTCCCAATCTATATCAGATACGGGAGCAAACTGGTTTATATAGGTGCGTATTTCGTCCAAGATGGTTTATAAATAAGAGTAAAGATACTACTCAAGAGCGCAGTTTACTTGAATAAATTACAAATTCTATTGTTGTTTTATTTAAAAATAAAGATACACTCCGTATGCATAAAATAGCTAAGTTCGTAACTTATAAATTTTAAACTATTTAAGGCCTTATAATGAAGAAGGAAACCTATCTAGCTATTCTCGCTTTTTTCTCTATTTATGTTTTTTGGGGATCAACTTATCTGTGGAATAAAATTGTAGTAAGCGAAGTTCCTGCATTTATGCTGGCAGGTTTACGTTTTACCACTGCAGGTCTTATAATCTTTCTCATTGCGGGACTAAGCGGTAAATCACTTAAAATAACTAGGAAACAACTGCGCAACTCTGTACTCGCTGGTTTTTTCTTTCTCGTGTATGGTAACGGAGTTTTTGTATGGTCACTTAAGTATGTGGATAGCGGATTTGCCGCGCTACTAGCAGCATTACAGCCGTTGTCTATTCTTTTGTTAATGCGTATCGTTCAGAAAAAGGGATTAAAGCTCAAATCAATCATTGGTGTAGTTTTAGGGTTAATAGGGATGTACTTACTAGTTTCTCAAAGGGAGATCGCTATGCAAGAAGGAGCAACTCTAGGAATTATAATGATATTTACCTGTATTTTGAGTTGGAGTATAGGGAGTTTGTTTGTAGCGCAAGCAGACTTACCTAAAAACTTTTTTATTACTACTGGTTATCAAATGGTAAGTGCTGGTATTTTATTGTGGACATGGAGTTTTATTATAGGAGAAACATGGAGCTCTCCTGTAGATTGGAGTTCGCGCGCACAGATATCTATGGTATGCCTTATTGTTTTTGGAGGAATAGCGGCATTTACTTCGTTTAATTACTTACTTAAAAATGTTTCAACAGAAAAAGTGGCAACCTCTGCATATATAAATCCTGTTGTTGCTTTATTCTTAGGTTGGTATTTTCTAGATGAAAATGTAACTACTCAGTCTATTATTGCAGCATGTGTCTTGCTAAGCGGTGTATATTTTATAAATAGCGTACGTAAAAATGATAAGACGCAAACAAAGAAGATGCGTTTTAGAAGGGGTAGGGTATAATCAAACTCTTGGAAACAAAAAAAAGTCCCATCGTGTAGATGGGACTTTTTTTTACTTTAAATTGTTTTATGACTTTACTGTCTTTTCAATATTCTCTGCAGTGATGTCAATTACATCTTCTGCGTGATCTATATTTCTATTTACAGAGTTCTTAGCTTTTGCAGTCTCGCGCTCTAAAGCGTTTTTTAAGCTTGTAAGTTTTTCAGACACTTGATCTTCAACTTCATTATAACTTTCTTTTAGAGTGTCTCCAGCTTTTCTTGCTTTGTCTTTTAAAGCTGCTTTCTCTTCAGGAGACATTTTCTTGTACTTATATAATCCTAAAGCTCCTGCTGCTACAGCGATTAGTCCTAATATACCTTTTGTGTTATTATTCATAATTAAGTGGGTTTGATTGTTGTGATATAAAGATAATGACAAATTTGAGCTAGCAATAAAACTATGATTAGATTGTGTTTTAATTAATACATTTTTGGCAATAATCACCTGTTTTTTAAGAACTAACAAGTGATGGTTATATGTTATTTTTTGATTTTACGCTTTCGCGAAAGCATAAAAAAAGCGACTCAATAAGAACCGCTTTTAATTACTATTAAGCTACTGCCGCATTACTTGCGTAGTAGTGTAGTATATTTTTATAAAATGCCATGTTACTTGGCTTATTGCGAATACATGACTTTAAGAATTTTTCTAGATTATCAAACTCTATAGTCACTTCGGCACCTTTGTTTAATACATCTATTCCTAAACAAACGCTATTTGTATCAATATCTAAGACAACAGATGATGCGTTAAAAAAATGTTTGATCAATGCAATGTGAAGCTGTTGAAAGCTAGCACTACGTTGAAATCTAAAATCTGTTGAATATTCAATTAAATCATTGAGACTTTTTAAGATGGTGTTGTTTGAGTGTTGCATAGCTTTTGATGTTTTTGGTTTCGTAAATTTAAAATCTAAAGTGTTAACAAAAATCTAAGGCTGAACGTTTTATAAATAGTTTAACGATAAATGTAATAATGGTCTGTTGTCCAGAACTATTTAAAATCCTTTAAAAATCTATGCAATTTAAGTTTGTTGTAATGCGTTTTGATTAGTGGTAATTATCTTATTTTTAGATGTTTAGATAAGCGTTCATTACGAGTTGTAAATTACTTTATTGCTATCGTGTTTCTTAAAGGCCATATTTTTATTTCAAAAAAATATCTTAAAAGAATTGTGTCCTATTGTAGTACAGTAAATGACCTTTGATGCATTTTGAGTTATAGGATATAAATTGATGATTGATGATTGTAGATTGTGGCACCATCTTTGTTTATCACTAAGTATTAATAAATTAAATTATAATACAATGAGTAAAGGAACAGTAAAATTTTTCAACGACACTAAAGGTTTTGGATTCATAACAGAAGAAGGAGTTGAAAAAGACCATTTTGTACACATTTCTGGATTAATCGATGAGATTAGAGAAGGTGACGAAGTGGAGTTTGACCTTAAAGAAGGTAACAAAGGATTAAATGCAGTTAACGTAAAAGTTATCTAAGTTATATATACTTTCAATTAAGAGAAAAGCCCGTCATAACTGACGGGCTTTTTTTTGTTTACTCTTAATTTATAGTGTCCTTGCTATTAACTTTTTATAATTTATTAAATTACATTAAAAAGAAGTACTTTCGCGCTCTGATAAAAGCCCTGATTATGAAGAGAATAAATGAATACAAGAAACTCTTTGGAGTTGAAAAAGAAATTGATCTTAAAATGCTCAAAAAGAGCTACCGCAACCTTGTAAAAGAATGGCACCCAGATAAATTTCAAGATGGTGATGCAAAACAAGAGGAAGCAGAGATACAAAGCCGTCGCATTATTGATGGTTACCACTTTCTAGTAAGCATGGCACCAGAGACCAAAGCTGCAAATTTAGAAGCTTACACAGAGACGATAACAAATGCCGCTATCGCAGATTACCAGCACAAAGGATTACTACTAGAAATCACATTTACAGATGGGACTACTTATGAGTACTTTGGAGTTACGAAGCCTATTTATATTAAAATGGTAAATGCTGGAAACCTTAATCGTTTTGCAAAGCGCAATATTTACCCTAAGCATAACTACCGTAAGTCTAAAAGACACTTACAAGAAGCATAAGATTACTATATCCTTTTACTGAGATAGTCATTGTACATTACAGTAAATAGGAGATTATTATTTAATAAATATTGAGACTATGACAAGTACTTTCACAGCATTAGGTGTAATGGATGCTATCCAAGAAGCCTTAAAATCACTAGAGATTACTTCTCCTACAGATATACAGCAGCAGGCTATACCTGCAATGCTCACGTCTAAAAAGGATGTCATAGCGCTCGCACAAACTGGGACTGGAAAAACGGTAGCCTTTGGGGTACCGTTATTACAGCTTATAGATCGCACTAACCCAACTACGCAAGCAGTTATTCTTGTTCCTACAAGGGAATTAGGGCAACAGATACAATCTAACATTGCGGCACTTGCTGCACATCTTCCTGAGGTAAGCACTGCCGTTTTTTATGGAGGTGTACCTGTAAAAGATCAAATAGAACGACTTAAGGAACCTGCTCAAATTATTGTAGCAACACCTGGACGTCTTATAGATCTTATGGAACGCCAGGCTATCAATATTACGCAAGCAAATTATCTTGTGCTTGATGAGGCAGATGAGATGGTAAGCTCTCTTAAAGATAGTCTAGATACGATTGTTACTGCTATGCCTAATAATAGAAGGACTTTTCTATTATCTGCTACCATGCCAGGAGCAATCAAACAAATAGTTCAAAACTATCTTTCTAAGAACCCAATAGAAGTTAGCGCTGAAATTGCAACCCTAGGTAGTCAGAAAATTACACATGAATATGTAGTTGTTGAGCCTATTGAAAAACTAGATGTTTTAATGCATTTCTTGAACTCAAGAATAGGGCAGAGAGGTATCATCTTTTGTAAAACAAAAGCAGCAGTTAATAAACTAGCCAAAAATCTAGCGATTAATAAATTTTCCTCTGGCGCAATCCATGGAAGTTTAAGCCAGCCTATACGTGACCGTATGATGGGCCAGTTTAGAGAAGGGCACATTGACATTCTTGTAGCAACAGATCTTGCTGCTAGAGGTATTGATGTGAAGGGTGTTGAATACGTAGTAAATTACCACCTTCCAGAATTTTACGATATGTATGTACACAGAAGTGGTCGTACAGCTCGTGCTGGTGCAACTGGATATGCACTTACTATTTTACAAGAAGAGGAAGTAAAAGAGATTCCTGAGTTTGAACATGAGCTTGGTATTTCTTTTTCCGCTTTCGCGAAAGCATCACCACAACAAATTGAGGATAATAATACGGTACTTTGGGCCAAGAAAATCTTCAAAACCAAGCCTAACAGAGAAATTGCTGCAGAGCTAAAAGAAAGCGTTCACGCAGTGTTTCATCACTTGACAAAGGAAGAACTTATTGATAAACTTATGGCAGAGCGCATTGCATCTGCTCTTAAAAGTATCGAACCTAAGGCACTTCCAAAAAAGAAGAAGAAAAAATAAGTTTTAAAGACAAGAAGCTGTTGTTTTCTTCTGTTAAGTCGGTTTAAGTATCCAAATTACCATAGCTTAGCTTTTACATTAGTAATTTCATATCTTAAAATGATGAAAAAACAACTATTCATAATTGTTCTGCTGTTGTCTTACGGCGTTTCTTTTGGACAAGAAATCACACGTGATAAGTTTAATGATTCTTTACAAGGATTGCCTTCATTTTCTAGTTACCAAGACAATTACTTTGTAACGGGCTTACCTACTAATAGAGATATAGATCGCAATAGCGCAGATGCTAAGTATCAAGTAAGTTTCAAACAGATAATCTCGAGAGATTTACTTCCCTTCGAGTCTTATTTATACTTGACGTATACACAAAAGGCATTCTGGAATATTTATAAGGAGTCATTACCTTTTAGAGATGTTAATTTCAATCCGTCTATCGCGATAGGTAAAGCGATTTTCAATAAGGATAATCAATTAAGAGGTATAGCATCACTTGAATTTGAGCATGAATCTAACGGCAGAGACAGTATATCTTCTCGCAGTTGGAATCGTATTACCGCTGGATACACAACACCTCTTTTTAAAAATACTACAGCACGATTTGAGCTCTGGTTGCCTTTTGGTTACCAAGAAAGTAATGCAGACTTATTAGAATATGTAGGAGTAGGGGAAGTGCATATTAATCATGAGATTAAGCATGATAAGCTCACGTTAAATCTTATGCTACGTAAAGGACTAGGTTTTGATGGCAGAGGTGTAGTGCGCTCTAGATTATATTACAACCCTTTTAAAACAAGTAAACTTAACCAACACATCATGCTTGAGTGGTATTTAGGTCAAGCAGAGTCATTACTTGATTTTCAAAAATCTAGTAGTATTATCAGACTAGGCTATGTGATTAAGAGTACAGAGTTTAATTGGTTTAGGAATAGGAAATAGAAGCTTTTCTATAAAACAGAACCAGCTATCCAGTCAACTTAGAGCGCTTGTTGATTTAAAGAGCTTTCAATAAGATTGAGGAAAACAACAATAATCTATAGCTTAATCCTTAAAGCTCCACCTGCTGTTCTATACATATCACCTTGAGTAAGTCCGCCAGTTCCTGCAGCAGCATCACTTGCAAAAACAGGCAACCCAGAAAAGTTAACATCCACCGCTTTTATCTTACCGTTAACTTCTAATTTTTCTGTGAGAACAGCGTTTCCAGTATTTACCCCAACATTTCCATTGTCATCAATACGAACTCTAAGTTTATTGTCGATAGTACCGTCTGTTGAAGTGTGAAAGTCAATACGTCCTGGCATGTCTGAGGCTCCAGTAAGATTATTTGCCATAGAACCCATTCTTATAGCAGATGCATTTCTGTATGCAGTACCATCATATCCTTGAGCTTCCATGTTATAGTAATTTGCATTAGCCTTACCAGAAACGGCTTGTGGATTGTTTTGTGTTCCAAAAGCACTACGGATGTGAAATGAGGTAATATTGGTACCATAACTGTGAGCATCAAAATCTGCATCACCACTAAAGTTGTCATCACCATGAATTTCCAAGGCTTCTCCTGGATTATCTGTTCCTATACCTACATGTCCATTTTTTAAGATGGTTAGTGCATTATTGAATGTGGTAACACCACCAGTTCTAAAACCGTTTCCTACACTAAAAATTCGATCTTCACCTACGGTTAATGATGTGGATGCAGGTGTATAATCTGTGTTGTATAAACCAACGGCAACTTCACTATAAGAACGCGCAAGCAAGTTATTACCTAAAGCAACACTACGATCACCATTAGCTCTATTAACATTTCCCATAGCAATAGCTCCTTCCTTATCTGCAACATTCGTAAATCCAAAGGCAATACTATTTAGTCCAGAAGCCTGATTAAGACGTCCTAAAGCAAATGAGTTCTCACCAGAAGCGGTACTTGTATTTCCAAGAGCTACGGAATGCAATCCAGTGGCTTTACTAGCAAGAACACCAGCCATTGCATACTCACCGCTTGCAACATTTCCTCTACCAAAAGTTGTTGCATAAGCAGCAGAGGATTCGTTAATGTACCCGAAACTAGTAGCATTTGCTCCTGATACTGTATTTTCACGACCTATCGAGACTGCATAATCTCCAGAAGTGTCACCACCACGTCCTATGTTTGTCGAAAACGTTCCACTAGCTACGCTATTAAAGCCTAGTGCGACGCTGTAATTTCCTCGGTTTGCATCATCCCATGAGTCATCATCATTATATCCAGCTCTAAAGGCTCCTCTACTTTTATCAAAAAATAGACGTCTATCATCATCACCTCCAGCGATATTTTCAAGAGTAGTGCTTCCTACTACAAAGTCGTCAACCTTTCTATTTGTGGTATTTCTTATAACACCACCTATACTTATAAACTCTCCCTTATTATCAATAGGCACCCATATAGTTCCATCAAAATACCAAAATCCCTCATTTCCATCATCTTGAAAAACCAACAGTCCTTTTACTGGAGAGTCAATATCTTCTTTCTCAGTTTCTGTCATTCTTGGAATGAGAATTCCAGCTTCTGTGGAAGTGATATCGAGCATACTTGATGCGTCTGGAGAGGTAGTACCTATTCCAACTTGCCCAGTTAACGTTAAATTACCGAGTATGGTGCAAGCTAATGCGAGTAGGTGATTTTTGTAGTTCATAGTGTAATCTTAAAATTCAATGTGTTGATTTGGGATCCTAACATTACACGCAAGATACGCATAACACACATTTTTTTAATGTAAGAATATGCTTCTTGGTATCAAAGGAATTCCTTATATAACATGATGAATATCTCATTATATCAGACGTAATACACATATTCATCAAAACATCAAATTTTAAATTTACAAAGTGCTGATGTAAAACTTTTTACAGTGGCCCTAAAATATTAAATATTTACACTTTACTTAATTTAATTACATTTGAGAATGATAAAAAATCTTCTTTTTCTCCTCGTAATCGGTTTAATTTCATTTTCTGCCTCTGCTCAATCAGATGTACCTTCTCAACAATTTTGGGATACGCTCAAGGCGCATTGTGGTAAAGCATATCAAGGAGTACTTGAAAAACCTAAAGAAGATAAAGCCTTTGGAGGTAAACAACTCACTATGCATGTACGTTCTTGCAATGAAAACGAGATTAGAATTCCGTTTTTTGTAGGTGATGATAAGTCACGTACGTGGATACTTACTATGAATGACGGTATTATCTCATTAAAACATGATCATCGTCATGAAGATGGCAGCGAGGATGACGTAAACTTCTATGGAGGTACTGCTAGTAATGCTGGAAAAGCTAATATTCAATTTTTTCCTGCAGATGTCCACACACAGCAAATGATTCCGGGAGCAGCGACTAATGTATGGTGGATCACCGTAGATGAAACTTCATTTACATATAATTTAAGAAGACTGGGTACAGATCGACTATTTACAGTGGTTATGGATCTCACAAATCCTATAGAAACTCCAGACGCACCTTGGGGATCAGAAGACTAATTTTAATTCTTACATTGATTGTATCCAGATTAAAAGTATAACATTATGAAAAATCTCATTTATTCGGCAATCATTGCTGTTTTGGTAATTTCTTGCAACACTAAGAATGACGGTCAAGACGAAGCTCAGAAAAAGCAACAAGCTATCGCCTTTGATGGTATAGATACTTCCATTGCACCGGGAGATAATTTCTACAATCATGTCAATAAAACATGGTATGACAATGCCGTTATTGCAGATGATCAAGTAGGAGTAGGAGCTTACAGATTTTTAAACATTCCACAGCAAGAGTTATTAAAGAATATCTTAGAAGAAGTCTCAACAGAAACACATATCAAAGGTTCTGTAGAGCAACTTGTAGGTGATTTTTATGCTTCAGGTATGGATACTTTGAGTATTGATAAACGAGGGATTGAACCTATGAAACCTATTCTTGATCGAATTGAGTCTATTAGTAATGTTTCAGAGATGATGCACTTTGTGAGCACGCAAATTATGAGCGGAGATTATTCGGTGGTAGCTCCTTACATATCTCCAGATCAAAAAAATAGTAAGATTAATATTTTGCATGTTGGTCAGACTGGTTTGGGATTACCTGACCGTGATTATTATTTCAATGAAGATGGCTCGTCAAAAGCAATTCAAGAGGCTTATAAAAAGTACTTAGCTACACTATTTGAATTAGTGGGTGAGGATAACGCTTTCGCGAAAGCGGAAACAGTATACAGCATAGAACAACAACTTGCTAGCGCTCATAAAACACGTATCGAGCGCAGAGTCATAAAGGATAACTACAATAAGTTTTCAGTTGAAGATCTAGCAGCTAAACAGCCTGCTATAGGTTGGTCAAAAATGCTAGAGAACTTAGGAGCAAGCGTAGACTCGCTTGACGTTAGACAGCCCGCATATTATGATGCATTAAATAGCATGTTATCAAGTGTGCCACTAGCGGAATGGAAATTATATCTAAAAGCACACTCTATAAGCAGTCATGATACTATGTTGAGCACTCCATTTCAAGATGCGGCATTTGCTTATACTAAGGTGATATCTGGACAGTCTGAGCAACAATCTCGATCTAAACGTATGGTGCGCAATGTAGACAGGCAAATAGGGTTTGCATTAGGACAACTATACGTAAAGCGTTATTTCAATGAGGATGCCAAAAAGAGAGCGCTTGAACTTGTAAATAATTTTCAAAGCGCACTTGAAGTTCGCATTGAAAACTTAGCATGGATGAGTGATAGTACCAAAGTAAAAGCTAAAGAAAAGCTATATGCCATCAACAAGAAAATAGGATATCCAGATGTATGGCGCGAGTATAATGTTTCAATCGACAGAGGGCAGTTTTTTGAAAACGTAGTAGACTTGCGTGAAGATAGTTATGACTACGAACTTAAACAATTGAATAAAGCGCCTAATCGTGATGAATGGGGTACAACTCCATCCACTGTTACAGCATATTATAACCCATCTCTTAATGAAATAGTGTTTCCTGCAGGAATCTTACAGCCGCCTTATTTTGATCTTTATGCAGACGATGCTGTAAATTATGGAGGTATAGGTATGGTAATAGGACATGAGTTTACACATGCTTTTGATGATCAAGGAGCGCAGTATGACAAAGATGGAAATGTAACAAACTGGTGGACGGATGATGACTACACAAAATTTAAGGTAAAGACGCAGCAAATTATCGAGCAGTATGATTCTTTTACCGTTTTAGACAGTGTGCATCTTAAAGGAGCACTCACAGTAGGTGAGAACACTGCAGATAATGGCGGAATCGCAATTGCTTATGATGCTTTTAAAATGACGGAGCAAGGAAAAGATACTATCTCTATAGGCGGATATACTCCTAATCAACGTTTTTTCATGTCTGTAGCTCGTATATGGAGAGTAAAGACAAGAGATGAGTATTTGCGTAACTATGTTGCTACAGACCCACACTCACCACCTATGTGGCGTGTAAACGGCCCATTAATGAACTTTACGCCTTTTTACGAAGCCTTTAATGTTACTGAAGGACAAGAGAACTTTAAGACCGAGGAGGAGCGTATAGAAATTTGGTAAAAAAAATAGGGTATGCTTTCGCAAAAGCATACCCTACATTATTTCTATTGTAATTCTTATCTAAGCTTATTTTTGCTCACTTGGCACAATATACACATCATTAATATTGACACGCGCTGGCTGGCTTAAAGAGTAGTAAATTGCATTTGCAATATCCTCTGCTTCTAGCGTTGTCATTTCTTGCATTCCTTCCATTATTTCCTTGACATCCTCATCTGTGATTGTCTCAGTAAGGCTAGTGCTTACTGCGCCTGGCTCGATAGAGGTAACATTAATTCCATATTCTGGAGCTAACTCTTGACGTAGTCCTTCAGAAAACATCTTTACGGCGCTCTTTGTAGCGCAATACACAGCTCCACCTGGAAAATAGCGGTGTGCTGCCATGGAAGAGATGTTTATGATATGGCCTCCTTTATTCTTTTTAAGTTCTGGTAAAACGGCTGCAACTCCATTTAATACTCCTTTTATATTTACATCTACCATTTGCATCCACTCATCTGTTTTGAGCTTTTCTACAAAAGATAATGGCATTAATCCTGCATTATTAATAAGGCCGTCTACTTTGCCATATTCTTTTACCGCGGCAGCAACACCTTTATCAAAATCTTCTTTGCTTGTTACATCACCTGTTGCTACAATCGCTTTTCCACCATTATCGGTAATTGCTTTTTGTAGCTCTTGCAATTTATCTTCACTACGAGCCATTAATACCACATTTGCACCGTGTGATGCTAGTTTGTGTGCGGTTGCTTCACCTATACCACTTGATGCTCCTGTTATGATTATTGTCTTATTTGTAAGTTCCATAATTTTGTTTTTTTTATAAAATTAAGTGGACTTTACAGCTTTACCATGGGTCTTAATGGTATTTTAAGAAGGTGATAAGAGTGTTTTAACGCATTAGAGCATTGTAAAATGAGAAGATGCAATTAATGATATAACGATATATTTATATTTTCAAATAACTGATAATCAATACTGTTTATTGCTTTTTGGTGAGAAGCTCTTCTAGGGTTTCCCAGACAGTTTCGGCAACAATCTCATGACCTTCTTCTGTAGGATGAATACCATCATTTTGATTAAGGGCTTTAATACCGCCCACGTCTTTTAAAATAAAAGGAATCAAGCTTATATCATTTGAGGTAGCAAGTTCTAAAAACATGTTTTTGAAATTAGATGTATACACTTCTCCAAAATTAGGAGGCAGTTGCATTCCAGCAAGAACAATAGTAGTAGACGGACTTTTGGCACGTACAGCATCAATAATAGCTTGAAGGTTTTCTCTGGTTTCTTCTACAGCAACGCCTCGTAAGCCGTCATTTGCACCAAGTTCGAGCACAAATACATCTATTGGTTGGTTGAGGATCCAATCTATCCTGCTTCGACCACCTGCACTGGTTTCTCCGCTTAAGCCTGAATTTATCACCTCATAATCTAAGTTTGAACTGTCTATTTTATTTTGGATGAGTGCTGGATAGGCATCATTTGTATCATCTAGGCCATAGCCAGCAGTAATACTATCTCCAAAGAAGAGCAGAGTTTTATTTGAATCATGTACCTCTTCTTGAGAAACCGCTATTGTGGGCTCTTGTACAACTTGTTCTTTTGTAGCCGTATTACTGTTACATGAAGCCAATGAAATCGTCATTATAACAAGAATAAACTTTGTGATAATGTATTGTAGCGACTGTGGGCTTTTTAAAGACCATTGTGTTAATTTTATAGAGAACATAATTAGTTGTATTTATTTAAGGAAGCATGTCAAAGATATTAAAGATAAGCGGGCTAGAAAAGACGTATACCAGCGGCTCAAAACAGCTCACCGTATTACAAAATATAGATTTTGAAGTAGAAAAAGGTCAAACTTTTTCTATCATAGGTCCGTCAGGTAGTGGTAAAACGACTCTGCTAGGTTTATGTGCAGGTCTTGACCAGCCTAATGCTGGTACTGTTGAGTTATGCGGTCATGACTTAAGTGCATTAAACGAAGATGAGCGTGCTGCATTACGCAATAAAGAAGTAGGTTTTATCTTCCAGAATTTCCAACTATTACCAACACTTACTGCCATAGAGAATGTGAGTGTACCTCTTGAACTTCAGGGAGACAAAAGTGCGTCTATACGTGCAAAAGAACTACTAGAGCAAGTGGGTCTAGCTGATCGTATAGATCATTATCCTTCCCAACTTTCTGGTGGAGAGCAACAGCGTGTCGCTCTTGCACGAGCTTTCGTAAATAAGCCATCAATACTTTTTGCAGATGAACCTACGGGAAATCTTGATGAGGAAACTGGCGAAAAAGTGATAAAACTCCTTTTTGAACTAAACAAAAGTGCCGGAACTACCTTAGTGATTATATCACACGACTTAGATCTAGCAAATAGAACTCAACAAATCTTGAGATTAAAAGGAGGTCAAATTTTAACTAACGAACGCACCACAGCATCTTGAATAATCGAAAACTAATCACTAAGGCAGCTACAAGTTGGTTGTTTAAAATGGCATGGCGGGATGCTAAGGCAAGTAAAGTGCGTTTGTTGCTCTTTATGGCTTCCATCATATTGGGAATTGCAGCGGTGGTTTCCATTCAGCTATTTAGCCAGAATCTTACAGAAAATATACAGCGACAATCTAAAACCCTCATGGGGGCTGATTATATCATTGACAGTAGACAAGCTCCAAGCGAGCGTGCTCAAGCTATCATAGACTCGCTTCAACCAGATGCATCAGAGGTAAACTTTGTATCTATGATTGCGTTTCCTAAAAATGGAGGAACAAAACTGGTACGTGTAAGAGGGCTAGAAGGCGATTTTCCATTCTATGGAGCTATGCAAACTAATCCCGTAAACGCAGGAACTAGTTATCAGGGTAATGGCGGAGCTCTCGTTGACGCAACTCTTATGCTACAGTACAATGTGGTTCCTGGAGATTCTATCAAAGTAGGGTCGATCACGTTGCCTATCATTGGGGAGTTAATATCTATGCCAGGAAGCAGTGCTGTATCAAGTTCTGTTGCACCGCCCGTAATAATCCCTAATCGTTTTATTGCAGAGACGGAGCTATTGCAGTTTGGTAGTCGTAAGGAATATCAATTTTTTTATAAAGCACCGTCCATAGATCTTGAAGCTTTAGAAAAAAACATAGATCCAATTCTCAAATTAGAAAATGCGGACATAGATACCCATACAAGTACCAGTGCGCGCTTAGGACAGCGATACGAAAATGTAGGAGCATTTCTCAACCTTGCAGCATTTATAGCACTTTTATTAGGATGCGTAGGCATCGCTAGTTCTGTAAATATCTATATCAAAGAAAAACTGAAAGCCATCGCTGTTTTGAAGTGCATGGGAGCATCTAGAAAACAGAGTTTTTTAATTTTTCTGATACAAATAGCTGGCATTGGATTAATAGGTGGAATCATAGGCACCATCATAGGCGCAGGTCTACAAGAGTTATTCCCTTATATCCTACAAGAGTTTTTACCTTTTGATGTGACCATAAATATTTCCATACAGCCACTCATCATGGGAGTATTACTTGGTTTATTTATGTCTGTTTTATTTGCGCTATTACCACTTATTCGTACTTGGTATGTGTCTCCATTAGATGTGTTAAGAGTGACTGAAACATCTAATCAAGAAAGTGCAAAAGCTAGATTAGTGGTCGTAGGGCTTATTTTGGTATCACTGTATTTATTTTCCTTTTGGTTATTAAAGGATGGTTTATTCGCACTCGCTTTTGTAGGCGGTGTTGTCGTGACATTTGCTGTTTTAGCTGGAGTAGCAAGAGGTACTATGCTCATCGTTAAGAAGTACTTCCCCAAGAAAGCGTCATTCACCATGCGCCAGAGTCTCCTCAATTTATACCGACCTAATAATCAAACTTTAGTATTACTAGTTGCCATAGGTTTAGGTACTTTTTTAATAAGTACGCTTTATTTTACAAAGGATATATTACTTGCCAAAACGGAAGTAGGCAACACCTCAAATAGTGCAAATATCATTACGCTAGACGTCCAGCCAGATCAAGTTGAGGAGGTAGCCACTACTTTCAAAACTAATGACTTACAAGTTATTGATAATATTTCGCTAGTGACTATGCGTATGCACAGTATTAATGGAATTCTAGTAAACACCTTACGTACAGATAGTACCGCACAAATACGTAAGTGGATTCTCAACCATGAGTTTAGAACTACTTACAGGGATGAGCTTATAGCTTCAGAAGAAATTGTGGAAGGGGAGTGGATAGACGCTATAGCACCTAACGAACCTATAACAATTTCCATCTCTGATAATCTTGCAGATGATGCAAATGTGACTGTAGGTGATCCTATTGTTTTTAATGTGCAAGGAGTGCTTATGGAAACTACCGTGGGAAGTATTCGCAAGGTTGATTGGGCACGATTACAACTCAATTTCTCCATCGTTTTTCCTAAGGGTGTACTTGAGAATGCTCCTCAGTTTAATGTGTTAACCACGTATGCAGGTACTAAAGAAAAATCGGCGGGATTACAGCGGGATTTAGTCACGGCATTTCCTAACGTCTCAATTATTGATTTAAGACAGGTTTATAATGTGGTAGAAGATATCTTGAGCAAAGTGTCGTGGATAATCAATTTTATGGCATTCTTTAGTATTCTTACAGGGATCATCGTACTTATAGGTTCTGTACGTACGAGTAAATATCAACGCATTAAAGAAAGCGTACTACTGCGAACATTAGGTGCAAAAAACAAGCAGATTCTTAAGATTTCGGCATTTGAGTACTTCTTTTTAGGTGTTTTGGGAAGTTTAGTTGGGATCTTACTGGCATTAGTGAGTAGTTTGATGCTAGCAATATATGTCTTTAAAGAGCCATTTGTCCCATCTTTAATCCCATTCCTAGTATTTCTACCTGGCATCACATCATTGGTTGTGTTTATTGGCCTTAGTAATATAGGAGGTGTATTGCACAGTTCTCCCCTTGAGGTGCTCAGAAAGGCGGAGTAGGAGATAGTAACGATGTATTCTGTTTTTACGCTTTCGCGAAAGCGTAACCCTTCTACAGCAAACAAATTAAAAATTATCACACTTTACCGCATAAAAAAAGGTTGCCAAACGGCAACCTTTTCACTTGTAAGAAATACATCAATTACTTGATGCTCTCTAATAATTTTTCAGCTACTAGTTCTGATGAAGCTGGGTTTTGCCCTGTAATAAGGTTTCCATCTTGGATTGCATATGCAGCCCAATCTTCCTTTTTAGAATAGATACCACCGTTTTTAGTTAGCATGTCTTCTACTAAGAAAGGTACTACCTCAGTAAGTTGTACAGCCTCTTCTTCAGTGTTAGTAAATCCTGTTACTTTTTTACCTTGTACTAATGGGTTTCCATCAGTTCCTTTTACATCTTTTAATGCAGCTGGAGCGTGACATACGAATGCAACTGGCTTATCTTGACTATTGAATTTTTCAATAAGTGCGATAGACTTTGCGTCATTTGCAAGATCCCATAATGGTCCGTGACCTCCTGGGTAAAATACAGCGTCAAAATCGTCTGCATTCATATCTGCAAGTACTTTAGTGTTTGCGATAAGGTTTTTTGCAGTTTCGTCTTTGTCAAAACGCTCTGTAGCTTCTGTTGCAGCGTCTGGAGAGTCACTACTTGGATCTATAGGTGCAGCTCCTCCCTTTGGAGTTGCGATTGTAATGTTTACACCTTTGTCAAGTAACGAGTAATATGGCGCAGCAAATTCTTCTACCCAAAATCCTGTTTTCTTTCCAGTGTCTCCTAGTTGGTCGTGTGATGTTAATACAAATAAAACGTTCATTTCTTTTTCTTTTTTGGTTTCTGTTGTTACTTCCGAAACTTTTTCAGAAGTTGTTTTAGTTTTTGATTCCTTACAGCTTGTTGCTGTGATAATAGTTAGCACAAGTGCTAGTGATTGTATAATCTTCATAATTGTTATTAGTAAGCCATTTTGACTATTTTCTCCACATTATCTGGAGTTAGTGATTGGTGTTCTCCTAATCCTTCCCAGCCACGATCTGTAAATCGCTTAGAAATTTTCTCAGCAGTTCCTTCGTAATCTTCTGTGTAATCTGAGAGCTTCGTATCTATTCCTAATTCTTTAAAGAAAGCCTCTGTCTTTTCGATAGCAGCATAAGCTTTGTCATCTATACTACCTTCTGTTACATTCCATACACGTTCTGCATATTGAGCCAATTTCTCTTTTTTAGCTTCAAAATTAAATTTATAGTGACTAGGAGCAATAACTGCTAGCGTGCGTGCGTGATCAATACCAAACATTGCTGTAAGTTCATGACCAATGGCATGTACCGCCCAGTCTGTAGGAACTCCTTTTTGAATTAATCCATTAAGAGCCATGGTACAACTCCACATAAAATCTGCTGCGGCTTTGTAATCTGTTGGGTCTTTAATAACAGTAGGAGCTACCTCGATTAATGTTTGTAAGATACTCTCGGCAAAACGATCTTGTAAACGCGCACCTATAGGATACGTCATATATTGCTCAAGAACGTGAGTAAATGCGTCTGTAAGACCATTTGCTAGCTGGCGTTCTGGAATAGAAGTAATTACCTGCGGATCTAAGATAGAAAATACTGGAAATAATCCTGGACCTCCCATAGCAAGCTTCTCTTGCGTTTCCTTTCTCGTAATTACAGATCCTGAATTCATCTCAGATCCTGTAGCTGGTAGTGTTAATACCGTTCCAAAAGGCATTCCTTTCTCAGTTTTGATATTCTGTGTAAGAATATCCCAAGGCGTATCTCCTTCATAAAGAGCTGCTGCAGATAAAAACTTAGTTCCATCGATTACAGAACCACCACCCACAGCAAGTAAATATGTAATTTCTTTGTCTTTAATTACCTCTAACGCTTCCATAAGTACTGCATACTCAGGATTTGCAGGGATACCTCCAAACTCAGTAACATTTACATTTGATAGCGCTGTTTTTACTTGGTCATAAATTCCATTTTTCTTGATACTTCCACCACCATATAATAATAGCACTTTGGCATCTGCAGGAATTTCTTCACTCAGCTTTGCAATCGTATCCTTTCCAAAGATGACTTTAGTCGGATTCTTAAATTCAAAATTGTTCATCGTACTTTTCTTTTTCTTTTTTCTTTCAATAATCTTTAGATCTTTACGACCATTTTCCCTTTGTTTTTGCCTTCAAATAAATCAATAAAAGCTGTTGGGATATTTTCAAAACCTTCTACTACTGTTTCCGTGTAAGTAAGTTTACCTTCAGATAACCAAGTAGCCAGTTGTTTCATAGCCTCAGGAAATTTCTCTGCATAGTTCGAGACAATAAAACCTTGCATTAGTGCGCTATTTTTAACTAAAAACGGCTGTACACTCATACTCATAGGTATTTCTGTATTGTTGTACACAGAGATTGCTCCACAAATAATCATTCTTGCAAAACGATTAATATTTACGAGCACTGCGTCAGAGATGGGTCCACCTACATTATCAAAGTAAACATCTACACCATCTGGCGCTGCAGCTTTTATTGCCGCCGCCATATCATCTGTAGTGTTATAATTGATAGCTGCGTCAAAGCCAAATTTATCTTTAAGCATTGCTACCTTCTCATCGGTTCCAGCAATTCCTACTACACGCAGTCCTAAGATTTTTCCAATCTGTCCTACAACGCTACCTACAGCACCAGCTGCACCAGAAACAACGAGCGTTTCTCCAGCTACAGGTTTTCCTATTTCATGTAACCCTAGAAAAGCTGTTAGTCCAGTCATTCCTAAAATACCTAGGTACGCACTTAATGAAGCTTTTGATGGATCTACTTTAAGCAATCCTTCTCCAGTGTGCACTTGAGCAGTTGCCCAATCTAGCATTCCCGAAACATAATCACCTTCTTTAAAAGCGTCATTATTAGATGCTGTTACTTTTGCAACTACACCAGAGTGTATAGGTTTACCTATTTCAAAGGGTGCGATGTATGACTTTGCATCACTCATTCTACCTCTCAAATAAGGATCTACAGAAACATATGCTGCTTCTACTAAGATTTCACCAGAACCAGCAGATAAGTTTTTTTCATCTGTAACAAATTCAAAATTTGATAAAGATGGTGTTCCTTCTGGTCTACTTTTTAATAATATACTTTTAGTCATCGCTATATCTTTTTACTCTATTACAGTCACCATATCTTCCATAGGCTTTCTCACCTTTACAAGATTTACTAGCCAGTCTTCATCTTCTTTTCTATATCCTAAAGGAAGTAATACTGCACTACGTAAACCCTTTTCGCGTAAGCCTAATATTTTATCTACTTCTGTAGCGTCAAAACCTTCTAGTGGTGTTGCATCTACATTTTCAAAAGCTGCAGCGATGATTGCATGCGAAAAAGCGATATATGCTTGTCTCGCAGCGTGCTCAAAGTTTTCTTGCTCATCTTTTTGTGGGTAAGAATCTAATAACATCTGGCGGTAGTTTTCCCATCCTTCATTTTTAAATCCTCTTATATCATTAGTAAGATCAAACATGTAGTTGATTCTCTCAGGAGTATATGTATCCCAAGCAGCAAAAACTAACAAGTGTGAGCAATCCGTAACTACAGACTGGTTCCATGCTACAGGTCTAATTTGTTCTTTGATGTCTTGGTTTTTAATCACCATAACTTCAAAAGGTTGTAGTCCGCTCGAAGTAGGAGCAAGTCTTGTAGCTTCTAAAATTCTTTCAATTTTATCTTCGGCTACTTTTTTACCATTCATTGCCTTTGCGGCATATCTCCAGTTTAACTTATCTAATAAATCCATATTCTTATTATTTGGTTTCTTGTTGTTTTTTATTGACATACTTTAATACTACTCCATGCAGATTGATAAGCTTCTTCCATGTGCGTTTTATCTAATTGAAATGCTCCTCGCTTTTGGGTCATCATTAAAAATGAAAGCGGATTAATTGCATATGCGTATAATATAAAATCTGATAATGGTTTGATAATTCCTTCCTTTTTACCGCGTTCCCATAAGTCGAGTAGGGGCTGTAAGTGCTTTATTCCTTCTTGTCTGCTTTCCTCATCAATCATAGGAGTGTTATCACACTGAGCAAGAAACATTGCTTTCTCACATTCCTTTAATTTAAAATCTGCAATGCGCTTCCAGATGTACTCAAAACCTGATTCTACTGGCAGCGTGGCGTCGTAAGATGCAAATGCATATTCTGTATAAGAAGCCTTAACTTCTATATATGTTTTATTTACTAAGTCTTGTTTGTTTTCAAAATATAAATAGATAGTGGCAGGAGAAACGTTTGCCATTTTGGCTATTTTACTCATAGGTGTAGCATGAAAACCATTATTGTTTACAAGCTCTATGGTCGCCTTTACAAGCGCATTACGTTTATCTATACTTTTTTGAAGTTTGGCCATATTATTTTATTGCTGGTGCAAAGATAGTATCAAAAATGAACGTTCATTCTTTTTTAACAAACATTTAATTTAAGACCAGAAATAGATATAAAAATTATCCTTTTTAAATAGAGCTGGTTTAAAAGATAGGAAAGGGGATAAGTAGGATGTTACGCTTTCGCGAAAGCGTGAAAAAAGCACACTATTTAATTAAGTTTAAGCATGAGCTACAGGCTAACATAAGTCTGTTATAACCGAACAGCACCTCACTAAGAATACAAAATAAGGAAGACACCAAGCAAAATACCTGCGAGCGGAACTAGTTTCTTACGTTTATTCTTTTCCTTGAATACAAGACCACCTATAACTACGGCAATGATAAGTTGGCTACGTTTTATTGCAGAGAGTAACATGATAAGCGCATCTGGATCTTGTAGCGCTTTAAAATAAAAATAATCGGCGGTTTGTAGTAGTACACCTACTGCTATAATGGTCCACCTAAAGGTAAAGGCTTGTCTTTTTTTGGCTTTGGGAAACCAAGTAATCGCTAGAATGGCTAGTAGCATTAAAATAGTATACCAGCAAAACCAAAACTGCAACGTTTGAGGATTAAGAGATAGATTCTGAATTAAGAACTTGTCGTACAATCCGCTGGAGGCTCCTAGGAAAGTAGCACCTATAATGGCAAAAATCCACTTATTCTTTCTAAAGTGAATCCCTTCTTTCTTACCAATATTTGCATAAAGAATTACTGATAGAATAATCACAAAGAAACCTACCCATTGTAGAGCATTAGGTTGCTCTCTATATATAAAAATAGCACCTATAAATGTAAAAAACGGTCCAGCAGATCGTATAGGAGTTACTATGGTGATAGGTAGGTGCTTTAAAGCTTGATATGCTAGAATCCATGAGGCAGTCATAATCATGGATTTGATAATGATAAAACCATGCGTTTTCCATGGAATAGGAGTGATGTAAAACCCTATTTCCTTAGTGTATTCTGGAAAAAATCTTGAACCTATAAAAAATGGAAGTATTAATACAAAACCAGCGCAGAGTGTACCTAACAATACAGGTAACACTTCGTTACCTTGTACTGCATGTTTCTTTGCTAAGTTGTGTAATCCAAGAAAAAGTGCGGCTAGTAAGCCTAAATACATCCACATGGCGCGAATATACTTTTTTGCGAGATTTTAAAGCACTTACTATTTAATTAGTTGGCTTTAATAACCTCATATCATATAGACCTTCATTAATTTGTAAATCCAGCAGGAAGAGGAGCCGTACCAGTACTTGAAGTTTCCATATCTACATTAACCTCGTTAAGTGTTTTAGTAAGTAATCCTTTGCGGTATAAAGCTACATTGAGAATCATATCAATATTATTTTCTATAATAGTACCCAAGCCAGTATCAATCTGAAATGATGAGTCGTTTACAATAGCTCTCAAAAACCATGTATTGTGTGTGGCGTGTTTATAAGCATACACCTGATAACCCTCTACATTTAAAACAGATGAATTACTTCCCAACAATACGTTATAGTTATCGCTTCCCACTCGCTTAAAGAAAAAACTGTGTACAACCATTTCATATTCATCTACAGGGACCTGAGTATTATAATCTTGTAAGCCATCATAAGATAAATCTGTAAATTCGAATTGCACATTGTTAATAGGCCCATATTTTGCAATATCAATGTCATACTGTAACATATCATTAGCAGTAGAAACAACAAGTAGATTTAAACCCCTTATTTCTAAAGAGTTTCCTGGGTTTTCTAGTGTTAATGTCTGATCTACAATTACATCACCATCTACGTCAAGTATTGCTGAGGGATTAGGTTTATTTATTCCTACCTGAGCGCGCATTGTAGATATGCAACATACTGCTGTAACCAGCACTAAAGAATATGAAAGTAATGAAGTTCTCAATTTAAATCAGGTATTGATGAAGCTGTACCGCTATTTGAGGAGCCTAAGTTAGTAATGATTTGTGGTAGTTCTCTGTAGTAAGATTTATCATAGATAACTAGCGTGACCTTATAAGTAACCGTACCACCTGCAAGTGGATCTAGCTCTCTGTTTCCAATTTCAAGGTGCCAAGAATCTCCACTTTCAAAGGTTCTTATAACAAATGTACCCATAGATCGCACCGTAGGGTTTACAGTAGTTTTACTAACTCCATCACCTATATATTGAAAATTTGCAACAGCGACGATATACTTATTAGTCTTAAATTGTAAATCGACATCAGTAAGGTTATCACCATCTAGGTTTGAGAATGTATAGTTGACAACATTGATAGGAGCTGCAGAAACTTCTGAAACATCAAGCTTTGTAACAAGTCCAGGAGGATTACTAGTAGTAATATGAGTCACTAATTCAAAATCTTCTTCTGCAGCAGAAACCGTTCCCAGCTCTGCCGTTTTAAAAGCGTCTTGCACTAGTAAATCACCTGCGATATGTAAATCTGCTTGAGGATTTGTTGTTCCTACGCCTACTTGAGCATGGGCAAGTGATGAGAATAAGATTAACAATAATAGAAACGTTCGCATAATTAATCTATAAATGGTGTTGCAGCCGCGTTTGTAGTTCCTCCGCCCATTGGGACTGAGATGACACCAAATTGCTTAGTTAAATCCTTAGAAAAAATCAATGTTTGTATTTCCCACTTAGAATCTGCTGTATCAAAGTCGTTTGCCACACCAGGATAATCTGCAATGATATGCCAAGTCCCATTTTCGATAAAAGTAGAAGTATAGGGTAAAGAGAATTTGTCTTGTTCTATTCCGACAAGTACGAGTTGATTGTTAAAATGCGCAGAAGCCACGATAAGTTCATAATCTGTAGCCGAAATGCCTGTGTCAAAATCTCTTACCCAGTCTAAGTTGGGATTTTCTATAATATATGTCTGTATATAACCTAATGCCGCACCAGAAGGATTTTTGGGATCAAGCTTAATAATAAAGTCACTGTCATTTTGAATTAGAAAACTCGCTTCATCGCCATCTGCAATTGGTGGCAATTCTGATATTACGGTTTGTTGAGTAACTACCATATCTCCTGCAACTTCTAATGTTTTACGAGGAGTTTGAGTATTAATTCCAACCTTCTGACCAAAAACGGAGGCGCTAAGTATTGAAAATAGAAAAAAAACAGTGTATTTTTTAATCATTCAGATTTGATTGATGAGTGCGCAAATATGCGTAAATCAGACGAATAACCGAAAATAACACACTCTTTCCAATGGCGAAATTATCTTTTTTAACAGAAAAAAATAATTTCCTTTAAATTATTGCTTTTCGTCGTAAAATTTCTGCTATTCGTCTGATTGTAAAATTGTAACAAGACATATGGAAATATTTTGTTTTAGTACATATGTAATCTTTGAGCCTAGCAACCGTATATTTTAAATAGTGTGAATGGTTTAATAACTAAAAATAAATAATGCTTTGTAGATTTTTAACTATTATTTGGTAGCGTTACGCTTTCGCGAAAGCGTAACCCAAATACATAATATAACACCCACTTTTAAAGAAAAGGTCAAAAGAGTATAATTACCTTTGCAAAAAATCTGTTTGCAGTTCATTATGCCCGAAGATCAAAGTAAAAACACCCAAGATAAAATTCTCTCTCAACAAGAAATTGATGCATGTATTAATACATTGCAGCAACTAGTAGCCGATACGAATCAGCTTTTTGAGCTTCCAGAAGAACAGCGCACAGAGCTTCTCAAAGCTTCAGGAATGTTATCTCGTCCTAATAGAGATGAGTTTCAGCGTAGGAGGAAAGACGCAAAGAAGGCTGCTAAACGTAAGATGATTACTAGAGATAAGCACGCTCGTAAAACCACTGGAATACGATCTGCTAGAGAAGCTTCGCTTTTTGTTGCTCCTAAGTTACTGGGCGCAGCTGCAATCCCAGAAGACACTCCAGAACTTGAGTCTCCAAGAAATTGCTACGTGTGTAAAACAGTGTATACAAAGCTGCACCACTTTTATGACACCATGTGTACTTCATGTGGTGATCTGAATTATGCAAAACGCTTTCAAACAGCCGATTTAAACGGGCAAGTAGCTGTAATAACAGGCTCAAGATTAAAAATAGGTTATCATATAACTCTCATGCTATTGCGTTCTGGTGCGACGGTGGTGGCAACCACACGTTTCCCTGCAGATAGCGCAATACGATATGCAAAGGAAGAAGATTATGGTGACTGGAGCGATCGCTTGCATATCCATGGTCTTGACTTACGTCATATACCCAGTGTAGAGATATTTTGTAATTATATAGAGCAGAAATATGATAGACTAGATATCTTAATTAATAATGCGGCACAAACGGTGCGTAGGCCATCTGGATTCTATTTCCACTTAATGGAAAATGAAAAACTACCCGTTGATCAACTTCCTAAGCTCGCACAACCACTCTTACAAGATCACATAACCTGCTTGCAGGAGTTATCAGACTTAAGTGTGAGTACTGCAAAAACTAGTAAGAATAATGTATTGCCAGTTACTTGGCATGGACCTGAGCCAGGAATAGGACTGCGCAACTCGGCAGAGCTTTCTCAGATTCCTTACAGTTTTGATAATTCGTTACAAACTAGCGAAGTCTTTCCAGAAGGAAAACTAGATGCAGATTTGCAACAAGTTGATTTACGTAAGACTAATAGCTGGCGTTTAAAGCTGGGCGAGATAGAAACGACAGAGATGGTAGAGGTACAGCTTGTAAATGCTGTAGCGCCTTTTGTATTATGCAATCGCTTGTCTAACCTTATGATGAAGGAAAATACTGGACAAAAGCATATCATAAATGTATCTGCTATGGAAGGTAAATTTCACCGCTTTAAAAAGGAAGATAGACACCCACATACTAATATGGCAAAGGCTGCTTTAAATATGCTTACACACACGTCTTCTGCCACTTTTGCTAAGTCTGGGATCTATATGAACGCCGTAGATACGGGCTGGGTGACAGATGAGGACCCTGCGGAGCTATCAAAAAAGAAAGTAGAAGTACATGACTTTCAACCACCATTAGACATCGTAGACGGTGCTGCTAGGGTGATGGACCCACTTATTGATGGTATCAATACAGGTAAGCATTGGTCAGGAAAATTTTTAAAAGACTATTTCCCTATAGATTGGTAATTAAAAGTTGTATTTTTACCGCGTAATTGAATATCGATTACTAATTATTAAATAAATATTATTATGAGTAACGGAACAGTAAAATTTTTCAACGATACCAAAGGATTTGGTTTTATTACAGAAGAAGGTGTTGAAAAAGACCACTTTGTACACATTTCAGGATTAATCGATGAGATTCGCGAGGGTGACCAAGTTGAATTTGATCTTCAAGAAGGTAACAAAGGTTTAAACGCAGTAAACGTAAAAGTTATCTAATACATACTTTAAGTTTTTAAAAAAGCCCATCTATTTATTTAGATGGGCTTTTTGTTGTTATGGACTTTTTATGCTTTCGCGAAAGCGTACCTATAATCTGTAACGCATGTCACAAGTAACTAATGCTTATTTAAAAGAGTGTCGCTGCTCTTGTGTAGAAGAAGCACTGAGCAACTCATTAAACGAGCGAATGCTATTGAAATCTGTCGTTATCGCTTTTGAAACGGCAATACCATCTATACCAGCCTCCAAAATTTTTGTAACATCATCAAGTGTGATGCCTCCCACGGCAAGAATAGGAGTAGTGGTACCCAGTTCTTCTATAATTGCTTTGTAACCAGAAACACCCAGCGTGCTTGCTGTAGTTTCCTTTGTGGTAGAAGTGCTGTAAGGCCCTAGACTTATATAATCTACTTGCTTCTCAATAAGTGTCTCACAATCTTGTAAAGTATGTGCCGTGCCACCTATTATTTGCCAAGTGTATAAGTGCTTCCTAGCAGAGATAGGGCAGGCATCTGTACCTCCTAGATGTACTCCGTCTGCTTTAACCTCTTTGGCAAGTTTATAATCATCATTAATAATTAATCGCGTTTGGAAATGAGCGGTAATCTCTCTAGCTTCTTGTGCAATGGCAAGCAGTTTTTTTTGAGAACAGTCTTTTATACGGAGTTGCACGAGCTCAGCTCCGGCATTACATGCTTTTTGTATATGTTCAATGTGCTCTTTGAGTGAGCTTCCTTGCGATATGTAATGAAGTTTTGGAATCATAATCTTCTTATTTAATAACTACGTAAAACAGTTATATAGTAATCTAGCAAAGATACTCATCCCGCGTGGGTCTTACCGTAGTTATGAAGGGCATGTGTTATTAAAAACAAAGAGGCTGCCTATAAGTATATAAACAGCCTCTTTATAGTAGATTTTATGTAAAATCGTCTAATCTATTCTTCTTCGGTAACGAGCGAGTCTGCCATGGCTTGCTCCTTGTTTTCGCTATAATCTACAGGAACAGAATCTTTAATTCTAGTAAACTCCTCTAGACGTTCAAGATCTTCTTCCTCACCAGAAAAGTATGGGAATACATCCATAATAGGTGATTCAGAAACTGCTGGAATTGTATATTCACCCATCGTGTCTTTCATAGTGACAACAGTGTTATCAAAGGCTTCCTTCACATCATTTGCTTGTACAAGCAAATATTGATTAGTCTTACGCTCTTTACCACTTTCCTCATCATAAGCAATGAGTGATACACGAGATTTAAACCATCTATCTGAGTTTTCAAACGGATGTATCTCTGCGTAGTTTGCTACTTTTATGTTTGTGATTTTGATTTCTTCGCTATCACTTAAGTAGGCAGCCATTTCTTGCGTTATTCTACTTTCTGCTTCTGTATATGATATTGCATCTACTAGAAAAGGCTCTGTTTTTACCTTTTGAGTTCCAGATGCCTCATCAAATTTTCTATACTTTACTTTGCACTCATACCAAGTTGCACTCATATCTCTTTTATTTTAAGGTTGCCAAAAATAGGGGTTAGCTCAAGGCGAAAAAGTAAAAAACAACAATAGATATTCACAATCTCCAATTCATGAAGCTAGCTCTTTTAATACGAGTGATTTACCGCATAAAAAAGCTGAAATAAAAAAAGCGCCAACTGTAATTTACAGTTGACGCTTTTCAAGTTGGGTATTCTTATAATTATTTAGCTGGTAAAACCACTGTATCTACTACGTGTATCACACCGTTAGACTGCATTACATCTGCAATAGTTACTGTAGAGCTGTTTCCATTTTGATCCATAAGAACTACTGATGTTCCTTTTACAGAAGCCATTAGTTTACCACCGTTTACAGTAGTAAATGTAGCCGTACCGTTGTTCTTTTTGATCTCGCTCATGATAGCAGCTGCATCAAATTTTCCTGCAACTACATGATACGTAAGTACACCTTGTAAAGCAGTTTTACTTTCCGGCTTAAGTAGTGTTGCTACTGTTCCCGCTGGAAGTTTTTCAAAAGCAGCGTTTGTTGGTGCAAAAACTGTAAATGGACCTTCTCCTTGTAAAGTTTCTACAAGACCTGCAGCTTTTACAGCAGCAACTAGGGTAGTATGGTCTTTAGAGTTTACAGCATTCTCAACAATATTTTTAGAAGGATACATTGCTGCACCACCTACCATCACTGTCATTTCATCCATCATATCTTCACCCTCAGACATTTTATCGTCCATCATATCCTCCACTTGAGACAACTTATCATCCATCATCTCATTTTGATCTGCTGCTTCTTCTTTTCCTACATTTTTTGAACCTTCACATGATGCAAGTGATAAAAGTCCTGCACAAAGTGCCATTGATAATACGTTTACTGTTTTCATAATTGTTTAGTGTTTGTGTTATATAGATTTACATATATAACGCAGCAGCTTCTCGTACGGTTCTCGGTAAGGTTTGAATTTGGGATAGGTTTAACAATTATGTCTGGATTGTCATAAAGTTATAATGCTGCATAAAATTTGCTACAAAACTTAATTACAAGCTCTTCTAGGTTTCTTCTCTCTTTCGATTTCGCAAAAAATTCTACATATAACCTACCAGTCATTAGTACTAACCACGTGCTTCGATGATAAATTAATCAGCTTTCGCGAAAGCGTGCTTATGAGTATCACTCTTAAAGATGATGTATAAGATGGTAACTACAAACAGTAGCAATAAATACCAAGTATTTGCTACAAGATCTAAGTAATTGATATTACCTTCTGAGAAGCTCAAAATCATTAAAACCTGCGCTCCATAAGGTAATAAGCCCTGAAAGATACAAGCGAAAATATCCAGAATAGAAGCCGTTTTCTTATTGTCTAACTCATATTCATCATTAATGGTTTTTGCTATAGGTCCAGCAACAATGATGGATACGGTATTATTTGCAATTGCCATATTGATGGTGCTTACCAGCGCTGCAATACCAAGTTGGGCAGTTTTTTTACTCTTAATAAGTTTTTTAATTTTCACTAAGATAAACTCAATACCGCCATTACTAGCTACAAGTGCTGCAAGACCACCAGTGAGCAGAGATAACAAGAAAATCTCGGTCATATTTGTAAATCCTGTATAGGCAATTTTTGTGGACTCTATAATGGTAAAATCACCATAAAGAATCCCTAGTAAGGCTGCAGCAAGTACACCTACAAGTAGCGTTACAAAAACGTTGAGACCTACAATAGAGAGGATAATTACAAGGACATAAGGAGCAATTTTTATTACATCATATTCATAAACAACGGTTTCTGTAACATCTGTCGTGAGATCTACTCCTTGAAAAATCAAAATAACAATAGTAAGTAGGGCTGCGGGAACCGCAATTTTAATATTCTGCTTGAATTTATCACTCATTTTTGTACCCAGAGATTGGGTAGCGGCAATCGTGGTGTCTGAAATTACTGAGAGGTTATCTCCAAACATACTACCACCTAGCAAAGCTCCACAAAGAATGGCAAGGTCTGCGCTACTTTTATCTGCAAAACCAACAACAATGGGTGCTAGTGCAACAATTGCTCCCACAGATGTTCCCGTAGAAACTGATAAAAACCCAGCAATCACAAAAATACCTACATAGATATATTGTATCGCAATGTAATCTAAGCCCAGGTTTACAATCGCATCCACACTTCCTGTAGCATTAGTAATTGCGGCAAATGCTCCAGCTAGTAAATAAATGAGGCACATGGTTAAAATTTTGTCATCACCACATCCTTTGAGTAAGATGTCAATCTTAACATTTATAGTCTGTTTAAACATTATAAAAGCCACAATAATTCCAGTAATAACCGCCATAGGAGCAGGTAGTGCATAAAAGTCATCTTGATAAATACCAACGCCTAAAAATGTTATTACAAATACAAATAGCGGGATTAAAGCTGTAAATTTTGGGGTAATTTGTGTAGTCTGTGTCATGTTCTTCTTCATTCTTGCAAGGAGATAATAGCAATTAGATAGAAGTATGAGTTAACATTGGTTCCAATTAATTGGCTTATCTATTTAGCACCTTGCTCGTTATTGCAGGTTGCTATCTCCTTATTGAGATTCTTGATAAATAATTTAAAAGCGCAAAACTAGTGTTCAAATAATATTTTAAAGCTTAAAAAAAGTTAATTTTTTAATGTTTAAGTAATTAAAAAGATGAAATTTTCGCAAACTATAATATAGATTTCATTTTAAGCTATTTGTACTCTGACGATAGTATCTTGATTACATTACACAAGAATCTATTTATTTTTTAAGAGACTCAGCTATCTGTCCATCGCTTTATAATTCGCATTACATTTTTAATTATTAAGTTGTGGTTGATGTTGTTTGAAATATGATTAAATATTTTCTTTTTACGCTTTCGCGAAAGCGTAACTCTCAACTAAAAATACATTTGATGTAACCTTCTTAGAGGATCTTTATGGTGGTTGTGTAATCATACTTATTTAAAGAAATAATTACCTTTGCACCCCATTATGAAAAACGAAACATCACAACTACTAGATTTTGTTACTAGCGAACTCTCAAAAGCCGATTTTACAATCACTCCAGATATTAATAGGGTAGAAGTTCTAGACTTTTTCATTACGGCACCTACAGGTAAAACAAGCGAATTGCAACTAAGGACTATCCAAGTTAAAGAGGAAGAAAGTATTAAAATTCAAAAGCTTGATTACGGACAGGTTGCATCGCACCGTTTTTTGGGTTTAGTTACAATAATAGAAGATGCCCCAAGAGCCTTTTATATTATTCCGTCTGCTACGTTTACAACAGCAGATAATACGATATTCTTTGAGCATCCTATGGAAATGATGCCGCACTTAAGCCACTGGGAGATTAAAGTATTTACCGCTGCTATTCCTAAGTTGGCTCAATATGAAATAAGTAATTTTTATAAAGTCTAATAATCAATTTACCTCTGGCAAAAAGATTATCAATAGCACTAGCTTCTTGTTGAATAGCGTTCATGCTTCTCTGAGATTAGAAGTAGTTTTTTGCACAATTCAATTGAATCAACATCGTGAGAGGGGCTCACGATTTTTGAGCTTATAAAGGTCTGGCAGGGGTGTCAGGCCTTTATTTCTGAGATAAAATTGGATATTATGAATCGTCGTAAAACTACATATCACAGTACAAGTTTTTACAGTATCCAGATTCATTGATGGATTCCTTCGTAAGCCGATTTTCTTCTTGTAATTTTGCAAATTATAATTCGATTAAAAACAAGTAATTATGAGTAAAGTAAAAGGAAATGATGTAGTAAAAGTACACTACACAGGAAAATTAGCAGATGGACAGGTGTTTGATAGCTCTTTACAAAGAGAACCTTTACAGGTAGAACTTGGCAAAGGCCAACTTATCCCAGGATTTGAGAATGCTTTAATAGATATGGCGGTTAACGAGAAGAAAACGGTTACTATAACTAAGGAAGAAGCGTACGGTGACGTGCAGCAAGAGTTATTTCAAACAGTACCGAAAACGCAACTACCTGAAGAAATCAAACCAGAAGTAGGTGTTATATTAGTAGCTTCTAGACCTGATGGTTCTGAGCAGCAGTTACGTGTATCTGAAGTAAATGAAGATCATATTATTGTAGATGCAAACCACCCACTAGCAGGACAAACCTTAGAGTTTGAACTTGAGCTTTTAGAGATTGCATAAGACGACTTAATATTAAGTATATAAAACGCCTTAGCATAGCTAAGGCGTTTTCTTTTTTATAGAATTAAATTTGTTGAGCAAAAACTACAAAACAGTCCCCGTCAAATATAAAAGCCTGCAGTCAAAGTCTTCTTCTTGCAATAATTTGATAGCTTTTTTACTACGTACACCAGCTTTACAATACACAACCAGATCTTTAGTTTGCAATACTTCGTGTGCTCTATTCTGCAGTTCGCCTAAAGGAATATGTTGACCTCCTATATGATGTACTGCTCTTTCATTATGCTCTCTAACATCAAGGAGATTGTATTTTTCTGGATGTTTATTAATCTCATCTATTGTAATACCCATATTGTCTACAGAAAACTCACATTGTAATTCGTACTCGTCTTCAAGACGACTGACTATGATACTGGTATCCTTATCAAATCCCAAAATCATTTGTTCCATGCTTAACATGTTATAGGTGAGCAATTTTCCAGAAAGAACTTCACCTATTCCACAGATGATTTTTAATACTTCATTGGCTTGTAATGCACCTATAATTCCTGCTAGTGCGCCTAGAACTCCGGCTTCAGAGCAATTAGGCATTTCATTCTGCTTAGGAGGTGTTGGATATAAACATCGGTAGGTAGGACCACTTTTATAATTATATACAGCCAGCTGACCTTCAAATTTATAAATAGAACCCAGCACGACAGGTTTATCTTTTAATACAGCAGCATCATTTATTAAATATCGCGTAGCAAAATTATCAGATCCATCTACAATGATATCATAGTTTGCAAAGAGCTCTAGCGCATTATCTCTAGTAAGACGCATTGGGTATGTATCAAAATTGATATAAGGATTGAGCTTTTCTAAGCGTCTTGTAGCTGATATGGCTTTGTTATTCCCAAGATCATCATGAGTATATAAAATTTGACGTTGTAAATTGGATTGCTCCACCACATCATTGTCTATGATTCCAATGCTACCAACACCTGCAGCAGTAAGGTATTGTAATACTGGGCATCCCAAACCACCTGCACCTATGACTAAAACGCTTGCTTTTTTGATTTTTAATTGACCTTCTAATCCTATTTTGTCTAGAATAAGATGTCGGCTATATTGTTGTTTTTCGGCGGTGGTTAGTTCCATGCTAAGCAATTTCAAAATAACTTTTATCCCAATCTTTCCAAACTGCTTGGTACCCTTGAGATTCAATCATTTGTTTGATTTCTTCCGTATCTCTTTCGTCTGAAATTTCAAATTGTTCTAAGGATTGTGGGTCTACCACATATCCTCCAGGGTTTGTCTTAGATTGTGCACTTATTGACGTAATCCCTAAACTTATAATGTTATTTCGGAAGCGTTCACTTTCTCTAGTAGACATTGATAACTCCACATCTTCATCTAGTAAGCGATATGCACAAATAAGCTGCACCAGATCGGCATCTGTCATTTCAACTTTAGGTTGCACTTCTCCTTGATGCGGTCTTAGCCTAGGGAAGGAGATGGAGTACTTTGTTTTCCAATAGGTTTTTTGTAAATATTTTAAATGTAAGGCTGTATAAAAACTATCTACACGCCAATCTTCAAGACCAAATAAAGCACCAATACCTATTTTGTGTATTCCAGCTTTACCAAGTCTGTCAGGTGTATCTAAGCGATAATCAAAGTTTGATTTTCTACCCTTAGGGTGATGTGTTTTATACGTTGCTTCATGATACGTTTCTTGATATACCAACACAGCATATAAACCAGCTTCTATAAGCTGTTCATATTCCTCTTGATCTAGCGGCTGTACTTCGATACTTATATTTGAAAAATGTTCTCTGATGAGTACAATTGCGTGCTTTAGATAAGAAACGCCTACCGTTTTGTTTGCTTCTCCGGTAACCAGTAATATGTGATCATATCCTTTAGATTTTAGAAATGCAACCTCTTTTAAGATCTCTTCATCATTGAGTGTTCTACGAGGAATTTTGTTAGTCATACTAAAACCGCAGTACGTACATATGTTTTGACACTCATTAGACAGATACATCGGGATATACATCTGGATGGTATTACCAAATCGCTTTTTAGTAAGCACATGGCTACGCTGTGCCATTTCCTCAAGAAAGTCTTTGGCAGCAGGAGAAATCAGTGCTTTAAAATCTTCCAAATCGATTTTTTCCTTATCAAGAGCATGCCGTACATCTTGTGCTGTGTAGCTATAGATTTCTTTTTCTACAGTATCCCAATCATAGGTGTCAAAAGTATTTTTAAAAGACATAACTAGTTGTTTTAATTAAGAAAAGAAGTCAGTGGGCTGCTAGCTTCTGCATATGTTTTTACCGGAGCTAGTTTTGCAGTGTAAGCTATGCGACCAGCCTTTACTGCCATTTTAAATGCTTTTGCCATAGCTACAGGATTTTTAGACACTGCGATGGCAGTATTTACTAAAACAGCATCAGCTCCTAACTCCATGGCATAAGCCGCATGCGACGGACTACCAATACCGGCATCTACAATTACAGGTAAATTACTTTGCTCAATGATAATTTCTAGAAAGTCTACCGTTTTTATTCCTTTATTAGTGCCTATGGGTGCTCCTAAAGGCATTACACATTGTACACCCACATCTTCCAGCCTTTTACATAACACAGGATCTGCATGTATGTATGGCATGACTACAAAACCTAACTTTACAAGCTCTTCGGCGGCTTTGAGGGTTTCTATAGGGTCTGGTAATAGGTATTTGGGATCTGGATGAATTTCTAGTTTAATCCAATTAGTCTCTAGTGCCTCACGCGCTAGTTGCGCTGCAAAAACTGCTTCTGTTGCAGTTCTTACTCCAGAAGTGTTGGGAAGTATATTCACATGGGGACGCATAATGCTTTGAAGCATAGTATCCTCCTCATTAGCAACATCTACACGCTTTAGAGCAACGGTTATTAGTTCGCTTTCAGATGCTATCAAAGCCTCTCTCATTAAATGATCTGCGCTAAATTTTCCCGTTCCAGTAAATAATCGTGAGCTGAATTCCTTGTCGGCTATTTTTAAAATATCGTTCATATATTATTCAAATGTATGGCGTTGTTCTTCTATTAATGATGCTCCTAGTGATTGTTGCAAGGCATCTATTTTTGTAAAATCACTAGTGATTTCTCCAGATACAGCGATTCCATGAATGCCTGTTTTTATTAGATCTGTTAGGTCGTCGATTGTGATTCCTCCGATTGCAATAATGGGAGTTTTAGTTTTTAATGTATCTGTAATTTGGTGATAGCCATTATAACCTAAAACCGGACTTAAATTCTTTTTGGTAGTTGTAAATCGTAAGGGACCAAGGCCTATATAATCCACACCTTTGTCCATCAATGATTGACAGTCTTCTAGCGTATTTGCTGTGCCACCTATAATTTGCCAAGAGTATAAATGCGCTCTAGCGACAGTAGGGCAGGAGTCGGTTTTTCCTAAATGCACACCATCTGCTTTTACCTCTTTTGCTACTTCATAATTATCATTGATGATGAGTTTTGTGCCGTATTGTGCGGTTATTGCTCGCGCTTCTTTTGCTGTAATTAATACCTGATCTAAAGAGACATTCTTTAAGCGGAGTTGCACCAGTGTTGCGCCATGAATACAAGCGTTCTGTATGTTATCAAGATGCGTTTCTGGAGTATTACCTTGAGAGATATAATGTAGTTTTGGTATCATTACGACTTAATTTTTAGTGTTGGGTAACTGTGTTGTCCCAGTAAGTTATCGGTTGAGTTTAAAAAGGCTTCGGTATAATATTTTGCGTTTATCGAGGCTTCTTCTATACCTTGCTGCAACAAAATATTACTCGCCAGCGCGGCCGAAAGCACACAACCGCTTCCGTGTTTCAGTAACACCTTTTCTGCCTTTGGAGCAATATTTTTTACAACCGTTTTACTGTGGTAAAGCACGTCCCATCCTGTTTTATCATTTCTATGTCCACCTTTTAAGTGAATGTTTGTGAAGCTACTTATGTGTGTTATAGTTTCTTTAATATTAAGGTGTGGATATAGCTGCTGTATTTCCTCGTAATTAGGAGTAATCATATAACATTGTGACCATATCTTGTCAAAAATATCTTGATGCTCGAGGCTATGAAAATCAAAACCAGCGCTCGCCTTTATGATGGGATCTACAATGATTTTTATTACAGGATTAAGCGTATGTAAGCTATCCAAAACAAGAGAGAGCACTTCCCAAGATTGAATAATACCAATCTTCACTACGGATATTTCAAACCGTTCAAAAAGCGTTTCTATTTGCGAAATAATCACAGCTTTGTCTATCCACACACATTCTTTAAAATCGATGTCATTTTGAACCGTAACTGCGGTGCACACTGATAAACCGTATAGCCGGTGCGCTTCAAATGTTTTAATATCTGAAGTGATTCCTGCGCCACTTGATGGGTCTAGGCCTGCAATGGTTAATATGTAATTGTTTGTTTTCAATGCTATATTTTACTCTTTATTTTGGCGTTCCCTTTCAGGTCAGGCTTTCGCTACTCGCTTTTTTATTAACGAAATATTCATAAAAAGAGCTCAAACATATAGCCTGCGGTGAGCGCAGTCGAACCGCTCAATCCTTAACGCGAACTGTTTTATTGTTATCTTTTTAGTCCTCTAAATATCACTTTCATGCGTTTGAAATATCCTCTAATCTTAGTATAGCCTGCGGTGAGCGCAGTCTAACCGCTCAATCCTTAACGCGAGCTGTTTTATACATGGTTATATGTGCTTTCCTGATGTTACTATTCTCAAAAAGCTTGTTTCATTTTTCTAAAGCTAGCTAGAGGATTCTCTGCTTTCCAAATACTTCCCAAAACAGCAATTCCGTTATAGCCTAGTTGTTTGACTTGTGCTACATTTTCTGGGCGGATTCCGCCTAGGGCGATGATTGTTTTATCACTGTTATTTACATCAAAGCCACGGCCTTTATAACCTTCCTTTGATATGGAATTAAACACAGGACTCAAAAAGTGATAATCAAATTCAAAATAGCAGTCTTCTAAGGCTTGCAAATCATGAAAAGAAGAGCTTATCGTTTTTCCGAACATGTTTAATCCTTTAAAATACTTACCAGGATTATCTATGTGATCTATGCGATGCTGTTCCTTAAAATGGATTCCTTTTAGATTGAATTCGTTGATTATCATATGATGATCGTGCACTACAATCCTGTCATGAAATACCGTATCAATCTGTTGTATATAGGCGCAATATTCCTCATAATTTTTATGTGGTTTTCTTACATGATAGCATGCTAATCCTTGTTTAAATAACTTGTTGATTATTTCTATTTCATTAGGGATATCATTTTCTGGTGATAGTACGATGATCATGTTTTTGAGTTAAGGATTGTAATGAAAATCCTTTTGCCTTTTTCTGGCAAAAGATTGTAGTGGAAAGCCTGCCCACGCTTTTGCAGCGTGGGAACTCCCACATCTTTTTACAGATATACTTCGGAACCTTTGGCTTTAAATTCTTTAGACTTTTCTTCCATTCCTTTTTGGATGACCTCGTTATCGACTATGTCATTTACAGCAGCAAAATCGCGGACTTCTTGAGAAATTTTCATGGAGCAGAATTTTGGTCCGCACATTGAGCAGAAGTGAGCCACTTTTGCTCCTGCAGCTGGTAAGGTTTCATCGTGATACTCACGAGCGCGCTCTGGATCGAGACCTAGATTGAACTGATCTTCCCAGCGAAACTCAAAACGTGCCATACTCAGCGCATTATCTCGATGTTGTGAACCTGGGTGACCTTTGGCCAGATCTGCAGCATGCGCCGCTAGTTTGTATGTAACCACACCAACGCGCACGTCTTCTTTATTGGGTAATCCAAGGTGTTCTTTTGGAGTAACGTAGCACAACATCGCACAACCATACCAGCCTATCATGGCAGCACCAATACCTGAGGTAATATGGTCATATCCAGGCGCAATATCTGTGGTAAGCGGCCCTAAGGTGTAAAAAGGAGCTTCATCGCAAAGTTCGATTTGCTTTTCCATATTTTCCTTAATCATGTGCATCGGTACGTGACCAGGACCTTCTATAAAGCACTGAACATCATGCTTACGAGCGATTTGTGTAAGTTCGCCTAGTGTTTCTAGCTCAGCAAATTGTGCCTCATCATTTGCATCTGCCACAGATCCTGGGCGTAAACCGTCACCTAATGAAAAGGCAACGTCGTATTGTTTTAAAATCTCACAGATATCTTCAAAATGCGTATATAAAAAGCTCTCTTTATGATGTGCAAGACACCACTTTGCCATGATAGATCCGCCACGAGAGACGATACCGGTCACACGATTTGCGGTCATGGGCACATAACGCAACAACACACCGGCGTGTATGGTAAAATAGTCTACGCCTTGCTCTGCTTGCTCAATTAAGGTATCCTTAAAAATCTCCCATGTAAGATCTTCGGCAACGCCATTTACTTTTTCTAACGCTTGGTAAATAGGAACTGTTCCCACGGGAACAGGGGAGTTGCGTATGATCCACTCGCGGGTCTCATGTATGTTTTCACCAGTAGATAAATCCATGATATTATCTGCTCCCCAGCGGCATGCCCACACAGCTTTTTCTACTTCTTCCTCAATGGACGAGGTAACTGCAGAGTTTCCAATATTTGCATTAATCTTTACCAAGAAATTACGCCCTAAAATCATAGGCTCTGCTTCTGGGTGGTTGATGTTTGATGGGATTACGGCACGGCCTCTTGCAACTTCTGAGCGTACAAATTCTGGCGTGATTTTATCAGGAATAGATGCGCCAAAATGTTCTCCTTTATGTTGCTTTCTAATCTCCGTCATCTCATCGATACGCTGATTTTCGCGAATAGCGATATACTCCATTTCTGGAGTGATGATTCCTTGTTTTGCATAATGCAGCTGCGTTACATTCTCACCTTTTTTTGCACGCATAGGCTTCTTTAAAAGCTTAAAACGCATGTGATCTAGACTCTTATCATTAAGACGCTCATTGCAATAGGTAGAGGAGTAGCTGTCTAATTGTTCTACATTATTGCGCTCCAAAATCCACGACTCACGTATGCGCTCTAAACCGCTGTGTATATTGATTTCTTTTTTTGGATCTGTATATGGTCCAGAGGTGTCATACACCGTTACTGGCTCGTTAGGTGTTTTCTTTTTGGTCATAGAATCCACAGTATCACTAAGCGCAATCTCGCGCATAGCCACTTTAATTTGTGGATGTATCGTACCATTTACGTAGATTTTTTTTGAATTAGGAAATGGATTTCGGGTAATGCCGCCTTGCTTAGGCGCAGTGTCTCTATTTTTCATCTTTCTGGATTAATTAATGATGTTTTTTTACTCTTGAAGTACCTAGAAGTCGCTATTATCCACCTTGTGTGGCTTTAATAATAAGCACCGCATCGCCATCATCAGGAATGGTAGAAACCCAATGTGATCTGGTAATAATGCGCTCATTAATAGCCACAGCAATCCCACTAACCGAAATGTCGAGTTGGGTGAGAATCTGGTCTAGTGTGACCTGTGCTGGAAATTGATACGAGGTTTGATTGACCTTTATGTTTATCATGTTTAATACAATTATGAAGCATTGTGCTTCGGTTATATAAACGATAAAGGAATGAGAAGGATAGAATTAAAAATAGAGGAAGTGCGCAGTGGTGCAAGAACCTCTAACTTTTCCCTACGTTGGTATTAACCAAATCAGGTTCTAAGGATTTTTCTCAAACTAATTTAATAGCTACTCCTAAAGTTTAGACTTTAAAAGTAGCAATAATTCTGAACTAGACGAGAGAAAATGTAAAAAAAATAAAATGTTAAGTTTTGGATGGTAGGTTTTTATGGGGATTGGAAACGTAATCTGCTTATTTATAAAATACCTAATAAACCCTTAGAATGCAGCATAAATCAGCTATTACTAACCGCAAAACGCATTACAAAATGAGTGCCTTCATTGGGTTTACTTGTACAGAAAAGTTCGCCTCCATTCATTTCAACAAAGTCTTTTGTGATGAGTAGTCCAAAACCCGTTCCTTGCTCGCCCTTAGTGCCTAAAGTTGTCTTAGGAATACAATCTTTAACAAGATTTTTGTGCCAGCTAGTTGTCATTCCCACGCCAAAATCTTGTACGCCTATTTCAATACCATCTGGGCATTTCTTGCTTGATAATATGACATTTTGATTCTTTGTACTAAATTTTATGGCATTTGAAATCAAATTACGTAAGACCACTTTAAACATATTTTCATCAATAAATAGGGTAGGCGTTTCAATTTCGAATAATAGTTTTACATCTTTCTCTTTTGCTGAGCGTTCATATTGCTTAGCTATAGATGTAAAGATTTCTTGAATATCACAATCCTTTTTATTGAGTTTAATTCCCTCTAGCTGGTTATATGACCAGTCTAGTAACGCACTCACCATAGCAATTCTATCATCCAGTTCATTTTTAAGACTTTGTGAGATCTCTTTTAGTTCATTATCCTCAATTTGGTTTTCAAGTAGATTAACCAGCAGGGCGATATTATGTAACGGTCCTCTAACGTCATGTGTAAGCAAAGAGAACAGCTTGTTCTTAAGAGAATTGACAGATTCAAGCTCGTGGTTTTTACTTTCTAAATCCTTTTTTGCGATTTGTAAATCTTTCGTCTGCTTGTCTACCTCTAAGGCAAGGATTTTATTAGTTTCTACTTGTGTTCTTATGTTTTCGTCTTCAATAGACTTAAACTTATAGCCAATTAAAATAGAGAAGAGAATGAGTTGTAGAGTGATGAGAATTGAAGTGATTAATACAATAAAATGTTTGTCTACAGTATAAGCATCTTTTAAAAACCATGCGCTTATATAGATGACTGAGGAGAGTAGCATTGGGGAGTATGCATACAAATAGTACTTATTAAACTTTTCTTCATTAAATAAGCGAATCCCAGAGAAAATATTCAATAATACGGATAGCAAAGCAGTAATCGCTGCAGACATTACTAGCGAACTATGCAACCAAGGAATATGGAGAGTTAGAATATTAAGAACAAAAAGAATTGGGATTAAAACTGTGGTATATTTTAAAAAAGTATAACTGCGTGATATTTTAGGATGATTGCCGCGATGAATATTTAAATAATTGGTTGTAAACAATAAGAATCCAAAAGTGGTGGTCATTGCAGAGATAAGTGATCCATTTTTTTGAATAACCTCAGGAAGATATCCCTCCGGAAATAGTGACCAACTCCAATGCAATGTAAGTCCAAATATAATGATACAGTAATGGCATAAAATTTTATGCCGTAAAATTAAATAAGATACGAAGTGGTATATTCCAAAAACGCCAAAGATTGCGGTAAATATGGAAACCATTAAATAATTAATATCAAAACTATTCATATGGGGCGGTGGTTAGTTAAGAATATAATACAAGTATCATAACTAAGAATTTACGATTTTTATCTAGATCCTTAATTATGTTTCAAAAGTTTAAAACATAAATAAATTGCAATTATGAATAGGGATTCTAAAACTTTAAATATTAGGCAGTTGTCTCTGTAATATAGCAAAAAAATCGCTTTCTCTGAAAATTACCTGCTTAAAAATTACAGTAAATAATTCTGAATTACTTAAAATTTGGTTGTTGAATTCTGAATAATATGCGGATTCTGTAAAGCGTATATTTCTCTAAACAAGACTAAAACAGCTTACCTCTAATTACTGAATAGTAGATTTAAGCATCTGAAATTAAAGAAGTAACAAATATTTATTATTATGTGGCATTTTATCGTAATAATGTCTTTTCCAGTGACTTTTAAATTAATCTTTGCTATCTTTTAATGCCCCAAATGTATTAAAGTTGAAAAACAAGCTACTTTTAGTCCTACTTGTATGTTGCTATTGTGCACCTATTTTATCTCAAAATAGTGCTAGTGACGTTATAGATAGCGTCAGTATTTTTATTTCCTTATCTAAGGATGAAAACATAAGCGGGAATTATAAGGATGGATTAACATTTGCAACTTCTGCAGTGCAATATGCAAATCAAGGAAAGGATAAAACCTTACAAGCAAAGGCTTATGTGAGTCTGGCAAATACCTATCAAGCTATAAAAGATTTCGCTTCCGCGAAAAATTACTATAACCTCGCACTCGATAAAAAGACAGATGATTACTTCGTAAACGTAGCTTCACTCAATGGTCTCGGTAATATATACTCAATGGATATTACCACGGCAGACGAGGCTGCTGCTTATTTTGAAAAGTCTATCGTATACACACTAGAGGCAGGCAAAAATGAGCATTCCTTTTATACCTATTACAATATAGCGGGCATGTACCTTAATTTTAAAGATCCAGATAAAGCATATCCTTACATTCTAGAAGCCGATACGTTGTTACCTAACATTGACAAGGAAGACCCAATCTACGGGCTCCTGCAACAGTTGAACTTTGCTATTTATTATAACCAAAAAGAAGATCATAGACTGGCGCTCACCTTTATTAATAACGCACTAGAGATAGGAGAGAAGCATAGTCTCACCAGAGAACTTATAGATATTTATGATTTTAAAAGTGAGATACATCAAGAGCTAGGAGAATATGATGCGGCTCTAGAAAGCCTTAGAAAACATTTCTATTATAAAGACTTAGATTTTAATGAGGTAAAAAACCTCCAAATAGAACAAGTTGAAGCAGATTTTAAAGTAAAGGAGTTCCAACAAAAAGCCGAAGCATCTCAATTAAAATCCAACGTTATCATCTTTGGAAGCATTGGTGCGCTGTTATTTTTAAGTACCTCCTTTTTAATCTTTTATAATCGGAAGAGACGATTATCATTCTTAGCGCTTGAAAAAAATAATAAGGCGCTATTACAAGCCAAAAATGAAGCAGAACACGCTCACAAATTAAAATCTGAGCTATTAGTTAATATTAGTCACGACTTAAGAACACCCTTGTACGGAGTGGTAGGAATTACAGAGATGCTTATAGAAAATCCTTCCATTATTAAGACAAATAAAAGTCTTCTAAATGCGTTAAAATTCTCTGGAGATCATTTAAAATCGGTGGTAAATAACATATTAAAGATTAATGAGGTAGAGTCTAACAACATTACGATTAAGCGTACGAAGGTTCATTTACATAACCTCTTAGAGAATATTGTCACCTCCTTAAATTATCTAGCAAACCAGCAAAAAACGGAACTACGACTAGCTATTGCAGATGAGATTTCCAGCTACTACATCTTAGATGAAACTAATCTTACAGAGGTTCTTTTAAAACTCATTGATAATGCGCTTAAAAACACAAAAAATGGTACTGTAACGCTCAGTGTAAGTTTAGCTGAAAAAGAAAAAGGCATGGATCGCATCACTTTTAAAGTCTCAGACACAGGAACAGGTATCTCTAAAGAAAATCTAGCCATCATTTTTGATAGTTTTAAACAAGCTAATACAGAAGAAAACACCTCATACGGCATTGGTCTTGGACTGCCTATCGTTAAGTCCTTAATGAAAGTGATGGGTAGTAAATTATCTGTCACCAGTGAAGTAGGAGTAGGATCGCAATTCTCGTTTATCCTAGCATGCGAAGTTGCAAATGAGATTGATGAGCGAGCGGTGGTTTCTGAATCTAAGAGCCTAGAAATACTAGTCGTTGAGGACAATAAGATCAACCAACTAGTAACTCAAAAACTAATAAGAACGCTTGGTCACAAGTGTACCATTGCTGTAAATGGAGAAGAAGCTATAAAAGAATACCACAACACCCATTTTGATCTCATCTTAATGGATCTCAATATGCCCGTGATGAACGGATTTGAAGCCTCAGAAGTTATTTCTGCAGAGAACAAGCAAATTCCCATCATAGCATTAACAGCACTAGAAATAAGCGAGGTAAAAGATCGATGTCGCAATGTGGGCATACGTGATATTATCAATAAGCCTATAAACAAAGAAGCGCTTGAAGATATCATACAGGAGAATGTACACCCTATAACTATTACCTAGATTTTTAAAGTGTACAATTCCTCTTATAACATATTTTATACTTTACCTTAGCTAAAACCCACACCTTGAGCTGCTTTTATCTTTTTAATGACTAAAATGAGTATCAAGCAACTCAGAACAGCTCTTTATAACAATTCTTGCATATACTTTTTGATATCAACGTCATTGTAAAAACGATTAACCATCTCCGTGTATAGATCTGTAAATCTTTTGTTATCAATAAGGTTTCCAAAAATAGATTCCAGCTTTATAAAGCTTAAAGCATCTTCTGTAGTCTTCTTTGCTGCTTGATGCAACTCCTCTTTCATTTCGTCTTGAATGACTAGTTTTTGCCCGTTTTGGTTTTCTTGTTTGTCACTATAATAACACCAAGCTACTAAAACAAGTGTCGCATATTTGATACTTCCACCAGTAGCTAAATTCTCTTGAATGGTTGCAATTAAAAACTTTGGAAGCTTTGCCGAGCTCTCTGAACAGATACGATCTACACTATCCTTAATGTTAGGATTCCCAAATCGTTCTAGCAGACTATCCTTGTAATCTGCTAGATTAATACCTTTAATCTCACCTAAAACTGGTGTTGCTTCTTCGTCAAAAAAGGCACGTAAATACTGTGCGAATAGCTCATCTTGTACACATACATCTATAGTAGGGTGGCCGTGTAGCACACCTAAAAGTCCTAACACAGAATGCCCAGCGTTAAGCAGACGCAATTTCATTTTCTCATAAGGAACTACATCGGGTACAAACTGGACGCCTACTTTTTCAAAAGCGGGTCTTCCATTAGAAAAATTATCTTCTACCACCCATTGTATAAAAGGTTCGCAGGTAACGGGCCATTCATCTTCCACGCCATAAGTATCAGCTAGTAGTTTGATGTCTTCTTGCGTGGTTACAGGCGTGATACGATCTACCATACTATTGGGAAAACTCACCTCTTTTTCTATCCACTGTGCTAGTGTAGGGTCTTGCGCTTTCGCGAAAGCGAGCAACATTTTCTGTATCATATTGCCGTTATGCTCAATATTGTCACAAGACAGTACGGTAAAAGCAGGTAGTCCTTCATCACGACGTCTTTTTAAGGATGCTGTAAGAAAACCATATACTGTTTTTGGGTCGTCAGGATGTGCGAGTTCGTGCTGAATCTGCGGATTTTCAAAATTGAATTCACCTGTATTAGGATTAAAATTGTATCCACCTTCAGTGATGGTTAATGATACAATCTTTGTTTCAGGTGCTGCCATACGGGTGATGACAGCCTCTGGGTCGTCTGTGCCCATTTTAAAATCGACAATGGAGCCAATGACTTCTGCCTCCTTTTTTCCGTCTGGATGCTGAACCATCAAGGTGTAGAGATGGTCTTGTTTCTTGAAAATATCGTGAAGTTTTTGATCATTTTGGCGCAAGCCTATTCCACAAATTTCCCATTCTGATGCTTCACCCAGTTGTCTGATTTGATGCACGTAGTATGCAAGATGAGCGCGATGAAAACCACCTACGCCTATGTGTACAATGCCTGCCTTATCTGGCGAACGATCATACGTAGGTACTGGTATTTGTTTGCCTATTTCGGCTAGATTTTCTTGATTAAGTGGTGTCAATTTTCCCATTAGATAGTTGCGTTTTTTGATTTTCCTCTTCGTAATGCCCAATATGCAAATACAAAATAAAGGATAGTACAGATAAAAGTGTACGTATAAAATAGTTGTCTATTGTCAATATATTCTGTCTCAGAAGCACTGCCAAACATCACATTACAAGCCAGTGCTAGACTAGCTATAAGTGCTGAAATTGCTAAGAATTTTAATGTCTTTGAAAACATAGAAGTATCCTTAACCTGCACATCTTCTTGTGCGGCTTGTTGCTCTTGAAAACGTTTTATAGTTTCCTCTCTAAGTGCTTCTTCTTTTACCTCTTCTGTATAACTATCTTTTGCCCCATATCTAGATGCAAGGAAGGTGTACATAGCGATGGTAAAAAACCAAGTAGGAATAAAGAGGTAGTAAAAGGATATCACATCTAGCGCTTGCAGTCCGAAGCCAAAAACTAAGCCTAATCCCCAAGAGGCAACAGCCGGCATACTAAATTTAAGCTTGCGGTACGATGACCAGTATCTTGTAAATCCTATTCTAGGGAAGATTTGATGTTCTGTAAATACAATCGCACCTACTGGAACTACGAGTAGTCCTGCATAGGTGAGGAGTGGTAAAATCTGTGAGAATACAAAAGGAAAACAAGCGATAGTCACGGTTACCAAGCCAACGACAATAGTTGTTTTCTTTCTAGAATGATTTGAAAAAATGGCCTGAGCAGCGAGACCTGCTCTATATAAATTTGTTATTGCTGTAGTCCATCCTGCAACAATCACAATGACAAAACCAGACCAACCTAAAGCGTAATAAGCAACATCACCTGGATCAAGTTCTACAATAGATTTGCCTAAAATAACGGCAGCACCAGCTCCCATAATTCCTGCAGCAATCCACGCTACGTAGTGACCAAACATCATTCCCGTACTAGAAGCGTAGGCATAGTTTTTCTTTTTGGCAAAACGTAATAATGCCATATCCACCAGTCCAAAATGGGTGATTGTATTTGCCGCCCATCCAAAACCGATAACCTCTACGAGTCCAATTCCAGTCTCACCATCGCTATTAATTCCTGTCCAGATGGATTGATTACCTAGCGTCATAAAATCTGCCCAATTTGATGGTATGGTTTTATCTAACACATCTAGAGACAATGCAGGCAGCAGCACCATTGCACCTCCTGTAAACATTACAAAAAGCCAAGGCGCACAGAGACCAGAGAACTCAGAAACGGCATTAAAACCATAGAGTGCGATAGAAACCACAACTATACCCACCGCCAATACAATCAATACAAACCAAGCATTTGTGGGATACCAATTAAGTTGCGCAGGAATATCAAATGCAAAACGTACTGCTGTGGACGATACCGTAATCATCGCCGCCGAAATAACAGAAAAGATGATCACATTTGCCCAATTATATAACTTGGTCATCGAGTCACCCGCTATCTTATTGAGATAGGTGTAGAGGCTTAAACGAGTTTCTACAGCGATAGGGGAGGTGATGAATCTCCAACTTAACACAGCCAGAATATTACCGATTAACAATCCTAGAATAATATCTGAAGTTTTGGCTCCCAATGCGACAAAGGTCGCCCCAATTACAAACTCTGTTGCTGCTACGTGCTCTGCAGCGTAAAGACCCGCAAAATGCGTCCAATCTTTTAATTTATTTTTTCCTACGGGTAGCTGTTCTTCATCTACCGATTTTAAGTGGTCGAACTCTTTGGTTTGTTTACTCATATGTTGCGATCATTTTTCTGGAACTTCTAAGGTAAATAAAAACTGTAAGTGAGCAGTGATTTGCCTTGGACTTTTATAGGTGTAATTAATCGCTTTTGTGGTGGGGACATTACAGAAGGGAATAACTGTGTTATAGATGGTCGCAGTTTTTAGGGGATTTGCTTGACTTTGTGAAAAATATTATGTGATTGCGGTTTTTAGTAAGGGTTGTTGCTGGTAGTGGTTTATTTTTGGGATGTGGATGGGAGATCGATTTCTGAAGCAACGATAAAAGAGTGAAGAGGGAATATGTATGAAATGGCTAATAACCTAGCTGTTTTTTAAGTTTTATATTATTTGGGTCTTCTTTAAAAGCAGGTATTGAATGCCAATAATATAAGAAAACTGCTCTTGATTCTTTTGAAAAAGGTCCATACTGCTCTAGTACTTTTGTAAAGTGTTGCAATCCTAAAACTGTATTTTTTATTGCTAAAACTCTTTGGTCATTTTCACTCGCAGGAGCCTTATATGCTGGAGATTCATTTATGTAATCATTTAAAGCCTTTTCGGAACCAAATATATACTGATCATGGCGTTCCTCAATATCATAATTTATAGTCATAATATGATGATTAGGATAGTCATAACGAGCGAACGTAGGTACTTCATTTGTTTCCGTATCTGGCATAATTGTAATACAAAACTTTGGAGAAAAGGGTACATGTATAATATTTTCTAAAGAAAAAACATCTATAAATTGACCACTTGGAGCTCTAATAATTACTGGATTATCACCAGATATGAAATCCCAATCTCCAACTGCTTTATTTATACAAATGCCGTTTTTCTTTTTCTGATTATATAGTTTTTCAAAATTTTCAAGATGTTTTTCAAGTCTTCGAGTTTTAAAAGTATCAAGCAATTTTTGTTGTTTACCCTCTGGTAATCTAGAAACTATTGCTTTTTCTTTCTCACTAATTGCAACATGTCTTGGAGTACGGAAATAAAGACTTAAAGCACATTTTAGCAGCTTTTCTCTCATTTCATCACTTATGGTTTTCAAACTCTCATCTGAAATGAACTCGGTTACCTCTGCAAAATGCCTATCAACTTCTTTATCATATGCTCTCTCTATGAATTGTCGATGTTGTTCATTAGCAAAAGGTAGGTCATATAAGTATTCCATTTTGCATACTTTTTTCGTACTATTCACTTTTATATCACCACCCTTCTCGATATTATAAATACTATATTTTTTATCAACTTTTCCGCTTGGACGTGTGTATTCCGAGACTAGATATCCAAAATTTTTCAAATATGACCTTGGTATATAGTGTTGATTTTTAACTATTTGATTCATTGCGTTTTCTGAAATTTAATATGTGATAATTTTATTCCTAAAAGTAGGAAAAGGGTTTGAAAATATTAATAAATAAAAAGGCTACATCTTGTTAATAAATGTTATCATTTTGTTTGTAAAATACATCTCACAATATGAGATATAAAAATATTATAAATTAATTTTACAGTTGTAAATCAATTCATTAGCATGAATCGCATAAAAGAAGTTTTAGAAAGTAGAGGCATTAAACAAACTTGGTTAGCTGAAAGGCTAGAGAAGAGTTATAACATGGTTAATTCGTACGCAAAAAACAGAAGACAACCAAGTCTTGAGGATTTATTCAAAATTGCTAAAATATTAGATGTTGCTGTCGCTGAGTTACTAGAAACGAACAATTCTAAAAGGACTTATGGTAAAGCGCAATCAACTATTTTAAAAGTTGCAGAAAGTGAAGAAGAGTATGTGAAAATGATAAATATTCCTGTTTTAGGGAATGTTGCATGTGGATTTCCACTTTTTGCTGAAGAAAATATTGAAACAGAAATTTCTGTTTCATCAAAGCTCATTAGAATGGATAAAAAGTATTTTATACTTCGAGCCTCTGGTGACTCAATGAACAAAGCATATATAGATGATGGAGATTTAGTCTTAATAAGAAAAGAACAAACCGCAGCAGATGGAGATAGAGTAGTCGCTTTAATTGATGATGAAGCTACAATAAAGGAATTCAAAAATAATGTAGACCATATTGTTTTGTTACCAAAATCAACAAATAAAGAGCATCAGCCAATTATATTAACAAGAGATTTTAAGATACAAGGCATTGTAGAAAATATAATAAAAATTTAAATAATGAAAAAGAATCAACACGTAGTTCCACATAGCAGTGGTTGGGCAGTTAAAGGAGCAGGGAATCAAAAGGCAACAAAAGTTACTTCTACTCAAAAGGAGGCAATTAACGCAGCTAGAAAAATTGCTAAAAATCAAAAATCTGAACTTTTAGTTCATAATCAAAAAGGGCAAATTAGACAAAAAGATAGTTTTGGTAACGATAATTTTCCACCAAAGGGGTAATAATAAATATGTATGTTGAGATTTATTTTAAAAATATTAGTTGCATTAATTCTAATTACCATAGGTTATAATATAGATGAGTCGCTTCGTCCTGAATTCATTGGAGGCGGATATATTTTAATTATCACTATTTTAATTATTGATGGTTTTAATTTTTTTTACAAAAACAGAAATAGGTTAAAATTAACGCTGCATTCTTTTTGGATTGGCCTATTTGGAAAATACATAAGATTTTCCATGTCCTATCAGTATGTAATTAAGGTTAATGATAAATACTTATTAGTACAAAACGCAAATCCAAATTGGAATTGGTATCAACACGTAGGAGGCAAGTATAAAAGATTACCTGAAACACAAAGTGTTTTGAAGGAAATGAATGCTACTGACGATTTAAAAATGAAGACCGCTGGATTAAAAAATGGTGATTTAGCGGTTTTTGTACCTGCAAGAAATGCAATGAAATTTCTTGATTGGTTTAATAGTGAAAAAAATCGTGAAATTTCTCATTGGAGAGAATTTTACGAAGAACTGTTGGGGGAGAAAGCAGATAATCGAATCCTTAAAAAAAAGAATTTTCCATACGTTAATTACAGATTTTTAAAATCAGTTCAAACGCCATTAAAACGAGCTCCTATTGAATCCGGTTGGGATTGTTGGGAGATTCTGCAATATGATGTTTTAGAATTGATACCAAATAAATCACAACAAAAGGAATTGGAAGAATTATTATTTAAAGGAGATAGTGAATATATCAAATGGGCTAGTGCCCAAATGATTAATAAACTAGGTTATGATGAGGGAGAGTTAGGTACTAAATACAATATTGGGCCGCACGCAAAGTGGGTTTTAAATTTAAAGTGGAGTAAAACATGATATTATTTAAAAATAAAAATACGCAGTTAGACGATTTATTAGCCAGAATCGCTGAACAAATTCAATTAGATGACACGCGTAAAGAAAGAATGGAAACTGCTTATAGAGCAATCGAGAGTTTACTTAATGAAGATACTGGCTTTTTTAAAGACGCTGTTTTTGAAATATACCCTCAAGGTTCAGTTCGAATTGGAACTACTGTCAAGCCGACTGGAAAAAATGAATTCGATTTAGATATAGTAGTACATATTGTTATGGATTGGGAGAAATATTCTCCACAATATATTTACAATCAATTAAAAAGAGTTCTGCAGAATAGCGATAGGTATAAAGATAAAGTTGAATTAAAGAATAGGTGTATTCGCCTAAACTACGCTGGTGATTTTCATATGGATATTTTACCTGGTTGTCAAAAGACAAGTTTTGACGAAGATAAATTAGTTATACCAGATAGGGAATTAGGAGATTGGACGTCAAGTAATCCAAGGGGTTATGGAAATTGGTTTGTAGACAAATCAAATTTGGCAAAAATGACTTTACTAGAAAAGGCGTATGCAATGGAAAATTTACCAGCTGATGAGTTTTCCAAAAAGAAACCTTTACAAAGAGCAGTTCAGTTAATCAAGATGTATCGTGATGAGTTCTTTAATTCGAATCCTAAAATGGCAACATCCAGTATAATTTTAACAACTATTGCAGGTGAGTTTTATGAAGGTGAAGAGTCAATTTTTGATACTATTGAAAATATCATAAATAAAATAAAGCAAAATTTTAACATCGTTGGTCTAGTTGGAAATCGCTTGAAAGTATTAAATCCTGTAAATCCAGAAGAAGATTTTAGTGATAAGTGGGATGATGATAAAAAACCTGAATTGTATGAACATTTTAAGAAATTCGTAGTTCATTTAGATAAGCAATGGGAAATTTTGAAAGATGAAAATGGTGTTATTGAGGAAGCAAATACAATAAAGGGATTATTTGGTGAAAAAGTATTCTTAAAAGCACAAGAATCACAAGTAAACCAGCTTGAAAAAGCTAGGAAGATGAATAGTATTGGTATCAACACTTCGAATGGTATTATAGCCGAATCACTTGTTGATAGTATGAAAATGATAAAAAACAATACTTTTTTCGGAAGTGAATAAACAAAAAATATATAATTTATCAGAGCAATTTATTGCTCTAAAAAAAAGCTATCCAGAATTTAACGTTAAGCTCTTAAAAGATTGTGTTATATGTACTGGATTAATAAGGCCTACTTCAAGAAGTATAAATTATTCTTTTAAGTTAAAATATAGAATAGGCATGCGACCGAAAGTAAATATTTTGAATCCGGAATTAAAGAGGAATTTTAAGAATGATAAAATCCCTCATGTTTACCCATTGAATGAATTATGTTTGTATTATCCTAAATATCAAGAATTTAATTCAAAAATGTTGCTTTCTGACTGTATTATTCCTTGGACAAGTTTATGGATATACCATTATGAAAATTGGCATATCACTGGTAAATGGAAAGGGGGAGGAATGCACCCTGTACCTAAAAAGCAAAAAAAATGAGAAGAAAAGATAAATATATTATTAAAGGGGCACTTGTAGGAATTGGTATTATTGCAATAAGTGATATTCTTTCTCAATGGTCTGACCATAATAAAAGAGGTGATGAATTTACATGGGATAATTATGATGGAGAAAGAACTTTAAAAAAGAGTTTAATTGGTGCTAGTTTAGGAGGTGGAATTGGTTATTTGACAAATGAATTTAAACGCACTAAGGAAAATAAAAATCCATTTCGTTCAAATGAATACTTAAAAAATGTCTTAAAAGATGAACATTTAAAAGCAGACTCAAAGTTCTATAATGATGTACTCAAATATAGAAAGAAAGTAAAGGAAAGATTATCTAAGAAGTTTAAAGCAGGGTTAGTGACTTCTCCTGAAGATGCTGGATCATTTCATAAAAGAACGGCGATAGGGTCAAATTATGATTTGGATATAATTTTACCTTTTCAGAGAAATTACTATACAACATTAGAAAAGATGTATGATGATGTTTTTGAAACCATAGAAGAATCTTTTGCATCAAAAGCTAAAATTACAAAGCAAAAGAAGACAATTGGTTTGACTTTTCGGAGCCAATATGAAGAAGATATTCATTTTGATATAGTACCTGGTAGGGAAATTAACAATTATGATTTAGAGAAGAAACTGAATTTGTATGTTAATCCAAACTGGGTGTGGCAAAAAGGTAGTTCGTCGAAATCCAATGTTGGAATTGACAAGAATTTAATGGTTAACAAACCGAACACTAGAAGGATTGTAAAACTTTTAAAGGTGTATAGAGACAGGAATAAATTAGAATTACCCACAACAATTATTGATCAATGTGTAGTTACTGCATTATCAGATAAAAACTACGGTATCAATAAATCTGATAAAAATAACCTCATGAATAGTATGTTATTCATTGCAAAAAACCTTAGAAATAAAAGAATTATTGATTTGTCTAACTCAAATAATAATTTATCCGGTAAACTAAGAGATTCTCAGAAATCCGATATTGCTGACTTTCTTGTAAAAGATGTTAAACGTATTAAACAAGAACCACATTACCTCAAAGAAATTTTTAATTTATAAATTATTTAGAAACCTGGAATTAGTTTAACAGTTAATTTCAAAACTGGGTTCTTATTTGAATTTGGCCTCTTTAATCTTTTGGTTAAAGCATTTTCCCATATAAGCGAATTATAACCAAAAGAAAAAACGAAGCATTTTACAGCTGTAAGTATTGATCAGTCTGAAAAAGAGCTCTTACAAGAATACTCACAGGTTTATATTGTAGTTATAGGATTTCGTGAATCTCTTAAAGTCCACTATAGCAATAAGTACGTAAAAGGGCTGTTACATAAATGCTGACGATATAAAACACCTGTGGTGTTGCTATATCTGTAACTATGTCAAATAGCGCTGAAAAGCGCGCTATCCACTCTTTTCTAGATATATCAATTTGTATTATAATTTATATTATGTCAAATAGAATATTTGATTAACCATTAGTACTCTTTACAATTCCTAAAACAAATAACAAACTGTACAGTCTCTCTTCGTCCTACTTCTAGTTCACAAAACGAAATCATAAAAGCATACACTCAAAGATTTAAGGTTATGGTGCTATGGCAATGCTGCGTATATAATATCTGTGGGTTTAATTGAAAATAAAAAGACTCAGTATCATCTGTTCAAATTTTCGCGAAAGCGTTATAAAAACATTATTCTACATCTAAGTCCATAAATCCATCATAGCGAATGCTTGAACGTTGAACGCTGTTTACAGAAATCTGAACTTTCTTGGTATTAAAAAATTCTATAAACACCTCATAGGTTTCAGCATCTTGAGATATGGAAAATGTCATTTCTGTGCGATCTGTTTTCTTGTCTTTAGTAATTTCAAAGGATTTAGGAATTCCAGAAAATTCCACACCATTTGATGAGTTGTAACCGCCGCCCATCCTGCGCTCGCCATAATACGGTAAATAAGCGCTCACGCTATCGTTATGTATTTTGAGAAAGTTGCCGTTACCTAATAAATTGATGCGGCTACCGCTGTTACCAGCCCCTAGCCCATTGTTTACTGCTAGTTGGTTGAGTACATTACTTGCCAGTGGGTATGCCCAGGTTGCTGTAATATCAATCTTGCGATTGTCTATTAATTCTTGCACACGGCTTGCTGTTGCCAGCTCTTGCTGCGTCATGGGTTGCTTAGTCTTACACGCGATTGCGAGTATAAGAAACGGGATGATGATGATGTATTTTTTCATAAGATACAGTTTTATTAGATAGGTAGCAAAAACTATTCCTTTGTGGGGTGTTAACACGGTGTTAGATTTTACATAAAACGACCATCGCTCGTAAGGCATTCTTGTACTTTTGCCAAATGCAAAAAACGAAAGGATCGCAAATAGAATTTATCGCACTTATGGCGGCGTTAATGTCTGTCACCGCACTATCTATTGATGCCCTACTTCCAGCACTTGATATTATAGGTGTTGCGATACAAACCAAAACTCCCGCCGATAATCAGTTACTTATAAGTATGATTTTCTTAGGTCTAGGCCTGGGACCACTTGTCTTTGGACCACTAGCCGATGCTAAAGGTAGAAAATCTTCTGTTTACTTTGGGTTTACCGTCTTTATAATCGCTTCATTTATATGTATGTACACACGTAGTTTTGAGGTTATGATTTTAGGTAGAATATTACAGGGCATCGGACTTTCGGCGCCGCGTACTATCTGTGTTGCGATTATAAGAGACCTTTATGAAGGCGATTATATGGCGCGTATTATGTCTTTCGTCACGGTAGTTTTTTTACTTGTTCCTATAATCGCTCCCGCTATGGGTAAAGTGATTCTTGATATCTGGAACTGGCAAGCGATTTTCTTAGTACAGGTAATAATAAGCCTCTTTGTAATGCTATGGTTCTGGAGGCGTCAAGAGGAAACACTCAAACCAGCAAACAGAATTCCTTTTTCTATAGAGCGCATAACGAGAGGTTTTCGCGAGACTATAAAATATAAGCGCACCATGGGATTCACGATTATACAAGGCTTTATTGTAGGTTCGTTTATTGTGTACATAAGTGCTAGTCAGCAAATTTTCCAAAATCAATATGGCCTCGTAGATGAGTTTCCTTACATTTTTGCCGGACTTGCCTCGGCTATAGGCGCTGCCATCTTACTCAATGCCAACTTTGTCGTGCGTTTTGGGATGGAAAAAATAGTCACCGGTGCCCTCGTAGGCTTCTTTATCGTTTCCATATTATATGTGATTTTATTTAATGATGTGTTGCATCCTTCGGTATATGTACTCATAGGGTTCTTTGCAATGCAGTTTTTCTGTATAGGTTTTATGTTTGGTAATCTTAGAGCGCTAGCGATGGAGCCTGTAGGTCACATTGCTGGTATAGGAGCGGCAATCACAGGTCTTATTTCTACACTTATGGCAGTGCCCATCAGTACTTTTATAGGTCGTTTTATTGAGGAGACCACGCTCCCACTCTTCATTGGTTTTTCTTCGTGTGCCGCAATATCACTCTGTATTCTGTTCTGGATAAAGAAAAAGGCTCCAAGAACGGTTGTCTTGAAGCCTTAATATCATTGTAGTGGTTTTTAGTACGCTTTCGCGAAAGCGTAACTCCATAATTAATCGTTCCACACCGCAGCAGCCTCTTCTCCAAGAAACTGTTGCATGTTAAACTCTTGATCACGTGCCTCAATATCTCTAGCGTAAAACATATCGCTATAGATAAAGCCAGCATCTTTTGCCATGGCAGCAGAAGCTCCGTAATAAATATGCTGAAATCGAGCCCATCTCGCTGCGCCTAAACACATCATGCAAGGCACGCAACTCGTATACAAATCACAATCTGAAAGATCTTTTGTACCAAGCGCTTTACATGCTAGTTGAATACAACGTAACTCTGCATGCTGCGTAGGGTCTTGCGAACCTCCTACGAGATTATGACAAGCCGCAATGACCTGCCCAGAACGAACAATGACGGCGCCAAAAGCGCCGCCACCGTCTGTATCTTTACCTTCTCGAGCTAGCGCAATGGCTTGCTTCATAAAAGATGACTGATAACTCATATTATTCAGTTTCTGCTAGTAAAATAGACTTAGCATTTACAAATTCTTTAATCCCGAATCCTCCGTGCTCTCTACCATATCCAGAGTCTTTTACTCCTCCAAAAGGCATCATAGGCTGTGCCAGTCCGTACGAATTAATGAAAATCATTCCTGTATCAAAGTGCTCTTGTGCTAGCTTGACTGCTGCTTTTTCATCTTTAGAGAAAATTCCTCCTCCTAGTCCAAAACGGCTATCATTTGCTATGCGCATTGCATCTTCATTATCTTTTGCTTTAATTAAAGAAGCTACTGGCCCGAAGAGTTCGTCATCATAAGCTGGTTGTCCAGGCTGTACGTTACTTAGTACTGTAGATGGGTAGTAATATCCGCTACCATCTGGTATTTCTCCTCCAGTTTCAATTTTTGCTCCTTTTTCTACACTTTCTTTTACTTGGTCGCTTAGCAACTCCTGTAAATCTTTACGAGCAATTGGTCCTAGTTGTGTTCCATCTTTATTAGGATCTCCCATGACCACATCTTTCATTCCTTGTACAAAGCCTTCCTTAAATGCATCATACACTTTATCTACTACGATAAAACGTTTTGCTGCAATACAAGTCTCACCATTGTTTATGATTCTACCTTGTACACAGGCTTTTACAGCTTCTTCTACATCTGCATCATCAAGTACGATGTATGCATCGTTACTTCCCAGCTCTAATACTGTTTTCTTAATAGATGCTCCTGCAGTTTTTGCTATGATTTTTCCTCCAGCAGAACTTCCTGTAAATGTCACTCCGCGTACTTTATCATTGCTTATCACCTTATCAGACTGTGCGTGATCTATCACAAGTACTTTAAAAAGTCCTTCTGGTACGCCAGCTTTAAGTAAGAGCTCTTCTATTAATAATGCGCTTCCCGTTACATTCTGCGCGTGCTTTAATAAAATCCCGTTACCCGCTAGTAAGTTTGCAATGGCAACTCTAAGTGGTTGGTATGTTGGGAAATTCCACGGCTGGATGCTGTAAATAACACCTTCTGGAGAAAAGTTGATAATTCCTTTTCCACCATCTAGTAGAGTTCTTTCTATAGGTTGTAATTCTTTTACTCCGTTCTCGGCAGTATATTCTGTGATAGCAATACAAAGATCAATCTCACTTTTCCCTTGCTCAATGGTTTTACCCATCTCATCGGTCATGAGTTGTACAAGTTGATCTTTATAATTTTTAAGTTGCTCTCCTATATTCTTTATTACAGTGGCTCTATCGTCAAGCGATTGCATTTTCCAGTCATTAAAAGCGTCGTGACAGTTGTCTATCGCTTCTGTAACCTGATCATCTGTAAAATATGTATACTCCTTAATTGATTGTTCGGTATGAGGATTTATGGTTCTAAAACCTCCTTTTATTTCTCTTTCCATTGGTAATGTTTTTTTTGTTGTTGTAAAATTACGGGGAGACTACATGCTGAGAATGCACTTTAATAGTATTTAAGAGTTGTCTTTAGAGAAGTTTAACGAGTAAGGTATCATCTCTATAATAGGAAAAAGCCACTACCTTATATGTGGTAGTGGCTCTTTATCAAGGGGTTTATCTTAAAAAAACTTACAAGTATTATATAAGTCTTACTCATTATCTAAAGTAACGTCTCCGTTACCTTTAATCTCAAATTCTTCTTTTGGGATGGTACGATTAAAGTTTGAAGATCTTCTGTGTGCATCTTGAAAGTCTGCGTGCTTTTTGTTTTGTGTAGTATTCATAGCTTTATTTTTTTTTTGATAAAGGTATTTTAAAGCATCATAGCTAGTTGTTAATCAAAATGCTAATTCAGAGTTATTTAACGTTTTGAGCTGCTGATGCTACAATGCCGTTCTCTGGTTCTGAAACATAAATAACTACTGTAATGTCGTCATCCTTTGCTACCCACGAAGGAATACTTAAAACCACATCTTGCTGATTATAAGATGTTTGCTCCTTTTTAAAATTTGCAACGATGTGCGTATTTTTTAAGGTTTTGTTTCTGTTTTCTCCTCTTTTTATAATGGTCGTTTTTTCCTTTACAGTGAGAGCATACATAATTATAGCATTATCTGGAAGCTTTTTAAAACTTGCTTGAATAGTAACACCTTCCGCCACACGCTCTAATGAAGCAATAGTAACTGCTGACTTATCAATACGACTAGTTTCACTAGCTACTGCTCCCCTGAGCTCTCTTTCATTAGATCCTACCACATGATTACGACCATTAATTACTGCTTGAGGAGTATAAACGCTCCTTATATTAAAAGTACGACCATATTCATATTGGTGATTTGTATTACTAGCAGATGCATAAGGATCTTTCCAGCCTATATAATCCCAATAGTCTACATGATAAGAAAGAATAATAACCTCCTCCTTAAGTTCTTTAGATAGATGAGCTATTAATTTATCTGCGGGTGGACAGCTACTACATCCTTGTGATGTAAATAATTCAATCACCGTAGGAGATTGACCGATTGCTGTAAATATTGTACTTAATAATAAGAACGAAGTGAGCAGTATTGATTTCATAGGAGCCATTTTATAATGGGTCGAGAGTAGATAAGTTCCATTACATGGCCATTATTAGAATTAAAACGAAACAATAGCAACGTCGTTGATGTAATCAGTTTTTTCTATTTTATAAAACTGTTATTCAGTAGATTAAGTGTTTTGTGTATTTAAAATTTTCGCGAAAGCGGTACTACTACCCTACTTGGTATAGGGTGCTTTTCAGACTTTGGCACGCTACTTGTAATTACCTAATCGTGAACATCAATCCACACAATTAATTAAAAACGAACATTATGAAACATCTTGCATTATTATTTATAGGACTACTTACCTTCTCGGCAAGTACCTATGCAGCAGAAGAAGATACATCGATACGACGCGGTACCGTATATGACGGTAGCAAGTATATTTTTGTAGAAAACGGTATCGAATTTTCAGTATTTCCAGATGGAGAGTTTGATTTTTACATACCACAGTATGTAGAAGGAGTAAGCCTCTCTGTAAACGCTGGGCCAGTGGGCATAAGCTTTAACACAGGTTTTGACTATGATCCATATGTACAGTATGATGAGTATGGAGCTGTGATTCAAGTAGAAGACACTCCGCTTTATTATGATAATTACGGACGCTTAGCACAAGCAGGTGACGTACGTATCAACTATAGAGACAACAGAATATCTCGTGTAGGAGGACTACAGATTTATTACAACAACCGCGGATTATTTTCTCACTATACAGGCTTCATCAACGTGTATAACAGAAACTATGTATTCCACCCGTATCACAATTACTATTACAGACCAGTTTTTAACAGATGTCTAGTATTTAATACACCATATAGAAGATATTACACACCAGTACGTTATAACTATGCATTCCATAGAAACAATTATAGCAGAGGTTACAACCGTGGGTATGCAAATGCTCGCCGTGACTTTAGACGTCCAGATAGAGGTCGTGTAGCTCACAATAATGGTAGACGTGATAATGTAGACCGTAATAACGCTCGCTTTACAAGAGCAAACACAGGACGCGTTGCAAGTCGTGCTAACACTACTACTACTACAAGAAGAAATAATACTTCTGCACGTAGAACATCTAGCGCAAATACATCAAGTAGAAATGGTCGTGTAGCACAATCTACTAGCCGTAATGGTGCACAGAGAGGTACTGCTACTACAACGTCAAGAAGAAGTACAAACAAGCGTGCTGTAATCTCTAATCGTAATGAAACACAACGAGGAAGACCTACAGTAGCTACTACACCTAGACAACGCCCTACGGCATCTTCTAGATCTGGAAATAGCGTACGTAAGAGTACTCCTAGAACTACAAGACCTACAACGCGTACTACAAATAGAAGTACTAAGTCTGTAGCAACAAATAGAGGATCACGTACACAGTCTAAAGCTGCACCTCGTACCTCACAAAAAAGAGCGGTATCTACTAAGAGTAGAAGCTCAAGTAAAGTTAACACTCAACGATCTTCATCTCGTAAAGCTGCACCGCAGCGCACGAGCAGAAGCTCAAATAGCAAGTCAAGTAGAAGCACATCTACGAGATCTAGAAGAGGATAAGAATTAGATTTTTGGTTGGTTAGTTTGGTAGACCCTAGTTGCTATAAGCGCTAGGGTCTTCTTTTTTTTATAACTTAGCCACTATTAACCATAAGTATCTAAATATGAGAATTTTAAACGTATTACTCGTTCTGGTAGTGCTTACTGCCAGTTGTAAAAAGAAAAAGAAATCTAACACCACTACTAGTCCGCCCATTACTTCTACGAGCAATAGACCCAGTGATAGCGCTAGAGAAGCTGCCATCTTACAGCTCGTAAATGACTACCGAGACTCTCTTGGTATCAGGACCTTGAGAACCACTACCCTATCTCAAGCCCAAGCCCTTGATCACACTAATTATATGGTAGACAAGCGGCTTATGAGTCACGATAACTTCTTTAAGCGTAGTGATTACTTAAAGTACAAAGGCGCCACCGCTGTGAGTGAGAACGTAGGTAAAGGTTACCGCACTGCTCAAGGTGTTGTAAACGGCTGGCTCAATAGCCCCAAGCACAAAGCAGCTATAGAAAGTGATGCCACACATACCAGCATTGCGTCCATACAAGATGCAAACGGTATATGGTACGACACGCAGCTTTTTTTAGACTTTTGAGATAATTACGCTTTCGCGAAAATGTGAACACTCAATTTCAGTATCTTAGGAACTTCAAAAACCATAATAACCAATGATTAGATCCCTTACCATTACCGCTTGTATACTAGCGATGTTTTCTTGTCAAGAAACAAAGAAAAAAGAAGTAGCACCACCAAAAGAAATGACGGAGGCCGAAGTACTAGCAAAAGCGAAAGAAATACACAGCAACGTGATGACGCTAGACACGCATTGCGATATAAACGTAGATAACTTTACAGACACCGTAAACTATACACAAAACCTAGCATCACAGGTAAACTTACCTAAAATGCAAGAAGGTGGTCTAGACGTGCCATGGTTTGTGGTGTATACAGGTCAAGGAGAGCTTAACGAAGAAGGTTACAAAGCCGCTTATGAGAATGCAATGTCAAAGTTTGATGCCATTCATAAACTCTGTGAAGAGATTGCTCCAGAGCAAATACAGCTAGCTACGACTTCTCAAGAAGCAAGAGATATCTGGAAATCTGGTAAAAAAGTAGCCATGATCGGTATAGAAAATGGATATCCAGTAGGTACAGATGCTTCTAATGTAGAGAAGTTCTATAATCTAGGAGGTCGTTATATGTCACTAGCACATAATGGGCATAGCCAGCTAAGTGATAGTAACACCGGTGAAGCCGATGATGTATGGCTGCACAATGGACTAAGTGACTTAGGAAAAGAGGTTATTGCAGAGATGAACCGTGTAGGGATGATGATAGATGTATCACACCCTAGCAAGGAAGCCATGCGCCAGATGATTGAGCTAAGTGAGACACCTATTATAGCTTCTCACTCTTCTGCTAGAGCATTATGTAACCATAGCCGTAATCTTGATGACGAACAATTGCAATGGATGCAAGATAATGGCGGTGTGGTACAAACAGTTGCTTTTAAAAGCTACTTAAACACAGAAAAAAATGACGCCTACCAAGCCGAAGCAAATCAAGTGATAAAAAACATCGCAGATTCTCTAGGTGTTACTTGGCTAGATCGCTCAGCAGCAAGAGCACTACCTGAAGCCGAAAGAAAAGCGTATTACGAGACCTATAGAGACGTGTTACTTCCTGCACAGAAGAAGAAACTGGCAGAACGCACAGACCTTCCTCCTGCCGTAGACGTGACAGACTTTATAGATCACATCGACTACCTCGTAGAAAAGATAGGAATTGACCACGTAGGTATCTCATCAGACTTTGATGGCGGTGGCGGTGTAGAAGGGTGGAGCGATGCGTCAGAAACTATGAATGTAACTATAGAGCTTGTGCGCCGTGGTTATACACAAGAAGAAATCGAACAACTATGGAGTGGTAATTTACTACGTGTTCTTGATGAAGTGCAAGCATATGCCGCAGAGCAGAAAAGCTAATTCATCATTATAGAAATTAATCATCCTCAAAAATAAAAGAGCCCAGATGTTTATACTTCTGGGCTCTTTTTATAAATATACTATGGTAGTTTCTTGCAGAGATTACATATCTCGTTCTCTACAAATCTGATTAACTCTAAGCTTTAACTTACGCTCGTAATCTTCTTGTAACCAGTCTCTATAGTTTTTAGTGTTATTCATAATACTATATGAATATAGACGCACTCGATACGCGATATCATCCTTTAACTTACGTGCAAGGATTCTAGCATCAAAAACATCTTCACTATTTTCAATCACCATTTCTGCATGTTGCTCGATGGCATTTTCTAATGCTGTTTTTGCTTTAAGTCCCTCTTTAATTACACGTTTGTATTCCTTCTTGATATCAAAATAAACATTCTTAGTATTTGCAAATTCCTTACGTAAATCTGGAGGCATCACATAGGTGAAGTTGCGCTCTATCTCCTCATCTGCAATTAGGTTTTCAAGATAGAAATCTGGGTATGCAAAAATCTCTTTCCAGTCTATTGGTGCTTCCCAAAGTCCAAAACGCGCTGCATTATTTCCTAAATCAAGTACCTTAAATGTAGTTTTACCTGGGGCAATACGTGATCCACGACCTATCATCTGGAAGTATAAGGTAAGTGACTTTGTTGCTCTGTTTAAGATAATAGTATCCACCGTAGGTTCATCAAAACCAGTAGTAAGAATACTTACAGAAGTAAGTATCGCATCTGGAGTATTTTTAAACCAGTCTAAGATTTCTGTTCGTTCCTTAGCACTATTAGTGTTATCTAGGTGGCGTATGTCATACCCTGCCATTTTAAACGTCTCATAGACGTAGCGAGAGGTATTTATACCATTATTGAAGATAAGCGTCTTCTTCCCTTTAGATTGATCCTCATAAGCGCTCAAAAGCTTTTGCTGCATGATGGTATCTGTGTACAGAATGTCTGAAGACTTTACTGTATAATCACCATTAATACCAAGCTTAAGGGAACTCAACCCTACATTATAGCTTATTGTTTTTGCTTTAGATAAAAATCCTCTTTTTATCAAAGCAGGTATACTCTCCCCTATTAACAGTTCGCTATAGTTGTCTTTCATAGGCAACTTAATATTGGAACTTAGTGGAGTTGCAGTTACCCCTAAAATAAAAGCTTTATCAAAGTAGCTGAAGAGTTTTCTAAAGGAGTTATAATGCGCCTCATCAATAATGACAAGACCTACATCGTCCATATTCATCTGCTCCTCTTGCAGTCTGTTAGTAAGCGTTTCTACCATCGCCACATAACACATATAATCATCACCTTCTTCTAAGGTCTTAACGTCACTACTTATGATCATGTTAGGGACCATAAATTCTGTAAGCATTCTTGAGGTTTGATTAGAAAGCTCAATACGGTGCGTGAGGATTACTACTTTCTTATTTGCTCTTTTTATGTAGTTACGAACTATCTCAGAGAAAATAACTGTTTTTCCACCACCAGTAGGTAGTTGATACAACAAGTTATAGTCTTCCGATGTACGATCCATTACGCTAAAAACAGCCTCAAGATCCTTGAGTTGGTAATCGTATAATTCTTTTTCTGGAGTTTCTTTTTCTTGAATAGCGTCGCTCAAAAGTGTAGGTTTCTTCGGTTAAAAGTCAATCTTGCAAAACTAAGTGATTTTTATGCTTTTGCGAAAGCGTACTGCAAGAATTCTTGACACAATTTTAAAAATTATGCCTTATTTAATGAAAATGGACGAAAGAGGGTGATTTTAAGATGGATCTGCTGCTTCGTCAAACAAATCTGCGTTAGGCCACTTACGTTCTTCTGCTAGTGAAACGATGTGTTCTATCCTCTCTCCTAGTTCTTCTAATAGATGATGATAAGTAACATACTGCACGAGTTCTTTAAAGGAATTGAGCATACTTTTATAAAACGCATCTGGAAGTCCTGGACTAGATTGCTCAAATGTTTGTGCAATCTCAATATTAAAAAGCATCACATCAGAAAGTAACAGCGGGTTCATTCCTAATGTTTTAAAGTGCTTGATATACTTTTGAGCAATAGAACGTCTTTTTCTAGGACGTTTGCGTCGTGTGGGGAAATACTCGTTACTTATTTTAATTTTTGCTTCGTCTACGAGTTTATCTTCTTTAGGGTTAAAAACAAAGTCATAATAGGTCTTCACCTCAGGTATACGTTCATAAAGCTCCATAATTTGCTCTTGAAGCTCTGCATTGCTTAATGTAGAAATTTGCTTTTTTAACGCCCGTTTGCTCATTGCTAATTGATTACTTATTGCGAATTTATAATAAAAAATAGTCGTAAAAAGCGAATCAAAAACCTATTTTTGCAACTATACCAACTTCATATATAAATCATCATTTTACAATGAATACACTTCAAGATAGTAAAGCCGTAAACTTGATCAAAAAACTCATAGGAGATGTTGCTCAAAACGGAATTATAACAAATACAGTAGTTGAAGACCTTAAAACGCTTCGCCCTCATACTATTACAGAGCAACTACCTTTATTAGCCAAAGCTACACGCCTTGCTGCTGAACATATAGAGGAAACAGGAACTTTTGCAATTCCTATCCCTGCAGATGATGATATTGAAGATGAAAATGAAGAAGTGATTGCAGCTGCAGATCCTGCGGAAAGCACTCCTGAAGAAAGCTTACACTACTTCTTTTGCTTGATAAGAGATGTAGATAAAAAAACAAATGAAGACGAATTACGTGAATACGTAAAGGCGTTAAGAGAGTACTAGTATACAATTACTCTTTATACATATCATAAAAAAGCCACTCGATTGAGTGGCTTTTTTTATAACATAATGTTGTAGTTCGAATTGTAATTGAGAAGTTTATTCAAATTTCTTCTCAATACTTTGCCCTATTGCAGAGCTTTTAAAAACGTATGTATATAACCACATTAGAGTAAAAGAAGGAATGATGTCTAAACCAGGTACAATCTCCTCTACAAAGGTGATAACACCTCCTACTTTTCCTGCAGCGCCTTTATACAATCTTGTCATGAGCCATGCAGATAATGGTGCCCATACCACGTCAGACATATCTCCTATTACCGGAAACACCCAACTTGAGGTAACAATACCTAAGACGTCAATAAGAAGTCCAATTAATAAAAGCTTGTATTTATTTGTTTGATTATCCATAAGTATATTAAATATAATACTTTAAACTAATCAAATAACATTCCAAAATTATTAATCTAGACTAGATGAAATCAATTTGAGAAATTCATTACGAGTTTCTTGCTTTTCAAACTGTCCTCTAAAACCAGAAGTGGTCGTTGTGGAGTTTTGCTTTTGTACACCTCTCATCATCATACACATGTGAGACGCCTCAATGACCACAGCAACACCCTTAGGATTTAATGTCGAGTTGATGCATTCTAAAATATCATGTGTAAGCCTTTCTTGTACCTGAAGTCTTCTTGCAAACACGTCTACAATACGAGGTAGTTTACTTAGCCCTACGATATGACCATTAGGAATGTACGCAATATGAGCCTTACCGAAGAAAGGGAGCATATGATGCTCACACAATGAGTAAAGCTCTATGTTCTTTACGATAACCATGTCATCATAATCTTCTTTAAACATCGCTCCTTTGAGTATAGCAGCTGGATCCATGTCATATCCAGAAGTAAGAAATTGCATTGCTTTTGCCGCTCTTTCTGGTGTTTTTACAATACCTTCTCTAGTGGTGTCTTCTCCTAAGTTTTTAATAATTGAGGTGAAATTATCTTTTATTTCGTCTGTAACTTCAATGTTATACTCTTCAAAACTTCTATATGGCATGGGAGATATTTATTTTTGTTTAATCAAAGATACTATTTATTAAACATTTTTATTTCTCTATTTAACTTTTTATTTAGAGTTTTCTTAGAATGACACGGTTAGATTTGTCAAGCCAATCAAACACATGCTATGCGCATTTTTCTATTTGGGATATTCTCCCTGTTTTTACTATTGCCCCATTTCCTTAAAGCTCAGCAAACTAAAACGCTTAATGCAGAGCGCATAAACACGCCACCTAAGATAGACGGTGTGCTCGATGATGCTGTATGGAAGTCTCTAGCTACTTATGATGGCTTTAACATGTTTGAACCTGGGAATGTAGGAACGATTGAAGAAGACCAGCGCACAGAAATTAAAATGGCTTATGATGATAAGGCAGTTTACATAGCAGCCTACTTATTTGATCCAGACCCAGAAAATATACCCAGTCAGTTCAGTCAGCGAGATCAAGTATTCTCACAAGCAGATCATTTTGTAGTTGCTTTAAATACTTATAATGACGGTATCAATGAAACTCGGTTTTATGTAACTAGCGCCGGAACGATAGGTGATCAACGTATCACACAGAACAACAGAGATTTTGGATTTAATGTAGTTTTTGAATGTAAAGTTTCTAGAGATGACAAAGGATGGTATGCAGAGTATCGCATTCCTTATAATGCCCTGCGTTTTCCAGAGGTAGCAGTTCAAGATTGGAGTGTGAATTTCTATAGAAGGTTAGTAAAAAAGAATGAAACACATACATGGAATTTTATAGAACGTGGTGTTGGTAGAGACACGCAGTACAACGGTACAGTGACAGGTGTGCGTGACATTGATCCACCAGTAAGACTTACCTTTTTCCCTTTTGCACAAACCTCTACTAATTTCTTTGATGGAAATAATGAAACCAACTTTACTGGAGGTCTAGATATAAAATATGGTCTTACAGATAGTTTTACACTTGACGCCCAGCTAATTCCAGATTTTGGCCAAGTAGCTTTTGATAATGTAGAGCTCAACTTAGGACCTTTTGAGCAAACTTTTGGAGAGAATAGAGCATTCTTTACAGAAGGAATAGATTTATTTAATAAAGGAAGAATTTTCTTTTCAAGACGTATTGGAGGAGCACCTTCTGCCAGCCCTGAATTATTAGATACAGAAGAGGTGATATCTTCACCTTCTACCGTAAAGCTTGTAAACTCTGTAAAGATCTCTGGACGTACTAAAGGCGGTCTGGGTATAGGGTTTTTAAATTCAGTAGGTCAAGAAACCTTTGCTACCATAGAAAATACAATAACGACAGAGGTAAATGGCGTTGAAGTAATTGAAAAAAGTAAACGCGACGAAGTGGTGGAACCACTCACAAATTACAATGTATTTGTACTAGACCAACAGTTTAATCAAAACTCTTCTGTATCACTCATTAATACTAATGTAACAAGAAGTGGCAGTAAATTTAGAAATGCAAATGTTACTGGTGGTGTATTTGATATAGCAGATAAAGGGAATAACTTTAGAGCATCTGGACGTGCAATTTTTAGTAACGTAAGGGAAGCCGGAGAAACCACTAGCGGTTTTCTATCAGAATTTGACTTTAGAAAGATTAAAGGAAACTGGCGTTATCGTTTTGGTCATGACTTTGCAGATACTAAACTCAACATCAATGACCTAGGGGTAAACTTTAGAAATAACTTTAATAGCTTTGCTGTAGGTGGATCTTATGAGCTAATACAACCTAAGGGTAAATTTAATAGATATCGTTTTGATGTAACCGTAAGACATAGACGTCTATATGAGCCTAGTATTAAAACAAGAAACAGCATACGCTTTGATTCTTTTTTCTCAACCACAGAACGCCTAGCTTTTGGACTTGACATGAGTCTCAACGGTAAGGATCAGGATTATTTTGAGCCAAGAGTAGAAGGAAGATTTGTCACCTTTGAGTCTAACCTAGGTAGTAGTGGATTTATCTCAACCGACTTTAGAAAGAAATTTGCTTTTGATTTAAGAGGTTCTGTGCGTTCATGGTTTGGAAATCAAGATCAATTTAATCACAGTATTAATTTCTCACCACGTTATAGATTTTCAGATAAATTGCTCGTTATTTTATCATCTAATTACTCTAGTAGAAAAGACAACTTTGGATGGGTTGATAACACAGATACAGAGGTGTTTTTGGGCCTTAGAGACGTAAAATCTTTAGAAAACAGAGTGAATGTAAATTATAATTTTGACCCCTATAAGGCGCTCAACTTAAGTCTACGTAACTTTTGGGCAGTATCAGATCACAGTAGCAACGTATATTACCTATTAAATACTGACGGGTCAAGATCTCAAATAGATAACTATGATACCACCGTACAGCGTGATCCTAATGCAAACTTTAATATCTGGAATCTTGATGTGAGTTACCGCTGGCGTTTTGCTCCAGGAAGCGAAGCGTCCCTACTCTATCGTCATCAGATTTCGAACTTTGATGAGCAATCCACTTTAGATTATGGACAGAGTCTTGGCAACTTATTTGATGAACCTCTTAACCATACGCTATCCCTTAGAGTTACTTATTTTATAGATTATAATAATGTCAAAGGCATCTTTAAAAAGACCGCCTAGTACGTTGGTAAAAAGCAGCTATTATAGTACTTTCACAGTCAATATTGTATTATGGTAAAGGCAGAACATATATCAAAAACTTTTGGAAACCTACAAGTCCTTAAAGACGTTGCATTAGACGTAAAAAAAGGAGAAGTAGTTTCTATTGTAGGGCAAAGTGGTGCTGGTAAAACTACACTACTACAGATTCTAGGCACTCTAGACATGCCTGATAACAATGCCCAAACACAACTTACTATTAACGGAAAATCACTAACAGGGCTTAAATCTAAGTTACTGAGCGCCTTCCGTAATGAGCATATTGGCTTTATATTTCAGTTTCACCAACTACTTCCTGAGTTTACAGCTATGGAAAATGTGTGTATTCCTGCATTTATTGCCAAAAAAGATAAAGCACCCACAGAGGCCCGAGCAAAAGAGCTTCTTGACTTTTTAGGATTATCACATCGCTATAATCATAAACCTAACGAACTTTCTGGAGGTGAGCAACAGCGAGTAGCAGTTGCTAGAGCGCTTATCAATAATCCTGCGCTCATACTAGCAGATGAGCCTTCTGGTAATCTCGATACAGAAAGCGCAGATCATCTTCATAAGTTGTTCTTTAGACTACGAGATGAGTTTAATCAAACGCTTATTATCGTTACTCACAATGAAGAGCTAGCAGATATGGCAGACCGTAAGCTTGTAATGAAAGATGGCGAGTTTGTAACTAGTTAATCTTAGTACGCTTTCGCGAAAGCGCAACACACCCTACTGCACACATATACGAACACATGAATAAAAAGGATCTTAAAATCTTCTTGGACGAAAAAGCAATTCAATATGAGAATGGCGATTTTATTCCACACGATCCTATTCAAATCCCTCATCAATTTGAACTAAAAGAAGATATCGAGATTGCCGCTTTCTTAACAGCTACTATTGCCTGGGGCAATCGCAAGAGTATCATAACGAATGCTACAAAAATGATGGATATCATGGGAAATGCACCTTATGATTTTATCTTAAATTACGATCCAGATCAAGCACACCTTTTTGATGGGTTTGTACATCGTACTTTTAATAGCGGAGATTTAGAGACATTCATAAGAGCATTACAGCACATTTATCTCAATCATGGTGGTCTAGAAAATGCTTTTAAGATGGGAATCACAAGTAAAGGCCTACAACCCGCTATTTCAAATTTTAAGAAATTATTTTTTGAGGTCGAACATTTACCAAGAACACAAAAACACGTGAGTGACCCACTCAAGAACTCTGCTGCAAAACGAATCAACATGTTTTTGAGATGGATGGTACGTGATGCAAATGCGGGAGTAGATTTTGGAATCTGGAAAACAATTTCTCCTAGTTTACTTTCATGCCCCTTAGATGTACATACGAGTAATGTAGCAAGGAAACTCAAACTGCTTACAAGAAAGCAAAACGATGGAAAAACCTTATTAGAGCTTGATAAAGCCCTTAGAAAGATGGATCCTAAGGATCCTGTTAAATATGATTTTGCATTATTTGGATTAGGAGCGTTTGAGAAGTTTTAGTTATTCTCTATGTACCATAAGTATTATTTATATAGAATATGATAAGCTGTATTTAAGAAAGACTATTTTTGATTAAAATTATACTGTGATAGCACCTCAAAAGCCCACTAACGAAAGTAAACGTCTCGAAGTTTTAAAGTCGTATAATCTGCTTGATACGCTTCCAGAAGATGCTTACGATACTATTACGAAGCTAGCTTCATATATCTGTAATACGCCTATATCACTAGTTACTTTATTAGATGCAGATCGTAATTTTTTAAAATCAAGACGTGGGATAGATATCGCTGAGTCACCTAGAGATATTTCTTTCTGTGGTCACGCTATACTTTCAGAAGAACCTGTATTTATCGTAGAAGATGCTCGCTTGGATGAACGTTTTCAAGACAACCCACTTGTAAAGGATTTTAAAGCGATTTTTTATGCAGGTGTTCCCTTACGCACAAGTGATGGTTATGCGCTAGGTACTTTGTGTGTGTATGATCACAAACCAAGAACGTTATCCTTAGAAGAACAAGATGCTTTAAGAGGACTTGCAAAGCAAACAGTATTACTCTTTGAAGCGCGTAAACGCAATATAGACCTTGCAGCCGCACAAAATGAAACAGCACAGCGCAATGACCGTTTAGAAGATTTTGCAAGATTAGTTGCGCATGATCTTAAGTCTCCACTAGCGAGTATAGAAGGTTTACTCAACCTTTTAAAAGAAGATTATCTCGGAGAGAATGATGAAGACTTTGCATTATATTTAAAGCATTTAGATACTTCGGCTAAGTCTATGCGAGATTATATAGACGGGCTTCTCGAATATTATAGGGCAGACACCCTACTTGCAACAAAAGAAGATACTACTCTTTTTACACTTGTTAAGGATGTAGCAGATTTACATAAATCTAGTAATGTTGCCATTAAGATTGAAGATGACTTGAAACTAGTCGCTGTTTCTGCAATTGCTATAGACCAGATATTGTCAAATCTCGTTGATAACGCCACCAAATACAACGATAAGGAGGCACCAACAATCCAAATAAGCGGAAACGAATCAAAAGACTTCTACACTATCTCCGTAAAAGATAACGGCACTGGGATTCCAGAAGACAAACAAGAAATCATTTTTGACCTCTTTAAAACTACCGGCACTAAAGATCGTAATGGTAGACAAGGATCTGGGATGGGTCTTGCAACCGTGCGCAAACTGGTGGAAGGATTGAGTGGTACTATTAGTGTTTCTTCTGTGGTAGGAGAAGGGAGTATTTTCACTTTTACCATTAGGCGATAAAGTCCGTTTTAAGTATTTTTGAACAAACTTAAAAACGCACATGCAGTTTAGACATCCAGAACTCCTTTACGCACTGTTCTTACTGCTCATCCCTATTCTCGTTCATTTATTCCAACTACGTAAGTTTAAAACAGAAGCGTTTACAAACGTTGCCTTTCTACAGAAGCTCAACATTCAAACTCGTAAGAGTAATTCCATAAAAAAATGGCTTGTGTTATTGTCTCGTATGGCGGCAATTGCGGCAATTGTGCTGGCATTTGCTCAACCATTTATCACACAGTCAGATAGTGCAACGCGAGAAAAGGAAACTATCATTTACTTGGATAACTCATTCAGTATGCAAGCAAAAGGTCCTTCTGGGCAATTGCTACGCACAGCTACCCAAGATATTATTACTAATATTCCCGAGGATCAAACCTTCACTTTAATTACAAATACAGATACGTATAGAAACACCTCTATTAAAAATATGCGTAACGAGCTGCTACAACTTCCATATGCAGCGTCACAGTTATCTGAAACTGCCGTAACACTCAGAGCACAGAAAGAATTTTCTAGAGACCAATCAAAGGATAAGAGGCTCATTATGATTTCTGATTTTCAGGATAATGGCAAGACATATCAGCTACAAACAGATGGTATAGAAAAACATTACGTGCAGCTCCAGCCTGTCATAAAAAACAATGTAAGTATAGATTCCGTTTTTATATCACAAAGAAAATCAGGAAGCATAGCCCTTACTGTAGCGCTTTCAGCAGGTGAAAAGAAAGATATAAATACTGCCGTTTCTCTATACAACGGAGATCAATTACTGGCTAAGGGAACGGCGTCTTTTGATAGCGAACTAACGACTACCGTAGTTTTTGATATAGACACAAAAGAAGAAATCGCAGGGCGTATCATAATTGAAGATCCCCTACTCGCTTTTGATAACACCATGTTTTTTAACATTAATAAAAGTCAGCCCATAAAAGTACTTGCAATAAATGGTGCAAACTCAGATTATTTATCACGTATTTTTACGGCTCCAGAGTTTGAGTACAAAAGCACAAACATTAAGAACCTTGATTATAGCAGCATACCAGAGTTTAATTACATTGTTGTAAATCAAGTTTCAGAAATAGGCATATCTCTTAGTGGTGCTTTGAACGCTTTCGCGAAAGCGGGAGGAATCACCACCATTATTTTAGATCCAAATGCAGATGCCGCTAGTTACAACAATGCGTTAAGAGATTTAGGAAACTTTGAAATCTCAAAAAGTGAAACCACTAAACGATTAGTAACCACCATCAACTATGACCATCCTGTTTATAAAGATGTGTTTGATACAAGGATAAAGAACTTTCAATACCCGTCAGTTTCAAAATCCTTTGCTTTACAAGGTGGAGATGCGTTACTTCGTTTTGAAGATGGAAGTCCTTTCTTATCATATGCTTCAAATTTCTTTGTAATCTCTGGAGGTATAGACGTAGCAAATTCCAATCTCCAAAGTTCGCCGCTCATAGTCCCTACATTTTACAATATGTCGCGACAGAGCTTGCAGTTGCCACGATTATATATGCCTATTGGGAAGAACACAACATACGACATACCTGTCGCGCTTCAAGAAGATGATATTTTGAGTCTGGAAGACATGTCAGACCCCTCAAATACACTTATTCCTCTGCAACAATCTAAAGGAAATAAAGTACAAATTACAACGAGTGACTCTCCATCTAAAGCAAGTATCTATAATATTAAGCTAGCAAATAATACAGTACAGCAAGTCAGTTATAATTACAGTCGTAGCGAAAGCACATTACGATATGCAGCATTAAACACCGATGGTTCAAATCATTACAACACCTCTGTAGAGGATCTTTTTGACGAATTCAAAACAGCAGATAGTGTCCAATCGCTTTGGAAATGGTTTGTTATTTTTGCCTTGTTATTCCTAGTACTAGAAATCTTGATTTTAAAATTCTATAAATGAAAGCACTCATAAAGAACGCCATAATTGTAGACAGTGATAGCCCACATCACGGTAGTACAAAAGATGTAAGAATTAAGGATGGCCTCATTATAGAAATAGGAGAACATCTAGAAAATACAAAAGGAGAGACGCTTATAGAGCGCGATAATCTCCATATATCACAAGGTTGGTTTGATAGTAGCGTGAGTATGGGGCAACCAGGATTTGAGGAGCGAGAAACTATAGATCACGGCTTACAAGTTGCGGCATTAAGTGGCTTTACAGCAGTAGCACTCAACCCAAACACCTACCCTATTATTGACACTAGCTCTGATGTTACTTTTGTAAAGAAAATGGCAGAAGGACATGCTACATCTCTTTTTCCTATAGGCGCGCTTACGCGAAATAGTGAAAGCGTAGATCTAGCAGAATTATACGATATGCAGCAATCCGGAGCTGTGGCTTTTGGTGATTATCAACAACCTATCGCAAATCCAAATTTGCTTAAAATTGCACTGCAATACACGCAAGGATTCAACGGACTTGTTTTATCATTTCCTCAAGAGCAGAAAATTGCTGGAAAAGGAATGGTAAATGAAGGAGAAATAAGCACCCGAGTAGGCCTTAAAGGAATTCCCGCTATAGCCGAAAGTCTTCAAGTAGCAAGAGACTTACATATATTAGAATATGCTGGAGGAAGCCTGCACATTCCTACTATATCCACAAAGGCAAGTGTGGAACTTATAAAACAAGCTAAAACGAAAGGATTAGACGTTACTTGCAGTGTTGCAATACATAACTTGTACCTACTAGATACTGTTATAGATGATTTTGACACTCGTTATAAAGTATTACCACCACTAAGAAATCAAGAGCATGTAGATGCATTGATAGAAGGTGTAAAAGATGGCACTATCGATATGGTGACTAGTGATCATAATCCCCTAGATGTTGAGCGCAAGCATGTAGAGTTTGATAATGCTATGTATGGAGCTATATCTCAAGAAGCTACATTTAAAGCGCTACTTACCATAGTGAGCGAGAAACGAGCAGTTACCTTACTTACTGCCGGGAGACGTAGATTTATAGGTACAAGTAATCCAATACAAGAAAATAGCCCAGCAGATATTACCTTATTTACAACAAAAGGCACGGCTACATTTACTCAAGAACACATCAAATCAACTTCAAATAATGCCATATTCCTCAATCAAAAGATGAAGGGAGAAGTTTATGGAATTATTGCAAATAACCAACTAGTACTTAACTAATGGATGAAAACACCGTTTTTGAAGGAAAAACAGCTGCAGTCTTAAGCTACATAACCTTCGTAGGATTAATTATAGCCTATTTTATGAATAGCGAGTCAAAAAATGAGTTTGCCGCTTTTCACCTTAGACAGTCATTAGGTTTAACCTTGAGCTACTTCTTAGTAATGATGCCGCTCAGTTACCTAGACATACCAATGGCATCTATAGGATTTCTAGTGCTGTTTTTTGCACTGTGGCTTTTTGGAATTATTTCGGCTTTTCAAGGTAAACGCCAACTTGTACCTTTAGTAGGTGCGTTTTACCAAAACGTTTTTGGCGGAAACAACTAGTACTGCTTCGAGCCAACAACAATTATACATCAGGACATTACTTGCCTTGTAATGTCTACTATTTCAATTATATGTTATTAGAATATATCACACGTAAACCATCAAAACCTTCTACGGGTAAAGCTCCTTTAATTCTTCTCCTTCATGGTTATGGAAGTAATGAAGAAGACCTTTTTAGCTTTGCAGAAGAAATTCCTGAAGAGTATTTCATAGTATCTGCAAAGGCTCCTATCGCTATGCAACCTTATGGAAATGCATGGTATCATATCACTATAGATGGTGATGGTGTAAAATCTTCAGATAATGAAGGTGCTCGTGAGTCTAGAGATATCATCGCACGATTTATAGATGAGATTGTAGCAGAATACAATGTAGATAAGCACAATGTAACCTTACTAGGTTTTAGTCAAGGAACGATATTAAGCTATGCAGTAGCACTCACCTACCCAGAAAAAGTTAAGAATGTTATAGGCTTGAGTGGTTACATCAATGAAGAGATTATAGATTTAAAGAGTAATCCATCATATGCACATCTTAATATTTATAACTCACATGGTACAGTAGACCAAGTAATACCAATAGATGCTGCTCGCAAAACACCAGGCTATCTCAAAAATATAGGGATTGAATCCACACTAAGTGAATTTCCTGTAGGTCACGGAGTTCACCCTACTAACTTCTATGAGTTTAAGGAATGGTTACAAAGTAAATAGAGACACAAAAGAACAGGCGTAAAGCCTGTTTTTTTTATGTCTAATCGTGATGTAAAATCACATGAATATAATCACTTAATTAGGATATACTAAACTCTCCACGGTTTTATAATCTACCGTGCCATCCTCATTTACAAAATACTCAACCAGCATTTCTCCCCATTTCTTACCATCAGAAAAGTCGGCGATGATCCAGCGGTGGTTTAAAATCTGTACTTTATTAATTTGGAAAGGTCTTCCATCACCTACAAATGTGATAAGCTCATTACCTTGAGCTGTATTTTTTGCATATAATCCATCTTCTATAGCTGGTTTAATTATAGCTAAGTCTAGATCATCATTGTCAAAATATTCCTTTGCATTGTCATTGCCTAACAGTGTGAAGTACTCGACATTTGCAAGGCGTTCTTGATACATTCCTGCAATAGAATCTTTGTCTGCTAGTTTTCTTTCTAATTTTTCAATTTGCTTCCCTTGGTATTCTAGACCCTTGCTACTGTTGATATATTGAAAAATAATATACAATGCTGCAAAAAGGAATAAGTATAAAAAAATATTACGTCTCATAAATTATGTAGTTAAGGTAAGTCCGTCGTAAGCTAGAAAGACATTTTCGGGTAATTTTTGTTCGGCTTCTGCGTGAAAACCAAGATGATGGCTTATGTGCGTAAGATAAGTGCGTTTAGGTTTGATTTTTGCCACGAGATCAAGCGCTTCCTCTACATTAAGATGTGTATAATGCGCTTCTTCCCTCAAGCAATTTAACACGAGAATATCTAATCCTTGTAATTTTTCAATCTCCTCATCTGCAATAGTCTTAACATCTGTGAGATACGCAATATCTTGAAAACGATATCCAAAGACTTGCAATGATCCATGATATGCTTCAATAGGCTGCACTTCGATATTACCTAATGTAATAGGTACACCATTTACAACTTCTTTTGAAGCTACACTAGGCGCTCCGGGGTATCTATTTTCTGTCGTAAAAATGTAATCAAAACGTTCGGCAAGAGTTTTCAATACTCGTTTATGAGCATAAATAGGCATATCACCCTGTCTAAAAACAAAAGGTCTTATGTCATCCAGACCAGCCACGTGATCTGCATGCTCGTGCGTTAATAATATACCATGTAAAGGTGCAGGATCACCTGCAGTAGTGCGCTTTCGCGAAAGCGTATTCAACATTTGTTGTCTAAAATCTGGACCACAATCTATTACATAATTATAATCTTCCCATTCTATTAGAACAGAAACACGTAATCTTTTATCCCTAGCATCTGTGCTTAAACACACGGGATGTGTGCTTCCTATTACGGGAATTCCTTGTGATGTGCCAGTACCGAGAAAGGTGATTTTCACTAATGTTTGAGAAAATAATGCGCTTATCACGCCGTTAATTGTATAACAAAAATACAGTTATTTTTTTGGCTACTACAACCTTTTAGTATCTTTGAGTAACCATTAATTAATGGATAAAAACACACTATGGCTGTTAAAATTTTAGGAGACAAAGACTTTGAAAAAGTACCTCCTCTCAAGAATAAGGTACTTCGCGTAAATCTAAACGCAAACATATATGGAACTTTTGCCGAAATAGGTGCTGGACAAGAAACGGTTCGTCATTTTTTTAGAGCAGGTGGTGCAAGTGGTACCATAGCAAAGGCAATGAGTGCATATGATAAAGACTTCTCTGACGCTATTTATGGTGTGGAAGATGATGGTCGTTATGTAACAGAAAAGCGTCTTAAGAAAATGCTTTCGCATGAAATGAAACTCATTGAAGATCGTATCTCACGCTACAAGCAGCCAGATAAAATCTTCTTTACATACGCAAACACGGTAGCTACCATAGATTTTGCAAAAAAATATAAAGGTCACGGCTGGGTAGGAATTAGATTCCAAATCACTCCAGAAGGGGAATTTAACGAGATTATACTACATGTTCGTTTTCATGAAAATGATGCTCGTTTACAACAGCTTACCCTAGGAACATTAGGTGTAAACCTAATTTATGGTGCTTTTTATAAGCATGATAACCCTAAAAACTTACTTCGCTATCTATACGACCATATTGATCAAGATCAGATAGAGATTGATACTATAAACTTCTCTGGACCTCAATTTGAGCACGTAGATAACCGCTTAATGAGTTTACAGCTTGTTAAAAACGGAATGACAGAGGCCGTAATGTTTGACGCAAAAGGAAATAACATCCTTCCAGCAGCATTACTATATAAGAAAAACGTACTTGCACTGCGCGGTAGTTTCCGTCCAGTAACTAAGGTAAACATGGATATGTTTGAAAAAGCATATAAAATGTTTGTAGAGGCAAATCGTGTGAACGAGAAAAAGACAGAAGCTATTTTTGAAATCACACTGTCTAACCTTCGCGCCGAAGGTGATATTGATGAGGAAGATTTCATGGCAAGAGCTCGATTATTAGGTTCTCTTGGACAGACAGTAATGATCTCAAACTTTAAAGAATATTACCGTGTTGTTGAGTACTTCTCAAACTATACTAAGGAACGTATGGGGCTGGTAATGGGTGTGAATAATCTTATTGACATCTTTGACACTAGCTATTACCGTCACTTAAGTGGAGGTATTCTTGAAGCTTTTGGTAAATTATTCTTTAAAGATCTTAAGGTGTTCTTATACCCTATGAAAGATCCAAAAACTGGAGAATACACTAATAGCGATAATTTAAAAGTACATCCACGTATGAAAGAGCTTTATAAGTTCTTTAAACTCAATGGAAAAGTACTTGATATTGAAAATTACGACCCAGAAATTACAGATATCTTCTCTAGAGAAGTTTTAAGAATGATTTCTGACGGTGAAAAAGGTTGGGAAGGTATGCTTCCAGAAGGAGTTGCAGAGCTTATTAAGTCTCGTAATCTTTTTGGGTACCAATCTCAAGCACTTCTAGAAGCCAAAAAATAATGAATGTGATTAACTACATAGCTGGTATCTCTTTGCTATTTCTTGTATCCGCTTGCGGAGGTAAGATTACTACAAGCGACATAAAAGGAGAAACCTGGCAACTTGTTGAGATGACTGCCGGTATGGTACCACCATCAAATCAAGAAGCTGAGCTTTCTATGAGCCAGACATATGTTTTTACTCCAGAGATGACATTTAAAAAGCAGCAAACTAAAGATGCGTCTACTATAGAAGCATCAGGAACATACACTACAAAGGAAACTAGTGAGGGTATTTTTTATTCATTAAAATACACAGAAGGTTTACAAATAGTAGGAAGTTGTACTGGAAATGATAATGAAGAGTTGCTAGTACGTAAAGATGGTAAACTACAGAATAGCTGGATGATGTGTGATGGACCTTTACTGGTTTATGAAAAGCAATAATTACATAAATACTTATAAAACAAAGGGCGATACATTAAATGTATCGCCCTTTGTACTTTTACTAAGTTCACAAAACTATGCGTCAAGCAATTGTGCAGCGTGGTCTTTAGTTTTTACTTTTTGTATCACATCGCTCACCACACCTTCTTCATCTACTTTAAAAGTCATACGGTGAATACCGTCATATTCCTTACCCATGAACTTCTTAAGTCCCCAAACACCAAAAGCGTTGATGACTGTTTTGTCCTCATCTGCTAGTAGCTGGAAAGGAAACTCATATTTGGCGGCAAAATTCTTCTGGCGTTTTTGAGAATCTGCGCTCACTCCTAATAAGTGATATCCTTGCGCCTGTAATTCCTTATAATTATCTCTTAAATTACAAGCCTCTGCGGTACAACCTGGTGTACTTGCTTTTGGGTAAAAGAAAACGATAAGTTTCTTGCCTTTAAAACTAGCAAGTGTTACTTCGTTTCCATCTTGATCTGTTGTTGTAAAATCAGGGACTTTATCGCCCACTTTTAATGTGTTCATCTGTGTTTCGTTTTGGCAATGCTGGAAATCTCATCCATCATTGGCACTAGTTAATTATCTTTACATAGCAATTCTATACTTTCGCGAAAGCGTAAACTATCACATACAGTGAAAGCATAGAATTATAAAGTTACGAGTTCTCGCTATTACAATAAAGGAATACGTTTAAGCTTTGTGGATTACACCATAAAGAATAATTATGCACATCATATGACTAAACAAGAAAAGGTAGACTTCACGATAAAAACATTACAAGAATTATATCCTCAGATACCTATTCCATTAGATCATAAAGATCCGTATACTCTTCTTATTGCCGTATTGATGAGTGCTCAGAGCACAGATGTTAGGGTTAATCAAATCACTCCCCTCCTATTTGAAGTGGCAGATAATCCTTATGACATGATTAAACTTACGGTTGAAGATATTAGAGATATCATAAAACCAGTAGGACTCTCACCTATGAAGGCAAAAGGAATTCATGGCTTATCACATATGCTTATAGATAAGTATAATGGTGTGGTGCCTGCGAGCATTGAGAAACTTACAGAGTTTCCTGCGGTGGGTCATAAGACGGCAAGTGTTGTGGTGTCTCAAGCATTTGGCATTCCTGCATTTCCTGTAGATACTCACATACATAGATTGATGTATCGCTGGGGCTTTACAAATGGTAAAAATGTGGTACAAACAGAAAAAGATGCAAAGCGTTTATTTCCAGAGCATGTATGGAATGATCTTCACTTACAAATTATATGGTATGGTCGCCAGTACTCACCAGCAAGAGGCTGGGATCTAGAAAAAGACATTATTACAAAAACCATAGGTCGTAAGACAGTGATAGCCGACTATGAGAAAATGATGGCAAAAAGGAAGAAAAAATAAAACCTCGATGACTGGTCGAGGTTTTATCAAAGTTTAGTTGATGAATGCTTCAAACTTCATCGATTTATAATGCATAACACTTAAAGCCTTAGAAAAATTCAAGAGAAAATCTACAGTCTCTTGTTTCGGTTCAAATTGGTTCGTCTTATTATGACCTGACGAGGGTGTAGTGTAAGTTTTTGCCATGCGGTTTTTGTTTGATTCTTATTAAGAACGCAAATATGTACCGCATATTATATTAATCTGTTAGAATTATATTATTGGTATCAATTACTTTTCTCATATTGATAAGTGCATAACGCATTCTACCTAAGGCAGTATTGATGCTCACACCTGTACGCTCAGAGATTTCTTTAAAGCTCATCTCTTGATAAATACGCATTTTAAGTACTTCTTTCTGATCTTCTGGAAGCTCTTCAATAATACGCTTAACATCTCTGTTTACTTGATCTCGCACCATTTGCTTTTCGGCATTGAGGCTATTATCGCTCAAAACAGAAAATATAGAAAACTCACCTGCGTTATCAAACTTAGGCATCCTATTATTACGACGGAAGTGGTCTATCACCAGGTTGTGCGCAATACGCATCGTCCATGGTAAAAATTTACCTTCCTCATTATACTTGCCCTTCTTGAGCGTCTTGATAACTTTAATAAAAGTGTCTTGAAAAATATCTTCAGAGATATCGCGATCGTACACCTTCGAGTATATAAAACTATATATACGTTGCTTATGTCTCGCAATGAGCATAGCTAGTGATTGTTCGTCTCCTTTGATGTAATTGCTAACGAGCGTAGCATCGTCTATTAATACACTTTTCATAAGTACTACTTTGTAGGTTAAAATTGCAAGGGGAATTCCCTTAGCCCAAAATTTTATAAAGTAGTATTATGCTATACGCAGAGTATGTGTTAGTGAATATTTCGGTAAATATATAATAAATCTGTTAACATTTGCAAAAAAACATTCATTTTGCACAATAAATTAAAAATAACGTTCAAAATGCGACTAGCACTTGGTTTCAATAGCAATGCACTTTCGGTATCTTTGTAATAGAACTAAAGAATTGCGATGCTTATAGACGTTAAGGATGTAAATCCTAAGAAGAATATTATCATTAAGGGTGCCAAACTGCACAATCTTAAAAATATAAATGCAGTAATCCCTCGTAACAAGCTCGTTGTTATTACGGGACTTTCTGGATCTGGTAAATCTTCTCTGGCTTTTGACACCCTTTATGCAGAGGGACAGCGCAGGTATGTGGAGAGCCTCTCCTCCTACGCTCGCCAGTTCTTGGGCAGACTTGATAAACCTAAGGTAGATTACATAAAAGGAATTGCTCCTGCCATTGCCATTGAGCAAAAGGTAAATAGCACAAACCCACGATCTACAGTAGGTACATCTACAGAGATTTACGATTATTTAAAGCTACTTTTTGCCCGTATAGGTAAGACATATTCTCCTGTTTCTGGAAATGAAGTTAAAAAGGATACAGTATCAGATGTGGTTGCTCATGTTTCCGCTTTCGCGAAAAGAGAAAAACTCCTCCTACTCGCTCCTATTCATTTAGAAAAAGGAAGAAAAATAGAATCTAAACTGCAAGCATTATTGCAACAAGGATATGCTCGTATACAAGTAAAAGGCGAAGTAAAACGCCTTGATGAAGTTGCCGAAATAGGAAGCAAACTGAAAGCAAAAGATGTACTACTCGTTGTAGATAGGATTATTAATAATCCAGAAGATGAAGATTTTATAAACCGACTCTCAGATGCTGTACAAACGGCATTTTTTGAAGGAAAGGGCGAACTTTTTATAGAAAAGTTAGCAGATAATTCTCGCCGACAGTTTTCAAATAAGTTTGAGCTTGATGGAATCACTTTTTTAGAACCTAATGTTCACTTATTCTCCTTTAATAATCCATACGGTGCATGCCCTACTTGCGAAGGTTATGGTGACGTAATAGGAATAGATGAAGATCTTGTAGTACCCAATACTGGACTATCAATCTACGAGAACGCCGTATTCCCATGGCGTGGTGATAGCATGAGCCACTATCGCGATCAGCTAGTAAATCGTGCTTATAAATTTGATTTTCCTATCCATAAGCCTTGGTTTGAGTTAACTCCAGAACAACAACAGCTTGTTTGGGACGGTAATAAAGAATTTGACGGGCTCAATAAGTTCTTTAAATTCTTAGAGTCTAAGGCGTATAAAATTCAGAACAGAGTAATGTTATCGCGTTACCGCGGTAAAACAAAGTGTAATACCTGTAAAGGAAAACGCCTACGTCCTGAGGCAACCTATGTGAAAATAGGTGGTAAAAATATTGTAGACCTAGTAGAGCTACCACTAGACGAAGTAGCAGCTTTCTTTAATAGCTTAACGCTTAATGATTATGATACTACGGTAGCAAAAAGATTACTTACAGAGATCACAAGTAGATTGAGCTTTCTAGACAAAGTAGGACTCAACTACCTTACGCTCAACAGAAAATCAAACACACTCTCTGGAGGTGAGTCGCAACGTATCAATCTAGCAACATCTCTTGGAAGCAGTCTTGTAGGCTCTATGTATATTCTTGATGAGCCAAGTATAGGTTTACACCCTAAAGACACAGAAAAGCTCATTGAGGTGCTACAATCGCTACGTGATCTCGGTAATACCGTTATCGTTGTAGAACATGACGAGGATATCATGAAAAAAGCAGATTTTATCATTGATATTGGTCCAGAAGCAGGAACCTTTGGAGGAGATGTGGTTGCTGTAGGTGATTATGATGAGATTTTAAAAAGCGATTCTTTAACAGCAGGATACCTTAACGGAACCTTAGAAATTGAAGTTCCTAAGAAGCGTAGAACTTCAAAGTTTTATGCCGAAGTTATTGGCGCTCGAGAAAACAACTTACAGAACGTAAACGTACGTTTTCCACTTGGTGTATTTACCGCTGTAACCGGTGTTTCTGGAAGCGGAAAATCTACCTTAGTTAGAAAAATATTATACCCTGCCATGCTTAAAGCAATAGGCGGCTATGGTGAAAAGGCAGGCCAATTTACGGAGCTTAAAGGAAACTATGACAATATAAAAACCATAGAATTTGTAGATCAAAACCCAATTGGGAGGTCTTCTAGATCTAATCCTGTAACTTATATTAAAGCTTACGATGACATTCGTAAATTATTTGAAAGTCAGAAGCTTAGCAAAATAAGAAACTATAAAGCAAAACACTTTTCTTTTAACGTAGATGGCGGGAGATGTGAAACTTGTAAAGGTGAAGGTGAAGTAACCATTGAGATGCAATTCATGGCAGATGTGCACTTAGAATGTGAAACTTGTAAGGGTAAGCGTTTTAAGAAAGAAGTACTCGAGGTACAATTCAATGATAAGAATATTGATGATATTCTCACGATGACTATTGATGATGCCGTGGCATTTTTTACGTCACATAATGAGGCAAAAATCACTCGCAAGCTTAAACCTTTACAAGATGTAGGTTTAGGATACGTAACACTAGGTCAAAGCTCCTCTACCCTATCTGGTGGTGAAGCGCAGCGTATTAAACTCGCAAGTTTCTTAGTAAAAGGAACTACAAAGGATAAAACACTGTTCATTTTTGATGAACCTACTACTGGCTTACACTTTCATGATATTAAAAAGCTCTTAGCTTCCTTTGAGGCACTTATTGCAAAAGGTCACTCTATTATTGTGGTAGAACACAACATGGATCTTGTAAAATGCGCAGACCATGTTATTGATATGGGGCCAAAAGGTGGAAAAAATGGAGGTATTCTAGTCGCTTCTGGAACTCCGGAAGAGGTCGCAAAAAACAAGAAGTCCTTTACTGGAAAATACTTGAAAGAAAAACTCTAGTCATTCTCAAACATATTATTCTATCGAAAGTCCTATTTTAGTACAATGGGACTTTCTTCGTTTTTAAAAAACCTTGTACAATCTACGAGTACTCCGGTATTTGATCCTTCGGTGTTTGACCATGAGCTAGCCTCAAAAACAAGCTGGTCTCCAAAGGCTGGCGGTGGTGCAAATTTTAAAACCAAAACACTAGAAGTGGTTTCAGATAGTGAGTTGCGTTACAAGGCCTCATCCTTCGGTAAAATTTTTAGCGGGATATTTATTCTATTTCCACTCATATTCGTTGGAGTAGGTATCACAACCACTATTAATGACGGTTTTAGCATAGAATCAATACTTTTCGCACTGTTTCCTTTAGTATTTATAGGTGTAGGCATCTTCCTTTTAAAAAAATTACACACTATAACTACGTTTAATAAGTCTACAGGATATTTTCATAAAGGCAAAAAGCAACAAATCAAAAGCCTTACTATCACAGAAGATGCAAATACCTTTAAACTAGACACTATAAAGGCACTCCAAATCTTGCCTGAAAAAGTTCGTGGGGATAAAAGATCGTACACTAGCTACGAGATTAATCTCGTTTTTGAAGATGGCACGCGTTATAATGTGGTAGACCATGGCCATCGTAAGAGCATAGAGCAAGATGCCGTTGCTCTTGGTGATTTTCTAGGGGTTCCTGTTTGGAATAAAATGACTACTACTACTTATTTTTCAAAAAATATCGATACTAGAGATAACTACGATAGCCTTGAACCAGATATTACCAATCAAAATGAAGTAAAGGGCAACTATGATTCTACTTCAACAACGTACTCAAGTGAAGAGGAACTAATTGACGAACTTGATCAAGACTACGACTCATCAAAACCAAGAAAAATGTAAATAAGTACGCTTTCGCGAAAGCGTACTAACTTCTACCTTCAATACAACAATTTATGAAACTACTTCACAGTTACCTTTTATGTTTTCTCGCAACCACACTAGCAGCACAAACCAATACGGAGATTCACCTTTTTGATATTGTTAGTGATGGTAAAACAACATCGCTTGTTAATGGAAAGAATATAAGTAATAGCGAAGGATATGATAATCAGCCGCAATTTCTAGCAAAAGATATTCTTATATATGCCGGTTCTCAGGAAGGGCAAACAGAAATTATGCAATACACTCGAGGTACAACTCGAGTATTTAACAAAACCACAAGCGGTGGCGAGTATTCTCCTCAATTTATTGTTGGTAAACGTGGTATTTCGGCAGTACGGTTGGACACTACCGGCTTACAGCGACTGTACGCTTATCTTCCAAGAAAAGAGGAAACTCCTATGCTCATAAAAGATGCAGTGGTTGCTTATTACACATGGGCAGATGCACAAACGATTGTCTCTGCCGATATTGTTGAAGATGATTTACACCTCGTTATTCATAATATTAAAACTGGTCGCAGCAATGATCTTGGCATCGCTGTAGGCAGGTCTTTCCATAAAATACCTAATACAAATCTTGTAAGCTTCATAGATAAATCTGAAGATGCGTGGGTGGTAAAATCCATTGATCCATCTTCACTTAAGATTGAAGAAATCACAGCGCTCATTCCCGGAGTAGAAGATATAGCGTGGTTGCCAGATGGGAGTCTTCTTGCTGCAAAAGAAAACACCATATTTATAAAAAGGAAAGATGCGCAATGGACATCTTTCTATAGTTTTGATGATGAAGATTTAAAAAATATCTCACGCTTTGCAATTGCTGTAAATGGCTCTCAAATTGCAATCGTTTCTGAGGTTTCCCCAGGTAAAACGGTAGATAAACATTTAAAACCTTTTAATGATAGGAACTTAAATGCCTTTGCAAATTCTTTTACTGAAGATGTTGTAGTACGCAATTTCTTTAAGGATACACTTTATACAGGGAGAGATGCATTACGTGACCATTATGAAGCTTATTTCAAGAAAACGACAACATCAAAAGTTGCTGTACTTAACAGAATCATTAAGGGTAATATAGTTATTGATGAAGAGGAAGTAACAGTGAATGGTGTTACTAATAAGCAAGCGACTATTTACGAAGTACGCAATGGCAAGATAGCTTCTATGTCATTTATAAGAGATAATAGAGATGCAACAAATCCAGAGCCTACAGTAGACAAGCAGCTAAAGAGTTATAACGACGGCGATATAGAAGGGTTTATGGATTTGTATACAGATAGCATCGCGTTATACCGCTATCCTACCGTTCCAGAACTTACGGAAAGATCAGTTATTACTAAGACCTATGGAGATATGTTTACACAGCTTCCAGACCTCAAGGCCATTATTAATAACAGAATCGTAATAGGAAACATAACCATAGATCATGAAAAGCTATTTGCAAATGGTAATACATGGTACGGTGTGGCAATCAATGAAGTTTTAAATGGAAAAATCAACAGAGTTACATTTCTTTAGATCACAACAATTAATAGCATTACTATGAAATTATTTTTGGCAATATGCATCACTACGCTCTCATTATCGAGTTGTAAGAACAACCCAAATACACAGAAAAAAAAATCAGACCTTGTTGAGGACACCTCAGAAATACCCAACTCAAAAACAGATCACCAATTACGCCAAGTAACAAAGGCGACCATCACACCAGAATTAGACGGACTAGCGACAGACCCGGCTTGGAAAGACGTACAATGGGAATCACTTGATCAAAAATGGTTAGGAGAAGACTATACAGCAGAGGACTTCTCAGGTAAATACAAACTCACTTGGACGCCTGAGGCTTTATACATCATAGCTGAGATTACAGACGATATTATTTATGATAAAGAAGATGATCCGCTTACATTGTGGTGGGATGATGATTGTCTTGAGATCTTTATAGATGCAGATAATTCTGGTGGTGGGCACCAGTTTACACACAATGCTTTTGCTTACCATGTAGCGCTAGATGGAAATGTGGTAGACGTTGCTCCTGGTCAAGTCCCTACGCTGTATAATAATCATGTGGAGTCTAAGATTATAAAGACAGGAGAAAACACCATGATTTGGGAATGTAAGATGACCGTTTATAATGACACCTACAAAGATGGTGGTGTCAATGAACCTAAAATTCTGGATGTACATCAGCGACTAGGTTTTGCGCTTGCTTATTGTGATAACGATACCAGTGCAGAACGAGAGAACTTTATAGGTTCTGTAGCTGTGCCTGGTGAAGATAAAAATAGAGGCTGGATAGACGCTGGAATCTTTGGCACCATAGAGCTAGTAGAGTAATAAAATAAGACAGTGAAAATCCCAAACATAGGTTTGGGATTTTTTTTTGCTTTCGCGAAAGCGTACTTCTAGCACATACATTGTTTTAGTATCTTTAAAACATAACAATTTATTAAACACTTTATAATGTTAAACACGCATACTTCTACCCTATTTAGAGCTACTAAAAGACTACCCATAACCTTAGGTTTTATGGTGGTTACACTACTTTTTTCTGTAGTAACAGCAAATGCACAAACCGATAAGAGAATCTACGAAATCATAGACGCTGTCTCTGAAGATCGCTTGAGAGCAGATGTAAAGAAATTAGCCGATTTTGGGACACGGCATACATTAAGTGATACCGTATCAAACACAAGAGGAATAGGAGCTGCGAGAAGATGGATAAAAAGCGAATTTGAAAAGACTTCGCAAAACTGTAATAACTGTCTAGATGTATTTTATCAAAGTAACCTTATAAAAAAAGGCGATAATGATCGTATCACAAAAGATGTGATGGTTGTTAATGTGGTGGCTGTGCAAAAAGGAACTAAATATCCTAATCGCTATGTAATTATGAGTGGGGATATAGACAGCCGTATATCTGATCCTAATAATTATACAGATGACGCGCCAGGAGCAAATGACAATGCAAGCGGAATGGCTGGAACGATGGAAGCTGCAAGGGTACTTTCTAAATATTCTTTTGAGAACAGCATTATCTACGTAGGTCTTTCTGGTGAAGAACAAGGACTTTATGGTGGAAAAGGACTTGCTGCCCATGCTAAAGAAAAAGGATGGGAAATCATCGGGATTATGAATAATGACATGATAGGTAACATTGAAGGTGTAGATGGTGTTATTGATAACCGTACGTTTAGAATTTTCTCTGAGCCTGTACCTCCAACAGAGACAGAGCAGCAACGCAGAGCTCGCCGTTTTTATGGTGGTGAGGTAGATGGAATCTCTCGCCAACTAGCAAGATTTATTTACAAAACTACACAAGACTACATGCCAGAAATGAACCCAATGATGGTTTATCGTTTAGATCGTTTTGGTCGTGGTGGTCACCACAGACCTTTTAACGACGCTGGTTTTGCAGGTATCCGTATCATGGAAGCTCATGAAAACTACACACAACAACATCAAGATATCCGTACAGAAAATGGCATTAATTACGGAGATACGTTTGAGCATGTAAACTTCCCATATAACGCAAAGCTTACCGCAGTAAATGCGATTAACCTTGCAAGTATTGCTTGGGCTCCTCCTACTCCTAAAAATGTAGGTATTGGTGGTATTGTAGAGGCAAATGCAAGATTACAATGGGATGAAGTTGAAGGTGCAGTTGCTTATAAAATATACTGGAGAGATACCACTTCTCCTACTTGGGATAATGCACGATTGATTACAGATGGAACTTCGGCTACACTAAAGGGAATCGTAATTGACAACTTTTTCTTTGGCGTTGCTGCAGTAGGTAAAGATGGTCATGAAAGTCCTGTTGCTTTCCCTAGCCAGATTATTAGATAACAATACATATTGATTTTAAATCATCACAACATATACCTTATGAAAAAAGTATTAATACTAAGTGCCCTTATTGCTGGTACCGCTTTCGCGAAAGCGCAAACCTCTTTTGACAAAGACATTGCCGCTGTAGAAAAAAAGGTCATAGAATGGCGCAGAGATTTTCATCAAAATCCAGAATTAGGAAATCGCGAATTCAAAACTGCAGAGAAAATAGCAAAACACCTTGAATCTTTAGGAATTGAAGTACAAACAGGAGTTGCTAAAACTGGAGTTGTAGGCTTACTTAAAGGAGATATGCCAGGTAAAGTGGTTGCTTTAAGAGCAGATATAGACGCCCTTCCCGTTACAGAACGAAATGACCTTCCTTTCAAATCTGAGGTAGTTACTTCTTTTTTAGGAACAGAAACAGGTGTAATGCATGCTTGCGGTCACGATACGCACACTGCTATTCTTATGGGTGTGGCAGAAGTGCTATCTAAAAATAAAGACAAAATTAAAGGTTCTGTAAAATTCATCTTTCAACCATCAGAAGAAGGACCTCCTCCAGGTGAAGAAGGCGGCGCAAAACTTATGGTAAAAGAAGGTGTGCTAGACAATCCTAAGGTGGATGCTATTTTTGGATTACATATCAATAGTGCTACTCCTGTAAATACTATAAAATATAAACCAGGAGGCACCATGGCAGCTACAGAGCGTTTTGTAGTAAATGTAAAAGGAAAGCAATCTCATGGTAGTCAGCCTTGGTCAGGAGTCGACCCTATTCTAATATCTGCACAGATTATCAATGGTTTCCAGAGTATTATCTCTCGTGAGAGTGAATTAACCGAGGAAGCTGCTGTAATTACCGTAGGTAAAATTACATCTGGAACACGCTTTAACATCATCCCAGAAAGTGCCGAAATGATAGGTACAGTACGTACACTTGATCCAGACATGCGTGAGAAAATCATACGACGTATGAATGAAATGGCTGCTGGCATAGCAAAAGCGTATGGCGGTGAGGCTACGATAGACTGGCAGAATATGACTGTCGTGACCTACAATGATCTTGATCTTACTGCACAAATACTACCTACCTTACAACAAGTAGGTGGTACAGAAAACGTGTCTTTACAGAAAGCGGTTACTGGCGGAGAAGACTTTTCTTTCTTTCAAGAGAAAGTACCTGGCTTCTATTTCTTTTTAGGCGGTATGACCGCTGGAAGTACTGAAGCTTTTCCTCATCACACACCAGATTTTGTAATTGATGAAGCTGGATTCCAACTAGGCGTTAAGGCATTAAGCCAGATGAGTATTGACTACTTAAACGGTAAATAAAAATTGAGCCCTATGAAGTTATTTTTTAAAACATTAATGCCATTTGCCATTGCTGCATTGGCCGCAACCACCTTACATTCTCAAGAGAATGACCAACCAATTTTCAAGGACGGAGAAGCGCAAGTAGTTCCTGCATTTGATACGCCTAAAACTTGGATTCGCGAGGATTTATGGGTTGAAACAGAATTTGACACAGATGGTGATGGCGAGCTAGATCGCATGCACGTAGATGTGACAAGACCCCTACAAACCGAAAGCGGACTAAAACTGCCCGTTATTTATGAGACAAGCCCTTACTATGCTGGTGTTGCAGCAAATGATCCAAACTTGTTTTATGATGTAAAGCATGAAATAGGAGCTCAAGAAAAACCAATAGCAAACGGAGTGGTTGTACGAAGAGGAAAGCGTCCTGTAATTTCAAATTCGCTCATTAAGACTTGGATTCCTAGGGGTTATATCGTAGTGCATTCCTCCTCTCCAGGAACTGGACTATCAGAAGGATCTCCTACAGTGGGTGGTGATAATGAGTCACTAGCGCCTAAAGCTGTGATAGACTGGCTTAATGGTAGAGCAAAAGGTTATAAAGAAATAGATAGTAATGAAGAGGTAAAAGCATTCTGGTCTACGGGCAAAGTAGGAATGACGGGTACTTCTTATAATGGCACCTTACCATTAGCTGCTGCAACAACAGGAGTTGATGGTCTTGAAGCTATCATTCCTATAGCTCCTAACACTTCATATTATCATTATTACAGATCTAATGGCTTAGTGCGTTCTCCTGGAGGGTATCTGGGTGAAGATATCGATGTACTGTACAACTTTATACATAGCGGAGACGAATCTAAAAGAGCGTATGCAGATAGTCTCGTGAGAGATATCGAGCTTAAAAATGGAATGGATCGTGCAACAGGGGATTACAATGATTTCTGGGCAGGTAGAGATTACCTTAATGATATGAAGCCTATGAAAGCAGCATTATTAATGTCGCATGGTTTTAATGACTGGAATGTAATGCCAGAACATAGCTACCGCATCTACAAGAGAGCTCAAGAAATGGGAATCCCTAGTCAGATTTTTTATCATCAGAATGGTCACGGAGGGCCACCACCTATGAATATGATGAACCGATGGTTTACAAAATATTTACACGGCATAGATAATGGCGTTGAAAATGATCCCAAAGCGCAAATTGTAAGAGAAAACGATGCTAGAGATCAACCTACACCTTATGAAAACTATCCAAATCCTGAGGCAAAGGATATTACATTATACTTAGGAAAAAGTACTAATGGAGCTGGAACGTTATCTATCCAAAAAGCAAAAAAACTACCTAAGGAAACACTTGTAGACGATGCTTCTGTGAGCGCTAAAGATATGATGAAGGCTTCTGCATCTCAAAACAGATTATTGTACCTCACCCCTACTCTTAAGGATAAATTACATATTTCTGGAACACCTAAAGTGACTATTAGTGTATCTAGCAGTAAGGAAGCAGCAAACCTGAGCGTCTATCTAGTTTCATTACCTTATGAAGAAGGAAAAGAAATTAAAATAACAGATAATCTCATCACTCGTGGATGGGCAGATCCTCAAAATCATGCCTCCATACGTAAGAGTGAGCCTCTTAAAAAAAGTGAGTTTTATGAAGTGACATTTGACCTAATGCCAGATGATCAAATTATAAGAAAAGGACAGCAAATAGGCTTAATGATTTTTTCTAGTGATAGCGAGTTTACAGTACTTCCTAATCCTGGAACAGAGCTAACAGTAGATCTATCAAAAACCAAACTTACACTACCAGTTGTAGGCGGAGAAACGGCCTTCAGCAAAACGATTAATTAATAATATCATTACCATAAATGAAGTATACAAAAACTTTACTATTTTCTAGTGTATTACTGTTTACCGCTTTCGCGAAAGCGCAAACAAATCTAGATAAAGAAATTACAGCTATAGAATCAAAAGTAATCGAGTGGCGTAGAGATTTTCACCAAAACCCAGAATTAGGAAATCGTGAATTCAATACTGCCGATAAAATTGCAAAACATCTTAAGTCTTTAGGAATTAAAGTTCAGACAGGAGTTGCCAAAACAGGTGTAGTAGGAATTCTTGAAGGAAAACGCAAAGGAAAAGTAGTTGCTTTGCGAGCAGATATAGATGCACTACCTGTAAAGGAACGTGCAGATTTACCATTTAAATCTACAGCGATGGGTGAATATCAAGGTAACCCAGTTCCAGTAATGCACGCTTGTGGGCATGATACACATATTGCAATCCTTATGGGTGTTGCCGAAGTACTTGCAAAAAATAATGATTTTGCGGGAACGGTAAAATTCATTTTTCAACCAGCAGAGGAAGGTGCTCCTCCGGGAGAAGAAGGTGGAGCCGAGTTGATGGTAAAAGAAAATGTTCTTAAAAATCCAGATGTAGATGCCATCTTCGGACTGCATATAGGTTCTGGTCAAGATGTAAATACCATCGCCTATAAACCTGGAGGGATTATGGCAGCTTCCCAGAGTTTTGAAATCCATGTAAAAGGAAAGCAAAGTCATGGTTCTACACCATGGACGAGTCGTGATCCTATCATGGCTGCTGTAAAAATTATAGATGGACTGCAAACCATTATTTCTAGAGAAATCCCACTTACAGAAGAAGCGGCTGTATTATCTATAGGACAGATTAATGCAGGTGTGAGAAGTAATATTATCCCAGAAGAAGTACATATAGTAGGTACATTACGCACGCTAGACTATGATATGCAAGCTTTTATAAACCAGCGTATGAAGGAGATGATTCCTGCTATTGCTGCAGCCTATCGTACAGAAGCTACGCTAACTATTCCTGACGGCTACCCTATCACATTTAATGACGTAGCACTTACCGCACAAATGCTTCCATCACTTGAGAAAGCTGCTGGTAAGGATAATGTCTCTGTGATAAAAGCCATTACAGGTGCCGAAGATTTTTCATTCTTTCAAAAAGAAGTTCCAGGGCTTTATTTCTTTTTAGGAGGTAAAACACCAGGAAGCACAGAAGCTTTTCCTCACCACACTCCAGATTTTTACATTGATGAAAGCGGGATGCTGCTAGGAGTAAAAACATTTGTACAACTTACACATGACTATTTAGGGCAATAACTCCTACTCCATCATTACAGTAAAGATTATATTAATGACAGTTAACCAATGTGTTAACTGTCGTTTTTTTTATGTGAAAAATGAATGAAAACTATAAATTTCGTTCAATAACTATGAAAATAGTTGTGTAACTATACTTTTCGTTGTAAGTTTGAATTATCAATCATTAGATAATCAATTCTATACATGGAAAAACTAACAAATAAAGAAGAAGAAGTAATGCACGCACTATGGAAGTTAGAGCGCGCTTTTGTTAAAGAAGTGGTTGCTAGCTTGCCAGAAGGCAATCATTACAATACCATATCTACCATTGTGCGTAACCTCGCAGATAAAGGATATGTGGGCTACCAAGCGTTTGGAAAGACCCATCAATATTTTCCAGTAGTATCTCTTCAGGCTTATAGAAAAGAGTTTATGGAAACTACGAGTCAAAAGTTTTTTGGGAACTCCTATAAAAATATGGTGTCATTTTTCGCCAAAGAAGAAAAAATCTCTGCAGATGAGCTTAGGGAAATCTTAGCAATCATAGAAAAAAAGTAACTTATGGAAATCCTTATTTTAATAGCAAAAAGTATTGGAATTCTATCCTTGTTTTATGTGATATACATTTCCGTCTTGCACAAAAACACGCTCTTTACAGCAAACAGGCATTTTCTCATTGCTGGTATCATTGCAGCGCTCACGCTACCCTTTTTAGAATTTACTCAAGTTACAGAAATCGTATTGCCTTCACAGCAAGTGTTTGATACTGCAAATATAGTTCCATTATCGCAAGTTGAATATCTTCCTACGGCAACCACAGTAGAGGTGCCAACAATTGATTGGTGGCAAATTGCTTTGCTTATATATATTGCAGGCGTTATTGTCATGTGTATTAGATTAGGTATGCAACTATTCTCACTTAGAAATCTCATTTCTTCCGGAACTTTAGTACAAAGGAATGCATACACATATGTAACTGTCACAAATAATATAGCACCTTTTTCCTTCTTCTCGTATATCGTATATAATCCCGAGCTTCATACGCTAGAAGAGCTCGAGATGATTTTAGCTCACGAGCAAATTCATGCAGGACAACGCCATTCCATAGACATACTAATCACACAAATTATATTAGCACTTCACTGGTGCAATCCGCTGGCGTGGTTATATAAGCAGAGTCTAGAACAAAATTTAGAATATATTGCAGACGCTCATGCTATCCAGCGCATTAATAATCCGCAGCAATATCAACGTACACTGGTTAAGGTTTCATCTCCCTCCATTCGACCAGCGCTTACTAATCAATTTTATCAATCATTTATCAAAAAACGAATCGTTATGCTCAACACACCACAATCAGGTAAACACCATCTTTGGAAACTGGGATTAATCATCCCGCTCGTCTCTTTCTTTCTGTATTCTTTTAATGTAAAAGAAGTAGTCACTTATGTTGAAGAGGACAATACCGCTTTCGCGAAAGCGGAAACAACCACAACCCCATCTAATAAAGGAAGAGATGTCTTCTTTATAGATCGTGAGACCACAAATGACAAACTAGACAGAATAGAAAAGTATGTCACAGACCATTGGAAAGAAGTCGCAATCAAATTTTCAAAAAGAAGCTATACCTCTGAAAATGACTTGTCAGCTTTTACGTTGCAGATACAATTTGACGAGGAGGAAGGTTTTGTAAATAAGCTTTCTTTTAATTCTAAAGAAATTAAACAGTGGGATGGCTATAGCCTCATGGTTAATACCGAAAAGGAGGTTGTCGTGATGGAGCAAAAAGATGGCACATTTATAAACATTACTCCAGATAAAACAACTATTGCAGATGATAAAATAACAGCAGTAACAGAAGATACCACTATAAAAAAAGATAGTGTTACAAATGAATCGCTAGGTTCTAATCCGGTAATAGTTGTAAATAATAACATCGTTCGAGAGAAAGAAAAGAGTTTTACTGCCGATAGTATCACAACGCTAACTCCTACACAAGCTGTCAAGAAATATAGTACTAAGGCTCAAGACGGTGCTCTTATTGTACATAACAGTCCTAAGGTAGATACTACTAAAGCAGTGATAAAATCAATTCAAGAAACCTACAATTTCGTAATCACGAAAAATAGTACAGATCAAGAAATTGAAAATCTCGTAACCATTTTAAAGGATACACATAATGTCGCTCTTAAAGTAAGTGGAATTAAGAGAAATAGAAATCAAGAAATAGAAAAAATTTCAATCGATCTTAGAGATGAGAATGGAAATAATAAAAATTACACCTTAAAGAGCTCTAACCCTATCAATGACATTTATATATACCGCAATGCTGACGGTAGTACAGGTATGGGTAGTGTAAACATGCAGAACAATACTAGAGATACATATGACAACAGGAGAGCCAGCTTAGAAGAACGACGTAACACTATGATGAATACTAGAGATAGTATGCGTACAATTATGGAAGCTCGCAAGCAGGATATGCGCGCTCGTATGGAAGAGCGTAGAAATCTACAAGGGAGAGCTCAGGTAGACTCTATGAGACAAGATATGCTATCACGCCGTGATAGCATGAAAATGCAAATGAAGCAGCGACAGGAGAATTTAAAAGGCGATAGGGAAAACTATAAAAATAGCAGACAACAAAGAGACATGCGCTACGTAACACTCGACGAAAAAACTTACTACTTTGTGGTTAGCCCAGAAGGATCTAAGAGTTTCTATGATCGATGGGGGAAACAAATAAAAGAAGATACTCCTCTTTATCAAAAGCTATTGGATGAAGCTTCCTCGACTGTATCTAGTTTATCACAGGATAAGTTAATGGAACAATTACCTGAAGAAGATATTTTAAAATCTGACTCCTCCGATAAACCTATCTATTATGTTAACGATAAAAAGATGTCAGTGAGCCAACTAAAAGAAATGGATGTGGCTCCTAATAATATTTTGACTCTAACAGTCTATAAAGGGGAAAAAGCAATTGAACTCTACGGTAAAGAGGCTGTTAATGGTGTTGTCGTAATAGAAACAAAAGAGTAAAAGGTAATTAATCTTGAGTAAAAGTCCGCTTTCAATCAGAAAGCGGACTTTTTTTATGCGCTGTTTTTTTCAAATACTACTTATGAAAATTCACTCCAAAATGATGGAATCATATTAATATGGTTAAAATGAGCCATATTTTCTCTACAAAAAATCTAAATGGCTCAAAAAGTCCCTACAGAACTAACACAATGAATGATTATTAGCATTGTGGTTAACATATATCAACCAACTTGAAGACATTGGTATTACACATTTTAATCTATGTCATTAATCTAGTTATAATATTCATGTTAATTTCATTAAAAACTTCTTTTCAATTTGTTTTACTGCGCTCAAGGTGACTTCTTTGCTTCATCAATAACAAACAACGTATCTAGTAACAATCAAAAACATCTATTATGAAAACGCAAGCAAACAACAAGCCGCAAGTAAAAACAAACAAAGTATTAGGAATCTATACCATCTTTATGGTGAGCCTTAGTATCTCTTATATAGTAACTACATTTTTACATTTAGGGAATTAATCACTCCGACATTCATCAATCAGCATTCATCAATCAGCATTCATCAATCAGCATTCATCAATCTTTACTAATCCATCAAAAACCATCCATTATGAAAACGCAAGCAAACAACAAGCCGCAAGTAAAAACAAATAAAGTATTAGGAATCTATACCGTATTTATGGTAAGCCTCAGTATTTCTTATATAGTCACAACCTTTTTACATTTAGGGAATTAATCACTCCGACATTCATCAATCATCATTCATCATTCATCTATCAGCAATCATCAATCAACATTCATCAATCTTTATCAATCTTTATCAATCAATTAAAAACAATCAAAAATGATCCAAATTATCATCACTGCATTAGAACTTATCTTCGGATAAATAATTGACCTCTTCACACCGCCGAGTTAAGGCCTGCTCTGTGTGTGTTTTTTAAAAACTTACTTTAGATATAGCACGTTTTCGCGAAAGCGTACTAATCACATCCCTCCCATTCTTTCCGATAGTATATTTTCAGCTACATTTGGGCTTTTATAATTTTGGCACGCTCGTTGGAGTTGTCATCACCAATCAATACCCATTGTACGATGAAAAATATATTTCTCGCAATCCTTACTACCGTATTTGTAGTAAGCTGCAATTCGGTAAAAAAGACTACTGCAACGCTTAATAGCGGTAATTATGATGATGCCATCGCGATTACTCTTAAGAAGTTGCAACGCAATCCAGATAAAAAGAATAAGCAAGACTTCGTGCTTCTCCTTGAAGATGCTTTTGCAAAAGCATCTGCGCGCGATGCAGATCGTATTTCATTTCTTGTAAAAGAAAATCAGGAGGCAAATCTTGAGGAAATTTATGAGACCTATTTATCGTTACAAAGACGTCAAGATCGTATAAGACCTATCTTACCTTTACAAGTAATTAACGAGAATAGATCTGCACGTTTTGACTTTGTAAACTACACCGACAAACTCATATCTTCTAAGGAAAAGCTAGCTGCTTCCTTATATAACAGTAGCCTTGACGCTATCACTACAGCATCTTCAAAAGAGGATTATCGTAATATCTATGATGATCTAGCCTACTTAAATACGCTTAAGCCAGGTTATAAGGACATCAAAAATATGATGGAATCTGTACATCTTAAAGGGACAGACTTTGTTGCCGTGACGTTATTTAATGATAGTAATATAGCGTTACCAGTACGATTAGAAAACGAGCTGTTAGACTTTTCTACTTATGGCCTTAACGATTTCTGGACCGTGTATCATAGCAATCCGCTTAATGAGGTATCCTACGACTACAATATGGAAGTTGCTTTTACAGAGATTAATATTTCACCAGAACGCATCAAAGAAAGAGAGGTGCAACAAGAAAAACTCATTAAAGACGGTACCATCGTTCTAAAGGATGAAGATGGTAATGTGGTTTATGATGAGGATGGAGAGAAAGTTCTGGTAGATAATATGATTACGGTACGTTGCACGTACTTTGAGTTTATCCAAAACAAAGCTGTAAATGTAGTAGGCCGCGTGCGCTACTCTGATAGTAATACAAATCAGGTTCTACAATCGCTTCCGCTAGCATCTGAGTTTATTTTTGATCACAGATATGCTACCTATAGAGGTGATAGAAGAGCACTAGAAGATGAGCTTTATGATCGCACTCGCAATAGAGCAGTTCCGTTTCCTACTAATGAGCAAATGGTGTACGACGCTGGTGAAGACATTAAAAATCGCATTAAGGATATTATTCTAAGAAATAATAACTAGTCTTTACAAACAGATAAAAGCCGTAACGCTATGCGTTACGGCTTTGTTTTTTAGCTACTTTTGACGGTATGCAAACACTCTATAAATTTCTTGCCAAAGTTAATAAGGCAGTACTTCCCTCCTATTCAAAACGTGGTCTCGACCTTACACAAGCTAGTAAAGTGCAGCTTGCGATTTTTGGGTATAGAATCTGGGTTACAAAAAGAGCGTTAGATTAAATCTTTTCGGCGAGTGCTTGTGCACTTATCGCTCCATGACTATCTGCATAAACCGCTGTCCCATTTTTGATTAAAATCATTTGCGGACTTTGATGTATTACTTGAAATTTATATCCCACTTCGTTAGACACTTCTCTATACGCCTTAAGGTCTAAATAATAAATATCTAACTGATTAGGGTCTATATCATACTGAGATTCTAACTGGCGTATTACCATACGGCTTATACCACAAGTTGTAGAATGCTTAAAAATTGCCTGTGGCTTCGTTTCAGAATCTTTTGCGATTTGATCGAGTTGCTCTAAAGTGGTTAATTGCTTCCAAGGCATAGGTGCTTTTTCCTCTTTTGGCTCCTTATCTCCTCCAAACATTGAATTGAATATTCCCATTGTAATTAAGTTCTTTTTTACAAAGGTAGTCGTTGTGTCTGTGTTACGCTTTCGCGAAAGCGTGAAATAGTTCTTAAATAAGTCATAAAGTCAGCTGATACAAGAGTTTACAAGACATTTTGTCTATAAGCCGCTATGGAATAATAATTGACTTTAGTCCATCAAACAAAGGACAAACCAAGACATTAAAGAGAGGTACTTATCTCTTTTAAAGTCTATTAAACATATACTATGAATATAAATAATTATACCATAAAATCACAGGAGGCCATCCAAAGAGCACAGCAAATTGCACAGGAAATGGGCCACCAGCAGATAGAAAATGAGCACATTTTTAAAGCAATTTTTGAAATAGATGAGCACGTTACTCCATTCTTACTTCAAAAGCTTGATGTAAATATTCCGTTATTCCAGCAAGTTTTAGATAGTACGTTACAGAGCTATCCAAAAGTATCTGGTGGAGATATTGTACTAGGTCGGGAGGCAAATAAAGCACTCACGGAGGCTAGTATTATTGCTAAAAAAATGAACGATGAGTATGTCTCTATCGAGCATTTGATACTCGCTATTTTTAGTACTAAAAGCAAAGTAGCTCAAATCTTAAAAGATCAAGGAGTGACAGAAAAGCATTTACGTGCCGCGATTGACGAAGTACGTAAAGGAAATCGTGTGACTTCTCAAAGTGCCGAAGAAACCTATAATTCTTTAAACAAATACGCAAAAAACTTAAATGAACTTGCGCGTAATGGCAAACTAGATCCTGTAATAGGCCGTGATGAAGAGATACGACGCATATTACAAATCTTAACGCGTCGTACAAAGAACAATCCTATCCTCGTAGGAGAGCCAGGGACTGGTAAAACAGCCATTGCCGAGGGTCTAGCGCATAGAATTGTAGATGGTGACATTCCAGAAAACTTGCAGAATAAGCAAATATTTGCCCTCGATATGGGTGCACTTATTGCTGGAGCAAAATTTAAAGGAGAGTTTGAAGAACGTCTTAAAGCGGTTATTAAAGAAGTCACAGAAAGTGATGGCGATATCGTACTATTCATAGATGAGATACATACACTTGTAGGTGCTGGTGGCGGACAAGGAGCGATGGATGCCGCAAACATCTTAAAACCCGCCCTTGCTCGTGGCGAACTGCGTGCCATAGGTGCTACCACGCTTGATGAGTATCAAAAATACTTTGAAGCAGATAAGGCACTTGAACGTAGATTCCAGAAAGTAGTGGTAGATGAGCCAGATACAGAGAGTGCCATCTCTATATTAAGAGGTATTAAAGATAAATATGAAACACACCACAAGGTGCGTATCAAAGATGATGCAATCATCGCAGCGGTAAAATTATCACAACGCTATATCACGAGCAGATTTTTACCAGACAAGGCAATTGACTTGATGGATGAAGCTGCTGCAAAAATGCGTATGGAAATCAACTCTAAGCCAGAAGAGCTGGATGTATTAGACCGTCGTGTGATGCAGCTAGAGATTGAGATTGAGGCGATAAAACGTGAGAAAGATGAAGATAAACTCAAAAGCCTACGTGCAGATCTTGCAAACCTTAAGGAGGAGCGTAACGATCTCAATGCACAATGGCAATCAGAAAAAGACATTGTAGAGAGTGTACAGACGGCAAAGCAAGACATAGAAAACTATAAAATAGAAGCAGAAATCGCAGAGCGTGAAGGAAACTATGGCCTTGTAGCAGAGTTGCGTTATGGGAAAATCAAGGATGCTCAAGAACATCTAGAAGAACTTCAAAGAGATCTCGCAAGTCATGCAGATACCTCGCTTATTAAAGAGGAAGTAACAAGCGAAGACATTGCAGAAGTTGTAGCAAAATGGACAGGTATTCCTGTTCAAAAGATGTTGCAGGGTGAGCGTGAGAAGTTACTTCAGCTAGAAGACGAGCTGCACAAACGTGTAGTGGGACAACGAGAAGCTATTGTAGCAGTAAGTGATGCTGTACGACGTAGTCGTGCAGGATTGCAAGATCAAAAAAAGCCAATTGGTTCCTTCTTATTTTTAGGAACAACTGGTGTAGGTAAAACAGAACTTGCAAAGGCACTTGCAGAGTATCTCTTTGATGATGAAAATGCAATGACGCGTATTGATATGAGTGAGTATCAAGAACGTCACAGTGTGAGTCGTCTTGTAGGAGCGCCTCCAGGATATGTAGGTTATGATGAAGGTGGCCAGCTTACGGAGGCCGTACGACGTCGTCCTTACTCCGTGGTATTACTCGATGAGATTGAAAAAGCACACCCAGATACCTTTAACGTGTTGTTACAGGTGCTTGATGAAGGTAGACTTACAGATAACAAAGGACGTACTGCCGACTTTAGAAACGCGATTATTATCATGACCTCAAACATGGGAAGTGAGATTATCAAAGAACGTTTTGAGGCGATTCCGGATGTAGATGCTGCGATGGAGTCTGCAAAGGTTGACGTATTAGGTTTACTCAAACAAAACATAAGACCAGAATTCTTAAATAGAATAGATGACATTGTGATGTTTAGTCCGCTTACGCGAAAAGATATTAGAGATATTGTGAAGTTGCAGTTTAAAGGGATTCAAAAAATGCTCTCTCAACAGAACATTACCCTAGATGCTACAAAACAAGCAATAGACTTTATCTCTGAAGCAGGTTTCCAGCCAGAATATGGTGCAAGACCTGTAAAGCGAGCAATGCAGCGCGAGGTGCTTAACCAGTTATCAAAAGAAATTTTGAGCGGTAAAGTTGCATCAGACAGTGTGATACTCGTAGATTCTTTTGACGATAAATTAGTCTTTAGAAATGAAGCAGAAATTACAGGAGAAGAAGAATAAGGATTAATTGACGATGATGAAGAGTGGATATCTAGCAATAGGTATCCACTTTTTTTGTGGCCTGATTGCTAAATTTTTAGGGCTGTTTGTGCGGTGACGAATACACTAATAAGTGTATATTTAAGCAATCAATTAAAAAACAATAAAACAGGCAGTACCGCAACGCACTCGCTTAATGTAGTGGCCTGTTAGGCACAATTATGGCAATAATCCTGCGAAAATTTATATTATATTTTATAATAAGTTGTTTAGTTTATTACTTCTTTTTAGTTGTTGAGACCATCAGCTTATATTTTAGCGAATTTGGATTTGACCTAACCAATGGAATACTTTTTAGTTTTAGTCAAATACCAGCAGTAATTAATTTTGGTGTTTTCATTGCCTTAATCTTGGTTACAGCGGAATTATTAAAAGAGAAAAAATCTGTCTCACAATTTTTCCAATTCGGACTTATAGCATCATTAATCTTTGGTGGACTAATATTCTTACTATCTAATAGTGTGGTGCCAAAACTTCGAATGACATCATACTTGGAGAGGTATGAAAACGCAAGAAAAGAACCATTTACCTCCCAAGAAAGAATTGAAAAAGCTGCCGAATTCAAAAAAACAAATGTTGATATGATGAGTATTGGATATATAAACCAATATTCTGACTCTTTAGAAACTGAAAACAAGTCTCAAAAAACAATCATCTCAGACTTGTTTAAAAAAATTCCTGATAGCATAATTCAAAGTGACTTTTCAAAAACGGAGCTTAACGAATATGGAATCTCAAAAAACGAGTTGCCAACAGAATTTAATCGCAGAGATTTATTTCAATTACAAAACGAAATAACAAAGAACACGCACTTGAAAAAGCGATTAAGAAAATCTAATTGGACAAAAAACACTCGGTATATAAATAGTTTTCTGACTTTTTTTCTGGTTTACTTTGCAATAGTCATTGGAGCTAATTTTAAAAATCAGTTAAAATTTTCATTGGTCTGTATTGGGATTGTGTTTTATACACAGACTTTAAATTTATTAATAACTTTATCGGACTACCTTATGAATGGAGATAATTTATTGGGACTAATTTTCAAGTCTACGATAATTCTGATTATGTTTTTATATTTAGCATATCGAATGAAAACGAAATAAACTAGTGCTAACAAAGTTCTGAGTTAAAAAACAAGTCTACTTCGGCTACGCTTAGCACAAGCTTTTAAGCTAATTTTGATTTATAATTCACATCGCAGAGCCCTCTCCAATTTACCCTCCCGCGAAAGCATCATCCTTCTTAAATACTTGTATATAAACGATCAATTAAAAAATAATAAAACAGGAATATTAGAAGCGCCGATAGCTAACGGGAGATGCGCTTGCTTTATGTAGTATCATGCTGGGATGCATAAGACTCATCAAACTGATAAAAACTCTTTTTGTATATTTGATGAGTTAACTCAATTAATATGGATATTCAATCAACAAAAATAGAATTAGTAAAAACTATCTTAGCGATAGAAAATAGTGATTTTATTCAAAAAGTAGCTGACTTTGTAAATGCTGAAAAAGTTGATTTTTGGAATGAATTAACTACTTCTGAACAAAGTGAAATTAATGAAGGAATTAATCAGCTTGATAGTGGAAAACGAGTTTCTTTTGATTCATTCTTGAAAAAGATTTCTTAATGAAGGTATTCTTATCTGAATTAGCAGAAGGAAAACTCCTGATACTATCCGAATATCTTTTAGAAAATTGGAATTCAAAAACACGTGATCAGTTTATTGAAAAGCTAACTGAAAAAATTAAACAGATATCTTTTCAACCAGAAAGCTGCCCTCAATCCTCAGAACTCAAAGGCTTGTATAAATGTGTTGTAACAAAACAAACTACCTTTTATTATAGAATTTCGACAGGACTAGACGAAATTGAAATCATTACAATTTTTGATACAAGACAAAATCCTGACAAACTAAGAAAGGATATTTAAAAAAACTCACCATACATAAAACCACTGCGGCTGTTTGCCAAAGAGTATACGTCTCATTTATAGAAAGTTCAATATTGGTTGCAACGGTCACAACAATACATGAAGCGTCCCGATTACACCGGAAATTGAAAACTGTCTATGCGATGCGTGAAAACGCAAATATCTGTATATTTAAATAATCAATTAAAAATCACGAAACAGGCTCACCGTAAATCTTGAGAGCTAATGGGAGCGTGGCCCTCTTTATATCGTGGTCATTTAGCTTTAATTGTTTTGAAAAAAGAAAATCGTAACCGAAAAAATAAATAACGAACCAAATCATTCTATCTCGAAAAAGGACGTTAAAGCGATTATTGAAATTGTTCCTAATGATTGGATTGGAATTGCTTCCATTTTTTCAATTTCTTCTCAATTATTTGAGAATTCGAATTGGGACAGACCAGTTATTCAGAATAATACAACGTTCAAAATATTATCACGCGGAATTGAGCGTAACGAAATAATAAAAGAATTATTAATTGAATTGGCTATTAAACCAACCAAAGCATATCCACCAAAAGGAAATTCTTTGACTAAATCGCAACGGAAAAAATTAGAAGATTTGATAATGCCATATTACAATAAATTAACTGAATAAAGAGGGATTATCACTCAAGAGGAATAACAATAAAAAGTGCTCAATCTGTAGCGTCAAAACTAAAAGCTCATAAAGAAATGTATTACAAAACAAGCTTCTGACTGTATCGGAGACGGAACGTAATCTAATAGAAATAACCCTAACCCCCACTAAGGCATGATAAATGTATATAGGTGTGTGTTTGATAGCAATAGCTATCTTTGTAACTCATACATATACCATGAAAAATATTCCTTTCCTATTTATACTATTTGTTGCGTTCTCTTTAAACGCTCAACAAAACTACTATACCTTTCAAGGTGACACCTATGATGAGGAGGCTTTTCAAGCCAAACTAAAATCTATTGAGGAGGTTTATGGTGCGCAAGGAAGCTGGAAATACACTAAAGCCAACTTTAAAGTTCGCCATTCTCGTGTGCGACAAGACTCAATTATACAAGAGGTCGAGGTGATGCTTTCGCAATCTAATAGCGCGCCTCTAGACATTAATGTTGGTGTGAATGGACTAATTAATAAACCCCTACCCGACTTTCAGCTGCAAGATCTTGCAAACGGGCTTAAGTCTAAGGAGAGTTATAATGATAAAATTACACTCATTAACTTGTGGTTTACGAGCTGCCCTCCTTGTATCGCAGAGATTCCATATCTCAATGATCTAAAAAAGCAATATGAGGATCGCGTAAATTTTGTAGCCATCACTTTTGAGCCAAAAAGCAAAATCGACGATTTTTTAACCAAGAAACCTTTTGATTTTGAGCATCTAGTAGATGGTGCCAGCTATTTAAAACAGGACTTAAAAACCAATACGTATCCTAAGCTCGTATTTATGGATCGCAATGGTACCGTACGTTTTGTAGAAAATGCGGTAATGGCTCAAGGAAGAGGCCCAGCAGCAGAGGTTACAGAAATTCTTAAGGAACACCTAGATTACTTACTCGCAGATAACTAATGGAAAACACCGTAGAACCAACTCCAGATTACTCCCCACTTGAGGAAAAACTCAACATTTGGACACATGGTTTTGGTTTTGTTGCAAGTGTAGTTGCATTGGGTTTTTTATGTTTTCGCGAAAGCGTATCAACCACAGCAACCGTTAGTCTCATCATTTTTGGAGTAAGTATGTCTGTGCTATATTTTGCCTCTACAGCTTACCACAGCGCGGTAAAACCTATACTTAGAGCAAGATTAAAGATATTTGATCATGCGTCTATCTATGTGCTCATTGCAGGAACTTATACACCATTTACACTTGTAACTCTAGAAGGAACTACTGGGTGGTGGATTTTTGGGATTGCATGGTCTATTGCTTTATTCGGAATAATATTAAAACTTTTTTTTACAGGACGATTTGATATTCTTTCTACCATACTTTATGTAGCGATGGGTTGGCTTATCGTTTTTGCATACAAACCATTACTAGCAAATCTCGACCCTGCTGGTGTGCAATGGCTTTTTACTGGAGGTATTTTATATACGATAGGTGCTGTTCTTTATAGCATTTCTCGCATTCCTTATAATCATGCTATTTTTCATGTATTTGTTTTGGGAGGAACAGCCTCTCACTTTATTGCAGTTTACAACTACGTAGGAGTTTAAGCCTTTCGAAGATTATAAAACAAAAAATGCCCCTCAATGAGGGGCATTTTTATTGCTAATAGTAAAGAGCTACAATAGACTAGTTAAAGATATAACGTAGTCCTAGTTGTGCTTGCCATCTGTTTAAAAGACTTGCATCTGTTCCAAATGTTTGAGTAAGCTCTTCGTTGAACGTGTATGTAGGTACACCGTCTGCAACGCTTACACTTACTGGCTGGATACTGTTAGGTTGCTCAACAAGTCCCCAATCAGAATTGATGAAGTTTCCTAAGTTAAGAACGTCAACACTAAACTGGATTGTGTTTTTCTTTCCTTTTACATCAAAATTAAAATCTTGTAATAAACGGAAGTCAACACGGCTTCTCCATGGTGCAAGTGCTCCATAACGCTCTGCATATTGACCACGATTATCACTTAAGTAATCATCTTGCTCGATGTACTGATTAAATGCTGCTGCTTGCTCTGGTGTAGCAAAATTTTGCTGTGATACTTCTGCAGCAGTTGGGATGTAAATAAGGTCGTTAAAGTTACTTCCGTCACCGTTAACATCTCCAGCATACGTATAATTAAAACGTCCTCCTCTAGCCCACTCTGCAAATGTAGAAATGGTAGTAGCAAACTTTCCGTCACCATACTCAAATTTCTTTGAAGCTACAGCAATCACTCTGTGTTGATCACCATAACGTGAGTTTGATAATACTGCATCATTTGCATTACCACGTATTGCATTTGCATTAAATGCATCACCTGTAATCTCTGCGTCAATAGAGTTTACATTTTTAGAATCTAGGTAGTTATATGCTACACTTGCATAAAGTCCGTTACCAAATGATTTTTCTGCTTTTAACGTAGCGTTAATTGTACGACCGTTATCAGAGTTTGTAAATACATACGCATTTGTAGGTCCTCCAAAGGCATTAGTAGAAAAATCTGAAGCTTGATAGATAGGTCTGTTATCTACTCCTTGTAATGTAGCAGATGGATTATCAAGTGCCCAGTTTTGAACGTGTGCAGCATTAAGATCTTTTGTGTAAGAGAAGTCTCCTGTAAGTACTACACCATTATCTAGGCGGTAATCTACACCTATGTTAGATCTCCACACTTGTGGCCATTTGAAATCTTGATCTACCGTCTGGTAGAAGAAAAAGTCAACACCTTGTACTTGGTTACCTAACCATACAAAAGGAAAACGACCTGTAAATATTCCTGTTCCTCCACGTACTTGGAAAGTCTTATCGCCTTCTACATCCCAGTTAAAACCTAATCTAGGTGAGAATAAGAATCCATTGTCTGGAAGTACTGTACTGTCTAGAAGAATATCTTCTCCAGTTGATGGATCTACATAAACGTTATCAGGTTGATAATCTTGTATTTTTCTTTCGATATTCTCTTGAATCTTATCTTCTGTGTCAAAATATAATGGCTTGTCAAGACGTAGTCCTATTGTAAGAGTTAAATCATCTGTTGCTTTCCATTGATCTTGTCCATAAAGAGAGAACTGCCCTACGTTAGTTTCAGCAAGTGCCCATCCTGCTGGATCACCAATAGGAAGACCATTATTATCATTAAACGTTTCCTCTGCAGATAAGAAAGTTCCTTGATATTGGTTTACTAAGAAATCTTGAAAAGCTACAAGGTCAGTTTCTCCAGTTGTATCATTTACATAATCTGTATCTAGTACTCCATCACCATCAAAATCCATGTCTTGATCGATTGATACGCTTCCAAATAAATCAAAACCGTATCCTGTTAAGTTAAATGAGTTGTAAAAGCTAAACTTCTCAAATGACGTTCCTAAAGTAAATGTGTGACTTCCAGAAACAATATTCAAGTTGTTTGTGATTTGGAAAACTTGTTGCTCAAGTACATTTGAAATTGAGAATGGCTCATGACCAGCTATTATATAATTTTGTCCTCCTTTTGTAATGTTTATAGACGGACCTGGTGTAGAAAAAGGCTTTCTAAAATCATCAAAGAACGTGTAACCTACTTGTAATTTATTTGAGATGTTACTAGCTATGTCGCTATTCCACTCAAACTGGAAAGAATCTATGTTGTTGTTAATTTCATATCCTGCATTTTCAAACTGCAATGTAGTCTGATTAGGTCCACGAAGTGCAATTGCATTTGGGTTTGCTGGATTTTCCTTAGAAGAGCGTAGTAAGTTATAAACAAGTGCTACACGGTTCTTGTCATTCACGTTCCAATCTAACTTGAAAAGTGCTTTTGTAGAACCTGCATCAAAGTTAAATCCTTCATATCTTCCTGGCTCATAAAAAGAACCGTCTGCATACTGGATACTTCCTAGTGCAGCAGAAACAGCATCAAGATCTGCTGGTAATACGCGAGACTCATTGATTGCTCCAGTATTTCTGTTAGGTGCCCATGGAGCTCCAAGATCTGATCTAGATTCCTTTTCAAAGTTTGCAAAGAAAAATAGTTTGTTTTTGATGATTGGTCCCCCTATTGAGATACCATAAGTATTCTGGCTCTGGTCTGCTACAAAAACGTCATCTCCTCCTACTTTACCTCCTGTAAGATCTTCATTTCTGTAAAAACCGTAAACAGTTCCTTTTACTTCATTAGTACCACTTTTTGTTACTGCATTTACAGAAGCTCCTGTAAATCCAGAAAGTGTTACATCATAAGGAGCTGTACTTACTTGAATTTGCTCAATAGCATCAAGAGATATAGGTTGAGAACCTGTTTGTCCTCCTGGAGTCGCTGCATCAAGTCCAAATGGGTTGTTAAAAACCGCCCCATCAAGACTAAAGTTATTATACTGATCATTACGTCCTCCAAAAGATCCATTACTAGAAGCACTAGGCTCTAGACGGTAAAAATCTGCTGCAGATCTAGATATTGTAGGAAGTGACTTTAATTGTCTCTCACCTACATTTGTCGCTGCACCTGTGCGGCCATCACTAAAAGTATTATTACGAGAACCTGTAATTACTACCTCTTCTAGCGCATTGCTATCTTCACTCAGTGTTACTTCAACGTTGTACGTTTCTCCTAGATTAAGAGTTACGCCTGTAAATTCCTGACTTTGGAAACCTACATAACTCATTGTGATCGTATAAGGTCCACCTACACGTAGGTTTAATAGACTAAAACGACCGTCAAAGTTTGTAATAGCTCCATACTTTGTACCTGTAGGAGTGTGTACTGCAAGTACATTTGCCCCTGGCAAAGTCTCGCTACCTCCATTTACTACTCCCGAAATAGAGGAAGTAGTTACTTGTGCTTGCAAACTAAAAGCGCCAAGTACTACAATTAATAAGAAAATTTTTTTGAACATAAAGTTTGAATTTGTTTCCCGTAAAAATACTAGAGTAAATCAAGGTAGACGTTCATTTTAGTAACATTTCTTTAGCATTTTCTTAACAATTGTTAAATACTTTTTAGGTGCGCTTTCGCGAAAGCGTAAAATCATCATAAACAATATCAATAACACCTCATTATCATCATGTTATCAATCCAAAATTTCCTAAAATAACTTATTTAATTCACAAACAACAATTACACATGTACTCTATAAAAGATGATAACTCATGAATGAATAATTATCTTTGCAGTCTATGACAAGTAACCAAAAAACGCAAAAACAAATCCTTGCCAAGCTAGGGATTAAGAAGCTCAATGAGATGCAAGAAGCAGCTCAACTAGCAATACAATCTGCAAGAGAGGTGATTTTACTCTCTCCTACGGGTACGGGTAAGACACTTGCTTTTTTATTACCGGTGATAGAGGCTCTTGATCCTAATTGTGAAGAAGTGCAATTACTTATAGTAGTACCTTCTCGAGAACTTGCTATCCAGATAGAAAATGTAGCTCGCAATATGGGAACTGGCTATAAAATTCATGCTGCTTATGGTGGGCAAAGTTTTAATACAGATAGGCAAGCTATAAAACATCGTCCAACTATTTTAATAGGTACGCCTGGTAGACTCGCAGACCATATGCGTAGAGAGACATTTTCTACAGATCACATTAAAACTTTAATTCTAGACGAATTTGATAAATCACTAGAGGTAGGTTTTGAAGGAGAAATGACAGAAATCCTTAGTTTTCTACCAGCTCTAGAAAAGAAAGTGCTTACCTCTGCTACACAAGGAATAGAGATCCCAAAGTTTGTAGGCCTTACTACTCCGGTGGAAGTAGACTACCTGCATGAAGGAGGATCAAAACTTGAGATAAAAGCTATTGTATCTCCAGATAAGGATAAGCTAGATATGCTTGTTAAGGCGTTGTGCCATCTAGGCGATCAGCCAGGGATTATCTTTTGTAATTTCAAAGGAACTATCGCACGTATAAGTGAATACCTTAGTGATCGTGGTATTGCTCACGGGACTTTTTATGGCGGTATGGAACAAAGAGAGCGTGAGCTATCGTTACTTAAGTTTCGTAACGGTACGCACCAATTACTACTTGCTACAGATCTTGCAGCCCGTGGTATTGATGTGCCAGAAATAAAATTTATACTTCACTACCACTTACCTATTCATGCAGAAGAGTTTACGCACCGTAATGGTCGTACAGCTCGTATGCAGTCTGAAGGTACAGCATACGTATTACACTGGAAAGATGAGAAACTTCCAGAGTTTATGCCACAAATGGATGAAGAGTTCATACATGACAAAGGTATCCCTGACGGATCACAATGGCGAACTTTAGAGCTTTCTGGAGGACGTAAGGATAAGATTTCTAAAGGTGATATTGCTGGTTTCTTTTTTAAAGAAGGAAACATAGATAGAGAACATCTAGGTACTATAGAGGTCAAAAATTTACAATCATTTGTAGCTGTACATAAAAGTATTGCAGAAGAAATGATACAAAGACTAGATAATAAGCGACTTAAAAAGGCAAAACTAAGAATACAACACGCCTAGAGAAGCATTTGTAAAACAGAAAAGGATTGTAAAAACTACATTTAATAAGTAGTCTTTACAATCCTTTTTTAATGATAACCAATTTTGGTTATAAGAATTACTTTACTTCTACAAAGCGAGCAAACCATTTATAAAGGTCACCTCTAGTTATCACAGCACCCTCACTTATAAGTTTAAACTTATCTACATTACGATCTGCGCTATAATCTTTGCTTGCACTCATAAAGACAACATCATCATCCCCTAAGTTTTCTTTAAGCCATGCATAGCCTTCGGCAGTGGTGATGTCTATATCTTCCTTATTGATTTTTACGGCAATAAGTGACATATTATTTTCTCCTAGTAAGAATAAGTGCATCTGGTTAGGGGATACGTGCTCTAGGTATTGTGCTTTGGTAAGCACACCTTCCCACACAAGATCTGAGAAAACATCTATTTCCTCTTCGGCTACTTGTGGTTGTTTTTCTTTAATGGTTGCCCATTCATCACCAGTGATAGATTGCGTTGCTAGAAAATTTATAAATTCTGGCTTTAGTTCTTCTAGTTGTTCTTTTGTAAGGCGAGCGTATTTCATTGTGAATCACTTTTTCGCGTAAGCGTATTAAAAAATAAATTTCATAAAAAAGCCGTCCTTACGGTTGTAAGAACGGCTTTTCATATAATGTCTAATGACTTAGTTAGCCTCTGCTACTACGTCAAAAGGAAGTGTAGCTACCACATTCTTGTGGAAACGTACTTTTGCTTCATAGTTACCTAAGCGTTTTACAACATTTCCTGCGATAGAAATAAATTTCTTATCGATAGAAACACCTTCTTTTGCTAGGTATTCTGCAACGTCTGCATTGTTAATAGATCCAAAAAGCTTGTCTCCATCTCCAGTTTTTGCAGTAATCTTAACCTCAAGTCCGTTAAGTTTATCTGCTTGCTTCTGTGCATCGTCCACAAATTTTTGTTCTTTGTGAGCGCGTTGCTTAAGGTTCTCTGCAAGTACTTTCTTTGCGCTAGGCGTTGCAAGTACAGCATGACCGTTAGGGATTAGGTAGTTTCTACCGTATCCGTTCTTTACTTCTACTAGATCGTCTGCAAATCCTAGATTTTCAACGTCCTTCTTTAATATAAGTTCCATCTGTTATCTAGTTTCTATTTGTATAAATCAGTTACATAAGGCATCAATGCAAGGTGACGTGCGCGTTTTACTGCTACAGACACTTTACGTTGGTACTTTAAAGAAGTTCCTGTAAGACGACGTGGTAACAATTTACCTTGCTCGTTTACAAAACCTGCTAGCCAGTCTGCATCTTTGTAATCGATATACTTGATACCAGATTTCTTAAAACGACAGTACTTTTTTGCTTTGTTAGTCTCAATGTTAAGAGGCGTAAGATATCTGATATCTCCGTCCTTCTTTCCTTTTGCTTGTTGTTGTAAAGATGCCATAACTTACGCTTTTTGCTTTTTTAGTTTTTCACGTCTTCTTTCAGCCCACGAGATCGCGTGCTTATCAAGTGCTACCGTAAGGTAACGCATCACACGTTCGTCACGGCGAAAAGCTAGTTCGTAATCATTGATAGCTTGTCCATCAACAGTAAATTCAAGTAAGTGGTAAAAACCGCTTTTCTTGTTTTGGATAGGATATGCAAGCTTTTTTAAGCCCCAATCCTCTTTACTAATCATCTTAGCGCCCTTTTCTTTAAGAAGACCTTCGTACTTCTTTACTGTTTCCTTTATCTGATCATCAGATAAAACGGGATTCAAGATGAAAACAGTTTCGTAATGGTTCATATAATATGAGTTTAATTAAAAATGAGTGCAAAAGTAACGATTTACTTTTAATATTCAAATAGCAATTAGTTTATAAATTTAAAAAAAAAGCTGCCTAATTATAAAACCTCATTTTTAGCTTTGCTTTCGCGAAAAAGTGAATTTATAAAACCACGCAAGTACTATATAATAAGGACACTTCTCAAAGTAGTTCTAATTATCATCTAGTTCATAGATTATAGTTAAAGCTAAGTCGTCTAAAAACTGTAATTCTAGGTCTCTTTAATTCGTCTAAACCTACGCCCAATCGTCAATAGTCAAATTTTTACCGATTAAGACGTTAAAATCGCCGTTCCCTATGAGAATAAAGGAAAAATCATTCGACCAATCGCACGAATACCCGATGAAAGTCATGATTTTGTTGGTAAATAGGTTATTTTTACTTAATATTGACAAACTTAACCTAATTTAAATACTAATTGCTGTGGAAGGAGTACTATTAGACTGCGCAGTTGTGGATGATTCAAGTTTACAACGTCTAGCTATCGTAAAGATGATCAATGATCACCCTAACTTACGACTAGTTGCCGAATATAACAATGCCATAGAAACTAAAAATGGTCTCATCGAGACTAAAGTAGACCTGCTTTTTCTTGATATTGAAATGCCTATCCTCTCTGGATTTGATTTACTTGATGATCTTATCCATAAGCCACAGATTATATTTGTGACAGGTAAAACAAAATACGCTTACAAGGCTTTTAACTATAACGCAATCGATTACTTACGTAAACCACTTACTAAGGATCGCTTTACAAATGCTGTTTACAAAGCAATAAGTTTACACAAACTAAAAACTGAAGGTGCTGTCGAAGATGATGATTATATTTTTGTAAAAAGTAACCTAAAGAAAAAGAAAGTGATGCTCAATGAACTTAAATATATCACTGCTCTTGGAGATTACGTAAAGTTAGTTACTGTGCATGATCCTATCGTTGTACTTGCAACGATGAAATCATTTGTAGCACAATTACCACCAGAGCGTTTTATGCGTATACACAAGTCTTACATTATCAATATTGATAAGGTAGATAAATACAACAGTAGAAACATTGAGATAGACGGAGAAAAAATTCCTTTATCAAGACATAAAAAGTCAGAACTTATAGATGCTCTATCTGCATAAGTAGACGTTAGATAAAATTTAGATATAAAATTAAAAATCCCGCTCGTTGAGTGGGATTTTTTATGCGGTTAATTTAATTTATTATAATTGTTGTGATATTTAAACGTTGTAGTTTTAATATAACCATTATCCATTTTTGAAAAATCTATTACACTTAATCGCAATCATAGCACTAACCATTGTTACTCAAATAGGCGGGGTTGTTTATGTAGTTACACTAATAACGCTACAACAAGTAAAGAGCAAATCAATTTTAAAAGGATCTTCTCTATTTATTTTTCTATATTTTATAACAACATTTCTAGTTACACCAATTCTAGCGCCAATTTTTGGACGAGAAAAAATTAAAGAAACAGAATTTCTAGAAGCACACTCCTTCTTTTACAAGCTAGCTAATAGGGATTACGTCAAGCCAGAATTACAGCAACTACTTGACAACACTTCTAAGGCCTATGCAAAAAGTAATAAAAACATAAAGCTAATTCATTTAGACGCCAGCTTTCCATTTTTTGATAAATTTCCATTACTCCCTCATTTAAGTCATAACGATGGAAAAAAAATAGACATTTCCCTTATACATCAAGACGACAACGCAGCGCTCACAAATAGAAAAAAGTCAGTAAGTGGATATGGTGTTTTTGAGAATTCTCAGCTTAGAGAGTATAATCAGAATTTGGCTTGCCAAAAACGCGGGTTTTGGCAATATGACTTCCCCAAATACTTATCTTTTGGAACTATAAATGATGATATTATATTTTCAAACAGCGGAACAAAAAACCTTATTAGTGAAATCTTAAAGGATAATAATCTAAGCAAACTATTTATAGAGCCTCATCTAAAAAGTCGGTTAAACCTTTCTAATAATAAAATTAGATTTCACGGTTGTCGTGCTGTTAGACATGATGACCATATCCATATCCAGGTAAAATAAGTGCTATATTCTATATTCTATATTCAACTAAATTTAGTTTGAGACTTACACTTGAAAATCCAAACTATTAATAACAATCCACATCAATCACAAGTCGTACACTTCTGTAAGGAGCAATTGCATTAAAACTTGTCACAACACGCTTTATAGCTTTCTTAGTCTCTAATAACTTTTGGCGGCGACTTATCTTAATTAGCACATTACGCCTATATTGATTTCGTATCCTTGCCACAGAAGGCGTTTCTGGTCCTAAGACCGCGTCTGGCCCTAACGTTTGCCTTAGTGCTTTTGCGAGCCAAATACTAGCCTCTTCTATTTTTTGATAATCTCTATGCTTTAATGTAATACGTATCAATCTATGAAACGGTGGATACTTAAAATTACGACGCTCTTCTAATTGCTCCTTGTACATCTCATCAAACTTATTTGCAGAAACCTGCTGTAAGATTTGATGATAAGGATTATACGTCTGCACAAGTACTTTACCTTGCTTTTCTGTTCGCCCTGCCCTACCCGATACTTGAGCTATGAGTTGATAGCTGCGTTCATGTGCTCTAAAATCTGGAAAATTGAGCATACTATCTGCATTCATAATCCCTACAAGAGTTACATTTCTAAAATCAAGCCCCTTAGTAAGCATTTGCGTACCCACAAGAATATCTATTTGCTCTTGCTCAAAGGCAGTAATAAGCTTTTCAAATCCATACTTACCTCTAGTAGTATCAGAATCCATTCTTGCAATAGATTTGTCTGGATACAGCTCTTTCAGTTCTAATTCTATTTGCTCTGTTCCAAAGCCCTTTGTAGTAAGCTCTGCGCTACCACAAGCCATACATTTTTGCTGTAATGCGATATTATAACCACAATAATGACAACGTAGCTGTGATCTGTATTTATGATAGGTAAGACTTACATCACAATTAGGACATTGCGGTGCGTGACCACAAGTAGTACACTCTAATATAGGTGAGAAACCCCTACGATTTTGAAAGAGAATTACCTGCTCCCCTAATGCTAGTGCATCTGTAATTGCGCGTATTAAGGTGTCAGAAAAGTGACCCGTCATCTCACGTTTTTTGCTTTTCTCCTTAATATCTACAAGATTAATCTCAGGCATTAAAATACCTCCATGTCGTTGTTTTAAAGACACATAACCATATTTCCCTTGCTGTGCGTTGTATACTGTTTCTATAGATGGCGTTGCAGACCCTAGTAATACTTTTGCTTTAAACATTGCTCCTAGCACAATAGCAGCATCACGAGCATGATACCTAGGTGCAGGGTCGTATTGCTTAAAACTACTTTCATGCTCCTCATCTACTACGATAAATTTTAAATCTCTAAAGGGCAATAAAAGTGCACTACGTGCTCCAATAATAATTTGAGCTTTATCTAGCTTTTTTAATACATTATTCCACACCTCTACTCGCTCGTTTACGGAGTATTTGGAGTGAAAAATCGCTACGCGCTCACCAAAGTATGTTTGTAGCCTAGTTATTAACTGCGTAGTAAGTGCAATCTCTGGAAGTAAGTAGAGTGTTTGATCACCAGATTCAAGCATCTCTTCAATAAGCTGCACATAAATCTCTGTTTTCCCCGATGCAGTTACTCCATGCAACAAGGCAACATCTTTAGTTTCAAAATGACTTTTTATCTCATTATAAGCCGTTTGCTGGTATTCATTGAGAACCTTTGTTTCAAAAACTTCACCGTCAAAGCCTACGCGGTCTTGACGTTTCTGATACGTTTGAAAAACACCTTTATCCACCAGCGCCTTGAGCTGACTAGCGGTAGCGCCAGATGCTTTTTGTAATTCTTGAGATGAGATAGGTTTATTTGTTTTCGCTTTAAGCGAAAAAAATGTGAGCGCCATTTCTCTTTGTTTTGGAGCTCGAGATAATTCTTCTAGTACATTAGTGAGCCCTTCCTCGCCTTCATATGCTGGCGCAATAGTGATAAATTTTACAAGTTTAGGTACGTATTGCTCATAAATCTCTTCTTGCATCTCAATCACACCTTGATCAATTAAACGCTGTATAGATGGAAGGATTTTCTTCTTGTCTAGAATATCCATCACCTCATGAACCTTTAATTCTGAACGATGCTGCAATGCTTCATAAATAAGAAACTCATCATCCTTAAGTGATGTCTCATCTATATCAAGCCCATCTTCCTTAAGTCTTATCACAGTCTCACTTTCCAGTAAGAAAGCCTTAGGGAGCGCAGCACGCATTACCTCTCCTTCGGTACACATATAGTAATCTGCAATCCAACTCCAGAATTTCAGCTGCTCTTCAGTGACTATTGGGTCCTCATCTAGAATTTGCTGTATTTCCTTGGCTTCATAAATGGTAGGCGCCTGCTCATGTTTGTTTTTTACGATAGAAGCATATACTTTCTTTTTACCAAAAGGAACAGCAACCCGCATCCCCTTTTGAATATAGTTATACTCTGCCTCAGAGACAAGGTACGTAAACGTATTCTCTACAGGGATAGGAAGTATAACATCTATAAAATAAGGCATAGTAAATTGTGATAAGAAAGTATGAATATACAAAGTTACAGAAGCAGATCAAACGTAGGTGCTAATCATAAATAAAAAGAATATTAATGTTTGACATACGCTTTCGTGAAAGCATAAAAAAAGCCGCTCCCAAAAGAAACGGCTTTCAATTTTAGACAGCTAGATTTCTAGCTTCTTATCCACTGTTGTGTTCTAAATAAGAATGCAATATAACCACGAACGTTTAAGACATCTTTATCATCCTCGTCAATCCACAGTTTGGCTTTATATTCTTTTCCTTTTTCTGGATCAAAGATGGTTCCTCCCTCATATTCATCATCATCTTTTTCTAGATTCTTAATGATATCAAGACCTATGAGTGGTTTATCATAATCTTCACCTTTACAGTAAATACAAGTCTTGTCACGATTTGCTGGATTTAATATATCTACAATCTTACCAAACACTTTACCATCCTTTTTATAAATTTCTATGATAGACATTGCCTCACCAGTCTCATCATCTATAGTTTTCCATTGTCCAAAAATAGTTCCTTGTTGCGCTTGTATGCTCACTGCAAAAAATAGCAGCATAAGTAGGGTTATGTGTTTTTTCATAGTATTCAAGTTTTAAGATTCTAAAATTAATGTGATTTACAGAGAGATTATAATGTATAAAAAATGGCGAGTCACAAGTGATCGCCATTTTTAATATGATTGTGATAATTAGTTTTTACCTAACATCGCATCTTTAAGATCATCATCTGCTGGGTCATTACCTAACCAGATTCCGAAAAGAGCTTTCTTAAAATCAAGACCTGCAATAGATCCTACTTCTTTTCCGTTTTTGTAAACTACAGTTCCTTTTCCTTTGATATAAGCGATGTCAAAAACGTTTGTTTTTACAATCTTATCGCTGAAAAAACCTTTGAACTGCTCAATCTTCGCATCTAGCGAACTTGTGTTTCCATTCATTGAAGCGTCAAAACCATCATCTACAGCTCCTATCATTTTCTTACTAGAAACCATTCCAGAAACGATGTCTAATTTAAGTGCCATAGTCTCGTCTGCATTGATAATTGCTGCAGCATCACTCTTTTTTGACACTAGATATAATCCTCCAGCATAAAGGTCAAATACTACCTTCTCTCTCATACCAGCACCGTTAAGGATAAGTTCTGTACCTCCCATTGTTACTGAGTTAGGTAAGGTTGCATCTCCTACTACTGTTTGTGCCTGGCTAACTGTAAGACTACATACAGCTACTAAAGCTAATAAATACTTTTTCATAATTTTTCTTTGTGTTTGTGAGTTATTTAATTTGAATTAGGGTTTTTATGTAAAATTCGTAATTTTTGAAGGGTTGCATTCAGCTCATAACCCAATAAAATTAAATTGGAATTTAACCAAATATAAAGCATCATTATTAATAATGCACCAATAGAGCCGTACAACTCATTATATGTGCCAAAATTATCAATATAAATACCAAATAGATAAGTGGTTATCATAAATAATATTGTTGTCATTAATGCTCCTGGTGAAAAGAAACGACTTTTACGCCCTTCTTTAGTTCCAAAATAATATAACGTAGCAATCACCGAATAAATCATAATGATTAAAAACAGGTTCTTACCTATACGTAATAGCGCGATATCCATATCGTTACTCATAAAGTCACGCTCTTTCAATGAATTAAGCAACAATTCAAAATATATCACTACTGATATAGTAGTAACCAACAACAATGCCAGAATAATGGAAGTCCCTAAAGCAACCGCATATTGCCTAAAGAAATTACGGCTTATCTCATTGTAATGAGAACCCTCAAAACCACTAAAAATGGCGTTAACACCGTTTGCTGTTAAGAACAAGGCAAGTAAACCTGCAAATGAGGCAAGACCTGCTCTCTCATTCTGTGAGATATCGATTATGATAGGTTTAAAGAAATCTAAGGATTGCGCAGGTATCAACTCATAAATAAAGGCCATGAACTTGATATCAAAATTCTCAATAGGCACATATGGCACTAGATTGAGTAAAAACAGCAATGCCGGAAAAATGGCCATAAAAAAACTATAGGCAATAGAACTTGCACGAGATCCCAGAGCTCCCTGTATAATCCCATTAAAATAAGCGCGTAGCAAGTAAAGAAGTGTCATTCCCTCAAACCCAGGAATAACGATACTATCCAAGATACTTACAAGCCAACAGAATGGCTTGAATCTCATTAAACGTTGCTCTATCGTCTTATCTGATGCCATTAAACTGCTTTCAGACTAAGATCTAAGTTATAGACAGAATGCGTGAGCGCCCCACTAGAAATATAATCTACACCACAAAGAGCATAGTCACGTATCGTCTCTTCATTAATACCACCAGAAGATTCTGTAAGGCATTTATCGCCTATTAATGCAACTGCCGTACGAGTATCCTCATAATTAAAATTATCTATAAGAATACGATATACATGCTCGTGATTTTCAAGTATTTCTTTAATCTCATCCAGACTCCTTGCTTCCACAATAATCTTCAGATCTCGCTGCTCTTCCTTAAGATAATCTACTGTTTTGAGAATCGCTTTTGTTACACCACCCGCAAAATCAATGTGATTATCTTTAAGCATAATCATATCATACAGGGCAAAACGGTGATTCTCACCACCACCTATTTTTACAGCCCATTTTTCTAGCGCTCTTATTCCTGGCGTTGTCTTTCTTGTATCTAGAATTTTAGTATCTGTTCCTTCTAAAAGGTTCACAAAGAACTTTGTCTTCGTCGCAATAGCACTCATACGCTGCATAGCATTAAGCACTAGGCGTTCCGCTTTAAGAATGCTCTGACTTGAACCAGATACATAAAATGCAATATCACCATATTTTACAGCGTCTCCATCCGTTAATATATCCTCAACTTTTAATGAAGGATCTACGTATGCAAATACCGCTTTCGCGAAAGCGCAACCCGCAAGAATACCTTCATCCTTTACAAGTAATTTTGCTTTTCCAGTGGCGGTTGCTGGTATACAAGCCAGTGAACTGTGGTCTCCATCACCTACATCCTCTCTTATAGCATTTGCAATTATACCTTCTATCTCAATCTGAAATTGTGCTTCTGAAATCATATTTGTATTGTTCCTTTGATGTAAAAATAAGCAAAAGGTAAAGCTTCTTACTTCTGTAATGTAGTTTTGTATTTTTGCCATATGAATATTAAACTTCTCTGCGTAGGCAAGACCGATAATAAACAGTTACAAGCGCTGGTAGACACGTATAGTAAACGGCTCAACTTTTATGTAAAATACTCCATAGAAATTCTCCCGGATATTAAAAATGTCAAAAATCTTAGTGAGCAAGAACAAAAAAATAAAGAAGGCGACCTTATTTTATCAAAAATTGGCCCTTATGACCACCTCTTGCTATTTGATGAAAATGGAAAAACGTTTACAAGCGTAGGCTTTTCAAAATTTTTACAAAAGAAAATGAATAGTGGCATCAAGACCCTAGTCTTTGTTATAGGTGGTCCTTATGGATTTTCTGAAGAGGTTTATGCAAAAGCACAAGGAAAAGTATCATTATCATCTATGACATTTTCTCACCAGATGGTAAGACTATTTATTACCGAGCAAATTTATAGAGCATACACTATCTTAAAAGGTGAACCATATCATCATCAATAAACATAATTTCTAGAATTAGAATCGTCTTTTAATTGCCCTAATTTATTAATGCTGGATAATTATTGGGTTTAACCTATTTTTATGAGCATAAGTAGCATAATTATTACCGCTACGTGTTATTTTTGTATCCTTAATACGACTACAATTTAATGGGATCACAATCAGGTACAAAAAAGAAAAACAGGCTGCAATTATTGCACCAGTACTATGTGTACACTGGTTTTTATACTTTTTTAAAGGACGCTCTTAAAAAAGCACTCCCTCCTATCTTACTTGTAGTAGCAGCTATAGTTCTTATTCACTTCTTTGTAATAGACCTTAATACGGCATTGCAATATGTAATAGACAACTATTCAAACCTGCTTGTCCTTACCTTATTTTTTGTTTCAGAATCTATACTTGGTATAATTCCTCCAGAGCTTTTTATCGCCTGGAGTGACAAGACAAGCAATCCTATTTTATACCTATCTCTTATAGCAATATTATCATATGCTGGTGGAGCAGTTTCCTATTTTACAGGAAGAGCAGCTTTAAAAATTCCATCCGTTCATAATTACCTAGAGGTAAAAATGGAGAAGCACTTAAAAAATGCTCGTAAATGGGGAGGCTTTTTAATTCTAGTAGGAGCTTTACTTCCGCTTCCTTTTGCCGTAGCAAGTCTTGCTGCAGGTATGATTCGCTTCGAGTTTAAATATTGGGCATTATTTGGTCTTGCTCGTTTTGTAAGATATGCAATATACGGAGCAGCAATTTTTAGCCTTGTATCCTAATGAAACTAGTTTTTGCAACACACAATCACAATAAACTTCGCGAAGTTCAAGCATTAGTGCCTGATCATATTACCCTCCTATCTTTAACAGACATAGGATGCACAGAAGAAATCATTGAGGATGCAGATACCATCGAAGGTAACGCACTTCTTAAGGCAAATCATGTGCTAACTAACTATGGGTACGATTGTTTTGCAGATGATACCGGTCTTGAGGTGGATGCACTTGATGGTGCGCCAGGAGTATATTCGGCGAGATATGCTGGTGAGCAAAAAGATGATTCGGATAACATGAACAAGCTCTTAATAAATCTTGCTACTAAGCAGGATCGTGGAGCACAGTTTAAAACAGTTATCGCTTTCGCGAAAGCAAACAAAACAGAAACCTTTACAGGAATATGCAGAGGTGAAATCACTAAAGAACGTCACGGTGATGGCGGTTTTGGGTATGATCCTATCTTCCGACCAGAAGGTTACGATGCAACTTTTGCACAAATGGCTCCATCTTTAAAAGGAAAAATAAGCCACAGAGGGCTTGCTGTATCTGCATTTCTTGAATTTCTACATAATCAGGAATAAGTTTTTTACGCCCTAATGCTTTCATTATAGTTTTATTGAGTACTTTTGCAGCTTGAAAACCCTCAGGGTGAGGTATTGCCATATTTTTCTGGCACGTGTTGATCGAAGCAATTGGTTTATAAGTCGTTGCGCTTCCTATACACGCTAACACTTATAAATACTATTGTCTTATGACATTTGATGAACTAGGCCTAAATGCGCCTTTACTCCAGGCTATTGCCGATTTAGGTTTTGAAAAACCTTCTAAAATTCAAGAAGAAGCTATCCCACAACTTATTGCAGAAGACCGCGATATGGTTGCTCTTGCACAAACAGGAACAGGAAAAACAGCAGCTTTTGGATTTCCACTATTACAAAATATAGATGCAAATAGTAAGACTACTCAAGGTCTTATTATCGCTCCTACTCGCGAACTATGTCTCCAGATTACAAACGAGATGAAATTGTATGCAAAGCACATGAAAGGTGTGCGTGTTGTTGCAGTTTATGGAGGAGCAAACATACAAGAGCAGGCTCGTGAGATTTCTCGCGGAGCACAAATTGTAGTAGCTACACCAGGACGTATGCAAGATATGATGCGTCGTCGTATGGTAGATATCACAAAATTAAGCTACTGTGTTCTTGATGAAGCAGATGAGATGCTTAACATGGGATTCTATGAGGATATCACAAATATTCTTGCAGATACTCCAGAAGACAAGCTTACATGGTTATTTAGTGCTACAATGCCTAGAGAAGTATCACGTATAGCAAAAGAATTTATGGTAAACCCGTTAGAAATAACGGTAGGACATAAAAATGAAGGAGCAAAGAACGTATCTCATGAGTACTTTGTAGTACACACGAGAGATCGTTACCAAGCACTTAAAAGACTTTCTGATGCAAATCCAGATATCTTCTCTGTAATCTTTTGTCGTACTAAACGCGATACTCAAAAAGTTGCCGAGCAACTTATTGAAGATGGATACAACGCAGGAGCATTACACGGAGATTTAAGTCAGAACCAGCGCGACCTGGTAATGAAGAGCTTTAGAAACCGTCAGATACAAATGCTTGTTGCAACTGATGTTGCTGCACGTGGTATTGACGTGGATGATATTACACACGTAGTAAACTACCAATTACCTGACGAGATAGAAACGTATACACACCGTTCTGGTCGTACAGGTCGTGCTGGTAAAACAGGTATCTCTTTAGTAATTGTTACTAAAAGTGAGATGCGTAAGATCAAACAACTTGAGAAGATCTTAGGTAAGAAGTTTGAGCAAAAAACCATTCCAGACGGAAAGGAAATCACTCAAGTACAGTTAATGCACCTTGCAAACAGCATTAATACTACAGAGATTAATGACGAGATCGAGGCTTACTTACCAGAAATAGAAGAAGTTTTAAAAGACAACACTAAAGAAGAGCTTATTAAAAAAGTATTTTCTGTAGAGTTTACACGTTTCTTTAATTACTATAAGAAATCAAAAGATCTTAATCAAAATGCAGTTGGAGCGGCTAAGGAGCAATCTGGTGACTCTACTCGTTACTTTATTAACGTAGGTAGCAAGGATGATTTTGACTGGATGAAGCTTAAGGATTTCTTAAAAGAAGAATTAGGATTAGGTCAAGATGGTGTTTACCGAGTAGACTGTAAAGATGCCTTCTCATTCTTCAATACAGATACAGAGCACAAAGATAAAATCATAGCACATTTTGAAAACTTCGAACTTGACGGTCGTCGTGTAAGCGTTGAGGAAACTCAAGGTGGTGGAGGTCGCAGCGGTGGCGGAGGTCGCAGCGGTGGCGGAGATCGTCGTCGTAGTGGCGGAGGTCGCAGCGGTGGTGGAGATCGTCGTCGTAGTGGTGGCGGAGATCGTCGTCGTAGTGGCGGAGGATCTTCAGATAGACAACGTAGTGATCGTAAATCGAGCTATGGAGATGACCAAGGTGGTCGCTCTAGAAGCAGATCAGAAAGACCAGCAAGATCTGAGAGATCAGAACGCAGTTCTTCTCCACGAACTCCAGATAACAGATCTGAAGGAAATAAGAGCCCATTTTCTGGTAAAAGACGTCGCAGAAGCTAGTCTGACGCACGTTAAATGTTAGAATTATTGTAAATAAATAGATTTGGTATGATTTTCCCTATGGAATGTATAAATTGCCTTAGCATATGAAGAAGATCATACTAAACCTACTTATATTCTCTGCCGTTGCAGTAGGATATTCACAAGAAATAGATACTACATCAGACCCAACCGAAGCTCAAGAAAAGCTAGAGGATGGATTTATCGATGGAAAAGTATTAAGCAGTAGTACAGATATTGCATTACAGAACGTAAACATTCTCAACCTCTCAAATTTTAAAGGAGCTACTACTAATGAGTATGGTAAATTTGAAATTAAGGCTGAGGTAAATGATACGTTATACTTCTCTTACCTAGGATACAAATCTCTTAAAGTACGCGTGAGCGGTGACTGGATTAAATACGGTGACGTAAAAATCCAAATGACAGAGATAGGTATCGCACTTGAAGAAGTTGTGGTTCAAGAAATTGAGCTTACTGGATATCTAGAAATTGACGCAAAGAGAGTTCCTATTTACAGCAATCAGCGATACAGTATATCTGGATTAAATTCTGGTTATGAAGTAGGTAAAAGTCAGCCAGGAGCAATATCTAGAGTGTTGAGCTCTATTTTTAATCCTGCAGATTTTCTTTATAATATTTTTAGTAGAAAGAAAGGCCAACTTCGTAAGCTTAGGCAAATGAAGGAAGATGACAAAGTACGTAATCTACTTGAACGTAAATTTGACCGCGAGACGCTAAGTGCTTTACTTCAAATAGATCGTGTTGATATAGACGCAATACTTAAAAATTGTAGCTACTCAGATAATTTTATCATGAGCGCAAATGATCTTCAAATTCTCGACGCAATAAGTGAATGTTATGAAGAGTACAGAGTTCTTCAAAGAAAAGATTAATTATCTATTATACATAAACAGAAAGCCCGCTATATTTAGCGGGCTTTCTGTTTTATATAACATCTTGAATGATACGCTTTCGCGAAAATATGATGCTACAATGCTGCTATAATCACCTCTGGATCTGCTCTGAGTTTATAATCTTCTGATAGAAAGTGGTAAGAAACTTCTCCGTTCTGGTCAATAATATACGTGGCTGCGATAGGAAGCTCATTTGCATCATTACCTTGACTCTCCAAAAGATCAATACCAAATTTCCCATATAATTCTGCAAGCGCCTCTGGAAGTTTAAAAACCAAATTGAGTGATCTTGCTAATTCGTTATTTTCACTAGTAAGGACTTCAAAATCCAGCTCATTTTTCTCCTTAGTAGATAGCGAATTGTCCGGTGTTTCTGGAGTAATAGCAATAAGCGTTGCTCCTTTCTCTTTAATTTGAGGTAATACCTCTTGAAATGCTTTAAGCTCTAAGTTACAATAAGGACACCATCCACCTCTATAAAAGGTAATCACTACTTTACCTTTTTGTAACTGCTCACTCAGGGTGATAGTTTTTCCTTGAGCATTTGGCAATGTAAAGTCTGGAAATTTATCTCCTGTCTTTACTGCGTGCTTCAATATATCTGTAGCTTCAAGATCTTCAATGGCTTTTCTCATGATGTCTTGGGCAGCGCCAGGATGACGTTTAATACTGTTATCTGCAAGTTCTTTTAGTGATGCGGTAAGTTTCATAATTTGACGTTTTCAATTTGAATGTTGGTCTTTAAAAGTGCATCAACTTTACATTTATTTCCAGCTTATATTTCAGGAATTCAAGTTTTCGCGAAAGCGTACTTCTACCCTCTTTCTTCTAGAAATCTTTGCTCGATTCTTTCCACATCTTTGATCATCTTACGTGTCCACTCGAGTTTTTTATCAAAAAGCTCTTGCTCAGAATATTGCCAAGACACGTTAGATTGCTTGAGCTTAGTCATAATATGCTGTATGGTTATTGCCGCAGAGACAGAAATATTGAGACTCTCTGTAAAACCCACCATAGGAATATAAATAAAGTCGTCTGCCATATCAAGCACCGTATCACTTAATCCCTCTGTCTCACGACCAAAGAATATCGCTGCCTTTTGATTAATGTCAAAATTTTCTAGTGTATGAGCATCCTTGTGTGGGGAAGTTGCAATTATTTTATAACCCTGACTTTTTAAGTGAGCGATACAGCTTTTTGCGCTGTTATGACGTTGCACATCTACCCATTTTTGAGCACCCATTGCAATCTCACGGTCTATACTTTTTACATTTACCTCTTCTATCACGTGTAACTCTTGCACGCCAAAAGACTCACAGCTACGTATCACAGCGCTGGTGTTATGTAATTGATACACATCCTCCACCGCAACAGTAAAATGATTTGTACGCTCTTTAAGTACATTATCAAATAATTGAACACGTCTTTCTGTAAGAAATGATTGTAAGTATGCCAGAAGCTCTTGATCCATGATTGTTGTTTACACGCCAAAGATACTGTACTTTTAAAATGCAAAACAAACTAGAATGTCTAAACAAAATATAGTAGTTCTCTCTGGAGCAGGAATAAGTGCCGAAAGCGGGCTAAAAACTTTTAGAGATGCAGATGGTCTTTGGGAAGGTCACGATGTGATGGAAGTCGCTACTCCAGAAGGATGGCGCAATAATCAAAAACTTGTTTTACGCTTCTATAACGATAGAAGAAGACAGCTGCTAGAGGTCACACCTAATGCCGCACACAAAGACCTTGTACAACTAGAAGAGGATTATAACGTTACAATTATCACTCAAAATGTAGACGACTTGCATGAACGCGCAGGTAGCTCAAATGTGATACACCTGCACGGAGAGTTACTCAAAGTGCGCAGTAGTAGAAATGAAAGCGATATAAAACCATGGACAACCGACTTAAAAGAAGGAGATCTATGTGCGCTAGGGTCTCAGCTAAGGCCTCATATCGTCTGGTTTGGCGAAGAGGTGCCACTTCTAGACCAAGCTGCAGAGCTTGTAAGTAAAGCAGATTTTATAATCATTGTAGGAACCTCCATGCAAGTATATCCAGCCGCTGGACTTATTGATTTTGCAAAACCTAGTGCTCAAATTTATTTTATAGATCCAAAGCCCTCAATAGCACAGAGAGAACGTCTTACGATAGTTCCAGAAATAGCATCAACAGGTATAAAAAAGGTGGTTACCTCATTATTACATTGAGTCCAAACACTTAATAAATGACGTTATCCGAACTTTATAATGAGCTAGCATATGTAAATCACTCACGTGAGAAGCGTGCGTACTACGCACAGTTAATCTTAAATGAGCCTAGTCTTATGGAGCTCGTTCTAGAAATTCTGTTTATGGTAGATGACGCTAGATCTCCCAAAACTGGATGGATAGCAGAATTTGCAACCAAAGAAGACATCACAATCATTCTTCCGCATCTTGAATTATTTACAACTAAGATGCATACTGTTTATCAAGATGCCGCACTGCGACCCGTGAGCAAAATCTGTGAAGAGCTTGCCATCTCCTATTACAAAATGAAAAATTTACAAACGAGAGCTTCCCTAACCAAAATTCAAAGGGAGCGCATGGTCACTGCAGCTTTTGACTGGTTAATAACTGACCAAAAAGTTGCTGTCAAAGCATACTCAATGACGTCGCTATATTATCTAGGCACAGAATTTAATTGGATACATGAAGATTTACAACGTATTATGGAGGAAAACTACATGACGAGCAGTGCAGCATATAAAGCAAGATGCAAGCACATTACCGCATGGATAAAGAGAGATCATCAGTATAAAAATTCTTAATATCTACATGATGAACAGAAATGAGGGTATATCTCAAATAATTATTGATATTTTCGCGGCTCTACTTTATGATGCAAAAACTACTTACTGCTACAATTGCCTTGCTATTTTTTATACAAGCAAATGCCCAAGATGTAAAACCCTACGAACTAGAAGCAAACTATTTTTATGGGAGCATCCTAAGGCACAATAAAGATGTATCCTCACTTATTACCGGGCATCCGGAAGGAATTATTCTGAGTTACAATAGAAAAACCTACGGTCTAAAGGAGTGGGAACGACTTTATAATTATCCAGACTGGGGATTCACCTTTGCATATCAAGACCTTAAAAATGAAAGTCTAGGAGACACCTACAATGCGCTGGCGCACTACAACTTTTATTTCTTGAACCGTAAGCTCATGTTTAGAATAGGGCAAGGTATTGGCTACACCACAAATCCCTTTGACCTAGAAACTAATGTGCAGAACAATGCGTATGGTTCTCGTTTATTTAGCGCGACACTCGTGATGCTTAATTACAAACAAGCCATCACTCCTACACTATCATTTCAAACTGGTATTACTTTTTTACACGGCTCTAATGGAAATTTACGAGCACCTAATACTAGCACAAACACACTAGCATTAAACGCTGGGATTATCTATAAAGATCAAGCCGTACCAGATTTTATCCCAAAGGGAGAAAAAATATCTTACAAAGAGCCTATTCATTATAATATTGCCTTAAGCACTGGACTCAATGAAAGTGATTTTATAGGTTTAGGCAGAGAGCCATTTGCAATAATCTCTGCCTATGCAGATAAGAGATTGAGCAAAAAAAGTACTGTTCTTGCTGGTGCAGAAGCTTTCTTTTCAAAATTCCTTGATAATGAAATTGAATTCTTATCTGTTGCTTTCCCTGGACGTGGTGTAACTGCAGATCAAGACTGGAAACGCGCAGGAGTCTTTGTTGGCCATGAGCTACACCTCAACAATACAGCATTAATAACACATGCGGGATATTACCTTTATTATCCGTATGATTTTGAAGGTAGATTTTATCAACGCGTAGGACTTAAACGCACTTTTGGCAAAAAGTACTTTGGTAGTGTGGCTGTAAAAACCCACGGAGCAAAGGCAGAGGCAATAGAATTTGGATTAGGGATACGATTATGAGTTTACAAAAACAAAAAACACATTTTTTAAGTACGCTTTCGCGAAAGCGTAACCTCATACTTCAACTTCTACTTGCTGTACTATTATTCTCTTGCGATACTGAAAATGCAAATGATTGCCTCCAAACGGATGGTGATATCATCACTTATGAAATTGAAGTACCTGTTTTTACAAAAATCCAAATGGAAGATGACATTCGGGTGCTCTTAAAGCAGGGAGCAGAACAACAAGTGATTATTGAAACAGGTGAAAACCTTGTATCGGACTTAAATTTTGAAGTATCAGAAGGAACACTTGTACTACAGAACAATAATAGTTGTAATATTCTAAGGGAGTATGGACGAACACTAGTGACAATAACGTCTCCAAACATTAATTTTATAAGACAAGCATCTTCTTTTGACATAGAAAGTGAAGGAGTCCTCTCCTACCCAGCTCTAACATTATGGAGCAACACAAGTCCAAATGGCGTTAACATAGATGATCCTAATAAAAGCGGTAATGTGTATTTAACTCTTGATGTACCGTCGTTAACAATATCTGCAAATGGTTCTAGCAACTTTAAAATATCCGGCAGAGCAGATCAAATGAATATCAACTTTAGTGATGAATTTCCGCAGTTTGATGGGAGAGACTTTCTAGTGGATGATATCCAGTTTAGACACACTAGCGCCGCTGCGATGGTATTTAACCCTATAAACAGTCTTAAAGGAACCATACACGCCACGGGCGATGTAATTGTTGTAAACGAACCACCTTTAGTCGAGGTAGAAGTGTTATTTACGGGACAACTTATCTTTGAAGACTAAAAAATATCTAATTGTAGAAAACATTGTATCTTTTAATCAGTAATAACAATAAACTTAAATAATGGTAAAAGCAAAATATCAAAACGTTCTTGACCTAGGAGAAAAACTTAACATCCAGAACGGAGATGTAAAAGAAGAAAACGGAGTACTTCATGTAACAGGTACTGCTACAAATCAGTATGAGAAAAATCAACTTTGGGATGCTATTAAAGCAGCTGGAGGAGAAAGTCCAAGTGATATAGTAGCCGATATTTCTGTTGCAGATACATCTGTATATGCAAAACACACAGTGGTAAGTGGCGACACTTTAGGAAAAATTGCAAAGCACTATTATGGTGATGCAATGAAGTACAAAGAGATTTTTGAAGCAAACAAAGACATCTTAAAAAACCCAGATGTTATACACCCAGATCAAAATCTTGTGATTCCAAATTTATAAGATAGCATCATTTTCTTATAGATAATTATCTATAAAAAAAGCTCCCAAATTGGGAGCTTTTTTATTTTTAGTCTAAACTAAATAATCTACGTAACAATCATTAAATTAGATATATAAACTGTTTTCCTAAAGTGATTATTTAATTTTTTTAAGCTAGTCCTGATAAGTAAGAACCATAGAGATCGTTAAAACGCATACCTGTAGTGAGCTTATATTTTGATAGCTTCTTGAATTCTACTAATCCGAAGAGTATAAATTCTTTTAAGAAATACGTATCCTCTTTTGCCATTTCTGGTTGATATTTCTTGATCAAATCATCAAGAGGTGTGATACTATCTAGCATAAGTTCATACTCTTTATTGGTAAGCGTATCTTCTAGTTCAAAACCGCTTTGCTCAAAAAACCATGCTAGTACTTCTTCATAAGGGTCTTTCTCATCATCCTTAGTTAGTTTTTCAATCTTAGGGAAATAGTCATCAAACAAAGAAGCTGTTGCATCACCTATTAAAATTTTGGCAACCTCTCCTGCTCCTTCTTGTTCCCCTTCGTAAACAAGTTCTACCTTCCCTGTAATTGCAGGAACGATTCCTAATAAATCTGAGTAACGTATCGTAGTAGTTTCATCTCCCGATAGCAACATACGACGTTCTGCAGTACTCATCAGGTTTTGAAAAGCAGTAATACTCATTCTGGTACTTATCCCACTCTTTTCATCTATAAACTCACTTTCACGAGCAACAAAGCCTATTTCCTCAATTAAGTCTTTCACTAGATTAGGAACATGAACCTTTGTTTTCTGACGCTCATCAAGATTTGCTTCTTGATCTGTTATGCTTCTTGCAATAGCTACTGTTTCTGGATAGTGCGTAAGTATTTGAGAACCTATACGGTCTTTAAGAGGTGTTACGATACTTCCTCTGTTTGTATAGTCTTCTGGATTTGCAGTAAATACAAATTGCATATCAAGAGGTAGTCTTAATTTGAATCCGCGTATTTGAATATCACCTTCTTGTAGGATATTAAATAGTGCTACCTGAATTCTAGCTTGTAAATCCGGTAATTCATTAATTACAAAAATTGATCTGTTTGCACGAGGAATCATCCCATAGTGTATCACACGATCATCTGCATAGCTCAGTTTTAAATTTGCTGCTTTTATTGGGTCTACGTCACCTACAATATCTGCAACTGTCACATCTGGCGTTGCTAGCTTCTCTGCAAAGCGCTCAGAGCGATGAATCCATGTAATCGGAGTGTCGCTACCTTTTTCTTCAATAAGCTCTGTAGCGTATCTAGATATAGGATTAAGTGGATCATCATTAATTTCAGATCCGCCTACTATAGGCATCCATTCGTCAAGTAGGTTTACCATTTGACGTGCAAGACGTGTTTTAGCTTGTCCTCTTAGCCCTAGCAAGTTTATGTTATGCTTACTAAGAATAGCTCTCTCAAGCTCAGGAATAACCGTATGTTCATAACCGTGTATACCTTCAAATGTAGGCTTACCAGATTGTAATCTCTCTATCAAATGTTCTCGTAACTCATCCTTTATGCTACGAGATATCCATCCGGCTTCTTTAAGTTGTCCTAGTGTATTTATCGTTTCGTAATTCATAATATTTTTTTGTTTCCTTTATGTAATAGCTGCTTGTATCTATAGTCTACTAGCAACGGTATCTCCTTTGTAATAAGTGATTATTATAAAATCTCTTACTTAATTCTCTTTTTTCTATTAGTCTCGTAGTCTTGAAAAATCATCTCACCTAACCCTTGCAGGCCTGTAAAAAATGCTTTTCCTTGATTTGCTTCTGTAAAATTATCTACAAACTGTTGTAAATAAGGATCATTTGCTATCATAAAAGTAGTGATAGGTATATGAAGCTTGCGTGCTTGTCTAGCCATACTGTAACACTTGTTTACAATATACTCGTCTAGTCCGTTTGGGTTTTTATAGTAACGACCATCCTTAAGTTTTAAACAAGATGGTTTACCGTCTGTAATATTAAATATCTGTTTATTTGAGTTGCGCTTGCGCCTCAAGATATCCATAGCAAGATTAAGACCTGCTACTGTGTTGGTATGATAAGGACCAACTTGTAAATAGGGCAAATCTTTTATTTTAATAGGCCAGGCATCATTACCATACACGATAATATCCAAAGAGTCCTTAGGATAACGCGTGGTGATAAGTTGTGCGAGTGCCATCGCGACTTTCTTTGCAGGAGTAATACGATCTTCACCATAAAGTATCATACTGTGAGAGATATCAATCATTAACACAGTACTCATTTGAGCTTTAAAATGCGTCTCCTCTACGATAAGGTCACTTTCGCGCAAACTAAAGTCATCTGCTCCATTATTAATTTGCGCATTACGCAAACTTTCTGTCATAGATATACGCTCTAACGGATCGCCAAAACGATACTCACGATGATCTCCAGTATACTCATCGCCTCTTCCATTTAATTTGGAACGGTGATTACCTTGAGAGCTTTTTTTAAGTTTACCGAAAATTTGATCAAGAGCACGCTTTCTTATGGCGCGTTCTGTCTTTTCTGTTATTGCGGTTCCACTGTTGCCATCGGGCTTGACTTCCTCACGTATGTAGCCTTTGTCTTTGAGTTCTTGAACAAAGTCATCAAGGGTGTAGTCCTCATTTGTAAGTTTATATTCTTTATCCAAGTCTTTAAGCCAATCCATAGCCTCGTCAAAGTCTCCAGAGGTATGTGTAATTAGTTCTTGGAAAATATCTAGCAACTGATCAAATAATGATTGTTGCGGAGCATCATAGGTTTTAAAGACAAACCCACTCCTTTCTTGTTGTCTTCTCATAGCTTTATAAAAATACTACCTAATGGTATAATAAAAAAGCACCTCGCTAGAGGTGCTTCATAAATCTTTCTTAAGAGATGTAATTATCCTTTTGGCATAATTACAGTGTCAATAGCGTGTATTACTCCGTTTGAAGCAGCTACGTCTGTCATAATAATTGTAGACATTCCACCTTTTGCATCCTTAATCACAACATTTGCTCCGTCCATCATTAATGTGATTTTCTCTCCCATTACTGTGTTAGTTTCAAATGATCCGTTGTTTGCTTTGATAGCTTCTACTACATCACCAGCCATATATTTTCCAGCAACTACGTGATACGTTAAGATATCTGTAAGCGCTGCTTTATTTTCTGGCTTTACTAATGTTCCTACAGTTCCTTCAGGTAATTTAGCAAATGCATCGTTAGTAGGTGCAAATACAGTAAATGGTCCTGTGCTAGCAAGAGTCTCTACAAGTCCTGCAGCTTTTACTGCTGTCACTAGTGTAGTGAAGTTCTCATTTCCTACTGCTACATCTACAATAGTTCCTACTTCTTCTTTTACTGGTGCTTCAACTTCCATTGTTGCCTCAGCTACTTCGTTGTTTACTTCTGTAGTTTTCTCTTTTGTTCCTTCGGCACATGAAGCAAATAATAATCCTGCTCCTGCAACCATTAATAACATCTTTTTCATAATAATTGGTTTTTTGAATAATTAATTTGTTCAAAGATAATTCGATTTTGTTAGACAAACCATAATACTATCTCAATTCCTTGTTAATCATTTCATAAAGATTTCAAGGGTATTTGTTATGCTTTCGCGAAAGCGTGAATAAAACCTTTATAACATAGCGCATCCATTAACATCCCTTTAAGAATTTCAAATTAGCTTTTCTTTAACTTTAGTCCCTTGACTGTAAAGTCACAAAGAATCAACCAAATAATATAAAATGAAACAACTCTTCTCTCTGTTGCTGCTGTGCGTCTGTACGGTAGTCTCTGCCCAAAAACTTGACATGTCTTTATTAAAGGACATGCAACCACGTAACATAGGCCCAGGCGGTATGTCTGGTCGTGTGACTGCAATAGATGTCGTTACAGACAATCCAGATGTAATGTACGTAGGTACTGCTTCTGGAGGTTTGTGGAAGTCTACCTCTGGCGGAATAAAATGGGATCCTATTTTTGAAAATGAGCTTACAGCATCTATAGGAGCTGTTGCGATACAACAATCTAACCCTTCTGTGATATGGGTAGGTACGGGAGAAGGTAATCCTCGTAACTCTCTTAATGGTGGTTATGGTGTTTATAAATCTCTTGATGGTGGTAAGTCCTGGAAGTCTATGGGACTTGAGAAAACAAGACATATACACCGCGTAATTATAGATCCTACTAATCCAGATATCGTTTACGTAGGCGCCATAGGTTCGCCATGGGGTGAGCACCAAGAAAGAGGTGTTTATAAAACTACAGATGGCGGTAAGACATGGAATAAGATCTTATTTACAAACATAAAGTCTGGCGTTGCAGATATGGTGATGGACCCAACTAATCCTAACAAGCTTATTGTTGCCATGTGGGAACACAAGCGTGATCCATGGTTTTTTAAATCTGGTGGTGAAGGTTCTGGTATCTTCATGACTCATGATGGTGGTGCTACTTGGAAACAATTGAGTGATAAAGATGGTTTACCTAAAGGCGAGCTAGGACGTATAGGTCTATCTATCGCCCCAGGAAGCCCTAATGTAGTGTATGCACTTGTAGAGGCAAAAAAGAATGCTCTATACCGTTCTAACGACGGTGGTTTTAACTGGAAGAAGATTAACGATAAGAGTGATATAGGGAACAGACCATTTTACTACAGTGATATTCACGTAGATCCTCAAAATGAGAATCGTGTTTTTTCTGTGTTTACATATGTAAATGTATCTGAAGATGGCGGAAAGAATTTTGACCAACTTATGGGAGCGTATGGAGTAGATAATGGAGTGCACCCAGATCACCACGCATGGTGGATTCACCCTAATAATGGGAAGTTCATGATGGACGGTAATGACGGCGGACTTAACATCACAAAAGATGGTGGTAAAACATGGCGTTTTATAGGAAACTTACCTGTAGCACAGTTCTATCATATTAATGTAGATAATGAGTTTCCTTATAATGTATATGGAGGAATGCAAGATAACGGCTCTTGGAGAGGTCCTGCTTATGTATGGAAAGCTCAAGGAATACGTAATGATTACTGGCAAGAAATTTCTTTTGGAGATGGATTTGATGTAATTCCTGATCCAGATGATAGTCAGTTTGGGTGGACTATGAGTCAGCAGGGATCTGTGAGTCGCTACGATTGGAAAACTGGAAACAACTATGGTGTAAAACCTACACACCCAGATCCAGATGTATTCTTACGTTTTAACTGGAACTCAGCTATAAACATTGATCCTTTTGATAACAGCACTATCTATTTTGGAAGTCAGTTTGTACATAAATCTACAGATAAAGGACTTACATGGGAAGTTATCTCTCCAGACCTAACCACAAACAATCCAGAGAAGCAAAAGCAATCAGAATCTGGTGGTCTTTCTATGGATGCCACAGGAGCAGAAAATCACACAACGATTCTAGTTATTGAGCCTTCACCATTAGAAAAGGATATGTTCTGGGTAGGTACAGATGACGGTCGTGTGCACTACACTCAAAATGGTGGGCAATCTTACACTGATGTGTCAAAAAGCCTAAAAGGTCTTCCAGAAGGAAGCTGGATTGTACAAATCAAGGCTAGTAATAAAAATAAAGGGGAAGCACTATTAGTAGCAAATGATTACCGTCGTTTCAACTATACTCCTTATGCATACAGAACTACAAACTATGGTAAATCATGGACTCGTATTGTAGATGAGAACGATGTGCAAAGTTATGCGCTTGCCATCATAGAGGATCCAGAAGAGAAAAACCTTCTCTTTTTAGGTACAGATGATGGTTTATATGTGTCTATAGATGCTGGTAATAACTGGCAAAAATGGACTAAAGGATTCCCTACTACTTCGGTTAAAGATTTAGTAATTCATCCTAGAGAGCAGGATCTTGTGATTGGAACTTTTGGACGTGCTGCATGGGTTCTTGACGACATAAGACCGTTACGAGCGATTGCAAAGGATAGAAGTACGCTTTCGCGAAAGCTTCAACTCTTCAACCCTCCTACTGCTTATGATGCCGCATACCAGCAACCTACGGGAAGTCGTTTTGGCGCAGATGCTCTTTATAATGGAGAGAATCGCGGAAGTGGAGCGCAAATAGCGTATTACTTTGTAAAAGATAAAACAGCATCTTCAAAAACATCTACAAATGATACTGATGAAGAAGATACCGATAGCGATACAGAAGTTAAAAGTGTAACGTGGGATTCTATCCATTTAAAAGTATACGACGGCGCACGCCAGATTCGTCATTTGAAGTGGAAAACCCCAGATAGCACAGGAATTCATAAAATGACTTGGTATATGCGTGAAGCTGGCGGAGATCGTCCTTCTCGTTCTATTAGAAAATCTAAGAACGAGCCGGGAGGAGTTTCCGTAAAGCCAGGCACTTACAAACTAGTAATGCAATATGGTGATCAATCAAGTGAGTCTTCTATTGAAGTAGCGAGTGATCCTCGTTATGACGTTCCTGCTAAGGCTATTAATGATGCTTATAACACCGGAAAGCAACTTGAAGCAATGACACAAACTGCTGCAGACGCTGTAAAGCAACTAGTACAGAGCAAAACAATCGCTAGTGACTATAAGAAGATGATTAAAAAACTAGATGATGACAAAGCTTATAAAAGCGAACTCAAATCTATAGGAGAAATGACTAAGCGTATTGATAAGGTTATTGCTCTTTATATAGGTACTATAGATAAAAGACAGGGAATCACTCGTAATCCAGAGATTACAGTAATGAATCGTATAAGATCTGCAAGTGGTTATGCTCGTAGTCGTCCTAATGGGCTTACATCTACAGAGACTACATTAATATCACACGCTCGCAACGAGTTACAAACTGCGCTTGACAAGACAAATACCTTCTTTACAGAGGAGTGGGCTCCTTTTGAGTCTACACTCAAGGCAATGAACGTAAGTGCGTTTAAAGAAATCAAAACCTTTACCATAGATTAATATGAGAAAAGGAATCATTTTAATAGTACTTACCATAATAATGACAGCTACCCTTACCGCGCAAGATCGCGGTGAGGACAAGCTAGGCTCATGGGGTATGCTATTTACCACAAATCAAATCTCTGAGAAATTAAGTCTACATGCAGAGGCGCAGTATCGTACTTATGAGTTTGGAACCAATTTTAATCAGTTGCTATTGCGTACTGCTTTGAATTACCATATTTCTGAGAATGCAATGGCATCATTTGGTTATGGATATATCACTACAGACACAGCTTTTGAGGAGTTTGACGGTGAAAAGAATGTAACTGAAAATAGACTTTATGAGCAATTTGTATTAAAAAACTCATTAGGTAATTTTAAATTCAGTCACAGATACCGTTTAGAGCAACGCTTTATTAATAGGCCTTTTGGTGAGAACACCACAGAGCATAGAGCACGTTACTTTTTACGAGTAACATATCCGCTTAACGACACTTGGTTTTTAACAGCTTATGATGAGGTTTTTATTAATCTGCAGAATGACTTTTTCGGTCAAAACCGTTTATATGGAGCTGTAGGATATAATTTCAACAAGAATGTGAGCACGCAAGTGGGCTACCTTAAAAATGATTTTGCGGTAGATACCTACGATCGTTTTCAAGTAGCACTGTTTATCAAAACAGATTTAAGAAAGAAAAAAGGGTGATAACATTCCCTTAGTATTAAAAAACCTCAATCTTATGATTGGGGTTTTCTTTTTTTACGCTTTCGCGAAAGCGAAACAGAAAAATATAATAAAAGTGTAAAAATTTTGAAGGATAACCTTTATAACATGTTAATTACACCTAATAATCGTACATTAAATTCTTTAAAGATAGGTTGCTCGATTTCCTACGACAGAAGAGCTACAACCATTCAACTAATAACTTATTATGAGATCTAGCAAGATAAATTTTACAAATGCACAAGGAGAAGTACTCTCTGGAAAACTTGACTTACCAGCAAACCAGGACCCACATAACTTTGCCATTTTTGCTCATTGCTTTACATGTACAAAAGATTTTAGCGCAGTGCGCAATGTGAGTCGCGCTTTGGCTTCACAAGGATTTGGAGTACTTCGCTTTGACTTTACTGGTTTAGGAGATAGCGATGGGGACTTTGCAGATACTAATTTTTCAAGCAATGTAGATGATCTCATAAGCGCTGCAGATTTCCTTGCCAAAGAATACAAAGCTCCTTCCCTACTGGTAGGTCACTCGCTAGGAGGTGCCGCTGCAATTTTTGCTGGAGGCAAGATTGACACTATAAAAGCCGTTGCGACTATAGGCGCTCCTAGCAACCCTGTACACGTTCAAAAACAACTAGGCGCACAGCTCGCAACTATACGAGAAGAAGGCCAAGCTCAGGTAAAACTAGCTGGGCGTGACTTTACGTTTAAAAAACAATTTATAGACAATCTAGAAGAAAATTCATGTGTAGATGCTGCTCGTGACTTGCACGAAGCGTTACTCATACTTCACTCACCGCAAGATGATACTGTATCTATTAAAAATGCAGAGGAGATTTACCTTGCAGCACATCATCCTAAAAGCTTTGTGACTCTTGATGGGTCTGAGCACTTATTAATTGATAAGGAAAATGCTTCTTATGTAGGAAAGATTATTGCGGGATGGGCAGCTCGATATATCCCTACTGAAGATGAAGCTTCAATAAGCACCACACACCAAGTAGTAGCAAGCCTAGATGCCGAAGATGGATTTTCTACACTTCTTAAGCTTGGAAGCCACCACATGAAAGCAGATGAGCCTGCGCGCGTAGGAGGAAACGACTATGGCCCTACTCCTTATGAATTACTAGCAGGAAGTTTATCTGCCTGTACTGCGATGACCATACAGATGTATGCAAAGCGTAAAAACTGGCATATTGAAAATGTTGAGGTACATACTAGCTATTCAAAAACACATGCTCAAGATTGTGCTGTTTGTGAAGAAAGTGACACCGCAGGTAAAATAGATACGTTCCATAGGGAAATTAAAATCACATCAGATCTTGATGAGAAACAACTTAAACGCATCTTGCAAATTGCAGATAAGTGTCCAGTTCATAAAACACTACACAGCGAGATTCAGGTTCTTACGAAGTTAATATAGGATAGTTACGCTTTCGCGAAAGCGTATTTACTTAAATCAATAATACATACATCAGAAGTTCGAAAGGGATACCATATCCTTTTCGAACTTTTTTTATTGCCTACGTTATCAAATTGTAAATTACTTACGATACACGCAACGCAAAGGAGATTCATGCATCTAGTTATAAACTACAACATTATGAAACACGTATGTATCCTACTACTCGTATCTTTCTCACTACTGAGCTGTGTCACAGACAGAAGTAGTGATGATATAGATACTATTGATCTATTATCAAACTACGATGCGATTATTCTTGATCGTCCTACTTTTGAAGCAAGCGTCACTCTTGAAGACGCGAGAAACATTATCAACTCAGGGAAAATTTATGTCATTAATGATTTACTCTTTGTAAATGAAAAGAATGAAGGCTTTCACGTTTTTGATAATGAAGATCCAGAAAATCCTGCTGCCCTGGCATTTATTAAAGCTCCTGGTGCAACAGATCTCGCTATTAAAAACAATGTGTACTACATCAATCAAGCTGTAGATCTCATAGCAGTTACTTATGATAAACTTAATGCAAATCTGGTTGTCACAAAACGCATACGCGATGTGTTTCCCGTAAAACAATCTCCAGATGGATATATTCCATATGTGGAGGATGGAGCTATAATTATTGATTACGAACTTCAAAACTAAATCACGATGAGAACATATATTTTTATATTAGTATTTGCAATCGTTTCATTAGGATGCAGTTCAGATAGTAATGAGGGAAGCAGCTTTAATAGTGCTGATAGTATAGGTCAAGGTGGTTCACTAGCTACTTTTGTTATTAAAGGAGATTACCTTTATACAGTAGACAATGAAGATTTAAATGTTTTTAATATCACTACAACTACAGATCCCGTACTTGTAAATACAGTTCCTATTGGTTTTGACATTGAGACTTTATTCAGTTACAAAGATTACCTCTACATAGGTTCTCGAAACGGGATGTTTATTTATGATGTGAATAATCCAGAGTTTCCTGTACAATTATCATCTGTGCAACATTTTACTTCTTGCGATCCTGTTGTAGCAAATAGCAACTATGCTTTTGTGACATTATGGAGTGATTTAGGATGTGGAGGTTTTGTAAATCAACTAGAGGTTTATGACGTATCTGACGTGTTTAACCCTATGCTTGTTAATATTCGCCAACTTACATTCCCAAAAGGTCTAGGACTTTACGGAGACTACTTAATAGTATGCGATGATGAAATCAAAATATTTGACATAACAAACCCAGCCGAGTCTGTGCTAGTGCATAGCATTGATAGACTGGCATTTGATGTGATAATCCAAGGAGACTTGTTAATTGCTGTAGGAGAAAGTGGCGTTTTTCAATACGCACTAAATGCTCAAAATATTACAGATACACCAGCCCTAAGTACCATAAGTATCTAAAAGGTTTTATAAATGTTTAGTATTTCTTAGCTAACCTTGGTATCTTAGAGGTTATTAAACACTAATCACAAAATTTTAAATTATGAAATTCAAGTATATTACCCTAGCAATACTAGCGACAGCAGCACTTGCAAGTTGTAAAAAAGACGTAAAAACTGTAGAAGAAGTTGAGGAGGTAACTGTAGAGGCAGAAGCTCCGGCAGCAGCAGTAGCGCAAAAAATTATAATGAAACTAGAGCCTAAAAGCGATAGTAAAGCTACTGGGAGTGTTGTTTTTAAAGAAGAAGATGGCCAAGTAAGTTTTACAGCTGTTATAGGTGGTCTTGATGAAGGAATGCATGCAATACACATACACGAGAGTGCAGATTGCTCTAGCGCAGATGGTTCATCAGCTGGAGGGCACTGGAACCCTACTAACGAGCAACACGGTAAGTGGGGAGCAACAGAAGGTTTCCATAAAGGAGATATAGGAAACTTCCCAGCAGACGAAAGCGGAAATGGAACTATCACTATGAGTACAGATCAGTGGTGTATAGGTTGTGGAGATCCTAAAAAAGATATCGTAGGAAAAGCTATTATTGTACACCAAGGAACAGATGACTTTACATCTCAACCTAGTGGTGCAGCTGGAAAGCGTATCTCTTGTGGAGGAATTATTAAATAAGAAAGACCACTAACAAGTTTATAAAAAAAGCCTCACCATAACGGTGAGGCTTTTTTATGCGTTGTTGTGACCATATTAATTGGTATTTACATGTATTAGAATCTTTTTTACATAATACTAGGGAAGTATCACTCGCTATAAATAAGACGTTAGATAGTTTCTATTACATCCATATCCCTATGGTTGATGATATAAACTGAGTTACTTCGCTACATATAACGTAGAGCAAACAGGCCATGCTATACATAATAAATATGTGTAATTAGATAATATCATAACGCAAAAAAGCCCTCGCAAATGAGAGGGCTTTTTTTATAGTAAGTTCTTTTGATAAGACTACTTCTTAACTTCTACAGCAGATTTTTTTAAGGCCTGGCTCATCTCAATAGATAGAGCAGATCTCTCAAATTTCATTTTACCTGACATTGTTTCCAATACACAAGTACCGTTATCATTAAGTTCAAGGATTTTACCGTGTAAACCACTTTTTGTGATCACGCGATCTCCCTTAGCAAGATCTTTATCAAAGTTCTTTTCTTGCTTGAGTTTTTTACGCTGCGGTAGTACAATAAAAAATACTATAAATACCGTAAAGAGTAAAAGTGGGCCTAGTATGCCCTGCATTCCTTCGCCCATAGTGCTTATTTAGCTGCTCCTGCAGCAGGATTTACAAATGCTTTGATAAGTACAGTCTCTGTACCTTTCTCAGTGTTTGCTTTGATTGTAACAGTTTTAGTTACTTGGTTTGCACCACTACCGTTATATTTTACAAGTAATTCTCCTTTTTCTCCTGGAGCTACTGGATTTTTAGAATATTCTGGTACAGTACAACCACAAGAGCTCTTTGCATCCACAATTACTAATGGTGCTTTACCAGTGTTTGTAAATGTAAATTTGTGCTCAACAGTTGTTCCTTTTTCAATGTTTCCAAAATCAAATTCAGATTCATCAAAAGCAATAACTGGATATACAGTAGCTTGTGCATCTCTCGCTGCAGCAACTTCTACATTTTCTTCTTTTACTTTGCTAGCTGCATCTTCCTTACATGAAGTAAATACCATAGCCGAAAGTACTCCTAATACTAATAAACCTTTTTTCATTGTTGTTTTTTATTAAATAATGATATGTAAAAATAAGAAAATTTAATTATTTTAAACCTCTACCCTCTTTCTTTAACCTTTTTTCTGACTCGTATTGTTTTACAAGCTTATCAAGTATTCCGTTTATAAAAATACTACTCTTAGGCGTTGAGTATTCCTTTGCTATCTCAAGGTACTCATTGATAGTTACTTTGACTGGAATGGTAGGGAATTTTAAAAACTCGCAAAGTGCCATTTTTATCAATACCATGTCTACATCTGCAATACGTTCTTTATCCCAGTTAGGCGTGTTTTCTGAAATTTCAGAAGACAAAAACTCTTCATTTGCAACAGTTTTCTCGAGTAAGGTAGTTCCAAATAATAAATCCTCATCATTCTTAAAGAGCACTGGAAGCAACATAGATTCTGGAGATGCAGGTTTCATCTTCCCTATGCGCTTTAATACAGCCATGTTTACCATAGGTATATCATCTATCCAAGTAAGACGTGCATCCTCTATATAATCATATAGCTTATCATTAGGAGCAATAATCTCAGTATAGGCAGCAACAAGGAATTTTTTATCTGATTTAAAATCAGATTCTCCTTGTTCCATGTACGAGGCATATAATTCACTATTTATAAGTTCGTTATAAATAAGAGTTACATACTCATCATTCATTCTCCAGTTTTTGAGTTTACGCTTACTTACCTCGTCGCGCAACTCTGCATTGTCAGATAATTTGACAAGCACTTGGTTCTGAATAAACTTTGTGTTAGGATTTTTTTCTTCTTCGGTTGCTAGAATCTTTTTAGAGAATTTTTCTTGTTCCGCTTTCGCGAAAGCGTGAACCTCCACCATTAAATCTAGCATTAAGAGATACAGATTGTACATCTGGTTCATACTCTCCACTGTAAATTTATCTTCTTGTTGAAGATCAAAATGCTCCTTACTACCTAGTGCGTAGATGGTTTGCATTACTTTGACACGGATATGGCGTCTGTTTAACATAGCGACAAAGAACTTTTAGTTTGGTTATAAAATGAAAAAAGATCATTTTTAAAATCGGTGCAAAAATACAGTATTTCTAAAAGTATCTCCATGTTTTATGGATTATGTTACACTAAAATTTGGCTCGCATAGGTCTTAAAAAAAACCGACCTTAGCGGTTCAAAAAAACTGCACAATATCGCCATGGGCGCACTACAATCATTAAACAAATATTTCTTACGCTATAAATGGCGTCTTATCGCTGGATTTTTCATTGTTATTGCTGCAAGATTCTTTGCAGTTTTTAATGTGGATATCGTAGGTGACATCATAAACGACGTAGAGATTTACATAAATGCTGGAGAGGATAATCTTCCTGGCCTTAAAAAATCAATGCTCTTTAAACTGGGCTTATTACTGGGAGCAGCATTACTTTCTGGATTTTTTACCTTCTTAATGAGACAGCTCATCATTGTAGTCTCTCGTTATATTGAGGCAGATCTTAAAAATGATGTGTACCAGCAATACCAAAGACTAAGCTTAGGTTTTTACAAACAGAACAGAACTGGAGATCTCATGAACCGCATCTCTGAGGATGTAACTAAAGTACGTATGTATGTAGGTCCTGCAATTATGTATCTCTTGCAAGCACTTGTTTTATTTGCTGTCGTAATACCTTATATGGTGAGAATGGCTCCTTCCCTAGCCGCTTACACGCTTATTCCATTACCTATACTGTCTATTGCTATTTATAAACTAAGTCGTGCAATACATGTAAGGAGTACTATCGTTCAAGAGTATCTCTCAAAACTTACTACGTTTACTCAGGAATCCTTTAGCGGGATATCTGTAATTAAAGCTTACACGCTAGAAGCAAATACCTTTAAAGATTTTGCACAACTTAGTGAAGATAGTAAAGAGAAAAACTTAGACCTTGTAAAAGTACAAGCCTTCTTCTTCCCTCTCATGATAGGATTAATAGGCGCTAGTAACCTCATTGTAATCTTTGTGGGAGGACAACAATATATAGACGGCACCATACCAGATTTAGGTACACTAGTAGAGTTTATCATGTATGTCAACATGCTTACCTGGCCTGTTGCTACCGTAGGATGGGTTACCTCGATAATTAAAGCTGCAGAAGCTTCACAAATACGTATTAATGAGTTTCTAGAAATAGCACCTCAAATTCAGAATACGGCAAGTAACCATACTCCTATTACAGGTGCTATCGAGTTTAAGGATGTTACATTTACCTATGATGACACAAATATCACAGCCTTAAATAATGTCTCTTTCTCTATTAATCCTGGACAGACCCTCGCAATAATAGGCCCTACAGGTTCTGGAAAGTCCACTATACTTGAGCTTATAGGTCGACTATATGACGTTACAAGCGGTGTTATACAAATAGACGGTCTTGCTATGAAAGATATTCATCTTGATGATTTACGATCAGAAATAGGGTATGTACCTCAAGATGCGTTCTTATTTTCTGATACTATAGGAGAAAATATCAAATTTGGCGATACAGACGCAAGTGACGAACAGGTTTACGCTTTCGCGAAAGCGGCATCTGTACATCACAACATCATTGATTTTAAAAATGGTTATGATACCATTCTAGGAGAACGAGGAATCACACTTTCTGGAGGTCAAAAGCAGCGTGTATCAATAGCCAGAGCTCTTATAGGAAACCCTAAAATATTGCTTCTAGATGACTGTTTAAGCGCTGTAGATACCGAGACGGAAGAAGAAATACTCAACAATCTAGAGAAATTAACTGTCGATACAACGACCATCATCGTGAGCCATAGAATATCATCTGCAAAAAATGCTGACCAAATTCTAATTATTGAAGATGGAAAAATAACACAGCAAGGCTCTCACAATCAACTAATAGAGCAAGAAGGATACTATAAAGAACTTTACGTAAAACAACTAGACGAAAAAGAAATGTAGAAAAAATTGGGCAATGGCTAATTTTTTATCATTTTTGAAGTAGATAAACACAATCCAAACAATAAGGAATATTATGAGTGATTACGAAGGACGTGACAATGAAGAGATTTTCTCAAAAGTATTAAGAGCAGGAAGACGCACTTACTTTTTTGATGTAAGATCTACGAAGGCAGGAGATTATTACCTTACCATTACAGAGAGCAAGAAGTTTACAAATGATGATGGTTCTTTCCATTTTAAGAAACATAAAATCTACTTATACAAAGAAGACTTTGCTGGCTTTACAGAAAACTTGAATGATATGACTTCATACATTCTTGATGAAAAAGGAGAAGAAGTAATATCTGACCGTCACCAGAATGATTACTCACGCCCAGAGCCAACAGAAGTTGTAGACTCAGGAGCTGTTTCTTCAGAGAAGCCTAGTAGCATGAGCCCAGACAAATTTACAGATGTAAGCTTTGATGATATTTAAAGAATAAATTACCCTAAATATATAAATACCACCTCTCGCGAGGTGGTATTTTTTTTGTTAGTCTCTTAAGAAAATTACTTCTTGAGGTCGCACATTACCTGTTTCTAGCGTGAGTATAATCTCCTTATCTAAGCTCATCAATACCACTAGACCATTTGCAATATTGTCCTCCATATAGGTCCCCATCACCACGTAAGTTCTCGTATCAAGATCTATTGACGTATTTACAATATTGATTCCTCGACCTGTTTCTGTAAAAATTCTATTTATTAAATCCGTACTCTCATAGGTTATAATAGTATCTGTTTCGTAGGAGTAAATACTAGAAACAATCCCGTCAAACTCCTTAAAAACCATCTCATTTTGAGAAAACTGCGCTTCATTAAAGCCATCACTTATACTTAATCCTAAAGGAAACGAACTAACCTCGCTCGTTGTAAAAGTGTTTATATCAAGTACAACATGAGACACTGCGTCACCATTAAAATTAAAGAGATACATCTCATCCCGCACATCATTATACATAAAACCACCATACTCACTTACATTTACAACACCTAAGCGCTCGCCATCTATTGCGCTATTTACATATAGATTACGCACACCTGTAAAAGTATCTATAGCTATTGCAAAAGATCTATTACCGCTGGCAAAGACATTAAATTGAACAGGCGCTATATCTGCGTTACCTAGATATGATTCTGAGGTTGTACCAGATAGTTGATTATAACTATGTACATAGATATCACAACAACTACTTGAAGCATCTAGATAATAGGTAAGTAAACTTTGCTCTGCATTGATAGTATAGAAATTATTTGTAGTATTCTCAGGATTAAAAAAATCTGTTACACTTCTCATACCACCTGTAGCCACATCGTAAAATACATAGGACGTAGTTGGAAAATCTAGAGCAAATGCAAGTTCTGTACCTACAGTGTTTTGCAAAAACCCAAACTCAAATCCTATAGTTTCTTGAAGATCTGTAATTATCATATCCTCATAAGACGCGGTCCACTTCACTAAGTTAAAGCTTGTCCCAGTAGTAAGGTCATCCCCTATTATGGCTATTGCAGGTAATGTTATTTGCTCTTCATCAATAGCAGTAGAAAATGTGTCATCATTATCGCAATTTATAAATGCAACACATGTGAGTATCAAAAAGAACCTGATTAATAGCTTCATTTTTTTCTATAAGGTACTTATTAATTTTTAACAGCGATCACCTCTATTTCAATTTTGGCACCCAGAGCTAGTGCTTCGGCGGCAAAGGTTGTTCTAGCGGGTTTTTGAGGGAAATAAGAACTATACACTTCATTGAATACTTTGAAGTCTTCTATATCATCAAGTATAACTAATGCTTTTACCACATTACTCATATCCATATCATGCTGCGCTAACACCTCTTTTATGTTTTCAAGGGTTTGCGTTGTTTCGGCAGTTATTCCGCCAGGTACTAGTGTGCGGTTTTTTTGATTTAAACCTATTTGACCAGAGAGAAAATACATATTACCCACTTGCACTGCGTCAGAAAAAGGAGCGTCTTTCTTTGTGATCTCATGAGACTTATGAAAGACAGGTTTTTCATTAATTTCAACCTTGGTTTCTGGTACAGGTCTAGTAAGAGAATGTCTTTCTTGACAAGACAAAAGAAGTAATAAACACGCGGCGCTTAAGAGAAGTCTTTTCATATAGATTGTTTTTTAAACAATAAATGTACACATAGATGAGAACCTTTTTTAAGGATTACGTATTTTTAAACTTTTAGATTACATGATGTAGTACGCTTTTGCGAAAGCGCACTAACAACCTACCAATATGGATAAAAAACAAGAATTTCTAGAATTCATTAAAGCAGGAAATACGTTTAAGGGAGACTTTATAACGATGGGAGCTGCGATGCTAGATGGTGAGACGATTACAAATGCACATGTAAAAGTGCCCCTTAAAACCTTGAATCGTCACGGTCTTATAGCCGGAGCAACTGGAACTGGTAAAACAAAAACACTACAAATAATAGCCGAAAACTTATCTGACAAAGGTATCCCTGTACTTTTAATGGATATGAAAGGTGATCTTTCTGGTATTGCAAAAGCAAGCCCAGGACATGCTAAGATAGATGAGCGCCATGCAAAAATTGGGGTCCCCTTTGAAGCTAAAGATTTCCCCGTAGAACTTCTCACACTCTCAGATCAAAATGGGGTGAGACTAAGAGCCACAGTAAGTGAGTTTGGACCTGTATTATTTTCTCGTATTCTTGATGCTACGGTTGCACAATCTGGTATTATCTCTATTCTTTTTAAATACAGTGATGATAATAAATTGCCTTTACTAGATTTAAAGGATTTTAAAAAAATCTTACAGTACGCTACTAAGGAAGGTAAAGGAGAAATAGAAGAAAATTACGGAAGAATATCTCCTGCTTCTTCTGGATCTATCTTACGTAAGATTGTTGAGCTAGAACAACAAGGAGCAGATATCTTTTTTGGGGAAAAGTCTTTTGATACAGATGATCTTACAAGGAAAACAGAAGATGGTCGTGGCGTTATTAACGTGATTCGTCTTACAGATATTCAAGACAGACCTAAACTGTTTTCTACATTTATGCTGAGCTTGCTGGCAGAGATTTACTCTACCTTTCCAGAACAAGGAGACAGCGGTAAACCAGAGCTTGTAATATTTATAGATGAAGCACACCTTATATTTAAAGAAGCCTCAAAAGCACTGCACAGCCAGATAGAAAGTATTGTAAAATTAATACGTTCTAAAGGGGTTGGAATTTATTTTGTAACTCAAAATCCAACAGATATTCCAGATGGAGTATTGAGTCAGTTAGGTCTAAAAGTGCAACATGCTTTACGTGCATTTACTGCAAAAGATAGAAAAGCCATAAAACTTACTGCCGAAAACTATCCAGATTCTCCATACTACGATACCAAGTCGGTACTTACCTCGTTAGGTATAGGGGAAGCATTAATTTCTGCCCTTGATGAGAAAGGTCGCCCTACTCCACTTGCTGCAACAATGTTACGTGCTCCTATGTCGCGTATGGACGTGCTTACTCAAAAAGAGATTGATAGTATTAATGATAGATCTGAACTAGTAGAAAAGTATAGCGAACTCACAGACCGTGAGAGTGCTTACGAACTTTTACAGAAAAAGATAGATAAAGCAAACGAATCTGAAGCAAAGGAAAAAGCTAAAGAGGAACGCGCCAAAGCAACAAAGTCTTCTTCTAGATCATCTAGTTCAAAAAGCACACAAAGTGCTGGAGCAAAAGCATTAATTAAGGTACTTACCAGTGCTACAGTAATACGCGGAGTATTTGGTATACTTGGTAAAATGCTTAAATAGTTAGAAACCATTAAAATATTTAAAGCTCACCTAGCGGTAGTTTTATTACAAATAATAGCATCCATCACATATGAGGTGCATCTATATTTTATGAAAAAACACATTATAACATTATCACTTTTAGGACTAGTAGTAGCAAGCTGTAGTAATTCTGGAAACTTCAGTATCTCTAGTGAGACTGTAGGACCACTTACAAAAACAACAAAGGTAAGCGAACTCAAAACTGCCTTTGCAAATGATAGTCTTGTAGATGCTACAGGAGCCACAGATTTTAAGACGCCACAAGGATATGTGACCGTTTTTGAAAAAGGAGGTAAAAAACTGTTAGAACTAGGGCCTAGTTCAAACGAAAGCGATGCTACTATAAATTATATACGTGTATATGATGAGCGCTTTAAAACGACTGAAGGAGTAACGACAAAAAGTACCTTTAAAGATATTCAAGACGGTTATAAGATTAAACGTATAGACAACTTGATATCTACCATTGTTGTTCTTATCGAGGATAATGATATCTTCTTTACAATTGATAAAAAGCATCTTCCGTCTGAGCTTATGTTTGATACACAATCTAAAGTAGAGTTCTCTCAAATCCCAGATGATGCACCTATTAAATATGTTCAAATAAGCTGGTAATGAGTAAAAAATATAAAATTCAGAAAAGCCCATTTGTAGTACCTACTACAGATGGAAAGTTAATAGAGGAGCACTGGGGTCGCGCCACAGATGGAAATACAGATGTAAGCATAGCTCACATGGTTGCACCACCAGGATGGAGTGAGCCTTTTCAAACTCCAGAATTTGACGAGTATACTTATATAATACGTGGTAAGAAACAATTTATCATAGAAAACGAAACTTTAATACTGGAAACGGGTCAAAGCATTAAAATAGAACGTAATACAAGAGTTCAATACAGCAATCCATTTACTGAAGAATGCGAGTATATGTCCATTTGTACTCCTGCATTTTCGCCAGATTCCGTTAACAGAGAATAATATTACTATTGAAAAAGTCACTACAACGCCTTATACCTAAACTTATAGGGGCAAAAATTAATAGCGTTAGTCTTGCTAGTCCTGCCAAAGCAGCGCAGCAATCATTTAATATCTTTTGTACTCCTCGCAAAGGCAGACCTTATGGGGAGCAAATTCCATATTTAGAAAATCCAAAATTTGAGAAATTAGATTCTGGATCTTGTGAGCTTCAATCTTATCGATGGGAAGGCACTGGTAAAAAGATACTTTTAATTCATGGATGGGAAAGTAATACTCATAGATGGTATAGACTTATAGAAGATCTACAGAAAAAGAATTATGATATTTATGCCATAGATGCACCTGCTCATGGATACTCAACTGGAAAGCTACTTAACGTTCCAAGATATGCACAAGCAATAGAAACTGCAGTCAATGCTTATAAACCTGATCATATTATCGGACACTCGATAGGTGGTCTTGCAACGGTGTTTCATCAGTTTACTTACAAACCTGAAGGCTTGACATCTGCTGTAATCTTAGGATCTGCTTCAGAGCTTGCAGAAATTATGGTAGGCTATAAGGCAATTCTTGGCTTGAATAATAGAACTATGACTGCCTTAGAAAAATTAGTCAAGGAATTATTTGGCTATAATTTTAAAGAATTCTCTGGTGCGGCATTTGCAAAATCTCTTACCCTACCGGCATTGATTATTCATGATAAGTATGATAAAATAACGCCCGTCTCTGCTTCTCAAAATATCCACAAAAACTGGAAAGGTAGCACCTATATTGAAACAGAAGGCTATGGACACTCCTTGTATCAAGAAGAAGTGCGTAAGCATATTGTAGACTTTCTAGCTTAAGTCTTCTATATCGTCCACATCATCTTGAGAACTTTTAGGACCTTCATTGTGTACATTTAAATCATAACCCACGTAAAAACCTAATGGTTCATCTATGATTAATTTGACTTGTGAAGCAACTTGACCAGTATGAAATGAAAAATGCTCTACTGCGTGAAGCACAAGTCCTATTCCAGAGTAGTTGAATCCTTGCACTTGTCTTTTATTCAAAAGATTTTCAGGTAATGCATCTTCTATTATAATAGTCGCAGACTGTACAGTAAGCAACAATTTTTGAAGAAGCTCATCTCTAGTATACCCATCTTCTGTCGAAAATTCTAGCTCACGATCACGCTCATCTGGCTTACCACCAAGTCCAGATATAATGTACTGAGTTAGATTACCACAGATATGCAATAGCTGATTACCAAGTGTATTGAGAGCTTGATTTTGCTTTATCCAAATTTCGTCTTCTGAGATTTTGGATAAAGCAATACTAATCATGCGCACATTCTCGTCTAAACGAAAAATAGCATTTTCTTTAAAATCTTCGTGCCAGCTACTTTGCATACTACGCCTTTGTTTCTAAAATATAATTCTCTAGCTGCTTTAATGAGATTCTATTCTCATAAATAGCTTTTCCTATAATCGTCCCTTCGCAACCCATTGCCGCAAGCTTAGGAAGCTCATCAAAAGTAGAAATTCCGCCTGACGCGATTAGTTTCAAATCTGGCGTACTTTTTAATATCTCTTCATATAAGTCAAAACTAGGACCTTCAAGCATACCGTCTTTACTTATATCTGTACAAATAACATAAGACACTCCTTCTTTGTTGTAAGAGTTTATAAACTCTACCACATCATCATCAGACTCTTCAAGCCATCCAGAGATTGCAATTTTTCTATTATGAGCATCTGCTCCCAAGATAATTTTATCACTCCCAAATTTTGATAGCCAGCTCTTGAATGTTTCCGGATTTTTTACAGCAATACTTCCACCAGTGATTTGAGAAGCACCACTTTCAAAAGCAATCCTTAAGTCCTCATCTGTTTTCAATCCTCCGCCAAAATCTACTTTTAAACTCGTTTGAGAAGCAATTTGTTCAAGAATCTTATGGTTTACAATATGCTTACTTTTTGCACCATCTAGATCTACAAGGTGTAAGTGTGTAATCCCGTGTGCTTCAAATTGCTTTGCAACCTCAAGCGGATTTTCATTATACACTTTCTTCGTTGCATAATCACCCTTAGAAAGGCGTACACAAGCTCCCTCTATGATATCTATTGCAGGTATAATCCTCATAATTCTAAAAAGTTTTTAAGTATTTGTTCTCCCACATTACTAGATTTTTCTGGGTGAAACTGTGTTCCATAAAAGTTATCCTTTGCAAAAGCACTTCCGTAAGGAATTCCATAAGAAGTGGTCGCTATGGTTTCGGTAGTTACTGGGGCGTAAAAACTATGCACCATATAAATAAATGATCCATCCTCTACTCCTTTAAACAATGGAGATTTAAGATCTGTAATCTTGTTCCACTGTATTTGTGGGACTTTTACGCTTTCGCGAAAGCGTAACACATCTACATCAAAGATTCCCAGCCCTTCTGTATTGCCTTCTTCAGAACGGTTACACATAAGTTGCATCCCAAGACAGATTCCTAAAACAGGCTGTTTTAAAGTAGGAATCACTTTATCAAGACCCGTTTCTCTCAGTTTTGACATGGCACTACTCGCCTCGCCTACTCCTGGAAAAATCACCTTATCTGCCGAACGAATTTCTTCTTCATCGTTGCTTAAAGTGGCTTCAAATCCTAGGCGTTCTATCGCAAATTTAATGCTCTGGATATTACCAGCGCCATAATTAATTATTACTATTTTCATTACAGCATACCTTTTGTAGATGGTAAAATCATCTTATCTGCATCTCTCTTTACCGCTACTTTAATAGCCTTTGCAAATGCTTTAAATATGGCTTCTATTTTGTGGTGCTCGTTTGTTCCTTCGGCTTTGATATTAAGGTTTGCTTTTGCACCATCTGTAAACGATTTGAAGAAGTGATAAAACATTTCTGTAGGCATTTTACCTATCATCTCACGATTAAAATCTGCTTCCCAAACTAGCCAGTTTCTTCCTCCAAAGTCTATAGCAACTTGCGCAAGACAATCATCCATAGGCAAGCAAAAACCGTAACGTTCTATTCCTAATTTATTACCTAAAGCGATGGCAAACACTTCTCCAAGGGCAATTGCTGTGTCTTCAATAGTGTGGTGTTCATCTACTTCTAGGTCTCCTTTTACTTGGATATCTAAATCCATTTGCCCATGACGAGCAATTTGATCCAGCATATGGTCAAAGAAAGAAAGCCCAGTATCTATATTTGATTTACCAGTACCATCAAGGTTCAGAGTAATGTTTATGTCTGTTTCATTCGTTTTTCGCGAAAGCGTAGCAACACGTCTTTCTAGCTTGAGAAACTCATAAATCTTCTGCCAATCGTTAGTCTCTAAGGCAATATCTTTATTCAAATCATCTTGTGAGATAGTTATTTCTCCCGTACCAAGATTAGTATTATCATTAATAAATATACCTTTTGCACCTAAGTTTGTTGCTAGTTGCATATCTGTAAGGCGGTCACCTATTACAAAAGAGTTTGCAAGATCATATTCCTCAGAAAAGTATTGAGTTAATAATCCTGTACCAGGTTTTCTAGTGTCTTTATTTTCGTGCGGAAATGTGCGGTCTAAAAATACATTATCAAAAACAACCCCTTCGTTTTCAAAAGACTTCATTATAAAATTGTGCACTGGCCAGAATGTATCTTCTGGAAAAGAGTCTGTACCTAAACCATCTTGATTTGTAATCATTACAAGCTCATAATCGAGCTCCTGCGCAATCTTACCTAACCAAGTAAAACACTTAGGATAGAATATCATTTTTTCAAACGCATCGATTTGTTCATCTACCGTTTCTTTAATCATTGTACCATCACGGTCGATAAAAAGGACTTTTTTAGCCATTATTTTAATGTATTTAATGCGTTTATAAGTTGTGTGTTTTCTTCTGTAGTTCCCACTGTAAAACGTAGTGTATTCTCACACAAAGGTTGTGTGCTTCTGTTACGTACAACAATCCCAAGAGCTATAAGTTGCTTGTAACGCTCGTTTGCATCATCTACTCTTGTTAGAATAAAGTTTGCGTCAGATGGAAAAATCTCTTTGACAAATGGTACTTCTTGTAAGACCTTTGATAAAGCCGCTCTGTTTTCTAAAAGCGTATTTATTTCTGTATCTATAGTCTCCGTTTGCACTAACCTATTATAAGCTCTTTCTTGTGTAAGAGCGTTTACGTTATAGGGAGGTTTGATTTTATTTAAAACTGTAATAATCTCATCACTTGCAATGCATAAGCCTAAACGTATACCTGCAAGGCCATACGCCTTAGACAGTGTTTGCGTGATTATTAAATTAGGATATTGAGATAATTGTTTTGACCAACTTTCTGTAGTTGCAAAATCTATGTATGCTTCATCAAGAATTACTAGACCTTTAAAAGTCTCTAAAATCTCAATAATAGCAGCTGCATCAATAACATTACCCGTTGGATTGTTTGGCGAGCAAATAAAAATAAGCTTTGTATGCTCATTTATGGCAGCCAAAATACCCGCAGTATCAAGTTGGAAATCTTGATTAAGTAAGACTTCTGTATTTTTAATATCATTTGTTCCAGCAAGTACCTTGTACATTCCATATGTAGGTGGTACAGTGATGATTTCATCCTTACCAGGAATACAGAATGCTCTAAATATAAGGTCAAGCACTTCATCACTACCGTTACCCAATAACAGTTGGCTCTCAGAAATACCGCGCTGTGCAGCTATAAGACTTTTTAAAGTGCGTTGCTGCGGATCTGGATATCTATTTACACCATTTTCAAATGGATTTTCATTTGCATCAAGAAATATCATTTCCTTATCAAAATCTGTAAACTCATCTCTAGCAGAGCTATAAGCTTGCATGCTTGCCACGTTAGGACGGACGAGACTAGAGATACTAAAGGTTTTATTCATACTAAAAGATGTAGCTTATTGTAATTTTTTAAGTCTAAGAGTTACCGCATTTTTATGTGCATCAAGTCCTTCTGCAGCAGCCATAAGCTCAATAGCTGGACCTATATTTTGAATCCCTTTTGGTGATATTTTTTGAAAAGTCATAGACTTCATAAAACTATCAAGATTTACGCCGCTGTATTGTTTTGCGTAACCATTAGTAGGTAGGGTGTGATTTGTTCCAGATGCATAATCTCCAGCACTCTCAGGCGTATAATTACCTATAAATACAGATCCTGCATTCATGATATTATCCACATAAAAGTCTTCGTTTTTCATGCATACAATAAAATGTTCTGGGCCATACTCATCAATTAATGCTAAAGCGGTTTCATCGTTTTCAACATATATTAGTTTACTGTTTTCGATGGCTTTTTCTGCAATATGCTTTCGCGAAAGCGTACTCATCTGCATTTCCACTTCTCTTTCTACATCATCTATAAGTTTACGAGAAGTTGCTACTAAAATAACTTGGCTATCAACACCGTGCTCTGCTTGGCTTAATAAGTCTGATGCTACAAAACTCGCATCTGCCGAATCATCTGCCACCACTAATAACTCTGAAGGTCCAGCGGGCATATCAATCGCTACACCGTGCCTAGTTGCAATTTGTTTTGCTACTGTTACAAACTGATTTCCTGGACCAAATATTTTATATACTTGGGGTACAGTCTCTGTTCCAAAAGTCATCGCAGCAATCGCCTGAATACCTCCTACTTTAAAAATTTTAGTAACTCCGCTCAGTTTGGCAGTATATAGAATTGCAGGATTTACATTTCCATTTTTATCTGGAGGTGTACAAAGTACAATTTCTTTACAACCAGCAATATTTGCAGGAGTTGCAAGCATCAATATTGTCGAAAATAATGGTGCTGTTCCTCCAGGGATATAAAGTCCTACTTTTTGAATAGGTCGTTTTTCTTGCCAGCAATCTACTCCATCTGTTGTAGTTACTGCTACTCTAGAAGTTTTTTGTGCTGTGTGGAAACGTTCAATATTTCCTTTTGCTAGCTGTATCGCCTCTTTTAATTCTATAGATAAAGAATTTTCGGCATCACGTATTTCATGATCAGATACGGTGATAGTATCTAGCGTAACATTATCAAAAATGGACGTGTATTTTGCAACCGCCTCATCTCCCTTTAACTTTACCTCTTTGAAGATATCATTTACTGTAGCCTCGATATCATCTACTGTTTGAGTAGGTCTTTTAAGGATTTTCTCCCACTCACTTCTTTCTGGATTATAGATCTTATTCATAGCAAAATAAATTTATAGTACCATTTTTTCGATAGGACACACTAAAATGCCTTCGGCTCCTGCAGATTTTAAATTATCTATAACATCCCAGAAACTATTTTTATCAATTACTGAGTGTACACTACTCCAGTCTTTTTCGGCTAGAGGTAAAACAGTAGGACTTCTCATTCCAGGAAGCATCGCTATAACTTCGTCAAGCTTATTGTTAGGTACATTCATAAGTACATACTTACTACGCTCACCTGTAAGAACAGCTCTAATGCGAAATTTAAGCGTATCAAGAATTGCCTCTCTCTCCTTTGAAATAGTAGGCGACACGGTTAACACAGCTTCTGAAGTAAGCATTTGCTCTACTTCTTTAAGGTTATTTTTAAATAATGTACTACCACTAGAAACGATATCACAGACAGCATCTGCAAGACCTATGCTTGGTGCAATTTCTACAGATCCATTAATAATGTGTAACTCTGCCTTAACACCTTTGCTATCAAGATATTCCTTTACAGTGTTAGGATAAGAAGTTGCGATACGCTTACCTTCGAAATCCTTTACAGAATTGTATTTCTGTCCTTTAGGAATAGCTAGTGAAACTTTACACTTTGAAAAACCTAATCTCTCTACTATGGCTAAATCCTTTCCTTTTTCAATTAAAGTATTTTCACCTAAGATTGCGATATCTACAACACCATCTCTTAAGTATTGAGGTATGTCACCGTTACGTAAATAAAGGACTTCTAATGGGAAATTTCTGGCAGTTGCTTTGAGTTGGTCTTTACCATTATCAATAGAGACACCACAATTTTTTAATAATTGTAATGATTCCTCATTAAGGCGTCCAGATTTTTGAATAGCAATTCTAATTTTTTGACTCATGATAATTTTTTAATGTCCAAATTACTCAAAAGAAAAAACCCGCTTGAGTAATTCAAACGGGTTTTTAATATGAAATATATACATACTCTTTACCTCGCTTGAGCGATGATTGAAGTATGATGGTGATGTGTGTTGTTATTAATCATTGTGGTACAAATTTAAGAAGTTCTTTGTTAAAAACAAGTGGATAACCTGATTTAATTAATTCTTAACATTGATAACTTTTCTGTAACTTTGAAGATAGTGCTATTACCTATAATAGTGCTCGCTTAGCATAATCGATGAAGGGATTTTTTGGGGCATTCTTCGTTTTTTTACTATGGACTTCTGGCTGTATTTACTTTGTAAGTACAAGAGAGGCTACTAGTGACAGTGCCGTACAACAAATTGTTGAGGAGAAAGATAATTCAGATAAAAGCGTCTTCAAACCAAAAGAACAACAATCACCTCCCCGAGACGTTTCTAAAACAAGGTCGACAAAGACTCGTTTTGCTCCAGATAGTTTAGATTTATATGGAATTGAACATGAGACCTCTTCCCTACTTGCAGAAGAAATTCAAAAATCTATTGCAATTAGTGATACTATAGATATTACAAAAGATGAGCCTGCGTTAGAATTTGAAAAGGAACTTAACTCATTTATGGGCCCTTCTTTTTCTAGCAATATTTTTTACCCTCGTTATAATAATACAGATCTTATACTTGACAAGGAATTAGTTGAATATGCGACAGAGCTTAGACAACTATTGAAAGAGAATCCTGATAAAAAGGTTACCATACTAGGCCACACTGATAATGTAGGAAGCAGTAAGGATAATTTTAATCAAGGACTTAAAATGTCTCGACAAGTAAAATGGTATCTCACGGCACGAAGAGGAATACCAAGGCGCAAGATAACAGCAACATCTCGAGGTGAAGAAGAACCAATAGCAAACAATAAGACCCTCTCTGGCAGACAAGAGAATAATAGAATAGAAATTATAGTAGATTAATATGAGTGTATCACAAGAGGCTATATCAATACCAGTTGCATACATAGAGACATTTGTAATGACTCTTGTTGCCTTTTTGATTGGTTATATAGGTTCGCACTTATACAGTAAGATTATTCTTAAGAAGAAACTTGCAGCTCAGAGTGACACTATAAAAAACCTAAAAGAGACTATTGATAATCTGCAAGACGAACTAGACCGCAAGGCAGATGGAGTTTTTAGAAAAGATAGAATGGATGAAGAGTTTGATCACCTCAAAGTGAGAAATCGAGCCTTTTCACAAGAAGTTATTTCTGAGAAATTAATAGAGAAAGACTACACAGACCTTATTAATTTTGAAAGAATAGGTAAAGCTACAGTTTCTGATAAAAATGAACTTCAACAAATTATAGGTATAGGACCTTACACTGAAGCAAAATTAAATGAGTTAGGCATTTACACTTTTGATCAAATAAGTAGATTGACCAAAGAAGATATTGAAATTATAACTAAGCTTATTAAGTTTTTTCCAGATAGAATTAAAAATGATCGTTGGGTAGCCAAAGCAATCAGGCTCAAAGAACAATTACTGGAAGATGCTCAAGATCCAAAAAAAAAGATGAAGCATAAAAAAACCACCTATTAGGTGGTTTTTTTATAACTACTATTGATGTCTAGTCTTAATTAATCTTAACTCCAGATTCATTAAACTCAATATCCATATTCTTTCCTTTTCTCTTAAACTCTACATCGTAAAACAATCCTTTTTCGGCGCTTTGAACGCGTTCTATTTCTGTTATTTCTTCGTCTGAGTAATTATCATCTATCGCTTTTTGAACAACTTTAGGCAGGTCATCTTTTTCTATACTTACCTCTGTCTCAATCCATGAACCGTTAGGACTAAAGTCTGCTCTGTGACGTACTCCATCTATTCTAAACCTAGATTCATAGTTCCCATTTGAATCAACGTGCCAGTCTGGATCATTCTCTCCTGGATATTTTGCTTGAAACGTTTTCTTCACTGCTTCAGGTGCATAACCCTTTTTGCTATTTTGACTTTCTACGTTTTGACCACAGCTTATAGCAAGTATGAATCCAAACAAGAAAAGTATTTTCTGATATCTATACATAAAAAAAAATCTTTACAATCCACACGTGAATTCGCATGGATTGTAAAGATATAAGCTTTCGCGAAAGCGTCATCTTAACGCTTTCTTATAGTTTTATGAAGTATTCTAATTATTCCCTAAAATTAATGGAAGTCCAGAATCACCAGAACCAACAACGATAACTTTAGAATTAGGTGACTTTGATAACTCTATAGTTGCATCAATTCCTTTGTCTTGAAGAATTTTATCTGTCAAAGAAGCACTTAAAATCTTATTTGCATCTGCTTTACCTTGAGCTTCAATACGTACTTTTTCTGCTTCTTTAGATGCTGTTACAAGTCTAAACTCGTACTCTAAAGATTCTTGCTCTTGTCTTAGTTTTCTTTCAATTGCGTCTTTTATAGTATTAGGAAGCGTCACGTCTCTTACTAATACCTCATTAAGTTGCACATATTGCTTAGACAAAATAGCTTTAGTCTCTACAAATATTTCGTCTTGTATAGCATCTCTTTTACTTGAGTACAATTGCTCAGGTGTATACCTACCTACTACACTACGTGCTGCAGATCGTATAGCTGGCTGGATTACTCGTTGTAAATAATCTTTACCTAGTGTTTGGTGTAGATTTCCTAAATCTTTGCGCACTGGCTCATACCAAGCCGAGGCGTCAATTTGTATTTCTAATCCATTAGACGATAAAACTTTCATTTTTTCAAAAAGCTCTTGTTGTCTTACTTCATAAACGAATACCTTATTCCATGGTGCAACTAAGTGAAATCCTTCACTCATAGGTGGCTCATCTGTCACCACACCATTTCCAAACGTTTTAAATAATACTCCTGCCTCTCCAGAATCTATGGTTACAGCAGATTTTGTAACTAATACTAATAAAATAATGATACCTATAACTATAGGTACGCCAATCTTTGGTAATTTTTCCATAATAATTTTTTGATTTTTATTTACGTGAGTCCGTTATACTTGCGCATAAACCACTCAATAGAAAGTAGTAAGGCTATTATAAATAATAACCATTTCCAGTCTATTAAAGGTACGATTTTTTCCGTGCTTTTCTGTACAGGTTTGTATCGAGTATCTTTCAAAAGATCTTCAATAAGTTGGTCTCCTGTTGCGCTCGTATAAAGGGCTGCTGCTGTATTAGACGCTAGAGTACGTAGTTCTGTTACATTTGCATTTAAGAATTGTTGTTCTATCTCAAAAGGAACTATTGTAAAACTACCAGATCGAGCGAGTCCTTGATCTATAACCGACACAGTAAACTTGTAATTACCCGGTTCTAGATTATTCATCGCAACCTGATATGTATTCTTATTAAGCAATAACGGTATATCTGTCACTTTACCTGTCTCTTCATGGACTACACGTATGGATAAACGTGCTCGTGTATCAAAGGTGTAATTTTTATCAAAGTACTGCGCATATAATGTGACATCACCATTCCCATAATAGAAGGACTCATAATCTATATTGAGACGACTCTTTTTCTTATTTGATGCTGCATATTGCACAAGATTATCAATAAAGTTGTCAAAATCTTCAAAGCTATTATTATTAATAAAACTCTGTGCTCTCCATCGCCACAATCCTTCTCCTAGAATGTAAACTTCACGCTGTCCATTTGTATCAGTAGTTGCTATAAGTGGATTTTCTGTATTTAAAGATCCTATAGTTTGGGTCAGTGCGACATCTACTTCTGTCTTAAAATTAACGTCACCAAAGCTTGTCTTTAACGGCGGAAAGTCAGCAAAACCTATGTCTTCTATCACAAAAGCAGAGAAATTCACATTGAGTTCGCCTTGTACTTCTTCTTGCTGTCCAGTGATTTCTTGATTAATGGTATTCTGGAAGGTATTTACAGCATTCCAATCTGTATTTGCGCCAGCGACTGTAATACTATTTTTGGATAGCGAAATAAGTTGCTCATAAACATTCTTAAAACGTGCATCTGGCTGGTACAATATTACTAGCTCATAGTCATTGAGCTTACTTAAACTTTCTAGAGGGTTTGAAAAAGTAACCGTGCGTAGTCTGTTACTCTCTATACTCTTTTTAAGCATGCCCACATCTGGATGAACGATGTTACTTACTATAAGAACATTCGTTTTTTGATCGATAACTTCAATCGCAAAGTTCTTACTATTGTTTTTTATGTTTTTCTCTGTCGTACTAGGTGCAAGCTGTATAGCATATTGCCTAACTCCTACGCTCGTTGCAGGTAATAGCAAATTGAAAACCTGTGATTCTTTGTCTGGACTAAAAGTAACTCGCTCAGAATGTACTACTGTCCCTCCTGAAGTAACCGTTAATTGTGAGCTTACAGTATTGTTGCCGTTATAAGAGGCAAAAATCTCTACCGGAAACTTATTATTGATATACGCATATTTATTTACGTTTACCTGCCCTAATTTAAGATCATCATATGTAATTGTATCTCCTAGAACTACAGGATATATCTGCTGATTAAGGTTTTTTGAGGTGTATTGATAAGCCTCACCATAGGTTTGGTTTCCATCGGTGAGTAAGATAACTGGTGCTATTTCTGTACCGTAAATGTCTTCAAGACTATAAAGAACATTAGAAATGTTAGTCTGCTTTTCTTGAAAATCTAAAGTATCTAAACGTTTAAATTCTTGACCAAAACTATAAAACTCTACGTCAAAAGCATTGTTTAAAGGTTCGCTTTCGCGAAAGCGTGATACTAAATCACTACTCTCATCATCATATTCCAAGTGTTTAATACTTGCCGTATTATCTACAGCTACGGCAAGTGATGGTTTTACGGTAACGTATGTAACTTGTTTGTAAGAAGGATTAATTAAAAGAATAAGCAATCCAAAAACGCTCAAAAATCTAATAAGCGCATAAACTTTATTGCGGCTGGTCTTATATTTTGCCTTATAAAAATACTGAAAAACCGCTATTCCCAAAGCGAGAATAGCAGCTCCAATAATTAATAATAATGTTTCTGTTTGCAAATGTTGTGGTTGTTCTTATCTCAAATATTTTGAGAATGGGCAATAAACACGTAACTCGTAAATTACGTAAGCATTCCTCCGTCTACATTAATAACTTGACCTGTGATGTATGCGCTCATATCACTAGCAAGAAATACGCAAGCGTTTGCAATATCTTCTGGGCTTCCACCGCGTTTTAATGGTATAGACTGTCTCCATCCATCTACAGTAGCTTCATCAAGCTTATCTGTCATCTCAGTCTCGATAAATCCAGGAGCAATCACATTTGTGCGTATGTTACGAGAACCTAGCTCAAGTGCCATAGACTTAGAGAAACCTATCATCCCAGCCTTTGAGGCAGCATAGTTTGCTTGACCAGCATTTCCTTTCACACCTACTACAGAGCTCATGTTAATGATACTCCCTTTGCGAGCTTTAAGCATCGTGCGCTGCACTGCTTTAGTCATATTAAAAATAGACTTAAGGTTAACCTCTATTACGTTATCAAAATCCTCTTCAGACATACGCATAAGGAGATTATCCTTTGTAATACCTGCATTATTTACAAGAATATCAATAGTTCCAAAATCTTCAAGCACTTTCTTCACAAGCTCTTGAGCCTGCTCAAAATCTGCTGCATTACTTTTATATCCTTTGATTTTTACACCTGTGCTTTCTAAACTTTTCTCTAGTTCATCTGCCGCGGCAGATGATGAACTGTATGTAAAAGCAACATTTGCTCCATGTTGAGCAAATACTTCTGCGATTCCTTTTCCTATTCCACGGCTAGCACCAGTGATGATAGCTGTTTTTCCTTCTAATAATTTCATATTAAATGCTATGAATAGACAGTCAATCTATTATAATTACTGTCTGAGGTTATTTTTATTGATCTAATTAGTTTAAATATTAGGTTGTATCGTCACGCTTTCGCGAAAGCGTACATCGCTAAATTTACTTACTCAAATATAAGAATTACGATACCGACTAGAAACAAAAAAACCTCCCTAAAAAAGGAGGTTTTTTTATAATGTATCGTAAAATTATTTACCTAAAACTTCGGCAACTTTTTTACCTATTTCTGCTGGGCTATCCACAACGTGAATACCACATTCTCTCATTATTGCTTTTTTAGCTTGAGCTGTATCATCAGATCCACCTACAATTGCTCCTGCATGACCCATAGTACGTCCTGCTGGTGCAGTCTCACCTGCGATAAAACCAATTACTGGCTTCTTGCTACCGCTTTCTTTGTACCACTTTGCAGCGTCACCCTCTAGTTGACCACCTATCTCACCTATCATTACAACAGCTTCTGTTTCTGGATCATTAATAAGCATCTCTACTGCTTCTTTTGTAGTAGTTCCTATAATAGGATCTCCTCCAATACCGATTGCTGTAGTAATACCAAGACCTTGTTTTACAACCTGATCTGCCGCTTCATACGTAAGTGTTCCAGATTTTGAAACAATACCTACAGTTCCTTTCTTAAATACAAAACCTGGCATGATACCTACTTTTGCCTCACCTGGAGTAATAACACCTGGACAGTTAGGTCCTATAAGGCGACACTCTTTTGTAGAGATATAGTCTGATGCTTTGATCATATCTGCAACAGGGATACCTTCTGTAATTGTGATAATCACTTTGATTCCTGCATCTGCAGCTTCCATAATTGCATCTGCAGCAAATGCTGGCGGTACAAAAATAATAGTAGTATCTGCTCCTACTTTTTCTACTGCTTCTTGAACGGTATTAAAAACAGGCTTATCAAGATGTGTTTGTCCTCCTTTTCCTGGAGTTACACCACCTACTACGTTTGTTCCATAATCAATCATCTGGCCCGCGTGGAAAGTTCCTTCGCTACCTGTGAATCCTTGAACAATTATTTTCGAATCTTTATTAACTAAAACGCTCATCGGTTTGTTTTAAAATTTTGCACTGCAAAAGTAACAGTTTGGTTAAGTATTATGAAGTAAAAACAATGAAATTTACTTCCAAGATTTCATGCTCTCTTTTGCTTCTTCAGCTGGTTGGCTCATTTGGTACCCTCTGTACATCAAACCATCCTTCATTTCCCATATAGCCATAAAATGTGCCATAGGTTGCTCTGTATCTGGTTGCTCGATCGTAGTTACAAAATAAGTGAACCTTATCACTACCTGATCCTCTTTAGAAAGAAGATGTGTAATCTCTGGACGTACCGCATCAAAAGATTTACCAGCCTCTGCTGCCATTTCTTTTAAACCTGCTATTTCCATATGATTGTAGCCTGTTTTTGCATTCCAAAAAAGCTGCATATCAGGATGAATATACTCATCAAAAGCAGTTGTGTCATTAAAAAAGTCTGAGCTATAAAACTCTTTCACGATTTTCTTATTACTCTTAGCCATTATTGTTGCTTTAGTTTTTCTAATAATTCTTGCACTTGTCTCAACGCTGCAAGCTCTTTATATTTTGTTCTGAAATCACCTGCTGGTGATCCAAAATAACTCTTTTCTCCTTCTAGGGACTTACTCACACCACTTTGTGCAGAGATGATAGCCTTCTTCCCTATAGATATACCACTAGTAACTCCTACCTGTCCCCATAAAGTCACTTCGTCCTCTATGACAACACAACCGGCTATGGTAGTTTGAGCCGCGATTAAAACGCGTTCTCCTATTACAGTATCATGACCTACGTGAACTTGGTTATCAATCTTAGTTCCTTTACCTATCGTTGTATCTCCAGTAACCCCTTTATCTATAGTTGTCCCAGCTCCTATATCTACATTATCTTCTATTACAACACGACCACCAGATTTAAGTTTATCAAAACCTTCTGGACGTTTTTTATAATAAAATGCGTCTGCACCTAGTATGCTTCCTGCGTGTATAGTAACGTTATCACCTATAATTGTATTATCATATAGACATACATTAGGGTGAATGGTACAGTTATCACCTATAATCACGTTATTGCCAACAAAGACATTAGGCTGTATAACGGTTCCGTGACCTATGATTGCCGTCTCTGCTATGGCAGCTGCTGCACTTTTAAATGGTTTAAAGTGATCAGTAAGCTTATTAAAGTCTCTAAAGGGATCATCAGATATTAAAAGCGCTTTACCTTCTGGGCAAGCTACTTCTTTGTTAATAAGCACAATAGTCGCGGCACTTTGTAGCGCCTTGTCATAATACTTAGGATGATCTACAAATACAATATCTCCTGGAGTTACCACATGGATCTCATTCATACCCAAAACTGGAAACAAAGGATCACCCACAAAAGTGACATTAAGAAGACTTGCAATATCTTGAAGCGTATGTTGTTTTTTAAATTTCACGATTACGAATATAAAAGAAAATCCCGTCATTTGACGGGATTTATATAATAAGTTAATGGGTAAATTATCTATTCCTTAACGCGCTCTTTATAGGTCCCTTTTTCGGTCTCTATTTTTATCTTATCTCCTTCATTAATAAACAAAGGAACGTTTACTTCTGCTCCTGTCTCAACAGTTGCTGGCTTTGTCGCATTAGTAGCCGTATTTCCTTTAACACCAGGTTCTGTGTGCGTTACTTCAAGAATTACAGATGCTGGCATATCTACAGAAAGTGGTGCATTATCTTCTGTATTAATTAACACAGTAACAACCTCTCCTTCTTTCAATAAATTAGAACGATCTAGCGCAGTCTCTTGTAAAGCGATTTGCGTATAATCTTCTGTATTCATAAAGTGATAGCCTTCTGCATCATTATATAAAAACTGAAATTTATGCGTCTCTACACGCACTTCTTCAATCTTATGTCCTGCAGAAAATGTATTATCTAATACTTTTCCAGAAGTAACACTTTTCATTTTTGTTCTTACAAATGCTGGGCCTTTACCTGGCTTTACGTGTAAAAATTCGATGATTTTATAAATATCGTGATTGTAGTGTATACAAAGTCCGTTGCGTATGTCTGATGTTGTTGCCATATATAGTATCAAGTTTCTGCAAATGCAGAATTCTTATTTAATTAAAAATTAATCTCGCTTTCGCGAAAATATGAAAAGATTATCAATCTCTCCGTTTTATGGATTTCTCAGCTCACCTTATGTTAGGTAAAAGCATGAATGTGATGTTGTCAAATTTTCGCGAAAGCGTAAAAGAAAACTTATGAATTGAAGTATCCTTTCATAATACCGCGTTGAGAATTACGTATAAATTGCAATATCTCATCACGTTCCTGAGTAGCTTCCATCTCTGCTTCTATAATCGCAACAGCCTGAGAGTTATTATAATTTTTCTGATACAAGATGCGGAATATATCCTGAATCTCACGTATTTTTTCAGTTGTAAATCCGCGGCGACGTAATCCTATAGAGTTAATCCCTACATAGCTCAATGGCTCGCGACCAGCCTTTACAAAAGGTGGCACATCCTTACGTACTAGTGACCCACCAGTTACAAAAGCATGGCTTCCTATCGTACAAAACTGCTGTATAGCAGCCATACCAGCTAGTACCACGTAGTCACCTACTGTAATGTGCCCCGCAAGCGTACTGTTATTAGAAAAAATACAATTATCACCTACGATGCAATCATGAGCAATATGGCAATATGCCATAATCCAACAATTGTTTCCTACCTGAGTTTTCATACGATCTGAGGTACCACGATTAATAGTCACACACTCACGTATGGTTGTGTTATCGCCTATGATTGTAACGGTATCCTCGTCATTAAACTTTTTATCTTGTGGTACTGCAGAGATTACTGCGCCTGGAAAGATACTTACGTTCTTCCCTATGCGCGCACCTTCCATAATAGTCACATTAGATCCTATCCAGCTACCCTCACCTATTACGACATTATTATGTATGGTTGTAAATGGTTCTATAACTACATTCTTTGCAATTTTTGCACCTGGGTGCACATATGCTAATGGCTGATTCATACTAGAGATTTTTTACTTTTACTATTTGTGCCATTATTTCGGCTTCTGAGACAAGTTTACCATTTGCATAAGCGCGAGCTTGCATCTGGCAGATTCCTCTACGTATAGGTGACATTAGGTCTAATTTAAAAATAAGTGTATCACCAGGTACTACCTGATGCTTATATCTTACTTTATCTATTTTAAGTAAATAAGTTAGATAGTTTTCTGGATCTGGAACGGTACTTAAAACTAAAATACCTCCCGTTTGAGCCATTGCTTCTATTTGAAGTACACCAGGCATTACCGGAGATCCAGGAAAATGACCCACAAAGAATGGCTCATTCATTGTTACATTCTTCACTCCTATCACATGCTCTTTTGTAAGCTCTAAAATCTTATCTACGAGCAAGAATGGAGGTCTGTGTGGTAACATCTCCATAATTTGATTTACATCCTTTACAGGAGTTGCGTGCAAATCTACATCTGGAACGTAATTACGACGTTCATTCTTAATAATTTTCTGAAGCTTCTTTGCAAACTGTGTGTTTACAAAGTGTCCAGGCTTATTTGCAATGATTTTACCACGTATTCTTGTACCTGCTAGTGCTAAATCTCCTATCACGTCAAGTAATTTATGACGTGCTGCTTCATTAGCATGGTGCAGAGTAAGGTTATCTAGTATGCCGTTAGGCTTAACAGCGATATCATCTTTATTAAAGGCTACCTTCAACTTTTCCATTGTACTAGGAGATAATTCCTTATCTACATATACAATAGCATTATTGAGATCTCCTCCTTTAATGAGGCCGTGCTCAAGCAACATCTCTATCTCGTGCAGAAAACTAAAGGTTCTACTATCTGATATTTCCTCCTTAAATTGTGAAATGTGCTGTATGCTTGCATTTTGAGTACCTAGCACTTTAGTACCAAAGTCTACCATTGTGGTTACTTGATACTCATCTGCTGGCATTAAAATGATTTCACTCCCAGACTCTTCATCTAGAAAAGTGATAATATCTTTAACGATATATTCATCTCGTATAGCCTCTTGTTCTAAGATTCCTGCTTCTTCTAGTGCTTCTACAAAAAACTTTGAAGAACCATCCATAATAGGAGGCTCAGAAGCATTGAGTTCTATAAGAAGGTTATCTATTTCAAGTCCTACGCAAGCAGCAAGTACGTGCTCTGTGGTCTGAATAGAAACGCCGTTTCTTTCAAGGTTTGTTCCTCGTTGTGTATTAGTTACAAGAGAAGCATCTGCATTTAGTACTGGCTCTCCTTCAAGATCAAGGCGTTTAAATTTATACCCATGATTTTCTGGAGCTGGCTTAAAGGTCATAAGTACATCTGCACCTGTATGCAGACCTACACCTTTTAAGCTTATTTCTTTAGCTATCGTACGTTGTTGTGCTTTAGCGTTACTCATTATTTTGTTGTTTTTTTAATTCGTTTACCGTTTGTACAATTTTTGGTAAATTTTTAAAGTGTACGTATGAACGATTCCAATCAGAATAATTAAATGATGGAGATCCCTGCAGCACTTCATTATCCTTTATATTTCTTCCTATTCCAGATTGTGCTTGTATACGCACATTATCACCTATAGTTAAGTGTCCAGAGATACCTACTTGCCCACCTATAAGGCAATGCTTTCCTATTTTTGTAGAACCAGCAATACCAGTCTGTGCAGCAATAGCTGTATGAGACCCTATCTCTACATTATGTGCAATCTGAATCTGGTTATCAAGTTTAACACCTGTTCTAATCACAGTAGACCCTAATGTTGCACGATCTATTGTAGTTCCTGCTCCTATATCTACGTGATCTTCTATAATTACATTCCCAGTTTGAGGTACTTTACTATACTCTCCTTTTTCATTTGGAGTAAAGCCAAAACCATCTGCACCTACAATAGCACCACTGTGTATATAGACCGTGTTACCTATAACACAGTCAGAATATACTTTTGAGCCTGCAAAGAGTACACAGTTATCTCCTATAGTAACATTATCCCCTATATACACATTAGGATAAATTTTTACATTATCACCTATAGTTACGTTCTCTCCTAGGTATGAAAAAGCACCTAGATAAAGACCGTCTCCGTAAGTAGCTGTTTCAGAGATAAAGCAAGGCTGCTCTATTCCAGATTTATTAAGTTTTACTTGATTATAATACTCAAGTAATTTTGAAAATGACTTATAAGCATCCTCTACTCGTATAAGCGTAGGCTTAACGGGTTGTTCTGCTTCAAAATCATTTCCTACTATGGCAATACTTGCCTCTGTAGTATATATAAATGATGTATACTTAGGATTTGCTAGGAAAGTTAATGATCCTGGGATTCCTTCTTCTATTTTTGCAAGTTTTGATACTTCTACATCCGGGTTACCTTCTATAGTTCCTTCTAGTATTCCTGCGATTTGGTTTGCGGTAAATTTCATGGATGACAAAAATAGGAAAAATTAACGTTTAGGTTTTGGGTAACAGAGATAGTTTTTAACTACTTCTTTTGTAAGTGACTTTAAACTTAATTGATCACTTGCTTTTACCACATCTACAATCTTCCCACTATTGAGAAGAATATTGATTCCACCCTTCTCATAATTATAAGCTTGGTTTGATATAGTCCCTGTAAACACAAAGTATGATGCCTCATGCTCAGTAATATTAAATTCCTCCATTAACAAGGACTTATGTTGCTCAAGCTTAGACGCTGCAAAAGGTTTCTTTTTAATTTTTACATTTAAAAGATCTCTATTTATTATCGCCTTAGACAACTCAGAAAGCACAAAATCTTCATTAAAACACCATTCTTTCATAGCAGAAATAATATCATAATCGTCTAGCTGAGCAAACGTATCAAGGCTATTTTTAATAGTATCGCTATCAATTCTATGCTGTAAAAAATACTGTAATGCTTTATTTGATGAAAGTACAACTCCGTTATGAGAGAGTTCTTTTGCACGCTTGAGTACTCTTGTTATCAATTGTTCTGCAACAATACCTGTTTTATGTAGATACACTTGCCAGTACATGAGCCTTCTAGCGACAAGAAACTTCTCTACGGTATAGACACCTTTTTCTTCTACTACAAGCTTATCATCCATCACGTTAAGCATAGCAACTATACGTTCTGTATTAATATTGCCTTCTGCCATTCCCGTATAAAAACTATCACGTTTTAAATAGTCTGTGCGATCCATATCTAGCTGACCAGAAACCAGCTGATTTAAAAAAGAGCGATGATAAGACCCTTTGAAAATCTCAATAGCCAGCGTTAAACTTCCGTTAAACTCAGCATTAAGAGCCTCCATAAATAAGAGAGAAATATGCTCATGACTTACACCTTCTACAATACTATGTTCCATAGCATGAGAAAAAGGACCGTGACCTATATCATGAAGTAAGATTGCAATAAACACGCCTTCTTTTTCCTCTTTTGATATCTCAACGCCTTTGTCTTCAAGGACTTTGATAGCTTTTTGCATAACACCAAGACATCCTATCGCGTGCTGAAAACGCGTGTGATGCGCTCCAGGATATACAAGATATGACAATCCCATCTGCGTGATGCGACGAAGTCTCTGAAAGTATTTGTGCTGTATCAAATCAAAGACCACACCATTAGGTATAGTAATAAACCCATAAATAGGGTCGTTAATAATTGTAACTTTGGGAGACCTCAATATTAAAAATTTTGGATTTCTATTTTTTATGCTTTCGCGAAAGCGTATTACATACAAATATAAGGTTTCGCCTTGCAAACAAGGAGCCTCTTAAAAACTAACATACTTAACTAATTATATGAGCAACATACAAATACTTTGGGTAGATGACGAAATTGACTTACTTAAACCACATATTTTATTTCTTGAGAAAAAGAATTATAGCGTAACTACTTGTGATAATGGCGCCGAAGCCGTAGAAATGATTGATGAACAAAACTTTGATATCATTTTTCTTGATGAAAATATGCCAGGCCTATCGGGTCTAGAAACTTTAAGCGAAATCAAGAATAAACGGGAAAATGTTCCTGTTGTTATGATTACTAAAAGTGAAGAAGAGTATATTATGGAGGAAGCAATAGGCTCTAAAATAGTAGACTACCTCATTAAACCAGTAAATCCTAACCAGATATTACTGAGTTTGAAGAAAAATCTTGATCATAGTAGATTAATAAGTCAGAAAACCACCTCTTCTTACCAGCAAGAATTCCGCAAGATTGCCATGGATTTATCTATGGTAAATAGTTTTGAAGAATGGTCTGAGCTTTATCAAAAGCTTATATACTGGGAGATGGAGCTTGAGGGGATAGAAGATACTGGAATGTTTGAAATATTAGAATCTCAAAAATCTGAAGCAAATAATCAGTTTTGTAAATTTATTGATAAAAACTACCCAGATTGGTTTAACGGCTATGAGGGCCCCACGATGTCTCACACCTTATTTAAAGACAAGGTACAACCACATCTTAAAAAAGGTAGCCCTACCCTATTCATTATCATAGATAACATGCGCTATGATCAATGGAAGGCTTTTGAGCCGCACCTTAATGCGCATTATAAAAAAGTACAAGAAGAGCCTTATTACAGCATCTTACCTACGGCAACGCAGTATGCGCGTAATGCAATCTTCTCTGGACTCATGCCAGAAGAAATGAAAAAGAAACATCCAGATTTATGGCTTGATGATACAGATGAGGGAGGAAAAAACATGCACGAAGCAGAGTTTCTAGAGGCACAACTTAAAAGACTACGTCTTGACCTAAGCTGGGAATATCACAAAATCACCAACTTGAAAAATGGTAAAAAACTTGCCGATAATTTTAAATCTCAAAAAAATAATGACCTTACTGTAGTCGTTTATAATTTTGTAGATATGCTTTCACACTCTAAAACAGAAATGGAAGTAATTAAAGAACTAGCTAGTAATGACAAGGCATACAGATCACTTACAGAGAGTTGGTTTAAAAACTCACCGTTACTCACGATGATACAGCAAGCGCAAGAGCTAGGTATGAAGCTTATACTTACTACAGATCATGGCACTATTAATGTCAAAAATCCATCTAAAGTTATTGGTGATAAGAATACAAGTCTCAACCTGCGTTATAAAACAGGAAGAAGTCTCACGTATGAAAATAAAGACGTACTCGCTGCCGAAGATCCTCGCGCGATACACCTACCTACTATTAATATGAGTAGCTCATTCATATTTGCAAAAGGAGATTTATTCTTTGCATACCCTAATAATTTTAATCACTATGTAAGTTATTACAGAAATACATACCAGCATGGAGGCGTAAGCCTTGAAGAAATGGTGATCCCTTTTGTGGTGCTTGAACCTAAATAGAAATGTTACGCTTTCGCGAAAGCGTAAACACAAACAAAAAAACCACAGTAATATAAGCTGTGGTTTTTTTTATGATTATATATGGAGCCAAAAGCTACTTAGCCCGTTTTATTAATTCGCTCTAAAAAATCTATTACATTATCACCCTTTTCTTTCGCAGAAACTTCTTTAATATCCTCAAGATTTTTTATGAAATAGGTCACCGAAAGCCCCGTAATACGTTTAAAGTGGTTTGAAAAAGATTTTGAATTAGAAAAACCAACTTCCTTCGCTAGAGCACTCACTGTGTAAGTTCTTATTTTCTCAGAACTATAGAGCAGTTTGAGTACATGATTAATACGCAAGTCATTAATATAAACAGAGAAATTCTCCGATTTCTTATCATTAATATACTTAGACAGATATGTTGAATTAGTACCTACCTGGAGAGCTAAACTCTTAAGCGTGATATTTTCCTCTGTAAACATTAATGTGTCCTCAAAAGTTTTGAGACCAGCTTTAATTTTATCTGTTTGCGTAGGCTTTAATTGTGGTGGAGAACTTTTAATTGTTGCCTCAGACGTGCTAGTTGTATTTATAGGAGATGACACCTCATTTTTAATACGCTTCTCAAGCGCCACTTTAAGATTATCAAACCTCTTTTTATAAATAAGCCTTTTTCTGTATTGAAATATCGCTACAAAGACTCCTAAACAACTCAAGATTAAGAATAGAATAACACCAGCATTACTTGTTGACTTTTCCTTTTCTAGCTTATGTATTAAAAGTTCCTTCTCAGCTGTAAGCTCAGGGATAGTATACATAGACACGACACCGTTACTCACTGACTCTTTAATACTACCTAATGATTCCTCATAGGCAATCATTTTATTTAGGTATTCTATTTGCTTATCTGTGTTTCCTTCATTCTTATAATGATTAAGTAAATAATCAAATGTTTGCTTGAGCTCATCAAAATAGTAATCTGATCCTGCTGCTACAAAAAGACTATCAGCAGTGAGGAATGAAGTAGTCGCCTTTTCTGTTAAATCTAATCCTTCATAGGCTATTCCCTGCATGGCAAAAGAATGAGACAACTCCTCATCTCCTTTTTCATAGTCATTAGAAATATATTGATTGGTTATTTCTAACCCTTCTAGGTATTTTTTTTGTTTTATTAAAATAGCCCCTTTTAGGCCTAAATAGGAGTTCTGATATTCTTTATCATTATCAGTATCAGCATAAATCTTTATTTTTTCTATGTAATCGCTTGCAGCGTCAAGACTGTCTATATCGAAGTAAGAAGATGCAATAGAATATCTAACGGAAGCAAGAATATTCTTATTCTGAGAATCACTACTGTAGATGTGAATATTCTTAACTTTTCCAGTGGTGTAAATAGACTCTACTTCCTTTAAATTTGAAATACCGCGACTTACATTTCCATAATTTATCTGTAATACTCCAATAAAATTTTTCAATGTCCATTTGTTAGATAAATTTCCGGATTCTTCAGAATATTTATACGCCTCTTCTGCTAACTGCAAAGACATATCGATTTGATCATTGTAATAATATGATATTGCCTTACTCAACAGAGCTGTTTCATACAAAACGAGCAAATTATTTTCTTTAGTAAAATTTAATATATAATCAAATAAATCAAAATCATTATTTCTTAATTCAGCTAAAACAAGATAAAATTTGGCAACATCAGATTTATTCTTACTTCGTGTAGCTCTTTTTATAAGCTCCTTCCCTTTTAATTCTAGCACTAATGAATCAACTGATGTCATATCATCTTTAAAAAAAGCAAAAAATTCAGTTCTTAAAATAGGATAACTTTTTACAGCTAAAGAATCTGGAACATTGATTTTAGAGAGATACGGAAGTTCTTGTGCACTTATGGAGAGCAAAGAGCACAGAAAAAATATTATAAATAAAGGGGTTCTTATAATCATTAACTAAACGATTGAGAGCACTATTTTTTAAGAAAAATCTTACTCCTTTATAAAAAAAAAAATGGTTTTAAACTTATTTAAACGGGATGCAAGTTAATAGTTATATCCCTATAATTAAATCTCACAACTATTAAATTCCTCCATTTTGTGATTGACACCCTTGAAAAACTGAAAATTAAAGGGTACACTTATAAAAATAGAAACAACCATTGATTTAAAAGGAGAATTTAGTGTATCGCTATTTAAGGACGGGACATATAACTGGAGTAAAAAACTGCTTACCCAGTTTTATTAATTCGCTCTAAAAAATCAATCACATTATCACCCTTTTCTTTTGCTGGAGCCGCCTTAATATCCTCAAGATTTTTTATAAAATAAGTCACCGAAAGCCCAGTAATACGTTTAAAGTGGTTTGAAAAAGATTTTGAATTGGAAAAACCAACTTCCTTTGCTAGAGCACTCACTGTGTACATTCTTATTTTCTCAGAACTGTAGAGAAGTTTAAGAACATAATTAATACGCAAGTCATTTATGTAGACAGAGAAATTCTCCGATTCCTCATCATTTATATATTTAGACAGATATGCTGTATTAGTACCTACTTGCAGAGCAAGACTCTTAAGTGTGATATTTTCCTCTGTAAACATTAATGTATCCTCAAAATTTTTAAGGCCGGCTTTAATTTTATCTGTTTGTGTAGACTTTAATTGAGACAGAGAGCTTTTAATAGCTTTCTCAGACGTACTTGTAGTGCTCATAGGAAAAGAAACCTCGTTGTTAAAACGCTTCTCAAGTACCACTTTGAGATTATCAAACCTCTTTTTATAAATAAGTTTTTTTCTGTATTGAAATACCGCCACGATGACTCCTATGCAACTCAAGATTAAGAATAGAATAACACCAGCATGACTAGTTGACTTTTCTTTTTCTAGCTTACGTATTAAAAGTTCTTTCTCAGCTGTAAGCTCCGGGATAGTATACATAGTCGATACACCATTGGTCACAGATTCTTTAATACTACCTACTGATTCCTCATAGGAAATCATTTTATTAAGATATTCTATTTGTTTGTTTGTGTTTCCTTCTTTCTTATAATGATTAAGTAAATAATTAAATGTATACTTGAGTTCATCATAATAGTAATCAGCCCCTGCTACTACAAAAAGGCTATCAGCGGTAAGGAAAGAAGTAGTTGCTTTTTCGTCTAAATTCAACCCTTCATAGGCAATACCCTGCATGGCATAAGAATGAGACAACTCCTGATCACTTTTTTTCAGATCATTAGAAATATATTGATTGGTTACATATAACCCTTCTAAATATCTCTTTTGTTTGATTAGTATTCCTGCTTTTAAACCAAGGTAATAATCTAAATGATCTTTATTTCCTACTGATTCAGCATATATCCTAACTTTTTCAATATAATCATCTGCCTCATCAAGACTATCAATTTCAAAATATGTCTTTGCTATGGAATACCTAATAGATGCCAGCACATCTTTATTATAGCTATCTGTATTGTAAGGGTGTATTGTTTGAACCTCTCCTGTTATATAAATAGACTCTACCTCTTTTAAATGTTGCAATCCAATAGAAACATTACCATAATCAACTTGTAGATTACCAATAAGACTTTTTAAAACCCATTTATTAGATATATTTTGAGTTTTTTCAGAAAATCTATACGCTTCTTCTGCTACTGCTAAAGCCTCTTTAATTCGCTGATCATAGTAAAGAGCAATAGCTTTTTGCAACAACCCTCCTTCGTAGGAATCATCTAACTCATTAGTTCTTGTATACTCAAGTATATATTCAAGTATATCATAATCACCATCTCTTAAATTTTCTAAAGTCAAATAGAATTTAGCGACATCGGACTTGTTTCTACTTAATGTAGCCCGTCTTACAAGCTCCTTTCCTTTTAATTCAAGTGCCAATGAATCAACCGAAGTTTTACATTCATTAAAAAGAGCAAAAAATTCAGTTCTTAATACAGGATAACTTTTTATAGCTATAGAATCAGGTACAGCAATATCTGATAGATATGGAAGCTCTTGTGCACTTATAGAGAAAAAAGAGCACATAAAGATTACTATAAATAAAGGGGACTTTGTAATCATTAACGAAACGATTAGGAGCACTATTTTCTAAGAAAAATCTTACTCCTCTATATATTAAAAATGGTTTTAGGCTAATTTAAGCGGGCTGCAAGTTAAAGTTTATATCCCTATTATTAAATCTCATGACTACTAAATTCCTCAATTTTATGATAGCCACCCTTAAAAAACGAAGAATTGAAGGGAAGATTCATAAATATGGGAAAAATCATAAATTTAAAGCGAAAATTTATGAATGTTCCTACACAACTCTTGATATCCTCTTAAGTATAGCTGACTTTTACACTCCTAATCATCAATATAGTTAGTTACAAAATAACTATATGTTCATCAATCAAAAAACGGACTTACATCATTTAGTGTTTAATCCAACACAAATTATAGTCTTACAAGTAAGAAGAATTAAAATCGGTGTTTAACAACTAGTTTGAAATTACATTTTAGGGGTTTGCACTTTAACTAGTAATTAGGGAGTATATATTTTTAATAGATTCTCCTAACCTATTTATAGGTTGACATCGATTTTTATTTTACACCTACACACCTCTTACCACAACCACTCTATTTATATTATTTTTCTTTCTGTCTTTTTGAATTAAGGACACCACTCCAATAATTATATATTTAAGTATATATCCCTAGAAAAGCGAGAAATTATCGTTTAAAGGCATATAAAATCTACTTTTATAATTTAAAATCTTAAAACTTTAAGATTTTCTTATCTTCGCAACACCCTTAAATACCCTACTAATGCAGATGATTTATAATTTGTCTGAAATTGAGCATATTGCAAAAACAATAATCTCTTCTTCAAAAAGTAATATCCTTCTCTTTTATGGAGAAATGGGAGCAGGAAAGACTACACTTGTAAAATCGCTTGCAAAAGAATTAGGCGTACAAGAGACTGCAAGTAGCCCTACCTTTTCAATTGTTAACGAATATATTTCTGATAATAACAAAGTGTTATACCATTTTGATTTTTATAGACTAGAAAAAGAAGAAGAGGCTTTGGATCTCGGTTTTGAAGAATATTTAACTCAAGGAGATTGGATTTTTATTGAATGGCCAGAAAAAATCACCTCCTTTTTACCATTAAATGCACAAAAAATTACGATTACCACAATAAGTGCAGATAAAAGACAATTGACATTACATTAGATATGTTAAAAAAACGTTAAAGCAATTATTTATATTTGTAAGAATTTTCTCTTTAAGGTTTTTTTAACAAAGGCAAAAAACAAAGGTTAAAACCTTTAAACGAAATTAAAGAATTTAATAGATAACCCCTTAAACCGTACATACATAATACTGGGTGCCTTTTTTTTTCAAAACGGGCGCGAATATACATAAAAAATTAATTAGCAATATTTTGAGAGATTAGGGTGATGTTTGCAGCAACAAATCATTACTCAAAACACTCTAAATTATGAAAATTAAAGCTTTATTTTTAGCACTAGTGATCGCTGGTGCAACAGCATTATCGTACACAGCATTAACTGACAATGGATCGCAAGCAATCGAGAGGAAAAACATTAAAGTACCAAAAGCTGGATAGAATAAAAATTCTATCTTCAAGTACAATGATTGCATTATTTATAGTGCTATCACCAATACTTTTTTATGTATATCAAGGATTCCCAGATGTCAAATCTTGGGAATCCTCTTTATTTGGTACTATAAATAGTTACTATTACGAGAGCATTTATACTTTAGCTTGGGTATTATTTGGCAAAATTATACCACTTTTGCTCCTACTTCTTTGGTTCTTCACTTGTAAGCATTGGTGGTATCACTCCATAATTGTACCTATCAGTATGTATGTAATTCAGATTTATATTTCACTTAATCAAGATTTAGAATTTAACGATACAAATGAAATCACTTATATAATTCCTATAATAGCTATTGTCGCAGCTATAACTTACGCCATAAGAACTAAAATCTTCGATCGTCTTTACGGAGTAGATCTAGATCAAGAATTAAAGCGTGTTCGCTGGAACGGGAAAATTGTAAAAATCCCAGCAGATTCCCCACTTGATTTACCAGAGGTAGGTGATGATGAAGTAGATGACGAGCTAGAGGATTAATCAATAACACTATAGTTATACGCTAAAGAGCCAATTATATACTTTTATAGCACACTTTCTTTACCTCAGGGCGTGCACCTATCCTTCATTCATTTCATTCTTGAAGTCTAGTGACCGGGCTATACGTTTTTACGCTTCGTGCTATGTCGCTATCGCTTCACAACACTGCAGGGTAACCACTGCTATCCCTCACGCACGTAATTAAAGGTTATCCATGTATTATAAAGTACTAAAACTTGCTTAAACGCTAAGATTACTTAGCAGATAACTGATATATTTCTATTCTAAATATCAAGACATAAAAAAGCCCAATAGCCTCATTAAAAGGAGAACCACTGTTTATATAAGCCGTAGGATCAGTTATAGGTGTGCCAGAAGCGTCTACATAAGTAAAAGTCTCGTTGGCCGAATTTGTACTCAACTCGCTTTGTGACTGTGTTAAGTTTAAAGTTGTAACACCGTTTGTATCATCATCACACTGACGTAAAGTTACTGGTGTGGTTAGGACTGGGAGCTCACCTACCACAAGTGAAATATTTCTAGTAGCAAAGCAATTTACATCACTATTATTTTCCACGCGTACAACAATAGTTTCACCACCAGCGTTAGAATTAGTGTAAGCAAGTGGTAAAGGATTGTCATTATTGTTAGCATCTACACCTCCACTATGAAAGCTCACATTAAATAAAGTAGGGTCTTGAACTCCTAAAATAGTATCCGTAATACTAGATAGATCAAAAACAGTTATTCCATTAGTATCGTCTCCATCTGTAGCATCGTCACAAACTAAAAATGGCCCAGGATCATTTGCCACAGTTTGGTCGCTTACAGATATTACAAACGAACCTACATCAAAACAATTTGAACTTAGCATGGTCTCTATACGGACAAAAATCTCTTCTGATGGACTTGTGTTTGTATAAGCCCCTGGGTTAGATATGTTATTTATATCCATTTCTGCATCCGATTGAAGCGTATGAAAAGTAACCATTACATCTGTTTGCCCTGAGGTGATAGCGGCTAACTGATCGTTTAAGTTAAATACTTCAACTCCATCGCCAGATGGATCATCACAAACCATAATATCCATAGCATCATTATACATAGCAGACGCAAACTCTATCGCTACCGAATCCTCACCTATACAACCACTACCAGTATCTACTAAAACTTTATATTGACCATCAACCATTACATCAAGCGTTCCATTAACTTGAGCTGGAACAAATGATTCAAACATACTAGTTGTAGTATTAAATTGTTGCCACTCAAATGTTGTAGTTGCAGTTGTATTATCTGTTGCATCTAGCGTTATAGTCTCTCCTTCACAAGCAGCATTGAAATTAATACCAACTTGATCTGCTCCAATATCTACACCCAAACTCAAACTACCACCACGCAAAAACACAGCTGAGTCAAAACCGTTATCAGAACGATCTGCAATTACCATTTTGAGCGTGTACGTTTCATTAGGTACTATTGCTACTGTCGTTGTGGTCAATACTGTAGTCAATCCATCAAACTGAGTAGGGATATCATTAAGATTATCATTAGAATTACTTACATACAATTCTGGAAAATAATTTACACCTAAGTCCTCTGAACCGCATAAAAATCCATTGATGGCATCTTGCGTAGGATCTAAATGTATTGTTGCTGTACTTACAGCAACATTTGAAGATCCTTGTATAGCAGCAATATTAGTACCTCCAAAAGCAGTACCCGAGTCATCTGGAATTCCTGGACCTTTCACTAAAAAAGCAAAACCATCTCTGAAATTATCATCACACTCAAATTCATTTTCATACTCTTCAGAAGCAAAAATAAATTCAAAATCTACAGTATCGATATTTGAAGAAAAGGTAAATTCAAATACAGTAGCATCATTTGTAACAGCTACTGTACCATATAAGTTGTCTAATATTGTTTGAAGGTCAGTATCTCCATTCCAGCCACCTGCACTATTGCCACCTCCGTCATCATTGGGACCTTCTGCTAGGCGAGCAAAACCCGATGTAAGGATAATTCCATCTTGAAAAGGAAAATTAGAACCGTTTGCATTAAAATACCCCCAACTCTTCTGATTTGAATCTGTAGCACCTCCGGGATTTTCTTGAAAATTAGTAAGCGACACATCGGCACATGAAGATCCACTTATAAGTACATTTTGGATGAGCTCTTCTGCAGTAAAAGCAGATTCTGGATAAACTGGATTATTAACAGCTATACTCTGCGCTCGTGAACTATTGTAACAAGAAAAAAATAAAATAATAGCTAGTAAAAATACTCTCATATAAAAATGCTTGAAATTTAAAAACAGAAAAAAATATCTAGTGTATGAGTTTAGATAGAGATTTTCAAAACCTTCAGTATGTAATTAATAATTGACTATCACTGTTCTGTTTTATAGAACAGTTGAGATTATAAAATCCATAACAAACATTGAAAATTAATTCTCATAATTATTGAGAATACTAAAAATTTCTAAGCTATTGATTTTAAGGTTCGAATATATAAAAACATCGAGCTATAAATAAGAGGATATCCTCATATTGTGACAAAAAGAGTTATTTAATTAAAATCAATCCAAAAAAAAACCACATTCTAAAAAGAATGTGGTTTTAAAGTGATGTGAGCCCTGCAGGATTCGAACCTGCGACCGCCTCCTTAGAAGGGAGGTGCTCTATCCAGCTGAGCTAAGAGCCCTAATCAACAATAAGTCGGGGTAGCAAGATTCGAACTTGCGACCTCCTCGTCCCAAACGAGGCGCGATAACCGGGCTACGCTATACCCCGAAATATACACTAAGTGTATAAATCTTTAAATAACAAAACAGATGGTTACTCATCTGTTTTGTTATGACTTGCGGAGAGACAGGGATTCGAACCCTGGGTAAGTGTTTCCACCTACGACGATTTAGCAAACCGCTCCTTTCGGCCACTCAGGCACCTCTCCTTTTAATAAAATAATGAACTTGCTTGTTGTAAGCGGATGCAAATTTACATCAACAAATAGAAGAAAACAAGAATAATTTCAACTTTAATTCAAAAAAAAATAAAGATTAAATACTGCACGATTCTATTTGATTAAAAATCAGATACTCACCTCTAATTATTGTAAATAAAATAATTTAAAAAAAATAACATTTTCGCGAAAGCGGTATACCTTAATACCTTCTTAAAGCAAAATATCCAGTAAACGTCACGTTTGAACGCGTATTTGCTTTGTACCAAAAACCATTATCAAAAAGCATTTTACCTTGATAGCTTCCATCCCAACCTTGCCCATAAGGAGAAATAGTCTTGAGGCGCTTTCCAAATCTGTCATAAATTTCTATACTCGTAACTGTCTCTCCATTTACCACTACACCCCTAACCTGCCAGGTGTCATTAACACCATCTCCATTAGGAGTGAAATATTTTGGAAATCCCGGGTCAGGTTTGATACGCCTGCTATCCATTCCACAACTGTTGCGGTCTCTTACATAAACCTGAATATCTGTCGCATCAATATTTGTAAGTAATGCACTAGATTGATAAGGACCATTCTCACTCGTGCTAGAATATTCAAAATCACCTTCCTCTTCTAATTCTACTAGAATGTTTACCGTGTTTCCTTGGTTGGAGATTACTAAGTTATTAATGATGGGAGGATCAATTATAGACACCTCAAATGAATGTGTAGCTGTACAAATAATAGTACCAGAGTCAATAACTGTTTCTGTGCTCACCTCCACCATATAAACTCCTGAAACATTTATAGTAACTAGAGCGTCTGAGGATATGGTCGCCATTTCACCATCATGTATTGCACTCCATACAATACGCTCATATGAATCTGGATAGCTTAAGATTAAAGGAGCATTATCTCTGCAAATCTCATAATTTTCGGCGAGATCAATTATGGGATTTAAGTCAACCATTTCACCTGTAATCCCATCTGTATAAGGACCACAACCAAAGGTGGTCGTAAAGCTTGTTTGCGTGCAATTTTGTGCCTCTCCGGCGGCATTAAAAGGTGTTATGGTTACGTAATACGTAGTACCTTCAAGAAAGTCCAGTACCGCTGTAGATGTAGCTAGACCAATATCTGTATTTGCAAGCACGTCTGATCCTCCTGGGATTGTACCTATTCTTATAAGATAACCCTCTACATTAGTCACTGCCTGCCATTCAAGTATTGGTGTGAGCGCAACTTCAGTTGCTCCATCTATTGGCGCTATAAGTTGGGTGCAGTCTGGGACTTCCGTGGCAATATTTTCTGTAGTAAATGAGGTTTCTGTGCAGCCTGTTGCTTGTCCATTCTCATTATATGATATCAGCGTAACATAATACGTAGTACCTGGATCTAAATCTACAGCGCTATTGTAAGTCAACATATTACCCAAGTTTTGACCGTTTACAATATCTACCGCTCCAGGTGAAGTACCTATATTTATGATGTAGCCCGTAGCTCTAGGCGCATAAGGCCAACTTATTGTAGTGTTTAAAGAAACGTCTACGGCTCCATTTACTGGAAAACTTACTTGCGTACAGGACGGAATAACGGTAACATCTTCCGTAGTAAAAGACTGACTATTGCATGACTGCGAGCCACTTACAAAAAAGGCTCGGACCGTAATGTAGATGATGGTACTTTCTGGCATTCCCTGCGGAGGATTAAAACTCGCTGAAATACCTACACTAAAATTATCAAGTATATCTGTACCTCCTGCAGTAGTACCTAAGTCTATAAAATAATTAACTGCTCCGGCTACTGGCTCAAAACTTATTGGAGCAATTACAGAAACATTGGTTTCTCCTTGAGCTGGAGAAATAAGCAAAGCACAGCTGGTGTCTTGAACGGCCGCTTTCGCGAAAACGTGAAAAACACAAAACAATCCTATTAAATAGAACCGAAGGCAACTCTCTTTACTGCTCAAGTTCATTCCACAAAGTTTTCAAAATAAAGACCTATCAAATATACTGACTAGTCGTTAAAGCATCTTGTAGGAAAAAATAGGTTGATTTTAAATCAATTAAAATCTAAAATAAAGAGGTTTGCGACTCAGAATCATCATCATCGTTGCCTACTTCACCATCTGCTTTTTTTGCGGGTTGAGAAGAACTCTTTTCTGGAGTTACTTCTTCCTCACCTACCACTTCAATATTTTCTTTTTCCTCTTCTACCTCCTCATAAGGTAAAGACTCCATCCAGTTTACACCTTTAAGCTTTTCTGTATAAAACGTATTACCTAGGGCACTTATACCTTTTACAGCTATAAAGTCTTCCATAGATACAATCTCATTTTCCTTAGCCTCCTTACCTCGTTGCTTGTAAAATATCATTTCGGCTACTGGTCGCCAGTCGGTAGAAACTAGTTCTAGCACGCTATTCTCATGATCAGATATAAATGTTTCTTCTTTATCTGGAGTATCTATCAAGAATCGCTTACCATAATAACGATCCTTATTACCATCCCAATAGATAGCTGTAATAGGCTTTTGAGGATTCCATTTTTCTAGTACAATCATATCTTCGTCAAAATGATGTGTCACCTCTGGGATAATCGTGCGCACATTACCATGCTGATTGATAATCAATAAACGGTCGTCTGGACGAAATTCACCCAGAAGATCTCCGCGCTCGTCAAGATTAAGGCGTTGTACTGTATTATCAAACCATATTTTACGCGGTTTAAGTGTAGACAGCCCTTTTTCTTTAAGCTCTACAGATTTTACTGCATTTTTAGAAACGATGTTACCTTTAGAAGATCGGCCTTTTATAATAACATCTGCAAAGTCTATTTCTAATCGGAGCTTCTTTATGGAGGCAACTGCTCTCAAGTATACTGTAACTAATTCTGCCTCTCCATTAGGATTTGCACTAAAATAAAGTACCTGAGCGCTCTTCTGGTCTCCAGCCAGCTTGTAATCATTATTACGTGTAACAGAGGTAACGTTAAAGCGCTTAACGTACGTAGGCAATCCATTACCTGCTCTATAAATCATATTGTATGTTGTACGCTTATCCTTTTTCTTGAAAATGGCTACATGTAAAATATCTTTACCAATAAAGGTTTTAGATTCCACCTTTACCACCATCATCGTTCCAGACTTTGTAAATACAATTACATCATCTATATCAGAACAGTCGGTTACATACTCATCTTTTTTGAGGGATGTTCCCACAAATCCTTCTTCACGGTTTACGTAAAGTTTCGTATTTCTCAATACTACCTTGGCTGCTTGAATATCATCAAAGATTTTAATCTCTGTTTTACGTTCTTTTCCAGCTCCGTAGTCCTTTTTTAACCTTGTAAAATAATCTATCGCATACTGCGTAAGATTATCTAAGTGATATTTTACTTGAGTGATTTGATCCTCTAGTGCATCTATCTTCTGTTGTGCTTTATCTATATCAAACTTAGAAATACGTTTTATACGTATCTCCGTTAATCTTGTGATATCCTCAACGGTAACCGCTCTTTTTAAGTGACCTATATGTGGTTTTAAACCATCATCTATCGCTTTAATAACGCCATCCCAAGTCTCTTGTTCTTCAATGTCACGGTAAATTCTATTTTCAATAAAAATACGTTCAAGTGAAGCATAATGCCATTGGTTTTCAAACTCACCTAGTTGAATCTCAAGTTCTGCTTTTAATAAGTCTTTTGTACGATCCGTAGAGCGACGTAACATTTCTGTTACTCCCACAAAGAGTGGTTTATTATTTTCTATAACGCAACTAAGCGGTGATATTGATGTCTCACAATTTGTAAATGCATACAATGCATCAATTGTTTTATCTGGTGAAATTCCAGCAGGAAGATGTACTAATATCTCTACGTTTGCAGAGGTATTGTCTTCTATTTTTTTAATCTTAATCTTACCCTTATCATTTGCTTTAAGGATAGAATCTATGAGTGATGTTGTGGTCTGTCCAAAAGGCAACTCAGTAATGACAAGCGTATTTTTATCCTGCTGACTTATACGAGCTCTACAACGTACTTTCCCACCTCGTAATCCATCTTTATAGTCAGTAAAGTCGGCTATACCAGCCGTTGGAAAGTCTGGATATAATGTAAATTTCTTGTCCTTAAGATGCTTGATGGAAGCATCTATTAGTTCTATAAAATTGTGAGGAAGTACCTTTGTACTCAAACCTACGGCAATACCTTCTGCTCCAGATGCTAAAAGCATTGGGAACATTACAGGTAAATTTATAGGCTCCTTCTTACGACCATCGTATGATGCCTGCCATTCTGTTATTTTCGGATTGTAGACAACATCAAGTGCAAACTTGGTAAGTCTTGCTTCTATATAACGAGAAGCTGCTGCGCGGTCGCCAGTTAGAATATTTCCCCAGTTACCCTGTGTATCAATGAGTAGATCTTTTTGCCCTATTTGCACCATAGCATCACCTATACTCGCATCACCGTGAGGGTGATACTGCATCGTGTGACCTACTACATTTGCAACCTTATTATAACGACCATCATCAAGCTCCTTGAGAGCATGCATAATACGACGTTGTACCGGTTTGAAACCATCTTCTATAGATGGAACGGCACGCTCTAGGATTACATAAGATGCATAATCTAAAAACCAGTCTTCAAACATCCCCGAAACTCGAGTGATGGTTTCTCCTCCACCGTCCACTACTTCAGCAGGAAGTGTCTCTGGGTTTAATTCTTCGTCTTCGTTATGGTCGTTTATTTCTTCGCTCATTAATTGGTTGTAATAACACTTACTTTTCTAATGGTTCCATCGTGTCTTGCCACGGCGTTACAAATACATTTATAAATCTATGGTCGCCATAGGTTTGAACTCGCACTTCCCTTTTGGCTTCATTTTCCTTAAAGCTTGCAATAAAGCGATAGTTCATAGTATCTGAGGTCGTCCCTTTAACGCTTTTCAATTTCAACTTTTTTAGAGCACCTGTTTCGTTTCTTATCGTTTTATAATAAGCTACACCTTCATCACTCTTCAAATATCCCTTCAAATCGCTAGACACAGAAAATTTTCTGAAATCAATTGGCTCATCCCTCATTACGGCTTTGGCAAATCGTTTTGCTTCTCCTGTATTAATCTTCATTACCGTATTAATTACTGCAGAGGCACACCCCATCAATAAAATACTCGCCATCGCAATAAATGTAAATCTCCTTATCATATTTCTTGTTTTAAAGTTCTATAATTATAGACGCTTAAAAACTTATAATGGTTGCCTCAATCTTTCTTTATTCACGATTTCGCGAAAGCGGACTACTAATCCTCCTCCACTACTCTATCTAATTCTACCTTGAGATTTTCAATAATAAACTTCTGTCTATCTGGAGTGTTTTTACCCATGTAGAAAGACAATAATTCTTCAATCATTAAGGCTTTATCTAGCATTACTGGCGCTAGCCTTATATCTTCTCCTATAAAAAACTGGAATTCATCTGGTGATATCTCTCCAAGTCCCTTAAATCGAGTAATCTCTGGTTTTGCGCCTAAGCGCGCCATAGCATCTGCCTTTTCTTGATCACTATAACAGTACACTGTTTCTTTCTTATTACGCACCCTAAAAAGAGGTGTTTCAAGAATATATAAATGTCCTTCTTTTATGAGTTCTGGGAAGAACTGCAAGAAGAAGGTGATTAGTAATAATCGTATGTGCATACCGTCAACATCGGCATCTGTTGCTATCACAATGTTGTTATAACGTAAGTCCTCTATAGACTCTTCTATATTAAGTGCAGCTTGCAAGAGATTAAACTCCTCGTTTTCGTAAACGATTTTCTTTGAAAGTCCGTAGCTATTAAGAGGCTTTCCTTTAAGACTAAAAACAGCTTGCGTGTTAACATCACGTGACTTTGTAATTGATCCAGAAGCCGAGTCTCCCTCGGTAATAAACAACGTAGTCTCCAGGTTACGTTCTTTCTTACTGTCTGTAAGGTGGATACGGCAATCTCTTAATTTCTTATTGTGAAGGTTTGCTTTTTTTGCCCTGTCTTTTGCTAGCTTACGTATTCCAGAAAGATCCTTTCGCTCACGTTCTGCTTGTAATATTTTACGTTGTAAGGCATCGGCTACAGGAGTGTTTTTATGTAAAAAGTTATCAAGTGCAGTTTTAAGAAAATCATTAATATACGTTCTCACGGTAGGTAACTCACCTCCCATATCTGTAGATCCTAGTTTGGTCTTCGTTTGCGACTCAAAAACAGGCTCCATCACTTTAATACTAATCGCAGATACAATTGACTTTCTAATATCTGATGCCTCGTAACTCTTATTATAAAACTCACGAATGGTTTTTACTATGCTTTCGCGAAAAGCTGCCTGGTGTGTTCCACCCTGCGTCGTATTTTGACCATTTACAAAAGAGTGATACTCCTCAGAATATTGCGATTTACTGTGTGTTATGGCAACCTCAATATCTTCTCCCTTTAAGTGGATAATATCATAAAGACGATCTCCCTCTGCGATGCTTTCTGAAAGTAAATCTTTCAGTCCATTTTCAGAAAAGAATTTCTCACCGTTAAAAACAATGGTTAGTCCTGGATTAAGATATACGTAGTTCTTAATCAAACGTTCTACATACTCAGAGCGAAATTTGAAATTTTTAAATATCTCACCATCTGGAACAAATGACACTTTAGTACCACGCCTGCGCGAAGTCTCATCTAGTAAATCTTGATTCTGTAATTCACCACGCTCAAACTCTGCACTTGCAGATTTTGCATCTCTAGTAGATTCTACTCTAAAGTAGCTAGATAATGCATTTACCGCCTTAGTACCTACACCGTTTAGACCTACAGATTTTTTAAATGCACGCGAATCATACTTACCTCCCGTGTTCATTTTTGAAACAACATCCACTACTTTTCCAAGCGGAATACCACGACCGTAATCACGTACGATTACTTTTTCTCCTTGTATGGAAATCTCTATGGTCTTCCCGGCTCCCATCACAAACTCATCGATACAGTTATCAAGCACCTCTTTTACAAGGATATAGATACCGTCGTCTGCGCTAGAACCATCACCTAGTTTACCTATGTACATCCCTGGACGCATGCGGATGTGCTCCTTCCAATCGAGCGATCGGATATTATCTTCGTTGTATTGTGTTTCTTGAGTCATAAAATGTCGTGGAGTCGCTAATATAAGGACTTGCAATGGCTTAAAGAACCCCAAAATAAAGAAATAATTAACAATTTTAAAAATAGCATTGTTGATTACGAAATTCTCTATGCTTTCGCGAGAATGTGATTAAATTATTCTCTCTTCTTTTTCTTTACAAACCATGCGATTTGTATCTTTCTATCCTTACAAAGTTAGATTTTATGGCAGTACTAAATGGATTAAATCGAAGATTATTATTAATTGCCTTTGTAGGTGGTGCTATCGCTATATTACTGATTTATAGAAACCAAACAACAACCTCACCCGAAGTTCATACTGCCAAAGATTTATTAGAAAAAGTAATGAACGCCAGTGGGACAAAAGAGCGTTACAACAACATAAAAAACATACGCTTTAAAAAAGCTTTTCATCTATACCATGAAGATGGAACTATAGAAATAGACCGTACAGAGTTACATCAATATGATTTTAGTGAGGGAACTCAACACAATGTAAGTTGGACATCAGGTACTATAAATTATGAGCTCATACAAAAGGACTCAGATATATACCAGACTATAAATGGAGCGACAGACACTACCGCAACAAAAGTTTCACTGCAAAATAAACTAAACGCCGCTACTTTCGTTTTAGGACTGCCCTACACTTTAGATAGTGATAGTTCGACAAAAACATACAATGGCTTACAAGATTTTGAAGGCGTAAAAGCACATGAACTGGTCGTTACATTTACAGGCAGCAAAGATATCTGGAGTCTTTATTATGAGCCAACAACGTTTGCATGGCTAGGTTACTGGGTGAAAACCTCAGATCACTACAGCCTCGTTACTAATGATGAAATGACAGAGGTGGATGGATTCCAATTTTCGCGAAAGCGTACAAGTTATCGCACAGATTCTTTAAAAGTGAGACAATATCTAAGAGCAGATTACGACTACTCTAATTATAAAATAAAGTAACCTAAGACTGTACTTTTGCCTCGATAACTTCGATAGCAGACTGCACTGTTTCCATCTTTTCTATCTCGTCATCTTCAATAGTAATATCAAAGTGATCTTCTACGTCAAGCACAATATCTACAAGGTTTGCAGAGTTTACATTAAGTTCTTGAGTTAAGTGGCTTGTAGGTTTTATATCATCTACAGATACATCTTCTGGTAGATAAATTTTAATAATATTCTTTAAGGCTTCGTAGTGTTCGTTATTCATAATCTTATGTGTAAACTGTGATAATTAACACAGTATGTTATTTTTATCTCTAGTTATTCAAATTTCTTAAAAATCATACAGCAATTCACATCGCCAAAACCAAAACTAGCTTTTGCCGCCACCTTTACAGGCATATCAATGGTTTGTGTGAGTACTTTACCCTGAGCTACTCGCTCTAATATTTCCGGATGTATGTGAGCAGAGTTAATATTTCCAAAAATACGACCTTCCTCAAGTTCTAAAATAGTCGCTACGGTCTCAATACTCCCAGCCGCCGCGAGACAGTGTCCAGTCATGCTTTTAAGCGAATTGATATAAGGAAAATCCTCTCCTTTCAATTCAAGAGCTTCACTCCAATTTGCAATTTCTGTTGGGCACATCCCAGTAGAAGTGAGATGCCCATTTATGGTATCAATTTCCGTCGCAGATACTCCTGCATTTTTAACCGCAGTTTTTATACAATGCTGTACAGCCTCACTATTAGGAGCAGTCATAGTACCGCCATTGCGCTGTCCTCCACTATTTACTGCACCACCTAAAACTTCGGCATATATCTTTGCCCCTCGTTGTTGTGCACTTTCGAGAGTTTCTAGCACTAATGCTCCGGCTCCAGCGCCTGGCACAAAACCATTTGCATCTTCTTGCATAGGCCTGCTTCCAGCTTCTGGATCTTCATTATATTTTTTTGTGAGTACGCGCATCGCATCAAAACCTCCCCAAATGTAAGGGCCGCTATCATTACAACTGCCCACGAGCATTCGCACTGCATCACCGTTGCGCACGCGCTCATAGCCCATAAGTACGCTTTCTAATCCTGTAGTGCAGGCACTAGAATTTGTAGTGACTTGGTTTCCACAACCTAGATATCCTCCTAGATATGCACTTATACCGCTTGCCATCGTTTGCACGACAGAAGTACTACCTAAGCGGCGTACTTTGCCTTCATCAGTTAGGTAAATAGCACTTCTAAATTTTTCGGCGCCTAGTAGTGATACTCCAAAGACGATTCCGCTATCGTAATCAACAGTATCTTTATCTGTAGGCGCAAGCCCAGCGTCTGTCCAGGCATCTACTCCTGCTATCATCCCGTACTCAATACCAGAGCTCTGTAAATCTCGCAGTTGTAATGCCGTAAAGTATTTTTTGAGCATTCCCTCTGGAATTTCTGGCTGTCCAGCAATCTGACACCCAAAATTAAGGTCTGCTAGTTTCTGGTGAAATTTAATTCCACTTTTACCAGAGAAAATGGCATCAGAAAATGCTTTGAGCCCTATTCCATTAGGTGCACAAACGCCCATTCCAGTTATAACTACTCTATGCTTCATTATTTAGTGCTAAAAATTCCTGCAAGTGTTCCTTTTACACAGACCTCATCTTGTGCATTAAGAAGCTTCACATTACATTTTAATTTATTAAATCTAAAATAGGCCTCCTCTGATACAACGGTCACTTTCTCCCCAGGCATCACAGGTTTTAAAAACTCAACATCTGCGCTAGTAAATGCTACTTTTAAAGCAGCTAAATCTTGACCTGCCAACTTAGAAATACCCAGACTTACTAAACCTATTTGCGCCATGCATTCTGTGAGTATCACGCCAGGTGTAACAGGGTTACCCTTAAAGTGTCCTTCATAAAAATAAGATTCTCTAGAAAATGTATAAGAACCAACAATATATGAGTCGCCCAGCTCTTCTATCTGATCTACAAATAGAAAAGGCGCCGTATAAGGCAATAACGCTATGATCTCTTCACTGCTCATCGTATGTGTTCCCCTCCGTCTACGGGAATCACAGCGCCATTAATCCAGGCTGCTTCATCACGTGTTAACAAATACACAGCATTACCTACATCCTTAGGCAGTGTTAATCGCTTGTAAGGATTACGTTGCTGTGCCATTTCTTTCATATGCTCGCTCCCTGGTATGAGGCGCAAGCTCTCTGTATCTGTCACTCCTGCTTGGATACAGTTAGACGTAAGTCCTAAGGGTGCAAACTCTAATGCAATCCCTCTCGAGATGGCTTCAAGAGCAGCTTTGGCTGCAGCAACTGCGCCATATTGTGGCCATGCTTTGCTGCTTCCTTCACTTGTAAATGCAATGGCTCTAGCAGATGGGGTAAATAATTCCGCTTTCGCGAAAGCGGATACCCAATCATAATAACTCACCGCCATGGCGTCTAGAGTACCTTTAAAATCCTCATTGCTAAGTGTGGCACTATCTTCTGAATATAATGGCTTCAAATTACCACGGGCGATGCTATGCACCACTACTTTTATTGCTCCTGCGCCAACTGTATCCTTTATTCCTGAGATAGTAGCTTGACGCTTACCTGCATTAAGGGCATCTGTATTATATGATAATATGGTCGCTCCAGAAACTTCCATCTCGCGCATAGCGTCTTCAAAAGCTGCTATCACACTACGACGAGATCTATGAATGATGATAATGTTCATTCCTTCATGCGCTAGTTTCTTTGCGGTGGCTAGCCCAAGACCCGAACTACCTCCTAAAATTACTGCGTATTTATTCTTATAAGATTGACTCATCACTTACCATTTTAATAATACACGTTGAGCCGAAAACCCTGGGCCAAAACTCAACATAATTCCTAAATCACCTTCCTCACAATCTCTATCAAGAAAACGCTCTAAAACGTACAGCACAGTAGCACTACTCATATTTCCATATAATTTAAGCACCTCCTTCGTGTCATCTATATTTTTCCCAAGCTTACCAAAGAGATCTTCCACCGTTTCAACAATCTTACGCCCTCCTGGATGAAATATAAGATGGTTTACATCTGCTATAGTATATCCATTCTTTTCTAAGAAAGGATGAATTATATCTGGAAACTTATCTGCTATCTTTTGTGGCACTCGCTGGTCTAAAATCATCTGTAAACCACTATTTACAAGCTTAAAGCCCATCATTTCCTGCGCATCATAAAAGTGATACATTTCTGTATCCACTATTTGCGGTCCGCTATCTTCTTCTTTACTCGACATGAGAACGCAAGCCGCACCATCTCCAAAGATAGCTGCACTCACCACGTTTACCATCGAGTAATCATCATGTTGAAAAGTAGCCGTAGGACTTTCTATCGCTATAACAGCTGCTCGTTTTCCAGGATTTGCTTTAAGAAATTCATTTGCATATAGCACACCGCTTACTCCAGCAGCACACCCCATCTCCGTTACCGGTAATCGCACAATGTCTTGGCGTAGTTTGAGCGCATTAATTAAATATGCATCTAGGGAAGGAATCATAATACCCGTACAACTAACCGTAATAATATAGTCAAGGCTAGTACCATCCCATGAAGCTTTAGTAAGCGCTTTAGATAATACCTGCTCTCCTAGCTTTACAACCTCACGAGTATAAATGTCATTCTTCTCTTGAAAACTAGTAGCTGTAAATACCTCTTCTGGCGCCATAATGCTATAGCGCTTATCTACTGCTGCATTACCAAAAATCTTCTTAACCTTTCGTTTAAAACGGTCTTCTTGCCCATCTAGCCATAAGTCTAGAAAAGGCATTATCTCTGCTGTAGTACGTGAATATTGTGGTAACTGTTTTGCTACCGTCGTAATGGTTACGCTCATATAGTTTTTATCACCCACAAATATCTAAACGCCCATTTCCATTGTATGGAATAGTCGTCTAGTGCAAGTTGTTTTGAATAGGTTTCTAATTCTTTTCTTCTAAAAGAGCGGGCAATGCTCACTCTTCCGTCGTATTTGGCAATCTTACTTTTCATAAATATACCGCTAAAAAGCTGAAATAAACGGTACGCTATCTTACTTCGCTGTAAATCGTTTACTATGATACCAATACTTGCCAATTTTTTAAATTTCTCCATAAACACAAGTAGTTGTTCATCAGAAAAATGGTGCATTGTTAAGGTACAGATAATCACATCACATTCAAACGTAGTCTCATCTATCGTTAATATATTCTGACGACTAAAGGTTAAGTTATCAAAGTCCTTAGATTTCTCTCGGGCACTATCAATACTTTTATCATTAATGTCAACCCCATAAAATGAAATATCAATAGCACTATTTTTAAAGTGCTTTGCTATGTGTCTTAATACTTCTCCATCACCACAGCCCACATCTAAAACGTTCCATTTCTTTTTCTCAGGATGTGCGCTTATTAAATCTTCTAGCGCTGTAATCGTAATATGATTACCACCTAGGTATTTATTTACCGTAGCGAGATCCTTTAATGCTAGATGTAAGTCTACCTCTGGAAGACTGGGATCATCCATTAATTCAGGAGTAGTACTACGATTTTTAAAATTCATTATGTTATAAGATTTCCATGTGTTGACTGTATCACGCTACTCAATAATCTAGGTGATTTTTGAAGTATTCCTACTCCTACTCTAGTTATTGTTGCGTTATGCAAGCCACGTTGTATAAGCGCCCCATTGCGCATTCTAGTCGCAAAGGTTTGCTTCCACTGCTTCGTATATTCTTTTTCTAGCTGCTCCCGCTTTTTTGAAGTACTTATATGGTTACTAAGACACTCACTTGCAATCTTTGCGCTATGAATTGCCATTGCCATACCGTTTCCGCATAAAGGATGTATGAGTCCTGCACTATCACCTATCATTAATAAGTGATTCTCCACCGCAGATTTATCTTGAAATGAGATCTGACTAATGGTGAGTGGTTTTTCAAAAATTGGTTCCGCTTGCGCGAAAAATTCTTTTAAATGACGATTCTGCTCTAATACCTCAACTCGATAAGTATCTAAATCTTTATGCTTCTTAAACGAATTTACATCTGCTAGGTAACAAACGTTTATCCCATCTGTTTCCACTTTTGATAATCCACAGTAACCTCCTGAAAAATTATGTAATGCCACCAAATCTTCTGGGAATTGTCCAGCATAATGTGCTTTTACACCCATCCAAGGGGATTTTGTACTTATAAATTTTCGCGAAAGCGTAATATCTAATCCGCTCCTCTTACCATAGGCTCCAAGAGCATACGGTGCTCTAAAACTTTTATCTTTTGTGGTAACCTCAAATTGCTCTCTCCCGAAAGTAACATTTGTAGCGGTTGCTTGCTCAAACACCAATCCTAGGCGTATAGCTCGATCATACAAAGCTAGATCTAAAGCATACCTGCTCATACCAAAACCTCCTAAAGGAAGTTTGATTTCAAGTGCATTGCCAGAGAGTCCAGAAAATTGAAAACGATTTATTTTCTTAGCGCCATTGTTTATGGGATAAATACCCAACGCGTCTAAATATGGCAATACTTCATTTGAAACATACTCACCGCAGACCTTATGCTTAGGGTATGAATTTTTCTCAATAAGCATCACAGAGAAGTCAGCTTGCAGTAAGTGTACAGCGGCTGTGAGTCCGGCAAGACCCCCACCTATTATTATGATATCACAATCTTGTTCCACTATGTGAATTTACAGGTTAGATCGCATAAAAAATCCCCAAAACATAAGTTTTGAGGATTTTGTGATTTCTGTTTAACAGAAGGAATTAGTTCCCTCCGTTTGCTTCTTTCATCGCGTCCTGCTTCATCTCTTCGTTAGGAACAATAGCAAGTTGTACACGTCTGTTTTGAGCACGTCCCTCTGCTGTATCATTACTAGCTGCTGGTTGCGCTTCACCGTACCATACCGTTGTAAATCTTCCTGCAGATAATCCTGTACTTACCATATAGTTAGTCACAGCATTTGCTCTGTTTTGAGATAACGTCATGTTATTTACATCAGATCCTACACTATCTGTATGACCTGCTACAATAACATTAGTTTGGTTATACTCCTTCATAATGTTAGACATTTTATTAAGTAATGTCTGACTAGCTGGATTCACATTATATTTTGCTGTATCAAAATAAACTCCTGAGTTCTCATCAAAAGTTACTACGATACCATCATCTACACGCTCTACAGTTGCTCCTGGAAGTTCTTGCTCGATTTGTTGCGCTTGCTTATCCATTTTGTTACCAATGAGGACACCTGCTCCACCACCTACTACGCCACCTATAACAGCACCTAGTTCTCCATTGCCACCTTTACCGGCATTGTTCCCTATAATTGCTCCAAGGATAGCTCCTCCAGTTGCACCTATAACAGCACCTTTCTGTTTATTGTTTGCATTTTTAGTAGCCTCACAGCTTGTGAAACCTGTAAGCATTGCTGCTCCTAGTGCTATTACTGTAATATTTCTTACTATATTTTTCATAATCTTAATTCTTTAGGTTGATTGTTAACTACAGACTATTCTGCAATTTTGGTAAAATTCATTGTAATGTTAAAAGGTTTACCCTCTAAGCTTACTGTTTGTGACATTTGTAATTGGTCTTCAGAAAGGTAAGAAAGCGCTACTCTAAAACCAGCGTTAGTTTCAGACTTCATTTTAGCATCCGTTGGCTTCACAAGAATATTATAATTCATATCATCACCTTCTGTATCTGGAATACTCCAAACGAAGTAACGTTTCTCCGTATCGCAACCTACTCCAGAAAGTTCGTAGTTTCCAAAATTATTATTAGGAATAAAACGCCATGTACTTCCTTCCATACATTCTTGTGATGCGTCATTAAAAAGGTTGATATTAAAAGTTCCTTGACGATCATAACTTACTTCGTTAAGCGTCCAAGTTCCTTTAAGTGTTTTTTTAGATTGCTTTACCACTTGAGATGGTCCACAACTTGCTATAGTAGCAACTAAAAGAACGAGTATTACTGATTTTATATATTTCATAATAGTTAGGGTTAAATTAAAAAAAGCAACCTTTCATAAGTGAAAGGCTGCGTTTTAAGTATGTTTAAATAGTCTTATCTTTTAAATAATCTACTTACTAAAGAAAGTAAGAAGAGTACAATAAAAATGAAGAATAATATTTTTGCAATGCTTTCTGCACCTTCTGCGATTCCTCCAAATCCAAATACTGCTGCGATGATTGCAATGATGATAAAAATAACTGTCCAGCGTAACATAATATATTGTTTTTATTGATTAGTATGATGTAAAAGTATCTAGATATACCGTTTTATTTTTATGCTTTAGCAGCTTTTAACTAGGATCTGTTAACGATACGCCAATAATAATAGCAAACATTGGTTTTTGCTTAAAATATTAACATCCTACATCATCGTATAAAAACAAAGCCCCTAACTGCATGACGTAGTTTGGGGCTTTTAATTTTTTTATCCTTGTCTTAATAGTCTAGTAACTCTTGAAGTCTGGTAGCTAATCGCTCTACAGGTAAATACTGTTTCTCAAGTTCCACATCAAAAGGAATGGGAGTATCTAAACTCGCTACTCGCCTCACTGGTGCATCTAGGCTTTCAAAACATTCTTCCATAATCATTGCCGAAATATCAGACATTACAGATCCAAAGGCGCTGTCTTCTGTAAGTAGTAACACTCTTCCCGTTTTACGTACAGAAGTAATAATAGCTTCCTTATCCAACGGCTGTAAAGTGCGTAGATCTATCAAATCTGCAGAGACATTCATACTATCAAGCAACTCAATTGCCCAGTGTACGCCTGCGCCATAGGTGATAATAGTAAGCCTCTCGCCTTCTCTTATTAATGAAGCTTTACCTAGCGGTAATGTGTAGTAGTTAGTTGGCACCTCTTGACGGATGCTGCGATATAGTTTTTTATGTTCAAAAAACAGGACTGGATTAGGATCTTCTATCGCAGTCGCTAGTAATCCTTTTGCATCTGCAGGAAACGCTGGATATACCACTTTTAATCCTGGTGTATGCGTAAACCATGCTTCATTAGTTTGCGAGTGAAAAGGTCCCGCCCCCACACCAGCACCACAAGGCATACGTATCACCACATCTGCTGGTTGTGACCAGCGATAATGTGATTTTGCAAGGTAGTTTACAATAGGATTAAAGCCAGAAGTTGCAAAATCTGAGAATTGCATTTCCATCAGCGCTTTTTTACCATTGATAGCAAGACCCATAGCTGTTTCTACAATGGCGCTTTCACATATAGGAGTATTGCGCACACGATCACGACCAAACTGCTCCACAAAACCATCTGTGATTTTAAAAACACCTCCATACTCGGCTACATCTTGTCCCATAATCACAAGATCATCATACTTCTCCATAGACTGTCTCAGTCCTTGAGAAATGGCATCAACCAATCGAAGCTCTTCTGTGTCTTTGCTAGGCACGCTTTCGCGAAAGCTAAACGGTGCATACACATCTGCTATTTCTGTTTCTAGATTAGGAGCAATATTCTTCTCTGCATATGCTTTATCTAGGTGTTCTGTGATTTCTTCTTTGATAGAAAGCTCGTAAGAATCTTTTGTCTCTTGAGAAAGAATTTCTTCTTGCATCAAGTACTTTTCAAAATTAAGTAAAGGGTCTTTTTCTCCCCATGCTTCCATAAGGTCTTCAGGTACATACTTGGTACCACTTGCTTCCTCATGACCTCGCATTCTAAAGGTTTTAAACTCTATTAAAACTGGTTGCGGATTGTTACGTATATCTTCTGTAATTTCTGAAATCTTAGTGTAAACCTCTAGAATGTTATTCCCATCAATGATGTGAGATTCCATCCCATAGCCTTTTGCTCTATCTGCAAGATGCTCACAGTTATATTGCTCCGTTGTAGGTGTAGATAATCCATAACCGTTATTCTCTATGCAGAATAGTACAGGTAACTGCCATACAGAAGCCACATTGAGAGCCTCATGAAAATCTCCCTCACTTGTACCTCCTTCCCCAGTAAAAACGGCGGTTACTGCTTTCTCATTGCGCAATTTATGTGCAAGAGCAATACCATCTGCCACGCCGAGTTGTGGCCCTAAGTGTGAGATCATACCTACTATATTAAACTCTTGTGTACCAAAGTGAAAACTACGATCGCGTCCCTTTGTAAAGCCGCTCATTTTACCTTGCCACTGTGTAAATAGCCTATACAAAGGAATCTCACGAGTGGTAAAAACACCGAGGTTACGGTGCATAGGTAATATGTACTCTTCTGGCTTCATCGCAGCAGTAACTCCTACGGAGATTGCTTCTTGCCCTATTCCAGAAAACCATTTTGACACTTTTCCTTGTCTTAGTAAAATAAGCATGCGCTCCTCTATTAATCGAGGTTTAAGCATTGCTCTATATAGTCTAAGTAAGGTATCGTTATCTAAAGATGCTCTATTGTAAATAAAGGGTATGCTAGATTTTGTTGTAGTCGCCATTAGGTTGTTGTCTATTACCTCAAATGTAGCGAATTATAAGAACGAAAACGATATCGCGATTTTAATTTGATTTCGTTTCTAATTTACTGTTACCTCTATTGCATAAAATAGCCCATTATGATACGAGTACCATAATGGGCTATTAGTCTATATTCAAAAAATTCTCCTATTCAGGTGCTACGTATTCTTTATGAGTAAGTATCCATAGTTCAACTTCCTCATCATCGCGCCAGTGTTGGTCACGTTTTGTCTCTTCAGAGGCTTTTCTAACTTTCTTCTTCAAACATTTTTCTAATTGGAACCTTCCGCCTTTTTCAAGCTCTTGCTCTATAGGGTGCGTGTCAATGAGGTGTGTGATTTTTGCAAGGTTTGAAAATATGAGTACTAATTTTCCGTCTGGCAATAATGCCTCTTTTGCCTTAGCAAAAAATGTTGGGAAAAGATCTTCATTGTAATACATTGCCTCATCAATATTCTCAAGCTTTTGAGAAGATGGCAACCACGGCGGATTAAAAACAATAAGCTCAGTAGGCTTATTAAATTTACCAAAATACGGCGCATAATCCAGCTCAATCTTACGAGAGAGCTTTGTGTCTCCCATAGATTCTTTTAATCCTATAATTGCATTAGGATTTGTATCTGTACCAAATACTTTTTGAAAACCAGACTGTACCATCTGCAATGATAATACACCACTGCCTATACCTACATCAATAGCCGTTTTCTTAGGTCCTTCATAACGCTTCAACCAGTTATCAAAAAGCTTGAGGTGATCAAAACGCGTAGGGAAATATGTTCCATAATATGGATGCACTTTATTACGCAACACAGGGATTACAATTCCATTTTTATACCACTGCCATGCACTATTAAGTCCTTGAACTTGAGGAAACGTAAGTAAAAAGTCTTCTGTTTCTGGATATAACTTTGCAAACCAACCTATAGAAGGTGCTTTTTTTACAGCAAGCGCATGATTAACCACTTCTATCACAATAAAATTTGACATTCTGTGATACGCTTCACGGTTCGCACGCTGCTCTTCAAAAGAATCATTAGGCATTGTTCTGTCTAAGTGAACTTTGAGTGCTCTAAGTAGCGTCAATCCATCACTATAAAATGCAGAAATTAAAACCTCCTTACCTTGCTCTAGTAACCTAATGGTGCGTTTTACATCTGTATCACGCTCAAAAGTACCTCTTCTCTTTTCAGAAGTAATAGGAGTCGGTCTATGTAATGGTATGTCTGTACTCATGCTGTTATGTCGTTTAGTATTGGGATTGGAACTCTATAATTATAAGTTGTAGAGAACATCCCATAATCAATTATTGCAGTGCGCGAAGATATAAACTGCTTCTTAAAGGTACGCTATTAAAACCGATCGATATAAGGTGATATATAAAGTAATTGAAGTATTTAAGGATGACTATAATAATGTTACCGCTTTCGCGAAAATGTGAGTAAAACAGCCCATTTCTTTATAATAAATGACATAGTTAATAATCTCAACCTATACGCTATTTTTCTACTTTTGTGAGATGGTTATAATTATAGGAGCTGGATTATCAGGATTACTTACCGCATATCGGTTACAAGAACAAGGGATTCCCTACACCATTCTCGAGGCGAGATCTCGCATAGGAGGAAGAATAAACACACTTTACAATGAGCATCAAGCTCCCGTAGAAATGGGCGCAACCTGGTTTGGAGATTATCATACAGAAGTGGTTCGACTTTTAGAAGAGTTAGACATTCCTAAATTTAAACAGCACATGGATGCAACTGTTTTTTATGAGCCTGTGGGAAGCAATGGAGCACAGCAAGTAGAAATCCCACCACAAGCCGCAAGTTATAGAGTAGCCGGCGGAACATCTGCCTTAATCAATGCGATTTATGATAAGCTAGATAGCACAAATGTATTACTGAATCAATCTGTAAAATCCATTAGCTACATAAATGACAAAGTACAAGTTTTAAGTAAGGACACCTTTGAAGGAGGTGTAGTCGTTCTGGCACTACCGCCTAAACTTTGGGGTTCTCAAATTAGTTTTGAACCACAATTATCAGATAACTTAAAAGAACTTTCATTACAAACCCACACTTGGATGGAAGACTCCATAAAAGTGGCGATTACCTATCCTTCACCTTTCTGGAAAGAAGAGCAAAAGCCTAGTACGCTCTTTAGCAACATAGGACCTGTAACTGAATTTTACAACCATGAAAATGTAGAAAAAACAAGCTTTGCCCTTTGCGGTTTTATGAACGCCTCTTATAGCAAACTGAGTAGTGATGATCGTCAAAAGCTTGTTATAAATCAGCTGGTGAGTGTTTTTGGTAAAGGTGCTCAAGAGTATACAGCATATCATGAATGCTTATGGAGCAAAGAGCCACAAACTCATGTAGTATCTGAGAGTCCATTATTCCCGCATCAAAACAATGGTAATCCGTTGTTTCGTGAATCTCTATGGGATAACCGTTTATTTATCTCAAGTTCAGAAAGTGCTAAAGAGTTTCCAGGATATATGGATGGTGCAATTTCATCGGCAAATGAAACTGCTACCAAAATCATAAAAAGATTAAGCTTATAATCACCTGCCTGTTCGTCTTAGATAATTACACTAGAAAATAAAGAGCAAAAAAAATGCGACTTCCCTAAGGAAGTCGCATTTTTTTTAGTCAGTCGTACTTTATTAATGTACGGCTACTTTATTTAAAGCGTCTGCAATGATTGTTTCACCTTTAATAATTTCAAATGTTGACTTATTAGCTACATCATCATTTAATGTACGCACTAAAGTTTGTGCAACGTCATTACGGCTTATCTCACCTCTTTTATTAAGTTTTTCGGCAAGCTCGATTTTATTTGTTAGTTCGTTATCTGTAAGACTTCCAGGTCTTACAATAGCATAATTCAATCCACTATCTTTCAGATATTCATCTGCATTATGCTTTGCTTTCAAGTAATCTTGTAAATCTTCGGCTTCAGATGGATTATCTGCTCCCATGGAGCTTAACATCACAAATTTTCTGATGTTGTTCTTCTTTGAAGCATCTACAAGACGTTTTGCACCCTCTTGATCCACTTCTACAACTTTCTTTCCTCCAGAACCTGCAGCAAATAATACTTTATCTATGTTGGTGTTAAATACGTGTGACACATCTTCTTCAAGATCCCCCATTACCGTATCAACTCCTTGTGATTCGAAGAAGCTCTTTTGCTCTTCTTTCCTCACCATTGCAATCGGATTGAAATATTGAGATTCTTTTAATAAGTTAACTATTTTTTTTCCTGTGGTGCCATGTGCACCGGCTACTAATATCTGTTCCATGACCTCAAGGTACGGGCTTACCGCATCTTTTGAAAAAAATGGGACTCAGTTTAACTATGATTTAATAGTAATACGACAATATTTAAGTTATTCATTAAAGTTATTAACACTATGAGGAAACTTTTAAGAGTGCGCTTTCGCGAAAGCGTAACCCTAAAAAATCACGTCTTCACCCCTATTAACTACTGATAAAACCTATAGAAAATTCTTATCTTCGTAACACAACCCTAAAGAAGGAAAAGATGAATAATATACCAAGTGTAGATCTCGCAGATTTTTTAAGTGAAGATCCTAATCGTAAAGCAAAATTTGTTCAAGAAATAGGTTCTGCATATGAAGACATAGGATTTGTATCACTGAAGAATCACTTTCTAGATGACCAACTTGTAGACGGATTATATAAGAATGTGAAAGGCTTTTTTGCCCTTCCTGAAGATACTAAGAAAAAATACGAAATAGAAGGTGGTGGTGGCCAGCGTGGTTACATTTCTTTTGGTAAAGAACATGCAAAAGGAAAGAAAGAAGGAGATTTAAAAGAATTTTGGCATTTTGGACAAGAAGCAGACGAAGACGCAAACCTTGCCGAAGCATATCCAGAAAACATTGAAGTAGCAGAATTACCTGAGTTCAATGAAAAAGGTATGGAAGCATATCGCATGCTTGAAAAAACAGGTATTTATGTACTTAGAGCACTTGCATTATATATAGGACTTGATGAGTTTTATTTTGATCACTGGGCAAATAATGGAAATAGCATCTTGCGCCCTATTCATTACCCACCTATCAGTGAAGAGCCTAAAGGAGCGGTACGTGCAGGAGCGCACGGAGACATTAACCTGATTACGTTATTAATGGGAGCATCTGCTGGAGGTCTTCAAGTATTACGTAAAGATGGAGAGTGGATAGACGCTATCCCTAACGAAGATGAGCTTGTGATTAATGTAGGTGACATGCTAGAGCGCCATACTAATAATAAGTTACGTTCTACCATACACCGTGTGATTAATCCACCTAAAGAAGAATGGGGAACGGCTCGTTACAGCATTCCTTTCTTTATGCACCCACGATCAGATATGAAACTTAACTGTCTTGATGAGTGTGTAAATGAAGAGCACCCTAAAGCATTTGAGGATATTACAGCTGGAGAGTTTTTACACCAGCGCCTTGTAGAAATAGGATTGATTAAAGAATAAGTATGGACTTAGGCGATCAATTAAAGAATCTTTTTCCAGATCACACTCCGGAAAAAGATCCTATAGAAAATCTTGACATAGAAGATACGCTCTGGATTCAAAATGACCCACTCATTTGTAAATATGAGAAACGCAAAGGCAAACCCATTACAATAATTGAAGGTTATACTGGAGAAACATCAGACTTCAAAATCCTTGCTAAAGAGATTAAGGTCTTACTAGGTGTAGGAGGAAGTTTTAAAAATGAAAGTATTATCATTCAAGGCGATTACAGAGATCGCATCATGAGCTTTTTAAAAGAAAAAGGCTTCAAAACAAAACGTGTAGGCGGCTAGTACATCTATTATTTAACCTGTTGCCATTTTAAAATATCCCTCCGTATTATGAAGAAAACGTTACACGTTACTAATGGTGACAGTCTTAATGACCGCCTATTAACTATGAAAATAGAAGGTGATTATGCAGTATGGAGAGAAATGCTTTGTGAGGGAAAAACCATAGTAGATCTTACGAGTAGCGCTTTTAGAAAAACACGTGTTGATTTTTTTAAAAACAACTACCCTGACCAAGCAGGAGATTATGATGAGAAATTTGGTAGTCAGCTAGCGATTATTGCAGATGCTCATCAATATGAAGAGATTGTATTGTGGTTTGAATATGATCTTTACTGCCATATTAATATGCTCGCCTGCATAAGTTTCATAAAATCTCGTGGATATAAAGGAAACGTTTATCTAGTATGCAGTGGCAGAGTATCTGGTGAAAAGGATTTATTTGCGCTCTCTCAATTATCTGAAATGCAATTACTAAGTCATTATAATGATAAAGTGCTACTCAATAATCACGACCTTTTTATTGCAGATGACTTATGGAGACTATATTGTGGTAAAGACCCTCTTAAGTTGGATCCAAAAAGAGCCAAAGATTCTAATTTCACCTATCTATCTAATTGTATAAGCGCTCATAAAGAACGTTTTCCTAGCGCAATTACAGGTCTCAATACGTTAGAGACAAATATGCTTAGACTCATAAGAAAATACGATATTAAAACACCACATCAATTATGTGGTTATATGCTCAATTACCAAGGTTACTATGGCTACGGTGATATACAAATCAAAAAAATGATAACTCGCATGTCTCCATTTTTTACGGACATAGAAGGTCGTCTTACTCTCACAGAGAAAGCAAATAACATTCTAGACAATTCATACAATGTTTTTAAGGAAATAAAGTACCCCTGCACATTAGGAGGTGCATCAAAGTATGAATATGTTTACAACAACGATAACCACCAACTTACAAAAGCTTAATACATGGCAATAGCACCATCAGAACTTATACTTAATCCAGACGGTAGTATTTACCACCTAAATTTAAGACCAGAACACCTAGCATCTACCATAATAACTGTAGGAGATCCTGACCGTGTAGATACGGTGACAAAATATTTTGACAGTGTGCGTTTTATCACGCAAAAGCGCGAATTCAAAACAAGCACCGGAACTTATAAAGGAAAAGAAATCACTGTTATTTCTACAGGTATAGGAACAGATAATATTGATATCGTACTTAATGAACTTGATGCGCTGGTAAATATTAATCTTGAGACTAGAGAAATCAACGAGGTACACACTAGCCTAGATATTGTACGTATAGGTACAAGTGGCTCTATCCAATCAGATATTCCTGTAAACTCTTTCTTAATGAGCCGCTATGCGATAGGACTAGATGCCCTACTCCACTTTTATGATAGTAAACACGTACAGCATCCAGCAATTCAAAAAGCTTTTATAGAGCACATGTCATGGGCACCAGAAAAAAGTGATCCTTATGTAGTGGCTTGCGATGAGCAACTTGCAGATAAATTTGCTTCAGATAAAATGGTCGATGGATTTACTGCTACAAATATTGGATTCTATGGGCCGCAAGGAAGAGTGTTAAGACTTAAAACAACTGACGCTACCATGAATGACAAATTGGGAACTTTTTGCTTTCGCGAAAGCGCAACTAGCAAAGAACTTAAGGTTACTAATCTAGAGATGGAAACTTCTGGAATCTATGGCCTTGCAAAATTACTAGGACACCGTGCCGTGTCTCTTAATTGTATTATTGCCAATAGAGCCAATATGACGTTTAGTGAGCAACCTACAGAGCAGACCGAAGCTCTTATCCAATATACACTTGACGCGATTACTAAAGATTAATACGCTTTAGGTCAATATCATTTACTTTAAGAGGAGCATTTATTGCTCCTCTTTTAACATAGACTTAATCCTTTCAGGGGTAGTGCTTTTGTACATTTGAGTAAATACCCTGAGATGATTAAACTTACCGACGAAAATTTTAGACATAGAGATTTAAACTGGCTTAGTTTTAACGAGCGAGTACTTCAAGAAGCTGAGGATGTTGAGAATAATCCGCTGTATGAGCGTCTTAAATTTCTAGCGATATATTCTACTAATCTAGATGAGTTTTTTAGAGTGCGCGTGTCACAATTGCGCCAACTCAAAAGAGTAAAAAAAGAAATTAGAAAGCAATTATCATTGCAACCTAATAAGATTGTAAAGGAGATAAAAGCAACGGTACATGAGCAGCAGCAACGTTTTGGTCACACGTTTAGAAAAGTGATTATCCCAGAACTTGAAAAGCATCACATCCACATACTTACCTCAAAAACCTACACAGACAAGCATAAAATTCTTGCAGATGGCTGGTACACTTCTACCATAAGAGAACATCTTGATGTAAAAAAGGTTGACCTTAAGGCCAAGAATGATATTTTTCTAGAAGATCAGTCACTATACTTTTACGTACTTTTTAAGGATAGCTCAAAGGTGGGATTTGTCACAATCCCTACTCATAAAGTAGATCGTTTTGTACATCTACTTAAAGATAATGGCGAGCACTATCTAACTTTTATAGATGACATTATTCATTATAAAATGGATACTATTTTTCCTGATGAGGAAATACGTGGGATTTTTGAAGTGAAAATCTCTAGAGATGCAGAGTTATATCTAGATGATGAGCTTGACGGTATTCTTGCAGATCGTATTTATGAATCCTTAAAGAGACGCCACAAAGGGCAGCCTACAAGGTTACTTTATGATGCATCTATGGATAAAGATGACGCAAAAAAATTGCGCAAGCTCTTGCGTGTCGGTAAAGTTGATATGATGCCAGGCGGTCGCTATCACAACTTTAATGACTTTTTTGCTTTTCCGGATCCTACTGATAATCCTAGGCTACACTTTAAAAAACAACCATTAATAAAACATAATGCGCTCGAGAAAGCTACAGACTATTTTGAAGTATTAAAAGAACGTGATCATCTCGTACACTTTCCTTTTATGTCTTTTCATTATGTGGAGCGTTTTATAGAGCAGGCCTCAGAGGATAAAGATGTAACAGAAATAAAGATATCCTTGTATCGTGTTGCAAGTGAATCTCCACTTACTTCGGCGCTTCTTAAGGCGTTAGATAATGGTAAAAAGGTGTTCATCTTTATAGAAGCAAAAGCTCGCTTTGACGAAGAGAATAACATCACATGGGGCCGCACTTTTGAAGAAAAAGGAGCCACCGTTATTTATAGCTACCCGCGCATCAAAGTACATTCAAAAATATTACTTGTAAAGCGCAGAGAGGAAGGAAAAAATAGAAGATACATCTACATAGGAACAGGCAACTTTAACGCAAAAACCTCAAAAATCTATGCAGATCATGGATTCTTTTCGGCAGATAAGAAACTGGGCAAAGAATTAAACCGTGTGTTTAAAGTGCTAGAAGGAGACCTCATTGTACCTCGTAACAAGCATTTATTGGTCTCGCCTTTTACCACGCGACGCACTTTTGAAAAGCTCATCAATGACGAGATTGATTTTGCTCAATCTGGAAAACACGCAGAGATCAAGATAAAAATGAATAGCCTTGAGGATAAGGATATGATTAAATTGCTCTATAAAGCGAGTCAAGCCGGAGTAAAAATCACAATGCTTGTGCGCGGCTTTACCGCTCTTATCCCTGGAGTAAAAGGACTGAGCGAGAATATCTATATGATTTCAATTTTAGATAGATATCTCGAGCATGGTCGCATTTACTGGTTTAATCATGATGGCGATGAGCAACTTTTTATGGGCAGTGCAGACTGGATGACTAGAAATTTGGATAGACGTATTGAAGTACTTGTTCCTATTACAGACGCAGATTGTCGCAAGGAGTTGAAAGATATTTTTGACATCCAGCTATCAGATAATGTCAAGGCTCGTATTCAAAATAAAGAAGAGAATAACGCTTTCGCGAAAGCAGAAAAAGAAACACCAAAAATTAGATCACAATATGCTATTTTTGACTATCTAAAAGCGAAGCACAATTAAGCATATGACTACAGTACGAATAGGTGGAGTACCAGAACATTTTAACCTTCCATGGCATCTAGCAATAGAGGATGAAATGTTTGTTGAGCAAGGAGTACATGTACAGTGGATAGATTTTCCAGAAGGTACAGGCGCTATGAATAAAGCTTTACGTGATAACGAGATTGATCTTGCAGTTATTTTAACTGGTGGAATCATTAAAGATATCGCAAATGGTAACCCGTCAAAAATTTTACAAATATTTGTTTCTTCTCCACTGCAATGGGGTGTTCACGTTGCTGGCAGCAGTACATTACAATCTATAGAAGAACTTGAGGACAAAGTATGTGCAATAAGCCGTTATGGCTCTGGATCGCATGTGATGGCTCATGTTCAAGCGGAACAAAGAGGGTGGAATACGGATGAACTCAAATTTAAAGTAATAAACACCTTAGATGGCGCTATTACAGCACTTACAGAAGGTACTGCAGATTATTTTATGTGGGAACACTTTACTACAAAACCTATTGTAGATAAAGGAGTCTTCAAGAGATTAGGTGATTTTCCTACACCTTGGAGTTGCTTTGTAATTGCGGGTAGAGAAGATTTTATTTCTGAACATAGCGAGGCTATTAATATCGTACTAGAAACTATCAATACTGTTTCTGCAGATTTTAAAAATATACCTTCCATAGACCGCACGCTGGCTAATAGATATGAGCAGCAGCTAGAAGATATTCAAAAATGGCTCACGATGACCACTTGGTCTCAAGAGCAAATTACAAACAAAGAAATTGAGCGCATACAATCTCGACTAGCAGATTTAAAAATGATTGAAAATAAGCTTGAAGCGAGTCTCTTTAAAGCAGCGCTATAATATTTACTACATACTAACGCAACCTTTCTCATAGATATGCATCTATAGGGTACAAACTACATATTTTTTCTAATGACCATTTTTTTTAGTGTGATAGCAATCCTTATTGCTATCAATTTCCTGCTATTGCAATTTTCATGTAATGAAGTTACAGATCCTGAAGCAGAGGAAGAAGAAGAATAAAAATTCAACCTTTAAAACAAAACGACGCCGAAAGCAATTAAAACTTTCGGCGTCGTTTTTTTATGTCTTAATCTACCATTTTATAGGAGCTTGTCCTTTACTCAGTAAGATATCATTAACTGCACTAAAATGCTTGTTCCCAAACCAATATCCGCGATTTGCGCTTAGTGGTGAAGGATGCCCAGATAACAGTATAAAATGTTTTGAAGCATCGATTTTCTTTCCTTTCTTCTTTGCAAAACCTCCCCAAAGCAGGAATATGATGTTTTCACGTTTTCGCGAAAGCGTATCTATCACCACATCTGTAAACTGCTCCCAGCCTTGTTTTTGATGTGACCCAGCCTCACCTGCTCGTACCGTAAGCGTTGCATTAAGAAGTAAAACGCCTTGTGCTGCCCATCTATCAAGATTGCCAGATACAGGTGTTTCAATTCCTACGTCTGTCTCTATTTCTTTAAAAATATTTTTAAGTGACGGTGGATGAGCAATTCCATCTTGTACAGAAAAGCATAATCCGTTAGCCTGCCCTGCTCCATGATACGGATCTTGACCTATAATGACCACCTTAACCTTATCAAAGGGACAATGATCAAAAGCCGAAAAGATCTCTTCACCGGGTGGATAACATGTATGTGTATGGTACTCCTGTGTTACAAAATCTGTAAGAGATTTAAAATATGGCTTATCAAATTCTTCCTTAAGTTCTTGCTTCCAGCTTGCTTCTATTTTTACGTGCATTATCCGTATTTTTGTTAAGGAGTTTATTCTTATTATTAGACAACCCAAAGCTATAGAAAAAGAAAATAATTACAAGAGTCGTTTGTGGCTCTATTACGCTTTCGCGAAAGCGAGATCCCTATGATAAAGATCACTAATAAAACATTACAAGATTTAGAGTTTGATACTGTATGTGAGCAAGTCTCAGAGCGCTGTACTACAGATAAAGGTAAGGCAAAGGCACTAGCAATAGAGCCATACCCTACACCTAAGCAGGCAATTTTTGGACTTCATCAAACTAATGAATATCTCTCTTCTCGCACTGCAGATGCTGCGATCCCTAATCATGGTTTTGACAGCCTTGATCATGAAATAAAGTATCTTGCTATTGAAGATAGTACCTTAGAAAAAGGAAGTTTTAAAAAACTTTCTAGTATTTCTGAGACTGTAAATATTCACCTCAAATTCTTTAAGAAATTTGAAGAGCTCTACCCTACTTTATATAATACGGTAAGAGAGACAGAATATACTACAGATATTATAGATACCATCACGCGCATTATTGATAAATACGGTGAGGTACGTGATGATGCAACGCCTACGCTGGGCACATTACGTAGAGCTATAAATCAAACCAAAGGACGAATCAATTCTAGTTTTGCTAGCGCTTTAGGTCAATATGCCGGTTATGGATACCTAGATGATATACGGGAGACTATAGTAGATAACGTGCGCGTGCTTGCTGTTACTGCAATGCACAGACGCAAAGTCAAAGGTTCTATTATGGGAAGCTCAAAGACTGGAAGTATTACCTACATCCAGCCAGAAGCGACATTACAGGCACAAAGGGAACTTAACAACTTAGTTTTTGAAGAAGATGAAGAGGTTAAGCGCATACTCAAAGAGCTTACAAATAGAATGCGACCTTATATTCCGCTTTTTGAAGAATATCAAGAGTTACTCAGTGATATTGATCTGATTGCGGCTAAAATGAAGTACGCCGAAAAGATGAATGGCTTACTGCCTAAAATCACTACAGATCGAGAGCTCACTATAAAAGAAGCCTATCATCCATTATTGCTTTTAAGTAATAATGCGAAAAAAGAAAAAACCTACCCACAAGATATTCATCTAGATCAAGGAAGCCGAATTATTGTGATTTCTGGACCTAACGCAGGTGGAAAGAGTATTACACTTAAAACCGTAGGATTACTTCAATTAATGTTACAAAGTGGGATGCTCATACCTGTACACGAGTATTCACGCATGTGCTTATTTGATAAAATCCTCACAGATATAGGTGACAACCAGAGTATAGAAAATCACTTGAGTACCTACAGTTATCGCCTTAAGAACATGAATTACTTCTTAAAGAAGTGCGATAAAAACACGCTTATCTTAATTGACGAATTTGGTACTGGATCAGATCCAGAGCTGGGTGGTGCACTGGCAGAGACGTTTCTAGAAGTTTTTCACGAGCGTGAGGCCTTTGGAATTATTACCACGCACTACGCAAACCTCAAGATGATGGCAAATGAAACGCCAGAGATTGTAAATGCAAATATGCTTTTTGACGCACGCACGCTGGAGCCACTTTTCAAACTACATATGGGAGAAGCTGGTAGCTCCTTTACTTTTGAGGTAGCACAAAAAAATGGCATCCCCTACTCGCTTATCAATCGCTCTAAGAAGAAGGTAGAGCGCGGCAAAATACGTTTTGACAAGAGTATAGCAAACCTACAAAAGGAACGCAGCAAACTCTCAAAAACAACTAGTTCGCTTAAAGCGAAAGAACTACAAGCGGCAAAAGAAAAAGAACAGCTTGCCGAAATAAATGAGAAAGTACAAAGCAAGCTAGAGGCTTATCAAGAGCTTTACGATAGCAATCAGCGCTTGATTTATCTAGGTACAAAACTAGATGGAATCAGTAAAAAATTCTATCACGATAAGAAAAAGCGCGACCTCATGGACGAGTTTATGAAAATCGTACAGATAGAAAATAGCAAGCGTAAAAAACAAAGTGCTAAACAAGCAAAAGCCGAAAAAGCAAAAGAACGAGCCACTAAAAAGGAGGCCGAAAAACACGTACAAGTAATACGCGAGAAAAAGAAAGAGGCTAAGAAAAAAGAACCAGAAGCTGTAAAACCAAAGGTGACTTTAAAAGAAGGAGATCGCGTGCGCATGTTTGATGGGAAGGCTGTTGGTGTTATTGATAATATAGAAAAAGGTAAAGCCACTGTAGATTACGGAATGTTTACTACAAAAGTTTCTGTGGAGCAACTAGAACTTGTACAACGCAAGAAGAAGAATGCAAAATAAAAAAATCATCCTTTTTGACGGAGTTTGCAACTTGTGCAACGGCGCCATCACTTTTATCATACAACGTGATAAAAATGATGTGTTTAGATATGCGCCTTTGCAAAGCGAAGTGGGTAAAAATCTTGCCAAAAAACACGAGATAGATTTAGATAAAGTAGATTCTATCATCCTTGTTACAGATCAAAGTGCCGTCGCAAAGTCTACGGCAGCACTCCGTATCGCAAAGCAACTTTCTGGTGGGTGGCCATTACTCACAGTATTTTTAATTCTTCCTAGGTTCTTGCGCAATGCTGTGTATGATTTTATAGCCCGCAATCGCTATAAGTGGTTTGGTAAAAAAGATGCTTGCATGATCCCTACTCCTGAGCTTAAAAGTAAGTTTCTGGATTATGAACAGCCACAATAGCTCGTTCACTCATTGAGATGACCCACTCGCTCAATAGCTATTTTATTTCCAATGGTGTACTTATAGATTTGACCAACTATAAAAATCACACCAATGAAAAGAACTACATTATTACTCGCCGTATGTTTGATGAGTTACGCTTTCGCGAAAGCGTCTTCTACCCCACCACAAACTAAAAGTACTAACCTATCAAAAGTAACTGTTTACTTAAGCGGCGCACAAATAGAGCGTACTGCGGATGTTATGGTAACAGAGGGAACAAATAGCTTTCTATTTGAGAACCTCTCAAATGATATTGATGAAAGTAGCATCCAGATTTCTGGCTTAAAAAATGCCTCTATACTCTCTATTAACTTCGGAATTAACTATCTCACAGAACAACTTAATACGAAGAAAGTAGACAGTCTGCGAAGTTTAAAAACAAAACTTGAGACAGATATCCTTAAGCTCAATAGTCTCATGAGTGGTTTACATAAAGAGGAAGAAGTAATAACAGCAAACCAGCGACTAGGAAGCAACACCACAGAAATAGATTTAGCTAAAATCAAAGAACTATCTACCTACTACAGGAAACGAGTAACCGAAATTAAAAATGGCATTCTCGATGCCGAAATTGAAAAAACTAACTTACAGCGTCGTGTGAATGATCTCACGAAGCAATTTAATGAGTTTAATGTCACAGAAGAAAAAAGCAAAGGCCAGATTACTCTAAAACTTAACGGTGAGCAGCGAGAGACTTTAAAACTTAAAATCACCTATAATGTAAGCGAAGCAGGCTGGTATCCAGAATATGACTTAAAAGCAATTGCAACAGATGCACCTTTACAATTATCTTATAAAGCTCATTTATATCAAAAAACAGGAATAGACTGGGATGATGTGAATCTTGTATTATCAACAGGAGATCCTAACACTAATAATCTTAAGCCAACTATTGACACAAAATACTTGCGTTTTGTAAATCGTAATTACCGTAATAATAGTAATGCTACAAAGGCCTACAACTATAAATACAATCCAACTATTAAAACCATCACAGGGATAGTAACTGAAACTAATGGACCGTTACCAGGGGCAAATGTTATCGTAAAAGGAACAACAAACGGGACGCAAACTGACTTTGATGGAAAGTACACACTGCAAGTAAACGAAGGAGAAACGTTACAGTTCTCTTTTGTAGGGTACAATACAACTGAAATTCCCATTCATGCGAGTATTATCAATGCAAACCTAGAAGCAGATAATGCGCTGGAAGAGGTAGTTGTTGTCGCTTATGGAACATCTGGGTCTCAAAGGGGGCAATCACCAAAACCTGCAAAGAAAGAAGATTATACACTTAATGATATTCTTTCAGGGAAAGCTTCAGGTGTGGCTATAAATAACTCATCAGGTTTGGCTGGTGGCTCAACAAATGTTGTAATAAGAGGCTATTCATCTATAAGTTCTAGTAATCCCCCATTATTTATTATTGATGGAGTTCCGTTTAGTTCTCAAAAATCAATTAGAGAAATCAATGATATAGATGCTAGTAACATAAAAGATATAAAAGTACTCAAAGGTCTAAGCGCTACATCGATTTATGGCGCTAAAGCAAAAAATGGAGTGGTAATCATTAAAACCGAGAATGGATTTGAGAACTCAATATTAACAGCCACTGGAGACACCAAAACAGAGGGAATCACCACCACCACTTTTGAAATCAATAAGAAATACTCAATTGACTCCGACGGAGATGTGACAGTTATAGAAATTGACAAGTTTGAGGTGCCAGCAACCTATGAATATTTTGTCGCTCCTGCTATTAATGAAAATGTATTTCTTACCGCTTCTATAAAAGACTGGGTACGTTATAGTTTACTTCCTGGAGAGGCTAATATTTACTTTGAAGGTAGCTTCTCCGGTAAAACATATATCAATCCGCTAGAGACTACAGAGGAGTTATCTGTATCACTTGGTGTAGATCCTAATATTATTGTAAAGCGCAAACAGTTAGATAATTTTAAGTCAACTTCTTTTATTGGTTCGCAACGCATTGTCGATATGGCGTACTCAACAACAGTGAAGAATAATAAAAGTACAGGTATCAATCTAAAGATGGTAGATCGTGTTCCTGTATCTCAAAACAAAGAAATCAAAGTAGATGATATCGAAACCTCTGATGCAACTTATGATAAGGATACAGGTTTGCTTGAATGGATAATAAAGCTTGCACCATCAGATAGTTCTAAAAAGGAGTTTAGTTACGAGCTAAAATATCCAAAACATAAAAGAGTAAATCTTTAAAACCTACAAGAAGGTCTTCGCACTGTACACAACAAATTGCAAATGTATGATTCATTTCACATTTTCGCGAAAGCATGAACACCTATGAATACAGGACATAACAGTGGTTTTTCATTTTTGGCACGCTGATTGCAAACTATCTAACAAGCGCATACCGAAAGACGGTAACGTACAAACCCTAATACTTTTAATATGAAAAAGCTATTACTCGCAGTATTGTTCCTAGGAGGAATGACTGCACAAGCAAACACAGTGACAGATCTCGATCTATCTATAGAAAAAGGGAAACGTTACAATCAACCACAGTCTATCACATTTACAGAACGTGGTGTTGAATTTGAAGTTTTTATAAATGGACATTTTGATTTTGAACGTTCTCAAGGTCGTATCGAAGTTTCTAATAGAGGGCGCAGAGTCTATACGCGTAGCACACCAGGACAAACTAATAGAGTGACCTATGCAAGTACAAATAAAACTTCGGTAAAATACAATCGTAAAGGAGATATCTATCAAGTAGGTCGTAATGATATTAGTTATAACAGAAAAGGTCAAGTAAGTAAGATAGGCACTATCGCTTTAAGATATCAAAATGGAAGACTTACACAAGTAGGTACAAAGAATGTTATTTATAACAGATATGGAGTAATTGTAAAGCTCTCTAATAACCCTCAGTATAACATTAATAAAAGACAGATAACAATTAAAAATAATAAGCGTCTCAGAGGTTAAAAATAATCCCGACGATGACTAAACGATAACTTTGGTTGGTTTTTTAAAGCCTCGGTCTGTTTCATTACAGGCTGGGGTTTTTCTATGGAATAAATTAATCTCTTTTTCTAACGATATTAAGTACTTTATCCATGGCGGTATTAATGTCTTGGGATAACTTAAATACGTAAGAAATTAATAAATATCCAATAGTGATAAGCGAACCTTTTAAGGCAATTGCTATTATAGGATGTATGCTAAAATCCCAAAAATAACAAATACAAAACACACCTATAATCAGCCCAAAAGTCTTAAGCGAATTTTTTGAAAATGGCTGCATCTTGAATTTAGATTTTACTACAAGAAGCTTAGCAACAGAATATCCTACTGTAGCAATAAGCGTAGCAACTCCTGCACCATTAATACCTAATGCTGGAATCAAAATCATATTCAATATGATTGCTACAATCACGGCAACCACACCTATTACTAGCACGATGCGATAATAGTCGCTATTAAAAATGATGGCATTATTGATACCCAGGCAATTATCTAATAATTTTGAAGCACTTATAAAAAGCACCACATACAAGCCAGTGGCATACTCTGGACCCACAATTAAGTACAAGCTTTTAATATTACAGACTATAAGTAAAAACAACAAACCAGAAATTACCAGCAAGCTCAGGCTACTCTTTTTATAGAGCACACGCATCTCACTCCACTGCTTTTTATTGAGCATCTCTGCCACCATAGGATATGTAATCTGGTGCATCGCTCTAGAAGGCACACCAATAACCGTAGCGATATAAATAGCAACGGCATAGTAAGCCACATTCTCTATCGATTCATACTTTCCTATCATAAACTTATCGATGTCTATGAGTAAAGTTGCCACAGAACCTGCGATGATAATAAGTGTTGAATATTTGACAATTGCAGAACGCTGTATATCCAGTTTTGAAGTGGTATTTGCACGCTTTCGCGAAAATGTGATTACCGGCCTACGCTGCTTGAAGGCATACACCATCATGATGATCATTCTTACAATATAAATCGCAACTATAAGAATTATAAAGGTATCTACATTAATAACAGATAGTGCTAGTAAAACGAGTAACAGTGTGACTCCCAAACGATGGAACACTTCCTTAAGAAAATTACCAAATGTACTTTTGAGCTGCACTTTTGACCAAGAGAAGAAAATCTCAAAATATGCCGAAGACAAGGCTATTATGAAAATATACCAAACATACCCAGAAACAATTTCATTTTTTGACGAAAGGAAATCTGCTATTTGTTGATGTAAGAAATAGGTGATTCCCGTAAGAGGTATTATTAAGAATAATGGCAATAACAGCATCCAACTCAAAAAACGATCTTGATCTTCTCCTTCAAAAGATGAGTAAAACTTCACCATCGTATTTTGAACACCAAAAGCTAGAAACGGCACTAAAATAAAAGCTGTAGAAAGAATAAAGCTCACTAAACCATAGTACGTATCGCTCATAAAATTCACGTACAGAAACAACGTATTTACAGCTCCTAGTCCAAAGCCTAAGTAAGTCGTTATAAGATTCTGAAAAGATTGTTTTAATACAATTCCCACGTTATGACATTATAGTTGCGCTATTAAATTACTCAGTTGTGCTGTGAGCTCTCTCCTATGATATTTGGCTACTTCGGTTGTATTACTTTCATACTTGTAGTCACCAGTAAATAATGCTTCAATCACTGATTTCAACTTTTTCTCTTGACTGTAATCTACAAAACTACCTGTTGCTGTTTTTTCTATAATAGCTCCTATATCCGCTCCCTTTGGACCTATAGCGACTATTGGTCGCTGTGCGCTTAGGTATTCAAAAAGTTTTCCTGCTATGATGCCTTTTGTCTTTTCGGCGTTAATTTCTATGAGGAGCAAGGCATTTGCTTGTTCTTGTAATCGCTGTGCTTCTTGATGACTTACATAACCTACAAGGTTCAATTGTGACTCTAGACCTGCTGCCGTTATTGCGTCAATGATTTCTTGACTTACTTTCCCTACAAGCTGTATTTCTAACGCTCTAGAAAAAGCTGGTAACTCATCACATAATTCTCTCAACACCTTCCACAACAACTGCGGATTACGGTCTGAGAGTAAAGAACCTATGTGAGATAATACAAACCTCTCTGTAGGTTGATGCGGAGTGATTACTCTATCGTCAAAACCATTTGTAATAACAGTAATAGATCTTTCGGTAATCGCTTGAAATTCTCTTTTTGTTCCTGGACTGGTTACAATAATGTGATCTGCAGTGGTAAGTACTTGCTTTTCTAACTGCTTGTGACGCGCTTTTGTTTTGGCGGTCATTAGGAGTTTATCGTGATACCCAATAGTCGTCCACGGATCTCTAAAATCGGCTAACCAATTAAGGTTGGGTTTCCATTTTTTAAGTTGGTTGCCTATGAGATGTAGACTGTGCGGCGGTCCTGTGGTGATAATTTTTTCAATATCGTTTTCTTCGATATACTTTTTCAAGTACTCCACAGAAGGTGCTACCCACCCTACTCTTGCGTCTGGCACAAAGAAGTTTCCACGCACGTAGAGCATCGCTTTTTGTAACAAGCTCTGCTTTCCTTCCTTTGGTAAAATGCCCGATGAGATGGTTTTAGTTTGCTTTCGCGAAAGCGTACTTGCCCAACCATACGGCTCTTTAATAGGTTGTTTAATCACAGTCACCTTACCTGAAACCTCAGCAACCAAAGAATCATCTACGATAGGATAACTAGGATTTTCTGGAACATAAACTATAGGTTCTACACCAAATTCTGGCAGGTACTTCGTAAACTTGAGCCATCGCTGTACTCCTGGACCACCCGCAGGCGGCCAATAATAAGCGATGATGAGTACCTTGTTATTCATTAAGCCTGTGCTTCTGTATCACGGTTTTTTACCGTGTAGAATATTCCTCCGGCAACTAGTAAGAAAAGTAATAAACTACTGCCTAGCATAATCATCCCTCCGGTTTTTACCACTTGTGGCTCAAAAGTCATCACTACTTCGTGAGTTCCTGCAGGTACTTTAATCCCTCTCAAGGCATAGTTCACCGGTAAAATGGTAGTTTCTACACCATCTACGGTGGCAATCCACCCATTTTTGTAATAGTTCTCTGCAAAAACCATAAAGCCGTCGCTTCCATTTTCTACTTGGTACACGAGTTTATTAGGCTGCACCTCTTTAGTTTTTACCACAGCCGTGGTATCACGTTGCGGCTGGAAGTTTCCTAGTTCCTCACGATATTCTTCACGGATGAGTACTGTATTTTTTGTATCTACTTTAGTGAGACCATCAAACTCTGCATTATAATCTGGTACGTACTGTATCTCATTTACAAACCAAGCTGGACCGTTTGCTTCTGGGTTTTTGCTAATACTCATTTCCTGCTCACTATCTTGAAGAATGTATTTTACATTGTACATGTTGAGCACCTCCGTATTCCCTTGAGCAATCTGCCGATTGTATAAGTCGTCAATAGTACGCGGTTGTACGGCAGAGTACCCGTTGAGCGAATTGAAATAGTATGAAGTATGGCTATTATTAAATCCTCGGGCAAGATCAATCACGCGGAAGTAGCTATCATCCTTTCTTATTTCTTCATCGATAGGAGTAATCTGAAAGTTTTGATCATACTGTCGCTGAGTGATAAAGTTTTCTTCATTTACAGAACGTCTATCTACACCTACAAGGTCAAAAACTATGAGCGCACCTATGGTAATAATCGCAATATTTTCTGAAATCTTTTTCTTGAGCGTTAGCCACAAAGCGGTTCCTATAAAAAGAACAAAGAGTAAAGACCTCAACACATCACTTTTTAATACAGCAAGGCGATCTTCTTTTATGGCATTTAATATTTCTGGTTGCTCGATGGCCATCTGTCCTTCGGCGGCAGAGCGTAGGTTAAATAAACTTCCGCTAAAAAGGTAGAGTATCACAAAAAGACCTGCTAACGAACCTATAGCGATGAGTAATTTCTTTTGCTTTTCGGCTTGATCTACTCTGTCGTTTAAAAATCTGTGTAAACCTACCATTGCAGCGATAGGTAACAGTAGTTCTAAAATCACCTGTATACTCGTAACCGCCCTAAACTTATTGTACAACGGCACGTAGTCGATAAAGAAACGGGTAATTCCTTCTATGTTCTTTCCCCAACTCAATACTAAGGAAACAATCATACCTGCTAGTAACCACCAGCGTAATCTTCCATTTACTAGAAAAAGTCCTAATAATGCAAGTGCAAAAACGGTAACTCCGAGGTATGGAGGAGCTTCTACAAAGGGTTGTTCTCCCCAGTACAATCTCGTTCCTTGGGCATAGTAACTTACTTCATTAGGAGGTACTCCTAACTCGCTTAACTTTTTCGCGAAAGCGGAATCACGACCCAAATCGGCAGCGGTACCAGTTCCCATAAAATCTGAAGCGATGAGATTGAGAGACTCTAGCTTCCCATAACTCCACTGCGTGATATAATCAAAACCAAGACCGTCTTCTACGGCGTCTTTGGCTAGGTCATCTTTTAATAATTGCTCGCCACGTATACTTGTCTCTGCATACTCTGCAGTAGCAAGTAAGGTGGTTGCGTTTGTAGCGAGACCTAATAGTACGGCAATTACTAATATTCCCGAAGCTTTAAAGAAATGTGGAAGTTGTTTTTTCTTGATAGCATCTATGAGGTATGCAATCCCTAAAATCACACAAAGCAACCCTAGATAATAAGTCATCTGGTAGTGATTAGCCTGTATTTCTAGCCCCATTGCAACGGCAGTGAGTAAAAATCCCCAGAGATATCGTTTCTGATACGTGAGTATAATACCCGCAAGTACGAGCGGAAAATAACCTATGGCGTGCACCTTTGAATTATGCCCTACGCCTATAATGATAATTAGATACGTAGACAGGCCAAAGGCAAGCGCACCAACTACGGCGAGCTTCCAAGGGACGCGCATCACAAGCATTAACGCATAAAAGGATATAAAATATAGAAAAAGATAATCTGCTGGGCGTGGTAAAAAGCGAATCACACGGTCCAACTTATCCATCATATCATACTCAAACCTCGCTCCCATCTGGTAGGTAGGCATCCCTCCAAAGGCACTATTAGTCCAGTAGGTCTCCTCACCCGTCTCTGCCCTAAAGTCACGATGCTGCTTTGCCATCCCTTCATAGAGCTTGATATCATTTTGATAAATACGCTTTCCAGACAACACCGGATTGAAATAAACCAGCGCCACGACTATAAAGCCAAGTACAACTAGAATATGCGGAAGGAGTTTTTTAAAATCGATGTTCATAGGTGTTATGTCAATAGTCGTTAGTCAACGAGCTTTCCGCTCTTGAAGGGTGGCTCTGTTTTAAATTCTCGACGAGCTTTCCCCGTCCCTGAAGGGTGGCTCTGTTTATTCATTATAATTTTTCTCCCTTAGGGCTGGGGAAATAAAAATTTATCGCCGAGCTTTCCCCATCCCTAAAGGGTGGCTCGGTTTATTCATTATAATTTTTACTCCCTTTAGGGCTGGGGGAATAAAAATTTATCGCCGAGCTTTCCCCATCCCTGAAGGGTGGCTCGGTTTACTCATTGTAATTTTTCTCCCCCTTAGGGCTGGGGAAATAAAAATTTCTAACCGAGCTTTCCCCGTCCCTGAAGGGTGGCTCTGTTTATTCATTATAATTTTTACTCCCTTTAGGGCTGGGGAAATAAAAATTTTATTTCAAAGCTGCTACTAGCTCATCTATGTTTACAGTCTCTTGTGAGCCTTCTGCCATATTTTTAAGCGTGTATTGTTTTGCATCCATCTCTTCTTTTCCTGCAAGTACCAAGAACGGAATATTACGACGATTTGCATACGTCATTTGCTTTTTCATTTGCTTATTGCTCGTCACGGCATCTGGATATAACTCGGCTGAGATTCCTGATTGGCGTAGCTTACTTATCGCTTGCATTGCATAACCCGCTTCTTGATCACCAAAGTTTACAAAAAACACTTTTACACCTTCTGTCGCCTCTTCTGGAAACAAGCCTAGCTCCTCAATCACAAGGTAAATACGATCTAGACCAAAAGAGATCCCTACACCACTCATATCTTTAAGTCCAAAAATACCAGTAAGATCTGCATAGCGACCACCGCCACCTATACTTCCCATCTTTACACCTTCTGGAGCACTTACTTCAAAAATAGCTCCCGTGTAATAGTTGAGTCCGCGGGCTAGTGTTACGTCTAATTGTAGTGTTGCGGTTTGTAAACCTAAGTTTTCTATAGCATCATTGATAAAAAGCAGTTCGTTAATTCCTTCCATTCCTGTCTCAGAATCTGCGAGCAAAGTTTTAAGTGTTGTTAGCTGATCACCAAACGTTCCAGATAGTGTAAACAAAGGAGAAACCTTTGCTATTGCTTCTTCTGTAATGCCTTTTTCAAGCATTTCTTTAGTCACGCCCTCTTCTCCTATTTTGTCAAGCTTATCTAGCGCTACGGTAAAATCTATGAGTTTATCACTCGCGCCTATCACCTCTGCAATACCAGAAAGCACCTTGCGGTTATTCATCTTGATAGTTACTCCTTCTAGCTTTAGTGCGGTAAAAACAGCATCGTACAACTGTACAAACTCTACTTCTTGCCATAGAGAATCACTTCCTACCACATCTGCATCACACTGATAGAACTCGCGAAAACGTCCCTTCTGTGGGCGGTCTGCTCTCCATACAGGTTGCATCTGGAAACGCTTGAATGGGAATACAATATCATTTTGATGTTGTACTACGTATCTCGCAAAAGGCACGGTAAGATCGTAACGAAGTGCTTTTTCTGAGATTTGTGGTGTGAGTGCTGTTGAGTCCGCTTTCGCGAAAGCGTCATCCTTCACCTTACGTAAATAGTCACCACTATTAAGAATCTTAAATATCAAGCGGTCACCTTCTTCTCCGTACTTACCCATCAATGTGCTGCTGTTTTCAAAACTAGGCGTCTCGATAGGCTGAAAACCAAAACGCTGAAACTGCGTGCGTATGGTGTTCATAATATAGCTGCGTTTTGCAACTTCTTCTGGTGAAAAATCTCTGGTTCCTTTAGGTATAGAAGGTTTTGTACTCATATTATATGTTAGACGTTAATCCTTTACGTTTTTATTTTGGTAATCTGGTAATTGATTCTATTAAAATATTACCTACATTTTACTTATGCTAGAAGCTATTACTCTTGCTTTCATCCCTGACTCTCTCTTCATAGAGAAATACTGTTGCGGAAAATGATCTGTTTACGCTTTCGCGAAAACGTGATAAACACCCACCAAAAGCTATTTTACATTAATCATTGCTGAGAAGATGTTTACAGTAAAATCCCTGCAAATCCACTACCAACATTACCAAACGGCATTGCACAAATATCTTAAAAAATGAGGGGTTGCGAGCAAGATTTTTAAACTTTGACAAGACTTCTTATTTCATTCTCTTTTACTCATGTGAGTCGCTACGCAAAAACAATGCTCTCTAGCCCCGATTGTAGTGTAAATCCCGCAAGCAATGGCTTAGCCATGCTGAGGAATTGCAACGGAAAGCGGGAAGAAACCCTCGCAAATACGCATTACAATTTATGCTCCTTCTAGCTAAAACTTAAAAGAATCTAGAAATAACGGTAACGTTTTGACCACTTGATAGTCTTATTGTAAATTGTTCCAACCAATTCTGATCTAAAAATATGTTTTCACTCTTCCGCGAGAATCTTCGTATTGCCTTTGATAGTATCAAAAGTCAGCTCCTTAGAACTGTCTTAACCGTTTTTATTATTGCGATAGGAATTACGGCTTTAGTAGGTATACTTAGCCTTGTAAAGGCGCTTGAGAATACGATAAGCTCAGATTTTGCAAGTATGGGAAGTAATACGTTTAATGTGCAACGTTATGAGTTTACCTCTAGACGCTCTGATGAGAAGCAAGTAATTAACCCGATTATAGGCTATCGTCAAGTAAAAGAATTTACGGAACAATATAACTACCCTACTGCGCTTACAGCTATCTCTTTTCAAGGAACACGTAGTGCTGAAGTGAAGTACGAAAGTGACAAAACAGATCCAGAAGCAAGTGTGGTGGGTGTAAATGAGAACTTCTTAAACAACTCCGGACTCAAGCTAGAAAAAGGAAGAAACTTTACTTCTTTTGACATCGATAATAATACACGAGTGTGTATACTAGGAAGTGATTTTTATAAAAATATCTTTAAAGATGACAACCCCATAGGCAAAACGATAAGTGTACGTGGTACTAAGTTTAACGTTATCGGGATGCTTGAGGAAAAGGGTGCCACCTTTGGTAACAATCAAGATTTACGCGTACTTATCCCTATACAAGTGGCGAGAACAATGTATACTCAAGCAAACATTAATTATAATGTGAGTGTGATGGTAGAAGATGCCGAATACATAGATAGTGCTGAGGAAGAAGCTATTCTCACCTTTAGAAACATACGCGGACTCTCACCTATAGAAGAGAATAACTTTGGGATAGGACGCAGTGATGACCTGATTAATCAGATTAGTGAGATTACTGGTGTACTAGGTGTTGCTGCCTGGGTAATTAGTATTATCACCATTTTTGGTTCATGTATTGCTCTTATGAATATTATGCTCGTTTCTGTAACGGAGCGTACACGGGAGATAGGTGTGAGAAAAGCTCTGGGCGCCAAAAAATCTGTAATTGCTGCTCAATTTCTTTATGAAGCAATTATCGTTGGACAGTTAGGCGGACTTCTAGGAATCATACTTGGTATAAGTATAGGTGCACTAATAGCCTCTGTCGCTGGGTTTGTATTTACAACTCCTTGGGGAGCAATCATTTCGGCCACAATTATCACTTTTGTCATTGCTATTCTATCTGGATTGTTTCCTGCTATAAAAGCAGCTAAGCTTGATCCTGTAGAGTCATTGCGTTATGAGTAGTGCGTAGTAATTATCTAGATAATTTTATTCTCACAATCTGCAATTATTTATCAAAAGGCTATATTCGTATGACCTAACGATTCATATATGCAACCCATTCATATTTTACTTCTCATTGGAGGATACTTCGGTATCTTAATGCTTATAAGTTACCTTACAAGTAGAGGAGATTCTAACACAGACTTTTTTAAAGCTGGAAAGCAATCCCCTTGGTATCTTGTAGCTTTCGGGATGATAGGTGCTTCGTTATCTGGAGTTACCTTTATTTCTGTGCCTGGATGGATTGAGGCTTCTAGTTTTAGCTACTTTCAAGTCGTACTTGGTTACACTGTGGGTTATGCAGTCATAAGTCTTGTACTCCTACCTCTCTACTATAAGCTCAACCTTACCTCTATTTATACTTATCTTGAAGGAAGATTTGGTACATACTCTTATAAAACGGGAGCCTCCTTCTTTTTATTAAGTAGAATTATAGGCGCAAGTTTTAGATTGTATTTAGTAGCAAACGTTTTACAACTACTCGTTTTTGATGAGATGGGTGTTCCGTTTTTTGTTACAGTTACGATCACTATACTGCTTATCTGGTTATATACCTTTAAAGCAGGTATCAAAACTATTGTGTGGACAGATACCTTGCAAACACTCTTTATGCTCATCGCAGTGGGTGTTGCTATTTACTTTGTAAGTGACGAGATGGGACTAAGTGCAAGTGCCTTAGTCAATCTTATTTCTGAAAGTGATATGAGTCAGATTTTCTTTTTTGACGATTGGAAAAGCGGTGACTTCTTTGTAAAACAATTCTTATCTGGAGCTTTTATTTCTATTGTAATGACAGGACTTGATCAAGATATGATGCAAAAAAATCTTACCTGTCGCAATCTAGGCGATGCTCAAAAAAACATGTTCTGGTTTACCATCGTGCTTACCATTGTAAATCTTGTTTTTCTTGCTTTAGGGTTATTGCTAACTGTATATGCTTCTCAAAATGGCATCGATGCGCACAAAGACCAACTCTTCCCTACCATTGCTGTAAATAGCGGCTTAGGAATTGGGCTGGCTATTGTTTTCTTACTAGGATTAATTGCGGCGGCATATTCTAGCGCAGATAGCGCGCTTACCTCACTTACTACTTCCTTTAGTATAGATATTCTAGAGATTGAAAAGAAATACGACGCAATCAAACAAGTTACCATACGCAAGCGCATACATATCGCTATGTCTATAGTACTTATTCTTGTAATCATCATATTTAAATATGTGATTGCAGATGCTACGGTAATTGCAAAGTTATTTACGTTTGCGGGATATACTTACGGTCCGTTATTAGGACTTTATGCCTTCGGCTTATTTACAAAGTGGAATGTGCAAGACAAGTATGTTCCTGTCGTTGCGATTGCTTCGCCTATTCTAGCCTACTTTATAAGCGCTTTTGCTTCGACGGTTGGGTTTGAATTTGGCTTCTTTATATTGATCTTGAATGGCGCCTTAACATTCTTAGGACTACTTTTTATTAAGAAATAATGGGTACGCTTTCGCGAAAGCGTGATTAGAAAAACTACCGCTTTAATATTGACCCGTAGCGAGCATAACAAGGGTGCATGCAGATTCTGTAAGAACACCTTTAGATTGTAATTTCATGGCAAATGCAGGATTCTCTGTTCCTGGATTAAAAATCACACGCCTAGGGCTGAGGTCTATAATAAAATCATAATACTCCTCTTGACGCTGTGGATTGAGATACAAAGTAATGGTGTCCAGATTTTCTTTTAAAGTATCACATTGTGCGACCGCTGTATCAAATGTAATAATCTGCGTAGTGCCTACTTTTCCTTCTCTTAGACCTATAGCAATGACAGGAATGTCTAGAGCGTCTAAACGTATAATTGCACTGTGTGAATATCTTTGTGGCTTCAATGAAGCGCCTATGACCATGGTAGCTTTTAACATAAGGTAAAGTTAAATAATAATTATGGTGTAACGTTGACTCAATTAAACCGTCTATAGGGTAAGTTAACTTATTTGTTAGGAACGTTTTTAATTCGTTTTGATGGTTAGTGTTTATTAAAAACGATACCTAGCAAAGAAATCCCGAGAACTCGAGTCTCGGGATTTTGTTTTTTGAGGCTTTTCAGTCCAAATAAGCCTTCCCAGGTTAAAAAATTGTTAATTCAATACATGCCTTGAAACTTTGCTCACTTTTTCTCGTCTATGAGTATATACTGTAGTCTCAACACTGGAACTAACTTTTGGTTTTATAAATTATTTGAATTAGCCTTTAAAATATTTTAAACCTGTTTTCTAAAGAGTCTATTAGGTTTTAAAAGGTTTTTGCTAGCGCAGAAACCTTTTTTTATGCTTGCTGTTTCCTATAAACACTAGGTAAGCTCCATTTCTTTACTACAGCGAGTGTTCTTATAAGAATAGTGATACTGCCTGCAATAAGCATCGCATATACTTTAGGTAAGCCAGAAGTTTCAAGTGACAAATAGATACTTCCGCCTAGTATACATACGGTGGCATATATCTCTTTATGAAAAATCACAGGGATTTCATTACATAATATATCACGCAACACTCCACCAAAACATGCAGAAATAGTACCTAGCACTACACAAATAACGGGATGTAAACCTGCTGCACTTGCTATTTGAACTCCTGCCATCGTATATAAAGCAATTCCAATAGTATCAAACAAGAACAAAGAACGTCTCACATACTTAAGCTGACTTCTAAAAATAATTGCAACAATAGTTGCTGCAAAAATCACGTATACAAACGTCATATTGAGCATCCAGCTCACTGGGGTTTTCCCTATGAGTATATCTCTCAAAGTACCACCACCTACAGAAGTGACAAGCGCGATAATAAGAATACCAAAAACATCCATCTTTTTGCGCATAGCCGTGAGCGCACCAGATATTGCAAAGGATATTGTCCCGAGTATATCAATAATTGTAGTAATCTCCATTATTGCTGTGTATAGTAGTTGTAATCTGCAAGGACACGCTCTACAAATTGAATATTGTTCTCGTCTGGAGTAGTTACATCCATTTTCTCCCTGAGCCTATCTGCTAGTTTTACAATCACATTGTGATTACCATTGCGCTTAGCGTTTAAGAATAGTGTTTTAATAAGCTGCACATCTTTATCATTAAAGACGGTAACTTGAGGATAGGTGGGCACGTAATCTACGGGAATATCTACTATGAGACTATCAGAAAGACGCACACGTTTCTTTTCTGTTATTACGGTAGTACCTGCTGCCATATCTCCTAAGCGTTGCCCTTTCTCGCTTATTAATATACTAACTACGGCAATTCCCCCAGAGGAACCTGCAATATCAACAATGCGCATAATCCACCGTACAAAGTAGCTTCCAAATCCTGGTTTTGAACCATCTAGCTTGACTACTCTAATTTTCATTGCCGCTTTCCCCGGTGTTTTTCCGTCCCAGAATGTTTCAAAAAGAATGTAATAAAGAAAAATAGGCAAGCCCAGCACCATATAGTAAACCCATAAATCACCCATAGACTGGGAGTCTAACCCAAACTGTGCTATTAAAAACAAAGAAAGAATCCAATAAGCAATCAAAATCAATCCATCAATTAAGAATGCAAGAATGCGATCGCCTATGCTCGCAACATTCTGATAAATACTTACATTTTGGGCGGTTTCTATTTGAAAGTTATCCATATATTCTTTTTCTTTACCTCTATAACAAGGTGTATATGCGTGAAGCTGCTTTTGTCAAGCAAAATAAGGATAAATGGTTAACATTTGAAAGTGTTCTGGTCAACAAAGATCAGATTCATCCAGATGAGCTATCTAGTCTTTACATGGAAGTGACAGATCACCTAAGTTATGCGCAAACATTTTACCCTCAAAGCAAGACTTTAGAGTATTTAAATCACCTCGCCTCTCAGTCACATCAAATCATTTACAAAACAAAGCGTGAGTCAAGCAAGCGCTTTATAACATTTTTCACAGAGGAGTTCCCACTTATTATGTATCGCTACCAGCGACAATTGCTTATCGCTTTTTTAACCTTTTTACTGTTTAGTATTATAGGCGCTTACAGCGCTGCAAATGACGGGTCTTTTGTAAGGGGCATTATGGGTGATGGTTATGTCAATATGACCCTCAGTAACATTGAGAAAGGAGACCCCATGGGTGTTTATAAGAAGCAAGGAGAGCTCAATATGTTTTTAGGAATTACCATTAACAACATAAAAGTTGCGTTGATGGCTTTTGTGTATGGAATCTTCTTAACCATAGGATCGTTGTATATCATCATGCGCAACGCTATCATGCTGGGCAGTTTTCAATATTTCTTTTTTGAGCAAGGCGTAGGCTGGGAATCTGTGCGTACTATATGGATACATGGTACTATAGAAATCTCAGTAATAATCATAGCAGGATGCGCAGGCATGGTGCTAGGTAATTCTATTTTATTTCCTCAAACATACACACGCCTAGAATCTTTTAAAAGAGGAATGAAAAATGGTCTCAAAATCGTTGTAAGCACCATACCTCTTTTTGTGATAGCAGGCTTTCTAGAAGGGTTTGTAACAAGACATACAGAAATGCCAGACTGGCTTGCAATTGTAATTATCGCAAGCTCTCTCGCTTTAATCATATTTTATTACGTGTACTACCCTATTAAAAAACATAAAGAAGAAGCTGCTAGACTAGCGCTTATTCCTAATCTTGAAAATTTATAATTAATGACCTTAACTAAACTAGTGGAATTTAGAAAACAGCGTGAACTTGGCCAGATCATAAGTGATACATTCACCTTCTTACGCCGTAATGCAAAACCACTTCTTTCTGTACTTGTGCGCACTTGTGCCATCCCATTTATTCTTCTCATTGTCGCGGTGGGATTCTATACAAAATCTACAGCGGGTGCAAATTTCTTAACAAGTTTTGGTGATGGATCAGATATGAGCAGCTTCTTCATCTCGGTTGCATGCCTTGCCATTGTGGGTATTATATACAACTCAATGCTTTATGGAAGCGTTTCTGAATATATAAAAGCTTACATCGCTGGAGGTGACGTTCCTGATCCTACTACAGTAGTAGATACTATTAAGTCAAAAACTGGAACCTTTTTAGGTCTAGGTTTTACAAACTTATTGATCATCCTAGTTGTCGCATTAGTTCCTGTGGGATTAGGTGGTGCCATATTTGCAACAGGATCTGAGGCTATAGGTGTCTTAGTTGTGATACTAGCTATCTTCCCATTACTTTATGTTTATGTGAAGCTTAGTGTGATCTTTCCTACGCTTATAAACAAGAATCTTAGCATAAAGGAAACTATAAAAGAGAGTTCAAGCTTGATTAAAGATGAATGGTGGATGACGTTTATAACGCTTATCATCATTGGTTTTTTAATTGGGGTAATTGGCTTTGTTTTTCAAGTTCCCGTGGTTATTTATACGCTTATTAAGACCATAACTAGTGTACAATCTGGTTCTATGGGTGATCCTACAGCGCTTTTTGACAATGTTTATCTTGTGTTACAGGTTCTTGCCTCTGCAATGAACTATATCTTATACACTATACTCGCTATCTCTACAAACTTTATTTATTTCAACCTTAACGAGCGTAAAAATCAGACAGGAAGTCTTGATCAAATAAACAATATAGGCAGCGATAATGCATAAACTGTGGTTGCTTTGTATACTGATTCTATGTTCGCTTTGCGCGAAAGCTACTGCTATACAACAAACTCAAGAAGAAACTACAACAGAGGAAATCGTTGAAGAGGAAGTAATCTATCCCGAAAACACCTATCATGATCCTCGTGGTATTGTTTCTTATGATGAGGGAACAGTAACACAGCTTCCCATCTCTGAAAATAGTCTTGATGAGTACAAACAAGACGATGAGTTCAATTATAAAGAAGCGACTCCAGAAGATACCTGGTGGACACGCTTTAAAAGAAAAATTGATGACTTATATAGCGCCTTCATACGCTGGCTTACTGGTGGTAATGAAGCATCTGGTATCTGGGCAGTCGTAGTAGAACTACTACCCTATTTGCTAATCATAGGTTTACTAGTATTCTTTGTATGGCTATTTATGAAAATAGATAGCGGTTCCTTATTAATGGAAAAAATAAAAGCTCCGGAGACATTATTATCTGATGATGAGGAACTCATACAGCGACAAGACCTGGACCAACTCATTGAGCAGGCTATTGCTGCTGGTAATTATAGACTAGCTGTGCGTTTTTATTATCTACGTGTACTTCAGAAAATGAGTGCTCAAGATCTTATAGACTGGCAAGTACAGAAAACAAATCATGACTATTTATTCGAGATAGAAGATCTTAATTTAAGAAACCAGTTCAGAAAAGTGACAGATATTTACGACTATATCTGGTATGGAAATTTTGAGGTCGATGAGACCGCTTTCGCGAAAGCAAAAACCTCTTTCACCCAAATAAATAATGAGCTATGAGCAATAAATTTAAAGTAATTGCTGGTGTGCTACTACTTGCTCTTGCACTCGTTATTTATATGGAGTCAAGTACTAAGGAAGATATAAACTGGTATCCAAGTTATACGAAGACAGATAAAATCCCTTACGGAACGTATGTGTTACATGACCTACTAGAAAACAACTGGAAAAAGGATAAGTTTAAGGAAGTGCGCATACCTCCTTATGAGTTTATGTCAGATAGCTCGGATGCGCATGGCACTTATTTATTTGTAAATGATTACATCCTTTTTAGTGAAGATGAATCGCTCAAATTGTTATCGTGGGTAAGTGAGGGTAACACGCTATTTATTGCAGCAAGAGGTATTGGAGAGACGATACTAGATACCTTATCACTAGAAACTGATCTATATTACGATTATGATAATTTTGAGCGCAAGCCTCTTGTAAACCTTGTAAATCCAAGCTTACGTAGAGAAACTCCTTATTATCATGATGTAGAGACCACCGCTGGCTTTTTTGAAGAGGTAGATACTATTAATACGGTTGCTTTAGGGGAGTTTGGCCTCATGGTTGACAAAGACACCATAACCGTCGCAGAGCCTAGAATAAATTTTATAAAACAAGATTTTGGTAAAGGTGAGATTATCATCCATCTTATGCCTGAGACGTTTACCAACTATTTTATACTGAGAGAGGATAATTATACGTACACAAAAAATGTACTCTCCTATCTAGATCAGAATGAAGTGCTTTACTGGGATAATCATTATAAAAATGGTAAAACTATTTATACGAGTCCGCTGTATATATTCTTTCAAAATAGATATTTGAAGTGGGCATATTACATCCTACTTATAGGTGCTTTTTTATGGGTGGTTTTTGAAGGAAGGCGCAAGCAGCGAGCTATCCCAATTATAAAACCACTACCTAACCAGACGCTCACATTTACAAAGACTATTGCGGGAATGTATCTTGATAAGAAAGATCACAAGAGTATCGTGAGCCATCAAATAAGTCATTTTCTAGAGTTCATACGCAGTAACTATGCCCTAGACACCAATGTGATAAGTGAAGGATTTATCAATAAGCTAGCATCCAAAAGCAGCAACACACTAGAGCAAACTAAATTACTGATTAATTATATGGTGGCTTTAAGAGCTAAGCAAATCATAAGTCAGGAAGAATTATTAGAACTTAATAAACGCATAGAAGCATTTAAAAATCAAAAATAATGGACGATATCACACCACAAAATCCAGATAATACAACAGATGGAATCACTAATGCTACTCCATCGCAAGATGTAAATCAAGCAGATGAAGGAATCGCGTTTACTAATAGAATCCCATTAGAAGAACTACGCAATGCAGCCGAATCAATACGAGCAGAGCTTGGTAAAATTATTATTGGGCAACACGAATTTATAGAGCTCCTCATTGTTGCTTTACTTTCTGATGGTCATGTACTTATAGAAGGTGTTCCTGGTATCGCAAAGACAATAACGGCAAAGTTATTTGCAAGAACTCTAGACACACAGTTTGGACGTATACAGTTTACACCAGATTTGATGCCAAGTGACGTATTAGGAACTTCGATTCTCAATATGAAAACTAGCGAATTCGAATTCAAGAAAGGCCCTATATTTTCAAACATCGTCCTTATTGATGAGATTAACCGTGCACCTGCTAAAACACAAGCTGCACTTTTTGAATCTATGGAAGAACGCCAGATTACTATAGATGGCACAAAGTATACTATGGAACCTCCTTTTATGGTGCTTGCAACTCAAAACCCAGTAGAGCAAGAAGGAACATATGCACTACCAGAAGCACAGCTAGACCGTTTTCTATTTAAGATTAAAGTAGATTACCCTACACTAGAGCAAGAAGTAGCTATACTACAAAGTCATCACGATCGCAAAGGTGGTGCTCCACAAAAAGGTATTGAAGCCGTACTTAATCCAGCTAAGCTTGCAGATTTTAGAAAGCAAACGCAAGAAGTGCTTATAGAAGAAAAGATTTTAAATTATGTCGCAGAGATTGTTGTAAAATCTAGAACGCACCCACATTTATACCTTGGTGGATCTCCTCGTGCATCACTTGCTATCATGAATGCTTCAAAAGCATTTGCTGCTATTGCAGGTAGAGACTTTGTGATTCCAGAAGATGTAAAACGTGCGGTTATACCAGTAATGCGTCACCGCCTTATACTCGCTCCAGAGCGTGAAATGGAAGGAATGACCACAGAGCAAGTGATCGATATGATTGTACAATCTGTAGAAATACCACGATAATAGTGGGTATTATAAGATTTATAAAAGGTTTTTTTGTTCACCAGCGTTTGTTTTATGCGCTGGGAGTTATCGGCGTACTTTATTTGATTTCCTATTGGTTTAATAGCCTATTTGGAATCACTAATATCTTACTGCTATTATTGGTGCTCGCATTTTTTGTGGATGCATTAGTTCTTTTTCGCGCAAGCGGAAAAATAAAAGGTGTAAGAGAACTACCAGAAAAATTCTCAAACAGTGATGCAAACGAGCTACCTGTAATTCTTGAGAATAAATACCCATTTGCAGTAACGCTTGATATTATAGATGAAATACCAGAGCAGTTTCAAAAACGTGATTTTAGTAAAGTAATTGAGATCCCAGCACGAGAAACAAGATCATTTGTATATTCCTTGCGTCCTACAGAGCGCGGTGAGTACACTTTTGGGCATCTCAATGTGTATGTGAGTACAAAGCTCAAACTTGTAAAACGTCGCTACCGCTTTGAGAAAGATCAGATGGTAAAGGTGTACCCATCTTTTATCCAGATGAAAAAGTATGCATTTCTTGCCCTAGATAATAGACTTACTATGCACGGCATGAAAAAAATACGCCGCCTGGGACACACGATGGAGTTTGAGCAAATTAAAGATTACGTCCCTGGTGATGATGCACGTACCATTAACTGGAAAGCAACGGCAAAGCGTGCGAGCCTGATGGTAAATCAGTTTCAAGACGAGAAGTCGCAACCTGTATATGCGCTCATAGATGCTAGCCGTGTGATGAAGATGCCTTTTAAAGGCCTGACGCTTCTGGATTATGCGATTAACAGTACGCTGGCATTTTCTAATATTGCTTTAAAGAAAAAAGACAAAGTGGGCATGCTCACCTTTGCAGAGACTATTAAAAATCACCTTCCTGCGAGTAGTAAAAAAACGCACTTGCAGACTATTCTAGAGGTGCTTTACAATATTGATACTAAGTTTTTAGACAGTGATTATGGTGCGTTATACAACCAAGTAAAACGTAAAATCACACAGCGCAGCTTACTACTATTGTATACAAATTTTGAGCACATAACTGCGCTTGAAAGACAGTTGCCTTATTTAAAAGCGCTTTCGCGAAAACATGTCTTGGTGGTTATCTTTTTCCAAAACACAGAACTCGATCAGCTCATTGCAGCACCTGCCGAAACACTTCCCGAGGTGTATCATAAAACGATTGCCCAAAAAGCAGATCTTGATAAAAAAGTAATGGTTGCACGACTTGAACAATACGGTATTCAAACCATATTAACCAAGCCAGATGATCTCACGGTAAGTACTATTAATAAATATCTAGAAATTAAAGCAAGAGGCCTATTATAATCTGTCGATTTTTGCATTAGAATTCGGATAGACGAAGTCTTCTATATATATTTGTCCCTTAACTAAAATCACAACAAATGTCGTTGTCACCACTTCAAGCCATCTCACCTATTGATGGTCGTTACGCCTCAAAAACAGAAACTTTAGTTCCTTTCTTTTCTGAAGCCGCACTTATCAAATACAGAGTAAAAGTAGAAGTAGAATATTTTATCGCCTTGTGTGAGCTACCACTTCCACAACTTGAAGGCGTAGATAAAAGTGTTTTTACCGCTTTGCGCGAAATTTACCAAGACTTCACTACAGAAGATGCGCAGGCAATAAAAGACATTGAGAAAGTAACAAACCACGATGTAAAAGCGGTTGAATACTTTATCAAAGAAAAGTTTGATGCACTTGACCTTGCATCTTACAAGGAGTTTATCCACTTTGGATTAACGTCTCAAGATATTAATAATACTGCGATCCCGATGTCTCTTAAAGACGCGATGAATCAAGTATATATTCCAGAATTACTGGAGGTTGTAGATCACCTTAAGCAACTTGTAGACGAGTGGGCAAACATTCCTTTATTGGCTCGTACACACGGACAGCCAGCTTCTCCTACTCGACTAGGGAAAGAGATTGAGGTTTTTGTAGTTCGCATAGAGGAGCAGCTTAATTTATTAAATGATATTCCTAGTGCTGCGAAATTTGGTGGTGCTACAGGAAACTTCAACGCACATAAAGTAGCATACCCATCTATAGACTGGAGAGCATTTGGTAAGTCATTTGTACATGATACGCTAAAAATGCACCACTCCTTCCCTACTACACAAATAGAGCACTATGATCACATGGCGGCGTTATTTGATGGATTAAAACGTATTAATACGATTTTAATAGATCTTGATCGTGATTTCTGGACCTATGTTTCGATGGATTACTTCAAACAGAAAATTAAAGCTGGAGAAGTAGGTTCTAGTGCAATGCCACATAAAGTAAATCCTATTGACTTTGAAAACAGTGAAGGAAACTTAGGTATTGCAAACGCTATTTTTGAGCACCTTTCTGCAAAGCTACCTATCTCAAGATTACAAAGAGATCTTACGGATAGTACAGTATTGAGAAACATAGGTGTTCCATTAGGACATACATTAATAGGATTACGTTCTACCGTAAAAGGATTGAATAAACTATTAATAAACGAAGAAAAAATCGCTGCCGACCTAGAGAATAACTGGGCTGTAGTAGCTGAGGCTATCCAGACTATTCTAAGAAGAGAAGGATATCCTAATCCTTACGAAGCGCTTAAAGCACTTACTAGAGTAAATAGTAAAATCACAAAAAAGTCTATGGCTGAGTTTGTAGATACACTTGAGGTAAGCGCTGCTATTAAAAAAGAATTGAAAGCAATCACTCCTCAAAATTATACGGGGATATAGTAGTTCGCTTTCGCGAAAGCGTTATAAAATTACAAAAGGGATAAGCACAATGCTTATCCCTTTTTTTTTGATGTATTAGGAAAATCTCAACTATACTATAAACCAAAGTATTGTAGAGACAATAAGTCCTACAATTGCGATAAGTGAAGTCATCACCGTCCATGACTTAAATGTTTCTTTCTCTGTTAGACCTAGGTATTGCTTTACAAGCCAGAAGCCACTGTCATTTACGTGAGAAAATATACTAGCACCTGAAGCTATTGCAATTACAAGCACGGCTAGCTGTGGCGCGCTAGTTTCTGTTAGCCCTAATAAAGGCGCGGTAATCCCAGCAGCCGTAATCATAGCAACTGTAGCACTTCCTTGTAATACTCTTACAATAGCCGCAACGAGAAAACCGAAAACTACAGGAGGAAAGAAATCACCGCTTAAACTCTCTGCTATCATGGTGCCTGCGCCGGTATCTATTAGTATTTGTTTAAAAGCTCCACCAGCACCCGTTAGTAAAATAATAACTCCTGCTGGATAGAGAGATTTTGTAGAAATATCAAGAAGTTCGTCTTTAGTAAATCCTTTTTTGATTCCTAAAAAATACCACGCAACAACATTTGCAATGATAAGTGCAACAAATGGATGACCTAGTAAATCTGCTCCAAAAATCAGCCAACTAGGTAAAGTTCCTTCCTCAAATAGCGGACTGTTTAACACGGTATTGCACACTATTAAGAAAATAGGAATTGCGATTATTAAGAGAATTGTTCCGGCACTTGGTGCATTTGCTGGCACTTCCATTTCGGTCACCATATCTTCTGGAGATGTGATATGCATCCTTTTTGATAAATATCTTGCAAGTAATGGCCCAGCAATAACAGCCGCAGGTAAACCGGCTAAAAAGCCAAATATTATGACATAGCCAAGATCGGCTCCTAAAATTTCGGCGACAGCAATAGGTCCTGGTGTGGGTGGTATAAAGGTATGCGTGATTGCTAGTCCTGCTAGCAATGGAATTGCATATAGAAGTAGGGATTTTCCCGTTTTCTTCTGCAATGCGTAAACAATAGGTATCAAAATGATAAATGCTACGTCAAAAAATACGGGAATAGCCACAAAAAATCCAGTGAGCATGATTGCCCAAGGAGATTTATCTATCCCAAACTTTTTTAATAAGGATTCTGCTAGTCGCTGTGCTCCACCTGATCGTTCTAAAATAGCGCCAAATAAAGCTCCGAGCCCCACTACCGTTGCTACAAAACCTAAGGTCCCTCCCATTCCATTCTTTACAGAATCGAGAATAGATTTCGGTTCCATACCAGCAATTACACCTACAACAATACAAGTAATAAGCAGTGCTAGAAATGCCTGAATTTTGAGCCTAAGGATTAAAAAAAGTAAGACCGAAATCCCAACAATTACTGCCAGAAGTAGTTGATAATCCATAAACCTATTGTTCTATAATTTGTTGTATTCTTCTAATGATGTCTTCTTTTGCTAGAGTCGCTTCTACATGAACACCATAATTGGGTGCTTCTAGTGTATCAAACTGCGATTGCAATAATGAAGGATCAAAGAAATGATTCTTTCTAGAAGCTAGCCGTTTGCTTAATGCTTCAAAATTTGCATCAAGATAGATAAAGTTTTGTTTTGCTTTCGCGAAAGCGGAATTAGAAAATAAACGCTCTCTATAACTCTCCTTAAGTGCAGAGCAAGCAAGTACCGCTCCCTTATCATTTGACCACTGCTGCATCTCTAGAGCAAGGCTATCGAGCCACGGCCATCTATCCTCATCTTGCAATGGTGTCCCAGATGCCATTTTATCTACATTAACTTGGGGATGAAAATCATCTGCATCGTAAAAAGGAATTTGTAATTGCTTTGATAACATCTTACCTATGGTACTTTTTCCGCAACCGGAAACGCCCATAACTATGTAAACATTCTTCATTAAAATAAGGTATTTACTCCACCGCTCGCACTATGAGGAATGTGCAGATTAATGTTTAACGCTGGATTGAGCTTCTCTATAAAATATGCAGATAGTAATGTAGACTCGACCTCGACATTTTGATGGATAAAAAAATGAATTTTACGCAATCCTAGACTTACCCAATACTTCAAGCGCTCTACCCATGCATCTAGCCGAGCATAATCGCTAGGGTGATTTGCTCCTACATATCGTATAAAAGCCTCTCCATTAGTAAGACGCATATGCATAATGTCGCGACGCCCAGCAGTATCTACGAGCACATTTGCCATATTGTGTTCTTCAAGTAAAAGATAAAGACGCTCTGCCACTTCTGGATTGTTAAACCAATCTGTATGACGAAACTCTAAGGCAATAGGTAAATCTTCTGGCCAGTGATTTACGAAATTATCTACTCGGTCAAAATCCTTAGGCTGGAAATTATTGTGCATCTGCAAGAATACAGTACCAAGCTTTTCCTTGAGGATTGTTGCGTGTTCTACATACTCCGGAATAAAATCTTGAGAATCTATAAGCCGCTTGCGATGGCTTATCATATTTGTAATTTTAGGAAAGAATTTAAAACCCTCTGGAACCTTATCATACCACTTTTGAAACTGCTCCTTTGGAAATAATCTATAGAAAGTAGCGTTAAGCTCTATACTGTTAAACTGACTTGCATAATACCCTAGCTCGTCTTTTGTACCTCTCGGATAGAAGCCTTTAAGCTCAGCTTTATTCCATTTTGCACAACCTACGAAGACTTGTAAATCTTTGTTTTCCGCTTTCGCGAAAGTATTCTCAATCACACCCTTAGTATCTGGATGATCAGGAGGTAATGTAAAATCAATTAACTCTGGTTGCTCTACTACGCCAAATTTCATAAACTCTATTTTGTGTAGCTAAGATAAGGTTACTGTGAAACTTAGTTGTTCAAATATCATATAATGGCGAATAGTATTTTAATTATTTCATCCATAAAGACACCAAGAATTAATATTATAAATTCCTTAGAGGATAGAAAATGAAGTATTTTTTCTAATGTAGATTTATCATCTTGTTTTGTATTGCTATTATTTTGACTAATTGACAACTCAGAAACTTGATTTATTTGTTTTACATTATTGTAATAATGGTTACTAACACTATTTGTCTGGTTTAAGGTTTGTAAATATCTCTTTCCTTCAGCCTTAATCTTAGCTAAACATGCTACTCTCACAAAATCGTCTCCATCTCCAAAAAACATATGACTTCCTCCATCAAAATATATGAGTCCTTCCTTTGCTAAATTTTGTAGCTTAATTTTTAAGAGATTTTTATCCTCGATGAAATTGGACATATTTAAATATGTACCATCATCATAATTGATTAAAAATGATAATAATTTATACTCTAAAGAGTTTTCACAAACTTTAAAATCTTTTTTTGGCTTCATATACTATTTTTATAAACATTTCATAAGTCTAGCAGCGTACATTTTAACATTAGAGTACATCTTACTAATCTCTTCTACTTATATAATAGATTTAAATACCTTTTGTCAACTTTTATGTTTCATCATCAAGAATTTGAAACTATTTTTCATCTGAATTGCCCTGCATCTCAAAGCAATACAAGCCTAAAATAAGTAATCATACATCTAGTAATTAAAATTCATTATCTTAATACCTACGTAAAAATGTATCTTTTTATGTGAAAATTGTAACAAAATAGTGTGGTAATAGTCTTATCACTAACCATTAAACAATAACAACGACTACATATGAAAACAATTAAATTATTTGTCACTGCTGCAATCGTAAGTTTTTCTGCTTTGACACAAGCACAAACAGCAGATGAAATTATCTCTAACTATTTTGAGAATACGGGAGGTGAAGAAAACTGGAAGGCAGTAAAAGGAGTAAAGATGGAAGGTGCATTAAATATGCAAGGAATGGAAATCCCTATGACCATCGTACAAACGGCAGATGGAAAGCAAATGTCTGTAGGTGAGTTTCAGGGAATGAAATTTTATCAAAACGTTTTTGATGGTGAGACACTGTGGAATACAAACCAACAGTCTATGGCTGCCGAAAAAAGTGATGCAGAAACTACAGCAAACGCAAAGCTTGATATGAATGATATGGTCGATCCTTTTATAAACTATAAAGAAAAAGGATATGGTCTTGAACTAGTAGGGAAAGAAACTATTGAGGGTACAGAAACTTTCAAAATTAAACTTACCAAAGAACCTATGATGGCAGACGGACAAGAGGTACCTTCTGTTGCTTATTACTATTTTGATACAGAAAACTATGTGCCTATTGTTGTCGAACAAGAAGTAATGTCTGGTCCTGGTAAAGGAATGGTAGGACAGGCAAAAATGAGTGATTATCAAGAAGTAGATGGACTTTATTTTGCACACTCTATTGTACAAGGAGCAAAAGGACAACCTGGAGGAATGGAAATCGTTATTAAGAAAATCGAGCTCAATCCGGAAGTGACAGATGCTATGTTTGCTTTTCCTGAACAAAAATAATTAGTAAGAAACAATCAAAATCCCCAATACACCTTGGGGATTTTTTTAGCTCTTGTTTTAAAAAATCGCGAGTATAGGAGTACTCACATTTTCGCGTAAGCATATCAAATACAACCAATAACAGTTTTACGAAAGCAGATGTAACTACTGTTTTCGCAAAAATTCTAATAACCAACCAATATGAAAACTAAAAACATTTTTCTTGGCTTGTGTATTGCTGCCATAAGCATACCTACGCAAGCTCAAGAAGTGGCTCTTAAAGGAAAAGAGCTTTTCGGAGATTTAAGTGCTAGACAAATAGGTCCCGCACTTATGTCTGGCCGAATTATAGATATGGAAGTGCATCCTACAAATGCACGAGTAATTTATACAGGTACAGCCGGTGGTGGTGTGTGGAAATCTCAAGATGGTGGCGCTAGCTACTCCCCTATTTTTGATGATTATATACAATCTATAGGCCAAGTAGCAATTGATCCTACAGATCCAGATCAAACCGTATGGGTAGGAACAGGTGAAATATGGACACGTAATTCTGTCTCTCTGGGCGATGGTCTCTACCGTACAAAAGATGGTGGTTCTAACTGGGATAAAATACCGGGTTTTGATAAGAGTGAGCGTATCTCTGGAATAGAAATTCACCCTAAAGATGGTAATACTGTTTACGTAGGTGTACTAGGCGCTTTATGGAGCGATAGTGAAGACCGTGGCGTTTATAAAACAACAGATGGCGGTGCTACATGGGACAAAATTCTTTACATAAATAATACAACAGGCGTTGCAGATCTTATTATGGATCCTACAAATCCAGACATTCTTTATGCTTCCATGTGGGAACATAGACGTACTGCTTGGGATTTTAATTCTGGGGGCGTAAGCTCTGGTTTACATAAATCTACAGATGGAGGAAAGACGTGGAATAAAATCCACAATGGTTTTCCTGAAGGAAAATTAGGACGTATAGGTGTTGCAGTGGCACCATCTCAACCTAATATCGTATATGCAGTCATAGAGTCTGAACAAGAAAAAGATAAAGGACTTTATCGTTCTGAAGATGGTGGTAATAGCTGGAAACGTACTAATGGAGATTTCTCGCTCACCGTGCGTCCTTTCTACTTCTCAAGAATCGTTGTAGATCCTCGTAATCCTGATGTGGTGGTAAAAGGCGGTTTAAGTGGTTCCATCTCTCGTGATGGTGGTAACACTTTTAAAACGCTAGGTAATATGCACTCCGACATACATGATATTGTATTTGACATAAATAATTCTGACGTGATGCACGTGGGAACAGATGGTGGTGTTTATCGCTCTTGGAATGGCGGAACTACTATGGAAATTGTGTCAAACCTACCTCTTTCTCAATTCTATCACATCTCTGTAGATAATGCAGAACCTTATAATATTTATGGTGGACTTCAGGATAATGGATCATGGTATGGCCCATCTTCATCTCCTGGAGGAATTGAAGCGCGTGACTGGGTACGTGTGGGTGTAGGCGATGGTTTCCGAGTGTTACCACACCCTACTAAAGATATCTTATATTCTGAAATGCAAGGCGCAGAAAATGTATGGCGCTATGACATGGCACGTAATTACACTAAAAATGTAAAACCACTTCCAGCAAAGGGAAGCGCAGATTTACGTTTTAACTGGAATGCTCCTATGGCAACTAGTGTACACCAGCCAGATCGTTTTTACATGGGTAGTCAGTTTTTACATGTGAGTGAAAATATGGGAGATACTTGGAAAGTAATTTCTCCAGACTTAACAACTAATGATCCAAAAAAGCAAGAGAAAAACTCTGGCGGACTCTCTGCAGATAACTCTGGAGCAGAAACACATACTACCATATTCACCATTGCAGAGTCTCCGGTAAATGAGAAAGTAATATGGGTAGGAACCGATGATGGTAATTTACAGGTAACAAAAGATGGAGGTGCAAACTGGACAAATGTTGTTGCAAATGTACCTGGACTTCCTGCAAACACTTGGGTATATCACATCGAAGCATCTGTGCATGGAGCAGGAAAGGCTTATGCGGTTTTTGAAGGCCATGCACATGGAGACATGAAACCGTATGTATATAAAACTACAGACTATGGAGCTACGTGGAAGAGTCTAGCTACAGATGATATTACAATGTTTGCGAGGAACCTTCAAGAAGATTATGTGAATGAAAACTTACTGTTTTTAGGTGCAGAAGATGGATTATATATTACGGTAGATGGCGGCTTAAACTGGTCACACTTTACAAATAATTTTCCGGCTACCGCTGTACACTTTTTAGATCTTCAGAAAAAGACTAACGATCTTGTTGCAGGCACTCATGGGCGCGGAGTGATTATAGTGGATGATATCAGTATTTTGAGAGATATTAAGCCAGAGATATTAGATAAAAATGTACACTTCTTTGACACTAAGCCAGGTATTATGATAGAAGAAGGTGGCTTTGGTGGAGGAAGTACAGAATTAGAGTTTGTAGGACCTAATCCAGGGACTTCATTAAAAATTAAATACTACCTCAAAAAGCGACATACATTCGGAAAAATGACGCTCACCATTCAAGATATGGAAGGAAATGTAATCACAACACTAGCTCCAGGAAAATCAAAAGGTATTAATATTGTTTCTTGGAACTACAACGGAAAATCTCCTAAGATTGCAGCTGCAAAAACATTTTCTTCTGGAGGTTTTACGCCTGTGCGTGTAAAAGCTGGAAGTTATAAAGCTGTGCTTACAAAAGGAAAGGAACGTTATGAGAACACCTTTCAAGTAAAGAATGACCCAAAGTCATTTATCACAGCCTCAGAGCGCAGTGATCAATATAAGACGTCTATGCAGTTATTTAATATTCAAGAAGATCTTGCTTACATAGTGTACCAGACAGATGTGATGATAAACAAGGCAAAAGATGCAATTACAAATAATGTAAAAGCTAAAAAAACGGCGCAACCACTTATAGATGAACTCGATGCTCTTAAAAACACACTTGTAGTCACTACGGGGGATAATTATGTAGGAACTGCTCCTCCACAGCTTAAAGAAAAACTTAGTGATGTATATAGTGATGTAGCTTCAAGCTATGAAGCTCCAAGTGCAGCACAAAAAGAAAATATTTCTTTATTAATGGATCGTTTTTATAAGGCAAATGAGAGTTTTGAACAAATTAAATCAAAACGCTTACCAAAGCTTCAATCCTTTCTAGAAAAATCTGGACTTGAAGGTGTTACTTTTAACTCTAGAGATGAGTTTATAAACTCTCAAGAGTAATACACTTTACAACATAAAATAGCCGATTCATAGAATTATGAATCGGCTATTTTTGTTCTACGCTTTCGCGAAAGCGGGCTATTATTTAATATATACCGTCTTTTTATTTACAAACTCTTGAATACCGTCTATGGAGAGTTCGCGACCGTATCCTGAAATTTTTGTTCCTCCAAAAGGAAGATTAGGATTACTCTTTACCATATCATTTACAAATACAGCACCATCTTCAAACTGCGGAATCAACGTTTCCATACGTTCTTCACTCTCTGTAAAAATGGATACACCTAAGCCAAAATCAGATTGATTTACGAGATTTAATGCCTCCTCGTCAGTTTTAAATGTTGTTACCCCTATAACAGGCCCAAAGGTTTCTTCTTTAAATATTGTCATCTCTGGTGTTACTCCTGTGACAATTGTTGGCTCAAAATAAGCCTTCTGTCTATGCCCTCCTATCAATATTTTTGCTCCTTCGGCAATGGATTTATTGAGTTGATCTTCTAGCTCTTCGGCGAGGTCTTCACGTGCCATCACTCCTATGTAGGTATCTTCATCCATAGGGTCACCAGATTTTAATTCTGTTACCGCTTTCGCGAAAGCTTCTAAAAACTTGTCTTGAATACTTTCATGAATTATAAGTCTCTTTCCAGCGATACAACTCTGACCTGTATTTTGAAAGCGCGCTTGCACACACGTTTGAACCGTTTCCTCAAAATTACAATCATCAAAAACTACTAGAGCATTACTACCTCCTAACTCAAGTACAGATTTTTTAATCTCACTTGCTGCTGTGCTTGCTACGGCTGCTCCTGCTGGCTTACTACCAGTAAGTGTTATTGCCTTAATACGAGAATCTCGAACGATATTTTCAATGCGTTCACTTCCTACCGCCATATTTTGGAAACATCCCTTAGGAAGTCCTGCACGTTCAAATACTTTTTGAATATTTTCTGCACTTTGCATAACATTACTTGCATGCTTCAACACACCTATATTACCTGCCATAAGGGCTGGAGCAATGAATCTAAACACTTGCCAGAATGGGTAATTCCATGGCATTACCGCAAGTACAACTCCTATAGGTTCATATCGCACATAACTTTTTGAAGCATCTGTTTTTATCTCTTTAGGTGCTAGTTGTGATGGTGCATTTTCTGCATAATATTCACATACCCAGGCACACTTCTCTACTTCGGCAATAGCTTGAGAGATAGGTTTACCCATTTCCTTAGTCATCATCTCTGCATATTCTCGAGCATTCTTTCTTAATTCTTTTGCAACATTGTTAAGATGTTGTGAGCGCTCTGCAAAAGTGGTATTGCGCCAAGAAAGAAACGTTTGTTGAGCATTTTCAATTTTATCTTCTATCTCTTCTAAGTTGAGTGCTTTTATTTTGGCTACTTCTGTTCCGTTGTACGGATTTGTAGATACTATATTCATAAATCATTTTTTTATAAAGTTAATACGTGCCTAATCGTAAATGAGAAAGGTTAAGAGCATTTTAACGCGCTTGTACTAAAAGGTCTTAACAAAATGTGAATTGATAAGGTTTTAAGAATAAATGCAGGTAGGAGCAGTATTTTTAATGAACCAATCAGAATTATGTCTTTACAAAATACAAAAACGTCTGTTACAGAAGCATTTCAAAACTCTGTAAGCAATTTTATCGATCAGCTACCACAAATCGCAATGGGTATCCTTATTGTTGTCTTGGGGATTTTAATAGCTGGATGGATAGGAAAATTTGCTAGGCGAAGAATTTCTGCCAGAACAGAAGATCCTTTGATGAGTAAATTTTTGGGCACCGCGATTAGGTATACCTTTATTATCATAGCTATAATGCTCGCATTACGAGCTGCAGGTTTGGGAGGTATCGCTGCAGGAATACTTACGGCAGCTGGAGCGAGTGCTGTTGTACTAGGATTTGCCTTTAAAGATATTGGTGAAAATTTTATAGCAGGAATTATACTAGCCTTTAATAGACCCTTCGACGTTGATGATACTGTTGAAATAGGCTCGAACTTTGGTAAAGTCAAAACACTTGATCTTAGATATACAAAGTTAAAGACCTTTGATGGTAAAGACGTTTATATACCCAATAGTGATGTACTTACAGAACCGGTTACCAATTATACTGAAGATGGCTTTTTTAGATGGGATTTTATCATAGGGATTGCATACGAGGATAATATAGAAGGCGCCAAAGAAACAGTATTACAAGCGCTAGCTAAAGAGCCTAATGTAATTAATGATGAAATTCATGAAAACTTTGTCATTGAAGATGAACTTGCCACAAGTACAGTAAATTTAAAAGTATTCTTTTGGGTAGATACTAAAGACTTTAGAAAACAAGCTTTGATTACAAAAGGGAATGTAGTACGCAATGTAAAAGAAGCTTTAGAAGATGCTGGGTATTATATGCCTGCAGATATACAAGAAATCAAACTTTATGGCGGTGTGAAAGAATTTCCGCTTAGCCTTCGTCAGCTAGCTGACAAATAATAACTATCTTAATTAAAAATAAATACTATGGAAGTAATATTTGAATACCACGACGTAACTGCAAGTGCAGAATTAGAAGCTTTCGCGAAAGCGGAATTAAAAAAATTAAGTGATAAATATCAATTTGCACATAGAGCAGATGTTTTCTTTAAAACTGAAAACACATCAAGTGATCAAACCGGAAAAATAGCTGGAGTACAAATAAGTATGCCTGGTCCAAGATTATATGCAGAACACAGCTCTGATGATTTTTATCCCTCATTGAAGGAAGCAATAGGTGAAGTAGAGCGCCAACTTAGAAAAAAGAAAGAAAAAATGCAGTCTCACCACTAACATTAATCACCATGCCAACTGATATGACACTAGCAACAGATAATAATGAACTAATAGTAATCTACTCTTCTGAATCAAGTATTGGAAAACAAACGCTTGGTTATGCAAAAAGTAGCGATGCAAAACTGAATTTAATCAACATTACAGAAGCAGGACTTACTGGAACGCAGTGGAGTGAAGTGGCAGATTTACTTGGTGCAAGCATAGACGAACTAGTTTCTAAAGACCATCCAGATGTAGATGATTTTGCTAAAGATGCGACAATGAGTGATGATCATTGGATTAAATTTATACAGAATAATCCTAACGCTATTCAAAACCCTATATTAATACAGGGGAAACGAGCGAAGCAAATCACAACTCCGTCGCAAGCTATGCAATTTATCGACGTTGACTCTGCTGGTCTTGAAAAGCACCCTATAGGCGACAGCCCTGAAATTTCATCTAATACTGATGATGAGCATCAAGTAGATTAATTGAATTTATTACAAATAAAAAGAGCCACATACTTTGTATGTGGCTCTTTTAGTTATGGACAGTTTTTAAAATTATTCTCCTTTAAAAGTATCTTCATTAAAATCTCCATTAAAAGTGAAAGACTCTTGTTTTTTTCTTGAACGAGGTTTTGTTTCTTCTCCTTGTAAATCCTCAGGAAGCTTATCAACATCTCCTCCGTAGTATCCTACGGCAATACCAGTCGCAATATGATAATCATCCGGCACACTAAACTCTGACATTGCTTTTTTATAATTTACTCCAGCCATTTGATGCAGTGCTATACTCATGTGCTCTGCTTGTGCAGAAACGTTACCCATGAATAATCCTAAATCGTGCAAAGCATGAAAACTCTCCTTACCATCATCATTAGTCTTTTTATAGCCACCTAAAAATAGTGCTTGAGCGTTTTTTGCCCAAGATTGATTGAACTCATCAAGACAACTAAAGATTCGATCAAAAGCAGGAGTTCCCTTTATTCCCCATATAATCAACCAAGGTTGTAAATTATTAGAACTAGCAGCCCACCTACCTGCTTCAAACATCGTACGAAGTTCCTCTTCCTTTATCACATCGTTAGTAAAAACCCTTGGACTCCATCTAGTTGCTAATAATGGTAGTATTTCAAATTCAGTAATTGCCTTTTTCATAATTCTTTTTTTTTACAAAAATATTTTTATGAATCAATATAGCTCTCTTATTTAATAATAATTAACAAATACCAAAAATAAATTTGGACTATCACAACAATTAAGGATTTCATTAACAATAATGCAAAAAATGTCGTGATATTTTATCACAAATACTACAATATTTACTTTGTGTTAAGTTTGTGATAATAAGGCGTTAATAATTGCCAAATCCCTTGATTAAGACATATATATTGGTATTTTTGCGGCTTGAATATTGTCAAAACAAATACTTTATTATGAAAAAAATTTCACTTGCTATAGTTGCCCTTGTTGGAATGCAATTAGCATCAAATGCACAAGAAACACTTGATACTCCTACAAACGACTTTAATAAGTGGTCTGTAGAGCTTACTGGTGGTGTAAACAAGCCTGTAAGACCAGTTGCTTCTGGATTTTACTCAAACACTCCTTCTCTTTATACTGTGACAGGTGGAGCGAGATACATGTTTAACGAAAAATTTGGACTTAAAGGAGGTGTTGCTTACAACAGCTTCAAAAATGATGATGATAGCCGCGAATTTGATACTGCACTTTACAACTTCTCTTTAGAAGGTGTTGTAAACGCTGGTAACATTCTTGGCTTCAGAGAATGGACAGATACTTTTAATGTACTTGTACATGGAGGTATGGGATATTCTGCATTAACAACTGACGCTCCTGCTGTTGAAAGAGATTTCGGTGATGCAGATCAAATGTTAAGCTTCATGGTTGGTGTGACTCCACAAATTAAACTTTCAAACAGAATTGCACTTGTTGCAGATCTTACTGCTGTAGGTAACGTACGTCAAGATTTAACATTCAATGGTACTCCAGCTGGAGGAACCAGAGGATTTGATGGTTTTTACGTAAATGCAACTGCAGGTATTAACATATACTTAGGTAAAGCTGAGAAGCATGCAGATTTCTATTCTAGTGCAAACACTACAAAAGATGAACTTGCAGACTTACAAAACCGTCTTACTAAAGTAGAGACTGATCTTATCGATACTGATCAAGATGGTGTTGCAGATTACTTAGATCGTGAGCCTAACACAATTTCAGGTGTAGCTGTAAACACTAAAGGTATCGCTGTAGACAAAAACACAAACGGAGTTCCTGATGAATTAGAAACTTCTTTAGATGCACGTTACGCTAAGAAAGGTGATATCGTTACAACTCAACCAGAAATGAAAACTGGTGGAGACGTTATCAAAAAACTTATCAATGAAGGATACGTAAATGTATACTTCCAGTTTAATAGCACTAAGCCTGAAACTTATAGCTTAGAGTCAATTAACTACCTAATTAAGTACATGTCTGAGAACTCAGGTGCATCTGCTCAATTAGTTGGATATGCTGATGAGATTGGAAACACTGGATCTAACCAAGGTCTTTCTGAAAGAAGAGCTCAAAAAGTAAAAGATATTATGGTAGCTGCAGGAATTTCTGCTAGCCGTCTTACTGCAACTGGAAACGGTGAAGATGCATCAGTAGATAAAAATTCTGCTCCTGCACGTCAGTTAGTACGTAGAGTTACTTTTAAACTTAACTAGTCGCAAGATTATTTTAAGTGTTAATTGCAGAGCCTCCGATTTATCGGGGGCTTTGCTCGTTAATAAAGTATTGAGAAGTTATGATATATCAATTGTGAACCCATTAATCATTGCTTAACTTTAAATAAAAACAAAGTGTTATGAATGATAGACCAAACGATATTAAAAGGATTAGACCGGAAATACCTAAGGCAAGAGTACATGACCAAATGAGTAATGAAGAGCGCTTTCAGAATGCTACGCTTAGACCCATTGTAAAGCTTCAAAATCCGCTGCTTATAGAAGTATTCAAGTCATACATTATAAAGAGAAAGAATGTCTTTCATAATTTGAGTTTAGAAAAACGATTACTGTATATTGAAAATGCAGTAAACAAGGACATGAAATTTCGCAATAGTGTGAGAGGTATGATTGTAGGTCACTTTACTGTAGATGAATATCTACAATATAATATGGATTCTTCTGCTTATAATAAACGAATCGCCAACTTAATAAGGGAACGTCTTATAAGTCAAGTGCAACTTTTTGACATCCCTAAAGAAACAATAGACACTTTATAGTTATGCAAATACCAACAGACGTACCGAAACCTCAAAATAATAGCCCTATAGATCCTTCATCACCTATAGAGCTATTAATATTCATAATATTACCTGTCCTTTTAATTATTGTCTACTTCGTAAACAGAAGAAGAGTCAAGAATAAGAATAAGCAGAAATAAAACTAAAGTAATGATTCCCCATTGAGGTCAGTAGTTAATACATCACTCATATAATCAAAAAAGGGTCTCAGTAATCTAAAGTGACTCAAGGCAATCTTTGTGAAATCTGGAGAAGTAATTTCTTTATCAGTAAAGTTCTTCCTTACTACGAAGTTTTTGAGCCTTATGAGATCAATATTTGGATCATTTACGTCAAAACCTCTAGGTGCTGTCTTGACTGGATTCCATGCATCAAAAGAGCCTCCAAACGCTTTCGCGAAAGCAGTATCAGAAAGAATCTCCCGTATCTCACTAGCATCCATTTGAAATTCTGTGCGTATACGTTTCAAATCGGCTGGTTCTGGATTAAAAAAACCACCTGCTATTGCAGATTTATTACCAGGCTCAATTCTTAAATAATATCCACCTCGACGGTGTGCTCCTACTCTACTAAAACTTGCAGAACGATGTACGTTATAAGGAGTTTTGTCATTGCTAAATCTTACATCCCTATTAATACGAAAGACCTTAAGTTTCTCAATTTCATCAGTTTCATTAAGTCCATCTACTATAGAGGCGTAAATTTGCTTTAAGGCTTTCTCACTAGCCTGATAATCTTTCTTGTGCTCTGTCATCCACTCACGAGAATTATTCTCGCGTAAGGATTCTAGAAAAGATAAAGTAGATTGAGGTATCGAAGTAGTCATATGTTGTTTTTGCTGAGTTACTAAATTAGTTATCTAATATTAGAGCTGCAATCCTCAATCTTAAGTAAGGTATGCATTATCTAACGTAAAGGCATTAAAAAACCATCACATGAATGTGATGGTTTTAATATTGTCAATTTGATAATAAATTATGCATGTTGTAAATCATGCTTTCCCTCTTTGATTTCCTCAATTAACTTAGCGTTAAAGGCTGGTAAATCATCTGGATTTCTACTTGTTACTAGCGCTTCATCAACCACAACTTCTTTATCTACCCACAGAGCTCCTGCGTTTTCTAAGTCAGTTTTTATACTATTAAATGAAGTCATTGTTCTTCCTTTTACCACGTCTGCCTCAATTAGTAATTGTGGTGCGTGACAAATAGCTGCTATTGGTTTACTTTGCTTAAAAAAGTCTCTAATGAAGATGAGCGCATCATCATTACGTCTTAATTTATCAGGATTAATAACTCCTCCTGGTAACATTAGTGCATTATAATCCTTTGCACTTACATTATCTAATGTATCTGTTACATCATAAGAATTAGACCAATTTCCATCTGCCCATCCTTTTATAGTTCCAGATTTCTCACTTATAATATCTACGGTGAATCCTTCGGCTTTCATTGCCTCCATAGGTGATTTTAACTCACTTTCTTCAAATCCGTCTGTTGCTAATATTGCTACTCTCTTATTCATAATCTTTCTATCTTTTAGTTATACAATTAATTATGATACAAAGATACTAGCACACTCTAGCTGTGGCCGTTAAAGAGATTGTAACAAAAACAAGCTTAGGGTTAAACCTTTATTAATGCAATGGACAATTTGTTAAGATTGTTAAATCTGGACATTTTGAAGTAATAATCCGCTGGCTTGAGCAATTCTGGTCAATTTAATATCATTGCTAGCATCTAGCGTTTTCTTGAAGAAGTCTAAATCTACATTACCCTCACCTATGTCAAATAGCATCCCCATCATTAATCTTATTTGATGTCTCTTAAAACCTTTACCGCTTACGCGAAAGGCAAAACTTTCCTTAGGAAAAAAATTTGCTGTATATAGTTCGTTTGGCTCTATTAGAGAAGAAGATATATTACCTATAGTCTTTGTCTCTGGGTTGGGCTTATATGCATAAGACCTAAAGTCATGTTCTCCTTCAAATAATCCCGCAGCCTCTTTCATCAACTCAATATCAAGTGATCCAGCGATATTAATCATGAAAGGTGCTGCAAAGGGATGATTTTTTTCTCCGTAAGAAAATAAATAAACATACTCCTTAGCTATAGGAGCATCCATTACATTAAATTTCTTGTCTACTTGAGTTATCTCAAGGCATCTTATATCTTGAGGTAAATTATCATTAAGAAGCGTGAGAAATCCATCTTCAGGGAGCGGACTATCATTTAAAAATAACTCAACATAAGCCACATTTGCCGAAACCTTTGCATCTGTTCTTCCAGAAGCAAGTAGCTTAAAGTTTTTACGATCTAATACATATGAAAAAGTACGTTCCATCATACGTTCTACAGTAAGAACGTCTGGCTGTTTCTGCCAGCCATGATAACGAAATCCTAAATATTGAATCTTAAGAAGGTAATAAAAGCGCTTGTCAAACATTCTTCAAAAGTAATAGCCTTACATCAATTAAAGTTTGATAGTTAAAAAATAATTGTAAATTAAAACACAACTATTTAAAAACCAATCTCTATGACGACTTCACAAAAACCCTCTACGCTATTTTGGGTAATAGCTATTGTATTACTTATTTGGAATTTTATGGGAGCCAGTGCTTTTATAGTAGACAACTTCTTTACAGATACACTCGCTGGCACTTATAATGAGGAACAAATGGCTGCTATAAATGCAACACCTATATGGTCAAAAATATTATACGGTATTTCAACAATAGGCGGTCTACTTGCTGCTATATTACTGATTACTAGAAGAAAAAAAGCTGTTCAAGCATATGCTATATCTCTTATTGCTGTAATTATACATACAGTTTACAATATAGGTTTTGCAGGTGCTATGGAGCTTTTTGGTGTGGGCGAAGGACTCATATTTCCACTAATCATAATTGTACTCGCGATTTTTGAATACTGGTGGAGTCGTTATAGCGCATCAAAAGGGTGGCTCAAGTAAGGTCAATACAAATCATTTAAAGAGCTATCCCAATTATTGCGATAGCTCTTTTTGTTTGTTATGGATTCATAATCAGTATTTTTAACATATGAAGCATATCAATGGATTTTTAGCTACGCCACCACTTTGGACGCAAACAGCATTTGGCCTTTCCCAGTTTGAAATGCCTAGCATTGATCTTTCTACGTTTGTTACGCAGCCTATTCCCTCAAAACTTAGATTAGGTCATCAAATCGAGTATATATTCAAACAACTTTTAGACCACACAGAGCGCTATAAAGTACTGGCACACAATATTCAGATTTTACGAGATAAGAATACTATTGGAGAATTAGATTTTATAGTAGAAGACCGCTTTCGCGAAAGCAAGAAAATCCACATTGAGCTCACCTACAAATTCTACATTCTGGAAGACACGATTAAAGAGCCTCTACATAGACTTGTAGGACCCAATAGAAAAGATAGTTTTTTTACCAAAATGGAAAAAACGAGAGATAAACAGCTACCTCTTGTATTCACTCCAGAAGGGCGCACTACCCTCTCAACCCTTGATATTAATCCTGACGAATTAGAGCAACAAACCTATTTCCTAGCACAGCTTTTTAAACCTTACGGCCGGCTATCACCTACTATTGAGCCACTCAACGAGCAGTGCATTGTTGGGTATTGGATACGTATGAAGGGTTTAAACACCAGTGATTTTAAAGAATACACTTTTTATATCACACTCAAAAACGAGTGGCTGCATGAGCCTCATCTTGAGAGAACTTATATAAAGCACGAGGATGCACTTACATCTATAGCCGAAAAACATAACCATAAAAGAGCACCGCTATTATGGATAAAAAAAACAAGTGGAATTATAGAAAAATGCTTCGTGGTTTGGTGGTAAAATCAGTAATACTTAAGTTTAATGAGCTATTGTAAAACGCTTTACGGCAATTACTTCATAAAAAGTATTACACCCGTAATAAATGTGTAGTATTATATCTCTACATCTCAAAATTAAATTAATTCAAATTGAAAAAACATCCATTTGACCCTTCCATAAAACATCAACTTATTATAGCCTTAGGCATGGCTTTATGGATTTTTACATTTCTATATTTTACAGAGCCACTTGATGTTTCTCAGCTACATGATAGTGAACGTCTGTATATCTTATCACTTTATGGTTTTCTTGGCGCACTTTGCTATGTAACCATACTTCCATTTCAATACTGGTTATTTAAAAAAACTAATAATCAATGGTTACTTATTAATGAGATAAGCTTTTTTCTTGTGTTTGTTATTTGGTCGTTTGTCGTGATGCGTAGTTTTTACATGTATGTCGTAGTACGTGGCGAACCTAATCCGTACTCTCTTTACTATTATCTAACTTCTATTTTTCTTCCAGCAGTTCTTACCATTTTCCCTATAGTTCTCATAGGGCGTTTTGGTTTTGGAAAGTATAAACAAAAGCAAATTGAAGAACAAAAAATAGAAATAAAAGGTGATGGCAATTATGAAGGAATCAGATTATTCCTATCAGATTTAATAGCACTAGAAGCGTCAGATAATTATGTCGAAATTCATTTTCAAGATAATGGCTCGTATAGAAAACAATTAATTAGAGCTCGATTATCTCACCTAGAAAAGTCACTACCTTGTATGATGAGAACGCATCGCTCTTATTTGATAAATCCATCGCATTTTTTATCCTATAAAACAGAATCTAGTAAGTTAGGTCTCGTTCTCTCGCATGAAATTTTTATACCTGTGTCAAAAACTTTTGCACTTAGCACAAAAGAAGCCTTAAATTTTACCACAAACTAAGGGCATCTCACCCCAAAGCACTGTGTTTATTGAGCTTGTTGATTTTGTAATTCTAGATTTGTCTCATCAAGTATTTAGAATTAATCTTTAAAATCATCTATTATGAAAACACTTATCACACTTTCAGTAGCCGTATTTTTTCTTTTTTCCGCTTTCGCGAAAGCGCAATCCACTCAAACCTGCAACTGCGTAGAGGAACTCTCTTTTATTAATGAACAAATAAAAGGAATGACTTCTTTTAAGAAACAAATGAAAGGAAATAAACTCTCAGAGTACACAACTACCTTAAATCAATTAGAGCGAGAAGTAACTACACAAATGAGTGTGACAGATTGCTTTTCTAAGCTCAATGCACTACTATCTGTTGTAAAGGATAAACATGCACACATACGTCATATGAAGCCTGTAATCACTTCCGAAATAGTAGACCAAGATGTTGAATTAGAACTTTTTCGCGAAAGCGAACTATTTAAAAATCATCCTAAGAGTAATATGAGCGTTGAAGAACTCATAGCAGAATTATCAGAGAAGTCTTTTGAAAGTCTAGAAGGCATTTATGAGAAAAAGGAATCTATGACGGTAGGCATTATTAAGAAAGGTGATGCTTATGAAGGAGTTGTCCTTACCTCTAATAATAAAGGCTGGATTCCTGGACAGATTGCTTATAGAATTACGCCAAATGGAGAAAATATGTATGATGTACTTACAAGCGATATTCCTGGCGGAAAGTTAAGATATGTGAGAGGACTTCTATATTCTAACGGACGCTTATGGCATCTTAAAAAAGAAGCTACTAATGTGATTTCTGAGGTTAAGGAAGACCAAATAGATTGGGAATTTAAACAACTTACACCAGACACGCAGTATGTATATATGGGGACATTTTCAAATAATAGTAAAAATGTAGCCGCTTTTAAAAAGTTTTATGAGAAAACAAAAGATAAGTTTACTGCAAAAAATATTATCGTAGATCTACGTGATAATTCCGGAGGTAATTCTAAATATTCAGATCCTTTTTATAAAATCTTTAAAAAGAACAAAATGAATGTTTATGTCGTTACAAACTTCTGGTGTGGAAGTAATGGTGAGCAATTTACTCTCAAGCTCAAAGGATTAAAAAACGCAAAACATTTAGGTCAACGCACCTATGGCGCCCTTGCTTATGGTTCTAATTATGGGAATCTAATAAACTCCCCATCTGGTCAATTTGCAATTTACCCTACAGATATGAATTTTCATAAATTTATCAATTATGAATATGTAGGCGTACAACCAGAAATCAAATTAAGTTTTGATAAGGACTGGATTATTCAAACCTTAGATATTATTGAAAATAACAACTAATTAAGTGTGATAGCTGGTCAACTGGAGAAGTAGTATTATTGCTACTTCTCCATTGATTTTTTATTTATGTCTAGAGATAAGTGTTTTCTCTACATCACGTAAGTGGAAACCTTTTGCTTGTAGCAATACCATAATGTGAAAAAGAAGATCTGCACTTTCATTTAAGAATAAGTGATCATTATCATCCTTTGCTTCTATTACAACTTCTACTGCCTCTTCTCCTACTTTTTGAGCTACCTTATTGATACCGCTATTAAATAGTGATGCAATGTATGAATCTGCGTTGTCCTTATTATTCCAACGATCTTCTATAATTTCTTCTAGCTGTGTTAAGAAGCTGAAGTTACTTTTATTGCTTTCTCCCCAGCAGGTATCTGTTCCTTTGTGACACGTAGGTCCTTGTGGTGTTACCTGAATAAGCAGTGCATCATTATCACAATCGTTCTTGATGTTATCTAGCAATAAGTAATTCTTAGTCTCCTCTCCCTTTGTCCATAGACGTTGCTTAGAGCGACTAAAGAATGTTACTTTATTTGTAGCAATTGTTTTCTCGTATGCCTCATTATTCATAAAACCTAGCATCAAGACATTCTTAGTTCTTGAATCTTGAATGATTGCTGGTACGAGACCATTCTCGTATTTTTTAAAATCTATTTCCATTACTTTTTTTTATGAACGAGTGTTATGATCTCATCGCTATTCCTTGCGAAGTTAACTCTTGTTTTAAATCTGTTATTTCTATTTCTTTAAAGTGAAACACACTTGCCGCTAGTGCTGCATCTGCTTTCCCTTCTATAAAAGTATCTGCAAAGTGTTGCATGTTTCCCGCGCCACCACTTGCAATTATAGGTATGTTTAAACTTTCAGAAAGTCTTGCTAGTGCTTCATTTGCAAATCCATCTTTTGTACCATCATTATCCATTGATGTAAATAAGATTTCTCCTGCTCCACGAGTTTCCACCTCTTTTGCCCAATCAAAAAGATTAAGTTCTGTAGGTACTTTTCCGCCTACTAAATGCACTATCCACTCGCCATCTATAAACTTTGCATCTATAGCTACTACGATACACTGTGAGCCAAATTTTGCCACTAGCTCATTTATTAATTCTGGTCTTTTTACGGCACTAGAATTTATAGAAACTTTATCGGCGCCATTTTGTAGTAAGATATCTACATCTTCTACAGAAGAGATTCCTCCTCCTACTGTAAATGGGATATTTACCTGTGATGCTACTCGCAATACTAGATCTGCAAGGGTCTTACGACGTTCTTCTGTTGCAGATATGTCTAAAAAAACTAGCTCATCTGCACCAGTATTAGAGTAGAGCTTTGCAAGCTCTACTGGATCTCCAGCATCACGCAAGTTTACAAAGTTAGTTCCTTTTACAGTTCTACCATTTTTAATATCAAGACAAGGGATAATTCGTTTTGTAATCACGCGGAACGTCTAAAAGATTAGTAATTAAGGTTGCAAATTTAAATAAAAGTGCCGCTACTACCCCACAAAATGAAAACTGCTTTTCCTAAAGATTGCCAAAATGTAGCTCACATTCACAAACTCCTATTAAAACTGTGATAATGTGATGTTAACTAGTAAATCATCACTCCATCATTCAATTACTTTTGACTTTTAAATAATAAATCGAATAAGTTATGATCAAGATTATAGGAGTAATAGCGTTAGTTGCAGGTGCCATTATGTTAGTACTTGGTGTTATGGGAATTTTTGGAAGTTTGAGCACAGGGATGAGCCCATGGGCATTTACAATACTTGGTGTAGTATTTTTCTTTGCAGGCATCTCATTACTTAAACATAGAAAAGATACAGATGCAATTGCATCTGAAAAATAAACAAAGCAAAAAATGGTGTAAATTAGTACTTCAAAACATCCATTATGACAGTACGACCATTCCATCTTGCTATTCCCGTAGATGACGTAGAGAAAGCAAGAGTTTTTTATAGAGATATTTTAAATCTACCTGAAGGCCGCAGTAGCGATCATTGGGTAGATTTTAATTTTTTTGGGCACCAGCTAGTAATACATTATAAAGAAAAATCTACCGTAGATGAAGTTCACAATGAGGTAGATGGTAAAGCAGTTCCCGTCCCACATTTTGGAGTAGTTTTAGAATGGAATCAATTTCAAAAATTTGCTGAGGAAATTGCACCCCACGTAACTTTTGTAATAGCTCCTTATACACGCTTTGAAGGACTTGTAGGAGAGCAATCAACAATGTTTTTTTATGACCCTTGCGGTAATGCTTTAGAATTTAAAGCTTTTAAAGACGATTCTCAAATCTTTGCAACATAATATATGCAATCAATAAAACCTGGATTACTTAGACAAGCCTTTGTTATTTTCCTAATCATACTATTAGGATGGCTTATTTTTAAAGAAATGGCAACGTATCTTTCAGGTGTTCTGGGAGCAATCACGCTATTTGTATTAATGCGTAAATGGCAAGGATATCTTGTAAAAAAACGTAAGTGGAATCCAGGAGTAGCAGCAGGATTATTAATGACTGCGTCTTTTCTCGTAATCCTCCTCCCTATCGCTGGGCTAGTACTTATGCTTACCTCAAAAATAAGTAAGGCAGTAGAAAATAGCGGGAAAGTCATAGATATTGTTAAAACGCAATTATCTTCTCTAGAGACTAGGTTTGGGATGGATCTCGCTAGTTCGATAGATACAAGTTCCATTACAGAGTGGGTTAGTAATAATCTTCAAGGCCTCGTAGGAAGCACGTTTAATATATTTATCGCTATAGGGATCATGTACTTCATGCTTTACTATATGCTCACTAATAGGAGAACATTTAGAGAATCACTTTTAGAGTACATTCCACTTAGTGACAAAAACTTGAAATTAATAGGAAAAGACAGTGTAGATCTAGTAAAATCTAATGCCATTGGTATTCCGCTGGTTGCACTGCTGCAAGGTGTAGTCGCTCTCATCGGATTCCTGATTCTAGGTGTAGAAGATCCATTTTTTTGGTTTGCAATAGTAACCGTAGGATCTATGATTCCATTTGTAGGGACCGCTTTAGGGGTAATTCCAGTATGTATTATCTTATATGCGGCTGGTGATGTTTGGCAGTCTATAGTGCTTGCCTTATACGGTATTATCGTTGTAGGATCTACAGATAATTTATTTAGGCTAGTGATACAGCAACGTCTCGCAGATGTACACCCGTTAGTAACTATTATCGGAGTTATTGTGGGTGTGCCGCTTTTTGGTTTTATAGGCTTAATCTTCGGCCCTATTGTAGTGAGTATTTTTCTACTTATTGTAAAAATTTACAAGCAAGAGTACGGTAAAGAGGTTCATGAGGAAGAAAAAGAAGTACTATAACTACCTACTAGTATTTGTTTTACGCTTTCGCGAAAGCGTAACTTAGAGATCATTCTTTGAGTTTTATTCAAAATTCCTATCTTTCACTTCCCAAAGCAAACCATCACTACATGCAAATACTAGGCATAGACATAGGCGGAACCGGAATTAAAGGAGTTCCCGTAGATCTTGAAACTCAAGAATATCTAGGAGAACGTTTTAGAATAGAAACACCACGTCCCGCAAAACCCAAGGCTATTGCTCAATGCGTACAAGAACTTGTAGAACATTTTAATTGGACTGGTCCCATAGGTGTAGGTTTTCCTACAGTAGTGGTAGATGGTAAGGCCATGGCTTACGGCAATATGCATAAAAGCTGGCAAGGTGTTCAAATAGACGAACTTTTTACCGAAAAAACAGGACTTCCATGCTCTGCCATAAATGATGCAGATGCAGCTGGCCTTGCAGAAGTAAGATATGGCGCAGGAAAGGATTTAAAAGGTCTTGTTGCTGTGATTACAGTAGGAACTGGAATTGGTTCTGGCTTGTTTTATAATGGCCAGCTCATCCCTAATTTTGAATTAGGTCGTTTACCATACAAGAAAAAGCCTATTGAACAATATGCTGCAAACTCTGTGCGCAAAGCAGAAGACTTGACTTACAAAGAATGGGCAGAGCGTTTTAATTTTTTCTTAAAAAATGTAGAGTTGATTTGTACTCCTAACCACTACATCATAGGTGGTGGCATAAGCAAACACATGGAGGAATTTGAAAAATATCTTACTACAGATATCCCTATCGTAGCTGCCAAAACCAAAAATCATGCAGGTATTATAGGAGCAGCTTGTGGGTATCTTGATAAAATGGAACGCAAGTAATATTAATTTTCATTTACTAGTAGTTATTATTTGAGTTTACACTTCTCACGTGCGAGCACGATTTCTTTTGTTTACTTTTAAAGCGTAACAACTTTAAATCGACCAACAGAATGCGTTTATTACTTACACTTACTACCCTACTATTAAGTTGCCTTAACACACTTGCTCAAACTGGCAGTGTAGATATGGATTACTACCTTCCTAAAGATGTTACTTATGATCAATCTATTCCTACACCAGAAAGCATTATAGGCTATACGCCTGGAGAATGGCACGTAAGTCATGATAAACTTTCTGAGTACATGCGTACACTCGCAGCTGCTAGTGATAGAATTACAATAGAAAACAGAGGTAAAACTTTTGAGGGTCGCCCTATTCTTTTACTTACAATAACTTCTCCTAGCAATCATAACAACCTAGAAGCGATACGCGCAGAGCACGTAAAACTTACAGAAAACGGAAGCAGTTCTTTAAATACTAGTGATATGCCTATCGTAGTATATCAAGGACTTTCTATACATGGTAATGAACCTTCTGGGGCAAATGCTGGACTTGTAGCTGCCTACTATCTTGCCGCTGCACAAGGCCCTAAAATCGATGACTTACTTAGGAACACGATCATCCTTTTTGATCCTTCCTTTAATCCAGACGGTTTACAACGATTTGCATACTGGGCAAATACTAATAAGAGTATAAACATCAATCCTGATCCACAGGATCGTGAATATAATGAGGTATGGCCTGGTGGACGTACTAACCACTACTGGTTTGACATGAACCGCGACTGGCTTCCTGTACAACTTCCAGAATCTCGTGCTCGTATCAATACCTTTCACAACTGGTATCCTAATATTCTTACAGATCACCACGAGATGGGATCTAACAGTAGTTTTTTCTTCCAGCCAGGAATACAATCACGTACACACCCGCTTACGCCTGCTTTAAACCAAGAGCTCACAAAGCAAATAGGTAATTACCACGCAGCAGCACTAGATAAAATAGGTAGCTTCTACTACACAGAAGAAAGCTTTGATGATTTTTACTATGGAAAAGGATCAACATTTCCAGATATAAATGGAGGTATTGGGATTCTTTTTGAACAAGGAAGTAGTCGTGGCCACGCTCAAGAAACAGAAAATGGATTACTAGAATTTAAATTTACTATACGTAATCAGTTTACTGCTATCTTATCCACATTAGAAGCAGCGCAAGGAATGCGTTCAAAATTACTAGACTATCAGCGCGATTTCTTTAATAACGCTCGAGGCGAAAAAGCGAATGGTGCATACGTTTTCGGGAGTGAAAAAGATGCAAGTAGCTCTTATCACCTTGCTGAAATACTAAAGCGTCATAAAATTAAAGTGCATGAAGTAGCCAAAGACTTTACCGAAGGTAATAGCAACTTCAAAAAAGGAATGAGCTATATGGTTCCAAAAAACCAAAGACAAAGCCGCCTGATAAAGGCAATGTTTGAAAAACGTACTACGTTTCAAGACAGTTTGTTTTATGATATTAGTGCATGGTCTTTCCCACTAGCATTTGGTGTAGACTTCTCAGAAAATGCATCGTTAAATAATGCAGGTAATGAGATTCAAGAACTATCTATGAAACCAACGCCTGCCGTAGCTTCAAGTACCTATGCGTACTTGATGGAATGGCATGACTACTATACTCCAAAGGCACTTAACAGTATCATAAATAAAGGAATAAGAGCAAAAGTAGGTATGGAGCAATTCACCCTAGAAGGTGCTACTTATGATTATGGAACTATTATGATTCCTGTGCAAAATCAATCATTGAATCCGCAAGAGTTAAATGCCTTTATAAATAAGGTAGCTCAAGATGCACATGTAACTATCAAATCTGTGAGCACCGGACTTACACAAGGAATAGATCTCGGTAGTAATCAGTTTAGAGCGCTTAAGCCTGCAAAAGTTGCCATTATTGTAGGAGAAGGCATTAACCCGTACGATGCAGGAGAAATCTGGCATCTATTTGATACACGTTATAATATGCGTATCACAAAACTCGACACTAAAAACTTAGGACGCACAGACCTCTCAAAATATACAGATATCATTTTACCTAACCTTTGGGGAAGCGCTATAGATAAAGGCACGACAGAAGATATTAAACAATGGGTACGTGATGGTGGTACACTTATAGGATATAAAAATGTAGCCAACTGGTTCAAGGGTAACAAAATGCTGAATATTTCTTTTGAGGAAACTAAAAATCCTGCTAAGAATGTGAGCTTTGAGCAGCGCAGAGATTTTAGCGGTGCGCAAGTAATAGGAGGAGCAATCTTTGAAGCAAAGCAAGATAGATCTCACCCTATTAACTTTGGATATACAGGAGATAAGGTTTCCTTATTTAGAAATACCACGATTTTTGTAAAAGCAGACTCTACTAGTTATAAGAATCCTATCCAGTATACTAAGACTCCTTTACAAGCTGGTTATATTTCCAAAATTAACCTAAAAGCAATTCCAGAAACTAGACCTTTTGTACATCAAAGTTCTGGACGTGGAGAGGTGATTTTATTTACAGATAACACAAACTTTAGAGCATTCTGGTATGGTACCAATAAATTATTAATGAACGCTATCTTCTTTGGTAGCGAGATGTAATCGTAATATTTAATTTATTTTTAAAACATATCTGTCAAAATGAAAATAGATCTTTCTAATAAAACCTCGAACCAACTTCGCTCTAATCTTAACTTGATTACAGTGATTATTGTTGCCTTGCTTATCGTGATATCATTTCTCATTGGTATCTCGATTTACGGGATTACTACAAGGGAGGATTCAAATTCTTTTATAGCTACACTGGTAGTTGGTATTTCTTGCTTGGGTACAGTTCCATTACAGTTTATTATGAGAAAAGCTATCAAAAAAGAATTGAAATCAAGAGGAGAGATTGTATAAACGTTACGCTTTCGCGAAAGCGTACTCAACTCAATTATTTTTATAACTTTACACATAGTATGATATTAATCACAACATATACATTCATCTCGTGTGCAACGCTGCGCCAGACTTGATATGTTGTCACTATATGATTATAAAGAGTAACAATACAAAAGAGTCCGGCCACCACGCTGGACTCTTTACTTTTATGGTCTAGCGTAGGACTTTACCATCTAATCTATCGTTTATGAAAACACTACTACGCAACTATACAAATACTTTTAAAGGACTATCTAGAGAAATCTGGTGGCTATCGCTCATCACATTGATAAACAGAGCGGGCGCGATGGTGATTCCCTTTCTCTCTATTTATTTAAATAAAGATCTCCATTTTAGTCTACCAGATGTTGCATGGATTATGACGTCTTATGGTCTTGGTTCTTTTGCGGGAGCATGGCTAGGCGGTAAATTGTGTGACGTAATTGGTTATTATAAAGTCATCCTTTTAAGTTTAATTTTTACTGGAATAAACTTTTTATGGGTGATGCACGTAGAGACTTTCTGGGTAATGTGTTTCTCATTTTTTATCCTCATGGCACTAGCAGATATGGGGCGTCCTGCGTTCTTTGTAGCGCTTAGTGCCTACTCAAAACCAGAAAATAAAACACGCTCGCTTACCCTCATACGACTTGCTATTAATCTAGGTTTTTCTGTAGGGCCCGCTGTGGGAGGAATTCTTATTGCCACTGCAGGATATGATGCGCTATTCTATGTAGACGGCTTGACGTGTCTCTTTGCTGCAATCCTGATGACTCAAGTATTAAATCCTAAAAAAACAAAGGAACTTGATAAAGAAGTCATGATTGAAAATCCTAAAAAACCTTTACTTGATACGCCTTATGTGCTGTTTCTCGTTGCGCTTGCGTTATTTGGGATTGTCTTTGTACAATACTTTTCGACAGTGCCATTATATTATAAAGATGAATATAAACTTGGTGAGGATGCCATAGGACTCATTCTTGCTCTTAATGGTATTTTGATTGTAGTGTTTGAAATGCCACTCATCGCCTGGATGGAAAAGAAAAATCTCTCTAACGTACAAAGCACCATCTTGGGATTACTCATGACAGGTGCTAGTTTTGTGTTATTACTATGGGAAACATGGGTAGGCATCATAGTCATTGGGATGATTATCGCAACCTTTGGGGAGATGATTTCGTTTCCCTTTAGTAATAAATTTGCTTTAGATCGCTCCAAGTTGGGAAGACAAGGTGCATACATGGGCGTTTACAGCATGTCGTTTTCGGTAGCGCATATTTTTGGGCACAATAGTGGTATGCAAATCACAGAAGCATTTGGTTTTCAAACGACGTGGATATTTTTGATAGGGCTCACGCTTATCGCTTGGCTATTGTTATATATTGTTAAGCGCATGCTTGCAAATGAAACACCGCCAGAACCTGTATCTTTAACTTCAAAATAAGATTTATGAGAATTATTATTATCATTTTAAGTGCCCTTTTGGTACAAGCATGCAATACTAATAAGGACAATCAAAAGTCATTACAAGAGCATATTACAAATGAAAATAACGCTTTCGCGAAAGCGCAACCTGTATTAGATACATCTAGGTACAACGTAGCTTTCTTAATTATGGATGGCACTTTTAATACGGAACTCACTGCGCCTTTTGATATTTTTCAACACACAATTTATAGAGATAGCATTAAGGCGATGAATGTGTTTACCGTTGCAAATACACTGGATCCTATTAGAACATTTGAAGGTATGTACCTCCTACCCGATTTTGATTATACACAAGAGAATATGCCTAAGATTGATATTCTAGTAATCCCGAGCGCAGAGCATCACCTAGATACAGATCTAGATGATGAGGCGATGATTTCTTTTGTTCAGAAAGTAGATAAAGAAGCTCTTTTTATGACTTCTCATTGTGATGGTGCTTTTGTGCTTGCACAGGCAGGACTTCTCAATGATAAAGTTTCTACTACTTTCCCGAGTGATATAGATAAAATGAGAGCTAAGTTTCCAGACCTTGATATTAGAAAAGAAACCTTATTTGTGCATGACGGAAAATACATCACCTCTGCTGGTGGTGCCAAAAGTTTTGAGGCCGCACTCTACCTTACAGAACACTTGTATGGTGCAGAAATAGCACGTTCACTAGCGGGTGGATTAGTGATAGACTGGAATCTAGATACCGTCCCACACACGATTATTGACTAAAAAAAGAGCTATGAAAGAACAAAATATTAATACTATTATTTTTGATCTAGGCGGTGTACTTATAGACTGGAGTCCAGAATACGTTTATCTCAAAGAATTTAGAGGAGATCGAGCAAAGATGGATTGGTTTCTCAATCACGTTTGCGCATGGGACTGGAATGTTAACCAAGACGCTGGTTATTCTCTAGAAAAAGCTACACAAGAACGCATAGCAATGTTTCCAGAATATGAAAGGCTCATAAAAATGTATTACGGCCGATGGGAAGAAATGCTCGGTTTTGCTCATGAAGGCACGCTACAGATTCTTAAAGAACTTATAGATAATCCCGACTATAGAGTGCTTGCACTTACTAACTGGAGTGGTGAGACATTCCCTATTGCGCTTAAAAAGTTTCCTTGGTTGCAATGGTTTGAAGGAATTCTAGTCTCTGGAGATGAGGGAACTCGTAAACCCTTTAGAGATATCTATGATCTTATGCTGGATCGTTATAAGATTGAACCGTCTCAAGCTATATTTATAGATGATAGTCTAAAAAATATCCAAGGTTGTGAAGTGGGTGGAATAACAGGTATTCATTTTACAGATGCACAAACACTTGCGGTCCAACTTAGATCAAAAGGAGTGCACGTAACACTACAAAAAAAATAACTATTACATATGATTAAAATATATCACAATCCTCGCTGTTCAAAGAGCAGGCAAGGTCTAGCTTTGCTAGAAGAGTCCGGAAAAGAATTTGAAGTAATAAAATATCTTGATAGTCCTCTTTCTGAAACAGCGCTTACGTCTCTTATTGATATGCTTGATATAGCTCCTATGGAACTCGTAAGAAAAGGCGAAACTATCTGGAAGGAAAACTATAAAGGAAAAGAACTTAGCGATACGGATGTTGTAGCCGCTATGTCTCAATATCCTAAATTAATAGAGCGTCCCATTGTAGTTCTCGGAAAAAAGGCCGTTATTGGACGACCTCTAGAAAATATAGAAAAGCTCTTGAGCTTATAATTTTAAAAATAAATATTATGAAAATAATTATCGCATTAGTACTCTTTGCCTTTGTTGGAATGTCAAATGTTCAAGCACAAAGCCCTAACATAAGTACTACAAATACAGAAAAAGTAAGTGAGATTGACATGCTTACACAGAAACTCAATCTTAGCTCAGAACAAGTAGCAAATATTTCAAAAACTATAAAAGCATTTAAATCTACAGAAGATAGACTTAGAGCTGGAGGTCTTAGCGCTGCAGATAAAAAAGAAGAGCTTGCTAAACTTGCTAAGCGTAAAGACGGTAACATGCAAACGTTTTTAACTAAAGAGCAATATGCTATATACAGTAGTCTCAAAAAATAGTAATTAAAAACTACGTTATAATAACATCCAGATGTTCAGGCATCTGGATGTTCTGTTTTACAACAGCTTGTTGTCATCATATCTGGAAAGTCAGGATATACATCATTGTTACGTATAATTATGTTACCTTGACTCACTCATAAAACTAAACGACTCTGTGAGTCCCAATCCCTTTAAAATTATAGGCGTAGGCGCCACCTTCTCTCCTAACCTCAAAGCAAACTTGTACGAGGCTGCTAGACTATGTATTCATTTTAATGCAACGTTAGTAGTGATTCACGTAGGTGATTATACAGATGAGAAATATCAATCTTTTGAGAAGTTACTCACTAGTTTTCATCAAGAAGGCCTTAAATCTGAAATAGTATTTAAGCCTGGAGATCCTGTTAAAGTGATGATAGAAGCTGCCAGTACTTTAAAGATTGATTTACTCATTGTTGGTGCGCTTCAAAGAGAAAATTTTGTCAATTACTACTTAGGGTCTATTGCCAGAAAAATAACGCGAGGTGCCTCTTGCTCTGTGCTCTTACTTATCAATCCCTCTGTAACACGTATTCCCTGTAAACATGTAGTTGTAAATGGCCTTGAAGACCCCAAAACAGAACAAACCATAACCACTGCCTTTTACGTTGCTCACGGTCTAAGTGCAGATAAAATGACCATCGTAGAAGAAATTACGGAGAACGAAATTCACGTAAATGTAGATGATGATACCTCACTACGCCGAGCAAATATTGCTAAGGAAAAACTGCGTAGACGAGAGGAAAGCAGAGTACAGCAAATTATAAATAAAGTACCTCAAAAAATACAGCAACGTGTAGATGCAAGGTCTCAAGCCATTTTTGGTAAACGAGGATACTCCATCGGTCATTATGCGGAGGTCGTAAGAGCAGATTTATTAATCATGAACGCCCCATCAAAAACATCATTTTGGGATCGTTTATTTCCACATGATATTGAGCATATTCTCACAGAACTCCCTACAGATGTTTTAATTGTACGATGAGTCCAAAAGAGAATTCTATAAATAATTTTTTTAAAACGCTTCCGCGAAATATTTTTTCGGGATTTGTGGTAAGTCTTATTGCACTACCATTAGGTTTAGGACTTGCAATGGCTAGTGAGGCTCCACCTATCTCAGGAATTATTACTGCTGTTGTAGGAGGAATATTAGTATCCATACTTGGCGGAAGTAATGTAACTATCACAGGACCTGGGAATGGTCTTGTGGGAGTAGTACTCATAGCAATTACAGCCCTAGGATTAGAAAGCACCTATGCTGCTATTATTTGTTCTGGCGGACTACTTATGTTATTGGGTTTTCTGCGTATGGGAAAACTAGCAGATTTCTTTCCATCTTCTGCCATACAAGGGATGCTAGCCGCCATCGGTCTTATTATTCTAGGAAAGCAGTTCCATATCATGCTCGGGAATAAAATTACTCGCGACGGGAGCATTGACTATCTACTTGAGATCCCAAATTCAATTATTGGCGTTTTCAGTTATACAGATACAGGACTCATATTTGCCGCTATCTTTGGCTTAGGCAGTCTTGCAATCATGATTTTTTATGGAAAAATCAGAAATAAATATTTACAACTCGTTCCTGCACCTATGTGGATTGTGTTGCTTTCTATAGGTTTTAGTTATTATTATGAGCTTGTACTTGGTTTACCTAACCCTATTGCTCAAGAATATATGATAAGTGGTATCCCAGCACTAGGAGATATCGTAGAGGATTTACCAATACCTAATTTTGGGTCTGTTGGGACATTTACCTTCTGGACAAGTGTCTTGTCACTTACCCTCATCGCAAGTATAGAATCGTTGCTTAGTATAAAAGCAGTAGATAAGCTAGATCCCCTCAAACGTAGATCAAATATTAATCGTGACCTCAAGGCCTTAGGTCTTGCGACTGTAGGCTCTGGGTTTCTAGGAGGTCTTAACGTAGTTACTGTAATTGCTAGAAGTTCTGTAAATGTAAATAATGGAGGTACTAATAGAAGTGCCAACTTTAGCCACGCTACATTCTTAGTCATTTTTATCGCATTATTTAGTACTCAACTTACGCGTATTCCCTTGCCGGCTTTAATGGCTATTCTTGTGTATACAGGATATAAGCTTGCATCACCTGTAGTTGTGAGAAAGATGTTTACTATTGGTAAAGAACAAGTACTTATTTTCTTTGTTACGCTATTGACTACTTTGTTTGTAGATCTTATCTCTGGTATTCTAGCAGGTATTGTCATCACATTTGTCATTCATATTCTTTTAAATAAAAGCACAGGGCTATTTCTTAGAAACATGTTTAAGCCTAACGTGTTGATGTTCCAAGAAACGGGAGACAAAGGAGGGAGTAACTATTATGTGAGTGTAAAACACTTTTGTACCTTTTTAAACTTTTACAAACTCAAACAAAGGCTCGAAGCTATTCCTGAGAGTCAAGACGTGGTGGTAGATTTTTCAAAATGTAGCTTTGTAGATCACACAGTCATGGAGAATCTTCACGACTTTCAAGAAGTATTCAGTAAAAAAGGCGGGCACTTTGAGGTTGTAGGCCTCGATATGCATGATACAGACTCTGCACATCCTTTTGCACTACGCAAGATGATAACAGTTCCTAAGATGTTTACAAAGAGTAAAACCAAACGCCAAGTATCACTTGAAGAACTTGCTCAAAGCTATAATCTAGAATATCATCCAGAAAAAAATGAAGATGTTCATGAGCTTACAGATTTCCTTTATTTCCAGACAAAACATATAAATCACTCATATAACGAGTTTAAGGATGATGATAATGTGCTGCATCTCTTCGATATTATTTACTCAGAAGGAGAATTTATAGCACAGGGAACCGTACGCTCAACTATGATCACCATAGACTTGCCTACTCCTATTCCATCGTTTACAATAGATAAAGAAGGATTTTTAGAAAAGTTTTATGCGATAACAGGTTGGAATGACATCAACATTGATGGTCACACAGACTTTTCTAATCGATTCTTTTTATTAGGAGAAAACGAGTATGCCATTAAGAGTTTCTTTTCTAATGAGCTTATTCATTTCTTAGAGAGCAATCCTTATTACCACATAGAATCAAACGGAGATCAGCTACTTATTTTTAACAAAGAGCGACCTGCTACTATAAAAGAAATTAAAGCATTGCTGGACTATGCTAGAAGATTACAGCAAGTTATCCATAACATTACCGGAGAACTTGTAGCGGTTATTTAAAACAACAAAGCCATCCTTACGGGATGGCTTTGTTGTTTTATAAAGCATAATACTTATGCATCTTTATGCATAAAAGATTGTTTTGCTAGTAATACCTCTTCTGTTTCTACATGCTCATCATCCGGTACACAGCAATCTACTGGACATACTGCAGCACATTGTGGCTCGTCATGAAAACCTTTACACTCGGTACACTTATCTGGAATGATATAGTAAATCTCATCACTCACAGGTTGTTGTGCTTCATTTGCATCTACTTCTTTTCCGTTAGGTAAGACAACATTTCCTTCTAAGTCTGTTCCATCTGCATAGCGCCAGTCATCTGCGCCTTCGTAAATGGCAGTGTTAGGACACTCAGGCTCGCAAGCTCCACAGTTTATACATTCGTCTGTTATGATAATTGCCATAGTTTTCTTTTTGGGTAACTTTGCACAAAAATAACGCCTAGACACCGATTTGCCAAAACCTATGACACTTCAACTACGAATTAACGCTTTTATTGAGCTAGGAAAATTTTTAAGTCAGTTTACACGTGACTCAATTGCCCAAAAAGAAGAAGTATTACACAATGATCTCTTCTTTGACGGAATGCAGCATCAGTTTAAACTAGCCAGCGAAAACAACGGCTGGTTCACTAAAGAAAATATACTCTTCGCTTTAGAAGGCTGGGCACAGTCACTTACTCAAGAAAAACTTACTGAGTGGCTTGCTGGGTATGATACCGCTTTCGCGAAAGCGCAACCACAACAAACCGTTGCCGTAATCATGGCAGGTAATATCCCATTAGTAGGCTTTCATGACTTTATGTGCGTATTAATTGCTGGGCATAAATTTGTAGGAAAACAATCGTCTAATGATAAGCACCTCCTACCCTTTCTTGCAAAATATCTAGAATATGCAGAACCTGCTTTTAAGGAAACCATAAGCTTCACCGAAGATAAATTACCAGCCTACGATGCAGTGATTGCAACGGGAAGCGATAACACGGCTAGGTATTTTGAATATTACTTTGGTAAAAAGCCTAACATCATCCGTAAAAACAGAAATTCTGTTGCAGTACTTACAGGTAATGAAACAGAAGATGAGCTTATTGCGCTAGGTGAAGATATATTTAGATACTACGGTTTAGGATGCCGTAATGTATCAAAATTGTATGTGCCAGAAGATTACAATTTTGATGCCTTTTTCAAAGCTATTTATCACTGGAGCGATATTATGAATGGTGCAAAGTATGCCAATAATTATGACTACAATAAAGCGGTATATTTAATGAGCCTCTTTGAGCTCTTAGAGAATGGTTTCTTAATGCTCAAGGAAGATGAAAGCTACGGCTCACCTATCGCCACTTTATTTTATGAAAAATATGAGTCAATGGACAGCCTAGTTGAAAAGCTTGAAGCAGATAAAGATCGTATTCAATGCGTTGTGGGGAATACAGCACTAGAAAGCCAAGTTAAGGAGCTCACTCCAATAGGAAAAACTCAAAAACCTGAGCTTTATGATTATGCAGATGGGGTTGATACTATTACATTTTTGACATCATTATAGCCAATATTTTATCGATTTATCTATTGCTTTTTATAACGTTTTGGGCATCTTTGTAAAGCACAAAACGCATAAAATAGCACACCATGAAGAAGCACAACTTTAGCGCAGGACCTTGTATCTTACCTCAAGATGTTTTTAAAGAAGCATCACAGGCTATATTAGACTTTAATGATTCCGGACTTTCTATTCTTGAGATTTCTCATAGAAGTAAAGACTTTGTAGATGTAATGGATGAGGCTAGAAATCTAGCATTAGAATTACTGGGCTTAGAAGGTAAAGGTTATAAAGCACTTTTTTTACAAGGTGGAGCGAGTATGCAATTTTTAATGGTAGCATACAACTTACTAGAAACAAAGGCTGGTTATATAAACACTGGAACTTGGAGTGATAAAGCTATCAAAGAAGCAAAACTTTTTGGAGAAGTTGCTGAGGTTGCATCTAGTAAGGAGGCAAATTTCAATTACATACCTAAAGGATTTATACTTCCAGAAAACTTAGATTATCTGCACCTCACAAGTAACAACACTATTTTTGGGACACAAATTAAGCACTTCCCAGAGGTTGATTGTCCTCTTATATGTGATATGAGTAGTGACATCTTCTCTAGAGAGATTGATTTTAATCAATTTGACTTAATCTATGCAGGTGCTCAGAAAAATATGGGACCAGCAGGAACTACACTTATTGTAGTAAGAGAAGATATTCTTGGTAAAGTGACTCGTAAGATTCCATCTATGCTGGATTATCAAACGCACATAAGTAAAGGAAGTATGTTTAATACACCTCCTGTATATGCAGTATATATCTCAATGCTTACTATGCGCTGGTTAAAAGAACAAGGTGGCGTAAAAGCGATTGAAGAGATCAATAATAAAAAAGCAACACTACTTTATAGTGAGATAGAACTTAATCCACTATTTAAAGGATTTGCTGCCAAAGAAGATCGTTCTACCATGAACGCTACATTCTCACTTACAGATGGTGATCTTAAAGATGCCTTTGATGCCATGTGGAAAGAAGCAGGCATTAATGGTTTAAATGGTCACAGAAGTGTAGGCGGTTATAGAGCTTCTATGTATAATGCCCTATCTATGGATAGCGTAGGTGTACTAGTAGACGTAATGAGCGAACTAGAAAGAAAAGCTTAAATCCACAAGGATAAAACAACAATATTAAACCGCATATAATAGCATTTACTATGAAAGTATTAGCAAACGACGGAATATCACAAACGGGAGTAGACGCTCTTACAGCTGGAGGATTTGAAGTAATTACAACAAATGTTGCTCAGGACCAACTGGAAAACTACATCAATGAAAAACAGATTGATGTTATTTTAGTAAGAAGTGCTACCACAGTGCGTAAGGAACTTATTGACGCTTGCCCATCTATAAAAATTATAGGACGTGGTGGCGTAGGAATGGATAATATTGATGTGCAATATGCCAGAGATAAAGGACTTCATGTAATTAATACACCAGCAGCATCGTCTGCATCTGTAGCAGAGCTCGTATTTGCTCACTTGTTTAACGGAGTTCGTTTCTTATTTGATTCTAACCGTAACATGCCACTTGAAGGTGACACAAAATTTAAAGGATTAAAGAAAGCTTACGCGAAAGGAACCGAGCTACGTGGTAAAACACTAGGTGTAATTGGTTTTGGTCGTATAGGTCAAGAGACTGCAAAAATTGCTTTGGGAGTAGGAATGAAAGTTATCTTTCATGATCCGTTTACAGAAAAAGCGACAGTTACTGTTCCTTTCTTTGACGGACAGTCAGTAGCATTTGATCTTACTTCTGTATCAAAAGAGGAAGTTTTAAAATCTGCAGATTTTATAACACTTCACGTTCCTGCACAAAAAGACTATGTAATAGGTAAAGCAGAGTTCGATCTTATGAAAGATGGCGCTGCACTAGTAAACGCTGCAAGAGGTGGTGTTATAGATGAAGTAGCTCTAGTAGCTGCTTTAGATAGTAACAAACTTTCATTTGCAGGTCTAGACGTTTTTGAAAACGAACCTACTCCAGCGGTACAAGTACTTATGAATCCTAAGGTGAGTTTAACTCCACACATTGGAGCAGCAACTGGTGGAGCCCAAGATCGTATTGGTACAGAACTAGCAGAGCAGATCATAAAAATCCTTAAATAACAATAACATTTACAAATGCAGTAAGCTTAAACATTCGATGTTAGAATTACTGTTAATCGATTTAAAATTAATTTTAATCGACAAGATTCTAAAAAAACCATCCAAAAGGATGGTTTTTTTATGTCAGCAATTTTAGAACTTATAATATTTTGTACCTTGAATCTTGTAAACATTAAAAAACAACAACGATGGCAGGATTATTAGATTTATTAAATAGTGATATAGGAAAATCTCTTATTAGTGGAGCAAGTGCAAAATCAGGACAATCTGAAGGTGCAACTGCGCAGGTTTTAAGTATGGCACTTCCAGTACTTATGGGAGCCATGAAGAAAAACGTACAGACACCAGAGGGAGCAGCTGGATTAATGGGCGCTTTATCTGGAAAGCATAGTGGTGGTATTTTAGACCAACTTGGAGACCTTATGGGTAACGGAGGACCTAGTGACGACGTAGTAAATGATGGTGCTGGAATTTTAGGACACCTTTTAGGAAACAAACAACCTGCTGTTGAAAATGCATTAAGTAGCAAGTCTGGTGTAGACGCTGGATCTGTAGCTCAAATATTAAAAGTTGCTGCACCTATCCTTATGGGAGTATTAGGAAAGCAAACTAAAGAAAATAATGTAAGTGATGGTACTGGTATGAGTGCACTACTAGGAAGCATGCTAGGTGGTCAACCTCAAGAAAACCAAAGCCTAATCACTACCCTACTAGACGCAGATGGAGATGGAAGCATCTTAGATGACGTAGCAGGAATGGTACTAGGAAGCAATAAAAAAGAAGGTGGTATCGGAGGTCTTCTGGGAGGACTTTTTGGAAAATAATCTATAAATCATCTATTCATATATAAAGAGTGCCTTTTCAGGCACTCTTTTTTTGTTCCCTCATTGAGAGGTCTCATTTACTCATTGTAGCTTTAAATAGAGGTTACTGCTTAGTAAGTTTACACGGTATAACAATTAGTACTATCGTTAATACTACGATAAAACAAACCTGTATCACAGGTAAAATCTTTAACTTTAAGATTATGAAAAAGATAATTTACTTAGCAATTCTTACCGCTACCATAATAGGTTGTGCAACTACAAGTGGTACAAAAGACATAGGCAATACTGCAGATAATGCATCAGACACGATACGTATTGCAAATGACAGTCTAGAATATGAAATTATTATTATAGAACCGGGGTTTAATACATGGCTAGTTACACAAAGACCTAGAGGGTTTTATGGGCAGTTTTTCTTAGAAAATAAAAATAGGTTTTATGTCACTGAATATAACAACAGAGTAAATAATATATCACAATACGACCCTAATCTATATATCCAGCGCATAGATTACAATTCAAATACCAATTATGGGTATGAAGTTAATTACCTATTATATAATTGGTTTGAATTTTTTCAAGAACGCAACAATCAGAAACTACGATAATCGTATTTTTGCAGCGTTATGAAAGACTTTAAAAAACGCTGGGAAATCACTCAAAACTGGCAATTTATACATATTATTCTTGGATTGATAGCTGCTCTTTTTTCGGCATATTTAATTGCTCGAGCTATTTATGTGCCTGCATATGATACTTCTGTACCCGTAGCAACTATTTTACTTAGTTTGCCTATAGCTTTCTTAATTATATGGATCACGCTTTGGCTATTTAAAAAGCTCTATTCAAGATGGGGAGTTACTTATCGCTGGGAGCTCGTAGCAATATTTCTTGCATTTGCAGTAACCGGTTCAACAGCTGGAAGACTTTCTAATCCTTTAATGGATCTTATAGGCTTAGGTAAGGATGTTACAACTGGTTGGATTTACTGGCCTGTTAGAATCTTGTTAATTTTTCCCATTTATCAAGTGCTTTTAGTGATATTTGGTTGGCTATTTGGTCAGTATGCGTTCTTTAAAGCGTTTGCTACAAAAATGGTTTCCAGATTGGGACTAGGATTTTTATTTTCAAAAGAAGCTTGAAAAAAGATAAAACTCATATAATTATAAGACTTACAGCATTGTTTACAATGCTTGTATTCTTGTTACCTAGTGTAGTATCTTTTTCTCACAGCACAGCAGACCATGAACATTATGATACTTGTAAATTTACAGGAGAAGTACACGTTCATGAATCAAAACTAGATTGTGATCTTGGTGATTTACATGTCGTTAAAGCAGGAGTTTACGCTTTCGCGAAAGCGTACCAATCACCCATCATACATATTTCAAAAGAAGTAGATGTTCTATTACAGACATCGTACACAACCACCATCTTAAGTTCCTCAGACCGTGGTCCCCCGTTTTGTTAAGCATTGAATTACATTCAATAATTAGCAAAACATTTTTTTATGAAATTTTATTTATGGCTTAGCATTGCCTTGCTGAGCATTACGAGTACAGCACAAGAGTGTACCTATACCCTATCTGGTTATATTATAGACCTGCACGATAATGAAGTATTATCTGGTGCAACCATTATTGTTGCAGGGTCTGAAGACGCTGTAATGACAGATAGCCTAGGCAAATATGTTATCACAGGACTTTGTGCCAACAATTACACACTACAAGTATCACATCCAGCATGTGAGACACAAATTATAAAAGTAGATGTAAGTAGAAATACTACTCGCAACATCAACATGGAGCATCATCTAGAATCTCTAGGCGATGTCCAGATTGTTGCACATGCTCATAAAAGCAAAAGCCGTACAGCGACAGAAGCTGTTGTAAATCACAGCTTACTTGAAAGTAATAGTGCAGCCTCACTAGGTGATGCTCTTAAAAATCTGAGCGGGGTTACCTCATTAAATACAGGTAACTCTGTAGTAAAACCGGTAATACAAGGGCTACACTCTAGTAGGGTTGTTCTTATTACAGAAGGTACACGTTTACAAGATCAAGAATGGGGTGTAGAACATGCTCCTAATATTGATGTAAATGCTGCTGGCGAAGTCACTGTGATTAAAGGAGCCGCAGGATTACAATATGGCGGTGATGCTATAGGTGGTACTATAATTATAGAACCAGAGCAGGTACCTGTAAAGGATACCCTTTTTGGACGAACAATTATTACCGGTGCGACCAATGGTCGTGGTGGTTCCATTACTACTTCATTAATAAAGTCTTATAATAATGGCTGGTATGGTGGCATAAACGGGACTTTAAAACGTTTTGGAGATTTTGAAGCGCCAGATTATGTCCTAAGTAATACAGCCTTGTATGAGAGAGACCTTTCTGCACGTATAGGAGTTAATAAATATCGTTACGGTGTGGAGGCTAGTTACTCGATTTTTGACAAAGAATCTGGTATTTTACGCTCATCACACGTAGGTAATGCTGCAGATCTCTCGGTTGCAATAAATAGCCAAGAGCCATTTGTGGTAGCGCCATTTACGTACGATATTAATGCCCCTAGACAGGAAGTAAAGCATCAAATTGCAAAACTAAAATCATTTTATCGTTTTGATAACTTTGGAAAATTAAGCGCACAGTATGATTACCAGCGCAATAATAGACTAGAATTTGATATACGTAGAGATAGTGATGATTTACGACCTTCTATAGACTTACAACTTGAAACTGTAGGTGGAAAAATTGATTTTGATTACACTGCAGACAATACGCTTACAGCAAAAATAGGCGTATCTGGAAGGTATCAAAAACATTTTCCAGATCCATCTACAGGGGTAAGAAGACTCATACCAGATTACCAAGCTCAAGATTTTGGAGTTTATGCATTAGCATCTAAAGATCTTGGAAAATGGATAATCGAGGCTGGTGCTAGATATGATTATAACAGAATCTTAGCCGAAAAGTTTTATACTACGAGCCTATGGGAAGAAAGAGGATACAATGTAGACTTTGCTCAGTTTGTACGTCAAGAATTTGATAACCAAATTTTTGTAGAGCCAGATTTTGAGTACAAGAATATATCTGCCACTGTAGGAGTATCTTATCAAATCTCTGACGCAAGTAATATATCTTTTAACTATGCGCTCGCATCTCGCTCACCTAACGTGTCAGAATTATTTTCTGACGGGTTACACCAGAGTGCTGCACGTATAGAGCTAGGTGACCTAAGTTTTAATCAAGAAGTCGCAAATAAAATTTCATTAAATTTTACAAAATCTACAGACACTTGGAGTTTTACTATTGCTCCGTTTGCAAACTTTATCGAGGATTTTATCCTCATTGAGCCTACAGGCGTACAGCAAACTATAAGAGGAAGTTTTCCTGTATGGGAGTATAGGCAGACACAAGCTAGACTGTTAGGTTTTGACATAGATAACAACGTTCAAGTAACAGATCGTTTTGAATTTTCTAACCAATTTTCGTTAGTAAAAGGAAAAGACATAACCTTAGAAAATGCTTTAATTAATATGCCTTCGGCGAGTACGCGTAACACCATTACATACCGTATTCCTGAAGTTAAAAATTTAAAGCTGTCACTTGAAAGTAACTATGTATTTCGTCAAAATGAATTTCCAGATACAAACTTTGACGTATTTATACCAGAAACCAACACTACAGAACTATTAGATATAAGCACACCTCCCGATGCCTATCATCTCATAAATTTTAAGGGATCTGTTGATTTTGCAATCAACGATAAAAGTGATCTTAATGTAGGTCTTATGGTAAACAATCTATTTGACACCTCTTACAGGGAGTACCTAAATCGCCAGCGCTATTTTGCAGACGATTTGGGTAGAAATATCTTACTACAACTTAAAATTAATTATTAAAATCACGCTTTCGCGAAAGCGTACTTAACAAAACAAACAATGAAAAACTTTATAAAATATACATTCCTTGCCTTTACTGCAATAACAATCACCTCTTGTATTAGTGATGATGATGGAGCAATTCCAGAGATTGTAAACGAAGAAGAAATTATCACAACAGTATCTCTTACATTGATGTCAGACACAAGCAGCGTTCTTCTCACATCACAAGATCTTGATGGAGATGGACCAAATGCTCCTACAATAACCGTTTCTGGTGACTTAGATGTAAATACTGTTTATAACGGTAGTATTGAGTTTCTGAATGAAACAGAAAGCCCAGCCGAGGATATCACCGAAGAAGTAGAAGAAGAGGCAGATGAGCACCAAGTATTCTATACTCCTAGTACAGGCCTTGACGCAGCTGTGACTTATGAGGATTTTGATGGTAACGGTAATCCACTAGGAACTCAAGTTACACTTACGACTGGTGCTACTGCAGGTTCTGGTACACTTACTATCACACTACGTCATGAGCCTACAAAGCCTAACGATGGAACTTTAAGTAATGCTGGAGGTGAGACAGATGTACAAGTTTCTTTTCCTGTAGCGATTACAGAATAAGACAACTTTCATGTATAAAAAAATGGATAGCGTTTACACGCTATCCATTTTTTTTTGATGTGTCTATAATTTATTGCTGTGGTGCTGCTCCACCTTCTTGTTCTGGTTTTTCAAAAAGACTCATTACTGCTCTCCCTAAAAACTCTGTCACATCACCTGCTATGAGTCCTTCTATTCCATATTGATTTACGGCAACATCTGCTGCAAGTCCATGAAAATAAACTCCCATCATAGCGGCTTCCATAGGGTGATATCCTTGTGCTATATGCCCAGTGATAACTCCTGTAAGCACATCTCCAGTACCAGCAGTTGATAATCCAGGATTACCAGTAGTATTTATATAAAGTCTCATATCATAAACAGTAATTGTATGAGCACCTTTAATTACGATAATGACATTATGATTTTTGGCAAATTTTGCCGTTTTCTCTAGCTTATCAAAGTCGTCATCCCACTTGCCTATTAAACGCTCCAGCTCACCTGGGTGTGGCGTAAAAATAGATAATGGAGGTACTTGCTCCATAAGTGATGGTCGTTTTGAGATGATATTAATTGCATCTGCATCTATCACTAATGGTTGCTTTTGCTTCTTTAAGAAAGACTCCATTGCTCTTACCGTTTTCTCATCGGTTCCCATTCCCGGGCCTATTGCAATAGCATTTGCTTCGGTTTGAAAATCAATTTCTTCAAACACTTTTCCATTATAATTATCGGTCTCTACCATTACTTCTGGAAGCGCCGTTTGTAATATAGGAACTCCTATTTGCGGTACATAAGCCGTCACAAGACCACTACCCGCTCTAAGAGCAGCTTTACTAGCAAGTTGCACAGCGCCCATTTTTCCAAAACTTCCTCCTATAATTAAGCTATGACCGTACATTCCCTTGTGAGAATATTGTGATCTCCCTTTGTACATCTGCTGGATTTCAGGTTTTGAAATTAGCGTTACATCTGTAGGAGTTTTTGCAAGAAACTCTGGATCTAGACCTATATCAATTGTATCCCACATGTTAATGTACTTACCCGTTTCTGGCAAGAAAAAAGCAAGTTTTGGTGACATAAAGCTTAGTACAAACGTTGCATGTACAATTACATCATCCTTTGCTGGTCCTCTATCTGAATACATTCCAGATGGAATATCTATAGAAAGTGTGTAAGCCTTAGACTCATTAATTTTTACAAAAAGTGCTTTTACCCAATCATCTGGACATCTGTTAAGTCCTATCCCAAAGATTCCATCTACCACAATATCTTGCGGAGTGATTACTGGAAAGTCTTCGACACTTTTAATGATTTCTGGCCATTTTTTTACTTCGCTCTTGAGAGCGTCATACGCTTTTAAGAAGTCTGGAGAGCGCTTATCATTACAGTGTACTATATAAGTATCAACATTATAGCCATTTTTAAGAAGTAAGCGAGCAATTACTAGCGCATCACCGCCATTATTACCGATACCACAAAATACTTTTATAGGCACAGGCTGTCCTTGTAAACGCTGGTTCATCCACTCATAAACGTACCCACCGGCGCGTTCCATGAGATTATAAGATGGAATCCCTTCCTTTTCAATGGTTGCTTTATCTGCTTCGTAAATTTGTTTGGCGCTGTATATTTTCATTTAGCTATAATTAGGTAGTTTCTTCATCTTTATGAAGAAAAATGTTCTTTAATTCATTAAATATTCACGAAAGTAAACTTCAAATTATCACATTATCAGTATCGTGCTAGAAGTACGTCAAGAATTGTCATATCCTCAAAACTCAGAACTACATCTTGCCTCCTTAGGTAAATGTACTACATTTAACATATCAGAAACAAGATGAGAACAACACAATACACTTCGATTTTCTTGACTACCACTATTACTATTGGTACGATTACCCCGTTGGGGTTATAGTCGTACATATTATCTATCTATTACTTGCGCGAGCAAGGATCTCTTCCACACACACAAATTAATTAGTTTATTCATACCATTTTCGCTTTCGCGAAAATGTAAAATTGCATACTATGCGCGTATTAAAATTTGGAGGCACTTCTGTGGGGAGTGTCAAGAACATAGAAAAAGTAATTGCCATTGTAAATAACCAAGCTGCTTCACATCCAGTAGCTGTTGTTGTTTCGGCAGTGGGTGGAATTACAGATTTGTTGCTAAAAGCCGGAACGCTTGCTGCTCAAAAAGACGAAACCTATAAGGATGTATTTTTAGAAATACACCAAAAACACACGGCTTTTGCAAAAGCACTTACCGAAGGTGATGCCATAGTAATGGCAGATATAAGTGCGCTTATGTCGCACCTAGACGACTTACTCAAAGGTATTTTCTTAATCAACGAGCTTTCTCCTAAAACACTAGACAAGCTCGCTGCTTTTGGAGAGCTTACCAGCAGCCGTATCATAACAGCAGCATTCAACCATCAAGGGATTGAAGCCACATTGAAAGATAGTAGACAACTTATCATTACCGATGGCAATCATACCAAAGCCAGTGTATTGTATGATCGCACTAATGAAAATATCAAAGAATTTTTCGCGAAAGCGTCACAAAACATTACCATCCTAGGAGGATTTATAGCGAGCACAGCTACGGGAGAAACAAGTACACTAGGTCGTGGTGGCTCAGACTTTACTGCGGCTATAATTGCAGCTGCGCTAGAGGTCGACCAACTAGAAATATGGACAGATGTGAGTGGGATGTTCTCTGCAAACCCGAAGCTTGTAAAACAGGCAAAGCCTATACGTGATATATCATATCACGAGGCGATGGAGTTATCGCATTTTGGAGCAAAGGTGCTCTACCCTCCTACTATTGTGCCTGCGCTTAGTAAAAATATCCCTATTTATATCAAAAATACAATGGCTCCAGATGAAGCTGGAACTCGTATAGGCGAGCAAGAAGGAAGCAATGGAAACCCTATTAAGGGAATCTCTCATATAAGTGATGTTGCACTACTCACGCTGGAAGGCGCAGGAATGGTGGGAATTTCTGGAATTTCAAAACGCCTTTTTGAAGTACTCTCTTTACAGCAGATTAATGTGATCCTTATTACACAGGCTTCTAGCGAACATAGTATATGTATAGGAGTAATGGAGGCAGATGCCTTGCGTGCAAAAACAGCAATAGAAACAGAGTTTGCTTACGAGCTATCGCTACGTAAGATTGACCCGGTGATTGTTGAGACTTCTCTTGCAATAATCGCACTCGTAGGAGAATCTATGAAAAGTCATCAAGGGATTTCTGGAAAAATGTTCTCCACACTTGGTAAAAACAACGTAAATATACGCGCCATAGCACAAGGAGCGAGTGAGAAAAATATCTCTGCAGTAATTGCCGAAAAGGATGTAAAGAAAGCGCTTAACAGCTTGCATGAAGTTTTCTTTGAAGGAAACAGAAAGCAAATTAACCTCTTCATTACAGGTGTAGGAAATGTGGGAGCAAAACTCCTAGATCAAATTAACAGTCAGAAAAAATATCTCAAAGACCATCTTAACCTTAATATAAGAGTACTAGGACTTTCAAACAGTCGCAAGATGCTCGTCTCAGAACAAGCTATTGATTTAGATAATTGGGAAAAGGCGCTTGCTCAAGGTGAGAAGGCAGATATTGTACGCTTTCGCGAAAACGTAATTGCTCTCAACCAGCGCAACTCAGTTTTTGTAGATATTACGGCAAATGAACCTGTGGCGATGGCATATGAAGAATACTTGAGAAATAGCATCGCAGTGGTTGCATGTAATAAAATTGCTGCCGCTGGAAAACAAGAATACTATGCAAATCTTAAACGATTGAGTAGAAAATATAATGCTCCCTTTAAGTTTGAAACCAACGTAGGTGCTGGTTTACCTATAATAGATACTTTACAGAACCTTATCGCGTCTGGTGATAGTATTACTAAAGTACAAGCTGTGCTTTCTGGAAGTTTAAACTTTGTTTTTAATAACTTTAAAAGTGGTGATAGCTTTTATGATGTGGTACAACAAGCCAAAGAGGAGGGCTATACAGAGCCAGATCCTCGTATTGATTTGAGTGGTGTAGATGTAGCTCGTAAAATCCTAATACTCGCAAGAGAAAGCGGACTTGAATTAGAACTAGAAGATATCGTGAACACTCCATTTCTTACAGCAAATAACCTGGAAAGCACAGACGTTCCTCACTTCTTTGAAACACTTAAAGAAGACGCAGCACACTTTGAAAAACTAGTTGCCGATGCTACAGCAGCAGGAAAACGCCTTAAATATGTAGCGCAGTTGGATAATGGTAAAGCAAGCGTAGGCTTACAGTCTGTAGGTGCAGACAGTCCGTTTTACAACCTTGAAGGGTCTGACAATATTGTTTTATTTTACACAGCACGCTACCCAGAGCAGCCGCTCATTGTAAAAGGTGCAGGTGCAGGTGGTGATGTTACCGCCAGCGGACTCTTTAGCGATATCATAAGACTTAGATAATAATTATATGTCTCAAGAAATACATAAAAAAGCCACCATACAAAGCCTTGATAATCCTACTGCGATACGCGTATTTTGTCCCGCTACAGTGGCAAATGTAAACTGTGGTTTTGATTCGCTAGGTTTTGCGCTCGAAGGTATAGGCGATGAGATGGTTTTTAAAAAAACCGAAGGTCGCGGAGTAACGATTACAGAAATCACAGGCGACAAGCTCCCCATGGAAGCTCATAATAATGTTGCTGGTGTGGCGGGCAATGCCATGCTAGAAGACATTAACGCCAACTTTGGAGTAGAAATAGAGATTCATAAAAAAATACGCTCCGGTTCTGGAATAGGTAGCAGCAGTGCTAGCGCAGCAGGAGCTGTGTATGGTATTAATCAGTTTTTAGAAAAACCATTATCTAATCTTGAACTCACGCGCTACGCTATGAAAGGCGAAGCACTGGCGAGTGGTAATGAGCATGCAGATAATGTGGCACCTTGCATTTATGGAGGTACCACGCTAGTAACTGGCTACAACCCATTTAAGGTAATCGCCTTACCTCCCATGGATACGGTTTACGTTGGAATTTTACATCCTCATATCACTATCAAAACTAAAGAAGCGAGGGAGATTTTACCCACGCACGTGCCTCTCAAGGATGCCATTGCACAATCACAACATCTGGCAGGCTTTGTTGCCTCGCTCTATGAATGGGATAAGGAATTATTTACCGAGAGTATTAAAGATGTACTCGTAGAGCCGCATCGCAAGCAATTGATTCCGCATTTTGATGAGATTAAAGCGATTTCTCAACAGAATGGATGCATAGCCTTTGGTATTTCTGGCAGCGGACCTAGTATGTTTTGTCTCGCTTTCGCGAAAGCGGACATAGATAAATACCTATCTGAAAGTACCGCACTTTATGAACGTAATGGACTTCAAGTAGACAGCTACTCCAGCCGAATTTCTGGTGAAGGTTGTAAAGTGATTAAATAGCAGTTACTAAATTACCCCAAAACAAAAGCCCGAGCAATTGCTCGGGCTTTACTAATTAATATAACTAAGATTAAGGATTACTCCTTCTGTCCGTACTTCTCTGCATAACGCTTTGCAAGCTTGGTCTGGTGAGACTCTAAACTTATATCACGTCCTTGGATAAATGCTCTCGAAAGAATGTTTCCTCTCATGTCTAGTGCATTTCCTTCGCTTATAAAAAGTGTTGCATCTTTTCCTACTTCAAGTGTCCCAACAGTATTTGAAACTCCCATTATTTTTGCAGGATTCATAGTGATCATTTTAAGTGCATCTTCATCACTCATACCAAATTGAGTAACCTGTCCCGCATAAAAAGGAAGATTACGCACTTGCCAGTACTCTGAGTCATATCCTAACGCAACTGTAACACCGGCGTCTGCAAGAAGCTTAGGTAGCTTATATGGTAAGTCATAATCATGATCCTCCATAGAAGGTAGTTCTTGTACACGTTGTAAAATTACTGGCATATTTGCGGCTACAAGTTCTGCAGTTACTTTGTAGGACTGGTATCCTCCCACAAGCACAACGTTTGTGAGATTCATCTCCTTTGCAAAAGCAATCACATCAAGTATTTGCTTTTGATCATTTGCTGAAACATACACATTTTGAGTTCCTTCAAAAACACCACGCATCGCTTCAAAAGGAAGGTTTTTTGAGGTGTTCCCTTTTCCATAAGCTCGTGAGTTTTTGAAAAAGGTTTTGATTTCGTTTACATCTTTACTGTAATCCTTGTTTGGTTTATAACCTGGCTCTTCACCTAACCACCAGCGCCCACGGCGCATCGTGCGAGGCCATTCCATAAAGATACCTTCGTCTGTTTTATAAGCAGCATCTTCCCAGTTCCAAGCATCAAGTTGTACGAGAGAAGAAGACCCAGAGATGGTGCCTCCCACAGGACGAATTTGCGCCATAAGTACGCCATTCGGTCTCATACTCTCCACTACTTTAGATTCTGCATTGTAAGCGATAATACCACGTACATGCGGTATTAACTCGCCTATCTCATCATCATCATTAGATTGTCTCACGGCTGCTGCTTCTACAAGACCTAATGTGGTGTTTGTTGCAATAAAACCAGGATACACATGCTTTCCAGTAGCATTAATGACTTCGCCTTTAGTGGCTGTTCCTCCGCTTTGAATCGTGCTTATTTTACCGTTTTCAAAAACGATAGTGGCGTTTTCTACTACGGTTCCGTTACCTATGTGAGCAGTTGCTCCCGTAATAGTAAATGCGGCAGCTTGTGCTGCTGCAGGTGTTTGCTGTGCGCTTGCAGTTGCTCCTAAAAGGAAAACAACGGCTACTAATAGTTGTTGTAGTGTTTTCATCTTAGTAAAGTGTTTGTTCTGTATCACAATGCATACGTTGTTTTTCTTTCTTTTTGGCAGGTTGCGTCTGTAAGCCTTTATTCTTTTCTGCAAGCATCATTGCAGTAAGTTGTGCTTTCTCGCGCTGTACGGTCTTACGAAGTTCTTCGTCTTTTTTCATATCAAAAAATACTTTTCCTTCAATAATCGTTTTCTCTGCTCTCGCTTTAATACTAAGTGGATGATCTGTCCATATTACAACATCTCCATCTTTACCAGGTTTTAAACTACCTGCGCGATCATCCATGTGTAATAGTTTTGCTGGATTAAGAGTTACCATTTTCCATGCATCCTCTTCAGAAATACCACCGTACTTATGAATTTTTGCAGCTTCTTGATTAAGACGTCTTGACATCTCACCATCATCTGAGTTGATAGCAACGGTTACTCCTGCTCTGTGCATGATGGCTGCATTGTAAGGAATAGCATCATTCACCTCATATTTATAAGCCCACCAGTCTGAGAATGTTGATCCTCCTACACCGTGTTCGGCCATTTTATCTGCAACTTTATATCCTTCAAGTATGTGTGTGAATGTATTGATATGAAAACCAAACTGCTCTGCCACTTTCATGGTCATGTTGATTTCACTTTGCACATAGGAGTGACAAGAAATTAAACGATCCATATTAAGGATGTCTACTATAGTTTCCATCTCCTCATCCATGCGATAAGGTTGACCGCTCTTTTTCTTTGCTTCGTATTCTTTTCCTCTTGTAAAATAATCCACAAATACTTGCTCTACTCCCATTCTCGTTTGTGGGAATCTTGAGAAGCTATTCCAGTTTGCTTGCTTTACGTTTTCACCCAAAGCAAATTTGATAAACTTCTTATCTGCAATCACCATCTCATCAATAGGTGCTCCCCATTTTAATTTCATTACTGCGCTCTGTCCTCCAATAGGATTTGCAGATCCGTGTAATAATTGAATAGCTGTAACTCCACCAGCAAGATTGCGATAGATATCAGAATCGTCTGGATTAACTACATCACTCATGCGAACCTCTGCCGTAGAGTTGTGACCAGACTCGTTGATTGCAAAAGCCGCAATGTGAGAGTGCTCATCTATAATACCAGAAGTTACATGCTTACCAGTACCGTCTACTACCATAGCACCACGAGCAGAAAGATTTTTACCTACTGCACTGATTTTTCCATCTTTTATTAAGACATCTGTGTTTTCCAGAACACCCTCTGCTTCATTAGTCCACACAGTGGCATTTGTGATTAAGATATCTTGTTGAGTTGGTCTTGTTTCAAAACCAAAAGCCATATTAGGAAAGGTAAGTGGCATTACCGTAAGAGGTTTGTCCTCTTCTTTCTTATCGTCTTTATCACCACTCTTAGCTAGTGCTTTCTTAGTAGAAGTAAAGTTTTTCTCAGAGCCATCTGCAAGAATTGCTTTGCCGCTTAAAGCATCTGCAGATGCTCTTGCTACAAGACGTACAAATTTTCCTTCGCTTTGAGGGAAGGTTACTGTCACCCATTCATCCTTATAAGCGAACTCACTTTTTACATCTTCTGTTCCCTTTTTAAGAGATGCTTTTGCTTTTTCTAGCGCGTTTTTAATCTCTAGCTCATAAGTAGCTCCACTAATATTCATTGTATAAACACCATCAATATCAACTGTGTTCATATCCTTGATTACTGTTTTGTTGCCTTGAATCCAGTGCTCATAAAGCTCTGTGTCTTTTTCAAATACTTCTCCAGAAGTAATCATGAAGTTTGCCCAAGCTCCTGTTTTAAGAACTCCTAGCTGTCCGCTCTTTCCAATCATTGTTGCTGGAATAGTAGTAAGTGCTTCTAACGCTCTTTCTTTAGACAGACCATACTTAATTGCCTTCATCAAGTGGTCTTTAAAATCTTTTGGAGATTTATGTGAGAATGTAGTAAGTGCAAATGTTACTCCTGCATCTTGTAATGCTTTAGGATTTGTAGGTGCTTGATTCCAATGTTTCATATCAGAAAGCGCTACATATTCGGCAGCGTATGGATTTTCCATATCGTATGCATCTGGAAATTTAAGTGGGAGAATCATCTTACGATTCATCGCCTTAACTTCTCCGATACGCTTATACTCATCACCACCGGCAATAATTACATAGTCGATACCAAACTGGTCACCTAGTTTATCTATACGAAGGTCATCATATAAGCCATCACCTTCAAAAAACTGCGGAAGACCTTTGTTTCGCGAAAGCGCCTCTAAAGAAAGATCCTTTGTAGCTATATTTCCTTTCTCATACCAGTCTAAATCGTGTTGTAACTGGCGTAATAATGCTGTTGCACCCATCTTAGACGATGGGTATGACTGGCGTGAGGTTACACTCTTATCAAATGAGAAATACTGACCAAGGCGATCTTCTATCACGCGGTTTGCGGTATTTCCATCATTATTAAGTGCGATAAGCGCTCCTGTACCACGTGCAATACCATCATGTTGATGTGTTGCAACTACGCCAAAACCAGCCTCAAGATATTCGGTTGCTTTTTTTGAATCATATTTAAAATCTTGATAGCCATCTTGCTCAGATAAGATATGGTCATTCCAGTAAGCTCCCTCGCGAGAGTTATCATATTGTGAAGCACGTCCAGATCCTCCTGCGCGCTTAGGCTTATCGATACCAAAATTAGTATAGATGTCTACAAAAGATGGATAGACATGTTTACCATTAAGATCTACAACAATAGCATTTTGTGCATATGATGAAGATTTGCCTACAGAGACCACTTTTCCATCTTGCACTACAAGTGTTCCATTTTTAATGGTTTCTGTGGGAGTTGTGTGGATCGTGGCGTTTGTAAACACCGTGTAATTTTGGTTTTTGGACTTGACTCCAGCGTTTGCTGGAAAGTAATCTTGCCCATACATCGTAAATGAGCAGCTTACTAGCCCAAAGACAAGTAATTTTTTAAAGAACATAGGTTGAAAGTTTAGATCCTAAAGATAGCCACCGCGTTAACGTTCTATTAAGGTTTAGGAAACTTTTAAGAGACTTTTAACATCAGAATGTATCTGGAAAACGCTGATCATAGTTAACCAAAAGTGCTACCATATAACTATAGCTCTTTAATCCACCTGGCTGATTATTTGCCTTTAAGTAATTGCTGTAAAACAGATCAAACAGCGGCTCTAGCGGATTATCCATCGCATCCCAGAAATCTCTAGAGTCTTGATAATTTACTAAAATACCTGGATTAAGACGTGCTTTCAAGTCTTCTCCTAATTCCTTATCACGGCTGTACACATCATTGAGCGCATAACGCAACGCAAAAATACTCCCTGAATATTGAAAATATAAATCCTCATTATTAAGCGTTGCCATTACCGCAATAAAGTTGGCTTCATTTTCCTTTGCAAAACCGAGCTGATGTGCTTGCTCATGTGAAGAAATCACTGGCCATCGATGAGCTGGCACCATCCCATTAACTTGCGCCTCATTAGTAATAGGGTTGAGATAACCGCTATACCCCATTATAGACAGAGGGTATCGCAATAGCGAATTCTTAATACTCTTAGGTGGGTAACTAAGTTTTGGAAACTGAGTTTTAAGCGTCTCGTAACCATTAAGCGTTCCGTTGAAAATTTCTTGCAAACAAGCATTTTCACCTTCTATTTTGTCACAATAAACAACGCGACTGTTTTTATCCTCGGCGAGCTGATTGTGGAGGTTATTGCTATTTTCAATAAGCTTCTCAGTAAGTTGTACAAGCTCTTCGGTGGTGTACTCATTATCTATTCCTAAGGATTCGTGCAATGGAAGCCTGTTATAATTCATTCCCCAAAGCAAATTAAAAGCTCCATACACTATCGAAATGATGGCTAGCGTCTTTAGAAGAAAGGTTTTAAATCCTCTAAACTTATTTTTAATGAGTAGTACAATTTCGCGCAAAGCGAGCACAATAAGCACCGCATACATGATATCACCAAATGAAAACGGCAACCAGCCAAAAGCATATCGAGACGCCTTTGAAATGATAGGATACAATCCGTTGCTATAATATTGCTCTACCAGTTTCGGGTAACTCGCCAGACAGCGAACCAACACCATCTGCGGAATGAGAAGTAAGCCAATAATTAATAAGATTTTATGTTTTTTCAATGTAGATGTGCTCTTTATAGTCTTCCGTAAATTTATGATAAGTTATTTGATTTGTGAGGGTGTGGAGGGGTTTGATTTGGTGTGTTCACTCGAACCTAAAACATCTCCCCTAACCCCTCTTCAAAGAGGGGAACTAGAGAAGTTCTTTTTGCGCAGCAAAAAAACTTAAAAACACAACAGTGTCCCTCTTTGAAGAGGGAGTCAGGGAGATGTAACTAATAAGATGTTATTACTCGAACCCAAAAACATCTCCCCTAACCTTATGCATTCCTCTCGGTCGTTCCTCCCTCGTCGGATGCAAGGAAGAGGGGAACTAAAGAAGTTCTTTTTGCGCAGCAAAAAAACTTAAAAACACAACAGTGTCCCTCTTTGAGGAGGGAGTCAGGGAGATGTAACACATAACGCATGAAAATAGCTCATTCGAACTCAAAAACATCTCCCCTAACCCCTCTTTGAAAAGGGAAACTAAAGAAGTTCTTTTTGCAAAGCAAAAAAACTTAAACCCCGCAACAGTGTCCCTCTTCGAAGAGGGAGTCAGGGAGATGTCACGCATAGCATATGAAAATGGCTCACTCGAACCCAAAAACATCTCCCCTAGCCTTATGCATTCCTCTCGGTCGTTCCTCCCTCGTCGGATGCAAGGAAGAGGGGAACTATAGAAGTTATTTTTGCGCAGCAAAAAAACCTAAACCCCACAACAGCGTCCCTCTTTGAAGAGGTCAGGGAGATGTAACACATAACGCATGAAAATGGCTCACTCGAACCCAAAAACATCTCCCCTAACCTTATGCATTCCTCTCGGTCGTTCCTCCCTCGTCGGATGCAAGGAAGAGGGGAACTAGAGAAGTCTTTTTTGCGCAGCAAAAAAAACTTAAAAACACAACAGTGTCCCTCTTTGAAGAGGGAGTCAGGGAGATGTTGCGCATAACGTATGAAAATGGCTCACTCAAACTCAAAAACATCTCCCCTAACCTTATGCATTCCTCTCGGTCGTTCCTCCCTCGTCGGATGCAAGGAAGAGGGAAACTAAAGAAGTTCTTTTTGCGCAGCAAAAAAACTTAAAAACACAACAGTGTCCCTCTTTGAAGAGGGAGTCAGGGAGATGTAACACATAACGCATCAACTAAAACTTACCAAGAGAAGTAAATAATAAACTTGAATTAAAATTTCAGACTACGAGATAGTAAATTGTATTTTAGTGCAAAAATTGAATAAATGGAAGGAGTACTCGAGTTTTTAGGTAATATCTCATGGTGGATGTGGTTGATTTTGGTGGTGGTTATTGTCGCTATACGAGATATATTTTTTAACAAAAAACATATCATCACGCGCAACTTCCCAGTTGTGGGGCATTTTAGGTATATGCTTGAGAGTATTGGGCCAGAGTTGCGCCAGTATATTGTCGCAAATAACCGTGAGGAACTTCCTTTTAATCGTATAGAGCGCGGGTGGATTTATGCCTCTGCCAAAAATGAAAATAACTACGAAGGTTTTGGTACCGACCGTGACATCAATCAGTCGCATTATATCTTTATCAATAATGCCATGATGCCATATAAGGTAGAAGAAAATCACCCCAATGCAAAAGACCCTTACTTCCTTGCATGTGCAAAAGTTATGGGTGCTGGTAGAAGATCGCGCCCTTACAGACCTAGTTCTATTATTAACGTGAGTGCTATGAGTTTTGGTAGCCTTTCGGCGAAAGCTGTAGAATCTTTAAATCGAGGTTGTGCAAAAGCATACGCATATCACAATACTGGTGAGGGCGGACTCTCACCTTACCATAAAAAAGGCGGTGATGTGGTATTTCATTTTGGAACTGGGTACTTTGGAGTGCGCACTGAAGATGGCGGATTCTCAATGCCAAAAATGAAAAAACTTGTGGACGAAAATCCTCAAGTACGCGCCATAGAAGTAAAACTCTCACAAGGAGCCAAACCTGGAAAAGGAGGCGTACTCCCAGGATCAAAAATCACCAAGGAAATTGCCGAAATACGTGGTGTAGAAGTAGGGAAAGATGTACTCTCTCCTCCTAATCATAAGGCATTTTCTAATGTGCCAGAATTGGTTGACTTTGTAGAAAGTATTGCTCATGAAACAGGACTCCCAGTAGGGATTAAAGCTGCCATAGGAAAACTGGATGCGTGGCGCGAACTAGCAAAAATAATGGCAACTACTGGTAAGGGACCAGATTTTATCACCATTGATGGTGGTGAAGGTGGTACCGGTGCTGCCCCACCAAGTTTTGCAGATCATGTGGCGCTACCGTGGGTATATGGATTCTCAGATATTTATAAGATTTTTAAGGAGTACCAGCTCACTGAGCGCGTGGTATTTATAGGCTCAGGAAAGTTAGGCTTCCCGGCTAAGGCCGCCATGGCTTTTGCGATGGGTGTAGACTGTATCAATGTTGCCCGTGAAGCTATGCTTGCCGTAGGTTGTATACAAGCAAAGGTGTGCCATAACAACACCTGCCCTTCTGGTGTTGCGACTCAAAATAAGTGGTTACAACGCGGCATAGACATTCCAGATAAAGCAGAGCGCACACACTATTACTTTAAAAATTTCAAGAAAGAATTACTAGAAATCACTCGCGCCTGCGGCTACGAGCACCCTTGCCAGCTCACCATGGACGATGTAGATATTAACCTAGGAGATAAAAACCTTACCCAGACCCTAGCAGATGTGTATGGATACAATAAAGTAGCAGTACCCTTTAAAGGAGCCGCTACCCTCATGGCATGTCCAGATCTAGGAGGTAATTATAACAAAGCAACTGTTGCCGAAGAAATTGATATGAAAGACGTGCGTTACTAAAAGTATGCTTTCGCGAAAATGTGAATCCTAATCACATAATTGCATTAAATACCACCATAATGCGGAAAACCGTATGTAAAGAACAAAAAGGAGTTGTATGTTTAACAACTCCTTTTTGGGTTTTAAAAAGTGACGGATGCATTATTTTGACATCTATTGAGATGATGTTAAAGCTTTATTTGTAATATTATGCGCGGCACATAACTTTAAAATTCATTTTACAAATAAGCTAGAAAAATAAGATTAAAAATATATCCAGAGGTGACATTTAATTTATTTGTATGGTTTAAAAGTGCCTCAAAAATGGGTAGCCAACAGAATAATTAAAATCGTAAAGTTGACTATAAAACATTGAATGACCTTACACTAATGAAATCACCACCAGATCACTTCTTAAATCAAATTATCGGGCAGACTGTTGAGAGCGTGTATCAAGTAGATTTCAATGAAAATAAAGACACTCACCTACCATGGCTTTTATTTATAACATTTGTGCGTTTTGATAAGTATCTTGAAATTGAAGGCGGTTTTGATGGTGATCACATAAAACTAGATTTGAATGCCTTGTCGGAGCTTAACTTTAGACTTAAGGAAAATGATTTCAAAGACTTTCCCGACTTATGGCAAGTATATGAAGCCAGACAAACTGAAACCATTGGAAAGCTAATACATCAATCTATAGCAAAGTGCGAATATGGAATAGATAAAGATGAGTTTATGATAAATGGTAATATAGTAAAAGGACAAAAAGACCTTTTTACATTTATACGCTTTTATTATAATAACAATTATATCACAGTTGCTGCAGGTAGCGCTGAGCTCTCTATTTTAGATAAAGATCATAACGACTTGCACTTTAAGGATACGTTTGATATCTATGTTGCTTAGTAAGAAGTTAGAAAATCGTAAAAACTATTTAGAATGGCAAAATTTTTAGACACCACTGGTGTTTCATATCACTTAGAACAACTAATAAAAAATACAAAGGATCAATTAATTCTAATAAGTCCCTACCTACAATTTCACAAAAGAGTAAAGGATAATTTAGAATATTTACATATCCAAAAAATAGATATTAGAATTATTTATAGAGAGAACAAGCTGCAGGTTGAAGAAAGTAATTGGCTGGAAAGTCAAATTGGTATAAGAACAAGTCTTTGTAATTCTCTCCACGCTAAGTGCTATCTGAATAAAAATGAAGCCATTGTTACTTCTATGAACTTATATTCTTTTTCTCAACAGAATAATGATGAGATGGGCATTTATGTAAGAAGAGAAGATGACGAAGATTTATACAATGATATTAGAAAAGAGGCTTTGAGACTTTTATCTATTAGTGAGGAGATAAGAGTATCCGTCAAGAAAGTGAACAAAGATTTTGAAAGACAATCTGAAAAAACAATCTCAGAAATTGTTGAAACAAAAGATTCCTCCAAAACAAATCTTTTAACCACTAAAGAACTATCTCAGTTGACAGGGTTAAGTAGTAGAAAAGTAAATAGCTGGTTTAAGGATAAAAAACTAATGTATAAGAAGGAAGATGATTGGATAACTACTAAGCGTGGTAAGGAAATTGGAGGGATTGAAAAAAGTGGTCAGTATGGTCAGTTTATAATTTGGCCAGAAGATATCGTAAAACATATAGTAGAGTAAGACCGAAGTTAAATATAGGTTTAGAGGATAAGCTAAAAGACCTTCAAAATTTAAACGATAGAATAATTATAAAAATTACAGCACATGAGAGTAATTCTCTATTACCAATAATATAAATGTTCCACAAAAAATGAAGCTTGCAATTAATATCTTCTTCCTTTTAATCTTCACATATTCATTTTCACAAAGTGAAATAACTTATGAAAAAGCTCTTTCTGATATAAATAACTCCTCAAATATTTTATGTACTAATTTAATAATCCCCAACAAGGACTTTTCAGTTGGTATTTATACAGAGCAATGGGAAGTAGAAGACCTGACAATGGAACAATGTGGGGATATAAAAACGGATTCGATAAAAAATTCAAAAATCATCAAAGTTTTAAATTATAAAAACTTATTAAAGACGTTATACTTGAATATGGAAAATAACGAATATGTAAGTATAAACTCATCAGAAAAGTTTGATTGGGGTAAAGCAAGCCTGATCCTTGAACTGAATTTTACAAAAAACTGGAAAGGGATTCATCGAGTTTACATTTCAATAAATAATAAGAAAAAAGCAAAAGAACTAATTAGGTCAATCTCTGATATCTTTGAATCTGATTATTGCTTTAGAAAATTAAAACGCAATTTGTAAATATATGACTGATTTCTAATTGTCAAATATATACCTACTTTGAATTCTCCTAGCAGAGTCTTAAAGCTAATAGCTATCTATAATTTTAATTGTTTGTTCTTTCTATCATTCACTGTTCCTAACATCCCAAAACTCTCAATACCGTAACAAAATTGCTGATTTACGTACTAACTAATAACTATGTAAATCTCCAGAACGTTATAAATTAAAATCATGTATCCACTATCACTCACCAACCGCATATTATATGGTATTACCGTACTCATATCACTGGTAGTGCTTATAGATTTTGCTTTACCTGGAACTCGGTATTCGGAAGATGTGGTTTCCGTATCTAGAAACAAAGAAAAATATTATAATGCTGGCGGAAACTCCCATAATACCTATCGCGTCGTGACTCCTACTCGTCAGTTTTCGGTTTCAAAAGATGTTGCAACCACTTTGGAGGGTAAGCAAGTTGTTTATGCGGTGTCTTTGATTTTTAAAGAAGTTAATAGGTATAAGCTAGCTACGTCAGAGAAGAGCCACCACTATTCTTTTAGAGTAGTGTCTGGGCTGGCACCTCCACTGCTTGTCCTTCTCGCTTTAGGCATCAGTTATGGCTTTAAAAAAGACTTAAGCATCTTAGTCTTTGTCTTGCAGGTTTTAACTGCAGGGAATCTTGTTATGCTATTGCTTTAGTGTGCTTTACAGCGTACTATATTTCGTCAATTATATTGATATTAAGTTTATAACCTGTTCTTATCAATGTGCTGAATTAATGAGAAGGTAATGTTGAGTTGTCACATTTTCGCGAAAGCGTATTTTATAATATCCTGCCTAAATTAACGATTAATAATACAGTCTAAAATCAAGTAGCTTACAGAGTTTATAGTGTTTTTGAAACATCTCCTCTACCACTTCTTTAAAGTCTTCATTTTCTTGAAACATATTAAAAAACACTCTATCTATGGTATCTGTGCTCGATAATGTGTTCTTGCTAGATCCATAGCCAGAGATTGCTCGAGCACCAGTAACATCAAGGAAATATTGCGATTCTTCGTCAGTTAAGTCGAGTGCTTTTTTATTTGAAAAATGGATGATTTTACCTGTCATTCTTCCTTCAAAAATTTCGGCAATTTCCTCAATACTGTAGTAATAATCATTGAGCATGATATTGTTAGCTTGGCCTGGCATTATGAGGTAAATGAGTTCATAATCTTTGAAGTTATGGTCATCATACACGAGCGTGTTTAAACTTTCCTCTAGCCCTTCTATGGTGTCGCAAGTCTTGTAGATACTAGCAATTCCTTGTTTTAGAGCGATATCTTCGAGTGTTATTACGACCTCTGTGGCAACATCCTGATCGACATCTGGAACTGCCTCAAGACAGTAAATAAATTTTTCTGCTTCATTAAAAGGAGCTAGGTGAGACTGGGTATCTTTCATAGCAAATTATACGTTTAAGTCCCTATTACAACATAATGTAAAGAGTTTTTATTTTTTCTACAAAAATAAAAGAAAAAGAACCGACTGCTTATTTTATACTTTCAAAAAAGATGATAGCCTAGATTTAACCCATATCACGAACTCAATTACATATTACACAAAAAGTGTCTCACTGTAATCTTACAGACTATTTTCCTAAAGCAATTTGTAAACCCATAAGAATAAATACTAATCCGCTCACTCTATTAATCCATAGACCGTAAGTCGCATTATTTCTAATTTTATTAGAGAAAGTACTAGCACATAGTGTCAATAGCATATACCAAATAATCCCAATGACTGCATATGTGAATCCTAATAATAAAAATGGTTGTGGATCATTAATGCGAGTAGGCACAATAAACTGAGGGAATAAGGCCAAAAAGAATAATGCAACTTTAGGATTTAATGAGTTTGTAGAAAAACCAGCCCAAAAGTCATTTTTTAACTTTTCTGTTACCTTACTATTTTGAAATACTTCAGTTTTATTATTGAGCTGCTTGATACCCATAAAAACTAGATATACTGCACCTATATATTGTATCGCCATCATACCTATTTCCGATTTTGATAGTATAGCGGTAAGTCCCAAAGCAGAAACTACCGTATGAGTTAATATGCCAGCATTTACACCAATAGCAGATACGAACCCAGACCTCCTACCTCGCGTAATTGTTTTATTTAATACAAATACGGTATCAATACCAGGTATCATTATAAAAAATAATGCAGTCATCATAAAGAGTATATAGTTTTCTATTCCCAACATTGTTATTGATTTTATGAGTAATTAATAACACAAAGAAAATAAGAGAATGTCTATTAAGAAATACATATTTTTATGCCATTAATGCAATAATAGGATTAGTTATGACTACACAACAAATAAAATATTTTTTAGTGCTAGCCGAAGAACTTCACTTTTGGAACACTGCAGAGAAAGTTTATATATCACAGTCCACATTATCTAGACAGATACAAGCGCTAGAAGATGAGCTGGGGTTCTTATTATTTGAGAGAAATAAGCGTAATGTAAAACTTACTGATGCTGGTCAATTTCTTAAGGAAAATTGGTCAAAGACATTAAATGACTTAGATCAATTTTACCAGCAGGCAAAAAAAATTAATGATGGTGATCTAGGCGTAGTTGCGATATCTTACCCTGGTTCTATTACCTTTAGTTTATTACCAGATTTCTTGGCAATTATAAAAAGTGATTTACCAGAACTCAAATTAGAACTTGCTGAGCTTACTGATGGCAATCATGAGAAATTACTACTCAGCTATCATACAGATATCGCTTTTAGTAGAGATCTTATTGAGCATCATAATATTAATTCCCTAAAGCTTTTTACAGAGCCCATATGTATTGCAGTACCAGAAAACCACTGGCTAGACAGCACTACCCTATATGATATTAAAAGATTGCAAGAAGAACAATTTATAATCTCAGGCTTACACCAGACTACGTTCTTTTCTACGCTTCTGCGCAATGTATTCAAGCAATACGGATTTACTCCTAAGATTAGTATTGAGTCAGATTTTGGTGGGATGATATTAAATCTAGTTTCAAAAGGCCTTGGTATTTCTATACTGCCCCATTCATTTAAATATTCAGAATTCAAAAATGTTCGTTTTATAGACTTAGTGCAACATATTGACCTCTATATACACTGGAGAAAAAACGACACCAATAAAACAATTATGAAGGTAATTACTTGTACAAAAAAACTAAAAAATACATTTCACTAGTCTTTTGAATTGGCTAGTATTTCACCTCGTAATAATAAGGTTTTAGGCATAGATAGCTCTATTACGCTTTCGCGAAAGCGTAACATTTATATATACTTCATTTAAATCGTGGCTATCTGATTAAATATTTTGGTATTAAGAGTTTAAAACACAAGCGTCAGACATTGACATTTGCTTCTTATTTTAACAGAAAAATTGAAATACTGCAACAATAAGGTGTTATTTAATACATTATTCTTTAAAAGTTGAATTACAATAGTATATATTTGGGTGCCCAGTTTGGGTGCCCAAATCAATTTACTTTTGTAAAATTCAATTTTTCCTATGGGAACTACCACTAAAAAAAAATCATTCTTTAAAAAAACACTAGCCTTGATTTTAGGATTTGGTCCAGGAATTTTTGCTATTGGCTATACCATAGGTACCGGTAGTGTGACGTCTATGATTGTTGCAGGAAGTAAATTTGGGATGCAATTATTATGGGTTCTTTTATTGAGCTGCTTGTTTTCTGGTGTGCTCATATTTGCATATGGAAATTATGCGCTTCTTACTGGAGAAACTGCCCTTTATTCTTTCAAAAAACACTTTAAATATGGTAAGCTGCTAGCAATTTTAATCATTGTAGGCATCACCTTTGGACAGTGGAATTCCCTAATGGGTATTTTAGGAATTTCATCAAATATTATTTACGAGATACTATCTATAAATTTTGAAGGATTGTTAGCTTATAAATATGAGAGTGTCTTACTCATAGCTACCATTATCATCATTACTTTTTACTTGCTTATGCTCGTGGGCAAGTACACCTTTTTTGAGAAGGTCTTGATCATTTTTGTTACGATCATGGGTTTTTCCTTCTTCCTTTCGTTCTTCTTTGTACAACCACTCCCAGCAGATGTGCTCAAGGGATTAGTGCCTACCATTCCTAATGTAACAGATGGTAAAATGCTAGTAGCTGCTTTTGTAGGTACTACCATGGCATCTGCCACATTTTTATCTAGACCCTTATTTGTAAAAGGGAAAGGATGGACCATAAGCAATCTAAAACAGCAAAAGAGAGACGCCATCACTGCAGCTGTTTTAATCTTTATAATAAGTGGGGCTATTATGGCAGTAGCTACAGGAGCACTATTTTATGATGGTAAAGGAGTGTCTAATGTACTAGATATGGCAAATACATTAGAGCCAGCAGCGGGCAAATGGGCTGTGACTATTTTCTTTTTTGGAGCTCTAAGTGCAGGCCTATCCTCTATCTTTCCTTGCTTATTAATTGCTCCATTACTTATCGCAGATTATCAATCAGGTACTTTGGATACAAACTCAAAACAGTTTAGAATCATCACAGCTATCGCTTGTGTGGTTGCATTACTAGGACCTGCTTTTGGAGCTAACCCTATTGAAATTCAGATTTTATCTCAGGTGTTTAATGTTTTTGTACTACCACTTGTGATATTGGGTATTATCCTTATCCTAAAGAATAAAAAAATAATGAAAAATTATAGAACACATCTAGGCGTATACATAGGATTATATGCTGCACTCTTCTTTTCATTAGTTATTTCATACAATGGAATAATTGCCTTACTAGATTATTAATCTAGAGGCTGCTTTAGAAAGAACATGAACACATTATAGATTATTCATTTAAAACAGTAAGTCAAGGTGAAAATAAGTTTGATAGACGAAAATTCAAATACAATAATGCAGAATGCTATTATCTGTAATATTAAGGATTTGATAAACGCAAAAAAGCTAGAGCGTGGTGACAGGTTACCCTCAGAGAGAATAATGTCTGAAAAGTTTGAAGTAAAAAGAAATCATATACGAGAAGCAATTAGAAAGCTTGAGTTTTATGGGGTTTTAAAATCTATGTCTCAAAGTGGTACTGTACTAGCTATAGGGCTCACTGCTTTTAATGGTCTTGTAGATGAAATTACTTCTCTAGCAATACCCTCTTTTAATGAACTGGTAGAAACGAGAATTTCTTTAGAATTACAAACGGTAAAACTCGCATCCACAAGGCGTACAGCACAAGATCTTGAGCATATAAAGAATGCCTTAAATGATTTTATTTTAAAAATTACAGATGGTGATGATTATCTAGAAGAAGATTTACTCTTTCATCTAGCCATAGCAAAGGCTAGTAAAAATAATACCATGGTGTCGTTAATGCTGTTACTCATACCTCCTATTCTCAAAACATATGAAAGAGCTGCAGTATGTGAAGGAGACCGAGTAGTCTCTGAGATAAAAAAGCATAAAAACATATATCTAGCCATAAAAGAAAAAGACCCTGAGCTAGCCACAAATATGATGAATGACCACTTCTTTAAATTATCAAATCACATAAAAAATATAGATCCCAATGAATACTAGCATAATAAATACAAAGACGCTATTCTCCACCTTGTTTATAGGTACCCTACTCATTACTATAAGTAGCTGTAATTCTAAGAATACAAACATAAAAGTCACTCCAGTAATTGATAGTATCAATGAGGATACCTCAAAAACGATCTATGCAAGTGAGGTGATTCCATTTTTTGAAAATTGGAAATTGATTTTAGGAGATGGATCAAACGCAGGTATTGCTACAGATTTTGAAAACAAAGACTTCTTTTACACTACAAATGATGGTACGAGTAACTGGGTGGTATTTAAAGCACCAAACGCTGGGGATACTCACGGAACCTCAAATAATACAAGAACCGAACTTGCTCAAGTAAAAAAATGGTATCCAAAAAATGCAAACGACACACTAACAGCTACCTTAAAAGTGATGAATGTATCTGCTACTGGTGATGCACGTGTTGCTGCTTCTCATGCTGTAGTAGTAGGTCAAATTCACAGTGCAGATGCACATGAAAATGAACCTCTCAAAATATTCTACAAGAAGTTCCCGGGTCACACTAAAGGTTCTGTTTTCTGGCATTATGAAATAAATACTGCGGGAGAAGATAATTCATTAAGATGGGACTACTCTAGTGCAGTTTGGGGTGATGACTTTTCTGTAATAGGTAGTGATGAGAATACCTATCCAAATGAGCCTAAAGATGGTATAGAACTAGGGGAAGAATTCAGTTATAAGGTTGCTGTAAGCGATGGTGTTATGCATCTCACATTTACTAGTGACAATCATCCTACTAAAACCTTTACTAAAAACTTAATAAAATCATCATATACAACTGCTGCGCTTATACCAGAGCAGACGCAACTGTTATTTGTGCCTATTGGACAAAATGGCGTTGAGCGTGATAGTGCTTACACAGGCGAAGGATTATTTTTTAAGTTAGGCGCTTACAATCAAACCAATGGAAAATCTCCTGAGATTAATAGAAACTGGTGTTCTGGGGCAGAAACACACGGTGGTGATATACAAAAGCAGTACGCAGATGGCAATTATGCAGAGGTCTGGTTTAAAACAGCTAATATTTCAATAAGTGACCAAGCCGTATCAAATGATGGCTACTTTCAAAAAAATGATTAAAACGATTAATGTACACATACTATGATCAACAATAAATTAGCCGGAAAAAATATTTTAATCACTGCAGGAGCTCAAGGTATAGGCGAGTCTATCACAAAACACTTTATCGATAGCAAGGCAAACGTAGCTATTCATTATTTTTCTAGCAGTGACACAGCAAGTAAATTACAACAATACGCACTGAGCAAAGGAGTCAAAGCAATTATCGTAGGTGGTGATCTTACTAAGGAAACGGATGCAGAGATTGTGGTTGCCGAAACAGTGAAACAGCTAGGCAGCCTAGATATTCTTATTAATAATGCAGGTTCACTTGTAGCACGCAGATTGTTAGGTGAGATAGATACTAATTTTTGGCACAAAGTGATGGATATCAATCTCACATCAATGCTACATGTGACCAGGGCGGCGGCTCCACATCTTGCCAATCAAGAACATAGCAGTATCGTAAACCTAGCATCACTCGCAGGTCGTAAAGGAGGACATCCAGGCTCTCTCGCCTACGCTACCAGCAAAGGAGCTATTTTAACCTTTACAAGAGCACTTTCTACTGAGCTTGGACCACAGGGTACAAAAGTAAATGCAGTTGCTCCAGGTCTCATTCTAGGCACCTCATTTCACAATACTCATACCACAAAAGAATCTGCAGCTGCAACCATAGCCGGCATTCCTATACAACGCGCAGGGAACGCGGCAGATGTGGCAAGAGCAGTTTTATATCTCGCTTCAGAGTATGACGGCTTTATTACGGGTGCTACCCTAGATATTAATGGTGGTGTTTACAATATGTAATCACAATACCTACACGGAAATTAGGAGGTTACGCTTTCGCGAAAGCATAACATAATCTTTTTAGTATTGTAAGTGCTATATGGTTTATTTTTAATAGATTTATTTATTAACTTAATAATTAAGCTATTAGCTCCCAAATTGATAGAACATAAGGCTAAAGCTATTACAGTATGGAATTAGATAAAAAGCCTACTTACCAAGAATTAGAAAGACAAATAGAAGAATTAAAGTCTGAGAAACAACAAGATTACAAGACACTATTTGATAACTCTACAATTTCTATTTGGAATGAAGATTTTACGCTCGTATTTGAAGAAATAGAGAGGCTTAGAGATAGTGGCGTTTCTAATATCAAGAAATATTTAAAGAAAAATCCCGATGTAGTATTTACGTTAATTCAAAAATTGAGAATTATTAATGTCAATAGTGCTACTTTAAAACTATTTAAAGCAGAAAATAATCAAGCATTTTTTGATAACCTACAAAATACTTTTGGGCATGGAGCAAACAAAGTGTTTATACGACTTATAGGGGCTATATGGAAAAATGAGAAAACATTTACCTCTGAAGTAAATTACAAAACCTTAAAAGGAGATGAGTTTAAAGCTTTGTTTTCTATACGTATACCTCAAACTTTATTAGAACAAAAAACAGTACCTGTCACTATACAAGACATTAGTAAATTAAAAGAGGCAGAATTTGTAAAAAAAGATTCCATATTAAAATTACAACAAGCCCAAAAATTAGGTAAAATAGGAAACTGGGAATGGGAGTGGAAAACTGGTGCGGTTTATTGGTCTGATGAAATGTATAACATTTATGGCGTCAAGAAAGGAGAGTTTGACCCTACTAGTAAGAATGTAAGTGAACTAATTGTTGATGAAGATAAATCTAAAGTGAAGAATGTGATTAAAAAGCTTTATAGGGATGAAGCTATGGATCCATTCGAATTTAGAATTATAAAATCAAATAATGAAATACGATATTTAAGTATCCTAGGCATAGAGCTTATTAACGGAAAAGCATTTGGAGTAACTCAAGATATAACGGACAGAAAGGTAATTGAGCTTAATCTTGATGAAGCCCAAACGCTAGCAAAAGTAGGAAGCTGGTTATTTAATGTTGAAACAAAAAAAATAGAATGGTCTAAAGTGATGTTTCATATTTGGGGGTTTGAACCGAATCAAGGCGCTCCTGCGTATGACGTATTGATTAATTATGTTCATCCTGATGATTTGGAATTATGGAATACGCGTATAAATAAAGCTATCACTCATGGGGTTCCATATGATATAGAACATAGAATATGCCTTTCTGACGGAACACAAAAAATAGCAAGATGCATTTGTGTTCCGGTGCTAGGCCCAAACGGTAATGTAGTAAGTTTAAAAGGTTCTGGTCAAGATATTACGAAGCAAAAACTTATTGATGCAGAACTTATAAAGGCTAAAGTAAAGGCTGAAGAGAGTAAAAATCACCTAAATAATATTATCGATAATATAGGTGATCCTGTTTTTGTAAAAGATGATCAAAGCAGACTACTCATTGTAAACGACGCGTTTTGCACACTCTATGGTTTTGAAAGGGAAGATGTTATTGGTAAAACTCTTGATGAGCATGTGTCAAAAGCCGAGAGAGAAGCTTTCTTAAAAATTGACAGACAATTAATAAGTGACGGAATTGAAAATATAACTGAAGAATCACTTACCATAAGGGGTGGAGAAACTCAAAGAATCTCTACTAGGAAAACACGTTTTATAGATCCAAAAGGAAACGTTTTTATAGTTGGCGTTATACATGACATCACAGAACGCTTTAAAACAGAAAACCTAATAAAGGAAGCAAAAGAACGTGCCGAAGAAAATGAAGAACGCTTCCGTATATTAATGCGTAACCTAGAAGCAGGAGTTGTTGTTCATGCCCCAGATACATCAATTGTGCAGTGCAACTCTAGAGCGTCACAAATTCTAGGTTTAGATGAGAGGTTTATACAAGGAAAAACAGGAGAAGGTATGGAACTGAAACTTGTTAAGCTCGATGCTTCACCACTACCAATTTCTGAATACCCAGTAAATAAAATTGCAAACAATAAAGAGTCTATAAAAAATCAAGCTATAGGGCTAAAACGAGATGATAAAGACGAAATTACTTGGGTAACGCTCAATGGTTTTCCAGTACTTGATAGCGCTGGAAGAGTTAAAGAAATTGTGACCGTTTTCTTTGATATTACAGAGCAAAGACAAAATGAAGAGGATAAACTAAGAGCTAAATTATTATTAGATAAAACAGAAAAGGAACTAAGTGATGCACAGTCCTTAGCCAAAATTGGAAGTTGGCTAGTAAAACCATCTTCTGGTATGAAAATGGAATGGTCTAAAGAGATGTATAATATCTGGGGCTTTGATTATGAAAAGAAAAATCCTGAATACGAAAATGTGGTTGACAGAGTTCACCCCGATGATTTGAGTATTCTTAAGAATGCCGTAGATCAAGCTATTAATTTAGGTATAGCCTATAATATTGAGTATAGGATTTGTGTGCCTAATCAACCACAAAAAACAGTGCGAGCTATATGTCAACCTGTAATTGATGATGATGGAAAAGTGTTAAGTCTAGCTGGAACTAATCAAGATGTAACTCAACAAAAATTATTAGCAACAGAACTTATAGAGGCTAAGGAAAAAGCTGAGGAAAGTGATAGGCTTAAATCTGCTTTTCTTGCTAATTTGAGCCACGAGATGCGCACTCCAATGAATGGTATTTTAGGCTTCTCTGAATTATTGAGAAGAAAGAATATTTCTGAAGAGAAGAAAGATATTTACCTAGAGCTCATAGAAAAAGAAGGACACCGCCTTTTGAGTTTTATTTCTAACATTGTAGATATTTCAAAAATAGAATCAAATACTATAAACATTGATTACTCTCATATTAATGTAAATACTCTTATTAATGATCTCTATTCAAAATATTATATAAAATTAGAAAATACAAGTATTAAACTTCAAGTAGAAAAAGGTCTAGAAGAAGCAGATAGTTTTATAGAAACAGATGAAAATAAACTCGTCCAAATAATATCTAACTTATTAGAAAATGCTATAAAATTTACTAAAGAAGGTGCTATAGAATTCGGTTATACTCTAAATGAAAAAAATCTTCAATTTTATGTCAAGGATTCTGGAATTGGAATAGATAAAGAAGAGCAAATAAATATTTTCAATAGGTTTACGCAAGGTAGGCGGGAGCAAACTCACAATCTAGGAGTAGGACTTGGACTATCTATTGTAAAAGGTCTCGTTAAACTTTTACATGGTAAAGTGTGGATTGATTCTCAAACAGGAAAGGGTTCTACATTTTTCTTTACAATCCCATATAAAAAAGTTATTGATAATACGGTCATTATTAATGAATACAACGAGAACACGCTTGAAGATGGCGATTTTACTATTTTAATAGCCGAAGATGATAATTTGAGCTTTCTGTATATACAGGCCTGTCTTTCTGATTTTAATTGCTCAATAATAAGAGCCGTAAATGGAAAAGAAGCGGTGGAGATTGTCAATCAAAATGCTGTTATTGACTTAGTGTTAATGGATATCAATATGCCAAAAATGGATGGTAACGAGGCATTAAAAGAAATAAGAAAAACAAATAAAGAAATAACTATTATCGCTCAAACAGGCTTAGCTATGTCTGGAGATAAAGAAAAAATGCTCAATGCAGGGTTTGATGACTATATATCAAAACCTATTTCTACAACACAACTCATTAGCACGATAAATAAACACTTAAAAGTAGTAAGTTAATCTAGTCTCTAATTTATATGTATAGAAGCATGGTGTAGTACAGCTTTAACTCATTTGAACACTAATTAGTGTTGGTATATCTGCCATGAATCTCTTTCTAATAGATAAATGCACAAAAACCTAAGAGCTTAAAATTCCAGAACACGGCACTTCTTTTATCGACCACAGTAACTTTTTTATAATATTAAACTTCTCAGATCTGAAGTATGGTTATCAAAAAGTTCAAGTGCAATATAAAATGTGTTTTTTCTAATTGATCAACAGAATTCTTCTTAAAATTCATTCTGACAATCTTCCTCTCCCCAAGTGTTAAGACTTCTTAAAATTGCTTCTAGAGAAGCTCCTCTCTTTGTAAGGCTATATTCTACTCTAGGAGGTACTACTGGAAAAACCTTTCTAGTAACAAGCCCGTCTTTTTCTAATTCGCGGACGGTCTGTGTAAACATTTTATTAGAAATTCCTGGCACCTTTTTTTGTAATACACCAGAACGTAAGGCGCCTTCTATTAAATGAAATAACACAAGAGGTTTCCATTTAGACCCTATTAAATTCATTGTATAATTAAGCGGACATGCGATTTTATCACTCATTTATTGATATTTAAATATCTTAAAATCATCATTTTACTCTTTTAGTTACATATATAACGTTTTAGTAAGTTATTAACATCAGGAACAATATAGTCTAATTTTGAAAAAAAATAAAATTTATGAGCACTACAAAGAATTATCCAAAATCATTCTCCCATATTGGTTTATCTGTTCCAAATATCAAAAAAGCGGTTGAGTTTTACTCGGAGGTGATGGGATGGTATATCATCATGCCTCCATCTATCGTAAAAAAGGAAAAAGATTCAGCTATAGGACAGATGTGTATTGACGTTTTTGGCGACGACTGGGAAACTTTTGAAATTGCTCACCTATCGACTTCAGATGGTATAGGAGTAGAGTTATTTTCATTTCCCAATAAGGATATGAAACCGTCAGAATTTAATCCTTTTAACACAGGACTTTTTCACTTTTGCGTTCAAGATCCAAATATTGAAGAACTCATTGAAAAAATTGTTTCTTATGGAGGAAAGCAAAGAATGCCTATAAGAGAGTACTATCCTAAAGATAAGCCTTATAAAATGTGCTATGTAGAAGATCCTTTTGGAATTGTATTTGAAATATACACTCACAGTTATGAGTTAACATATTCCTCTGGTGCCTACACAGAATAAAAACTCGTACATAGTTTAAAAACAAAAAGCTCCGCTGTTACCAGCGGAGCTTTTTTATAGTTTAAAAGGATTACTACTTATGCAGCGTTCTCCTTTTTTATTAAGTTAAGAGCACTTCCCTCACGGTACCATGCTATCTGAGCATCGTTGTACGTGTGGTTTACTTTAATAGTATCCTTACTTCCGTCTGCGTGTACAAGCTCTACTGTAAGAGGCTTATCTGGCGCAAAACTAGCAATATCTACAAAGTTGAAAGTATCATCTTCTTGAATTAAGTCGTAATCAGACTCAACAGAGAAGGTAAGACCTAGCATTCCTTGTTTCTTAAGGTTTGTCTCATGTATACGTGCAAATGATTTTACAATCACAGCAGCTACACCTAAGTGGCGAGGCTCCATAGCAGCATGCTCACGTGAAGAACCTTCTCCATAGTTGTGATCCCCTACTACTACAGTTTTGATTCCCGCTTTCTTATAAGCACGTGCAGTATCTGGCACTCCACCAAATTCTCCATCCATTTGGTTTTTAACAAAGTTTGTTTTCTTACCAAATGCATTTACAGCACCTATTAAACAGTTGTTAGAAATGTTATCTAAGTGACCTCTATATCGTAACCATGGTCCAGCCATAGAAATGTGGTCTGTAGTACATTTTCCAAAAGCTTTTATAAGCAATTTCATTCCTTGCATCTCGCTATCAAGAATAGGCTCAAAAGGCGTTAATAACTCAAGACGTTCAGAGTCTGCAGCTACTTTTACAATTACACCGCTACCATCTTCTACTGGAGCAAGGTAACCGTTATCCTTAACTTCAAATCCTTTAGGAGGAAGTTCCCATCCTGTAGGCTCGTCAAACATAACTTCTTGACCATCTTCATTAAGAAGTGAATCTGTAAGAGGGTTAAAATCTAGACGTCCAGATATTGCAATTGCTGCAGTAATTTCTGGTGAAGCTACAAAGGCATGTGTATTAGGGTTACCATCTGCACGCTTTGCAAAGTTTCTGTTAAACGAGTGTACAATACTGTTTTTAGGAGCATTTTTTGGATCACTGTAACGTGCCCATTGCCCGATACATGGTCCACAAGCATTTGTAAAAATCTTGGCATCTAGCTTTTCAAAGATTCCTAAAATTCCGTCGCGCTCTGTAGTGTAACGTACAAGCTCAGATCCTGGGTTAATTCCAAGTTCTGACTTCATTTTTATTCCTTTATCTAGTGCTTGTTGAGCAATAGATGAAGCTCTTGAAAGATCTTCATAAGAAGAGTTTGTACAAGAACCTATAAGTCCCCACTCTACATTAAGAGGCCATTCATTTTTAGTAGCTTTCTCAGTCATATCCTTTCCTACAGTTGTAGAAAGATCTGGAGTAAAAGGTCCATTAAGTAATGGCCCTAACTCAGAAAGGTTAATATCTATTACCTGATCAAAATATTGCTCAGGATTTGCATATACTTCTTTATCTGCTGTAAGGTATTCCTTTACGTCATTTGCTGCGTCTGCAACATCTGCACGGTCTGTAGCACGTAAGTAACGTTCCATAGACTCATCATAACCAAAGGTAGAAGTTGTTGCTCCTATCTCTGCTCCCATGTTACAGATAGTTCCTTTACCAGTACAAGACATAGCTGTAGCTCCAGGACCAAAATATTCTACAATTGCTCCAGTTCCTCCTTTTGCAGTAAGAATCTCAGCAACTTTAAGAATAACGTCTTTTGGTGCAGTCCATCCAGAAAGTTTTCCTGTAAGTCTAACTCCTATTAATTTAGGAAATTTAAGTTCCCAAGCCATTCCAGCCATTACATCTACAGCATCTGCTCCACCTACACCTATCGCAACCATTCCTAGTCCTCCAGCGTTTACAGTGTGAGAATCTGTACCTATCATCATTCCTCCTGGGAAAGCATAGTTTTCAAGAACTACTTGGTGTATAATACCAGCTCCTGGTTTCCAGAAACCAATACCATATTTATTAGAAACAGATTCTAAGAAGTTAAAAACTTCGCTAGATACATCGTTTGCGTTCTTAAGATCTGTAACCGCTCCTTCTTTTGCTTGAATCAAGTGATCACAGTGTACTGTTGTAGGTACTGCCACTTTATCTTTACCAGCTTGCATAAATTGCAATAAAGCCATCTGTGCAGTAGCATCTTGACAAGCGATACGATCTGGAGCAAAGTCTACGTAATCCTTTCCACGAGTAAATGCTTTAGAAGCTTTTCCCTCCCATAGGTGAGAATATAAAATCTTTTCAGAAAGTGTCAAGGGCTTACCTACAAGGTCACGAGCGGCATCTACACGCTCAGACATATTTGCATAAACCTTCTTGATCATATCAATATCAAATGCCATATATAATGTATTAGGGTTGTTAAATAGTACCGCTATATTTTGCGGTTCACGAAAATACAAAATACCTTAAAGAATAACAATAGCAGGAAGCCCCATACTTAGCCAATAGCGCGTATTGATAAACCATCTCAAATACTGCGAAGTAATTATCAAATTCAAAAAAAGGAGTAGTTCAAATTATCAAATTGACAATTTAACCCTTATAAAATTTCCTCATTGGAATATTCCGCTTTCGCGAAAATGTGATTTTATTGAATATAATTGCACATACATACACCTAAGCTATCTAGAAAATACTAGAAAGCATGAAAACCGAAATAAAATTAACAATCAAGCATTTTATTCAATAATCAATATATGTGACATAGAAAAGCCATTAAATCACGATATGGATTTAATGGCTTAGAAATTTTCACATCTTAGCGAGTATATTTAATGTGATTAAAAGACTACTTAAACAGGTATCTTACTGTCAAGATTACAACAGCACTTTTTCGCGAAAGCGGATTAGAATAGGCTCTTGATAATATCTTCTATACTCAAACCTTCTGCTTCTGCCTTATAATTTTTAATCATTCTGTGACGAAGGATTCCCGTAGCAACTTTTTGTACATCCTCAATATCTGGCGAGAATTTACCGTGTACAGCAGCATGTGTTTTTGCTCCTAGAATTAAGTTTTGTGATGCTCTTGGTCCAGCTCCCCAGTCTATGTAATCATTTACAATCTGAGCCGCCTTCTCTGTTTTAGGTCGAGTTTTGCTTACGAGATTTACGGCATATTCAATCACATTATCTGCCACTGGAATACGTCGCACTAGCTGCTGAAAGTCTATAATCTCTTGTGCATTTAACAATGCATTTACCGTAGGTTTTGCCGCAGATGTTGTTGCCTTTACCACATCTACCTCTTCTTGAAACGAAGGGTAATCGAGGTTAATAGAAAACATAAAACGGTCTAACTGAGCCTCTGGTAGCGGGTAAGTTCCCTCCTGCTCTATTGGGTTTTGAGTAGCCAGTACAAAGTAAGGAAGCGATAATGGGTATCGTTCTCCAGCTACTGTCACCACGCGCTCTTGCATTGCTTCTAGAAGCGCAGCCTGCGTTTTTGGAGGTGTACGGTTAATCTCATCTGCAAGAACAATATTTGAAAATATAGGTCCTTTAATAAATTTGAACTTACGAGACTCATCCAGAATTTCAGAACCTAGAATATCACTAGGCATTAAATCTGGTGTAAACTGTATTCTTTTAAAATCAAGTCCAAGAGTCGTTGCAATAGTATTTACCATCAAGGTTTTTGCAAGTCCAGGAACACCTATAAGTAAAGCGTGACCTCCAGAAAATATAGATAAAAGAATCTCATCAATTACTTTATCTTGACCTACAATAATTTTTGAAATTTCTGCTTTTAGAATCTTATGTTTCTCTACTAGATTCTTGATAGCCGCAACGTCAGACATAAATATCTTTTATTTTTTTAACCAATTACTTACAAACTCGCAATCACGATTGTCACCGTTGATTTTAATGTAAGTTTCTACAATCTTTTCTTTTTGCCACTTCTCAATAGCAGCAATTTGCTTTTCACGTAGTGCAAGATCTTTAATTTTGATATAATCTTTTACGTAATCTGCTTTATGCTCTTCAAGACGGTTATCTACCGTGTAGATTAAAAATTGTTTTGTACCAGTTCTTGTTTGATCTGTGTAAACTAGAGATACTTCTTCATCTGCAAGGTCATTTACTTTAGGATAAATATCCGGATCAAGTCTACCTAATTCAAAACGCTTATCTAGTGTTTGAGGATTAGTAAGTGTTCCTCCATCAAATTTTGTTTCTTTCTCATCAGAAAATTCTTTGGCAGCTTCCTCAAAAGTTAGTTCGCCATCTATGATGCGCTTTCTCACTTTGTTTACAAGATCTTTTGCTTCCTCTTCTTGAGCTTCTTTAATTTCTGGAACAATTAATATGTGTCTAATATCTTTACGTTCTCCTTTTGTTTTTTCTACAGTCACAATGTGAAAACCAAATTCTGTCTCAAATGGCTCACTTATTTCTCCATCTTGCAAACTAAAGGCTACATCTCTAAATTCTTTTACCAATGGAGTTTTACGGTCTATAACCATTAAACCACCATCTGGTCTTGAAGCTCCATCATCTGTATATAAAACAGCTTTAGTCGCAAAGCTACTTCCATTCTCAAGAATATCTCTACGGAAACCTTTAAGGCGGTCTATAACTTTCTGGCGCTCTTCTTCAGTAGCTTTAGGTTCAATAACGATACGTGCAATCTCTAGCTCTACTCCAAAAGTAGGAAGCTCATCTGCTGGTATGTTGTTAAAAAATGTTTTAATCTCGTCTGGAGTAACATCTACAGATTCAATTATCTTCTGGTTCATGCGATCAGAAAGTATAACATTCTTTCTAATGCTAAATAACTCGGCACGTAAGTCTGCCATATTCTCTTTTCTATAAAACTCAACTACCTTCTGCTCAGAACCAAGTTGTGAAGCAAAACGCTGAACCATCTGGTCTACCTCAGAATTAACACGGCTATCTTGTACTACGATACTATCTTGAACTGCTTGGTGTGTAAGAAGTTTATTTTCGAGCAAGCTTCCTAGCACTTGGCAAGGACTAATATCTGCAGCAGCTTGACCTCTTTGCTTTATCTCGATAAGACTTTGATCAATGTCACTTTCTAAAATCAAGTAGTCACCTACTACACCTGCTACACCATCTACCTTGAATTTCTTAAAAGGAGTTTTTACGGTATCATTTTGAACCGCTACTGATGTTTCGGTTGTCGTTGTAACCTCTGGAGTTACCGTTGTTTCTTGTGCAAAACTTAGCTGTGTTGCTGCAAGCAGCACTACTATATTAATTGTAAATTTCAAATTGTTTGTTTTTAATAGCATCATCCTTAATCTCCTTTTCAAGCTTTTGTATAAGCGCTAATTTCCTTTTATTCTTAATAATCTGATTGATCGTTGGTCTTACATATTCCAACGGGGCATTTTCGTTGCGCTCAAGGGTACTTTTTACAGCTACCAAATATAATCCTAATGAGTCTCGCAGTTGTAAGAAATTTGTTTTTTTTAACAAGTTGTTTGCATTCTCCTTGTTTATCGCATTTATTTGATCAATTACGGCACGCCTTTTTATCCATACTGAGTCATTCAAGAAATAATTCTTGTATTGAAACTTTAATGAATCTAAGGCATATTTATCCTTTTCATCCTTACTAGTAAAATAAGACTTAAGTTTATTTAGATTTTGATAATCCTCGTCTACTTGAATAAATTTAAACTGAACCAGTGGTTCATTGAGTAAGAAATTCTCTTTGTTTTCTTCATAAAATTTCATCGCTTCAGTATCAGAAACGACACTATCTAATTGCTTGTTAATAAGTGCATCTTTATAAAAACGTGTATACAAATCACTGCGGTATGATGAAACAAGCGCCTCAAACTCATCTTGGTCTTCTTTTGGTAAGTTTCTCAATGCTCCGTCTAGCAATAGCTGACTTGTAGCCCACGTATTAATGTAATTTTGTACAAAGGCAGCGCTATCACTTACCACATTCTTTGACATAACATCTTCAATAGTGCGCTGTGATAATGTATGATTATTCACTCGAGCAACTATTGTTTCTGTGTTGTCACTCTTGAAATAGCGGCAACTCACCATAGACAGCGAGACTACTGTAAACAGCAGAAATACAACGACCCTTGTGTTTTTAATTCTCATATTTCGTTATTAACCTATTTAAAACCTCTTTATTAATAGTGATTGTGCTTTTTTCTCTTAAATTCTTTACAAATTTATTTTCCAACTCTTTCTGATAGTCACTTATAACTACACCTCTTATGTCCTTTAGTAATTGATCTTTTGCCTCTGTAATGGCTGTAACGTCGTAAACTATAAAGTCATCTCCGTCTTCTATTAATTCACTCACCCCTTTAGATAGGCCCTGTCCTTCTGGTAATTCGTCTTCAGTAAGAACTCTAGTAGATAATAGTATAGGAGTATCATTCTTACTATTTAATGATAATACGGCTTTTTCTGGCGTAATGCCTTTAGAAAGACTATTTCTATATTTTTTTGCTAAACTCTTGCTTTTTGTAGTACATACTGTAGTCTCATAAGTCTTTACACTTCTATAGTCTTCCTTATTTCTTAAGAAAAATTCTTGTAGACCTATGCTATCTTGTTGAGCTTTTTTCCAGATATTAGTTTCTAGTAAATCAAATAACAATAAACCTTCTTTGTATTCTTTTAATATATCACTAAAATCTTGATCCTCCTCTTCTAGGTGCTCAAGGTGATAGTTTTTAAGTACAGCACTCACAAAAGATTGAACTCCCTCTTTTACAAACTGATCTCTGTATCTGTAAGTCTTACGTGAATAAGACGCCAGTAAATAGTCGGCTACCATTTTATAGGTGTATGTAGCTTTCTTTTTCCCTAAAGTAAATGCCACATTACTTAATGCTAGTTCGTTATTAAGAACAATCTTAGTTTCAGAATATTTCTCTGGGAAGATACTTTCTAAGTATGGCTGCAAGCCTTCGTCAAGAACTACATTGTATTTATTTCTCAACTTATTATCTAACTTATCTGATATTACTTGTGCTCTCACATCTCTTGTTACTTTATTAGTAAGTGCAACTCGAGCGTCCATATAGGTAGGCACTGGAGTTTTAGATAACAATTTTAAAATATGCCATCCAAATTCAGTTTTAAAAGGCTGCGAAATAGCACCAATATTTTCAAGTGAAAATGCTGTTTTTTCAAAAGCAGCACTACTCAATTGCCCTTGCTCAAACTCTTCTAGTTTTCCTCCCTTTTTATAAGATGCCCTATCATCACTATAATTAAGTGCTACTGTCTCAAAAGAAGCGCCTTCACTTAATAGCTTCGACACCTCATTAATTCTTTCCTCTGGGATAATAGTACTATCACTTTGATTTAAAGCAACCATAATGTGGGCAACTTGTACTTTCCCCTTTGATTTGCGAGCGGCAATAGGCTGAACGACATGATATCCAAAACTTGTTCTAAAAGGCTTAGAAACCTCATTAATTGCGGTATTATAGGCAGCATTCTCAAATGGATATACCATTTTAAAGGCTTTAAACCATCCTAGGTTACCTCCGTTCTTTTTGGCAGATGGATCTTCACTTATCGCTCTTGCTACTTTTTCAAAGTTTTCACCATTAATTATACGTTCCCTCGCTTGAGCAATGCTTCGGTACGCCATTAATGTATCATTAGGTGAAGCATCAGGGCTTACTCGCACAAGAATGTGACGTGCATTAAGCTCATTTACAGTTCTATCATAAGCTTCTTTCACAAGCTCTTCTGTTACCTTAACGTCGTTGAGATAGCTTTTTGCAAGTTGTGCACGATAAGCAGATAATTCATCTTGATAAGACTTTTTATTATTAAGTCCCAATCTGTAGGCTTCTTGGACTTTAAGTTTGTAATCTATAAAAAGCTCTAAATAATCTTCTGGAGCATTAGACTCATCTTCTTTTATGAGTTCGCTATTTTTCTCATAAACCCTCGTAAACTCTTCACTATTAATAACTTCATTATTTATTGTAAGAAGAATATCTTTTTGAGCGTGAGCAAACGAAAATCCAAAAAGGAAAATAAGCAATAAAAAAAGGTGCTTCATAGTGTATTAAGTATGTGCAAAAATAAGTATTATGAACTGTTGTACCATAGCAACGAGATTATAGAATATTTAGTACCCACTGAGCTAGGTAGAAAATATATGCTATATTTTTGCTAGAAATTAAATCATATTATGTCTACAGAAGAACGACTTAAACTAATCTGGGATTTTAGAGGTCCAGACGCACATAAAATTGCATTACATCACGAGATTCACTTAAAAGAGTATGCAGCTGCACAGGTATTAAATACGCCTATAACAGGCACTCAACAAGTTACAGAAGATCACAGCATTGCATTTTTAGTTGTAGATAGAGAGGCGATGAAGCCCGTAAGAGATGCGCTTAAGCCTCACCGCGGGCAGCTATTTACTTAAAACTTACCACTTGGCACAGATATTGTCTTCTATCACATATATTTGCACGCGCAAATGATAATCTTAATAAATACTATACAATGAAAAAAATCGTACTTGGAATGTTTGTAGTGCTATTTACAGCAACAGCTTTTGCTCAAAGCAAAGTAGGAACTGTAGATGCCGACTTTATCCTAACAAAAATGCCTGAGCTTACAGGAGCAAATGAAAAAGTAAAAGCTTACAATCTTGATCTTGAAACGCAAATGAAAGCAAAGATTCAAGACTATGAGGCTAAGGTAAAATTATACCAAAGCGGTCAAGCAACTTTTACAGATGCAGACAAGAAAACAAAACAAGGAGAAATCATTGCTCTTGAAGAAGATATCTCAAAATTTCGTCAGAATGGTGCACAGCTTTTACAATTAAAGCAATCTGAAGTTGTACAACCACTTTACAAGAAAATAGGAGAAATGGTAACTGTAGTAGCAAAAGAACAAGGTTACTCTCACATTCTTACTATAGGTAACAATAACAACTTTGCATATGCAGACCCTGCAGCAGATATTACAATGGCTGTTCTTGCAAAACTAGGAATCACAGTAGAAGAGTAATCTTCCACTATATTTTATAAAAAAGCCGCTTCTACTAGATAGAAGCGGCTTTTTTATGTGATTACTTGTCAAGTATACTCTTAATGTCTGGCTTAAAATAATTAGGCCCCTTAAGCACTTTTCCATCTTCACGATAGATAGGCTTACCATCTGCTCCTAGTTTACTCATATTAGAACGCTGTATTTCATTAAAGACCTCCTCGATTTTATCTTGCATCCCATGCTCGATGATCGTTCCACATAATATGTAAAGCAAATCCCCTAGGGCATCTGCCACCTCTACTAGGTCACCAGCGTTTGCAGCTTCTAGGTATTCTTCATTTTCCTCTTTCATGAGGTTAAAGCGTAGCTCATTTTTCGATAGCGGGAGATTTGCAGTAGGTTTATCTTTTCGATCAAGACCATAAGTGTCATGAAATAATGTTACGGCGGCTATTTTATTTTTCATAAAGGATTTTGTTTTGTTACGCTTTCGCGAAAGCGTACTCAGTCGTATTTTTACAACTCCTAAAATACTTTAAATGTTTAGCACTGGTCAGATTATATTTGTTGTTTTTTTTATTGTGGCTTTCATACTTCTTATGGTATGGAGTTATAGAAAGGATTTATCCCTTCACAAAAAGCAATACAAAGGAAGTAAGTGGGTGCTGGTAGGTTTCATGGGGTTTATCGCTCTACTTGTGATAATAAAACTCGTACTGAAACCTTAATAACATCACTGCAGTATAACATGCTGTAAGAAACTATTATAAAATATAAAAGCCCGCATATAGCGGGCTTTTATATTTTAAAGTGACAAGTGTTATGCTTTAAACAATGGTCTGTGCCCCATCATCTCGTTTACACTTGCTGCAACGTTTGCAAGTACTTCATCATTATCGTGATGCTGTATTGCTTTATCTATAAAGTTTGCAATCTCATGCATATCACCTTCTACAAGACCACGAGTGGTCACTGCAGCTGTACCTATACGTATTCCAGAAGTAACAAATGGTGACTTATCATCAAATGGTACCATGTTTTTATTTACCGTAATATCTGCTTTTCCTAGTGCTTCTTCGGCTGCTTTACCTGTTACATTTTTATTGCGCAGGTCTATAAGCATCATGTGGTTATCTGTACCTCCAGAGATAATATCATAACCTTTAAGTACAAGTGCATCTGCGAGCATTGTCGCATTTTTCTTAACCTGCACCATATAATGTAAAAACTCATCTGTAAGTGCTTCTCCAAAGGCGATTGCCTTTGCTCCTATCACATGCATTAATGGTCCTCCCTGGTTTCCTGGAAAAATACCGCTATCTAATAATGAAGACATCATTCTTAGATTTCCATTCTTTAATTTGATTCCAAAAGGATTTTCAAAATCCTTGCCCATCATGATCATTCCGCCGCGAGGTCCTCTTAACGTTTTATGCGTCGTAGTAGTTACCACGTGACAGTGTGGGATAGGATCTGCAATGATTCCTTTTGCAATAAGCCCTGCTGGGTGAGCAACATCTGCTAGAAGGATTGCTCCTACTGAGTCTGCAATCTCACGAAAGCGTTTATAATCTATCTCTCGAGAGTATGCAGAAGCTCCAGCTATAATCATCTTAGGCTGTTCCTTTGTTGCTATCTCTTGAATTTTATCATAATTAAGTAGTCCTGTCTCCTTCTCTACTCCATAAAAAACTGGATTGTATAAACGTCCAGAAAAGTTTACTGGAGATCCATGAGTAAGGTGACCACCATGTGCAAGATCAAAACCTAAAAATTTATCTCCTGGCTTTAAACAAGCATGAAACACGGCTGTGTTTGCTTGTGATCCAGAGTGTGGTTGTACGTTTGCATATTCCGCTCCAAAGAGTTCCTTTGCGCGCTCTATAGCAAGTGTCTCCACCTCGTCTACTACTTCACAACCACCGTAATATCTTTTTCCCGGGTATCCTTCGGCATATTTGTTAGTTAACACAGAACCTGCAGCTTCCATTACTTGGTCACTTACAAAGTTCTCTGAAGCAATAAGTTCAAGTCCGTTTAATTGGCGTTCTTTTTCTTCTTGGATTAGGTCAAAAATGGCAGTATCACGTTGCATAGTAAAATTGTTTGTTAAAGTGATACAAAAATACTACAAAGACTTTTTAAGAATGCTATAAATCCTATATTTGAAGAGAGAATTACAAACAACTTATCAAAATATAGACAATGCCACTATCTGCTAACGATCCCTCTAGAAAAACTTGGCTCGAAACGCCAAAAAATACAGATTTCCCAATACAGAATATTCCTTTTGGTGTATTCTTAACGCGTGATGACGTTATTACAATAGGGACGCGTATAGGAGATTATGCAATAGATCTTGGTGCTTTACACCAGTTAGGTTACTTTGAAGGTATCCCACTTACAGATGATATCTTTTTACAAGACACGCTCAATGATTTTATTGCAGATGGTCGTAAAACGTGGAGACTAGTACGTAACCGTATTGCCGAAATTTTTGAAGAAACTAACGATTCCTTACGTGGTAATCAGAAAGATCGTGATGTTGTAATTTTTAAAATGGAAGAAGTTGAGATGCAATTACCTGTACAAATAGGTGATTATACAGACTTCTACTCAAGTATAGAACATGCTACAAACGTAGGAACAATGTTCCGCGGTGAGGAGAATGCTTTGATGCCTAACTGGCTGCACTTACCTGTTGCTTATCACGGTAGAAGTTCTTCTGTAATACCATCAGGAATTCCGGTACACCGTCCTAACGGTCAGAAATTACCTAACGGAGCAACAGAACCTATATTTGGCCCATCAAGACTTGTAGATTTTGAGCTAGAGATGGCTTTTATTACTACAGATGCAAACATTTTAGGTGAATCTATCACCACTGCAGATGCCGAAGAAAATATTTTTGGACTTGTACTCTTTAATGACTGGAGTGCTCGTGATATTCAAAAATGGGAATATGTACCACTAGGACCGTTTCTTGCAAAAAACTTTGCCTCTTCAATCTCTCCTTGGATCGTAACTCTTGACGCACTTGAGCCTTTCCGTGTTGAAAGCCCTAAGCCTAAAAAAGAACTACTTCCTTACTTACAATATGAAGGAAAGAAAAGTTTTGATATCAATCTTGAAGTAGCATTACAACCAGAAGGAAAGAAAGAAACTACGGTTTGTAAATCTAATTTTAAGTATATGTACTGGAACATGAGCCAGCAACTTGCACACCATACTGTAAATGGATGTCCTGTAAATGCTGGAGATATGATGGGAAGTGGTACACTTTCTGGAAAAACACCAGATTCTTACGGATCTATGCTCGAATTATCATGGAGAGGAGAAAAGCCTATCAAACTTGAAGAAGGTGGTGATCGTAAGTTTATTGAAGATAATGACACTGTAATTATACGTGGTTACTCAAAAACAAAGGATTATCCACGCATAGGTTTTGGCGAGGTTTCGACAAAATTACTTCCTGTATTTGAGCCTAAAACTAAATAGTGAAGCGTCTATAAATGATCAAAACGATTGCATTATACTTAGTCATGTTGCTAGCGGTAGCCTTTTATGCTAGCGCCTTTTACTTGGGCTATTCACTTCTTGCACTTATTTTTGGTAACCTTTTAAGTATAGTTATCATCTTAAGTTGTGCCACATGGTATTTCGTGAGAGACTTTAGAAAGAAAAGAAGAGCAAGATTGCTCTAAATTATAGTATCACGCTTTCGCGAAAGCGTAAAAAACAAAGAAAAGGTTAGCTACACAGCTAGCCTTTTTCTTTGTTTTATATCTAGTACTGAAAACCCGACAAGCAAGTATAGCTACCACCTCTTATAGCAGAAAGTTCTTGAATAACTACAATATTCTTATTGCCAAAATAAAAGTTAAATAGCTTATGCATTATGTTATTTACCAAATTCTTAACTATCTCAAGACGGAAAACCGTATAGATTTGAATTTATAACTAACTTTATAATTCATTCATCATGAAGCAATTAATCAATTTATCATTACTATTATTCTGTGCTACTATGTTTGCACAAGAACAGTTTGAAAAATCAAATTTTTCAGAATTAAAATTAAACGGGCTCTCTACCGCCTTAGGTACAATCGAGGTAGAATTTGAAAGAACAATTAATGAAAACTCTTCTTTTGGGACGTCATTATTTACCACTTTTAATGACTCCGGCGCAGCTTTTTCATATGATTATGACAGCGGAATCACCGGTTTTTATAGACGCTATTTAAGCAAGAAATATGCCAGCGGACTCTTTGTCGAAGGGTTTACAATGTTTCACAGTACCAAAATCCTTGAGCCTAATGCTACACCAGATACAGATAATAATCTACTTCTAGGTTTAGGCGCAGGTTACAAGTGGATTTCAAAAGAAGGAATCATTTTACAAGCAAATTTTGGGATGGGAAGAAACGTTTTTGAAACCAATCAAGATAAATTGAGTGGTAGAGCGGGAATCAGTATAGGCTATCGTTTTAAGTAATATGACTAGAAAAAGATACTTGTAGAAAGTGTCTCTATGTTAGATGTACACTCTAAAATAGCATGCCGCGGGTATCAACTTTATAGTATCACGCTTTCGCGAAAGCGTAAAAAACAAAGAAAAGGTTAGCTATACAGCTAGCCTTTTTTTTTAAATTCTTGTTTTTAAAGATTTACAGACAAGTATAACAATCACCTCCTAAAGCAAAAAGTTGTTGTATTTCGGTAGCATTTAGTGTGTTTTTATACACTCTAAGATCATCTACATGACCTAGAAAATTCTGGCCAAGTGTATATTCATTTAATGCGGTACTCCCTATATCAAGCGTGGAGTTAATTACCTCATTACGCAAGATACCGTCTCTGTAAAGTTTTACAGTATTTGTAGCATCTACGGTAATTGCTAGATGATGCCAGTCTGTATTCATCCAGTCTACATCTACTTCGTTGTTCCAGTCTTCATCTATAATTTCAAAATTATCTGTAAAAAACACTGGTGTATTAAGTGTAGACACACCCAAGGCAAATCCTTCTTGACTTGCATCTGTACCCTTCTGAAATATAATTTCCACATCTCCAGAGCTTGTGTTTTGCATTTTAAACCAGACACTTATAGAATACTCATCTCCTTGTACAATACTATTTTCTCCAGTAACAGGTATTGTAAATGAATCCTGATTAAAACTAATGGCGCAGTGATCTGATCCATCCCTGTCTACAACACATTCATTTACAGCAGTACTATTTACATAACCACTTATAAGCTCTACGGGATACTCAGATAAAGGCATATAAATCACAAGATCATTAAGATAATCTTGCGGATTACTACAACAATCTACTACAGTAAGATTGATAAAAATAATTTTAAACTCACTAGCTTCACTTAAAAGTGTAGCTCTTACCCATAACTGTTCTGGACTTGTAGTTGTGGTATAATTAGTAGGATTTGATATTGCGTTTATTTGATTGCTAGCATCTTCTTGGGTGCGGTAGTAAGCGATGTCCACTTCTGAGGTGTCACAACCTAAAAGTGTTTCTGTAAGATCGAAAGTAGCCTCTCCATCTTGGCCATTATCACATACGTTAAGTACGGCACTTACAAAACAATCTAATGGCTCTTGAAAGCAATTTCTTTGAAGTGTCATCACATCATCACCTTTCTCCAGTAATAACGTCTCTTCATCACATTGTGTCACCGTCCAGTTACCTCCTATTTGTGAATTTAAGATAGGCAGATTAAAAAAGCTCAGTCTAACACCAGAGGCAGTTGTAGTAGTACTCCATCCAGCCTCTGCGATTACATTTACGTCAAAATATAGGAGATAATTATTTGCGCCAAAAGAAAATACATAATTACTAAGCGTATCTTCATTATTGTAAGAAGTTATCTGCCAGTAACAATTCATGAGAAAATCATTTACTTCACTCTCTAAACATACATCTTCCTCAAAATGATAGGTGTCATCTTCCTCGCAACTCGAAGAAGCTTCTACCAGCGCAGATGATAACGTACTATGGCTTAACATCTCCTCTGTAGTATCATCATGAGCTCTCATGACAATAGGAAAATTTACAGCTGCCACAAGATTAGTTTCTTGCATGGTATTTACAAATGATAGTAACTCGCTATCGCTTTGTACACTCACTACATTTGTGACCGTAAATACTGGATCAAAAGTGCTAAAACCGAAAGGATATACAAAATCGACACATTCTATATCTGGGTCATTTTGGGTAGTTTGTCCACAAGTTTCTACAAGTTCATTGAAGTCTGACTGTGATGCAACCACAACCTGCTCATGTGTAGACGTTATCACTGTGATAGGAAAATCAATGGTGTAATCATCTGCATTTCCTTGTTGCTCAAAGTGAGCTGCTACCGTTTCAAAATCGTCCGTGTGGTTTACTACAATATCTGCATTATTTATAGTGACAGTAACTGGTAGTACAAGTTCTAAGCAAGATGCTCTATCAATAATATCATCATGAGACCCATCATTAAGAGCAACATTGTACATTAATTGCATTAACTGTGCGCTGGCGTTATCCTCTATCCCTCCTTGAATTGAGTTTTCCTCGATAAGATCATCTTGACAACCTATTGTCGTACACAATAGTGCCAGCAACAATAGTCGCTGTAAATGTCTTAAAAATGAGGATGATATGGTTTGCATATTTTTTTAACGTACTGCAATAATAAAACAACTTTAAAGAAAAAACTCCTACCCCTTTTAAGTTATTATTTACATTTCTCTATTATTGCACTCAATGAAGAAAGAAGATAACAAAGATGTTTGCCATGAGACTATATATAATAGAGTCTTTAAAGCGCATTCTAAAAATCTCTTTAATTTTCTTTATTACAAATTTGGAAACGAATATAACCCCGAAGATAAAGTACAAGAGGCATTTATCAAGCTCTGGGAAAACTGCGCAAAAGTTTCTGAAGAAAAAGCAAAAAGCTATCTATTTACCATAGCAAACAATCTCACACTTAATGCATACGCACACCAGAAGGTAGTATTAAAATTTAAAAAGAATACCCCTAAAGGTTATACCAATGAGACTCCAGAATTTGTACTTGAAGAACAAGAGTACCAACAAAAACTTGAACGAGCGATTGCAAATCTCACAGAGGCGCAGCGTACAGCTTTCTTACTTAACCGCGTAGAAGGAAAAAAACACAAAGAAATCGCAGCGCTCTTAGGTATATCTACAAAGGCAGTAGAAAAAAGAATTTATGGAGCTTTAAAAAAATTAAAAGTAGAAATCACAGAGCTCAGGTAGGAAAAAAAACAACAACCTTGTTACATATATAGTAACGCTATGGAAAAAGAACAATTAATACGTAAATGGCTCGATAATGAGCTTACCGAGAGTGAGCTTCAAGCATTTAAAAATCTTGAAGAATACGATCAATACACGCGTATTTCTGACACCATCAAACATCTAGAGATTCCTACTTATCATGTAGATGAGCAACTTGAGGCGTTGCATGCACGTATAAATACTAAGAAATCTAAAGTGATTTCGCTAAAACCTTTTTTACGTATCGCAGCAATACTTGTCCTATTTATAGGGGTTTACTATGCGGTATCACTGAGATCTACTAGTACCAACCATTACACACAAATTGCTCAAAAAGAAACCATCACATTACCCGATAACTCAACAGTGATGCTCAACGCAATGTCTTCTATTTCTTATGATGAAGATACTTGGGAGGCTCAGCGCAATGTATCTCTAGAAGGAGAAGCCTATTTTAAAGTGGCAAAGGGAACTACATTTAATGTTCAAACTAGAAATGGAACGGTAACGGTATTAGGCACGCAGTTTAACATCAAAAATAGAGATGAATACTTTGACGTGGTATGTTATGAAGGTTCTGTAAAAGTAACAACAGCGGCACAAGAAGTAATATTAAAAGCTGGAGACCGCTTTCGCGAAAGCGTACTTATAACAGGTACTGCAAGCACGAGTACTCCAAAATCACCTTCTTGGACTCACAATGAAAGCTCCTTTGAAAAAACTCCTTTAAAAGAAGTAATTGCAGAATTAGAAAGACAATATCAAGTACATGTTGATGTAGATGAAGTATTTGCTCAAGAGCTTTACACTGGAACATTTACACACGACAATATAGATATTGCTCTCAAATCTATAAGTCTACCTTTTAATTTAACCTATACCAAAGAGGAAAATAAGGTAACTTTAGCTCGTGATTAAAAAAGTTTTCTCAATACTTTTTCCTGTAATATTCTTTTTATTTTTTTCTGATGTAAGATCTCAAGAGAATAATAGCGAGAGAATACCTCTGGTTGCTGTTTTAAAAAGCATCGAGACAAAGTATGATGTGAGATTTTCATATGTAGATGAACTCGTTTCCTCCATTAAAATACCACGAATTTCAAACGATAAAACTCTTGATGATGCGCTCCTTTTTATCACAAACTATACAGGCTTTGATTTTGATAAACTTAATAATCGTTTTATAGCTTTAAGAGATCTCAATCTTTCTAGCGAAATTCAAGAACTCGATAATATTTACATTGCTTCCCTCCTTACTTCTGGAATATCTAAATCTAGCTCTGGTGTTACCATTATAGCTCCAAAGCAATTTGGTATTCTCCCAGGAGTCATAGAGCCAGATGTACTACAAACAGTCCAAGCACTGCCAGGAATTATAAGCACAGATGAGACCGTATCTGATCTAAATATACGTGGAGGAACAAACGATCAAAACCTGATACTTTGGGATGGAATCAAAATGTATCAATCTGGACATTTTTTCGGCCTCATATCTGCTTTTAATCCATATTTGACTAAACGTGTAGAAGTCATAAAAAATGGCACAAGTGCAAGATATGGCGATGGTGTTTCTGGAGTACTCAAAATAGGATTAGAAGACAGCCTTTCTAATAAAAAAAGCGGAAGCATAAGTGCAAATTTACTGCATGTTAAAGGGTTTGCAAGACTACCGCTCACTAAAAAAGCTACATTACTCCTATCTGCTAGAAGATCTCATACAGATATAACTGATACGCCTACATACCGCAGTTATACTAATCGTATTTTTCAAGATACAGATTTAGAAATGAGCGGAAATCTTCCCGTCTCTGCATCAAATATTAATTTCTTCTTTTATGATATTAGTGCAAAGTACATCTATAACATAAGCGATCACGATTACCTAAGTGTAAGTGCGACCACGCTGTTTAACAAGTTAGAATATGACGAAAATACTACGGCAACAGGAGTCTTTGCACGCAGTGGTATTAACCAAGGAAACCGTGGTTTAAAGATTAAATATGCAAGACAGTGGAATTCACAATTTAAAACTGATCTTGATTTATATGCCTCAAACTATAACCTAAGGGCACGTAATTTTAATATAGAAAATAACCAGCAACTTGACCAAGAAAACGAAGTTCTTGACTTAAGTCTTACATTAAACACACAGTTAAAGCTAAGCGATAATTTTAAATGGGAAAATGGATATCAATTTACAGAGGTCGGCACTAGAAACCTCGCACAAACTAATAATCCACAATTTTTTAGAAATGAAAAAAATGTTACTCGCACTCAAGCGCTATTTACAGAACTTTCTTTCCTCTCAAATAAGAATACCACACAATTTACTGTGGGCTCAAGAGCAAGCTATCTAGAGCGTTTTAAAAAGCTTATTGTAGAACCTAGACTACGTTTTAGTCAGCGGTTTTTGAATTACTTTAAGATAAGCGCTCTTGGTGAGTTTAAAAACCAATCAATTTTTCAAATTATAGATCAGCCCAATGATTTTTTAGGACTTGAACGAAGAAGATGGGTCGCGGCAAATGACGATAACTTACCTATATTAAGAAGCAAGCAAGCATCTGTAAGCCTAGATTACACTAGAAATAAATGGTTATTTAGTATGGAGGGATATGTAAAAGATGTTGCAGGAATCTCCTCAAGAAGCCAGGGCTTTCAGAATCAATTTCAGTTTACAAATACCTCAGGCTCTTATGATGTTACAGGGCTTGACTTTCTTGCAAGCAAGCGGTTTAAATCTTTTACTAGTTGGCTCAGTTATTCCTATTCAAAAAACAACTATACTTTTAAAGCACTAAATGAAGGCCGAAGATTTCCAAATAACAAAGACATAAAGCACTCTATAAGCGCCGGAACTTCATATAGTCTGGAACGTTTTAAACTTTCGCTAGGATTTAATTGGCGCTCTGGAACACCATTTACACGCCCACAAAATCAAAGTGTTCTACAGAATAATCAGATTGTTTATGAGAGACCTAACTCTTCATTATCAGATAGCTTTCTGAGGTTTGACATCTCTACCATATACAATTTCAAAATGCTTAAAAATGATGCTCAAATAGGCGCATCTATCTGGAATATAATTAATAACGACAATATCCTTAACACCTATTATCTAGTTAATAGTGATAATGAAGTGCAGCAAATGACTGTGAAATCACTGGGATTTACACCAAACCTTAGTTTTCAATATAACTTTTAGTAAGTAATTGCGGCGGCTACGTGCTTTCCAACTAGTTTATCTCTACCCTTTAAGAAGTCTAGCTCGATAAGAAAATTACATTGCACAACCACACCTCCTAGTTGCTCAATAAGAGCTACCACAGCAGCAGCCGTTCCTCCTGTTGCTAAGACATCATCATGCAGTAATACTTTATCTCCAGGTTTGATAGCATCATTGTGCATCTCTAGAATATCTGTACCGTATTCTAGAGCGTACTCCTGTGATATCCTTTCGGAGGGTAATTTATTAGGCTTTCTAACGGGCACAAATCCAGCGTTTAGTCTTTTGGCGAGCAACGTACCAAAGAAGAAACCTCTAGCCTCTATTCCCACTACAATATCAATATTAGTCTCTGGAACGAGTGTATATAAAATCTCTTCCGCTTTCGCGAAAGCGTTTGCATCACCCAACAATGGAGTAATGTCTTTAAAAGTAATTCCTTCTTTAGGAAAATCTTCAATATCTCTTATGTAATCTGAAATTTGCATCTAGTAAAGTTACCATTTTGGATTAAATCCTTTGAGACCGCTATCTTAATTATTAATTTTATTTGTGTAATTATTTGACTTCAAGTTTGATAGGAAAATACTAAAAAATAATTATGATTTTTTATTGATTTTATTTGTTTAAATGAAACAAACAGTTGTATATTTGCACCCCGAAACGAACGAGTAATTGTTCTTTCAATTAGGCCTCGTGGCGCAACTGAATAGCGCACTTGATTACGGCTCAAGAGGTTACTGGTTTGAATCCAGTCGAGGTCACAAAAAGCTTTGCAAAAAGCACCATAACTGCGCTAATCCTAGGATTAGCGCAGTTTTTTATTTTATATGGTTTCGTTTAATATCATTTAACAGCAAAATGTATGGTAGCAATTGCTACCACAAAGCGTTTCTCACCCACCCAACCATCTTTAGTCACTGATTTACAGTATTTTAAATAAATAATTGTAAATTGATCGCTCAATTATAAGTGCTTAAAAAACATGTTCTATCTATTAGTAGATTGTAGGCTTATTAACAAATAAACATCAATAACTCGAATATTATTTCTTAAAGTCAACTCTATAATTAGATTTGAATACATTTGCTATTGCAAACCCTTAACATATTATCATAATGAGCAATACGAACTTCGTACTGAGCAATGCCGATAAGAACATCTTAAAAATGATGTCAAAAGGCATGACCCACTTAGAGATTTCTAAGACACTAACTGCTAACAATGAATCGCCTTCTAGTACCTCTCACATTGAGAAACTAATTATGAAGCTTAAAAAAAGCTACAAAGCTAAAACATCGTTTCAATTAGGTATCCTTCTTTATAAAGATGGATTTTTCAAATAGATTACTTTATTTGATCAAGTAAAAGACGGGAGCTCTGGATATTGAACCTAAGCAATTACCACTTCCCTATTTTAAAGATTTGCACCCATACAGTTTCCTAAATAACTGAATGGGTGACTCATCTTTTTCACTTAGTTTATGACTATAGTCCTTAATGATGAGATAGGATAAATTTGAAAAAATTATCTAATTATAATTCTCAAACTAAGATTAAATCACCGCCTTGTTATCATCTGAAATTATATGGTCTATAAAAGATAATGCCTATACCTACTCCGCTCAAGGTGTTCGTTATTTTAACAGCGTTTCTAGTTCGATAAACTTAACGTTGACATCCATCTCTTCCTCCATTGCTATGACACCATTAAATTCCGGATTAAATTCGAAGGGCTTAAAGTAATATCGTTGGTCCTTATAAATACCATAGTCTTCAAATATTTCTAGTCCCTCTAATTCCTTCAACGAGCAATCTACTGTTTTAAGCAAAGCTTCCTTCCTAACCCAATACCAGTAGAATCTATCTAGTGGGCTTTTATCTTGCATAATAATTTTCCACTCTGAATCCGTGAAGAGGTATTTAAATAATTTTAAATCTATATCCTTCCTCTTCTCAATATCGATGCCCACCTGAAAAACGGTACCAAAAATTAAAACCACGTACCCATTACTATGTGATATTGAAAAATTGACATTAGTAAAACTTGGTTTTCCATTATCAGAATACGTGATATTTTCTATTAAAAAACTTGAATATTCACTTTCTAAAATTGCTTTTTTCAATAGTAATCTTCCAATCACAAAACTCAAGAAATTCTCTTTCTTCAAATACCTTAATGCTCTATTAACAGTGGATTCAGGTAATTTTTTTAATAATTCCTCATCAGTGAATTGCTGACTGTTTATAGAAAAATTAACGATCCAAATTTCTGCCATTTTATTATTGTTGAAAAACATTTATGATAAAATGCCAATTAGTCTCATTTATAATTCCTTTTTTTGTGGTACCAATTAATACTTTTTCGGTACCACTTGGTCAAATTTAAGAAAACAATATGATTACCAGGGAACATATCATAGAGATAACAACTCAACTGTATTTAAAAAATGGAGTGAAGTCTGTTACCATGGCAGATATCAGTAAAGAGTTGAGTACCTCGAAGCGTACTATCTATAATCACTTTATAGACAAAACGGATTTAATGCAAGCTTGTGTAGAGCAATATCTTGCGGGAATTAGAACTAAAAATGACGATATCATTAATACCTCTAGCTCTGCTATTGAAGCAATGGGTATGATTCAACAACAGATTTTAAAAAGAGCAGATTACAGCAACGCAAACTTTTATAAGGAGGTACTTAAATATTACCCTAGCATATTAAAAGACTCCTATAAAAAGAATGCAGAGTTTGCTTTTCGAGAGTTACTCTATTTATCTAAATGGGGTGTAAAAGATGGGTTATTCAGGAAAGACTTGGACCCAGAAGTTACAATGGCTACAGTTCAAACTCTTTTAAAATTATGTAATAACAACAAAGTTTTTCCATCAGAACAATTTTCTAAAGCTAGACTTACCGAAGGTATCATGGTTGCTTACTTGAGAGGATTATGTACTGACAAAGGTCTTTTGGAAGTTGAAAAGCAAAAGCACCTTTATTTAATTATAGACTAAAAAAATATGGACAGTATTAATAGTTCACTCAAAAAAACGCCTGTAGCAATTATTGGCTTATCTGCTATGTTTGCAGATGCAATAAACGTAGAGCAGTTTTGGAATAATATCATCAGTCAGAAAGATAGTATAGTAGATGTTCCTGCATCGCGTTGGAAAATAGAAGATTATTACGATGCAGACCCAATGGTTGCAGATAAAACCTACTGTAAAAAAGGTGGTTTTATTCCTGATGTAGACTTCAATCCAATGGAATTTGGATTGCCTCCAAATATTTTGGAAGTTACAGATGCCTCTCAACTACTAGCCTTAATTGCAGCTAGAGATGCTTTTGAAGACGCTGGTTATGGTAGAGAATCTGAAAAGTTTACAGCATTATTAAAAGAAAAAACAGGAGTAATTCTAGGTGTTGGTGGTGGACAAAAATTGATTACTCCACTTACTTCAAGATTGCAAGCCCCTATTTGGGAAACTGCTTTGAGAAGTAGTGGAATAAGCGATACAGACATTCCTCATATTGTAGATAAAATGAAGAAAGCATATATAGGATGGAATGAAAATTCTTTTCCAGGTATGCTAGGAAATGTTATTTCTGGTCGTATTACAAATCGTTTTGATCTAGGAGGTATTAACTCTGTAGTAGATGCTGCTTGTGCCGCATCACTTTCGGCTGTAAAAATGGCTGTTTCTGAGTTAATAGAAGGAAGATGTGATATGATGTTAACAGGAGGAGTCGATACAGACAATTCTCCTTTTATGTATATGTCCTTTTCTAAAACGCCAGCATTCTCTCGTAAGGGAAGTATTCGTCCATTTGATACCGATTCTGACGGTATGTTGATTGGAGAAGGTGTAGGTATGCTCGTCTTAAAAAGATTAGAAGATGCAGAGCGTGATGGAGATAGAATTTATGGTTTACTTACTGGTGTTGGTTCTTCTAGTGACGGTCGTTATAAATCGGTTTACGCACCACGTCCTCAGGGACAAGCGCTAGCCATGCAACGCGCTTATGATGAGGCAGGTTATGATGCCTCTACCGTAAGACTCATAGAAGGTCATGGTACTGCAACCGGAGCTGGTGATGCTGCCGAATTTGAGTCTATGTCAATGGTTTTTGGTAAAAACAATGCAATAAAAAATAATATCGGGATAGGTTCTGTAAAATCACAAGTAGGACATACTAAAGCTGCTGCAGGCGCAGCCGGAATGATTAAAGCAGCCTTAGCACTATATCATAAAGTCTTACCTGGCACTATAAATGTCACAAAGCCGCATGACAAATTTGGAATAGAAAACTCTCCTTTTTATGTAAATGCAGAAACAAGACCATGGTTTAAAAACGGAGTACCTCGCAGGGCGGGATTATCTGCTTTTGGCTTTGGTGGTGTTAATGTCCATTTTGCAATGGAAGAATATGAAAAGAAAACTTCTTTTACAGATAGAATACATCAATCTTTTCATAGTATTTACATAAAACGAGCAAATATAGAAGACTTATTAACGCATCTTAAAAATGCTCATACTGCGTTAAATAGCAAAGAAGCGAACACTGCATTCTACAATTTAAAAGAAAATTCAAAACAAGGTACAGCAAAGGAAAGTGAAGCCCGTTTAGGTTTTGTAGCCGAGTCTCTCGTTGATTGTATTTCAAAACTTGAAATTGCAATCAAACAATTAGAAAGCAATAAGAATGCTTGGTCTCACCCTAGAGGCGTATTCTTTAGACCTAATGGAATCTCGAGTACTACAAAAGTTGCGTCATTATTCTCAGGTCAAGGTTCGCAGTATGCAAACATGGCAAAAGAAGCTACCAGTAGTTTTGAAAGGATACAACAAACCATTGCAGCTTTTGATGCCAAAAAAGGATATGATTTAGCTAATAAAATATATCCAAAACCTGTATTTACAGAAGAGGATAAAGCTATTTTAGAAAAAAATATTACAAATACTGAGTTTGCACAACCCGCAATCGGAGCTATTAGTTTAGGATATTATAATGTATTCAAAGATGCCGGTTTTATAAGTGATATGGTCGCTGGACATAGTTTTGGTGAACTCACAGCTCTTTGTGCTTCTGGAGTTATAAGTCAAGATGATTATATGACGCTTGCTATCGCACGTGGAAATGCTATGGCAGGTAAAAATACAAGTGGTGACGCTGGTACAATGCTAGCCGTAAAAGCTTCGGCTTCAGAAATCGAACCTTTGATTACCGATATATTAGATGTTTCTATTGCTAATATCAACTCATCGAGTCAAATAGTATTAGGAGGCACCACAGAAGGTATTACTAAGGCTAAGGCACTATTAGATAGTAAAAAATACCGCTCAATCTTATTACCAGTTTCTGCAGCCTTCCACACAGATTGTGTAGGACATGCTCAAAAACCATTTGAAAAAAGTATAGAGACTATAGAATTTACTAGTCCTAGCATTCCGGTATACTCAAATTCTACTGGAAATTCTTATTCAACTGAGCCAAGTGAGATTAAGAAAATACTAGGGCAGCATATTTTAAATTCAGTTGACTTTAAGAGCGAGGTCGAAAATATGTATGCTGCAGGAGCGAGAGTTTTTGTTGAGTTTGGACCTAAGTCCATTCTTACAAATCTTGTAAAAGATATACTGGCAGACAAAGAGCATTTTGTAGTTACTACAAATGCAAAAGCAACAAAAGACAGTGATTTACAAATCAGAGAAGCAGCGATACAACTCCAAGTACTAGGGTGTAAATTAAATGCAATTGATCGTAATGCACGTCAAGAAAAGAAGCCTGTAATTCAGCCTAAAGTGGCGGTTAAAATTGCAGGAAACAACTATGTGAGTCCAGCAACGCAAAAAGCCTATAAAGATGTATTGAATAATGGGTTTAAAGTAAGTGGCGCCACAGATATTATTAAAACTGAAGAAGAGATTAAGGAAATAGAAGTTATCTCAGAAGTGATAAACGCAGTTCCTACATACACAAGTGAAGAAGATCCTACAGACCAAGAAACAGAAGAAGATATGATGGTAGATGTTATTAAAAGTGCCATAGAAGGCATCAAAGAGAATCAATCTAAAACATTAGACATGTTCCAAACTATTTTGATGGAACAAAATAAACAAACCGCACAATTACTAAACTTATTATCTGGAAACTTTGCCCCAGATGAAAATATCCTTGAAGCTCCTACAGCTCCGCTATCTATTGATACTCCAGCTCCTGAGGCTCCTGTGACAAAACCGATTGTGACTCCTACTGCTGTACAACCTACCGTAGTAAACACTGCAGCACCCCCTGCTTCTGCACCTGCAGTAGAAACTGCCGCTCCTGCTACTGGTAACTCAGAAATGCTAGACCTTATGCTAAGCGTTGTAGCAGACAAAACTGGGTATCCTGCAGAAATGTTAGAGCTAAGCATGGATATGGAAGCAGATCTAGGAATCGATTCTATTAAACGTGTGGAGATTTTTGGAGCCATTACAGAGCAATCTGATAAACTATCAGACATCAACCCTAACGACTTAACAGAGCTTAGAACATTACAAGAAATTGTAGATTATATCTCTGCAAAAGCAGGAATAAATGCAACGTCAACTCCAGTTTCTCCTGCTGTTAAGGAAGTAGTAGCAGCTCCTGTTGCTGCCCCAGTAGCACAAGCGACACCAATCGCTGGAAACTCAGAAATGCTAGACCTTATGTTAAGCGTTGTAGCAGACAAAACAGGGTATCCTGCAGAGATGTTAGAATTAAGCATGGATATGGAAGCTGATCTTGGGATCGATTCTATTAAACGTGTGGAGATTTTTGGAGCGATTACCGAGCAATCGGATAAACTATCAGACATAAACCCTAACGACTTAACAGAGCTTAGAACACTGCAAGAAATTGTAGATTATATCTCTTCAAAAGCAGGAATAAGTACAACGGCAACTCCCATTACACAAACGGTAAAAGAAGTAGTTACAGCTCCTGTTGCTGCTCCAATAGCGCAAACGACAACAAAAACTTCTAGCAACTCAGAAATGCTAGACCTTATGTTAAGCGTTGTAGCTGATAAAACGGGATATCCTGCAGAGATGCTAGAACTAAGCATGGATATGGAAGCAGATCTAGGGATCGATTCTATAAAACGTGTCGAGATATTTGGAGCAATCACAGAACAGTCAGATAAACTATCAGACATCAACCCTAACGATCTTACTGAGCTTAGAACATTACAAGAAATTGTAGATTATATCTCTGCAAAAGCAGGGATAAGTACAACGGCTGCAACAGTTGAAACACCAGTCACAGCTTCTCCAGAAGTAGTTGGTACCGATTTATTCTCTACTCCTATTGTTGAGACAGCAGCTCCTAGCGAAGGTAATTCAGAAATGCTAGACTTGATGTTAAGCGTAGTCGCAGATAAAACAGGGTATCCTGCAGAGATGTTAGAATTAAGCATGGACATGGAAGCAGATCTAGGGATCGATTCTATTAAACGTGTGGAGATTTTTGGAGCGATTACAGAGCAATCTGACAAGCTATCAGACATCAATCCTAACGACTTAACAGAGCTTAGAACCTTACAAGAAATTGTGGACTACATCTCTGCAAAAGCTGGTATTTCAAGTAAAAAAAAAAGCCCGAGCCTAGCGTAACTCAAGATCAGAACAACAAAGTAGGTAAGGAAAATACAGTACAACAAGAATTCTCCTTACCTACTAATTTTCATAGTGTACCAAGAAAATCAATTGGCTTAAAGTTTATTCCTAGAGTTGATGTTTTCATACAAGATATTCCTTCTTTAAAACCTGTTGTCATCACAGATGAAGGAGGTCCTTTGACACTTGCTGTAAAAAATAAGTTAGAAAGTGAAGGACATCAAGTGATTGTACTTCAATTTGACGCAATTAAAAAGAATACATCTATTAAAGATGGAATTTCGATTACCGAAATAAACGATCAAAATATTAAGAACGCTGTAGATACCATCTTAACCAACAATGAAATTGGGGCTTTTATATATTTACACCCACATTTCACCTTTTCTGGTCATAATTTCACACAACATTTTGCGATAGAACGCACCTTATTAAAAGCCACATTCTTATTGGCAAAGCATTTACAAGCTCCATTAAATACAACGAGCAAAACACAGCGCACAGCCTTTATGACTGTTTCTCGTTTAGATGGAAAATTTGGGATGGATAAGCGTTCAGATATTTCTATCATCGCAGGCGGATTATCAGGATTAACTAAGTGTATGAACTTAGAATGGTCTCCTGTTTTTTGTAGAGCCATTGATGCTCAGCCAGAACTATCACCTAATGAAATTGCAGATCATCTATTTTTAGAATTACACGATGCAGATGTGCGTTATGTAGATGTAGCTATTAATGAAAAAGGCAGAATGACCTATGAGGTTACACCTAATGAAGTTGCTACTACAGATGATTACCAGCAAACGGTTACAGATAAAGATGTTTTCTTAGTTGCTGGTGGTGGTAGAGGTGTTACGGCAACCTGCATCAAGGAAATGAACTCAGCTTTTAAAGCTAAATTTATCCTATTAGGAAGATCTTCTTTAGATTTTGAATTACCAGCTTATGCATTAAAAGAAGATAATCCTGCCAAGCTTAAGAACGCGATTATGCAGGATCTGAAAGCTAGCGGAGAGAAAGTTTCGATTAAAGGATTAAATAGTCTATTCAATAAATATGTTGCCAAAAAAGAGATAGAAGAAACCATTGCCACGATCAAAGCAGCTGGTGGAGATGCAGTATATGTAGCTGGTGATGTGACAAACTTAACCATCAAGCCAGAATTACTAAAGATTGAAAAGCAATGGGGTAAAATCACAGGCATCATACACGGTGCTGGTCGATTGGCAGATAAATTGATTCAAGATAAAACAGAAGAAATTTTTGATAATGTCACTTCCGTGAAATTGGACGGTTTATTAAACCTTCTAAAAATGGTTAATATCAATGAATTGAAACATCTCATTATGTTCTCCTCTGTAGCTGGTTTTTACGGAAACGTAGGACAGTCTGATTATGCAATGGCAAACGAAATATTAAGTACCGCCGCACATTTGTTCAGTACAAACCATCCAAACACAAAGGTGACCGCAATTAACTGGGGAGCTTGGGAAGGCGGGATGGTGAGTCCAGAACTACAAAAAATGTTTGAAGAGGCTGGTGTTTCTTTAGTAAATCATCCTGGAGGCGCAGCTCGTTTTGTTCAAGAATTAAATGGGGCGTATCATAACCAACCTCAAGTGATCATCGGCGGTACATTGCCAGCTGGTATTTCAGATATTTCTGGAGACCTAAAAACGCATACGATTCAACGGAATTTGAGCCTCAAAGAGAATGCATTTTTACAGCATCACGTAATTCAAGGAAGCCCTGTTCTGCCTATGGTGAATGCCACGGCTTGGATGGCAGATTCTTGTGTAAAGTTATTTCCAGATTATAAACTGGCAAGCATAGAAGATGTAAAACTCTTCAAAGGGATTGTTTTTGACGGGACTGAAAAAGAGGTGTATTTCACGAAAGTGAAAGAACAATTAAAAACAGCAGACACCATCGTCTGTGAGGTAAGCGTTTACAGTAAAGGAGCAAAACTACCACTCAATCATTATAGAGCTACAGTTACGCTTTCGCGAAAGCGTACTGAAAACCCAACATTCAAAACACCAAAACTAGTTGAGAATAAAATAGACGGAGCTACTTTTTATAAAGATGGTTCGTTATTCCACGGTGCATTTTACCAAGGCATAGAGGAGGTTATTGCGATGGATGAATCGCAGGTATTATTACAATGTAAAGCTCCAGCGGTTTCTTATGAAGATCAAGGTCAGTTCCCTAATACGAGTTTGAATGCATTCTTCTTAGATATTCAATATCAAGGAATGGTGGTTTGGGTACAAAAATATCATAATGGCGCTAATAGCCTGCCATTACAGACTTTGAAAGGCATGGTGTATGGAGAAATTCAAGCTAATAAAAGTTACTACGTACACATAAAAATTCAAGAAAACACGGAGACTAAAATGATTGCAGACTGTACCGTTTATGACGATAACGAAGATGTTATTTTGTTTACGGAAGGTGCCGGATTAACTGTTTCAAGAGAATTAGTTTGGTAAAGGCAAACTGTAGAGGCGCATTGCATTGCGCCTCCACAAAAGCCACATCTAACAAGAAATAATGAAAGAAAAAATAGCAATTATTGGTATGTCATCCCTTTTTCCAGGGTCTAAAACACTTCAAGAGTTTTGGAATAACCTTATGGATAAAAAGGACTTAACCGGTATGGCAACAAAAGATGATTTTGGCGCGGAACCAGAATTATTTTATAAAAAAGATAAAGGAACTATAGATAGTTGTTATTCCTTACGTGGTGGATATATACGTGATTATAGTTTTAATAGCGCAGATTTTGGTACTGAGAATTTAGACGGTTTAGATCAGATGTACCAATGGGGATTACAGGTTACAAAAGATGCGTTGATACACGGAGGATACTGGAAAAATGAGGAAGCCTTAGATCGTTGCGGCGTTATTTTTGGGAACTTATCATTTCCCACAAAGTCTTCTCACAAGATTCTTGCGCCTGTCTATACAAAAACACTTGAAAAAGGAATTAAAACCTTGTTGAAAGTCGATGATTTTGAAATGCCAGCAACGGAATTTCAGATTCCAGAAAACAATCCTATTGAAGGTGATGTTTCGGAATTAGTGAAGAATACCATTGGTTTAAAAGGAACCAATTTTGACCTAGATGCCGCGTGTGCTTCTTCTTTATATGCCATCAAGATGGCGTGTGACGAGCTATTAACAGGTAAAGCAGATATGATGCTGGCAGGAGCTGTTTGCTCGTCTGATCAATTATTTATCCATATGGGGTTTTCAATTTTTCACGCCTATGCGGCACACGATAAAAAATACTCGCCGCTAGATAAAGATTCTGCTGGACTCGTATCTTCTGAAGGGGCTGGAATGATTCTATTAAAACGTTTGTCTGATGCAGAGCGAGATGGAGATAATATCATAGGTGTTATTTCTGGAATAGGATTATCAAACGATGGCGCAGGTAAATTCTTATTGAGTCCGAACCCAAAAGGTCAAACACTCGCTTATGAAAGAGCGTATAATGGCACCATTAAAAAAGAGGAGACTTCTTACATAGAATGCCACGCAACGGGTACTCCGCTGGGTGATGTTACAGAAATCAATTCGCTCGAAACTTTCTTTGGTGACAATCCAGAAAAAGTACGTTTAGGTTCTGTAAAGTCAAATATGGGGCATATGCTTACGGCGGCAGGAATGCCTAGCTTGATGAAGGTATTGCTTTCTATGGAGCATAATAGCATTCCGCCTGGCATTAATATGGAAACGGCGATCCAGTCTGAAAATGGCTGGTTTACACAAGATCAAATCATAGAAGAGCCGCTAGCATGGAAGACAAATTATAAACAAGCGGCAGTCAATTCTTTTGGTTTTGGAGGAACTAATGCACACCTTGTTGTTGAGAGTCATCAAAAAAAGGAAACTAACACACATACGGATGTCTCATTAAAAGAAATGGCCATTACCAGTATGGAGGTTCATTTTGGAGACTGTGATAATCTAGAAACTTTTTATCAATCCATTTTTAATGGGAAACAACACTTCTCTAAAATGCCATCTACTCGATGGAAGGGATTTGAGAAAAATGAAGAGCTGCTGAATACTTTTGGATTAGATACACAAAACCCTATCAAAGGAAACTTTATAGAGGATTTTGATATGGATTTAATGCGCTATAAAATCCAGCCTAATGAGATCAGCACGATGGAGCCGCAACAAGCGCTTATTTTAAAAGTTGCAGATCAAGCCATTCAAAAATCTAATTTGCAAAGAGGAGAAAACGTAGCCGTACTAATTGCTATGAATCCTGAACTTGCGATACATCATTATCTAGCGCGTTGGGACAGTCAGTGGCAATTAGACAAAGCGCTGGAAAGTGCGGGTATTGCGCTAGAGGAAACACAGAAAGAAACATTACTTGCCGAGTGTCGCAATATATTATACCAGATAGGCAATGTACAAACGCCTAGTCAGCACACTAGTTTTGTAGGTAATATTATGTCGAGTCGTATTTCTGCTTTATGGAATTTTAATGGGCCTTCATTTACGATTACAAACGGTGATAACGGAACAACGAGAGCCTTAGAAGTAGCGCAGAATATGTTATCTCTAGGCGAAGTAGATGCTGTTATTGTGGGAGCCGTCGAGTTTTCTGCAAGTATGGAAGCGGTATTGTTGCGTAATCTAGTGACTAGTTTAAATCAAAATAAACAACCAAGTTTATCTTTTAATGTAGATGATTATGGCTGGTTAATAGGTGAAGGAGCCTCTGCGATTGTATTGAAAGCAAGTGACCGCATTGATGAGAACGATACAGTCTTTGCAAAAATTGAAGCTATAGGAGATATCGCCACAACTGAGAATATCGCCTTACAAGAGCTTGTAGCTTCTGGATTTGATCACGAAAACCAATTAGAACAAGAACAGCTATTAGCTATTAATCCCGCAAGTAAAATTGCCTTAGGATCTGTAAAAACAAACATTGGCCATACGTTTGCAGCAGCTGGACTCGCTTCTATTGTAAAAACAGCCTTGTGTGTATATCATCAATTTATTCCAGGAATTCCGAATTGGCAATCAGCGAAAAATGATGTTTTCAAAAACAGTAATTACTACTTCCCTAGCCTATCACGACCTTGGGTTAATGAAACAGAACAACCTAGACAAGCGTTGGTCAATTTGAGTCAACATTCTCGTGTCAAATTATCTGAGTTCACACAGCCTAAACCTCACAACATTGACAATTTCTTGGAGAAGCATTTATTTGTTTTAAAAGGAAATACGCCAGCAGAACTTAAGGTACAGTTACAACAACTTAATGAAGACATACTTACTAATGACTTAGCATTTGTTGCACAAGCTTGTTTTGATAAAGCAGCAACCACAAAAGCAACCTACAGTATTGTTCTTATTGCGTCAACCACAAAAACGATAGCGCAAGACATCGTTTTTATTGATAAAAAGCTCGAGCAGTCCTTTGCAGAAAACACAGATATAAAACTACCTAGCGGTTCTTTCTTTAGCCCAAACCCGAGTGGTACAAAAGGAGATTTGGCATTTGTATATCCAGGTTCGGCAACTACTTATGAGGGCTTGGGGCAAGATTTATTTCAGTTTTTTCCTAATCTGCTAAGTGATTTTGAGAATCGTATTCCCAATTTGAAAGACTTCTTTGGCTTAGACTATTTATTCCCCAAAAAGCAAGACAGTACAACGCCTTCGCCCAACATTCAAGGAGATGCCATCTCTATGATGTCTGCAGGGGTTTTATACTCAACCTTGTATACTCACATTTTAACAACTTATTTTGGTGTACATCCCAAAGCTGCGATGGGTTATTCTATGGGAGAATGTAGCTCTATGTGGTACTCCTTTGGTATTTGGAATCCAGGTGAGGGAACAAAAGTATTTCGCAACTCCCCTATTTTTAAAAACAAGTTTTCTGGTAATCTAGAACTCTTAGCCGAAGAATGGAATATCAGCTCAGAAGAAGCAAAAGCAAGATGGCAAAGTTGGATTTTACTAGAAACTAAAGAAAAAGTAGCAGCACAAATCTCAGCTTTTGATAAAGTGTCCATCACTTTTGTAAACTCTGAAAAAGAATTAATCGTTTCTGGTGATAAAAGCCAGTGCGAAGCATTGATTGCTGCGCTTAATTGTCCATCGGTATTAGTGCCTTTTCAAAATATTATCCATAATGAGTTCTGTAAAAAAGAGTACGATGGATTGATCGAAATGCATAATTTCCCATTAGAAAAAAAGCCAGAAATTGATTTTTACTCTAGCTTAACAGGGGAGAAAATCCCTATGGATTCACTCAAAATTGCAGAGAATTCGACAAAGGTGTGCTATAAGACTGTTGATTTTCCCGCTTTCGCGAAAAAAATGTCTAGCAACGGATTTAGCACGTTTGTAGAACTTGGTCCTAATAGCACGTGTACTGGCTGGATAAAAGATACACTAGATCAAAACAATCACGCCGCTTGTGCGATTGATAAAAAAGGCACGAGTTCTATACAGTCTTTATACGAGTGTCTAGCGCAATTAATCTCAAACGGGATCGACATTGATTTGAGCTTGCTATATCCTAATAACAACCAAGAACCCACTAAAAAACGCTTCACTAAAAAAGTAAAAACAGGTGGTACGCCAGTATATGACGTGCTCTTTTCTGAGGAGATGAGGCAACAGTTTACCACGATCAAACGAAAAGAAAAAGTAGCCTCTCTAGAAACAACTGGAGATGCAAGTATACGCTTTCGCGAAACTAGTCCCGAATTCACTTCGGGAAGCGTAAAACCAACCACCACAACACATAGAGTAGAAAAAATAGCTAGTATGATAGATACAGAACAGCCAAAAACTGCGACTAAAATCGGAGAAAATGGTTTGAAATTACAAGATTACAATGACCCAAATCATCTAAAAGATAAGAACATCATTTTCACCAAAGAAGATCTTATTGAATTTTCTGAAGGAAAAATAGGTAATGTTTTTGGAGCAGAATACAATGTGATTGATCAGTATAAAAGGCGAGTAATGTTACCTATGGATCCATATTTATTGGTGAGTAGAGTAACAGGTCTTGATGCAAAGTTAGGAGAATACAAGCCTTCTACAATGCAAACCGAATATGATATCCCATACAATTCTGGCTATGCAACCGACACCCAAATTCCTTGGGCAGTCTCTGTAGAGTCTGGGCAATGTGATTTAATGTTGATTTCTTATCTAGGAATTGATCTTGAAAATAAAGGAGAGTATGTGTACCGCCTTCTTGATTGTACGCTTACTTTTCTAGACGATTTACCTTTTGAAGGACAAACATTACGCTACGATATATCTATCAATTCATTTGTAAGAAATGGTGGAAACTTGCTGTTTTTCTTTAGCTACGAGTGTTTTGTAGAAGATCGTATGGTCTTAAAAATGACAAATGGTGTGGCTGGTTTCTTTACTGATGAAGAATTGAGTAAAGGAAACGGAGTAGTATACACAGACAGTGAAAAGAAAGCACTGGCAGGGGTAGAAAAGAAAAAATTCATTCCTTTTTTGACCACTAAGAAAACTGCTTTTGACATAGAAGATCTAAGACATCTCATCAATGGAGATGCTCATAAATGTTTTGATGATATTTCATATTTCCCAAATGGCAGAAATGAATCTATAAGACTAGCGCCTGAAAAAATGTTGATGCTAGATCGCATTACCAAAGCAGATGTACACGGAGGAGCTTATGGTTTAGGAGAAATTATAGCAGAAAAAGACCTGAGTCCAGACGATTGGTATTTTCCTTGTCATTTTAGAGACGACCAAGTGCTAGCGGGTTCTTTACAAGCAGAAGGCGGCGGTAACTTATTGCGTTTCTTTATGATAATGCTTGGGTTACAACGTCTTAAAAAAGATGCGCGTTTTCAGCCTATTTATGACCTTCCGCAGAAAGTAAGGTGTAGAAAAGAGGTAACGCCTACTGATAAAAAACTAGTCTACCGTTTAGTCATAAAGGACATCGGGTTGTTACCTAACCCTTATGTAATAGGAGATTTGGAGATTATTGTAGATGGTGTGATTACCGTTCATTTTGAAAATCTAGGACTACAACTAAGAGAAAAAGACAATCCAAAATACTTAGAGCAACCTAAGAAAATAACCGAGAATGTACTTTTAAATGAGAACGATATTGAAACATTTGCTTTAGGTAGACTTGCAGATTGTTTTGGTCCAGAATATGCGGTGTATGATAACAGATCATTATCGCGCCAACCTAATACCGACTTACAAGTGGTAAGTCGTGTGATTAAAATTGACGGAGAGCGTTTTGATTTTTCAAAGCCAACAAATATTTGGACAGAATACGATGTACCTCAAGATGCTTGGTATTACAAGCAAAATGCCTCGATGACAATGCCATATGCAGTATTGATGGAAATCGCACTACAACCTTGTGGATTATTAGGTGCATATCTAGGAAGTACGCTACAGTTTCCAGACAAGGATTTATACTTTAGAAATCTAGATGGTGATGGAGAAATGTTTGACTTGCCTACCGGCACAGATTTTAGAGGAAAAGTAATCGCAAATAAATCGACTTTAACGTCTTCTACCTCATTAGGAGGTTTTGTGATTCAGAAATACCTTTTTGAAGTATCTGTAGACGGGCACGTGTTTTATAAAGGGTTTTCTTCTTTTGGATTCTTCCCTAAGGAAGCCTTAGCGCAGCAAGTCGGTCTCGATAAAGGAGAGGATGTTGCAGCTTGGTATGTGCAAAACAACTTGACAACCAAAGATTACTTCCAAATCAAGCTTGATTCTCTATATGCAAAAATGAAATTGTATAAAGAAAATGATAAAACAAATACCTTCCGCTTAGCCGAAAAACAACTAGATCTATTAGACAGCGGTTTGGTGGTTAAAAACGGAGGAGAATTTGGTAAAGGATATATCCATTGTTCTAAAGCAATTCATACCTACGACTGGTTCTTTACCTGTCATTTTTATTCTGACCCAGTAATGCCAGGGTCTTTAGGTGTAGAAGCAATCTCACAAGCGATGCAATTATTTGCGTTACAACAAGATTTAGGTAAGGATTTTAAAAATCCGCGTTTTGTGCAAGTAGAGAACAATAAAACGGAATGGAAATACCGTGGACAAATAAAAGTGAATGTAGAAAATATGCATCTAGAAGTGCATTTTAAAACCATCGAAAAACGAGGAGATACACTGGTATTAATTGCAAATGCATACCTCTGGAATGAAGGAACAAGAATTTACCAATTGACAGATTTGGCACTAGGGATTCAAGAGGGGTAGGTCATAAAACATCTCCTCCCAACCTCCTCTTCAAAGAGGAGGAGCTAAAAAACGTGGAATCGATTTTTGTATCCCCGGCCCTAAAGGGAGCAAAAATCAAAAGTGAAGAATAAGTCACCCTTGAGGGTTGGGGAAAGCTTATTCACTGATTTTTTGTTTCCCCGCCCTAAAGGGAGCAAAAATCAAAGATGAAGAGTAAGTCACCCTTTTGGGTTGAGGAAAGCTAATTCGATGAATTTTTGTTTCACCTTCCCTAAAGGGAGCAAAAATCAAAGATGATGAATAAGTCACCCTTTAGGGTTGGGGAAAGCTTATTGGGTGAATTTTTGTTTCCCCGCCCTGAAAGGAGCAAAAATCAAAAGTGAAGAATAAGTCACCCCTTAGGATTGGGGAAAGCTTATTCAATGATTTTTGCTTTCCCCGCCCTAAAGGGAGCAAAAATCAAAAGTGAAGAATAAGTCACCCTTTAGGGTTGGGGAAAGCTTATTCGATGATTAATTTATAAAAAAAACACAGCGTTTCAAAAAATCTAAGATTTTCACGAAAGTGCTGAAATAACAAATAAGAAATGATTGACTTAAAATGGATAGGATCTCCGAGAGAGATTTCATTTGACATCCAAGGAATGTCTGAAAAATTGAAAAACACTGCCACTCCTTGTTACATTGTTGAGGATTTATCAGGTCGCACTGGCGTTACAAATACTGGCACAGTCCAATCTGAAGGAAAGGGGTTGTTTTTAAAAGCAATCGTCCCGGCATTCACAGCTCAAGATTTTGGAGACACTTCGTTTAAAGAAGATTACCAGTTAAAATACGCTTATAAAGGAGGCGCTATGGCAAATGGGATTGCCTCTACAGATATGGTAATCGCTTTAGGAAAGAACGAGATGATAGGTTCTTTTGGTGCTGCAGGGATGATTCCTGCTCGTGTTAAAGAGGCAATTGCTACTATTCAGACTGCTTTACCTACGCAAGCTTATGCATGTAACCTTATCCACAGTCCTATAGAAAAGGCGCTAGAAGAAGGCGCTGTCAATTTATATATAGAGCATGGTGTAAAGGTGGTAGAAGCTTCGGCTTATATGAATTTATCTGAGCAAATTGTAAAGTATAGAGCGGTAGGGTTGAGTCTTGACGCTCAAGGCGAAATAGTGATTGGCAATAAAGTAATTGGTAAAGTGTCAAGAAAGGAAGTTGCGCAACGTTTTATGTCTCCTGCTCCGCTTCGATTTTTAGACAAGTTATTGGCTGCTGGAAAAATCACCCAGCAACAATACGAACTCGCTCAAAAAGTACCGATGGCAGATGATATTACGGTAGAAGCAGATTCTGGTGGGCACACAGACAATAGACCTTTGGTGGTGTTGTTTCCTATCATTTTACAATTGCGAGATGAAATTCAGGCAACATATAACTACAAAAAGCAAATTAGAGTAGGCGCCGCAGGAGGAATAGGAACACCAGCTTCTGCCCTAGCCGCTTTTTCTATGGGAGCTGCTTATGTAGTAACTGGATCGATTAATCAGGCTTGTGTAGAGTCTGGAACTTCTGATGTTGTAAAAGAATTACTTTCTAAGGTTGCCTCAACAGATGTCACGATGGCTCCAGCGTCAGATATGTTTGAGCTAGGTGTAGAATTACAAGTATTGAAACGTGGAACCTTGTTTGGTGCGAGAGCAAAGAAACTTTATGAGGTCTACACGCGCTATGACGGGATTGATGATATACCAGCAGAAGAAAGACTTAAACTGGAGACTAAAACTTTTAAAATGTCACTAGAACAAGTTTGGGATGGTTGTGTGAGCTTCTTTCAAGAAAGAGATCCTGAGCAAATAGAAAAAGCGCAAGGAAATCCAAAGCGCAAAATGGCCTTAATTTTTAGATGGTATTTAGGACTGTCTTCCAACTGGGCAAATGCAGGTACTCCAGACAGAGTAATGGATTATCAAATATGGTGTGGCCCAGCAATGGGAGCATTTAATGAGTGGACAAAAAATTCTTATTTAAGCGAAGCTAAAAACAGAAAAGTTGCAGATGTTGCTACTCATTTATTAGAAGGTGCAGCTTATCTACATAGAATCAACACGATTAAAGATCAAGGGGTAGATTTACCACTTGAGTTATTGCAGTTAGCTATTTAAGAAGCCAACGTAACTACTACAAAAAAGGGTCAACTTAACAGCTGTTATGTTGACCCTTTTTGTTTTATAGCCCTTGATATTACTTATTAAAAACAGTATTCTTTACTGTTTCAAAATAACTATCACTTACAGGAATCTCTGCAGTAGAAAGCATTAGAGACCTACCTTTAAGACTAGTGACTTTGTTCTTATTTACAATATATGACCTATGCACTCTTATAAATTGAGAAGGCAATTCATTTAATAATTTACGCAAAGATTGGTTTGCCATAATCTTCTTACCATCTTCAAAGTGATAGTTTACATACTCACTATCACTTTCTATGTATATAATATCTTGAAAAAGGACTCTATACAGGTCATAACCCGACTTTATTACTAGCGAAGTCTCTGCTTCCTTGCTTACCACAGGAAACTTGTTTATCGCTGCTAGAAAACGTTTAAAAGTGATGGGTTTAGCTAGATAATCTAGGGCATTAAGCTCAAATCCTTTGAGAGCGTATGCTGAGTATGCAGTAGTAAATATTACTTTTATATTGTCGTTTATGATAAGTTCGGCAAAATCGGTTCCTTTAAGTTCTGGCATCTGTATATCCATAAACACTAGGTCTACCTCATTTTCCTTGAGATATGATAATGCATGTAATGGATTTTCAAAAGAATCCAGCAGCTCCATATGGGCAACCTTAGCGACGTAAGTCGTGAGTAGTGTTCTTGCTAGTTCCTCATCGTCTACGATGATACATCTCATTTTCTTCATTGCACGGTTACTTTAAGGTGTACACTATAATTAGGAGTTGTCTCAATATGCAGGGAGTGCTTCCCAGGGTAATAGATGTTTAATCGTTTTTCTACATTTTGCAATCCTATTCCTCCTACTCCATCTATATGCTGTGGCGTTTCTGGAATACTATTTTCTACTATAAATTCAATCTGGTTATCACTTGTAGTAAGAGCTATTTTAATAAATCGCTCCTCTCCTTTTTCTATACCACTGTGTTTAAAAGCATTCTCGATGTAAGGTATAAATAACATAGGAGCTACAGGCATTCCAGCATTAGTCACATTATTTTCAAACGAAATATTAAAAGGTTTGCTGCTTTTCAACTTAAAAAGAGCAATGTAATTTTCAATATACTCCACCTCTTTCTGTAAAGTAACCTTCGGCCGCTCACAATCATAAATGACATATCGTAGCATTTCAGAAAGCGTACTTATACTTTCTTGGGTTTTATCTGAGTTTGTTACAGAGAGTGCATAAATATTATTAAGCGCATTAAATAGAAAATGTGGATTGATCTGCATCTTAAGCATTTTAAGCTCATTTTCTAATAATTCCGCTTTCGCGAAAGCGATCATCTTTTCCTTTTCTTGTACGTAAATAAAAGTCTCAATAAGAATATTAAATATAAATGCCAGGGCGATTGCTAGAAAATGTAACAGTACTGGCGAAGGCCTTCTTGGACCCATAGGCCTTATATCTTCAGGGTTTATAGGATTAATAAAAAGAGAAGATAAATAGGCGAAAATTAATAATAAAGGAACGGAGATTGCCAAAAAATAGAGGTATTTCTTAGTAAAAAGAAAACGTGGTATTAGATAATAAGTAGCAAACATTATCGCACCTATTTGAAATAGAAATGTAGGTACTGTATCAAGAATAAACTGACTAGTATTTCTTTGATTAAGACTCATAAGGTACCAAACCACGGCCCAAAATATAATCTGTATTAGAATGTAAGACGCTCTTTTCATACCGCAAATTAAAGCTATTCTTAAGTAACAGTTCTCAATATAAGCCATTTTTGAGTGCTTAGAATCGGCACTCAACTATCAATTACGGTCATTCACTTAAAACTTAAGGTGGTTCGCTGAATGATAGCAAATCAAAATCACTTTAAGACGTACATTTAACTCAACAAAAGACTGAATTTAAGAATTTTACGTAATGATTTTTCTAAGATTCAGATTTAATGATAACAGCTAAAACTCCATTTGTGATGACAAAGAATCTAATGAACAAAATCGTCCCGCTATCCGTAATTGTAGCAACTACTGCAATTACTATTCTCGCATGTAGTAGTGATGAGGGAGATGTGACAACAGCATCAAATAATGATGATGAAGTTGCACTTACAGAGCTTCACCAGGCATACACTGCATTTGACACAGAAGCAACTACCATTTATATTGATGGATCTAACGTAGTGATTGAGACTACTGGTTTACCTAACCACGAGACCGTATACTGGGGAGAAGGCAATTCCTTGTATAGAGAAGAGCCAGACGTTGCCGTGACGCCTTCTATTATGACTAGTAATAATAATGCAACAACTATTACTGTAGATGGTACGCCTAACCTAACTGGTAGCACTGTTATGACGCAATTAAATACTATTGGTATTGCAGTGAGTGGTGCATCAATATTTAATGATCAAGAAGGAAACGGTGCGCTAGATCAAGCTGCAGCAAGTTTAGACTGGACAGGAGCTCACATAGGGCCTGGTGTATATCACTATCACCTAGAACCAAAAGCATTTACAAATGATGATGATAACCTTGTAGGTGTATTGCTAGACGGTGTTTTCCTTTATGGTAGAAAATGTGATGCTACAGGAACGTATCCTATAGATCTAGATGCATCTGGAGGACACACGACTACCACACAATTTACACAAGGAGATGAGGAATATCACTACCACATTATTAACGAATTATATTCTAACACTGGCTCATATATCGCTTTTGCTGGACCTTACCAAGGATACTAAATCATGTTTATTAGATCATTTATTATCATACTAAGCATCCTATTAATTTCTTGTAATGACAATTCGTTACAGGAAATGGATATTGCTATACATTCTGTTAAACCTAAAACTATCAGCGACATAGAGGTATTAAAAAAAGAGCTGGTTTTGAATCCGCTAGAAGGTGCTTGGTATTATAATAACGAATTATTTTCTGGATACTCACTAAGGTTTTATCCTAACGATACACTTGCCGAGAAAATAGGATATATCCAAGGTAAACGAGAAGGAATAGCTCAAAAATGGTCTGAAAATGGTACACTACGTATTGAATCTTACTATAAAAACAATCGGCTAGATAGTATTTATAAAAGCTGGTGGGAAAATGGAGTTTTGGCTTCACAATCCAATTACACTAAAGGAGTGAAGGAAGGTGTTGAAAGAGAATGGTATGCTACTGGCGTGCTTGCAAAGCAAAGGAACTTAGACAATGGACAAGAAAGCGGTTTACAAAAAGCCTGGCTTGAGAACGGAACATTATACGTGAATTATGAAGCTCGTAATGGGCGAATTTTTGGAATGAGAAAAGCTAACTCCTGTTATAAATTAGAAGATGAAATTATTATCACAAAATAAACTAATGAGCCTCTTGGTACTTCTAGCACTTACCTCTTTTACTAGTTGTAATCAAGAAGTAAAGAAGGAAAACGTCAAAGTAGTAGAAACTAGTAGAACAGAGTATCTACCCTATTATAATGAGAAGTCATTTACACCTAACTGGATTGTGCCACGATCACAAGAGGAAAAAGACTTTCACACAATTCCTGACTTTGCGCTGACTAACCAGCTAGGGGAAACTATCACTCAAAAAACATTCGATAATAAGATTTATGTGACGGACTTCTTTTTTACTGTGTGTCCAGGTATTTGCCCGCAAATGGCAGATAATATGTATAAGGTGCAAGAAGCATTTAAAGATGACCCAAACGTTGTATTGCTATCTCACTCCGTGATGCCTACCTCAGACACTGTCGAAGTCTTAAAAAAGTATGCCGAAGACAATGGTGTTATAGATAATAAATGGCATCTCGTTACTGGAGATAAGAAGGATATATACTCACTAGGAAGAGACTTCTATTTTGTAGAAAATGACTTAGGAGAAAAAAAAACGATAGACGATTTCCTACACACAGAAAATTTTCTTCTTATTGATAGTAATAAGCACATAAGAGGAATATATAACGGTTTAAATAGATCATCCATTGCTCAACTTATTACTGATATAAAGACGTTAAAACTCGAGTAACTTATTAAAACATGCTCTTTGTGAAGAGCAACAAAACTTTTATAGAAAGCTGGGTAATGAGAAATCATTACCCAGCTTTTTTTTAAAATTATTTTATCCTATTTACCTAAGAAAACAACGCATCAAACAAACCAAAGAAACCTTCATGAATAGCTATTACAGGCTAGAATAAGGGCATTTACACAGTATCAAATTATAAAAAAAAGGCTAAACAATACCATTCACAGAAAACTAGCACCCATTCACTTAAAGTGACTCGTAACCATTAAACTACCTAGTACATTTGATGTCAAATAAATGTAACATAAAACTAGAAATATGAAAACTATGAAATTTAAAACGGCGGTAATAACGGCTATATTTTGTGTAGCATTTGCAAGTGTTTCAATGGCACAGGCACAACGAGGAAACGATAGAAAAAAACCACCTACGTATGCTGAACTATTGGAGCAAATGGATAAGAATGAAGATGGCAAACTTGCAAAATCTGAAATCAAAGGTCCACTAAAAAATGACTTTGATAAAGTAGATACAAACGAAGATGGTTTCATCTCTGAAAAAGAATTTAAAAAAGCACCAAAACCACAACGCAGGGAAAAAAAGTAATATGTAAAAAGTGAATTGTTTTTAATTAGCCAAAAGCTCTGCGAGTAATCACAGAGCTTTTAAAAAACAAACATCACTCCCATCTAACTTCAAAAAAACCTCAACCAATAAAATCAAAAAAATATGTCATACTTCTCAAAATTACCACTCATAGGATTATTTATATCCTCAATGATATTAATAGGATGCAACTCTTGCTCAAGCGACGATAATGCAACTCAAACAGGAGAAACTACAGATACAAATGGTGTCGTAATAGATGTAGATGCATCACTATTTTATACTAGTGACAATTCTGTTACTATTACCACCGTACCGTGTACTTTATCTAACGGAGTAACTACAGATTGCTATGAACTTGTTGTGACAAGTACACCAGCAGATCACAATATGGGCCCATGGTGTCCAGATAATATTGCAGATGATGCTGAGGCTGGAGGCATCTGGCTAGAAAACGGTCAAGTATATGATGTAGATGGAGCATTTATTGAGAATATGGCTTCCTTTTACAATGACACTACATGGCTTATGTATGACGACAACGGTGATATTTATACAACAGACTCACTAGAAGACTGTGCAAATGCCGCAAACCCAAACGTGGGAGAAGAATATGAGAATTTTTGTGTAGAATGTTTACCCTCTTATGTGGCAGACCTCACTAGAACATACCTCATCCCTGTAACACCTCAACGAGTTGCTACCTCTATTAATTTTGGTGGCGGAGGTCCTATGGGAGGAAACGGCCCATCACAGCGAGGTGTAGCTTTTAACGGAGTAGTTTTTGACGCACCTGCACCTACAGATGCCATACTAGGAGCATATACCCTAGCTCCATTTGATGATGCTGGTGGGCATATCAATCTCAACGCAGGTTATCACTATCATGCAGCTACAGGAGTTACTACCCAGCTAGCCCAAGAAGATGGACACGCTGCAATGATAGGTTATGCACTTGATGGACATGGATTATATGCACAACTCGATAGTGATGGTAACGAGCCTAGCGACCTAGATGCTTGTAGAGGTCATGAGGATGATGTGAGAGGATATCATTACCATGTAGATGCAGCTGGAGCAAATAACTTTATTAACTGTTTAAACGGAGCTTATGCAAACTAGAAAGAAACTAAAATCATTATTGATTGTTCTCTGCATATTATGTTTTTCTTTTAAAGCACTTGCACATCAATCAGACGCTTCCACTACAATGTTAGTGCAGCAAGAAGATCAAACATGGGTGCTACAAGTGAGTGCATCTCTCACTGCTTTTCAGCAAGAAATAAACACGCATTTTTCAGACACGCCTTACACCACTCCAGAGGAGTTTAAAGAAATGGTTCTTACTCATATTAAGAACAACCTGCACATACGTTTTGACGAGAATAAAGAAGTATTGCTATTAAACGGCATTGTACAATTAGGGCATGAAACTAAGGTAGTTTTTAAAGTGATTGGAGTGCCTACCACTATACAAAGTGCAGTTATCGAAAACACAGCGTTTATAGATATTCACAAAAGCCAGAGTGCATTAATCCTACTTAAAGATGGGTTTAATAAGAAACACTTTGTACTTAATGATGATAATAATCACACCTTATCACTGCGAGTAGATGGTAAAAATTTTACTGAAGTAACAGCACATCGCGCTAGCCTATTTCCGCCTATTATGGCGTTTGTTTTCATACTCATTGCTGGACTAGTGTTTATTGCATTAGTGCGCAGAAAGAATACTATTAACCCTTAAAAAATGATTATGGAATAATTGATTGATTGGTTTGTTTATTTGGTTAAAGCCCTATACGTTGTATGGGGCTTTTGTTTTTCTATACATCAGATTATTTTTTATGTATAGTACGCTTTCGCGAAAGCGTAACTATTACAAGTATTATTAATTCATATAATCACTTAGGACCTTTCTAATAAATTATGATGACGCAAAAAATCCTCACAGTCCGATGACAATGAGGATTTATTATATAATCTCTACGTAACCTTAGTATTGCTTGATCTAATAGAAGTAACAATAACAACAACGTACATCCTAGATTTACTAAGGAATTTGCGTACAGATTTAATTTATTAATCAATATATACTTCTAGAAATTGAGCATCCTTTGCAAAGAAAAAAGCTTCTTTAGAATTTGCTGGAAGTAAGATGGTCTCACCTTTAAATACAATCTCTGTCTTATTATTTACGGTTACTGAGGCACAACCCTCAACACACATAAGGATTACAAAAGAGTCAAGGTTTGCATAAGATTTCTCAAAAGTTTTATTTACTCGTAACACATTTGTAGTAAAGTAATCACAGGCTACCACATTTGATGAAGTATTTCCTTCCGTTTTACACTCTTTCTTACACTCTTCATAAAATTCTCTTGTCGCAGCAACAGACTGGTCAAGGTGTAAATCTCTTTTTTGACCTTCTTTATCTGTGCGATCCCAGTCATATACTCTATAGGTGATATCTGAGGTTTGCTGTATCTCTGCTGCCAGTACACCTGCTCCTATGGCGTGTATCTTTCCTGCAGGAATAAAATATGCATCACCTCTTGTTACTTTTTCTTTATTAAATACGTCGTATACATTATCTCCTGTCACATCACGTAAGATTTCTGTATTTGCGTTTTTATCTTTAAGACCTAATATGATCTCTGCTTCTTCTTCATGGTCCATGATATACCACATTTCGGTTTTACCGTATGAGTTATGATCTCTTTGTGCCATCTCATCATCTGGGTGTACTTGTACAGAAAGATTTGTCTTTGCATCTAAAAACTTTATAAGCAACGGAAACTCATTTCCAAATCGTTCATAATTTGCAGCTCCTACAAATTCGCTTGTGTGGTTTTCTAAAAGAGAAACCAGTGATTCTCCCTCGTATAATCCGTTTGCTACCTGTGATATATTTCCTTCTACTCCAGATATTTCCCAACTCTCACCAGTCGTATCGCTAGTACATTTCTTGTTAAGTACCGATTGTAGTTTAGATCCTCCCCAGATTTTTTCTTGAAGGATAGGCTCAAATTTTATTGGATAGATGTTCATAATAGTAGGTTTGATGTGGATAAATGATGTTTTATGGGGACTAGGAAACAGTAATTATTATGCTGCTATAGAAAATTCTTGAGACATAGTGTCTAATGCAAATTCTGTAGGGATTGCGCTGGCTGCTGTATTGCTTTGAAAAGCATAGTTCATCCAGATTTGTGTAAGATTCATTGGGATTTGTAAAGCGTCTTTCATTCCTAACTTAGAATCATCTACGTGTACCCATCTCATAAGTGGCTGCTCAAAGATGTTCTTCATTGTGTTTTCTTTTCCTAGGTAGCTCTTAAGACGTAAGAAGATCTCAACATCAAATAACCATCTGCTAGTAAAAGCATTGTCATATACTACAGGCACGATGCTTCTTGTAAATACTTTTGCTCCACACTGCGTGTCTCTTATAGGTAATCCTAAGATTAGTAAGATAAACTGCTTCACAAATTTTGAAAACATGTTTCTCATAAAGTTGCGTTCTATCGTACCGCTTCCTAAAGCGTTTCTAGAACCGAATACTACGAGCTTTCCCTCAGTCTTCAGAGTTTTAACGAGGTCCTTAAAATCTCTGAAGTCTGTTGAGAGGTCTGCATCCATAAATCCTATCGTAGAGATAGTAGACTTGCTATATAAGAATCTAGCTCCTGCTCTTACAGCTGTTGCTTTACCAGAGTTCTTTTTTACATCTACAATGCTTATTGCATTAGGCGCTTGTTCTTTCATACTATAAAGAACCTCTAGCGTTTTATCTTTACTTCCGTCATTTACAAAACATAAATGATAATCGCTGTTTTCTTTAATGAATGACACAAATGCGTTTGTGTTAAGTCTCTTTTCTTCGTTGTAGCAAGGGATGATTATTCCAGTTTTCATAATGTGTGTTTTTGTGTGTTGTTATTGTTTTACAGTACAAACATACCTCGCTTTTCTCGTTGACAGCCAGTGTTTTCGATGGCTGGCGGCTTACTATAGACGGTTACCACTCGTCGAAGGATGAACCATTTATCGAAAGAACTATCTTTGATTCAGAATATTAAAAAGGGTATCTTTTCACTCCCAAACAATGCAGTCAAAAACAAACAAATACCTAGTAAGCGCCGTGCTCCTTGGAATGATTTTCCACGGGACGGCTATGTTCTTTACTGTAGAGCTCACATATGACGCGCTTATACATTTGTTTTTTGCAAATCATTATGCAACGAGCTGGTTTGAGCCGTGGAGTTATAGTTGGTATACCGGCTTTACCGTTATGGGCTATCCGCCACTTGTACATCAAACCATTGGTGCCCTGTCCTATATAGGCGGACTCAAATTTGGGATGTTTACAGTTGCACTTACAGGCGTTGTGCTATTTATTACTGGTGTCTATCGCTTTACCAAAGTCTTAATACCTAATAAGAAGGTTGCAGGATATGCCGCATTGATGGCTGTTTTTAGCTCCTCTTTCGTAGAGACGCTACACATTTTTGGGCAACTACCTAGTATTATAGGTATCTCCGTATTAATGCACTGCCTCCCCGAAATATATCTCTGGGTAAAGACAGCACGCAAACGACACCTATTTAAAGCCCTTGCATTACTTTCGGTTACTGTTACTTCACATCATGTCACTCCTATATTTGGGATGATCTTTTTTATATTCCCACTGTTAGGTATGGTGGTAATGGATGCTGCGAGAGAAAAGGTGAATAGTACAAAAGAGGTTACTGTTATCGCTTTCGCGAAAGCGGTATGGACCCACTTAAGGCGAATCGTTATATTTGGAGCTTGCTCGCTCGTGCTTATCGTAGGTTGCATTTTTCCATACTGGGTAAACACAAAAAATAATCCCATCACACAGGTACCTATTCCGCATGGATCTAGGGATAATTTTCTTGAAGTGCTCTCCTCTGGTTTAGTATTCTTTGTGATTCCTTGGGGGCTTTTAATGTTCTTACTTCCTTACTTTTTCTATAGGTATTACAGTAAGAGACTACTCTTTTTTGGGATATCATTTACCTTGTTATTGATTTTAGGAACCGGCGGAACAACTCCCGTTCCTCTAGCAATGCTGGGAGAAAACGCCTTTAATATCTTAACCTTAGATCGTTTTACCTTGTGGGCGTCTATTATGGCGCTGCCCGTTTTTGGAGAGTTCTGTTATCGCTTTGTAGAAGGTGATTACAAAGACTACTTACAAGAAAAATGGGGGACACTAGTACATAGAGCGTCTGGGGCATTCTTATCATTCCTCTTCATCTTTATCGCCATATTCACGATAACCTTAGGAAAGTTTAGACCGAGTCAGCCAGATGCTATAAAAATGACGCCTATTGTAAACTTCTTAAATGAAGATGAGCATTACAAATGGAGATACTTACCATTAGGTTTTGGAGACCAAATGGCATGGCTCTCTGCACAAACTAAGGCTACTACGGTAGATGGTGATTACCACTCTGCAAGAAGATTACCAGAACTTACTACAAGAGCGGTAGAGCGTTTGGAAAATTCAAAATATAGAGGTATAGAAGGTATAGGGTCACTCCAGCAGTTTCTTACGGTACCAGAAAAATACCATTTGAAGTATGTTTTTTCAAACGACAAGTTTTATGATCCTCTACTTTATTTTGCTGGTTGGCACAGATTGAGCTTACTAGAAAATGGTATTATGGTATGGGAAAAAGCAGGCATCGCTCCTTTGCCAAGTGTATTGCCTCGAGAAGATGCTCCGCTAGTTTTAAAGCTCATGTGGGGAATTATACCATTTACCACAGTTATCATTGCATTTCTACTTCATTTAGGTTCGCTCTGGACGCGTTCCTTTAAAAGAAAGAAAGAGCTGCCATTATACTTTGCCTTTGCTCCTATCTACAAGCGCGCTCCTTCCCTATTATATCGAACATCTGTGGTGTGGACTATTATCTTACTGATTGTAATTGCCTTTGGCGGGTATTTATTTTATGTAAAAAACACCACCCAACTATCGGCTAATAATGTGGTTACTGCTTATTATGATGCGGTAGATTTTAAAGAATTTGAGCGCGCCCATTCTTATCTAGACCCTGATAGTGACAAGAAACTATCTCAATTTATGCTCGAGATTTCTGTCTCAGATGGTTTATTGAGTTCTTATGCGAAGTTGGATAGTCTATACATAGACATTATACCAAAAACAGATACCACTGCTTTAGGAATTGTAGATGCTACCTGGATTACACCACTTAAAGAAATTGAAACTCACGACGAGTTACAACTGCTCAAAAAGAGAAGCAAATGGTATATCGTTCCTAAAACTATTGATCCAGATATACCGCCAGAGCAGCTTCTCATACAGAGCGGAACGAGGTATTATAATCACGGAAAACGTGCTGTGACATCTGAGCAAACCTTTCATGAAGATGTACTCAAGCAACCTGTAGTAGAAGTACTCTCTGCAAGACTGGTACAACTAGACACGACCTATGCTATTGTGGGAGAAATTCAAAATGTAGATAATATTCCAGCAGATATATCTGTAACGGGAGCTATCTATAATGAAGAGAATGAAGAGCTGGCTAGATTTAATGCTAAGGATGTAGTCAAACATAAATTACTACCAAAGGAAACAACACTTTACCGCATCAATTTTGAAGGTATTGCATGGGCTTCTGCAACAGAAGAAAAACCAACTACGTACGCTCCAGATGCATTTACAGAGATTGATCTTACAGACATTCCTGTCAACTTTGAAGTACAAGTAAGCGCCAATGTTGCTACGACAGATTTATATCAGGCAGTAGATCTTTCTAAGGTGAAGCAAGAAGAAAATACACTCAATGGTTTCCTCTTCAATACAAGTATAGAAGAAGCGACCATACCACAACTACTTATAGGCTACTATAATGAAGACAAAGAGTTGTTATGGGTAGAAAGCAGGTATATAGATGAGAGTGTGCGCCAGCAACGTAAAAGGCCATTTTCTGAGGTATTATACTCAGATATCTTGCCTATAGAAATAGCCTCTGGATTAAAAACAGCTTCTGTAAACGGATTACCTAACCAGAGTATATCTGATAAGGTAGTACCAAAAAGAAATACATCTGGAAGTGAGCAATCATTTATACCTATCAAAAATATGCCGTATGCATATATAACAATTACCAGTAACAACTATGTGGGTAATCCAAAATGATAAATCGTAGCACATACATATCGTCCTTTGCTATCGTTGCACTATCGCTGCTCACAGTATTCTGTTCTTGTGCAGATAAAGCTGCAGTAAAAACAGTGCAACATACTGCCATAACTTTAGAGGATATAGGTGATCAAACAGTTACAGATAAGGGATTGTATATATCTATTAAAACAGGCAGCGCACTAGATGAGCAAACAGTCTATCTAATTCTATCAAGTACCTACGCTACCATCGTTGTTGAACCCGAAATACTAGATAATACAGCACAGTTTTACATTCCGCCTAGTTTTACTAAACGAAGTGGTGTTGTGAATTATAGTCTTTATAGTAATGGGAACATCACTCAAGAAGGTGAATTCAGCTTATTACCAAACACAAACCATTTAGGCACTATTGAAACATACCTTGGTCCGCGTAGTATTGTTGCAAATGTGCGTGATTACACGATGCTTGTGAGCATACCGACTGATACGCTAGATAACACCCTTCCAGACAACACTCAAGTAGCACTTAAATCACAATTTAAGTCGGCAGTTACGACTACTACACATCCTATAACTTCTGGTTTTGTGTGGAAACGCATTTCTTCTCCGCTACGCACAGGAAGAGTGAGTACAGGGAGTACGCTTGAAAATATCTCGTCAAAAGAACTCGTAGCAGATGTGTTTCCAGATATAGCTCAAAATTTCGGAATAGAAGCAAACAGTAATCATAACTATGCAGATGGCAACGAGATCATCAGCTTTCAGAGTACGCAAATACGCGATGAGCATGGTAATGTGATGACAGATGGAACGCTGGTTACCTTCTATATGACAGATGCAACAGGTGCCCATTGGCAGAATAAGGCAAGTACGGTTAATGGGTACGCTTTCGCGAAAGCGTTACACCCACAATCACCTACCACGTGGAATGTAAGAGCAGCCGTAACAGGCATTGCACAAAGCAACACCATAACGCAGCAATTTAAATCCATCATAACCTCCATCCCTACTCCAACGATAACCGAAAGAAACTTGACCATAGGACCGCTTACAAGCTATTTAGGGCAATTGGTGCAAAATGGAATTGACGTATCTGTAACCATAGGCAAAGAAACCCGCAACGGACAAACAAAAAATGGTGAGGCTACCTTTTATCTAAAAGAAGAAAATTATCCTGCTGGAACTTATGACGTCGTAGTACGTTGTTTAGGACTAGAAAGTAACACCCAAATATCAATAGATTGAAAAGTAACAAAACCCTATATCGCATTTTGATTTTGGCTGGATTTATACTCATAAATGCAGGTATACTCTATGGTGTGAGTCAGGTGATTGCTTTTTTAAATACGGGTGCAGATAGGAGTAAAATGCTACATCTAGACGAAACAAAAGACCGTCATTATGTACCAGAAGTTACTTGGCGGTCTATTAAAAACCCTGGAAGGCCTATGGAAGAAGCAAACCTAGCGAGTATAGAAGAAGACTATCTTGATGCTTGGTATGTGAAAAACAGGGCTTTTTACACAGGAGAAGATGCGGGTATTTTTGACCATTATACAGAGCGTGCTCGAGGGAAAGTTCTTGACTTGCTAGCACTTAATAATGAAACAAACACCTATATAGAAAGCACAACGCTTACACATCACCTCTCTGTAGAATTTTATAGTGCAGATGGTACATTAGTAGTGCTCACAGATCGCAATGTAACTGGTGTAGAGCGTGTTTTTAAAAATGAACAATTTCTCGTAGAACGAGCTTTTAATAATGACTACAAAATCATACTACTGCTAGAAGATGGATTTTGGAGAGTGCGTCATTTTGAAAAAGTAGCCTCACACCCTACCGAAATTAAAAATGAAACTGTACCGCTAGATCTTACAATGCTAGAAGGCATGAATTATTACCCACAAGGAAGTCCTTGGGATACCTTTGGCCCTACATTTAGTAAAGACACTCTCGCTACAGATTTTCAAATTATAAATGATCTTAAACTTAATTCCATAAGAGTCTTTGTAGGTTTTGAAGATTTTGGAAAAGCACGTGTTCCTAAAGAAAAGCTTGAGAAACTCACCTCACTTCTAGACGAAGCAGAAAAAGCAAAACTTAAGGTTGTGGTTACTCTTTTTGACTTTTATGGAGATTATCGCATACAAGACTGGACGATAACAAATGCACACCTTCATAGTATTGTCACTCATGTAAAGGATCATCCTGCATTATTAGGTTGGGATATTAAAAATGAACCTAACCTCGATTTTGAAAGTCGTGGGGAACGCGAGGTATTATCGTGGCTGAGTCAAACAATAGGTTATCTCAAGACTATAGATAATACGCATCCAGTAACTATAGGCTGGTCTTCTCCAGAGGCTGCGCTACATCTTAAAGAGCATGTAGATATTGTCTCTTATCATTATTATAAAGATCTTGAGGATCTTGCAGCGGCTCACAAATCCCTTACAGATGCAACTAACAAGCCTGTGGTTTTGCAAGAATTTGGTCTCGCAGCTTATCACGGATTATGGAATCCTCTAGGACCTGATGAGAAAGATCAAGCAGCATATTTTAAGGAGTTTTATGTAACCCAGAAAAGAGATAGCTTACACTATCTCTCTTGGACACTTTACGACTTTAGGGAAATACCGACTGAAGTGGCTGGAAGATTACCGTGGCGAAAGAACAAACAGGCTTTTTTTGGAATTGTAAATACACTTGGGGTGAAAGACGATGCCTATTTGATCATTAAGAATCGGTAATTATGCTACCTTTAATATTACTTCGTTATTATTAGTACTTCTTCCTGCAAAGACATCTAGGTACATCTGAGCGATACGGCTCATAGGTAACGCTGTTGCTGCTTTGTAATTAGCTTTTGCAATTTCTGTTCTATATGCTTCATTCATTACTAGGTTTTCTATACCAGATGCAAGACTGTGCATACTTTCTGGATTAAAGAACTCACCTTTATACCCTTCTTCTTTTACTAAGATGCTTAAATCTCCTAGATCTGGCATTACTACTGCTTTACCATAGCTTCCTGCTTGGTGCAATACTCCAGAACTTCCAGTAGTAGATGTGTATGGAAAAACCACCATCGCACTCTCTGAAAATATCACTGGTACATCTTCTTCTTCTACATAACCTGTGAAAGTGAGATTAGGAACATGCTTATATGCTTCCTTTACTTCGGCTAGGTATCCTGGTGTATTAGGGCTATCTGTACCCGCAATTACAATCTCAAGATCACGTCCTGTGTTTTCTCTTACCTTTTGTACTGCTTCTATAAGTATTTCTACTTTTTTATAAGTTCCAAATTTTCCAAAAGTCATTATCTTAAGAGGACCAGGAGCAGCTTGGTAAGATGGTTCTAATGGAATTTCAAAAGTACCATGAGGGATTAGTACGCAATTTTTTGCGTTATACTTTTCTTCTAGGATAGTCACATACTTGCTTATGGTAAGTGCTACAGTATCTGCTTTAAGAACTACACGAGTAAGCATCTCTCCAATAAAGTTATAGGCTTTTATTTTAAGTTTATTAGATGTAAATCCTGCGCTATCAAGATCTACAGTTTCCATAATATTATGAAGTAACACCGTAGTTTTAACTCCCATTAACTTAGAAACCCAAGGAGAAAATAAACCTAAAGCGGCTGCTACTTTCTTATCTCCAAACTTCATAAACTGCAGGTTATAAAGTACGGCATCTGGCTTTGTAGCTTTTACTGCCTTTGCAATGGATAGTACATTAGATAAGCTATTAAATTTCCAGCACTGCTTTACTGTGATTGCGCATCCATCTTCTTCAAAAGTGATATCTGCTTGTTCTGGAGTTACATCTGTAAGAAGTACAAGTTCTGTTACTTCTTGGTTTTGACGAAAGTGCTTAACTAAGTGATATGCATATTCGTTTAAAGTTACTTTGCTCGGTGGATAGGCCGTTACGATTGCTAATTTCATGATATATAGATTTGATGTTGTTGTAGTAGTATTCTTTTTGTTATGCTGCTGCCTGGTAATAGTTGGCTTCATTATTAAGCTGTGCGTATAATTCCTTTACTGCTGGCTCTGGGTAGCTGAAAAATTTAAGTGATTTTTCTTCTGAGATTTCAGCTTGTAAGTTTTCTAAAACTCTTACTAACTTCTTAGATCCTTTCTTGATCTCACATAAGTTGATGATGACATTATCTTGTATCGTAAGTAATGCTTTGAAGTATCCTTTTACTTCTTGAACGTGTGTGCTAGATACTTTTCCTTTGATACAAGTTACTCCGTAAATGTTGTTGATTTCTAAAGCCATGATATTTATTTTTAAGTAGTTATGTTTTTTTGATAGTACAAATATGCGGCTTTGCTTTCGCGAAAGCGGACGAAAAACGTTTACTCGACCATTAGTATAGACGAATGGTAATTGACCTTCGATAAACGATTTTTGAAAATGGGCGATTTATCAGGTATTTACGCCAACAGCTTATATTACAGCACTTAAGAATGCTATCAAAAGTGTTCTTTTATCAATGTAGAACATATTAAAAGGACGACGCTTGGATGGCAATAGCAGTTTTATAAAGTATTGCTAAAACAAAACCCTCTTATCAAAGCAACAGCTTCTATAAGAGGGCAAACTACAATCTGGGGGTATATTTTACTTTACTTGCATTTTCCAGAAATAAAGTAGTTGCGCGATAAGTAAACCACCCATCGCTGCAACTTGGGCTAACACAACTTCAAATAATGAATCGTGGAATAATATGATTAACACTATCTGTAACACTCCGAAAATGGCCGCAATTACAATAGGCTTATAATGATCTAGGGATAAATAGTAGTAGGCAAAAATATTAGATAGGGCAAAAAAAGATGTGGCAAGGGCATACCAGCCAAGTAAGGGAGCAATTGCCATATATTGATCTCCAAAGAGAACCTGTACGGCAAATGATGGGAATAAAAATGTGAATAACACAATAGCGCTTGCAAGGACTGTGATGTAACCTACATACTTCATAAGTACTGGAACAGAGTTTTTACCCTCTTTACGCATGGTTACAACGGTAGGAAGTAATAACATTACAAACATCCAAGTTACAAAATATACAACACGGCCTATAAGTGCTAGTGAGGCATATAATCCTGCATCATACGATGGGAAAAAGTGCTTTACTAATAATATGTCACTGTTATTACAAATGATCTGGGTAAGTTCATAACATGCGGTAAGTACAAAAAACTGAGTTACGGCCTTACTCTCTTTTGAGGTAAGTGCCGTCTCTATCGCTTTTTTTGAAGTGAGTTTCTTAAAAGGAAACACTCCAGCGATAAAAGAAACTGCTATTGCTGTAGATACTGCTACAGAGGATTCTATATTGAAAAACAGTAAGAATGCAAAAGTAAGAGCGAGCCTGCATACCATCTCTAGCTGATATGTAACAGAGAGTTGAATAAAAGATTTGCGTCCTTGTAGATTGCCACGATTTACACTCATCACAAAATAAAGAGGGACTGCTATTCCAAAAATGGTAAACATTATAGGTGATGCCGTTTGAAAAAGTGACTGTAATGAAGTTGCAAAAACTACAATCAACGCTCCGAGTACAATCCCAAAAGTGGTAGCCTGCTTGTAAGCTCTTTTTACAAAAGCTTCTTGCTTTGACGCGTCAAACTCTGTAGTAAACTTTGCAACTGCAAGTTGGAAAGTCATCGCTACAAAAGATAGTACTAGAAGTAATGTGATTAATATAGCAGCATCTGCAAAAGCTCCAGGTCCTAGTACTCTACCTAAGCCTAAGTTATAGAGGTAATTCCCTCCATTTACTACAAAGGCACTGAGCATAAATATTTGCTCTGGTGAAAGTGCTTTTTTGATTTTTTGTTGGATTGCGATCATGATTATTGATTAATAAGTCATTAGTTGAATAACTGGCTTATCAACCTTTCTATGCACTACATTTAATGTAGCTCCTGTTGACATCGTTCTTGCGTTGTGCACTATTCTTAATGTGCTCTTGTTGTTTATTACTGTAAGTCCCATAATAGTTTGTTGTTTGATTCTGGTACAAAGATGCAAGCAATTAAGAGGCTTTCGGTTGAAATTTCGATGAGCACATTTTTACTGTAGACGAATGGTAGTATTTCTTCTTTAAAGCATGTTTAGTGGTTGTATCGCTTTCGCGAAAGCTTTACTTGTTACTATATAAGGAGAGGGTTTTTAGATTGTTAGTTTTTTTTCTTACTCAGACGTGAAGCATCGCCTCCCAATCATTGTGGACTTATTACTCGGATGTGAAACATCTCCTCCCGGCCTTTTTGAATTTCTTACTCAGATGTAAAACATCTCCTCCCGACCTCCTCTTCGAAGAGGAGGAGTAAAAAATAGAAAGCCCCTCTTTATACCTGCCTCCGACGACTGAAGTATGAAGGAGAGGAAGGTACATTTGGGGAGATGTTAGCAACAGTAAGAATTTATCAAACCTTAGAATAAATGGAAGGCACATTTGGGGAGATGTTAGCAACGATTTTTTACTCAAACGCAAAAAACATCTCCTCCCAGCCTCCTCTTCGAAGAGGAGGAGTAAAAAAATAGAAAGCCCCTCTTTGAACCTGCCTCCGACGACTGAAGTATGAAGGAGAGGAAGGTACATTTGGGGAGATGTTAGCAACAGTAAGAATTTATCAAACCTTAGAATAAATGGAAGGCACATTTGGGGAGATGTTAGCAACCTAATATATTTAAAATCATCTATGTTATTGATTTACATATATTTACCATAAAAACTAATGCAAAGATTAATTCCATATCGTAGAGACTTAAAAGAGCGAGCTCAGGAACTGAGAAAGAATATGACGCTAGCCGAATTAACTCTTTGGGATAAGATCAGAAGAAAGGCAACCGGTGCAGAATTTCATAGACAAGTGCCGTTATTAGATTACATCGTCGATTTCTATTGTCATGAAATAGGTCTTGCTATTGAGTTAGATGGAAGCATTCACGAATACCAAATCATAGAAGACGGACTTCGTCAAGGTCGTCTAGAGGAGAAAGGTGTGCACTTTTTAAGATTTACAAATGACGAAGTGTTTAAAAATATAGATGCCGTTATTATTGCTATAGAAGATAGAATAGAGGAATGTTTGTAATTGACTTAGTTGTTGTTTTTCTCACTCAAACGCAAAACATCTCCACCCAGCCTCCTCTTCGAAGAGGAGGAGTAAAAAAAATCAAGCCCCTCTTCGAAGAGGGGTTTGGGGAGATGTTCGCAACAGTTGGAATTTATCATAGTCTTAAAAAAAAAGCACAATTGGAAAGATGTTCGCAACGATTTTCTTACTCGAACGCAAAACATCTCTACCCGACCTTTTTGAATTTCTCACTCACACGCAAAATATCTCCTCCCAACCTCCTCTTCGAAGAGGAGGAGCACACAACGATGAAAGCCCCTCTTGGAAGAGGGGTTTGGGGAGATGTTAGCAACAGTTGGAATTTATCAAACCTTAGAAGGAAAGGAAAGCACATTTGGGGAGATGTTCGTAGCGATTTTCTTACTCGAACACAAAAACATCTCCACCCAGCCTCCTCTTCGAAGAGGAGGAGTAAAAAATATTAAGCTTCTCTTGAAAGATGACCAAATAGTGAAGCCCCTCTTCGAAGAGGGGTTTGGGGAGATGTTCGCAACAGTAAGAATTTATCAAACCTTAGAATGAATGAAAGGCACATTTGGGGAGATGTTAGCAACAGTGAGAATTTATCAAACCTTAGAAGGAAAGGAAAGCACATTTGGAGAGATATTAGCAGCAAATACTTCAAGAATGAGAGTAAGCCACATTTGAAAAATGTATACAACTTCTACCTAAAACTCATCTCTATCCTATTTTCACATTTCAATTTACAACGTAACATAAAAGCCTAAAAATTAGATGGTTCTTGGCTAAATATTGAATATTTTTATTACCTATAAACTCAAAACTACCCTTTACCAGATCTTAACCTCCACCAGTCGACGATAAGTGTCGATGAGTTGCAATTATCTTCAGATTGAAATCTTGATACATGACCATAACTTGCAACTGTAAAACAAACGTAATGAGAATAGCAACATTAATTATCGTCTTCCTTTTAAGTGCCACAGCATACGCTCAAGATATGTCTGCAGGTTTCACTTTATTAGAAACTGGAAAATATGAGGAGGCAAAAGCTTTTTTTGGAGAAGTACTAGAAGACTACCCAGATAATAAGACAGCAAGACTTTGTTACGGTCGTGCTTTAGGTCTGAGCGGTGATAGCGTAGAAGCTAGATCATTATTTACAACACTAAAAGCAGATTACCCAACAGATTTTGAAGTTGGCTTAAACTATGCCGAGTCTCTTTTATGGGATAGTGATTTTGGCGCTGCAAAGGACTTTTATGAAACCCTCGTTGCCAAAGACAGCACGAGCTTCTCTGCCCTACTCGGTTATGCAAACACGCTTTCTAACCTTAAGGAATACGACGCTGCTATCACTTATGTAAACAAAGCACTTACGGTACAACCTGGCAATGCAAATGCTGCCGTGTCAAAAAAGTTTATGCGTTTGGGTAAAGCAAACCAACTTACAACTGCTTTTCAATATGATGCGGCTATACAATTGCTTAAAAGTGCTCTTGAGGATATGCCTAACGATGAGCAAATCATAAGTGCTCTTGCAAATACTTATATCGCAAAGAAGGATTATGAGAATGCAAACACGATGTATAACCAACTTTCAGATACCTTAAATTCTCAGGTAGGAAAGTCATTAGTTGCTCACTTACAGAAGGACGACAAGCTTGCTTTATCACTAGCGCAGGAGAGTATCGCTTTCGCGAAAGCGGACACCACAAAAATTATTACCGCAAACGAGCGCTATATCCAGGCACTCATCTGGAACGGAAAATACGCCACGGCAAGAACTGCCATTGCCGATCTAAAAGTGACATTCCCTACAAACCAGCGTGTTACTGCACTCAAAGCTACGCTAGGGATGTATACTGGGACTTTCAAGAAGAGTATCGAGGTGTATAACGGTATCCTCGAGAAGGATAGCGCCTCTTTTGATGGAAACCTAGGAATTGCAAATGCATACCGCGCACAGGGGAATCTGGATGAGGCATACGCTTTCGCGAAAAATACCTTAACCTTCTACCCTAATCAGAAAGATGCTACTGGGTTAATGAAAACTATAGAAAGTAGCCTAGCTCCAGTAATTGAAACAAGAGCTGCCTACACCTCTGATAATGGTGATAACCAAGCATACTCTGCTGGAATGACGGCTACCCTACCATTTACAAGTAGATTTAAAACAGTGTTCTCATATAACTATAGAACTACTGAAAATATGACTACAAATACGATGGCATATAATACAGATGCATCTATAGGTGCTCACTATAGAGTGATTAATAATACGTGGTTAGAAGGAACGCTAGGATTTGTAAAAGCAGACGCAAATGCAAATAACTATACAGATGTAAATGGATCTATTTTTGTAAAATCAAGACCATTGCCACTGCAATATTTAGAGATAGGATACAGCAGAACGTTACAAGATTTTAACGCAGCGTTACTAGACGAGAAGATATTTATGAATAACTACTCCCTTAACTACAATATGGGAACAAACATTAATTTAGGTTGGTATTCTGGTCTTATGCACACGCAGCAAACGGATGGCAACTCTCGTAACTTACTATTTACTTCTTTATACTACAACTTCACAAAAAACCCAACGCTTAAAGGTGGTATCAATTACCAGTATGTAGGTTTTAAGGATCAAGTGCCTACGCTATATTTTAGCCCATCAAAATACCAAGCAGTTGAGTTGTTTTTAGATCTTACGGGACAAGCAGGAAAGTGGAGCTATGCAGCAAACGCAGCTGGAGGTTTACAAGTAGTAGAAGATGATGAGGCTACTACGTTATTTCGCTTAGAAGCTAGACTTCAATATGCAATATCTAACCGTTTTCAAGTAGGTGCTTATGGTAAGTACAGTAACATCGCCTCTGCAACCGCAGCAGGATTTGAGTTTATGGAAGTAGGTTTAAAACTGAGATGGCAAGTGCTTAAGGGTGGTGTTGTGAAGATGTAATCTTTAAGACTACCTTACTACTAGTTTAAAGTATTTAGAAACGCCCTTTTGGGCGTTTTTTTGTTGTTATAATACTCATTCATATTACAAGCATAATGTTTGTTTTGAGAATTATAGAACTACGATATTCATTGTATATTTAGTTTTATAAAACAATTCTTCAAACAATTCTAAAAGCATTAAAGAAGAGGATGTCGAACCTAAAAATAAAATAAGCCGTGCCTTGTAATCCCTTTGAATACCCACAACAGACGGAAATTGAAAAAGAAATAGTTAAGATTCTTTATATTCAAGATGAATTAGTTGGGAAAATAGAAAACTACTCTTTTGGACACCCAAGAACTAGCGATTATGAAATGACAGCACGCACATTATCTAAGTTGACTGTCGAAATATGTTCTCAAATTCAAAATATAGTTGAATTTTATAAATCGTCAGATCGTTTACAGGATTGGTGGATTAATCATAAATTTCAAGATCATAAGAGACTTCAATCAGATTTAAAAAACTCCAATAAACGCATTGAATTTATTAATGAATTAAATAATTATGATAGAGAGACACTAGATATAAAAGAATTGTCATTTTCAATACTTATTAATAGAGTACATTCAACAAATTGGTCATTTGAAATTCTCAAATCAGAGGAGAACATTAATAGGGTAACTTTTATTTACGAACGACATTTTCTGAGAACTTGTAATGTTCTATATGCTCTTAGTAATCTTGATAAGATACACCCTTTATCATTCAACGATTTTGAGATAAAACTTTTATGTTTTGATGAATTATTATTCTTTTTTGACAAAAGATTAAATGTTGATTTAGATCAAATTCTTGATAAAAAGGAGTTCGATATATTAAAAGAAGCTATTACTATTAATAATCTTCACTCAGAATTTCAGAAAACTCACAGAGGTTCAATTGTCTTCAATTCCACACTGGAAGATTTAAAAATTGATCCACTAGAGAAATCATTTTTTCTTAAATTTGATGAAGTAATTAGAAAAATATCTCTTCAATATAATATAGCCTTAAGGTAATTTGAGAAAAAAATGGATTTCGGTAAAGACAAGGACGAATTTTTAAAAAGTATTGCAAAACAAGCTCTCGGAGGGAATACTCCGAAATCTTTACGACAAGCCTCTATTGAATTAAAAGAGAAAGAAGTGCAATGGCTATGTATGTTAGATTATTCAGCAACACACGAGGACATCGAAGATTGTGCCGTAGCTGGAACTGAAATAATTGCGAATTTTTCCTGGGAATATGGAATCAATGAAATTTTAAAAAAAACCAAACCACACGATAAACTCGTTTCATTACAAAACGTTGTTTACCAAAGAATCGAAAAAAACTTTAATGAAAGAGATTCCGACGAGCAAGAATGGATTACCCAGAATAATTATTGCGTAAAATGTAAAAAAGCTGATACTGGATTGAATTATCCAATCGAATATAAGTTTGATGAAAAAATTTACATTGATGGAATTTGCAAAATTTGCGGCACTTCATGTAGTACCGAAATGAAAATAGAAACGGATTAAAAAACTTCATCTCAGAAACTTTATAGCTCATAGATAATTCACTTTAATATAATTGAACAACTGTCTACACTCTTTGAATTTTTATATATCAGTTATATAAAGAACATAGAAACAATATTACGTTAAAGGGAAACTGATCAAATTTATCTTCTAGAATATTGTAAACAGTAGCTATCAACTATCACCCCACCCACAAAAAAAAGCCACCACCGTCCCCGGTGATGGCTAAACATCAATCAAATCAAATCAAAAAACTACTTATCTTTTTATGACAAACTTGCCACTGTGTTGTTGTGAGGTACTATCTATTATTTTATAAGTGTAGATACCTGTTTGTAAATTAGGAGCGTTATAGGCTGCTGTTAGGCCTCCGTTATTTGTTGTTATATCTTGTACATCTACTATGCGTCCTAGCATATCTACTACTGTGATTTGTATTGTTGCACTTGCTTGCGGTAAGCGTATTGTTGTTTGCGATATAAATGGATTAGGGTAATTTATTAAGGCATCTGCTACCACTATATTTTCGTCTGTTGAGAGTACTTCTGAGTTTGCAAATTGTATATCATTAACATCCATTTCCTTTGTAACCATCGTTCCATCATGAGATACCATGGTAAATACTACCGTTACTAGATCATTAAGTAACAACGGTGTTCCCGACGGACTTGTAAAGTTCTCAAATGAGATATCAAAATCTTGATAGTTATCTGTAAGTGCTATTGTAGCTTTATACTGATCTTCCCAGATTTCTATACTTTCCTTTACAAAGGTGATTTCTAAGTTTCCTGTTCCCTTTGCTGTCATTTGTAATGCATTAAACATGCTTACATCTACTGCTTGAAAACGTGCTGTAAGTGCTCTATATGCCGCAACATAACTGTTTGTAGTTGCTGTGAGTGACAGGTTGCGCTCTATAGCATAGGTGTCATCTCCATATGTTTCTTCATTTTCTGAAATCTCATAGGTTACTACATCTGTTCCTTCTTGAGATGCATCTACTCCCCATGGCCCGTCAGATAAGAATAAATCATCTGGAGTATTAATCCCGTCGCCTATTCTAAAGCCTATGTCAAATAAGTATCCAGTATCTATGGTTACTTGTGTGATGTAATTTTCGCCAAGTGAGATGCTAGAGGTTGTTGTTACAATTTCGCTTGTTTCTGTTGCTCTTATTCCTGCGTCAAAAGTCACACTTTCGGTTGCATTTGTATTGATGATTTCTAGTTGTAAAGCTCCGTTGTTATAGTTTCCTTTTTTTACAAATATGGTAGGTGGTGTCGAGGTATTATATGAAGTTACTGGCTTCTGTACTTCTAGAAGATTCAAAACTTGTTGTCCTAGTTTGTGTAAATCATCTATCGAGTTTGCCCATATTTGGAAGTTGTAAAATGTTACATCATCTTCATAGCTATCAAGATTCCAGTGGCTTTCTACAGCAAACTCAGTCTCGTTGTTTACCATTTTCGCCGAAAGGCTTAAAACAAATTCTACACTCCCATCTATATTTTTAATGAGGGACTTAATAAATTGTTGATCATTAATTGCTATGGTAGAGACAGAGATAAGCTCTGCTCCTAATAAACGATCACAGATATACTTAGTGTGCTCATACACGCCATTTTCTGTCTTAAGTGCAAGTATAGATGCGGTTGAGAGCTCTCCTTTTATATAATCTACAGCATATACATCTGTTGCATTTGTGATAGCTACAAGATCTGTAGGTGTAGACTCTACTACATAATCTTCATCAATTTCCTCTAGTGGGATAAGGTCTGCAAGCGTAAAGGCTTGAGCAGTTCTTACGGCATAGGTTTCTTTCTTATCTACTAGTGGCGCAAGGTCTTTATTAAACTCATAACTCTCCTTTGCACGATTAAAATTACGTTTTGCAATGGCGTTAGACAGTCTATTGTTACTTTCTAGTCCTCCTTTATTTCCTGTAGATGCTTCTGGATCAATAGTCGCACACATCCCGTATCCCGAGCATGATGGATCTTCACAATCAATAAGTCCGTCTCCATCGTCATCAATTCCGTTATCACAAATTTCTTGTAAAACTGGTGCTGTAGGGCAACGTGCGCCATCATTACTATTACTTGATGGTCCAAAGGCAAAAAGATTTGAATCTATAACTCCTATTCCATCAAGGTCTTGAACACTTTGTATTACATAGATAGTCCCTGTTTGGTTTGCAGATACATAAAAACGTCCCGATGCATCAAAATATACAGCTCCATAGGTATAGTTGAGTCCTGATAGGATAGGTACGATACCTAAAGGTTGCACCTGTCCATTTTCTGGGTTAATTCTATATAATATGTTTGTTCCTTTTTCTACAGCATACAACTGATTATCTACCGCATTAAATGCCCAGTCGTGTATATTTAAACTTTGTGATAATGATACAGTTGCAGTAAGCTCTGTATATGTTTCTGATGCTGGATCAAGATCTACAGTGTAGTATGTGCTCCCACCAGCTTTAAAGTAATATTGTCCTGTAGCGCTTATGTCACCTACATATTTATTACCAGATGGTAATGCATCAATAGTGATGGTAGTGGTCTCAAAGTTCTTACCTATTTTAACAATAGATTTTGCAGGGCTTGATAAATATCCCCAGATGTAACCATCTGCTGGATTATATGCTGCTGCATTAATGTTTCCTGCTGTAATGTCCTTTGCTGCTAGAAAAGAGTTTCCAGAAGCTAGATCAATTGCATACACATCATTGTATTGAAACAAATAAGCGCTAAAATCACAATTAAAAGGTACATCTTGTGCGCTGGCTGTAAATGAATACAACAAGCAGCTTAGTGCGATTAATTGTCTTGTAAGAGAGTAGAAATTTGCTTTCATATTGCTTCTATTGATGTGATTATAGAAACAAAATTAGGCTGTTTATATCCTGATTTTCAATTTATTCGACCGTAAAGGTCTATTTGTCGTTGAGTGGTAATTTACTGTAGACGAATGGAATTTGTTGTTTTATAGCAAGTTAAGACGCTTCATAAGTTCAGGTCTGTTAGATCGACTTATTGGGATTACATCTCTAGCTATCAGGACGCTATTATCCTCAATATCAACTATTTTCTTAATATTAATAATGTAAGAGCGATGTATTTTTAAGAAAAGACTATCTGGTAGTTTTTCTTCTATTTTCTTAAGTGTAGAGTGTACGGTATAATTTTTTCCTTCTGTTTTTATAAGTACGTAGTCACCTTTTGCTTCTACTAGAAAGATTTTATCAAACTCAATTTTAATAAGACGCCTATCTATATTTACATACATCTCCTTTTCTGAAGCCTCTTCTTGTTTTACTTCTTGAGGTGCTGTAGTTTTTTGAATAACTGGAGATTTAAAGTTCTCTACTTTTTGCATGGCTTTGAGAAATCTAGGCAGCGTTATAGGCTTTACTAGATAATCTACAATACAATCATACTCAAAAGCCTCTATCGCAAAATCACGATCTGAGGTTGTAAGTACAATTTTAGGCGGGTTTTTAAGCGAATCTATAAAGTCAAAACCAGTAAAATCTGGCATGTGTATGTCTAAGAATATGAGGTCAATCTCGTTCTTATTTAAAAACTTGATTGCCTGCATCGCATTAGGAAACTCATCAATTACATTGAGTTCGTCTACCTGGCTACACAAATGCGATACGATAGTACGTGCCGCAGTTTCATCATCTACAATTATACAGTTCAACATTTAGATATTTTGTGATTTAGTATGCAATTTACAGATTATAAATCTTTTATGAAATGGATTACAGCGGTTAGAATGCTATCAAATTCTTCTTTTAAGGTAGACTTTCCCTCCTTAAGCTCATCTTCATAGGCAATGGCGAGTTCATATCCTTTCTCTAATCCTACGATTCCTAATTTGTGCTTTATCTTATGTACGTTTTCGGCCGCTTTCGCGAAAGCGGAATCCTTCATATTACCTTCATACTCGGCAATTTCTTGGGGTAATTCTGCTTGTACTACGCCTATCAGCTTTTTTTCAAAACCTGCGTCTCCTCCTGAAAGTTCTTTGATATAATTGAGATTGGGCTGTTCCATATTATGTAGTTTGAGGTAGTGTAAAATAAAATGTGGTCCCAACGCCTTCTGCACTATCAAGCCAAATCTTACCATCATAAAAATGGACAATTTTCTTAACGATAGATAAGCCTATTCCCGTGCTTTCCGAATCATTTTCTAGCTTTTGAAACACTTGAAAAATCTTATGGAAATATGCTGGATTAATTCCTTTTCCATTATCCTTGATTTCAAATTGGTAACTATCATCCAGATCACGTGCAATTACCTCTATAAGTCCTTGTGGCTTATCTATACTGCTTACGGCATTGCCTATCAAGTTTTGAAATAACTGCTGTATCTTAAAACGGTCTGCAAGAATAGTAGGCATTTTATGCACTTTTATAGTGATATGCTCTGGTAAATGCATGAGATCTACCGTCTCTTTTACAAGTACATTTAAGTCTATTTGTCGCTCTGTGCGAACTTCCTTATCAATAGAAGAGTAATTTAAAATACCCGTAATAAGGGCATCCATTTTTTCTAAATGAGTAACTATAAGGCCTATTTGAGTTTTCCCCTCCTCGCCTATGGCATCTCCATAATCTTCTTTGAGCCAACTTACCAATGCTTCAATACTGCGCAGTGGTGACTTGAGGTCATGAGATACAATGTGTGCATAATCATTGAGCTCTTGGTTTTGTAACGCAAGCTCTTTTACAAGTAATTCTTGATCCCTATTTACTAGGATAAGTTGCTCTGCCTGCTGGCTTATATATTCGGCTAGATTTGTTTCTCCAATATCTATGTCTCCATCTTCTTCACCAAAAGGTTGTACAGCATTTATAACAGACTGTAAACGTATTAATAAACCTTGCTGGCGTTCTGATTCTTCTCTAAGCTGCTTATTTGCCTCAAATAACTCATCTGAGCTTATTTGCATAGCTCGCTGGGTCATCTTGAATTGATCGTCAAGATTATCATACGATGCTGCCACCGCATTAAAAAAGACCTGCATATCATGACGATCTTTAAGATCGTCAGGAAGATATTTACGTATTTGTCTTTTTAACAGTGGATTCATTTACTCGCTTATTAAGGTAATTGTCATGGTCTGGTTGTGCAATTTACAACTGCGTTCTCCGTAAAAAGGGGCAATCTCTCCGTAAGAGTACATCCCACTTATCACAACATCATCACCTATCACACTCATTACCTCCTCAACTTCTTCTTCAATACGTTGATCTAGTACTAATTTACGTCCTATACAGCTTATAAGCAATGCTAATTGTGGTGGATTATTTCTTCCTTCCATCGCTCGTAATGCCGCTGTTTCTGATGCCGAAGCGATGCTATCCATATTAGTCATCATAAGTTGTACCTTAGATTGCTCTGGCACATCTCCCGCTAGAATCATCGCGTTTTTATCTTCATCTATATTTAAGATAGTTCGCACAAATGACTGGTCATTTTCTGCACTTTTTACATTGAGCGGATATATAAGCGCAGAGCCTGGGAGTTCTTTTGCTTTGTCACCTAGATATGTTTTATATAAATCTAATGCTGGTTTACCATCTATCTCATATAAGATATTACCATCAGATTTTGTGATAAGTCTTTCTGGTCCAAAAGGGGTCCAACCACCATAAATTGAAAATGAGGCTTCAAAAGTTGCTCCATAAAAACCAATTACCACAATCTCACCTTCCTTTGGAGCTTCGTTATAAGAAGCAAGTGTCTTTTCAAAACGTGCATCATCTCCACAAAGTCCGCCAGTGATTAAAACATTAGGCAAGGCTTCTTGCATCCCCTTGGTAAGAGCAGATCCATTTACAAAACTACCTTCAGACAATACAAAAACATGCTTAAGACCTTCTGCTGTTAACTTCTTTACGATTTTAGATCCTGCCTTCTCACTGTCATCTCCTACCTCATGAATATTAAATGTTTGAATCTCAAAGGAGGTTTTTTCAAACTCAATGGCAGTTATGGTGATGTGATTATCATTTACAGCTCCAGTTACAATCTCACCACTAGAAGATCCAAAAACTAAATGCCCCGAAGGAAATAAGTCTCTTACTTCCTCGCAAACTCCTTCTTTTTCTAGAAGAAAGCGATTCCCTAGAATAAGCACCAGCGGATTATTAAGCACTATAGATTCACTTAAATAGTTCCATGAACCAGACGAGTCGCGTTGTAGTTGTACTGTTTTCATTGTGTTATTTTTGTAGTGTAAAGAAGAACGTTGTGCCCTCTCCTACGGTACTTTCTAACCAGATACTACCTTTATATAAGTCTACTATTTTCTTCACGATAGAAAGTCCTATACCAGTAGAGTCTTTGTGGTTATTAAGTGATTGAAAAATTTTAAATATTTTATCGTGATACTCCTTAGGAATCCCAATTCCATTATCCTTTACAGTAAACGTGTAATGAGTTTTGTTTTCTGTAAAACCTACTTCTATAAGACCTTTTTCTTTATCACAATAGCGTATCGCATTACTCATCAAGTTCTGAAACAACTGTTGTAACTTGACTTTATCACCATTTACCGTAGGTAAATCTGGATGAATAGTTAGTGTTATATGTTCTGGACAATGAAGTAAGGTTTCTATATCTGCTAGTACTTCTTGTAAATCCACTTTTTCTGGAGCTGCATTTTCAGATCCTACGCTGGAGTACTCAAGCACGTCTGAAATAAGCTGTTCCATTTTTTCTAAAGTGGTGTCTATCATCTCTAGATGGCTCATAGTCTCGGACGGAAGATTATCTTGATTATCATCCTTAATCCAATTTACTAGGGCATTTATACTCCTAAGCGGACTTTTAAGATCATGAGAGACTACATGTGCATATTCTTGTAACTCATCATTACTTTTTTCAAGCTTCTTTAAAAGATTTTCTTTCTGTATCTCTAAACTTTTGAGCTCTGTAATGTCAAGGTGTACACCTATAGAGCCTATCACTTTGCCATTAATATTATAATTAGGTGCCGCACTTATTAACAAGTGTCTTAACTCACCGCTCTTTGTTATAACTTCTACTTCGTATGAATTTGATACTCCCTTTAATCTTTTCTTTTTCTCTTGAGTAAGTCTTTTTTGAGATGCTGGTGTAAGTAGTATTTCCTTTGCATTTTTCCCAAGTAATTCCTCTTCCGTATATCCAGATAATAGTTCAAAACTATTATTGACCATCAAGATCTCATTATCAAGATTTACCTCAGTAAGGCCTAAGTTCATATTTGCAATAATGTCGCTATATTTATGGCGTTCTGCTTCTATGCTTTCGCGAAATTTTCTTCTCAAAGTCACATCTCTATATGTCCAGAGGTGTCCTTTATAAACACCCTCCTCATATATTGGAATAAAATCTCTTTCTAAAATGCGACCATCTTTTAATTTAAGCTCATCAGATAGTACTTGCTCTTTGTTTTGCGTAAGCGTATTTATTCTTGATATAAATTCTTCTGGGTTCTTAAAGAGATCCTTGCTTTCTGAAGCTGCATTATCACAGTTTACTCCAATAAGTTGATCTGGAGTCGCAGAGATACTAAAGAAATCGCAAAAGCGATTATTTGTAATGACAACATTGCGGTGCTCATCTTCTAGAAGAATACCACTCTCTAGATTTAAAATAAGTGTAGATAATCTATTTTCTGAATCTATGAGTCGCTGCTCTGCGGCTTTTTCTTGGGTGATATCTCTTACAATACCTTGTGCTGCGATAACTTTTCCTGAGGCATTACGTACTAAACTAGCGTTAATGTGTACTAAGCATGTCTTACCACTCGCAATAACTATTTTTATATGGAAATCTGTAACCGAGCCGGCGGTATAAAGTTCTTCAAAACCTTTTGATGCTTTTTGAACTTCATCTGGGTGTACGAGTTCTATTAAATTTAAACCATCTTTTATGGTGTAACCTAGTAGCTCTTCTGCGGCTTGGTTCATTTTAATAACAGTCCCCATTAGATCCATGACCACATAGGCATCTACTATGTTTTCAAACACTCCTTCAAGTTCAGAAGTGCGTTCTTTTACAATATCTTCAAGTTTTGAATTTGAAACCCTTAACTCTTCAGATTTGTGATATAATTCTAATGACTTTTCTTCAAGAATACGCTCGGCTTCTTTTCTAGCAGCTTTTTCACGTGCTAGTGCTCTTTCATACATCTTGATTTTGGGGTCACTCATATGTTGCTATGCTGAATTTAACTTCGGTTCCGTTTTCTTTTAATTTTTCAACTAAGATAGTAGCTTTTGTATTAAAAAACTCAAAAGTTTTATTCATTAATCCGCGACCAAAGGCATGCATGGCTCTGCTTGACTTATAGATCATTACGAGACTATCTGGAGTCTTCTCTTCTATGGTAAAAGTAGGCAATTCTGCATCTGGATAAATCTTTCTAACCTCTACATGTATATGATTTTCTATAGATGAAAGCATCTCTATAGGGTCTGTATATTGGGTTAAAAATGATGGATAGCTCTTTTCTACAACCGTAAAAAAATGTTCTCCGTATACCAGTAATAAATCATCAATTACAAGTCCTGTTTCCTTACTTAAATTAGTAAGTAAGCTCACCATCTCTGTAAAACTATACGTTCCTACTGCTGTATAAACACCATTAGAAGGCAACTCAGATTCATTAAGAATGGTGTCAACCATTTCTAAACCAAATTTTGTTTCAACAAGATCTAAAAACTCTGTAAATACAATTCCTTTCATTATGCTTTGATTAATTCATTCATACTCCAATACTCTAATGCCGATTTTATTTTTTCAACGTAGTGATCATACTTTAAAGGTTTAATAATATAACCTGCCACTCCTGTATCATAACAGGCTAGTATATCCTTGCGGTTGCTTGACGTCGTGAGCATGACTGTGGGTAAAAATCGTAAAATTTCGTCTTTTTTCAAAATCTTCAAGAACTCTATACCATTGATTTTTGGCATATTAAGATCTAAAAATATTACATCTGGTAATACTGTGTGATCCTTGAGTATTTCAAGTGCTTCCTCACCATTTTTTGCCTCTATGAGCTCATGGTTCATTTCTAGCTTTGCTATGGCTCTTTTGAGTTTCATTACCTCAATGGCATCGTCCTCAATGAGCAGTATTCGTAATTTTTTTGTCCCCAAACTATTAATCTTTATGTTTCCAAAGTTGGTCAATTAAAGTCAATATTCTTCAATAATTAAGTTTAACGAGTCCTTTACTGTAGACGGATGACGTTTAAGTGTCGACGAATGGTAATTTACATGTATAATTTATCATTTTCAAATGAATTACTATATCCCTCCATAAACAGTGTTTTTTCAAAAGCTGATATTCCTCATATTCTCTGTTTTTACCATATAGTAATTTTGAAAAAACTCAAAATCAATGTGTACACTTATATCAAAGTACAATGTGGCAGGACCACGATATACAAGTTACCCTACTGTGCCTTATTGGGATCAAGATAACTTCTCTCTAACCCAGTGGAAAAACACTTTACAAGAAAGCTTTCGCGAAAGCAATACTTCACAAGGAATAAGTCTCTACATACATCTACCTTATTGTGAGAGTATGTGTACTTTTTGTGGGTGTAACAAGCGTATTACAAAGAACCATGATGTAGAGATTCCTTATATACAATCTGTACTTAAGGAGCTTGCGATGTACGTAAATTTACTAGGAGATAAGCCGGTAATTAAACAGCTACATTTAGGTGGAGGTACTCCTACCTTTTTCTCGCCAGCACATCTAGAACGTCTTATGGATGGGATTTTTGCGCTCACAAAAAAAGCAAGCACTTTTGAACTCAGCTTTGAAGGGCATCCTAATAATACCACAAAAGAACACCTTGATGCACTGTACAATAAAGGATTTACTAGAGTTTGTTACGGAGTTCAAGATTACAATACAACTGTACAGAAAGCTATAAATCGTGTACAACCTTATGCACACGTGGAAAATGCTACCGAAATTGCTCGTGCAATAGGTTATGAATCTGTAGGGCATGATATAATATATGGACTACCATTCCAAACGCAAGATGATGTTATAAATACCATAAATAAAACCATATCCCTTCACCCAGACCGTATTGCTTTTTATAGCTACGCCCATGTGCCATGGATAAAAGGTAATGGACAGCGAGGGTTTAAGGATGGAGATTTACCTAGTGCAGACCAGAAGAGAATGCAGTATGAGATAGGCAAAAAGATGCTAGTTAAAGCAGGGTATATTGAGATAGGTATGGATCACTTTGCGCTTAAAACAGATGCACTATTTAAAGCCCAGCAAGCGGGAACTATACATCGTAACTTTATGGGATATAACGCTAGCAAAACGCAAGTAATGATAGGCTTAGGAGTATCTGCCATAAGTGATAGCTGGTATAGTTTTGCTCAGAATGTAAAAAATATAGAGGAGTATCAACAGCTTATAGAAGATGGTATTCTACCTATTTTTAGAGGACATATCCTTACTGAAGAAGATCTTATCATCAGACAGCATATTCTTAATTTAATGTGCTCATTTGAGACTTCTTGGGATGAGGATCAAGGAAATTTTGCAGAGCTTCCAGATGTTCTTATAAAATTAAAGGAACTAGAAAACGACGGACTTCTAGAAATACACGCAAGAAAATTAATTGTTACAGAAAAGGGACGTCCTTTTGTAAGAAATATATGCCTTCCGTTTGACATGAGATTACAGCGCAATAAACCAGAGACTCAGCTATTTTCTATGACGGTTTAAAAGTCACCTCAACATATACTAAAAAAGGGAAGCATTACTGCTTCCCTTTTTTTATGCTCTTGAAGATTATAAGACCTCATCAAGTTCACAATTATCTTTGCGAACTAATACGATCTTTGTTATAAGTTAAAAGCCATTGTAACGATATAAATAGGTCGAGACCTTTAAAAACTAAGCAGTTTAATAAAGTACTTGTATATTCTCTTACTATTTGTAATCCTCTACTTTTCATCAGTATCAGATTTTTTTGAGTCTCCCTTTATCATGTTTAGTACGATAAGTACAAGAGTGATACAAACTAAGGCAAATACTCCTATGAGTAGTGCTCCCATTCCCCAGTCTACGAGAAGTATTAAAAAATGTTCCATAATTATAAATGTTTGGTTGTTATTAATGACAAGAATGTTGTGCAGCCACTTTTTCTACACTTACCATCTTTGATGGTGATACGTATGGTATACCAAGACCAAGGCCGCGTACTATAAATAAGACTCCTACAATGACTACAAAAACAGGAATCATCTTAACGATGCGCTGCTTTGCTTTTCCTTTTAAAAAATTACCTAAATAGATAGCAGTGGTCATTAATGGAATGGTACCTAATCCAAAAACTGCCATATACAATCCTCCTTCCCAAGCACCACCAGAAGCAAGTGCGCCAAAAATCGCCATATATACAAGTCCGCAAGGCAATAGTCCGTTGAGATATCCTATAGTAAAAAACGTACCTGGATCTTTTTTCTTAAGAGCGGTTCCCATGGAGCTCTTTACTTTCCCAACTGCCTTATATAATGGTCGTGAGAAGTTGTATTTATTGAAAATTTTAGTGGGTATGAGAATAACTACAATCATAAGTACACCTATGATTATAGATAGTTGCTGCTGAATACCAAAGAGATTAAAACTTTTACCTACAATCCCAAATACTAAGCCCAAAACACTGTAAGTAAGTATACGCCCCGCGTGATAACTCATTAATTGGAAAGCTCTTTTTACAGGATTTTTACGGTCTACGGGCAACATAAATGCAATGGGACCACACATTCCCACACAGTGGAAACTGCCCAAAAGACCAAATATGAGTGCAGACCACAACATTAGTAAACGATTGACTTTTTATACATGAATTCCTCTTCCCCGTCTGTCCACTCTATGATAATGTTCCATCGACCGTCTATCAGCTGATTGTCAGGTATGAGCAAATTAGATCCTGAAATAGCCAAAGGCACTTCAAAATCAAGTTGCTGATTAGACGGTCTGTATAGAAACACTTTTCCTTTATTTGTACTTTCTGAAATAGACGGTGGGAAGGTGAGTAACCATCCTTCTGGCGTGCGTTTTCCGCTAATCTCTCCTACGAGATTGCGCGCATTAGTCTCTGCATCTATTTCGGTTTGATATGCCATTTCTTTAGCATAATACTCTTCTGTCACAAGATCATGGCTATAATTATCATCTGTGCTCATCGTGATAACCATGTACAGAATAAAACCCATAAAACAAGCCATCGCCACTACAATACCCTTTCCCCAGTTCCATTTCATAACTCTTGTGTTTTAGTGATTTCTTGATTATTCTTCAGCGCTTCCATCATCAACTTTGCGCTGCATGCTTCGTTAGTTCCTGGCTGTCCTTTTTTACAGCCATCACAACATTTTTTATGCTCTGTACTCATAGTTTTTTTGTTTTGCTTTCGCGAAAGCGTACTCTTACTTATAACTTCTAGGTCCCAGAAATGCCGTTGTTGTCGTCTCAATAAGTTGGTCGCCGCTATACACTTCTATTTCCAAACGTTCTTTATCGCTTTTAATACCGCTTGCATTGATTTCTATAAATAGCGTTCCCTCTGCGAGTCCTTGTGCATCTACACTGAAACTATTACCAGAAACTACTTCTATAGTCCCTTTATGAGAGCGTAGTTCAAAATGCACATCTTCTATCTCCTCGACCGTTTTATTAACCAGCTTAAAGGTGTAGACATTACTAATCATGTTATTGTCTTTATGCTCATAAAGTTGTCCTGGTAATCTGAGAATGCGAGCTTCTACATCATTACGTAAAAACAACATCCCTATGAGTACCGCAGTAAGAATACCTAGTACAGCAACATACCCCTTGAGACGAGGTGTGAATTTAAATGGCGCTTTCTTTTCAATATTATCTTCACTAGCATAACGTATAAGACCTTTAGGAAGATCTACTGCTTCCATCATATGATCACAAGCATCTATACAAGCGGTACAGTTTACACATTCTAACTGTGTACCGTTACGTATGTCTATCCCTGTAGGGCATACATGCACACATGCGAAGCAATCTATACAATCTCCTTTTCCAGTAGATGGTCTGTCTTCATTTTTCTTAAACTTAGCTCTTCCTTCTTCCTTCTCTCCTCGCTTATGATCATAAGCAACAATAATAGATTTGTTATCTAGTAACACTCCTTGTAACCTTCCGTAAGGACAAGCTATGATACAAACCTGCTCTCTAAACCATGCAAATATGAAATAGAAAACTCCTGTAAATATGAGAAGTGATATTAGCGTACTAACGTGCTTAGATGGTCCGTCTGTGATGTACCTAATAAGCTGATCGCTCCCTATGAGATACGCAAGAAATACATTTGCAATTATAAAAGAGATGATAAAAAAGATAGTCCATTTTAAAACTCTCTTTTTGATTTTCTCCTTGTTCCAAGGCATTTTTTTAAGACGTATCTGCTTACCTCGATCGCCATCTATCCAATACTCAATACGACGAAAAACCATCTCCATAAAAATAGTTTGCGGGCAAATCCAGCCACAAAATATTCTACCGAATGCTACCGTAAATAGGATTACAAATACCACCCCAATAATCATCATGATCACAAAGAGATGAAAATCTTGAGGCCAGAATGGATACCCAAAAATATTGAACCTACGCTCCAGCACATTAAACATAAAAAGCTGGTTCCCTCCTACTTTTATAAATGGTGAGCTAAGTAAAATAGCAAGTAATAAATAACTCACATACTTACGGTATTCATACCATTTCCCACTTGGCTTCTTAGGAAATACCCATGCACGTTTCCCTTCCTTATCAAGGGTTCCCATGGTATCTCTAAAGTTATCTTTTCCTTGCTCTGCCATTATATATTACTTAGATAAGATTAACAGAAAAATACAGTCTGTATCACCTATGACCTCATGCTCTACCTCTAATGGTATTTCAAAAGTCTCATAGGTGTCTATAGATTTTGAGAAAGTCGCTGTTCTAAAAGTGACCGTTCCCTGTATGATCAAGATTTGCGCTTTGCTAGGTGCTGTATGTTTTTCTAGTACAACATCCTTTTTAAGTCCTATTGCTATAATTTTAGTCTTATCATTTTCATAATAAGGCTTCATTATCGGAGCAGTACTTAAACTTAATGCAATCGCTATATCTTGAATCATTCGTTTATTATTTAGTTACTCGTTAATTGCACTGCTGTGCTATCTGTAACAACATCCTTTACTGGTGCTGCTGGTGCATCTGGATTTACCCATAACTCACCTTCTGCCTCCTTAGGCTCTGCTGGAGTGGTGCCTTGTAAGCTTAACACGAAGCTAGCTACTTGCGCCATCTCGGCAGCCTTAAGTTCTGATTTCCATGAGATCATACCTTTACCATCACGACCACCTTCTGAGATAGTTTTGAAGACATTTTTAATTCCTCCACCCAGAATCCAGTGTTGGTCTGTGAGGTTAGGTCCTATACCTCCACCACCATCTGCTTTGTGACAAGCAATACAATTATTTGTGAAAATGGCTTTACCAGCATTGATATCACTCGCATCTGTGAGGAGTGTTACCGTATTTACATCGACAAGATCTTTAGCCGTTTTTTTCCATTCTTCTATTTCTGCTTTTGCTTCTGCTACAGCAACTTCATATTCTTCGGCTTGGTTGTAGTCGTCTAGTACTTCAAAACGCACTAAGTATATTACTGCAAAGACTATTGATGCGTAGAACATATACACCCACCATGGCGGCAAGTTGTTATCAAGCTCTTGTATACCGTCATAGTTATGATCTAGTATAATCTCATGCTCTTGAGCTATCTCTTTACTTCCTAGAGATGCTTTATACTTCTCTTTAATCCACTTAAACTGATTGGCTTCTGCAAGAGCTTCTTCTTCATCAAACTTTGCTTGTGCTTCTGGCTTAAGCGTTTTGTAAAGAACATTGCGCAGCGCAGCCATGCTTACTTCTCCTGCTGTATAAAAAAGCATGATTACGCCTAGTATAGCCCATACCCACGGTTGCTCTAGAAATATAGAGGTCTCCCCTGTAGTCCCTACGTAATCTATGAGGAAATATCCTAATAGTGAAAATCCTAGTATTCTTAAAAATGATGCAGTCGTTCTCATTCTTCTATAGTATTTACGTTGAGTGTATCATCATTAAGCGGGATGTTACTTACCTCTGTGATGTGTGCTTTCTTAGCTGTAAATACCCAAAAGAATAGTGCAGCAAAAAAGATGAAAAATATGAGTAATGACACTATAGGATAGATCTCCACTCCATCTATATTTTCTAAGTTTCCTTTTATAAATTTAAACATGGTGCTAGTCGTTTAAGATGGATGTAGTACCATCTGCGTTTTTAACTTTAATATCTGTTCCTAGTCGTTGTATGTAAGCTATAAGAGCTACCACCTCACGGTTACGCATCTCCACAAAGTCTTCACCGTTTTCTTCGGCATACTTTTTATCTGCCTCATAAGTTTTGGCAAAGTCTGGATCTGAGTAGAGGTTCTTCTCTATCGCTATTCCTTGTGCCGTCATAGACTCTTGTGCATTTGCAATATCTTCTGGAGTGTATGGTACTCCTAAGGTTACCATTGCTTCCATTTTTATCTCTGTGAGATCTTTATCTAGTTCTCTACGTAATAACCATTTATAAGATGGCATAATAGAACCAGACGAAGTACTCTGCGGATCATAGAAGTGATTCAAGTGCCAGTTATCACTGTACTTTCCTCCCACGCGCATAAGATCTGGCCCAGTACGCTTACTTCCCCATAAGAATGGGTGATCATACACATACTCTCCCGCTTTTGAGTATTCTCCATAGCGCTCTACCTCACTTCTAAATGGTCGTACCATTTGAGAGTGACACCCTACACATCCTTCACGTATATAAATATCTCTACCCTGTAGCTCTAGTGGTGAATATGGCTTCACACTTGATATCACTGGGATATAATCATCAACAATAAGTGATGGTATAATTTGCACCATACCTCCAATAAGAATAGCGATAGTTGCAAAAATGGTAAGCTTTACCGGGCGTCTTTCTAACCATGTATGGTATCCTTCTTTTGAGGTACGTTTCTTTGTTACTTTAGGTAAAGGAGCAGCCTCTGCAAGTTCATCTGTAACGTTGCTACCTGCACGAGCAGTCATGATCATATTATAAACACCTATAAGGGCTCCTACAATAAACATACTACCACCTATAGCACGCATCCAGTACATAGGGATAATCTCACTTACTGTTTCTAAGAAGTTACCGTAGGTAAGCGTTCCATCTGGATTAAATTGTTTCCACATAAAGGCTTGTACAAAACCAGCAACATACATAGGTAATGCATATAGTATAATACCTAACGTTCCTATCCAGAAGTGGAAGTTGGCTAACTTAGTAGACCATAATTTTGTCTTGAATAATTTTGGAACCATCCAGTATACCATACCAAATGTGAAGAAACCGTTCCAAGCAAGTGCTCCTACGTGTACGTGAGCAATAATCCAATCACTAAAGTGAGCTATCGCATTTACATTTTTGAGCGAGAGCATTGGCCCTTCAAAGGTTGCCATACCATAACCTGTAATCGCAACAACCATAAATTTAAGAACAGGATCTGTGCGTACTTTATCCCACGCTCCACGTAGTGTAAGTAGTCCGTTTATCATTCCTCCCCATGATGGAGCAAGAAGCATGATGGAGAATGCAACACCAAGATTCTGTGCCCAGTCTGGCAATGCAGAATATAATAAGTGGTGAGGTCCCGCCCAGATATAGATAAATATAAGTGACCAGAAGTGAACAATAGAGAGTCTATAAGAGTACACAGGTCTGTTTGCCGCCTTAGGTACAAAGTAGTACATCAATCCTAAGAAAGGAGTGGTTAAGAAAAATGCCACTGCATTGTGTCCATACCACCACTGTACCAGTGCATCTTGCACTCCAGCATACATAGAATAACTTTTAAAAGCACTCACTGGCAGCTCCATACTATTTACAATATGTAGTACTGCAACGGTAACAAAAGTTGCTAGATAAAACCAAATAGCAACATACAAGTGACGTTGTCTTCTTTTAAGGATTGTACCTATCAAGTTGGCTCCAAAAGCTACCCATATAAGAGCAATCGCAATATCAAATGGCCATTCTAGCTCTGCATATTCTTTTGATGTTGTAAACCCTAGTGGAAGTGTAATTGCTGCTCCCACGATAATGGCTTGCCATCCCCAGAAGTTTAAATTACTGAGCCAGTCTTTCCACATACGAGCCTTAAGCAAACGCTGTGAAGAATAATATACACCAGCAAAAATAGCGTTACCTACAAAGGCAAAGATGACTGCATTAGTGTGTAACGGACGTAAACGCCCAAAACTTAACCACGAGATGCCGTCTGTTACATTAGGGAATAAAAACATAAAGGCTAGAAGTAGCCCTATGCTCATTCCCACAATGCCCCAAAACATCGTAGCCACTATAAATTTTCGTACGATTTTATTATCGTAATAGAATTGTTGTACTTCCATAGTTTGATTAGTTACTCTTTTATTTGGATGGATTTTTCAATTGGCTCAGGCGTTGTAGGAGCACTTTTTTCTTTTACTAACTCGTCATCAAAAAGCATACGCACAGATGGCGTATAGGTGTCATCATATTGTCCCTTCTTTACAGACACAATAAATGCGACAAAAAAGACGAGAGCAACAACAACGCTGATTGCGAGAAGCATATAAATAATACTCATACCTACCTGAATTATGGTGTAAAATTAAGATTGAAGTTGTTTTTGAATTATGACAATTGTCAGTTTTAGATAAATAGTTTTGAATATGCTTTCGCGAAAAATGCTTTCCTTAAAGCTTATCTTTTTACACGTAAGATTATCTCTTAAAACATAGACTAATCATAATGCTAGCGGCACTTACACTTCCACATACAAAAGCGCTACTTGCGCACTTTGCGATACTTTTTTAAGACTATTGAGTATAGGTCCTGCGCCATTTGTAGCACAAGGACAACTCATCATAAACTGCTGTTCAAAACGAGTAATCGCATTTACATACATATTAAGCATTGATGCAATGCCTAGGCTCACCGTACTGCACACAGATGATCGTCCATATAAGCCACTTTGCAAGCTGTAAATTCGCTTTTCGGTGTCTCTCACCCAACTATTAAAAACCGTCTCATCTGCACCTTTATGTGCAGATTTATGAAAAAGACTTATGAGATCACGCTCCGTATAAGATGCTTTTTTAAATGCTACTTGAGCAAGTTGAGGTGTACTTTGTACATTAATAATACTGTTCATATTATAGTTTTTTTGATGTGAGACTTCCACCCATAAAATGAGTGGCAATCGTTGTAAATAAAACAATACTTATAGAGCTAAGCGGCATTAAAATAGCAGCAACTACGGGAGCAAGATTGCCTGTAACGGCAAAGCCTAAGCCTATAAGATTATAGAATAATGAGAATATAAAAGCATACTTAATGATGCTCACTCCCTTGTGTGAGAGTTTTAAGAAAGTTGCAATATCTGTAAACCTTGAAGCGTCTAGAATACCGTCACAAGCTGGCGAGAAAACATTGACATTTTCTGAGATAGAAATACCTACGTGGCTCTGTGCTAGTGCACCAGCGTCATTAAGACCATCTCCCACCATAAGTACATTCTTACCTTGTTCCTGTAAGTTTTTTATAAAGTCTAATTTATCTCCAGGTTTCTGGTTGAAAAGTAGCGTTGCATTATCTGGTAATATCTGTGATAAAAAAGTACGCTCTCCAGCATTATCGCCAGAAAGTATGATAATCTCGTAGTTACTTTTTAATTCACTAAAAAGCGATTGCACACCTTCTCTATATTCATTGTAAAAGATGTAGCAACCTTTATATTCATTATCTGTACTTATGTGCACAGCAGTACGTTCGGCACCGGCTGCAGGAGAAGTTGTTTGTGCAGTTGCCACAAATCCATAAGAACCTACTTTAATCGTATGATTATTATGTGTTCCTATGATTCCTTGTCCTACTTCCTCTGTAAAGGAGTCTAGTGTTTTTATATCGTGAGATTCTAGTAAATCATAAAGAAATCTACTTAAGGGATGGTTTGAAGCTCTCAGCGTGCTTGTCAATAGTGATTCTTCTTCTGGTGTAAGCGCCACTCCCTCATAAGTGATTACACTTTTTGCACTCGTAGTAAGTGTTCCTGTTTTATCAAAGACAATGGTATCAATATGAGCAAGCTGCTCAATAACGCCGCTGTTTTTTAGATACAGTTTATGTCTCCCAAAAATGCGTAGTATATTTCCTAACGTAAATGGTGCTGCTAGCGCGATAGCACAAGGGCAAGCCACAATGAGAACTGCCGTAAATACTTGAAGTGCTTTTGATGTGTCTATAAATAACCAGTAAGCCGTTGCAATCGCAGCAATAATGAGCAAACTCACTGTAAAACGTCTACTTATACTATCTGTAAGGGTTTCAAAAACGGTCTGTCTGCCTTTTGAGAATATTTCGTTAGACCATAATTGCGTGAGGTAACTTTGTGCCACTGGCTTCAGTACTTCTACTTCTATGGATCCTGCTTGCTGTCTCCCTCCAGCAAATAACTGATCGCCAGATTTTTTGGCTACTGGTTCTGCTTCTCCTGTGACAAAGCTGTAATCTATGAGCGCATTTCCGTTAATCAAGACGCCATCTACAGGCAATAACTCACTGTTGCGTATTAAAATTCGGTCGCCTTTCTTAAGGTCGTATACTTGTGTTTGCTCTTCTTTTCTTGAAGGTTGCGCTTTCGCGAAAGCGTTATCATCCCTATATAATCGTGTTACAGCAATAGGAAAGTACGACTTATAGTCACGCTCAAAAGAGAGATACGCATAGGTCTTTTGCTGAAAGAATTTACCAAGCAACAAGAAGAATACAAGTCCCGCCATACTATCAAAAAATCCCGAACCCCAATCCATCAAAACCTCAACGGTAGATCTTATAAATAGTACAGAAATACCAATGGCGATAGGCACGTCTATATTGAGGATATTAGACCGCAATCCTTTGTAGGCAGAGATAAAATAGTCACGACCTGAGTAAAAGGCTACCGGAATAGCAAATAAAAGCATTAACCCTCTAAAGACATATTTATACTTATCTAACCAAAACTCACTTACCTCAAAATACTCAGGAAATGATAAAAACATAATATTCCCAAAAGCAAAACCTGCAACACCAAGCTTATACGTCAAGCTCCTGTCTACCGTCTTTTTCTTCTTTGTGGTATCATCTAACGAGATGTATGGCTCATACCCTATTCTTGCCAGAAGCATCACTAGATTTTGTAGTGACAACTCCTGAGATGAGTATGTGATTCTTATAGTTTTCTTAGGGAAATCTACTTGCGCGGTTTTGACCGCAGGATTCAATTTGTTAAGATTTTCTAGCACCCAAATGCAAGAGCTACAGTGTATGGTAGGGATTAATAAGGATACAACTTGTGTTCCTTGCTCATCAAACTCTAAAAGTTTGGCAACTACCTGTTCATTTTCTAAAAAGTCAAACTTACCTTCTTGAAGTAGCGGAGACGTACCTGGTGTATTCTCAAGGTCGTAGTAGTACGACATATCGTTATCGCTCAATATGTCATACACCGTCTTACAACCGTGACAACAAAACGATTTTTCTTGATGGTGTATCACTGTTGTACAGGGATCTCCACAATGGAAACAATTATCCATAATTCTAATTTGCTCAGACTTTTAAAAAGTCCATTATACCTATGGCAAATTTGAGATTATGTTGGTTTTTAAATTATGACAAATATCATTTTTAGAAGATTTTTATAAATTAATTGGGCAATTTTCGAGCTCTTAATGAGTACTCAAGAAGTCATCCCAAAAGCTGATTTATATCATCTTTTTCAAGCAAGCCATCAGCTACTTTTGAGAAATCATTAAAACCTAAAAGATGAAAAAGAGAACGCCCGTTTCTAGCATAATGACCTCAAATATGGTCACACTACATAAAACTGACTCATTAGAGCATGCCGAGCAACTTTTTAAAAATCATAGTATAAGACATATTCCTGTAGTAGACGGTAATAATATTATAGGCATCTTGAGCTATACAGATCTATTGAGAATAAGCTTTGCAGATGCAATAGATGAAGATGAGCAAGACGTAGATACCATCGTCTATAATATGTTTACCATTGAGCAAGTTATGGCAAAAAAACTTGTGACCGTAACCACAGATACAACCGTAAAAGAAGTGGCACAAATTCTTGCTAGCAAAGAGTTTCACGCACTCCCAGTACTACAAAACAATACACTAGTAGGGATTGTTACCACTACAGACTTAATAAATTATTTACTAGATCAATTTTAAAAACTATTACTCTCGTAGATAATATGGATAAAAGGGAAGTTGCTTTAAGTAATATTCCCTTTACTATTTATATCCAATAACAGGAGGAACCTCTGCTATTTATAAGGCATTATGGTACGAGAGTATTATTTTTGTAATGAGACTACTATGCATCTCTCATAATCTTCTACTATGACTTATAAGCCTACTAATAAAGCTATTTATATTACTACCATTGAGCCAGATAGCGGTAAATCTATTGTATCGCTGGGCCTTATGAAGCTATTACTAAGTAAAACTGCCAAAGTAGGTTATTTTAGACCTATTATAGATGATTGCCTACCTGGCGAGATAGATAACCATATCAATACCATAACCTCTTATTTTAACCTTGATCTGGCTTTTGAAGATGCCTACGCATTTCAGCGCACAGAGGTCTTACGCAAGAAAAATCAAAACCAAGAGGATGAAATTATAAGTAGGATTATAGAGAAGTATAAAGCGCTCGAAGAACGTTTTGACTATGTCCTCATTGAAGGCACAAGCTTTACAGGTGAAGGTTCTTTAATAGAATTTGACATTAACGTACTCATAGCAAAAAACCTAGGTGTACCAGCGATAATTCTAGCTAGTGGCAAAGGAAAACCTCTTGAAGAACTCGTAGGAGGTTTACAGATTGCCTATGACTCTTTTAGAGATAAAGGCGTTGAGGTGCTCTCTGTTATAGCAAATAAAGTTGCCATAGAAAATAGAGAGCTTGTCATCACAGCCCTGCAAAAGAAACTGCCACCATCGGTTATTGTAAATGCTATCCCGCTTAATCCTATTCTTGCAAATCCGTCTATAAAAGAGATTGTAGATGCACTGGATGCAACGGTACTTTTTGGTAAGGATTACTTAAACAATCAAGCGGGCTATTTTAGCGTAGGTGCAATGCAATTGCGCAATTATCTCACCCACTTAAAAAAAGATGGCCTAGTCATTACTCCAGGAGATAGAGCAGATATTATACTAGGCGCATTACAAGCAAATATTTCGGCAAACTATCCTTCTATATCGGGTATTGTACTCACGGGAGGCTTGGTTCCAGAAGATTCTATTAATAAACTCATTGAAGGACTTTCTGATGTAGTACCTATCATCTCTGTACAAGGAGGTACATTCTCGGTGACCAATACCATAGGTGATATTAAATCTCAAATCTATGCTGCAAATACGCAAAAGATAGAGACCTCTGTAAAAGATTTTGAAAACTACGTCCTCGTAGACGAGCTCGTAGAACGACTTATCACGTTCAAAACAGCTGGTATCACGCCTAGAATGTTTCAATACAACTTATTGAAAAAGGCCACCTCACACAAAAAGCATATCGTTTTACCAGAAGGAACAGACGAGCGCATTTTAAGAGCTACAAAGCAGCTCACAGACATTGATGCGGTAAAGATTACACTTCTAGGGGATAGAAAACAAATTGCAGAAAAAGTGGCGGCTTTAGATATTGGACTAGATCTAGATCGCGTTACTATTGTGAATCCAGCGGAGAGTGTAGATTTTGACGCTTTCGCGAAAGCGTTATACGAACTACGTAAACATAAGAATGTAAATCTTGCTATGGCAAGAGATCTTATGGAAGATGTCTCTTACTACGGCACCATGATGGTCTATCAAGGAAAAGCCGACGGAATGGTTTCTGGAGCCGTACATACCACACAACACACCATAAGACCAGCACTACAATTTATTAAGACAAAACCAGATGCCTCTATTGTATCTTCTGTATTCTTTATGTGTCTAGAAGATCGCGTGTCTGTATACGGTGATTGTGCCATTAATCCTAACCCAACTGCCCAACAGCTTGCCGAAATCGCCATCTCATCTGCAGCTACGAGTAAGGCGTTTGGTATTGAGCCTAAGATTGCAATGCTCTCCTACTCTTCTGGAACATCTGGTGTGGGTGAAGATGTAGAGCGTGTGCGCCAAGCAACTGCTATTATAAAATCACAAAGACCAGACCTTAAAGTAGAAGGTCCTATACAATATGATGCCGCAGTAGATATTAAAGTAGGTAAGGCAAAAATGCCAGATTCTGAAGTTGCAGGACAGGCTAACGTCTTTATTTTTCCAGATTTAAACACTGGGAATAACACGTATAAAGCAGTGCAGAGAGAAACTAAAGCACTGGCCATAGGTCCTATTATTCAAGGATTAAACAAGCCTGTAAATGACTTAAGTAGAGGTTGTACCGTAGACGATATTTTTAATACTGTGATTGTAACAGCAATCCAAGCACAAGAAGAATTAACATAAGATAGTATGTACATATTAGTAATAAACGCAGGAAGTTCTTCTATAAAATTTCAACTATTAAACATGCCTTCTCAAGAAGTTGTGTGTACAGGTTTACTGGAACGCATAGGAGAAGAAGATGCAGTACTTTCATTTAAAACCGCCACGGTTAAGCTCAAACTTGTACAAGCAATTAAAACGCATAATGAAGGTTTTGAAAAAATTATAGCGCTTTTACTAGATATAGAAAAAGGTGTTATCAAACATATAGATGAAATACACGCCGTAGGACATCGAGTTGTGCATGGAGGAACTTCATTTTCTAACATTACCTTAATCACGCCTGATGTAAAAAGAGAGATAGAAAAATTTGCTCCACTTGCTCCTTTACACAATCCTAAAAATCTTCAAGGAATAGAACTCGCCGAAGCGCTTTTTACAGCATCAAAACAAGTTGCCGTTTTTGACACTGCTTTTCATCAAACGCTACCTGAAAAGGCTAAGCGTTATGCAATACCATCTAAATTCTACACAGATTATCATGTACAGATCTATGGCTTTCATGGTACTAGTCATAAATACGTTTCAGAAAAAGCAATAGCTTACCTGAAACTCAAACAGTCAAAAATCTTATCGATTCACTTAGGTAATGGATGTAGCATGACTGCTATTGTAAATGGTAAAAGTGTTGACCATAGCTTAGGATTTGCACCTTCTAACGGACTTATTATGGGCTCCCGTAGTGGCGATATAGATCACGCGATTATCTTTTATCTAGTACATAACTTAGGTTACAAGCTTGAGACTGTAGAGCGCCTACTTACCAAAGAAAGCGGTATGCTAGGTATTACAGGTTTTACAGATTTAAGGGACATACAAAGAGAAGCTGCACAAGGAAATGCAGACTGCATACTTGCGTTAGAAATGAATGCTTACCGCATTAAGAAATACATAGGGGCTTATACTGCTGCCATGAATGGCATCGATGCTATCATATTTACCGCAGGCATAGGTGAGAACTCAAGCCTGATTAGGAAAATGGTATGCTCAGATATGGACTACCTAGGTATCACGATGGATGATCAAAAAAATGAGGCCTCATCTAGTACACTTAGGGAAATCAATAGTAATAGTAGTACTGTAAAAATACTAGTAATCCCTACAAACGAGGAACTGGAGATTGCTAAGCAAACGTATGAGTTGCTATCATAAGTGACACTATTTATATAGTACACGTGAAGGATTATTACTTATTAAGAATATGTATGCTCATTTTTAAATGGTTACAATAATTATTATCTTTAGTAGAAAAGATAACTATGAAAATTACAGCAATGCACTGGGTAGCGATCACTACCCTACTTTTGATTACAGTCAACATTTTTGCAACAATGAATCTAGCTTTTAACTGGGTATTTTATATCACCATGCTAGGTCAAGCATCTGTGGTTGTAATGGTTTACAAAGTTCTTAAAGACAACTATGTTACTGATAAAACTTTTGAGGATAGGTATGAAGACTTTCCGCAACGAGAACGTTCTTAAAGTTTAAAAGTTTTATAAAAATTACGCTAGCAACTTGTGGTACTAAAATCGCAGGTTGCTAGCGTTATAAATTATACACTTAATAATCTACAGGTCCTATTATTAATAATTCTTGTTCTTCAAGCGCCCATACTAACATGCTTATATAATCTTTAATCGCCTTACGGTCGTTATCTGGCTCTGTAACATCTATAGATCCTTTCCAGATAATCTCACGCTCCTTGGTCGGGCAGATGCAGTACAGTGCACTCTCTGCATGATAGACTGTATACTTTTGCATCTCTTCATCCTCCACATAAATTCCTTGATGTGCAAAATAATCATCTTCAAAACCATTTACACTTTTATCCCAGTTGCGATAAGACTGTACTAGCGTCACCTTATCCTCTGCCCCTAGCACTTTTGAAACTAGAATAGCGTCAAATCCTTCTGAGAGCATGGCTCTCTCAAGATCTCCTAACTCTTCTTCTGTGCGCGGTCTAGAGGTGAATTCTGGATTAAAAAAAGCATCACTTCCTACCGCGTTAACTCCTTTATCTTTAAGAAGATCTACTAATCGTTTTTCAAACAGTTTTCGGTTTTTTACATCGCTGGTCATTGCAAGCACAAGCACTTTCTCTGCTTGAAAAACATCGATATCTGGATTTTTCCAATTTTCAATAAGCTCTGAGCTGTTACAACTTTGCAACAGACTTATTATACATATACTCACACACACTAATAATATTCTCATCTTAATACGTTTTAAGCTATTATTTTGCTTTTGCTTTTTACAAAGACAGACTTCATCGTTTTAAATATCTCCTCTTTTAAGAGTTTGTACTTATCTTGATAGTCACCCATTTTGAGTTCTAGCAAGATATGGGCATCTTGAAAAGTGCGCTCCTTCTGGAACTCATCTTTACCATCCATAAGGACTTTTACCTCGTTTAAATGCTCTGTAATACGTTTAATTAATTTTGGAACTTCTTTTATAAAAGCATCAAGCTCTACGGCGAGATGTCTTGCATATTCAAAGCTTGTTTCAGAAAGTAGTTGCAGGGTATGCTCGGTTAAAAGCTCTCCTAAGAAAGCTTGCTCAACAGCTATAAATTCCACTTGTGATTTCCAGAGTAGTGTGACATCATGTATGGCTTGAGCATCATTCCACTCAAGATATTTAAACTTATACTGATTAAAAAATGGATGTTTCATAATAACTATGAGGTTTTGATATTGTTGAGAATACGCTTTCGCGAAAGCAAAGAAAAACCACTCCTGATTCCCCTCTAACCAGGAGGTGGCTCTTCATGTAATCTCCAATTAATATGAAGATTTATATGTTTATACTTTATTTCTTTTTTGTCTTAAGAATATTACCACAGTAGTTAAAAATCTCACTTTTGGTTTTATTGTAAGAATCAATAAATTGTCTGTATTGCTCTTTAATTGTCAAGTGTTTTTCTTGAAAAAACACATCACAAGAAACGGTGTCGCACTCTAGCATGCCGCTTAGTTCTGCATCATGTTTTACAAGTAAAACCTCAATACTCTTGAGTAATACTTTGATTTTAGAAACTTCGATTTTGTAATGCTCTAAACGCTCAAAAAGATTAGGTGAACTAGGTTCAAAAATGTAAGAATGTGTCAGATTTTCTATAAACTGAATTTCGTCGCTTGCGAGTGCAACATTAGATTTCCAGACCTTAACATCTTGATGAAACTGGTCTATTGTGAGTGGGAGTGTCGATTCCATACTAAAAGAGTTTTACGTGTTAACTAGTTTAAAAATAGCGCAGTAGAGCTACCTAAACTATGATAATTATCAGCTATCGAGCAGTATTTATTACTCACTTACATTGCACAGAAATTGAATATCCTTTAAAATTTTTGACTTCCTAGTCTCCGAAATTCCTAGATGATCGAGGTAAAAGCTATCACCTAGTAATTGCTTACAAAGCACAACATCTCTACCAAGTAAAAAGTTTTTTTCTCGTTTTGTAAGAAGTGTAGAAACGGTAATGGGATATAATCCTAAGCTGTCTATACGGTCTTTAAGTCCGTTATCTTTAGGATAATCCCAACTTAATAAAGTAAGACCTGCGCAGGTACCATAATCTATAGCATCTTTTGTAAAACGAGTGTTTGTAACTACCCATCCTTCAGTACTTATAGCTCCTTTAATTTTGGTCTCAGCAATAATATCACTGTATCTCGCATGAATATAAAGCGGCACTTTTACATTACAGTTACGCCCTTCTTCACCGTGAAATTTACACTCTACATAAACCGTTATGTTTTCTTTACTTGCCACCACATCCACTTCATGCTGTACGCATTTTCCATCCACAAGAACTCCTACTTCTGTGTCATAACCACTATGCTTTAACACCTGCCCTATAAATTTTTCAAAGGGAAAGCCTGTAGGCCCAAATTCATAAATGGCTTTCTTTAATTTATATTTTGACGCAAAAACAGATTTCTTTTTTTTGAGCAGCGCAAAGGCTCTATTGTAAATTTCATTGGTAGATATGCCTTGATAAAGCTCATCGCGAACTATATTAAGAATGTGACTTACGTCATTTTCTCCAGCGCCGCTGCGATGTAAAGAGGCTTTCAGTTTTTCTAGTGAAAAATCTACTTTTTCACCAGAGGACTTTTTGACTTGGATAGACTTTTTAATCACGAGTAAATCTGGGTTTATGTTATCAATTTATTTTGCAACTACGTAGTTTTCTAAATAGTGCAATTACGCTTTCGCGAAAGCGTACTAATCACACCATTAATTGCGTAAATCATGCATCACTAATAAAGGCACTTTGCTGAACATACCGAGCTCCTTGATCATAGGTGTGGTAAAAACACTTCCAAAAAAGGCATGCTTTCTATTAATGATAGCAACCATATCGCTATCACGACTCTCTACAAAATTTCTCACACCAATAGTAGCATCCACTCCACTCAGATGGTGGAAACTAAAGGATGCATCTTCTAGACACTCTGCAAGCAACTCTTTATTTGCTTCTTGTTGTTTACTCAGTTCTTCATCTGGATTTACATAAAGCACACAGATATTTGCGTCTTGAAGGTTTGCAATTGTTGTGAGATTGCTGAGCTCTTTGCGTTTATAATGAGTTTTATATCCTGTAGGCATTACAATCTCTTTGAGACTGGCTACTCGTACATCGAGAGGCACTCCCATCACAGGGCAATTGCGTAGTTTTTCCATCGCGAGAATGGTACTTGTACCAAAAAGAGCTCCCCTACTATTACTTGCTCCTTTAGTACCCATCACCACTAACTCTATGTCTCGTTGCTCAATTATAGCTTCCATCACCTCCATAAGACCACCAAACTTTGTGATGATTTCATACTCATGCTTAGGGTTAGTATCCCTGAATTCTATCATACTCACCAGCTTGTCCATGTGCTTCTCTGATGACGTTTTTGCACTTTCATACGATGGTGTTCCAGGTTCTGGAACCATCAAATCGCCTAAGTTGTAACCTTTAGTTCTATAGGTATTGAGAACAATGAAAGAACATTCTTCATGCTTAAAAAGATCGGCTGCATAGGTGAGCGCGTTCCAAGCATTTTTTGAGAAATCTGTAGGTATTAGAATCTTCTTTTTCATCGTGTAAGTGTTTGATTATTAATTAAAAATACGGGAGTACTATTGTATAAACTATGATATATATCAGAATGATTCTGGTAATATGAGTAAAGGTATTTCTGAGTGAAAGCTTAATTTATCTACAAACGATTTATTAAAAAGTTTCTTTAAAAAGCCACTTTTATGGTACATCAACACTAGTAAATTGATATCATGTTCATTAATAAAAACGCCTAGTGCATCTTCCATCTTAGTTGTACTAGACAACCAGTGCGTAGTATAAGAGACGTCTTCCAGTTTGTGCTTAAGTTTTCTATAATTAGTCTCCACAGTTTGACCTGGGCTCATTTGATTATAAATATGTGTGATGTACAACTTAGATTTATGAGTTCTTATGATTTCCTTTATAATCTCTAGTGGATACTGAGCATAATCAATTTTAAGATCTGTAGCATAAGCAACCTTTGTAGGCGCTTGAAAAGTGGCGCTTTGAGGCACTACAAACACAGGCACAGGCTTTATTTTCTTAATTAGTTTTACCGTTTGGCTTCCTAGAAATACTTCTCGCATTCCTGAGGAGCCTTTAGTCCCCATCACCACTAGATCTATGTTTGAATTTATGATAAGCTTATTTACTATTTTGTATAAAGGCTGTGCGCTCGTTACCATATCAATAACAAGAGAAATGCCTTCACTATCAAGAGTTATTTCATGCTTCAACGTATCAAGCTTATCAAAAGCTGCACGTTCTAACTCATCATATAATTGCTCATTTCTACCTATATCTATACGACTCGTATTGGTTGAAAATAAATTTTCAAAAGAGTGTACTAGCGTTATTATGCATTCCTCATTAGGATACAATCTAGTTGCATAAAATAATGCGTTGTAAGCGTTCTCAGAAAAATCTGTGGGTACTAGTATGTGTGCCATTTTCATAAGTTTTATACCTCTAAACTAGTGAGAGATACACTCTTATTCTATGACAATAATCAGTTATGGCTGGGAAGTATAAGAAATGGTAGTGTAGTGTGGAATGTCATCTTCTTTATAACAGGCTCGCGCATGAGACTTTCAAAAAATGTTTTAGGATAATCAATCATCACAAGTAAATCTATGTTGAGTTCATCATCAAACACATTTATACAATTTTCTAATGATGAAAACTCAGGGACTGTATGAAATCGATAATCTACCCCTGAAAGTAAGTCTTCTAGTTGTTGTAAATGATCTTTTTTTACTTGAGTAATCTTTGGTTTTTCATATACCTCTACCATGCGCACCGTTGCTTTCCATAACCTAGTAAGCACGATAAGTGGTTGTAAATCCTCATGGCTATACGCTCTTGCAAAATCTGTTGCAAAGCCTATGTTGTCTGGATCATTAAATACAGCATTTTCTGGAATAACAAGTAGCGGTATTTTTTTGTGAAGTGCTACTATGCTATGGGTCGTACTACCCATAAAAACTTCTTTAAGTCCAGATGCTCCACTGGTTCCCATCACTATATAATCATACGCGTTTTCCTCTAGCGCTGCAATACCATCCTTAAGGTGGCCAGAGTAACTTGCCGTTTTGTAAAAGAAAGTCGTACTCTTATCTTTACTTAGAATTTCTGATAGAAATACAGATAAGCGCACTTCTGACTCGTCTTTTAAATCCCTATAGATCTTAGAAAGTGCGAGCGGACTTTTATTTCCTAATAATTGTAATGCAGATGGCTCATAAGCATGATATAATGTAAACGTCACTTTTTCTCCTTTAAAAAGCTGCTGCCCATAAGTGAATGCATTCAATGCATGCTTAGAGAAATCTGTAGGTACTAAAACACGTATCATTATATAGCGGTATTAACGGGTGGTAAAATCATAAAAGGAAGGGCTGCATGATGGACAATCTTATTTACAACAGGTGTAAACAATAGATTCTCAAAAAAGCTATGCTTATTGTGCACGAGTACTAGTAAATCTATCGAATGCTTAGACTGAAAATCTTCAACCGCTTCTAGCACAGTCATGCCATCTGCTATTTCATTTATATGTGCATCGCGCTCAAAATATGTATCAAGGCTCTCTTTATTTTCAAGCTGTTCTTCATCTAGTGAAAGACCAAAGTAAGCGTTTAAAAAAATGAGCCTAGATATATGTTTTCTACAAAGCTCCTCTAGAAGTGAAAGTCCCTTTTGATGGGTTCCAGTGCGATAATCTGTAGCAAACAGAATATCCTTGAGGGCTTTATAAGTATAGCCCTCTGGTACGCCTATTACAGGCACTTTTGCATCTTTTACAACATGCATTGTTTGAGAACCTATAAAAACTTCTTTAAGTCCAGATGCTCCACTGGTTCCCATAACGATGGCGTCAATGTTTGAAGTTGTAACAATCTCATCTATTTCCAGTGTTAATACATTATAGCTTGCTATTGGAGTAAATATATGTTTACTGTTTGGGTAGGCATATTTTACTTTATCTATAATAGTCTCGAGTCGCTCTAAAGAGTTGTTTTTATAAATCTCACCTAAGTCTATATTAAGCGCTGTATGATTATCGTAAATAGTGCTTGTGTATAAAGCAACAGGTGTGTAAGTATTCAACACATAAAAAGTACATGCATCGTTTATAAATAACTGCACTGCATACTCAAGTGCGTTATATGAAGCATTAGAAAAGTCTGTAGGTATTAATATATGTTTCATAAAGTGATGGTTTAGCGTGAGAGATTCTGTAAAATTAAAAATGGGATTTTGGTATTAAGACCTACTGTATCAATGGTCGATGTATGTAACAATGTTTCCATATAGGTATGCTTTGAGTTTACTAGCACCACCATGTCAATCTTATTGCTACTTATGTGCTCATTTATAATTTGAGCTATATCTCCTTCGTCATGACGTGTGTAGGTTTGTTCGCTTTCGCGAAAGCGGTATTCCCAACCACTCTTGACATCTTCTTGTCTAAGGGATAATCTATCAAAGTTTGAGATATATAGTAAGTGCAACTCAGAACGAAAGCTCTTTGCCATACAGCTTATGAGCTTTAACTCTCTATTTTTATAAGGGATCAACAATTCTGATGGGAATAAAATACGCTCTGGTCGCTCATAATTGTACCCTAAAGGAATTCCTAATACTGGGCATTTCACATATTTTACAACTTGTAATGTGTTGCTACCATAAGTGATATTACGATTTGCAGTCTTACCTTGAGAACCCATTATTACCAGATCTGCATTCTCACTATTTACAAGACTATTAACCTCATCTACCAAGGTTCCAAATATCGCAAGAGATTCCACCTCATGTCTCGGATTAGGCTCTAGACCCATAGCTTGCTCTAAAACTAAGGCAAGAGATGCTTCTGTTTCTTTGTGTTTAACTGCTTTATATTCTTCTAGAATATCTCTTGAGAGAACCTCTTTATTCTCATAAACTTCATCTGCATAGGTATGAACTAATATGAATTTACTTTTTTCATATTTAAAATACTGTTGCGCACAGCGAAGTGCGTTAAAAGCATTTTCTGAAAAATCTGTGGGTATGATGATAACTCTCATAGTAGCAAGTATTTATTGATACTCAAAACTAGAAACTTAACACTCTGTAAACTATGACTTTTATCAGCTCGCCAGTTATTCGTGTACTATTAGAAACGGGATGTTTTTGTGATAATCTTTCTCTTCTGAAAGGGCTGGAGAAAAAAGCACATTCTCAGACAGGTTTATATTTTTTGCAAATAAAACCACTAGGTCTACCTGCTGCACATCTACAAAAAATTGCAAAGCCTCATCCATTGTTCTTTCCATTACAAAATGAAAACTGTGTGGTATGTCATGAAAAGAAGTCTGCAGGAAGGTTTTATTAGTTTGCTGTGTTTCACTAAGCGCATTACCTGTTTTTGATAATTGTAGAATATTGAGGTGTGCACTTGTGCGCTTTATAAAATTATTAATCACAGAAGTGGGCTCTGCCCTATGGTTAAAATTATAATCTGTAATTAAAACTACCTGCTCTGGACTTTTACAGTGAAACTCTCTAGGCACGATAAGTACAGGGCATTTTAAGCGTGTGATTACTTCTCGCACATGACTTCCTTTAAGTACATCGCAAAATATATTTGGGTAGCTAGTACTCATCACAATGAGATCTATGTGATTATCTGCAACTGCTTTACGCATACCACCTATAAAATCACTTTTCCATCTGAGGGGTTCAATAGTTTGTCCTCCAGCTATTACTTTGTCTAATTTCTTTATCCAAGAAGTAAGTTGCTGTGTGGGAGGTTCGCAAATAGTTGCCTCTCTATCTGTACTGTAATCAAGCTCTTCAGAAAAGAAAAGATAAAAGCGAACTCTCGGACTTTTATATAAGTTTATTGCACATAAGGCTGTGTTCCATGACTGGCTTGAAAAATCTACAGGTATAAGAATATGCTTCATGAGTACTATATATAATAGCACAAATGTATTTTACTGTTGAGCCATAAAATATGACAAAAGTCAGTTTACACGATTTAGTCTATCATCTCAAGTCCTTCCACATCAATCAACCTGATGTTGCGCCCTTCTATTTCAATAAGACCTTCTTTTTTAAAACCAGATAGTGTTCTTATTAAACTTTCTGTAGCGATACCTGCCACACTTGCTAGATCATTACGTGCAATTTTAATTCCTTCTTCTGGCTTTTTATTAAGAATTACAGCAAACTGTAAAATGGTTTGCGCTGTCTTTTTGCGCACAGAGCTGTATGCCATTTGTAATAATTGTCCTTTAATCTCTGCAAGGTTATCTGTAAGAAGTTCCATTAACTCTAAGGATACATTCTTACTTTTTTCAAGCACTTCTTTTAGTTCGTTTTTACTCACTCCTACAACAATAGTATCTTCTATAGCCGTAGCAGACTCGAGGTAAGCTATGTTATCAATAAATGAGGTAAAACCAAGAAAATCATCTGCTTTTAAAAGTCCGGTGATAAGTTCCTTTCCACTTTCATCCATCTTATGTGTTTTTACCACACCTTTGAGGATGAGGTAAATCATGTTAGAATGTTCTCCTTCCTTATAGATTAATGCGCCTTTATTAAAGCTTAACTCTCCACCCTCGTCATCAAAAAAGTTTTTAAGCTCATTGAGACTACGCAGTGAGTCTTCCTCCTTTGCTACTGGTTCTTCTTTTAATATGTTATTAAGTATCGTTGCCTTTGCAATTCTGCTTTCTATGGCACTTATAAGTTCTTCTTCTTCAAAAGGTTTTGTAAGATAATCATCTGCTCCCATATCCATTCCTTTTCTAATTTCCTTGTGCTCTGTCTTAGCCGAAAGAAAAATAAATGGAATATGACTTGTACTAGGGTTACTAGATAGTGCTTCTAGTACTCCATAACCGTCTACCTCAGGCATCATGATATCGCAAACTACTATTTGTGGTGGGTTTGCTATAGCTAGGTCAATACCTATGCGACCATTAGGAGCCGTCGTAACCTCATAGTTAGAAAGCTCTAGAAGTTCTGCTGTATTCTCACGCAGCGCCATATCATCCTCTATTAAAAGTACTTTTTTCATAATCTATGTGATTGGTATTGTAACTGTAAATGTAGAACCTTCATTATGTTTACTTTCAAAACTAATAGAAGCTCCAAGGTTTTCTAAATGCGTCTTGACAATGTTAAGTCCTATCCCTGTTCCTGCATTTAACAATGCATTTTCTGCTCTAAAATATCGATTAAAAATAAATTTTTGCTCGTGTTCTGGTATCCCTATTCCTTGATCAATAATCTTAATCTCGAGTCCTTGCTCATTCTTTTTGAGTTGGATATCTACTATCGTGCCTTCAGATGAATATTTGATGGCGTTATAAATTAAATTGCTCAACACGAGCTCCATAATTTTCTCATCAAAATTAATAATAAACTCATCTGCATCTGTGGGATACTTAATATGCTGGCCATCTTTAAGGTGCATGTTTGCATCATAAATTACCTCGTTAAGCACTTTGCTAAGTGGGAACGTCGTGTATGCATAATTAGTTTTTCCAGTTTCTAACCTCTCGATAGATAGAAAATCATCTATAATAGTATTGAGATACTTAACCTTATTCTGTATCGTGGTAAGGTGCTTTACTCTTTTATCTTGTTGCTCTTCTGTTGTATACTTTCCTGCGAGTGTCGCCGAAGTTAAAATACCACTCAATGGTGTTTTAAACTCATGAGAAACAAGAGACAAAAACTTTGTTTTTAGTTCGTTGAGTTCTATTTCTGTTTGCAAGGCTTCTTCTAGCTGATGTGTGCGTTCCTCTACAGTCCTCTCAAGTCTATCTGTATAATTTACACGCTCTGTAATATCAAGAATAATGGCAACAAGCGTATTAGTATCGTCAGCGTTTGAAGGTTGTAAGTGTATCTCTACTGGGTAATGACTACCGTCCTTGCGCTCGTGCGTGGTTTTAAAAATTAACTTCTTCTCTACTCCATTGAGTAATGGAGCGATATAATCACGAAACTGAGTTTGTGTAAACTCTGGCTTTATATCAACAGGAGTCATTGAGATGAGCTCATCAAGTGTGTATCCTATATTTTCTTGCGCTCCTAGATTTGCATTGATAAACTTTAGACTTGTTGCATCAAAAATAAAAATCTCATTGAGCGACTCATTAAAAATGTTTGCCCATTGTCTAAGTTCCTTTTCTGCGTTTTTACGCACGGTAATATCTGTTACCAGTGCCATTACATAATTCTTATTATGCAGTACAAAAGGATTGAGACCCGCTTCTACCGGAACTTGCCGTCCATCTTTGCACTGTCCAAATAAATCACGCCCCATACCCATCTCGCGCTTATCACTGTGATTCATAAACTTGTCAAAATGACCCCCGTGCCTCTTATGGAAGCGCATAGGAATAAGTGTGTCTAGTGGCTTGCCTTCTAGCTCCTTCTTTTCATAGCCAAAAATGTCGCGAGCAGATTGATTTGTTGCTACAATCATCTGGTCTGCATTTACAACTACAATCCCTTCTGACGCTCCTTCAAAGAGAATCATAAAAGCTTCTTCAATACTTTCTTCAAAAAATTCCATACCCCTAAAAGTACAAGAATAATAGAGTATGAAGTAATGAAACTAGAAATTAATACACACCAAAAACAAAATCGGATTTGCGACTTATTAAGAAACTTGCACACCTCATTTTAAAGGCACTTTACTATAACTATTTACAGAGCATAATTATAATGTTTTACGCTTTCGCGAAAGCTTACTTATACTATTACATAAAGAGAGCAATTTCTTGTCTTGGTAATGTGCTGTCTAGTGCTCGTGGGTATAACTTTTAATACCCTATAAACTTGAGAATAAAAGCAAGATATGCCTATGATAAATATCATAGACTACACCGTTTCAAGGACTTAATTTGCAGATGTAAATACTATCCTTATGGCTCTTACTAACAAAAAAGACAACTTATTTTATCACCAGCTAGGAAAACTCTTTTATGCTGTTGCCGCAGCAGATAATGTTGTAAAAGATGAGGAGTTTTCTAGGCTCAAATCGTGTATTCATGATTACTGGCTAGATCTTGATGATCTGGAGGATGCCTTTGGCTCTGATGCTGCCTATCTTATAGAGATTGTTTTTGAAGGTGTAGAAGCTTTTAATGAAGATCCTCAAGATATGTATGATGCTTTTATTACCTATAGAAATAAACAGCCACAGTTTTTCACACTAGAAGTTAAGAACATCATTCTACAAACAGCATGGACAATTGCGCGAGCATTTTCTGGCGTTAATAAATCTGAACTTGTCATGCTAGGCAAATTAGAAATGGCGCTCTCACATTAATATATTTTCTTAAAGATGCAATTTATAGATTACTATAAGATACTAGGTATTAGCAAAAGTGCAAGCGAAGCAGATATCAAAAAAGCATATCGTAAACTCGCACGCAAATACCATCCTGACCTCAATCCTAATGATAAAGAGGCAGAACATAAGTTTAAGGAAATAAACGAGGCAAATGAAGTTTTAAGCCATCCTGAAAATCGTAAAAAATACGATCAATACGGTGAAAACTGGAAAGATGCAGAGGCTTATGAAAAAGCTAGTAAGCAACGTAATAGCCAGCAATCACGACAGCAATATCAAAGATATTCTGGAGGTGGTGAAGAGGACTTTTCAGACTTTTTTGAAAAAATGTTTGGAGGTGCTGGAAGACAGCAACAGCGAGCCACTTATCGTGGGCAAGATGTGCAAGCAGAGTTGCATCTCAACTTAATGGACGTGTTTAAAACCACAAAGCGTACCCTCACTGTAAATGGTAAAAACTTAAGAATTACCATACCTGCCGGTGTAGAACATGGTCAAACCATTAAGATCAAGAATCATGGTGGTAAAAGTCCTAATAACGGTCCTAAAGGGGATTTGTATATCACTTTTGCAATTACAAATAACACTCCTTTTCATCGCGAAAAAGCAGATTTATTTATTACACATAACATCCCGCTCACCACGGCTGTACTAGGTGGAGATATTCAGATAAAAACTTTAGACAGTACCGTAAAGCTCAAGGTGAAACCTGGTACTCAAAATGGCACCAAAGTAAAACTTAGCGGAAAAGGATTTCCCGTTTATAAAAAGGATGACACCTTCGGAAACTTGTTTGTGACTTATCAAATCACCATACCTACTACCCTTACTCCAGCACAAAAAGAGCTTTATAAACAACTTGCAGCACTTGATTAATTATGGAAAAACACATCTTAATACCCGCCGAAAACTTCTGTACAAGTCATGAGATTGCACTAACATTTATAGAAGATTTAAACAACTTTGGACTTGTTACTGTAGTGACTAAAGAGAACACGCTCTTTATACCAGAAACAGAAGTTCAAAAACTTGAACGCATTCTTGTTTTTAATCAAGAGCTCGACATTAACCTACCCGGTATTGAAACGATTTTTCATCTATTAGAACGTCTTGAAAAAATGCAACATCATCTGAGCGAGCTAGAAAACCAACTTAAAAGATTTCAATAATGGCTACACAAACTTCATTATTACTAGCATTATGGGAAGAAGCGCATACACGACTAGAGGATAAACTCCATTTAATTACAGAAGAAGATTTACAAAAAAAACTATCTCCATCTCCTAATAGTTTAGGTTTCTTACTAAGACATATTGCAGAGGTGGAATTATTATTTGCCAAAAATGTTTTTGGAGCAAAAGACACAAAAATCATTGCAAAAACGGTTATCGCAAAGCATGATACTGGTGAGTGGGTAGATCTCAACGCGCTTAAGGACATCTTAAAAAGATCAAAATCTGTTTTAAAGGCAATTATAGAGAAGCAAGTAGATGCAGACTGGGAGACAGTTATTGAGACCACAGAATTTGGTGCAAAAACAAAAGCGCAAGCCCTAGGTCGTATCACATCACATACTGCATATCACGCAGGACAAATCGGGATTATTCTCAAATATGGGGAGGCAAAAAATTAATTATCTTGGATCAACTAGAATACATAAGAAACTGGTTTACGGAGCATCCCGCAGGTATTGATGTAATACGCTATGTTTTATGGGTGCTTTTTATTGTTATAATCGTACAACTAGTACGTAAGTTTCTTAAGAAAAGATTACCCAATACAAACACTCGTTACAAATCTCAAAAAGCGATTGAAATTGTGGGTTACGTCTTTATCGCCTTATTATCAGTTTCCTATTTTACTGGAAATATAGAAGACTTTACGCTCGCCATTGGGTTATTTTCTGCAGGAATAGCATTTACTTTACAAGAACTTATCCTCAGTATTGCTGGCTCTTTATACATTTTTATAGTAAAAGTATATGCGCCTGGAGACCGCATAGAGATTAATGGGATTAAAGGAGATGTGATCGATATAGATAGCATTTACACCACCATGATGGAAATAGGAGAATGGGTAAGCTCAGATAATTATAGCGGCCGAATTGTAAAACTGAGTAATGCCTTTGTTTTTAAAGGACCTATTTATAATTACTCCCAAGATTTTCCTTTTATCTGGGATGAATTTAATCTCCCCATTCATCATAGTTCAGATATGGCACTTACAAAAGAGATTATCACAAATGTTGCACAAGAGGTACTTGGAGACTATGTAAATTTTGCGCGCGATCACTGGCAGCAAGTTGTTGCAAAGTACTACATAGAAGATGCCCTTGTTGCTCCTAGCCTTGCCATCACGCTCACAGATAACTGGGTGCAATTTAATTTGAGATATATAGTAGACTACAAAAAGCGTAGGATCACAAAGGATCTTCTTCAGTCTCGTATTCAACAAGCGATTCTTAAAACCAATGACCAAGTGGTTATCGCCTCTACCACTCTTGAGGTTATTAAAATGCCGCCTACTACTATTAATATGACTACAACTACCACAAAATAGGGTGGATTTTTAAGGTACGCTTTCGCGAAAGCGAATTAAAAAAATATGTACTTCTTCTTGTTGTAACACATCTAAGCTGACGGATATCATAGTAATCTATCAATCTCAAAATTACATTTACGACACTTAAAAACATCATTATGAAAACCTATCTAACCCTAATCGCCATATTATTACTAGCTAGCTGCAAAGAACCTACAGATAAACTGAAGAAAACACCATTAAATACCGAACCTCAGAAAGAAGCCGGATTACTCGATCCAGACTCTGCAGATTCTCTGTACCTCACAGATAAGGACATCATGGAAATTCAAGCAAAAAGTCAGCTTTCAAAAAAAGAAGCGTTGATCAAAATACCAGATGATCGCACAATTTTAAAAGCCGTTGTAGAGTCAAAAATTCTATATAAAGAGGCAGACGATTATCTTCTAGATTACACCTATCCTTATCTTAACGAGACTGTAAACCCTAATTACAAGGCATTTAATGAATATATGGCAGAGAGTTACTTAAATGTAGAGCGCACTGTAAATGAGATTCTTGAGGATAAAGAATTACTATGCGACACTTTAAGTATTAAACGTTTTAGAGATAAACGTATTATAGATTTTAAACTGCATGCAAATGAGAGAAATCTTGTAAGTATACTGCTCTATAAAGAAAATTATTACTCAGGAATGTTGCACTCTACTTACATGTTTGACTGTCTTAATTACAATGTAGATAAGGAGGAGTTTATCTATTTTGACGACTTTTTTATCGCTGGAGCAGAGAAGAAAGTATTTGATTTAATTAATCAAACCATTTATGAGCAAATTCACTCTGGCGAAATGTTTTATGACTGCTGGGAAATATCTGATACCGACTTTAAAGCCTATAAAAATAACTTTGTAATTAACGATAACGCTATTGAGTTTTACTTTGACGACTGTATCATTTGCCCTTCATATACCGGCCAGTATAGCGTTGTAATACCGCTCATAGAAATTATGCATCTTATAGAGCACTATCAACAACCTTTGTTGCTAGCTTCAAGATAATTCATCTAAAAGTCAAGCATAAAAGAGGGTGAGTTTCTTGAGAAACTCACCCTCTTTAATTGGAAGTTGTGCGCTACATTTTAAAAGTAAACACAGGTAGTGTTGAGTGATTTGCTATATTCTCTGCCACGCTCCCAGCAAAGAAATGTGCTAGCCCTTTACGACCATGAGTAGGCATTGCAAGTGCATCTGCACCTACCTTTTCTGCATATTCATAAAGTCCGCTCTCTATGGTGTAACCGTTTACAATCACAAGATCTTCTTGATGTAATTCTGTCCCAAACTCTGCTGCACGCATAAAGGCTGCCATGGTTTCTTCTATCTCCTTTGAGCTTTTAAAGCGATCTGTAGGGAGATTCACATATACAAGATGGATACGAGCCTCCATTTCTTCAAATAGTGGAATTGCGTCTCTATATGCTTTGATATTTTCTAATTTAAAGTCACAGGCAAAAACAACATTCTTAGGTATAAAAGAGGTCATTTTTTCTTTAACTACTAGCACGGGAATGGTGGAGCTACGCACCACTTTCTCAGTATTTGACCCTACAAACTCTTCTCTGAGTCCTTTAACCCCATGCGACCCCATGACTATTAAATCTACTTCCTGCTGAGATGCCAGCTCGTTGATATCTTGAAAAACTGTATGATTTTGAACTTCTTCGGTCACTGTGATACCTTTCATATAAGGTTTGTTTCTAAACTCTTTAAATTGCTTTTCGGCAAGTTTCATATGGAAGACAGCTTGGTTTACTCCTTCGCTTTCATCCTTAGGAAGAAGACTATCTGATAAGCCTAACATGTGGAGCAATATAATCTCTGCGTTGTGCGCTTTCGCGAAAGCGGAAGCAGTCTCAAGTGCATATTCTGAATGCTCAGAAAAGTCTACGGGTACAAGTATCTTTTTCATAATAAATTGATTTAGTGTGCTTTTAATATTGCTTTGCGTTTACTCAGTTGTTTATCGAGGTCTGAGATGGTTTCCTTCATTGCTGTTTCAAAGTGTACAGCGGTTGTAGTGGCAAATAGTCTAGGCCTAGGAGCACTTATTTCTATCTCACATATTTGATGGGCAGCTGCAGAAGTATTCTCCACCTTAAAGTATACCTGAGCTCTTATAAGTTCTGGATACTTTTTATTGAGTTTATTGAGATGCTCTATCGTAGCAGCACTTAATGTATCACTCTCTTGAATTTTTACGTATTGAAATGTAATTGTCATAATATGTAGTGTTTACAGTAAATCTAGAAAGAAAGAGCAGTGTATACTATGATAATTATCAGCTGCTGTATACTTACTTTATATCATCATTAATCCTATTAAAAACTCCTTCTCAATGCTGCTGTAATAGAAATATTACCAAAGGAGATATGGCGATATTCACCTGCTTCTTGATATCTGTGTGAAGAGTTTCCGTAGCGCACCTCTGGAAGCACATGCCAGTTCCCTAAGCTTATAATTTTCATCCCCAGCCCTAGATGAGTACCAATTGCGGGATCTGTTTTAATAATAAAATTTCCTTCAGTACGCTCTGTGTCTACGGTCATTAGGGTTAAGCCAGCTCGTACATAAAAAGGATTTTTCTGGGATTCAAGTATAGAGAATGACACCATCCCTCCAAAGAGAAAACCTTTTTGTATAAATTCTATATCAGACTCTTCAAAACCTTCATCCGTATCAAAGCGATTCCAGATAAGACCGCCATATAGATCTGTGCGCTTACCTATAGATAAAACTCCTGTCAACTCTAGTCCATTACCTATGCGCAACTTTTGATTTGCTACTTCACGAGTAGGAATATGTAAAGTAGGTCGTAACTCTACGCTCCATACTTGAGCATAACTGGACATGGTAAGACCTAACAAAAGAAGTTGGAAAAGATGTTTCATATGTCGTAATTATTGAGAGATATAACTACTCAAAGCTATTGGCTACGTATAGGGAATACTATGACAACGGTCATATTACATGCCATAGAACAGAACTATATTTATAATATACATCGCCCTACTAGTATGATAATAATTACTAGAAACATCTAACCTATGGAACTTCCTAATGATATTGTATTAAGACCGCGTTTTACGCTTGAGTATACGGTGCTTCCAGAAACGATTCTACGAGCTTATGAAGATGTAGGGGCAATCTCAAAAGACTTTTTAGTACATCGAGCAGATGATCATATTTTTATAAGTATTCCTAAGAATGAGCAACACTTCTGGTCTCCACAACTACATCTTGAAATCTACAAAATTGATTCACAACCTACAGTAATAAAGGGACTTTATGGACCTAGCCCAACGGTATGGACACTATTTATGTTTTTTCATTTTGTAGTTTTTATTCTATTTATGGCAAGTGTAGTATGGTTATACACTAACATTACTTTGACACTATCTTACATATTTCCATTATTAGGGATGATACTGCTTTTTCTTATTTGGATTGGTCTTTATATTGCGGGTAGAATAGGAAAAAAAACAGGTAGAACAGAAATGTACCGACTACAATCCTTTATGTACTCCGTGTTAAAAAAGGTCTTATAAGTCTGCCTTTCTATATATTTATATCTCATTAAAAATTCTTGATATGCACATACACGATTACTCTAAAGATCATTCTATCCTTAACCAGTTTATTTATGAGTTGAGAGACCATGATATTCAGAAAGATGCAATGCGTTTTAGAAAAAATATTGAACGTGTCGGAGAAATTCTAGCTTATGAAATGAGTAAATCATTAGAGTTTGATACTAAAAAGGTACAAACTCCTTTAGGTGAAAAGGAAATGAGTTTACCACAACAAGACATTGTGTTGTGCTCTATATTACGTGCGGGATTACCATTACATCAAGGACTCCTCAATTATTTTGACGGAGCAGAAAATGCATTTATATCTGCCTATAGAAATCACCCTAATGATGATGATGAATTTGAGGTTATTGTAAAATATCTAGCGGCTCCATCGCTTGAGGGTAAGACGTTAATCCTTACGGATCCTATGCTTGCAACGGGTAAAACGCTTAAAAATGTGCTTGATGCATTAAAACCTCATGGCACACCAGCACAAATACACATTATCTCAGTAATTGGTTCTCAAGAAGGAGTTGATTATGTGCAAAAGGAATTTCCAGAGAGCACACATTTGTGGATTTCGGCTATTGATCATAAGCTTAGTTCAAAAGGATATATTATTCCGGGTCTAGGTGATGCTGGAGATTTGAGTTATGGTGTGAAGTTGTAAGTAAATCTTAAGATATTCCTTTACACGGTTTGCTATCTTAGCATTATAATAAATCAATCATGAACATAGGTCTTTCTTTTTCTGGAGGCGGAATTAAAGGTGTTGCTCATCTGGGCGTACTCAAAGCATTATCAGAACATAATATTAAACCTACGCATATTTCTGGCACTAGTGCTGGCGCTATTGTAGGTGCGCTATATGCTGCTGGTCACGACTGGGAAGCGATTTATGATTTTTTTAAAACAACGCCTGTTTTCTCCATAAAAAGATTTGCTCGAAGGAAACCTGGCTTCTTAGATTCCTTGTTATTTCACAAAGACCTATCGGCATATTTCTCAGAAGATAGTTTTGAGTCCCTACAACTTCCATTATCCATTACAGCGACTACGGTGATTACTGGCCAACTGCGCACTTTTGACGCTGGTCCTTTAATTAATCCAGTTATCGCATCTGCTTCTTTTCCTGGGATTTTTACTCCCATAGAGATTGACGGTGTTCATTACTTTGACGGCGGTGTGATAGATGACTTTCCTATAGAACCACTTGTACCCAAGTGTGACCTTATTATCGGTAGTTATGTAAATCCGCTGAGTGCTATTGAAATAGGAGATTTAAAATACTCATATCAAGTACTCAATAGAGCTTATGAAATCAACTTACATCAAAAAGGACTCAACAAGTTCAAAGACTGTGATTTATTAATATGCCCAGAGAAGTTAGCCAAATTTGGTACTTTCAGCATGCGAAGTATTCCTGCGATTTTTGAGATTGGTTATGAAGAGGCTTGTAAGCAACTTGAAAATTCTGATCTTTTTAAGTAGGTTTTCAAGACTTTGTATGGTGATAATAACGCTTTCGCGAAAGCGTAACAACCTTTTACATCAATCATAGCATTTACAACAGAGAGCTCATAACTCTAGATAGCTGAACTCTTTTAAATATAATCTGACGCAATACTGACGATACCAACGAGTAAAATCAATACAAGTACAAAAGTTCTAAATTGCTCTTGCGAAAAATGGTTTAAAATTTTCTTACCTATCCATGTACCAATGACTGCTACTACGAGTAATAATGGAGCTAGGTAAAGATCATGCGTATGTATGTATCCGTTATAAAAATAAATGACAGTCCTACTAAAGTCTACACCAAGATCAATCACCGCAGAGGTTGCAATAAAAGTTGCCTTATCCATCTTGAAGGCTGCCATGGTAATACCTCGTATGGCTCCACCAGTGCCTAGCAATCCTGCACTCAAACCAGAAAGTATACCTCCCGTGATTGCATTTTTAGGAGAATCTTTGATGGTTAGTTTTTTAAATATCAAAAAAGTAAGACTCAAGAGAATGAGAAATATGCCCAGTATAAGTCCTAGAAATGTAGGGTCTACATACTTGCTTGCAAATGCTCCTATCGTCACAAAAATTACGGCAGGAATACCTAGATAAAGCAAGAGACGCTTCTCTAAGCCCTTTCTAAAAAAAGCGATCTTAGTAACGTTGCTAGACAAGTGAAATAGTGCCGTGATACCAAGTACCGATTGAAAATCAAAGTAGAAATTTGCTATGGGCACAAAAAATACTGATGACCCAAATCCACCTACGGTTCCTAAAATTTCGGCCAGTAAGGCTAGTAATAAAAATACGGGAAGGTATCTAGTGAGCATACAACCTAAGGTTAAGAGTTACAATCTCTTAATATCAACAAGGGTGTAGTCACAGTATTAACAATCTGTGATAGATGCGAATATGAAAAAATACGTTCTAAAAAAGTTTGATTTTTGGCGGATAGTACTTGAAGTTGGCAAGATCTCTTCAATAGAGATTCTCTTATTACCGCTACGGGATTTTCATCTATGTGCCTAGCGTAGCTTATGGTTGTGCTTGGAAATAACTTCTGGATTTCTGTATGCTCATATTCAAATTCATGATCTTCCATATGAAAGCCAAAGGTGAGTCTCAGAACATCTATACTAGATGCATATTTATGAGTTATGTCAATTAATGGTTCCTTACCACACATCTCAAAAGTATCATCATAATCAAGTAAATACTGTATTCTCTTAGGAGTTATAAATCTATACTTTTCTGGAATTACGAGTACAGGACACTCCACTTTTCTTATAATTCTAAGAGCATGTGAGCTGAATATATTTTCAACAATCCCGGTTTTACCATCTGTACCACATACTACTAAATCAATATTATATGCAGTAACAGCCTGGCTTATGGCATCTGTAAATACATCATAATCCACATGACCTTGAAAAGTGAATGAACTATTGTTATAAGTTTCTTTATAATGACCAATCATTGCATCCACCTTGGTTCTATTATCACCAAGTAATGCGTTGTCTATATTTCCTTTAGGACTAGAGGTCATTAAATCATCTGTGGTGTACTCCCAAGTTTTTTGGATACTAAGTAAGTGAAACTCGCACTCTTGCCCTTTAAAAAAGTCAAAAGCGTATGCATGAGCATTATCAGATTTTAACGTGAAGTCTGTAAGTAAAAGGATATTTTTCATAATAGTGGTGGTCTTTCTCAAACCTACCTACAACTATGAAAATAAACTATGACTTATATCAGCTCCTATTTTTACGTCTATCTGAAATATAAAAACGAAAACAAGTCAATTAATGAATGCGCACGCCTTCTAAAAGTTGATCATTAAGTTTGTTGTCTCCGTCGTCATGAAGTACAGACATGTCTCCCGTACTTTCTAGTACAACAGCTCTTACCTCACTGTAGTCGAGCACGTTTGCTTCCCTTAGTTTTGCAATCAAATCTCCCTCACCTACGTTTGATTTTTCTAAGTTTTTATAAAGAATCTTCCCGTCCTTCATTAACAATAATGGATCATTAGTAGCAAGGTTTTTAAAAAAATCACTTTTCCTTACTAGCAAGGCAAATAAAGTTTGAAAAGCAATAATACCCGCTAGTGCGATTCCTCCTTTAAGAAGTGATTGGTCTGGGTTGAGAATAATGGATGCAAGTACAGAACCTACCGCAATGGTTGATGCAAAGTCAAAGCTTGACATCTTTGCAAATGTGCGTAAACCAGAAATTCTCGTGATAATAATCATCACTGTAAATATGGCTATTATTGATATTAATACTTTACCTAAAATGGGCATTGATGCGGTCATCCAGTTTTCCATGTATTTTTATTTTTAAGATTAAAAAAGCCCTCTTGTGAGGGCTTTACTTTGTGTTTTCTGTGGATTTATTTGGCATTTACCATCCACTCTACTCCAAATTGATCGGTACAACGTCCATAATGTGCGTTCCAACTAGTCTCTTGAAATGGTGAATTAATTTTTCCTTGAGCGCTTAACGCTTCAAATGCAGATTGAGCCTCTGCGGTATCGCTATAATCTAGACTCATACACACCTTATTACCTGAAGTAAGTGGTGTATCTGGTGCTGCATCATACGCCATAAAGTGAAATCCTTTTCCTTTAAGTTCTGCATGTTGCAGCTTGTTGCGGTAATGCTCTGGAATATCTGTTTCCTTTCCTTCCCAAGTCTCGCGGTTTACAACCTCTCCACCTAGGATTCCTTTATAAAAATTTAATGCCTCTTGGCAATTTCCGTCAAATGATAAATATGCTTGTGCTTTCATAATAATTGGTTTTATATAAATTTAAAAACATAAAACCGTGTCTCAATACACATTATAAAAACCTAAAGAATATTTTAACGGGAAGCGTGAGAAGTGTTAAGGGTAGTCGCAGTTATTAACGTTAGGTTAAAGGAATATCTGTTTAAAAATATAATCCCTACAACTCATACTTTCATGCTAGCCTTGCAGACAGTGCCATGGAATTGAGAATACCTACAACATTTGCTTCAAAGGGATGGTTTGTGGTAATCGAAAGGTATTTATTTATCTCGTTAATCTCATCACTTCCTAGACCTACTCTAAAAGAACTATTGTACGATGAGAAAAATGGACTATCAATCGTGGTATTAAACAGCTTTAAAATATTTGTATGGCGGTCATCTGCTTGAATTCTTTCAAACAGCTCATTGATTTCCTTTTCCTCTCCTTCTAGTATTTGAAAAAATCGATTTGATGCACTTATAAGAACACCATTTACACCGTGTCCAATATTATAAATTTGAGATTTTTTTAGAAGTATACTTACTTCTGAATGAGTTAAATTACAATGATGCTCACTGATATAACAGACGGTTTTGAACCTCTTTGGGGAGCTGCCAATCCATTTAAAAAGTTTTCCAAATATCATATTGCTTCATAAGGTAGCAAAAAAAAAGCCACCCGAAGGTGGCTTTTTTCTTACTTGATAGGGTCTAGAATAAATCTTCTATCTTCTTTATATCATTTACAGATTTTTTTACCTGTAGTAATTGATTTGTGAGTACGCTTGTAATTTCAACTGGAAACGCTTGGTTTTCCATCACTTCGTTGTACTCCTCTATACTCGCTTTATCTCCACGAATGCATTCTTCAAGGATTCCCTCGTCTGAGTTTGAGCTAAAAGCATCTTTAATACTCATCCATGTTCTATGGATACTTCCTTTTGTGCTTCCAGATTCCTTTGGAGTTTCATTGAGCTTTAAAATAATGTCACTTATCTCTGTGGCAAATGTTGCTCTTGTTGCTGCCTTGTTCTTGAGGTAGTCTTTTAAGTAACTATTATCTGCCTTGAGCATTGCTTCTTTGTATCCTTCCTCTGCATCGTAATTCTTTTCTAGAATTCCTTGTAAGTTATTTACGATATCTATGTGAGATTGTTCTCTTGCTGCTTCTGCTGTTGTCTGTTTCATAATTGTTAGTTTTAAAAGTGTCTCTTAAAAGAAACACATGATTAGTTAATATGTGTACGTTATCGGTACATCGTAGCAATATTATAAGTGCTACTCTTCCTCGTTCATATTAAGATCTTTGGATGATGGTTTATCTCTTCCACCATATCCTAATCCGTTAGGACGTTCGTTGGTATCCTTTATATCTGTCTTCGTTATTTTATCTCTTTCCATCTCTTTTTTTTATAAAATTACGAGAGACTCTTTGTTTTAAAATGACATTTAATCTTATTTAACTCCATGTGTTAGAGCGCTCTTAAAATAAAAAATGCCTTAGCAGACATTATTATAACAACCGAAAATGATTCGATTTTCACACAAAAAATCAACCAAAACAGCTCTTACCTCCTACACACAAGAGGATGTATCAAATAAGAAAAAGTGCCTTTTAATGAACATAAAAACAGCAAAATGGCAGTGAAAGTGGGAAATTAAAGCGCGTTATCTTAAGAAATTTTTAATAACTCCGCGTTTTTTCAGGTGAGTGAGGATACTTCGGCTGGTGTAATACGTATGTTCTTGAGGAATAAGATACGCCTCAAGATCTTCTATGGTATTTACCGTTTCTTGATTTGTAATATATCCATATCCCATATAAATCCCGTCTACCACAAGCACAAATGATCGCTCGTTGCTAGTTCTCCCTATGAGGTCTAGGTAGTAGGTTTCTTCTTTACTCGTGAGAGTTTCCAGCGCTTTGTATACTCTTGCATTGTATATTTCCTTGGGTTCTTCTCCCCTACATACGCCCTTACAAGCTTTGCTAGAGCAAGAACCAGCAGTACGTTCTACACCCATAAATCTTGGACATAGCGCGTGCATTATTTGTAATAGTTTGAGTTGCTGGATTACAGAATCTCTATTAAAAGAAACGGTATGACAGGAGTCTGTGTAGCTCTTTTCTGTGGGTACAATTCTCAAGATTCCTTTGGCATCTATTTTAGATTCCACAATCCATGGGTTGTTGGTCTCTATCTGTTGCGAATTATAGATAGGTGCAAGTTGTTTAATCTCTGCCGACTCTTTGAGTAATGCAATCAACTCGTTTCCCGTTTCCACATATTCTACAGCGACGGTTTCTTTGCACAGGGTCTTTTCAAAAACTAATCTGCTCTTAAAATGCGAAATCACTCGCTTTTTTAAGTCGACTGCTTTTCCTACGTAAATCACTTCGTCGGCTGCGTTTCTAAAGTAGTACACGCCACTTGTTTTAGGTAAATGGTCATATAGGCTTGTGGTAGCGATGGTGTTTTGTTCCGCTTTCGCGAAAGCGTAACTCTCATTATCATCCACACTAGCCTTAATTTGAAACAATTGAGCCAGTCCTCGAGCATTCATGCCAGCTTTCAAAGAATCATACTCCACCGAATGAATAGCTGCAGTTTCCGCAAAAGATAGTTGTGCAGCGCTGCTACTTTTTCTGGAGGAAGTAGCATTAAAAATAAGGGAAGACTTCCCTAGTGGATAGCCAATCTCCCTAAAACTGCTGCGTAGCAATTGCTGTGAGAAATTATCAAAATATGCAATCTCACAGTCTTCCAGGTTGTCGATGAGTAAACTCGCGATATCTATGAATGATGGTGCTTTTCGCAGTGATTTATTAGTTATCCCGTAAGTAAATTCCTGATCTGGAGAAAGCACTTGAAGCGGTTTGATAAGGCTCTCATGATAATACAACTCCTCTTCATCATCAAAAACGACCACAGAAAATGCAATAGCGCTCGCTATTTTTAAATTATTACTGTTAGTTTGTAGATCTAAGAAGGCTCTTCTCAATATATTGAAGTGTAGGATAAAATCCAAAATTATGAATAATTTCCTATCTTTGAAAATAAAAAAACTGCTATTATAGATTCATATAACACTAAGCAACGTGAGGCCATCACTTTTGATGGTAAACACTTACTGCTACTTGCAGGAGCAGGTACTGGTAAAACTAAAACTATTGTAGGTAGAGCGGAGTATCTTATTCAATCTGGCGTACGTCCAGAAAAGATACAGATCCTCACATTTACAAAAAGGGCTGCGAGCGAGATTGTAGAGCGTGTAAAAGCAGGGTTACCTGCTGGTACAAGCGGCGCGATTAATGGCAGTACCTTTCATAGCTGGTGTAACCAGCTTATTGTGAAGTTCCCAAATCTTTTTGGTGCGGCAAGTTTTACGGTAATTGATCCAGATGATCAATTAAGTTTGATGAAAATGGCTTGTGGAAATGCCAGTGAGGAATATGGAAAAGTAAGAATCAAGCCGCAGCAAATTCTCGATATCTTCTCCTTTGCACGTAACACGAGAAGTAACCTCACTGATACCATACGCAAGTTGCTCTATAAAGGAAAAGATGATCCTCAAGTAACTGAAGATATCGCTACGTTGCGACCACAACTAGAGCATCTTATTAAAGAGTACCAGCTACAAAAGAAGAGACAGCAGTACCTTGATTATGACGATTTACTGCTTGTTATAGCAAATAGATTGAATAAAGATGAGAAAGCAAGAGAGATTCTGGCTTCCTCCTATGAGCATATTTTGATTGATGAGATGCAGGATACCAATCCGCTGCAATGGTTTTTATTAAAGCCTTTTGAGCATATCTGTCATCTCTTTTGCGTGGGAGATGATGCCCAATCTATTTACAGTTTCCGTGGCGCAGATTTTAAGAATGTTCACTTGTTTAAGGAACGTGTGGCAGATGCTACAGTAAAAGTATTGGACAAGAATTATCGTTCTACACAAGAGATTCTTGATATATCAAACTGGTTACTAGAAAAATCACCAGTACAGTATAATAAAAAACTGATCTCAAGCAGAGGACCAGGAAAAGTGCCTGTGATTTTGAATGTGAATAACCAATTTGAAGAAGCAAATTATATAGCCAATAAAATCCTTGAAGCCTTCTCTAGTGGCGGAAGTTCCTTTTCTGATTTTCTAATCTTGAGCAGGTCGCAATACTACACAAGACCATTACAAGCAGTATTTCTGCAAAAGAAGATTCCTTATCAAACCTTTGGCGGACGAAAATTTCTTGAAGCTGCTCACATAAAAGATTTAGTAGCGGTATTGAGAGTGATTAATAATCCGCTAGATGAGATTGCGTGGATTCGCTTTTTTACTTTTATCCACGGTATTGGCGCTGTAAAAGCAACGTCTTATATGACGGAGGTAATGCAAATCGCACCAGAGGACATAAGGCCAGATACCTTCACCTCTATCATCTCTGGAACCGAAGGAGAAAAAGTATCTAAGTTTTACAAAACTGTTTTTGATAATAAAGGCAATGTAAAGCAAGCAATCAAGGAACTGTACAGCGCTATGGAGTTTGATCTTGCTATGAAGTACAGCAAAGACTGGACAGAAAAGCGCAAAGGAGATTTTCCTGTACTAGAAATGCTTTCTGAAAACTATGCGACGCTTGGTGCTTTTATCTCAGAAGGGATTCTAGATAATGCTGCACATGTTTCAGGTCAAAACACCTTAGAAGGCAGTAAATTAACTACCACAGATCATCAGGATCACGTCACCATCTCTACCGTACACTCGGCTAAGGGTCTTGAAGCAGACGTTTGTTTTGTTCTTAATGTATCACCTAAGTCCTACCCTTCCTCCTACAGTCTAGGGAATCTAGATGAAGTAGAAGAAGATAGACGTGTATTATATGTGGCACTTACTAGAGCAAAAAATGAACTCATTATCACTAGAGCTACGGAGTCCATTAATGCCTTTCATCACAAAACAGATACGCAAAAAGAACTAGGAGAAAATAGCGCCTATTTTCTAGAGGAGCTCCCAGATCATCTTGCTACTCAAACTTCTCCAAAATCTACATTTACAGCTCATAAAGATGCTGCCGTAAAGAATGATATTGATTTAGATTTAGGAATGGATTTTAGTTAATCTTCTACTATTCTGTTTCGCAAACTCATGCTGTGCCAACCTTTTCTCAAGAGGATGGCTTATTTATTTGGGTACATTTCAACAATCAGTACCAAATACAAGTAGTGATGGCAGAGCTGTGCTGTTCATTTAAAAGGACACTTATCCCTGTTTTTGTTACGCTTTCGCGAAAGCTATATTAATTATGTTTTTTTTAACTTCGATTGGTTCGGTTTGTTCCGAACTAACGGTTAATTTTGCCACGTATTTGAATCTCATCTATGTGTTCAATCGAGCGATGAGAATAAATTAAGGAATAATGACAGATAAAATTTGTAAAGAAAAAATGTCACTAGTTGAAAAACTAGGTGTACATATCGAAAAACGAGAGCAACTAGCTCCAGTAGCAGCTCGCATACTATCATATACAATACTTACAGGAAAAAAAGGAAGCACTTTTGAGGACATGGTCAATATTCTATGCGCTAGTAAGAGTACGATTTCAACACACCTCAATCACCTACAAGACCTTAATAAAATCGAGTATTTCACAAAAACTGGTGATCGTAAGAAGTACTTTATTATCAATAAGGATATGGTAGTACACCATGTAGATAATCTCATGAATGAGTGGAAAGAAGTTCGAGAGTTACATGAAGAAATCAAGACTTATAAGGAAACAATGAATCTCCAAAATGATGGTGACGATGCAGAAAAATTTGATTTGAATTTTCATAATGATTACATCAAATTTTTAGATGAAGCCACCGCTTCTATAGAAATACTAAGAACAAAGTTAACAGACGCCAAATTTGAAATATAAAGTACCATGAAAAAAAATACATCATTCACCCTGCTTGCACTTGTCGTGCTATTCATTACAATAAGTTGTGGAGGTAATCAAGAAGATACTGCTGCTACAGCACAGCAAGCTCCTCCATCTCCATTCCCAGTAATGAAGTTACAGCCTAAAACTGTAACCGCTTACCAGGAATACCCTACAAGTCTTGAAGGAATTGTAAATAGTGCTGCAAGAGCAAAAGCATCTGGATATATACAGCAAGTACTAGTAGACGAAGGTCAAAAAGTCCGTAAGGGTCAAGTATTATTTAGACTTGAGACACAATCACTTAATCAAGATGCTGGTGCAGCAAAAGCAAGAGTAAACGTTGCTCAGGTTGAAATTGATAAATTGACGCCACTGGTAGAAAAGAATATCATAAGTGCCGTACAATTAGAAACTGCAAAAGCAAATCTAGCACAAGCAAAAGCAAATTATAGCAGTATCTCTGCAAACATAGGTTACGCGACTATCACAAGCCCTGTAGATGGCTTTGTAGGTGCAATTACGTATAGAGAAGGTTCGCTGGTTAGTCCTGCAGATCCTCAACCGCTTACTACTGTAAGTGATATAAGTAAGGTTTATGCTTTCTTTAGTCTTAATGAGAAACAATACTTAGACTTCTTACAACAAGCAGAAGGAAAAGATCTTGCCGAAAAGCTTGCTAACTTTTCTGATGTGAGTTTAATACTTGCAAATGGAACAACCTATTCTGAGAAAGGAACCATACAAACTAGTACCGGTCAAATTGATCAACGCACAGGTACTGTAAGTTTAAGAGCAGTTTTTGACAATCCTAACCAATTACTAACAAACGGTAATAGTGGTAAAATACAAATCCCAACGATATACGAGGATGCTATCGTTATTCCTCAAGAAGCTACCTACGAACAACAAGGAAATATCATGTTCTTTAAAGTTGACAATGAGAATAAAGTAGCTACTTCAATACTCAAAGTAAAAGCGATAGTAGACAACCTATATGTTGTGGAATCAGGTATCGAGCTCACAGATACTATCATCGTTTCTGGTGTAGGAAAATTAAGAAGCGGTATGACTATCACACCTCAAGAAGTTCCATTTGAGGAAGCTACTAAGCCTATACAAACGCTATTTAAGAACTAGGTTACACTTAAAAAACACAAGACATGTTAAAAACATTCATTGAAAGACCCGTGCTTTCAACGGTAATTTCTATTATCATAGTGGTACTAGGTGCTATAAGCATAACTAGCTTACCTATAGAAGAATACCCAGATATTGCACCACCTACCATAAAAGTACTTGCTTCTTACCCAGGAGCAAATGCAGAAACAGTATTAGAAAGTGTAATTATCCCTATTGAAGAGCAAATTAACGGTGTAGAAGGGATGACCTACATCACCTCTACTGCATCAAACAATGGTACTGCCGAGATTACGGTTTATTTTAATCAAGAAATTGACGCAGATATTGCAGCGGTAAACGTACAGAACCGTGTTTCTAGAGCTACACCACTACTGCCACAAGAAGTAGTACAAACTGGTGTTACTACACAAAAGCAAGAAACAAGTGCTTTGATGTTTATCTCCATGTATTCTGAGAGTGAAGATTATGATGCAACATTCATCCAGAACTATTTAAAAATAAACGTAATTCCAGCGATGCAGCGTATAAGCGGTGTAGGTGATGTAAGTTTATTTTCTCAACAAGATTATGCAATGCGTATTTGGTTAAAGCCAGAGAAGCTTGCTTCATACGGATTAATTCCATCAGATATACAGGCGGTATTACAAGAACAGAACTTGGAAGCTGCAGCAGGATCTTTAGGTGAAAATAATGGAGAGGCTTTTTCATATACACTAACGTATAGTGGCCGCTTTAAAGAACAACAGCAATATGGTGACATCATCATCAAAGCATTAGGAAACGGTCAGTTTTTACGTCTAGATGACGTGGCAACGATTGAGCTAGATGCACAATCTTACGCATCAAATGCAGTGAGTTTAGGACATCCAGCCGTTTTTATGGGGATTTTTCAAACTAAAGGATCTAACGCAAGAGAGATTATTGAGAATATTAAAGTAACCATAGCATCTGTAGAAAAAGACCTACCAGAAGGGCTAGGAGTTTTTGTTCCTTACGATACTAGTTTATTTTTAAATGCATCTATAGATAAAGTACTTACGACCTTATTAGAAGCCTTTATATTAGTTTTCTTAGTAGTATTTCTATTCTTACAAGACTTTAGATCTACACTTATTCCAGCCATTGCTGTACCTGTTTCTATTATTGGTACGTTTTTCTTTTTAAGTGTTTTTGGATACTCCATCAACTTACTTACCCTGTTTGCGCTCGTACTCGCCATTGGTATTGTAGTAGATGATGCTATTGTAGTAGTAGAAGCTGTGCATGCTAAAATGGATGAAGGAGAAAAAGATCCTAAGAAGGCGACGCTTACCGCCATGAATGAAATTTCTGGGGCGATTATCTCAATTACGCTGGTAATGGCAGCTGTATTTATCCCTGTTACATTCGTTACAGGACCTACAGGAGTATTTTATGAGCAATTTGGAGTAACACTTATTATATCTATACTTATTTCGGCGGTAAATGCTTTGACGCTGAGTCCAGCGTTGTGTGCGTTACTTTTAAAGTCACACAAAGATGATGAGGAACTCAAAGGAAAAGGACCTTTACAGCGCTTTTATACCTTATTTAATAGAGGTTTTAACGCTACAGTAACTAGATACGGTCACTCGCTATCATTCTTATATAGACAAAAATGGATGCCTGTCTTATTATTAGCACTTGCTATCGTAGGTATTGTTTGGGCATCAAATACAACTCCTACCGGTTTTGTACCTAATGAAGATAGAGGGATAATTTTTGCAAATATTGAACTTCCAGCGGGATCATCACTAGACAGAACAAATGCTGTAACGCTTGACTTATATGATAGAATTGATAGCTTAGAAGGCGTTGTGGGTGTCAACTTTATTAAAGGTAGAAGTTTAATAAATGGTGCAGGAAGTAACTACGGCTTTGGAATTATAAAACTAGCAAATTGGGATGAGCGTGAAGATCCTTCACTATCTGCCACTGCTATCACAGGTAAACTCTTTGGTATAGTTGCAAATATTCCTGAGGCTAAGATTATTTTCTTCTCTCCTCCTAGTATTAGAGGATTTGGTAACTCATCTGGTTTTGAAGTAAACTTATTAGACAAGTTTGGAGGTGAGTTTAAAGACTTAGACATTGCCAATAAAGAATTTGCTGCAGCATTAATGTCACATCCAGAAATTAAATATGCGCAGTCCTCTTTTAGCACAGAATATCCACAATATGAGATGGAAATCAACGTCCCTCTTGCTAAGGAAAAAGGAGTGCCTATTAATAGTATCTTCTCCACATTACAAGGATATATAGGAGGTATTTATGCGTCCGATTTCTCTAAGTTTGGGAAGCAGTTTAGAGTCTATATTCAGGCATTACCTGATGATCGAGCTGGCGTTGAAGATTTAAATAGTATGTATGTAAGAACAGACTCTGGAGAGATGACTCCTATCACACAGTTTGTAAACTTAGAACGTGTGTATGGACCACAATCTGTTACTCGTTTTAACCTATTTAATTCTACTTCTATCACTGGTGCTACAAATGAAGGTTTTAGTACTGGAGACGCTATTAGAATAATAGATGAAGAGGTTGCAAAGCTACCTAACAACTATACTGTCGCATATTCTGGTCTTACAAGAGAAGAGGTAAATGCAGGAAATCAAACCGCTTTTATATTTGGGTTGAGTATTCTCTTTGTGTACTTCTTATTAAGTGCGCAATATGAAAGTTACTTATTGCCATTTGCGGTAATACTTTCTTTACCATTTGGAGTTTTTGGAGCCTACATAAGTACCAAATTATTTGGTCTAGAGAACAACATCTATTTCCAGATTGCTTTGATCATGCTGATAGGCCTACTCGCTAAGAATGCTATTCTTATTGTAGAATTTGCCCTCGCTAGGCGCAAAAATGGCGAGGACATCGTGAGTGCCGCCATAAACGGTGCAAAATCTCGACTAAGACCTATTTTAATGACCTCTTTTGCTTTTATTTTAGGGTTAATGCCATTGGTATTAGCTAAAGGTGTTGGTTCTGAAGGAAACAACTCTATAGGTACAGGAGCCGTAGGCGGGATGCTTATAGGAACCATCTTAGGAGTATTTGTCATCCCAATCTTATTTATATTTTTTCAGTGGTTACAAGAACGCATTTCTAGTAAACCAGCAGTACAAACTATTGAAACACAAGAATAATGAAATCACCTATCACCTATAAAAGTATAAGCAAGCCTATACTCTTGCTAGTAGTCGCTGTCATATTTCAAAGTTGCTTTGTAGCGCAAGACTATGTACAGCCAGATATTACTGCTGAGACAGAGGCACTGTATAGAACAGATAACCTTCCTACAGATAGTATTTCTATTGCAAATGTATCCTGGAGAACCTTATTTACAGATGAACAGTTGCAGTCTTACATTCAAGAAGGACTTGAAAATAACATGGATGTGCGCATCGCTATACAACAGATGGTTGCTGCACAAGCTTACGCGAAACAAGGAAAGGCTGGTTATTTACCTACCGTAAATGTGGGAACAAATTTCACACACCAAGTACTCTCTGAGAACACGCAGTTTGGTCAGTTTTTAACCAACAGAGCTACAGATCAATTTGATATCACAGCAAATCTATCTTGGGAAGCAGACATCTGGGGAAAAATAAGAAGTAACCAAAGAGCTACGCAAGCAGCATATTTAAAAAGTGTAGCGGGTCACCAAGCTGTAAAAACACAGCTTGTTGCAAGTATTACAAACACCTATTATAACTTACTTGCTCTAGATGCTCAGATAGCCATCACAGAAGAAACGGTTGCAACTAGAGAACGTAGTGTAGAAACTATAAAAGCATTAAAAGATGCTGGACAGGTTACACAGGTTGCTGTAGATCAGAATATAGCACAGTATAACAATGCAAAAGCGTTACAAGTAGATCTTGAAACAGCACTATTTAAAACTGAAAACATCCTTAGTATTTTACTAGGTAAACCTGGACAACGCTTTGAGAGAAGCACATTAGATAGCCAAATACTTGATGAAGAATTAAAACTAGGAGTACCCGTATCACTATTAACTAATAGACCTGATGTCATGGCTGCCGAGTTTGATCTTATTCAATCTTTTGAGCTCACTAATGTTGCAAAAAGCAACTTGTATCCTTCATTGCGATTAACTGCTGCAGGAGGTTTCCAGAGTCTTGAAATTGATGAGCTTTTGAGTGCAAACTCATTATTTGCAACAGTCATAGGCGGATTAACACAACCACTTTTGAATCAGCGAAAGTTGAGAACGCAGCGCGAAGTTGCTATTGCTCAACAAGAACAGAGCTTACTAGCATTTAAAAAAACATTGCTCGTTGCGGGAACTGAAGTATCAAATGCATTATTTGAATATGAAGCAGAAACTAAAAAATTCGAATTTATCAATAAAGAAGTGACTGCATTACGCGCAGCAGAGGCAAATTCTGATGAGCTCTTAAAAAATGGTTATGCAACTTATTTAGATTTACTTACTGCAAGACAAAGTGCTCTTAATGCAGAGCTTAATATTATCGAGAGTAAACTAAAGCAGCTTGTATCTATTGTTGATTTATATGAAGCTCTAGGTGGTGGATGGAGATAATCAGTAACCGTTAGTAAGGTATGTCTAATTTTATCACTCAGTTCTAATGATTGTTTAGAGAGTTATAGTTTAGATTTTCAATTCACACGCTATCTTTCGGTATTTAAGCTAGGAAATGTGATAGATGCGTATCCCACTTGTGACAATTAATACAACCAAAAGAACTAATTCATTTTAACAGCATTAATAGCAACTGCTCAAATTTTCCCGAAAGGGAGCTTTGAGCAGTTTTTATTTTAATAAGCTTAGACCTCAAATCTGAGGATCCTCATCTTCGTCATGCTGCTGCTCCTCAAGTGTTTTTCTTATGTGCTCGCTGTCCCAGTGATTGTCATATGCAACAATGCCTCGATTGAAGTCTTCATTGAGGTAGCGTTCTTGCTTTTCTAATTCTTGACGGGCGACAAAAATATAACTGTCTGTGCCTCTTTTAGGTTCTTTGGCAAGGCGTCTTAAAATAGCTTCATCATATTTTATAAAGTTTTGAACTTGCCTATTAAGCGTATATTTTCTGAAACCGAGTTTATGCAATACATCGCTTGCCATACTGAGCGAGGTATCTAGGGACTCTCTGTAAATATTTTCTATGCCTAAGTTGAGTAAATCATAGGCGTCATTTCTATTTTTTGCACGTATCATGAGTTCTACGTGTGGGTATTTTTCTTTGACAAGCTTTGTCACTTGTGTGGTTACTGTAGGATTATCTATAGCGCAAATTAGAATTTTTGCCTGAGCAATTCCTGCAGATTCTAGTAAGTCTATGCGCGTGGCATCTCCATAATACACCTCAAAACCCATCTTACGAAGAAAATCTACACGATTTGAGTCTTGATCTAATATAGTCGCCTCTACTCCATGGGATCTTAAAAAGCGCCCTATCGTACTTCCAAAATGTCCAAAACCAACAAGTATCACATTTTGCGACTTTGCGATGTGATCCATAGGTCGTTTTATAGATTCTTTTGTTCCTATTCTTGGCAATATAAATCGCTCATTGATCATCCCTGTGATGGGTGTAAGTGACATGGTAAGTGCCGTAATCACGAGCATCATATCCATTTGATCTTGCTCTAATAATTGCAAACTGAACGCGAAAGAAAGCAAGACAAAGGCAAACTCTCCTATCTGTGATAAGCTAAAGGTGAGCAGCAGTTTCTGATCTAATTTTAGCTTAAAAACATAACCAGTAATAAATAATACAATCGCCTTTACGATTACAATAGCAATTAATATCCCACTAATAGTTAGCGGATTTTTAGCAATCACAATAAAATTGATGGAGGCTCCCACTGCCATGAAAAACAAACCTAGCAGTAGATTCTTAAAAGGTTCTAAGGTACTTTCCAGCTCATGTTTGAATTCGCTATTTGATAATACCACTCCGCCTAAAAATGCACCCAGCGCCGGACTGAGACCTACGTACTCCATTAAAAAGGATATAGAGAATACAATCAATAGTGCAGCTGCGATGAGAAGCTCGCGCACTCCAGTTTTTGCCACTTTACGCAGCATGGGTACAATTAAATACTTACCAGCAACGATAATAATTACAACAGATAGTATAATTGCTAGGGTTTGAAAAGCGATAGGCAAACCATCCAGTAAATTCTCAGATGCTCCATGGCCTTCACCACTTGCAACAGTGGTAGCGGTAGAAAGCAGCGGCAAAGCACCTAGCATGAAAATCACTATTATATCTTGAAAAAGTAAAATAGAAAAAGAAGAGGCTCCATAAGTCGTATCCATCATTCCTTTCTCCTTGATAGTTTGTAAGGCTATTGCGGTAGATGATAGTGCTACTGCCATCGCAATTACAAGAGACACCTTCCAGTCGTAACCTATGAAAGTAAATAAGAAATACGTTAAGAGCATGGTCCCTCCTACTTGCAGTCCACCCATGCCTAAGATGGTCTTGCGCATGTTCCAGAAATTCTTAGGTTCAATTTCTAAGCCTATCAGGAATAGCATTACAACTACGCCAAACTCTGCAAAGTGTAATATATCTTCTCCTTCTTGACCTATAAAACCTAAGACATAAGGGCCTATGAGCACACCCGCTAGTAAATAACCTATTACAGAACTCAGCCCAAGTCGCTTTGCGATGGACACACAAATTATTGCTCCCGCAAGAAAGACTATCGCTTCAAAAAGAATACTTCCTGTCATAATTTACTGAGTTTTTAATTGTGGCAAATCATTTAAAAATACGCAGTTATCTACACCTAGTACAACAGCTTCCTTCTGGAGTAACTCTAATAATGATTTATAAGTACTCGAGTGAGTGTCTAACTGATTGTCACTCAATTGGTGCGTACCCATGACTGCAAATGGTGGATAATACTGCATCCCGCATAAGATTGCTGTTTGTTCAAAGGGTCTTAAAAATTCATTGATGGTAAAGCTATTGCTTCCTTGAGCACAATACACCTCTTTTGAGCCACCTGTGGTAATCACATTTAAGCAAGTTTTTCCCTTAAGGGCATTACCATTTGGTCCATATGCCCACCCAAATTCTAACACCATATCAATCCACTGCTTCATTAAAGGCGGACAGCTATACCAATATAATGGATGGTGCCATACGATGATATCATGTGCAGCAAGCAACTCCTTTTCGGCATCTACGTCAATATGGAAATCTGGGTATTGCTCATAAAGATCATGAAAAGTAACATCCTCCATATCTTGAATGTGTGATACTAGTGACGTATTTGCCCTAGATTTTTCAAATTTAGGATGCGAGAATAATACAAGTATTTTCTTCATGGGTGGGTATCGTTAATTTTGGCGAAAGCCAGCTAAAAAGATATATAAGGTTACAACACGTTTTTAGCAAAGATCTCTTCTAGCATACTCGCTGGATCTTCACATAAACCCGGATGCGTTTTAGAGCTTTGTATGATAGTGCTTCTACAAGCAGTAAGCCATCTAAATCTGTCTGATAGTTCCATAGCGCCTATGCGACCTCCAGCAGGTGCTCCTTTGCACACCTCTTTCCAGGCTTCTAGATATGCTTGATACCTTGCAATCTCTACATCTGTACAGAAGGCTTTCCACTTATCTGGGCATATATGAAACTTTATGCCTAAGTATTTTTTCTTTTTTGAAAAGACAATGACACCTACATTAAAGAACTCTTCTCGTTCTACTTTAGGCACAATTCTAATGGTGGCGTACTCAAAGGTATATTTATCTTGCATCTTCTCCTTCTTTTACTAAGATATCAATTTTTGATAATCTAGAATTTACAAACTCAAGATAGGCCGCTCTCATATCACTAGGAATCATCGTGTCAAACTCAGATATTAACCAGTCTTCTGGAATATGTGCTATAATATCTTCTAGCTTTTCTTGCGTTAATAGCTTTTTGATTGCAGTTGCAGCTTCTGGTAATTGTGTTGCTTTTTCTAGCAATACATGATCTTTTACAAGCGGAAAAGTACGCTCTAGGTGATTTTTCCAATTTTTCCAGTCATGGTGAAAATAAAAACTCGCACCGTTATCTATCACCCATATCTCATTATGCCACTGCAGGAGATTTGTATTTTTTGCCGTTCTGTCTATATTGCTAATGATGCAGTCTAGTAATACTATTTTTGATGCTGTAAGCGCGTCTACGGTACTCACCAGCGGATCATAAGTAATCGCCTCAGATAAGAAATGAAGCCCAAAGTTTAACCCTACGCTAAACTTCAATAAATCCTGAATCTCCTCATCTGGCTCTGTTTTACTAAAAGAGTCATCCAGATGCATAAACACAAGCTCCGGAACATGCAGACCTATCGCTCTTGCTATTTCTCCTCCTAGTAGCTCGGCTATAAGTGCCTTCTTTCCTTGTCCCGCTCCTCTAAACTTGAGCACATATAAATAATCATCGTCTGCTTTGACTAAAGCTGGAAGTGATCCTCCTTCTCGTAAAGGTTGCAAGTATTGCACAACATTTACAGTTCTTAATTGTAGCATATCCATAGTACAGTATTCTCTTTTCTGAGGTTTTCCTCTTACTGCAAATTTAAGTGATTACTTATTGGTCTTATCTACTAATATTATGGGTCATTTTCAACTTATAAATGATGTGTATCGACTTTTATACAAGTACAATTTATTCAACAAGTCATCATATTTTAACAGTTTTGTTTAGCTACTCTTTCGCGAAAGCAAAGTTTATTACCTCTAGGTTAAATTTAAGTGACTGATGCTAATAATTTATACTTGTAAAATTCTATCAAATGCTAATTTATAACGTTTAAGTGTTAATTAATTCATATTAGTTGTATTTAGTCTTGCTAATAAGAAATCATTTCAATAATTTTCCTACATATTAAACTTGTATAAATCAACGATCTACAACCAATTTTATACAAGTAAAAGTTCTTAATTACTAAAATACCTCACAACAGTCCTAAACAAAACTGAAGTCTGGTATTACTTTGATTAAGCGGACTCTTATACGATTAATCAAATTGCAATTTTATTGTTTTTAATGATGTGTACTCGACATTCATTAGTTAGATGTTTTATTAAAATAATTTAAGACTACTATCATGAAGAGAAAAATTACTTTTCCATCATCCCTGAGCGGCTTTCTATTTATTTTATTATTTGCCTGCTTTTCTGTCAGTGCGCAAGAACAAACTTTTGCGACAATTATAACCAATCAAGAAAATGTTGATGATGCCAATTTGGCTACCAATCAAGATTTAACAGATTTCGCCGAGGTTAGAGCAAATTCTGGAACGCTTTTTTTTGGTGCATATGATGGTGTTCTTGAGTTATCATATGGAGAACTACTGCCTGCAAATACAACATCATACATTAAAATAGAAACAGAAGATGACTTGTTACCATCCTTATTAGGCGGTAGTCTCGGTAATTTACTTGCAGATGTATTGGGGATTGTACTAATAGGTAATCAAGAATTTACTGTAAAGGCATTAAATGGTAATACTACCGTGCTAAGTGCAGTATCATCAGACCCTAATACATTTAGCGGTGCTAGAACACAAATAGTGACCGATGCACAGGGAGATTATTATATAGCACTCACACCAGACCAACCATATAGCAGTATAGAAATTACAAATAGTATAGGTTCCTTAATTGGACTAAATCAAGAACGTTCTTTAAAAGTTTATGGAGCTTTCTATGGGGCAGATGCTCCTATTTGCAACACTCCTTCATTTACCTCATTTGACGGGACTGGGCTTAATCTAGATTTAATAAATCTAGGAGGCGCTGGGGTTACAAATATTGAAAATGCAATTGATGGAGATCTCGCTACATTCTCAGAGTTAAGCTTAGGTGTATTATCTGTGGCAGCGACTGTAGAGCAGGTAATTTATTTTCAGAATGCTTCACAACCTACAGAAGATTTCAAAATTAGACTTGCTGTCGATCCTAGTTTATTAGCGCTTGGAGTGGCAAATAATATCCAATTTGAAGCATATAACGGTTCAAATCTAATTGCATCGAGAAACTTAGGATCCTTATTAAATCTGGAATTAATAAATCTTTTACAAAGTAATACTCCTGTAGACATTGACTTTGATGTGTCTGCGCCCGTAGATAGAATTGTCGTTAGTTATTCCTCACTCTTGAACACTTCATTAAGTCAGCGACTTGATTTATACGATGTAGCCGTTACTCCTGCCATTCCTGAAATTGCTGCAGCTTCTCAAAATATCACTTTATGTGAAAATAGCACCGCAGAACTTATTGCTACTACTGATACTACAAACTCACAAATAGAGTGGTATGATGAAGAGCAAGGTGGAAATTTACTAGCTACGGTAGATAGTGGTGAGGCATTTACCACTTCATCATTAACAGAAAGCACCACTTTCTATGCCGCTGCTACGGCAAATGGATGTACTGTAGCGTCTGTACGAACTCCAGTTTTAGTAACAATTAACCCTACTCCAAAATCTTCAGATATCTTAGTAGCAGGTTTTGATACTGCCATATGTTTACCTGAAGTACTAGAGATTGTACCGTCAAGTACGATCTCAAATGACTTCAAATATTACTTTGATCCTAATAAAAATGTAGAGATTACTAATGGGCTTACTGCAGATGGAATCGTTTACGTAATCAATGATAGCAAGCTTGAAATAACTGGATTAAATGATGCTAACAATCCTGATAACATATTTATTTCTACAACAGAACCAGCTACTGGCTGTGAGAATAGTCCTGGCGATTTAAGACAAGTCTCTATTATTCTTGCAAACACTCCTAATATCTCTATAAATCTTACAGAGAATATTACAGCCGATGATACTATAAATAGTATTGAGCAAGATAATGACATCACCATTACTGGTACAGTTTCGGGAGATGCTCAAGAAAATGATGAAGTAATAATTACTGTAAATAATACAGAGTACACTACATTATTGGATGCAGGTTTAAACTTTGCTAGAGACATTCCAGGTGCTGAATTAGTACTTGACGCAGATTCATCCATTGACGCTTCGATAACGGTTGTCGGTACATTATGTACTGCCACAGCTATTGATAGTGAGGCTTACACGGTAGATATTGACAATCCCACCATTCCTACTGTAGATGCTCAAACCACCAACGACACCACTCCGATAATTACGGGTACAGCAGATTCTGATGATGAGCTAACAGTAATTGTAAATGGTGTTACTTATTTGGAAACTGGAACGGATCTTACAGATAATGGTGATGATACGTGGAACTTACAAATACCTGATGGAAGCGAACTACCAGATGAAACCTATGATGTAGATGCTTCTGTGGAAGATACTTTTGGAAACACTGCTTCTGATACTACAACAGATGAATTAGTAATTGATGCTACTGCACCTACAACTCCAACGGTTACCGCTCAGACAACAAATGATACAACTCCGCTGATTACAGGTACGGCAGATTCTGATGATGAGCTGACTGTAATTGTAAACGGAGTTACCTACACAGAAGGTGACGGAAACCTCATCGATAATGGTGATGATACTTGGTCTCTACAAATACCTGATGGAAGTGAAATTCCAGATGGAACTTATGATGTAGATGCTTCTGTGGAAGATACTGTTGGCAATACTGCTTCTGATACTACTACAGATGAACTGATAATTGATGCGACCGCACCTACTACTCCTACGGTTACTGCTCAAACTACAAACGACACTACACCGCTGATTACAGGAACAGCAGATTCTGATGATGAGCTAACAGTAATTGTAAACGGAATAACCTACACCGAAGGTGATGGAAACCTCATAGATAACGGAGATGATACGTGGTCTCTACAAATTCCTGATGGAAGTGAACTACCAGATGGAACCTATGATGTGGATGCTTCGGTAGAAGATACGGTTGGAAATACAGCTTCTGATAACACTACAGACGAGTTGATAATTGACGCTACTGCTCCAAATAGTCCAACAGTTACTCCTCAAACTACAAATGACACCACACCGCTCATTACTGGTACAGCAGATTCTGATGATGAGCTGACGGTAATTGTAAATGAAATCACCTACACCGAAGGTGATGGAAACCTCATCGATAATGGTGATGATACTTGGTCTCTACAAATTCCTAATGGTAGCGAACTACCAGATGGAACTTATGATGTTGAGGTTTCTGTAGAAGATACGGTTGGAAATACTGCTTCTGATACTACTGCAGATGAATTAGTAATTGACGCAACTGCGCCAACTACTCCAACAGTTACTGCACAAATTACGAATGACACCACTCCGCTGATTACAGGAACAGCAGATTCTGAAGATGAGCTAACAGTAATTGTAAATGGTATAACATATCTTGAAACTGGAGCAGATCTTACAGATAATGGAGATGATACCTGGAGCTTACAAATTCCTGATGGTAGCGAACTACTAGATGGAACCTATGATGTAAATGCTTCTGTGGAAGATGCGGTTGGAAATACTGCATCTGATACTACAACCAATGAATTAGTCATTGACGCAACTGCGCCTACGACTCCAACGGTAGATTCACAAACTACGAATGACACCACTCCACTGGTTACAGGAACAGCAGATTCTGATGATGAGCTGACTATAATTGTAAATGGAGTTACTTATCTGGAAACTGGAACGGATCTTACAGATAATGGAGATGATACTTGGTCTCTACAAATTCCTGATGGTAGCGAACTACTAGATGGAACCTATGATGTAAATGCTTCTGTGGAAGATGCGGTTGGAAATACTGCATCTGATACTACAACCAATGAATTAGTCATTGACGCAACTGCGCCTACGACTCCAACGGTAGATTCACAAACTACGAATGACACCACTCCACTGGTTACAGGAACAGCAGATTCTGATGATGAGCTGACTATAATTGTAAATGGAGTTACTTATCTGGAAACTGGAACGGATCTTACAGATAATGGAGATGATACTTGGTCTCTACAAATTCCTGATGGTAGCGAACTACTAGATGGAACCTATGATGTAAATGCTTCTGTGGAAGATGCGGTTGGAAATACTGCATCTGATACTACAACCAATGAATTAGTCATTGACGCAACTGCGCCTACGACTCCAACGGTAGATTCACAAACTACGAATGACACCACTCCACTGGTTACAGGAACAGCAGATTCTGATGATGAGCTGACTATAATTGTAAATGGAGTTACTTATCTGGAAACTGGAACGGATCTTACAGATAATGGAGATGATACTTGGTCTCTACAAATACCTGATGGTAGCGAACTACCAGATGGAACTTATGATGTAGATGCTTCTGTAGAAGATACTGTTGGAAATACTGCTTTTGATACTACTACAGATGAACTAATTATTGACGCTACTGCGCCTACTATGCCAACAGTTACTGCACAAATTACGAATGACACCACTCCGCTGATTACTGGTACAGCAGATTCGGATGATGAGCTCACTGTAATAGTAAATGGAGTTACTTACCCTGAAACTGGAGCAAATCTTACAGATAACGGAGATGATACTTGGAGCTTACAAATACCTGATGGTAGCGAACTACCAGATGGAACCTATGATGTAGATGCCTCTGTAGAAGATACTGTTGGGAATACAGCTTCTGACAATACAATTGATGAATTAATAATTGACGCAACTGCACCTACAACTCCAACAGTAAATCCGCAAACTACAAACGACAGTACTCCGCTAATCACTGGTACGGCAGACTCTGATGATGAGCTAACAGTAATTGTAAATGGAGTAACTTATTTGGAAACTGGAGCGGATCTTATAGATAATGGTGATGATACTTGGAGCTTACAGATTCCTGATGGTAGCGAACTACCAGATGGAACCTATGACGTGGATGCTTCTGTGGAAGATGCTGTTGGAAATATGGCTTCTGATACTACTACAGATGAATTAGTAATTGATGCTACTGCACCTACAACTCCAACAGTAAATCCTCAAACCACCAATGACACCACGCCGCTTATTACAGGAACAGCAGATTCTGATGATGAGCTGACTGTAATAGTAAATGGAGTTACTTATTTGGAAACTGGAGCGGATCTTACAGATAACGGTGATGATACGTGGAGCTTACAAATACCGAATGGAAGTGAAATTCCAGATGGAACCTATGATGTAGATGCCTCTGTGGAAGATACGGTTGGAAACACTGCTTCTGATACCACAACCGATGAACTAATAATTGACGCTACTGCGCCAACTACGCCAACGGTTACTGCTCAAACCACCAACGACACCACTCCGCTGATTATTGGTACGGCAGATTCTGACGATGAGTTGACCGTAATTGTAAATGGTGTAACCTACATCGAAGGTGATGGAAACCTCATCGATAACGGTGATAATACTTGGTCTCTGCAAATTCCTGATGGTAGCGAACTACCAGATGGAACCTATGATATAGGTGCTTCTGTGGAAGATACGGTTGGAAATACTGCATCTGATACTACTACTGATGAATTAGTCATTGACGCAACTGCGCCTACCACTCCAACGGTTACTGCGCAAACTACAAATGACACTACCCCGCTGATTACAGGTACTGCTGATTCTGATGATGAGCTGACGGTAATTGTAAATGGAGTTACTTACCTAGAAGCTGGAGCCGATCTCACAGATAATGGAGATGATACGTGGTCATTACAAATACCGAATGGAAGTGAATTACTAGATGGAACCTATGATGTGGATGCTTCTGTGGAAGATACGGTTGGAAATACGGCTTCAGATATAACAATTGATGAATTAACCATTGACTCTGTTTCCCCAACGACTCCAACAGTTATTACTCAAACTACGAATGACACCACTCCGCTTATTACAGGAACAGCAGATTCTGATGATCAGCTGACGGTAATTGTAAATGAAATCACCTACACCGAAGGTGATGGAAACCTCATCGACAATGGTGATGATACTTGGTCTCTACAAATACCTAATGGAAGTGAAATTCCAGATGGAACTTATGATGTAGATGCATCTGTGGAAGATTCGGTTGGAAATACTGCTTCTGACAATACAATTGATGAATTGACCATTGACTCTGTTTCCCCAACGACTCCTACGGTTACTGCACAAACTACGAATGATATTACTCCTCTGATTACAGGAACAGCAGATTCTGATGATGAACTAACAGTAATTGTAAATGGAGTTACTTACTTGGAAACTGGAGCGGATCTTACAGACAACGGAGATGATACTTGGTCTCTGCAAATTCCTGATGGTAACGAATTACCAGATGGGACTTATGATGTGGATGCTTCTGTGGAAGATTCGGTTGGAAATACGGCTTCAGATATAACAATTGATGAATTAACCATTGACTCTGTTTCCCCAACGACTCCTACGGTTACTGCACAAACTACAAACGACACCACTCCACTGATTACAGGAACAGCAGATTCTGATGATGAGCTGACTGTAATAGTAAATGGTGTTACTTATTTGGAAACTGGAGCGGATCTTATAGATAACGGTGATAATACTTGGTCTCTGCAAATACCGAGTGGAAGTGAATTACTAGATGGAACTTATGATGTAGATGCTTCGGTGGAAGATACGGTGGGTAATACGGCTTCTGATAATACTACTGATGAATTAACCATTGACTCTGTTTCCCCAACGACTCCTACGGTTACTGCACAAACTACAAACGACACCACTCCGCTTATTACAGGAACAGCAGATTCTGATGATGAGCTGACAGTAATTGTAAATGGTGTAACCTACACCGAAGGTGATGGAATCCTCATCGATAACGGAGATGATACTTGGAGCTTACAAATACCTGATGGAAGCGAACTGCCAGATGGAACTTATGATGTAGAGGTTTCCGTTGAAGATGCGGTTGGAAACACTGCTTCTGATACTACTACAGATGAATTAACCGTTGACTCTGTTTCCCCAACGACTCCTACGGTTACTGCTCAAACTACGAATGACAACACTCCACTCATTACTGGTACTGCAGATTCTGACGATGAACTAACAGTAATTGTAAATGGAGTTACCTACAATGAAGGTGATGGAAACCTTACTGATAACGGTGATGATACTTGGAGCTTACAAATACCAAATGGTAGCGAACTACCAGATGGAACCTATGATGTGGATGCTTCGGTGGAAGATACGGTTGGAAATACTGCCTCAGATACTACTACCGACGAATTGATAATCGATACGGATGCTCCTAATATTCCAACGGTAATCTCTCAAATAACGACAGATACGACCCCACTTATTGAGGGTACTGCAGATTCGGAAGATGAGCTGACAGTGATTGTAGACAATGCAACGTATGTAGAAAACGATGGACATCTTACCGATCATGGTGATAATACATGGAGCTTGCAAATTCCAGGAGCTAATGACATTGCAGATGGTGTATATGATGTACAGGCCACAACTCAAGATATGACCGGGAATTCGGCATCAGATGTAACTATTAATGAGTTGACGGTTGACACCACTGCTCCTATTACGCCTACAGTGACTCCTCAAGATACAAGTGACACTACTCCAATGATTACAGGAACTGCAGATTCTGATGATATGCTTTCCATCATTGTAGATGGAAACACATATATGGAAAGTGATGGAAACCTTACCGATAATGGTGATGATACTTGGAACTTACAGATTTCTGATGAAAACGAGCTAGCAGATGCGACATACGATGTACAAGCCACTGCAGAGGATTTGGCAGGTAATTTGGCATCAGATATGACTGTAGATGAGCTTACCATACAATCTGGTATCGTAACGACAGATAATGACCAGCAACTTTTTTGCGAAAGCGAAAACCCTACAATTGCAGATATTCAGGTAAATGAGACCACTGTAAATTGGTACCTCAGTGCTTCTGGCGGAACAGTTTTAACCACCGATACTGCATTGATGGACAACACAATTTACTATGCGGCACTTGTTACAAACGGTATTGAGAGTGCAAACAGACTGGCGATTACAGTGACTATTATCAGTGCGCCTACGCCTACGACTACAGCTACCACGCAGTCATTTTGTGTAGATGTTATGGCTACCGTAAGTGATATTGAAGTGAATGAACCGGACGTAATATGGTATGCTCAAGCTACTGGCGGCAGTCCATTGGCAGCAGATGCACTTTTAGTTTCTGGTAATTACTACGGAGCTCTTGTAAATAATGGCTGTGAGAGTAGCACTCGTCTAGAGGTGAGTATTACGATAGATGAGATCGCTAGTGCAAGCATTACGAGCAGTACTGACATGACTTGTGTGGGTAATGAAATCACTTACCAGACTGAGTCAGATATGAGTGGTTATTTATGGACGATTTCTTCTGGAGGAACAATCATCACTGGTGGCGATCTCACAGATGATTTTGTGACTGTGATATGGGACGAACTTGGTGAGCAATCTGTTGCTGTAAATTATGAATCTACTAATAGCTGTATGCCTCTTGCAGATGCTACGCTAGACGTTGAGGTAGCTTCTTGTTCTGATCTTACGATTCTTAAAATGGTCAATAATGCCTTGCCACAGCTCAACACGGAGGTTGTGTATACTATTATGGTGACTAATGCAGGCGACACAGACTTTACAGATGTTGAGGTAGAGGACTTATTACCTTCTGGATTGCAATTTGTATCGGCGGTGACAGATAGTGGGACTTATGATAGTGCAACTGGTGTTTGGCTTATTCCTTCAGTGGTGGCTAATGCAACTGTGGAGTTAGCGATAAGCGCTGTAGTGCTAGAGGATGGAGATTATTTAAATATCGCAACCATCACGCAGTCTAGTCCTATGGATAGTGATCTTACTAACAATGTATCGCAAGCTGATATTACGCCAAGTTGCATTAAAGTGTTTAATGAATTCTCACCCAATGGTGATGGCTTTAATGACACTTTTACCATACGCTGTATTGAGTCATATCCAGAAAACAACTTGAAAATTTACAATCGAGCTGGAAATATGGTGTATGAAATGGATGGCTATGCAAATGTGTGGAGAGGAACTTCTACTTCTAATGGTACTGTAAATGAAAATGACGGCCTTCCTTCATCTACCTACTATTACATCTTAGACTTAAATGATGGCAGTGAGCCGCTTACGGGATGGGTATACATTGCACTTTAACAATCTAACTTAAAAACAACGACTATGTTTAAAATATATAACATTTACTTAGTACTTATTATGTGTTGTGTAAGCATACACATGAATGCACAACAAGCGCCTAACTATACACAGTACATGTATAATACCATGGCTATAAATCCAGCATATGCTGGATCTTCAGAAGGGTTGAATGTGGTGGGGATATATCGTTCTCAGTGGGCTGGTTTTGATGGCGCACCTGAGACTTATAATCTCAGTGTTGAAACTCCGCTCACGGAGCGCGTAGGGCTAGGAGTCAATGTCACTAAAGACGTAAATGGTCCTGCCGAAAGATTCAACTTTGATGGTAATTTTTCTTATAATATTCAGTTAGATAGAGATCTCAACCTCGCATTTGGGATAAAAGCAGGTGCTCAGTTACTCAATGTAGATTTTTCTAAAGGGGAGTTTGTAAACCAAGGTGATCCCCTACTCACAAATAATGTAGATAACAGACTGCTGGCAACGCTAGGTGCTGGTGCCTTTTTGTATAAATATAATTGGTATGTAGGAGTCTCGGTGCCTGACTTTTTTAGTGATGAGTATTATGATAATGTGGAGGAAGCTGTCGTGGCAGATGAGCGCCAGTCGTACCTCACCGCGGGTTATGTGTTTGGCATAAGTGATAACATACGCTTTAAACCAGCTGCACTTGTAAATTATGTAAATGGTAGTCCGTTGCGATATAATCTTTCGGCCAATTTTCTTTTTCATGACAAACTCACTGTAGGTGCTAGTTATCAAGTGGATGCTGCGGTAAGTGCGCTGGCCGGTTTTCAAATTTCTGACAATCTATTTTTAGGCTATTCCTTTGATTATGCAACTACAGAGTTCACAAATTATAATGATGGTACCCATGAAGTTATTTTAAAATTCTCTTTGTTCAAGAAAAAGGGAATGTCATTCTCACCTAGATTCTTTTAATATCAAACCACTATGAAGAAATCACTATATATTTTATTCATGATGTGTATATATTCTAGTTATGCACAAAATGATTTAAAAAAAGCAGATGAGCTTTATGACAGACATATGTATGCAGATGCTGCAGTACTTTATGATGAGCACCTCAATGACTCAGAGAAGATAGCGCCTACCACCTGGCAGCATATTGCAGACACGCATTATAACCTTAAGAATTATGAACGTGCAGAGATTGCTTACAAGAAAACCTTTGACGCACTAGGATACACGATGGAGCCTGCACATATCTGGCAGTATTTTGATGTACTACGCTTCTTAAAAAAGTATGATACGGCAGATGATTTTTATGTAGGCTATTTAAAGCTTTCCAAAAAAGACAAAGAGCTCAACAGATATTATGAGGAAAAGTCTAGGTTTAATGACATACTAGCAAATGACACGCTCTATCAGATTACAAATCTTGATATTAACTCTAGCTATGCAGATTTTGGTGGATCCTTATATAAGAATAAACTGGTGTTCTCAACGGCTCGCAATGATGAAGAAAATAAAATCTACAAAAGAGATAACACCCCTTACCTATCGCTTTATGAAGCCACGATAGATAGTACTGGCACCTACTCAAATGTTAAGCTTTTTAATGAAGAGCTAGAAACCCAGTATCACGACGCCACGGCTACTTTTTATAATAATGATCAAACGCTGGTCTATGCTTCAAGTGCACAATCTGGATCGCGTAAGATTTATACAAAAAACAAGAGAAACTTCTTTAAGCTCTACCGCGTGCAGATTAATAAAGACAAATTTGACAAGGAGGAACTTCCCATTAATGGTAATGGCTATTCCATAGGGCAGCCTTTTGTAACTACAAATGGTAGTCAGCTGTATTTTGTATCAGACATGCCAGGTGGTTATGGCCGTGCAGATATTTATGTGTGTGACATACGAGCAGATGGCTCACTCTCCACACCTCGCAATCTAGGTGATGCGGTAAACACACCATATGATGACTTTTTCCCTTTTGTAAAAAACAAAGAACTCTATTTTGCCTCTAAGGGTCACGTAGGTTTTGGCGGCCTTGATATTTACAAAGCGCAGCTTAGAGACGGCATTTACAGTAATGCCCGCAACCTCGGACTTGGGATTAACAGCAATGCAGACGACTTTGCTTATGTGGCAAGTAACACTAAAAATGAAGGATATTTTAGCTCAAACAGAGAAGGCGGCAAAGGCGACGATGACATTTACTCCTTTGTATATGATCGCGGTGAGTGCTTCCAGACCTTAGAAGGAACCGTTACAGACTCACAAACAGGCGCACCATTACCAGCAGTGACTATCATCGCTTATGATACAAACAATAAGCAAGTAGCCGAAACACTTACTGACACAGCAGGAACCTACACCCTACAGATGGGTTGCAATATCAAATACAATATTAAGGCATCAAAAATAGGCTACTCAAAAGATGAGCTGGACTTAAATACAGGCACAGAGCCTAATGGGCTTATTAACTTTGTAGATTTTAAACTGGCTAACCTTTCAGACATTTTTGTTACAGATGGTGAGATAGAAAAGATTAAAATCAACCCTATTAATTTTGAGTCTAACCGTTATGCGATCAACATATTTGCCGCACAACAGCTTCAGCGCATTATTGATATTATGAACGAATATCCTGCGCTTATCATAAAGATAGAATCCCACACAGATCAACGTGGTGGAGCGTCATATAATCAGACCTTATCAGAAAACAGAGCCATCGCTACCCGAGACTATTTAATTAAAAACGGTATCACGAGTTCGCGCATTGAGAGCGCAAAAGGGTTTGGTGAATCAAGGCCCATACACATTTGTGATGAGGCAGACGATAGCTGTACAGAGGTGCAGTATTTAGAAAATAGACGTTCAGATTTTATTGTGGTTAGCAGGTAGCACACCTTGCTCTTTACCCAATGACTGTAAGCCTTCCTAGTTCCCCCAATGCTAGTGAAGGCTTATTTTTATGCAAGCCTTTAATAGTTGTATACTCATGGTGTGTGGAGTTTTCACGCTTTCGCGAAAGCGTACCACTCATACATAAATATTTGATTGGTTATAACAAACGAGCAAGTCTTAAGCACTCACACCACAAGAGGCTCTTTTAAGTAGCATATACTCCCCTGCGTTTTTAAAGTCTCTTACAGAAGTACCTGTATAGCGTTTAAATGTTTTTGAGAGGTGACTTACATCTGTAAAGCCTAGCTCATCTGCGATTTCAGTGAGGGTGAAATCTGAGTTGAGAAGACGTATCTCTACTAGTCTAAGTTTGGCTTTCATAATATACTCACGCAAGGACATCCCTACCTGTTTTCTAAAAAACTCACTTACGTAGGTTGCAGACATCATAAATGTTTCTGCAAGTCTATCTACTTTGAGTAATTCACTTTTTGCAATGTTCTCGTTGATGTAGGTGAGCATATTTGTTGCTCTATCATCACTTGTTGTATTTACAATCTCATAGTGACTCCCTTTTTTTATATTTCTAATAACCACTTCTAAGATACTTACCATAAGACTTGAGATAAGCGATACAGAGACCTCTCCATAGTTTCTAGTCTCTCTTAAAATAATTGCCGTAAGCTGTTTGAGATGCTCCCTATCTGCATCACTTTTAATGATATCGCCAGGCAGCTGGTTATAGTTAGATAAGATGTAGGCTGCTTCTTTAAACCACTCAGACTTATCGAGCGTCATCTTATTAGAGCTTTTAAAAAACGACTTGGTAAACTTTAAAAAGACAAATTTTGTGCGCTTCTCTATATTAAAAGAGTGACACTTTAAGGGAGGTAGTAAAAAGATACTATCCTTTTTATAATCGTAGAGGTTGTAATTAATACACTGCGTACCCTCTCCACTTTCTATAAGCACAAGTTCAAAAAAGTTGTTTTTAACTGGGCGTTGTTTCCACTCAGATAACTCCATTTCTTGTATTTCAAAAGGTTTATAAGCTTCTAATACTTGCATAGTAGTATGATTTAGGGACAAATTTAGGGTTTTATCGCGTTAAAATTATCATAACACACTTAATAACCTCTATTTATACCTAATTAACCATTTTATATACAAATAGACCAGTGACCTATCCCACTACCTTTGTATCATCAAAGAAAACCACAAACTATAAAAGAAAGCATATATGAAAGCAATGATTATCAACGAATACGGTGAGAATGCCGCATTCACAGCAAGCGAAGTAGCAAAACCTGCAGTAACTCCAGGTCACGTGAGTATCAAGATTGCAGCCTCTAGTGTGAACACGGTAGACACCATGATACGCAAGATGGGGTCAGACCTACCTTTATCTCCAGCAGCACCAGCTATATTAGGAATGGACTTTGCAGGAGTGATAGAAGCAGTAGGTGAAGGTGTACATGACTTTAAAGTAGGTGACGAGGTATACGGTTGTGTAGGTGGCCTTGCCGACTTACAAGGTACGCTAGCTGAATATATCGTAGCAGATAGTAAACTTATTGCTCACAAAGCTGCCAACTTATCTATGACAGAGGCGGCATCACTACCACTTGTGGCAATTACTGCTTATGAAGGATTAATACGCGCAGGGATTAAAAAAGGGCAGAAAGTACTCGTACACGGAGGTTCTGGAGGTGTAGGCCACGTAGCGGTACAACTAGCTATTTACTTTGGGGCAGATGTATATGCTACTTGTGGAGGACCAGAGCAACAAAAAATTATAGAAGGCTATGGAGCAACGGCAATTAACTATAAAGAAGAAACGGTTGAATCATATGTAGCAAAATATACAGATGGTGCAGGTTTTGACCTTATTTATGATACCGTAGGTGCAGATAACCTTACGAAGTCTTTTGAGGCAGCAGCACTTAATGCACAAATTGCTACTACAGTATCTATGTGCAACCTGGATCTTACTCCAGCACACTTTAAAGGGTTATCACTACACGTTGTGTTTATGCTCATCCCTATGTTACACAACTACAAGCGAGAAGAGCACGGAGCGATTTTAAAAGAACTAAGCAATATCGCACAAGACAAAGCACTAGTACCTCTTGTAGACAGCACATTTGCACTAGATAATGTAGGTGATGCTTATGCAAGACTAGAGAGTGGTAAAGCAATAGGTAAAGTAGTTGTAACTAACTAAGACCTCATCCATAGGCTTACTATGGAAAGCAATTAAACCTTAAACACCTATTTTATAGATGTTTAAGGTTTAAAAAATACAGAACTTTGCTTTTTACAACAACCACCATTTTTTACTACCAAAGCCACCAGCCATTTGTGCGTAGTTCTATTATAAATATAAAATATAATAGCAGTAGCTATACGTAAAACATATAATTATGAGTACCATCGAACATACAAATGCACTTGCAGAAGCTCGTGCTTTAGAAGTACCATCACGAGAATTATCATTAAGACGCGATCCATCTGTCTCTCAATTTTGGAACGAAAATCGCAAAGTACTAGAAGCTGCTTGGGCAGAATGGGAAATAGAAAACAAAGATGATTTATTAGTTCCTGACGAAACCTTGCTAGACCCACGATTACGTAAAGCCATTAAAGACGCTTGGGAAAACCCAGAAAATGAATCTGCTGTTGCCGATTTGTGGGAAGAAATTATACCAGGTGTTTATGTAGCACAGTTTTTTGATCTAGATCGTTTAGCAGATTTTCGAAACTATCTAGAAGCTGTAGCAAACTCAGGAGTGCCAAAACGTGCACCTTATGGTATTCAATTAAACAGATATGGAATGATGTTAGACCCTCGTTCTGAAGGTCATCTGGCAGCACCTAATTTTCAGGTATTTTATAATGATATGATGGACCGTTTTATGCGTCCTATAGCGCGTTTATTATTAGGAACTTACGGTTATGACAATCAGACTTTTGGTTTTTCAATACAGTACAATCCAGATAAAGACAAGGATTTACACGCACATACCGATGCCTCTGCAGCTACCTTGAATATCAATATCAACTTACCAGATGAGAAGTTTACGGGATCTGAGGTTGATTTTTATGATAAAGCTTCAGGAAAAACGGTACAAGCTATTTTTGAGCCTGGAAAAGCAATCATCCATAGCGGTAATGTGCCGCACGCTACGCACCCCATTACAAGCGGGCAACGTAGTAATTTAGTAGTGTGGCTATATGGAGATCGTATGCAAATACCACGCGGTAGTAAAAGTAGCTACGGAAATACTAGCAACAGTGATACTATTAAAGATGTTGCGTTAGAAAGTGTAACCGCTCGCCAGCGATGGAGTTTACCTGATGGTCCTAAAGATACCGTTGCTCCTTTTTAAGAAATGTAGACCTAATAACTATCTTAGAACAAGAATAAAATTAAAAGAACTGGCAGTACAACTATTGCCAGTTTTCATCAACATACACATATAGGAATGAGCAAGACCATATTAATTACTGGAAGTACTGACGGCATAGGTAAACTAGCCGCCATACAGCTAGCAAAACAGGGACATACCTTGTACATACACGGTCGTAATGCTACAAAAGTAGCAGAGACCATCGCCACCATAAAAGCCGAATCTAACAATGAACACATAGACGGTTTTGTAGCAGATTTTTCTAGTATGGCAGCAGTGTGTGCTATGGCTAGTGAGGTAAATGAAAAACTCACAACGCTAGATGTACTCATAAACAACGCAGGGGTTTTTAAAAGCCGCGAGCTGTTTACGGCAGATGGGCTTGATATGCGTATGGCGGTAAATTATATAGCGCCTTACCTGCTCACCACTTCCCTACTCGACCTCCTTAAAAAAAGCGACCGCACGCGCATTATAAACTTGACCTCTGCAGCGCAGTCATCTGTTATAGATAGCGTACTAGCAGGTACTAAAGAAGAGATCCAGCAGGAGACCTACGCACAGAGTAAGCTTGCTTTATTAATGTGGAGCTTTGACCTCGCGTTACAAGAGCCAGCACTTACGGTTATCCCTGTAAACCCAGGTTCTTTACTTAATACAAATATGGTAAAAGAAGCCTACGGTCACCACTGGTCACCAGCAGATAAAGGAGCAACTATTTTACAAGACCTCGCTACAAACCCTAGCTATGCGAGTCATAGCGGTGACTACTTTGATAATGACAAAGGAAGCTTTGGCAGGGCACATACAGATGCCTACAGTGAGCAAAAACGCACACACTTAATCACCACAACACAACAGATTTTAAAAAACATATCATAAACCACAAAAAGCTTTGCTTACTAGAAAACAGAGCCATCTCTACCCGTGACTATTTGATTAAAAATGGTACCACGAGTTCGCGCATTGAGAGTGCAAAAGGATTTGGTGAGTCTAGGCCCATACACATTTGTGATGAGGCAGACGATAGCTGTACAGAGGTGCAGTATTTAGAAAATAGACGTTCAGATTTTATTGTGGTTAGCAGGTAGCAACATCTTGCTCTTTACCCGATGACTGTAAGCCTTCCTAGTTCCCCCAACTATAGTGAAGGCTTATTTTTATGCAAGCCTTTAAAAGCTTTAGACTAATGGTGTGTGGAGTTTTCACGCTTTCGCGAAAGCGGACTCTCAACACCTCATAAACAGCACCTCATTTGCAAGCTACGGCACTATAAAAGATGGTATATTTAGGCCCGTATTCATCTAATCACGCGCTATGAAATATACCCTATTCCTCCTCACCCTACTCTGCATACTCACGGGATGCACACAAAAAGAAGCCACCTCACAAGAAACCGTCGCTGCCTACTACAAGGCCGTTGCCGAAGGGAATTATAAGGAAATAAGCAGCTTGATAAGCGATAGCATCACCATCACGGCTGGAGATTATGTGATGCCTTTTGACAAAGAAAGTTACTACGAGCAGTTTAAGTGGGACTCCATATTTAAGCCCTCCTACGAGGTGGTTTCCATAGAAAATGACAGCACGCAAGTAATCGCTACGGTAGCCGTGAGTTCGCTACGATTTGAATTTTTAAAGAACAACCCACTCACCTGCAGCCATAAAATATACCTCCATGATGGCAAAATCACCAAGCTAGAAGAAATCACCTGCATAGATGTAAACTGGGATGTGTGGCAACAAGAACGCGACTCCCTAATTACCTGGACCGCCCGCAATCACCCTGAGCTAGACAATTTTATTAATGACCTGAGTATGAAAGGTGCGATAAAGTATAAGAAAGCGATGGAGTTGTATGTGGGGCGTGGTAGGGGGGATTGAGTTTATTGAATAAAATAATACCTCAATTTTCTTAAAATTTAACCATTATGAGAAAACCCGTAATTTCTTACAAAGTTTAAATAGTATATTAGTCATTCGTTATGACTAAATCCATCTCACAACGAGATCTTATAACCAAATTTGAATAACAATAAATGAATTTAGATACACAGTCCCTACAGCCTATTATCAATTTTATCTGGACAGTTGCAGATGATGTTTTGATAAACAAATACCTAGAAAATCAATATCAAGACGTTATTCTACCAATGACGGTTTTAAGGCGTTTGGATTTGGCTCTAGAACCTTCCAAAGATCAAGTTTTGAAAACTTACGATGAGTATAAAAACAAAATGGATAATCTTAACGGATTATTAACCAGTAAAGGACATGGTTCAGGTTTAGAGTTTTTCAACACTTCTCCATACACAATGAAAAAATTGTTGGAAGATCCAAATAATATAGACTCTAACTTTTTAGATTACTTAAACGGATTTTCTGAAAATGTACAAGACATTATTCAAAAATTTAAGTTTCGTAACCAATTAGAAACTTTTGAAACAACAGGTATTACTTTTTCATTACTTGAAAAATTTTGTAGCCCAAAAGTAGAACTACGCCCAGAGAAAATATCGCCAATGGCAATGGGATATATGTTTGAAGACCTTATCAGAAGGTTTAACGAAAAAACCAATGCAGCAGCAGGACGACACTTTACCCCTAGAGAAATTATAGAATTAATGACTCATTTGGTGTATTTGCCTGTAAAAGACAAAATACAAAAAGGAACCTATTTGGTGTACGACCCTTGTGCAGGTTCTGGTGCAATGCTTACGCAATCTAAAAAGTTTGCCACCAACCCAGATGGTGAAATAAAAAGTAAAGCCAGTTTTCATTTATATGGTCAAGAAAACACAGGCGAAATGTATGCGGTTTGTAAATCTGATATGTTACTAAAAGGAGAAGACCCAGACAAAATACAATTTGGTTCTACATTGAGTAAATATGGTTTTGACCCTAACCTGAAGTTTAACTTTATGCTAACCAACCCACCATATGGAACAAGTTGGAAAGAAGACCAAAAAGAACTCAACGTAGGTACAGCAAAAAAAATAGAAATAAACGATACTCGTTTTAACTTAGAAATTAAAAACTTTAAAGGTGAACTAGAAAAACAATGTTTGACCTCTCGTAGCAATGACGGACAGTTAATGTTTATGCTACATATGCTTTCTAAAATGAAAGACCCAAAAGATGGTGGTAGCCGTATAGCTTCTGTACATAATGGCTCTGCCTTATTTACTGGTGATGCAGGAAGTGGAGAAAGTGGCATACGCCAATACATTTTAGAAAACGATTTATTAGAATGTATTATACAATTGCCGAACGATATGTTTTACAACACAGGTATTGCAACCTATGTTTGGATATTGAGTAATAACAAAGCAAAAGAAAGAAAAGGAAAAGTACAATTGATTAATGCTTCTTCTGAAGCTTTTTACAGTAAAATGCGTAAAGGTTTAGGGGATAAAAAAGTAGAATTACTATCCAATCATATTTTAGATATTCAAAACATATATTTTGATTTTGAAGAAAATGAATACTCTAAAGTGTTTGATATTGAAGATTTTGGCTTTTATCAAATAACCACACATCAACCTGAAAAAGACGAAAACGGAAAAATAATAAAAGACAGTAAAGGGAAGCCAAAATCGGACAAAGATTTAAAGGATACAGAAAACGTACCAATGATGGAAAACATTGATACCTATTTTACTCGTGAAGTATTACCCTTTGCACCTGATGCTTGGTATGATAAAAAGAAAATGAAATTAGGCTATGAGATTGCCTTCAATAAATATTTCTACCAATATGAAACCTTGAGAGATTTAGATACTATTTCTAAAAAGATTTTTGAGTTGGAAGCCGAAACAGATGGTTTATTAAAGGAAATTGTAGAATAATGAAAAATATAAAAACATATTCTACATATAAAAATTCAGAAGTTGTTTGGCTTGGAAAAGTTCCTGAAAATTGGAAAATAATTAAGTCTAAACGTATTCTAATAGAAACCTCAATAAAGGGATTTCCTGATGAAGAACTCTTGGCCGCAACTCAAACAAAAGGTGTCGTTCCTAAATCAGTTTACGGTAAGACTACAGTTACAGCTACTAAAAATTTTGAAACCTTAAAACTTGTAGAAAAAGGTGATTTCGTAATTAGTCTAAGGTCTTTTCAAGGAGGCATTGAATATGCTCATTACAGAGGGATAATTAGTCCTGCATACACAATTTTAAAACCCCAAGAAGAAGTTGTACATAAATACTTCAGATATCTATTAAAATCTAAAAGATACATTAGTGGCTTAACGCTTCTTGTTACTGGTATTAGAGAAGGACAAAATATCGATACAGGTAAATTTAAAGATTCATATTTACCACTACCACCAAAACCCGAACAAACCGCCATAGCTAATTTTCTAGATTACAAACTAGAAAAAATTGAGCGTTTTATAAAAAAGAAAAAACAGTTAATAGAATTACTTATCGAGCAAAAAGCAGCAATCATTAACCAAGCTGTCACCAAAGGTTTAAATCCAAATGTCAATCTAAAACCTTCAGGTATTGAATGGCTAGGTGATATTCCTGAACATTGGGAAGTGAGAAATACTTTTGAATATTTTAAAAATAGAAAAATTAAGAATATTGGTTTAATAAACAACAATCGATTATCCTTAAGTCACGGTAAAATTGTTACTAAATCAATTTTAGATGGAAATGGATTAGTGCCTGATTCATATGAAACATACCAAATTGTAGAACCTGGTAATATCATTTTTAGATTTACAGATCTACAAAATGATAAAAAAAGTCTTAGAACTGGTCTAGTATATGATTTTGGTATAATTACTTCTGCTTACGTAGCAATAGAAACTACTAAAACAAACTGTAATTCTAAATATTTTCATTTGTTATTTCACTCTTACGATTTATCTAAAGCCTTTTACAACTTAGGTGGAGGAGTAAGGCAATCAATGAGTTTTGCAGATTTAAAAAAAATCAAAATTTGTTGCCCTTCTGTTATTGAACAGGAACAAATTGTAATTTATATAGAAACTGAAACCACTAAAATTGATAAAACTATTTCTACAATAGAAAAAGAAATCGCTTTAGTAGAAGAATACAAAACCACTTTAATATCAGAAGCGGTTACGGGTAAAATAGATGTTCGAGATTTTAAAATACCAGAAGTAGAAACGCCATTAGCAATGGTAGCAGAAGACGCTACAGCTTATAACATAAAAGAGTAACTAAATGAGTAAGACTACCAACACTAAAGAAAACGGCTTTGAAAAGCACATTGTAGACCATTTGGTAATTACTAATGGTTATGTATTGCGTACATCACAAGATTACGATAACGTAAATTGTTTAGATAGTGAACTCTTGTTTCAATTTTTAGATGCTACCCAACCCAAAGCAGTAGAAAAACTAAAACGCTACCACAAAGAACTGTATCAACAAAAAATAATTAAACGCATAAACGACCAAATAAAACTTAAAGGTGTTATTGAGGTATTGCGTAAGGGTGTAACAGATGGTTTTACCGATACTAAGATTCGTTTGTTTTACGATAAACCTGTTTCTGCTTACAACACCAAAAACACAGAACTTTACCAAGCCAATCTATTTTCGGTAATGCGACAAGTGTATTATTCTACTAAAAACAAAAACTCTTTAGATGTAGTTAGTTTTATTAATGGTTTACCTATAATAAGTTTTGAGCTTAAAAACGAACTAACCAATCAAAATGTAAAACACGCCATAAAGCAATACAAAACAGACCGTGGCCCTAATGAAGAATTGTTTCGTTTAGGTCGTATGGTGGTTAATTTTGCAGTAGACACAGAAGAAGTTTGGATGTGTACTGAACTAAAAGGCGACAGCTCGTATTTTTTACCGTTTAATAAAGGAAACAAGAACGGAGCAGGAAATGAACCAAACGGAGGTATAAAAACAGACTATCTTTGGAAAGAGATTTTAACTAAAGATAGTCTTACCAATATTCTACAAAATTACACCAAGTTAATTACCGAAGAAAAAGAATACAAAGATTCTAAAGGCAACAAAAAAATAAAGAAAACCAAGAAATTAATTTTCCCTCGTTTTCACCAATTAACAGCGGTTTCTAGTATTCTACTAGATGCCCAAGAAAAAGGAGCTGGACAAAAATATTTAATTCAACATTCGGCAGGTTCAGGTAAAAGTAATTCCATTTCTTGGTTGGCACACCAACTGGTTGGTCTACACGATAAATCAGGTTCTAAAACCATTTTCGATACCGTAATAGTTATTACAGACCGCAGAGTTTTAGACAAGCAAATACGAGAAAACATAAAACAATACCAACAAGTAAAGGGTGTTGTACAAGCCATAACAGATGGTAGTAAACAATTAAAAACAGCTTTAGAAGAAGGTAAAAAAATCATAATTACGACCATTCAAAAATTCCCACACATTGTGGAAGATATTGGAGAATTACCAAGTAATAACTTCGGGATAATTATAGATGAAGCCCACAGTAGTTTAAGCGGACAAATGGCACGTAAATTAAACGAAACACTTGCCAAAGTTTCGGACGAAGAACAGTTACAGAGCGATTTAGAAAACTATGACGAAACAGAAGATGATGAAGTAACAGGCGAAGATTTTATAAGAGCAATGGTAAAAGCTCGTAAACTATTACCTAATGCCAGTTATTTTGCATTTACAGCAACACCAAAAAACAAAACCTTAGAATTATTTGGTGAACCATTTGAGCAAGATGGTAAAACCAAATATGCAGCATTTCATTTGTATTCTATGAAACAAGCCATAGAAGAAGGTTTTATAAAAGATGTGTTACAGAATTACACAACCTACCAAAGCTTTTATGCTCTACTTAAAAAAATAGAAGACGACCCAGAATACGATAAGAAAAAGGCTCAAAAGAAACTAAAAGCATATGTAGAAGGACACGACCACGCCATAAAAAAGAAATCTATTTTAATGATAGACCATTTTATGGATAATGTAGTTCGTAAGAAGAAAATGGGAGGAAAAGCAAAAGCTATGATGGTAACAAGTAGCAGAGCAAAAGCCGTACAATACAAAACTGCATTTGATGCCTATTTAAAATCTATCAATAGTCCGTATAAAGCAATTGTTGGTTTTTCAGGAGAAATAGATGGAGAAACTGAGTCAAGTTTAAACGGTTTTCCAAGTGGAAACATTCCAGAGGAATTTGAAAAAGACGAATACAAGTTTTTATTGGTAGCAAACAAATTCCAAACAGGGTTTGACCAACCACTACTACACACAATGTATGTAGATAAAAAATTAGGTGGAGTAAATGCGGTTCAAACCTTGTCGCGTCTAAACAGAAGTCATCCATTAAAAAAAGACACTTTTGTTTTAGATTTTGCTAATTCATCTGAAGATATAGAAAAAGCTTTTAAACCATATTTTGAAAATACCATTTTAGGAGAAGCAACAGATCCAAATAAACTATTTGACTTACAAGATGCTTTAGATAATTACCAAGTCTATTCTAGAGAACAAGTTGAAGATTTTTCAAATAAGATATTGGCAAATGTAGCGGTAGACCAATTACACGACATTTTGGATCAGTCCAGTGCTATTTTTAGAGAAGAATTAGAAGAAGAGCAGCAAGCTGATTTTAGAGCTAAGGTAAAGACCTATGTGCGCTTGTATATCTTCCTTTCTCAAATTGTCGACTTTGAAAGTGTGTATCTCGAGCGTTTATATATTTTCTTAAATCATTTGCAAAATAAATTAGTAACAGAAGCTGAACCTGATTTTTCGCAAGGTGTTTTAGACAGTATTGATATGGATAGCTATCGACTACAATTAGAAGCTACTACTAATATAGCAATGGAACAAGGAGAAGATTTACAACCTATCCCAACAGATATGAGAGGTGGCGTAAGTGACCCAGAGATTGACCAATTATCAAATATTATTCAAACTTTCAACGACCGCTACGGGACTGAATTTGAAGATGCGGATAAAGTGAGACAAATGGCTGAAAGCATTGTAAATGGAGTCGCGAAAAATAAAGATATGCTAAACTCTATTGAGCACTCTGACGAACAGAACGCTAGAATTACTAGTGATAAAATAGCACAAGACGAATTACTCAAACATGTCACTACAAATTTTGATTTCTACAAAGTTATAAATGACAACGCCGAGGCTAAAGAAGAGTTTAACAATATGGTATTCGGTATGGTCAAAGACCTATTAAATAGAGCAGGATAAATAATTAAGAAAGTATAAAATTAAATACTAATCAGTAGTAAAGAGAGGCTTTTAAACAAAATAGAAGCCTATTCAAAATTTTGTGGTTTGAAACTTTAAGAGTTAAGATTGATTGTAAATTTTTGAGCTCATTCATTTATTTAGGCTTACAGTAGAAAAAAATAAGAAAAATATAATCCTTGGAATTACTAGCATTTTTTATCAAAGACCACTTTTTATTCAACCAATGTGAATATTTTAATTTTGGTGGCGCATTTACTTTTGAGTTTCTGTATTCTAATAATAAGCTGGAAATAAATAAGTCGGAAAATCCAAAGCATATTTCTAACTTCTTTGGAAATCAAATAACTAATATAAGTGCTATTGTGGGGAATAATGGTGTAGGAAAATCTTCTATTATGAGGATACTAAACCAAGAACCAAATCATCAAATCATTAGTATTTATTGGGATGGCCAAAGCCTATTTTTAAGAAATCAGTCCGAAATACAAATTAGCACTCAATTTGAATATCAAAAATATAATGATGAAAATAAATTTTACCCCTTATATTATTCTAGTCACATTGATTACAACCTGAAAACTTTTCATAGTCCCATTAATCAATCTAATCTAATAGATGATAGTATTGAAGATTACTACTATAATAGCATTTTGAGACAAGTCTTTTTTCTGAACCAGAAAGGTCAATATCTTCAAAAAACTTTTCAGAATCTTCCATTCTATGAAAATTTAACTATCAAGGTCAACCAAATTGATAAAGATGAGTTCTTAGGATCTGATTTCTATAAAAATGCTACTATAGGGAAATCTATTCGAGAACAGTTGAAAATGCTTTGGAACCATTATAGTGTGTCTAATGAACAAGGAATACACGGTGATTTTAGATTTATCAGTAATTTTCAAGTCTTTGTTCTCTCCTTATTGGTCTCTGATGATACGTTTGCCCAAACAAATTCAAATGGTTATTCAGTAAGTTTCCAAGATGTTTTAAATAAGGAGAGGTTTGAAGATAAGTTGGAATTTTTTTTAAAGAAAAGATTAGATAATATAGATGGCGCGCTTTATCAAACCTTAGAGGAAAAAGTAGGTGTCAAATTCAAAAATGTAGATGCCCTAATTGAAAAAATTAAGGGCTATAAGATTTCTCAAATAGCTGGAGGATTCGATTTCGGTCAATTGAAAAAACATATGGTATTAACCATTCAACGTTACTCTAAGATTTTTGAACTTTATAATTTTATAAATAAAAATGCTGATAGAACATTCATTTTTGAAAAACCAAATGAGATTAGAATATCTGTAAAACAAGATACTACAGCAAATTTCCTTCAGACTTTTATTCAATTATATCAAGATGTTCACGAAGCTTTTCAATACATACAGTTCGAATTCAGAATATTTAATATCACTCCGGAGAAAAGACTTTCTACAGGCGAACAGTCATTATTAAACTTTTATAGCGCTATTTATTCCTTTGTGCGAAAAGGAGAAAACCACCTACGCAAGTACAATCAATACTTATTGTTGCTCGATGAACCAGAAACTGGTTACCACGCTGTTTGGAAGAAGAAATTTATAAAATCAATTACAGAAATATTACCAGAGCTTTTTATTGAACTAAGTCAACGACCAACAATACAAATCATATTTTCGACACACGATGCGCTAACCTTATCAGATATTCCGAATGATAATATAACTTATCTACAGAAATTGGAGAATTCAACTGTAAAGGTCTTCAAAATTGATGAACAAGGTAGACCCTTACGATCATTTGGTGCAAACATCACAGACCTACTAGCAGATTCATTTTTTGTAGAAGATGGCCTAGTAGGTGATTTTGCTAGAGAAAAGATAAATCATGCAATTAAATGGATTAATTATCTCGATTTATTTCAAGAAATAACCAATATCAAAAACACTCGTAAAAATTTGAATGATCAATTAAACCCTAAGGAATACAATGTTAAAATTAATTTATATAAAAATTTAGAGAATGAATTAGGTGATTTTGGTAGGGAAGACTATAAAAAAATACTAAATATTGTTGATGAACCCATTTTACGAACTAAGATGCAGTCAATGTTTGAGAATACTTTTCCTGAAAGTGCAAAAGAGGAAAATATTAAAAATGAAATTATAAGGCTCGCTTCTCAAATTAATCAAGATGTAGAATTTAAAAGAAAGGATAAATGATTTTTATAAATAGGTCTGCAACCAATATAAAAAGAGCCAAAGTTGAACACTCAAAAATAGTTCTACCTTATCTGAATAGACATCGACACAAAGCAACTGCTATTTCTGATTTTATTGTATATAATAGAGGTACTCTAATTAATGGCAGTCCTCAAGAAATTTATGATTTAAATTTAAGATTTTATGATGCTTTACCAAAGTTTACAAGCGCTGGTTTTTTAGACTATCTACGCATATGCTCTTTAAAACCAAAAAATAGATCTCTTGCTGAGAGAAAGAAATATTCAAGATACAAACGACTTAATAAAAAAATTGAGGAAATTGTTAATTATGAAAATTGGTTTATTTCCTCCTCTAAAAAGTATGATTATTCTTTAGCATCCAATTTAGATAGGACAACGTGTACGTATTGCAATAGAATTTATACAAATACGATGATATCGAGAAGAGGAAGAAAATTAATGAGGCCTCAATTTGACCACTGGTTCCCCAAAAGTATCTTCCCTCTTTTAGCTCTTTCTTTTTTTAACCTTATTCCTAGTTGTTCAATTTGTAACAGTACAGCCAAAAGTGATACTATTTTTTCACTCAACAGACATTTACATCCATATATTATTGAAGACTCTTTAGATAATTTTTCTTTTACTTATAAATATTTTAGATCTACGAACTCTTATACTGTTGAAATAAAATCTTCGGTAGGAAATAAGAAAACGTTCAACACATATAATGATTTGAATCTTAAAGAAGTTTACAATGCTCACAGTTCAGAGCTATCAGATTTGATTGAAATCAAAAAAGCTTATTCAGTCAACTATATTAAAAATATGATGTTGGCATATCCTGATGCAGGACTTTCATATGAAGAGACTTATAGAATAGTTTTTGGAGTAGAATATGAGACATCAAATTTTCATAAAAGACCTTTCAGTAAATTCAAAAAAGACATTCTCGAAGAACTAAAAATAATTACTTAAATAATTCAATGAATATAGATACTCATATCAATACCGTAAATATAGAATTAGACGGTATAATTTCTGAAATTTTGAAAGCGCCCAAAGATAAATTTAAAATTGGACAATTTCATACTAATCAGCTCTTTGATCCTGGTACTGAATTTAATTCATATCCAAATACTAAGCCCGAATTTAAACATATTTTAGCTAAACTAGATGATTATTATGGTGATTGCATTTACTGGTTTGAAACAGAAACTACCGAAGATGCAATTAAATTAGATAATCTTCTTTCTGAATATAGAAGTAAAAAGCAGTTAAAGAATTCTGGATATAGAGCAGTTCCAACAACAAACAAATTAGCTCATAAGGATAAGACATTTTATTTAGGAGTAAGAAAAGGTAAACCAAGTAAAAGGGGCCTAACTAATATAATGGGCAGAATTAATCAACACCTTGGATATTATAAAAATGCTAGAACGCAAGGTCTACAATTATATCACTGGGCTAAAGATGCAGATGTAACTATAATAATTCATTGTGTCCATTTTAATCAAGATTTAGGTCCTCTCCTTTATGTACTTGAACATAAACTGGCTAACAAGTTACATCCACATTGTGGGAGGCATTGAAATAACAACTTAATTTAAATATAACTCAACATTCAATAAAGAAAATCAACTATATTATGGATAATAAGCAATACGTTTTAGAAATAGCTACTGTACTTAATCGCGCTAGTGCGACATTAATGGCATCAGACTTAGCGGACATTATGAATACTTTCGGTCGAACAACAACATATGGTACCGAATATAAAGGGTTACGCGGTACTTATACCTTAATCCATGCTACCTATGACTGGCTAGTTGCTAAAGGAAGAAAACCAGATGCAGATATTGTTGCCGTGGCTTTCACTAAACCTGATGGTACCTATGCATACGGGTAGAAATTATGAATCCTTATTTTAACTAATAAACATACTAATTTCAAATTACCTTAAAAGTTTTCTCTTAATCTATGAATGAATTTTACTTGCAATCTTTACTCAACGAATTAACAATGTTGAAAAAAAGAATCACAAAACTAGGAGCTCTGTTATACATTATCCCTCTTATTTTTTTCTTCTTGAAAACAACGTAGACATAAACTTATCTCTCAGTATCTTAAATCTAAGTAATAGTGAATTTATCTTATTTTTTATTCCCAGTATTCATGCTGGGGTATATTTTTATCTCATTTTTTCTGGAGAAAAATCCATTGAAGCCTTCACTTTAATCGAAGCGTTAGTACCTAAAGATTTAGCAAGTAAAGAATGGTTAAAAAGCGTCCAACCTAAATTTGCATTAAGCAAGCTGTTTGAAACTCTATCAAAGAGCCACTTTTCTACTATACTAATGCTTGTACCAATGTTTGTATTAGTTGTGATATTCCCTCTAGTTTTTCAATTATATAGTATTATAAAGTTGATTCTGATTTCTTATAGAGATGGTAATTGGGTTTACTGGGCGCTCTCTATAGTTTCAATTATACTATTAATTACTGTCATTTACTATGTAACGAATGGACTTTCATTTAAAGAATTATTTAAAAGAAGGGAAGAACTTATCGAGAAACTTAGTTAAAAAATAAAACCAATCTATGAAAACAGAACTTATACTCAGAGACCACGCTCTAAAAGCAGTTCAAGAAATTGAGAATAATTGTATCCCAACCGAGATTAAACCCAACACCCACCAATGACCATAGAAGACCTAGCAGGTACATACACCATCACAGGAAGCAACCAAAGTGCAGATGCAGCTGGCTATGAGGGCGAACTCACACTAGCGCTAGATGAGTACAAGAGAATCGTTGCTACGTGGCTAATAAGTGGTGATCAGCGCCAACAAGGAACTGGTTTCTTTAAGAATAACATTCTCGTGATTAATTTTAATTATGAAGGCGATGACGAGACCATCTACAAAGGTGTCGTAGTCTATCAATGCATCACCAAAGATCTACTAGAAGGCTTCTGGTCAGAAAAACACGGTAATCCGCTATACCTAGGTGAAGAGCGCTGCTATAGAAAAGGGGTGAATAAGGAGGTGCTTAATTAGTCGGTAGGCGGTAGTTGGTAGGCGGTAGTAGCATAGCTTAGGTAGCGTATTCTATATTCGAATATGGAATATGATGTATTAACTTATTGAATTTTAATTATATATTCATTATTATTGCATATTCGAATATGGAATAATAAGTTATGAAGTATAAACAACAAATAATGAGTCCGCAAGACATTGTGATCTTATTAAAGATTATTGCCATAAATAATGAAAAATGGCAGCAGCTAGATTTGGCACACACATTAGGCATTAGCCAGTCTGAGGTGAGTAAATCTATTGTACGTTCAAAATATGCGGGCCTGATTGACCCTTCTGGAAAGAAGGTATTTAAACTGGCACTACTCGACTTTTTAAAGAGTGGTATTACCTATGTATTTCCGCAGAAACCCGGGTCATTAGTTAAAGGAATACCAACAGCACATTCTGCACTACCGCTTAACTCTCAGATTGTGAGTAATGAGCATTATGTGTGGCCCTCAGCCCGTGGTACTTTAAGAGGACAAGCTATAGAACCTCTTTATCCATCGGTTATAAAGGCGGTAGAAAGTGACGCAATCTTATATGAATTGTTAGCCTTAGTAGATACTTTACGCGTAGGCAGGGCAAGGGAAAAAGCTATGGCTATTAAAGCCTTAGAACGTTTATTTTTTGATGCTAAAAGCACTAATGATGGTACGAAATTATTGGTACTATAAATGATAAGTCAGGAAAAAAATAGAGACGCAATTGAGCAAGTAGCTATTGGACTTGAGGAACTCAAGGAGACAGCGGTGTTTGTAGGCGGTGCAGTGGTGAGTTTATACGCAGATAATCACGCAATTAATGAAATAAGAGTAACTGAAGATATAGATGTTACCATTAAAGTTAAGAATTATAGTGATTGGATAAAAATAGAAGAGCAATTACGGGATCAAAAATTTTATCCAGACCCAGTAAGCACCTCTATTGTGCGTAAAATATTTAAAGGAGTACCTGTAGATATAATTCCAGATGGTATTGATAACCCCGTAAATGTTAATAACAAATGGTATGCATATGGCTTTAAGGACATCCACAAAGCAAAAGTCAACACGCAAGAGATTCAAATTTTTAGTCCATCGATATTTATAGCTACTAAGTTTGAAGCATTTAATAGCAGAGGTACAGATTACCGCACCAGTCACGATATTGAAGATATACTTTACGTATTATTAAATAATAGCGACATTGTTTCTGAAATAAAAAACACCCATAAAGACGTTCGTCTATTTATAAGAGAGCAATTATCACTACTGCTTGTACAGCGCAGTAGTGATGAAATTTTGTCGGCAAATATTGATCGTCAAATTCTTACTGAAAGTTTAGACCTATTAAAAGTAACTATCAATCAAATAATTGATAGCTAAATATCATTGCACCAGCTAAATAATTAGATAAAAAAGGGATTACCTAAAGGTGATCCCAAAGGGGGAATCCTGGGCAAGCATGAAACCTTCAACGAGCTATGCTCGTTGGGTTTTTTGTTTTCTACCCCTACTTACAAGCGGAGATTACAAATAATTAATTGGTGAAAATTAGAAAGGGATTATCTGCGGTGATCCCAGAAGAGGAATCCTGGGCAAGCATGAAACCTTCAACGAGCTATGCTCGTTGGGTTTTTTGTTTTCTACCCCTACTTTCAAGCGGAGATTACAAATAATTAATTGGTGAAAATTAGAAAGGGATTACCTGCGGTGATCCCAAGGGGGAATCCTGGGCAAGCATGAAACCTTCAACGAGCTATGCTCGTTGGGTTTTTTGTTTTATCCCTTCGCCTACCAAGCTAGCTTGACTAATAACAATTGATGACAAATAGAAAAAGGGATTACCTGCGGTGATCCCAGAGGGGAATCCTGGGCAAGCATGAAACCTTCAACGAGCTATGCTCGTTGGGTTTTTTGTTTTCTACCCCTACTTTCAAGCGGAGCTTGACGTATGGTTATAAAACAAAAAACCCGCAACAACGTTGCGGGTTTCTTTTGCGGAGAATGAGGGATTCGAACCCCCGGAGGTGTGACCCTCAACAGTTTTCAAGACTGCCGCATTCGACCACTCTGCCAATTCTCCTAGAGTGCCTCATCAAGCTATCTGCTTGATTGCGGGTGCAAATATACAGTGCTTTTTCCTTTACAACAACACTTTTTTGTAGTTTTTTTTAATCTACCACATAACTCCCACTACCCGAGTACTTTTAGCACAAAAAAAAATAAAATCACCCTTCCCTCAACACCTAACATCCTAACCCAACCAAAAAAAACTTCCCCGCAAGGGGAAGAAAAATGAAGTCTCTCTTCGAAGAGAGATTTAGAGAGATGTCCCACAACAGTAAGCAACAACAGAAAAGAAAAAACCACCACAGTCCAACACCCCTTTCCCGCAAGAGAAAGAAAAATGAAGTCTCTCTTCGAAGAGAGATTTAGAGAGATGTTTCACAACAGTAAGCAACAACAGTAAGCACACAACAGTAAGTCCCCCAAATTCTGTTCATCAAAATTTCAATAACGTCCCTCTAGTTCTAAAAAGCGTTAAACAATTATCATAATATATTTATATTTGCCGCAAGATCCCTAGTTATGAAATCTGTGTACACCATCTGTTACTTTAGTAAAGCCTCTGAGGATTTATCTGAAGAAGAAATTCAAGAAATCTTTGATCATACTAATGAGCGCAATAATGAGCGTGGTGTGCGTGGTATCTTACTACACTCATTTGGTAACTTCTTCCAAGTACTAGAAGGTGACGAAGAATATCTTACCAACTTATACACTACTAAAATCAAACATGATACGCGTCACCACAGCGTGTTTGAGGTAATTAATAAAGAAAGTACTAAATCACTTTTTGAAGAATACAACTCACATTTTCAAACCATTGAAAATAGAGAGCAGCTAGATGAGATCAAAGCGTATCTCAAAGTACACTCGATACAATCTACTACATCAGATAAGCTGTCACGTCTTTTAAGATCTTTTATTATACTTGACTAACCATCATAAAAAAGCCTCACTGTTTTCACAGTGAGGCTTTTTACTTAGTGATGCTTGTACTTATACGTTAAATAAGAAATGCATTACATCTCCATCCTTAACAATGTATTCTTTTCCTTGTACTGCTAGCTTTCCAGCCTCGCGTACTTTTGACTCACTACCGTAGGTTACAAAATCTTCATATTGTATTACCTCTGCACGTATAAAGCCTTTCTCAAAGTCTGTGTGGATTACTCCTGCCGCTTGTGGTCCAGTTGCTCCTATGTTTACCGTCCATGCGCGTACTTCCTTTACACCTGCTGTAAAGTATGTTTGCTGGTTCAATAACTTGTAGGCTCCACGTATTAAGACAGCACTTCCTGGCTCTTCAAGACCTATATCTGCAAGAAACATCTGGCGCTCCTCATAATCATCTAGCTCTGTAATATCTGCTTCTGTACCTACAGCAAGTACTACTACTTCTGCATTTTCTTCTTTTACAGCCTCGCGTACCTTAGTTACATACTCATTACCATTTACAGCAGCACCTTCATCTACGTTACACACGTACATTACTGGCTTGTCTGTAATAAATTGTAATGGCTTTACATACTCTTCTCTCGTATCCTCATCTATATCAATAGCTCGTATAGAGATTCCTGCTTCTAGTGAAGATTTTATTTTTAAAAGTACTGCCTCTTCTGCTTGTGCTTCTTTATTACCCGTACGAGCAGCGCGTTTTACTTTTTCAAGTTTCTTATCTGTAGTCTCAAGATCTTTAAGCTGTAGCTCTATATCTATCGTTTCTTTATCGCGTATAGGATCTACACTTCCATCTACGTGTACAATATTATCGTTGTCAAAACAACGTAGTACGTGTATAATGGCATCTGTCTCACGTATGTTTCCTAGAAATTGATTTCCTAGTCCTTCTCCTTTACTTGCTCCTTTTACAAGACCTGCGATATCTACAATCTCTACCGTAGCAGGGACTACACGCTCAGGCTTTACAAGCTCTTCAAGTTTTGACAGACGTTCATCTGGTACATTTACCACACCTACGTTAGGCTCTATAGTACAAAACGGGTAGTTTGCACTTTGCGCTTTGGCATTAGACAGACAGTTAAAAAGGGTTGACTTCCCTACGTTAGGTAATCCTACGATTCCAGCTTTCATAAAATAATGTGTATTAATAGTACGCTTTCGCGAAAGCGGAAAAAATACCTTTCCACTCTTTTTTCAGGATGCAAAGATAATTCTTATTTATAGATCTACCGACTGCCAGACCAAGCTTATATAAACATCCCAAAGTTGTGATATTTTAAGAGAAAGAGGAGGTTGCTACACAAACTTTGGCAAAGACTTAGCAAAGCATTACCATACCCTTAAGCATCATAGAGGGATTGCATAGGTACTTTTGTACAGAACCAAAACAAGACAACATGAAGAAGTTAATATATACAGTATGTGCAGCGCTTTTTACAATCACAGCAGCACAAGCACAGGAAACGATAGAAGAAACGACAACGACAAGAACGACCGTAAAATCTTCACTAGGTAACGAGACTGTGTACAAAACAGAAAAGGTATCTACAGTAACGCCTACACAACTAGATCCTACAGAGGAAGGAAAATTGAACCAAACGTTACAGCGAGGAAATACTGTTGTAAAACGTGAGGTAACGTATACTTATAATGATTCTGAGTTTCAACTTGAAGAATCTGAAAACGGGTATACTATTATGAGAACTCGTGAGAATAATACATCTGAGTACGGAACCATGCGCCAACTTGCAAAAGGTGACGTGTACTTACTCAAAACTGCAAACGGGATTTCTGTAAGCTACTTTGATGAGGATGGAAATATGGTCTCTGAAGAGTATAACAATGATGATGACTCTGTAACGACAGTGACTTATAAAATTAAAAAAACGCCAACTTCTACTAAGTTTTAAGAAGTAACGTATGATACAACAGCCATAGACAACTTTGGTTGGTTAGATTCCCGAGAGCGCAAGCCTCGGGTTTCTTTTTGTTAGGCTTTCGCCAAAATTTGAACACTTTACCCGCAATCCATACATTTACAAGTATCTTAGTATTCTATATATTCTTTACTAGTACATTATGAAAGCTTTATTTACACTCATCCTAGGTTTTTTAATCACGCTTACCTCCTACTCACAAGAAATTACAGGAGACTGGACAGGCACCGTAAACTTTCAAGGAAAAAAGCTAGACTTTGCTTTTCACATTCAAGAAGAGAATAGCGCTCTTGCCACCACAATGGATATCCCAAGCCAAGGACTTATGGCGGGAAAAGCAGCAACTACTACGTTTACAAATGACACACTCGTCGCGACTTTTCCAGATTTTAATATCATATACAAAGGTGCTTTTGAGAATGATAGCTTTACGGGTAATATTATCCAAAATAACTTTCCCGTAGCACTCAACCTCGAGCGTGGTGTGATCACATTAAACAGGCCACAACAACCGAAGGCGCCCTTTAACTACACCACAAAAGAACTCGTTTTTAAAAATAAGGAGGACGATATCGAACTTAGCGGTACACTCACACTTCCTAATTATATAAAAAATCCTCCCGTAGCAATTATCATAAGTGGTAGCGGCCCGCAGAATAGAGATGGATATATGTTTGGCCACCAGTTATACTACGTCCTTGCAGATTATCTCACCAGACAAGGTATTGCCGTTTTTAGATACGACGAGCGTGGCGTAGGTAAATCTACTGGAACTTTTAAAACTGCAGGTATCACAGAGTTTACGAGAGATGCCACGGCTGCACTTGAGTATCTTAAAAAGCGTTCTTATCTCAAGGAGTCTAAATTTGGGTTTATAGGTCATAGCATCGGAGGGATTATCGCTCCGCAAATTGCGGCAACTAATGATGATGTAGATTTTACAGTCATGCTCGCAGGACCTGGAATAAATGGTGACCAACTCATGCTCTCACAAAAAGCAGCGCTAGAACGGTTACTTAATGTACCAGAAGCTCAAATAAAACAAGGACTAGAAATCATAGGACGTGCTTATGAGATCATTGTAAATGCTCCAGAAAATCATAGAGACCTAAAAAACGAAGTAAATGCAGCCTTACTTAACAAACTTGGTCCTAATGTACCCGCACAGCAAGTGGAATCCATCACAAATCAAATCACTACTCCCGAGATCATAAGTCTACTAAGAACGAAGCCAAGTACATATTTAAGTAAAGTCAAAACTCCTATTCTCGCAATGAATGGTAAAAAGGATTTACAAGTTCCTTATGAAGAGAATCTAGAAGCTATAAAAGAAGCTTTTGCTGCTAGTAATAACGAGCGCACAAGAACAGTAGCCTTTGAAGGGCTTAATCATCTCTTTCAAGAAAGCACCACTGGCGCGTTAACGGAATACTCAGAAATAGAGCAAACCATGGCTCCAAGAGCACTAACGCTCATTGCAAAGTGGATTAAGGAAGAAACGATTAGATAATTTAATTAAGAACCTTATCTATAGCTTCCTCATAGGCAGGAAACTCAATGAGGTTATTATGTCCACCTTCTGGAATGGTAATTAATACCTTTTCTTCTTGATCTATGCTGTCAAATAATCGCTTTCCGTGGGCGTATGCCACCACTTCGTCTTCTGTACCGTGAAGCACCGCAATAGGTGATTGCACATCATTTACATAACGATACGTTGGGAATTCATATTTGAGTAATCTCTTAACTGGAAGGATAGAAAATCTTGAGCTTGCCTCGTTTTCAATACTATAAAATGGGGTTTCTAGTACTAGTTGGCTCACATTTTCTTGAGCTGCAACATAAGTCGCAAAGGTTGTCCCCAGACTTCTACCGTAGCTTATTATTGGGGTTGTGGGATATTGCGCTTTCGCGAAAGCGTACCACAGCAAACTATCATCATATAAATTTTGCTCAGTAAGCGCTCCTCCACTCTTTCCATACTGACGATAATCCATCACTACGACATTATATTGTTTCTCAACAAAAAACTGCACAATCTCTCCCCAGCGAGCAAGACTTGACGCGTTACCGTGAAAGTATAAAATGGTTCCTTTTGCATCGTCTACTTGAAAGTTAAGTCCGTGCAAGCGCGCTCCATCTTGAACATCTAGCCAAACCTCCTCAGCCGGATGTTCAAAATTAAAGTCATAATCCTGCGGCAACTGCTGCGGATGAAAAATAAGATTGTCTTGAAAGAAGTATAAACCTCCACAGAGAATCGCGTATAGGTTTGCAACAATAAATAGTATAATCAATGGTTTTTTGAGCTTTTTCATGAATGCTGCCTTGATGGATGCGCTGCAAAAATACTATTCTTCTTTTCGTTTACAGAAAATACTGCAGAATGAGGCGTGGCTTCAGTAAATGCTGTAGGATTAAAAATTCATAAATAATGAGGTATTTGTGATACTAGATGAAGTCTATATCGCTACGAAAGTAATATTAACAATCTCAGTATCTGCCATTAACATAATTTTATGAAAAGGTTATCAAGTTGCAGATTATCTTACAGAATCTTAAAAAATCAAAAAACACAGATCATGAAAAACTTAAAAACAGCTGCTTTTGTCCTTATGGCAGGAGCCTTTGTTGTTACCTCGTGTAAAGACAATGCCAGTGGTGACAAGGCACAAGCAGCAGATGCAAAACTCTCGATAGACTATGAAAAATACGAACTTGAAAACGGACTAGACGTTATCTTGCATCAAGATAGTAGTGATCCTATTGTATCGCTTGCCATACAATATGCCGTAGGTTCTAACCGTGAAAAGACTGGACGCACTGGTTTTGCACACCTTTTTGAGCATATGCTCTTTCAAGAATCTGAAAATGTACCACAAGATCAGTTCTTTAAAACGGTACAAGATGCCGGAGGAACATTAAATGGAGGTACCTGGAAAGATGGAACTATCTATTATGAAACGGTACCTAACAATGCACTAGAAACGGTATTATGGTTAGAATCTGACCGTATGGGATTCTTAATTAATACAGTAACTGAGTCGGCTTTTGAAAATCAGCAAGAGGTGGTTCAAAACGAAAAAAGACAACGTGTAGATAATAATCCTTACGGTCACACGGGATGGGTACTTGATAAAAACATCTATCCAGAAGGTCACCCATATAACTGGCAAGTTATTGGCGAACTAGAGGATTTACAAAATGCTACGGTAGCAGACGTAAAAGAATTTTACGACAAGTTTTATGGTCCTAACAATGCGACACTCGTACTTGCAGGAGATTTTAAAACTGAAGATGCAAAAGCACTTATTGAGAAGTACTTTGGTGAGATTAAAAAGCGTCAAGAGGTAGCTCCACTTGAGCCACAGCCAGTAACAATCGCCGAAACAAAGAAACTCTACCACGAGGATAACTTTGCACAAGCACCACAATTACACCGTGTGTACCCAACAGTGCAGCAGTATACAGATGATGCCTACGCATTAGATTTCTTAGCTGAAATTCTTGCAAGCGGAAAAAAAGCTCCTTTATATAAGATTCTTGTAAAAGAAAAAGATCTTACTTCAAGAACAACAGCTTACAATAATAGCCAGGAAATTGCAGGAGAATTTCACGTGATCATCACTGCAAATAGCGGTGTAGATCTTGATCAAATTGAAGCAGCAATAGACGAAGGTCTTGCAAAATTTGAAGCAGAAGGCGTTACAGATAAAGATGTAGAGCGTATCAAAGCTGGTCTTGAAACTGGTTTCTATAATGGTATAAGCAGTGTAAACGGTAAAGCGTTCCAACTAGCAAGCTATAATGTATTTGCTGGTGAGCCAGATTTTATTGAAAAAGATATTGAGAACATCAAAGCGGTTACAAAGGAAGATGTAATGCGTGTGTATAACACTTACGTAAAAGGGAAGCCATATGTGCAAACGAGTTTTGTACCTAAGGGCCAACTTAATCTTATTGTAGAAAACTCTGTAAAAGCAGACGTTGTTGAAGAAGAAATTAAAGAGAATGTAACTAAGGTAGTAGAAGATGCAGTTACAGAAGTAGTAAAAACACCATCTAAAATTGATCGTGCTACGCCTCCATCTGTAGGAGACGCTCCTGCTCTTAAAATTCCATCGTCATGGGAAGCAGAACTTTCTAACGGTATTGAAGTGTATGGAATTTCTCAAAATGAAATCCCTACGGTAAACTTTAACCTCGTGATAGAAGGTGGTCACTTACTTGACAGTATGGAAAAAAATGGGGTAGCAAACCTTATGACAGATATTATGATGGAGGGTACTGCAAATAAAACTCCAGAGCAGTTAGAAGAAGCCATAGAATTACTAGGAGCAAGTATCAATATGTATACTTCTCGCGAGGCGATTACCATTCAAGGAAATACGCTTACTCGTAACTTTGCCGCTACCATGGACCTTATAGAAGAAATTTTATTTGAGCCTAGATGGGATGAGGAAGAGCTAGGACGTATCAAGACCGCTACTATTAACGGTATTAAGCGTAGCGCTGCAAATCCTAACGCAGTAGCAAGTAATGTATATAACAAAGTATTATATGGTGAAAATCATATCTTTTCTTACCCTACAAGCGGTACAGAGGAGTCTGTAAATAGCATCACGATGCAAGATCTAAAGGATTTTTACGCAACAAACTTCTCACCTTCTGTGAGCCGTTTCCATATCGTAGGAAAAATTGAAAAAGAAGATGCGCTAGCAGCACTTGCAGATCTTGAGTCTAAGTGGGAGGCAAAAGAAGTAACAATCCCAGCATACCCAATAGCAAATACAAGAGACAAATCTTCTTTATTATTTGTAGACATTCCAGAGGCAAAGCAATCTGTGATTAACATAGGATACTTAGGTATGGCACGTACAGACAAAGACTTCTACCCTGCCGAAGTAATGAATTACAAACTAGGAGGATCTTTTTCTGGAGCTGTAAACCTTATTTTACGTGAAGAAAAAGGATATACTTATGGAGCCCGTACCTACTTTAATGGATCTAAACTTCCAGGTACATTTACTGCTTCTTCTAGTGTACGTACTAACACAACTGGAGAATCTGTTGAGATTTTTAGAGATGAGATTAGAAAGTACAAAGAAGGAATCTCTGAGGAGGATCTTGCTTTTACAAAAAATGCACTTATCAAATCTAATGCACGTCGTTTTGAGACTCAATTTGCTTTATTAGGAATGTTACAAGAGCGTAGCGCTTATGATCTTCCTACAGATTACATTGAGAAAGAGGAAGACGTAATACGTAATATGACGTTAGAGCAGCACAAAGCGCTTGCAAATAAATATCTTGATGAAAACAAGATGGCTTACCTCGTAGTAGGTGATGCCGCAACACAATTTGCACAGTTCAAAAAAATGGGCTTTGACGAAGTAAAAATGCTAGACAAAGATGGAAATGAAGTAGATCTTAAGAACGTCAAGCAATAATGTGAATAGAAGTACAGTGAATTTCATTAAAGAGAGTCTCCACACGGAGGCTCTTTTTTTATGCGTAAAGGATACGCTTTCGCGAAAAAATGAACCACAAAAAATTAACTAAAACACCTGAAAAATTTAACTAGAAAAGAAAATCACCAATTCATAATTAGAATAAATTTAGCCCATTTACCGAATGCTTGTAAATTATAAACTAACGTATAATGTATTATGAAAAAGTATTTGCTCTCTTCTTTAATCGCGGCTGTTCTTCTTACGTCTTGTGATAACAATCTTAGATTTAGCGCTAGTACAGACCATTTGCCTAGTGTAGATGAAGTAAGTCTTACAGCTGTAGGAATGCTAGAAAAAGAATCATTTGTATTTACTATATCTGAAGTTTCCTTCTTAAATGCGTTTCAAGCAAAAGCACGCACCTTGGGGTTACAGCTTATTCCTTCATCCTTAAAGGTGATAGATATGAAAGGCAATAAGTATTTACGAGTATTTAGTAATGACAATTATGTATCCACCTTTGCATTAGAGCTAGATGAGACTGGAGTTTACAGCACAGGAGCAACCATGTGCACCTCACAAACCACCTTTGGTGAAGCTTGCTTACCAGATGGAATGCAATGTATAAAGTTTGTAGATGAGTTTGGTGACACCTCTGAGGCAGACTGTATTAGATCTACAACCTTAAGGGATCAGCTGGCCTTTAGTAATTAAGGAAGTTTAAAATTCAGAATAAAGAATGCATAAAAAAACCTTCAACAGATCATGTTGAAGGTTTATATATTTTCGCGTAAGCGTAAAAAATATCTTAGCTATTTTCTTGCTCTCTTTTAAGCTTGCGCTCTTCTCTTTTCTCTTTCATAAATTCAATAAATGAACCTCCTACCCAGTAAGGGATTACAAATGTAAGAAGGAATATCATTAACCAAAATCCTATAGTAAGGATGGTTAAGAATGCGAGAAAACCTAAATATTGGTCAAAATCGAACATAGGATCGTGTCTTTTCTAGTTTGAAGCAAAGATAGTTGATATTATTTATTTTTCACAAGAGAAAAAACACATTTATTGACAGCTTATCAACGATGTGAAATGAAGCCAAATGTTTAAATTTGTGTACCAATTTTAACACATTCAATTATGGAATATAGAATCGAGAAAGATACGATGGGCGAGGTAAAAGTACCCGCAGATAAATTATGGGGAGCTCAAACAGAGCGCTCAAGAAACAATTTTAAAATAGGTGCTCCTGCATCTATGCCTATCGAGGTTGTACATGGTTTTGCGATTCTTAAAAAAGCAGCTGCTTACACTAACTGTGAGCTAGGTGTCCTTTCTACCGAAAAAAGAGATCTTATAGCACAAGCTTGTGATGAAATTCTTACTGGAATGCATGATGACCAGTTCCCACTAGTAATCTGGCAGACGGGTTCTGGAACTCAAAGTAACATGAATGTAAACGAGGTGATTGCAAATCGTGCTCACCAACTTGCAGGAAAAGTTATAGGTGAAGGAGAGAAAACACTCGCTCCTAACGATGATGTAAATAAATCACAATCTTCTAACGATACATTCCCTACAGGAATGCATATCGCAGGATATAAAAAAGTTGTTGAGACTACAATCCCAGGGGTACGTAAGTTAAGGGATACACTTAAAGCGAAAGCTGAAGCCTTTAAAGACGTTGTTAAAATAGGACGTACGCACTTAATGGATGCTACTCCACTTACACTAGGTCAAGAATTTTCTGGTTATGTATCACAACTTGATCACGGTCTTAAAGCGCTAGACAACACGCTTGATCACCTTTCTGAGCTTGCACTAGGTGGTACAGCAGTAGGTACTGGACTTAACACTCCTAAAGGATATGCTGAGCTTGTAGCTTCTTATATGGCTGATTTTTCAGGCCACCCTTTCCGCACTGCCGAGAATAAATTTGAAGCACTTGCTGCTCACGATGCTATTGTTGAAACGCATGGAGCGCTTAAGCAACTTGCAGTATCTCTCAATAAAATTGCAAATGATATAAGAATGCTAGCATCAGGACCACGTAGTAGCATTGGAGAAATTTCAATTCCTGCAAACGAGCCTGGATCATCTATAATGCCTGGTAAGGTAAATCCTACGCAATGTGAAGCCATAACAATGGTTTGTGCTCAAGTGATGGGTAATGATGTTGCAATAGGCGTAGGTGGCATGCAAGGACATTATGAACTTAATGTTTTTAAACCAATGATGGCTGCAAACTTATTACAGTCTGCACAACTTATAGGTGATGCTTGTGTATCATTTTCTGATCATTGCGCCTCAGGTATAGAGCCTAATAATGAGCGAATTAAAGAGCTACTAGATAACTCACTAATGCTCGTAACTGCCTTAAATACTAAGATAGGTTATTACAAAGCAGCAGAAATTGCAAACACTGCTCACAAAAACGGAACTACACTTAAAGTAGAAGCTATCAACCTAGGATATGTAACTGCAGAAGAATTTGACGAATGGGTACGTCCTGAAGATATGGTCTAATTTTTGTGCAATAATTATCGTTAAAATGCACTAATATGACGACAAAGTTGTAACTTAGTGCGTTTTAACGTATTATTGTTTATCAAATTTTAAATCTAATGAAGATATTAATGGTTCTTTTGGCTTTGCTATGCATCAGTGCGGGCACTCCATTTGAATCTATTAATTACCTCAGAGATACAAGTGGTACACTTACCATAGATGAAGTTAAGAACACTAGCTTTAATACAACTACCTCAGATAACCTAGGAACAGAAAATGGTATTTACTGGTTTAAGATAGATGGTATAACTGCAGATAGAGAGATTCTCGAACTAAAATCTTCTCATGTTAATAATCTAGCATTATACGATTCTAGTGGTAAAGAACTTAACATTATGAAGGATACACGTTTTCCTTCATATTTTTTAATCAAAAGAAATCTTGAATTCCCACTTTACCTTAAAGCAAATTTTCCAGTAGAAGCATACTTCCCTATTCACCACTCTGACGAATCTTCTTTTGCGAGTAGAGAAAAAAGAAGCTTACTAAGTATTGGTTTCTTTTACGGTACAGCAATAGCACTTATAGTAGCAATTTTAGTTTTTTATTTTATCGTAAGAAATACACAGTTTCTATTTTTTGCATTCTTGGTACTTGCTGTTCTTTTAAGTATTCTCACAAAAGATAATGTGCTATATCTCTTTGGAATAACAAATAACACTTCTATATCTCTTGAAATATTTGGACATTATTTAGTAGGTCTTTCCGCTACTGGATTTATGATGTTTTACTTACAAGTAAGACCGCATCAAATGTGGATTAAGTATGCTATGCTTGCATTGAGCACGCTGTCTACTATATTTCTAATTACTTATCTAATTAGCCATAACATAATTGGTTTTATAGGCGTAGATATTACGTGTATCGTAACGGTTATTTTAATGTGGGTATTGATGCTTATGATTGCAAAAGGAGCTCGTAAACTAATTCTTATAGGTGTTTATAGTATCAATATATTATTTCTAGCAGACTATTTTCTTCTTCACATTTTTAATCTATCCTTTATAAATTATACTCCTGCTCAGGTTGCTGTAGCAGCATCTTTTAATTTTACGCTTATTGCTATTTTATTGCTTGTCTCTTTTAAGAACATCCAAAGAAAGAGCGTCTTAATGAAGCATAAGTTAATGCTACACGTAAAAGAAATAAAAGAACTCAGTGCTTACAAGAACGTTCAAGATGCAGATGATAATTATATGGAATCTCTCATTTATCAATACAAGCTTGAAAATATGGAGGTGCGTATTTTAAATGATATTTCTAAAGGACTCAGCAACGAGATGATTGCCTTAAAGCACAGCCTGTCTGATGATAAGCTGCAACAATTAACCAGCAGTCTTTATTCAAAACTTGGACTTGATAACGGTACAGACCTAAAGGACTTATCGTTTTAATTGGACTTCAAAGAAACGCTAGTAGATATTTTTTATCTCTGCCCTTACCTATCTATACATTGTAAGTAACAGCTCGAGATCACTCGTAACATCATTACGCTCTTTAATAGCACCTCATAATATGAACTAGATATGTAAGAGTATCATAAGCGCACTGAAGCGTACAGCCACTAATTCAAGATAGAATTAATGGCTGTAAAATACATTTAATGCTCTGTAGTCTTCTACGCTTTACTTTTATTGACGTAGAACTTTCTATATTTTCTGTAAGAGAACAAACCTAAGACAGCTAGCACGCCAACAGTAATAAATATCTTTTGGGTTGCGATGTCGCCTCCACTTTGGTAAGCGTGAAGTCCAGATAAGTAATAATTTACTCCCCACCATGTAAAGAGAATACTTCCAAGTGCAATAATAGATGAGAAGTTAAAAATCCACCTTCCTCTTAATCCTGGTATAAGTCTCATGTGTATGACAAAGGCATATACAATGAGTGAGATAAGCGCCCAAGTTTCCTTAGGATCCCAACCCCAGTAACGTCCCCAACTTTCATTTGCCCACTGTCCTCCTAAGAAAGTACCTATAGCAAGTAAAACCATACCTACTGTAAGTGCAAGCTCATTAATAATGGTAATCTCTTTGATACTGAGATCCATTCTCTCTTTATTCTTCTCTGTGGTAAAAATCATTAAAAATAGAGAGACGATACCTAAAATAGCACCAAGTATAAACGGACCATAACTCGCTACAATTACCGCCGTATGAATCATAAGCCAGTAACTATTTAATACTGCCTGTAAATTAGCAATCTCTGGATTCATCCAGTTTAACGAAGCTGCCCACAAAATAAATGCTCCCACAAAAGCAGTACTGGCTATGGTAAGCATACTATCTTTTCCAAAGGCTAGACCAAAGAATACTGTTGCCCACCCTACATAAAGTACAGACTCATAAGCGTCACTCCACGGTGCGTGACCTGAAATATACCAACGCCATATAAGACCTCCTGTATGAACTATAAATAGCACTATGATAATTGCCGCTCCTAGTTTACCCATAAACGTAATAAACTTACTTGGGTTGAAAATAGCAGCAATCACAAAAATCATCATGAACACAGCTGCAAGCATGTACATCCAGTATAGCTTTGTAAATACATCGTGCTCATTATAGTATACCTCTGCCTCTATCTTTTCTTTAGAAGGCATAATATCATTACTATGCGTACGCTGGAATTTCTCTATACCAGCAAGCACTTTATCTGCATCAGAGTAGTCTCCTGACTGTCTTCCTTTTTGTAAGCTCAATAAGTAAGCAGGAAATATTTGATTTGCAATTACCGAGTCGGTTGCTCTGTATGCTGCATCTTTGACTTCTATAGGTGATATCCACTTATTATTTGGATCGTTTGGCTTTGGGAAAATCTTTAAAATCTCCTTTACTAGTGTTCTATCTAGTAACCCTAGACGCTGATCCATTTCTGTTAGTTCCTTAGCTATTTTGGTCTGGTTAATTTCAGAATATGCATCTGCGAGGAATGGACTCAACTTATACTTAAAATCTGGAGTAAAGAAGTCCATCTGTTTAAAGTACTTTCTGTCTGATGGTACTCCTACAATATTACGTAAGCTGTCGTTACCCTTTTTGAGATAGATAAGCTCTGTAAATGTCCATATCTGTGGATTCTCAATCATAGAAAGCATCACTTGATCTGCAGTAAGGCCTTCATAAGTATCACTTCTACTCAACTTACGAAGCAGCATACTAGAAAATGTATTTACCGGCATCATACGCCCTCCATCTTCTTGTATCACAAGTTTCCCAAACTTTTGGGCATGCTCTAGTGGTACTGCATTCTCAACAATAAGTTTCTTGATTTCCTCCTGGGTAGGCATCGTTTGCTGGTGCGTTACCTCACTGTGTCCGTCTAAGCCTAATATATCTTCAATATTCTCACCGCTGGTAGCAATCGTATCACGCACCTCGACATTTCCGTTTGAGACTTCTGGTGCTTTGTTAGATAAATCTTCTTGTGCGTATCCCGCTTTCGCGAAAGCGAAAAACAACAACACTGCAGCTAGTTTTGCTTTTTTGATCTTGATTTTACCTAATCGCTTTTTGAGTTCGCCAAAACGAGATCCCTTGTCAAATAAAATCAACATCATCCCTAGATACAACAAGAAGTACCCAATATATGTAACCCAAGTACCCCAGAAATCGTGACTTACAGAAAGAATAGTTCCACTCTCATCTGGTAAAAAGCTTGCTTGAAAAAAGCGGAAGCCTTTGTGATCTAGTACGTGATTCATATAAATATCATAATCAAAGTTCTCATCTCCATCTTCTACAGTCACTTTACTTTCAAAAGATGCATAGCTATTTTCTGTTCCAGGGTAACGCTCTGCAATAAAATCATTGAGTTTTATTGCAAATGGTAAAGGCATTGCCTCACTTCCATAAGAAAGGTAAGCCGTAAGGCCACCCACTTCAACCTTCTTCTTGTCATTACTGTAACCTTTCCCTCCTAACAATCCTACAGTTTTAGTCTCGCCATTTACAGTCACATCTACAAATAATGCATCTTCTTGGTTCTTCTCTGCTACTTCCTTTGCAACAATACCTGTGCGTCCACGTATTGCAGGTTCTGGAATCACTAAGAGTTTTCCTCCTAAGTTATATAATGCTCTTAATTTAAGTGGTTGCTCTACAGCTTCTGGGACTTCGCTTTTGGCTTGAGTTGCCATCACGGTTACATCGCCGGCAAATGGTGATGAAAACGTATAGTTTTCTCCATCAAAGCCTATATTTATTGCCCCATCTGTGGGCTTATTAAAAGCATACAACACATTGTGAATATTCACTAGCTCTCCTTCTACTAGAAAGTGCTCATGACGCTGATTATCTGTACCTGTTTCTACAATCTTAAGATGCCAAAGTCCGTTTTCATCTTCTACAAAACCATCTTCTGCACCATCAATAAACTTATTAAAATTGAAAGAAACATCTGTGTAATCACTGCCATCTGTAGCGCTATGATTAAAACGTTCTGTCCATGAGAAATCGTTATCAAGACGTGGAGACAGAGACAATTCCTTTTTTAATGGGCGACGCATAGGCTCTCCATCACGCTCACCATCTAGAAATACATCCAGATATGTTTTCTCACTTAAAAATGTATTTTCAGATTCACCTTCTTCTATAACCATTACTCCCTCGTAACTTATATATTTTGTGATACCAGCTCCTATTAAAATAATGATAAAAGAGGCGTGAAAAATAAGGGTGGTTATCTTCTCTTTACGTAATAATTTATAGCGGAAAACATTACCTATAAAGTTGATCACAAACATGATGTGGATTAGTGTAAACCACCATGCATCATAAATCCAATATCTGGAGTAAGGTGTAGGAGAAGTTTCTTGCCCTTGATCTAAAAAGGTACCTACTGCCATTGCGACAAAGTAAGCTATAAACAATATCCCCATCAGTCTTGTGGAGAATAAAATAGAGGCGATTTTCTTTTGCATAATATAGGCCAATTTTACCGAGGGCAAAGATAACCTACGAGGCTCGAAAAACCTTAGAGAGACGCTTCATAAAAAATGAAAGCTGAGCACATCTAAAAAAGCCTATTTTTGTACCTATGATTGAAGTAAATATCGTCGGTACTGGCAATGTGGCTTGGCATCTTGCAAAGGCATTGGGCTCTCAAAATCAAGCTATACTTATGCAGGTTGCAGGTCGCTCTCTTGAAAAGCTCGAAAACTTTAACAATATAGCTCGAGAAACCGTCACTATAGACCAACTCAAACCTGCCGATGTTACCATTATTGCTGTAAGCGATGATGCCATTGAAAGCATCTCTGAGCAGATTCCCTTTGATAACTCACTGGTGGTACATACTTCTGGATTTACTGCGATGAGTACGCTTTCGCGAAAGCATAATAAAGGAGTTTTTTATCCGCTGCAAAGTTTTTCTAAAGAAGACACATCGATAGACTTTACCGAGATTCCTATTCTCATAGAAGCAGCTGATCAAAAAGATGAAAAAACCTTAAAGACCTTAGCAGCGATTATATCAAACAATGTACAAGTAATAAACAGTGAACAGCGCAGGCAATTGCACCTTGCTGCAGTATTTGCAAATAATTTTACAAATCACTGTTACACCATTGCTCAAGAACTTTGTGACGTACACGGAGTTCCTTTTGACACCTTGTATCCTCTTATACAGAAAACTACCGAAAAAGCGTTACAACAAGGACCTAGAAATAGTCAGACAGGTCCTGCAAAACGTGATGATAAACAGGTCATAGACCAACAAATTAAATTGCTTACTGATCCTGATCATACAGCAGTTTATAAAAACATAACTAAAGCGATTACACATTTCTATGGAAAAGAGTTATAAAGAATACCTACACCAGATCACGACATTTATTTTTGACGTAGATGGAGTACTTACGGATGGATCATTGCACATTACATCAAATGGGCATATGCATCGCACTATGAATGTAAAAGATGGCTATGCTATGAAAGCTGCGCTAGAAGCAGGATACAACCTATGTATCATAAGCGGTGGGACTGACGAAGGCGTACGCTCTAGACTTCAAAAACTGGGCATAGAAGATATTGCACTAGGCGCACACCTTAAAATGGAACACCTACAAGCGTATATAGATAAGAAAAATATACGCCTAGAAAACATCCTCTACATGGGCGATGACATTCCTGATTTTCCGGTGATGAAAAAAGTAGGATTACCTTGTTGTCCTCAAGATGCCGTAAAAGAAATCAAAGAAATATCTAGCTATATTTCTCATAAAAAAGGCGGCCACGGCTGTGTGCGTGATGTAATTGAGCAAGTGCTTAAAGTGCAAAACAACTGGATGAAACAAATGGATGCTTCGGCACACTAAAAATAGACTTGTGGCATATTTAAAAATCATAAGACCTTTTAATCTATTTATGATTTTTATAACTCAGCTTATTTTAAAGTTGTCTTTGAGTTATTTGAGAGATGTTGGCACTCAGCTATCTTTTTTAGAGTTTGCTACACTATCTCTCGCTACACTTTGTATAGCGGCTGCGGGATATATTCATAATGATATTGTTGATCTTAAAGCAGATCGTATCAACAAGCCTAATGAGGTTTATGTAGTTGATAACATATCGCTACGTAATTCCTACACTTACTTTATCTCACTATGGAGCATAGGAATTACTTTAGGGATTTACAGTGCGTTTATTTTAGAACATTGGGAGTATTCATTGCTGTTTATAGGAGTGAGCGTAGCGCTCTATGCTTATAACTCATACTTGCAAAGAATCCCTATACTGGGAAACGTTGTAACTAGTGGGCTCGTTGCTTTTTCGCTCGTCATTATATGGTTATTTGAAGCCAAAGCTCTTGAGCTTTCTGGAGTAGAACACATGCTCACAAAGGAAGGTCATACCCTATTTACTTTTGTTGTGGTACTTGCTTTTATGATTAACGTACTGCGAGAACTTGTAAAAGATGTACAAGACATAAATGGGGATTATGCTATGGAGTATCGCACCTTACCTATAATAATTGGCAGTAAACGCACGATGCTTTTGTGCACTCTCATTGCACTAGGGTTGTTGTTTAATAGTGCATTATTCACCTTTATATTTGCAGATGGGTCGCTACCTATCACTATCGTACTATTTATCTTTACAATAATCCCACTAGGATATATTGCCTCCCAATGCTGGAACGCAGAAAAAACATTAGATTATAAATTAATCGCTAGACTACTTAAAGGTTTAATGCTTTTAGGCATTCTCCTTTTTCCACTTATACTAATTATAGAACGCTATGCTTAAAGAAAAACTCAAAAATCACAACCTCATACTTGCCTCAGGATCTCCTAGGCGTCAAGATTTTTTTAAAGAATTAGGACTCGATTTTACTATAGATATTAAACCTGTAGATGAGATATTTCCAGAAGAGCTTGAAGGACCAGAAATTACAGATCACCTTGCTAGACTCAAAGCTTCTGCGTTTTCAAATCTTAAAGCGCAAGATATTCTTGTCACTAGTGATACGATTGTTTGGTTTAACGGAGTTGCTTTAAATAAACCTGAAGACCGCGATGAAGCCTATGCCATGATATCTGCACTTTCAGGCAGCACACACGAGGTCATTACATCTGTCGCTTTTACTACTGCTACTGGCCAAACAGTCATTAATGACATAACAAAAGTGACTTTTAAAGACCTGACCGAAGAAGAAATAGACTATTATATAGACAACTTCCAGCCGTATGATAAGGCAGGTGGTTACGGTATTCAAGAATGGTTTGGCTACATTGCAGTGACCAGCATAGAGGGATCTTACTTCAATGTCATGGGAATGCCGCTTCATAAAGTTTATGAAACGTTAATGCTGCTCGCAGACTCATAGTATTTCTGTAATTTTAATATTAAAATTTATATCATGTCTATATCCACAAAACAACATCAAGCATATCGAAGTACATTCTTAATAGGTAGCGCTTTAGTCGTTATTGCTATGATTTCTGGATGTAAGAACAATGATAAAAATGATACCGCTTTCGCGAAAGCGGACACCGCAACAAGCATTAATACGCTACCAATAGCACAGCGTTCCATCTCACAGGAGTGGAAAGACTACTGGTATGCTGGAACTGCCGAAATCACCAGCTACGAGTTACAGCAAGCTCGTTATGGCGAGTTAAGGGAAGGAACAGCAGCACTTATTTTTGTAACTGAAGATTTTTTGCCAGAAAAGCAAGTAAAAGCAGATAACCAAGACAACAATAATATCCCTATTATCAAGTTAAATGCTACTAAAAATTTTGTGACGGGCATTTATCCGTATTCCATTATGAGTAGTACATTTTTACCAGTAAATGAGGAGTTGCACGCTATTAAGGTCTCACAAAGTATGCAAGAATGGTGTGGTAATACGTACACACAACTCAATAACAGAGATCAATTTGAGGTGCAGATTCACTCTTATTTTGAAAGCAGAGCAGATGAGGAATATACCTTAGACAAAGCAGTATTAGAAAATGAATTGTGGGCATTATTGCGCATCGATCCTACCTTATTACCTACGGGGAATTTTACAAGTATTCCAGACGTTTCGTATGCTGCGATGACGCATACTCCTATAAAAGCTTATAATGTTACGGGAAGCTTAACAGCAACTTCATACACACTTAATTATCCATCATTAGACAGAACACTTACAATAAACTTTTCTAGTGATTTCCCACACCAGATTGAAGGTTGGGAAGAGACCTATCCAGACGGTCGTGGCGGAGAGAAAATGACCACAACGGCTACAAAGATGAAAACAATCAGAAGTGCCTACTGGGGTAAAAAAACTAAAGAAGACGAATCACTACGCACAGAACTTGGCTTATAATGATTAGAAAAAAAATTAAAAGTAAAGTAAACGCTTTAGTGAGAAATAATATTACTAGGGAGACCGTGAAAGAGAAACTCTCTCACGCTCCTGGTCATGTGATCTACACAGGTAATAAAGCGCAAAAGGCTGTAAGTATTGACGTCTTTGATTACAACGACGATTATCTGGATGAGGAAACGCTTGCCCGACTGGAAGAATATCACAAAGATACCGACGAGAAAACAGTTACTTGGATTAATATAAATGGTTTAAGCGACACTGTCGCTCTTACACAAATTGCAGAGCGTTATAAATTGCACCCATTAGTAATGGAAGACGTTGCAAACACTAGCCAGCGACCTAAACTAGATGAGTATAGCGACCACTTATTTATCGTTTTTAAAATGCTTTACTATGATGCCGAAAATCAACTGAATGTTGAGCACATAAGTTTAATATTAGGTAAAACATATCTCATCTGTTTACAAGAATATGATGGTGATGTTTTTGACGGTGTGCGAGAACGTATCAGACATGCAAAAGGTAGAGTGCGCTCTAATGGAGCAGACTACCTTACCTATGCAATCATGGATGCCGTGATTGACCATTACTTTATTATTATCGAGCAGTTGAGTAATAAAATAGAAGAGCTTGAAGATAAAATTTATACAGACAACTCTCAAAATTACTCTCAAGAAATTCAAACTCTCAAAAAAGAGGTGATACAAGTAAGACGATCTATATTCCCACTTAGAGAGGTAGTAAACAAGCTCGAAAAAGTAGAAAATCACCTTGTTCTAAAGAAAACACAGGTATTTGTAAGAGACTTATATGATCACACAATCCAAGTAATTGAGACTGTAGAGGTATATCGAGATACGATTGCTGGGTTAATGGATATGAACTCGACAAACATTGCAAACCGTATGAATGAAGTGATGAAGGTGCTTACCATCATCGCTACCATTTTTATACCTATGACCTTTCTTGCAGGAATTTATGGGATGAATTTTGAGCATATACCAGAACTAGCTATCAAGGATGGTTATTATTATTTCTGGGGAGCCATGATTGTTATTTTTGTTGCTTCGCTTATTTATTTTAAGCGTAAAAAATGGTTGTAATTTATGGAATTGTTTAGACCTGAAATCATACATAGTGCTGTAACACTAGGGATTCTTATCGTTTTACGCATTATCACTTCTTATTTTGTACGTCGTTTTTCTGAGCGTAAAAACAAAGTAAAGAAGCGTGCAAATCTTATTATGAAATACGTAGATGCAGTGTTATTAATAATTGCGTTTATTATAAGTATACTCATCTGGGGAATTAAAATAAAGGATATTGGAGTCATTGCTAGCTCTGTCTTTGCTATTATAGGTGTTGCATTTTTTGCGCAGTGGTCAGTACTAAGTAATCTTACCTCTGGCGTAATCATATTTTTTACGCTCCCTTATAAAATAGGCGACCGTATTAAAATTCACGACAAAGACTTCCCTATCATCGCGATTATAGAAGACATCAAGGCTTTTCACACGAATCTGCGTACTTCTGATGGCGGACTACACACCTACCCTAACAGTTTAATTCTTCAAAAAGGAATCACACTTGTAGAGGAGGGAATCTCTACAAATATCTTAGAGCAAAATCAACAAATGGATGAAGATGATCCCTTTAATAAAGCGGTGTAGATTGTTAAAGAAACCTTAAAGGACTTAGGCTACCTTTCATAATCGGTATATTTGAGAAGTATCAAACTCCTCATTATTATGCGTAAATCCTATGTGATTTTAGCCTTTTTATTTGTCTTCGCTTTCGCGAAAATATATGCTCAAGGTATTACCGTTCAACCTGTTAAACCAACAGCTAGCGAAATATACCAAGACCTTCAAAAACTCAACTTTCTAGGCTCAGTACTCTACGTAGCTGCACACCCCGATGACGAGAATACTACGGCTATCTCCTATTTTGCAAACACAGTTAAAGCAAGAACTGCCTATTTATCGCTTACGAGAGGTGATGGTGGTCAGAACATCATAGGTCCAGAATTACGTGAATTACTTGGCGTGATACGTACTAATGAGCTACTAGCTGCAAGAGCAACAGATGGTGGGGAACAGCGATTTACAAGAGCAAATGATTTTGGATATTCAAAACATCCAGATGAGACGCTCGCAATCTGGAATAAGGAAGAAGTACTTGGAGATGTGGTCTGGGCAATACGAACATTTAAGCCTGATGTAATTATTAACCGTTTTAATCACAGAACACCAGGAAGCACACACGGTCATCATACTTCAAGCGCAATGCTATCTGTAGAAGCTTTTGACCTAGCAGGTGACACCTCAAAATATAAAGAGCAGTTAGAATACACAGACACCTGGAAGCCGAGTAGACAATTTTTTAATACTTCATGGTGGTTCTACGGAAGCAAAGAAAAATTTGATGAGGCAGATAAATCTAAATTGGTTCAAGTTGATGTAGGTACCTACTACCCTAGTCTCGGACTTTCTAATACAGAAATCTCTTCCCTTAGTAGAAGTCAGCACAAGTCTCAAGGTTTTGGAAATACGGGAAGCCGTGGTAGCGAGGACACCTATTTTGAATTATTACGCGGTGAGATGCCAACTAATAACGACGTTTTTCAAGGAATCAACACGACTTGGACGCGCGTAAAAGGAGGTCAGGCAATTAAAACAATATTAGATCAGGTCGTTACAGACTATGATTTTACTGCTCCAGAAAAAAGTATTCCTCAGCTAGCTAAAGCATATGCACTTGTACAACAATTAGAGGATGCTCACTGGAAAGCTATTAAATCTAAAGAACTGCAAGATATCATCACTGCCTGCGCAGGTATTTATCTAGAAGCAGCTGCAAATACTGGTTATGCTACTCTAGGGAGCGAAGTAACCTTAAAACTTGAAGCGATAAACAGAAGTATGCAGTCTGTAATGCTTAACAGCGCAATTGTTACATCAAGCAATCAACAACTAGCTAGCGACACACCGCTAGCTAACAACAATTCACTTTCTATAGAAGCAACGGTTACCATAGATGATTCTTTTAAAGATACTTCTGCATACTGGTTACGTGAAGAAGGAACTTTAGGAATGTACCGAGTAGATGATCGCACTATGATAGGAAAACCGGAAACTCCACAACAAAACACTGTGAAGTTTGACCTCACGATTGCTGGCGTACCTATTTCGATTGAAAAACCAATTGTTTTTAAATACAATGATCGCGTTAAGGGCGAAGTGTATGAGCCTTTTGAAATAGTACCAGTAGTTTCATCAAAGCTAGACTCGAAGGTTATAATTTTCGCGAAAGCGGAATCAAAAAACATTCCCGTAACGGTAACAGCGCATCAGGATAATTTTAACGGAACCGTATCTCTCACTGCTCCTAGTGGATGGACAATCACACCAAAAAGTGTAAACATATCTATTGCATTAAAAGGTGCAGAACAAAAAGTTATATTTTCTGTAACACCTCCTAGCACTGATAGCGAAGGAGATCTCACTCCCGTAGTGACCGCCGGAAATAAAACGTACACCAAGGAGCTTGTAACAATAGATTATGCACACATCCCGCTGCAGTCACTTTTCTTACCTAACAAAGCAAAAATTGTACGACTTGATATCGAGCGTAAAGGGGATTACATAGGGTACATTCAAGGTGCTGGAGATGCAGTGCCAGATAATCTCACACAGATAGGCTACCAAGTAGCTATTATAGAACCTAGCACTATCACACCAGAACTGCTTGCACAATTTGACGCGGTGGTAGTAGGCATACGAGCTTATAATGTAGTGGATGAGATGCAAGCAAAGCAGCCACTTTTACTCGATTATGTAAAGTCCGGCGGTACGCTTATCGCACAATACAATACGTCTGGTCGCTGGGGTGATACAAAAATAGGAGCTCCTTATGAGATGCAACTTAGTAGAGACCGTGTGACGGATGAGAATAGCGAAGTGAGAATCCTTGCTGAAAATCACCCTATCATGAATTTCCCAAATAAGCTTACTCAAAAAGATTTTGAAGGGTGGACGCAAGAACGTGGCCTTTATTTTCCAAACAAGTGGGATGATGCCTATACTCCTATTCTCTCTATGAATGATAAAGGAGAAACGGCAAAAGACGGTAGCCTGCTAGTCGCTCCATATGGTGACGGTCACTACATTTATACTGGGTTAAGCTTTTTTAGAGAACTACCAGCAGGAGTATCTGGAGCTTATAAATTATTTGCAAATATGCTGAGTATAGGAAAGCAAGAAAAGAGCGAGATAAAGCAATGAAAAATGTATCCAAATACCCATGGAAAAAGAAGTACACCATAGTACTGCTGGTCAATCTAGCTTACATTATCGTGTTTTATCTATTAATGACCTCATTCTCTTAATATGGAAATAATAGACTGGGCAGTACTAGCATTCACGCTCATTTTTATAGTTGTTTATGGAACCTATAAAACACAAGGAAGTAAGAACGCAGAAGAATATATAAGAGGTGGTAATACCTCAAAATGGTGGACGGTAGGCCTTTCTGTAATGGCCACACAAGCAAGTGCCATCACTTTTTTATCTACCACAGGTCAGGGATTTTATGACGGTATGGGATTTGTCCAGTTTTATTTTGGGCTTCCTATTGCGATGATTGTGATTTGCTTGGTTTTTATCCCTATCTATCACAGACTAAAGGTTTTTACAGCCTATGAATATCTAGAAAGTCGTTTTGATTTAAAAACGAGATCACTCGCAGCTATTTTATTTTTAATACAGCGTAGTCTCGCTGCAGGGATTACTATTTATGCTCCGGCAATTATCCTTTCGGCGGTATTGGGTTGGGATCTCACTATGCTCAATATTATCATAGGGATTGTAGTGATTATCTATACCGTTTCTGGTGGTACGAAAGCAGTTAGCATTACTCAGAAGCAGCAAATGGCTGTGATTTTCGCCGGTATGGCAATTGCCTTTTACCTCATTCTTGATAAACTTCCGGAGGACATCAGTTTTACAGATGCCTTGAGCATTGCAGGTGCTGGAGAAAAAATGAATCTATTAGACTTCTCTTTTGATTTAAGCAATAGATACACGGTATGGACAGGTTTACTAGGAGGTACCTTTTTAATGCTTTCCTATTTTGGTACAGATCAGAGCCAGGTGCAACGCTACCTTTCTGGAAAAAATGTAAAGGAAATGCAAATGGGTCTTCTGTTTAACGGAGCCTTAAAGATCCCGATGCAGTTCTTTATTCTCCTTGTGGGAGTTATGGTTTTTGTTTTTTATCAGTTTAATAGTGCGCCGCTACATTTTAATCCTGCCGCAACCGAAGCCGTAAAAACGTCAATCTATGCGAGCGAATTTGAATCACTAGAACAACAACTAGCTCAAAACCAAAACAACCAAAAGGAGGCTGCCTTTAATTATGCTAAGGATCCTACACAGGATATTTATGAGGAAAACGGAGCTCAATTATCACTTATAGATAAATATGAGGGTATTGATAAGGAAATAAGATCTGTAGGTAAAGTGCTCATTGCAAAAGCTGCTCCAGAGGTAGAAAATAACGACAAGGATTACGTCTTTATACACTTTATACTCAATAACCTTCCTAACGGACTAATAGGCTTATTACTCGCTGTAATACTCAGCGCAGCAATGTCATCAACCGCGTCAGAACTTAATGCACTTGGAGCCACCACAGCTGTAGATCTTTATAAGCGTAATTATAAGGAAACTATGACAGACAGACATTACGTGCGCAGTACAAAAGGCTTTACACTTATGTGGGGCGTGCTCGCCATAATCGTGGCTTGTACGGCAAGTCTATTTGAAAACTTAATTCAGCTTGTAAACATTATAGGTTCTATTTTTTACGGTAATATTCTCGGAATATTCTTACTTGCATTCTTTATCAAATTTGTAAAAAGTAATGCCGTGTTCATAGCAGCACTCATCACGCAAGTAATCATTATCATCGTGTACGGACTCATACATTTTGAAATTATAGAATTCCCATATTTATGGCTCAACGTTGTAGGATGCGCCCTCGTAATGGGACTAGCGATGCTACTACAAGTAAGCTTTGGAGGTTCTCAAGATGAGTAGTAATGTGTAATTATGCTTTCGCGAAAATGTGAAGTAAACAAATTGTATCGCTATAATTAAATACAATCTACATGACTAAAGAAACTAACTGGGCAATACTAGGTTGCGGCAAGATTGCTGCTGAATTTGCAAACGATGTACAACTTGCTCAAGGTGCACATCTTTATGCTGTAGCAAGTAGAAATCTTGACAACGCATCAGCTTTTAAGGATACTCATAACGCGACTATCGCATATGGTAGCTATGAGGAAATGCTTCTAGATCCTAAAGTAGATATCGTTTATATTGCTACTCCTCACATATTTCACAAAGAGCAAACGCTTTTATGTCTCACGCATAAAAAAGCAGTGCTTTGTGAGAAGGCCTTTGCCATGAATCTTGAAGAAGTTGAGGAAATGATTGCTTTCGCGAAAGCGCAACAAACCTTTTTAATGGAAGCACTGTGGACGCACTTCTTACCTCATTATCAATTTGTACTTGATACGGTTAAAAATGGAGATTTAGGAAAGATTACAAACCTTACTGCCAACTTTGGTTTCGACGCAGTTTACGATGTAAATGCTCGTTTATATAATAAATCCCTCGGTGGCGGTAGTTTGCTAGATGTAGGTATTTACCCAGTGTTTGCAGCGCTAACACTTTTAGGATATACTGAAAATATAAGTGCTCAGGCTTTTTTGGGTCCCACAGGTGTAGATCATCATTGCTCTATGCAGTTAACGTATCCTAATCAAGTAGAAGCAGATTTATTTTCGGCTATTGATGAGAAAACAGACACTACTTGTCACATCACTTTAGAACATGGCGAAATACTCATAAGCAGTCGTTTCCATGAGCCAACTAGTGTTACCATAACTAAAGATAGTGCTTCAAAAACATATGATTTCCCTATTCCGGAAAGTGTGAATGGATATCATTATGAGATACTGCATTGCCAGAAAATGCTTGAAAGTAATAAGACCGAGAGTGATATTATGACATTTGATAAGAGTAAAGACCTTATTAAAATGTTAGATACTATTAGAAAAAACATTGGGTTGGTGTACTGATAAATAACTACAAATTGATTTAGATTACGAATTCTCACAGTTCGGTCGTTGATTTTTACAGTTGGGTAATAGAAGATTTTTTTCGCGAAAGCGTGATAATATATTTACAACATCAACAAAAAACAATAACTATCTAATACTATCAATTATGAGAACAATTATCTTTTTATTACTCGCAGCCGTATCAACAATTTCTTTTGGACAAGAAGCAGAAGGAGTTACCATCACAGTAACGATTCCTAACTTAACTAATAATGACGGTTCTGCCTCTGCAGCGCTATATAATGAGGCGACCTTTATGAAAGCTGCGCCATTAGACTCTCAAGGAGCTACACCAGAAAACAATACGGTTACCTTAGTTTTTGAAAATGTACAGCCTGGAGATTATGGAATTATAACGCTACATGATCAAAATGGAAATAACCGTATGGATTTTGAAGCAAATGGAATGCCTAAAGAAGATTATGCAACATCTGGTAGTGGTACAGGCTTTGGACCTCCTAGCTGGAACAATGCAAAATTTACAGTAGGTACAGAAGATGTACAACTAGAAATTAAAATGTAATATTAGTTTCTTCATATTTCAAAGCCAGCACTCACCTGCTGGCTTTTTTTTGCTATAAGAAAAAACTTATAAATTGATGTTGTACATAGGTACACTCAATGATTTTCTTACTTTTGTGTTATAAATTACAACATGACTATTACTCAACTTAAATATGTGCTTGCGGTAGCAGAGCATCAAAATTTTACTAGAGCAGCTCAAAAGACATTTGTTACTCAGCCTACGCTTAGTATGCAAATACAAAAGCTTGAGGATGAGCTAGACATTCTTATTTTTGACCGCAGTAAGAAGCCTATAGAGCTTACAGAAATAGGGTCAAAAATTGTACACCAAGCACGTAATATTGTAAACGAAGCAAACCGTATTACAGATATTGTAGATCAGCAAAAGGGTTATATAGGAGGTGAATTTAAGCTAGGGGTTATCCCAACAGTAATGCCTACGCTACTGCCTATGTTTCTCACTAATTTTATAAAAAAATACCCTAAGGTTAAGCTCAAGATTGAGGAGCTCAACACAGATCAAATCATGGAAAAGCTTGAGGAAGGTCATCTAGACGCAGCCATTGCAGCTACTCCTCTTGAAAATCCTATGATTAAAGAAAGACCTTTATATTACGAACCATTTGTTGCTTATGTTCCGCATAACCACAGACTGAGTAATAAAGAGGTTTTAGAAACTTCAGATCTAGACATGCAAGATATGCTAGTGCTAGAGGATGGACATTGTTTTAGAGATGGTGTGATTAATCTATGTGCTACGCCTAGAAATATGAATAATGAGAAATTCTCATTAGAAAGCGGAAGTTTTGAAACGCTCGTAAAACTAGCAAATGAAGGACTAGGTATGACGCTTTTACCTTACTTGCATACTCTTGATATACCTGTAAAAGAGCAAGAACTTTTTAAATCATTTGAAGAACCTTCTCCTGCTAGAGAAATAAGTATTATCTATCATAAGAGCGAACTTAAGATACAGATTATAGAGGCCTTAAGGTCTACTATTGCTGGCGTAGTAAAAGGTGCAATCACCTTTCAAAATGTGCAAATTATAAGTCCTATCTCAAAATAAGACCTATTAATTATACTAAAAAAGCCCCATTACTGGGGCTTTTTTTTATGGTTTTAAATAAATTAGACAATGACCAAGATCAGGATTGGTTTTAATCAATGCATTGATCCAGATTCTAAGTTCATCTATTTCATAAGGTAATAGTCGTTTAATTGCTTTCTCTAGTTCTTTACAAAATAGCGAGCTATCAAAACTTACCTTATCTAAAATAGTCTTCGTGTATTCAAACATTGCTCTCGCCATATTCGAAGGGTTTTATAGGGTTAGATTTTAAAAAGTAGTTTGATGCTATAGGCTATGTTTTATATTATTGAACTCTATAAATATAAGACTTAAAGAATTATAAAACACGTGTTTTATCATATTTCACTATCTTAAATTTAAGTTAAACACTTGTTAAATAAGCAGTTGCGGTATCACTTAGAAACGATTATCGCCATCGAGTAAATCTCCTAATCCACCTAGTATAGAGCCTTCACCTCTTTGTTTACCTCCCGCCTTTGGAGCCATCGCCAGTACACGGTTTGCAAGACGACTAAAAGGAAGTGACTGTATATAAACAGTCCCAGGACCAGTTAATGTGGCAAAAAATAACCCTTCACCACCAAAAATGGTATTCTTAATACCTCCTACAAATTCTATGTCATAAGCTACCGTACTATCAAACCCGATAATACATCCAGTATCTACTTTTAAACGCTCTCCGGGAGCAAGTTCTTTTTTAAGCGTAGTTCCTCCGGCATGTACAAATGCAATACCATCACCTTCTAGACGCTGCATGATAAATCCTTCTCCTCCAAAAAGACCTCTACCTAGCTTACGCGAAAATTCGACTCCAATAGAAACACCCTTTGCTGCACAAAGAAATGCATCTTTCTGGCAAATAAACTTCCCTCCTACTTTATCAAGATCTATCGGTATTATTTTTCCTGGATAGGGTGATGCAAAACTTACTTTCTTCTTACCTACTACATCATTGTAAAAGGCTGTCATAAACAAACTCTCTCCCGTAAGTAAACGCTTTCCTGCTCCAAAAATCTTACCCATTACGCCAGTATCCTTTGCAGAGCCATCGCCAAAAATGGTTTCCATACGTATACCTTCTTCCATCATCATAAAGCTGCCAGCCTCGGCAATTACACCTTCTTGCGGATCTAACTCTACCTCTACATATTGCATCTCTTCTCCAAAGATCTCGTAGTCTATTTCATGTGCGTTCATTCTTGTTGATTTTTTGATTGTACATATAGGTAGCCATAAGCACTAACTTGTTACACTCATATAAGCACAAAAAAACCCAAAGATTTCTTTGGGCTTCATTATGAATAAAAATATCATTTATTACAGTGGTTGTAATGTGAATGATCTTGCGACAGTAATTACATGACACTCATCTTCTTCTACAACGAAGGTCTCAGTGATAATGGTCTGGAAGTTTTCTTTTTGAATAATTAAGAAATAACTTCCCGTACGCTCATCTGGTCCTACATATACACCAGGACTTTCTTCTGTAAGCGTGGCTTCAAACTGTTGATCTTTTGCAACTATACTTACTCCTTCTAGTAAAGAATTATCTTCAGTATTTCTAACGGTGATATTAAAAGACGGCACAACATCAGTAGTACAAATTACCTCTGCTGGACCAGATGAATCATCATCACCACAAGAAATAAACATCACTAGACAGCATACAACAAGTAAATATTTCATAGACTCTTATTATTTTTTACTAAGATACTTCTTTTACAATACTACTTCAAAACGAATATGACGTCTATAAATTATCTAGTTGGTTACTATTCTTATCATCACTTATGGTCCAGAAAAAGCCTACAAAAAAGAATTGATCTGTTGCTGGACGTAACGCTCTACGGTCAAAGGTACCTGCAGGATTAGGAGTATCTGCATATTGATAGCCATTTACGTTTCTTAACCCAAGTACATTGTTTACAGAAAAGTACAGAATCTTTTGCTGCGATAATAAATAAGCCCAGTTTACACTTAAACTATTAAAGGACTTTGCGTTTGCTTGTAAGAAACCAGCGCTATTCTTATCTGTATAGGTACGCCCAGAACTATGCTGGAAGCTTACACCCACCTGTGATTTCCAATCTTTAATAAAATACTTACCTACCACAGATAGGTTATGTGGACTTGCAAAAGACGGTCTTGCTTGTTCCTCAAAATTGAGATATTTCCTCTCTGAATCTAGGTAGGAATAGCTCACCCAGTAATCCATATTTTTTATACTCGTGTTATCTCTCCAAAAAACATCGACTCCCTGCGCATAGCCATTTCCATCATTCGTAAGCACGCTCTCTGGACTATTAAACATCGTATTAGAAGTAATCAAATTACTATAACTCTTACGGTACGCCTCTGCTCTAAAGATTCGGCCATTGTTACTATACTGATAGTTTGCTATGTAATGCGTCGTCTTTTGAGCATCAAGATCAAGACTAAATTTTAAAAAGTCATTCAGCGGATTTTGATAAAAATCTCCGTAAGCCAAAGAAAACTGACTATTTTTACCTGTTTTATAGGCTACGCTCGCTCTAGGCGAAAATGTGACTCCTTCCATATAATCTGTATAACTCGCCCTAGCGCCCAGCTTCAATGCAAAATTGCGAGAGAAGATGATATCACTTTCAACAAAAGCCGCAGTAATATTACTCTTAAAATCGTAGGCAGCTACAATGTTCTGATCATCAAGGACTCCATTAAAATCCTCCTGAAAATCTGTTACAAAATGTTCTGCACCAAAGGCTAGTTTAAACCTATTTGAAAAACGCTTTTTAAGTTTGACTTTAAGATGTGCGCTATTTTCTTTGTTATCGATGTTAGTAGCCGATTGTAGAGATGTATCATTTTGAGCACTCGTATAACTTCCTCCCGTTTGTATACTCCAGCTGTCACTTAACATTCCAGTATAATTCGTGTTTATGTAAACATTACTGTTTTTTAAACCCAGCGTGAACCCTTCTGGATTATTAATATCTTCTTGCGTAATGTCAAAACTTGTCCTGTCTCCCGCTGCATATAATTTAAACAAGCCATTTTCAGTTCTGTAACGATATACTGCTTCTCCTGAAAAGGTTTGAAAAGGCTTATTAAAATTATTACGATTAGAAAACAATGCCACATAGGGAGCAAGGTTTATATATGATGTACTTACACTGAGCGAACTCTTCTCCCATTTTCTGGTAATTCCTAGTCCGCCGCCTACAGACATTAGGGAGATATCTGTCTTATTTTGATCTGGCTCATCTATGGTATTCAGTAATAAAACACTTGACAAAGCCTCTCCATACTCGGCCGAGTATCCTCCCGTGGAAAACGTAATCCCATCAAACAGAAAAGGACTATACCTGCCTCGAGTAGGCGTATTATTTGCGGTTGGTGTATAAGGAGTAAAGACACGTATGCCATCTATAAATATCTGTGTTTCTCCGGCATCTCCTCCACGCACAAAGAGTCTACCATCCTCTGCTACGGTAGTTGTACCAGGTAACGTTTGTAATGCACCTACAAAATCTCCTAGCGCACTTGCCGTAGTCACAACATCAAGCGGCTTAAGCACAGATACTTTACTATTATCACTAGCCTCAAATGTCCCTGCCGAAAGTACTACCGTATCCAGTGAGTTTATATCTTCCCGCAATGTGATTTTAAGGTCTTTAAAAGTCGTTACTTCCATAAACGACTCATACGGTTCGTATGATAAAAACGTGACTTTAAGTAGCTGCGTTCCCTCCTCACTTGTGGTAAATGAGAATGATCCATCTGCTGCGGTACTGGCTCCATCATAACTGCCATCTATAAAAATGTTTGCGCCTTCTATTGGGATTCCTTTCGAGTCTGTGACTTTTCCCGAGACGACGGTTTGAGCAGATAATTGGTAGCTTAATAGGGTTACGATAATAAGTAAAAGCGATTTCATAAATAGTTCGGTTGATTGATTGTTGAGCAAATATGGAGCGAACTACGCTTTCGCGAAAGCGTAATACTCCCAACCGTCATTTTAGAGTTCCCAGTTGTAATTCATAAGATAAAAGTCCTAATAAAATCATTTTTTCCATAGACGTTAAAGAAGATTTTAAAGCTAAAAAGACATTTATAACGTTTGCGTAACTACCATAACATTTGCTTTAATCTGAGAAGTAAAAATTTTTAAAAAAAATCACATTAAAATTAATTTTTTAATGAACTATAAACGTGTTTACTAAAGTTATAATCGGCAATATTCAGCGATTGATTTTACTTAAACGTAACATATGAGGATGTGCTTACACAACTATTATATCTATATTTATCCCGTTGAAAGTTCAAGAATTTAACAAGTAAGAAAAAACCTCTGCAATTAGGGAGCAGAGGTTTTTTTCTTTTTAGGCACTTATTAGTTGATCATCTCAGGCGTCAATTATATAGAGTAACTTGGACGTTACCAGAAATAGACTAAAACTTTTAGAATTATTCTGTAACACTTTGTAAGAAATCTCTACTTACCATTAACTAAGCCACCAACCATTGGATAAAACAGTCGAAGATAATTTTGTAACCCTTCTGGAAGAGAACCAGAACATTGTGCATAAGATATGCCGTTTGTATACCAACAATCGGGATCAACACAATGATCTTTTTCAAGAGATTACGATACAATTATGGCGAGCCTTCCCCAAGTTTAGAGGAGACTCAAAGTTCAGTACGTGGATGTACCGCGTGGGATTAAATACCGCCATCACTTTATATCGTAAATCAAAAAGAACGGTGCAGACTCAGGATTTTGATTCTGTCATGTTTCGTATATCGTCAGAAGAATATGATGATACCGTGGAGCAGCAATTAAAGTTGATGTATAGTGCAGTAAAAGAGCTTAATGATATAGATAAGGCACTCGTCTTTTTATATCTAGAAGATAAGAACTACAGTGAAATCTCTGAAACCCTAGGTATATCAGAGGTAAATGCAAGAGTGAAGATGAACAGAGTGAAGAAAAAGCTCAAAAAAATATTAAATCCATAAGCTATGGTAGATGAACTAGAAATGCTAAAGAAAGATTGGCAAAAGCAGGAAGGATCACTTCCTAAATATACGAAGGAAGACTTGTACCCTATGCTACTTAAGAAATCTTCTTCTGTAGTGAAGTGGATACTTTTTATAAGTATTGCAGAATTTGCTGTATGGATCTTACTCAGCTTCGGAATTAAAATTACAGGAGACGACGCCTCAAATGTAAAAACTGTAATAGGAGATTCAGTAGAATATATTTCAACAGGAATTCACCTAGCAGCGCTTATATTCTTCATTGGTTGGTTTTATAAAAATTATAAGAAAATTGAAAACACAGACTCTCCAAGAGTACTAATGCAAAATATTTTGAACACACGTAAAACCGTAAAATATTATATATGGTTTAACCTTGCGTTTCTTGTACTTGGGACTGTAGGTGCATTTGTTTTGATAGAGACAACGCATCCAGAGTTCCTTTCTACAGATAGTCTCTTTCTAGCCGTAATAAGTTTGATTATTATGCTCGCTTTAGCGATTGGTATTCTCCTTATTATTTATAGACTACTGTACGGCCGTCTTTTAAAGAGACTAAGAGCAAATTACAATCAACTTAAAAAATTGGAACTTTAAATCTAGGGGGTTTGAGTTCTGATTAAGGCAATAGGTCAAGCTGTTGCCTTTTAAGCATATAAAAAGCGAGAGCGACCTTACGGTCGCTCTCGCTTTTTTTTCTTAGTAAGGTGAGTATATTAATATTCCCACTTTCTCTTTTTATTAAGTTCTTCTTCTGCTTCTATCTCTTCCGTTGGGATGACCTTTAAGAAAGATGGATGTTGCTCGATTGCATATTCTAGTTGCTCTACAATTTTCTCTACAGAGTCGTTTTCGTAATCTATTACTAGCGGTTCTTTTACTTCAAAAGATTGAAGAATACCACGTTTTTTAATACGTAATCCTTTCTTGTCAAAACTCCTTCTAAAACCATCAATCACAATAGGCACTACGATAGGTTTATAGTTTTTAATAATGTGAGCAGTTCCTTTTCTAATAGGTTTCCATGGTTTTGTAGTTCCTTGCGGGAACGTAATTACCCAGCCATCATCTAGCGCTATTCCTATATTCTCAGTATCCTTAAGGTTTACCTGGCGATCTATTTCTTTACCTTTTTCTCTCCAGGTACGACTTACTGTAATAGCTCCTGCATAAGCCAGTATGCGCGGTAGTAAACCAGCCTTCATCGTTTCTCCAGCGGCAACGTAGTATAGGTTAAGTTTTGGATCCCACAGATATCCTATATTTTTTATAGAATCTGTACGACCGCTTAAACTCGCGTTAAAGACGTGAAACATGGAAACCACGTCTGCAAAATATGTCTGGTGATTTGAAACAAATAATACGTTTCTATCTGGAAGATTAGTCAGTATTTCAGAACCTACTATCTGTAATTCATTAAAACCGCGATAACGTCTATGCGTCATTGCACCAGCAATTCTTATGAGCCAGCGTTTTAAGAATAGTATATGTCCAAATGGATTTTTTTTAAATATCCCCATTATTTAGTTTAAAGTTGGATGCGTTTGAGTGCGCTTTCGCGAAAGCGTACTTGGTTACAAACAGCCTGTAAAGATACAAAAGGCGTTACAATTTTAAAGAAGTGTTAAGAAGCGATCGTACCTCACTGAGCATCATTGCTGTAGCTCCCCAAACAATATGACCTTGCAATTTATATGCTGGTACCTCCATATCATCCATATAGGAGGTAGAGAGTTTTTGCGTTGTTATACAATCGTCAGAGAGGAACTCAGATAGTGGCACGGGGATCAAAGACTCAACCTCGCTTTCTTGAGCAATAAATGCGGGAGTATGATCTAGATGTCCTATGAAAGATTGTACCCAGAAATTACTAGGTGGTATATAAATATTTGTGAGTTCGCGAGTAATTGCAACGCGAGATTGGGGTACGCCCACCTCCTCTTCTGTCTCTCGCAACGCTGTATGTGCGAGGTCGCTATCTGTAAGTTCTACCTTTCCTCCAGGAAAGCCTACTTGATTAGAATGTACCCCTTCATAGGTCTTGCGTAAGATGAGTATAAACTCCGTATCACCATCTGGCGTAGGATAAAATAAGCACATCACACCAGCCTGTCTTGGGTTGCGCTTTGTGATTTCTAGTTCCTCGAGTTCTTTAAGTCGTTCTGTGGGTGCCATCTCTAGTTGCACATCGCGCCCTGGAAGCGGGAGATTTCCTATTTTTGAAGCTAATTCTAAAAATGATTCAAATTTCATTTATGCGTACGTATCTCTGGATTATTATAGCGCTGCTAGCGAGCACAAGTTGTCAAGATAAGAAATCTGCACCTAATTCTGTAAAGGAAGAAGTGGCAAAAAAAGACACGATAGCACTGCAACAAAAAGACATCAAAAAAGTAGATCCATCACTGGTCATGGGTACTATAAAAGAGCCTACCATCAGTGGACAAGAAATGGTTATTGATTTTCTTACAGCTTATGGGGAAGAGAATCCTGAGACTAAGGTTAAGATTACTACCCGTTTTGGAGAAATAGAAGTGGAGCTTTTTACAGATACTCCGCTACACAGAGCAAACTTTATCATGCTCGTAAAAAACGGCTATTTTAATACGACGCAGTTCCACCGAGTGTCGCCTAATTTTGTGGTACAAGGAGGTAATAATGATACGCAAGGCACTGCGCGCAACAGAGCGAGCTTTGGGAGTTATTTAATACCAAATGAAGCAAATCCTACACATACGCACACGCGCGGAGCATTTTCATCGGCTAAGTATACCGAGCAAAATGTGAGTAATGCAACTGCTCCTTTTGAGTTTTTTATTGTGCAACCAGAACGTGGAGCGCATCACCTAGATGGAGATCACACCGTTTTTGGCAGAGTGACTAAAGGAATGGATGTTGTGGATGAAATTAATAAGTTAAAAGTGGACGGCAGCGAGTGGCCAGTTGCAAATGTATATATGAAGATTGCCCTTATTGATTAAGCGTCTTTTTCTTCTTTACACACATTCTATCCGCGTTGCCTGCGTGCTTCAAAAACTAATATTCCCGCAGCAACTGAGACATTCATAGAGTCTATTTTACCTCGCATAGGTATCTTAATATTTGTACCTACAGTGCGCCATTCTTGAGATAATCCTGTGGCTTCTGTTCCCACCACTATGGCTGAAGGCGTTGTATAATCTTGTGCTGCATAATCTACCGCCTCTTGTAAAATAGCACTGTAAACCGCTATTCCTTTTTCTTGTAAAAATGAAATCACTTCAGCGGTTGACCCAGTTGCAATTTGTGTGGTAAACACACATCCTACACTTGATCGTATGATATTAGGATTGTATAAATCTGTTTTGGGATTTGCGATAATTACTGCATCTACCCCAGCAGCGTCTGCTGTTCTTAATAGTGCGCCTATATTTCCTGGTTTCTCTGGTGCTTCGGCGATTAATAGTAGCGGATTTTCAGGTAGCGCCAACTCTTGTAAGGTTTTAGTTTCCGCTTTCGCGAAAGCGATAATTCCCTCCGTTCCTGCTCTATAAGCAACTTTCTGGTATACCTCGGCAGATAAGCTTGTCATCATCGCTGTGTCATTTACCATCCCAGCAACCTCATCTTCTGAAATTACAGCTTCATTAAAATAAACTTCTGTAATCTCGTATCCTCCGGCGATAGCAAGCTCTATTTCTCTCACACCTTCTATAATAAAACCACCCTCCTTCTTACGTGCGCGTGACTTATCTTGAAGTTGTAACAGTCTTTTTACAGTTGGATTCTGGATACTAGAAATATATTTTGACATACCACAAATGTAGAATATTCTGAAGATTAGAGAAAAACTAGAAGAAAATAGTTCTACTATCAAAAATGTAAAGTATATTTGACATTATAACAAATTAACTTTCCATAAAGTAAAGCTAGGTTATTTTCACTTAAACGTTATTATTATGAATTTTAAAAAAATAATTGCCTGCGAGCGCAAGAACCTTGATAAGCTTAGCAAATTTCAACTCCCACATAAATTCAAAAGAATAGGCTGGATTTTGTTTATTGCTTCTTTTGTCTCTCTAATTGCAACAAGTATTATCGTAACAGATGATTCCCTAAAGTCTACCATTATAGTTATTGTAAAATATACCATGCTCATAGGTCTTCTTATAGTATCTCTATCTAAAGAACCTATAGAAGATGAGTTTATAAGAAGCATACGTATGAGGTCTTATATGATTGCTTTTATTGTGGGCGTGCTACAAACGCTTGTGATGCCTTTTATAAATCTAGGAGCAGATGCTTTAATAAATGGTGGCTCATCTCTCAAGCCTGTGAATGACTTCTTTGTATTATGGGTGCTGTTGTTCTGTCAGATTCTATTTTTTCATTTATTTAAAAGTGGTGCAGATGACTAATACACTTAAAGTAGAACGTGCTATCCTTGATCTTACACAAGATGATCTTGCAAAGAAAATAGGTGTCTCGAGGCAAACCATAAATTCGATAGAAAAAAATCGCTACGTTCCCTCTACGGTACTTGCATTGAAACTTTCTGAGTTATTTGAAAAACCCGTAAATGAATTTTTCAAATTATCTGAAAATGATTGACGAGTTTTGTAAGACTATAAATTCCATACGACTACCTTACAAATTCTAACCAATTAATATACTATGAACAAATCTATCCTATTGCTTGCTGGACTTATTGCTTTTGCAAGTTGTAAAAATGAATCAACCGTAAAAACAGAAGAAGTTGCTGTAGTAGAAACTCCATCAAGAGTATACCCAGATCAAATTTCTAAAGTATTTGAAGCTCACGGAGGAATTGACACTTGGAATAACATGAATAATTTATGTTTCACCTTACCAAAAGGAGACATAAATGAAATACATACTGTTGATCTTAAATCTCGTAAAACACGTATTGAGACTAAAAATTTTGTACTAGGATATGATGGTAAAGACTTATGGTTAAAACAAGATACCATCGCTTTCCAGCCAGAGAGAGCTCGTTTTTATCATAACTTGATGTTTTATTTTTATGCAATGCCATTTGTACTAAGCGATGAAGGCATCACATACTCAGAGGTTCCTGCATTAGAAATGGATGGTGTAAGCTACCCTGGGACAAAAATTAGCTTTGGTAACGAGGTAGGTGATAGTCCAGATGATAATTACATCTTATACAATGACCCTACTACAAACGAAATGGCATGGCTAGCATATACAGTGACAGCAGGTAGTGACGGACCAAGTGAACGTTACAGCTTTATTAAATATGCTACATGGCAAGATGTAAATGGTCTTAAATTACCTAGCGAACTACAATGGTACAAGGTAGTAGATGGAAAGCCTACAGAAATGAGGAATGCTATGAATTTTACAAACCCTACAGCAACTGCTACGCAACTAGATATTGCTACTTTTTCAAAACCTGAAGGTGGAGTACTTGTAGAGTAGATAATCATCTTATATATTAATAAACAAACGCCATTCTATATGAATGGCGTTTTATTTCAACCACAACTCACTGATTATCAAAATTAAAAGCCATAATCTACCAGTATCAGCATATTGCATCTTACTGCTATTTAGGTAAATTTCTGATTAAAATCTATTAGATTTACTTTACAAAAAAAATGCATAATTTTAGTTAGCTAGTTGTCTATATATGAAATACTACAGTCTTAATAAGCAAGCGCCAAACGTTACTTTTGATGAAGCAGTAATACGAGGAATTGCTCCAGATAAAGGACTTTACTTTCCTGAAAACATCCCAGTACTTCCTACTACCTTCTGGGAACAGATTGAGCATTTATCAAAAGAAGAAATCGCTGTCGAAGTGATGAAACCTTTTGTAGGCAATAGTATGGACGAAGCTACACTTAAAGAAATAGTAACAGATGTTCTTTCTTTTGATTTCCCATTGGTTGCTATAGAAGAAAATGTGGCAACGCTAGAGCTTTTTCATGGGCCTACTATGGCTTTTAAAGATGTAGGAGCACGTTTTATGGCGCGCTGTCTAGGCCACTTCTTAAAAGAACGTAATCAACAAGAAGAAGTTACCGTACTAGTTGCTACCAGCGGAGACACCGGAGGAGCTGTAGCTAGAGGCTTCTACAAAGTGCCAGGGATAAAAGTAGTAATCCTCTACCCTTCTGGAAAAGTATCTGATGTGCAAGAGAGACAGCTCACCACCTTAGGAGAAAATATCACCGCACTCGAAGTAGATGGAACCTTTGATGATTGCCAGGCAATGGTGAAGAAGGCATTTTTAGATAAAGAAATTACTAGTACAAAACAACTCACCTCTGCAAATAGTATTAATGTCGCAAGATGGCTACCGCAGTCGCTGTATTATTTATTTGCTTATAAAGAATTAAAAAAACAAGGAAAAGCAGATTCCCTCGTGTTTTCTGTTCCTAGCGGGAACTTTGGTAATATATGTGCCGGTATGGTAGCGCATATGATGGGAATGCCTGTGCACCAATTTGTAGCAGCGGTAAATAGTAATACTACGATTCCTAGGTTTATGCAAAGTGGAAAGTATACTCCTACGGCAACGGTGGCAACGATAAGTAATGCCATGGATGTAAGTGATCCTAGCAATTTTATTAGAGTACTACAGTTATTTGAAAACGACAGACAGTTATTGTCTAAAAAGTTTTCATCATACTCCTATTGTGATAATGCAACACGTGGTGCGATGCTCCATTTGCATGAAAATCATAATTATATAGCAGATCCTCACGGCGCGGTTGGATACTTAGGACTCAAGGCCTATTTAAAAGATCATCCAGCCGCTTATGGAGTGTTTTTAGAAACCGCACATCCCGTAAAGTTTTTACCAGCAGTTACACCCGTAGTAGGTAACATTGATCTCCCCGAACAAATCAAGGAGTTAATGCATAAAACGATGGATAGCATTCTTGTGAAGAATTACGAAGAGTTAAAGACGTATTTGTTGGGATAGTTCGCTTTCGCGAAAATCGTCCCGAATTCACTTCAGGAAGCATTAATAATCTAATACGAATTAAGGAAGAACACTATCTTTTGAAATAATTACAGCCAATAGCATCAATACTGAGGTGTTCTCAAAACAGTCATCAAACGTCACATATGATTACGAACGGATTAGGTAATTAGTCCCAATCTACAATTGCTGCTGTATTCCCAGAGAGTACTCGTATGTATTTTGTGCCTTTTACAATCTCTGCGTGTTTCAGGGCAAGACGCTTAATTTTATAGGTATATCTTGTATCTAGAAGATTACCTTGCTCGTCGTAATATTCAAGTCGGTTGAAACGTTTTGCAGCATTTGATCTAAACACGGTGCGCTTTTTCCCAAATCGTTTCTTTAAGAGTTCATCAAAAGATTCGAGGTTCTTAATCCCATAATTAATCACCCAGATATCACTTACCTCCTCTTCTTGTCCATTAGCATTGTCTGAGTCGGCATAGCTCATACCAGAGATAATTACTTCGTTATTTTCCTTTTGTAAAGCACTTGTGAGATATTCTTTACCAGAGCCACCCAGTTCTAGCTCCCATCTTACGATACCTACTTTATTAATTTTAATAATAGAAAAGTCTTCTGTAACTCCGCCATTTTGAGTAGTTCGGTATTGATTTTTTGCTATAATTGCTTTTGTGCCTCCTAGTAGAATATCGCCATTATCTAGCTCCTGTAGGGAGGTAAGCTTATCATCTGTAAAATTTCCAAAACTACGCTGCCACAATATATTACCATGACTATCTATCTTAACAACCCACCAATCTGTTCCTCCTAGATTTTTAGTAGTTTTTGTTCCTCCTATTCCAGACTCAGAGATACCACCCAGTATAAAACCTCCATCTTGAGTGGCAATAGTTTTCACAATCTGATCGTCTTTTGCTCCACCTATAGTGGTTGACCATTCTAGATTTCCTGTCTTCCCGTAACTTGCTACATAAAAATCTTTATCGCCTAAGGTAGTAGCGTCGTCTGTTATAGCTTTGGTCGTATATCCTGCAGCTAGCGTACTTCCAGAGGCAGCGGTAGTTACACTACGTAATTTACGCTCCGTACCAGCAAGCTGATTTTTATTCCAATTCATCTGTAAAGCTGGGTCAAGATGTAGTCTCCACAAATCATCTTTGGACGCTGTAACTTCTATTTCTGTAACTTCTTGTTCTAAAAATGTAGGATCGCTCCAGCTATCTTCTAGTGTTTTATAACTTGATCTACTTGAACGCACCATTCTAGATTGAATCTTTTGTGGTGGTTCTGGATTTTGAGAAATCGCAAACTCGTCTGTATTTATAATTGCAGAACTATCTGCATTTATCACTGTAGATCTAATGAGCTTAGCCTCTTCTGGCGACTGAAAAATTCTTTTAAGTACGGCTTTATTTCTTGAGGCTACCAGCCGCTCCCAGTCTACAACGCCTTCTCCATCTAGCTTGACCATCCAGACATCTGTCTCTGCAGTTGCATACTGGTCTAATGTGGTTTTTTTATTAGTATGCCCACCTATAATATAACCACCGTCTGTAGTTAATTGAGCCTCCGTAGTTCTATCTACAGGATACGTATCTAATCTCTTCTCCCATATAATTCCTTCTTGCGACCACGCAAGAGCTGGTAACAAGACAAGTAAAAAAAGAACGGTTATATTTCTCATAATCATTACTGTAGCATAACCTTCAAATTTAATTATTAATTAAATAACAGAAGATGCTATATATGCTTATTAGGCATATTGCCACGGACGTCGTTTATTGCTGTATTACATCGATAATTTACTTTTTATTTACCTCGCAAACTGCCACCTTTTCATACATTTGTGTAACCAAAAGAACTATAATAAAGATGAAAAATACAGCCTTAACTGAAGTACATGAATCGCTAGGTGCAAAAATGGTCCCATTTGCTGGTTATAATATGCCAGTTTCTTATGAAGGTGTAAATGCAGAGCACGACGTCGTAAGAAGTGGTGTTGGAGTGTTTGATGTTTCACATATGGGTGAATTTCTTGTGTCTGGAGAAAATGCATTATCATTATTACAATGGGTTTGTTCTAACGATGTTTCAAAAATAAACGTGGGCGGAGCTCAGTATAACTGCTTCCCTAATGATAAAGGAGGAATTGTAGATGATCTTATTGTGTACCGTATTAAGGAAGATCAATATATGCTTGTGGTAAATGCTAGTAATATAGATAAAGACTGGGCATGGCTAGAAACTCAAAATACATTAAAGAGTTTTAATGCAGAGCTACGTAATATCTCTGAAGGTCACTCACTTCTTGCAATACAGGGGCCTAAAGCTATTGAAGCTATGCAATCGCTTACAGAAGTAGATCTTGCAGGTATTAAATTTTATACGTTCGAGGTGGCACCTTTTGCAGGTATTGAAAATGTAATTATTAGTGCTACAGGATATACTGGTAGTGGTGGTTTTGAGATTTACTGTAAAAATGAAGATGCTGCACAACTGTGGGAAAATGTCTTTAAAGCTGGTGCAAACTGGGGAATCAAACCTATAGGTCTTGCTGCTCGTGACACATTACGTTTAGAAATGGGATATTGTCTCTATGGTAATGATATAGATGACAGCACTTCTCCACTTGAAGCAGGTTTAGGCTGGGTAACAAAATTCACTAAGGATTTTGTAAACAGTGAGGATTTAAAAGCTCAAAAAGAACAAGGACTTAAACAGAGACTTGTAGGTTTTGAACTTACTGAAAGAGGAATTCCTCGTCAAGGATATGATATTGTAGATGCAGATAGTAATAAGATTGGTCACGTAACATCTGGTACTATGGGCCCTTCTGTAAATAAAGGAATAGGTATGGGGTATGTAGATACCGCTTTCGCGAAAGCGGAATCAAAAATTTTCATACAAATACGTAAGAATCTAGTACCTGCAACCGTTGTAAAGACACCTTTCTATAAAGGATAATAAACCGAAAAGCTACTCCCGAATTCCAAAGGACTAACTTTTGGAATTCGGGAGTTTTTTATTTAAAAAATTGTAGTTATCGCATTTAAAAAATCAAAAGATAAAGTTTTAATACTAGGCGCTAGTGGCTTTCTAGGAGGTGCTTTATACAAGGAATTGTATAGGTACTACAACACCTATGGCACCTATCACTCTGGAAAGATCTACAGTGATAATCAGCACTATTTACGATTTGATCTTGTAGAAGATGATGTGTATGAAGTGCTACTCAAGATAAAACCGTCTGTAATTATCGCTGCACTTAGAGGTCCCTTTGGCGAACAGCTAGAGGCTCATGAATCTATGATTGCTTATGCTCAAGAATCTGGCTGTCGTATCGTATTTATCTCTAGTGCAAATGTCTTTGATGCTTTTACAAACTACCCTAGTTATGAGAATGACAAAACGCTCTCAGAAAGTATCTATGGTAAATTAAAAATTAGAATAGAGACGCTCTTAATGCGACATCTTCCAGAGTCGCAATATGCGATTGTGAGACTGCCTATGGTTTTTGGCGTGGGTTCACCTCGAATTGAGGAACTCAAAAACCAATTATTACTAGGAGATGCCATAGAAGTTTTTCCGCATCTGGTGATGAATACTACTACAGATACCAAACTCTGCCAGCAGGTGCACTATATTATTAATAGAAAACTCTCTGGTATTTTTCACTTAGGAAGTACAGATCTCATTCATCATAAAGAGTTTATACATGAGTTAGTAATTATGCTAGACCTCAACAGGAAACCTATGTATAAAAACGTGTTTACGAGTAATTCTGATCGCTATCTAGCGGTCTTACCTAGAGACAATAAACTGCCTAAACACTTACAAGTAACTAATGAAGGCGTAGTGGCAGGAAGCAAAAAGTACAACGCCGAGTTTTAAGATACATCTTTCTTATTTTACAACTCACGGTTGTACCTTTATAAAACACCCTAAATTACAGCTTATGCCTTGGCATTTTTACCTTATGTCTATTATGTACATCCTTGCAGGTGTTATGCATTTTATAAAACCTCGAGTATATGGAGCTATTATGCCTGCCTATATTCCTTACAAAAAAGCTATGGTTTTTTGGAGTGGTGTGGCAGAAGTTGCTGGAGGCGTAGGATTACTCTTTGAAGAAACTAGAGCTATTGCAATCTGGGGAATTATTGCGATGCTTATTGTATTTTTTACAGTACATATCGATATGCTAAGTAATGAAAAGCTAAAGGGTAAATTTCCCGTATGGGCACTATGGATGCGCTTACCATTACAATTAGGGTTAATTTATTGGGCTTATCAATATTTATAGATGTCATTATTTTCAGAAGAACCATATTCACTTAACCTCCCAGATGCAGCCGTCACCTATTACAAGAACATGCTCACAGAGGAACAGGCGGCTTCTTATTATGAAACGCTTCTAGAAGAAATCTCGTGGCGTCATGATGACATTAAAGTTTTTGGAAAAGTATACCCACAACCTAGACTTACGGCACTCTATAGTTCTAATTCAAAATCATACTCGTACTCAAATATTACCATGGTTCCTGAGCCATTTACAGATGCACTACAAGCTATTAAAAAACGAGTAGAAGAGATCGCTGGAGTGACATTTACTACATGTCTCCTTAATTTATACCGTGATGGAAATGATAGCAACGGCTGGCACGCAGACGATGAGAAGGAGTTAGGTAACAATCCAATTATAGCTTCTGTAAGTTTAGGAGCTCCTCGCCTATTTAAATTTAGAAACAAAGTTGACAAAACTCAGCAAGCTAAACTCATTCTTGAGCCCGGAAGCTTATTGTTAATGCAAGGAAGTACACAACATCACTGGCATCACCAGTTACCTAAAACTGCAAAAAAGGTGGCTCCTCGTATTAATCTTACCTTTAGAATTATCGCATAAAAAAAGCAAACGTTTAGGGGAAACGCTTGCTTTTAAAAACTTCTCATTACAAGAAGGAACATTGTTCACTTAGGGGTGAAAGCCGTATGCTTTTAAAAAGCCTTAGAAGTTACTTATCTGCTAGTAATCTAGGGGTTACTCGACATCATTGTAAAATAGTCTCCTAAGGCCAAATATTTTTATGATAAACACCTAATACCTCACGCCTTTTGCAGTGGTATTGGACATTTATTACAAGAAAGAAAGAGGTGCTGTATATGAAACATTAAGACAATGTGCTTCACTCTAACACATGTCTAAAAAAAAAACCAACAAACTAACCTTAAAACAAAACACCACAGCCCCTCTGTAGTTTCTCTCTCTAATTCTGGTGCAAAGCTATGCGTGCATAGTATATTTTAACTTGTATAAAATTTAGTATTAATTGTACAATATTTAGAAAAACATTAGGATTTGACTAAATGCTTATTAAAAATTAAATTGTATCTTATACAGTATCAAATCTTTAATCCCCAAATCCTATGCAAAGATTCAGTTTACAAGATACTTTTCTGATAAAAAAGTTCCAGAAATTAGACAGACATCAAGACGAAGATAAACGTACTTATTTTGAGATAATTTTTATAGAAGAAGGAAAAGGAAAGCATTTTATCAATGAGTTTATCATCTCTTACAACGCAGGTGATATTTTTTTAATTGCCCCAGACGACACTCACTGGTTTGAAATAAATGAGATTACAACTTTCTGCTACTTTCAATTTACAGAATCTTTGTTTTCAAGTAAGATGAATCTACCTGATAGATCTTACTGGTTACATCGCATAGAACGTATTATACAAAACCCTAATCTTATACCTGGTGATGTAATAACAGCAGACTCTGATAAGGAGCTTATCTGGCAGATTCATAATGCCATTGTACTTGAGTATGAAATGGCCAAAGAGTTTTACAAACACAATATCTCAAATATGGTAAGTACCACCTTGAGTATAATTGCGAGAAACATTACACGTGATTTGAAACCTAGGTCTGTTTCTTCTAGAAAAGATCAACACACCACTATAGATGATATCTTAAACTATATAAGACAGCATGTTTATGATAGAGATAAAATGAAGGTAGCTGCTATTGCCGAGAGATTATCGATGACTAGTAGTGGCTTAAGTGCATACTTTAAGAAAAAGACTGGAGATTCACTACATCATTATATCATCATGTATAAACTACACCTTGTAAAATACAGATTAAAAAACACAGACTTCACGGTTTCAGAAATTGCGTACCAGCTGGGCTTTACAGATGAAAGTCACCTCACTAGGATTTTTAAAAAATACAATGAGATGACTCCAAAACAATATAAAACTAAAGAGGACGAGGTATTAGAGGATGATATTCCTCTAACCAAGTAACTCATTAAGTAGCTGAGCTAGGCGCACCCCACCTTTTTGCAGTTGGCCCTTTAAAGTTTCAAAGTAGTCATACATATAACGGTAGCCTAGTTTATCTCCTTTTTTAGTTTTTGAGTAAATATCTTTTACAAGATCCCTACTATCTTCCATCCACTCTTTATAGGTGCCAGCCGCCATTGCCTCACGTTGTCTTTTTGTGATTTCTGGCATACTGTCTGCAAGTTCGGTATAGCTCATACCGTAGCTTTCAATCATTTGTGTATCCCAGACGCGGTGTAAATTTGTACCATCATTATACCATTGTACTTGAAAATCATTCCCACCCTTATCTTCTCCTATACCAGTATGAAGTGGTTGGTGTAAATCTCCTATAAAATGTACTAGCATGCGTAAGTTAAAAGCTTTCTCCTCCTTTGTAGCGGTATCAGATTTTATAACAGTTATACATGATTCAATCCCTGTAATAATATCTCCTCTTTCATTCTTAGGGTGTACATCATATGTACTATCAAAAGGTACATTTACATAATGTTGTGTACCGTATTTTCTATATTTAGAATCACTTTTAATCTCATCTGCATAAGTAGATACTAGAGCAAGCGACTCGCCATCAAGTATTTCGGCAATTGCTTTTCTTGCTTTTTTAGATAGGTATTTTTCGGCAATAGCTCCTGTGGTTCTGTGGCCTGTTTTTCCCCAGTCGTAAGCAGAGACGTTTGATGTAAATACAAGAACTAGTACTAATGAAATAAGTATACGCATTGAATAATTTTTTGCCAAATGTACAATGAAACTTCTATGTTGCGTGTTATAAAACTATTAAGAATAGGTACGCTTTCGCGAAACTCGTCCCGCATTCACTTCGGAAAGCGTGAAACTACACTATCTTTATCATGGCAATAATAAACATCCTTATGAATACATATACTTTTTTTACTAAAACCAAATTACTCTTAACTCTCTTATTCATTGGGTTTTTACAACAAGCGCTTATCGCGCAAGAATATGGCGGTAGCAGTGATGTGCGTATAAGTGACATGGTGTATGGCACTTTACTTACTCCTGAAGTTCCTACCTCAAAAATTGCGATTATCATTCCTGGGTCAGGACCTACAGATCGCAATGGTAACCAGCAAATGATGCGTAACAATAGCCTCAAACTTCTTGCTGAGTCTCTAGCAAAGGAAGGTATTGCAAGCATACGATATGACAAACGCGTACTCACCCTTCTCAAGAAAAACGCACTACAAGAAGAACGTCTAGATTTTAATATGTTTATAGATGATGCGGTAGCTGCCATAAATTATGTAAAACAACAAGGACGTTTTAAAGAACTATATGTAATAGGTCATGAACAAGGTTCTCTCATAGGAATGGTAGCCGCCCAGCGTACAGATGTACAAGGTTTTATCTCGCTCTCTGGATCTGGGCAATCGATAGATCAATCTATCATCCATCAGATAGGCTCACAAATGCCAGATCTCAAGGGCAAAGCTATGAGCGCATTTGCCACACTCAAAAAAGATGGACGTGTGACAGATTACTCTCCTGCACTTACCTCTATCTTCCGTCCATCTGTGCAGCCGTTTATGGCAAGCTGGATGCAATACGATCCTAAGGTTGAAATAGGTAAACTTACTGTGCCAACTCTTATTATTAATGGTACAAACGACATACAGACCTCCAAGCAGGAAGCCGTTTTATTACAAGAAGGTAATAGTGAAGCAACTCTCGTCATCATAGAAGGTATGAATCATGTGCTTAGAATAATAGATGGTGATGATCTAGAAAACACAAAGTCTTATAATAATACGAAGCTTCCACTAGCTAAAGAGTTAATAAGTACCGTTGCTGGGTTTATCACAAAGCACTAGTACCTATCAAAATTTCTAGATAAGATAGAATTACTACATTTGACTTCTAACAGTCACTCATGTCTACAATCTTCAAGATGAAAAAGATCTATTATATTATTGCTTGCTCTATACTTATAGTAAGCTGTGATGTTCTCAATAAGCCCCTTGCTAGCTCTAACCTAGCTACTCAAAAAAACAAACTAACCCGTAGTGCCATAGATCTTGTAAGCTTGAGCAATGATCGTATTAAAGTACGTGTACAACCTGCGCCTATATATAAGGACGTAGCAACTTTTTACATTCCTGAAACGGTGCCCGGTACTTACTCTGATGATGATTATGGAAAGTTTATAGACAGTGTTGCTGCCTATGGAACTTTTGGAAAGAAGCTTAAGGTCACCAAAACCTCAGATAATACGTGGGACATTAAAAATGCACGTAATCTTGATTACATCGATTACTATGTGAATGACACTTATGATGTAGAGGCAGAACACACTATTTTTTCTCCTGCGGGGACCAATTTTAAAGAAAACGAGCAGTTTATGCTCAATTTACATGGAATTCTTGGGTACTTTAAAGATCAGGAGGAAATGCCTTATTATGTAGATATCAATAGACCAGAAACTATGGAAGCTACTACTAGCCTTCCACGCTTTGCAGACTCACTGTATGTAGCGCAAGATTTTGGAAATACAGGAATTACAGATACCTACAAAGGCGATAGATATTTTGACATTGTAGATAATCCTATCATGTATAATGTACCTAACAAAGAGGTATTTACTATAGATGACATTACTATCGAGCTTAGTGTATACAGTCCTTCTGGAACGGTAAAGGCGTCAAGCCTTAAGCCTAATATAGAGCGTATGATCAAAGCACAAAAGAACTATTTAGGTGATTTTAATGCTACAGACCGTTATACCATCTTACTATACCTTACTACAGGCGAAGCAGATGATGCACAAGATCTAGGAGCGCTAGAACATCACACCTCTACGGTGGTCGTACTTCCAGAGTCTATGCCTCAAGAAAACCTTGATGATGCCATGGTAAATGTAGTATCGCATGAGTTTTTTCATATCGTGACTCCGCTTAATTTACATGCTACGCAGATTCATAAATTTAAGTATAATGATCCTGAGATGAGCATGCACTTATGGATGTATGAAGGGATTACGGAGTACTTTGCTCAGCACTTTCAAGTGCAGCAAGGACTCGTTACTCCAGAAGATTTTTACAACACGCTCGTTCAAAAAATAAGTAATGCAAAAGGGTATGATGATGTTATGTCATTTACTAAGATGAGTGCAAATATTCTTGAAGAGCCATATGCATCAAATTATGGTAACGTATATGAAAAAGGAGCTCTTATCGGGATGTGTCTTGATATACTTATGCGTAAAAATAGCAATGGCGAGCGTGGTGTTCTCGACCTTATGAAGGAACTTACGTATCAATATGGGCCTAACAGACCTTTTGAAGACAGTAATCTGATCCCGCAAATCACCCAAATCACCTACCCTGAAGTGGGCGAATTCTTTACAAATCACGTGATAGGTACCCAACCTATACAGTACAAAGACTTTTTTGACTTAGTAGGACTTGATTATAGCACTACGCTAGTAGATACAGGCTTCTTATTAGGAAAAGAACGTCCTTATATTAATGGCAACAAAGAAGAAAACACCATTTATGTACTTCCAGGAAACCTCAATACATTTCTCACTGCGCTGGGCGTACAAGGAAACGATGTGATTACCGCAGTAAATGGAACTGCTTATGATCTTTCTAACGTATACGATTTAATAACAGTCTCAAATAGCTGGAAATCTGGTGATGCAATTACTATGACTGTACAAAGAGATGGTAAAGAAGTGGCACTTACTGGAACGGTAATTACACCACAAATTCCGCAGGCAACACTGGTAGAATTACAAACGTATAACGATGACTTACAGCGAGTTTTACGTGAGAAGTGGCTAAAAGGTTCGTAAGTTTTATCGCATACAAGACATTTTTTTGATACATTCGGGGAACTAACCATTCCTGATGTATAAATTGCTACTCTGTGTACTCCTTGCGGGAGTAAGTACAGCGCACTACGCTCAAACCAAAGAAGTAGGTGTATCCTTTATAGAAACACCTATTACGATAGATGGTGTACTTGATGAAACTGCCTGGAACAAAGCAGTCCCAGCAACAAACTTCTGGCAATACTTCCCTACAGATACCATACAGGCACCTTATCAATCTGAGATACGTTTTTTATATAATGACAAAACCTTGTATGTAGGCATCAAAGTCTATGCGCAGGGCGACGATTATATAGTCCCATCGTTGCGCCGTGACTTTAGAGCAGGCGGAAGTGATAATATCACCTTAATGTTTGACACCTTTAATGATGGTAATAACGCGTTTCTTTTTGGTTCCAATCCTGCTGGCGTGCGCAGGGAAGCGCTAGTCTCTGGCGGCGGAAAAGATTTGAGAGGTTTTACCACTAGCTGGGATACTAAGTGGGTGGGAGAAACCACGGTACATGACGGCTATTACGTATGTGAGTGGGCAATCCCCATGAGCGCCTTTAAATATAGAGAAGGCGAAACCCGATGGCGTTTTAATAGCTACCAATTTGACACCCAAGATAACTCGCGAAACACGTGGATACAAATTCCTCAGAATCAGAATATTTTTAATCTCGCTTACATGGGCGATATGGTTTTTGAGAAACCGCTAGGTAGCTCAAAAAGTCCCATCTCTATAATTCCTTATGTAAATGCCATTGCTGGACAAGACAGAGAACTAGACGACAACTTTACCGAGATCAAGGTGGGCGGTGATGCGCGCTTTACAATAGGCAACAGCCTTAATCTTGATGTCACTATCAATCCAGACTTCTCCCAAGTAGAGGTAGATAATGCTATTACAAACCTCTCACGTTTTGAAGTAGGACTGCCAGAGCGCAGGCAGTTTTTTATAGAAAACAGCGACCTCTTTGCAGATTTTGGTGATCCTGGGGCGGCAAATCCTTTTTTCTCGAGGCGTATAGGTATAGCCGAAGATCTTGATGGGAACACGGTACAGAACAACATTGTAGCAGGTGCCCGCTTGAGCGGTAAGCTCACAAACAAGCTACGCGTAGGTATTCTCAATATGCAAACGGAAAATGATGAACCTATTGAGATTGCAGCAACAAATAACACCGTTGTAGCCTTACAACACAGCGTTTTTAGCAGGTCAAATATAAGTGCCATTTTTGTAAACAAGCAGAACACCAGTGATGCTGCCTTTGTACAACCTGATGAAGAATACAACAGACTTATAGGCCTAGATTATAACCTAGCCAATAAAGACAATAGCTGGAACGGTAAATTTTACCTCCATAAATCCTTTACTCCTGGGGTTGATAGTAAAGACTACTCTGGCGGAGCGCGCATGGAGTACAATAAAAATAACTGGCGGGCGACGAGCGCTACGCTATTTATAAATGAAGACTTCAACTCAGAGCTTGGTTTTATACCTCGTAAGGATATCTTTAGGAACTTCAGTAAGGTGGAAAGGCTCTTTTTCCCGAAAGGCGGAACAATCAATAGGCATATATTTTCTTTAAACTCCTTCTTTGTATGGCGGCCAGAAGTCGCTTTTACCCTTGGCGACCGCACACTCTCACCACAGTGGGAAGCCCAGTTTAAAAATACGAGCAGCCTGAGTGCAAAACCTAGAACGCGCTACACAAAACTCTTTGACAGCTTTGACCCATCGCGATCAGACGGACTAGAACTACCAGAAGGAAGCGAGTACCGTTATACCAATCTGGAAGTGGAGTACAAATCTGACCAGCGCAAGAAGTTTTACTACACGGCAAATACTACCTATGGCGAGTTTTTTAACGGGGAGATACTCACTTTGCGAGCAGAAGCTACCTTGCGCTTGCAACCTAAACTTGTGCTAGGGATAAACGCCCGCTATGACAACATAGACCTCCCAGCTCCTTATGCAGATAATCGCATCTGGCTTGTAAGCCCGCGTGTAGATGTAACCTTTAGTAAAAACCTGTTCTGGAATACGCTTGTGCAGTACAGCACCTTGCAAGATAACTTTGGGATTAACTCACGCTTGCAATGGCGATTTGCCCCACTTTCAGACTTATTTTTGGTGTATAATGACAACTATTTTACAGATACCACCTTTGCTCCTCGCTTCCGGAGTATTAATTTAAAACTTACTTACTGGTTATATTTATAGGGATTTTGGTATTTTCGGATTCATTTGGCGGTAAGCCTTAGTTTATTTTTTATGCTTCTTGCAGTGAAAGTGATCCCATTTTCGCGAAAGCGTAATTACCCACATTATTATGGAAAACACACCTTATTTTACAAATGACGCCATCGTTTTTGGCCTCATTGCGCTTGCACTTGCATTTATATTTTATACCTCGAGTAAGAAGACAGGCTTCTGGGGGAAATTTTATGGCATTGTACCTGCCCTACTGCTATGCTATCTCATTCCTGCGATTTTTAATAGCCTGGGGCTGATAGATGCAGAGAGTAGCCAACTGTATTATGTGGCGAGTCGCTACTTGCTACCCGCATCGCTGGTGCTTATGACGCTTAGTATAGACCTTAAGGCAATTGTAAACCTAGGCCCTAAGGCGCTTATCATGTTTTTTACAGGAACGATAGGGATTGTGATAGGTGGCCCGCTAGCGATACTTCTCATCTCTTCCGTATCACCAGAAACAGTAGGTGGTGCTGGACCAGATGCAATATGGCGTGGCCTCTCTACACTAGCAGGAAGCTGGATAGGCGGTGGTGCAAATCAAGCTGCGATGCTTGAGATATATAAATACAATCCAGAAAAATACGGTGGTATGGTACTGGTAGATATTGTGGTGGCAAATGTGTGGATGGCCATAATTTTACTAGGTATAGGTAAAAGCAACCGCATAGATAAATGGCTTAAGGCAGATAACACAGCTATAGAAAAATTAAAAGAAAAGGTATCAACCTTTACCGAAGGGGTAAAGAGAAACCCGACGCTTTCTGATCTTATGGTTATGCTGGGTCTTGCCTTTGGCGCGGTGGGTATTGCACACTGGGGATCCGGTGGTATGAGCGCTTTATTTTCTGATATCCCAAAGGATTCTGCGCTTGCCTCCTTTGGCTCTACTTTTTTCTGGATGGTCACGATTGCAACTGCGATAGGGATTTTACTCTCCTTTACAAAAGCCAAAAATTACGAAGGTGCTGGAGCAAGTAAAATAGGCAGTGTGTTTATTTACATACTTGTTGCGAGTATAGGGATGAAAATGGATCTCACCACTATTTTTGAAAACCCAAGGCTTATTGCCATAGGTTTTGTGTGGATGGGTATACATGCGGGACTCCTCATACTGGTGGCAAAACTTATAAGAGCACCCTTTTTCTTTCTTGCTGTGGGAAGCCAGGCAAACGTGGGCGGGGCAGCCTCTGCTCCTATTGTCGCGGCAGAGTTTCACCCGTCGCTAGCTAGTGTGGGTGTGTTGCTAGCAGTTTTTGGCTATGTGGTGGGAACATATGGCGCAATACTCTGTACAATTTTAATGGAAATGGCAGCTGCGGGCTAGTATTATATGTAAAATAGTAGCATATTTGCCGTCTATAATTAAAACCAATTATGAATAAAATAGTATACATTCTCTTATTAGGCATCTTGATGGTCTCTTGTTCAAAAACAGGAAATCTTACAGTCACTGGAACGGTAAAAGGTCTTAAAAAAGGAACTTTATATGTACAGCGCGTGCAAGATACCATGCTTGTAAATCTAGACTCTCTTGTAATAGACGGTGAGCCAGAATTTGAGTTTATACTTGACATAAAAGAACCAGAGGTTTACTACTTACACCTTGATAAAGCAGATGAGTCTGGTTATGATGACCGTATTCCTTTCTTTGCAGAGGCTGGAATTATTAATATCACTACCTCCCTTAAAAACTTTGAAGGATTTGCAGCCGTAACAGGGTCTGAAAACCAGATGCACTGGACACAGTTTAAGAATATGAACAAGCAGTTTAATGATAAGAATCTTGATCTTATAAAAGGTTCTTTTAACGCTAGACAGCGAGATGATCAAGAAGAGATTCTTGCTTATGACGACTCATTACAAAAACTACTTAAAAGAAAGTATCTATACACGGGTAACTTTGCAACAACAAACAAGGATCTTGAGATTGCTCCTTACCTTGTAATGACACAAATACCAGATGCTACCACTCCGTATCTAGATACTTTATATAAGACATTCCCTAGAAAAACTAGAAATTCTAAATACGGGAAGCAGCTCAAGAAGCTTATAGAGGAGCGCAAGAAACAGTAAGCACCTTTAAGATCGTACTACTATTATAAGCATGATGTGATTTTACATAAAAATGTAAGGTTCATGATTATAAATTAAACTACTTTTGCAGTCAAAATTAGAACAATGGCAAATATTAGAGATTTAAAAAAGGATATCAATTTTGTACTAGGTGACATCATTGACGCAGTATATGTTTGGGAAGCACTTAATCCTAAGGCAGACAGAAAGGAAAGTGAAGCGATTATAGATGATGCTATCGCAACTTTTGACACTTTAATTACAAAAGTAAACGACCGTAAAGTAGAGAATAGAGGTAAAAATCTAGTGGCAGTACGTGTAGATCTTGAGAAGGAAGGGCAGGCACTTATAGACCGTATTAATAAGCTATAATTTTTTTTAAAAAAAGGGTTGCATATATAATAAATGCTATTATATTTGCACCCGCAATGCCGATGTAGCTCAGCTGGCTAGAGCAGCTGATTTGTAATCAGCAGGTCGTGGGTTCGAGTCCCTCCATCGGCTCAAAAAGGTCTTCTTTTATTAGAAGGCCTTTTTTGTTTTATATAAGTTCTTGGTGTGGTGTGGTACGCTTTCGCGAAAATGTGAGGTTATAACCTTATAATAGCCGAACTAGACATTTCCCTCCTTCCCTCTTCTTATAATCTCCTAGACTGTCGTTAAATGCCTTTATAACTCCTTATACAAATGGTCATACTCCATTTATAAATAAGTGCAGTTATGACCTTCTCGACAAAAGCACAGCTGTAAAATTCATTGTATATTTAGTCCACACAAATAAGACCGCAAACTAAAGCAAATCTGCAATCCCGATAGCTATCGGGAACGGCACTCGCTTTAATTATTGGGCTGTAAATATTATTGAATGAATAACGAATTATTAAAACATCTTTTTACTTCAACTGACAAAGTTTTCAACAAGCACTCGGACAGAATGTTTGATAACTTTGAACGAGCAGACAAAATCATTATTTGGATTGTAGGATTTGCAATAGGTGTTTTTATGTTAACAATTATTAGAGGTAACGAGAATGAAATTTTAGAAAATATACTTTTTGAAATATGTTTATTTTCCATAATTATAGTCATCTTAGGACTTTTGTTTAGAGTAGTATCATTCTTGACTCAACTTAGATTATCAAATATTCTAATGGTTTTTAGTAGCAAAATAGCTGGTATGACCACGGAATTTGATATTCCTTTTCCCAGAGAAATTAAGGAATCTGATGGGATTCTTGACATAATACGATATTTGAAAGAAGATTTTGGAATTGAACGACCAACACCAAAATTAAATGAAAGGTCTGATGAGAATATAAAAAAAGGAATAGAATTATATAAAAAATACTATAAATCAATCGCCGATTCGAATGATGTTGAGTCACAATTTAAAATATTTAAAAAAGAATTTTCGGAATACTTTGGTTATTCACAAAGCTATATAGATAATAAATTGAGAGATGAAAAAGCAGATTATAGATCAGGCAAAATTTTCAGAATTTCATTAGGCATAAGTGTTACACTTTACGTATTAACAATTGGAACATTTATTTTAGGAAGTATTCTAATAATGATAGAAGTTTTAAATAAACTATAGTTAATAATGTGTATAATTCATTAATAGTCCGAACCTACTTATGAAATTAGGTGCTTAAACACGCCACTAATCATATGCAAAACCATTGTACGCAATATGAGTAAAACAACTGAATGAAATAAATTATGAAAAGAAAAAAAACAAAAAATTAATGTTGAAAACACAAGACTGATTTATTATATTTTTGGTCTAATTCTCACATTTTCAGCACTAGCATTTGTGTTAAAATTTAGTTCATTTTCTTTTTCTATATCACAACCAGAGGACTGGAATACCTTTGTGTCATATTTAGGTGGGATTTTAAATCCAATATTGACATTAATTAATTTAATAATCTTCATTAAACTAACTAAATCAATTCAAAGAGCTTCGGAAAATAAATCTTGGGTTGAACGAACAGAAAATCTAACTTTCGAATTAATTGACTCAATTTCGAAAGAGGCTGCATTCCTGACTTTTTTCACACAAAGTCTAAATAAAATTGATATTGAAAAACAGAATGATTTTATAACTCAAAATCAGGTTATGGAAAAAATTAGCGTTCTAAATAATAATGTAAGTGAGCAACAATTAAAGTTAAGATTATATATTGAAAGTAGCATTTTTGAGAATTGTGAAACTAGAAAACCATTTCTAAAATCAATCGAAAATCTTATTCCAAAAATAAATGACTTTTTAGACGTTTATGCTCTACCAAAATATGACAAATCAAAAGAATTAATGTCTTCATTTGTAGATATTGAGAACAGTATTAAAGATACTATAGAAAAAGGAAAGCAATTTTGTGATGAAATATATTATTTATAAAAATACTGTGCACAACAATGGTTCTAAGTAATTGCTAGTTCTCGCCTATTTTAGAAATCCCTGCGAAATTTTATCGCGTTCATTTTGGTTTACTAAATTAGTTGCCTAGGCACTTAAATAAAGATAAACAATCACGTGGACGGCTGATTGCCAAAGGACATGTTTTTCATCTCAAGATAAGCCACATCCAAGGCAGTTGTATACTTGCAAATTCCCGCCGTCGTATGGCTCCGCTTCAAAATCAGAATACATCTAAAGTCGTTGAAATATCGAAGAGTTGGGTATAGATCAAGTTAGAGTAAATCCGCTAGGATTTTAAAGCTCTTGGTGTCTTTCTATTGATTATCGGTTATGGCATGACTAAGCGGTTCTTTGATGCCTTCCTCTCGCTATGCTCGTCGGAGGCAGGACTCAAAAATGCCTAGGGCTTGCATCTAAATTATAGAAAGCTCGAGACGTGGTTGCAACCAGCCACAACTATTACATAACGCGAATACGACATTTTTGAAAGCTCTATGCGCGGCGCACAACTCCAAAATTCATTGTATATTTAGATCAAACAAACAAGACCGCAAATTAAAGCAAATCAGCAAAATGCCGCACTCGCTTTATGCAGTGGCCTGTTACCACACATTTGAATGAACATCGAAAACAGAACTAAATTAGAGAAATGGCTCGACCAAAATTATTGGTTCGAAGACGGATTTATATCTGAAATTAATGATTCAAAAAGCGGACTTGAAATTGTAGTCGGATATCAAACAGTTGGAACATATGTCGCAGGAGAAAAACAAGAATTAAAGGAGTTTAGTTTAAAACCAATCGGACTTAAGAATTGGACTTATAAAAAAGAACAATTCTCACCAACAAAAGAATCTTGTATTAACGGAATTGACTTAACGGAAAAAGGAATTGGTTTAAAATTCGATACAGAAAGTGTGTTTGAATTGAATTGTGAATCCATAGAAATTAGCGAACCTAAAATCACTCAAACCTATACAAAACCTTGGATTAGTAACCGTGAGATTTATATCACAACAACCGAAAAAGAAGTTCCAACAGCCAATTATTGGATTGAAAAACTTGAAGAATATGGTTTTAAAACAGGTTTTAGATATTTTGCGAGCGAACTTATTCAATCCGAAAAAGTTCCATATCCAGATTATAGCGGATATTTTATCCAAACTCTAAATAAAATAAGTGAAACTCAAAAAGGTTTGTTTTTCAAATTTATCGGTTTAGAAAATGGAGAATTACGAATAGGAGTTGAAAATGGAGATGAAAATAAAGAGTTGTTTAATTCCATTCAATTAATAGTTTCAAATTGGAAAAACACAACAATTAATTCTGGGAATGTAAAATTTACTGGAGAAGAATTTAACGAATTTTTAGAAAACGGAAAATATCCCGAACGAATTGAAAAAATAAAAAACGTGTGGTAACACCGTATATAATTTATTGCTAGTTCTAGCCTACTTACGAACATTCCTGCGGAATATTCTATTCGGTTTTTATTTGCTAAATTAGGTGCTTAAAACACGCAACAAACCATATACAATCACGTGGCGGCTGATTGCCAAAGGACATGTTTTTCATCTCAAGATAAGCCACATCCAAGGCAGTAGCATACTTGCAAATTCCCGCCGTCGTATGGCTCCACTTCAAAATCAGAATACATCTAAAGTCGTTGAAATATCGAAGAGTTGGGTATAGATCAAGTTAGAGTAAATCCGCTAGGATTTTAAAGCTCTTGGTGTCTTCTTATTGATTATGGGTTATCGGGTGACTAGGCCGTTCTTTGATGCCTTCCTCTCGCTGCGCTCGTCGGAGGCAAGTTTGAAAGCTCTATGCGCGGCGCACAACTCCAAAATTCATTGTATATTTAGATCAAACAAACAAGACCGCAAATTAAAGCAAACCAACAAAAATGCCGCACTCGCTTTATGCAGTGGCCTGTTGTGCGTAATATGAAAAAACTATATTTTATTATTTTATCACTTGTTTTCTTTTCTTGTGAAAATCAATTGGAATTGAGTGGTAACTGGGTTATTATAGAAATGGCTCATTCTGGAGAAAAAGTATACCCGCAAACAGAAAGCGAGCAAATTACAATTAGTGTATCCCCAATTGGATACGAAGGTTCCGAAAAGATTAAATTTAATATTGGAGATTCAACGGTTACTTTTCCAGGATTCCAATCTGATATTTTAAAATCACGATTTTCAATACGAGGAGATTCTATATTTTTTAGAGCACTAACTGAGAATGCCGCTGATGAGAAAAATAGTGAACTAACTAGAAAAACGTTTTTGGGGGATTTTAAAATAATACGTGAATTGAGAAAGGAAAATATCCGTCTTAAATCAAAGCTGACAATAATTAGGCTTATTAATGAAGAATATCTTTTTGATAAACGGTTAGATGATATATTGAGATAATAAAATACTACGCACAACAATGCCTATAATTAATGTGGGGTTTAGGTTTTTACGCCAAGGTCTATGTATATTTATGAGGTCGCAAAATCTTTGGGATTTTGCTTTGGACAAGGAAAAGAAAAAACAAAACAAAAAGATTTGGCTACGAGCTGTGGCGCCATGGGAATTGTAAATCACCGCCCCACACTAATCATAGCCTAGACGTTGGCAAACATTTATCAGAACATCGAATAGAGAATGAATAAAAGAAATAGAATAATAAATTGGATTGGAGTTTCTCTGTCATTACCTCAGAATAAGCAATCCGAAATGTTTTACTTTGATAAATCACAAAATCTATTCTTTTCTATACATATTGTCGACTATTTTATGTTAAACGAAAATTTGGAGATTGACGAATCCACAACCAGTTCTTATAATAAAAAGACTGAAAACGAAATCGTTTCTTGGATTAAAAGAATTGAACTAGAGGATAAACGGATAATAAGCGTTCCTCAAAAAGGGCTGACTGACGAAACTCGAAAAAAAATTGAAGCGGAAAAATTTCTTGATGATTTATCAGTTGATATTGACAAAACTAAAATATGGGAAGTTGAAGAGAAAATTTCTGTTAATATTGACTTGACCAAAGAACGAACGAATAGTGGAAATAAAAAATGGTGGGAAATTTGGAAATAAAACGATTTGCCAACAATGTATATATTTTATTGCTAGTTTCTAGCCTGCTTACGAATATTCCTGCGGAATATTCTATTCGGTTTTTATTTGCTAACTTAGTGACTTAATCACGCAACAAACCATATACTAAACCGTGGCGGCTGATTGCCAAAGGACATGTTTTTCATCTCAAGATAAGCCACATCCAAGGCAGTAGCATACTTGTAAATTCCCGCCGTCGTATGGCTCCACTTCAAAATCAGAATACATCTAAAGTCGTTGAAATATCGAAGAGTTGGGTATAGATCAAGTTAGAGTAAATCCGCTAGGATTTTAAAGCTCCCACCCTACCAATCAGCCGCCACAGGCCACTACTCAAAAATGCCTAGGGCTTGCATCTAAATTATAGAAAGCTCGAGACGTGGTTGCAACCAGCCACAACTATTACATAACGCGAATACGACATTTTTGAAAGCTCTATGCGCGGCGCACAACTCCAAAATTCATTGTATATTTAGATCAAACAAACAAGACCATAGATTAAAGCAAATCAGCAAAATGCCGCACTCGCTTTATGCAGTGGCCTGTTGTGCGTCATTTGAGAAAAATCGTGCTGAAAATGAAAACTATTGAATTTTAATGAAAAAATGGATTTTAATAATTGTTGGAATTATCCTGATTGGAATAATCGGAATTGGAATTAAAATCAACTCGGATTTGAACGATGTTGTGGAAGCTTTTAATTCGGAACACTCTCTAAACGAGCCAAATTTGATTATACTTTCGGACTCAATTTCACCGAATAAAAAATACAAATATTACGAATATCAATTTGACAAAGGCGGACTAGGATATTCAAGAATATTTTGGTCAATTATTAAAAATGACAAAAAGGAAAATGACCTTGGAAAAGGATTAATTACTCAAGGATTTAAAATAATTGGGTGGAACGAGAAAAACGAATTACTTTTAAGAGAATGGAATCCTACATCGGAATTAAAAACTGTGTCGGAATTGCAGAACGGAACAATAATTAACGGAATGAAAATAAACATTGTGGAATAAAAACGAACGCACAACACCGTATAAAAATAATTGCGGTTTAGTGCTTAATCAAAGGTCGTTGCGTGTTTGTAACGTCTGATTTTCCTTCGGAAAATCCTCGCATACAAACTACGCACTATTCTTATACGTAACCGTGGACGGCTGATTGCCAAAGGACATGTTTTTCATCTCAAGATAAGCCACATCCAAGGCAGTAGCATACTTGCAAATTCCCGCCATCGTATGGCTCCACTTCAAAATCAGAATACCTTAAAAGTCGTTGAAATATCGAAGAGTTGAGTATAGATCAAGTGAGAGTAAATCAGCTAGGATTTTAAAGCTCCCACCCTACCAATCAGCCGCCACAGGCCACTACTCAAAAATGCCTAGGGCTTGCATCTAAATTATAGAAAGCTCGAGACGTGGTTGCAACCAGCCACAACTATTACATAACGCGAATACGACAATTTTGAAAGCTCTATGCGCGGCGCACAACTCCAAAATTCATTGTATATTTAGATCAAACAAACAAGACCGCAAATTAAAGCAAACCAACAAAAATGCCGCACTCGCTTTATGCAGTGGCCTGTTGGCGGTAATTACAGAAAAATCATATGACAGAAGATATTTGGAAACAACCTGCAAAAGGATTTACTGATAAAAGTATTGGAAGAACGGAAGAACAAATCGTTCAAAAAGAAACTGAAATTGGATTTAAATTTCCAAGTCTTTACAGGGAACATATGAAAATCCAAAATGGTGGATATTTATGGAAAAGTGCTCTAATCCATAATGGTGATGTCAATGAACTTTTATTTAATGGTTCAACAATTGACCAAATTATCAATCACGGAGGTTATAAAACTTTAAAAGATGTATTGCTAGAATATATGGACAAAGAAGAACTTGAAAGTTCGACAGAATCCGAATTCATTAATTTAGAAAGACTTCCTATTCTCTCACATATGGATGGTCATACAATGTTATGTTTTGATTATGGTTATAATGTTGAATCAGCATATGAAATTCCTCAGATTGTACATTTTGAATTAGAATGTGCTGATAATGGATATGAAGAAAAACTAAGAGTTAAATCCTATGATGACTTAATTAACAAATTAGTCTATTACGGTTATGAATCAACTTCATTTTTTATTGGACTAAAATCTGATGAGCCAATAGAGCAAATTGCAGGAATAATTAATAAGACGTTTGACCTAGAACTTGAACAAAAGACAGATGATGGTTATGGGTGGTATAATTTTGAGAAATGGTATTACGGAGAACTAAAGATAAATTCAAAGCTATCTGCTCATCTTAGAATAACCCCAAATAAATTTCAAAGTAAAACCTTTCTTTTCCAAAACAACAAAGATTTTAATTATGTTTTGGATATCGACTTAAGAATTGGAGTAGAATCATTTCAAGACAATTCAAATTATTTAAAGTCAATTATTGAGGAATTTCTTCAACCATTTTTATCAAAACAAAACTGGGACTTTTTACAAATTCCATATCATAAAGAAAACCTTGAAGAGATAGAAAAATTGAAGAAATCATTTGAATTCAAAGAGAAGTCGAATGATGAAAAACTACCGCCAACAATGTATAAAAGCAATGGCGGAGAAAGTGATAAAACAAACGATAATACTAGTAACAAAAGCAGGTCTTGGTGGAAAAGGCTGTGGTCTTAAATCCGCCACTGCTCTTATACGAGACGTGGACGGCTGATTGCCAAAGGACATGTTTTTCATCTCAAGATAAGCCACATCCAAGGCAGTAGCATACTTGCAAATTCCCGCCATCGTATGGCTCCACTTCAAAATCAGAATACCTCAAAAGTCGTTGAAATATCGAAGAGTTGGGTATAGATCAAGTTAGAGTTAATCCGCTAGGATTTTAAAGCTCTTTGTGTATTTCTATTGATTATCGGTGATGGACTGTCTAAGCGGTTCTTTGATGCCTTCCTCTCGCTATACTCGTCGGAGGCAGGGCTCAAAAATGTCTTTATTTGTACATCATAATTATAGAAAGCTCGAAACATTGTTGCACCTGTGCATTCCTCTCGCTCGTTCCTCACTCGTCGGATGCAAGAACTACAGCATAAAGCGTCCCGAAGTTCATCGGGATTTGAAAGCTCTACGCGCGGCGCACAACTCTAAAATTCATTGTATATTTAGTCCAAACAAACCAGACCATAAATTAAAGCAAATCAGCAAAATGCCGCACTCGCTTTATGCAGTGGCCTGTTAGCGGTCATGCAAAAACTGACTCGAAATTAAACAGGAAAATGAATAAAAACTTAAAAATAGAACGTTTGATTTATCTGCTGGAAAAAGCGAAAATAATTGCGGGAAATTTTTCTGGAGAATATTTGCATCATTATCATTCACCTAAAGAGTTTAAAGATGAAATAAGATTATCCATAACAAATCTAAAAAACAATGACTTTGAAGAATTGAGTGACATTTATAACTCATTTCAAAAAGATTCCGAATGGTACGATTTGACAAAAATAGCAGGAGAAGAAATTGGAAATAACATTTTCTCTTTAACCACAGAATTGATTAATGAATTTGAGAGTGGGAATATTTTAGAATTAATAAATGATTTTACAAGCACAGTTAATAAAGGAGTTCAAATTATAAAAACCAAATATGGTGTTTCAGATTTGTTGAAAGGTTGGCATAGTGGTTTATATGAACAAACTGGAAAATTAAAAGATTTAGGAATTGAATTTTATGCATTTCATGGTTGCGGACTTGCTCTACATTTCAGAAATAAAAAAGTTAATTTCGATTTTGCTTATGTTCCTGAACAAAGACACGATGGATTTGATTTATGGAGGTTACATGGATTTGCTCAAGGACAACCGAAAAAATATAACAAGTATTTAGACAAAAATAATCTTGAAAAGGATTTTAAGGGATTATTAAAAAAGGAGATAATTTGTTTGCCTTCTCAAGACAATTCACCGGAACAATATTTTTTAACAAGTGAAATAAGAAAAAGAGTGGAAATGAAAAACACGAACCGCTAACACCGTGTATAATTAATTGCTAGGTTATTCCCTACTTGCGAATATTCCTGCGGAATATTCACGGGTTCGTAAAAGTTTACTAACTTAGTTGCTTAACCACGCAACTAACAATACACAATCACGTGGACGGCTGATTGCCAAAGGACATGTTTTTCATCTCAAGATAAGCCACATCCAAGGCAGTTGCATACTTACAAATTCCCGCCATCGTATGGCTCCACTTCAAAATCAGAACACCTTAAAAGTCGTTGCAATATCGAAGAGTTGGGTATAGATCAAGTTAGAGTAAATCCGCTAGGATTTTAAAGCTCTTGGTATCTTTCTATTGATAATCCGTGATGAGATGACTAAGTAGTTCTTTGATGCCTTCCTCTCGCTATGCTCGTCGGAGGCAGGGCTCAAAAATGTCTTAGGTATACATCTAAAGTATAGAAAGCTCGAAACGTGGTTGCGCCTGTGCATTCCTCTCGCTCATACCTCACTCGTCGGATGCAAGAACTACAGCATAAAGCGTCCCGAAGTACATCGGGGTTTGAAAGCTCTACGCGCGGCGAAGGAACCACAAATAACTGTATATTTAGACAATCAATTAATAAACAAATAAATACAGGCTACCCAGCAAAATGCCGCACTCGCTTTATGCAGTGGCCTGTTACCAATAATTTGAGAAAGAACATTACTACCATATTGATTTTACTATTTGCCATTAGTTTTCAGGCAAATTCGCAAACTGTAATTTTTGCGAACGGAGACGATGACCGAAAAGAACTTCCGAAAAACTTATCGGAATTTGTTGAACTGAAAGAACCGCTGACTGACACAATATTGGTGGATAAAAAACGAACTTTCACAATAGTTCTGACCTCAAAGGAACAATCACTTCCGATTATGCTTCTTGGATATCCAATTGAGACTTATGCCACTAAAAACAATCTGAAAATCCCAGATTATACGAATGAGAAATTTCTTGCGCTATCTGACGAAGAAAAAAATAAGATAAATCTAATGATTCCGAGCATTGAGATAAATAAACGAATTGACTTAAATAATAAAATTATAATAGAAGCGAAAATTACGTCTGAAAACATTGAACGGTTTGATATATTAATAGACCAAAGAGTTTTTAAGACGTTTGAATTACAACTGAATTAAAAACTATTGGTAACACCGTGTATAATTAATTGCTTGGTTCTAGCCTACTTGCGAATATTCCTGCGGAATATTCACGGGTTCGTAAAAGTTTACTAAATTAGTTGCTTAACCACGCAACTAACCATACACAACAACGTGGACGGCTGATTGCCAAAGGACATGTTTTTCATCTCAAGATAAGCCACATCCAAGGCAGTAGCATACTTGCAAATTCCCGCCATCGTATGGCTCCACTTCAAAATCAGAATACCTCAAAAGTCGTTGAAATATCGAAGGGTTGGGTATAGAACTAGTTAGAGTAAATCCGCTAGGATTTTAAAGCTCCCACCCTACCAATCAGCCGTCCACAGGCCACTGCTCAAAAATGTCTTAGGTATACATCTAAAGTATAGAAAGCTCGAAACGTTGTTGCAACCAGCCACAACTACAGCATAAAGCGAATGAGACATTTTTGAAAGCTCTACGCGCGGCGAAGGAACCACAAATAACTGTATATTTAGACAATCAATTAATAAACAAATAAATACAGGCTACCCAGCAAAATGCCGCACTCGCTTTATGCAGTGGCCTGTTGTATCACATTTAAGAAAAAGTATGGGATTCTTTGAAAACCTCTTCGGAAAAAAGAAAAATAATAGTGAAAACACTCAAAATAAAAAGGACACTAGTGATGGACAAATCGAAGACGAACCATATGGAATTGATGAAGACAATGCTCACGCCAGAGCACTCGAATTAATTCCGGAAGAATTTTTTTGGTCGTGCATTGATGAATTAGGACCGTTTGGTTCTGACGAAGGAGATATGGCTTTATCTGAGTTTAGAGATTGGAAAAAAGAAAACCCGCGCAAAAAAACTTACGAATGTCTCAAATGGACTATCGAAGGTGTTTCGGAAAAAGGAATATCAGATTACAATGAAAAAATACTTGATAGAGCCTTAATCCAATCTCAATTGGATGACGATAATTTTGACGACTCACAATACATTTATACTGTAGATATTTCTGTTATTGCTACTGGATTTGGTCAATTAGTAGATGAAGGTAAAATTGACGAAAAGAACAAACCGTTAATCCAGCTGGCAATTGACCGACAAAAAATTTGGGCTGAACTAGCTACTAATTGGGAACATAGGACTGAATATATTGGAAATCTAAATGTTCTAGACAGAGCACTTAAAGTAGCATAGAAAAACGTGTTACAACAAAACCTATAAACAATACGGGTTTCGGGCTTAAAAGAAAGGTTTGTGTATATTTATGATGTCGCGAAATCTTTGGGATTTCGCTTTGACCAGAAAAAGAAAAAACAAAACCAAAAGATTGCGCTATGTGCGTGGCGGAAAGCAAACGCTAGTTTCCTCCCGTACTGTTCATAGCTAAACCGTGGCGGCTGATTGCCAAAGGACATGTTTTTCATCTCAAGATAAGCCACATCCAAGGCAGTAGCATACTTGCAAATTCCCGCCGTCGTATGGCTCCACTTCAAAATCAGAATACATCTAAAGTCGTTGAAATATCGAAGAGTTGGGTATAGATCAAGTTAGAGTAAATCCGCTAGGATTTTAAAGCTCTTGTTGTCTTTCTATTGATTCTCGGTTATGAGGTGGCTAAGCGGTTCTTTGATGCCTTCCTCTCACTATGCTCGTCGGAGGCAGGGCTCAAAAATGTCTAAAGTACACATCTAAATCATAGAAAGCACGAAACGTAGTTGTGCCTGTGCATTCCTCTCGCTCGTCCCTCACTCGTCGGATGCAAGAACTACAGCATAAAGCGTCCCGAAGTACATCGGGATTTGAAAGCTCTATGCGCGGCGACAGATTCACAAATAAGTGTATATTTAAACAATCAATTAATAAACAAAAAATATAGGCTAACCAGCAATCCCGATAGCTATCGGTAGCCGCACTCGCTTTATGTAGTGGTCTGTTATCTCTCATTTGAAAAAAAAACTCAACATATTATTAATCTTGATTTCAGTCGGAGTTGTAGTCTTTGTTGGACTAACCTTTTTCGGAATTTCTATAATGAGAACAAAAACTGAAAATGAATATTTTGAAAAGCAAAAACAAAATTATACGGAATTAACTCAAAAACGAATTTTATACTCTTACGGACTTGATACGCTGAATTGGGAAAATTATGTTTTGAAAAGGAAAATCAACCTGACTTTGAAAAAAATTGAACGTGACTCTACAATTTTTTTCGCCCTCTCTAGCTCATTAGATTCCACAGACACTTATGGTTCTATTCAATATGTGAAAATTGACAGTTCGTTATATATTTATGGAGAAAAATATCATATAATTGAAGCCGAAAAGTATTTTAATAAAAATCTATCGAAATTTCAATTTGACCTATACGAATTAATTGAATCTTATGATGATGCAAATGGACCATTTCTTTTCAATACTGATTATGGAATTTTAAATGTGGAGGCTTGGTCAGCTGGAAGACAAATATTTTATCTGCCAAATGAATCAACCGTAGATATAGAAAAAGAGTTATTGAGGAATTTAAAATCGGAATAAAAACGAGAGATAACACCGTGTATAATTAATGGCTTGGTTATCGCCTACTTACGAAAATCCTCGCGGATTTTCTATTCGTTTTTTATTTGCTAAATTAGGTGCTTAAACACGCCACTAATCATACACAACAACGTGGACGGCTGATTGCCAAAGGACATGTTTTTCATCTCAAGATAAGCCATATCCATGTCAGTTGCATACTTGCAAATTCCCGCCATTGTATGGCTCCACTTCAAAATCAGAACACCTCAAAAGTCGTTGAAATATCGAAGGGGTTGCGTATAGATTGAGTTAGAGTAAATCCGCAAGGATTTTAAAGCTCTTGGTGTCTTTTTACTGATTATCGGTTATGGGATGATTAAACGGTTCTTTGATGCCTTCCTCTCGCTATGCTCGTCGGAGGCAGGGCTCTAAAATGTCTAAAGTACACATCATAATTATAGAAATCTCAAACGTTGTTGCACCTATGCATTCCCCTCACTCGTACCTCACTCGTCGGATGCAAGAACTACAGCATAAAACGTCCCGAAGTTCATCGGGATTTGAAAGCTCTACGCGCGGCGACAGGTCCACAAATAACTGTATATTTAGACAATCAATTAATAAACAAATAAATACAGGCTACCCAGCAAAATACCGCACTCGCTTTATGCAGTGGCCTGTTAGGTGTAATTTAACAAAACACATTTCAAAAAATGAAAATTGCCTTACATTTTAATGCTGACCACGAAATGTTTCCTGGGTTTTACAGCTATCCAATATATTATGAAATATTTAAAATCTTATTAAATCATAGAAACTTAAATATCTCTTCAAAAATGTTTGTTGGAGACCTATTGTTTCTTCTATATAGTCGAGAAGAAGTTTCAGAAGAAACTGTTGAAAATAATACTAGAACGAGTTATCAGGTCAGCGAAGAAAAATACATAGACTTAATAAATAGTTGGCTATTTTCAGAAGAAAATAATTGGAAAAAATTTAATGAAACCAAGTTAGAAGAGTCTTTATCACAAAATATATTTGTAGTTTGTTTTGAAAGTATTGACCTTAAAAACGCAGAATATCTATTTGATAACTTAAAAGATTACGCCCCATTCATTGGAGCAATGGAAATTAATGATAGTAATAAAACTCATTGGATGTTATATGGTCAATCCTTAATTCCATATACTAGAATAATAAACAGAAAATTACATATGTTTCATGACAGTATGACTAGTGATGATTTAGATACTGAAATGCAAAAAGAATTTCTTGCTTTGGGTTTTGATTCTGTAGAATTTGAAGATTTGAAATTAAAATATACAATTTTTGATATATTCAACAACTATGAACATGCAAGAAGAATAGCTGAATGGAAAAAAGGATTCGGTTCTTCATTAGCATATATTGCTGACAATGTTGTTTCTGAATTAATAGATAGCGCGCCTGATTTAGGTAATAAATTATGGTCAGCTTTAAATACATTTGATAGTGCTGAAACTAATGAACAATATGCGCAAGTTGTAACATCATGCAGAAGAATATTCGAATATGTTACTGATTGTATTTTTCCACCACAAGATGAACCTAGTGAAACTGGAAATTCATTAAAAGCTAATAAATATAGAAATAGGATATTTGAATATGCTAAAATAAATAGAGCCAGTTCTACAAATGTTGATTTGGTTGTCGCATCAACAGAAGTTTTATTTTCTCAATGGTCTAAATTAAATAACTTGGCTAATAAAGGTGTTCATTCTGAGGTTTTTAGAGACGAAACGAGGAGATGTTTAATTAGAACTGTACTTATGCTAGATGATATAATATCTTTAAAGCAAGGTCCTTTTGAATTAAAACCAGAAATAAATATAGAATAAAAACTACACCTAACACCGTATATAATTTATTGCTAGTTCTAGCCTACTTACGAAAATCCTCGCGGATTTTCTATTCGGTTTTTATTTGCTAAATTAGGTGCTTAAACACGCAACAAACCATATACAACAACGTGGACGGCTGATTGCCAAAGGACATGTTTTTCATCTCAAGATAAGCCACATCCAAGGCACCAGCATACTTGGAAATTCCCGCCGTCGTATGGCTCCACTTCAAAATCAGAACACCTCAAAAGTCGTTGAAATATCGAAGGGGTTGCGTATAGATTGAGTTAGAGTAAATCCGCAAGGATTTTAAAGTTTTTGGTGTCTTTCTGTTGAATATTGGTTATGGCATAACTAAAAGGTTCTTTGATACCTTCCTCTCGCTATGCTCGTCGGAGACAGGGATCAAAAATGTCTAGGGTATACATCTAAAGCATAGAAAGCGCGAAACGTTTTTACGCCTATGCATTCCTCTCGCTCGTACCTCACTCGTCGGATGCAAGAACTACAGTATAAAGCGAATGTTGTGCCTTATTATAAATCTCATCCAGCATCATTCTCTCAGTCGTTAACTCCTTCGTCGATGATGAGAGAGGCAACTTTGAAAGCGCTATGCGAGGCGCACAACTCCAAAATTCATTGTATATTTAGATCAAACAAACAAGACCATAAATTAAAGCAAATCAACAATCCCTGTAGCTAAAGGGAGTTGTACTCGCTTTATGCAGTGGGCTTTTGTATACAATATGGTGAAACGAACTTTATATATAATATTGTTATTAATTTCGACCTTGAGCTATTCACAAAATAACTCGGAATCTGATGTGTTTAAAAAAATCATTGATTACGAAATTGGAAAAGGTGGACGAGGAATATATATCCAATGTGAAAAACCCAAAACTTCTTTCGACGTAAAAGATTTTAAAGTAGAAACTGGACTGAATGTGCCCAAAAATGTCTTAAACGAAATTGAACTAAATGAATCAAAAAGTAGCATTGGGATTTGGAATGCAGAATTGTTAAACGAATTGAATTACGGCGAGGATTTCATTAAACGTAAAAAATGTTTGACTAAAAATGACGCTGAACAACTATTCAAAAAGACAAAAAAAAGACAAAAAGTTATTTCAATAAGTGAACCTATATTTGATAATAATTACGAAAATTGTGTTGTTTCTGTATCCTATTTGAAGTTTACTGGGAGCGCCTATGGAAAGAAGTATTTTCTAAAAAAAGTTTGCGGAATCTGGACAATCATAGTCGAATATGAAATCTGGATGACTTGAAAAATTACTGTACACAACAAAAAACTGAGTTGAAAAACAAGCCTTCCTCTCGCTGCGCTCGTCGGAGGCAATCTTGAAAGCTCTACGCGCGGAGCACAACTCCAAAATTCATTGTATATTTAGATCAAACAAACAAGACCGCAAACTAAAGCAAACCAGCAATCCCGATAGCAATCGGGAGCCGCACTCGCTTTATGCAGTGGCCTGTTATGATACATCAAAAACAAACCGTAAATGAATAAAATTTTGATATTAACATTCATGATTTTATGTTCTTGTGGAAAAGGAAATACTGATTCAAAAACGGACTTTAATGAATCGGACTTCACTCAAGCGCAGGGAATAATAACTGAAATAATCCACGGATTTTCATACTCTGAAAAATTTATAAGAACATATCATTACGCTTATGGCAACGAATCTGATACAATACTTTTTGGAATTGAAAAAAACTCGGATTTGATTTTAAATGTTGGTGACCCAATAATCGTGTTAGTAAAAAAAACTGGCCAAACTAAAACTTTTATAGCACAGCGCGGACCAATAAATAGAAAACTACTAACTGAATTAAAAAATATTGACCAAAACAAAACGGAATAAAAATAACGTGCCACAACAAAAAACTGAGTTGAAAAACAAGCCTACTTCGGCTATGCTCGGCACAAGCTTTTAAGCTAACTTTTTCATCGTAGGATTTTCCTATTTTTATAATGGCAAAAGCTTGATTTAAGAACATATTTGCCTCGATTAGGAGTACTAGTTCTCCTATTTCCTAGACTCATTACGCTTTCGCGAAAGCGTACTTCTAAAAAGCGACTTTGAAGGCGCTATGTGCCCTACATAACTCCAAAATTCATTGTATATTGAAATCAAACAAACAAGACCCCATACTAAAGCAAATCAGCAATCCCGATAGCTATCGAGAGCCGTGCTCACTTTACTTAGTGGTCTGCCAGCATTAATTAGAATGAAATACTACCATATAATATTCATATTATTGATTTTCCAAAGCTGTAACACAACTACACTTTCTGAAAAAGAGGCTAATAACATTTCAAATCTACAAGTTGAAATAATTATTGAAGATGGTACAAATCAAAATTCGTTGAATAAGATTAACGCCTTTTTGACTAATGGTAAGAAAAGTATTATTAACGATAACATTCAAATTCAATTAAATGGAAAACCATTAGAGCTATTTGTAAGAACAGGAAATTATTATGACAAATATCCTGTATATAGAACTGATGAATTAGAGCGAAGAGAGTCTTATTATTTTGAAATAATATTACCTGACAGTACCAAACATCCTATAGCTTTTATAAAACCTAGTAAAATAACGTCTAAATTTAATTTCCCCACAAATTTCTCACTGGACAAGGACTATACATTTGAATGGGAAAATAATAACCTAACGGGTGATATGGAAATATGGAAAGGTGTGCATAAAAAAGATAATCCGAACGCACATTCTGGAGGAAGATATGCCGAATCTACAATACATCATACTATAAAAAATGATAGCGGAAATTATAGTGTGCAAAAGTCATTTTATAAAGATTCTTTGACTGTTGCCGATTATTTAAAAATACGAATTAATAGTATTGAGAATGGATTGATAAACCCTGAATTAATGGTTAATAGTACAATTACAATTGATTATTTAATGGAAAAGACAATATGGGTAGAAAAATAACAATTGCTACCACAGAACTGAGTTAAAAAAGGCTTCTTAGGCTACGCTTAGTAAATGATTATAAGCTAATATTGATCTGTAATTGACGTCATAGCATCTTCTTGATTTGATGATAGTAAAAGCTTGTTTTGAGAGTTTGTTTCCCACTGTTAAAAGTACTAGTTCTCCTCCTCCCTAGTACTCATTACGCTTTCGCGAAAGCGTACTTCTAAAAAACAAGTCTGAAAGCGCTATGCGTCCCATACAACTCCAAAATTCATTGTATATTTAGATCAAACAAATAAGACCGCAAACGAGAGCAAATCAGCAATCCCGATAGCTATCGGGAGACGCACTCGCTTTATGCAGTGGCCTGTTGTTAAACATTTGAAAAAAACCTTTGGATATAAAAATTGACATTAGGGAAATAATCGAATTAAAAGATTTTGAGTTAGGTTGGAGATTTGAAAAAACTCACAACTTTGACATTTCAGAACGTGAAAAAAGTCTGATTAATCCAGTTTCGGAAATGGAATCCAAAAGGTTAACCAAAATAATTGACTATTTCGAAAATGAAAATGTTTTAAGAGATAATTACACTCAATCCGATTGGATAAGTGCAAATGCAGAAAATGACGAAAAAATTGAAAGATTTAGAAAAGTATTAGAAATTGCTCTTGAAAAATGTAACGAAGAATTATTTTTAACTTGGCATCGAACTATAACCATAAAAACAACAAAAGAGATATTTATAAAATATTGGAGTGACTTTCTATATTCAAGTTCGGATGATGTTACTATAATTTCGGAAAAAACAAATTGGGTAATTTTCTATCGTCATTTTGAGGTTGCTAACATCTGGAAAAGGATTAATTTGAACGAATGAAAAAATCAGCGGAATTAATTGAGGAGGCGAAAAATCATCCAAATGGTTGGGTTTACGTCTTGGAAAAACAATTTAAAGGAAAAGAAGAAGTTCCACCTCAATTTATTAAAGGAGCTTGGAAAGTTGATGAAAATGGGATTTTGGAAGGAGAATTTATGCCAAATCCAAATTATCACGGAAAGAAATAACACGCAGAAAAACGTTTTACAACATCTTATAAAAATAATGCGGCAGTTAGTGCTTATTCAAAGGTTAGTGAATTTTGTTACGTCTGATTTTACTGCGGAAAATCCTCGCACACAAAACCTCACTATTCTTATACATAAACGTTGTGGTGCATTTCTCAACTGCACGAAAACAAAATGAATAAATAAAATAATGGAATCAAGTTTCATAAAAATAATTGAATGTTTTAATCTCCCAGGAATTGGACTTCTGACTGAATTACAACATAATGAAAACGGAATTCCGCCGAATACAGAAATTATTGAATTGGAAACTGAAAAATCTTGGATTATAAAAAAGAGAGTACTTTCTGGAACACTTCTAATTGCAGATTCTGAAATTACATTTGACTGCGAAACAGAATATAAACATTTCAGTAACTCTTATAAAAATATGAAAGACCGAGAAATTACGGTCGAAAAAGAAATAGAGAAAAGAAAAAAAGGAATTTATTGGTATTTAATTAAACCTGCGAATAAAAAGGAACAAGTAAAACCTGAAATCGGAATTAAATTAAAAATAAAACGACACCACAACAAAGAACTGAGTTAAAAAACAAACCTACATCGGCTACGCTCAGTACATGCTTTTAAACTAATTTTGATTTATAGTTTTCATCATAAGGTCTTCCAGATTTTGCAACAGCAAAGGCTTTTTTTAAGAGTTTAAAAACACTTGAATTATGGCTAGTTTTTACTCATATCAGTACATTTTCGCGAAAGCGCACTTGGAAAGAGATATATACCTCCCACAACTCTCAAATTCATTGTATATTTAGCCAAATGACAAACATGACTATACGAGCAAATCCACATAAGCTCTTAGGTGTTTAAGAATTTACCGCATTTTCAAATTAGGCGAATCCACAATATGAAAGTAATTAGAAAAACAATAGTTTGCTAGTAGATATAAAGAACCCGAGGATCAAATGTTACAAATGCATGAGGCCTTCAAGTACCTGTATTTGTGAAAGCATTAGTCCTTTACAAACTAAGACGCGTTTTATTATTCTTATGCATCCTAAGGAGCATAGGAAACAAAAAAATGGAACGGGGCATATGACTCAGCTTCAACTTGAAAACTCAGAAATCATAGTTGGCGTCGATTTTACGACTAATAAACGTGTAAATGAACTACTGGCTAATGAAGTAAATAATTCTTTCTTACTATATCCTGGAAAAGAAACCTTTAACCTATCTGTAAGAAAAAGTTCTGAAATGAATGCTTTTATGGGTAATCATCCTAATATCTTTATTCTTGATGGCACCTGGCCCTGTGCTCGTAAAATGCTTAAGCTTAGTAAGAACTTGCAAAAACTAAAAAGGGTGAGTTTTGATAATAAAATCAAATCAAAATTTATTATCAAGCAACAGCCACAATCTCTTTGCTTAAGTACTATTGAGTCTGTTTATACGGTATTAAATTTACTTAATGAAGGCGACTTAGAACAATGCGAGACAAAGGACTTTCTTATTCCTTTTGAAAAAATGATTGCGTATCAACTAGCGTATGTTTTAAACCCAGAGAGTAAGAACTACGGTGCTACTGCAAACGGAGAGATTTCTCCAAAGAACAATTACAAGAAGAATAAAGAAAGGACTGTTCTTTTTGAACCGCAACCAGTATAGTTACTCGATCAATAATTATAAAAATTGATTTGAGAAAATCGTACTTTTTCTCTTTGCTAGCTTAAGTATTAAAGCATTTATCTTGTTTGGAAAAAACAAATAGCTAGTACAAAAAACACCTCCCTATGAACATAAGGAGGTGTCAAATCAAACTATGAATGTCTATTTACTTTTTATAATTCTTTTTTAAGATCTTCAATAGTCTTTGCCATCACAACACCAGGTAGTTTTACTGGAGCAGCAACCTGTGCTAAGAATGTTCCTTTTACTTCGCCTGTCTTATAGGTTGTAAAACCAATACGGTATAAACCAACTGTTAATGCTTTGGTAGGACTTCCTATCTCACTTTTATATCTTAATAAAGAATTGTAGCTGCTTCCACTAGGTTGTTTAGGCATTTCACTACTATCATCATTACTTGCAAGTCTTGTCCAGGTAGCACTATTTGCCGCCTCTACAGATATATCTTCTTTTTTGAAAATAGTAGAACGCTCTAGAGTAATGTAGGTATCAAAGTAATCACTAGAAGATGCATTTTCTGTATAAGCTTCTGAGCTAATAGCTCCTTTTACTTTTGTTTTTGCAACTGGAGAAAGCATTCTTACACCAAGTTCTGGAGCCACAGCAGGAACCCATATATAGATATAGTGAAACTTTTTACCCTCTACGATTGCATCTTCATTACCTGCAGAAGCATACCCTAAATAAGATATTACATCAGTATAAGGCACTTTAAATGTTTTTGGACCCATTTTCTTCTCGATTGAGCTTCCAAATTTTTTCAACTTTTGTGCTTCTGCGTTAAAGACACAACAGAAGGTAAATACTGATAATGCAACTAATTTAATTTTCATGTTTTTCATTTTTATTATGGTTATTTATATTTAGACATTCTTTATTTTAATTCAAAAGAAACTGTGACAGCGTGACTTTGAAGTGTAGACGTACCGTAATTTTGTACGTACTGTTCATCTGTATTATTATCGACAATGGCCGTAATCTCTCCAATAGTTTTATTCATTTTTTTAGCAACAATGATTGCTTTTTCTCTTGCATCATCTATCGCTTTTTTTGTGAGACTAGCTAACTCTTCGTTTGTTAATTTACCCCCATTAATCACCGTATCTGCAATAGAGATCCCAGCTAATTTTACGTTTAAAATCTTCCTAACATCTTCCTTATTAGGTGTTTGAAAGTAATAATATTGAGTCTCTCTAGTTGCTGAATAAGATGCCGCAAACTCATAATAAGTGTTTCTATAAAACTGGTTAAAATCAATACCAACCTCGTTTAACTTATCTATGTAATTCTTTTTTACATCCTCTACAGATGATACTTCTACCTCTCCTTGTCCTTCAAAGACGAGTATTTGTTGTAAAGCGACTAAAATTGTATAACCGCTTTCTTCTACTATTTTTTCAGTTTCACCTGTTACGGTAATAGTATTAACGTGTTCTTGAGCTATTAATGGCAAAGCGAATAGCACTACCATTAAAAAAATGATTCTTTTCATAATTATATTGTTTAATATTTTTTTTTTAAAAGAATAAAATAGAAGCGACAATCATCCAGCCACCTACAAAGAGACCTACGACACCTAGTTTTCCTTGTATAGGAGCTAGCTTGTCTCTAAGCACCATTGCTTCTTCTCTAGCAGCATCGCTTTTTGATAATACATACTTATTGATCAGGCTGAATCCTAGCATAAACCCTAAGACAGATTGTATGATACTTCCTGCTAACAATGTTACCCACCAGATAGGGAATGCTGTAATCCAACCTAAGTTTAAAATAGAAGAGATAATACCCCATACACCGTAAAAACATAAAATGAGCCCTATCCAACCTTGGTAAGGTTCTATTTTTTCTAACAGCTCTTGTGCGTTAGGTTTTTTTGATAATATCAAAGAGGGTACTGCGATAATGCTTAATAAAATAAGGGTGATTCCGAAAGCCATAATTTTGTTTTTATTGATTAAAATTTAGTTGTTTTAAGAGTGGAAATATTTTTTGTTGTTTGGTTATACTTCTAAGCTGTTTCCCATTCTCTTGTGCAAATTTATAGCTGAAGTCTCCCCATTTTAACCCCGTTTTTAGTGAAAACGAATACCCTGTAAACAGGGTGTTTGAAAATATAATGTCTGATAATCAGAAACTTAATAATTGCTGTTACATTATTATTTTTAATAAATAACCATTAAATAAAACGAGAGGAAAGCTATTTATTAGGAAAGCAGAAAAACCTACCTGTGAGAAACAAGCAAAAAAAGAGCCCTATTATAAAATAGGGCTCTTGAATATAATGGATACGATCTAAGATGTACTAAGACGAGACATATCCTTTTTTTATGGCATATTTAGTAAGGCCTGCGAGATTTCTAACATTGAGTTTAATAATCAGGTTCTTTCTATAACTTTCTATAGTATGCTTGCTCAAAAACAACTTATCTGCAATCTCCTGGGTGGTAAATTCTTCGGCAATAAGCGAGATTACTTCTACTTCTCTTTTTGTTAGTTTAATCTCCTTTTCTTTATTCTTTTCAAATTTATTTTTGAGATAGATGTCTTTAATTTCTTTAGAGAAATACTTTTCTCCTCCCAATATAGCTTCTATGGCTTTTAAGAATTCTTCTTTTTGTGCATTTTTTTGAAGATAACCATCCACATTACTTTCAATAAGGTCATCAATGATTTGTGGTGAGTTGTGCATACTTACCACTAGTGTTTTGATATTTGGATCTGTTTTCTTGATCCATTTATTTAAGGCAATACCATCTATTTCTGGCATCGTTACGTCTGTAATTACAAGGTCTATCTTTTCATTAGGGTTTACCGAAATAAATTTTTGAACATGACCACCATGCTTTGCTGTAAATAGAATATTGTAGTTACTTTCTGTATTAAGAATACTCAATAAACCATCTAAAAACATTTTATGATCATCTGCTATAATAAGGTTGTGCTTCATAGGTTTATGCTTTTAATGGTATTTCAATATGAATATTAGTACCTCTATTATGTTTAGAATCTATATGCAATATGCCGTTATACGTTTCGATTCTATTCTTTATATTATTTAAGCCTATACCTGATGTCGTGATTGATACATCAAACCCTACACCATCATCTTCATACACAAAAAAGAGACTATCGTTTAAGAGGTCTAACTGTATATCGATGGTACTTGCCTTAGCATACTTAAGCGTATTTGTTGTTAGTTCTTGAAAGATGGAAAACAATTCGTTTTGTAAAATCTTATGTAGACTATTAATCTTCTCTTCGTCATAAAAAGACACATTTATACTTATCTCACTAGCTTCTTTTACAGTATGTATGTACTCTTTGATTAAGAAAACAAACTCATTTTCTCTAATCTTTTTTGGTAGCAAATTGTGTGAGATACTCCTCACCTGTTCATAGGTATCGTCTAGCTGGCTATATATTAATTTTAGTTTATCCGGATGATTAGAAAGCTGACTAAACTGTAGTTTTATGGCTGCCAAATTACCGCCAACGCTATCGTGCATTTCTTGAGCTATCTTTTTACGCTCTTGATCTTGACCTCTAATGGATGCTTTAATTAATTTTAATTCTTGATCTTTTTTTAATGAAGCTACTTGTTGTTCATTAATCTCTTTCTCTTTGATATTAAGCAAAGCTTGCGCTCGCAATTTTTGATAATAGATGATTAACAATCCAACTATTGGGATTAATAAAATAAAGAATGCAACAAGAACAATGTATTTAATGGTCTTTTCTCTATCTAGCTCTAAAGCCTTTAAGGCTTCTTTTTCTTTAAGTAATGCTATTTCATTTTTGCGTTTTTCAACACCATTTTGTAATTGTAATACTTGATTTTCATTCTGTTTGGCAATTATAGCTTTTTGAAGTTTATACTTCTCTATATCTGCATCTTTGTTCTTTATATTTAAACTCTTATTGAGATTTTCTATTTGTAATAATTTGATTGTTTTTTCTTTCTCTAGAGTTTTAAATTTAACTTCTAAACTATTGATTTCTTTTTCGGCTTGAGAATTTCTTATGGAATCTTTTATCTTAGTATAGTGTGCTCCATGATTATAAGCACTGCGATAATCCCCCTTTCTTACAGAGAGCTTTTCTAACATGCGATGACTATTCATCTCAATATCTAGGTTCCCAAGATTGATAGCTTTAACTAACGTATTAGAAAAAATTAATAACGCCTCACTATCTTGTTTATCATTATATAATATGTTTCCTATTTTACCAAGAAGAATGAGTTCTAGATCATAGTACCTACTCTCATTACTAATCTTTTTTGCTTCATAGTAAGCGGTAAGCGCTTTGTCTGTTTCTCCTCTATCAAAATAATTATCTCCTATATTAATAATAACATTAACTAAGGCATGATTTCTATAAGTGTCCTTCTCACAAATATCTCTTGCTTTCTGTAAATAAGCATTAGACTTTTCATATTTAGATAGTGATGAATATATAGAACCTAGATTTATATAACTGCCTAGTATGATTTCTTCATCACTAGAATACATTATACATTTATCAAAAAGAGCTAAAGCCTCTTCTGTTTTACCTAGTGTTACATATGTACTTGCCAGCCCGTGTAAATGCGTATAGTACAAGTTTGTTTCATTATGCTTCTCGCTTAGTTCTGCTCCTTTTATATGCCACTTTTTACTTTCTTGAAATAAGCCTTTCTTATTGTTATTTAATGCAAGTAATTGATATGACAATATGGTTAATCGCACTCCTAATGAATCTTCAGGGCTCTTTTTACTTCTAAGTGCTCTGTTTGTATAATAAATAGAAGAATCTACTGCGACGTATTTATTGTGGTAATACGCCAGTAATAAATTGGTGTTTGTTATCGCTTTAGTAGATTTAAAGGTTCTTAATGAATGATGGGCCTCTTGGTATGCTTTTTCTTCAAGACCATTATTGAAGTAATAAAAAAGCTCATCTACTTTTTCTTCTTCACTCTCAATAGTGGGTACTGTTATCTGTGCCATACCAGTGGCAGTATAACATACAAGGAGAAAACAGATAAAATATCGAGGCTTAAAAAGCATGCGCAAATGTAGGAATTGCTTTACTTGCATTCACCCCCGAAAACAGGGATAATTTTTTTATTTAACAAGAGAACCTATGTACTTTTTAAGAGCTATTTCGGGATGAATAATGTAACCCTTTAGAGAGGATAGATCATGTAACTAAAACCTACTTTTATTTAAAAACCTGATTTTTCAGTCTCAAGATAAGCCACTTTCAAGACAGTTGCATACTTGCAAATTCTCGGCCACGTATAGCTCCACTAGAAAATCAGAATCACCTCTAAAGTCCTTGAGACATCAAGGAATTAAAGCTCCTTGCAGCTTCCTCCCAATAACATCTCTTCATAAATGATGCAACACGTTTGTGATGAGATCCAAGTAACTAACACTTTGTGGTTTTTAATATTACGCTTTCGCGAAAGCGCACGACTCCAAGACAATTTTGAATATGGTACGAGCGGCGCACTACTCTAAAATTCATTGTATATTTAGTCCAAACAAACCAGACCGCAAACTAAAGGAAACTAGCAATCCCGATACTATCGGGAGCTGTAATAGCTTCATATAGTGGGCTATTTGCGACAATTCAAAAACAAAACTATGAAGAGAATTTTAGGAGGGACTTTTATTTTATTATTAATTAGTTGTAATACGATATCAAAAAAAGAAAAAGAACTTTTACAAATAGAATTGGAATTAACAAAACAAGAACAAAACTCAGATTCAAAAGAGATTACACTATCCAAAGAGAAAGAAGTTGAGAAAACTAATTTAGAAGCTGCATATAAAAAAGAGCCGGTCAAAAAACCAAGTAGTTATACTTTTGATAATTTTCACATTTCTGAAAACCGAGTTGGAATTTTCTCAAAAGGGATGACTATTTCTGATGTTTATAATACGATCCCAAAAGAACAGATTAAGAAAAAGACTGGGTACGGAGAATTTGCAGACGATACTTATGACGATTATGAAATTTATGACTCGAACGGAAAAATAATATTGATTTTAACGCCAAAACAAAACGGGAATACAAACTCAAAAATCAACCGAATTTCGATTTTAGATAAAAGGTTCAAAACGACTAGAAAAATTGGTTTGAATTCAACTTTTGGAGATTTACAAAAACATTATGTAACCAATAATATTTCTCCTGATATGGAACACATTGTTTTAGATGTTGAACATATCAATGCTTGGTTCAGCATTAAGAAAACAGAACTTCAAGATGGTTGGTGGAATGAAAAAGGAATTGATAGATCAAAAATTCCGAACACAGCAAAATTTGACGGGATTACAGTATGGTGGAATTAGGCACTGCTGCTGTCAAAGAATTCAGTTAGAGAACAAGCCTACTTCGGCTTCGTTCAGCACATGTTTTTAAGCTGATTTTAATCCTATAGTTTTCATCATAATGTCTTCCTGATCTTATGATGGTAAAGGCGTGTTTAAAGAACTTATTGACACTGTTAAGATTGCTGTTTTTTATCTTATTCATACTCATTACGCTTTCGCGAAAGCGCACGATTCCAAGACAATTTTGAATATGCTACGAGGGGCGCACTACTCTAAAATTCATTGTATATTTAGATCAAACAAATAAGACCGCAAACTAAAGGAAACTAGCAATCCCGATAGCCATCGGGAGCTGTAATCGCTTTATGAAGTGGGCTGCTATCTTCAATAACTCAAAAAAATGTATAAAGAACCTTGGGTTGGAAAAGCAATCGTCGCAGGTGGAATAATAATTTTATTGCTAGTCGCAGTAAATTATATAGTGGAGGACAGTTCTGACTTTGCTCTCTTAATTATTGGATTATCAATTGTTGTTATAGGTTTTTTCGTTAACTATTTGAAAAAGAGTAAAAAACAATAACTTAATAATTCTACGAACTTCAATACTTAACCCACGCAACTAACCATACACATAAACGTGGGCGTCTGGTTGCCAAAAGATATGTTTTTCATCTCAAGATAAGCCACATCCAAGGCTGTAAGATACTTGCAAATTCCCAACCTCATATAGCTCCACTTCAATATCAGAACACCTCTAAAGTACTTGAGATATTAAAGATTTGGGTATGGATCTAGTTAGAACAAACCCGTTAGGATTTTAAAGCTCTTGGTTTCATCCTGTCGGTGGCGAGCCACTTTTATGTATGAAAATGTAATACAATTGTGAGAGCATACGTAAGATGTACAAATAAGCAGATTCATAATTTTTTTGGAACAAAGAATTTATACCAAAAGATAAAAAAGTCATAGCATACAATTGCTCGATAAGCCGCTATCCCCTATTGTAACAAAGTTTATGGATACGTAAATAAAATTAACGTAAAAAAATGTATCCTTTTTAATATTTACTGGTCTCCTTAATGAACCTAAAAATGTGAATATTATGAATAAATGTAAATGCACTAATTGTAGCTGTACTAAATGTAATTGTGGTGATTGCTCTAGAAATAATTGCACTTGTCTAAAATGTGAATGTAACAATTGTACATGCTGTTAAGTTTTATTAAAGGTTAGTTTTAGGACTAACCTTTATATATTTTTATTTATGGAAACTCAAAATATTTGGAATACGTTTAATGACGAACTATACTTTTTTATTCTCAAAAAAGTAAAGGATAAGGATGCTACAAATGATATTTTTCAAAATACTTTTTTAAAAATTCACAAAAATCTATCCCAGCTTAAAGATCAAGACAAAGTAAAGGCTTGGGTTTTTCAGATCGCTCGTAACGAGATAAATAACCACTATAATAGCGAGTCAATTTATGTCGAGAAATTCGAAATCAACAAGGAAATCCCGACTCAAATCTACGATCATGTATGCTGCTTCGATACATTTATAAATGACTTACCTAAAATTTATAAGCAAGTAATTGAACTAATCTACATTAAAGGACTAAAGCAACTTAAGGTAGCAGAAGAACTAGGAATTAGTCTTGCTAATGTTAAAGTAAGAATCAAAAGAGCTAAGGAAATTTTAAAAACAAAATTCAGTGAATGTTGTAAATATGAATTCAATAAATCTGGCAAATTGATTGGCGAACCTAATTGCTCTGTTTGTAAGACGTATTAAGGAATACATTTGTACTTCATCTTCTTTTTCTGAGTACAGAACAAGATGTGCTTGAGCTTTTCAGAAAGAATCAATTCATATACTCTCAGTAAGTTCATTAGAAGCAATATGACTGTAGAACGGACGGCCCACGACTTCAAAATTCATTGTATATTTAGATCAAATAAACAAGACCGCATACTAAAGTATACTAGCAATCCCAATAGCTGTGGGGAGTTGTACTTGCTTTATGTAGTTGTATATTATAGATAACACCTTCCCGTTTTTATCTTATAAACTCAACCACTACTCTAATGACATTTCTCATATTATGAAGCAAAAACTACAACTGGAAATAAAAAAGGGGTATAACACCTTTTGAAAAGTAGTGAAAAACGAATTTACCAGAAGTTATTTCTATCTAACATTGTGAAAACAACGTATTATGAAAAAATTTCTAATAGTATTTCTAACCTTTTTTATCTGTTCTTCTTCATTTTCTCAGGTCAAGCCCTTAAAGAAGAAAGCAATTTTAAATAAAGCTGTACTTCAAAAAAACCCTCAAATAGTAAGGGCTGACACTTTAAGAAACTTGCAAGTAAAACCTGCTGTTCTAGAAATGGCTAAGCGTTTGATTGAGAAAAACATGATTTCGCCAAGCGCTGAGGAAGTCATTTACACCTCCTCTCCTACTTATAAATATTCACTTATGACAGGAAGTAAACTAGGAGGAACTAAAACAGTTATTCTTACTCTGGTTAAATTAAGTGACGATCCTAATTGGATTGCAGAGGATAATATCATCCTACAAGAGGAGATTGAATCTAACTTAAATAACACTACAACCAAAAATTTCAGTAATCTATCTCTTGAACTAAATAGTGCATACGCTTGGAATATTGAACTTAAAGGAGAGACACCTATTGAGGATGATATGGATTGGAATGTATTTTATTATTTCGAGAAAGGAACGATTATAAGTGATGAAGATCCACATGCCTGTAACACAAAGTTTATAGGTAATCCTTCATTTAAAGATAAATCCTACTGGAAAACAACAAATACCTCATTTACAACAAACACTAACACCAATACAGTTTCTAATGGGCATGATGATATGGGCTCGGGGTCAATTTTAAACCCAAATACTATAATTTATCAAAAATTACAAACCCCTCTTCGTAAGGATAAAAGTTACCAACTAAAATTTTCATTGAATCAAAAAAATGAAAAGTCGAAGTTTAAAATAAAAGCGATTGCCTTTAATGGCACTCTCAATAGTCTAACACCTACTTCTGATATTGCAATAATGACTGTAAGTGGTACAATACCATATAAGAATGATTGGAGTAAAGTAACACTATCTGCATGGGAAGCTCATAAGGACTTTGAAAGTATTGCATTGATTTTTATTCCAGAAAATAGAAAAGCAACAATAAATTTATTGCTAGACAGGGTTTGTCTAGATGAAGTTGAATCTGCTTGTGATCAAAATAATTTGACTTTTGGAATAGATAATCCTCAAGGAGATGATTCTATCACTGTAACTAATAATGAGTACTGGGCAGGTTCTGTTCAAGACCTATATCCAGACCAAGATACTTCTAACGCAGACTGGTATGCAAACATTGCAGGTGATGAATGTCAATCAATAGGAGGAGAAGATTCTGAGGATGATCAAGTAGTGCTAAATCTGCAAGAAGAACAAGAAATTGAAGAAGCAAATGAAGAATTAGAAACTATAGCTAAGGAATTGGAAAAATCAGCACCAAAAATGTTTGTTCCTTTGAGTACAATAACTCCTATCCAACAAAATGAAAAAGATGGAAAATGTTCAAAAAAAGATCGTGTTTTAGATAATAGTAAACCTTTTGGAGGAAGAGATATTATTTATATTCATGGACTTCAATTACAAGCGATATTAGGTAATTTAAAATCAACTCCAACATTTCAAGGAAAATGGCCAGAGAATAAAAATGCTTTCTATAAAGATGGAGGAAACTACGCTACAGGATCTTCTCAAGACGGAGAATATTATAATGAAGCAATGAAAGGTAAAGATGGTCATGCAGGGTATTGGGAAAATCACATTAAAAGAGGTTTAGGAAGTTTAACGTCACCCAGTAATTCATACCTAATTGCCACTTATTCTGCCAATCAAAGACTTGATGTATCAATTCATGCTGTGCTTACACAAATTAAAGAGGCAATGGAAGGTATTAACCCCAATTTACAACGATCTAAAAACGCTGTAAGTACTGGCGAGTGTTTTGGAAGTAATGGTATTGTAGTTATAACACATTCCACAGGTGGTCTGGTAGCCAGTACCATGTTTGGTATTGCAGAGCAATCTCACACAAATCAAAGGTTTAGAGACTACTATGGAGATGTTAGATTTATTACAGATAAAATTGATGCCCAAATAGGTTTTGATGCTGCTTATGGAGGAAGTAGGCTTGCCGAAATTGGAAAAAATGTACTTGCAAAAGTCACAAACAATACGCTTTTACTGCAATTTGCTACTCAATATTTTACATTGAATCAAGTCCAATTAAGTAATCATGTAGATATTGCCCATCTTAGACAATTAGATCCACATGGAACAATTTTAACTGATTTAACACCATCAGTTTCTGCAAATCTATGGAGACCTTATATGGCAAGCACAATTCCTACATTAACAATGACTGGTTCAACAATAGGAAACCCTCATAGTAGTACAGTAGCTAATCCAATGATGACAAAAGCTGGCAACTATTTAATAAAAGGATATGATGATGGAGTTCTTTCTCCAGTAAGTCAAGCAAATAGTAGAAATGATTTCTCACGCTTTAGAGTAAAAAACAGAGGTAAACTAGTTGATAAAGGACACCGAGATAATAAAAAAGACGGCGTTATTCATGCAAGTAAACAAGGTCAGCATTCTAATGTAGGAACTAGAAATTACTACAACACTCCCTATCTATCACCTACCGGGATGTTGCAAGGAAATAGTGTTGCTAGCATAATAGACCCTACAAATAACCATGTACCAAATCATCATACAGTTTTACAAACCTCTGGAGACCATTATGACAATGTAGATTTAGTAAATAGGTATTCTCATTATTCTTATTTGAAAACAAAAGGCTCAGGATCAGAAGGACCTATTATAAACAATGAAGAAACAGGTATTGTTTTTAATCCAGCATTATATTCAACTAGCTTATTAAATCGTGATTTTTCAGGTTTAAACCAAGAGTTAATAAGAAATGAAAAATGGGGATTTCACGCACCAAAAATCAGCATGGTCCGTAAATGTATTCGTCTTTTTAGAAAAGAACGCTGTATTAAACTTCCTAAAATATCATGGCATTATTACGAATACATAAAATGGCAACGTAAATACCATTTATTAAAAGATTATGAGACTAAACTAGGTATGGATTATATGTATGAATATATTTTGAGATAATAGAATACAAACGCATAACCTATTAAATTAAAAATAGCAGTTGAGAGCTAAACTTAAAGTTTATTTCTCGTCTGCTATTTTATTTTTAATGAAAAATGCTCGCATACAAACCCGCAACTATTCTTAGACATAAACGAGGCGAACGATTACCCAAGGACATGTTTTTCATCTCAAGATAAGCCACATTTGTGATGAAACTCAATTAGCCACACTTTGTTGTTTTTTAATGTTACGCTTTCGTGAAAGCGCACCACTCTAAGATAACTTTGAATATGCTACGCGCGCCCCACACAACTCCAAAATTCATTGTATATTTAGATCAAACATACAGCACCATAAATTAAGGCAAATCAACAATCCCGATAGCTATCGGGAGTTGTAATCGCTTTATGTAGTGGCCTGTCAGAGCAAATAATGAAAGAGCTTTCTCCAAATAATAAATGGCTAAAATCAACAATGCCGATTTTATTGACCGGAATTGGAATAATTTTATCTATTATTCTCTTAAAACATAATTTACTCTGGCTAATCTCAGGAATTATATTAATTGGCGGAATCGGAGTTTTAAATGTTCTTCGAATTTACAACCGAACTGAAAATATCTTTTATGATTCTAATTTTCTATATCTGAAAAATAAAACAGGAACGCGAAAAATTGAATTGAATAAAATAAGACGTGTAAAATTGACTATGTCAGACCAAAAAATATTGGGTTTTCAATATTACAAATACAGAATTGAATTCATTAGCGGAATGAAAATGCTTGATTCTGTTACTTTTTGGACAGGTTTTGGAAATTCTAAAATCTGGAATTTTGAAAAACATCTGAATTATTATTCTCCAAAAACTAAAATTGAACACTACGCAAGTACATTTAATGAATAAATCGCTTGCTCTGTCACGATATATGTGATCATAGCTGTTTAGTGCTAAATCGAAAGGTCTTTGTATATTTAGGAAGCGCAATGCTTGCAAAAGGAAAATATAGCAACCAATGCGCAGAAAACGTCGACAGTTAGGCAACATTTGCCACAGCTACAACACATATATTAAACGTGGACGGCTGATTGCCAAAGGACATGTTTTTCATCTCAAGACAAGCCACATCAAAGGCAGTTGCATACTTGTAAATTCCCGCCGTCGTATGGCTCCACTTCAAAATCAGAATACCTCCAAAAGCGTTGAAATATTTAAGAGTTGGGTATAGATCGAGTTAGAGTTAATCCGCTAGGATTTTAAAGCTCTTGGTGTCTTTCTATTGATTATCGGTTATGGATTGGCTAAACGGTTCTTTGATGCCTTCCTCTCGTTCGTCCCTCACTCGTCGGATACAAGAACTATAGCATAAAGCGAATGTTGTGCCTTATTATAAATCTCATCCAGCATCATTCTCTCAGTCGCTAACTCCTTCGTCGATGATGAGATATGTAAGTTTGAAAGCTCTATGCGCGCCCCACAACTCTAAAATTCATTGTATATTTATTCCAAACAAACAAGACCATTAAGTAGAGCAAATCAGCAATCCCAATAACTATCGGGAGCCGCACTCGCTTTATGCAGTGGCCTGTTGGTAAACATTTGATGAAAAACCTGAACTACATATTAATTTTATTTTTGATTTTAAGTTCTTGCTCTAAATTGGACAAAAAAAAGCCTCTGTATGAGTTATATTCACAGGATTTTAAAAAGTTGCGAGTTGATAACGAAATTCGTATTGTTGATTTAGATTCTGTTTCAAACTTCTCTGAATTAAGAAAAAAAATGGGCCAATTGACTTGCGAAGGAAGATTGCCAGGATTGAGATTTAAATCGAATGACACTATTTATCATTTAACTGGTTATGCCGACTGTCCAACTTCAGCCGAAATAAGTTGCTATTTTAGACGGAATTTACTGTTTGTCCGAAATGATTCCTTAGTTATCAAATTTGGAAAAAACAAAAAGAAAGAACCGATTGGATATTTAAAAACGGAATTGAATGAAATAATGTCAAAAACATATACTTTTCAGCGTAACGAGAACAAATTAAAACCAGCCTTAATTCACTTTTATGTTGACGATAAATATCCAATTTCGACAACTAAAAGAGCTTTAAAAGAAATAGTAAAACAGTTTACAAAAATTAATACAGAAAACAGTTCTGATTATTTTAAGTATAATATTCTTTTTGAAGGATATGATATTTCAAATATTCCTCCTCCTCCTCCATCATCAACACCGAATTAGTTTGATATTGATAAATAAGTCACTGAATATAACAAAGAACTGAGTTAAAAATCAAGCCTACTCCGGCTGCGCTCAGCACAAGCTTTTAAGCTAATTTCAATCTATAATTCTCATCGTAGGGCCTTCCTATTTTATAATGGCAAAGGCTCGTTTACCTATACTTACTCTCTTCTCTTACTTACATTACTCTTTCAAAAAGGCTATATGAAAGTAGGAACCATGGAAATGCTACGCGCAGCACACAACTCCAAAATTCATTGTATATTTAGATCGAACAAACAGCACCATAAATTAAGGCAAACCAGCAATCCTGATAGCTATCGAGAGTCGTAATCGTTTTATGCGTTGGCCTGTTAACCAACTTTTGAGCAAAAAACAGACTATGAGATTAACATTTTTATTTATCCTATTTACTTGTTTGTCTTTCGGACAAGAAAAACCAATAGTTTTCTACAATGAAAGCGGAGAGAAAATAGATAAACAGAAATTCATTGTGAACAAAGATTATAGTAAAAATTTGGACTTATATTTTGAGAACGATACAATTCAAATAGCTTTATTAGTAACTCGAAAAAAATTCGGGCAACTTGACAAAAATACTTTTGAAAATTTGAAATCATACTTAACAGAATTGACTGATAAGCAAATTGACTCGACTCAAAATATTGTAATTAATTACTTAACAGGACTTCCAAAAAAAGATAAAAATACTTCCTCAAAATGAGCATGGAATATTTTTGATAGAAATTACACAAAAAAACTGCATAAAATCGCAAATATTAATCAATTCTGGATAAACTCAACTGAATGCGATAATCTCGAATACAATCATTCTAAAAAAATAAATTGGATAGCTGATAAAGATAATTTATTTTCCAAGCTATTTTTCCCTTATAAGGTTCGATATGGAAATTATATTCTGATTAAACCAGATGGAAAATATTATTATTATTTAGGAGAACATAGCAAATATCAAATTTGGGAAAATGCCAAAAAGTATTTTAAATAAAAACGATTTGCCAGCAAAAAACTGAGTTAAAAAACAAGCTTACTTCGGCTATGCTCAGCGATAGCTTTTAAGCCAATTTTGATCTATAGTTTTCATCATAGGGACTACCTAATTCTATAATAGCAAAAGCTTGTTTACCTATACTTACTCTCTTCTCTTATCTGCATTACGCTTTTAAGAAACCCTATCTAAAAGTAAAAATCGTGGAAATACTGAACCCGGCACACAACTCATAAATTCATTGTATATTTAGATCAAACAATCAATACCGCAGACTAAAGCAAACAGCAATCCCGATAGCTATCGGGAGCCGCACTCGCTTTATGCAGTGGCCTGTTGTGCGTCATTTAAGAAAAACCGTGAGATACAAGAAAATAAGAGGATTAAAACGAAAGGTTGCTAATATTCAAAATTGGATAAATGAATATTTGGAACTAAATGTTGAGCACTTGAATGAATATAAATACGAATACACAAAAGTTTATGTTGACCCTTGGGACAATCTGACTTTGACCAACAGTCAGATTCCTGAACCGAAAGGAAAAGCGAAAAAAGATATTCTAAACGGACTTGAAAAAATCTATGACAGTTAGAAAACTGAATTGGATAAATTAAACAAACCCTATTATTTAAAAATATGGTTGTACGAACCAAGGATTTCTAAATCTCAAGTCGTTTGCGCAATTGACGAAAAGATTGAGTATTACGAAAACATATTTGAGAAAGCGGATTTTAAACCGAATGACTCGCCATTTACCAATCAATTGAGTGTTGAATTTAAATGGCAACCGAATATTGACGAAGAACCCTACTGGAAAAGTGATTTACTTTGGCCAATTGACCAATACGAAAGAATAGAAGACTGTTATTCGGACAGAAGACTTTTGAAAAAATTGAAAAAAGGAAATTTTAAGAATAAAGAAATTGACAGTCCAAATGGAGATAAAGACACTATTTATTTCTTACCAAAAGGAAAAATTTGGGTTGGAAAAAAATAAAAAACGAACGCACAACAAAGAACTGAGTTAAAAAACAAGCCTACTTCGGCTACGATGAGCACAAGCTTTTAAGCTAATTTTGATTTATAATTCTCATCGTAGGGTCTTCCTGACTTTATGATGGCACAGACTTGTTTTAAGAGCTTATTTGCAAATACGATGAGTATTAGTTAAGGCTCTACGCGCGGTGACAGGACCACAAATAGCTGTATATTTAGACAATTAATAAACAAATAAATACAGGCTATCCAGCAATCTCAGTAATTATCGGGAGTCGCACTCGCTTTATGCAGTGGCCTGTTACCAACAATAATCGCTAAATGAAAAAAAAAGAATTTAAGTTTGGTTCCGAGTTTTCAATTATAATGTATTTGAAAACTTATATGTTTCTACAACAAACCGAACTTGAAGGCTTTGTTAAAACTCAAAGTACATTTGATGAATCAACACCTTGTAATATTTATTTTATTCTAAAACGTCCTAGAATAAGTCTTAATCCTAATTATTTTAAAGTAAACGATAATTTTCTTGAAATTAAGTATTTCATACATATTAGAGAAAATAAGATTGAAAAAACGATAAAACTGCCTTTCAAATATCTTCCAAAAGATATTTTATTAGAATCTGAATACCCATACAATTATTTCACTCTTAAAGCTAAAAACGGAGATTGGAATACTTATAAACTTGCAGTTCTTATTGATGAGACTCATAAAAGACAGGAGAAAAAAGAGGTTTTACTTGATTATGAAGTATTATATATTGGACAAGCTTATGGTACAAATGGTAAACGAACCGCGATGGACAGGTTACCTTCTCACTCAACACTTCAAAAAATTTATTCCGAAGCAATGTCGAGAAACCCTGATTCCGAAATTTGGATTATGCTAGCTTCATTTGAACAAAACAACATTATGAGTATAAATGGAATGATTGATATTCCTAAAGAAAATGAGGAAATTGATTTAAAACGTGCTGTAAATTTTATGACACCTCAAGGATCTATTTTCTCAGAAAAACAAAAAATAAATTTTACTGAGGCAGGTTTAATTAAAACATTTTTACCACTTTATAATAAAGAATATAAAAACACATTCCCTAATCCTGCACACTCATCTTATAGCGAATGTTATAAATTAGACATAAACTCTATAGTGGTTGAAACTGATACTAGAGAATCTAGACGTTGGTTATACTCAGATGCTAAACCAAGGAAAAAAGAAGGGGAAATAGGTACTGATTATTGGCAACATGGACTATTTCATTTTGTAACTGAAGACGATAGATATAAAATGTTTAATTATGAATATCTTTAAAGTTGCCAACAATGGCTATAATTAATACTGGTTTTGGTGCTTAACCCAAAGTTTAGGCATATTTACGAAGTCCGCCAAATCTTTTGATTTGGCTTTAGAAAAAAAATAAAAGAAAATAAAAAGATTTGGCTAAGTGCTTAATCGGAAATTCAGTAATTTTAATTACAGTACTACTCATAGCCAAAACCGTGGACGGCTGTTTGCCAAAGAACATGTTTTTCATCTAAAGATAAGCCATATCCAAGGTAATAGTATAATTAGACTAAACAAGACCATAAACCACACTACACTAACCTATTTTAGGGCACTAGCAACATGTTTATAGATCAGGAGGAAAAATTTAAAGAAGTACTATCACAGATAGAAGGGCGTGTAAATGAACAAAGTTTCTTCAATAAGTTCTTAGAACTGTATCCAGAAGTTTGGAAAAAACATAAGATTACTTTCTCTAAATTCAATAAAAGTAAACAGGCTAGACAATCAATTCCGTTGCCTAAACCTGAAGTTTCATTACGGAAGGAAATCAGGAAATGGTTGCAGAAACAATAATTTCCATTTCGCTATCTTGAAAAAAACAGAAATAGCATCACCCATTCATATTTTCGCGAAAGCGTAAAAACTCCAACCGCTGTTTTTACTCACATGCTGCAGATTAATATGTGTTCAAAAGCCCAATTCTTTTAAAATTTAAATGACAATACATGCGTGGAAAAACTAATTTATCTGAGCTTATAAAAGGAATGACACCTCAACACATACCAGGAGCATATGTTTTTGCGACTGTAAAAGATATAAGTACCATAGACCGTGCAGATACCATTTGTGAGTTTAAAGAGAAGGAAGGTACTACTGTGGTGATAGAAAGAGGTAAAGCAGATGAACTTCACTTGCAATATGATTATATCGCTGCGTGGATTACGCTCACAATTCACTCTTCACTTGACGCCGTAGGTTTAACAGCTGCATTTTCAACCGCGCTTGCACAACATAACATAAGTTGTAATGTTATTGCTGGATATTATCATGATCATATTTTTGTAGATAGTAAGGACGTAGATAAGGCGCTTAGTGTTCTTAAACAATTATCTCAAAGTCAAGCGTAACCCTATAATACGCTATTACTATCTAATATCTATGTGTCACAGTTACTTACACTTTGTCAGACAGTGAGGTCCTTTTTACAAGTTTCTCTACTGTAAGTCCTTGCACTAAGATGGAAAATACCACGACAATATAAGTCATCACGAGAAACATATCTCTGTACATATCTTCAGAGAGACTAAGTGCTAGTGCTATAGAAATCCCGCCTCGTAGTCCGCCCCAGGTCATTATGAGGTTTGTTTTTGGCACAAAATCCAGCTTGTCTTTAAAGACCCTTATAGGTAACCACAGTGATATATACCTGCTTATGAGTACGAGAGGTATGGCGATTACTCCGGCAAGTAAATAACTATTTTGATAGGTGAGAATGAGCATTTCCATCCCTATGAGTACAAATAAAATAGCGTTAAGCAAGATGTCTATGAGCTCCCAGAATTTATCTACATAATGCTCTGTTGTCTCAGACATTGCGGCTGTGCGCACTCTATCATTCCCTATTAGTAATCCGGCAACTACCATCGCTAGTGGAGCAGAAAGGTGCAGCTGTGTTGCTAGCACTGTACCCACCATCACAGCCGCAAGTGTGATAATCACTTCTGTACTAAAATCATCAATAGATTTCATCATTTTATACGTGATCCACCCTATAATCATCCCTAGCAGTATTCCCCCTAGTACTTCTTGACCAAACAACGTCAAGATATCTACTGGTGTCACAGGGCTATCTTTTGCACTTGCAATCCCAAAGATGGTCAAAAATACCACGACTCCTACCCCATCGTTAAAGAGAGATTCTCCCACGATTTTAGTTTCTAGTTTTTTAGGCACTTTGGCTTTTTTAAGAATCCCAAGTACGGCAATAGGATCTGTAGGCGAGATAAGAGACCCAAATAATAGACAGTAAATAAAGTCTACCTCCATACCTAGTAGTTGTAGCACGTAGAAAACGAAGCTACCTACCAGAAATGTGGATACTAGAACACCTAAGGTTGCAAAGGCGAGTATAGGCCAGCGCTGCACTTTGAGTTGTTCAAAATTAGTGTGTAGCGCTCCTGCAAATAGCAGGAAACTAAGCATATAGTCCATAAGGACTTTCTCAAAGTCTATCTCTTTGATGAGTTGTATTTCGGCTTTGAGTAGGGTATCATCAAAATAGCTTAAAGCGAAAACAGCTAGGGTGTACACTATGGTGATGAGCATAAGCCCTATGGTAGTGGGTAGCTTGAGGAAGCGCGCGTTTATAAACCCAAAAAGAGCGGCAAGAAATATTAAGGCTGCTATAATGATGTAATAATCCATAGTATATCTTCTTAAATCACAGTTTCTCTATCACAACAGATAGTCGAACTGCTTTTTTTGTACAAAATTTAAAGGTGTAGTACCTGCTGGCACATAATAACGGTAAAAATAAGACATCTACTGCTGCTATAAATGTTTGTTATGTTTTCTCTACATAACTATGCTCAACAATGTTCTAATTGCATTAAACATCCTCAAGTTATTCCCTGAATACTAGCTAGTAACATAAAAAATCCTTGTATATTTAACACTATTATATCATGGTTGTGTAAGACGACTATTGATTACTAGTATCAAAAATCTATCACTACATTTTACCATCATTTTATATGAAGAAGCTTTTATTACTATTGTCTCTTTGTGGCATACTCGCTAGCTGTGCTAAGCATCAAGCACCTATTAATGATGTGATCCCAGAACATGATAGTCTTACAATAACCTCAACATTAGTACATGAGGATCGAGTAATTAATGTTTGGACTCCGCCATCATACGCTACATCCAGCGATAGTTTCCCAGTGCTTTATATGGCAGATGGAGGGATTAAAGAAGATTTTCCGCACATTGCAAATACGCTAGCCCAGCTTATTGTAGAACGTAAAATACCTCCTTATATACTCGTGGGGATTGAGAACACAGACCGACGTAGAGATTTATCTGGCAGCTCTCAAGTAGCTGCAGATGAAGAATACTGTCCTCTTACAGATGGCGCAAAAAACTTTAGAGCCTTCATTGCAGAAGAACTAATCCCAAATATAGACAGCACCTATAGGACTCAAGAACAAAAAGCTATTATAGGAGAGTCACTTTCTGGTCTGTTTGTGATAGAGACTTTTTTCTTGCAGCAATCACTTTTTGATACCTACATCGCAATGGATCCTTCCTTGTGGTGGAATGATCAATATCTTGTAAAAAACGCTACCGCGTTCCTAGAAAATGCTCCACAAAAGCAAACTAAACTCTGGTTTGCTGGTGCTAGTGCTCACGATATCTCAATAGCGACTAACGAGCTTGCAGATATTTTGAAAACTATAAATCACCCTACACTTATGTGGACTTATAGCGATGAACCTAACGAGCAGCACAATACCATCTTTAGAGCCACCAAGGAGAAAGCATTGATATGGGCGCTCAATAAATAGAAAATTATATTAAAATTTTCTCTATGCGGCACCTCATCTTCATACTTTGTATATGCTTTAGCGCAACTACTAGCGCAAGTAATACACTGCCTGAAATTAAAGACACCACAATAAACATCTTATTTATAGGCAATAGTCTGACCTACACTAATGATTTGCCAAAGCTTGTAAAATCTTATGCAAAAACCAAGGGTATAAAGACTAAGACACATATGGTTGCATTACCTAATTATGCGCTGGAAGATCACTGGAATGATGGCAACATACAGCAGCTCATCACCACTGGCAAGTATGACTATGTCATCATTCAGCAAGGACCGTCTTCACAACAAGAAGGTCGCGACATGCTTATTACTTATGGTAAAAAATTTGCCACTCTCTGCAGTAAGTACGATGCCAAACTTGCTTACTTTATGGTATGGCCCTCATTACAGTATCACCACACCCAAGACGCTGTCATACAGAATTATCATGATGCCGCAACTATCAACAACGCCATCATACTTCCCGTAGGTATGACTTGGAAAGAGTATCACAACTCCAACAATAGTAATGATTACTATGGTCCTGATGGTTTTCATCCCTCGCTTAAAGGGAGTAAGGCCGCTGCGGCTACTATTGTCTCTCATTTATTTTAGTCTTAAAACACAATATTGCTGTTTAAAACCTATTGCAACTCTTGTTAGTTATGATTGGTTTTAAGTACGCTTTCGCGAAAGCGTAACAACATCACCCATAGTGCTTCTCTAATCACATACTGTTCTTTTAAAAGCGCTACTTTCTCCTAAACGCCCATTTATAATCAATGGTAAGTCTTAAAATCACTCACAAAGTTTTATTAATTAAACTTCAGTATTAAAAACTAAATTACATTTGCGGCGTGAAAACAACTCTCAGACATATAAGTGTATTTATTCTAGTAGCCCTTTGCAGTATTGCAATGAGTGCTATGGATACATCATTTGTTAATTTAAATGAGAATATCACTACTTCTTCCTCAACAGAAAAGGTAACTGCTGCTGTTTCGGCAATTATTGTTGGAGAATTACCGCAGTCTGAAGTTGTAATAGAGGCGCCTAGTACTATTAGTGTTCCCTATCTCAGAAACTTCGTTTCTAGCTGTGGAACTTTATCACATACTACAGATGTACTCGCTAGTAGTACGTATACTCAGTACATAAAGACCTCGATCAATGTTTTAATACATCATCGTAAGGCAGATCACATCTTTCCTTTTCATTATTTCTGGTAATTTTTTTTTGTATTGCTTCCAGGCGCTAGTAATTGCTTCTGGAAAACATTTAAGGCATTGCAATAATTGCAATGCCCAGTATATCAATATCAAAAAAACAATATCATGGATTTAGGAAGTATTACCGTAGGAACAATCATTGTAGCAATTTGCATCGTGCCATTTGTTATCATGGCGATTAATAAAAAGAAGAAAGAAAATAAAATGCTACAAGCACTTAATCATATCGCAACTGCTCAAAATCACACTATAAGTGATTACGAGTTTTGTGGAGATTTTGTGATAGGAAGAGATAAAGAGTTGAATGCCATTTTCTTTTACAAGGAAAGTAATGGACAACCACAATCATCCTCTGTAGATTTATCCACTATTACGAACTGCCAGACAGTAAAAGCGCATAGAAATGTAAAAAGTGGCGCTGAACAATTTACTATCACAGAACGCGTAGCACTAGCTTTTACACCATCTAATGCCACCGAACGAGAAGTAAGCTTCACATTATATGACGAAGATAATATGCAGCTTAACGGCGAACTACAACTTGCAGACAGTTGGAGTACACTCATTAATAAAAAGCTACAGATAGCGAGTTAAACAAAGAAGCCCTATAAAATCTATAGGGCTTTTTTTTATATATTACTTATTCCTTATCACATGCTTGTACCTAATGGTATGCTGCTTGGGACTAGCGAGTAACACATAATTTAAATCAACCTAATGAACTGGATACTATTAATAATTGCTGGGCTTTTTGAAGTTGCATTTGCTACTTGTTTAGGGAAAGCAAAACAAGCGGAGGGAGCTGAGAGTACCTACTGGTACATTGGTTTTTTACTCTGCTTGACGGTAAGTATGCTCTTGCTAGTAAAAGTAACTCGTGTATTACCTATAGGCACTGCATATGCTGTATGGACGGGTATAGGAGCTGTAGGAACAGTATTGCTAGGTATTTTTATATTTAAAGAACCGGCTACCTTCTGGAGATTGTTCTTTATCGCAACACTTATTGTCTCTATAGTAGGCTTGAAATTTGTATCGAATTAATAAAGTGGCTTAGAATTTAAAATTCGCATGTAATAATTCACAGCCAGCAATTTTTAAAAAGCAAAAGGTCTAGCATATGCTAGACCTTTGTGTTTATATGTATGTATGACACTTCAAACGTGCTCGTCATTATAATCTTCGTCTTTTCTTCTCTGCTTTGAGTAATTCTAGTTCGCGATTAGTTTGTCCTGCTACAGAGGTATTCTCCTCTGCTCTTCTCATTAAGTAAGGCATCACATCTTTTACTGGGCCAAATGGAAGGTACTTTGCTACATTATAGCCTTCCTTAGCGAGGTTAAAGCTTATGTGGTCACTCATTCCATAAAGCTGTCCAAACCATACTCTATTGTCCTCTTTTGCTATTCCCATTTCTCCCATGAGTTTTACAGCAAGTAAAGAGCTATCTTCATTATGAGTTCCTAGAAACAGTGAGATGTCATTTAAGTTTTCAATAATGTAACGCATGGTTGCATTAAAGTTTTCATCTGTTGCTTGTTTGCTAGCGCATATAGGAGTTGGGTATCCTTTTTCCTTTGCTCGTTTGTGCTCTTTCTCCATGTATGCCCCACGTACGACTTTTATACCTATTGTAAATCCGCGAGCGCGGGCTTCTAGGTGTAATTTCTTTAAGTAATCTAAGCGATCATGACGGTAGCATTGTAATGTGTTATACACAATAGGCTTTTCCTTATTGTATAGTGCCATCATTTCTGCCACTAGATCATCTGCAGCACCTTGCATCCATGATTCTTCTCCATCTATCAATACTTCTACGTCACGCTCATAAGCAATCTTGCATATTGCGTTTACACGTTCTTTGATGCGCTCCCACTCTACCTGCTCTTTGGCATCTAGTTCTTCTCCTTCGGTAAGCTTTTGCCAGATAGCAAAACGACCAACGCCCGTTGGTTTAAAAACAACAATAGGCATCGCTTCTTTCTCGTCTGCAAACTTCACCAGACCTATCACCTTATTCATGCACTCATCAAAAGATGCTGCTTCTTCTTTTCCTTCTACAGAGTAGTCAAGTACAGAGCATACATTTGCACTATACAGTTTATCTACAGAGGTCATACAGTCTTGTTCATTTACACCACCACAAAAATGATCAAACACCGTTGAGCGTATGAGACCTTCTACAGGTAAGTTTGCACCTAGTGCAAAACGAGCAGCCGCTGTACCTATGCGCACAAGCGGTTCTTTAGAAATCATTTTAAATAAAAAGTAAGCGCGTTCTAGTTCGCTATCTGATTTAAGAGCAAATGCAGTTTCAGTATTTTCAAAAAGAGAGGTTTGCATATCAATATATTTGTTACACAAATATACACCCACTTTAAACTTTTTTTACTCAAAAGTGAGTAATTTGCAACCGTTAAAATTTCAAAAATAATGACTGCCATACAAGCCGCTTCTTACGACATCGTTTTTAATGAATCTGGATATGATGCCCTTAATGTATTACTACTACAGAGCAACTACAGCAAGATCTTCGTTATAGTAGATGAGCACACACACGAGCACTGTCTTGCACCTTTTTTAGGCAATCTCGCGACAGAGATTCCTATTGAGATAATTGAGATTCCTTATGGGGAAATCAACAAGACTATAGAAACGTGTACTGGAGTATGGGATGCACTGGCAAATCTAGATGCAGACAGAAAAGGGCTTATTATTAATGTAGGTGGTGGGGTTGTAACAGACCTTGGTGGTTTTGTAGCAAGCACTTTTAAGCGTGGTATGGATTTTATAAACGTTCCTACCTCTTTACTCTCAATGGTAGATGCTAGTGTAGGTGGTAAAACTGGTGTAGACTTAGGTACATTGAAGAACTTAATCGGGGTAATCAACAATCCGCAGATGGTATTGATAGATGGTGGCTTTCTTGCAACCTTACCTCCAGAAGAATTACGTTCTGGACTTGCAGAGATGTATAAACACGGTCTCGTGGCAGATAGAACGTATTGGGATAAGCTCAAAGATCTGAGCGCCATGACAACAGATGACTTGAGCCAACTCATCTACGAGAGCATCATCATTAAAAATGATATTGTCATAGAAGACCCACGCGAGCAAAATGTGCGTAAAGCGCTTAACTATGGGCACACGCTAGGTCACGCCATTGAGTCGTACTGTCTAGCATCTGAGGATAGAACAACCTTGTTGCATGGAGAAGCCATTGCAATTGGGATGATTTTGGAAAGCTTCATTTCGGTGGCGCTTTCTGGTTTATCACAAGATGAACTAGATGAGATTACTGCAACCTTTAATGATATGTATGATGCGGTAGCTTTCGCGAAAGCGGACATAACCTCCATCATCGAGTACTTAAAGTATGACAAGAAAAATGCCAATGGGCAAATAAACTTCGTACTTCTAGAAAGTATAGGAAAGCCAGTAATAGACAAGCAAGTCTCAAATGACCTTATCCACGCAGCATTTGATTATTACCAGGCTAGCACTATAGATTAAAGATAGCGCTCCTTAATAATTCTAATGTGGTGACGCTCGTGACCAGCTGTGATAAATGCAGCTGCGCGAGGACTCATCGGGCTTCCGCTTGCGGTACCTATGTTTGCAATAGTCTGCGCTGTCATAGACGCATATAATAATAAACTACACTGTCTTACAGAGATATACTCGGCAATAAGAGAATCTACAGTGCGATTGTTTGCATCACTAGATAGTACAAAATCATCTTGCTCAAAACCTTGTAAAGGCGTGCTATCCATTCTCGAGAAACGTAATGCGCGATAGCTAAAGATGCGCTCTGTGTCTATAAGATGCAGTAATACCTCCTTAGGGGTCCACTTACCTTCTTCATAACGCAATAACAACTCACTTTCAGAAAGCGATGTAAAGAAGTCCTTAGTATCTTCCATCCCTTTCTCGAGCGCTTGAGCAATACCTAGCGAGCCAGGTACTTGATCTATATACTGTTTGTAATACTCATTATACTCTCTCTCTTTAACTGCGCTAGTGGTTATCATCATGTTTATTTTTAAAATCTAAAAGTAACAAAAAACCCTTTCTCAACAGAGAAAGGGTTTTAGTAAAATAAAGTCTTATTGTAATTACACTAGATCTTGAAAGATAGAGTGCATTAATCGTTTTTTATCATTGATGCTCTCTTCTAGAGAGATCATCGTTTCTGTACGGTACACTCCGTCAATATCATCTAGCAAGAAAATTACGTTCTTTGCATGATTCGTATCTCTTGCACGTATCTTACAGAAGATATTAAACTTTCCTGTAGTTACGTGAGCCACAGTTACAAATGGAATCTGGGCGATACGCTCAAGTACAAATGTAGTTTGTGATGTCTTATTAATGTACACTCCTACGTAAGCAATAAAAGAATAACCTAACTTTCCGTAATCAAGTGTTAATGAAGAACCTGTGATGATTCCCGCCTCTTCCATTTTCTTAACACGTACGTGAACTGTACCTGCCGAAATAAGAAGTTTTTTTGCTATATCTGTAAAAGGAGTTCTCGTATTTTCGATAAGCATATCGAGAATTTGGTGATCTACCTCGTCTAATTTAAATTTTGCCATTCAACTGTGTCTTTTGAGTATAATGCAAAAATAATAGAATAATACTGATTATTCTGTAATATTTTAATCTATTTAACGATAACGTTGTCGCAGCCATTTTACCCATAAAAACGGGCACTAAATCGATAATTATTAAGGAAGTTTAAACGCAGATGCATTATCCAGTAAAGCATGAGCAAACTTACCGCTACTCAACGCTGGCTCAAGGGCTGTTGGTTCAAAAACAATCTCCCCATCCTCTACTCGCTCTACATAATATATCCCACACTTGCTGTCCTCATCCTTTACATGCACGTCACAATAACATGCACTATGCTCAGGAATATCTTTATAAGCACTTATATCATACTCTAGTGTCTCACTACAAGCTTCAATCGCATATAACATTGCAGCAAATACGTAAGCTCGAGTTTTCTCTCTACCATAATCATCTGGATAGTGACCAGCTTCAAATAACACAGTAGGCACTCCAGCTTCTTGAAAAGCATCACCTACACAATTATTATTAAACGCATCATTATACAACCCTATATTTCCATCAAGGTCTTCTTTGAGATTTTTAAAGATATGAGCAATGATACTTGCAGACCGCTTTCGCGAAAATGTGAAACTCCTCTCCACATCTGCCGAAGGTGCAAGGAAGGAAAGTATAGATGGTTTACCTGTTTCTTCAAAACCATAGATGGTTCTTTGCCCATGTAAATTGAAACAATAATCAGGTTTAAAAGCATCAAAAACACCACGCAAAATTTTTGATTCTGGCTGACTCAAATCTTGTGCATCGCGATTGAGATCTACCTCATTTGCATTTACTCTTGTCCAGTTTTTTGAGCCATCTGGATTGAGCATTGGGATCATAAAAAAGGTGCAATTTTCAATCACTTTTTTATAGAAATCTGAATCTTTTTTTAGCTCTAAAAAACGACAAAAATCAAGCATAGATTTTGTGGTTGTAGATTCATTTCCGTGCATCTGTGACCACATAAAAATCTTCACTTTTCCGGTACCAAAAACTACCGAATGAATAGGTCTATTTTCTACCGAATGACCCAGTGTATCAATCGTAAAATCTAACGATAATTGAGAGACAAAATCGGTGATAAAATCTGGTGATATATATCTGCCAGAAATAGATTCTTCACGGCATTGGGAAAACAGTTGTAATAACTCAGGTAACTCCATATGTATTCTTTGGACTACAAAGATACTTTTTTTACAACTCTTCATTAAAACTCACTGTTTACAAATGTAAACAGTGAGTTTTATATACAGAAGTAACGTTTTACTGGAAGATTACCTCCAATTAAACTAAATGCACTTTACAAAAACTCTAGTTGTTTTAAATCAGTATTTTAAAGACCCATTACTAAAGTATTAATTTAACATAATAACACACCTATACTAACTATTTACATATAAGAACATCCATAGTTTACATTTGTAACGTATCTTTGCTGTATACAAATGGAAACACTCATAAACAACACAAAATTTGCGCAACGCCTCCAAGAAATCATGGATGCAAACGAATTGAGCGCAACTGCTTTTTCAGAAAAACTACACGTAGGAAGAGCTACCATATCTCATCTTATGGCTGGAAGAAATAAGCCCAGTTTAGACTTTGTAATGACCGTAGTTGCTACCTTCCCAGAAGTGGAATTACAATGGCTTCTTTATGGAACAAAATCAAGTCCACAAACCACGGCTTCTACTCCATCAAACCACACTACTTTTTCGGCTGATGTGCCTTCAAAAAATGATCAAGAATTGGCATCAAAAACAAGTGCTACTCCACCATCAAACACGGAGCAAAAAACACTCAAAAATATCACTGCTTTTTCCTCTTCAAAATCACCCATTAAGAGAGTGATTATTTTCTTAGAAGATGGAACTTTTGAGAGTTATGAGATGTAAAATTCACCTACTCTTCTTCTTCAAAAATCACCTTACATCGCATACACTTTTGGTAAGAAATTTTTAGTCATTTTACTTCTTTAAAATATCTAAGACTTACTCTCAATTACTCACGTTCCTGTGGTATTTTTGTAACCTATGAAGAATCAATGGAAAGCTTTTTTTGTGATAATTAGTGTTTTCGCTTTAAGCTGTGAAAGCCCAGAACGTGACTGTACAGATTTTAAAACAGGTACATTTACATTTGAAACATTACTAGACGGAGAACTAGTTGCAACCACTTTTAAACGCAACGACACACTAGAGATAGATTACTTTAAAGGCAAAGCAGACTCCTCTTCTGTGCGATGGATTAATGACTGTGAGTACATCGTCAAGAAGCTCCACCCACGTAGCATGAGTGAAGAAAAAGCGCTACACATGAAAATCATAGCTACTGACGGAGATTTTTATACCTTTGAATACTCCCTTGTAGGAGAAACCAACAAACAACGTGGCATCGCCAAAAAAACAACTGACTAATGTTTGACATTCTTACCACTGCAGATGCTTGGGTAGCACTGCTTACACTTACCTTTCTTGAAATCATATTAGGTATTGACAACATCATTTTTATCTCCATAGCCGCCGAAAAGCTCCCACAAAAGGATCGTAAGAAAGCGACTAATATAGGTCTAGCCCTTGCAATGGGTATGCGTATTGCACTACTATTTGGTATCTCATGGTTAGTTGCACTTAGCGCACCATTCTGGCACATTAATCAAAGCTGGATTACTGGAGGTATAAGTTGGCAAGCGGTTATATTACTAGCAGGAGGATGTTTCTTGATATGGAAGTCTGTGCATGAAATTCATGAAAAAGTAGACGAGACAGGTCTTGAAGAGGAAGAAATCTCAAAGAAGAGCTCTACCACACTAGGTAATGCTATTGTACAAATCGCAGTAATCAACCTTGTATTCTCTTTTGACTCTATACTTACTGCCGTGGGAATGACTAATGGGCTTTCTGATAATCCAACAGATGCGTTGATCATTATGGTGATTGCTGTAGTCATTTCTGTAGGAATCATGATGCTTTTTGCAAACCCTGTAGGAAACTTTATCGCAAAGCATCCTTCATTACAGATATTAGGCCTCTCATTCTTAATTTTAATAGGTTTTATGCTTATTGCAGAAGGCGCGCACCTATCACACCTAGAAATCTTTGGATCGTCTGTAGGAGCTATCCCTAAGGGTTATTTATACTTTACGATTGCATTCTCGCTTCTAGTAGAGTTTATAAACTTTAAATACCGCGCTATGAAGACTAAAGACTCTGGTGCTCAAATCCAAATGAAGAAAAACGTAGAGCACCTTACTAAAAAGTAATACACTACACCCTCACATAAAAAATCCCCTTGAAACTACGTTTCAAGGGGATTTTTCTTTTCGTTCTGACTATAACAAGCAGCAAGACGTTAGATTAAAAGTTCTCATCTTCCATAAGCTTTTCTACCTTTTTACGCTCCCACGCCTTGTTAAACAAAGGACTCCACCCAAATACTTCTGATGCATGACCAGCAACCCCCCAGCCCCATCCTAGGATAGGAAACAAAGCCCAAGGAAAGCTTGTAGACTGCACATTAAAGTATATAAACACAGGTACCATAACCGCATAAATCGTAAAGTGAATGTAAAAACCTTTAAGGTCTTCTACCTTCTTCTTTGCTCGCTGGTATCGTTTATCTGCAAGGAGTTCGCTCTGCCTAGGCTCAAATGTCACTTGCTCTGCTTGTGTTAATAGCGGTATCCCAACTTGAAAAGTCTCACTATCATCTATTATATGCACTTCACTATTGGATAGTAAACTATAACGTTGCTTGATGTTTTGCAAGCCCACACCACTACTCTTCTTAATAACCTGTTTGGCTTGGATGTTATTCTCAATAAAGAGCCTATTGCCATCTTCATAAATCTTAATATATAGTTTCTTGTTAGGCGTTACCTGGTTGTGTTTTACAGCGTTTTCAAGCAATAACTGCAAGGATAGCGGCACTACTTTATATTCTTGATGTGAGGCACTTTCTGGGATTTCCACCACGATACTATCTTCAAAACGCATCTTGATTAGATTCATATATGTACGGGCAAAAGTGAGTTCCTCCTCCAGCGGCACTAGCTCTTTATTCTTTTGTTCTAGCACATACCTATACACTTTAGAGAGCGAAGTGGTAAACTTTGTTGCCTGTTTTGGGTTTTCCTCAATAAGACTTGCCAGCACATTTAAACTGTTGAATAAAAAATGTGGATCCAGCTGATTTTTAAGCGCATCAAATTTTGCCGAAGCGGCTCCAGCAATAATTTTAGACTGCTTTACCTTACTCTCCTGCTTATTCTTCCATCGACTCACCGCATAAAATGAAGAAGTTGCTACGGCTGTTATTAGAAAAGGAAAAATATAATCTTCAAGGCCTTCACTAGCCATATACTCATCAAATGATATTTTATAATATCCTGTAATAAGTATTAATCGAAGCAAAAAAACCGTAATTAAAGTCACAACAATATGCGCAATTAGCGCATAAGTAAGCACCTTTAAATTCAACAGACTGCCTGTAAAACGTTTTCTAAAGTTCACTATAACCATAGTGTTCACTGCATACAGCGCTACAGAGAAGATTTGGTTTTGTATGAAAAAGGTTATCACACCATCTCCATACCAAGGATTACCCAGCACATAAAGTATAATACTGTGAACGATAAATATTGTTAAGCCTACAATATTTGCCTTTGCAAACTCTTTTAGATAATATTTCATTTCTTATTAATTACAAGCCTCGGCACTTTCTAAAGCTCTTTTTACATTTCCTTGAGGATGGAATTTAGTCTCAGGTTTAAAGGTAGCAAAAAGCGTGATGGCACGCTGCAACTCTGCGCAATATGGCACTATTGAGCTCCCAAAATATCTTGCGCTTCCCATATCCCACTGTGCCTTTTCTGCTATAAAAATAGGGTTATCTGGCTCCTTATTTACCATTTTTTGATTGAGCTCTCCTATAGTACCTGCATATTTCATCCCGTATTTCATCCCATCGTGAGCAACCCAAACTGTATAAAGCTGCGCTTGCAAGTGGTCTGCATACGGATTATCTGGAGCTATCGTACGCATTGTATTTATAAACTCTTGCGCCTTATCTAGCGTCGCCTTCATAGTGGCTTCCTCTCTGTTTTCAAAGTCTCTCCAGTTACGTATTATAGCAATTTGAGCAACATAATACGTAGGGAGCCAGTTGTCTTTTTCGACAGTAGCAATGCGCTCAAAGAGGTTTGAAGCCTCATCAAGCTTGCTTTCTTCCCAAAGCTCCATCGCTTTTGTCATTCCTTGCTCGTACTTAGTTTGAGCCATAAGAAATGTACTGCTGCATAATGCGATAATAAGAAGTAAATGTTTCATAATATAATGGTTTGTGATTGATGATGTAAAGATGGTTTTAAGTACGCTTTCGCGAAAGCGTAACCTACCCAACCGTCGTTTATGAAGTCTCAGTTGTAGTTTTCTTGCGAGGTTTTGTTTTACGCAACCAATAACCAATGAATAAAACACCAAATATGGTAGGCAATAACCAGCTTAATAGCGCCGGAAGTACTTGATTTGTGACAAAGAAAGCGGTAAAAGCTGCGATATATCCACCTGTTATTTTACCTATATGAAGTCTAAGATATTTTTTACGCAATGATGCTATATCTCGCATTGCACGTATATCTCCTACAGCATTAAGAACACCAATTCCTCCAAAGATTATAAGAATCCACCCCATAGAAGAACCCGAAAGCAATGACAACGCACCATAAACTATCATTGCCAGACCTATGATGAGCATAGAATAAGAAATGATTTTATCATAGCGTAATTCACTCGCTTCCTTTATCTTTTTAAAACGGAGTGCTCTATACCCAGAAAGAACCAGATACACACTAAAAAGTCCTACAACAAATAAAAATGGGTTGTTATGATCTGGAAGTAACGATGCCACAATACCTGAAATACCAGCTGTAAGCATCCCGTAATAAAAAACCATTCCTGACTTTTTATGCCAAGCATTTCCTTTACGAGCAATTACAGAGATAGTTCCCGCTATGAGGGAGATAAAACCACCTATGGCGTGTAGTGTTATAAATATCTCGAAGAAAGTATCGTAGTTCATCGGTTAGATTTTTAAATATTGAGACAGTATTGCTCATGATTGACAATACAAATATGAGCCAGAATTCAGTAATCATAAAAAGGTTGCTACTCAATTGCTATAACAGCCTACCGAATTGTAGTTTTACAGCACCTAGTATAGATACCTATGATAATTAAAGAGCTTTTTCCAAGATTTCATCCAGACCTCATTAAGGAAATAACCACACACGGCATCATAAAGGAACTCCCTGCGCAAACAGAATTACTGCGAGAAGGACAGTATGCAAAGGTTATTCCCATCGTAATACACGGACTCGTAAAGGTATATTCTCGCTATGAAGATAGAGAACTTCTGCTTTATTACATAGAACCGGCAGAGAGTTGCATCATCTCTTTTTCTTCTGGAATCTCACAATTACCTAGTCGCGGATATGCAATTACAGAAACAGATGCAAAACTTCTTCTTTTACCTGTAGACAAAGTACAGCAATGGCTTAAGACCTACCCTGCGCTCAATACCTTATTCTTTAAAAACTATGATGCGCGTTATCTTGACATGATGAACGCTGTAAATCATCTCCTCTTTGATAAAATGGATGCACGCATACTCGATTATTTAAAAGAAAAATCGCGTGTTACAGCAACTCAAACACTTCATATCACTCATAAGGAAATAGCAACAGATCTAGGCACCGCAAGAGAAGTCGTAAGCAGGATCTTAAAAAAACTGGAGATTGAAAATCACATAACCCAAGAAGGACGCACCATAAAAATCATGTAAGTGTGACCACAGTCACCATTTACAAGAAATCCTCCCATTACATTTGTGTCGTATTACTTCTAAAAACAACACACTATGAAAAAGAATATGGGAAATTTAGATCGCGGTATACGCATAGCGGCTGCAGTGATTATTGGTATATTATATGCAGCTAACGTTATAAACGGCACGGTGGCAATTATACTGGGCGTCGTAGCACTTATTTTTATCGCAACAAGCTTTGTTTCATTTTGCCCGCTTTATGCTCCCTTTAGACTAAGCACATACAAAGTAAAAAAATAACACATCCTTACATCTTTAGCCCTTACAAGTTATCTTGTGAGGGTTTCTTTTTTTACGCTTGCGCGAAAACGTTACCGTAACTCCCATAAATGCGCTATAGCTATCCCTTAAGAATACACTATCTTTGCGGCTTCTTAAAAACAGCCTTATGAAGCGTCTTTTCAACAATTTCACCTCTAATCCTAAGAATGATATCGTTTCTGGTATTACGGTTTCTTTAGCCATGATACCTGAAGTAGTTGCATTTGCATTTGTGGCTCAAATAAGTCCAATTGTGGCATTATTTGGGGCGTTTGTAATTGGAATTATCTCAGCACTTTTTGGCGGCAGACCAGGATTAATCTCGGGAGCAGCAGGAGCAGTTGCCGTGATTTTTGTACAGATGATTCAAGAAGGTCATGCAAAGGGATTACTCTTTGACCAGCCTGTTGAAAATATGGGATACTTCTATTTACTCGCCGCGGTGGTGTTAATGGGAGTTATTCAGGTCTTTGCTGGCTTGTTTAAGTTGGGGAAATTCGTGCGCTTGATTCCGCACCCTGTGATGATGGGGTTTGTAAACGGTCTTGCTATCGTGATATTCCTTGCACAACTAGGAATGTTTAAAGAAAACAAAAAAGACTACGCTGGAGATAACATGCGTAAAACAGCTTCGAAAGAGCTCGTTTATACCGTATCTGATAATGAAGTAAAGGACAAGGTCTCAAATACTGTACTATTTACAATAGAAGGAAACTCTGTAATAAACAAGGCAACCAACAAAGAAGTGTTTGTATTATCTGACGGACAAGTATATGATACAAATACGCAAAAGGTTGTTTTTAATGCTTCTCAAGATGGATTTTACTCTGTAAAAGACAAAGGAGTCGTTAAGACCTGGATGCAAGGAAAGTCATTATATACAATGATAGGGCTTGTATTACTCACCATGCTCATCGTATGGGGACTTCCTAAAATCACCCCAAAGATTCCAGCTGCATTAACGGCTATCCTTATTGTATCGCTCATATCAATTTTTGGCGGATTAGACTCTGTAAACGTTGGCGAATTCATTAGAGATGGTGGTGGTGCAGGGCTCAATGGTATGGCAGAAATCTCAAGTAAGCTCAATGTATTTGAATTATGGAGTAGCCTGCCATTTAACCTAGACACCCTTAAGTTTATAGCGCCTTATGCATTTCTTGCAGCCTCAGTAGGTTTAATTGAAACGCTTATGACTATGAATTTAGTAGATGAGATGACAGACTCTAGAGGTAATGGAAACAGAGAATGTGTAGCACAAGGAGCTGGAAATATCGTGAGTGGTGTTTTTGGAGGAACCGGTGGTTGTGGTATGATAGGACAAACAGTAATAAATATTAATGCTGGAGGACGAGGACGACTATCTGGAGTGATGATGGCAATTACACTACTTACCTTTATATTATTTGCAGATAAGTTTATTGAGCAAGTACCTATTGCAGCCTTAGTAGGTGTAATGTTTATGATGGTTATAGAAACATTTGCTTGGTCTAGTTTTAGAATTTTAAAGAAAATACCAGTATCAGATGCTTTTGTTCTTATTATAGTGTCTGCTGTAACTGTATTCTTTGATCTTGCCATTGCAGTATTTGTAGGTGTTATTATTGCTGCATTATCATTTGCTTGGAGCAGCGCTAAGAAAATTAGAGCTAGAAAGAGATTTAAAGCAGACGGAACAAAGGTGTACGAAATCTGGGGCCCATTATTCTTTGGGAGTATCCAGAGTTTTAATTCTAAGTTTGATATCAATGGTGATCCAGAGCATATCGAAATTGACTTTATAGAAGCAAAAGTAGCAGACCACTCTGCGCTAGAGGCGATTTATATTTTACTAGAGAAGTATGAGGCCGCAGGAAAAACAATTACGTTAAAGCACCTAAGTACTGAGTGTAAAGATCTAATGCGTAAAGCATCACCTAAGTTTGATAAAGTGATTGAAGAAAGCGTAGACGATCCTCGATATCATGTGCTTTCTGGTATTTTAGATACAGAAGCTTAAATAGATTAGTTTGAGGAAGGCTTTTGCTGAAAAAAGCTTTTTGCCGAGTCTTAGGGGTGAGCTTCATTTCAAAAAGCTTTTCCCCGGCCCTAAAGGGTGAGCTTTTCTATACGTAAAGATTTTTACGTACTCATAAAATTGAGCATTTGCAGATTGACACTTGCATTAGCTGCTAGCCCCGATTGCAATGGAAATCCCGCAGTGTAGCGAGAAATTGCAATAACGGGTCAGCATTTGATTCCAAAAAGCTTTTTCCCCGACCCTGAAGGGTGAGCTTTTTTTTCATGTGGATAGTTTTCTTAAAATCCAGAAAATTAAGCTTTTGCAGATTGACACTTGCATTAGCTGCTAGCCCCGATTGTAATGAAAATCCCACAGTGTAGCGATAGCGAAACGAGGAATTGTAATGAAAGCGGGAAACTACGCTCGCAAAGTAGCGCTACTTATGCGCTCCAACTACACACTAAAAACTTAAATGAAAATCCCGCAGTGTAGCTATAGCGAAACGAGGAATTGTAATGAAAGCGGGAAACTACGCTCGCAAAGTAGCGCTACTTATGCGCTCCAAAATCTTACTAAAAATCATAAAAAAACCTCTCAATGCTATTGAGAGGTTCTTTGTTATACTAAAAAGAGGGTGCTTATTGATTCATTGAGATCAAGAATTCCTCATTGTTTTTTGTGCTCTTAATACGATCGCTCATAAACTCCATTGCCTCTACTGGGTTCATATCTGCAAGGTATTTACGTAATACCCATAGACGTTGCGTAGTGTCTTTACTGTGCAGTAAGTCATCACGACGTGTAGATGAAGAGGTAAGATCGATTGCTGGGAAAATACGGCGGTTTGCAATATTGCGATCCAGTTGTAGCTCCATGTTACCAGTACCTTTAAATTCTTCAAAGATTACTTCGTCCATTTTTGAACCTGTATCTGTAAGTGCTGTAGCAAGAATGGTAAGAGAACCACCTCCTTCAATGTTACGTGCTGCTCCAAAGAAACGCTTAGGCTTGTGTAATGCATTTGCATCTACACCTCCAGAAAGAATCTTTCCAGATGCTGGCTGTACGGTGTTATAAGCACGTGCAAGACGTGTGATAGAGTCAAGAAGTATTACTACATCGTGACCACACTCTACAAGACGCTTTGCCTTTTCAAGTACAATATTTGCCACTTTTACGTGCTCATGTGCTTCCTTATCAAATGTAGAGGCTACTACCTCTCCATTTACATTACGCTGCATATCTGTAACTTCCTCTGGACGTTCATCTATAAGAAGTACGATTTGATATACCTCTGGGTGGTTTGCCGCAATAGCATTTGCCACATCCTTAAGTAACATGGTTTTACCCGTTTTAGGCTGTGATACAATCATACCACGCTGCCCTTTACCTATAGGTGCAAACATATCCATCACACGAGTAGATATACTCGCTTGACGATCTGCTAGGTTAAATTTTTCTGTAGGAAATAATGGTGTTAAGTGCTCAAAAGAAACACGATCTCTAACGATGTTAGGGTTCAAACCATTAATCTTACTCACTTTAATAAGTGGGAAATACTTCTCCCCTTCTTTTGGAGGGCGTATTACCCCTAGTACCGTATCACCAGTTTTAAGACCAAAAAGTCTTATCTGTGATTGTGATACATAAATATCATCTGGAGATGCTAGGTAGTTATAGTCAGAACTACGTAAGAAGCCGTAGCCATCTTGCATAATATCTAAAACTCCTTCACTCTCTATAATTCCTTCAAATTCAAAATCTGGTTCGCGGTAACGGTTACGGCTATCCTTGTTACCATTGTTACCATGCGTATTACCGTCTTTTTGATTACGGTTATTACGTGGCGTATTAGTACGCGTATTTGTGTTGCGATTATTATCGCGCGGTGCACGCTTATCATTGCTTTGACGGTTGTCATTGCTGTTGCGCTTATCGTTATTACGAGTATCTTTTTGATTATCTCGTTTTTGTGGTGTCTTTGTATCGTCTCCACCTTTTCCTTTAGCAGGTTCACGTTTTACCGCTTCTCTCTTTGCCTGCGGTTCTCTTTTTGCAGGAGCTTCTTTTTTTACAGGAGGTTTTCCTTTTGCCGGAGCATCTTTAGTTTCCTCAGTGTTTGCTGCGGGAGCATCCTTAGTATCTTTTGCAGTTTTTGCTGGACGTGGAGCACGAGGTTTACGCTCTTCTCTAGGCTTACGTTCTGTCTTAGGAGCAGGAGCTTGTGCAGCTGCTTCTTTTACTTTAGGCACTACTGCCTCTATTTTTTTTGGGTCTGCTGCTTGTAAATCAAGTATTCTATAAACAAGGTCTAGCTTTTTTAATGTTCTGTATTTAGGAACATTAATCCCTTTTGCAATCTCTTGAAGCTCGGGAAGCTTCTTTGCTTTTAATTCTGAAATATCAAACATCTAGTAATGTGGGTAAATTATTAATCGGGTGATTAGAGCGTACCAAAAGAAGAATTTGATACTAAAAATATTAAGCAATTAAGTAACAAGCGGAGAGCCTTTTACATAATTACAAGACAATGATACAATTTTATTTTCAAAGTTTTCTTAGCAATATCACAAAATGAGACTTATTTTTACCACAGTTTAAAATGAGAATCACGTGATACAACGTATACAAACTATATATCTTTTACTAGCAGCCTTAGTTTCACTAGGATTGCCTTATGCCTTTAGCCTTTATTCTGATATGGATGGTGAGGCCGTGTGGGCAGTAGATGATATTTCTTACATAACACTTTTTAGTCTTAGTGCTGTATTCTCATTTATTTCCATATTTTTATGGAATAATAGAAAGAACCAATTCGTCTTAGGACGTCTCAATATCTTATTAAACTTTGCATTATTAGGTATTTTGGTATATCGATCACAAATGTTATCTGGAGGAACGGCGGTTCTTGAGAAGGGTATTGGGATGATCATTCCGCTTGTTTCTATCGTTTTACTAGTCTTGGCAAACAAGGCAATCAAGCGCGATGAAGATCTTGTAAAATCTGTAGATAGATTACGATAAGCCTATAATCTTAGTTTTATTAGTGCGTAAAGCCTCTCATTTATTTGTGAGGCTTTTTTTTATGCTTACGCGAAAATGTGATATCAAAAACCACACATTATCAAATAACTCCCCTACCCTCTTATATACTGCTCGTCTATGAACAGTTAAACTTGAGATTCACTTTTATGCTAATTAAACCAGTGATAAACGAGCAGAAGAAAGAAGTTTAGTAAATTACGAGCTCAATAACCTCACACGCACAAAATCACTATGAACCAAAAAGACTTAGCATACGACTATATTATTGTAGGAAGTGGTTTTGGAGGTTCTGTGAGCGCTCTTCGTCTTTCTCAAAAGGGTTATAAAGTGCTCGTTATTGAAAAAGGAAAATGGTACAAAGCAACCGACTTCCCTAAAACCAACTGGAATCTCAGAAAATGGCTCTGGATGCCATACCTGCGCTTTTTTGGGATTATGAAACTATCCATATTTAAACACATTGCCATTATTTCTGGAACTGGTGTAGGTGGCGGCTCGCTTGTATATGCAAATACGTTACCCACACCTAAAAGTGCCTTCTTTAACTCTGGGAGCTGGAAATCGCTCAATGACTGGGAAAACGACTTAAAACCGTACTATAAGGAAGCACTAAGAATGCTAGGCGCAACGCAAAATCCTTCCTTGTATGACGGAGATAAAGCTCTCAAAGCCGTAGCAGACGATTTAAATATTGCACAAAAGTTTAATCCTACGCGGGTTGCAGTTTTCTTTGGAACTCCTAATAAAACAGTAAAAGACCCTTATTTTAATGGAGAAGGGCCAGATCGCGCTGGATGTAATTTTTGTGGTGCGTGTATGACTGGCTGTCGCCACAATGCAAAAAACACACTTGACAAGAACTACTTATACCTCGCTCAAAAACAGGGAGCCACCATACTTGCCGAAAATGAAGTATATGATGTACAGCCATTAGATAAAAATGACAGCGCTCTAGGATATGAAGTCTTTATGAAAAGAAGTACGCGCATCTTTGGTAAACATCAAAAAATCACTACCAAAGGCGTTATCTTTTCTGGCGGTGTACTAGGTACAGTCAAGCTTTTGCTAGCTCTGAAAACTAAATCGTTACCACTTCTATCAGACCATCTAGGTGAAGATATACGAAGTAATAATGAAACGCTTATAAGTGTCTCCACACTAGAAAAAGATAAAAACCTCTCAAAGGGTATCGCTATAGGAAGCATACTTGATACAGATGAAAATAGTCATCTAGAAATATGTAGATATGGGGAAGGCTCTAATGCGTGGAAACTTGCTCACTTACCTTATGTAACGGGTTCAAATGTATTCTCACGACTTTTTAAAACGGCAATCAAACTTATCAAAAATCCTGTAGATTATTTTAAAATCTACATTAGTAATGGCTGGGCAAAGAATACCGTTGTCTTATTATTTATGCAAACGCTAGATAGCACATTACGTTTTAAAAGAAATGCTTTTGGGAAGATGACATCCACAGTAAGTTCTGGAAAGGCTCCTACCCCATTTATTCCAGAATCTATAGCGCTTGTTAAATCATACAGTAAGGCTATAAAAGGTGTAAGTACCTCCTTTGCTTTAGAAACGCTAGCAGGAATACCATCTACAGCACACATACTAGGCGGTGCAGTTATGGGAGAAAATACAGATAGCGGAGTTATAGATAAAGACAACAATGTCTTTGGTTATAAAAATATGCTCGTTATTGATGGAGCTATGATTTCGGCAAATCCTGGTGTGAATCCTTCACTTACCATTACTGCCATTGCAGAAAGAGCGATGGATCAAATACCAAACAAGCAATAAAACAAAGCCTAAGATGCATCTACGTTTGCCCATCAGAAAAACGTTGCAAGGATTAAAAAATAAGTTCGTAGTTACAAAATAGTTATACTTTTCCCTTTTAAACACTACCTTCACCGCCACTATGGAAAAAACAGAATTTTTAGAACAGCACTTATTTAATGATTTGACTAATCTCAATAAAGAGTCGGAGGCAGATGACTCGTATCAGTTCTCTGAGGCAGATTTTGAGATTGTGCTTCAGCGTGCAGAGCATTTTGGCTTAGGTGTCTTTACCATCGAATCATGGCACAACGGTGTATCTACTGGTGTATCAAAGCATGAAGATTTCAGAAAAAAAGCAACAGATGCCAAGTGGTATAAAAAAGCTTTTTTGACTTCTAGAAAAGGTCAAGCAGGACTTACCTATGCTGGAACTTATAAGATTTCTAGTAAATTATTATCAAGAGAGACTTTTCAAGAAGAGGAAGAGTAAGATTTACTTGTAATCATTTCAACGTTTGGAGGCTCGTAAAAGTAACGACTCACAAAGGTTGGCAATTATTAAATGACTTAGAAATTTTTCGCGAAAGCGTAATACATCTATTTTACAGCATAATAATTACTAAAACCGACACATAAAAAAACGCAACCATTTCTGGTTGCGTTTTTCAATTGAGTGTTTTCACCTTTTACTAATCAAACTTAAACAACCTCAACTTCATTCTTCTTTACAGCTAGTGCATAAATCACTAGTCCAAATCCTATTTTATTAATAGCATCTGCAATGTTGTAAGCGATATCTACGCTTCCTTTTCCTAGGATGCTTGTGTACCATCCATCTGTACCTAGCATGTATCCTAATGGATAAATAGCCCAACCTACGAGTACAAACCAGCATAGTATTTTATGTGCTTTGAGGATATCTCCACCTGCGGCTACAGCTATTTTCTTTGCGCTTCCTAACCAGATTTCATACACGATATAGAAGTATGCTGCTCCAGATATAGCACCCCACAAGGCTGCCTGATCTTGGAATACCGCTTCTCCAAAGTACCCTGTTACTAACATGATTACAGAAAATGCAATAAGCTTCCACATAAGTGCAGGTTTTGCGCCAGCTACTTTTAATATTAAGTAGAATTCAACACACATTAATGGAACTGTAAGTACCCAATCTACATATCTGAAGAATGTAGGAGACTCTTGAATAGCAAACCAGTAATCTCTCATGTACCAGTAGTGTACTGCGGCAATAAACGTAATTAGCCCCGATACAAGGACTGAGGTTCGCCACTTCTTGTTAAATTGGTTAAGCGATAGAAAAAAGAAAGCAGAAGCTGCCATCATCGCCATCGCACCTACAAAGAATGTAAATCCTACATAATCACTTGGATCTAATCTTGTAGGGTCGGCCAGTAATAGTAATAAAAATTTCATAGCATTGATATTTTTAATTAAACATTTGTTTAAGTAAATTTAGATAATGTTAAACAAATAAATAATTATTTTCTCATAATTTTTATATTAAAATTATCAATACATAAATTATTCATGACAAAAATTCTCAATATCACAATCATAGGTAGTTTTGCAGGCTTATGGGTCGCCACATTATTTTCTAGTAAGGCTGAGCTGATTTTGGGTTTTTTACTTATTCTCACCTTTGGTATCATACACGGATCAAATGATTTATTATTAATAGAGAAGTTATTTACTAAGGAGAAAAAAAGGAGCTTCCTTAAATCGCTCTTCTTTTATGTGCTTACAGTGTTGCTTACTTTTCTAGCATTTTACACCATCCCTTCTATCACAGTAATTCTATTTATCATTTTTAGCGCATATCATTTTGGTGAACAGCACTGGGAGTCAAAGGTGGACACTAAGTACAAATGGTTATCACTTATATTGCAAGGGAGTTATGGAGCCCTCATTCTCATTATATTATTCCTTTTTAATGCAGAGCAAGTAGATGAGATTGTAATGACAATCACAGGAGCACCTTTTCCACCCGCATTTCTATTGTACTCTTTATACAGTATTCTTACTTTGTTAGTAGTTACAGTAGCCATTTTAGCTTTTAACAGTGATATATTTAGAAAAGTATTATTAAAAGAGCTCTTCTTTCTAGGCTTACTGGTGGTCATATTTAAAATGTCATCCCTCATCTGGGGATTCACTATATACTTTGTGCTATGGCATAGTCTTCCATCACTTTTTGAACAAATACACTTTATATATGGTAGATTTACTAATCAAACTATCTGGCTCTATATAAAAAATGCGTTGCCTTATTGGATTATTTCAATCATCGGGATTGGTTTAAGCTACTTTTGGCTTAAGGAAAGTGTGCTTTTCTTTGCAATTTTCTTTTCCTTTATCGCCGCAGTGACATTTCCACACTCGCTGATTATATCATTGATGTTTAAAAAGAAAAATAATAACACAAAAACTCACTAACATGAAATATACTTTTTTACTTTTTTTAAGTCTCGCTTTCGCGAAAGCGCATGCACAACAACCCGTATCTACTCCTGGGAATGTCATAAGTGATTTTGGGAAAACCTATGAGGTTGACAATCCTGATTTTAAAACAAATACCACAGCAGTATTTAAAGTGATTTTTGATGTGGCAAAAGCACCTGAAAATCCAAGTCAGCGCAATCCATACATCGAGACGATGGCGCGATTTCTCAACATGCAAGAAAAAGCAGGAGTTCCCGTAGAAAATATGCATATACGCGCTGCTATACATGGACAAGCAGCCTATGGAATGCTTACCAATGAATTATATAAAGAAAAATTTGGCGTAGATAATCCGAACATTGAATTACTTAAAGCCTTAAAAGAAGCAAACGTGTCACTCATACTTTGCGGTCAAACTGCTGGAGCGCGTAATATTACTAAAGAACGAAGACTAGAAATGATTGACGTAGGACTCTCGGCAATGACGGTATTAAGTCAATCACAAATGGAAGGTTATACGCTCATCGCTTTTTAAAGTTTGCTCTACCTTCATAAATCTGCACCATTAGATAATTACACACACATGCGCTTACTATTTACCCTAGTTTTCTCTTTTATCACCTTATCTGTTTTTTCTCAAGAAGCTACTCGTCAAGACAGCCTTAGAGGATCAATCACTCCACAAAGAGCCTGGTGGGACCTCGTTCACTATGATCTTTCTGTCACGGTAATGCCAGAATCAAAATCTTTAATAGGTACTAATATAATGACCTATCGTGTGCTAGAAGAAGGCGTAACCGAGTTACAAATAGATCTTCAAGCCCCTATGGAACTCACAGCAGTAATGCAAGATGGACACTCTCTTGATGTGCGTTCTGAAGGTGATGCTCACTTTATCCAACTAGAATCTGCTCAAAAAGCAGGAGAATTAAAAGCAATAAGTTTAAGTTTTGAAGGAAAGCCTCGCATCGCCGTAAACCCACCATGGGATGGCGGTATTACTTGGCAACAAGATAGCAGTGGTAAACACTTTATCGCTTCTTCAAATCAAGGCATAGGTTCCAGCGTATGGTGGCCTAATCGTGATCACCCAGCAGATGAAGTAGATAGCTTAGACATGCATGTTACCGTTCCCAAAAATCTAGTAGATGTATCTAATGGACGACTAGTGGGCATAGATAGTACAGCATCTTCAAAAACATATCACTGGACAGTGAGAAATCCTATAAATAATTACGGAGTTAACCTTAATATAGGAGATTATGTAAACTTCTCAGAAGTATATAAAGGAGAGAAAGGCCCACTGGATATGAGCTACTGGGTACTTCGTGAAGATGAGGAAAAAGCGAGAGCTCAGTTTACACAAGCCCCTATGATGATGGAGGCTTTTGAACATTGGTTTGGTCCTTATCCATTTTATGAGGATAGTTTTAAACTCGTACAAGCTCCGTACTTAGGCATGGAACATCAAAGCTCTGTAACTTATGGGAACAAGTTTAAAAATGGCTACCTAGGAAGCGATCTATCTGGCACAGGACAAGGACTTAAATTTGACTTTATAATCATACATGAATCTGGTCATGAATGGTTTGCAAATAACATTACAAACAAGGATGTTGCAGATATGTGGATTCACGAGAGCTTTACTAATTACTCAGAAAATCTTTATCTAGATTATCATTTTGGAAAAGATGCTGCTAGTGAATACGTAATTGGACTGCGCAAAAACATTAGAAATGATAGACCTATCATAGGTACTTACGATGTAAATCGTTCTGGAAGTGGCGACATGTACTATAAAGGTGCAAATATGCTACACACCATACGCACCATTGTAGATAATGATGAGCTGTGGCGAGAGACTTTACGTGGACTTAACAAGGAGTTTTACCATAAAACCACTACAAGTGCCATGGTAGAAGATTTTATGTCTAAAAGATTAAACCAGAACCTCGCTCCTATATTTGACCAATATTTAAGAACGGTAAAAATCCCAACCTTTGAATATAAAGTGAGTAAAAAGAAACTGAATTATCGCTACACAAATGTGATAAGTGATTTCTCTATGCCACTTTCTATAATGATAAATGGTAAATTACAATGGCTCAAGCCTACAGATCAGTGGCAAGAGCTTAAAATGTCTAAGAAAATAATTGATATGAGTATACCTGAGGATTTCTATATACAAAAAAGGAAACTGTAGTTAATCAAACCAATACACTGTTGCTTTATAATGAGCAACCATCTATCATATGCTATTAAAATGGAATTTACTCTTCTTATGTTTGTTTATTACTGCTCCTTCAGTGACATTAGATGAATTTTCAAAAGGAAAACAGCAACAGCACTTCCCAAAAGAACTTAAAAAGAAGCAGTTATATCTAGGTATGACTTTAAAAAAGTTTGAAAAAAAGGCTCCAAAAGCGACACGCTTAGATAAAGAGTCGGAGTTTAAAATAGAATATATGGAAGCTGTAAGTGATAGCTCTATTACATCGTATAGCTATTTATTTACAAAAAATCAAGAGCCGTTATTATATGCTATCACCATTGCATATAAAGATATGAGCACCGTACGATCCCTTGCCGAATCGCTAATGGGTAAACCTAATAACAACGAGGAATGGCGTATGGAACCTTCCATCATTAAAGAAGACTTTACAATGGGTGCTTGGACCTTTGGCCACAAACTCGTTTATGGAGCAACTATAATTAATAGCGAATGGGAAAAAGGATTTCAATCTAACTAATCGCTATTATTCTTTACTCAAAACGTATTGCCTTTACTGGACTTATTTTTGTTATGATGTAAGATGGTATAAGGAGTATAAGTACACACACCACAAACACGCCTACATTAAGAGAGAGAATATGCCAGAAGTCTATGAGCACAGGCGCCTCACTTACATAATAGGTAGATGGGTCTAACTTCACAAAACCAAATATTTTCTGAGCATATAATATCCCTAGACCTATAAGATTACCCCAGAAGAGCCCAAGGCCTATTAGGTACATGGCATTATAGATAAAAATCTTACGCACACTCCAGTCTGACGCTCCAAGTGCCTTGAGTACGCCTATCATTTTTGTACGTTCTAGTACTAGTACAAGCAAAGCCACAATCATATTAATACCTGCAATCAATATCATGATAACAATTATTAAAATGATATTGAAATCAAATAGTTTAATCCACTCAAAAATATTGTAATTACTCTGTATTACAGAGATAGACCTTAAAGTAGAACCAGAGTTTTCATACACCTTATTATTCAGTGCCTCAAGATTATCAAAATCATCTACAAAAACTTCAAAAGCTCCTACCTCGTCTTTTTCCCAGTTATTTATACGAGTAAGATGACGGCGATCACCCATGATATACACTTTATCAAATTCTTGATAGGCACTTTCATAAAGCCCTACAATCTCTAGTGCCCTCGGTCTAAAGCGCGTGTTATCTTTATTTACAAATTGTATGATTGCCTTATCGCCTACTTTAAAGCCTAAACGGTTAGCTAGATAGGTACTAAAGATAGTCTCATTATTAAGCGCTCCCGTAAGTGCTGGCTTTCTTCCCTCTACTATATATTCCTCGATACGATTCCAGTCATAATCATCACCTAGGCCTTTGTAAATTACTCCTTCAAAGGTTTCTGCAGTCCTTATAACGCCAGCTTTTACAGTAATTGCTTGTACATGCGTTACCTCTGGTACTGCATTAAAATCTGGATAAAAATCTTGATCTATAGAAATTGGATTTGTCGTCTCTTCACTGTTATTTCCGTCAAAATTTGACACCACAATATCTCCAGAAAAAGCAGACACTTTTTGTCTAATTTCTCGCTGGAGTCCTAGTCCTGTAGCAATAGATATAAGCATCATCACCATACCAATCGCAATTGCTACGATAGCAATTTTAATTATCGTACTGGAAGCACTACTTTTATACGATGTCGCGCTACTTAGGCGTTTGGCTATAAAATACTCTAAATTCAAATGCGTCTCATTTTCTTCAAAAATACCCTTTTTTTAATGCTCACACTGCTTATTTCTTGTGCAAATAGCGGTGGAGATAGTAACGCTTTCGCGAAAGCGGAATTTAAAAAAGAAACTGTACTACAAGAATCTCCTTCTCAAGAACCAATCGTTACCGCTGCCAATAGAACAGCGCTCTACTTACCATTACTTAAAGATAAAAAAGTAGGTGTGGTTACTAACAAAAGCGGACTCATATTTAAAAGTACTCCCCACACTGAAAGGGAAAGTACGCACCTAGTTGATTCACTTATCGCTAACGGAATTAATGTTACGCGTGTTTTCTCACCAGAACATGGGTTTCGCGGTGATGTAGACGCTGGAGAGCAAGTAAAAGATGGAAAAGATCCAAAAACTGGTCTCAATATTATCTCTCTTTACGGTAAAAACAAGAAACCTAGCCAGGAGCAACTAGAAGAACTCGATGTAATCCTCTTTGACATACAAGATGTGGGTGTTCGATTTTACACCTATATATCTACACTTACCTATGTGATGGAAGCCGCTGCCGAAAAAGGTATACCGGTGATTGTACTAGACAGACCAAATCCTAATGCTCATTATATAGACGGTCCTACGCTGGAAAAGGAGCACTCCAGCTTCTTAGGGATGCATGAAGTGCCCTTAGTATATGGTATGACAATAGGAGAATATGCGATGATGGTTAATGGTGAGGGCTGGCTTAAAGATAAAATGCAATGTAATCTTACGGTGATTCCATTAGAAAATTGGGATTACACGACTCCATATTCTTTACCTACGCGTCCTTCCCCTAATTTGCCTAATGATAAAAGTATTAACCTCTACCCTAGCCTAGGTTTCTTTGAAGGAACTACCATTAATGCCGGAAGAGGAACAGAAATGCAGTTTCAAATTTTTGGAGCTCCAGATTTTTCACCTAGCAACTTCACATATTCTTACACTCCTGAGCCCAACTTTGGCTCAAAAGATCCTAAACATAATGGGCAGCTGTGCTATGGTGTAGACTTGCGCGCTCAAGAGTACATGAGCCGTGTAAATCTTGAGTGGCTCATAGAGGCTTATACCGCAAGTACTGACAAAAATAAATTCTTTAAAACGGCTAGTTTCACCCTTCATGCTGGTAATAAAAAACTACAGCAGCAAATTCAAGATGGATATACCTTTAAAGAGATTAAACGTTACTGGATAAAGGATATAGAAAACTTTAAAAACATACGTAAGCAGTACCTTATGTATGAATAACGATTCTTTTAATAGTGCGCTTAAAGCGAAAATTGGACAGGTTTTCACTCAATTTAAAAGTCAGTCTATAACGGCAGAGCAACTAGCTATAGCTGAAGAAGGATTTGTATTCTCTGAAGTAAATCCTCAAGCCAACATACTAGTAATGGGGATTAATCCCTCTCTCAGAAATGACTTTGTAAGCAGTAATGGATATAGCTACAACTATGACCACTTAAATTCTGATCGCTACTTCAAAAAATTCTCCACGCTACTTAAAGATTTTGAACAGTTTGGAATTACCTATTGTGATTTATTTTATCAACGTCATACAGAGCAAAAACAAATAGAGTATTTTCTTAAAGATGAGAAAGGACGCGATTTCTTAAAAAGCCAATTAGCCATCACAAAGGAGGTTATTGAGCATATTTCACCAGAGCTCATCTTACTGTTTAATAGAAAAGGAGCGACATTTTTTTCTCAAGAGTGGATTGGTTACACATTAGAACAACGAGTGCCAAACGCATCTCATTTTGAGAAGATTGATGACTTATATAATATAACTGAGCTAGAAACCTCAATATATTGTTCATCTTTCCTAGGTTACAGAACCCGCAAAGAGACTTACACTCGCATCTACAACGATATCGAACTGTTAATCAAATCAATAGCATAATTTTTTAAGGATTAACATGAAAGTCAGTGATAATGGCTGCTCCCATCCTCTTAGCTGACAAAAAACACCGGCTCTCTAATATTTATTGAAAAATAGATAGTAAATATCTGTTTGCGTTATATTTTTATCTTAGTTTTAACACAAATTAACAGGTATTTAATACCTGTTAAAATTTCATTAACTAACAAATCAACTATGCACAAACTCACGTTAACTATTTTAGGTCTATTAATTGGTGTGACCTCATTTGCTCAAGTTACTGTAACAGGTACGGTGACAGATAAAAACAATGTTCCAATCTCTGGCGCAAACGTCATTGAAAAAGGAACTACCAATGGCGCTATAACCGATTTTGACGGTAATTATAATATCACGGTACAAAGCGACGGTACTTTAGAAATAAGCTACTTAGGTTTTGACACGAAGCGTGTAGCAGTAAATGGAAATTCATCTATAAATGTAACTCTTGAAGAAGGTGTAGGCCTTGGTGAGGTGGTACTTGTAGGATCAAGAACTGCTCCAAGAAGTCAGGTAGATACTGCTGTACCAGTAGATGTTGTATCTGCAAAAGAATTACAAACTACAGGACAAGTAACATTTGATAAAGCCTTACAGTATAAGATACCATCATTTAATACAGTACAAACTCCTGTAAATGATGCAACTTCTCTTCTAGATCCTTATGAAATAAGAAACATGGGGCCTTCTAGAACCTTAATCTTAATTAATGGTAAAAGAAAGAATTTAAGTGCACTTCTTTATACTCAAACTTCTCCAGGACGTGGAGAAACGGGTGCAGATATCTCTGCAATCCCTACAGATGCAATCAAGCGTGTAGAAATTTTACGTGATGGTGCATCTGCACAATACGGATCTGACGCAATTGCGGGTGTAATGAACGTTATCTTAAAAGATAATGATAATGAAGGCTCGGCGACGCTAAGAACAGGAATCACTTCTGAAGGTGATGGCGAAATGATAGGAATAAGTGTAAATAATGGTTCTACTATAGGAGATGATAAAGGTTTTATAAACTATACAGTAGACTTTTCTAAAGTAAATCTTGCAAATAGACCTGGTACTGTTGATGCTGCTGGAGAATTTGGAGACTTTTTTGATGGTGATGCTGCTATTCCAATCACTTTAGATGAAGTAGAAGAGTTTTTAGGTCGCAATCCAGATGCAAATAACATTAATGGATCTCCGGAGACAGCTTCTTCAAAATTTTTAATTAATGGAGGTTATGATGTAAGTGATAATACTGAATTGTACTTTAACACCGCTTATGTTTACAAGAAGGTAAATAGTTTTGCAAACTATAGAACTCCATATTGGAGAACTATAGAAGATTTTCCTTATTTAGCAGATTTTTTCCCTGGTGACAACCCGAATAATGCGGGTGGATATGATGGTTATGTGCCTACTTTTGAAGGGCTTCTCAATGATTATAATGGTACTATTGGTATCAGAACTTCAATAAATGATTGGAATGTTGATGCTAGTTATACGACTGGCGGAAACACACAAACCTACCGCGTAAGTGATTCTCATAACAGAAATGTAGTGTTTTCTCCATCTGTTTTTGTTGATGCAAATGGAAACGGTACTGTAGATGATGGTGAGATTACAGAAGGATCGCAATTATACAGAGAAAACAGCGCACGTCAGTTTGATCCGGGTGGAACAAAATTTACTCATAATGTAGGAAACATTGACATCTCTAGAGTACTTTCTGATAAAGTAAGCATTGGTTTTGGTGCTGAGTTTAGAAACGAAGTATTTGAGGTAATTGAAGGAAAACTTGATTCTTATGATGGTGGTGGTGCAGATTCATTTGCAGGTAATAGCCCTGAAAACTCTGGGAAGTTTAACCGTTACAACATTGGAGGATATTTCTCTTTAGATTATGACGTAACTGACGCCTTCTTATTGAGTGGTACAGTTAGAACAGAAAACTATTCTGATTTTGGAAATACATTTGTTTATAAATTTAGCTCACGCTATAAGCTTACAGACAATCTTACTGTAAGAGGTTCACTATCTACTGGATTTAGAGCTCCAACATTACACCAGATTTATACACAAAAAGCGCAATATAGTTTTATCCCAGGTCAAGGTATACAAGTGGGAGGTTTAGTAAATAACGTTTCTACACAAGCACAATTATTAGGAATCGATGAACTAGATGCAGAAACATCAAATAACTTCACCATAGGTTTTGGTGGTAAACTAGCAAACAATCTTACGTTTACAGTAGATTACTACAACATTGCTGTAAAAGATCGTATTGTTTTAGGATCTGAAATTACAGGAACTGCTTTTGATGATGATGGTAATAATATAGGTACTACTCCACTAGATGATATTCTAAGAGACAATAACCTGAGCGATGTAAGTTTCTTTTCTAACGCTATTGACACAAGAACTTCTGGACTTGACGTAGTGATTAGCAAAAGAAATATTGAGCTAGGTAACGGTAAGCTTGGACTTAATCTATCTGGTAATTATACAATTACAAATGAGCGTGATGGTGCTGTAAAAAATCCGCAACTTGTTGAGGATTCTGGACAGTCTGTAGTAAATGCTACACAAGAAGCTTTATTCTTTACCTCTAGACCTAGAACTAAGTGGATTTTAGGTGGTAATTATGATATCGGGAAGTTTGCTTTCTCTTTAAACAACACATATTTTGGTAAAACTACATTTAAACAACAAGGACTTGATGACAACCTACGCACAGAGTTTATCCCTAAGATTGTTACAGATCTTGGTATCAACTATAACGTAACTGAAAAGATCACACTTGCGCTTAATGTAAATAACTTACTTAACGTATTACCAGAATGGGAATTTAAAGCAGAAAATGCAGCAGGGTCAGCTATACTAGCAGATGCAGCAGCAACGCAAAACCAATCTAATTTAATAACTTTCAATCAGCGTTATTCTCAGATGACGTATGATGGTTATCACTTTAGCCAGTTAGGTACGATGTTTAACTTATCTCTTAACTACCAGTTCTAAAGATCTGATTTATAACAAAAGCCTCTCTATATTCATTTATAGAGAGGCTTTTTTATGAAGTAACGAGAAACTATGTAATCTTTGCGTTGGTATTTCGTTTAACTATATTTACAGTATATCACCATTAAACCCTCATTATTGATGAAAAACATAACGCTCCTATCACTCGCACTTCTTGTATTTTTAAGTTCTTGTGATGATGACCTTGATGACAATCTAATACCAGCAGAGAATATTGAAATATCTGACTTTGTATATCGAGGTTTAAATTATTGGTCACTATATAAAGAAGATGTACCAGAACTAGCAAATGACTTTTTTGAAAATGACGCCGCTAGATTTGATTATTTAAGTCAGTTCTCTTCTCCGGAAGCGACTTTTGACGCGCTTACATCTACACGAGATCGCTTTAGCATATTAAGAGATGATTATGTTGCTCTAGAAAACTCTCTTGCAGGTATACGTACTTCTTCTGGATTAAACCTGTCTTTGTTAATTATGCCTAACGATCCTACTACTGCTTTTGGAGTTGTACGTTATGTAGTAAATGACAGCCCAGCAGATCTTGCTGGAGCAGAGCGAGGAATGATATTTACACTTGTAGATGGACAACCACTCACAAGTGGTGATGGACAAGCGATAGATGGAAGTACAAATTTTAATAGCTTTTTTGCTCCAGATAGTTACACCATAGGATTAGCAACCTATGATGGAACAGACTTTACCACGACAGGAGAAGAAATTGTAATTACAAAAACTGAACTCACCATAAACCCTGTACATACGGTAAACGTACTGAGCGTGGGAGGTAATGAAATAGGATATTTACATTACACAGGATTTACTAATGAATTTGATAGCGAACTCAACGCTGCTTTTGCGGAATTTCGTAGTGCGGGAGTTACAGATCTTGTTCTTGATTTAAGATATAATGGAGGTGGATCTATAGAAACCGCAAATGATCTTTCTACAATGATTACTGGACAGTTTAACGGTGAAGAATTCATAACCCAAGAGTATAATGCGGATAGAAATCAAGCAAATGAATTCGTAAGAAGATTTAATAACAATCTTGGCTCTGGTGATGATGGACCAGCTATAAACAGCTTAGGCCTAACGAGAGTTTTTGTATTAACAACAGGGAGATCTGCAAGTGCGAGCGAACTTATACTAAGCGGTCTTGATCCTTACATTGAGGTAATTCAAATAGGAACTAACACTGTAGGTAAATTTGAAGGTTCATTTTTATTATATGATGCTCCTGCACCTAACTTCCGTCGTTCGGAGGCAAACCCTAATCACCGTTATGTAATGCTTCCATTAGTATTGAAATCTGTAAACGCTAATGGGCTAACAGACTACTTTGATGGTTTCACACCAGACTTACTAATTGCAGAAGATTTTGAAAATTTTGGACAACTAGGAGAACAAGGGGAGCCTTTACTAGATGCTGCTATAGACGTTATACTTAATGGTAGAAGTAGCACGAACTATAATACTAGTATACAACGATCTATTTATGACTCAGAGCAAGAAGATCCATTATACCAGCGCATGATGGTAGATCGCATCGATTTATAAATAATAATTTAAGAGTAATAAAAAAGGGGTAACATATAGTTACCCCTTTTTTATTATAGTTCATTAGAGCAATGAATACTAATCATTAAAATAGATGTTTTCTGGTATAACACCTGCTGTAAGCGTATTAACCAAAGTTCCAGTTGTAAGGTCATAAACTTCCACAGAACCATTACTTGCAAAATCTCCTGCATTTGTACCTATTAATACATTCCCTCTTACAATCATATTAAATAGTGATAATCCAGTTAATTCTGGAGTAGTAGGTATTTCAAAGTCTGTGGTAGAAGACACAAAAACTTCTCCATTTAAATAGTAATAAAGATATTGGTCTTCTATATTAATAGAGTTAGGATGATCTGTAACTCCAAAATCAAATGAAGAAGATACTGTGTTGGTAGTTGTATTGATTACAGATAAACTCCCTGCAGTCTCAGTACCTGTAAATGATGGTGCACCACCAGCAAGCACCCATAAATTCCCTGAGCTATCTAACTCTAATCCATTAGGCGCATCACCTACTGGTATTGTTGTTATAACAGTATCAGTAGCAGGATCAATTACCGTAACAATGTCATTTACGCCAAAACCACCTTGGTTTGTTACATAAAGATAAGTTCCGTTATATAGTATTTCTTCAGGTCCTTCTTCTACTGCGATAGTATTTGTAATTGTATTAGTGGCTAGATCTATAACTGCGATATAATCATCTGTAGCATCTGCTCCATCTCCCCAGTTAGTCAAATACCCTTTCCCATTAGCACTTGCAAAAAATCTTGGATTAGATAAACCTGTTTCAATACGAGCAATTTCTTCAAAGGTAAATCTGTCTACTATCGTAAGTCTATTCCCAACATTTGCAACTACATAGGCATTATCCTCTGTAAAACCTATAGATTGTACGATGTTACCTAGGTTATCGTCATTTACAGTCTGATAAATATTATTTTCTGAAGTAGTTAATCCTTCATCTAAAAATGTAACTGTACCAAAACCATTATTAAAAGGACCCTGATTAGTCACTAAAAATCCATTCTCATAGGCCTCATCTTCTACTTCTACTTCTATAATCGGCTCTGTGAAGTCATCATCACTTTCACAAGAAAAAGCAAATAGCGATAGTACGGATAATAAATAAATTGTTTTTTTCATAATTGTGTTTAAAAGGTATACGTTGTTTGTATTAAAAAGTTGCGCCCAGGATTAGGTCTAAAAGCGACCGTCTGGTAATTTGTATTCAAGACATTATTGATTTGTGTAGACAATATCATTTTATGATTTCCATTCTTAAAAAGCTCTGCAGTTATGCCAGCATTTGCAACAAAAGAATCTTCTACTGTTGATGTATTATCTGTTGTAGTAAATACACTTCCATTATAAGTACCTTGAATGTATGAGCCAAGCCAACTATAATTATGACTCAAACCTATAGTTCCTTTGTTTTTAGGCACATAAATAAGTTGCTTATTAGTTTCTGCATTCTCTGCAATTGTATGGGCATATGCTGCGCTTGCTGCAAGACGATGCTGTCCTATTTTCTTATCTAATTTAAAAGAAAACTCGGCTCCATAATGCTCCGTATCTTCAATGTTTACAGGACTCCATATTCCTGCACTGTTAGGTTGCCATTTAATAAGATCGTCTGTATCTACATAAAAACCTCTTAAACCTAAAGTGACGTTGTTCTGACTTCTAGAAACCCCTAGCTCGGCTTGCTTACTCGTTTCTGGACGGATATCAGGATTACCCATAGCTCCTGGACCGGCCCAGTAGGTATCATTAAATGTAGGTATACGGTAATTGCGGGAAGCGTTGAATGAAAGCATGTACTCTTTCGCGAAAGCGTAATCCAAACCAACCCCTAGCAAGAATGGACTACGATAATCTTCAACAACTTCCTGCCTTACCTGTATTTCATAACTCAATGCCGATAGCAATTGATGTTTCCATAATGCTACGGTAGAGGCACTCCTTCTTGATGCATTCTCGATGGAGGCTCCCGCTGCCGATATCGTGCTTATTTCTCCCAAAAACGTAAATCTCTTGGATGAATCTATTTTTAAAGTACCCTCATAGTTTGCTAGGTAACGAGCGGCTTTGCCTAAATCATTAAGGCCTGACTCATTATTTGCAAAATATCTGAATTGCTCGTAAATATGAGCTAGTCTCAAGGTTCCATCATATCGCTTGCTTAGATTTTCCCAAGCTACTAAGGTTCTCGTGTTGCGATCCTCATAAGCATCATTAGATGGTGCGGTAAGCGTACCAGAAAAATTACGATCGCCTACATATGTGTTATGGTGTAATTTTAAAATTTGAGTATTATCTCCATCACTTGATAATAGGTAGCCAGCATTGAGATTGAGATCTAGATTCTCATATTGACCGTTAGCATTGAACAAATTATCTGTATCCAGATAGTCAAAATCATTTTCAGACTGCTGGAAATCGGCTCCTACGTCCACATAAAATTTGTCTGTAGAAAATCTTGTTTTTGCATGTGCTACCTGTGTATCAAAACTTCCATAACCCGCAGAAATAATAGTCTCAGCACGTTTGTAGAACTGGATTTCATTATTAAGGTGGACGCTCCCTCCTATTGCTCCTGAGCCATAAATGATGCTACCACCGCCTGCACGCACATCAAGATTATCATAATTATTAGTGGAAATGGTATTAAAATCAGTTTGACCTGTGAGCTGACTGTTTATGTTGATACCATTCCACACCACGGCTGTTTGAGAAGCATTTGTCCCTCTAAAAGACGCCGAAGAAACTCCTCCAGGACCATTTTCCCTAAAATATATACTTGTATTATTCTTCAAAACATCTGTAAGAGATGTTCTAGATTGCTGTATAATGCTATCAGATATTTTTTGAATTGCAATCCCCACGCTGTGCTCTCGCAACTTTACGTCGCTCAAAATCACCTCAGGTAAAACTTGAAGTGTATCTATCTGTCCAACAGACGCGTGTGCATAAAGCATCACTGCAATAAAAAGGAAAATATGTCTCATTATCTACCGCCTCTTTACCCGAGAGTCGCTTGATTTTAATTAAGAATTGTGGCAGGTCTCCTGGCTTGCTTTTGTTACACCTTCCCATCACAACACCTTGTGACAGTGGCTTTGTAGTAGTAACAAACCCATAAAGGGCTTAGCTTACAGTTGCGGGAACAGCTTCCGTTTTTAACGGAATTCCCTATTAATCCTCCGTGCTCGTGTGGCACATTAGAACCAAAATTCGGCACAAATATACATAACTAAGTTTCAGTCTATCTATAAATATTTAAAAACTAATCACAAGCTCAAGTTGGTCATTTGTTATCTTAAATGAGCGCTTGTCTCATTGATTATTTTAATGCTACTTTTGACAGATGAAGAATACTACCCTATTTCTAGTTACTTTATTATCACTTTTCATTTCATGTAAAGAGAAGTCAAAAGAGGCTAAAAACAGCGATGGCCAAGGCACCATATTGTCTATAGATTATGCAAACGGATTTTCTATAAAACAATACTCAAATCATACAATTATAACAGTTACAGAAGCATTTCCTGGAGCGCAAAAGGTGTTCAAATATGCGCTAATTCCAAAAGAATCTTTTGGAGAAAACACAGATATAGAGCAGTCTAACACACTAGAAGAAAAGCTTAAATCACAAGGCGTAGATGCCATTCTCAAAACACCGTTAAACACTGTTGTCGTTACTTCAACCACACATATTCCGTCATTAGAAATGCTGGAGGTAGCAGAGACTTTAAAAGGTTTTCCTAATCTTGATTATATCTCTAGTCCGCTTTCGCGAAAGCGTATTGCAAACAAAGAAATTATTGACCTTGGTCAAAACGAATCACTCAATACAGAACTCACTATCGAGCTGCGTCCCGAGGCAATTATAAGCTTTGGTGTAGAGGGAGAAAACAAGTCACTCAACAGTGTAGAACGAGCTGGAATTCCTGTACTATATAATGGAGATTGGGTGGAAAAAGACCCGCTAGGAAAAGCAGAATGGATTAAGTTCTTTGGCGCACTATATGGCAAAGAGCGCGAGGCAGATAGCATTTTTAATCACATAAAAACGAACTACAACCTACTAAAAGAGCAAATAGCCACTATAGAAAATAAGCCAACAGTTTTAAGTGGCGGCATGTTTAAAGATATCTGGTATCTACCTAAAGGTGACAGCTGGCAAGCAAAAGTACTTGAGGATGCTGGCGGTAATTACTTGTGGTCTGAGACCGAAGGAGCTGGAAGCATCGCACTAAGTATAGAATCTGTACTAGAGAAAGGACAGCAAGCCGACTTCTGGATAGCACCAGGACAGTACACTAGTTATGCTAAGCTTGCGAGTGATAATCCCGCTTATGCTCAGTTTGACGCATTTAAAAACAAGAAGGTATACACATTTGCAAAATATAAAGGAGAAACTGGCGGATTGTTATATTACGAGCTAGCGCCTAACAGACCTGATTTAGTATTGCGAGATCTTGCCAAAATCTTACATCCAGAAATGATTACAGAGGCTTTTACCTTTTTTGACACACTAGATGAATAACAATAGCTACATCCCTACGTTTCTCATTCTTACGCTGGTGTTGCTGGTATGTGTACTAGCAAATCTAAGTCTAGGATCTGTTGCTATACCTATAAAGGATGTTATTGCGAGTCTTACAGGTTCTGAGGTTTCAAAATCTTCTTGGCAATATATTATTGTAGATTATAGGTTGCCCAAGGCCATCACCGCGATTATTGCGGGATCTGGACTTGCGGTATCTGGATTGCTCATGCAAACACTTTTCCGTAATCCGCTGGCTGGTCCTTTTGTATTAGGTATTAGTAGTGGAGCAAGTTTAGGGGTTGCATTATATATTCTGGGAGGTACCGTTCTCGGGCTTTCTACAGCACTTCTTTCTGGTAAATGGGGTCTTATTATCGCCGCCAGCGCAGGTAGTTTTCTAGTATTACTCATGGTTATAGGAGTCGCTACACGAGTAAAAGACACCATGGCATTGCTCATTATAGGTCTTATGGTAGGCAGCCTTACTAGCGCCGTAGTGAGCGTTCTAGCATACTTCAGTAAAGCCGAGGAGTTACAGCGTTTTGTTTTTTGGTCTTTCGGGAGTCTTGGTGATTTATCATGGAATGGCGTTGGGATTTTGACACTTTGTTTTGCCGCAGGATTAGTTTTATCCATCGCAAGTCTAAAATCACTCGATAGCTTTTTACTTGGCGATGCTTATGCAAGAACCTTAGGCACTAGATTCTCACGTTCAAGATTGGTTATTATCATCGCAACTAGCCTGCTAGCAGGGAGTATTACTGCCTTTGCTGGTCCTATTGCTTTTATAGGGCTTGCAGTTCCGCATCTTATTCGTCAGGTGATAAAAACCACAAGACACATTATATTATTACCAGCGGTAATCATGGGAGGTGCCATTTTAATGCTTATTTGTGACACGATTGCGCAAGTACCTTTTAGCGAATTCACGCTTCCCATCAACGCAATTTCTGCGATGGTAGGAGCTCCTGTTGTAATTTGGTTACTAGTGCGTAAAAAGAAATTACTTTTCTAGATGAATAATCCGAGCTCACATAGCATTTTACAAACTACAGATCTTTCTATAGGCTATCTGGCATCACCAGTAAATACTGTCATTGCTAGCGACATAAACCTAGATATAAACAAAGGAGAACTCGTAGGTATTGTGGGGATTAACGGCGCAGGAAAGTCCACATTGCTCCGCACATTATCTGGATTACAACCTACTGTGAGTGGTGAGGTTACGCTTTCGCGAAAGCAAATAAAAACCATTTCTCCATCCCTACTCGCACAACAATTGAGTGTAGTGCTTACTAACCAACCTATCTCAAAAAATCTATCTGTTGCCGAACTTGTAGCCTTAGGAAGACAACCCTACACAAACTGGCTGGGAACCATTTCTGATACCGATAGAGAAGTAATTATCGAGGCTCTTAAAAATACGGAGACCTTCACACTCAAAGAAAAAAAATGCTACGAGCTTAGTGATGGGCAGCTGCAGCGAGTTTTAATAGCACGTGCGCTCGCTCAGAACACAGACTTAATTTTGCTTGATGAGCCTATGACGCATTTAGACCTACATCACAAGGCTTCCCTATTAAAACTACTTATGACTATTGCCCATACGCATGGTAAAACAATATTATTCTCCACACATGATATCCCTTATGCGTTAAACGCCTGTGACAAGATTATAGTCATGAAAAGTGGTACCACGCACTTTGACACACCATCTAGCTTGATAAGCAATGGAGTTTTTGACACATTGTTTCCTGCTGATAATGTGAGGTTTGACAGAGAAAAGCGTATCTTTTTTCTCAAATAATCTCAATGAAAACTTTTTATACAAGTATAATCCTCTTAATAATCATTACGAGCTGCTCTGGATATAGAGCAACCACAAAGCACACTACTAAGATTAATGATATACTTGTCGCGCAGGAAATGACATCAAGTGAAGTCTATAAGATTATAGACACTACTAAACTCTACAAGCTTGTCGGTCATTATCATAAGTATGATGAAGATAACGTAAACGCAGTGACTACTTATAATTATAAAAAATACTTGAAGTTTTATAAAGACGGCAGGCTAGCGGTTTTTGATGAATTTGACTTGAATAGTCTAGATACGCTACGAGCTCAAAAAACAGACCAGGGCTACTATGACTATAATTACAACACCCTATCTACTAGAAACTATATTACAAATAAAAATGGTTCACAGCTCTATAATCCGCAATATCAAGAGCTTGTGGGAGATACTTTATCTCTTTATTCTCAAAGTACAAAGAACGTGAGCCACTATCTTTCTGTCGATATCCCATCACATGTTTTTGTTGAAAAAGCAAACTGGTAAATCGAGTGTATGTTTACCACTTCTCCTATCTTTATAGCATATTTCCAAATATTAGGAATTACTATCAAAAATAAAGAGATCGATGACTGATAAAATCCAATGCCCTAATTGTGCTCACAACTTTGACGTAGAAGAGGCGTTATCAGGAAAACTACAGGCGCAGTTTAAAGCGCAATACGAACGTAAAGTAGCAGAACAAGCCGAAAAATTTAATGCAGAACGTGCAAAGCTTGAAAAGGAAGTAGCACTCTTTGAAGAAAAAAAAGAGCGTGAGAATGAGCTTTTTAAGGCAAAACTAGAGCAGCGCTTAGTTAAAGAGCAGGAGAAAATCGAAAAGTCAACTCAAGAGGCTTATGAGCAGCAATTGAAATCTCTACAGTCTGAAAATGATAAACGCAAAGAAGAAAACCGCGCATTAAAATCGGCTGAAATAGATTTACTCAAGCGTGAAAATCATTTAAAAGAACAAGCAGAAGAGTTGCAACTCACCATGCAAAAACAGCTGCTTGAAAGTCAAAAAGATATAGAAGATAAAGCCCGAGCAAAAGAACGTGAAGCCATGTTCCTTAAAGAAAAGGAATTTGAAAAGAAGCTTAACGATCAAAAGAAGCTTATAGACGAGATGAAGCGCAAGGCAGAGCAAGGAAGCATGCAAATGCAAGGAGAAGTGCAGGAACTTGCGCTAGAAGAACTACTTGCTCACTCCTACCCTTTTGACAATATTACGGAAGTTGGTAAGGGAATACGTGGTGCAGATTGTATTCAAAATGTTGTTAATAGACTCCAGCAACAATGTGGCTCTATCGTTTATGAAAGTAAGCGCACTAAGAATTTCTCAAACGACTGGATAGAAAAACTCAAGCAAGATCAAATACAATGTAAAGCAGACATTGCCGTGATTGTAACAGAAACATTCCCTAGCGATATGGATCGTTTTGGAGAGAAAGATGGTGTCTGGATTTGCGGATTTCATGAGGTGAAAAGTGTCTCATTTGTACTGAGAGAGATGCTCATTAAAACACAGTCAGTAAAATCATCTGACGAGAATAAAGGAGATAAAATGGAGCTTCTTTATGGATACCTTACTAGTAATGAGTTTGTGCAAAACATAAAACGCATAGTAGAGAACTACGATGGCATGATCAATCAGCTCAACTCAGAGAAAAAAGCGATGCACAGAATATGGGCATCACGTGAGAAGCAAATCTGGGTGGTACAAGAAAATATTTCGGCGTTATTTGGTTCTATAAAAGGGATTGCTGGTAATGCACTAGAGACATCTTCAGTACTAGATTTACCAGATACTCAGATAGATTAACCTTTGTAAATAGACATTCTCAATATATCTTATCACCTCTATAATTATATGGACAATACACTTCTTCTTATTATCATTGGTTGCCTGGGCATTCTCGTAGGAGGACTATTAGGGTTTTACGTTGCAAATCTTAAGAAGAAAGGACAGTTTATAAGTTTACAAGAACGCCTTCACAATGAGCAAGAGAAGGTAGTTGAGGGTAAGACCGCTTTCGCGAAAGCGCAACAAGAAACCACATCGCTTAGACAAGAAAACAGCAATCAGCTTCAAGCATTACGCGCTGAAAGTGAGAAGCAAATAGCTTACATAAGAGAGGAAAAAGATCAATTTCAAAATGAGCTTACTGCACGTGATGTTGCCTATGAGAATCTCAAACTCCGCATGGATGAGAAGACCAATGAGCTAGAGCAATTACAAGAAAAATTTACCAAGGATTTTGAAATTATAGCTAGTAAAATACTCGATGAAAAGTCGAATAAATTCACACTACAGAATCAAAAAAATATTGACAGTATACTAAAACCTCTTCAGGAAAAAATTGAAAAATTTGAACTCAAAGTAGAGTCTACTAACAAGGAAGCAATACACAGAAGTTCTGCCTTACATGAGCAAATTAAAGGCCTCACGGCTCTTAATGAACAAATGACTAAGGAGGCAAACAATCTTACCAAAGCACTCAAAGGAGATAGTAAGATGCAAGGTAACTGGGGCGAACTTGTACTAGAAAGGGTACTAGAAAAATCTGGTCTTGAAAAAGATAGAGAATATTTTATACAGCAGAGCTTTACTACAGAAGAAGGTAACAGAGTACTACCAGATGTCGTGATTCACCTTCCAGATAACAAAAAAATGATTGTAGATAGTAAAGTCTCGCTTCGCGCTTATGAGCGATTTGTAAATGAGGAAGAATTACATCTACGTGACACTCATTTAAAAGATCATGTAGCTGCTATAAAACGTCACATACAACAGCTCAGTGATAAAAATTACCACGATCTTTACCAGATTGAAAGTCCAGATTTTGTATTACTTTTCATCCCTATTGAACCAGCATTTGCGGTGGCGATAAACTATGACAATCAATTATATAATCAGGCTTTTGAAAAGAACATTGTGATTGTTACTCCATCTACGCTGCTAGCAACATTGCGCACCATCGATTCTATGTGGAATAATGAGAAGCAACAACAGAATGCGTTAGAGATTGCAAAGCAAGCCGGAGGGTTATATGATAAATTTCATGGGCTAGTGACCGATTTAACTGCTGTAGGCAAAAAAATGGACGATGCTAAGACAGGATATTCGGCAGCAATGAATAAACTTGTAGAAGGAAACGGAAACCTAATTACACGAGTTGAAAAATTGAAAAAAATGGGAGCAAAAGCAAAGAAACAACTTCCAGAAAACATCGTTAATCGTGCTATTGCAAGTGACGACGATATAACTTTAATAGAATAAATCAGTTATGAAAAAAATATTATTTGTAGTGTTAACCACCATATTTCTTATGGCTGCGGGATGGTTTGCATTTATATACTACGTGCCTTATAGTAAAGGAACTCGCGCTGGAGAACTTATAAAATTCTCGAATAAAGGAGTAGTTTTTAAAACTTGGGAAGGTGAGATAAGTCAAGGTATAAGTGGCGCACAGATATTTAGTTTCTCGGTATTAGATCAAGAGAAAGAAGCTATTGAAGCGCTTAATGAATATCAAGGGCAATATGTGAAGCTAGAATATATAGAACGATTTGGGACATTTTCTTTTTGGGGAGATTCAAAATACTTTGTGACAAAAGTAATTCCAGAACAATCACCACATTTTAATAGACAATAAAAAAAGCCGCAAATTGCGGCTTTTTTTATGAGTATGATTTTAGTGCTAGTTTTTAACTAGTCTCTTGGTAGTCGTACGCTTACCATCTGTAAAAGAAACTATATAAATACCCGCTTGTAATCTCGTTATATCAATGTAATCATCATTTCCAATGATGCTTTTACTCAGCATGGAATCTCCTAAGATATTATAGATTTCTACCTTAAGTTTACTATCAGAATCATTAGAAATTTGAACTTTATCAATCGCAGGATTAGGATAAATTGACACCGCTTCTGCTAGAGAAGTTTGGCTTACGTTATCAACCTTTTTATAGTTATTTTGAGCAACAACCGCACTTACCGATAGGAAAAAGAAGCTCAATAAAAGTAATTTTTTAATCATCAATGGGGGAAAAATTAATTGTCTGTGCTTACAATATAAGATTGATTTTTTTAAAATCTTGTCATTGAAAGAATAAACCTACAATTATATTACAATAGCACGTCAAAATGCAAAATTTTTAACAATATTAAGCAAAGAAAGTAAACATTATACTCTCATGTACAGCTTGTTAGTTTTATTTGAGCCAACTGTTAAGCACAAAAAAGCCTACTTAATCAAGTAGGCTTTTTCAAAATTATTCCGAGATAATATTTAATTACTCAAGTACATTTTTCTACGAGCATATAGGTCATAAAATGCATCATCTCTTAAGTTGTCAATAAAGAGTATACTTTCTCCAGTACTCTTCATTTCTGGCCCTAAGTTTTTATTCACATTAGGAAATTTATTGAAAGAGAATACTGGCTGCTTGATCGCATATCCTTCTAGTTGCGGTTTAAAAGTAAAGTCTTTTACCTTCTTAGCACCTAGCATCACCTTAGTTGCATAATTTACATAAGGTTCTTTGTAAGCCTTAGCAATAAATGGAACCGTACGAGATGCACGAGGATTTGCCTCTATAATAAACACCTTATCATCTTTAACGGCAAACTGGATGTTTATAAGACCTACCGTATCAAGAGCTAGTGCAATTTTTCTAGTGTGATCTTTTATTTGCTCCATTACAAGATCTCCCAGATTAAAAGGAGGTAAGGTAGCGTTAGAGTCACCAGAGTGAATACCACACGGTTCTATGTGCTCCATAATACCGATGATGTAAACATCTTCGCCATCACAAATAGCATCTGCCTCTGCCTCTATAGCTCCATCTAGGTAGTGATCTAATAGTAATTTATTGTTAGGGATTTTACGAAGTAAATCTACTACGTGTTCCTCTAGTTCATTGTCATTTATTACAATCTTCATTCCTTGCCCTCCTAAAACATATGATGGTCTTACAAGAATAGGGTAATCAAGTTTTGCAGCTACAGCTAGAGCCTCATCTGCTGTTTCGGCGACGTCAAATTCTGGGTAAGGTATATTAAGATCTTTTAAAAGTGTAGAAAAACTTCCTCTATCCTCGGCAAGATCAAGTGCTTTATAGCTGGTTCCTAAAATTTTGATACCATAACGATCTAGCTTTTCAGCCAACTTAAGAGCTGTCTGTCCTCCTAGTTGAACAATTACCCCTTCTGGTTTTTCATGACGGATAATATCATAAATATGCTCCCAGAATACTGGCTCAAAGTAAAGTTTATCTGCAGTATCAAAATCTGTAGACACCGTTTCTGGATTACAGTTAATCATGATTGTTTCATAACCACACTCTGCAGCTGCCATTACACCGTGTACACAGCAGTAGTCAAATTCTATTCCTTGACCTATACGGTTAGGACCAGAACCTAATACGATAACCTTTTTCTTATCTGAAACAATACTCTCATTGTGAGTTGTTAATGTTCCATCTGCCAGCTCTACATCATTTTCAAAAGTAGAATAGAAATAAGGAGTTTTTGCAACAAACTCTGCTGCACACGTATCCACGAGCTTAAATGTTCGGTTTACACGTAGTTCATCACGTTTAAATGTTACCTCGCTTTCTAAGCATCCTAACATGTGAGCAATCTGACGATCTGCAAAACCTTGTTGCTTAGCTTCCATAAGTAAATTTCGCGGAAGCGTATCTAATTTATATGTAGAAATTTCTTTCTCCATTGCATACATTTCCTCGTATTGCTTAAGGAACCACATGTCAATTTTAGTAATCTCATGAATACGGTTTAATGGAATACCCATCTGGATTGCATCATAGATTACAAATACACGATCCCAACTCGCATACGTAAGCTTCTCTATAATCTGGTCATAGCTTTTATAGCCTTTACCATCTGCTCCTAACCCATTACGCTTAATCTCAAGTGATTGTGTCGCTTTGTGTAATGCTTCTTGAAAAGAACGACCTATACCCATCACTTCTCCTACAGATTTCATCTGTAAGCCAAGTGTGCGATCACTTCCTTCAAACTTATCAAAATTCCAACGTGGTATTTTTACAATAACATAATCTAAGGTAGGCTCAAAAAGCGCTGATGTAGACTTTGTAATTTGATTATCCAGCTCATCAAGGTGGTAACCTATTGCTAGCTTAGTTGCAATTTTTGCAATAGGATATCCAGTTGCTTTAGATGCTAGTGCAGATGATCTTGATACACGTGGGTTAATTTCAATCGCAATAATCTCCTCTTCATTATCCGGATTTATTGCAAATTGTACATTACATCCTCCTGCAAAATCACCTATACTACGCATCATATGGATAGCCATATCACGCATTTTTTGATAAGTCACGTCAGAAAGTGTCATTGCTGGAGCTACTGTTATAGAATCTCCAGTGTGGATTCCCATAGGATCCATATTCTCTATCGCACAGATTATTACTACGTTATCATTTGCATCACGTAATAATTCTAGCTCATATTCCTTCCAGCCTAAAAGAGCCTTATCTATCATCACCTCATGTACTGGCGATGCTTCTAGACCATGTGAAAGTAATTTATCAAAATCTTTTTCTTCAAATACAAATGAAGCTCCTGCTCCACCTAGTGTAAATGAAGAACGTATCACTAATGGAAAACCAAACTCTTGCGCAATCTCCTTTCCTTTTAAGAACGAGTTTGCACTTGCTTGTGGTGCCATCGGTATACCTATGTCGCGCATCAAGTTTTTAAACTGATCACGATCTTCTGTAATATTAATCGCAGCAATATCAACACCTATAAGTTCTACACCAAAGTCTTTCCAAATCCCTTTTTCGTCTGCCTCAATACAAAGGTTGAGTGCAGTCTGTCCACCCATTGTAGGAAGTACAGCATCTATCTGAGGATGTTCCTTTAAGATTTGAATAATTGACTTCGTATTTAATGGTAATAAATACACATGATCCGCCATTGTCGGATCAGTCATAATAGTCGCCGGGTTAGAATTGATAAGAATAGTCTCAATACCATCTTCTCGTAAAGAACGTAAAGATTGGGATCCAGCATAATCAAATTCACACGCTTGACCAATGACTATAGGCCCTGAGCCTATAAGTAGAATCGATTTTAAGTTTTGATTTTTAGGCATTTACTTAATTTTTTTCTAATGTTTTCTAAAATTAGGAACTTACAGGGTATAAAAAAAGGTGTTGCTTAAAAAAAGCAACACCTTATATATACATCTTAAAGATGCATTATTTTTTGTGACGAGTTTCAGAAGATACACTGATTTTCTTTCTTCCTTTAGCACGACGACGTGCTAAAACTTTACGACCGTTTACTGAAGCCATACGCTCTCTAAAACCGTGTTTGTTTCTTCTTTTTCTTTTTGATGGCTGAAACGTTCTCTTGCTCATTTTGTATCTTCTTTAAGGTCTTTATAAGACCGCCTTTAATTTCTTTTTATTACAGCTCTCTAAGCTGGGCGCAAATATACGAGAAGTTTTTACTTCTGCAAATGGAAAAATGAAAATATTTTATCTCCTTTTGTATACCTTTGCAATCGCCTCACAGAGTCAGGCAAAAATAACAAATCATTCGACCTAAATACAATATATGTTCAATAAAAATATCAAACTTGTTCTTGCCCTAGCCACACTGGCCGCTGCTGTATGGCAGTTTATTGAAAATGAAATAGGAAACGGCATCATGCTCTTACTATTAATGGGAATATTTATATTCTTATACTTTAAGAACGAAATTATACTCCTAGCCTTCTTACGCCTACGTAAACAAGACTTCCCTGGAGCACAAAAATGGCTCGAAAAGATTAAAAACCCAACCACTGCACTCGTAAAAAAGCAAGAAGGATATTACAATTACCTACAAGGATTAATGGTATCACAAACTAATATGAGCCTTGCCGAAAAATATTTTAGAAAAGCTATAGAGCTAGGTTTATCTATGGACGCAGATCTTGCAATGGCAAAACTGAGCCTTGCAGGTATAGCAATGAGCAAAAATCGCAAGCGAGAAGCACAAGTTCTTATGAAGGAAGCAGAGTCTCACGATAAGCACAACATGCTAGGTGAACAACTCAAAATGATGAAAGAAAATATGAAACGTGCGGGTAACCAACCTAAACAACAGTATGGACAGCGCACATCTGCCCGTGCTGGAAGAAGACAAGGGAGATAACATCGTCCTTATTATTCTTTTAGAAAAACGTGTATTTGATTTCGCTTTCGCGAAAATTTGAGATTTCCCAGTGTCATCTATTATTATATGAAATCAGATTTCCTCACCTACCAAGCGCAAACCACTCCGCATCCACTAGCGATGGAAGTAGCACGTGCAGAAGGAAGCTATATATATGACACTGCAAACAAAAAATATCTAGATTTTGTCGCTGGAGTTTCTGCTTGTAGCTTAGGACATCAACATCCTAGAGTAAAAAAAGCAATTACAGATCAGCTCGATAAATATTTACACGTAATGGTTTATGGAGAATACGCACAATCTCCAGCCGTACAACTCACAAAACTTCTCGCACAACATCTTCCTGAGCCACTAGAGAGCACGTATCTCGTAAATAGCGGCACAGAAGCGATAGATGGAGCTATAAAACTCGCAAGACGAGCAACAGGAAGAACAGAAATAATTGCTGCCGTAGATGCATATCACGGTAATAGCTATGGAGCGTTAAGCTTGATGAGTAATGAAGAGCGCACTGCGCCCTTCCGCCCTATGATAGGTGATGTCGCTTTTATTAAGTTTAATTGTGAGCGTTATCTTGAGCGTATAACAGAAAAAACTGCAGGTGTTGTCCTCGAGACAATTCAAGGTGGAGCTGGTTTTATAGAGCCTACTCATAATTTTCTAGCAAAAGTGAAAGCACGATGTCAGGAAGTTGGCGCCCTACTGATTTTGGACGAAATTCAGCCAGGAATGGGTCGCACTGGCAAACTCTTCGGTTTTGAGCATTATAATGCAGTTCCAGACATTCTTGTTACTGGAAAAGGATTAGGTGGAGGTATGCCTATAGGCGCTTTTACCGCTTCACAAGAGATCATGTCTTTGCTTTCAGATAATCCAAAACTTGGTCATATCACCACTTTTGGCGGTCATCCAGTAATTGCGGCTGCTGCACTTGCTACACTGCAAGAAATTACAGAGAGCAACCTAATGCAAGAAGCATTAGAAAAAGAAGAATTAATTAGATCACTACTAGTTCACCCGCTTATCACAGAAATACGTGGCCGCGGACTCATGCTTGCTGCCATAACACCTTCGGCAGAGATTGCTTCTGAAGTTATCCTTAAATGCCAAGATCGCGGATTGATTTTATTCTGGCTACTTTTTGAAAGTACTGCCATAAGAATCACACCTCCACTCACCATTTCTACAGATGAAATCAAGGAAGGTTGTGAGATACTTTTAGGTGCTTTGAACGAGGTTCACTAGGCACTTTACCTGTAAATAGCATAAGTTTCATTTTTTCTAACATTTCATTGGGAGTGTCACGCTTTCGCGAAAGCGTAAAAACTCGTAATTTTATAAAAAATTCTGCTCTTGAAATTTAAACTTGAATCACCCTTTAAACCTACTGGCGATCAGCCCACTGCTATTAAATCATTAGTAGACGGTGTAAACGCAAACGAAGCTTACCAAACACTGCTAGGTGTGACCGGAAGTGGAAAGACATTTACCGTGGCAAACGTGATTCAAGAAACGCAAAAACCCACACTGGTTCTTGCGCATAATAAAACACTTGCTGCCCAATTATACAGCGAGTTTAAAGCATTTTTTCCAAATAATGCCGTAGAGTATTTTGTTTCCTACTATGATTACTACCAGCCAGAAGCGTTTATTCCTTCCTCTGGAGTTTATATTGAAAAAGATCTTTCTATTAATGAGGAGATAGAAAAAATGCGATTGAGCACCACTACTTCCCTACTCTCTGGGAGGCGTGATGTGATTGTGATAGCTTCGGTTTCTTGTTTATACGGTATAGGAAACCCTGCCGAGTTTCAAAAAAACATTATTGAGATTAAGCAAGATCAAGTAATCGCCCGCACCATGTTTCTTAAGAAACTAGTGCAAAGTTTATATTCTAGAACGGAAAGTGAGTTTAACCACGGAAATTTTAGAATTAAAGGAGATACCGTAGAGGTTTTTCCTGGGTATGCAGATATGGCGTTTAGAATTCACTTTTTTGGTGATGAGATTGAGGAGATTGAAGCCTTTGATCCAGCATCTGCAGAGGTGATTGAGAAGTACTCGCAATTGCGCATCTACCCTGCAAATATGTTTGTGACCTCGCAAGATGTACTCCAAGGAGCTATAAATCAAATAGGCGAGGATCTTACAAAGCAAGTTGGCTTTTTTGAAGGCGTAGGTAAACACCTAGAAGCAAAACGCCTTGATGAGCGAACTAATTTTGACCTTGAGATGATACGCGAGCTAGGCTATTGCTCAGGAATAGAGAATTACTCAAGATATCTTGATGGACGTGAGCCAGGTACTAGACCGTTCTGTTTATTAGACTTTTTTCCAGACGACTACTTAATGGTGGTAGATGAAAGTCACGTAACAGTCTCTCAAGTAAGTGCTATGTATGGAGGTGATAGAAGTAGAAAAGAAAACCTAGTAGAATACGGCTTTAGACTTCCTGCAGCAATGGATAACAGACCTCTTAAATTTGAGGAATGGGAAGCGATGCAGAATCAAGTCATCTACGTATCTGCAACTCCAGCAGATTATGAATTACAAAAAACCGAAGGAGCTTATGTTGAGCAAATCATCAGACCGACAGGCTTACTAGATCCCATTGTAGAAGTACGTCCATCGCTTAACCAGATAGATGATCTTATAGAAGAAATCACAAAAGTCACGGCTCGTGATGAACGTATTCTAGTCACTACCCTTACCAAGCGTATGGCAGAGGAACTCACAAAATATCTAACGCGAATAGACATAAGAACTCGCTATATACACTCTGATGTGGACACGCTAGAACGTGTAGAAATCATGCAAGATTTGCGTAAAGGATTATACGATGTACTTGTGGGTGTTAACTTATTAAGAGAAGGACTGGATCTTCCTGAAGTCTCTCTAGTAGCGATACTAGATGCAGACAAGGAAGGTTTTTTACGTAGTAACAGATCACTCACACAAACGATAGGTCGTGCTGCCCGTAACATAAACGGTAAGGCGATTATGTATGCAGATAAAATTACTCGCTCTATGCAAGAAACCATAGATGACAGTAATTACCGCAGGCAAAAACAAATAGACTACAATACCAAGCACGGATTGAGCCCGATGGCAATTAAAAAATCGCTGGATAATGCGATGACTCAAAAAGAAGCTTATAAAATAGAAGCCGAAGAACTTGTAAACCTAGCTGCCGAAGATGCTCAAGAGTATCAAACAAGGCCGCAGATTGAAAAGAAAATAAGAAGCACTCGTAAAGCTATGGAAGCTGCTGCAAAGGAGCTTGACTTTATGCAGGCTGCAAAGCTCAGAGATCAAATTAAGGTCTACCAAGATAAACTTAAGGAACTCGCGTAAATAAGAAAGGGTCTCCTTACGGAAACCCAATCTCAAACTAACCAACTTAAATTGTTATGCTATCTCGATTAATCGAGATGGCTGCACACGTGCTTCCTCACGTTTAGGCAATCCTATTGCAAGAATTCCATCTACATATTCGGCTGTGATTTTTGCTGTATTTACAGATTCAGGCAAATTAAACGAGCGCTTAAACGAAATGTAATTAAATTCTCTTCTCGTAAATTTCTGAGTTTCTGCAGTCTCTTCATCTTTTTTAATTCCAGAAGAGATTGTGAGCAAATCATTATCTAGCTGAATATTAAAGTCCTCTTTCTTGAGACCCGGAGCAGCTACCTGTACCGTAAAGGAATCGTCCTTCTCTATAATATTTACAGAAGGAGTTGCAGTTGCAAATGTGTTTGTTCTTCCACCTAGCCAGTCAGTATTTAATAATTCTTCAAAAACTGATGGTAAATATGGAGCTGTATTTTTTCTAACTAAAGTCATAATTATAAATTTAAAGTTTAACTGATTCTGCTATGGGTTAGGCAAATTCAGTTCCATTGTAAATTTTATGACGTTTTGACCGATTTACAGTATTTAATACTGCCTTTTTGTCAATTATCGTTAGTTGTAGAATCTTTTAAAAATCTCAACAAGACGATAAGAAGGAATTATTTTATGCTCATAATCTCCCATTTCACTTAGGATTTGCTGCACTGCTTCTGCCCGTATACCTAGCTTTAGCCCGTAATTGCGTAGCGTGTCAATTTCTACAAATTGAGTTTCCTCATCTACATTCATGACCAATAGAAGCCTATGAAACTGCGTGAGGCGTTGCATTTCTGTCTTATACACCATCTTATCTTGAGGACTTTTTACAAGCGCATCAACCTCATCTTTTGATATTCCCATGCGTCTTGCAACCATAAGTATAAAATCATACTCACGTTCATGTAAGTGATTATCTGCTTTTGCCATGAGCAACATATCAGATATAATTTGGAGATTTTCGGAGTTCATAGTATTTCTTTAAAGCGCAATGTAATTGATAATTTAGAGCGAGCGACATCCCTCCTATTAATAGTTGGCTATTTTGTAATTTTAAGACTTAGCTTTGAGGAACTACGCTTTCGCGAAAGCGTAACACTAAAACCACCTAAAACAGACACCATCAATCACATGAAGTATATATACTCAACCATAGCGATACTTTTACTACTAGTAAGTTGCGAGCCTAAGGACACAAAACCAGCGTATGATCTCAAGATAAGCAATGTCTCCATTATAGACGAAAATGGAGCGCTAAGTAGTAATAAAAATGTGTATCTCAGTAATGATTCGATTTATAAAATTGAAGAGATAAGCACTCTTTCTGATGATAAAGATGGTAATGTAATAGACGGTAGTGGTAAGTTTTTACTTCTTGGGTTTTGGGATAATCACACTCATTTTCGCGGAGGCGAAGCTCTTATTCCGCAGAATGAAAAATTTCTTGAACAATTTATAAAATATGGAATTACAACGGTGCGCGATGCTGGAGGCGATCTTACTACCCAAGTACAGCAATGGAATGAAGAAATAAAAAACAAAAAGCGCATGGGTCCTAACATTTACACATCTGGACCTAAACTAGATGGAAAGAATGCTCGCTGGGCGGGTTCTATAGGCGTGAATACAGATAATGAGATAAGCAAAGCCCTAGATTCTTTGCAGCAACTAGGCGTCGATTATGTAAAACTTTATGATAGTACGATCGCTAGAGATACCTACCTATCCATAATAACACAAGCCGAAGAGCGCGGAATGATTACCTCCGGGCACATGCCTTTTACCGTGACACTAGATGAAACCATCACTGCTGGAATTGATAATATTGAACACCTCTATTATATTTTAAAAGGATGCTCTTCTCGTGAAAAAGAGATCACTCAAGACATAAAAGATGGAAAGCTAGGGTTCTGGGGAAGCATGGAACAGCTTATAGCAAGCTATGATGAGGAAACAGCACAAAGTACTTTTGAGAAATTAAAAAGCAACAATGTGCACGTCACTCCTACTTTATACATAGGCGATGTGCTGAGTTATATGGACGAAGTAAATCATAGTGATGATGCCTATTTAAAAACGCTAGATGCAGATTTTATAGCCACTTATGAAGGGAGGAACAAAGGTGCTCTGAATGCAAGTCCAAAAGCTAAGCAAGATAGAAAAGAGCTGCAGCAATTTTTTCTAAAACTCGTTGCTGCATTAGATAAAGCTGGAGTTAATCTACTTTCGGGATCAGATAGTGGCGCTTTCAACTCTTACACTTACCCAGGACCATCGTTACATGGAGAGTTAGAAGAAATGGTAAGGGCTGGCATCTCTCCAGCAAATGCAATTGCAACGATGTATCAAGGTGCAAATTTTTTACACAAGAAAGGCTATCATCTAGCTGCAGGTAACAAAGCAGATTTAGTGTTGCTTAATAGTAATCCGCTACTAGACATAAGCACTACACAAGATATACATCTGGTGATTAAGGATGGTACAATCGTACATACTGAAAAATAGATTTATAAGCTTATTCACTTATAAACATACTTTATAAGCATATACACTTATAAATATACTCTATAAGCTTATTTACTTATAAATGTATTCTATAAGCATATTTGCTTATATTTGATTATCAAAGCATTCAAAAGGTGGATTATACCAATCATATAGTAATTTCTGGTGATTTTATTGCCTACACAAGTTTAAGCACGGACGAAAAGAAAACGCTCGAACAGCAGCTCTTACAACTGTTTCAGCAGCTAGAGACTAAGTATAACACGTTCTCTAGACTCATTAAAGGAGATTATCTTGAGTGTGTAGTTCCAGATCCCGAAAATGGACTAGCCGTAGCGCTCGCTATCAAAACATTTATAAAGTCCTTAGAAATTGAGGAAAAAGTAGAAAATAATAGAACAAGAGTTTTTCAAACCTATAGCATACGCCTTGCCATGGGTTTAGGCAGGCTAGATAGATTTAATAGAGAAGAAAACATTATAGATGGCGATGCTATTTACAGGAGTGGTCGCGCCATAAGTAGCGAGAGCACTCACAATAAGGAGCGTATGGTTATAAAAAATACGCTATTCTTTAGCTCTATAAATGAAGAACTTAACCTCAACATAGATGCGATTATCTCATTACTAGATCACTTACTAGCACGAGCAACTAGCAGACAGAGCGAGGTCTTATTTCTAAAAATCATGGGTAATAGCGAGAAGGTTATCGCAAAAAAACTAGGCGTAAGTCAGTCTTCTATTAACCAGCACTCCACAGCCTCTGGATGGAATGGAATGGACAAAGCCATCAGGTATTTTAATCACACATTAAGTAAGATTTCATAATGGATATAGCAACTCTCATCGCCCTACAGACCATAGGTCACCTGCTAGCAGATTATACTTTTCAATCTAAGAAAACTGCAAAGTCAAAGGCAAAAAAAGGCTTTAAAAGCAAACATCTCAAGTGGCATATTCTCACCGTGTTTATTGCTTCTTTTATCACCTCTCTCGATTATAGGTTTCTACCTTGGGCAATAGCAATCGCTGGTATACACTGGATTATTGACGGCTTAAAACCTCAATTACTTAACAACAAATGGCTGCATAAAGGTGCATTCTTTATTGACCAGTTACTACACATCATCACGCATGTTGCAGCAAGTGTTCTTTATGTAAATATCTTGGGGTGGCAACCACTTATACTAGATGCCTCCTACTTTCCAATAATATGCCTTATCGCTATGTTTTTACTTTGTACAAAGCCAGCAAACATTGTGATAAAAGAGATTTTCAATCTATTCTCTGTTTCATTTACAGAAAAATCACAAGACTTACCTAATGCAGGCCGACTCATAGGTATCACAGAAAGATGGCTAGTACTTGTGCTTATCATCGTAGGGCAGTTCAGCGCTGTAGGTTTTTTGATTACAGCAAAATCTATCTTAAGGTTTAAAGATGGTGACTATCTCAAAACAGAATATGTTTTGATAGGTACTATGTTGAGTTTTGCCATTGCCATTGGGTGTGCGTTACTTTACACACTATTTATCGCGCCATAGCATATTCGTTAAAAACCTCTTTATTCCCTTATGTTTAGCTACTAGATGCTATTTTTATAAGTACAACCAAAATTTACAATCCATGTATTTCAAACACATTCTCACGGGTATCATTGTTGTTTCCGCTTTCGCGAAAGCGTATTCTCAAAAAGTCTCGGTTCCTGTAGATACCACCATCGTATCAAGTCACTCTATCACTATTAAAGGAAAAACGATTCCGTATACAGCTACAGCTGGTTTTCAACCAGTCTGGGATGATGAAGGAATGCCTGTTGCGAGTTTATTATACACCTATTACAAACGTTCTGATATTAAAAATGATGAGACTAGACCTTTAGTTATTTCTTTTAACGGTGGTCCAGGATCTGCATCTGTATGGATGCACATTGCTTATACAGGACCACGCATCCTTAAAATAGACGACGAAGGTTTTCCTGTACAACCTTACGGCATAAAGAGTAACCCTAATTCGATTCTAGATGTAGCAGATATTGTTTTTGTAAATCCTGTAAATACTGGCTACAGCCGAATGCTGCCTAATGAAAAAGGAGAAATGCCAGACTCTAAACAATTCTTTGGGGTAAATGCAGATATTAAATATCTAGCCGACTGGGTAAATACTTTTGTTACAAGAAATAATCGCTGGCGTTCTCCTAAATTTTTAATAGGCGAAAGTTACGGTACCACCCGCGTATCTGGACTTGCCGCCGAACTTCAAGATAGTAAATGGATGTTTATTAACGGGGTTGTGCTCGTATCTCCTACAGAAATAGGTTTTGATTTTGATGGACCAGTAGAAGTTGCAAACCGTCTTCCTTACTTTACAGCTGCTGCATGGTATCACAATATGCTACCTCCAGCACTACAGCAAAAAGACCTAACAGAAGTACTTGCCGAAAGTGAAAACTATGCCGTAAACGAACTCTTACCACTACTGGTGAAATCTGGCTATCTAGAAGCGGATAAAAAAGAGGCTGCTATTAAAAAAATGGCGTATTACTCTGGACTCTCAGAAACTACCATAAGACAAAACAACCTTGAAGTTCCTTTTAATTACTTCTGGAAAGATTTATTGAGAAACCGCGACGGACTTACCATAGGACGTCTTGATTCTCGTTATAAAGGACTAGACGTAAAAGAAGCTGGCGATGGACCAGATTACAATAGTGAGCTTACCTCATGGTTACATTCTTTTACTCCAGCGATCAACTACTACTACAGTCAAGAATTAGGATTAAAAACAGATCTTAGTTATAATATGTTTGGACCAGTGCGTCCTTGGGATCGTTCTAATAACAATGCTGGCGCAAGTTTACGCAAGGCAATGGGTGTAAACCCTAACCTCAACGTAATGATACAAAGTGGTTATTATGATGGCGCAACTACTTATTTTAATGCAAAATATGTAATGTGGCAACTTAACGCAAGTGGTAAATTATCTGATAGATTGAGCTTTAAAGGCTACAGATCTGGGCATATGATGTACCTGCGCAATGAAGATCTTATCAATGCAAATGACGATTTGCGAGACTTTATTAAAAAATCTTCTGTGGGTATTGAAAAGGGAGCAAAGCATTAAAGGATGTCCAAAAGGATTTTCATATGATTTCATAAATACAGCCCTTGACAAAAATTATTCAAGGGCTGTTTAATAATATATAGCTATCAACAAGACCACTACCCTTATTAAATACTACCTCTACCTTTGGGGATTATACATTATCTTCTTTACAATATTCGGAATCCTTAAAACTCAGTTTCCAGAGATATTTGAACGAGACTATGAGCAATCTGCTTTGCGTGAGTTATTAAAAAATAATCCGTTTAAGTTATTTGTACTGGCGGTACTATTTGCTCCCATTATTGAGGAAATGATGTTTCGCACACTTATAAAGCCAAGTCACTCAGACATCATACTCCTCCTCTGCTCCTGGCCGCTCTTTTATTCAAATAAATTTATACCTGCAGATGTACACTGGGTAATAAAACTTGGATTCATAGCTATCTTCTTATTTACTGTATTCACTATTATCAAACAACTCATACCAGAGCATCGTACTCTTAAAATACGTAACTTCTTATCACGGCACGCTACGGTTGTTCTTATTGTGAGTTCGCTACTTTTTGGCATGGTGCACATCAATAATTATGTAGACACCTTTGTACTTAATGCAGCACTTATTGCACTCATAATCCCGAGAATTATTTCAGGATTTATGATGGGATTACTTAAAATTAAGAATGAAAATATCGCTTGGCCTATGGCGCTTCATGCGATGAATAATGGTTTTGTAATCATCATTTTGATACTCTCTAAAACAATGGAAAATTCTTAAACGATGATTGTCACGCCTATAAAAAATAGCGAACTAGACGTCCTACAAGATCTTGCAATACGAACTTATTCGGCAGCATTTGCTCATAAAAACAAACCTGAAGTCATCGCAAGTTATTATGAGTACGCTTTCGCGAAAGCGCACCTCAACAAACAATTATCTAATGAGGACTCGCTGTGGTTCTTTGCACGTGACAATAATACTATTATAGGGTACCTAAAGTTGAATGTTAATCAGGCTCAAACAGAATTCCAAGAGCTTAATGGACTAGAAATAGAACGTATTTATATAGACACTCCTTACTTGCGCAGGGGTTATGGGAAACGGCTTATAGATTTTTCGATTATCAAAGCGAGACAGCTTAAAAAAAACTACATTTGGCTCGGCGTTTGGGAGGAAAATCCAGACGCAATAACATTCTACAAAAAACAAGGTTTTATCATCACAGGCACTCATGATTATGATATGATTGCAGAGATTCAAACCGACTATATAATGACGCTTGAAATATGAATAAGCAAATAGAATCCATCTCCGTATTTGATATGCTTAAAATAGGCGTGGGACCTTCAAGTTCTCACACGCTCGGACCTTGGCGTGCAGCAAAACGCTTTATTAAAAAATTAAAAGACACTAATAAATTTGAGATGGTTTCTACTATAAAAGTAGACCTTTATGGATCGCTATCTCTTACTGGCAAAGGCCATGCTACAGATGTCGCCGTGATTATGGGCCTTACAGGTGCAGACCCACAAACCTGTAATATAGATGAAATCCCTACTACTGTAGATCACATAAAACTTTTTAGACGTCTTGACCTCGATGGCGAATTCACCTTTGACTTCAACCCTGAGGAGGATATCGTATTTAATAGAAAATTTTTACCCTTTCACCCTAACGGGATACGGTTTACTGCAACCTTAACTAATGGTAAGAAGGTAAGAGAAAAGTATTATTCCATAGGTGGAGGCTTTGTTGTACAAGAAGAACGCAAACGTGCCGAACGCAAGAAAATAGAATTTGAATGTTTCCCTAGACCCGTTGAGAAAGCTACAGACCTACTCAAGTTCTGTAAGCAAGAAGGAAAACCTATCTCTCAAATCGTATTAGAAAACGAGCTTTACCTCCACACAGAAGAGGAAATTAATGAACGTTTTAAACAAATATGGGATGTGATGCTAGACTCCATGTACATAGGTTGTCACACAGAGGGAACATTACCTGGCGGACTTAATGTACGAAGAAGAGCATATGATTCTCATTTAAAACTTCAAAAAAACACCAATTATACAGATAAGTATGAGTGGATAAAAGCGATACGAAGTCAAGAGGTACGCTTTCGCGAAATATTGAAGTGGGTATCTTGTTTTGCTCTTGCAGTAAATGAGGTAAATGCATCTCTAGGCCGCGTGGTTACCGCTCCTACTAATGGTAGCGCAGGAGTTATTCCCTCTGTATTAATGTACTACATCGTTATAGAAAATCACGATGCAAACTTTGAAGATATTAAAAGGTTCCTTCTCGTAGCAGGTGAGGTAGGAAGCTTATTTAAAAAAGGAGCAACCATCTCTGCAGCAATGGGTGGATGTCAGGCAGAAATAGGAGTATCTAGTGCAATGGCAGCAGCTGGTCTTACAGAACTCATGGGCGGAAGCCCAGAACAAGTTCTCATGGCGGCAGAAATCGCTATGGAACATCACTTAGGCCTCACTTGTGATCCTATAGGAGGTCTCGTACAGATTCCTTGTATAGAACGTAACGCCATGGGAGCAATCAAAGCTATTAATGCTTGTGAAATGGCTCTAGATGGAGATGCTGCAAATGCTAAGGTTCCTCTAGATAAAGTGATTGACACTATGTGGCAAACTGCTCAAGATATGAACACGAAGTATAAAGAAACCTCAGAAGGTGGTCTTGCTATTAATGTAGCTATGGCAGATTGTTAAGAATGCTTTTATAAATACAACGCAACCTTATGGTGGAAAATGCATCTTTATAGAGAATCCTCACTAAATCCTACCTTAAATGAGAATTACTACAAGCGCGCTGGTCATTATCTTATGTTGCATTCAAACACTACAAGCACAGACCACTCGTGAAGAAAAGAAAGCGATACGCGTTGAAAAACGTGTAAAAAAAATTGAGCGCAGGGATAGCATCTCAAGGATACCCGTAAAATCATACCTAAGTCTCAGTTTAGTTAGTCCTATCACGCCTTTTCCTAGAATAAATATAGGCTACACAAAATCTCTTAATAGTCACTGGTCTGTAGGTGGTAGCGTGGGAGTAGGTTTTCAAGGCTTGCCTTATACAAATGGAGATTCAAGCAATTATAGCCTTTATGAAATACGCCCCGAAGTACTTTACTTTATAGGCAAAGGAGAGAAATATACTAATTATGTAGGCCTAGAGTTGTTTTACATAAACAGTAAAGAAACGCTAATTTCTGATACTTTTGAGCCTGTAAACGATGCAAATGGCACACTAGATCTTATAGCTTTTGACCGTGCAGACTATCAACGTGTAAAGAATGGAGTTCTAGTAAACTTTGGAGAGTATACTCGATTATCAAATACACTTATGTTGCGTGTAAACTTTGGTCTAGGCGTTCGTTTTAAGGATAATAGCTATAGTAATATTGAGAATCCTAATTTTAGAGGATTTGATTTTGAAGAAAACTTTTTATTTAGTGATACAAATCCGCGACGTGAAGAGGGGTTCTCTACTGGTTTTGAGTTTAATATGGACTTTAGATTAATTTATAAGCTAGATTAAAAAATTACTACATCTATCCCCGCTTCTCTACACAATCCTCTCGATCTCTCGTATCTACTATATAAAAGATTTTCCAGACTCCGTTGCGTTTAAAAAGTTGGAAACTATTTGTACCACAATGACTAAGACTACCATTAATATAAAATGAATATGGCGTCCATACATTTGCCATTTTACCATCCATTTTTATCTCATAATCTGCTATGCGCTCTTCAAAAGCAGTAGTTTCTGGTATAGAGCAAATAGATAATAGAAACTGATTAAAGTCTTGCTTACTCAATTCAATCTCCCCAAGTTTCCCTTTGCCTATAGACTGCATCATAACATCTTCATGAACTACCTTTTTAATAAGTAGTGAATCCTGCTTATGGAAACCTTCAAAAAATGTTTGTACCACTTCTTTCACCTCTTGTTCTCCCTGAGGATCTTGATTTAAAGACTTGTAATAATGATTATCTGCTTTTACAAAAGCAAACAGTATAAATACAGCAATCATTGGAACAAAAAGATATTTAAGACGCATAAAGAATGTTTAACACATAGGTATCTAATTTACTACTTTTGTAACAGAAAAAATAAACAAATGTCTACAGCCAAAAAAGAATACAAAAGAGTAACCGTAAAGTCTCTTACTGAGATGAAAGCTCGTGGAGAAAAAATATCAATGCTTACTGCCTATGATTACACCATGGCAAAAATAGTCGATGGTGCAGGTATAGATGTTATTCTCGTAGGGGATAGTGCTTCAAATGTAATGGCTGGACACGAGACCACACTACCTATTACGCTAGATCAAATGATATATCATGCCTCTTCTGTTGTGCGTGCTATTAACAGAGCTTTGGTCGTGGTAGATTTACCATTTGGTAGTTACCAGAGTGATCCTAAAGAAGCGTTACGATCTGCAATACGCATCATGAAGGAATCTGGAGGGCACTCTATAAAATTAGAAGGTGGTAAAGAGGTAAAAGAAAGTATTAAGCGTATTCTCAACGCAGGAATTCCTGTAATGGGCCACCTAGGACTTACACCACAAAGTATCTATAAATTTGGTACTTATACGGTAAGAGCAAAGGAAGAAGAAGAAGCTCAAAAACTAAAGGAAGACGCACTAATGCTTCAAAAAGCAGGTTGTTTTGCACTTGTTTTAGAAAAAGTTCCTGCAAAACTAGCTCAAGAGGTTGCCGCTAGCCTTACAATTCCTGTAATTGGTATAGGCGCTGGTGCTGGTGTAGATGGTCAAGTACTAGTAACGCACGATATGGTTGGAATGACACATGAGTTCAATCCGCGTTTTTTGAGACGTTACCTAGATCTTCATACAGAAATGACAAAAGCATTTGAGCAATATAGCACAGATGTAAAAAATCAAAGCTTCCCTAACGAAGATGAGCAATATTAATACACCGTATTAAATTCCCTTATACCCATATTATCACGTAGAGCTTCATGCAATCGTGATAATGTGGATATAATTATAGCTTCTAAAAGAAAAGCCATCAATGAATAATACCCTCTCTACTGCAGACAACCTCAACGTTATTTATGAGGATAATCACATTATTGTGATTAATAAACGTAGTGGGGATATCGTACAGGGAGATAAGACAGGTGATGCGCCCCTGAGCGAGGTGGTAAAAAAGTATATTGCTATAAAGTATGATAAACCCGGTGCCGTTTATTTAGGTGTTGTACATAGATTAGACAGACCTACTTCTGGAATTGTTGTGTTTGCAAGGACAAGCAAAGCGCTACCACGCCTCAACAAAGCCTTTGCCGAAAGAGAAACACAAAAAACTTACTGGGCGTTAGTAAAAAATCCGCCACCGGAAGAGAGTGGCACTCTTATTCATTACCTAAAGAGGAATCCTAAACAAAACAAAAGCTACGCACACAAGCATGAGGTTCCAGATAGTAAAAAGGCAATTTTGGATTATAGAGTTATAAAAAAACTCAAAACTTTTTATCTCTTAGAGATTGACTTACACACGGGCAGACATCATCAGATTAGAGCCCAACTTACGGCTATAGGATCCCCTATAAAAGGAGATCTTAAATATGGTTTTGACCGTAGCAATCCTGATGGTAGTATAAGTTTGCTTTCGCGAAAGCTTACCCTCACCCACCCAGTTAAAAAGGAAGAAATGACTTTTACAGCCGAAGTTCCCGAAGGAGATGCTGTGTGGAAGGCTTGTAATTAAAAAGTGTCTACTTACTTCTCGAGGCTCTTAAACTCTCGACCACTACACTAAATAGTATTAAAGAACCTCCCAACACAGTACGCCATCCAGGGATTTCATTAAGAAAAATAATACCTAGAATGATCCCATAAATAGGCTGCACGCTTCCCATTAAACTAGCTGCTGTAACAGAAAATCTTTTGATACTAAACAAGAACATCGTGTGTCCTAAAGCGGTGGTTATAAGAGCAAGCAATCCTATATAAGGCAGCTCTGCAACAAAACCTTCGGTGTCAAAGATAAAATATGCTGGTATAAGCATAATCGCAATCACCAGCGTTTGGTACCACATCACTACAGACCCGTTATAGGAACCTATTTTTGTTTTTACTAGTAGGTTACGTATTGCAAAACATAATGCAGACAGCAATCCTATGAGTATCGCAAGGAAATAGTCGTTTTCTGTATCAAAAGTAGGCGCAAGAAAGTAAATACCTATCAATACAAGCACCCCTAGTAGCAAGTGCATTTTTGAAAACTTGGTTTTCAAAAATAGTGGTTCTAGTAAGCTAGTCATCACAGGATAAGTGAATAGGGAGAGCATCCCGATAGCCACATTAGATAGTTGTAATGAGTAGAAGTAGGTAATCCAGTGTAGTCCCATAAAAACTCCAGAAAGAGCAATCGCAAGCATATCTTTTCGCGCAAGCGTAAAAGAAAAACCTTTCCACTTTATAAAGAGGCCAAGTAATAGCATTGCTCCAAAAGATCTGATACCTATGGTTACTGCGGGAGGTAAATCTATATATCTCCCCAAAACACCAGATGTGCTCACAAAAAGCATGGCAAGATTAATTTCTAATATGTGTTTAGTGCTATTCTTCATGGAGGACTTATAATTCTGGAAAAACTATGACGTATTAGACTAACGCAAAGATTGATGCGCTTTGTTTTTGATTACATCTGCCACTGGTTTATTCTCTATTTTACTCTCTAACCACGATAACACATCTAAGTATAAAAATGCTCTTCGCTCATAAGGGTCTTCCTCATATTGCTTGAGCGTACTATGTAAATTCTTAAATGCCCCCTTGAGTTCGTGAGGGTATATATCGCCTAGGTTTCGCACAAATTTAATCATCTCTTTTTGTACCTCATGCATATCATCCATCTTAATTAAAAACTTGTAGGTGCTTCTTAAAAGCGACTCTAGATGATAGTCCTTACCTGCCTCGTAATGAGCAATGAGATTAAGAATACGAGAGAAACACATGAGATCTTCTCTACTTTTGAGACTATGATTATTTATGATTTTTTGACAGTACTCTATACATTTCACGTTATCTCCAGCTCCAAAGTATAGACTAGCAATCTTATAATAGAATATCATTACATGATGCTCATCTATTCTATATTTGGGTGATTTTAATCCTGCAAGCACCTCTTTTACGAGACCATCCTCATCACTAAAGCTTCCCGTCATAAACTTATGGTTAAAGCGATTGCTTGAGGTATATAGAAATAGTAGCGTATCTAGGTTATCACCTTTAGGAAAGTTAGGATTCTCCTTTACTGTAGTAAGTTTATCTAGGGCTTCCTTAAACTTTGATTCGTGTTTGAGGTAATATAAAGATTCGAGCAAATAATGTATTCCTTTTAGGTAGAATACTGGGTTTTGCTTAATCATCGTGGGGTTATCATCAAAAAGTCTCACATAGCGATCTGCATACTTGTAACTAGTCAGGAAGTCTTGCGTTAAAAAACTATACCAAAGATGTGCTTTATACAACCATAACTTTTCTCTAAAGTTGAGTGTGTCATAATTATATTTAGGTAAATGCCCATCAAAGTAGTCAGTAAGGCGCTGCTTCTCTGCATCACTTTTCACATAGCCCGTCTTGAGCATGATACTATATAATTGTAATGAGAGGTTAGATAGCTTACTAGCCATTACATTTTGCTCACTTAGCATTTTTGCTTGTACAGCAAGCTCATCTGCTCGAGTAGCTATACTTCTAGTAATGTACTGAGTTTCTATAATTTTCTCTAATTCTACAATCTCGTAGGCAACATTTTTCTCCTCATTCTCGAGCGCCATACTTTTGGCCTTATCTAGAATTTTGAGGCTTTGTTTGTATAAACCTTTCTGATATAAGATGGTTGCAAAATCTAGCTGCTCTCGTATTTGAACACGTATATTTTGGTGAGCAGGAGTGAGTCGTAAGCTTATTAATAATTGTCTATAAAGATGCGCTTTAAGGTTAGAAAGTTGTGTTTTAGTAACAATACCAGACTTTAAAATTGCAGTCTCATTGTATGTTTTCTCTTTGTCTAGAAATTCAAAAAGTTGTAAAAACTTAGCTTCACTATTTCCCACTAGTCGGCCTACGTACAGTTTAAACTGGCGCTTCTCACTCTTAGATAATGACTTTATTAAAATAAATAAAGAATCATTATGATCATTAAGTGTTGTAATGATTTTTCTCATAACTAATTGAAATACAGTTATTTGATTAGACTAAAATTAACCTTGATGTCGTAAGCTTCTTCATAACCCACATCGTTTAAGAATAAGCAAGGTATAAATTCGTGTAGAAATGAATGCTATGCAAAACGACAAAGTTCAGATTTTTGATACGACTCTTAGAGATGGAGAGCAGGTTCCTGGTTGTAAATTAGACAAAAAAGAAAAGCTCACCATAGCAGAGCGTCTAGACCTTCTAGGTGTAGATGTTATAGAAGCTGGATTCCCTATTTCATCCCCTGGAGATTTCACCTCTGTAGCAGAGATATCAAAACTTGTTAAAAATGCAACAGTATGTGGTCTCACTCGCGCTGTAGAGAAAGATATAGAAGTAGCGGCACAAGCACTTAAATATGCCCTAAAACCTAGAATACACACTGGTATAGGAACTAGCGAGTCGCACATGAAATATAAGTTTAACGCCACTCCTGAGCAGATAATTGAACGCGCTGTTAAGGCAACCGCTTACGCGAAAAATTTTGTTGATGATGTAGAGTTTTATGCAGAAGATGCTGGACGTACAGATAACGCTTTTCTTGCTCGTGTTCTAGAACAAGTAATTGCAGCTGGAGCGACAGTTCTTAATATTCCAGATACTACAGGTTATTGTTTACCTGAAGAGTATGGAGCAAAAATTAAATACTTACGTGAAAACGTAAAAGGTATAGAAAACGTAATCCTCTCTTGTCACTGTCATAATGATCTTGGTCTAGCTACTGCAAATAGTATTGCTGGCGTTATAAATGGAGCAAGACAGATCGAATGTACCATAAACGGTATAGGAGAGCGTGCTGGTAATACCTCTCTAGAGGAAGTGGTGATGATACTTAAACAACATCCTACCCTTAATCTTCACACAGATATAAATACCCAACTACTTTTTGACACGAGCCGTATGGTGAGTGATAAGATGGGAATGGTCGTACAACCTAACAAGGCTATTGTAGGTGCAAATGCTTTTGCTCACAGCTCAGGAATTCACCAAGATGGGATGATTAAAAATAGAGAGACCTACGAGATCATGAATCCTAAAGATGTGGGAGTAAATGAGACTTCTATCGTGCTTACTGCAAGAAGTGGTAGAGCAGCACTTGCATACAGATCTAAAAAAGTAGGATACGAATTGACCAAAATACAACTAGATGCAGCTTATGAACAGTTTCTTAATGTAGCAGATAGACAAAAAGAAGTAAAGGATAATGACATCCATATGATAATGGATCGCATACAACTTAAAGCAGGAGCAGTAGCTTAACAATAACCAACTCTATTTTTACAACGTAAAATTTGAGTAACACAATACAATGGGAAAAACACTATTTGATAAAGTTTGGGATGCACACGTAGTAGACACGGTAGATAACGGACCCCAAATCTTATATATAGACAAGCACTTGATACACGAGGTTACCAGTCCGCAGGCATTTAATGAGCTTGAGGAGCGTGGCATTACTGTAGCGCGTCCAGATCAAATAGTTGCCACGGCAGATCATAATACCCCAACTCAAGATCAGCATTTACCTATTAGAGATGAAATGTCTCGCAAGCAATTACAACAACTCACAGAAAACTGTGATAAACATAACATCACCCTCTATGGTCTAGGTCACAAATACAATGGTATTGTACACGTGATGGCACCAGAACTGGGCATCACACGACCAGGTATGACTATGGTTTGTGGTGATAGTCACACCTCAACACACGGGGCTTTTGGCACTATTGCCTTTGGTATCGGGACGAGCCAGGTGGGACAAGTATTTGCGAGTCAGAGCCTATTACTTAACAAGCCTAAAAGCTTACGCGTTTCTGTAAATGGAACTCTTGCACCGCACGTTTCCCCTAAGGATGTGATTTTATATATCATTTCAAAAATCGGCACAAATGCTGGTACGGGTTACTTCTGTGAGTATGCAGGTAATGTTTTTGAGGAGATGAGTATGGAAGGCCGTATGACGGTTTGTAATATGAGTATCGAGATGGGTGCTCGTGGCGGAATGATTGCCCCAGATCAAACCACTTTTGATTATGTGGAAGGGCGCAAATTTGCTCCGCAGGGTGACGCTTTCGCGAAAGCGGTATCCTACTGGAAAACACTTCCTACAGATCAAGATGCCACTTTTGACAAAGAATATCAATTTGATGCCGAAGATATAGCACCTATGCTCACCTACGGCACAAACCCGGGAATGGGAATTAAAATAAATGGCGCTATCCCTGAGAAGGGTGATATGACCTTTGAGAAAGCACTTGAATATATGAATTTCAAGGGTGGAGATCAACTACTAGACACACCTATTAATTATGTGTTTTTAGGAAGTTGTACAAACTCAAGAATAGAAGATTTTAGAATAGCCGCAGCATACGTGCGCGGAAAACATAAAGCTGCAAATGTGAACGCCTGGCTAGTACCTGGCTCACAACAAGTAGCAAAGCAACTCGAAGAAGAGGGGCTTAAAGAGGTGTTTGAAGAGGCTGGGTTTGCCTTACGGCAGCCTGGCTGTTCAGCCTGTCTAGCGATGAATGATGATAAGATTCCCGCTGGAGAGTACTGTGTTTCTACCTCAAATAGAAATTTTGAAGGTCGCCAAGGTCAAGGTGCGAGAACAATACTCGCTTCTCCCCTTGTAGCTGCCGCAACTGCCATTGCAGGAAAAATAGTAGACGTCACAAAAGAAGCTGTAGCCTAATGGAAAAATTTACAAAACTCATAAGCACAGCGGTACCGCTACCTATTGAAAATATAGATACAGACCAGATTATCCCTGCACGTTTTTTAAAAGCGACAGATAAGAAAGGATTTGGAGATAACGTTTTTAGAGACTGGCGTTTTAAAAAAGATGGAACGCTGGATGCAGAGTTCCCTATTAATAAACCACAATATGCTGGAGCAAAAATTCTCGTAGCTGGAGACAACTTTGGTTGTGGGTCTAGCCGTGAGCACGCTGCTTGGGCAATTGTAGGGTATGGGTTTAAAGTAGTCATATCAAGTTTTTTTGCAGATATTTTTAAAGGTAATGCACTTAACAACGGCTTGCTTCCTATTCAGGTGACGCCGGAGTACCTTAAGGAATTACTAGCAGGTATAGAAGCAAATCCTGAGTTGCCCATTACAATAGATCTAGAAAATCAAGTGGTGGAGATGGCTGGAGTTTATACTGAGCAAGGTCGAAGTACAAAAGCGGAATTTGAAATAGATTCTTACAAGAAAGTATGTATGATCAATGGGTATGACGATATAGATTTTTTATTAAGTAAAAAGGCAGAAATAGAAGCCTTTGAAAAAGAACGAATGGTGTTTTAATAAAACACTTTATATAAATGGTTACCAGATCCTCGCTTACAAAGGCGGGGATTTAGTACATAATTCAAACACACACTATGGATTTTAATATAGCAATCATACCTGGAGACGGGATAGGACCGGAAGTTACTGCTCAAGCAAAAAAAGCGCTAGAGGCAGTGGCAGATGAATACGGACATCACTTCACATATACAGAAGCAATGATGGGCGCTTGCGCCATAGATGCGACGGGTAATCCGCTTCCTGAGGAAACGCTGGATATTTGTGAGGCATCTGACGCTATATTATTTGGGGCTATTGGAGATCCTAAATATGACAATGACCCAACAGCAAAAGTTCGCCCAGAACAAGGTCTTCTTCGTTTACGTAAATCATTAGGGCTATTTTGCAACATCCGACCTGTAAAGGCTTACGAGCAACTTATAGATAACTCTCCATTAAAGAGAGAAATCATCTCTGGCGCAGATATGTCAATTTATCGCGAACTAACTGGTGGAATCTATTTCGGAGAAAAGCATCTAAGTGATGATGGTCAAGTAGCTTCAGACGGTTGCTCGTATTCTGTAGAGGAAATTACGAGAATTGCACATCTAGCATTTAAAGAAGCTCAAAAACGACGTAAAAAACTTACTCTTGTAGATAAAGCAAACGTGCTAGAAACATCAAGGCTGTGGAGAAAAACAGTAACTGAGATAGCAAAAGGATATCCAGATGTAGCGGTAGATTTTCTCTTTGTAGACAATGCAGCGATGCAAATGATTTTAAACCCAAAGCAGTTTGACGTGATTTTGACAGAAAACTTGTTTGGTGATATTATTTCTGATGAGGCAAGTGTGATAGGAGGTTCTATAGGACTTCTAGCTTCTGCCTCTGTAGGTACAGAAAATGCACTTTTTGAGCCTATACACGGCTCCTACCCGCAAGCGACTGGCAAGGGAATTGCAAATCCGCTGGCTTCTATCTTATCTGCTGCGATGTTGTTAAGACACCTAGGCTTGCAAGAAGAGGCAGCCAGTATAGAAACCGCTGTAGAAAAATCTTTAGAATTAGGTTTCTCTACAGAAGACCTCAATCCCAAAAAGCCACTAAGCACTTCAAAAGTGGGCGACTTTATTGCAGATTACATTCTTAATCCAGAAGACACAAATCGTAATTTTAAAAATATTCACGCAGGACAAAGCACAATTATTTAATCGTAGTTTATACGCTCGCGTATGCCACCACCTGCACGGTGTATAATCACATCTGCCTTGCGTTTACGTGCAATACTCTTTGCTTTACGTATGGCAGTACTCTGCTTTTGATGCTTTGAAGTGATACGCTTGTTACCCTCGCGCCTTACAGCCCAGTCCCCTTCATAGGGGACCACGTGCTGATGCCAAGTACGTTTTCTACTTGCCTTGCGAGAGTTTTCATATACGTTTTCTACTATTTCTAGTAGTGAACGCAAAAAGGTTTTAATACTACTCATTGTGCGAAGATACTATTTTACATAAGCTCATTATGTGTCTAAAGTCTTCGATACTCATTAAGATACCGCCTTGTCAAATTTGGCTTGTATCTTATCTAGACCTAGGTTATGTATACTTCCTAAGTGTGAGTGCTCCTTTGTATTTCCTGCTTTAAAAGAACCATTTTCTACCTGCTCCCCTATTTGCTTATATGCTTCTCTAAAAGGCACTCCAGCGGCTACAAGATCATTAATAGCATCTACTGTAAAGAGGTGTTGATACTTCTCATCATCTAGATTAACATCCTGCACTTGCACCTGAGCAATAGAGAACTCAAAAATATCTAGTACTACTTTAAGATCCTCAACAGACTTGATAGCATTTTCTTTAAGTAACTGGTAATCTCTATGGTAACCACTTGGTAAATTATTTGTAATCATAATCATTTCTTGTGGGATTGCTTGTAACTGATTGCACTTACCACGAAGCAATTCAAAAACATCTGGATTCTTTTTGTGCGGCATTATACTACTACCCGTAGTAAGCGCATCTGGAAACTTAATAAACCCAAAATTTTGAGAACAGTACAAACATATATCCATCGCAAAACGACTTAGCGTATTTGCAATATTTGCAACAGCTTGCGTTACCGTACGCTCAGATTTCCCTCTTGAGAGTTGAGCTGCAATTACATTGTATTTCAAATCGGCAAATCCAAGTTGCGCGGTAGTCATCTCTCTATCGATAGGAAAACTAGATCCATATCCAGCTGCACTCCCCAGCGGATTTTGATCCACCACCTTTTGTGCTGCCTTGAGCAAGTATAGATCATCTATAAGTAACTCTGCGTAGGCAGAAAACCAAAGTCCAAATGATGACGGCATCGCCACTTGAAGGTGTGTATATCCAGGCAGCAAGGTGTTTTTATGAGTCTCTGCAAGTTTGAGAAGTGTGTCAAACAACTTCTCTACGCCTTCAGTTATTTGAGACAATTCTGCTTTAAAATAAAGGTTTAACGCCACAAGAACTTGGTCATTACGAGATCTCGCTGTGTGTATTTTTTTCCCCGTATCTCCTAATGCTTTTACAAGATCACTTTCTATCTTAGAGTGTACATCTTCAAAATCTGCTTCTATAACAAATGTTCCTTCCTGCTCTTGCTTGAGCATAAGGTCTAATTGCTTATTTAACTGCTCGCTTTCTTCTTGTGTAAGTAAGCCAACAGAAGCAAGCATCGTTGCGTGTGCCTTGCTAGCTAGCAAATCGTACTTAGCAATATGGATATCAATCTCACGATCATTCCCCACCGTAAATGCTTCTATTTTTTGATCTGTTGGTATTCCTTTTTCCCAAAGTTTCATAGGTATCTTATTAGTAGGTTATGCTATTCACACTATTGCAACAACCTTTATTATTTATGCGTTTAAAAATTTTTCTAGAAGATCAATATATAATGGAATCCCCTGCTCTATCTCGTGTACATAGACAAACTCATCTGCCATATGAGAGCGAGTGCTGTCACCTATACCTAGCTTTAAAGATGGACAACTCAAGCAGGCTTGATCAGATAAGGTAGGCGAACCGTAGGTCTCTCTACCTAGCGCTATTCCTGCTTGTACTAATTTGTGCTCCTTTGGAATACGCGAACTATTTAATCGCAATGACCGTGGCTGTATTGTGTCACACGGCACATTTGCCACCATATAATCGGCGATTTCTTGGTTGCTGTAATGCTCGTTTACTCTTACATCTATGACGAGCTCTACCTGGCTGGGCACTACATTATGTTGACTACCCGCATTAATTTGTGTTACTGTAACCTTAGTGGCACCCAGCGTCTCAGACACTTTATCAAAAGTTATATTCTCAAACCACTGCAAGGTTTCTATTACATTATAAATAGCCATATTCTCCTTTATGTGAGCTGCGTGACCTGCCGTTCCTTTTACTACGGCGTCAAAAACAACCAAACCTTTTTCGGCAATGGCGAGGTTCATAAGTGTAGGCTCGCCTACTATGGCAACATCTATTTCTGGTAGATGCGCAAGCATACTATTAAGACCATTTGGACCACTTGACTCTTCTTCAGCAGAAGCTACAATTACAATATTATGAGACATACCCTCACGCTCATAAAAATGAACAAACGCAGTAAGCAATCCTACAAGACTTGCACCTGCATCATTACTGCCTAGACCGTACAATTTCCCGTCCTTGATTTCGGCATTATAAGGATCTCTTGTGTATCCTTTATTTGGCTTAACCGTATCGTGGTGGGAGTTGAGAAGCAATAACGGTTTTGATGCGTCATAATGTTTATTAAATGCGTAGATGTTGTTACGCTTTCGCGAAAGCGTAATCCCCTCCTCCTCTAACCAGTTTATGATAAGTAAAGCTGTGCCGTCTTCTTCGCTAGAAAAACTTTGTGTCTCAATGAGTGATTGCAGCAATGCTACGGCGCTATCAATTTGAGTTTTTAAAGACATAGTGTCGTGTGTTTTATAGTGTTATCGCTCAGTACATCAACCTCGCCCAAATGTACTCTCATAACGCCTTGATCGAGCGCCTCAAAAGCAGTATCTAGTTTAGGAATCATACCTTCAAATATTTGTCCCGCTGTTTTCATCTCTTTATAAAGCCCTTTATCTATGCGCGTTACTATCGATTCATCATTATTTACATCTTCAAGGACACCTGGTTTTGTAAAACAATAAAACAACTGAACGTTATATAAAGAGCTCATTGCTACCGCAATTTTGGCAGCGAGTGTATCTGCATTGGTGTTCAGTAATTGCCCATTACCATCGTGCGTAATTGCAGAAAATACAGGCACTTTACCGTCAGAAAGGAGGTCATTTATAAAACTCACATTTACTCTATCTATATCCCCTACAAAACCATAATCTACCGTAATCACTTCGCGTTTATGCGCTCTCACGGCATCTCCATCTGCTCCAGAAAGTCCTATGGTGTTTTTACCTTTTGCCTGCAGGCCAGCGACAAGTTTCTTATTGAGAAGTCCGGCATACACCATTGTCACAACCTCTAGCGTGGCCTCATCTGTAACCCTTCTCCCGTCTACTTTTACCGGGACAGAACCCAGCTGCTCTTGTAAAGTAGATGCTTTATTTCCTCCACCGTGAATGATAATAGCTGGACCAGAAATTGCCTTAAAATGCGTGTAAAATGAAGTGAGTAGTTCATCATAATCTACAATGTCTCCACCTATTTTCACTACGGTAAGTTGCTGTTTATTCATCATTGTCGAGTATGTTTTTAAGCACCCATTGTGCAGCCCACGTTCTATTACCAGCTTGCTGGATTACAGCGCTTGACTCGGTGTCTAGCACATCATCTGCAATGACAACGTTACGGCGCACAGGTAGGCAATGCATTACTTTGGCTTGATTAGTTCCCTTAAGTTTTTCGGCATTAATCATCCAGTTACTGTCTTGCGATTGCACCTTACCATAATCTTCATAGCTGCTCCAGTTTTTTACATAAATGATATCGGCATTTGCAAAGGCTTCTTTCTGGTTATGAATCACAGGTACTTCACCACGTATCTCTGGGTTAAGATCATAACCCTCTGGATTAGTAATTGTGAAATTCACATTTGCCTTTTGCATAGTCTGGACAAATGAGTTTGCAACTGCGTGTGGCAATGCTTTAGGGTGTGGCGCCCAGGTCAACACAACATTAGGCTTTTTATTTGCTGCACGTAGACTTTCGGTGAGTTCGTAAATCGTGATTGCATCTGTAAAGCCTTGTAGCGGGTGCGCCGTACTGCTTTCTAGATTTACAACCGGCACACTCCCATATTGCATAAATGCAGAAAGTACAACCTCTAGCTCATCTTGACTTTTATCTACCAGCCCTGGAAAAGCTCTCACAGCAAGCACATCACAATATTGCGATAACACCTGCGCAGCCTCTTTAATATGCTCTGCTTTTGTGCCATCCATCACAGTACCATCTTCAAACTCTAGTTGCCAGCTATCACTGTTTACATTGAGTGTCATCGTCTCCATTCCAAGGTTTTTGGCAGCCTTTTCTGTGCTTAATCTTGTACGTAAGCTTGAGTTAAAAAATAGAAGACCTAAGGTTTTTTGTTTTCCCGCTTTCGCGAAAGCGTACGGATACTCCTTCATATACAGCGCTTCTTTAATCGCCATTTCTAAATTAGGGATATCATTTATAGATATGTAGTTCTTCATAACTCCTTGTGTAATGCTTCAAATAGTAAATCTATCTGTGGTTTTTGAATCGTAAGTGGTGGAAGTATTCTGAGCACGTGTTTGTTTTTTGCTCCTCCTGTAAAAATGTGATGCTCGTAGATGAGTTTTTTGCGCAATGCTCCTACATCGTAGCCTAAGTCTAGCCCTAGCATTAATCCGCGACCTTTTACAGTCACCCGATTGCCAAAAGCAAGTGCTTTCTCCCTAAAGTAGGTTTCCATTTCCTTTGCGTGTGCCATCAAATGCTCCTTCTCAATCACCTCGAGAACTGCAAGTGTAGCAGCGCAAGCAAGATGATTACCGCCAAAGGTCGTGCCCAGCATCCCATAACGCGCCTCAATAGAGTGATGCACTAGCACACCGCCCACGGGAAAACCGTTACCCATTCCTTTTGCGATGGTGATAATATCTGGAGTGACATTATATTTCTGAAAAGCAAAAAACTCTCCAGATCTCCCAAAACCAGATTGCACCTCGTCCGCAATAAGTTTTACATCATATTTTTTACAAAGCGTAGCAACATCTTGATAAAACACCTCTGTAGATTGATCTAAACCTCCTACACCTTGTATAAATTCTAAAATCACTGCACAGCAATCTCCTTGTTGCAAAGTTTCCTCTAGTTGCTCCGTATTGCCCAGATCAAGTATGGATACTTTGTGTTGTGCATTTATAGGTGCAACAATACTAGGATTATCAGTAGCTGCTACGGCGGCAGATGTTCTCCCGTGAAAGCTATTTTTAAAGGCTACCACGCGACTTTTACCTGTGTCAAATGACGCTAGTTTTAATCCGTTCTCATTTGCCTCTGCTCCTGAATTACAGAAAAACAAATCGTAATCCTCACAACCAGAAAGCGCTCCTAGCTTCTGAGCAACCTCCACCTGCAGCGGATTCTGAACAGCATTAGAATAAAAGCCTATGGCATCCATCTGCGTTTTTAATTTCTCTATATAATGAGGATGTCCGTGACCTATAGAGATCACCGCGTGACCACCATATAAATCAAGATACTCTTGTCCACTTTGATCATACACATAACATCCCTCTGCCTTAACAGGAGCAACATCATAAAGTGGATATACATCAAATAATTTCATACTCTTTATTTTTAAGCACTATGAGATGCTATTAATTTTTTGATAACTAGCCACGATTCCCTTTATGAGAGAAGAGCTTAAACCTGAATGTTCCATCTCATTGAGACCTTCTATGGTACAGCCTTTTGGCGTAGTTACTTTATCAATTTCTGCTTCTGGGTGGTTTCCAGATTTAATAACGAGCGTGGCAGCTCCTAGACAAGTTTGCATTGCAAGTTCTTGCGCTTCTTTTGCGTCAAAACCTAACTGTATGGCACCCTGCGTAGTTGCTCTTATCAATCGCATCCAGAAAGCAATACCACTTGCACAGATTACCGTAGCAGCTTGCATTTGTCCTTCTGGAATAATAAGGGTTGTACCTAATTTGTTAAAAATGGCTTCGGCAATGGCAATACGCTTTTCGCCTACTGTATTACTACATAAACAGGTCATACTTTGCCCTACAGCAATAGCGGTGTTAGGCATCGCTCGTATAATAAATTGATCGTCTCCTACAATCTCAGCGATTTGTGGCACTTTAAAACCAGTTATCGTAGAGATAATAATGTGTTTCTCAGTAAGCAATTCTTTAATATCCTCAAGTATACCTGCAAAATGACCTGGTTGTACTGCAAAAATGAGAATATCGCTTTTTACAACAGCTTCACGGTTATCACTCGTAGTTGTTACTTCCTTGTACGCATCCCATTTTTCGATACTAGAAATATCTCTTTTAGTAAGATATAAGCTAGTTACCGCATTATTTGTGATGAGTCCTTTTGCGATGGCAAGACCTAAATTTCCCGTTCCTATGATTGCTATTTTCATATGTCTATATCTTAACTATTAGAAATAACTTGCCTTGAGTTGGAGCCCAGTATCTTGAGCCCACCCAAACATTAGATTCATATTTTCTACAGCTTGACCACTTGCTCCTTTTAATAGATTATCAATCACACTGGTAATCAATAATTTATTGCCATGTTTTTCTAAGTGTATAAAACAGTAGTTTGTATTGATCACTTGTTTGAGGTGTAAAGGTGCTTTTACCGCTTTCGCGAAAGCGGAATCCTTATAAAAATCTTCATAGAGCTCATATGCATCCTCAACAGTGCCTTCAAAATGAGTGTAAGCAGTTGCAAAAATCCCTCTAGAAAAATTACCACGCTGCGGAATGAAATGAAGTTCGCTGTTAAAACTCTCTTGCAGCTGGACGACAGACTCTCCTATCTCCCCAAGATGCTGATGATTAAAAGCCTTATAGTGTGAGAAGTTATTATCTCTCCACCCAAAATGCGTAGTAGCACTTGGTTTTACTCCCGCTCCCGTAGCACCTGTAACGGCATTAATATGCACATCTTGGCTAAGTAAAGAAGCGCTCGCAAGCGGCAATAACGCAAGCTGAATAGCAGTTGCAAAACAGCCTGGATTTGCAATATTCTGCGCGTTTTTTATTTCCTCTTTATTGATTTCTGGAAGTCCGTATACAAAAACTCGATCTTGAAAAAAGATATCATTTTTAAGTCTAAATTCATTACTCAGGTCAACAACCTTTGTAGCATCAGAAAATGTATGATTTCTCAAGAATTCGCCAGAATTACCATGACCCAAGCATAAGAAGACTACATCTACCTCACTATTTACTTTACTTGTAAAACTAAGGTCTACGTGAGCAAGATCTTGATGAACAATCCCTACTGCATTACCAGCATTACTTGTGCTGTATATAAAATCTATCTGCACTTCTGGGTGATGAATAAGCAGTCTAATGAGCTCCCCAGCAGTATAACCTGCACCACCTATGATTCCTATTTTTTTCATTTGTTTTGGTTTGCTATGATTCTAGACTGGTTCCCTAATATTTTTATAAACCCTTTTGCTTCGGCGGCGGTCCATCCTTGGTTTTCTTCTCCGTAGCTCGCTACCTTAGATTGCATAAGGTCATAATCTGATGTGATGCCTACTACCTCAAATCTATATGGATGTAATACTACTTCTACTTCTCCAGTCACCGTATTCTGGCTGCTTTGTAAAAATGCTTCAAAGTCTCTCATTACAGGCTCTAGGTATAATCCCTCGTGTAAGTGAGTACCATACCACAAAGCAATATTTTCTTTGTGTTGTAATTGCCATTTTGAAAGCGTGTGTTTCTCAAGAGTACGATGTGCTTCTAGTATAATTATAGGAGCTGCAGCTTCAAAACCTACTCTTCCTTTTATACCAATAATGGTGTCTCCCACGTGCATCCCGCGACCTATGGCATACTTACTTGCAATGTCTTCTAGTTGCTCTATAATCTCCACTGGCGAACCTTGCTTTCCATTAAGCGAAGTAGGTTCTCCTTGTGTGAATCCAATTTTTAAGGTTTGAGAATCGCTAGCCTCCAGCTGACTAGGATATGAATCCTCAGGAAGTGTTTGATGTGAAGTTAGGGTTTGAGCACCTCCTACACTTGTACCCCATAAACCTTGATTTATTGAGTATTGAGCTTTCTCCCAAGACCAAGAAATACCGTGACTCTGTAAGTAATCGATTTCCTGCTTTCGCGAAAGCGTTTGATCTCTAATCGGCGTTATTATTTCTAACTCTGGCACAATAGTCTGAAACGTCATATCAAAACGTACTTGATCATTACCTGCACCCGTACTACCGTGAGCAATAGCATCGGCATTTTTAGCTTTGGCAAATTTTGCAATCTCTATGGCTTGCACGATACGCTCTGCACTTACAGAAAGTGGATAACTGTTGTTCTTAAGTACATTACCAAAAATTAGGTACTTCACCACCGTATCATAAAAGGTAGCTATAGCATCTATATTAGTATATGATGTCGCTCCTAGGGCAAGCGCTTTCTCTTTGTTATTTGCGATTTCTTGATCTGTAAATCCACCTGTGTTTACACTTACAGCGTGTACTTCATATCCCATTTCTGCAGTAAAATATTTTACACAATAGCTTGTATCGAGTCCTCCTGAGTATGCTAAGATTAATTTTTTCATTACTTATTTTTTTTAAGGAATAGCTTTTCCTTTATTTGTTTTAGCCTGTTAAAAACAGGTGCCTTTACAGTATTTTTTTCTGTGGATTTGGATTCTTTTGATGGATCATAGAGCATCCCTGTGCATAAGCACATCTTTTGTTCTGTACGTGTGAGTACATCAAAGTTCTTGCAGGTTTGGCAGCCTTTCCAAAAGCTCTCATCTGTTGTGAGTTCAGAAAACGTGACGGGTTTATAACCTAAATCACTATTAATCTTCATCACGGCAAGACCCGTAGTGATACCGAAGATTTTTGCATCTGGATAACGCTTTCGCGAAAGCGTAAATATCTCCTCTTTAATTTTTTTAGCAAGTCCCTGTCCTCTGAAGTCTGGGTGAACAATAAGTCCAGAGTTGGCTATAAATTTTTCGTGTCCCCAAGCTTCTATATAACAGAAGCCCGCAAAAACGTCTCCCTCTAAAGCGATGACAGCATTACCTGCTTCCATCTTTGAGATGACATATTCTGGAGTTCTACGAGCGATTCCTGTACCACGTACCTTAGATGACTCTGCGATGGTATCACAGATAATCTGAGCATATGGTGTATGCGAAATCGTGGCTACAACAATTTGCATAGCGATGATTTAAGTTAAAATGTATATTGAAAATGTGACGGTTCCTTTTGTGGAAAACGGGATAGGACTCACCTACCATCCCTCATTAATGAGCTACCCTTACGGGCGGCGGCGGAATCGTCGTACAGGAACAGGAATTAATTGCATAGCAGGCCTTGCAGCAAGAAGTGCTGTTAAGGCTTTTAAGATATGTACAATTGTTCTGTTCATAAGATGACTCAAAGGTAGCAACTTATTTGAGCTAGCCATAAACTTTCAGCACTAATTATAAAAATACACAGCTTTTTAAATAATTATAGATAATAGTAAGCTTTGAATATTAATATCTTAAAAAAGACAATACTCATTATGAATTATTCAAAATGAAGTAATTACAATTAAACTCAATAAAAAAGCCTGTACAATAAGTACAGGCTTTTTAAATTATAATAAAGTTTTAAATTACTTTGCAATATTTACCGCTCTTGTCTCGCGTATCACCGTAACTTTTACTTGACCTGGATAGGTCATGTCTGTTTGAATCTTTTGAGAAATTTCGAAAGATAAATTAGATGCTTTATCATCATTTACTTTTTCGCTCTCTACAATTACACGTAACTCACGTCCAGCTTGAATTGCATATGCTTTTTTAACACCTTGAAAACCAAAAGCGATTTCTTCTAGATCTTTAAGACGCTGTATGTATGAATCTAGTACCTGACGGCGAGCTCCTGGACGTGCTCCACTTATAGCATCACAAACTTGAACAATAGGTGATAATAAACTAGTCATTTCTATCTCATCGTGGTGAGCTCCTATGGCGTTGCAAACGTCTGGTTTCTCTCCATATTTTTCTGCCCACTGCATTCCTAAGATTGCGTGTGGAGTTTCTGTATCAGTATCTGGCACTTTACCTATATCATGTAAAAGTCCAGCTCTACGAGCAAGCTTGGCATTAACACCCAGTTCTGCAGCCATCACGCTACATAGCTTTGCTACTTCTCTACTATGTTGTAGTAAGTTTTGTCCATAAGAAGAACGATACTTCATACGTCCAACAGCTTTAATGAGCTCTGGGTGTAAACCGTGTATTCCTAAATCAATCACCGTACGCTTACCTACTTCAACAATTTCTTGTTCTATCTGTTTTGTCGTCTTTTGAACAACTTCTTCTATACGTGCTGGGTGAATACGACCGTCTGTTACAAGCTTGTGAAGAGATAGACGAGCTACCTCACGACGTACACTATCAAAACATGAAAGTATGATTGCCTCAGGAGTATCATCTACTATAATCTCAACACCCGTTGCAGCTTCTATAGCGCGTATGTTACGTCCTTCACGACCTATGATTCTACCTTTTACGTCGTCACTTTCTAGATTAAAGACAGATACACAATTTTCTACCGCTTCTTCTGTCCCAATACGCTGTATCGTATTTATAATAATCTTCTTAGCTTCCTGCTCTGCCGTCATTTTTGCCTCTTCTATGGAAGTTTGAACATGCTTCATTGCATCAGCCTTCGCTTGATCTTTCAGCGTTGTTACAAGTTGACTTTTTGCTTCTTCTGCAGAAAGTCCAGAAATAACCTCAAGTTGCTGCACAGTACTCTCGTGCATCTTATCTGCTTCAGCCTTTTTCTTATCTACGTATTCTAAGCGCTTATCGTAATCTTTAATCTTATCCTCTAGTGATTGATTTAATTTTTTATTTCGCGAAAGCTCTCCACTTACTTGAGATTCTTTGTCTCTAGCGCGTTTCTCTGCATCATTCATTTTCTTATCACGAGATAATATTACCTTCTCATGCTCTGCTTTAAGCTCAATAAATTTTTCTTTTGCTTGTAATATTTTATCTTTCTTAAGAGACTCTCCATCAGAAGTTGCTTCTTTTAAAATGCCTTGGGCACTTTTCTTAGCGCGTTTGATAATCTGCGATGCGTTATTACGTTCTAGCATTTTTGCTATAAGAAAGCCTAAAGCTAGTGCAATCACACCTACGATGAACAAGAGTGCATTATGTTCCATAATTTTAGTGAATATTTTTAATGCCACAGAGGGCAGTACTAATGGTTGATTTATAAGGTTTTACAACCTTAACATCTCACGATGAGATATAAAAAAGCCTGCATTAGAAGTGCATTTTGTATAAACTCCTAATAGTAAGGATTAGAGCTAGAAAGCTGATCAAGGTTCCGTCTACCTAGACAAGTCTAGTAACGGCATGCTTTTACAACTTAGAGTCACTCTTTATAAAAAATAACTGTTGAGTTTATCAAAAAAATATCCAATGCAGGCAGTAATATGCTGTTGTATGTAAAGAACGTCTATGTTAAGCTCTCATCGAGGAGTGCCGCTAGTTTTTGTAATCTAGCTGCTGTCTCATCACTAAGAGAGTCTTCATTTATAGTTTTTTGGGTAACCTTTGAAGCAAATTGCAATGCACACATTGCTAGTACATCTTGCTTATCTCTAACGGCATAACTCTGCTCAAATTGCTTTACCATTGCCTCGATCTCTTTAGTTGCTTTACGTAATCCTTCCTCTTGAGCTGGATCAATAGTAAGCGGGTATACGCGATCTGCAATAGACAATTTAATTTTAAGTTTGTCTGCCATAATTATTCAGCCAGTGACGCAATACATGTATCAATCTCACGTACTAATGCGTTTATCTTCAATTTGGTTTCCCTTTTGTAATCGTTACTGCCTAGTAATGCATTTGCCGTTTTAAGAGTCTTCACCTTCTGTTCACTCGCCACAATGGCGTCTCTCAGTTGTTTGTTTTCTTGTTGCATTGCGGTAAGTTCTGTTTCCAGCGCTATCCGCTTTTGCTTCACATCTTCGTATTTTTTCAACAAAGTAGCGACTCTATACTCAAGAGAATCCACAACTTTAGAAAGACTACTCATAACATGTCTGCATTTACTACGTTACACAAAGTTAACATTTGAAAGATACTCATACAATGGATACGAGTTAAATTTTATTAGATATAAAATATGCTTACGCGAAAACATGAATCAAGCATACTTAATCTTCTATCCAATAGGGTAATAACACAATTAATTACCCATGAACACCAAATAAAAAGAAACACTGTACCTTTACATAACCCAAAACCACATACAGTGACATTTACAAGAACAACAGAACAAGATTCTCACTACGATCATCTTGAAAAGATGACTACCACAGAGCTGCTCTCAAATATTAATAAAGAGGACAAAACAGTTCCAAATGCAGTTGAGAAGGTAATCCCACATATTGAAAAATTAGTGGACGTGATTGTATCAAAATTAGAAAAAGGCGGAAGACTATTTTACATGGGAGCCGGAACTAGCGGTCGCTTAGGTGTTGTAGATGCAAGCGAGTGCCCTCCTACTTTTGGTGTATCACCTGAAACGGTTATTGGAATAATTGCAGGTGGTGATGAGGCAATAAGGAACGCGGTAGAATTTGCAGAGGATAGTAAAAATCAAGGTTGGGAAGATCTTAGCTCCCATAATGTTTCAGAAAAAGACGTCGTAATTGGTATTGCTGCATCAGGAACAACGCCGTACGTTATTAGTGCGCTAAAGAAATGTAACGAAAAAAATATCATTACCGGATGTATTACTTGTAATGAAGGAAGCCCACTTGCATTAACGGCTGTATATCCAATAGTTCCAGTTGTGGGTCCAGAGTTTGTTACAGGAAGCTCACGTATGAAAGCAGGAACAGCTCAAAAGCTAATTCTCAATATGATATCTACAGCTACAATGATTAAGCTAGGACATATTAAGGGAAATAAAATGGTAGATATGCAACTCAGTAATGAGAAGCTAGTAAAACGAGGAACTAATATGATTATGACCTCACTTAATATACCAGAAAAAGAAGCAAACACTTTGTTATTAACCTACGGCAGTGTACGTAAAGCAATACATGAATATCATGCACACAAATAAAGAAAAGCTAGCCAAAGGTGTTAAGCTTATGGGAGGAACTCTTTTATTATTAGTAACAGCACCTATAATTCTTAACTCTTCCTTTAAAAATCAGGATCATCCTATGTTTATCCCTATTCTGGGCATAGGAATTATATTATTTATTGCTGCTATTTATTTTGGATTCAAAGGAATAAGAATGCTTATGAAAGCATTATTTAATGATTAAATAGATTTTAAATACCCTCTCTTTTTGGAACTGGTGTAGATGGATTATATCCAAAACCTTCGATTACAGTTTCTACTCCAAGAGTTTGCAACATATAACTTATAATTGCATAGTGATGTGTTGCATGCGTATTAGCTTGAGCAAGTACACTCTCAAGTGTGTACATGATTGTTTCTTTACCGGCCCCTAGGTTGTCTGTAACATGCAATAAGTAGTCTGTATTCACTCCTATAAATGATACTAATTGCTGTTGGATTTCATATATCTTATTCTTTGCAGCCTCTGGATTTGTTGAAATCACTTCATCCCTCTTACGCGCGGTAAGGTCAATGTTGTTAGATTGTATACCATTGATAACACAGTCAAAAAAGTCTAATGCGTGCCTAACATGGGAACCTATACTACTATAATAGGGACCAACAGTATTATCAATATAAGTATCTTCTGATATAGTATCTATTAGAGTAATGGCATTTCCTAAATTTTTATTGATAACACTAACGATTTCTCTCCGCATACATTCTTTATTATAATATTTTACTGATTTAAATCTATTTACACAATAATACTATTTTGTATAAAATGAATCTGAATATAAGAAAAGAGAATTACAAGAGGTCATAAAATTTCATTTAAAGACTTTGTAATTCACAATTAGATAAACTCTAAAAATAGAAACTCTACCTTTTCCTCGTAGTCTAAGATTATAGAGTAAAAGTCGCTAGAACGTGCAAGAACTTTCAATTAAGCAATTTTATTTTTAGCCATTTAACAATTGAGCTCACGAACCTATTCAACTAATGATTAGCGAGTTATGCGCTTACATTTCCTTGATTTTATGGCATAAAAAAAGCTCCAATACAATAATTGTATTGGAGCCTTAAAAAGGCGGCGACCTACTCTCCCACGAGTGCAGTACCATCGGCGCTGACGGGCTTAACTTCTCTGTAAAAATAATTTGAAGAAATAAAAACAAACTTTTTGAAGACATTTAAAAGAACAACCGCTTGCTGTTAAGCGGGTGGCAAAGATACACCGAAGTTCTAATCTGACAAGAATATTCTTAAGAAAATTTTAAGGAAATATGCAACTCACTGTAAATACAAGAAGTAGCTTTTAAAATAATTTCATTGACACCTCAACAACCATAAAAGAACCCTGTTTTATACTCCATAAAGTCAGAGAAACTAGCAATTCCTACCTCAGCAACCATCAAATAGCTGCAAAAACCACCCTAGATATTTTCGCGAAAGCGATACAGAGTAATTATACCATATAATAGGTATGCTATTACTCTACTCCTTTCTCCTTCCACTTATCTGATAATTCTAAAAACTCAAAGTCTAAAGCGCTAGGCTGTGTTTCTAGAATTCCTGATTGAAAAGAGCGTTGCAGTATATCTTCTATAAGGAAATCTTCTTCCTCGTTTACTGGATCAAACTCTCTTTTAAGTGATATGTCAAAAGCACTGGCGGTAGTATTATACCAGAATGCTCTCCAACCACTGCGCAACCTCTTTATCAATTCGAAAGCTGTCTCGCCTGTTTGACGGTGTATGAGCTTAATAAGTATTTGCCCTTCGGTGCGTGTGAGTTTCTTAAGCTCTGCCGAAAATTCCCCTTCTAGATATTTATGAATGATTTTTGTGTACTTCTTTCTAGCGCGTTTGCCTTCTATAGAATCTAATCTACTATTTAATTCCACAAGCCTATCTGCAGCAAGTTTTGCGTATGGAAAAACCTTTCTGGTTTTTCGGCGTAATATTAAGTAGCGTCTGCGGTCTTCTTTGTTATCAAATTTTAATCTTTTAAAAACGATAACCTCATTAAGATCTATAGCGCTCCTCGGGATGGTGTCTCCCTGAATGATGTAATATTCAATTGCTACTTCTGTAGAATCTACAGGAGTTTCTTGGCCCCAAGCAAACCCTGCTATGAATACTATTATATATAGGAGATTATGTATGCGCATCTTTTTATTTCGCTTTAAGCTAAAATCGTTCCAAAATTAGGTATTAGACCTCTATAACGTTATAAACTCTTGGTTAATATTCTTACTTTTAAAGAAAATATTATTCTATGGCTTCAAAAAGCATTTTAAATAAAAAGTCTCTAGACTTTCTCGAACGTTACCTCAACAACGCCGCTCCTACTGGTTATGAGTGGGACGGTCAAAAATTGTGGATGGATTATCTTACCCCTTATGTAGATGAATTTATCACAGATACCTATGGAACTGCAGTTGCAGTAATTAATCCAAACGCAAAATATAAAGTAGTAATAGAAGGTCACGCAGACGAAATATCTTGGTATGTAAATTATATAGCAGATAACGGTCTTATATATGTAATACGTAATGGCGGTAGTGATCACCAGATTGCTCCTTCTAAGATTGTAAATGTGCACACTAAGGATGGCATTGTAAAAGGAGTTTTTGGCTGGCCAGCAATTCACACTCGCGATAAGTCTAAAGAAGAAGCTCCAAAACCTGATAACATTTTTATAGATGTAGGTGCAGCAGATAAAGAAGAAGTTGAAAAAATGGGCATATTTGTGGGCTGTGTAATCACCTACCCAGATACGTTCCATGTTTTAAACGGAGATAAGTTCGTGTGCCGTGCGATAGATAATCGTGCAGGTGGCTTTATGATTGCAGAAGTTGCTAGACTGCTTCATGAAAATAAGAAGACCCTACCTTTTGGTCTTTATATTACAAACTCGGTTCAAGAGGAAATAGGTTTACGTGGTGCACAAATGATTGCAGAGCGTATTAAGCCTAATGTGGCAATCGTTACAGATGTAACTCATGACACCACAACACCTATGATAGAGATGAAAAAGCAAGGACATGTGGAACTAGGTAAAGGACCCGTGATTGCTTATGCTCCTGCGGTACAACAAAAGCTACGTGATCGTATTACAGAAACTGCCGAAAAGAATAAACTTCCTTTCCAGAGAGCTGCACTTTCTCGTGCTACGGGTACAGATACAGATGCATTTGCTTATAGCGGTAGCGGCGTAGCCTCTGCCCTTATATCACTACCATTAAGATATATGCACACTACTGTAGAGATGGTACACCGTGAAGATGTAGAAAATGTGATTAAACTTATATATGAAACGCTACTTACTATAGAAGATGGTGAGACGTTCTCTTATTTTGAATAATCCGCTTTCGCGAAAAAATTGAAATAAAAAAACCCGTTCAATATCATTGAACGGGTTTTTACTTTTAAAACATTAAAGCTTCCTCTATGGAATCCACTTCTTCTCAAAATTAGGTGCTCTTTTTTCTAGAAAGGCATTTCTACCTTCTACCGCTTCGTCTGTCATATACGCAAGGCGTGTCGCTTCTCCAGCAAATACTTGTTGCCCCACCATACCATCATCTGTAAGGTTCATAGCAAACTTGAGCATCTTTATAGAGATAGGTGATTTTGCAAGAATCTCTTGCGCCCACTCGTATGCAGTATCTTCTAGCTCTGCATGTGGTATTACGGCATTTACCATTCCCATCTCATAAGCTTCCTGCGCAGAATAGTTTCTACCTAAGAAGAAAATCTCTCTTGCTTTCTTTTGTCCAACCATTTTTGCTAGGTAAGCACTTCCATAACCACCGTCAAAAGAAGTTACATCTGCATCTGTCTGCTTAAAAATTGCGTGTTCCTTACTTGCAAGTGTTAAGTCACAAACTACATGTAAACTGTGCCCTCCTCCTACTGCCCATCCAGGAACAACTGCGATTACGGCTTTAGGCATAAAACGAATAAGACGTTGTACTTCTAATATATTAAGTCTATGATATCCATCTTCTCCTACATATCCTTCTTTACCACGTGCTTTTTGATCACCACCTGAGCAAAAACTATATACACCATCCTTAGATGATGGCCCTTCGGCAGATAGAAGTACTACACCTATAGATGTATCTTCATTTGCATCATAAAAGGCATCATATAATTCCTTTGTAGTATTAGGTCTAAATGCGTTGCGCACATCTGGCCTATTAAATGCTATTCTCGCTACACCATTACTCTTTTTATAAGTAATGTCTTTGTATTCTTTGGCTGTTTGCCAGTTTGGCTTATCCATAAAATGCTATTTTAGCGTAAAAATAATTCTTTATTCCTAGACCGATGAAAAAAGTAGTACTAAGTGTGATGGTTGTTTTTGCTTTCGCGAAAGCGTACTACGCACAAGAAGTCACCACCGCTCCCTATATTTTTACAGATACTATTGATTTACAAGCCACAGCTGTCATAAGTCAAGGTGTCACCGGAACCTGCTGGAGCTTTAGTACGTCTTCCTTTTTAGAAAGTGAAATACTTAGACTTACAGGAAACAATGTTGATTTATCTGAAATGTACACGGTAAGGAATATATATCCAGAAAAAGCAGATAACTATATAATGAGACAAGGTAGCGCACAGTTTTCTGAGGGTGGTCTGGCTCATGATGTCTTACATAGCGTGACAAATTATGGACTAGTTCCTGCTACTGCTTATACTGGACTTGCTGATGCAGAAGAATCACACAATCATGCCGAAATGGTAGCAGTACTGCATGCTATGCTGGACACCTACATTGATAATCCTGGACGTAGCTTAAGCAAAAAATGGAAAGATGCCGTTAGTAAAGTTCTGGATGTATATCTAGGAGAAAATCTATCAACATTTGATTACAATGGAAAAACATATTCACCTAAAGAGTTTGCTAGGGAAATGAAAGTAAACCCTAAAAACTATGTGACGCTCACTTCTTTTACACACCAACCATTTTACAACTCTTTTGTACTTAATATTCCTGATAACTTTTCAAATGGATCAATGTACAATCTCCCGCTAGATGAATTTATAAGTAATATAGATCACGCACTAGACAATGGCTTTACAGTTACACTTGACTGTGACGTGAGCGAACTTACATTTTCTTCAAAGCAGGGTGTAGCCGTGATTCCTTCTCGTGATGAGAATAAGAGAGTTGCCGTATTAGGTCCAGAGCCAGAAAAAATGATCTCACAGCAATATAGACAAGAGGAATTTGAAAACTACAATACGACAGATGACCACTTAATGCATATCACAGGGAAAGCTACAGATCAAAATGGGACTGTTTACTATAAAGTAAAAAACTCATGGGGAACAGATCCCGCAAAGACTACTTATGATGGTTATGTATATATGAGCGTTGCATATATGAGATTAAAAGCCATTTCTGTACTTCTTCATAAGGAAGGACTTTTAAAACAAACTTCAAGAAAAATTGGTTTTTAAAATCGGCAAAGCAACCATTTTTACCGACTAATGGGGTTTTGCGGCTAATTTATAGAATACGAGCTACCTAGAATCACGAGGGTTATTATTCAAATTATCTTTAAGATATTAATTACAACCACCAAAGTCAATGAGTATAAGTGAATTAAAGTCTCTAGAAGATATTGAAACTATATATCATCTAGATATCGGATCTGTTACTATGTTTGAAAATTATCTCGTAACAGAGTTTAAAGAAGGTGTATTACTTGATGCTCTAAATTATCAATATCTAGCATCACTTATTAAAGATCACTTTGAACATTTAGACACATTTGGATATATATCTAATAGACTTAATGCATACGCCGTTGTTCCCACAGCGCTTATGAATACTGAGCCTTTTAATATACCTAATGCTAAAGTCGCCATTGTAAGTTATAATGAGACTAGTAAAAAGTCTTCCATTTTTGAGAGTAACTTCTACCCCTTTAAGCCAGAAATATTTGACAATCTTCCTAATGCACTTGCATGGGTAACTAGTGATGACATTATCACTTCTTGCTAACCGACTATTTAAAAACATCCATATATAAAAAACAGCAGGCAGCTCATAGAGCTGCCTGCTGTTTTTGTTACTTATTTAAGGAAACTTAATCTATAAGATGTATTCCATCCTCCTTTATTAGGATTTTACGATCTCTGTATAAAGTTCCTATTGCCTTTTTAAAACTCTTTTTACTTAAACCTAATTGGTTCTGTATATCTACTGGATCAGATTTATCATGCAAAGGCATGAATCCATCATTTGCCTGAAGTTCGTCAAAGATATACTGAGCATTAGGCTCTATACTTTTATATCCTTCTTCTTGAAGAATCAAATCTATTTTGCCATCTGGGCGTATTTTCTTTACCCATGCTTCAAGCTTATCACCAGTTCTTATATCTTCAAAAATATCTTCCTTGTATATAAGTCCTTTATGCTTACCATCTACAATTGCGTTTGCACCGCGCTCTGTAATGTGAGATATAATCACCTCTACTTTATCAAATTTCTTTACCTCAACGTTATCGTTAGATAAATACTTCATGGTTTTACTTGTAGCAGCAAGACGGTTTGTTTTTGCGTCTAGATACATGTAAACAATGTACCAGCTACCTACTTTCATAGGTCTAGCTTGCTGAGCAAAAGGAACAAAAAGTTCTTTTTCAAGTCCCCAGTCTAAAAATGCTCCTACTTCATTTACCGCCGTACAACGTAAATAACCAAAATTATTGAGCTCTATAAACGGCTTAAGAGTTGTCGCTACCGGTCTTTCTTCATGATCAAGATAAACATACACGTTAAGTTCATCCCATATTTTATACTCTTCTGGAACATATTTATTAGGTAACAAGACGTCATCTCCTGCTTCATTAGAAAGAAAAAGCCCAGGCTCTGTCTCTCTATCTATTCTCATTATATGGTACTTTCCTATATCTAACATAATCTTAATTAAAGTGCAAAAATACGATTACTTAAATTACAAACAACCATCTACTATAGACTTAATCCATAGGGTAGAAAACAACAAAGCTTTAAGCACAATGTCACAAACAGATTGAACAATTTAATAGTTGGCTCAAAACAAAAAAAACGCCTTGACGGTAAGTCAAGGCGTTTTTAGATATTGTAAGAGTAGTCTATTTGTAAACAGACTCTTTCTTAAAGTGCTTTGCTAGCATATAGTATACTACTGCACGGTATTTATTACGATTAGACTTTCCGTATGTTTCAAGAACACTATCGATAGCCTTATCTAAGTCTGCGCTATCTGCAAGACCTAGTTTTTTTATTAAGAAGTTATTCTTTACAGTAGCGATTTCTGTAGCAGAACCTCCAGAAACTGTAGATGAGTCTTTATTGTAAATAGACGGTCCACAACCTATTGTCACTTTAGTAAGGAAATCCATATCTGGAGTTACTCCACATTTGTTTTTTAAATCATCTGCATACTTGGCGATGAGTTCTTCTCTTTTGCTCATAATTGTATTGTTACTAGTTTAGTTAATTCTTTATTACATCTTAAAGATAAACAAAAAGTTAAACTATCCTTAAAAAAGATCACTTGATAAAGTTAAAGTAATCAAGTAACACTTTATCGTTGATTTTGCGCGGTGTGAAGATTTCAAGCAAGGTAGGTTTATCATTTGATGCATATAACTGCGCTTTCGCGAAAGCGCAACTCTCCTCACTATCTGCTTTCAAGTATTTGAAATTATACATCTCACATAACTTCTCTGCCGAAAGCTCGTGGGTTGTCTCAAAGAATTCATCAAAGTTATCTGTATTCTTATCCTTGTTAGGCAAGATGCGGAAAATACCTCCTCCACTATTATTAATAACAATAATTTTAAAATCTCTTGGGATATTTTTATTCCACAGCGCATTGCTATCGTAAAAGAAACTTAGCTCTCCCGTGATGAATGTAGTAGGCTTTGTACTTACCATAGCAGCACCTATTGCAGTACTCGTGCTTCCATCTATACCACTAGTTCCTCTATTACAATAAACCTCAAGCGTTTTATTAATATCAAATAGCTGGGCATATCTCACAGTACTACTATTACCTAGTTGTAGCATTGAGTGATCTGGAATCTCACTGAGAATATGGTCAAATGCTTTAAAGTCGCACCATTCCATTTGGTTGATATACTCTGTATGTAGTACATCACGTTTTTCTCGTATAGTAAGCCATTCCTGTTGGTAAGCACTCTTAGCGTACGAAGTGTGCTCTCGTAAGTTTTCTAAAAAGTGGGAAGCCGAAGTTTCAAAATGTTTATTAAGACAGAAATAAGTGTCATAAGCTTTCTTTGCATCAACATGCCAGTGCTGTTGTGGCTGGTAATTTCTAAGAAAAGCTTTTACCTTTTTTGAAACTACCATTCCTCCGAAGGTTAATAGAATATCTGGCTGCAATGCTTTGAAACCGTCATCATCTAGACTACCTATAATATTATCTATGCGCGTGAAGAAATTAGGATGAGAAACATTTGAAGTAGTCTCTGTAAAAACAATAACACTAGAATCATTACCTAACATATCAAGTAATGATTGTTCCATCACATTAGGCCCTTGTACTCCAATAATCACAAGCTTTCGTGTTGCATTATTCCAGCTATCCATATATGGCTGTAACTCATCTAAAGATAGCTGACCAATAATTTTATGAGGTGCTACTTCTATAGGTTTTGCTATCGCCACATCTGTCATTTCATACAGCGGCTCGTAAAAAGGGACATTGATGTGTACTGGACCAGATTGCTCAATCGCTATATTAAGCGCTTTATTAATCTCTTGATCATTATGTCGCTGGCTTTCCTTTATTTTCTGAGCAACCTTAGTATCCGTAACCTCATTTACAGGCACTAATTCGGAGTATAAGTTTGCCGAATATAAAATGTGATTTTCAAAAACGTTCTTTTGTCTTATCGTTTGTCCATCTCCTATATCTATACGTTCAATAGGTCTATCTGCACTTATGGCAATGAGCGGGATATCACTATAAAAAGCTTCGGAGATTGCTGGATAGTAATTGAGTAAAGCACTCCCAGAAGTACATAAAATAGCCACAGGCTTTCTAGATTGTTGTGCTATTCCTAAAGCTACAAAAGCTGCACAGCGCTCATCTACAATGCTGTATGCTTTAATGTTTGGATTTTTTGTAAACTCAATGGTGAGCGGTGCGTTACGGGATCCTGGAGATATAATAACCGTATCAATTCCTTTACTTAAGCAAAGGTGAACGATAGATTGTGCTACAGGAATTTTAGAGTGAATCATTAGTAACAAAAATACGATTTCTACCATTTAGAATTGAGCATCTATAATCAGGAATTATAGAAAATTTGAGATACTTAGTTTCTCAAACAGCACACTTCATATTACGTAGTACGCAGTACTTTTGCTACAGTTTGCAATTTATTTACCGTTTCCTCCCACTCAGCTACTGCGTCACTTGATGCTGTTACTCCGCCACCTACATATAACTGTGCTCCACTAGCATCTACTTCCATACATCGTAGGTTTACAAATAAGTGCGTATGCTTTTTTATGGCGCTATAGGCAAGATTCTCAACATTCCTACGTGTACTTGCTCTCTTTTTTTCTGTTATGTAATTAAGCTCTCCTAAGAAACCTGTGTAATAAGAACGAGCATAACCTTCATGATTAAGGATAAATTCTTTTGCTTCATTTTTTGGTAGTCCGCAAACGGCTGGTGTGGGATGTAGAGCATTTATTACAGCAGCTATGCTTGTTTCATTTTCATTAATGGTTGCAGAAATATCGGTCTTGAGGTGCAGCAAAGTTCCCGCTTGCTGGGTCGTAACATCAGAAACTTGAAGATCATTTACAAGCGTCGATAGATTTTCGACAATAGAATCTGTCACAAATTGTTGTTCCTCTTGTTCTTTTTCTCCCCAGACCACATCAGAACTAGCGCTTTTTTTCTGAGTTCCAGCTAGCGACATTGTATGCAAACGTCTATTATTTATAGATAATAATGTTTCCGGCGTAGCTCCTAGCCATAGACCTACATTAGGGTGATACCAGCAATACACAAACGCGGTCTTATAAGTTCCAAGTAATCGCTTGAAAATCTCAACAGGAGACTCATAATTATGTGGTATGTTTTGCTTTCGCGAAAGCACAACTTTCTTCATAGCCGTATCTGCTATGGCTTCAATTCCTCTATTTACTAGTTTAATATGAACCTCACGATCCTCCTTTGTATGGTTAACTAAGATTGTTTCTGCTTCTAATAACATCTCATTTTCAAAGGAATCGAGCTCCATTACAAAAGACTCTTCGGCAGGAATTAAGACAGTCTCTGATGTTGATGCATCAAAAGGAGCAAACACAAAGCCGCTTTCTGAGAATTCATGTACTTCATGAAGAGTTTCATCATCTTGTAAAAGCGCATGAATCTTTTCTTCATTAGGTTTTCTGTACACTACAAATGGTAATGTACTTTCAAAATGCTCTTCGATATGTTCAAAAAAGTCTGTGCTATTCATTACTTCCTAGGCAAAGCGATTGTAGTCAATTTACATTTTGAAATAAGAGCATCGTTTTCATCTACCACATCGATGTTCCAAAGCTGGGTGGTTCTACCTTTATGTATAAATGTAGCTTTTGCATAAACCATCCCATCGCGTTTACTCTTTACATGATTTGCCGAGATTTCTATACCCCTTATAGTATGCTCCTGGTTGAGAAACATAAAACTAGCCGCGCTACCTACACTCTCTGCAAGAGCAACCATAGCTCCACCATGTAATACTCCATCAGGCTGATGTACTTTTGGAGTTACAGGCATTTGTGCTACAAGAAAATCCTCTCCAAAATCTATATAAGTAATATCTAAGGTTTCCATTAAAGTGTTTTTACAACTCTCTGCTAGACGTGCCAGTACTTCTTCTTTGTTATTTTTCATACAAATCTTTAAAGCGAACAAATTATAGATACTTTCGCATATCAAATTTCGTTAATATTGAACACAAAACCCTCTATTATGATTAAAAAGACACTAGCTATCACATTACTTATACTAACATTTATCTCTTGTGATAAAATTGACGAGCTCACTAAGTTTGACATAGACTATACTACAAATTTCACCATACAAGCCACTACACTTCTAGGTACGCCGTTTGATATTGTCACTCCCGAGACCACAACAAACTCAGAGTCAGAATTTGAGAACAATAACACAAATTCTAATCTTGTAGAAAGCGTAAAGTTAACCACCTTGAGACTTGATCTTCAAACACCTGCTTCTGGTGATTTTGATTTCTTAAATGATATTTTTATTTACATCACTGCAGATGGTCTTCCAGAGCAACTCATCGCTTCAAAAGTGGGCATTCCAGAAAATGGAGCTCGCTCACTTACGCTAGATATAGAAAATGTAGAGCTTGAAGAGTATATCAAGAAAGATTCTTACAGATTGCGCACAGAAACAACAACAGATCAAACCATCGAGTCTGATCATGAAATAGAGATCTACACTAAATTTAAAGTAGATGCAGAGATTTTAGGAGTATAATAACTCATAACATATCGCTTCTTACAAAATGTGTCGTATTTTTAAATACGACACATTTTTTTTGATATGAAAGTAAAGACATTAGAAAACGAAAGAGCAAAATTACTTGCCTTAGAGAATTATCATTACAGTGATCTTCTTCCACTATCGCAAGAAGTAGACCTTAACGCTTATGGCGGTTCGGATATATCTACTGGGCCTAAACTTACGGCCTATATTAAAGATGCAATCCAAAGACGTGAGCTGGGTACAGCATTACCTTTTATTATTTTTGACAAAAAACTTTGCAAATTTGCTGGCTCCACACGTTATGGAAATATAGATGACGTCAATAAAATTGTCCATATAGGATGGACGTGGCTTGGAGAAGATTTTCGCGGAAGCGGTCTTAACTTACATGTCAAGTTTCTCATGCTACGTTATGCTTTTGAAAAACTTCGTTATGAACGTGTAGAATTTCGTATTGACGAGCGCAATATTCGCTCAAGAAAAGCAGTAGAAAAACTAGGCGCTACCTTAGAAGGTATCATGCGCAAGGATATTATTACAAAAAACGGTAGACGTCGTAATTCTTGTTGTTATTCAATTCTCAAAGAAGAATGGGAAGAAATCAAGAACACGCGATTTATTGATATACTGGATAGTAAAGAAGAGTAGATTATTTAACAGTACGCTTTCGCGAAAGCGATCACCTACACCTCAACGTTTGCAAATTCAAATCTTACCATCCCATCATCGTCTATGGAGGTAAGCTCCACCTCGTGCAATGTATTTACAAGTTCTGGATTCCAAGGAGATTTTACTTTTACGTAATTTTCTGTAAACCCGTGAATGTAACCTTCCTTATTCTCACTTTCAAAAAGCACTGTACGCGTGCTGTTTAATTGAGACTCATAGAATGCTCTACGCATTTTGGCTGAAAGTCCTCGTAGCATTTTACTACGTTTACTTCTTACCTTTTTAGGCACTTCCCCTTCCATCGTAGCGGCAGGAGTATTATCACGTTCTGAATATGTAAAGACATGAAGGTAAGAGATGTCTAATCCGGTAAGGAAGTTATAAGTTTCTAGAAAATCCTCATCTGTTTCTCCTGGAAAACCTACAATCACATCTACACCTATACAAGCGTGAGGCATTACTTCCTTTATTTTGGCAACACGGTCTACATATAACTCCCGTTGATAACGGCGACGCATCAACCCAAGAATCTTATTGCTTCCACTCTGTAATGGGATATGAAAATGAGGTACAAATGTACGTGACTTAGACACCACATCAATCGTTTCATTTTTAAGTAGATTAGGCTCAATAGAAGATATTCTTAAACGTTCTATTCCTTCTACTTTATCAAGCTCTTGTACGAGTTCTAAAAAAGTATGTTCGTGCTTCTTGTTTCCAAACTCACCTTTACCGTAGTCTCCTATATTAACTCCAGTAAGTACAATCTCTTTTATGTCTTGTGCAGCAATTTTGGAAGCGTTATCAAGTACATTTTGTAATGTATCACTTCTAGAAATACCTCTAGCAAGTGGTATCGTACAATAGGTACATTTATAATCACAGCCATCTTGCACTTTTAAAAAGGCACGAGTTCGATCCCCTATAGAATAAGAACTTACGTAGAAATCTGCATCTTGAATCTCACAAGCGTGTACTTCTCCACCTTCCTTAGATCTATCTGGATTATCTAGTAAATCATTAATATAACTAGTGACATTAAACTTCTCTGTCGCTCCAAGAACGAGATCTACACCATCTACAGCAGCAAGCTCTTCTGGCTTAAGTTGTGCATAACAACCTACTGCGACAGTAACTCCTTCTGGATTTGCTTTTTGAGCTTGTTTTACAATAGACTTAAAACGCTTATCTGCATTTTCTGTCACACTACATGTATTAATCACGTAGACATCTGCAGGCTCAGAAAACTCAACTTTATCAAATCCCTCTTGCCCAAAACTACGAGCAATGGTACTAGTCTCTGAAAAATTCAGTTTACAACCTAGTGTATAAAATGCGACTTTCTTTTTAGAGGACATGTGGTGATGATTTGTAAAAATTGCTCAATTTTTGAGGACTGCAAAGGTAACAAAAGAAGTAAAGAAAATATTACTACTTATAACAACTAATCTTTGCTTGCTAAGAATTTGTTTCTAGCAGAAACGGCATCTTTAGTATAGTCGCTAAATACTCCATCTACGCCTGCCTCAAAAAACAATTGATACTCGGTTGCTCCACTCTTATTATTACTCCACAAAGTATCTTCTTTTCTAAAGGTATAAGGATGCACTTCTAGCTTATGCTTATGTGCCAGCGCTACAAAATCTGTAGGGGCTAGCACCTCAACCTCTTCTTTGCTCGCCTTGCTATAAGAAATCACAAAAGGTTTCCAAGGACCTATTCCATCTGCATAGGTAGAAACAAACTTTATTCCTTCCTCGGTTGCGAAGTAACTGTATGTACGAGCATCTTTACTCAGTATGAAATCATAAGGTTGCCCTTCTGGATCATAGCTTCCGTCTTCTTTTGTAAAGTGTAAATCTCCGTTACTAGAGATTCCAGCCGCACCTATAAGTTGTATAAGCCGCACATCTGAACGTGCTGAAATGTACTGTAACGTACTCACCTCAAAACATTGCACAAAAATGGGAGAAGTTTTATCTACATAACCAGCCTTTGTAATCTGATTAAGAAATATATCTTCCATGGCGAGCCCTAGACTTTCATGAAAACTAGGATGCTTTAATTCTGGGTAAATACCCACAGGATTTCCTGATGTGGTTTTGTGCGCTTTCGCGAAAGCGATAATCTCCTCAAACGTAGGAATCTTAAAAAAATCATCATACTCGTGAGTTCTCTCCTCCCAAGACTGCCTTGCTCGTAGTGTTTTGAGTTCGCTAAGCGTAAAGTCAGATACAAACCAATCTGTCACAGGCACACCATCAAGCATTTTGGTGGTTTTACGATCTGCATATTCTGGAAGTTCTGATACATTAGTCGTTTCAGAAATAAAAGGCTCATGCCTAGCTACAAGAACTCCATCCTTTGTCATCACTAGATCTGGCTCTATAAAATCTGCGCCTAGTTCGATTGCTTTTTTATACCCTTCCATCGTATGCTCTGGATATAAAAATTGCGCGCCCCTGTGTGCAATTACAATAGGCGTATTATGAATTTGAGGTTGCTCCATGTGATTACAAGATAAGATGAGTACTGAAAATAAAAGCGTTATTCTTTTTAAACTAATCATGTACACAAAGGTAGAATCTATTCCACAAAAAAGGCGCAAATATCATTTGCGCCTTTTTTAAATTTTATAACTAGAGATTAGATTAATCTATTCTAGTGATTTTTGCTCCTATTGCTCTAAGACGCTCATCTATATTTTCATATCCGCGGTCTATTTGCTCGATATTATGAATAGTAGAAGTTCCCTTTGCACTTAACGCTGCAATAAGCAATGAGATACCCGCACGTATATCTGGCGATGTCATTGTGGTAGCCTTAAGCGTAGACTGGAAGTTATGTCCAATCACAGTTGCACGATGCGGATCACAAAGTATCACTTTTGCTCCCATATCTATAAGCTTATCTGTAAAGAACAAACGGCTTTCAAACATTTTCTGGTGAACCATTAGTTCGCCCTTTGCTTGGGTTGCCACTACAAGAATAATACTTAAAAGATCTGGCGTAAAACCGGGCCATGGTGCATCAGAGATAGTCATAAATGAACCATCAATATATGATTCTACCTGGTAACCGTCTGTATGTGCAGGGATATAAATATCATCCCCTTTACGTTCTAGAGTAATCCCTAGTTTTCTAAAGGTATTAGGTATCACACCTAGATCATCCCAGCTTACATTTTTAATAGTAATCTCACTCTTAGTCATTGCAGCAAGACCTATCCATGATCCTATTTCGATCATGTCTGGTAATACTCTATGCTCGCAACCACCTAGCTTTTCTACTCCTTCTATGATAAGCATGTTTGAACCTATCCCTTGGATATTTGCTCCCATGCGCACCATCATTTTACAAAGCTGTTGTAAATATGGCTCACAGGCTGCGTTATATATAGTCGTAGTCCCTCTGGCTAATACAGCAGCCATCACGATATTTGCCGTACCTGTAACAGATGCTTCATCTAGTAGCATGTATGCTCCTGTAAGTCCGTTAGGTGCTTCTACGCCATAAAAACGTTCTTCACGATTGTAACGGAAAGTCGCTCCTAGTTTTATAAAACCTTCAAAATGCGTATCAAGACGACGACGACCTATTTTATCACCTCCTGGTCTAGGAATGTATCCTTTACCAAAACGAGCTAGTAATGGCCCTACAATCATTATAGATCCTCTTAGACCACTTCCCTCTTTTTTAAATTTCTCACTTTCTAGGTACTCAAGGTCAAGTTCATCTGCTTGAAACGTGAACTCACCTTTTGCGACTTTCTCCACCTTTACACCTAGATTTTCCAAGATCATGATGAGTTTGTTTACATCTATAATGTCTGGCACATTACTTATGGTAACTTTTTCAGGAGTGAGTAGTACTGCACATAATATTTGTAATGCTTCGTTTTTTGCGCCTTGTGGTTGGATATCACCTTTAAGTTGGTGACCTCCCTCGATCTGAAATGTTGCCATAGTTAATTAGAAATATATTTTAATAACGCTTTTTGCGATTGTTATTGTTGTTTGTATTTTTTGAGTAACTTCTTTTCTTGATTGGATTATCTGCGGCTTTAGCTTTCTTGTTAGCTCTTATAAGCCTGTCAGAATCTCCTAATTCTTCTCCACTATTTTTTAGATTGATTTCCCCATTACTCAACTCAAATAAGTGATTAAAGATGACCTCATCATCTACAGTATCCTTATTCCAGTTTAAGAAACACTTTTTCATATGGTTTGCGATAGTCATTGCAAGTCCCTCGCGCATATCTCCTTTATCCCAGCTTACCGCTACATCAATCATACGTTTGATGTTGTTACCGTAAAAACGGTATTTAGGATGGTTTTGCGGATATTCTAAAGGCTCTGGACGCTCTGCAAGCTCCTCTCTAGATGGTTTTCCATATGGTGACTCAACATCTAGTTTAAAATCAGACATTATAAATAACTGATCCCACAACTTATGTTGAAAATCTGGTACATCACGCAAGTGAGGCTGTAAATTCCCCATAACTGCGATAATAGCTTTAGCTGTTTTGTTACGCTCTTCGGCGTCTTCCATTGCCGTCGCATCATTTACCATTTTCTGTATATGGCGCCCATACTCGGGAATGATGAGATGAACTCTCTCCGTGTTGTACTCTAATTGATCTATCAATTGTAAAAAATTAAGTGAAGTCGTCCTTTAAGCAAAGACATGTGCAAAATACTAAAATTTGTCTAAACGCATCTAGTCTTTAGTAAATTGATAACATAACAATAAAAAAAGCCTCTTATTGTGTTCTTGGGATGCTTTGGCCGTGACCACAAGGGTCGCGCTCTACGTTTATACGCTTCGGCTCCTTGCGCTATCGCTTTATGAGCCTGTAGGGTAACCACTGCGATCCCTCACGCGGAGTTAGTAATGCTACAAAATAGTGGTGATTAATAACATTTTCGCGAAAGCGTGCATCTCTTACAATGAAATAACGCCTTCTATCTTACCTACTTCCTTGTACTTTTCTATCACAACATCAGGATTATCAAGACGCACGTTAATAGAAACGCTTGTGTACTTGCCTGTGCGAGAGACATTCTTCTTTATTACAGCTCCTAGGTGGTCAAAGAGACCTTCTATTTGCGCTTCTTTCTCTGCATTTGCAGGCACAATAAACTTGTACAAATAAGGTGCAGGCCAGCTAGAAGTTTCTTCTAGTTGTGTCTTTAATTTTTTATAAAATTCTTCTGGATTTTTATCTGAACTCATGGGTATCTATTATAATACAAAGGTACAAAATTCACGTTCTTTGTAGTTTGCTTAATTTTGCTAAAAAGACTACCATTTTTATGCCAAAACGTATACTTCTCATAGGAGGTCCATCTACCGGGAAAACAACATTACTCAAGCACCTAGAACAACTAGGGTATCCGTGCCTTGAGGAAATCTCAAGACAAGTGATAAGCCAAGCCCAAAAGGAAGGTATAGATCAGTTATTTCTAGAGAAACCACTGTTGTTTTCTGAGCTTCTGAGAGATGCTCGCATAGAACAGCACAAAGATGTAGATACATACATCACAGACACTGTTTTTATAGACCGAGGGATTCCTGACACCGTGGCATACATGGATTTTATAGGACAAGAATATCCTGAGGCTTTTGTACAGGCTTGCAAGACGTATACTTATGATATCGTATTCATATTACCTACCTGGGAGAAAATACACAAGGTAGATCAAGAGCGATACGAGACTTTTGAACAAGCTCAAAAAATTGAAAAACACCTTGTAAAAACGTACCAAAATTATGGGTACACCCCTATTGTAGTACCTATGTCTCCAGTAGAGGATAGAGCGGCGTTTATATTAAAAACACTAGCTCTTGAGTAATCAAGCGCAAGACATATTACAACAATACTGGGGTCACTCCACCTTTAGACCACAACAAGCAGAAATTATAAAGAATGTGCTTGCTGGGAGTGATAGTATTGCACTATTACCCACAGGTGGCGGAAAGTCTCTATGCTATCAATTACCTGCGTTATTACTGGACGGAATTACGATAGTGGTATCACCACTTATCGCTCTCATGAAGGACCAAGTCATGACTTTGCAGGAAAAAGGTATCAAAGCGCTCTCTATCACGAGCGGAATTTCCTTTAGCGAGCTAGACACGCTACTCGATAATTGCATTTATGGTAACTACAAACTTTTATATCTCTCACCTGAGCGGTTACAACAAGAGCTTGTAAGAGAACGTATTAAACTTATGAATGTCTCTCTCATCGCGGTAGATGAGGCTCATTGTATTTCTCAATGGGGACATGACTTTAGACCTGCATATAGAGAAATCTCACAACTACGTGCTCTCAAGCCTACCGTGCCATTTATAGCACTTACAGCAACGGCTACTCCTAAGGTACTTAAAGATATCACAGAGCAGTTAGAGTTAGAAGACCCGCAGTTATTTAAAACTTCTTATCATCGCCCTAACCTCACATATAATGTAGTGCAAGCTACAGACAAGTTCTACCAGCTAGAATCTATCCTTGCAAATACAAGGGCTAGTGCTATTGTATATGTGCGTAATAGAAAAGCTACACTAAATACTGCACACTTTTTAAAAGGTAGAGGCATCTCTGCTACTTCTTACCACGGAGGTATGTCTCGTGATGAACGTCACAAACAATATCTCGCATGGCGAAATAACAAAGTACAAGTCATGGTAGGCACAAGTGCCTTTGGGATGGGAATTGATAAAGCAGACGTAGCAACTGTAGTGCATTTAGAAATCCCTGATAGTATAGAAAATTACTTTCAAGAGTCTGGAAGAGCTGGAAGAGCAGGACAAAAATCACAAGCCGTACTTCTTTATAATGAAAATGACGAGGTACGACTAGAAAATCAGTTTATAAAAGTGATTCCTCAGGTAGCAGATGTAAAAAAGATATACAAGCACCTCAACAACTACTTTCAAATCTCTTACGGCGAAGGGCAAGAGACACTGCATCGATTTAACTTTAGCGAGTTTTGTGCAACCTATAAGCTGCACACTATCCTCACATTTAACGCGCTTCAAGTGCTGGATCGCAATAGCGTGATAAGCTTGTCTCAAGAATTTACAAAACGTGCTACTATCAATTTTAAGGTAAATGATTTTGCACTTTCTTACTATTTGATTCGCAATAATCAGCTGGATGATGTGGTTAAGGCTGTTCTTAGAACATATGGAGCCGTTTTTGAACAAGTCACAAATATCAACTATAGCATAGTTGCTACAAAAGCAAGTAAAACTATAGAGCAAGTACATCAAGTCCTGCTCACGCTTGAAAAAGATGATATTATAGATTATGAGCATCAAAATTATGATACCGCAATTACTTTCCTTGTCCCTAGAGATGATGATAGAACAATAAACGTTATCGCACCGTATATTAAAGCACAGGCAACATACAAGAAAAACCAAGTAGATGCTATAAAAACATACTTGGCCACAGATACCGTTTGTAGAGCAATCCAACTTATGCAGTATTTTGACGAAACATTAACCACACCATGTGGAAAATGTGATGTATGTACAAATGCAACACACCAAGTTTCAAGAACTGCTATACACAGTGCTATTATCGATATTTTAAGAGAAGGCCCAAAAACTTCTCGCGAAATATCACAACTAGACTACCCACAACAAACTATAATTAATACGATTCGACTACTTTTGGATCAGAAAAAGATAGCCATCTTGGCAAATAACACCTACACCTTATTATGAGAGATTTACGCATAGTTTTTATGGGTACACCAGAGTTTGCAGTAACTATATTAAACGGTTTACTAGAAGAAGAATATAATGTAGTGGGAGTAATCACCGCACCAGATCGTCCTGCAGGAAGAGGACAGAAAGTAAGAGAAAGTGATGTAAAGGCATTTGCAAAGGCAAGAAACCTCAACATCCTACAACCTACAAACCTCAAAAGCGAGGAGTTTTTAGAAGAACTTAAAGACCTTAATGCAAACCTACAGATTGTAGTTGCCTTTAGAATGCTTCCAGAAGCTGTATGGAAAATGCCAGCTTATGGAACCTTTAACTTACACGCATCACTCCTACCTCAATATCGTGGTGCCGCACCTATAAACTGGGCAATCATTAATGGAGAGACAGAAACAGGAGTGACTACTTTCTTTATAGATGAAAAAATTGATACCGGTGAGATTATCTTACAAGAAAAGCTTGCTATAGATGATAAGGAAAATGCTGGCGTGTTACATGACCGTCTTATGATTGCAGGTAAGGATCTTGTTGTAAAAACGGTAAAAGCAATAGCAATAGATGAAGTAAGCACTTTTGTACAAGACTCCAGTAGAGAACTCAAAACAGCATACAAGTTACATAGTGAGAACACGAGAATAGACTGGGATGCTCCTCTTCAAGATATATACAATCACATAAGAGGATTGAGTCCTTATCCAGCAGCTTACACGATGCTAGAAAATGGAGGAAAAGAGCAGCGTGTAAAAATTTATAGCGCTTTCGCGAAAGCAGAAAAAGAGATGTTTATTCCATCTGGAGCAGTAACTCAGGTAGAAGATTATCTAGCTATCGCAACGCCAGAAGGTTACATATGCATCACCGAAATACAGCTTTCTGGGAAGAAAAAAATGGCCGTTAAAGACCTTTTAAACGGATACAAATTTGATAAAAATGCAAAAATGCGCTAAACCCTTGCTCCTATTGGTGTTAAGGGAATTATAAAAAGAGACTACCTTTATCAACAATTGGCTTGACTTATTAACAAAACCTCTGATTTCCCTTGCTATTGCTTGCATAGGCAATTAATTCGGATAAATTTGTTAGGGAATTAAGCATTTAGCTTAACCAACAATTTAATTAATTAACAATTTACATTATGAACAAATCAGAATTAATTGACGGAATGGCAGAGCACGCAGGTATCACTAAAGCTGCAGCAAAAAAAGCATTAGAATCTTTCTTAGGAGATGTTGAAAAGACTCTTAAAGACGGAGGACGTGTTTCTCTTGTAGGTTTTGGATCTTGGTCTGTTTCTAAGCGTAACGCACGTGAAGGAAGAAATCCACAAACTGGAAAAACTATTAAAATTGCAGCAAAGAACGTAGTAAAGTTCAAAGCTGGATCTGAGCTTGCAACTTCTGTAAACTAGTCAGTTTTAACTGTTATATAAAAAACGGGTAGCTCACGCTACCCGTTTTTTTTGCTTTACACCAGCTTTAAATGAAACTACCCTCTTTTTACTTTATAGTTTGGTAATCGCTCATTGTCTAATTATAAATCATACTACCCCATAAGCGGTAATGGGATTACGTTGTAAAATTATTAGGATGTTTATTTTAGAAGCTTATAAAAATTTCGCGAAAGCAGAATTAAACCGTTATAAGTAACAACTTATAAAAAATAGCACTGCAAGCAAAAATGTAGATAAAGCTACTTTTTTAAGTTCTGGGTCAAGTAAAGCGTGTATTGAAGTACTTCTTACCGTAAACATGTGCTTCACTAGTGGTATAAAAGCCACAAGAGAGATATAATCAATAATATGCGTTGCTGTAAGTAAGAGGTAAGAAACCCAGCTTAAAATTCCTACAAGGAATAATACAGCGTGATACTTCTCTGCACCTGCGGCTCCCAAAACAACAGCTAGTGTATTTTTACCTACGCGAGCATCTGCTTCACGGTCTCTCATATTATTAAGGTGTAACACCATAGTAGATAATGAACCTATAGTAAGCGCAGGAAGAATCTGTATAAAATTAATATACTGTGTAAATAAAAAGAAAGACCCTAGAACACCCACGAGACCAAAGAATATAAAAACAAAGACATCTCCTAGTCCTCTATAACCGTAAGCACTTTTTCCCACTGTGTACTTTATGGCTGATACGATGGCGGCAATTCCTAAAAGTAAGAATAAGATGGAAAGCAAAAAGTGATTCACACCAAAAGAGACATAAATCAAGAGCAGTACAATAACCACGGTGATAATTGATGTAATTATAATTGCCTTCTTGAGATCTTGCGCAGTTAGAAGTCCGCTTTGCATGGCTCTTGCAGGCCCTACCCGCTCTGCATTATCTGTTCCCTTAACTCCGTCACCATAATCATTTGCATAGTTAGATAAGATTTGAAATCCTAAAGTAGCGAGTATGGCTAGTATAAAAATACTCCAGTTAAATGCGCCTTCCTGTAGAGCTAGTCCGCCCCCTACAAGAATCCCAGCTATAGAAAGTGGTAAGGTACGAGGACGGGCGGCACTAAGCCAAACTTGGAATGAGGGCATAAATATTTTTAAGTGCGTAAATGTACTATTTTCTTTGGGCTTCTAGCCTTCTCAAATTTCAAAAGGATTTACTAGCTTCGTAATGATCAAAAATATTCTCATGATGAATCTAAAATCTATTGCCGCGCTACTCCTTGTTATTCTTTCAGTATCAAGTTGTAAACAAAAAGAAACTACAGTAACGCAGGTTGAAGTGGAAGAAAAAAATCCTTTTTTCTGGGAAGCTGCAAATATGTATTTCTTGCTTACAGATCGTTTTAATAATGGCGATACAAGTAATGATGTCAACTTTGATAGAACTCAAGAGAGTGCTGTACTAAGAGATTTTATGGGTGGTGATATCAAAGGAATCACACAAAAGATAGAAGACGGTTACTTTACAGATCTTGGGATCAATGCCATCTGGTTTACTCCAGTTGTAGAGCAAGTACATGGAGCAGTAGATGAAGGCACAGGTGTCACATACGGTTATCACGGTTACTGGACTAAGGACTGGACTTCACTAGACCCTAACTTTGGCACTAGAGAGGACTTACAGGCTCTTATAGCAGCAGCACATCAAAAAGATATACGTATTGTCATGGATGTGGTACTTAACCACACAGGTCCAGTTACAGAGCAAGATCCATTCTGGGGTGAAGATTGGGCAAGAGAAAATCCTAATTGTGCCTTTAGCACTTATGAAAATACTACCGCTTGTAGTCTTGTAGAAAACCTTCCAGACATCCTTACCGAGAGTAATCAAGAAGTTGCGCTTCCAGCTACACTAGTTGCAAAGTGGAAGTCTGAAGGACGTTATGATGAGGAAATGGCAGAGCTTGACTCTTATTTTGCAGCAAACAACCTTAAGAAAACACCACGCAATTACATTATAAAATGGCTTACGGATTATATACGTGATTTTGGAATAGATGCTTTTAGAGTTGATACTACAAAACATGTAGACGAAGCCTCATGGGTGGCATTGAGAGCACAAGCAGATAAAGCCTTTGCAGACTATAAAGCAAACAATGAAGACAAAGTGATGGATGACAATGACTTTTTCATGTTTGGAGAAGTTTATAATTACTCTATAGATGGAGGTCGTGCTTATGATTTTGGAGATAAAAAGGTAGATTACTTTGCAAACGGCTTTGATAACCTGATTAATTTCCAATTTAAATATGATGCTCAAGGCAGCTACGAGCAACTTTTTAGTAAGTATGCAGGAATCAAGGATTCTATTTTTAGCGATAAGAGTTTTGTAAACTATGCTACCTCACATGATGATGGACAACCATTTGATAAAGACCGAAACAAAGCTATAGAAACAGGTACTAAGCTTTTATTAACTACGGGGATATCTCAGGTTTATTATGGTGATGAAACTGCAAGAGACTTAACGATAGAAGGAACAGATGGTGATGCAACCCTGCGTAGCTTTATGAACTGGCAAGATATTGACAGTACTACAACAAATGAGGTTCTTACTCACTGGCAAAAGCTGGGTACTTTTAGAAGAGATCACCCTTCGGTAGGTGCTGGTACTCATGAGATGCTAAGTGCCGCTCCTTATGTTTTTAAAAGATCATTTGATAAAAATGGTGTTACAGATACTGTGGTCGTAGGATTAGACCTTAATATCGGGGTGAAAGAAATTGTGGTTGGTAACGCTTTCGCGAAAGCGCAAACTGTCAAGGACACCTACTCAGGACAAGAAGCTAGTGTAATCGACGGCAAGATAACTCTTGATACTCCTTACGATATTGTTTTACTAGAAGTTGTACAAGACTAATCATCCAGCTGCTGAAGAAATGAAGCCAGCACTTGAGAAATCCCTAACTCCATAGCAGGATTTGTTATGGAGAGATTGTTTACGTCAAAGTTTTCTTGAAATGATGGAAAGCTAAAACTCTCTGCTATAACTCCTCCAAAACGGGGAGCTGTGCTCTTCATATATTCAAGTGCAGAAGAGGCTCCTCTAGCCCCAGGAGAAGTGCTCACTAATAGGATTTTTTTATTTGCTAAGAAATTCCTGTCTGCACGAGAAAGCCAATCAAGAATATTTTTAAAATAAGCAGATATCATCCCGTTGTGCTCATTTACTCCTATGATAATCCCAGAAGCCTCGGCTATCTTATTTTTAATAATCTGAATATCTATTGGAATTCCTCGCTCTTGCTCAAGATCTAAATTATACATAGAAATATCATAATCTAGAAGATGTAAACGCGATGCGGGCTGAGATTGAATCGAATTGATAATATAATCCAGCAACATACTATTTATAGATGTTTTGCTATTACTTCCGGATAGTGCAATAATTGTTCCCATAGTTTCATAAAAAAAGCCACCCGAAGGTAGCTTTTTTATTAATTATATATTTTCTCAATTATAGGCTCAATGTAAGTGTAGCAATAATCGATGTGTTATCACGGTCTACCGTAGCTTCATTTGTTAATCCTGTGCTGTATAAAGAATTAGTGCGCTCTTGAGAGAATGTATCATAAGCTACGTCTAATTTTATCTTTCCAAAATTATAACCAATTCCTGCAGAGTATCCAGATAAGTCACCTACTGTAGTCTCATCTTTAAATGGGCTATCTTCATAGCGGTAACCACCTCTAAAACTCCATGCTTGAGATCTAATCTCTCCACCTAATTTATAAGAATTCACTGGTTGCAATAAATTATCTATCGCTGCATTTTGCGCATTGAAGAAAGAATCGCTTTCTGGTCTAAAACTAAGATTTGTATAATCCTTGTAAGAGTAATCGAAGCTCAATAAACCTTGCTGTCCAAAAAGATATGCAACACTACCTGTATATTTTCCAGGAGTTTTGATTTCATAATCCTCATAGATATTAGTTACTCTAGGATTAATCACTGTGTTGAATACTCCCGCATCATCTATTGCTGTAGTAGAAATACTTTGATTAGTCTCTTCGCTTATAGTTGTCCACGTAGGTGAATCATAGGTAAAGCCAACTCTCAAGTTTTCTCCAGCCTTATAAATACTTCCTAGTTGGAAAGAAAATCCACTACCAGTAGTTCTTAAATTATTTTCAAAACGAATATCTGTAATGTTTGTAAAACCTTCATCTGCCCCTACATTATTAGATTCAAATAAAACAGTAGACTGATTATAATCTATAAAGTGAGAATTTAAGTTAAGCCCTAAATAAAGATTTTCATCATACTGAGCTCCAATATTAAATGATGCTTTACCACTATAACCCGATGATGCAAATATGTACTCTTGGTCATAATTTTCGGCAACGGTGTTTACAAAATACTCTGTATTACCAAAATCATTTGAAGCTGGGTCTATGATGAAAGATTGAAATCCTAATAACGCTTGTTGCGCACCAAACCCTTCACTTTCTCCAAGAAATTGATATAAATCTGAAACAGACTCCCCATCAACCGTCTCTAACAGATCAAGAGGAATTCCTTGTGCAAAATCACTAAAGTAGCTAGAAATAGAATTTGTATTATTTCCGACAGCTGTGTATTGATTATCAAGATTTGATGTTCGATCATAATTGAAGCTAAGAGAAACTTTATTCCACTTAGAATTACCTGAACCACCTATAATGAAAACACCTCCAGCCTGATTTATAGACAAATCAGAATCTGAAACATTTGTTGTATTTCCAAGGTATCTCGTATCATTATCGAAGTTATCATTAACAATAGATAGTGATACTGTACCTTTTGTAAAAACAGCACTTGCTGCAGGATTATCACCTATTGCACTTAAGTCTCCACCTAAAGCCCCAAATGCACCTCCCATTGCTCTATAACGAGCTGTTCCAGTTACATTTGATGAGGTATATAAAAGTGCATCAGAAATACTCTGTCCAAAAGATGTTCCCGTGGCCACTAAAGCCGCTATTATAATAAGTTTTTTCATATAAAAAATTTAATATTGTAGACTATATCGCTTATCCTCTGCGTCCTCCGCTTCTACCAGAAGATCTTGAAGATGATCCACTACTACTTCTTGATGGTGAAGACGATCTAGATGCAGAGCTACTTCTTGATGAAGATCTGCTAGGCGTCGCTGTAGGTCTAGACGAACTTGATGCAGGTCTTGATTTAGTTCCACTAGGTCTTACTGGACGCGAAGGTCTTGATTGAGTTCCAGATGGTCTTGTAGGACGGCTTGGTCTCGTTGCATTAGGCCTACCTCTTGTAACACCATCACGATTAGCTGTTGTTGGTCTTCCCCTAGTAACACCATCGCGATTTGTAGTTGTAGGTCTTCCTCTAGTAACGCCATCACGATTTGCAGATGTTGGTCTAGTTCCAATTACTCGCGAGCTAGTCCCTCTGTTTCTAGAATATGTATTTCTACTTGTGGCTCTTGATGTCCTTCCTGAAGACGAACGTAAACGAGATCTTGAAGATGAGATTGCATTTACAGCACTACTTCTTCTTCCTGTATTAGATATAGAAGATCTTCTACCTGCGCTATACGCTACACGACCTCTATAGTTCCTACCATTGTTTCCATAGTAGTGGTTGTTAAAATTATTACCATAGTGAAAGAAAGGACGATTATATGCATATCCATAACCACCGTACCCAAAAAATGGACTATTAAATCCTCTATGTATGCCATATCCCCATGGTGACCAGAATCCGCCTCCCCATGCATTTCCGTAGAATCCTCCACCCCATCCGTAACCGTAGCCTCCAAAACCTCCCCAGTTATTGAAGCCCCAATAAGGAGTGTTGTTGTATATGTTGATTTCTACGTCTTGAGTTTCATCACCCCAAGCTGCATACCCAGTATTTGTTTCAAAACTAGCTCCTTCTACGTAGATATCTGTCCCAGCCTCCGAAGAATAAGATTCAATATCAGTAAATATGGCACCATCTTCTTCTAGCTCACTGAGTTCTTGAACTCCTTTTTCAAAGTAATTTTTATAAACATTAGTATTTGCACCACTAGAAATTTCTTTATCAGAAGCGCTAGCTGCATCAGTTTGAGGACTACTGTAAATTCCATCCTCATCATAAAAATTTTGTGTAGAACTACAACCTATCAAAAATACTGACGTAACAGCCACAAATGACAAATTCTTTGTTGTGCGTATAAGTGAAGTATAAAATTCCATATCGATAGTGTTTTAATTGTTGCTTGATTCAAAAATACCTAATTTCGCTAGGTATTTTTACATTCAAATTAACACAACATTTGTGCCAAAACAAGTTTTATGGGCAAGAACCTCACGAAAAGAAGTGAAGATTATTCTAAATGGTATAATGAATTAGTAGTTCAAGCAGACCTAGCAGAAAACTCAGCAGTGCGCGGCTGTATGGTTATCAAACCATACGGATATGCCATCTGGGAAAAAATGCAAGCAGAGCTTGATCGCATGTTCAAAGAAACAGGACATGAAAATGCATATTTTCCATTATTTGTACCCAAAAGTCTTTTTGAAGCAGAAGAGAAGAATGCAGAGGGCTTTGCAAAGGAATGTGCAGTAGTTACTCACTACAGATTAAAAACAGATCCTGATAATCCTAGCAAGCTTATTGTTGATCCTAATGCAAAATTAGAGGAAGAACTTATCGTTCGTCCTACTAGTGAAGCTATTATATGGAATACATATAAAGGATGGATTCAATCATATAGAGATCTTCCATTATTAATAAACCAATGGGCAAACGTAGTACGCTGGGAAATGCGCACTCGCTTATTCTTAAGGACTGCCGAATTCTTATGGCAAGAAGGTCATACAGCACACGCTACTAAACAAGAAGCACTAGTAGAGGCAGAATTAATGAATAACATCTATGCAGAATTTGCTGAGAATTTCTTAGCTATTCCTGTAGTAAAAGGTGTAAAGACAGAGAGTGAACGTTTTGCTGGTGCAGATGAAACCTTTTGTATCGAAGCACTTATGCAAGATGGAAAAGCACTACAAGCAGGTACATCTCACTTTTTAGGTCAAAATTTCGCGAAAGCGTTTGATGTAAAATTTACAACAAACCAAGGAAAACAAGAGCACGTATGGGCTACCTCTTGGGGTGTATCTACACGCCTTATGGGAGCGCTTATAATGACGCATAGTGATGATCAAGGACTTGTGTTACCTCCAAATCTCGCTCCGTTCCAGGTGGTCATTGTTCCAATATATAAAGGACAAGAACAACTGGATGCGATTTCCCAAGTGGCAAATGAAATTGTACAAGACCTCAAACTTCATGGAGTTTCTGTAAAGTTTGATAATCGAGATACACACAAACCAGGATGGAAATTTAATGAGTATGAGCTCAAGGGTGTTCCTTTAAGAATAGGAATAGGACCTAAAGACCTTGAGAAACGAACAGTAGAACTTGCTAGGCGCGATACGCTCACAAAGGAGTTTGTAGCCAAAGAGGATATTGTAGAGACTGTAGTTGACCTTTTAAAGGAAATACAAGAAAACCTATATACTAAGGCAAAAAATTACAGAGATACGCATATAACGCCTGTAAATGACTTTGAAGAATTCAAAGAAGTACTAGAGACCAAAGGTGGATTTCTAAGTGCACATTGGGATGGCACTGCAGAAACTGAAGAAAAAATCAAACAAATCACAAAAGCAACCATACGATGCATACCTATGGATGCTGTTGAAGAAGAAGGAAAATGCGTTTTTTCTGGCGCTCCTTCTAATCGTAGAGTACTGTTTGCCAAGGCATATTAATTTTTTTTTGAAAAAAGTTTCAAATAGTCTTGCAACATCTAGAAAAATGTTTATTTTTGCATCCGCAATTTAAGCGATTGTTCTAGGCCCGTTCGTCTATCGGCTAGGACGCATGGTTTTCATCCATGTAAGAGGGGTTCGATTCCCCTACGGGCTACACATTTTGAATACATAAATTCTGAAGGTAACACTTCAGAATTTTTCTGGCCCGTTCGTCTATCGGCTAGGACGCATGGTTTTCATCCATGTAAGAGGGGTTCGATTCCCCTACGGGCTACAATTTTTATAATTACTAGAAAAAACAATAATGGCAAATCACAAGTCAGCTTTAAAGAGAATTAGAAGCAACGAAGCTAAGCGTCTTAGAAATCGTTACCAACACAGAACGACTCGTAACGCGATCAAAAGACTACGCGATATGACTGAGCAGAAAGATGCACAGGCTTTATATCCAGCTGTAGCTTCTATGATTGACAAGTTAGCTAAGCGTAATATCATTCATGATAACAAAGCAGCTAACCTGAAATCTAAGCTTGCAAAGCACGTAGCAGCGCTATAATAGCACTACGATTATGATATACAGAGAACTTCTATATTTCTATAGGGGTTCTTTTGTTATTTAAGAAGTAGATAAGTACAACTTACGCTTTCGCGAAAGCAAAACCTCTCTACTACTTTTACATATTAAGATTAATACCGCAAGAAATTCTTGCAACTGATTAGGCTAACCTCTGACGATGTTCGTGAATGTTGCCCTAACGTAAAACCACTTTAATATCCATAGAAATGGAAGATTTAGTAAAATTCGTACAAGACGAATTCATCCCAAAAAATGATTTCCCAACTTTTTCAGCAGGAGATACAATTACTGTATTTTATGAAATTAAGGAAGGTGAAAAAAGTAGAACACAGTTCTTTAGAGGAGTTGTGATTCAATTAAGAGGAACTGGAAGAACTCAAACATTTACAATCCGTAAAATGTCTGGTACTGTTGGTGTGGAACGTGTATTCCCACTTAACCTTCCTGCAATCCAAAAGATTGAAATAAACAAGAAAGGTATTGTACGTCGTGCACGTATCTTTTACTTTAGAGGTCTTACTGGTAAGAAAGCTCGTATTAAAGAAAGACGTGGCGCTTAAGCTACCACAATATATTATCAAAAAGCTCCATCATAACGATGGAGCTTTTTTTTTGGATATATGTTAGCATAAAAACATCATACAAGAGATAAAAATTAAGCGGATATCCACCACTCAGCTTAGAATAAGACAGGTTAATTAATCAAGTTAAATACTGTTATCATCTTTCTAACTAATTAGAATCTCCATCTAGTCGTTGATAAGAAATATCAAAGCCACCACCCTTCTCCTCAAACTAAACTCCTCTACTCATATACTACACAACAAACACAGTTATTAGTATTAGCGTCTTGTTACACAACCAAAATCAAGACCACCTTATACTTTACATAACTTCAAAAAAGCATCATTCATCTACTTTAAATGCTTAAATGAATTTAATGGATGGTTAAATACAATATTCTTCATAATTCTGAGTGTATTCGCGCACCGAAGCATTGCAAGTAACCTTAGTGATTTGGTATATTTGCTAGGCTCGACTTACGAGTGATTTTCAATAGATTTACTAAACAAATACCTTCTAAATGGCGACAGAAAAGACCACTATAAAGTATACACTTACGGATGAAGCTCCTATGCTTGCGACGCATTCATTCCTCCCTATTATAAAACGTTTTACCCAGTCTTCTAATATTGACATGGAGCTAGTGGATATTTCTCTAGCTGGTCGTATCGTTGCAAATTTTCCAGACAACCTTACTGAAGATCAAAAACAAGAAGATGCATTGCTTGCGCTAGGAGAACTAGCAAAGCAACCAGAAGCAAATATTATCAAACTTCCAAACATCTCTGCCTCTATACCTCAGCTTACGGCTGCTATAAAGGAATTACAAAGTGATGGATACGATATTCCAGATTTTCCAGAAGAGCCAAAAACTGACGAAGAGAAATCAATACGTGCTAGATATGCAAAAGTATTAGGTAGTGCTGTAAACCCAGTATTACGTGAAGGTAACTCAGACCGCAGAGCTCCTAAGCCTGTGAAGCAATATGCGAGAAACAACCCACACAGTATGGGCGCATGGAGTGCAGATTCTAAAACACATGTTTCGACAATGTCTCATGGAGATTTTAGAAACAATGAAAAATCTGTTACTATTCAAGAAGCTGGAAATGTGCGTATTGAACATGTAGCTACAGATGGAACTGTTACTGTTCTTAAAGCTAATACACCAGTACTAGCAGAAGAAATTATAGACGCTTCTCTTATGGAGAAGAAAGCTTTGATTTCTTTCCTTGAAGAGCAAGTAGTAGATGCAAAAGAAAAAGATATCCTTTTCTCCCTTCACATGAAGGCGACTATGATGAAGGTTTCTGACCCTAAAATATTTGGACACGCAGTACGTGTGTTTTTTGCACCAGTATTTGAGAAGTACGGAGCTACTTTTGATAAATTAGGAGTAGATGTAAATAATGGATTTGGAGACTTAGTTTCTAAAATTGACGAATTACCATCTTCAGAAAAAGAAGAAATCCTTGCTGCTATAAAAGCTTGTTATGATGCAAGACCAGATCTTGCAATGGTAAATTCTGATAAAGGAATTACAAACCTACACGTTCCTAGTGATGTTATTATTGATGCATCTATGCCAGCAATGATACGTGCATCTGGACAAATGTGGAATGCAGAAGGAAAACAACAAGACACAAAAGCGGTAATTCCAGATAGTAGTTATGCTGGGGTTTTCCAAGAAACTATAGATTTCTGTAAAAAACATGGAGCTTTTGACCCTACAACAATGGGTACAGTTCCTAACGTAGGTCTTATGGCTCAAAAAGCCGAAGAATATGGATCTCACGATAAGACATTCGAAATACCAGCAGCTGGAGTAGTACGTACAGTAGATGACGCTGGAAATACACTAACAGAACACAAGGTAGAAGAAGGAGATATCTGGAGAATGTGCCAGGTAAAAGATGCACCTATACGTGACTGGGTTAAACTTGCTGTAAGTCGTGCAAGAGCTACTGGTGTGCCAGCTATATTCTGGTTAGATCAAGAGAGAGCTCATGATGCACAACTTATCAAGAAAGTAAATCTTTACTTAAAAGATCACGATACCGATGGTCTTGATATACAAATCATGTCTCCTGTACTTGCTACACGTTTTTCTTTAGAACGTATCAAGAATGGACAAGACACTATCTCTGTAACAGGAAATGTACTTCGTGATTATAACACAGATTTATTCCCTATTCTAGAAGTAGGAACTAGTGCAAAGATGCTATCTATCGTTCCTCTTATGAATGGTGGAGGTTTATTTGAAACTGGAGCTGGAGGATCTGCTCCTAAGCATATCCAGCAGTTTCTAGAAGAGGGTCACCTGCGTTGGGATTCTCTTGGAGAATTCTTAGCACTAGCAGTATCTCTAGAGCATGTAGCAACTAGCCGTGGTAACGATCGCGCTCAAGTTCTTGCAGACACGCTGGATGAAGCGACAATTAAATTCTTAGAAAATAGAAAGTCTCCTTCTCGTAAAGTAAACGAGCTAGATAACCGTGGTAGTCACTTTTATCTTGCACTTTACTGGGCACAAGGCCTTGCTGCACAGACTGTAAATACTGACCTAGCATCAGAGTTTGCACCTATAGCAAAAACTATGGAAGAAAACGAGCATAAGATTATTAACGAACTAAATGCCGCACAAGGTGAGCCTCAAAATATAGATGGTTATTACAGCGTAAGCAGTGAGAAAACATTTGCAGCCATGAGACCTAGTGCTACATTTAATGCAATTATTGATTAGATTATAACGCTTTCGCGAAAGCGTACAAAATCACTTAAAAGCCTCTTCTAAACAGAAGAGGCTTTCATTTTTTTTAACAAGTTTAATTAAAGAATTGTGGTTAGCTTTACTCAAAACTATAACATGAAAAAGTTCTTTACTTTACTCTTTCTCATAGGGGTTACTCAACTTTCACTGGGACAAGAAAAGTATACACTAAGTGGAACAATCACCGATAACTCAAGTAATGAAACCTTAATTGGTGTGAGTATCCTATTTCCAGAATTAAGCGATGGCGTAGTGACAAATTCTTATGGATTCTATTCCATAACACTACCCGAAGGAACCTATCAATTACAAGTAAGCTACCTAGGATTTAAAGATGTAATTGAGACTGTTAATCTTACAAGTGATATACGTCGCAATTTTAAACTAACACCTTCTGAAGAGCTACTCAATGAAGTTATCTTAGAAGAAAAAGTAGAACGAGTACGTATACGCAAACCTCAAATGAGTGTAAACGCTTTAAGTTCGGCTACTATTAAACAAATTCCCGTAGTACTAGGAGAGGCAGATGTCATTAAAGCGATTTTATTACTCCCTGGAGTTACAAGTGCTGGCGAAGGTGCCTCTGGATTTAACGTGCGCGGTGGTGCGGCAGATCAAAATTTGATACTTCTTGATGAGGCAACCATATTCAACTCCTCTCACCTCTTTGGATTTTTCTCAGTGTTTAACCCTGATGCGATTAAAGATTTAAAGCTATATAAAGGCGGAATCCCTGCACGTTATGGTGGTCGCGTCTCTTCTGTACTAGATATTTATCAAAAAGAAGGTAATAGCAAAAATGTAAAAGTAAGCGGAGGAATAGGCGCTGTAGCAAGTAGATTACTTGTAGAAGGACCTATTGTAAAAGACAAAGCTGCGTTTCTACTAGGAGGAAGAGCATCATATGCTCATTTATTTTTACCCTTATTTGATATAGACAACAAGGCATACTTTTACGACCTCAACACTAAGATTAACTATAACATAAACGACAACAATAGTCTATATCTTTCTGGATACTTCGGTAGAGACCTCTTTAGTATAGATGACAGTTTTAAAAATGTGTATGGAAATGCTGTAGGAAACTTACGATGGAATCACATCTTTTCTGATAAATTATTTTCTAACGCCTCCCTGATTTATAGTGACTATTATTATGGTTTAGATCTTGACTTTGTAGGCTTTGAGTGGAACTCAGGCATCAACAATATTAACCTCAAGTATGATCTTACTCATTACTTAAATGATAAGATGAAGATTTACTCTGGGATTAATAATCTATACTACACATTTAATCCTGGACGTATAAAACCTAATGGACCAGATTCTGGCATTATAGAAGAGCAACTCACAAAGAAGTATGCAAATGAGTTTGCAGCCTACGTAGATGTTGAGCACAAACTATCTAAAGACTTCACTATGGAGTACGGCTTACGTTATAGTAATTTTACTCGTCTTGGTCAAGATGAGATTAATATATATAGAGATAATCAACCTGTTACTTTTGATCCGTTTCTATTGATTTATAAAAGTGAAGATCCTATTGAAACAGATACTTCACTATCGAGAAGCGATAAACTAGCTACCTTTAACTCACTAGAACCACGTATTGCTGCATCTTATGCGTTTAATGACGACACTTCTATAAAAGCAAGTTACACACGACTCGTTCAATATCTTCATTTATTGTCAAATACAAGCTCCCCTACTCCATTAGACATATGGACTCCTAGTGGGCAATTTGTACAACCTCAAAAACTAGATCAATATGCTTTGGGATATTTTAAGAACTTTGAAGTAAAAGACACAGAGTACACCCTAGAAACTGAGGCTTTTTATAAAAATATAGATGGTAGAGTAGATTATATTGATGGCGCACAACTTATCGCAAATGATGCCATCGAGCAGGTAGTATTACAAGGTGAAGCAAGAGCTTACGGCCTAGAGTTCTTATTGAGAAAAAATGATGGTGACCTTAAAGGATTTATAGCATACACGCTCTCAAAATCTGAGCAACGTACTCCGGGCAGAAATGAGAATGAGCTAGGTATAAATAGAGGGCAGTGGTATAACACTCCTTATGACAAAACTCATGACATCTCTATGAATCTAAGCTATGAGCTCAGTAAGAAGTGGAAATTTGGTAGTAACTTTCTTTTTCAAACAGGACAGCCTACAAATTTTCCTGTAGGACAATTTGAGTTTCAAGGAATAGTAATCCCAACATATGGTCCTCGCAATGAACAACGATTGCCATCTTACCATAGGCTAGACTTAAGCGCTACACTAACTCCTAGTGCAAATGAAGGTCGCTCATGGAAATCCGAGTGGATTTTTAGTCTTTATAATGCCTATAATCGTCGAAATGCTGCTTCAATTAACTTTAGGCAAAATGCAGAAACTGGAAACAATGAAGCTATTAGAACTTCTATTTTTGGGGCAATACCAGCAGTAACTTATAATTTCAAATTTTAAGAATATGAAATATTTATTTTCCATACTCGTACTGCTTTTCATCGCTACTTCTTGTGAAGACGTAGTAGATGTAGATCTTGAAAACGAAGAACCAAGACTTATAGTAGATGCACTTATTAGAATTGATACAGCGCAAAATCTAACAGATGCAACCATAAAGGTTTCTTTATCATCTTCATTTTTTGGAGCTATTGAGCCTGCCTCAATAGAAAATCTAGAATTAAGAAAAGAAGACGATGGCAGCACTGTTCCCTATGAACCTATTCCTGGGTCACCTGGAATGTATCGCCCTTTCAGCACGACAACTTCTCCTGTGTCAGACAATAAAATTGTGACTAACTGGCTCGTAGATGATAGTGAGTTTCTATTATATGTAACCTATCAAGATCAACTATACCTCGCAAGAACTTCATTTGCGCCTTCTTCTCCTATTGATTCTGTCACCCAGGGTGATGGAGGACTCTTTGATGAAGATGACAAGGAAGTTATTGTTGCATTTACAGATATCGAAGCTCAAGAAAACTATTATCTTTTTGACTTCGGTTTTAATGAATTCTTACCTACGGAAGACCGTTTTTATGAGGGACAACAATTTGAGTTCTCTTATTTTTATGATGCAGAAGATACCGGTATTGCAACGGGAGACGAAGTAAACATCAGTATTCTGGGAGCTACAGAAGACTTTTTCAACTACATGAACGGACTTGTAGAACAGAGTCAGCAGGGAGATAATGGACCTTTTCAAACTCCTACCGCCACCGTAAGAGGAAACTTTCTTAATGTAACTGACATAGATAACATAGACCAGTTTGATAACGTAAACAGACCAGATGCTTTTATCTTAGGCTACTTCTCGTTATCACAAGAATTTACAACCAGCTTCGTTATAGAAGAGTAATTTTCTTTTTACGCTTTCGCTAAAGCGTACTAATAACATACATCTAGATTTTATTTTATTACTTGATTACCTACATTAGCCTTTATGATTAAAAGTATTTTATCCTTTACATTATTTATAGCAACAAGCACGCTTCTATTCTCACAGCAAGATATACCTCAAGACTATTTTGTTAATCCGCTGGATGGTCAGCTTGTCCTTGCTGGAAGTTTTGGAGAGTTGAGGAGTAATCACTTTCATAGTGGTTTAGATTTAAAAACACAAAGAAGAGAAGGACTTCCAGTTTATGCATCTGCGGCTGGTATGGTTACACGTATTAAGATATCGCACTACGGTTATGGGAAGGCAATTTATGTTACTCATCCTAATGGATACACTACCGTTTACGGACACTTGCAGAAATTCTGTGATGAAATAGAAGAATTTGTAAAAAATGCACAGTATAAAAAAGAAAGCTTTGAGATAGAGCTTTTCCCTAAAAAGGGCGAACTAGAAATAGGACAAGGTGAAATTCTAGCATATAGTGGTAATACTGGAAGCAGCGGCGGACCGCATTTACATTTTGAAATAAGAGATGCAAATGAACGCCCTATGAATCCGTTTTTATTTGGACTTACAGCAAAAGACACGCGTAAACCTACTATTAATGAGCTGCGCGCGTATCCTGTAGGAGAAAATGCATCTATTAATCAAAATGCAAGTCCAGTGTCTGTGAGACTCACACAAAAACCTGACGGAAGCTACCTCGCCGAAAATCTCAATGCATATGGAGAAATAGGTTTTGCAATAGGTACCATAGACCAACAAGATTTGGCCAATAATAAAAATGGTATTTATGCCATTACCACAGCTGTAAATGGTCAAGAAAACTTTGAAGTAACTATGGATAAATTCTCATTTGCAGAGACTCGCTACCTCAACCGAATGATTGATTATAGTCTCTACAAGGACAAGCGTAAAAGAGTTCAAAAATTATTTATAGAAAGAAACAATCCTCTAAGCATCTACACAAAACAAGTAGATAATGGTGTGCTGAATATAATAGATAGTCTCTCTTATCAATATCAAATAAATGTGCGTGACTATGCAGGTAATAACGTAATCATTAACGTACCTATCACTGGTAAAAAAGAAACAATAACACCTGCTGACAAAAGTGGAATAGAAGATTATGTCTATAGTGATCAAGGATACACATATAATGATGGCAAATTTGAAGTTTATATACCAAAGGGAGCGTTATACGAAGACACTTTTCTCAACTTAAAAACAGAAGGGGATAAACTTATACTGCACGAAGATTTAATTCCAGTGCATAAGAATATTGCTATCTCTTATGACCTGTCTAGTTATAATGAAGAAGACCGAGATAAGCTATATTTAGGTAGAATAGGATACAAAGGAGACGTGTATTATAGTAATACAAGAATTAAGGATAATAAGCTACAAATAAGTACTCGTATACTAGGCGACTATACAATAGGAAAAGATACGGATTCACCAATCGTAAAAGCTGTAAATATTACAAAGGGAAAATGGATGTCTAAATACAGATATCTCAAATTTGAAATAACAGATCTTACTAGCGGCATTAAAGGCTATAGGGCTACTGTAAATGGAAAGTATATTCTACTGGAGTATGACCCAAAGACTAAGCTGCTTACTCATGACTTTAATGACAATGTGGTAACAGACACAGAAAACAACTTAAAACTGATTGTAACTGACAATGTGGGAAATAACACTACATTTGAAACTACTTTCTTTAGAAAATCTGCCTTTTGAAAAACAACTATCTACTCCTACTAATTATATTTCTAGTCACAACTGCTACTAGTCTAGCACAAACCGCAACTATACGCGGTATTGTGGTTGATGATAGAAACACTCCAGTTCCTGGGGTTTCTGTTTCTTATGGAACGGATGGAACAACTACAAATGATAATGGTTTTTACATACTAGAAATACCTTCTGGTGAGGAAGTAACTATAAACTTTACCTATGTAGGTTTTAAGAAAATATCTCAGCCTTTTAACCTCTCTCCTAATGCTGAAGTGGAGTTTAATCCAGTGTTAAAAGCAGACGTAGAGCAGCTAGGAACAGTAATTATAACCGCAACAACACAACAACGCGTTGAGGGTGTTGTTACCATATCTCCAGAAGTTATTAGAAAAACACCCGGAGCAAATGCTGGAGTAGAAAATTTATTAAAATCCTTACCAGGTGTAAGCAACAATAACGAATTAAGTACACAATATTCTGTACGTGGTGGAAACTTTGACGAGAACCTTGTGTATGTAAATGAGATTGAAGTGTACAGACCTTTCTTGGTAAGATCTGGGCAACAAGAAGGATTGAGTTTTGTAAATAGTGATCTTGTTCAAAATGTAGCATTTAGTGCCGGTGGCTTTCAGGCAAAATATGGAGACAAATTATCCTCTGTTTTAGATATAAGCTATAGGAGACCTACAGGTTTTGCAGCTAGTGTAGACGCAAGCTTACTAGGAGGAAGTATATCTGGTGAGGGAATAACAAAAGATGGTCGTTTTACAGCACTCGCAGGTATTCGCTACAGAGACAATAGCTTGCTTGTAGATGCAAAGCAGACAGAAACAAATTTTAGACCTCGTTTTTTTGACGCGCAGACCTTTTTGACCTATAAGTTTTCAAATAAATTCCAATTGGACTTTCTAGGTAATATTGCTGTAAACAAATACGATTATGAGCCACTTACAAGGCAGACTAATTTTGGAACCCTAGCAGATCCTATAGCACTTGTTGTTTTTTATGAAGGTCAAGAAAAAGATAAGTATGAGACCTACTTTGGAGCACTAAAAGGAACTTACGAACTTAATGAGCATACTACTCTAAAGCTATTAGGCTCTGCATATCACACACAAGAGCAAGAGTATTTTGACATTTTTGCAAATTACCGTTTGGGAAGACCTAACACTAATATAGGAGATGAAAATCTAGGAGAAGTAGAATTTACTCAAGGTATAGGGTCTCAACTTACTCATGCACGTAATGATCTTGATGCGCTCTTTATTAATCTGGAGCACAAAGGAACTTACTTAAAAAATGATGATCAGATAGATTGGGGAATTAAATATACTAGAGAGGATATACGCGACCGTCTCGAGGAATATGAAGTAATAGATTCGGCTGGCTTTTCAATTAGACCTCCCATAGGTGATTTTGTAAACCAGCAACCTTATGAAGCTTTTGACGCTCCTCTTGAACCCTTTACAAATATCAGAGCTAGAAATGATGTTCAAATTGATCGCATCTCTGCTTATGGTCAATACAGTAAAAGAATAGATTGGGGAGAACGTGAAGTATGGATTAATGCGGGAGTACGGGCACAACAATGGACAGTGAGTGGCGAAGGCATAGAAAGCAATACACAAACTATTGTAAGTCCTAGAGCTCAAATAAGCTTAAAACCTGGCGGGAATGAGGATATGATTTTTAGACTCTCAGGAGGGCTTTATGCACAACCTCCTCTCTATCGTGAGTTAAGAGATTCACTAGGTCAAGTACGCCCAGAAGTAAAAGCTCAAAAATCTTATCATATTGTAGCTGGACACGATTGGAGCTTTAATATGTGGGAGCGTCCTTTTAAACTAGTTACAGAAGCTTACTACAAAGGACTTACAGACGTAAATCCATATACGTTAGAAAATGTACGTATACGATATAGAGCTACTAATAATGCTACTGCTCGATCGTACGGTCTGGATACAAGACTTAATGGAGAGTTTGTACCTGGTACAGAGAGCTGGATAAGCCTGGGTGTATTACGCACAGAAGAAAATATAAATAATCAAGGCTATATACCTCGACCAACAGACCAGCGATTAAAGGTTGCTTTCTTATTTCAAGATTATGCTCCTAGTATTCCAAATCTAAAATTATATATCAATATGGTATATCAAACAGGATTACCAGGAGGATCTCCAAGTTATGCAGACCCATATCAATTTGCAGAGCTACCGAGACTACGAGATTACTTTAGATCAGATATCGGTATAAACTATGTCATCACAGATGCAACAAAACCGTACCCAAAAGGACATTGGCTTCATGTATTTAAGGATCTAACGGCAGGTTTTGAAATCTATAATATTTTTGATAGACAAAACTCGATTACAAATACTTTTGTGAGAGATGCTAGTACGAGACAACAATTTGCAATCCCTAATTTTCTATCACCTAGAGTATTTAATGTAAGAATGTCTGCAAAGTTCTAAATTAGGCAGGAACGCCTTCTAGAAATTCTTTTAAGATCTGGATTACATAATCCACATCAGCTTTGGTGTTATATTTTGAAAATGAAAAACGCACACTAGGCTTTCCTAAATCTTCTCCCGATAAAATTTCTTGTAACACATGCGAGCCCTTATCGCTACCACTTTGACAAGCACTTCCTTTAGAACAAGATATACCTTTCATATCTAGTTGAAATAATAGTAAAAGTGCCTTTTCTGAAGCTATAGGTAAACAAACATTAAGTAAGGTGTACGTACTTTTTTCTGAGTTAGAACAATTACCGTTAAGCTTAGCTTCAGGAATTTCTTCTTGTAGCCTTTCGGCGAAATAGTCTTTTATACCCTTCACATAAGCGCTTTCCTCTTCAAGATTTTTATAAGCATACTCCATTGCTGTTTCTAATCCTGCAATATTATGAACTCCTTCTGTTCCAGCTCTTAATCCTCTTTCTTGCGAACCTCCATAAATTAAAGGTCGTAGGCCGCTATTTTTTCTCACAAAGGCAAACCCTACTCCTTTAGGACCGTGAAATTTGTGAGCAGCTGCGGCAATATAATCTACAGGTATCTTCTGTAAGTCTATATTATAATGACCTATACTTTGTACCATGTCACTATGCACTAGTGCTCCATATGACTTACACATAGTCGCCACAGCTTCTATGTCAATCATATTACCTACTTCATTATTAACATGCATTAAGCTCACAAGCGTCTTCTCTTCACTCGATTTTAGCATTTCTTCTAGATGCTTCTCATCCGGTGTCCCGCAGTTCTTGAGGTTTACATACTCTAATTTGATATTATTAGTACGTGCTGCCTCTTCGGCCGCATGAAGTACAGCATGGTGCTCGATGCGCGAAGTAATTATGCGTTGTATTCCTAAATCGCGTGCTGCGCTATTTATTACAAGGTTATCTGCTTCTGTACCACCAGAAGTGAAGAATATTTCTCCAGCAGATACATTGAGAATTTTAGCTACTGTCTTACGAGCATTTTCTACAATACTTTTGGCACTGCGACCTACAGCATGTGTAGAGGATGGATTTCCAGAAACATCACGCATTACTTGCATAATACGGTCAAGTACTTCCTCTCTTATTTGCGTGGTGGCTGCGTTATCAAAATAAACCTTAGACATAAGCGTTACTCATTAGGGATTTGCGTACAAAAATAACCAAAATAACTCGAGACTGCTCGATAGCTGCCTATTTGGTTATTAGAATTTGCAGAGCTAAACGACAATTCTAATAGCTGCTTTTTAGAAAGTAAATAACATTTTCGCGAAAGCGTATTTCAATCACTTTGCCCTATTTTTGCATTAAACATTATAACTATGAAGAAGCTCACGCTTTTACTTGCTCTTATATTTTTAATCGTGTCATGTGATGACGGCGACGTTATTGTTACGGAACTTGATTTTGACGATGTTGAGTTACAACGATGTGAGAATGTAAGTGATGTTACTAACTATGTGTTTTATAAAACTAAGTCTAGCACTAATGAGGCGCTTGCTTTACAATTTGAGACAGATGAGCCTTTATTTGAAGAGGTAAATACTTCATATTCTATATTACTTTCTGGAACAGATCAATACTCATACCGCGTATTTAATGGAGATCCAAGCAATTACTTTTGTAATGCGATACCGCCTACAAGTCCTTTAGTTCAAGAAGAGTTTATAAGTACAGATGGTCTGGTAGAAATATTTTCTAGCGGTACAGAAAGCGACGCAGATGCTATACCTACAGAAATAGAAGACCCTACACTTTTACTAGATACAGATCTTGACGGAATTCTTGATTACCTAGATTTTGATGATGATGGAGATAATGTACCTACTAGACTTGAGGGTGTAGTTTTAAATGAAGATGAGACAGCGATAGATTTAGTGTTATCCCGCGATACAGACGGAGATATGATTCCAGATTATCTTGATGACGACGATGATGGCGATGGGATTCTTACAAGAAATGAAGACCTAAACAGAGACTTAAACCCAAATAATGACAAATCTGATCTTGATTTTCCAACAGTTCCAGATTACTTAAACCCAAATATAACTGTAGAAACTGTTGTAGACGTCTATCGTGAAAACGAATACTTTATATCAGATCTAACGCTAGATATCACGATTACTAATACAGTACTAATTAACCCTGCTAACCAAGAAGAATTGCGAAATGAGACATTACAATTACTAGGAACATACTCCGCAGGTGATGTTTCAATAAAAGATACCCCAGTGTTTAATTAAATTACGTATTCTGAAAAATATAGACTTCGGTAGCTCCTACTCCATACTTCTGAAAATCCGCATCATAAAACCTAAGATTATCATACCTACGAAGTAGTGTATAGAGCTCCTCACGAAGCACTCCTTCTCCCACTCCATGTATAAAAACCATCTTAGGTATACGCTTTTTGATAGCAAATTCTAATTGTCTGGTTGCAGTATCGAGTTGAACGGTAAGAATTTCATAATTACTCATACCCCGCTCCCTATCGACTAACTTATGGATATGTAAATCCACCTCAAAAATGGAAGCATTGCGCTCTTTGGGATTTACCTTTATTGCTTTCTTTCTTTTTGCCTCTTCTTTTTCTGAAATCACAGAATCTGGCACTACAGAAAGTGCTGCTCTCATACTCTTAGAAACTGCTGGTATAAGCTCGCTTTCGCGAAAATAGGATATAAAGCCATACTCATCTTCTACCGAAACTTCATCTTCTTTTATATGCACCACAACGCCCTCAAAATCATCGTCTAACGCTTGCACTTGATCTCCTAATTTCATAAATTTACAGTCGAATATGTTTTTAGTCGGTAAAAATATACAATCTATCGAAAATTAAGCAGAAAAGTATCGTACTTACGCTGTCCTATCTACATTTGACTAAGTTTGACCCCAAATTATAACTAAGTGTAAAGTTTAAATTATGAAAAATCTACTCCTTGTAGCAGTACTCTCCCTAGGATTCTCTGCTCATGCACAACTTTTTGTGAAGCCTACGGATACAAATACAGCTTCTTATGTGTTTGTAAATGATACTTTCATTTACGTTGAAAATGATGTTGAGCTAGAGTCTAATAGAAGTTTAACATCTACTACAGATAATGGGATACCTAATATTCTTTTAAGAAACAATGCTCAAATTTTACAAGGAGAAGGTACTCTAAGTAAGAATAACAAAGGAACGGGCGAGATATCAATCTTTCAAGAAGGTACGGTAAACAACTTTGATTACAATGTATGGGGATCACCTGTGGGCTTATCACGAGTTGAAGGTGCTAATGGCTTTGCAGAACCTGCGAGAAGTGAAGGTAATGGCCCATTTGCATTTAAAAGTACAAACTCTGCAGCGCAAGTATTATTTAAACCAACAACTGTCACTCTAAGTAACCCTGCATTTGCAATAGGAGGTTATGATGGTAATCAAAATGCTGGATCTTTAAACATTGCTAGCTACTGGATATGGTCTTTTCAGTCTGGAGAAAACTACGGAGATTGGATACATATTTCTAATACTCAAACGCTAGAACCAGGATATGGTTTTACTATGAAGGGTGTTGCCGGTACTGATAATACAACAATATCCACTGAAGTTGCTCAACCAGAGAACAACCCAGGAGATTCACAACGTTATGACTTTAGAGGACGCCCTAATAGTGGTGATATTCAAATTGCTGTTGGTGCTGATAAACAAACGCAAGTAGGAAACCCTTACCCATCGGCTTTAGATCTAAATCACTTTTTAATTAAAAACTCGAGAGGTGAAAGTGAACCAAATTCATATGCATACTCATATACATCACCATATTCTGGAGAAGTAATAAATAAGACTATAGATAGAAAAAGAGTGACTACTGGTACAGCATATTTCTGGGATAGCGACCCACTAGCTCTTTCTCACTACTTGGTAGATTATAAAGGAGGTTATGGAACCTATTCTCCAATGGGTGGACTAAGTGGAGATGGTATATATGTGAATGCAACGTTTTTGACATATGACATTACTGGAGAATCTACTGGAACAGCAGATACAGATGGAACATCATTATCTTATGACAGAAGATTTTCTCCTGTAGGACAGGGCTTTATGGTAACTGGAGCGACTAATCAAGATATGAATGGTGCAGTACCTGAAGACATTACCTTTAGCAATGAGCAAAGGGTATTCGTACGTGAGGGAGATAATTCTGACTTTAGATCTGCTCAAAATTCAAATAATGATATTGTATCAGCACATGGTGTTGCTAATTATTATGAAAACATAAACGAACTAAGAAAACCTTCACATATCAAATTTTACGCAGGTATAAATGACACCTACTCAAGAGAAATGAGTATTGCTTTTCTAGATGAGGCAACTGCTGGTCATGACACCACGATGGATGCGCAAACTATTAGTGAAATTGCAGCAGATGTAGGTTTCAAAATTGATGGGAAGAGCAACTACGTAATCAATGCCGTACCAAAAGACGAGTACCAATGGATACCACTTTCTATAAAGGCGTCAGGACCTACAGAATTTAAATTTGCAGTGCATTACACAGAAGCATTTGAGTACAACGACGTTTTCTTAGTTGATATGGAAACAGAAGCATATCATTCTATCCTAGGTGAAGAAGTTCTTATGATGCTTGAAGATGGCGTTTATGATGATCGCTTTTTTATTAGATTTACAACATCTGACGCTCAAGAAGAAGAAGAAACAACTGAAGAGGAAGAAACAACAGAGGAAGAAACTACAGAAGAAGATACTGATGTAGCAGATGAAACTGTTGACATAGCGGTAAACGAACAAGATCCATTTATTGAAGAAAGTGTTCTTGAATCTTTTACTATTATACAGAACAACATAAACAACCAACTTGAAATTTACAACCCAAATAACATTGTTGTTGAGGATGTAACTTTATTTGATCTATCTGGAAAAAAGATCTTTAATGAAATAAACCTAGGTGGCCAGAGTGAATATACTTTTCCTACAAGAAACTTGGCAACAGGAATATATGTAGTTAAATTTACAACTCGCGACGGACTTACAAAAGGACGTAAAATCAGTATCGTAAATTAAAAAAGTTATATGGATGAATACATGTTGCCCTGCCTGAACAAGAAATATTTAGGTTTTGAATGCATGGGCTGCGGTATTCAAAGATCCATTTCCCTCCTTTTTAAAGGAGAATTTATAGAAGCATTTCATATGTACCCAGCAATCTATCCTTTGATAGCATTGTTGGGTTTTTTAATGCTCAATCAGTTTACAAATTTAAAATTTGCAAATAAAGGTGTAATATTTTTAGCTATATTGACGGTCGCTACTATCATCATTAGCTACACAATAAAAATGACTAACTAATCAATTAACTAAACATCAAACATTAAAATGGAAAATCGTAAACTGCCTAATGTAACCATATCTCTAGTATTAGGGATTGTATCATTCATAGCTTGCTGCTTCTCTTGGGGAATAGGAGGAGTTTTACTCTCTGGAATAGGCTTATTTTTAGCAAACAAAGACAAGAAAACATACTTACTATCACCTGACAGCTATGATAATTATGGACAGCTTAAAACTGCAAGAATTATCGCTATTATTGGTTTAGTTTTAGGTGTGCTGACACTATTAATGATAGTTGTAATGCTCGTTATGTTTGGAGGAATGGAAGGCATGCAAGAATGGCAGCAACAACAAATGGAACAAGCAGGAATGGGACAATAGTCTTATTATTCTTGAATAAACATTAAACACGTCTCACGACGTGTTTTTTTTTGCCAAATCATGAAAGCAAAAAAGCCGTTAGGATTCATAATCCTAACGGCTTTATATTTTAAATCAAAAAGATCTACTTTTCAAACTGCTTAAGTGTGTTGATAATAATATCAGTACACTCTAATAATTGTTTTTCATTCATTACTAGTGGTGGAGCAAAACGAATAATGTTTCCATGTGTTGGTTTTGCAAGAAGTCCATTATCACGAAGCGCTATACATATATCCCAAGCTGTTGAGCTATCTTCTGTATCGTTAATCACTACTGCATTTAATAAACCTCGACCACGCACTAAAGTTGCGATAGAACTTGAATCTACAAACTCCTGCATCTTCTCACGGAAAATTGTTCCTAGTTTACGAGCGTTCTGTATTAGGTGTTCATCCCTTACAACTTCTAATGCCGCTGTTGCTACTGCTCCAGCAATTGGATTTCCACCAAAGGTAGAACCATGCTGCCCTGGCTTTATAACCTCCATAATGTGATCATTGGCTAGCACGGCAGATACTGGATAAGCTCCGCCAGAAAGTGCTTTTCCTAATATTAAAATATCAGGTTGTGCATAGGTATCCTCTTGCTTCTCACAATGAGACTCACAAGAACAATTACCACAAACTGCAAGTAAACCTCCAGTTCTTGCAATTCCTGTTTGAATTTCGTCTGCTATAAAAAGTACTTCATGCTTATTACACAAAGCTTGCGCCTTACGCATATAATCATCTGCAGGAGTATATACACCCGCTTCACCTTGTATAGGTTCTACTAGAAAACCTGCAATATTTTTATGTGACTTAAGGGCATTTTCTAGCGCATCAACATCATCATAAGGTATTTTAATAAATCCTGGAGTATATGGTCCAAAGTTTTTACGAGCACCTTCATCGTTAGAAAAAGAAATTATGGTCGTTGTTCTTCCGTGAAAGTTATTTTCACAAACAATAATCTGAGCTTCATGCTCTTCTACACCTTTTTTCTCGTAAGCCCATTTTCGCGCAAGCTTTATAGCTGTCTCTACAGCCTCTGCTCCCGTATTCATAGGTAATAGCTTATCAAAGTCAAAATACTCTGTAGCGTATTTTTCGTACGGTCCTAAGGTATCGTTGTAAAAAGCACGCGAAGTAAGCGTAAGTGTTTTAGCTTGTTCTGTCATTGCATTTACAATGCGTGGGTGACAGTGTCCCTGGTTTACAGCAGAATAAGCAGATAGAAAGTCGTAGTATTTTTTTCCTTCTACGTCCCACACATAAACGCCTTCTCCCTTACTTAAAACCACAGGAAGTGGGTGATAATTGTGTGCTCCATGCTTGTCTTCTAGTGCAATTGCCTCTTGTGAAGAAAGTTGATCAACAGTGGCCATAATAATAATATTTTAAAGATAGTAATCTACAATTCCTAATTTGTGCTTAAAGCTAGAGGTAAGAAATCAACCCCATAAAACGTATATGCTTAAATTAATGTATTACATCGAAAAAACAAAACACTTAATCGATATCATTACATGATAAGTGAAATAAAGTAGTCTTCACTTACAGACAGTTTACTTTTGAAAAAACTAAAATAATTAATCAAAATGAACTATCTCAACGATTTACTAAGAAACTTAACGAGCGGTGATTATCTAATCAATGCGCTTATTGCAATACTACTACTTATAGTTGGTATTTTTATAGCAAAACTACTCAAAAAACTCACCGCAAATATTATTAAAAAGAGTGGCCTTGACGAAAAGCTAAAGAGTGAGAATATCACTCTGTCGAAATTCATATCAAAACTAGTATACCTACTTGTTATGATATTCGTATTTACTCTTGTACTAGGACGATTAGGACTTACCTCTGCCTTAGATCCTCTTAAAAATATGCTTGATGATTTCCTAGGCTTCATACCTAAAATTGTAGGTGCTGGTCTTGTAGGCTACATTGGTTATATGCTAGCTACTATTATTGCTGAGTTTGTTGGAATGTCAGGAGATACTATTCGTAAATTTCTTCCAAAATTAAAAATTTCAACCAAGATTGATGTTGTAAATATTTTAAAGAAGATAGTATTTATTTTTATTTTCATTCCATTACTTATAGTTGCTCTCAATATTTTAGGAATGGATGCTATTTCTATACCTGCTACTGAAATGCTATCGAGCTTTATGGAAGCTATTCCAAAAATTGCCACAGCAGCAATCATACTTATCGCCTTCACTATTGGTGCACGTTTCTTAAGTAGCCTTGTAAAGGATATTCTTAATGGTATGAATATGAATGAAACACTTCAAAAAATCCAATTAGATAAAATGGTTGGCAGTGTCAATGTGGTAAACCTCATAGGTAACATTGTGTATTTCTTTATTGTATTATTTGGTATCACTACAGCCGTAGAAAAACTTGAATTTAGCCAACTTTCAGAAATTCTAGCTACAGTAAATGTTTATGGTGGCAAGATTCTTTTTGGCCTCGTGATTTTAGTGATTGGTAATTGGATCGCTAGCATTGTATATAAAAATATGGCTGTAAAAGAAAATGCATTTTTGGCATCTATTGTACGCATGGCAATTATTGCTATATTTCTTGCAATAGGTCTTAACACGATGGGTATTGCAGATGAAATCATCAATCTTGCTTTTGGCCTTACATTAGGTACTATAGCACTCACCATAGTATTAAGTTTTGGACTAGGTGGACGTGAAGCTGCAGGTCATCATATGAAGAAAATCTTAAATAAGTTTGACAATAAAGTTGACTAAACACTAATTAATTTTACTCTTAAGGCTACTTTTTAAATAAAGTAGCCTTTTTTTTGGCCCATGCTTATTACGTAGGTGCTATTCATACTGCGTAGATAGTACTTTATAAAAAACTACTTTTAATCAATTAAGGTTTTGATATAAGTCCTACTTTTGCGCCTATGGGAAGACGTAAACAGAACAGACAGGTTTTTGAAAATATTAGTGTAACAGATGCAGGTGCAAAAGGCAAAGCTATCGGCCACGCGCCAGATGGAAAAGTGATTTTTATTAATAACGCAGTGCCTGGTGATGTTGTAAACGTACAAACTACAAAGAAGCGTAAAGCTTATTACGAGGGAACTGCAACGGAGGTTTTAACGCTTTCGCGAAAGCGTACTCAACCTCAATGCGAGCATTTTGATGCATGTGGTGGTTGCAAGTGGCAACACATGGATTATAAATTCCAACTAGAATACAAACAGCAAGAAGTAGAAAATAACCTGAAACGCTTGGGTAAAATAGAACTTCCTGAACTTACTCCAATCGCTGGAAGCTCAGAGCAATACTTTTACCGCAATAAAATGGAGTTTGGTTTTTCTGACTCAAAATGGCTTACACTTGAACAAATAAAAAGTGATGAAGTCATTGAAGATAGAAACGCCTTAGGCTTCCACATCGCTGGAATGTGGGATAAAATACTTGATATTGATAAATGTCATTTACAACGTGATCCTAGTAATGCCATACGTAATGGTATAAAAGAATTTGCAACTGCAAATAATATGGCATTTTATAATGCCCGTAATCAAGATGGACTCCTTCGTACATTAATGATACGCACATCATCTAATGGTGAGTTAATGGTTTTAGTTCAATTCTTTAAGGAAGAAACTGAGAATAGAGAATTACTCCTCAACTATATAAAAGACACTTGGCCAGAAATAACTTCGCTATTATATGTAATAAATAGTAAAGGGAACGATACCATTTATGACCAAGAGGTTATATGCTTCTCTGGAAGAGATCATATTTTTGAAGAAATGGAAGGTCTTAAGTTTAAAATTAATGCCAAATCATTCTACCAAACGAATTCAAAACAAGCTTACGAGTTGTACAAAATTACACGTGACTTTGCTGGACTTAGTGGTAATGAGCTAGTGTATGACTTATATACTGGAACCGGTACTATTGCTCAGTTTGTAGCAAAGAAAGCTAGAAAAGTAATTGGTGTAGAAGCTGTGCCAGACGCAATTGAAGCAGCTAAGGAAAATGCAAAGCTTAATGGCATTGAAAATACAGAGTTTTTTGTGGGTGACATGAAGAAGGTATTCAATACAGAATTTATAAATGCCCATGGAGTTCCAGATATTATCATCACAGATCCCCCTAGAGATGGAATGCACGCAGACGTTGTACAGCAAATTATAAACATATCACCAGAAAAAGTGGTGTATGTGAGTTGTAACAGTGCAACACAAGCACGTGATCTTGCGTTATTAGATGACACCTACAAAGTAACTAAGGTTCAACCTGTAGATATGTTCCCGCAGACTCATCATGTTGAGAATGTAGTGTTGCTTGAAAAGAGATAATATGAGAAAGCTACTTTTAATATTAATAATAGGTGCCAGTTTTGGACAGAGTTCTTGCGAACGAGATGATATCTGCGCAGAGACTACTCCCACTACTCCATTACTTATTATTGAATTTTACGATGTAAATAATCCGACATTATTAAAAGCTCCTAATAATCTAACTATCTCAACAATTGTTAATGAAGAGGTAAACGAAGTGTTAGCGCTCGTAAACCTAGAGAGTATAGAGATTCCTTTACGTACAAATGACGAACTCACAACGTACTCATTTAGCATCAATACTGCCGAAGATGATGAAGAAGATGTCAATACTGATGTTTTGAACTTCACATATACCGTCACAGAAGAGTTTGTAAATAAAGCATGTGGCTTTAGAGTAGTATATGACGATTTACAAAATACAAATGATCCTCTACAAGATGGAGCATGGATACAAAATATAGATATTGAAAACTCAACGGTTAATGATCAAACTGAAGCACATATTTCTATTTTTCACTAGTATAATTCTCACCGTTTTCACTAGCTCTCTAAGAGCTCAAAAAACGTCTATAGAAAATACTGCTAGTGATTCTATCACTGCACCTACAGACTACTATGGCTTACGCCTTGGTGTGGATGTATCTAAACCTATTAGATCTTTCCTTGACGATAATTACAAAGGACTAGAACTCGTTGCAGACTTTAGACTTAAGAAGAATTACTATGTTGCTGCAGAAATAGGTAACGAAACCTGGAACTCTGACCTCCCTAATCTTGAGAATACCACAAGCGGAAGTTACATTAAAGCAGGTTTTAATTATAATACCTATGAAAATTGGTTTGGGATGAACAATCTTATTTATGCAGGGGTTAGAGCTGGTTTCTCAAGTTTTAGTCAAGAGCTAGAGAGTTATACAATCTATACCACTAATCCTGTATTTGGTGATGACACGAGGTCAGTAAGTCAAGAATTCAAAGGCCTTAATGCCACTTGGCTTGAACTCAAAATTGGTTTAGAGGTAGAGCTATTTAGCAACATTTACCTAGGGGTCAATGCACAATTGAAAAGAACTATTACAACTACAGACCCAGACGGCTACTCAAATTTATATATACCAGGATTCGGAGAACTTACAGAAGGTACTCCTATAGGCGTAGGATATGGATATACACTATCATATCTTATCCCTATTTTCAAAAAGTAATTATTTACGCTTTCGCGAAAAAAGACTACTCCTCTTCCCTGTCTAAGTATTTACCTTTTTTGCTTCCCTCGTACATTTCATACTTGACAAGTCTACTCTCTAAACTACCATTGAAACATTTAATTTTTCTACTCGGTCTAAGTCCTACATGTTTTAAAGATTCCATATTTGATGTAATCATCCAGGCGTGAGATCCAGGATATCCAGATTTAAGAGTGTCTCCTATTTCTTTATAAAATTCTTCCATCTCAATAGGTAAACGTTCCCCATATGGTGGGTTAAATACCATCTGTAAGAAGTCATTCCCTTCCTTTTCTGTCTTAAAAAAATTCTCTTCTCTTATAGTAACGAAATCAGATAGCTGAGCATTCTTAACATTCTCTCTTGCTTTCTCTACAGCAGATGGAGCTTTATCATATCCAGTGATGGTGTACCTAAAATCTTTAACTCTTTTTAAAGCAGAGGCTTCAATGAGCTCAAAGAGATCAACATCCCAGTCTCCCCACTTTTCAAAAGCAAACTCTTTTCTATTAAGATTTGCAGGAACATTACAAGCTATCATTGCCGCCTCTATACACATGGTTCCAGAACCACACATAGGATCAAGAAAATCTGACTGTCCGTACCATCCGCTCATCATTATTAGCCCAGCAGCAAGTGCTTCATTAATAGGAGCAATATTTGTAGCAGTACGATAACCTCTATGGTGAAGAGAAGCTCCACTACTATCTAAAGATAGCGTACACCAATTATCTTGTATATGCACATTGAGACGAAGGTCTGGATGCTTTGTATCCACATTAGGCCTTACATTCTCTTCACGACGGAATTTATCTACAATAGCATCCTTGGTCTTAAATGAGATATACTGAGAATGGGTAAATGTAGGACCGCTTACGGTTGCATTTATTGCAAACGTAGTATTCACGTCCATATATTTACGCCAATTAATTCGCTGCATGCGACGATACAAGTCGTCTTCATTCATCACCCTAAACTCAGCAATAGGTTTTAAAATCTTGATAGCTGTACGGCAGCAAAGATTTGCCTTATACATAAAGCCTTTATCACCTTCAAAAGAAACATTACGTACGCCTATTTGCACATTACCAGCACCTAAAATACGGAGTTCTTCTGCTAATATATTTTCAAAGCCAAAAAACGTTTTGGCTACCATCTTAAAGTTTTGACTTGTCTCGCTCATATACCGCAAAAATACGTTAATTTTATCGCCTTAACACCGCAAAATACCTAACCATTTGTTAGCAATTATCTTACCCATTATCGCAGTTATTATTGGTTTCACTATTGCGCTTATTTTTAAGCCTGTAGTAAATAATAGCATCAAGCTTTTGCTTTCATTTAGCGGCGCTTTTCTATTATCGGTTATCATATTTGAATTTCTACCTGAGGTTTATAGTGAAAGTGCGAATAATATAGGTATTTACATTATGGCTGGATTGCTCGTTCAAATACTTTTAGAATTTGGCTCTAAAGGAGCTGAACACGGCCATATGCATCATCAAGATCAAGGGAGCTTCCCTTTTTTACTATTCATAAGTTTATGTTTACACTCTGTAATTGAAGGTTTTCCCATTGCAGATAATCAGGATTTACTTTATGGAGTGGTTATCCACAAGATTCCAATTGCCATCATTATATCGGCTTTTTTATTTAACTCTAAAATGAGTAATATAAAATCAGGTATATTTCTAGTTCTTTTTGGTTTAATGACACCCATAGGAGCGTTTTTGAAGTCTCAATTGATATTTCTACAAGAATATAGCACCTATGTAAATGCATTTGTAGTAGGCGTACTATTGCACGTATCTACTACTATTCTATTTGAATCTTCAAAAGATCATCAATTTAATGCCTCAAAATTAGCCGTAATATTACTGGGTATAATAATAGCATACTTTTTATAATGTTCACAAGAGAAGAGTCTAAAGAAATACGAAAACAATTTTGGATTTTCTTCGGGAAGAGATATCCTAAGAAGTGGATGTTGTATAATACTGGAGTCAAAGATTTAAATCTCAAGTTTGATTTTGATAATGACAAAGCTATAGTCTCTATAGATTCAGAATCTCGGGATGAAATAGATAGAACTTATTACTTCGATAAAATATTAAGTCTTAAAAACCTACTTCTGGACGAAGTGTCTCAAAATATGATTTTTGATTCAGATTATATTCTAGAAAGCGGCAAGCTCATCTCAAGAGCATATATCAAATTAGAAGGTGTTAACATTCATAATAAGAATCACTGGCCACAGGTTTTTGATTTCATGTTTGAAAACATGTCCAAACTAGAACTCTTCTACATGGAATATCAGGATTTTATAAAATCCTAATAGAGCATCCTTTCAGCACTAGTATAACCTTGATAGTCAAACTTTAGAATAGGAATACAGCTTCTTACCCCCTTATTAGACATAATAACCATTGCTGCAAATCCTTCTAGATTTAACTATAGATTAATAGTAGACTAGTTATGGCATTCTATTTTACTAAATAATAAATCGCACATCTAACTTTTAGCAAAAGACTTGCCTAGCTATTTAAATATGACAGTAGCGATTTATGGATATCTGGTAACGGCAAAGAATACAGGTACCTCAAATGGTAATCGCATGTGCTTTGGAACCTTCTTAGATTATAACGGTGACTGGATAGATACTGTTCACTTTCCTCCTTCATTAAAGAAATACCCTATACAAGGTAAAGCAGTTTATAAGATAACTGGTAAAGTAGTAGCGGAATTTGATTTTATCACTATTGAGGTATCAACATTAGAAAGACAGCATTATAGATCTGATACAAGAACTACGGCATTCTATAATCCTAAGGGAAGTCCAAAAGATAATGACTATCATAGTCCTTTTAAGCTTATAAAGTAAGTGATCGACGCTACTGAATCCTCATCCATATATCACTTAAGAAATTGAAGACTTACATTTCCTTGATTTTATGGCATAAAAAAAGCTCCAATACAATAGTTGTATTGGAGCCTTAAAAAGGCGGCGACCTACTCTCCCACGAGTGCAGTACCATCGGCGCTGACGGGCTTAACTTCTCTGTTCGAAATGGGAAGAGGTGAGCCCCGTCGCTATAACCACCTTAGTTTTAGCTTCGGTTATAGACTATAAGCAGTTGGCTTGCGCCGCTTGCTTAAGGCCTAATGCCTAAAGCGTGCATCTTTNGAACGTGATGTGCCAGGAAACAGCGACTTGGATAGCGACGGAAATCTATGTTTTGTAGTCGTTCCTTTTGAAGTAGTGGTAAATCCGCTACCGATCTTGGCAGCAGCAGGACCTGTAGATTATACCTTCTGTGAAGAATTTGATGGTGATGACTCGATGGGAAGTGTAGATCTTACGACCCTCGCAGATTTAGCTGGATTACTTGCTGCGCCGCAGGTAACCAGTGATTTTATGATCACTTACCACGAACTAGAAGTACAAGCGACTGCAAATGCTGCAGCGCTAAGCTCGCCATACACGGTGGCAGATAATCAGGAATTATTTGTGCGTATAGAAAATGTGACCACGGGCTGTGTGAATTTTACCAGCATCATCTTTACAGTAGAGTCACGACCAGAAGTATTCCCAGCAGATAATATCGTGCAATGTGCAGACGATTTTGGAGTAAATATCGCGCCAGAGCAGAGTACGGCAACTTTTGATCTTACTCAGCAAAACGCTGTTATTACTGGAAACGTCGCAGCAACTTCCGTAAGTTATTACACTAGCCTTGCAGATGCGCAGGCGATGGTCAATGCGATTGCTACGCCTAGTGCTTTTGAAAACACAACGAACCCGCAAGTGATTTATGCTAGAGCGGTAAACACGGCTAGTAGCTGTGAGAGTAGCACCGTAGTAGATTTTGAGATATTTGTACAACCGTTACCATACACCAACTTAACTAATGAAGGCGGGCAGATTTGTGTAGATGAGATTACAGGTGAAGCGCTCAATCCATTTATCATTGATGGTACGGTGGAGAGTCCGCAGATTGGAGTTACTTATAGTTATGCTTGGACACGTGATGGTGCATTAGTATCGCTAAACCCTGAGGTAACTATTGATGCTGCAGGGACGTATCAAGTAATGATTACCGCTACTTATGGAGATGGCACGAGCTGTGATTATGTAGCAGAAGCGGTGTATAGCGCAGAGAGTGCTCCCGTTTTTGAAGCCGTCGTTGTAGAATCTTCTTTTAACAATAGCGGATTATACACGGTAGAAGTAATTAATGTTACAGGAGCAGATGTCGCTTCAGCATATGAGTTTGCGATAGATGACGGGCCGTTCCAGAGTAGTACTACTTTTACAGGGGTAACTCCAGGAACACACACTGTTTTTGGAAGACTGGCCAGTGGTAATTGTAGTATCTCAGAAGTAGAAATAGGGATAATTGATTACCCAAGATTCTTTACGCCAAATGCAGATGGTTTCCACGATACATGGAATATCATAGGACTAGGAGTGGCACCAAACTTAAATGCAAAGATTTTTATCTTTGATAGATATGGTAAACTATTAAAGCAAATCAGCCCAGTAGGTGCTGGATGGGATGGTACCTTTAATGGACAGCCTATGCCGTCAAGTGATTACTGGTTCCGCGTAGAGTTTACAGAAGTTGATGAGCTAGGAACACAAAGAACCGTAAATGGTCACTTTACATTAAAGCGATAATTAATATCAACTAGATTTAGAAAAGCTCTCAGTATGTGTTACTGGGGGCTTTTTTATGTCTTGATATTTAGAATAGAAATATATCAGTTATCTGCTAAGTAATCTTAGCGTTTAAGCAAGTTTTAGTACTTTATAATACATGGATAACCTTTAATTACGTGCGTGAGGGATAGNGATGAGCTAGGAACACAAAGAACCGTAAATGGTCACTTTACATTAAAGCGATAATTAATATCAACTAGATTTAGAAAAGCTCTCAGTATGTGTTACTGGGGGCTTTTTTATGTCTTGATATTTAGAATAGAAATATATCAGTTATCTGCTAAGTAATCTTAGCGTTTAAGCAAGTTTTAGTACTTTATAATACATGGATAACCTTTAATTACGTGCGTGAGGGATAGTAGTGGTTACTCTGCAGTGTTGTGGAGCGATAGCGACATAGCACGAAGCGTAAAAACGTATAGCCCGGTCACTAGACTTCAAGAATGAAATGAAAGAAGGATAGGGGTACGCCCTGAGGTAAAGAAAAAGGCTATCTAAAAAGCTCCCAATCTAGTTTTACAGAAAATACGTTAGAATATATAGCAGCGCTCTGATCACCTATATCTGTAAGTGCATAATCCACATGGATCCCTTTGTACTTGAATCCTACACCTATATTAGGTTGAAAACCTATAGACGTGGAGTCATCAAGAGCAGTTAATTCTTGAAAATTACCAACGCCAGCTCTTACATATACTAGCTCTGCATAGCCAAACTCAAGTCCTAAGGCGGGTGTTGCACTTACGGCAGAGGATGATATTATATCATTAGTTTGAGCAAATCTAAAATTCATATCTAGTTCTGCACGTAAGGAGTAGTCATAATGAAAAATCCACTGGCGACCGAATCCTACTTGAAGTTTAGGGATGGTGATTTCTGTACTTTCTGGTAAATCTTGATTTTGACCTTCGACGGCATCGCTTATGGTAGCAAACTCATCTTCATCAATACTCCACGCGTTTACTGTAGTGGTGATGTCTCGAGCCATAACTCCAAAATCCCAATCTCCTTTTTTCCATTGCAACCCTACATCAAGGCCAAAACCCCAGCTGTTTGCAAAGTCACCTATTACTCTTCTCACCACCTTTGCATTCACACCTAAATTCAAACCATCTAGCGGAAGTGCTCTTGCATAAGACACAGTAAAAGCATAATCTGCAGTAGAAAATAGACTGATACGATTGTAATCTATGTTTCCTTGGTCGTCTATAAGTTGGGTAGTATTTAAAATATCATCAACGCCAAAACGTATAATTGATATTCCAATAGCACTTCTATCATCAAGAGGTTTTGCAAAAGCGATGTAATCATAATTTGCAATATTTGCAAAATAGGAGGCGTGCATTAATGAGATCTGGTTATCTTCTAGGTTTACTAAACCTGCAGGATTCCAATAGCCTGCATTTACATCACTCGTACCTGCGACTACGGCATTACTCATGCCAAGAGCGGCAGCATCTACACCAATATTCAAAAATTCATTCGAATATTTACGAACCGTTTGTGATACAGCAGTAACTGAAATAAGTAGAAATAGTATAGAAAGTGATTTTTTCAATAGCAGGATTTATGGGGCAAATATCCCACTTTTAGTACACATTGTAAACAATAAAACGAGCTAGATATTGCACAAGCCTATATTAGTCGAAAATTCTTCCATACTTTTACTAAAAATTAAACAATGTCTATAAAGAGTTACGTTCCTAATGCCATCACAATGGGTAATTTGCTAAGCGGTTGTGTTGCGGTAGTTTTTGCTGTAAATGATCGTTTAGAGCTTGCTGCGATATTTGTAGCTCTTGGAATTTTCTTTGATTTTTTTGACGGCTTTTTTGCACGAATTCTCAATGCTTCTAGTGATGTAGGGTTACAGCTAGATTCCCTTGCAGATATGGTCACTAGTGGCGTTGTGCCAGGAGTAGTTATGTATCAACTGCTAGAAGATGCTAGCGGCATTCCTTGGGGAGCGGCACTAGAAGAACAGCACTTTCACTTGGGGTATATAGGTTTTGCAATAACGATGGCTTCGGCATATAGACTTGCAAAGTTTAATGTAGATGATCGCCAGACTAACTCATTTATAGGGCTTCCAACTCCTGCAAATACCTTATTCATACTAAGTTTACCTCTTATATTGATGTTTGAAGAGTACGCTTTCGCGAAAGCGTTATTAGAAAATCCATACGTCCTTATATTACTTACCGCATTAAGTTGTTTTATGCTCAATGCAGAACTTCCATTATTTGCACTAAAGTTTAAAAACTGGTCTTTTACAGGAAATAAAGTGCGTTACCTCTTTTTACTTGCAAGCGTGTTACTGCTTGTGTTCTTCCAGTTTTTAGGAATACCTATCATCATCATTCTCTACATCCTTCTTTCTATTGTTTTTAAAGAGCAAGCGTAGTCTTTCATCTATGTAGCCATTATCTTTGTGTAAAACTTAGAAAATGGATAATCAAGAAATAAGAAATCTAGCCCCAAAGGCGCTCTGGAATAAATTTGCAGATCTTAATGCTGTGCCTCGTCCATCAAAAAAGGAGGAGCGCGTCATTGCGTTTATGAAAGACTTTGGTAAAAACTTAGGTTTAGAAACGATAGAAGACGAAGTAGGTAATGTAATCATAAGAAAACCTGCTACTGTTGGTCATGAGAACAAGAAAATGATTGTGATGCAATCTCACCTTGACATGGTACACCAGAAAAATAATGATACCGAGTTTGATTTTGATAATCAGGGTATCGAGATGTATGTAGATGGTGACTGGGTACGTGCAAAAGGAACTACACTAGGAGCAGATAATGGTCTTGGAGTAGCGACAATAATGGCAGTGCTTGAGAGCACTACTATTGAGCATCCAGCTATAGAAGCATTATTTACTATAGATGAGGAAACAGGTATGACAGGCGCGATGGGTCTTAAGGGAGGAATTCTTAAAGGCGACATCTTACTTAATCTGGATACAGAAGAAGATGACGAGATAGGAGTAGGTTGTGCAGGTGGTGTAGATATCACAGCAACTCGTAATTATCCAGAAGAAGGAATAGATGATGGTCTTGTAGCTTATAAGGTTACTGTAAATGGACTTAACGGAGGTCACTCTGGGATGGATATCATCAAGGGACTTGGTAATGCAAATAAAATGATGAATCGCTTATTGCGCAGTGCATCAGAAAATTTTGATATACGTATTTCAAGTATTGATGGAGGAAGTTTGAGAAATGCAATCCCAAGGGAAAGCGTAGCAATCATCGCGGTAGATGAGAATCAGCTGGCAGCTTTTGAAGCAGATTTTCAAGACGTGGCAAGTGCTATTCAAGCAGAATATAATTCGCTAGAAGAAAACCTTAGCATTACCGCAGAAAAAACAGATCTTCCTGATAATGTTATGAACATGGAAGCTCAACAAGAACTTATTAAAGCGATAAGTGCAGCTCATAATGGGGTGTATAGAATGAGCCCAGAGATAGAAAATCTTGTGGAAACTTCTAATAACATAGCTAGAGTGATTGTAAAGGACGGATCTATAAAAATAGGTTGTCTTACACGCTCATCTGTAGATAGCACAAAGGATGATCTTGCAAATGCCATTATAGCTACTTTTGAACTTGCAAACTTTGACGTAGCACTTTCTGGTGATTATCCAGGATGGGCTCCTAACATGGCGAGTCCTATCTTAAAGGTGCTAGAAGCAAAATATAAAGAGATCAATAATGAAGATCCACATGTAGCAGCGTGTCATGCAGGACTTGAATGTGGCATCTTAGGTCAGAATTATCCTGAGATGGATATGATTTCCTTTGGGCCTACTATTAAGGGAGCGCATTCTCCAGATGAGAGAGCAAGTATCTCTAGTGCTCAAAAGTACTGGGATTTTGTAATAGAAATATTAAAAGATATTCCAGTTGCTTAACAGCTGATTACTTCTTGAAAGTATAAGATAAAAAAAAAGCTAGCCATCGTAGATGGCTAGCTTTTTTAATGTGCTGTAATGTTTGTATTACTTTACAATCTCTACAAGTTCGATTTCAAATACAAGATCTGCCTTAGGAGGTATTGCACCAGGATATCCTTGTGCTCCGTACCCTAAGTGGTAAGGGATAAATAGTGTTGCTTTATCACCTATAGACATCAATTGTAGTCCTTCTTTAAATCCAGCAATAAGTCTAGCTTCTGGGCTATATACTGTTTCAAGAAGTTTGTACTGTCCAGCAGCTTTCTTGCGGTCATCTAGCTTGTTATTTGCAGCAGCTACTTCTTCGCTACTTGTGTCAAATAACTCTCCTGTTGTAAAGAAACCAGCATATTCTACTTTTACTTTTTGACCAGTATTAGGCTTTATTCCTTTTCCTTTTTGATCAAAATAGATTCCTAGTCCGCTAGGAAGTTCTTCTATTCCTTCTCTCTTTGCATCAAGCTCAGCTTTCTTTCCAGCAAATTGCTTTGCTTTTTCGGCAGCTTCTTTTGCTTTGTTTTCTTCAAAGGCAGCTAGTTCATTTGTAAACGTCTCACCAGCGTTGTAATTTTTTACATCACTTCCTTTTCTGATGATGTTTACTTGTTGGATAATTACTGGAGTTTTTGGTTTTCCAGCGCGTGGATCTTCAAGTTCTACTTCTGTAATAGCATCTACAACTTCTAATCCAGTAACTACTTTACCCCATACTGTATGACAGCTTACTCTAGGGTTATCACAGTTTTTAAGATTTCCGTTTGAGTCATAACCATCAAGGTGTGGTGTCGCTTTATGTGTAATAAAGAACTGACTTCCGTTAGTCGCATATCCAGAGTTTGCCATAGAAAGAACTCCTGCAGAATCATGTCTACGCTCAGGAGTAAGTTCGTCAAAGAACTTGTAGCCAGGATCACCAGAACCTGTACCTGTAGGATCACCACCTTGAATCATAAAGTCCTTTATGATTCTATGGAAGGTTAATCCATTGTAAAATGGCTTACCAGCATATGTGCTATCTGCTAGAGGGTGTGTACCTTCTGCTAGCGCAACAAAATTTGCAACCGTTGCAGGGGCGTCATTATAAAAAAGCTCTGCAACCATGGTTCCCTTATCTGTGATGATTTCTGCATATAATCCATCTCCTAAATCTGGATATTTATCATTACATGAAAAGAGTGATAAAATTACTGCAACTAATAACATACTTGTTTTCTTCATTGTTTGTGATTTATTTATTCGTTTGATTGGTCTTTTATTTCAAGTAAAGTAACGGTACTACGCACTGGGGTATTGCTAGGTATTCTATCTTCAAAACCGTAATAGCCGTAAGCTTTATAACTAGGAAATAGAAACGTCATTGTTTCTCCTTCTTTCATTAATTTAAGTCCTTCCCTTATTCCGGTAATTATATCTGGATTACTTTGATCTATTTGAGTAACCGTATTTCCTAGTTCTTCTTGCGTAACAAGTTCCTTACCGGTGATTGTTGCGAGGTTGTAATTAAACAAAACAAGATCACCTACTTGAGGAGCTTGCTTACCTAATGTATCTTTTGCAATATAAGAATACCAGAAACCATTTGGTGAAGGGTTATAGGTGTTTAAAGTATCTCTAGCTATAAATTTCTTAATAGCTGCTTCATCTTGGGCGATAAGCTCTTTGTTACGAGAGATAGTTTCTGTCTTCACGTAAGATCCTGTTTTTTGAGAAACTGGTCTGCGAGCAACTGTCTCAGAGCATGAAACAATAAGGAATATAGAAAACAGAAATATTACATTTCTCATGATGATAATTGGTCTTTATATGAAGGCAATAACTCTTTAAAGTTAGCAATAGTTTCTGCAAGTGCTACCTCGCTTCTTCCACCTGCGGCATTAGTATGTCCTCCACCATTATAATGAGCTCTAGCAAATTCATTTACAGAGAACTCACCTTTAGATCTAAGCGACATTTTTATAATACTATCTGCTTTATGTTCTATAAATATCACAGCAAATATAATGCCCTCTAGCGAAAGACAATAATTTACAAAACCTTCTGTATCCCCTTTTTGAAAATTATGGTCATCTAGCTCTTTCTGCGTCATAGTAATAAAAGCAGTTCTATACTCTCTTAAGACTACAAGGTTATTAAGAGCAACACCTAGGAGTTGAAGTCTAGACTCGCTATTAGTATCGTAAATATTTTGGTGTATCTGGTCGTTATTTGCTCCTTTTTTAATAAGAGCAGCAATAACCTCGTGAGTAGTAGCGGTGGTAGATGAGAATCTAAAAGATCCAGTGTCTGTCATGATGCCTGTATACAAACAGCTAGCCATGTCTGCAGTAATTAGCTGCTCATCACCTAAAGCTTTTATGAAATGATATACCATCTCACAAGTACTGCTCATGGTAGTATCACTATAAGTAACCGCAGCATAATCTGCTGGTTGCTGGTGGTGGTCTATCATGATAAATGGAGCCTTGACATTATCAAGCACCTCTTCTAAGTCTCCTACTCTAGAAAAATGATTAAAGTCTAATGTAAATACGAGGTCTGCTGTTTTTATTGCATCCCTTGCGTTAGTTGTATTAGATGTGTAAAAAAGTACATCGTCATGACCTGGCAGCCACTTTAAAAAATGTGGATACTCATTAGGCGCCACTACAACTGCCTTATGACCTTTTTTATTTAAATATGCTACAAGTGCAAGTGTACTTCCCATAGCATCTCCATCAGGATTTTTATGAGGAATTACAGCTATGCTTTTTGAGTCTTTAAGTAACTCTTTTGTTGTTGAGATTTGAGAGATATTCATAGTTTGCGAATATACAATTTCTGCTGTGCTCTATTTCTGCTTGTGATTAAATATTTAGCTTTTCAAGGAGATGAAAACTTAATATGGTGGTAACATTAAAAAGCAGTATTTTTGCACGCGATTTCAAGAAAGAGTTTTTACGCTTTCGCGAAAATTTTAAAAGCTCAACACGTGGGCATCTAAAAACTAAGTGAAGGTAGGGAGATAATACCGCCATTGCAGAAATTAAAGAATTATGACAAACAGAACTTTTACAATGATTAAGCCTGATGGCGTTGAAAACGGACACATCGGAGCAATCTTAGAAAAAATTACTGCTAGCGGTTTCCGTATTGTAGCAATGAAACTTACTCAAATGACGAAGGCAGACGCTGAGACATTTTATGCAGTACACAACGAGCGTCCATTCTTTGGAGAGCTTGTAGAGTTTATGACACGCGGACCTATCGTTGCAGCAGTTCTTGAAAAAGAAAATGCAGTAGCAGACTTCCGTACGCTTATAGGAGCAACAAACCCAGCAGATGCTGCAGAAGGTACTATCCGTGCTTTATATGCAACTTCTATGGGAGAAAATGCAGTACACGGTTCTGATAGTGATGAGAATGCAGCTATTGAAGGTGCTTTCCATTTTTCTGGACGTGAGATGTTTTAATTGCTAGCGCAATAAACATATACATATCTTACATGTGTTTTTACACATTAAGATTTATTTTAAATGCTTCTTCTATATAACATAGAAGAAGCATTTTTATTTACGGCTATTGTTGCGTTAAGGATAGTAGTGGTTACCCCACACGAATTGAGAACACCGAGCCATCTCACTTTTATGTGAGATGATAGCGAGGTTTTCTTAATGAGGAGGAGTAAAAACGGATAGCCTGACCCGTAGGGTAACGCCCATATAATAAGACGCCGTAATCGCTCTAAATAGTAGACTGATATATTAACTAAGCTGTTTTATTTCAATAAATTGAGTGCTTTTTGATTCATTTTAAAAGGAGAAAGCACATATAATATAGTAATAGTAAATATTTTAATTAAAAATACTTACTTTTGCACCGCCAAAAACACGGCATTAATACAACCCATTATGGACGTAAGGAATATCGCGATTATCGCCCACGTAGACCACGGTAAGACAACCCTGGTAGACAAAATTATGTATCACTGTGAGCTTTTTAGAGAAAACGAATCTAAAGGAGAACTTATTTTAGATAACAACGATCTTGAGCGTGAGCGCGGGATTACAATTACTTCTAAGAATGTTTCTGTAATGTACAAGGGAACGAAAATTAACATTATCGATACTCCTGGTCACGCCGATTTTGGTGGTGAAGTAGAGCGTGTATTGAACATGGCAGATGGTGTTTGTCTTCTTGTAGATGCATTTGAAGGGCCTATGCCACAAACGCGTTTTGTACTACAAAAAGCACTTGATCTTGGATTAAAGCCTCTTGTTGTAGTAAACAAAGTAGATAAAGAAAACTGTACTCCAGATATCGTACATGAAAAGGTTTTTGACCTTATGTTTGAACTTGGTGCAGAAGAGTGGCAGTTAGACTTTCCTACCGTTTATGGTAGTGCAAAGAACAACTGGATGAGTGACGACTGGGAGAAGCCAACTGATTCTATCGAGCCATTATTAGAAATGATAATGGAAAATATTCCAGTACCAGAGGTTAAAGAAGGAAACACGCAGATGTTAATTACATCTTTAGATTTCTCATCATTTACAGGTCGTATCGCAATAGGACGCCTTAACCGTGGTGAGCTTACAGAAGGTATGCAAGTATCCCTTGTAAAGCGTGATGGAACTATAAAGAAAACACGTATTAAAGAATTACACACTTTTGACGGTTTAGGTCGTTTAAAAGTACCAAGCGTTCAAGCTGGTGATATTTGTGCAATTGTAGGATTAGAAGGATTTGAAATAGGTGATACTGTTGCAGATTTTGAAAACCCAGAAGGTCTTGCAACTATCGATATTGATGAGCCTACAATGAGTATGCTTTTCTCAATTAACGATTCACCGTTCTTTGGAAAAGATGGAAAGTTTGTAACATCTCGTCACATTAAAGATCGTTTGACAAAAGAGCTTGAAAAGAACCTTGCACTTCGTGTTAATGATACAGACAGTGCAGATAAATTCTTAGTATATGGTCGTGGAGTAATGCACCTCTCTGTACTAATTGAAACAATGCGCCGCGAAGGATATGAATTACAAATAGGGCAGCCGCAAGTAATTATAAAAGAAATAGACGGAGTTAAATGTGAGCCTATAGAAGAGCTTACTATTGACCTTCCAGAAAATGTATCTGGTCGCGCTGTCGAGTTTGTAACAATGCGTAAAGGAGAAATGCTTTCTATGGAGGCAAAAGGAGAGCGTATGATTATTGAATTCCTAATCCCATCACGTGGTATTATAGGATTACGTAACCAATTGCTTACTGCAACTGCAGGAGAAGCAATTATGGCTCACCGTTTTAAAGAATACCAGCCTTTCAAAGGAGATATTCCTGGACGTATATCTGGATCTTTAGTATCTATGGAGAATGGAAATGCGATTCCTTATTCTATCGATAAGTTACAAGATAGAGGTAAGTTCTTCGTATCTCCAGGTGAAGATATTTATGAAGGTCAAGTAATTGGTGAGAATTCTCGTCAAGATGACATGAACATTAATATTACAAAAGCTAAGAAGCAATCTAACGTACGTTCATCTGGTGCAGATGATAAAGCAAAGATTGTTCCTGCTATCAAGTTTTCATTAGAAGAGGCGCTAGAATATATTCAGAAAGATGAGTATGTAGAGGTAACTCCTAATCACTTGAGACTACGTAAAGTTCACCTTAAAGAGGTAGATCGTAAGCGTTTTAAAATAGCTTAAGAATCTTAGAAATAAGAATACTATAGAAAAAACCTACTCGTACTGAGTAGGTTTTTTTATGGATAATAGTGATTGATACTATTTGTAGTGGCTTTTAAGTCTAGTATTTGAGGTAGCTCGTTTAAATTTTGAAAATCTATATACGCTGGGTAACATCTATCAAAACAACGATTATATATAATTATGTTTGTATTTTACAGTACTAACAGAGTAACTACCAGTATTTGAAATCACCTTATATCATCCAAAAGTATCAGCATAAGAACACCCACCGGTGGAACGATTTTGTCGCGCTATCATGCAACGCAACATTTCTCCATAATAGGGCATTTATGGAGTATCATTCAGATCGTTTTATAGATAACTCGCTGATGATATTTAAGGATAAAAAAGTAGTTGCACTGCTACCTGCAAATATTGAGGGAGAAGCGATCTATAGTCATCAAGGGCTTACTTATGGAGGGTTATTGATACTACCATCTTTAAAGATTGCAGATTTAACAGAGCTATTTAAGAAGTTACTCAGTTATTTAGAGTCCCTAGATATTCAGACGATCTACTTAAAGCAGATTCCTAGTTTTTACAATCGTTTGCCTAGTGAAGGACTAGACTATCTTTTACAACTCGTTCAAGCAGCTTGCTATAGGGTGGATAGCGCTTCAGTCATTGATTATAGAAATGACATACAGATTCAATCTAATCGGCTTGAAGGGGTAAAAAAAGCTCAAAAACACAATTTAGTTATTAAAGAAGAAGATAACCTTGGTGATTTCTGGAACGTTATCTTAACTCCTAATCTTCAAGAGCAACATAACGCCGAACCTACACACACTGTAGAAGAGATAACATTACTAAAGAAGTCATTCCCAAATAATATTAGACAGTTTAATGTTTACCATGATGGACGTATTGTTGGGGGAGCTACAATATTTGAGACAAGTACGACAGCACATGTCCAGTATATCTCGGCAAATAGTGAAAAACAAACTCTAGGCACACTAGACTTTCTTTTTAATCATCTTATAAAAGTTACTTTTAAAAACAAGAGATATTTCGACTTTGGAACTTCAAATGAAAATGCAGGAAAACAACTCAATAAAGGACTTGCTTACTGGAAAGAATGTTTTGGCGCACGTACCTCTGTGCATCGAAGCTTCAAAATAGACACTGCAAATCATATCTATTTAAATAACGTACTGGTATGATCCCATTTTTAGATCTTAAAAAAATAAATGCTCCCTATGAAGAAGAGTTTAAAATCAAGTTCGATTCCTTTTTAGAGAAAGGATGGTATGTGCTAGGAGAAGAGGTACAACTTTTTGAAGCAGAATATGCTCAGTATTGTGGAACGAGACATTGTGTAGGTACAGCAAATGGTCTCGATGCTTTACGACTCATCTTTGAAGGCTATAAAATCTTAGAACAGCTTCAGGAAGGAGACGAAGTTTTAGTTGCAAGTAATACGTATATCGCTACGATTATTGCTATTAAGCAGGCTGGTTTGATCCCAGTATTAGTAGAAGCTTCGTTACTTACTTATAATTTTGATTTTGAAGATTTAGAACGTAAAATAACACCTAAAACGAAAGTAGTGTTACCTACACACTTGTATGGGAAACTTACGGATATGGAAAGGGTTAACGCTTTCGCGAAAGCGTACAACCTACTCGTAATTACAGATTGCGCACAATCACACGGAGCAAAGGATATTAATGGAAATCGTAGCGGATCACTAGCAGATGCGAGTGCGCATAGTTTTTATCCAACTAAAAACCTAGGAGCTTTAGGAGATGCTGGAGCAATTACTACAGATAATAAAGCGCTTGCTCAGGTAGTGAAAAAGTATAGAAATTATGGTTTTAAAGAACGCTATGTAGCCGAATATGCAGGAGTTAATTCTAGACTTGATGAGATACAAGCGGCCTTCTTAAGAATAAAATTAAAGCAATTAGATATTCAAAATCGTAGACGGCGTGAGATTGCGATCCAATATCTCAGTAAGATTGATAATAAACATATTTTACTACCTCAATTAGATAAAGAGGAAAATCATGTGTGGCACTTGTTTGTGATACGAAGTGTTTATCGAGATCAATTACAGACACACTTACAAAACAAAGGAATAGGGACTAATATTCATTATCCAGTTCCTCCTCATAAACAAGAGGCACTTAGCGAGTACAATATGCAATCATTTTCCGTTTGTGAGCAATTGCATAAAGAGGTACTCAGTATTCCATTATCACCCGCATTATCAGCTGTAGATGTTGAGGACATTATAACAGCGCTAAACAGCTTTAGATGCTAAGTAAAATACGCGCTAGTATAGGTGACAATACGCTTTTAAAGATAGGCTCAATAAATGCTGTGAGTGTAATTCTCCAAATTTTAGGAGGGCTTATAACTTCAAAACTTATTGCTATTTATCTAGGGGAGCGTGGTATGGCATTGCTAGGACATCTGCGCAATTTTATGACTTCTTCTCAAGCTGCTGGAAATCTAGGCCTGTCTAACGGTATTGTAAAGTATGTAGCTACGGGTGATGAGAATAGTCATCCATTATCAAAATTATTATCTACTGCTGTTATTGTAAGTCTTGTTGCTACTATAATTGTGTCATCGATGTTATACGTAGGCGCTTCTTATTTTAATGCACAGGTTTTTGGAGAAGGGACACAGTACATCTATGTTTTTAAATTGCTAGCCATTGCCTTACCGTTTATAACACTTAACGGTATTTTACTTGCCGTTATTAATGGGCAGTCGGCTTATAAGAAGGTGGTTAAAATTCAAATATTTTCTAACCTTATTGGACTTGCTATAACAGTGTTAAGTATTATATACTACGGTGTGCAAGGTGCATTATTTTCGCTAGTTGCAAGTCCAGCAGTGATACTAGTGATTACCTTAATTGCATTAGGAAAGCAAGGTGATGTATTGAGAAATATTTCATTATCAAACTTTGATACGGCAGCGTTACGTAAGCTAGGATCGTACACACTTATGGCTTTGTTCTCTATGATTGTCCTGCCGCTCGTATATATTACCATACGTAAAGAGATAGGTGATGGTGCTGGTTACTGGGACGCAATGACTAGAATATCTAGTTATTATGTGAAGTTCGTCGCCACACTTATGACATTGTATATACTTCCTCAACTCGCAAAGGCAACTACAGATGAATCCTTTAGAAAGGAGATATTTGGGTTTTACAAAACCGTTCTTCCGCTCTTTGGAGTTGGACTTGTGGTAATATATCTACTACGTGATTTTATTGTAGGACTCATTTTTACCGAAGATTTTATCCCGATGACACATCTTTTTAAATGGCAATTACTTGGAGATTTTTTTAAGGTTGCCTCCATCGTGATAGGATATCAAATTATCGCAAAAAATAATCTAAAGCTATTTTTAATAACAGAGATAATATCCCTAGTAGTTATCTATTGTTCTGGAATTTACTTGGTGCGTAAATTTGGATATGAGGGAGCGTCTATGGGACATTGCTTTAGTTATTTTATACATTTATTGGTATTACTGTTTATCTTTCGGAAACCATTATTTGGTAAAACAATAGCAGCAAGTGAGTAGACTTAGTAACATATTACAATCCTTTAGAATCTGGAAGTATAAAATACTTTCATCTCATAAAAGCATTGATGGCAAGGCGGTACTTCATCAACCTGCGCAAATTAATGGAAAAGGAAAAGTATGCTTTCGCGAAAGCGTACATATAGGTGTTATCAATTCGCCATTATTTTATAATACCTACGCGTATATAGAAGCAAGGAAGGAAGGTAGTGAGATCATCTTCGGGAGAGATGTTGCGATTAATAATAACTTTTGCGCGATTGCAAATGAGGCTTCTATAACTATAGGAGACAGAACTACAATAGGTTTAAATTGTAGTATTTATAATTGCAATTTTCACAGTCTCAATTTCCAAAACCGAAGATCACATACAGGGTCTAGCACAGCTGTAATCATAGGTGAGAATGTTTTTATAGGGAATAATGTGAGTATCTGGAAAGGTGTGACCATAGGAGATAATGCTGTGATAGCGGCAGGAAGTACGGTTACAGTAAATGTAGCTGCGGGAACGACGTTTTCTAACTTTTCTTAAAGAATTAATTACTCCAAGTGTCTATATACTTTTGTGCGACTTGCTTATAACTATGATGAGTCTCAATAAATAAGCGAGCGTTCCTTCCTATCTCCTCAATGCTTTCTGGATTTTCAATGAGTTTTTCTAGACTGCGCATTATTTCATCTACATCTGGCGTAGCATCTATGGCTACAGTTTCTGAAAGATTGTAGTGCTTCTTAAAGTGAATGCCAGCGCCAGTAAATACTACTTTACCCTTTGCCATTGCTTCAAGTGCATTATAGCCTTGATCATGTGAGTAAACTTGATCTAGAATAATATGTGCACTATTGTACTTTTCTATATAAGTTTTATAGGGTAAGCTTTCGGTGGTAATTATAGCAACTCTTGAAGTATATGTCTCTTTAATTATTGCAAGCGCATTTTCAAAAATATCATTTCCCTTCTTAAAATAGTTTGCGCGATTTATGCCATGAAAGATGATAATAGAATTGGAATTCTCCTGAGGTAAGCTTTTTATGGTATCTGTGTTTATGGGATTAGGAATTAAACCAACATATGCATTATGACCTTTGAGCGGTATGTGATAATCAAGATCTGTAGCAATCACGCCATCTACTAGCTCATATAATTTTTCATGCAGTTCCTTGTAAGCAAGATCTAGATACTTAAGCGCAGGGGCAAAAGATTTCTTATCTATCTTTTCTTCTTTAAACGGAGTTACTATAGTGTATGGAAGCTCCTCTGTAAACGCATGTGTGATACTTGGATAATCTGCACCGCAAGAGAGGAGAAATACTTTCTTATTGTGTTTTTTTAAATACTGAGCTATTTCTAGTTCTAATGATGGTGTGGTGTTAAAACTAGACTCATTAATGAGCTGTACCACATCATAACCAGAAAGTTGTGGTTTTAAAGTGTTGAATGATTTCCTTAAGGCGATTTCAGAAATATCAATGCCGGTTAGTTTAAGAACACCAAGTTTTAGTTTTTTTCTCCATCCGTTAGTATAGCCTCTTTCAAGTCTAATGTCTACAGGATAGTTTTTAAATCCATCGCCACTTCCCACAATCTTTACTTCGTGACCTAACTTTAGGAGTCCTTCTTTGAGCGAATTGTGAAGTCGGCTGTATTCGCCTACAAGTAAGATGCGCATTGACTATATTTGGTATTCAAAATTTCTTCCGTTGCCTAAAGATACTCATAATAAAATTGCGCTAGTTACCATCTCTTTGGCAGGTGGTGGCGCAGAGCGATCGTTGGGAATTTTATCGACTATGTTATCGGGATTAGGGCACTCAGTGCATATTGTGACGTTAAGAGATGACATTGAAGTTCCATACACTGGAACACTTTTTAATCTAGGAAGTTATAAATCTAGCGATGATTCTTTAACCGCTAGATGGCGTCATTTGAAAAGATTAAGAGCCTACTTACTCCAGCACGATTTTGATCTGATTATAGATAATAGATCTAGACCTTCTCTACTTAAAGAGATTTGCTATACGCAATACATCTATCGTAATTTTAAGGTTGCATTTATGGTTCGTAGCGCTCGCTTAGAAACCTATTTTCCTAAGCCCATATCTATAGCAAAAAAACTTTACAACAACTCCAAGTTTATCGGAGTTTCAAAACGCATTTGTGATAAGATTACGGAGACATATGGATTCAAAAATACAAAGCATGTCTACAATGCTATTCCTCAATTTTCAGTAGTAGAATCTTCTACAGCATTACCCAGCACCTATATTCTTGGTTATGGGAGACTCGTAGATGATGTTAAGAATTTTAGTTTGATGATTTCCGCTTTCGCGAAAGCGAACTTAAAAACACCTCTCGTAATAATGGGAGACGGTCAGGACAAGGAAAAACTAGTTATCTTGGCCAAAAAGCTAAACGTTAGCAATAAAATCTACTTTCTAGGTCATCAAAAACAACCGTCCTCCATCGTTAAAAATGCGTTATTTACGCTCTTAACTAGTCATTATGAAGGTTTCCCGATGGTGCTTGTAGAGTCATTATCACTAGGAACTCCAGTGATAAGTGTAGATTGTGAGTCTGGACCTAATGAAATAGTACAGCACGGTCATAATGGATTATTAGTTCCTAATTATGATATGGAGGCATTATCTAAAGCTATACATATGTTTGTTCTTGATAGCGAACTTTTAGCGCATTGTAAATCAAATGCCAAAGAGAGTGTAGCACACTTATCACAGGAACAAATTAGTAATGACTGGAGTACCCTTATAAATTCCTTATGAAGAAAATTATAGAAATCCCTAGAATAACAGACCCGCGAGGCAACCTTGCTGTTATAGAAAATGGTGTGTTTCCACATGATATTAAGCGAGTTTATTATTTACACGATGTGCCTAGTGGAGCATATCGCGGCGGGCATGCACATAAAGAATGTGTAGAATTGCTCATTGCAGTAAGCGGAAGCTTTGAGGTTGTACTCGATAATGGAACGATTAAAGAACGGGTAATGCTTAACAATCCAAGTGAAGGCTTATTGATTGATGTGAATATATGGCGCGAACTAGAAAATTTCTCATCTGGTTCTGTTTGTCTCGTACTCGCTTCTCATGAATATAATGAACAAGATTACATCCGTGATTATAAAGATTTTATTGGCTAAAAAGCAGACAGATTAATCCCTGCTTGTGCTAATAATTTTTGGGATTTAAAAGCTATTTTCAACACGCTCGGAGGTAAATTAAGTAGAAACCGCTGTCTACTATTAAGATTATTTAGGTCAAGGTTATCAAGATACACGGTCGCTTCTTGTGACTCATTCCATAATCTAGCCCTCAGTATTAATGAATATCTATTGAGATCTATAAATTTCTTTAAGCTCTCAAGCTTTTCCTCTTCATTGAGATAATTTAGATAATCAGGTCTATGTGTAACACTGCGTATACTTTTATAAAGACTTTGTGGCGCATAGATATAAGTTACAGCGGGCTTAGTGCTGAAAGCTACTCGATATTTAATCCCAATTCTAATCCATAAATCTGTGTCTTGTCCACTTTTTATGGACTCATCATAAAACCCAATATCATTAAAAACGGACTTATGTATCACTGCAGAACTACTCGTTAATAGCGAGTTTTTATAGCTGCTCTCAAAGTAGTTTAGATCTAGAAAAGTATCTTCATTTGGATTATCAAAACTATAATTACTTGCTGTAGTTTTTCCTATATATTCTTTGAATACCGCTGTCGCGAAAACGTGATGTTGCGGAAACACATGTATGAGACTTACAATCTCGGCTAGGTAATAGCTATCCCAAATATCATCACCATCAAGAAGTGCAATAAATGATCCCTTGGCAGATTTAATACCTATATTTCTAGCTGCACTAGCACCTACATTTTGAGGTAATTCAATATAATTTATGGCTGCTTGATCAATATTTTTGATGACGTTAGCACTATCATCAGTTGAAGCGTCATTAACTATAATAATCTCAAAATCTTGCACCGACTGATTTAAGACACTTTCTACAGTTGCTTGTACAAAGTCCTCCTTATTATATACCGTAATGACTACAGAGAACTTAGGCATTTTCTTTAAGAGTTATATAATGATGTAATCTGTACAGGTCAAAAAGGAATAGAGATGGCTTTTTGCCCATTAAGTTTTTTTCGATGTACTTCAAACTTTTACTTATAATCACCTTGAAAATAAGAACTACTTTATTCTTTTTAAGAGTAAGATAGCTTTTTTGTAAACGTGTGAAGTCTTGAGCCATTAGACCTTTCTCTTCATAATAAATAAGAGTTTCTATCGCTTGTATAGACTTCTTTAGAAACACATCGTTCTTTTCTAAACCATGATGTATTACTGGATTATCTATGTGTTGGACATTATAACCTTGTTTAAGGATTTGATAGGAGAATATGTTATCCAGACCATACCTGTTTGAAGCAATAATATTTAGCTTTAAGAACGCTTCCTTTTTTACAAGTATATTTTGAGAAATAATAAAATAAGAAGTTTTACATCTTTCTTTGGCTAGTTGTGTTTCTCTTTGTATACCATAGGTACTCCTAAGAGTGAAATCATCGTTATCATCTAGAGCATATGATATACCACCATGAATAATATCATGTGATGAATTTAGATGTGAAACATAATTTTCAATAAAATTCTTTGACGATAGTGCAACATCTGCATCTAGAAATAGTAACCAACTATATGTTGAGTTATCGGCAAGATTAGTACGGGTGGCAGTTCTACCTAAATTGGTAGCGTTTATTAGCCGCTTTACGTTAGTGTTTCCTAGAAGTTGTACGTTTTTTTCTACGTATAGATAAGATGCATCTTCACAGAAAATCACTTCAAAAGTAATTTTCGTACGATGTGCTTGCTCACAGATAGACTGGACAAGATCTGTGATGTCAGTATTATATGTAGGTATAAGTATAGAAAGCATTAAAGTAATGTCAATATACGCTAAATAGAAGTTTTAGGTATTTTACTAGCCAAAATCTATCTTGAGTCTAACTCATTATTTTATACATATTGATTACCAATCAAACAGTAACTTATTAATGAGTTGGATGATATGTAAGTGTTCGGAAAGGATATTAAACTGTTTTCTGAACAACCTCAAAAACCTTGTTGCCATCGCACTTCAATGTTTTTGATGGATATTTTAATAAGAGCGCATAATCATGAGTTGCCATTAGTATAGTGTTGCCATTCTTATTAATCTCTTGGAGCACTTCCATGACTTCAACACTTGTCTGCGGGTCAAGATTTCCAGTAGGCTCGTCTGCAAGGATAAGTTCGGGGTCATTGAGTAAAGCGCGTGCAATAGCAATACGTTGTTGTTCTCCACCAGAAAGCTGATAAGGGAACTTAAAACCCTTGCTTTTCATTCCCACTTTATCAAGAACCGAATCTATTTTATTTGTCATAGCAGCCTTATCCTTCCATCCAGTTGCTTTTAAAACAAATTTTAAATTATCGATAACCGTTCGGTCATTTAATAATTTAAAATCTTGAAAAACAACACCAAGCTTACGACGTAAAAAAGGGATATTCTTTTCCTTAAGTCCATTGAGATCAAACCCTACAATATTCCCTTTTCCTTCTGTGAGCGGTAAATCACCATAAAGCGTTTTCATGAAACTACTTTTCCCAGAGCCCGTTTTACCTATGAGATATACAAAGTCACCTGGTTCAATGGTAACATTAACTTCAGATAAAATTAAATTTTCTCGCTGATATATAGCAGCATGTGAGAGTTCAAGAACAGGTGTAGACATAGATTTTCTTATTACACTCAAAGTAACGGAATTTCGATGAAAGTGTTTTAAAGCTACTTCAAAAGTTTTATAATAAGTTGTGCAATCTCGCTTTCGCGAAAATTGAATTACTCAGTAGTACAAGTAAATTTTAGAAAAGTTGTTTAAAACAAAAAGTCCTGCTCAAAGAGCAGGACTTTTTAATAAGTGAGATGTATTATTAAATGAGGCTCGCGCCTTACTTTACTTTATTGATTACTGCTTCAAACGCTTCTGGGTGGTTCATAGCAAGATCTGCAAGCACCTTACGGTTAAGCTCGATTCCATTTGCTTTTACTTTCCCCATAAACTGAGAATAAGACATACCGTGCATACGAGCACCCGCATTAATACGAGTAATCCATAATGAACGGAAATTTCTTTTATTCTGACGACGGTCTCTGTATGCATAAGACATTGCTTTGTCTACTGCATTTTTTGCTACTGTCCAAACGTTTTTACGTCTTCCAAAGTAACCTTTGGCTTGCTTCATCACCTTTTTTCTACGGGCTCTTTTAGCAACTGAATTTACTGATCTAGGCATAATTTAATGTGTTTTTGTAGCAGGCGGTACACGCTGTATACTCTTTTGTTCTCTCTCTTAAGCGGAGAGAAGGCCATACTCCAGGGTTTAAAAATATTTGTTTTAACCGGTTAAACGGATTACTTAAGATTAAGCATCAATTTAACATTACTCGTATCTGCATCGTGCACAAGGCCATCATGCGTTAACGCAAGCTTACGCTTCTTAGATTTTTTAGTCAAAATGTGACTCTTAAAAGCGTGCTTTCTTTTGATTTTACCAGTTCCGGTAAGCTTGAAACGCTTCTTAGCACTGGATTTTGTTTTCATTTTAGGCATCTGTTCCTATTTTTTAAATTATCTCACTTATTTTCTTACTAAACCCTCCTGACTCAAAAGAGTAGGAGGGTTTTATGTCTAGCTGCTATACACTAGCAACTTATGCTTGCTAGCAAGCTTATTTTTTCTTAGGAGCGATGAACATTGTCATACGCTTTCCTTCTAGTCTCGGGAGTTGTTCTACTTTTCCTAGTTCTTCTAGCTCTTGTGCTAGTCTTAGAAGTAGTATTTCTCCTTGATCCTTATAGATGATAGAACGACCTTTAAAGAATACATAAGCTTTAAGTTTTGCTCCTTCTTTAAGGAACTTTTCAGCATGCTTCTTTTTAAATTCGTAATCGTGATCGTCTGTCTGCGGACCAAAACGTATTTCTTTGATAATCACTTTTGAGGCTTTTGCCTTCATTACCTTCTCACGCTTCTTTTGCTCATATACAAACTTCTTATAGTCTATAATTTTACAAACCGGTGGTGCGGCATTAGGTGATATCTCTACAAGATCTAGCTCTAATTCTGCAGCTAGTGCTTGTGCTTTTTGGATAGGGTAAATCCCTACTTCCACGTTTTCTCCCACGAGTCGTACTTCTTTGGCACGAATCTTTTGGTTGATTTTGTGTTGGTCTTCCTTAATGATCCTAGCAGGACCTCTCGATCTTTTTCTACGTATTGCTATGGCGTTTCTATTTTAAATTAAACTTCAAATGTTTTTATTGTGGATGCTATCTCGGCATTTACCATTTTCGCGAAAGCGTCCATAGTCATACTACCTAAATCCTCACCACCATGTCTTCTTACAGATATTGTGCCATCATTCTCTTCTTGCTCTCCTATGATAATCATAAACGGAAGTTTTTGCATCTCTGCTTCCCGTATTTTCTTACCCATAGTCTCACCACGGTTATCTATAAGAGCGCGAATTTCGTGATTTTCAAGCAAAGTTAAAACATTCTGAGCATATTTCTCGTATTTCTCACTCAATGTCAAAATAGTAGCTTGCTGTGGCATTAACCAAAGTGGGAAGTTTCCTCCTGTGTGCTCTAGTAAAATTGCGATAAAACGCTCCATACTTCCAAAGGGTGCACGGTGTATCATTACAGGGCGATGCATCTCATTATCACTCCCTTTGTACTGTAATTCAAAACGTTCTGGCAAGTTGTAGTCCACTTGTATAGTACCCAGTTGCCAGCTGCGGCCTAGAGCATCCTTAACCATAAAGTCAAGCTTAGGTCCATAAAAAGCAGCTTCACCAGTTTCAACAACGTAGTTAAGTCCTTTAGCTTTTGCAGCATTGAGGATAGCATTTTCTGCTTTTACCCAGTTTTCATCTGCTCCTATATATTTTTCTGGTTTTTCTGGATCACGTAAAGAAACCTGCGCTGTAAAGTTTTCAAAACCTAAAGAACCAAAAACATAAAGCACTAAGTCTATTACTTTCATAAACTCTTCATCCAGTTGATCTGGCGTACAGAATATATGTGCATCATCTTGAGTGAAGCCACGTACACGGGTTAGTCCATGAAGTTCGCCAGATTGCTCATAACGGTATACTGTACCAAATTCTGCAAAACGTTTAGGTAGTTCCTTGTAACTCCAAGGGCGGCTATTATAGATCTCACAGTGATGAGGGCAGTTCATAGGTTTAAGTAAGAACTCTTCTCCTTCATTAGGTGTAAGTATAGGTTGAAAACTATCTGCACCGTATTTCTCATAGTGACCAGATGTTTCATAAAGTTCTTTTTGACCTATATGAGGAGAAACTACCATCTCATAACCTTGCTTTTTCTGTGCAGCCTTAAGGAAATTTTCAAGACGCTCACGTAGTGCAGCTCCTTTAGGTAGCCACAATGGAAGACCTTGGCCCACACGTTGAGAAAAAGTAAAAAGTTCAAGCTCTTTACCTAATTTTCTGTGATCGCGTTTTTTTGCTTCTTCTATTAATTCTAAGTATTCCTTAAGATCCTTTTGTTTTGGGAACGATGTTCCATAAACACGAGTAAGTTGTGGTTTGTTCTCATCACCTCTCCAGTAAGCTCCAGCAACACTCATTATTTTTACAGCCTTGATGATTCCTGTATTCGGAATGTGGCCACCACGGCATAAATCTGTAAAGTCATCATGATCACAGAAGGTGATTGTTCCATCTTCTAGATTCTCTATAAGTTCTACCTTAAACTCGTTTCCTTCTGCTTTGTATTTATCTAAAGCCTCTTGCTTAGTTACAGAGCGTAGGCTAAAGTCATGCTTACCTCTAGCGATTTCAAGCATTTTGTCTTCTATAGACTTAAAATCTTTGTCAGATATGGTTTGGTCACCCAGGTCAACATCATAATAGAAACCATTTTCGATAGCTGGTCCTATAGTAAGTTTTGCTCCAGGATATAATTGTAAAATTGCTTGAGCTAGTACGTGGGAAGAAGAGTGACGAAAAGCTGTCTTTCCTTCATCATCATTCCAGGTAAAAAGTGTGATCGAACCATCTTCGGTAAGTGGGGTAGAGGTCTCAACCGTTTGCCCGTTAAATTTTGCCGAAATTACATTACGCGCCAGTCCTTCACTGATGCTCTTTGCGACGTCCATAGGAGTAGCTCCGTTGTCCATCTGTTTTACATTGCCATCTGGCAAAGTGATATTGATCATAGTTCGATTGTTTAAAGGCGCAAAGATAGTATCTTCAATGAAGGTTCACAATATATATTACATTCTGTTTGACTATATAATAAGGAGAAAGATTGTTTCGCTTTCGCGAAAATTTGAAATACAATAACTGCTTTATTTTCATTTGATTAGGGGTTTTTGGGTGGTTCTAGGAGGTCTATTTTGAGATAATTTTAAATATTTTGATATTTATTCTTGTCAGATTAGAACTTCGGTGTATCTTTGCCACCCGCTTAACAGCAAGCGGTTGTTCTTTTAAATGTCTTCAAAAGTTTGTTTTTATTTCTTTAAATTATTTTCAAAAAGATAGTTTGTGATTAGGAAAAAGGTTGTAGTTTTGCAGCCGCTAACAAATGGAGGTTATTTGGGAGTTATGTTCATTGCGATTGTTACTTGGTTTTAGAGTTTGAAATTAAATTTTCAATTATTTTTAAGATTAAGTTGTGAGTTTAAAAAACAGTTGTATATTTGCACCCGCTTAGAGAAACAGTAAGATATCTAGCGAAGTTCAAAAGTTTTTATTGAGATGTTTTGGAAGATTAGTTAGTCTAATTTGAGGTTCGAATCCTTAGCATTTACAAGAGTTTTCTATTATTAATAGTGGTAGAGAAAGTTCATTGATTTATTGAATTGACAGCGCGTATTAATACCTTCGGGTGTTATTACAAAGAATTTGAAAACTAGAAGTTTATTATTGACCAGATATTTCGAGTCGTGAGGAGTTAAATTTATTTACAATACACGATGAAGAGTTTGATCCTGGCTCAGGATGAACGCTAGCGGCAGNTCACTGGTTACCTGCGGCGCAGCAAGTAATCCAGCTAAATCTGCGAGGGTCGTAAGATCTACACTTCCCATCGAGTCATCACCATCAAATTCTTCACAGAAGGTATAATCTACAGGTCCTGCTGCTGCCAAGATCGGTAGCGGATTTACCACTACTTCAAAAGGAACGACTACAAAACATAGATTTCCGTCGCTATCCAAGTCGCTGTTTCCTGGCACATCACGTTCCACCCTTGCGTATAATGTTTGGTTGCCAGTCACGGTATTGATAAACGCAGTCACATCTGCAATGGCGAGCGTAGTGTCTTCTGGGTTCGCTTCCGCGAAAGCGAGTTCTGTATACACCGTTATATTCACCGGTTCTGCTCCCGCAATCTGCGCGATAGCAGGTGTTAAATCAAAGACTTCAAAACCATCTGTTGCCGAACCTGAACCTGCATCAATCACTCCGTCATCGTCAGTATCAATATCTGTAGTCGTGTCACACACTTCTAGCGCATCTGGATTAGTATTTGGTGTTGGCAGTGGTAATACTTCGATATTAAAGGTCGTTCCATCACTACATCCTGTTGGACTTGATACTACCGCTTGGATGGTCTGAGGATTTAAAATATTAGTGTAAGCCGAAGGATCTGTAATAGGAGTTCCTGCGTTTAATGCAGCAAGACTCTCATAATACGTCACCGTAAGCAGCGGATCACCACCAGTGAGACTGGCTTGGTTTACGCTCAAGTCAAATACGGTAAAGGTGTCTGTATCATCATCACAAATCATGAGATCTAGATCGTCACCATTCGGGTTTGCCGTAGGTGGTGTCTCTACCGATATCTCAAATGAACCGATGGCTGCGCATATATTTGGAGAGCCATCACTTACTTGCAAGCGTACCCAGATAATTTCTAGTGGTGCTATCTGCGTTGCTGTATAAGCGGTAGGATTTGCAATTGGATTGATTCCCAAATCAGCATCTGCTTGTGTATTATGGTAGGTAATGATAAGGGTTGCTGGATCTTGCGTTCCTATAATCGCTGACTCATTTTGAGTAAGGTCAATGATTTCCATTAAATCATTGTTATCATCACAAGCTGCAAGTGTTGCTAGTGTTGTAGGAAGTTCTGGAATAGGGAACACAATAAGCTCAAACTCATAGATCTTCGTACAACTCGTGGCTGTCGTAGCGTCTGTATCTTGTGCAACTACATATAGCGAAGTCATTCCTGAGATGTTATTATAAGGAAGGGTAATGTCTATTTGACCTGCTCCTGTATCTGCCGTTGCATTATCTAGTGTTTCATAAAAACGCAAGTCTATGTTTGTTACTGTTGCTAGTAAGTCGTCATTATATTGTTGCAGGTCAAAAGCTCCAAAGCCATCATTGTCCTCATCACAAGCTGCTGCAGCAGGCAAAGGCTCTCCAATTACTGGCAGCGGATTCACTTGAAGGTCTACCGTAGTCTGAGCACCACACATTCCTGCTTGATCGCTAGTTACTAAGATAAAAATGGTCTGCGGACTCATTCCTGTATTTACATAAGCTGTTGGAGTAGAAATCGCATTGGCTGTCCCAGCATCTAAGTCTGCTTGCGATTCATAATAGCTAACACTTAAAGTGGTGTCTCCTCCAGTAATTAAAGTATCAAGGCTTGTTAAATCAAAACTTGTAATTCCATCAGTATCGGTGCCTACCAGTGCTCCTGCGCTATCACACTCCTCAAAAACACCAGGAGGTGTGATTGCCGGGATTATCGCTATGTTAAGATTGAAAGTACCAACTACCGTACATCCTGTAGTTGTATTTTCTAGACGTACCCAGATTGGTGTGGTTGGCGCACTTGCTAAATAGTTCAGCGGATCAGCAACTGGCATATCACTTACGCTTCCTACCATAGCTTCTGCGCTGGCAAGGGTTTCATGATACGTTAAAGTAACATCAGCAGTGGTTTGTGTTCCTAGAACAATCGCATCATTTTGAGTAAGATCAAAAAGTGCTTGTCCATCTTCATTATCATCACAAGAGGTAAGATCTGGAATCACCGCAGGTAACACAGGTGCTGGTTGTACGGTAAGCTCTAGTTCGATAACACGGTAACACTGGGTTGCAGTTGCTGGATCCGTATCGGTTGCTCGTACAAATATTGTTCTAGATACAGTCTCATAAGCCGCCGGTGTTGCTATCGATGGACTACCCAGTTCCGCGGAAGCGAGTGTCTCGTGAAAAGTGAGTGACATAAACGTCTCTCCATTGATAATATCTGTAGTTACTTGGCTCATTAGATCAAATACCGCATCTCCATCATTATCTACATCACCATCATTTGCCATGGTATCACATTCTTCCATCGCTACAATGGTGGTAGGTGATGGTAGTGGGTTTACCACTAAAGTAAGCGTGGTGGTTTCAAAACAGCTAGTTACTATATTTTCTACTCTAGCAAAAATAGTTTGGTTGGCCATTACGGTGTTTTGATATACATCTGGAAGCGCTGGTGCACCTGCATCGGCATCGCCTTGGGTAAGGTGATAGCTCACTGCCCAGTCATCATTACCACCAGTAATTTCATCATCACGGCTACGTAGGTCAAAACTCGCAAACTCATCGGTATCACTACCACTGGCTAGATCATCACAAAGCTCATATTCGGCAGGTTGTACCGGAGTAGGCAGCGGATTCACAACAAGAGAAAGGGTCGCTATGTTACTGCAAAAAGTAGCTGTGGTCGTTGGTTGCGCCGTATCTGTAACTACTGCAAAAACGGTTGCCGTGTTGCTAGTGTAACCGGTAGGAGTTGCTATGGCAGGCGTTCCAGCTTCCGCGGAAGCGAGAGAAGAAAACCACACTACACTGTGAGTAGCAGGGTCTAGATCTCCTAAAATATTTACCACCTGTGTACTTAAATCAAAAATCTGTAGTCCGTCGCTATTATCATCACAAAGTGCAAAAGGAGTTACATTTTCATTAGGCATTGGAGTATTCAGTACTCTCAGTGTAAGCGGTGTCGTGTCATAACAACCTATCGCATTAAATACACGAGCAAAAATAATTTGCTCAAAAGGATCGTTATTGATATACATTGCTGCGTCGAGTTCTTGACCTACAGGCGCATTATCTGCATCTGCCTGAGTGAGGTAGTAGGCAACACTTAAACTAGTGTCACCACCAGTAATTTCAGTATCTCTAGAAGAAAGCACAAAAAAGTCAAACACACCATCATTATCATCATCACAAGCCTCATAGTCGGCTGGAGTGACAGCCACAGGAACTGGGAAGCTACGAATGCTTAAACTCGTCGTTGAAAAACAACCTGTTGTATTATTAGTCACACGAACTCCTACAATCTGCGGATTACTCGTGGTGGTAAACATCGTGCTATCTGGAATACTTGCGTCACCAATAGTGGCGCCAGCGGCATCCAAGTGATAGGTCACTGTAAGATTTGCATTAAAACCACTAGTGATTTCTGCATCTTTTTGAGAAAGATCTACCGTTGTAAATCCATCTACTACACCATCATCATCACATACTTGAAGCTCAGACGGCGTTATAGCCACAGGGTTTTGATTGACAATAATCTCAAAATTCATCGCAGTATCAAACGTCGTACACGTGCTACTCGTACTTCTTAAACTATAGAAGGTATAATCTACAGGTCCTGCTGCTGCCAAGATCGGTAGCGGATTTACCACTACTTCAAAAGGAACGACTACAAAACATAGATTTCCGTCGCTATCCAAGTCGCTGTTTCCTGGCACATCACGTTCTACTCTTGCGTATAACGTTTGGTTGCCAGTCACGGTATTGATAAACGCAGTCACATCTGCAATGGCGAGCGTGGTGTCTTCTGGGTTCGCTTCCGCGAAAGCGAGTTCTGTATACACCGTTATATTTACCGGTTCTGCTCCCGCAATCTGCGCGATAGCAGGTGTTAAATCAAAGACTTCAAAACCATCTGTTGCCGAACCTGAACCTGCATCAATCACTCCGTCACCATCAGTATCAATATTTGTAGTCGTATCACACACTTCTAGCGCATCTGGATTGGTATTTGGCGTTGGCAGTGGTAACACTTCAATATTAAAGGTCGTTCCATCACTACACCCTGCTGGGCTTGATACTACCGCTTGGATGGTCTGCGGATTTAAAATATTAGTGTAAGCCGAAGGATCTACAATAGGATTTCCGGCATTCAAAGCAGCAAGACTCTCATAATACGTTACCGTAAGCAGCGGATCACCACCAGTGAGACTCGCTTGGTTTACGCTCAAGTCAAATACGGTAAAGGCATCGGTATCATCATCACAAATCATCAGGTCTAGCTCATCACCATTCGGATTTGCCGTAGGTGGTGTCTCTACCGATATCTGAAAGGAACCAATGGCAGCACATATATTTGGAGAGCCGTCACTTACTTGTAAGCGTACCCAGATAATTTCTAGTGGTGCTATCTGCGTTGCTGTATAAGCGGTAGGGTTTACAATTGGATTGATTCCCAAATCAGCATCTGCTTGTGTATTATGGTAGGTAATGACAAGGGTTACCGGATCTTGCGTTCCTATAATCGCTGACTCATTTTGGGTAAGGTCAATAACCTCCATTAAATCATTGTTATCATCACAAGCAGCAAGGGTTGCTAGTGTTGTAGGAAGTTCAGGAATAGGGAACACAATAAGCTCAAACTCATAGATCTTCGTACAACTCGTGGCTGTCGTAGCGTCTGTATCTTGTGCAACTACATATAGCGAAGTCATTCCTGAGATGTTATTATAAGGAAGAGTAATGTCTATTTGACCTGCTCCTGTATCTGCCGTTGCATTATCTAGTGTTTCATAAAAACGTAAGTCTATGTTTGTTACTGTTGCTAGTAAGTCGTCATTATATTGTTGCAAGTCAAAAGCTCCAAAGCCATCATTGTCCTCATCACAAGCTGCTGCAGCAGGCAAAGGCTCTCCAATTACTGGCAGCGGATTCACTTGAAGGTCTACCGTAGTCTGAGCACCACACATTCCTACTTGATCACTCGTGACTAAAATGAAAATAGTCTGCGGACTCATTCCTGTATTTACATAAGCTGTTGGAGTAGAAATCGCATTGGTTGTCCCAGCATCTAAGTCTGCTTGCGACTCATAATAGCTAACACTTAAAGTGGTGTCTCCTCCAGTAATTAAAGTATCAAGGCTTGTTAAATCAAAACTTGTAATTCCATCAGTATCGGTGCCTACCAGTGCTCCTTCGCTATCACACTCCTCAAAAACACCAGGAGGTGTGATTGCTGGAATCATCGCTATGTTTAAATTAAAAGTCCCAACTACCGTACATCCTGTAGTTGTATTTTCTAGACGTACCCAGATTGGTGTGGTTGGCGCACTTGCTAAATAGTTCAGCGGATCAGCAACTGGCATATCACTTACGCTTCCTACCATAGCTTCTGCGCTGGCAAGGGTTTCATGATACGTTAAAGTAACATCAGCAGTGGTTTGTGTTCCTAGAACAATCGCATCATTTTGAGTAAGATCAAAAAGTGCTTGTCCATCTTCATTATCATCGCAAGAGGTAAGATCTGGAATTACCGTAGGTAGCACAGGAGCTGGTTGTACGATAAGTTCTAATTCGATAACACGGTAACACTGGGTTGCAGTTGCTGGATCCGTATCGGTTGCTCGTACAAATATCGTTCTAGATACAGTCTCATAAGTCCCCGGTGTTGCTATCGATGGACTGCCCAGTTCCGCGGAAGCGAGTGTCTCGTGAAAAGTGAGTGACATAAACGTCTCTCCATTGATAATATCTGTAGTTACTTGACCCGTTAGATCAAATACCGCATCTCCATCATTATCCACATCACCATCATTTGCCATGGTATCACATTCTTCTACCGCTACAATGATAGTAGGTGATGGTAATGGGTTTACCACTAAAGTAAGCGTGGTGGTTTCAAAACAGCTAGTTACTATATTTTCTACTCTAGCAAAAATAGTTTGGTTAGCCATTACGGTGTTTTGATATACATCTGGAAGCGCTGGTGCACCTGCATCAGCATCGCCTTGGGTAAGGTGATAGCTTACTGCCCAATCATCATTACCACCAGTAATTTCATCATCACGGCTACGTAAATCAAAACTCGCAAACTCATCAGTATCACTACCACTGGCTAGATCATCACAAAGCTCATATTCGGCAGGTTGTACTGGTGTAGGCAGCGGATTCACAACAAGAGAAAGGGTCGCTATGTTACTACAAAAAGTAGCCGTGGTCGTTGGTTGCGCCGTATCTGTTACTACTGCAAAAACGGTTGCCGTATTGCTGGTGTAAGCGGTAGGAGTTGCTATGGCAGGCGTTCCAGCTTCCGCGGAAGCGAGAGAAGAAAACCACACCACACTGTGAGTAGCAGGGTCTAGACCTCCTAAAATATTTACCACCTGCGTGCTTAAATCAAAAATCTGTAGTCCGTCGCTATTATCATCACAAAGTGCAAAAGGAGTTGCATTTTCATTAGGCATTGGAGTGTTAAGCACTCTCAAGGTAAGTGGTGTCGTGTCATAACAACCTATCGCATTAAACACACGAGCAAAAACAATCTGCTCAAAAGGATCGTTATTGATATACATTGCTGCGTCCAGCTCTTGGCCTACAGGCGCGTTATCTGCATCTGCTTGGGTGAGGTAATAAGCAACACTTAAACTAGGATCACCACCAGTAATTTCAGTATCTCTAGATGAAAGCACAAAAAAGTCAAACACACCATCATTATCATCATCACAAGCCTCATAGTCGGCTGGAGTGACAGCCACAGGAACTGGGAAGCTACGGATACTCAAACTCGTCGTTGAAAAACAACCTGTTGTATTATCAGTCACACGCACTCCTACAATCTGAGGATTGCTCGTGGTGGTAAACGTCGTACTATCTGGAATACTTGTATCGCCTGTGCTGGCGCCAGCGGCATCCAAGTGATAGGTCACTGTAAGATTTGCATTAAAACCACTAGTGATTTCTGCATCTTTTTGAGAAAGATCTACCGTTGTAAATCCATCTACCACGCCATCATCATCACATACTTGAAGCTCAGACGGCGTTATAGCCACAGGGTTTTGATTGACAATAATCTCAAAATTCATCGCAGTATCAAACGTCGTACACGTGCTACTCGTACTTCTTAAACTATAGAAAATAGTCTGCGGATTACTACTGTTTGAAAAAGAAGTAGGACTTGCAATAGCTACAGGAGGTGTTGCTGTGTAAGCCGCAATACTCTCGTAAAAAGTAACTTCTAGATCTGCATCTCCACCAGTGATCTCCGCTACATTCTGCGTTAAATCAAAAGTAGCTGCATTTGCTACAGCAGAACAAGTCTCAATACTACTAATATTAGGAAGGAATGTTGGGTTGGGAGTGACGGTGAGTCTCACGTGCTCTCCAAGACCTACACATCCATTATCTGTATCTGCCTCTACACGAACCCAAATATTTTGAACTCCGCCAGCATTTGTAAATAAAGGATTGTTGCTATAAGCAGCAGTATCTATAATAGGGTTAATCTCAGATAAGGCTTCTTGCTCTGTTTCATAATAAGCAACAGATACTACTTGTGGTGAGAAAAATGTTTCTATAGTAGCAGTAGCGCCAGAGAAATCAAATACAGCAATACCATCACCATCAGTATCACACTCAATCTCATCTGCAAAGAGTGTTCCTGTTGGAATTTGAGAAGCACTCACAACAACGTTAATAATTCCTTCTCGTGAACATCCATCTAGGTTTGTAACAGTCACAGCAATAGCCTCATTAAAAGGAGAACCACTGTTTATATAAGCCGTAGGATCAGTTATAGGTGTGCCAGAAGCGTCTACATAAGTAAAAGTCTCGTTGGCCGAATTTGTACTCAACTCGCTTTGTGACTGCGTTAAGTTTAAAGTTGTAACTCCATTAGTGTCATCATCACACTGACGTAAAGTTACTGGTGTGGTTAGGACTGGGAGAGCATTAACTCTAAGATTAATTGGAGTTATTGAGAAACAACCAGTGAAAGCTGTATTTTCAACTCTTGCAAAAATAGTATCGTTATTAGGGCTCGATGTATTCGTATATGCTGCAGGGAGTGGATTTGTATTACTAGATGCTTCTGGTCCGTTTACATGATAAGTCACTTCAAACTGCACAGGATCTAGGCCATTTAAAACTTGGCTATCTAATGTCGAGAGATTGAAAGTTGCCACCCCATTGGTATCATCACCATCTATATTATCGTCACAAATTTCATAGGTAGCAGGCATTGTTGCTATAGGTAATGCAACAACCTCAATATTAAATGAGGTAGTACTTGAACATGCAGGCAAGCCATTGTTTTCTACACGAACAAAAATCTCATCACTTACAGAGTTATATGTTGTGGTTCCTGCTAAAGCTCCCGCTCCTGTATCTGCGTCTGCTTGACTCAAATGGAAAGAAACAGAAAACTCGGTCGCACTCTGTCCATTTAAAATATCAGAATTCTGAGCGTCTAGATTAAAACTTGCAAAACCATCTGCATCTGTATCACACTCAAAAATATCATCTGGAGCTGTTGCTGTTGGAACTGTAAAAAATGTAACGACAACCTCGTCTGTTCCTGTATCACCAGCAGTATCTGTGATAGTAACTTGATATTCACCACTAGTAGTTACATCAAGCATCGCTGTGGTAACTTGAGCTCCACCACCATCTAAAACAGGCATAAAACCTGCTCCAGTATCGACAGCCCATGCATAACTCGCTGCTTCGGTACTTGTGGCATCTAGTGTTACTGTTGTTCCTTCACAAGCATCTTGATCTGCTCCTAGTGAAGCATTTACAATCGAACAATCTGTACTACCAACTCCAGTATTCATTGGGTCATTAGTTTGCTCTATAAAAATCTCCGCTTGTTGACCAGAAAAATTAGTAACCATAAAAACATAGACATCACCTTCTTGCGCATTTGTAATTGTAGGAAACTCTACTGGTGCTGAAGAAAAGCTACAACTTTCAATATTAGCTGCAGTCAATTGGTCAAAAACATCAGTATCTGCAAAAGGACCCCAGATTATATAATCTACATCAAGGCCTGTTCCTGTTGGAGTTCCGTCATCATCTATTGCTGTATTCTGGGTGATTTGAAAATTTAAATTTCCTGCTTGATCAATTTGCAAGAAATACCAAGTAGGAAAAGGTTGACTACCTAAACAACCATAATCTGGACCCGCTTGTCCAGAGGTAGTACAGTTTGAGTCTGCACTACCTGCAAAACAAGCGTCAAATGGCGTTGCAAAAACAGGGTCATTGGTACAAAATGGAACTGCATCTTGAAACGTAGAACCTCCTGCCGATGTCTGAGCAAAAAGCGACGTATTTATAAAAGAAAAAGCTATTAGAATTAAAGCTACACGTAGGATTCTCATTATAGAATTATTTAAGGAGTGAAAAATAGCGTTTTTTTGCTAAAATCCTGTTAACAGAGACTCGTTTTGTTAAGAACTATTGACAATAAAAATCCCAATTAGCAATGTCAATACCAGCAAAATAAACAAGCTTAACTACCAGGAACATGCTTGGCAAAGAGTTACTACTTCCATAGCTTCCTTTACGTCATGAACTCTTAATATATGTGCGCCTTGATTTATCGCGATTGTATTTAATACTGTAGTCCCATTAAGTGCCTTATCTGGTGATGTTTCAAGGGTCTTATAAATCATAGATTTACGGGAAACGCCTGCGAGAATAGGGAGGTCAAACTGTTTAAAGATTGCCAACTTATTAAGTAACTCAAAACTATGGCTAGCTGTTTTTGCAAATCCAAATCCTGGATCTACTATGAGATCATTTACTTTATGAGACCTTGCGACAGCAACTCGCTCACTAAAATAATATAATACCTCCTTAGTAATATCTTCATACATCGCAAGATTCTTCATGGTTTGTGGAGTGCCACGCAAGTGCATCATTATATAAGGAACACCCAACTCCCCTACTGTAGACATCATTTCATGATCTAACTGCCCTGCACTAATATCATTAATAATAGCTGCTCCCGCTGCTATTGCTTTTCTTGCTACGCTTGCGCGAAAGGTGTCTACAGAGATTATAATCTCAGGGAATAATATCACCAATTGCTCTATCACTGGTATCAATCTTAACTCCTCCTCCTCTACCGAAATATCTACAGCTCCTGGTCGCGAACTATAAGCTCCTACGTCAATAAATGTGGCACCATCATCAAGCATTGTTCTTACTTGGTCTATAGCAGCTTCCATATCTTTATACCTACCACCATCATAAAAACTATCTGGAGTAAGGTTTAGTATTCCCATAACCTTAGGCTTTGAGAGATCTATTAGCGTTCCTTTACAGTTTATTTTCATAGATGATTATTTATAAATCTTTGGCTATTATTCTAGGATAGTTTGACTTCTTTAGCAGCTACTTTTAATCACAAACTACCTCTACTCCATAGCCCCGATTGTAGTGAAAATCCCGCAGCTGGCTGGTGCAACCGCCGCGAGGAATTGCAACAGAAAGCGGGATACTGCTTCAAAAATACACCATAAACGCTGTGCTTCAAAAGGATAATAGCTAGCATTACTTTCTAAGCAAGAACTCATTTCTTATATTGAAGATTTTAACCGAAATTTACCGAAAATCAAACAACACAGCATGCCTGACACTTCTGCCCAATATGATGCGATAATCACACAATGTAGAGACCTTTTTATTAAAAAAATGAAAGACTATGGGAGTGCATGGCGCATATTAAGACTTCCTTCTCTCACTGATCAAATTTTTATAAAAGCACAGCGCATACGCGGTTTACAGCAAAACGAGGTGCAAAAAGTGGATGAAGGGCAGCAATCTGAATTTATAGGGATCATTAATTACTGCGCTATGGCGCTAGTAAATCTTGAGCGCGGCGTGGTAGAACAACCAGACATGCAACTTGAGGAGGCCACTCGTGTATATGATGAGAAAATAAAACTCACAAAACAGTTAATGATGGATAAAAATCACGACTATGGTGAAGCATGGCGTGATATGCGAGTGAGCAGTCTTACAGACTTAATTCTCCAGAAATTGCTGCGCGTGAAACAAATAGAAGATAATAAAGGAAAAACGCTCGTTTCTGAGGGTATTGATGCAAACTATCAAGACATGATTAATTATGCTGTTTTTGCAATGATTCACTTAGGTGAAGCATAAGAATTAGTATTTATGAATAAAAGTTACGCTTTCGCGAAAATGTGACTAATACACCTCCAGTGCTGCTGGATTATATATGAAACTACTTACACACATAGCTCGCTTTATTGTAGGAGCGCTTTTCATCTTTAGCGGATTTATAAAGCTTAACGACCCTCTAGGGTTTTCTTATAAGCTTCAAGAATATTTTAGCGCAGAGGTTTTAGGCCTTGAGTTCTTATCAACTTATGCCTTACTTATTGCCATCATACTTGTGGTGGTTGAAGTACTTTTAGGAATTGCCTTGCTGGTAGGGTATCGTAAAAAAATTACGCTGTGGCTACTGTTTGCAATGATTGCATTTTTTACATTTCTCACCTTCTACTCCGCTTATTTTAACAAGGTGACAGATTGTGGATGTTTTGGTGATGCTATTCCGCTAGTGCCGTGGGAGTCTTTTGCAAAAGATGTGATTTTGCTAGTGCTTATCCTTTTCTTGATGTTTAATCAGAAATATATCCTACCTACTTTTGGGAAACTCATTAACACCTCTATTGTCTTTGTATCATTTTTAGCATGTATGTTCTTTGGTATGCACGTACTCGAGCACCTGCCATGGTTAGATTTTAGGGCTTATAAAGTAGGCTCAAACATAGCCGAAGGAATGAAAATCCCAGAGGGCGCACCAGAAGCTACGTTTGAGTACCAATGGAAATTTAATATTGATGGCAAAGAAGAAGTAATTACTACAGAAGGTGGCTACCCGCAGGTAGACGGAGAGTTTATCTCATACAAGGTGGTACAGACAGCCGAAGGTTATGAGCCACCAGTACACGATTTTACAATAGAGCGCGGAGAAGAAAACTATACTACAGAATTTCTAGAGAAAGAAAATCTCGTTGTAATTGTTGCTTATAACTTAACTAATACTGAGCGAGAAGGTTACTATAATATAAGAACCATTGCAGAAGATGCAATTAGAAAAGGATATAACGTCATAGGGCTAAGCTCCTCGTCACAAGATGTAACAGATGAGTTTGTGCAAGACTTTAAACTTCCTTTTAAGTTTTACTTTACAGATGAAACGGTTTTAAAAACTATTGTACGTGCAAATCCTGGGATTGTGAGTCTTCATAAAGGAACTATTTTACAAAAGCTTCACTATAATGACGCCCAAGACTTGCGCTTACAAACTCTAGAAAACAGTAAGCCTAACCTTGATTTCACCCTCAAACATGAGCTAGATAGTATCGCCGTTCTCGATCAAAAGTACAGACGGATGATGTACTTACAAGACGGAGAAGAAAAGAATACCGAAGCTAAAAAGCTAGGCGTAGCTCCAGAGGAATTTCAAAATTTTATATGGAAGCAACAGGAATTACTGGATAGTATTAATCTTGAACGCATTGAATATACTATAAGAACTAAAGGATATCCTGGGAAGAGTATCGTGGGCGAACCTACAAATACTGCTGCTTGGTATGTGATCCAGCACAATCCTGATAAAATCCCAACCTACATAGATACCATTAAAAAAGCTGGACAAGATGGAGAATTACCATACACGCTGGTTGCTATGATGGAAGACCGCTTACTTATGAGTAACGGCGAACCTCAAATTTACGGTACTCAAGGAGCAACATACCCAAACATGGCCGATTTTATATGGCCTATAGCAAATCCTCAAGATGTAAATGAAAGACGTGCTGCAGCTGGATTTCCTCAAACTATTGAGCAATATGGAAAAGACCTTTTTGGTCAAGACTTTGAATACAAAGAAATAACTCTAGACGAAGCACTTGCTGCAAAACAGCAAATGCTCGAAGGAAAGGCGGCATCAAATTGATTAAATACCTATTATATAAATTAGGTTATGCGCTGCTCACGTTGTGGGGAGTAGTAACGGTTATATTTTTCTTATTTACCGTACTTCCTGGAGATCCAGCGAGTATGATGCTTGACCAAAATGAAAATCCAGAACAACTAGCAAAGGTGCGAGCAAAATATGGTTTTGATAAGCCTATAAGTACGCAATACGCATACTACATTAACGACCTTTCTATACTTTCTCTACATGCTAATGATGAGCAAAACTATACGTCGCTAGCTTCTGGCAAGTACAGCGCAACTCCATTATTTGAGATTGGCAATAGCACGCTAGCAGTAAAATATCCATACCTCAGAGAGAGTTTTCAAAAGACAGGTAAACCCGTCACAGAGGTAATTGCCGAAACGTTACCTAACACGATTGTTCTTGCCGTAAGCGCTATTGTGATTGCCATATGTATTGGTGTTTTTTTAGGGATTATTTCTGCGCAAATGCGGGACACATGGGTTGACAAAACCATACAGGTTGTAAGTACACTAGGAATGAGTGTTCCTAGTTTTTTTAGCGCTATTCTTTTTGCTTGGCTCTTTGGTTATGCCCTTCATAAATATACAAATCTCAATATGACAGGTAGCTTGTATGAGATGGATGATTTTGGGGAGCATGTTCACATCCAGTGGAAGAACTTGATTTTACCAGCGCTAGTTTTAGGTATACGTCCGCTTGCCGTTGTAATTCAATTAATGCGCAACTCGCTCCTTGAGGTTTATAATCAAGAATATATAAGAACTGCAAAAGCTAAAGGACTTACCACCTACCAGATTATAAAAAACCACGCACTTAAAAATGCATTAAATCCTGTAGTCACTGCAGTGTCTGGATGGTTTGCTTCTATGCTTGCAGGTGCAGTTTTTGTAGAATATATTTTTGGGTGGAATGGCTTAGGTAAGGAAATAGTAGATGCACTCAACACACTGGATTTACCTATTATCATGGGTGCCGTACTTATTATCGCTACGCTATTTGTAATCATAAATATTCTTGTAGATTTTATCTACGGCTGGCTAGATCCAAAAATTAGGCTACGCTAGGTTGCAAGCTTCTTACGAAAACGTAATCGTGAAAACTGGGTTAAATCAAGAGCAAACCTCTCTTACTCTTAGTATATTTGGTTTCTAAGGAACTCGCTTTCGCGAAACCGAAACACAGCAAATTAAAACACATACGCCTTTTTAAAACCACATGTAATACTACATTATTGGTTTTCATCATTGAGGCTTCTGAAATTAACTACTAACGAGATCTCTTTGTATGAAGAGATAAAAAAGAACTATAATGAGAAAAAATATCGTCGCTGGAAACTGGAAAATGAATAATGACCTAGGTGCTACTGCAACCTTAATAACAGCACTTAAACAAAAGAAGAATGAGGGAAATGCAGAGGTTATTATCGCTCCTACATTTGTAAACCTTTACAGTGCTTTTGATAGTCTTTCTGACTCAAACATCACTGTTGCTGCGCAAAACATGCATCAAGCAGAAAGTGGTGCTTTTACGGGAGAGATTTCGGCAGGTATGCTTAAAGGAATAGGTGTAGACTCTGTGATTTTAGGACATAGTGAACGCCGTGCTTATTTTCACGAAAGTGATGAACTACTTGCTCAAAAAGTAGATAGCGCTCTTAAAAATGACATGAGAATTATATTCTGCTTTGGCGAAGAACTAGAAGATCGTAAAGCAGGAAAAGAAGAAAATGTGGTGGGTAGCCAACTCAAAAATGCATTATTTCACTTAGATGCTAGCGCGTGGTCAAATATTGTTCTTGCATACGAGCCAGTATGGGCAATAGGGACTGGAGAAACAGCATCACCAGAGCAAGCACAAGACATGCACGCCTTTATAAGAAAAACTGTTGCTGAAAAATATAATAGTGACGTAGCTGAAAACGTATCAATCCTTTATGGAGGATCTGTAAAACCTGCTAATGCAAAAGAAATTTTTGGGAAGCCAGACGTAGATGGTGGTCTCATAGGTGGTGCTGCACTTAAAGCAGATGACTTTTTTGATATTGTAAATGCGTTTGCATAGTCTCAAATAATTTAAGAATTGACAATGCGCTTCCAGAGATGGAAGCGCATTTTTATTTTATATCAATTGGTATTAGTACATTAGAGCTTAATCTTTTATCACATGAAATTCTTTTTTACATCGCTAGTCCTACTCCTCACCATCTGTAGTTGCACCTCACAACAAGCAGTTACCACAAGCACTCAAGAAGATGACACACTCGTACTTCTCAAAAATGCTCAAGAAGCCAAGTCCATTTATATCGCAACTAATGGCAATATGGGAATAGGTAAAAAAGAGCCAAAAGTTAAGCTTGAGGTAAATGGCCAGGTACATGCAAGATCAGTAAAGGTGGATATAAAAGAATGGGCGGATACGGTATTTGAAGATGGGTATGATTTATCACGCTTACGCGAAATTGAAACCTACATTCAGAAAAATGGGCACTTACCCGAAATTCCGTCTGCTGCAGAAGTTGAACAAAATGGTATTGAACTAGGTGCCATGAATGCACTACTTCTAAAAAAAATTGAAGAGCTCACCTTACACCTCATTGAGAAAGAAAAACAAATTGACCAACTAACTAAAGACGTACAGGCTCTCAAAGAAACTATCGCTCCATCTGACACCAAGAATAATGGCTAAACTCATTATCTTATCTCTCCTATTCTATTCTTGCCTGCTTCAAGCGCAAGAAGATCGCTTTTACATACGCACAACATCTGAAAAAGTGGAGGTACCTGTTAGCACAAACGATTCGATTGTAACCTACTTAGGTAATGATACAAGACTCAAAAAAATGTTTACTGAGCACAAGGTTAAAGTATTTAGAAAAGAATTTAAATACGCGCAGCGAGATAAACTCAAACGCACATACTTTGTTATTGCAGAGAATAAAACGTTTCAAGAAGAGTTGATGAATCTAGTGCCAGATCTTTTTGAGTTTGCAGAGAGTATCTCCAATGAATCGCTACAAATTTATGAACCTAATGATTACGGCGTTACAAGCACTACTGGCAAGAATACCGGAGCCCAAGCGGTTCTTGATTATTATGATTTCCTCGGTGTACCACAGGCTTGGTATTATATCACAGGCTCTCCTAAAGTATCCATTGGAATATCTGACGGTTACATAGACCCAGAAGATCCAGAGTTTGCAGGCAAAACTACCATGTTCAAAAAAAGCAGCCTATCCAAAGGTCATGGATTTACAATCGCTGCCATAGCTGCAGCTCGCGGTAATAATGGATATGGCGCGGCGGGAGTTTGCTATGACTGCAACATATACACAACCACCTATGGTAACTTTAAAGAGTTGGGCCAACTACTAGAACTATCAAGAGCAGGCGCAAAAGTGATTAATTGCAGCTGGGGATCACGTACCTATTATGAAACTGCACAAGAAGCCATTAATGAAATGCGCGACCTTGGCACCGTCATTGTTTCTGTACCACATAATGCGGCATATAGTGTTACTAATGGAGAACAATTGAGATATCCAGGCGCTTATGAGCATGTGATATCTGTAGGAAGTGTGCAGCATAAAAATGATGAAATCTCAGATGGACTTCTCATTGAAGAGAAGAACGGAAAATACTATGCAGAGAAGCAACAATATCGCTTATCGCGCACAGGCGGCTTTAAAAATAATGATCCGCAAAATGAATATACGCTATACCTAAGTTCTACAAATAATCTGGATAGCTCTGTAGATATTGTCGCACCGGGAAATGATATTTTCCAATATTATAATTATAAGGAGAATGGTGAAGTATTTCATAATCCGTTTCAAGCGACATCTCCTGCGGCGCCACTTGTCACCGGAACTATAGGACTTATGTTTTCACTTAACCCATCGCTCTCAGTAGATGAAGTGAACAGCATTATAAAATTAAGCGCGACTAATATTGATCATATAAAAGCAAACGCGCCACTCAAAGGATTATGGGGAGCAGGATCATTACACACAGGCAGAGCTGTAAAGATGACCCATGAAATGCTACAACCTGACACGTATATGATCATTGAAAATCAGCGATTTGCTCGGTGGAACTTTAAAATTAATGCCGCGCATAAAATTATGATTAAAAATGAGCAATTTATAGAGGACGCTAAAGTAGATTTTACTGTAAAAGATGAGATTCTCATCAATGCAGAAACCGTACTTTTGCCTGGAGAAAACGGATCTATAAAACTTACTATTGATCCTAATGCATCTTATAACTTAGAAACTATAAAAGAATGACACCCATTTACTTAGGATATACCTTTACTATTGAGCCTCGTGACCCTGCTACAGAAATTATCATTGCAGAGCTAGGCTACGCTGGTTTTGAAAGCTTTACAGAAACTACAAGTGGTGTGATTGCATATATCCAGAAAGAAGAAGCATTTCCTAGTGGTGAAGTTGATTTTGCCGCACTTCTTACTGATATTCAGATTCTCAAATCTGATGAGTTTAACATCACCTACACTGCCGAAGAAATTGAGCAAGTAAACTGGAATGAGGAATGGGAGAAAAACTTTGAACCTATTGAGGTAGACGGAAAATGTGCCGTACGCGCACCTTTTCACGAGAAAACTGATGTTGAGTTTGATATAGTGATTGAGCCAAAAATGTCATTTGGCACGGGTCACCATGAGACTACACACATGATGATCAAGCACTTACTCAAACTTGATGTTGCTGGCAAAAAAACACTTGACATGGGCTGTGGTACTGGCGTACTCGCCATCCTAGCCGAAATGAGAGGTGCACAACCTATAGACGCGATAGACATTGATAACTGGTGCTACCTTAATACTATTGAAAATGTAGAACGCAACAACTGTAAGCACATTACTACTTATGAAGGTGAGGCTTCATTGCTATCTGATAAAAATTACGAATTCATTATCGCAAACATAAACCGCAACATTCTTTTACAAGATATCGGCGTGTATGCGAGTTGCCTTTCTGAGGATGGCATACTCTTGTTAAGTGGTTTCTATACAGAAGACATTCCGTTAATTTCAGAAAAGTGTAATGAGCACGGACTCTACTTTGTAAGTAATTATGAGCGTAATAATTGGGTTGCTTGCAAGTTTGAAAAAAGAGGGTAATTTCAAGTTATTGATGATAAATAATTGTTAGAATTATGCTTTCGCGAAAGCATAATCTCTAAAATTTGTAAATTTGCATCATAAATCTCAACGCTATGAGTAATCAAGAAAAATATCAAGAAGACGTAGATGTACTAACAGAAGAAACTCCATCACACGAGATTATTCTGTATAATGATGAAGTAAATACTTTTGACCATGTGATAAATACGCTTATTTATGCATGTGATCATGAGGAGAATCAAGCACATCAATGTGCGTTACTAGTGCATTACAAAGGAAAATGCTCTGTAAAGTCTGGTGAGTATAAAGATCTAGAGCCTCGATGCTCAAAACTTTTACAAGCAGGACTGAGTGCAGAAATTGTATAAAATCCAATACTTATAATTAATCACAATAACTATTGCGCTCTCGTGGCGCATTTGTTATTTTTGCGAGGCAAATTAAGCATCTTAAACGAAGATTATGAATCTACACGAATATCAAGGAAAAGAGATATTAAATAGTTTTGGCGTACGTATCCAGCGCGGTTATGTAGCACAGACTCCGGATGAGGCTGTTGCAGCTGCCGAAAGACTTACTGAGGAAACTGGTACTGGATGGCACGTTATTAAAGCGCAAGTTCACGCAGGTGGTCGTGGTAAAGGTGGTGGTGTAAAGCTAGCAAAGAGCCTAGATGAAGTAAGATCTATTGCAGATCAGATCATCGGGATGGATCTTGTTACTCCACAAACAAGTGCAGAAGGTAAAAGAGTTCACCAAGTGCTAGTTGCAGAAGATGTATACTACCCAGGTGACAGCGAGCCAGAAGAATATTATATGTCTGTACTACTTAACCGTGGTACTGGTCGCAATATGATTATGTATTCTACAGAAGGTGGAATGGATATTGAAACAGTAGCAGAGGAAACTCCGCACTTAATTTTTCATGAAGAAATTGATCCTGCAACAGGATTACTTCCTTTCCAAGCACGTAAAATTGCTTTTAACTTAGGATTAAGTGGTGCTGCTTTTAAAGACATGACAAAATTTGTTGCTGCTCTTTATAAAGCATACACAGATTCTGATAGTTCACTTTTTGAGATCAACCCTGTTCTTAAAACAAGTGACGATAAAATTATGGCAGTAGATGCAAAGGTATCACTAGATGATAACGCATTATACCGTCGTAAGGAATATGCAGCAATGCGTGACAAGCGTGAAGAAAACCAAGTAGAGGTTGAAGCTGGTGAGAAAGGACTTAACTATGTAGATCTAGACGGAAACGTAGGATGTATGGTAAACGGTGCTGGACTTGCAATGGCAACTATGGACCTTATCAAGCAATCTGGTGGTGAGCCTGCAAACTTCCTTGATGTAGGAGGTACTGCAGATGCTGAGCGTGTAGAAGCTGCTTTCCAATTAATACTTAAAGATCCAGCTGTAAAGGCAATCTTAGTAAACATTTTTGGAGGTATTGTACGTTGTGACCGTGTGGCACAAGGTATTATTGATGCATACAAGAACATGGGAACTATCAACGTGCCTATCATTGTACGTTTACAAGGAACTAACGCAGATATCGCAAAGAAATTAATAGATGATTCTGGACTTGATGTTCAATCTGCTATTGAATTCCAAGAAGCTGCAGACAAAGTACAGGCTGTACTAGCTTAATACTTTTTAATACATAGATGCTACTTGTGGCATCCTTTAAATCCCACTTTCTTTAAAGTGGGATTTTTTTGTTTTACAAATGTCATTAGGTATTATAATCTCTAGCTAGACAACTACCAAATAGGTCATTTTCTTAACATTGACTACTCCATACTTTCTTTAAGGATTCTCAAGCTATTATAATAAAATATTACTCCATATTTCACGTAATACTTACTGTTGTTATCAATACATTATGAAGTTGACAATCACGCTTTCGCGAAAGCGTTACCCCAACAAATCCCCTACGTTAACAACTCATAACCAGCATTAAACAACAGTTAAGCTTGACTAACTCCCGTAGAAAAACGAGAAATAAGTCGTCTATTTGTACTGTAATAATTCATCAAAAACCTCGAGTACGTCGAGACAAAAAAGTAAATTATGAAAACATTAAACGTATTATTGGTAGCCGCTTTACTTGCAGTAAACACAGCCTTTGCAACAGGAACAGAACCAACATCAGACAACAAAGAAAAAACAGTTACAGAGCAAGTAGCTGTACTTTTGAACAAGCCAGAATTTGAAGTTACTAAGGAGCTTGTTGCTCAAGTAACATTAATGGTAAACAACAAACATGAAGTTGTTGTATTAAGCGTAGATACTGACGAAGAGTATGTAGCAGATTTTATTAAGGCTCGTCTTAACTATGAAAAGCTAAGCACAAGAACCATAGGAGAGCAATTTACATTACCAGTACGCATCGTCCCAGGAGCTTAAGAAGCTTCACCTAAGTTCGTAAAGCTGAGCGTCGCTCGGCTTTTTTTATGCCCTGTATTGATTGTGAGATTTTTATACCTCCACTATCTTTACAAGGTATGAAAAATCTTATCCTTTTAATTTCTCTGTGTATCTCTACCCTAGGGTTTGGACAGAATAAATTCATTAGCCTATCTGATGACGCAACTATTAATCTAATCACCATAGGTCCTGGAGCTGTACTCAATGACGCTTTTGGGCACAATGCAATTCACGTACGTGATTATAAAAAAGGGTTAGATATAGTTTTTAACTACGGTAAGTTCAACTTTAAAACTCCTAACTTCTATCTCAAGTTTGCAAGAGGAAAATTACTATATGAGGTCGGTGTAGATAAGTATGACGACTTTGAATATAGTTATAAGCTCCAGCAACGATGGATTGAGTCTCAAGAACTACAGCTCACTCAAGATCAGAAGCAAGACGTCTTTGAGTTTTTGGTGAATAATGCCAAAGAAGAAAACAAATATTACAAATATGATTTCTTCTACGATAATTGCTCTACAAGACCGTTTGAGATCATCAAAGATGAATCTAATGTAACAATGAGCTATGATCACCAAGAAACTGGCATGACACACCGTGATCTCATACATGAATACGTGTCATGGAACACTTGGGGAAGTATGGGAATTGATATTGCACTAGGATCTGTAATTGATAGAACTGCCACTCCAGAAGAGTACTTGTTTTTACCACATGAGCTTATGTATGCTTTTCAAGAAGCTACCATAAGTACACCTTCAGGAACACTACCACTCGTAAAAGAAACTAAAACCGTATTCTCACCGCAAATCAAACATCGCTATAGTACTAATTTCTTACTAAGTCCATTGTTTATACTTGGACTTCTAGCAGGGCTTATCATCTACAAAACCTACAAAGATCATAAGAATGAAAATCCACTAGGCTGGCTAGACACGAGTATTTTACTAATCACAGGGCTTATAGGAGTTGTAGTCTTTTTATTATGGTTTGGCACAGATCATAATGCTACGGCGTGGAATTATAATTTACTTTGGGCTTTCCCATTTCATATACTAGCAGCATTTGCTGTAAAAAGAGTACAGCCACCACAATGGGTATATCCCTATATGAAGTTGGCTGTAATTATGATGTCGCTTTTATTCTTTCACTGGATTATAGGAGTCCAGCGATTTGCATTATCTCTTTTACCGCTCCTTATAGCAATTACGATACGTTACGTATTTATACTTAGAAGAATTAAAGTTACAAGAACAAATGGTAATGAGGAGTAGTATTACTGCCCTCTAAAATTTACTATAGTACTAATAGTTTTAAGTACTATACTTAAATCCATAAAGAGGTTGCGGTGCTTGATATAATATAAGTCATACTGTAGCTTTTCTAGCGAACTTTCTTCAGAGCTTGCATAACCACCCATCACTTGTGCCCACCCTGTAAGTCCTGGCTTTATAATATGGCGTGTCTCATAAAAAGGTATCTCTTTAGAAAGTTCCTTTACAAATACGGGACGTTCAGGTCTTGGGCCTATCACGCTCATTTCTCCTAGAAACACATTAATAAACTGCGGGATTTCATCTAGTCTACTCTTCCTTAAAAATTTACCGAATGAAGTAATACGCGTGTCATTTTTAGTAGACCATGCAGCACCATCTTTTTCTGCATTAACAATCATGGTGCGCAGCTTTATAATCTTGAATGTATTACCACCTTTTCCTATGCGTATTTGTGTATAAAATAGGGGACCTCGATTACCAATAAGATTACCCATAAAGACTATAGGTAGTACTACAATAAATGATAAAATCCCCAAGACAGACATGACCACATCAAAAATGCGATGAATGAGTTTATAGAATTTGTTTTGATTACTACGACTAAATGGAAAGTAACGGTAAAAATCTTTATCTACATATTCTACAGGAACACGCTGCGTGATATCCTCATAAACCTGCATATACTCTCGTATGGGGAAGCCTGATTTCAAGAGTGCTATAAGCTGGTTATAGAGCTCAAGTGAAACGCCATCCTCATATGTACTTGCAACAATAATCTCTGAAATTCCATTTTCTGAAATGGTTTCTTGGAGATCTTTAATAGGAAATCGTTTTGCCTCTGTTGAGATTACATCTGCAATAGACATAGGCTCTGTGTTGATATAACCCGCTATTTTGTAATTAGGATCTGCTCCTTCTAGATTCTTAATAATCTTATGAATATTAAAGGAATCTCCTACTACGATTGCTTTTCTATAAAATCTTGGTGCTGAAATTATAGACACGTATAACCACCTCCACAAAGAAATACCAATAATCATTGCCAAGAAGAAGTACACTATCTGTAGTCTATTTTCTGGGAGAATGGGAGTATAAAAAGGAGTTAGCAAGTAGAATAACACAGTAACTGCTACGGTAAGAATCACATTCTTAAGCATGGTTTGAAACTTCACCGTCTTAGGTAAGAAATAAAGTTCAAACACCGTCCCAAAGATGGACAGATACCCCACAAGCACTATGATTGCCGTTGCGTTTTCCTTACTAATAATTACGTAATCAAATTCTAAGAATAATTCTGTGAGATAAAGTGCTCCCAGAACAGATAAGATATCAAATATGCGCAGTAATACTTTACGCTCTGAGACATCAAAATGGATACTAGGTAAGAGGGACATTCGAGGTTGGTTGAGTACCGTAAATATATCACAAATTTAGCAGAGCACTTTATGCCATTGCTCTTTTACTACGCTCCAATCAAAGGATTCTACTTTTTGACGAGCATTCAACACTATTTCCTTTGTGCTAGCTGTGTTTTCAAGCAACTTACTTATCTTTTCTGAGAAAGCAGAAACATTCTCTGGAGCTGATAATAGACCATCTACGGTGTCATGAATAAGATATGGCATTCCACCTACATTTGTAGATACTACAGGTAATCCTAATGCCATTGCCTCTATCACACTCACAGGAGTATTATCAAAGTTTGTGGTACTTATAAAAACATCATGGTCTTGCGCTAGAGTCGTCCAATCCTCCTTGGATAATCTACCCGTAAAATGTACAGGGAGGCTGTTTTTCCTTGCATATTCCTCACAAAGTACTATACTACCATCTTTATCTGGTCCAACCATTGTAAGAGTAGCTTCGGGATACTTTTCAAGTATTTTCTCAAGCACTTTAATAGCCATAAGCGGATTATAAATTTCGACAAATGACCGAACCCATAATAAGTTGGGTTTAAATACTAATCGTTTTTTATATGGATAATTATCTAATTCAATGCTGTTAGGGATGTGTTTGATGTTTGAGAATCCCGCTTTCGCGAAAGCGTTATATAAATACCTACTAGGAGCCACATTTACTGCTGCTTTGCCAAAGAGTTTCTCACATGCCTTTTTGTTATTAATGAGGCGTTCTGGCAAATTACCTCCGTGTAGAATTGGGATATACGGAATACTGAAAGCTCTACATAAACTAGCAATGACCACCGCATACCAAAAGTTGGATGTGCTATATGTATCTATGAAAACAGTGTCTACACTCTTGCGAGAACGCAATAATGCACGCATCATATCAAGCATGCGAAGTAACTTATTTGATATTGTTGACGTTACCTCAACATCATACCCTTCCTGCCTCAGTAATAAACTAAGCGTCTCAATAGTAGTAACCGTCTTCCCTTTATTGGATAACGCGTTCCCTACGTACAGGAGTCTTTTTCTTTTCATGAACAACGTTTAAAAGGGAAAGTGCATATATAAATGCTGGTGCTGCAATACGCATTGAGGAGTGATTTATGGTCATAAACCAAAATCCTAGAGCCGAATAAAATAAGTAATTGCGTCTATTTTTAGAGCGATACACTAAAGGATAAATAATAAGAATCGCTAGAATGATTAATCCTAAAACACCATGCTCGGAGAGCAATCTACCCACCTCATTGTGGGAGGCTGCTCCTATACCTGTTTCCTCTGCTCTTAGTTCTTTTGACTTACCTGCACCTACTCCTGTTATCGGGTTATTATAAAATGCGCTCAATTCTGTTTCAAATAAATCTGCTCTCCCAGTAGTAATATCACTTTTAAGTCGTCCAGCTGCATCTCTATTGGTGTATCGCTTATTAATCAGACCATTAGTCTGAAAAGAACTATAAGCACCCGCAGCCACCAGCACACCTCCTAATAATATTAGGTACGTCATCATTCTTCTACGGGCGACTCCTTTTGAACCTGCAAAGTAAATAATTAAAAAAGCTGCACTACATACAAGTCCCGTAACCACTCCACCTCTAGAAAAGGTGATGATTCCCTTATAGAGTAAAAAACCAGTTAATCCTAAATGAATAAATAAAAACACTTTATCCTTACTATAAATAACAAGCTGGACAAGTGCTAGGAACATCCCTAAACCTAACACTGTAGACACTTGGTTAGGCCCAAAACCACCTGTAGCCGAATAGTTAGCCCCAGTACCGCTTAGAGATTCTCTTAAGTCTGGAGTTCCTAAAGTGATGTAGATTGACATCCCCACAATAGGTAATAATATCCACCTAGTCAAGGTAGAAAGCTGCTTATAGCTTAATTTTCTATCTATACAATACAATGCAGTAAGACCTAAACATACCGGACCACTAAGATTAAAGAAGATTGCGTTTCTAACGTTGGTACCTAAATTAAGGTTCATCGAAGCCACAAGTATACTAGGAAGCAATAAGAAAATGTATAACCAGTAAATTCCAGATTTCCGACTAGTCCCATTTAAGAAAAGACCAATAAGCATAAAAGTAATTACAGAATACTTACCTGCTTCATAGATAGGTATAGATTGGCTCATTCTAAAGAAAACCTCAGCACCAGTCATATAACCTGCTGCCATGAGTGCTTCATTATTTTTATTTCCAGTTCTAAATATTTGCACTAAAAAATAGAGAATACTACCTGCAAAATACACGAGTGCAAGCGACCTTACGAGATACACTAAAACTCCTATGATGATATGAATCACCATAAAAGTTAAGTATGTAGATTGTTTGGATATATTCACAGCTCTAAGATATCAATCCTTTATAGATAGGCAACACCTTGTCCATAAAAGCCTTCTTACTATAATTTTTCAGTACGCTTTCGCGAAAGCGTAATCCCATCTGATCTCTTTCTTTTTGATCACAATGAAACAATTTTACTAGCTCCTTGCTTAGTTCTTCTCTTACATTATTAATCACTATACCGTCATTCCCTACAACAGCAGCACATTGTCCAACACTTGTAACAATAACAGGTAAACTACTGTTTCCATACTCTAACAACGAAACAGGTAATCCCTCTGAAATAGAAGCAAGTACGCCTATAGTACTCTGCTCTAAAATGTGCGCTATATCATTACAACTACCATAGAGAAATACCTTCTCTGAAAGGTTATGTATTTCAATAGCAGTGGTTAATTCACTAGAATAGTCATCTTCAAAGGACTTTCCTACTAAATGTAAAGTCCACTCTTGAAAATTATCTTGTGTTTTTGAAAAGGCTTCAATGAGCTCTATATGATTTTTCTGTGGTCTTAAGTTTGCTAAGCAAATTACGCGTTTACCTTCTACTCCTTTTAGCGTAGTAACTTTAAGTGCATCCCCAGAAAGTGATGCGAAGTTCTCTAAAAAATAAGTTTGCTTGACACCTAATATTTCCCTAGACCATGTTGTAAGCTTCTCATTAACCGCTATTGTCACATCAATATATCTAGCAACAATTTTGAGGAGTTTGCTATCACGTTCTTCCAACGCATCACTCATCCCATAGTGATCGTGCCAAACAATCTTTATGTTACGTTTATTGATTTTGGCCAGCACTGCCAGCATTAGCGATGTAGAATGTGCGTGGATGATAGTAATCTGTTCTTTCTTGACCCATTTAAAAAATCGGCGAAAGGCGACTAGATCTAGCTTACCCTTCTTTCCAAGCATTAAGAAACTCACTTGAGAAGATAATTCTCTTTCTAAGGTACCTCCTCGTCGGGTTGCACACAGATAAGAGGTTACTCCCTCTTCATTTACGGCATTAGCTATATTTACAGCCATCCGTTCTGCCCCGCCAGCATCCAATGTATCTATGAGTTGGAGCACTTTCATTGCAATAGCTTTTTGATTTCTTGAGCAAAGGTATCCATTGTGTATTGTCTAGACCACTCTGCGGCCTCTTTACTCATTTCTAGAAGAGCTTCTTTGTTAGTTAGTTGTTTTCCTAAATACTCAACATCGATATGTTCTGGATCATGTATGAGTATCCCTCGCTTATCGTTTCCAATCATCCAAGGCACACATGATACACTCGAGACAATAGGCACTACACCCCAAAACATTGCCTCTGCGACAACCTTAGGCCATCCTTCACTTTTGGAGAGTAATATGAGAAGATCTGCATTTTTGTAGGCTTCTTTTACTACATGCCCAGGTTGGTTTCCTCGTATGACGATTTGATCTAAAATCCCATTTTCTTTTCGATACCACTTGATGTCTTCTACCACTGGTCCATCACCGTACATCTCAAGGGTAATATCTAATCCAGAGCTACGTAAAAATTTTATAAGCTGTACAGTTTCAAAAGGTCTTTTATTTGCTCCCATAGTGCCCACATACATGGCTTTCAGAGGTAGCTTAAAATCTCTTTGTATGATGGGCTCATTTTCATTATTGTAATAACTTGCCGTAAAAAAGGGTTTAATATTTTTAGTTTGGCTCTTCCATTCTCCATAAACCAGTACTCGCATATTCTTAGTCAATACGGTATTAGAAAGTATCCACTTCTGCATTTTATAAGCTAGGGGTTGCCTAGATGCAGGGTCCCAATTCCCAGCATACTTAGCCGTTTTACGCTTTCGCGGAAGCGTAACCTGTATCATACTGGCTAGCAAAGCAAGATTACCTGGACATCTTAGATGGATATGATCTGCCTTGTGCATAGCATTCCATAGCACTATGGCTTGGTATGGAATGGTTAGAAACGAGATTAATGCTGAAATAAGTGTGTGAAATTCTAACCTGCGCAGGGCTATCTGCTTAAAGTCTTGAATTTCAAATGGCAGTCCAAGTAAAGGTCCTCTTATTTTATTGGGACAAATGAAGGTAGTATGATTTACTTGTGACATCCATAGGTTCATTTCTTTCACATAAGGAGCATAGGCTACTTTTTGTCCATTTTGGGTAATGAGATGCGCGTCTGTGATTACAAGTAGCTTCACTAATTATTATTATTGTTTAGCTTGTTAATTAATATCTTAATATGATAAGGCATACTCTTTAAGCTATATGTATTCTCAAAAGTTCGGATAGCGCCTTGAGAATATATTTTCCAGTGAGCTATTACTTTATCAAATGCTTCTAGCAAACTATTTTGATTAGAATGCTCAAAGAATTCGCCATTAATACCCGGTTCAAGAATATCTAAACTCCCGCTTGTTTTTGTACATATAACAGGCGTGCCTTCTCGCAGTGCTTCAATAGTAACCATTCCAAAGGCCTCCTCATGGCTTGCTGATATATGTGCTAAGCTATTTGCATAAACACTACCTATCTGGTCATTAGATTTATTTCCAGAGAATATAACGTTATTTTTAATCTCTAACCTTGCCACCTCTTTCTCAAGATGTTCTCTTTCATCACCATTACCCACAATATTCAATGTAATTTCCGGATATTTAGCAAGTAACACCTTAAACTGTGATAAGAGCTCAAAATGTCCCTTTGATTTTGCTAACCGCCCTACTATAGATAACGTATTACTTCGTTCCTTTAGCGTTTGTAAAGATAGCTGTGTCTCAGGTATCAAAAAGGTATGTACAAATACTTTACTACCTTTTACATTAAAACGCTTTATAACATCATTTCTTGTTCCTTGGGAGTTTGCAATCAGATGAGTATTTAATCGATAAACGATTCGTTTTCTTATATCTAGCAAGTTGCTTTTAAAGCTTGCTTTTTTTCCACTGTCTATACGTATCTGCCCACCTAGTGTATGTACAAAATTCCATCTATGTGGGACACCCTTGAAATAACTCGCTACTGAAACAATGTTAGTAGATCCGAAATTAGATAAACACATAAGTGGCTTAAACTCTCTTAACAATTGTACTAAAAAAGCGAAATCCTTCCATTTTGTAGGTCTATGATTTGGCCATTTTCTAAAAAACAAGTTTACCTCATCTTTAGGAAGCGTACTTGGATTATTATCTATTACCACAACCACTCGATATCCTTCTTTAACAAAGGCCTTTGCTAGATGATGAAAATAGCTCGTAATTGTACCAAAAGGCAAGGATGTCGCTATTATGATTGTTTCTTTATTGTCTTGCACAGCCCTTTATTTAGGTTTATTAATAAAAAGGCTTAGTAAGCCAACTGTGCGCCCTAAGTATTCGGTAAAAGATTCTTTTCTTTCTGAAGTAGTAATTACGTTTATTAAACGTATTTTAGAAAGTAATGTACTAATCATATACCATTTAAGAACATTCTTAAATCCAGGATTAGGATGCATCACTCTCCATACATACCAGCCATTACGTGTTACCATTTTTCCATACTTAAATCGATTAGGTCTGCCTGAAGCTGCATGATAATGCCCTAAATTTGCACCTGTATGGACATACAACTTCCCTAATTTTGAAATTCTAAATGTATAGTCGGCATCCTCATAAAGACCATATCCTTCAAAATACTCTGAAAATTTATTTGCTTGTAATACACTAAGCGGAAAACTTGAGACTCCACCCATTAACTGCTTTACTTCGTAAATTTTTCCGGAAAGAGGCAAAAATCCTGTAGAGCGACCGTGACCAAATTTAGGCAAAACTCCAGGAACCGTATCTGCATCTAGGCCTAAACGCCTTCTTAGTTTAAAACGAGCACCTTCCGTTCTTCTATAACCATCATAATAAAAATGGTTTATATCGCTAGGGTTTTCATTATTAACTTGTTCCCAACTCACCTCATTATCTATATGCCCACCTACGCCCAAAGCTTCAGGATATTTTTTATAAACATCCAGAATTCGTTCAAAATAGGTATGTCTTAATATTGTATCATCATCTAGAAAGCACACGATATCCATAGATGGGTCTACACGATCTATTCCGTAATTGCGTTGTTTTGTGAGTCCTCTTGCGGTTTCAGGCACCTTGTGATATATGAGATTTTCTATTTCGCTTTCGCGAAAGCGAACGCCCGTAACATCATCTGTACTTCCATCGATTATTAATATTTCGTCAGGATACATAGTCTGTTGTACCACTGATGCTAGCAAGATAGCAAGTGGCTCAGGACGCATATAAGTACAAATAATTAGAGAAAATTTCAATTTAAAGTATTGATTTAAGATGATTATATAGGCTGCAAAAAAAACGATCTCGCACTAAATAGTTTTGGTACAAATTACGATTAGATTCCTGTAACTTAGTAAAGGAATCCTGATTGTATTTTTTGTGAAAAGTTTTCAAAGCCTTTATAAGGTTTTCGTCATCATGCACGATACACGCATGTTCATGCCAATTAATTACATGTTCCAGTGGCAATTGACAATCTGTGTCTACTAAAACAGGAATACGACCAGATGCCAAAGATTCATAAAATCTCACAGAAAAATTACCTGCACCGCGTAAACAAAATGTGTAAGGCGACTCACTGAGGTTTGTATAAAATTCTTCTGTTGTGCGTGCTCTCTCTTGTTGCGTTTTTACGCCTGCTCTATATTTTGAACGGTAAATAAAATCTGTTTCTATAATCTCAGATTGTTCTAATTGTTTGAGATATTTAAATCGCTCTCTCGCCGCATTAAATAACACTTGCTTATCTGATTGATCTTTATTACACAATCTATACACATTAGCTTTTAATGTAGCTGTTGTGGCTCTTAGTACTTCTTTTAAACTCGCTGTCGCAAATCCAGTAAAAGAAATTTGAGGTCTCGCTGCATATGCTATAGCTTTATGGTTCATTCCCTTTCTTTGCAAAGGATCATCTATAAATGCGGGAATAATTATGGTATGCGTATCGTTAGATTTTTTAAAGCCAGCATTTCGCCATACAATGATAGTATCGTCATTAAAAGTTTTACCATAGTCTCCACCTGTATAAACCATTAATTTTTTATCATTTTTTTGAGCTAAATTATACAAGGCCTTGTAGTGGGATTGATACCCTTTATTTTGAATGCTATTGTAATTAATAGGAAATAGAAATACATCTGCTATTTCCGGATTTGTTACTAGCGAGTAGTGCGACGTTACATCCTGATGCGTTTTTTCAAAATAATGCAAGTCAAAAATGAGCGGATGTACTTCTCCTCTATTTTCAGGTATTACAAGTGAGCTGTCTGTGTATAATTTGATCATATGCAGAAAACTAGGTATTCCTTTCATTTTTATAGGTTACTAACCCTCTCTTTTCCTTCTTATATAATATCCATTCAAGATATAACCTGAAGGCTCTCAGTAATTTTACTAGTTTCTTGTTGTATTTTTTTGAAACATCTACCCTACCTTTCTCTAACATCATTACAGAATTACTTTCTAATATTCCTTTTGCATAAAAGACATTTGTAATAGCAATCTTTACTGAAGATCTAGATAAGCGGACTCCATATTCTGACTCTCCATATCCACCAGAAGTATTGTTTAAATAATAACCATAAGTGTCATAAAAAGAACGCTTTACAATGTAGGGATGATCACTATATCTATAATAATTCTGAAAAAAATTTGAAAATGAGAATCTAGGAATTAGAGAGAGGTCATCATCAATTTTATGTAGTTTATTAAAATGGAAATATGCCGTAAGTCTTACCATGTCGGCAGTTCCATTATCAATATTGCTTAGTAAGCTAGACAATATATCTTTAAAGCCAGCTGTGATTAAGAAGTCTTCTTGACAATATATTACATAACTACCCTTACATGCCTTAAGACCTCGATTTATATTTGAAGCTAATCCTTCGTTTATGGAAGTTTTTACTAATGTGTCTATAGGATACGCTCTTATCGTATTTAAAACTTCTTGACTACTTGCATCATCACTCACGACAATCTCGTAGTCATCTAGTTCAAGTAAACGAATAGCCTCAAGACATTTAAGCAAGTCTTTAGGTCTATTGTAATGCGTTATTAAAAAACTTATGATTTTAAGCCTATTTGCCATTTCTTAATTTTTGCTTGTTTTGGCAGACACTCTGTGTTTAATTAGTTTCATGCAAAACACTTGCACTATTAAAAACAAGATTAAACTTATTTATTCAATTCTAATAATTTTGAGGCCCATAACTCGCTTTGCTCCCAAGCTTTTCTAAATCTCATAAAGTGCTTAAAAGGATTCTTAGTTCTGAAGAAGCCAAAACTTTTAAAAAATTGGATCATTTTATAACCTTGAAGTTGTTTTTTAGTAAAATTCTTTTTTCTAAAAAACATGATTTGCGGAGAAGGTTTAGGCTGGACATTCTCATTATGCCAAGGAAATACGTGAGGCTTTCTAAAACCTCCCACAGGTGCCTTGAGATGCAGTATTTGTATTTGGGGAGCATATATAATGTCTTCCCCTAGATTACGTATTTGCATTCCATAATCCATATCCTCTCCATAACCATGCTCCAAAGCCATATCAAAAGAACACTTACTAAAAATATCTCTATGCACTAATGAACAGCCAGAGCCAAAAGATTCCCATTGTTTGTAAGTTAATTGCAACTCCTTTTCTCCCTTTTGCAAACAAGCAAAAGTGATACATTTCGCTTTTGTAGTATTTATAAATTGTACTGCTCTAGTTATAAAATTACTCTCAATACTAACATCATCATCAAAAAACAATAACCACGGAGCAGTACTTAAAAGAACACCCCGATTTCTTGCACGGCAAGCCCCAGTTATCTGGGTAAACTCATGTATTATATTAAAATTCCAATCATTCTCTAAAATTTCAGACAATTGAGACTGAGCGCTTTCATCCCCGTCTTGCTCAATTATAATAACGTTAACTGGTGTTAATTTTTGGCTATTCAGATCTTTTAAAACGTCATACAAATAACTCGGTCTACCAACCGTCGGAATCACAACATCATAAGCTATCAATTCATACTCAGAACTTGAGTGACTTTTTTGAAGTGAGGCTATATCTATTTGTGGATGCCTTTGTTTATAAAATTGCGCTTTCGCGAAAGCGTACAGAGGAAATCGCTTTTCATAGAAAATATGATTAATTAATAATAAAAAAGTCCACCTTTTTTTATAATGCTCTGCGACAAAACGATATACATCTGTAATATGTAATTTCTCTAAAATAGGTGCAACGGGAGCTTGATAACTTAACACTCCTGGTCCTCTAGTAAGTTTACTTACTGAATTTATCCAATATAGCAATCCACAATCTTGTGTTACTTGACCTTGAACTTGATTGATCAATGAAGCATGTATATAAACAAGCCTAGTCCCTTTTGCCCACGTTGGATAATAAACAGTAGTGTTTATACTTAAAAAAGGCCTGTCCTCGACATATTGTAAATCTTCATTAAATGTATTAGAATTAGAAACAAGCAGTGCCTCAGAATAATATGTATTAATAACTTCCTCAAACTCGGCTGTATCACACCCCTTTCTATGAATTATGATTCCATCCTCAGGATGCATATTTGCTATGCTGTACAATCCTGTTACCACCTCCTCTCCACAACAAAGGCTGCTAGTGATTTTAGCGTTATCGTATTCAACAAAAATCATGAAGCAATTACTTTTTTATAGTACGCAATATTCTCGTGTACTAATTTACTTATATCGAATTTTTGAGCGACAGAGTGTCTAGCGTTTAGGCTAATCTTTTGTGTTAAATGAGGATCTTGAAATAATGTTTGTATCGTATTTACAAAAGCCTCTACATCATCTGGATGATGCATAAACCCATCTTTACCATGCTCAATGAGATCTTGAGCCCAACCTATACTCGTATTTACTACTGCCTTTTGTAGCGCCATGGATTCTATGGTAACCATACCTAGAGTTTCTGCTAGTGATGGAAACACGCACACGTGCGCTTTTTCTATTTCATTTTTAACTTGACTATAAGGTATTTTACCTAGGTATGTAATTGCTTTTTTGGAAGCTGGAGACATTAATTCTTGCATAAGTTCCCATGTAGAATCTTTACCCGTCTTCACATCATTACTATCCACCCCTATAAAATAAAGCGTTGCATCAGGATGATTAACTATAATTTTATTAAACATCTCTACCAATTGAAATACTCCTTTTTTTCTAATAAGAGTGCCTATATTTAAAAGTCGCTTAGAAGAAAAATCATCAGGGTTGTCATTATTAAATTGAGCTAATTCAAGACCATAGTATATTACTTTCAGTTTTGATAATGGCAAATTAAAAAGCCGCATGCTCTCCTCTCCTGCAAAAGTAGTTGGAGCTATAAAGCCAATTGCTTTTTTGACTGCTTGTTTTTCAAAATAAGCATTTTTCTTCTTCTGCAAACGTCCTTCAATATGACAGAAATAAGTATCACTTCCGTGAAAACGTATCACCAACGGTTTTTTAAGCTTCATAAACGCCGTGATTCCTGTCCAATCAGGAGCTTCTATGATGTCTATGTTATCTGAGTACTTGTTTAGATAGCGACTTATATGTTTTCGGTATAGAAAAAAACCTCCATAGCCATATCTCTTTTGTTTAATGATATGAAATGTCACTCCACCTTCGCTAAAAACTTCATCTAATTTTTGACCATAAACAAAGAGGCTTACTTGATGTCCTTCAGCAACGATAGCAGTTACAAGATTTTTTATGCTTGTTCCCATTCCTCCAGAATTACCTAGCTTAGGGTGAGGGTACTCAGGTGTTAAATAGGCTATATGCATTAGTTTTTTCATCTATCTTTAGTTAAGACTTTCGTAGCTATTATGACATCACAAGCATCTAATTAGTCGCAATTTATCAACGTATCAGTCGCATCGTAATTTACAATAGTAAAAAAATGTTTCGATAAATAATGATAACAAAGTTGATACAATTAGTTATTAATTAGATTTTATTTCTTCTGCTAAAAGTTTAGAAAATGAAGATGCTCCCGCACTGTTCAAATGAAGGCAGTCATTAAAGTATTCCTGCTTGTCATCATAAATCTTAGTATAATTAATATAATTATTGTAAAAGCTAGCGAGTACCTCAATTTCTTCTCTATTTTCAATGTCTTTGCAAAAAGGAGCTGTAAAATAATTAAGATTTACACTATTATCTCCTTTAGCGATTATATACAAATCCGAGTTACTGTTTTTTTTATATGATTTAGGAAGCGATACATTTATCAAGACACTTTCACCATTTAACGGCCTATAACCATTTTTTGAATCTCTACCGAAAAACCCTAAGACAGGTATCAAAACCTTTCTTATTCCAATAACCTTATCATGAATTGCGTATCTATAGAAAGGAGTATTCCATAGCCAAATATTTTCTCTTTCCTCTTCAAGATGTTGATCCACTAATTTCCTTCCTGAATAGGGTATTAAATCAGCTTTAAACTGACTACCTATGGAAAGATCATTATACTTATAATCAACTTGAAAAAAAGCCTCTTTTATAGTATTTTGATTACTTAATAATGTCTCAAATAAAAAAGCATCAAGTTTTGAAGTTGATCCCATTGCCCCCATATTTAAACACGATTTACCTGTTAGCTCTGTAATTAAATCACAGTCAATATTATTCACCACTCTTGAACTACCAAAAAAAACAAGATCCCACTCTTGATTAGAATAACTAAATGCTTCTTTCAATGGAGAATCAGAACCTGGAATAATGAGTAAATATGAATAAATTTTATCTAATCCTACCGCACTTAGAATGAGGATAACTACGACTAATACAATATGTTTTAAAAATGCTATCATATTAAAACTGAAAATAAATAAAGTCGTTATGGTTAGAATAAATACCAAGTGTAAGCAACATGATGATAACAGCGGTAAACTTCACCCATTTAAATCTTCCTTGAAATGGATGCTCATAAGTTCGATTAAACCATTCTATACCTATTAAAATACCTAAAATCAATATCATCTCTACATTATATCGCTCTATGTTTAAGTACTCTAATGTAAAGGTCATATCTGTAAAAATCCTTTCTATATAAGCAAACGCAGTGCTTACAGAACTTGCTCTAAAGAATATCCAAGCAAAGCAGGCAAGTATAAAAGTAAACAGCATTTGCCCTAGTTCTTTGAAATTGGGTAGTAATCGATTTGTAGCAACTTGATCTAAGTTCTTCCTATTAGCATTAAATAACAATACCGGTGTAAAAAATAAGGCATGAAGCGCTCCCCAAAATATAAACGTCCAATTTGCTCCGTGCCAGAATCCGCTGACAATGAAAATGATTAATACATTGCGCAGTTGGTTAGCCTTGGATCCTCTTGAACCTCCTAATGGGATATAAAGATAATCTCGGAACCAAGTAGATAGAGAAATATGCCATCTCCTCCAGAACTCAGCAATATCTCTTGAGAAGTACGGATAATTAAAATTACGCATAAGGTCAAAACCTAATAACCGCGCTGAACCAATTGCAATGTTTGAATACCCCGCAAAATCCCCATAAATCTGAAAAGCAAAGTAAAAAGCTCCCAGTAAAAGACTAAGGGAATTCATACTCTCGTAGTTGTCAAATATTGCATTCACATAAGGAGCACAACTATCAGCAATTACCACTTTTTGAAACAGACCCCAGATAATAAGATTAATACCTGAGATTGCTTTTTCCTCATCAAAAGTTCGCTTCTCTGCAAACTGCGGAAGTAAGTTAGATGCCCTTTCTATAGGACCCGCCACGAGCTGTGGAAAAAATGCTACATACGCAGCAAAATTTATAAAATCAGGAGTCGCTGTTAGCTTCTTACGATATACATCTATCGTATAACTTAATGTTTGAAATGTATAAAATGAAATCCCCACAGGTAAGATAATTTGTAAGGTACTAGTGTGCATCGTTATGCCTATTGCATCAAAAGCTTCTACCCAACTATCAACAAAGAAATTATAGTATTTAAAAAAGCCTAGCAACCCTAAATTCACAGCTAAAGAGATGCCGAGAAGTAGCTTTCTATTTTTCTTAGAATCACTATTTTGGATTTTTAATCCTACCATATAATCTACAAGTGTGCTGAAGGCTATAAGCGCAAGAAACCTCCAATCCCACCATCCATAAAACACATAGCTTACTAAGAGAATAAAAAAGTTTTGCCCCTTCAGACTTTTTTTAAGACCAAACCAATAGACTACAAAGACTAATGGCAGAAAGACGAGATATTCTAATGAATTAAAAAGCATTTACTCTAAGGTTTGATGTATCCCCTCCCAAATACGCTCACTAGCTTTCTCAGGCTTTTCTGGTTTATTTACAATCCCAAACCACTTTTTTGTGACAGGCACTGGATTAAGACTACCATTAAGCAAACCCTTAATTCCATCATAAATCTCTTTTTTATTCATTGCCCAAGTGACACTTTTATCATAATCTGGCATCGAGCGGAAGTGGACATATTTATAGTTCTGCCCTATGTCACGTATTCCATTTTTAAGTTGTGGCTGCTCATAGTTTGGATAGATTGTAGGCTTATCGTGAGCAACAAAGTCAAACACCATACTCGAGCATATATTTACAACGAGCTCGCAGTGGTGACAAGTATTTACTAATAAAGCAAAATCTTCTTTGGTAGGCATCACTTGATTCCATTGTGAGCCCATTGGTTTCCACAAAGGATCTATAGGTGTTATGACATCACTATAATTAGCCAAAACCTCATCATACCTGCCCGAAAAATCAATAGGCACTTTTCTATATACAATGGCTATATCTTCACCTTCTTCTCTCAATTTGCGTACAGCAATTGCCGTGTCTTCTAGATAATATTGATCCAGTGGTGATGTGGTTTGATCATCCCCAGAAAAACAAATATATCGTGTCTCTTCGCTAAGGTTATGCTCTAGACAAAATTGCTTTCGCGAAAGTAAAATACTACTATCATAATGAGGCTCAAATTGTGGTGTACCTGTTATAAATATCTGCTCTTCTCTCGTTTTTGGATAATACTGTAAGAGCTGCTCCTTCATCAACTCAGACCATACAAAATAGTAATCCGTCTCTATGGTGGTCATTCCCTTAGGCAGGTTGTCCCAACTATATATCCAGCACGCAGTTTTGATTCCTAAATCTTTTGCAGCAAGGATAGGCGCAATGGCCTGTGTTGCTCGCTGTGTGGTACAAAAAACAATATCTGGACGGTGTTCTTCTAGTTGTGCTTTAAGCTCTTTGTAGCGAACAGTAGATCGTTCGGCGGCTTGCATTTGGTTTATTATTCGTTGCCATCCCTTTGGCGTAGCACTAAACGTTTCGTGATACTTTACAAAAGCACTTTTTAAGGCTTTCTTTATACTATCCCACTGCAATGGAAAACGATAGGTACGATAGACATTATCCTTTTCACGCTTTCGCGAAAGCGCAAGTTCTACCCTCTTCCTTGCGTGACTAAGTGTAGGAGTTTTAGGGTGAATCTTTGTGTTCTCAATCACCACTTCTTTATAACCCAATTCCTTTTCTAACGAAAATATCGTGTTATTCCAATACGTGATATCAAATCCTTGTGCCTCTCCTACTTCTTTGAACTTAGTAAAAGCAAAGTTGCGTAGGCCTACGCCGTCTGGGAAAAGAATGAAAACTTTATTTTTTTTAATCATATTTCATATACAGCTACTTACTGTAATAAGGTTTCTTTTGGTTGTATTCTTTTGTCATTTCGACCTAAGGAGAAATCGCATTATCAAGCTCACGCAAAAGCTCAAAATACATTGCTTACTCTTCTCTACTTACTCTGATGAGATTCCTAGTCGCTGCACTCTATCGAAATGACGAGTTCTGCTATACTCACCTTATAACACTTCATTTTGATCTAGCCTTCTGTCATTTCGACCAAAGGAGAAATCGCATTATCTAGCTCAAGTAAAAAGCTCAGATACAATGCTCACTCTTCTCTGCTTACTCTGATGAGATTTCTCGTCGCTATGCTCTGTCGAAATGACGACTCCTAATTTTTGTTAGTTTGCCTTAAACAAAGACTCTTAATTTACCTTAAACCTTTCTATATTTCAACTTATCTCTTTGTACTTGCTCAATGGGCAAGATATCTGTCGCTTTATAGTCCAATGCTTGATACACCGCTTTTAAATCTCTAGAAAGCTTTCTCATTCCTGCTGGTTCTAGTGATGCACTGTGATCTGTACCTTTCCAAGTACGATCTAGTGTATAGTGGCGTTCTACAATGTTTGCTCCTAATGTATAAGCAGCAACATCTACTGCAATACCTAGATGGTGACCAGAAAACCCGATATACTTTACACGATCGCCATACTTCTCTATGAGCGTTTTAATATCCAGCAAACAAACATCTGGAAATGGTACTGGATATCCAGACGTACAGTTATAAAGTACTAGGTCTTTACCTCTGTTATGCTTTTCAAAAAACTGTACTAGCTCCTCTATCTCATCTCTTGTAGTCATCCCAGTGGAGCAGTGAATCTCCCCTTTGTAATTCTCACATAACCATCCTAGCATTTCGTAATGATTATTACAAGCACTAGGTATTTTTATAAACTCTGGATGAAGCCCTGCAATTTCCTTTGCGCTCGTTGTATCCCAAACCGAAGTTGCATAGGTAATGCCTAACTCTTCACAAAAAGCCTTAAGCTCTGCGTGCTGATTCACATCAAACTCAAGAAACTCTCTATGGGCTCCATAGGTGTCACCATACGAATTTACAGGGTTAGGATGTGGTGCTTCATATTGTTCTTTAGTAAGAAGTTCAATATTATGTCGCTTCTGGAATTTTACAGCATCTACGTTACAGAAGATAGCCGCTACTTTAATCATCTCCTTTGCGATTTCCATATCGCCTTTATGGTTTCCGCCTATTTCAGCAATTGTATAAGGCGCTTTGTAATTACTCATATCGGTTATTGTATTTTATAATAAAGTCACAGGCCTCGCGTATTGCTCCTTCTGCACTTTTGTTTTGTAATATGATATCTGCGTGGTTCTTGATAGGCATCGTCGCATTTGAAGGTGTAAGTGACCATCCTGCTGCACAAATGTTTGCAAGATCATTCACATCATCGCCTATATATGCTATTTCAGAAAAATCAATCTCACGATCTGTAGCAATTCTAGAAAGCAGACTATACTTGTCCTTCACTCCTAAAAACACGTCTTTAATTTTTAATTTCTTCATTCGGCTGGCAACTATTTGAGAATCTTCAGACGTCATTACCATTACCTCAACATTATATTGTCTCAAAATCTCAAGTCCCATACCATCGCGCATATCAAACTTTTTCATCAGTTCGCCCTCTGCACCATAATAGATACAGCCATCTGTAAACACGCCATCTACATCAAGTATAAGATGTGTAATTCGGTTACTTTGTTTTTTCGTTTTTAAACGAGCGGCTAACAATTCTTCAACAATTTTCCAATCGGTCAGCGTGTCTATCTCTGTAAGACTATCCTCAGGCATGTGTACCGTCGCTATTTTACCGCTAATTCTGTTCCCGCTTTCGCGAAAAGCGGCATGCGTTGTCACATAGCAAGCTCCATTCTCAATAAGTAACCCATCAAAATCTTGCCTACGCGGTCGGTTGAACACATCATAATTTTGAGGTGTCCCATCTGCATCCCAAGTAAATCGATGTGTATTTACCACCGTAAGAGCCGAATCATTATCTGTACCTGACGCTACTGCATCTAGACACGTATTTATATCTTGAGAAGTAGTAAAAGGTGAAGTTGCTTGAAGTAAACACAGTACATCAAAATCTTCTTTTAAACCTGCTACAAACTCCTGCATCCCCATTTCTGTAGAAGCGTTATCAGTAGCACTCTCTTCGCTACGTTTTACGGCTTTTACTTTATCTGTCCAGTGATATTCTTTTTCTACAAAAGCGATGATATCCTCATCATCCGTATAAACATATATAACATCAAGACGTGAAGCAATCGCTTCACCTAAGACCCAGCAGAATAGTGGGCGACCTAGGAGTTTCTTTTTATTTTTACCTGGAATGCCTTTTGAGCCTTTACGCAGGGGTATAAAACCGATGCTTTTCATTGTGGTTGGGTTGTAGTTCAAAGCTTTAACACCGCCTTAACTATTTATCCGTTAAAAGTATGCATTTTTAGGTTAAAACACTTGAAGTAAACTGTACTTCTCAATTGGTTTTATTCCTGTCTATACTTACTAAGTATCTCAAAGAGTGCATTTCTATCTTGACTCAATTTACGAGCGAATAGTTTTTTACTATTTATGATACTCTCAAAGTCTGTTTCATCTAGAAAAGCTGGGTTTCCACCTCTACCCGTAGCCCAGTCCATGTACCGCAGGTCATCATGGTTAATAGATTCCTTAAAACTTGAGTTCATAAGCACTGTTTGGAAATACATCTCTTCTGCACAAAATGTAAAATTAAATCGCTTTAAAAATTTAGGATTTTCTTGAGTGTGAGTTATCACATATTGGACAGCTGCTCTAGTGAGAGACCAATATGTATTACCTCCATACAATTGACCCATAGATTTTTTTATAAATCTCTTAAACTTGAGACGTAATTGTAATCGCTGAGTCAGATATATCCACTTATTAGTTTTTTTTGCGTTGAAAAAATCATAAAAGTTAAATAACTCTATCCGATCCATTCCTCCATGTGTCCATGCCTTATTAGGCATTGTAAAGGCCGAAAGATGGTTTTGACCATTTTCAAGATATTTTCTAAAATCTTTATTTGATTGTATGGGAAAATCTTGCCCTGTTATCAAATGGAAAAAACCGTTTTCAGCAGATGTAAGCGCTACCTCGCATAATTTTAAATACGCCTTTAAGTGATTAACCCCACCCCAATTGACTTTATAATCTTGAGAGACATACCTTACATTAGACATTTGTAAAAAATCATCTTTTAAAGCCTCATCAAGACTACTTTTTTTATCAATATGAATATAAATGTTAAATTCATCATCAAACTCTTGGACGAGTCTCTTTAGCTGAGGGAAATCCTTGTAAGCAGTGATTAAAATGGCCTGTTTCATGAAAGATAATTTTATTCTTCTGGATCAGTAAAATTTTTAATATACCATCGCGACAGTAAATAAACTAAAGCGACCAATCTGAATCTAAGGAATAGGAATTTAACGTATTTCTTTTTAAATGAACTAAACGACCAATATTACTGGAGAATGTACCAACAAAGCATTTCGTTAAGCTCAAAATTTCTATTTCTATAAGCAAACGAACGACTTGGCTCTCAATATTTGACGTTGCCTGATTATTAAATGACTTTTGATGATGTCCAGTATCACTTGGCTCACAATAAGAAATGTATTCAATATAAGAATTGTAGTTTTCGAGTTCCTCTAGCACCTGAAAGTTATCTGATGCTACAAATAAATTATGCATATCAAAACCTTTTTCGTTCCCTTTTTCTAAATAACATTTAACATTAAAAAGCCCTGCTTCTCGTATTAATTTATCTCCTCGTCTAACGTGAATACCGGAAAATGTGTTCCAACTTTTCTTATTAACTTCTTTATAAATATTGTTTTTGGTTTTTGTATTATACTGTAGAATATACTTCTCCAAAATGTAAAGAAGATCAAATGAAGATCCATCAAATGCTAATTCAGGTATATTTATCTTCTGTGATTGTAACTTAGGATTACGTATTTCCTTCCATACTGATGAATCTAATAATTGATAGCGAGGATATAAGTAGTAATGAATTTTCTTGTATATCTTTCTTTTTTTGCCACCATCACCAAAAATATAATTTGGAATCTCTACGATCCCCTTAAATCTTTGACAAAAAGGTTCGAAATAATATTCAAATCTTCCCGAATTCCAATTAGAATCATAAAGCACCAATTGTTTTTTATTGACCAAACAATAAACGGCTGTTAGGAGTAGATTATTTAACTCAGATCCAAGACCACGATCAGTAAGCGGATAGATTAATTTTTCATTGAAACTAAAATTCAACGCTATATAAGCACTCTTAAAACAAAAATCTTTATTCATAGTTATAATCAATCTCTTACTTTGAGCTATTCGCTTTGGATATATTATTCCTTTAACCTTTTAATGATTCTATTTAAAACCAACTCCCTTTGAGAATTATAAAATGAATCACTCTTTTGCTTGTAAGTATTATAAACTTCTACACATTTGTTAAACCTTGTAATAAACTGCTCGTGTGTAATACCGTTTATAAAATCAAACAATTCTTTAGGATTAGAAAAGTGATTATAATCAATAAATGATTCTTCGGGAAACAACTCATAAATATTATTGCCACTGTGATATATAGGTAAGCAATAATTAGATATACTATCCCAAATTTTTTCAGATATATAATTACTAGCTACAGTATTTTCAAAACAGAGGTTGTAATTATACGTATCCATCAATTTCCGCTTTCTTAGTCCCCAATTGCCTTCCCTACTATCTTCTTTAGATCTATTGTCAGGCCATCCTTTTCCGTATATATCTAAAGACCCAATATCATTTCCGTACAAAACAATTTGAGTTCTTTTTTTTATTAAATCAACGTCATGGCTATTTATAACTATAGATTCTGTGTTTAGCCCTTTATAATAAGACATTAGAGCAATAACTGAAGTATTAGTTACTTTATACGTTTTAGGTAAATATTCAATTGAGCTACTAAAATATGTTTTAAATGATGGCTCTGCATTTATAAAAACCTCACTGTTATACACATTCATAATCTGTAACGATGCCAGACCAAAAGCTTCTTTAGAAAGTAATTTTTCACAAACATCTAATCTTGGTTCATTAGTCCATAATAAATATTTTTTGCTGCGTCTATATTGCCAAAAATATTTTTTTAAATGTTTCCTTTGCTGTGCCACTAATACATCAGCATCTTGAATACTATCTGTTACATAAATATTATTTAGATTCAGATAATTAAGATCAAACTTATTAAAATCTCCAAAAGGAGTATATTTCATATTACCAATGCAGTAAATTTTAATCATGTGTTAAAACATTTTTTAAGAGTGCCTTTAAGGCTTTTTCAAATTTTGTATATCTGGAAAACAACTTATGCTTATAGGTTATAAGTTTATTCTCATGTAGCATATCCAAAATTTCTTTATCGTGTATCGGTAAATCACCTGACAATAGATAATGAATATACCTCATTTTTGATGATTCATATTTTTCTACATCAATTATCTTTGAAAAGTTGTCAAGCTTTGTAAAGTTCTCTAGCGCCATAAATGTTCTCATACACTTATGACACGACGAACAATTTTGAAATCCATTTTTTTTTGCACTCAATGAATTTGTACATACATCAAGATATTCTTGTGAAATTTTAAGATTAGATATATTTCGAATTCTCTCCAATCTTGTATATTTTTTTAAAGTTGAGGCAGTTTTAAAATATGAAGAATACAACTCTGGTAATATATGGTGATCATAATTACTAGTATCTCCAGGTATTAATGTGCTCTCAGAAAATTTGTAAGCAGAGGCATACCTATATTCGTTAATCAACCCTAATGTGGCAAATGCACAAGAAATATTGAGAAAACTATGCGCACTCTCAAAACGTCCTTCTATAAAACTATGCGCATTTGTTCTTATGATTATAAGTTTTGAGCCAATATTTTGCGCTGCTTTCTTAGCATTCTCAAGTCGAAAATTAAAAATTTCATCAGTACTCTTAGAACTGTATAAACCATGACTTCCCGCGTCAAGAAATGTCACAAATGAAATTGGTTTATTTTCATCCCTAAATTCTTTTATGGTCGCAAGACTATCTACCCCACAAGAGAGACCTGTCGCAACATTCTTATTACTTAAAATATCAATCACATTGGTATTTGTGCTCTCAACCCGAAGTGTATTTTTAAAATTATTTATTTCACATAATTTTGGAAGTATATACTCATTTACTTGTCTAAGCAATATAGAATCAACGTTTCCTTTAACAAATAAATTTTCATTTTTTTCTAACATCAGTGGTAAAACTGCAATCACAAATGCGTCGTACATCAAATCGCTACTATCTTGCGTTTTGATTTGTGAACATTCAAAATAAAGGCGCTTGCCATCAAGTAAACATTCGAGAATATCATATTGATATTGTTTGTGTAATCTTATATCCTCAATAATCATACAAGTAATGTATTATACATATCAATCACTTTTTGTTGAATATTACTACGCTCATAAAAATCCCTCAGGTCCGCATTGTTATCATAGAAGTTACCTATACTCTTATTATCATTAAGGGCTTCATTAATCACATTTTTAATATGACACACGTTTAATGGATGTTCAATTAAAAATCCGTTAACACCATGTGTTATAAGTTCCTCTGTCACATTCCCTGGGTTCGACTGTATTGGGATGCATCCGCAGAAAATTGATTCAAAAAGTGTGTTAGGCATACCATCGCTTAAACTATTGCCTATATAAAATCTTGAATTATCTAGTAATTTAAAAAGTTTATCGCGTGATATATTTTCATAGCATCTTAAACTAGTGCTAGTATCCTTTTGCAATTTTAGATACTCTAAAACCTCAATAGAAGCTCCAAAAATTATAATTTCCAAAGGTTGGCTTTTTGATAAGTCAATCAACGCTTCTAGAACTGGTATTGCTTTACCTATATCATTATGGTATCCCTTTACTATGAAGCTGTTTTTGTTTCGTTCTTGATTAAACAACCTCTTATTGAACCCTCCTCCTCCAGGATAAACACCTAAAAATCTTCCTTTAAAACCATTTTCCTTAGCAATTATAAAATCTCTATGACAATCTGTAATAAGATAATCGACCCTTTTTAAAACTAAAGGAACTTCATCTAAGTAGTCAGGCTTATTCTTCTTATTAAATAAATCGCTCCCCCAGCTGGAATAAATCCATGGTAATTTATTGAATTGATTCATTATTGAAAGAATAGGTAAACAAGAAGTATATAGAGCAAAGCTATGAACAACATCTGGTTCAATTTCTATTAACGCTTTCGCGAAAGCATCCTGTATAGGGTGATCAAACCTTCGAACTAAAGTCTTATAAAATTGAGGAAATTTATTTTTAATAAACGTACGACCTCTTTTCTTCAAAAAGCCTTTCTTCCATCCTGTAATTTGAGTCATCCAGCTCATAGATGGTGCATATCCTTGATCTTTTACATCAAACCAATATACCTCATGGCCGCTATCTCGCAACTGATCTGACCAGCGGCGGAAGTGAATAGAGTTCATGGATACGAATAGAATTTTCATTTTACGAAATTGATTTTTTTATCGAATAGAGATATTTTTTCATTAGCGCAAAAGAAAAAGATGAACTCAATATTTGAAGCATCAGCAATAGTCCATCTACGTATTTTTTTTCTCTGTTGTATGCCATCACCAACTTTAATCGCTGATAGTCAATACTGCTTTTAAATACTTTTTTATTAGAATTTAAAATATCCATTTTCCTTAGCTCAGCAATAATGTTCAAATTTTGTTGGGCAACTAAAATAGGATTTCTCCGCATAGTCGCAGATACACCCACAGAACTTCTATAAACAGCTGTTATTTCATTTAAGTTATAAGCCGAAGTATTAGTGAGCGACATGACAAGCAAATAAGAAGGCCAATCTCCATAAGGAAACTTTTTAAAAAAATAAGGCAATTCTATAAGTCTATATACATTAAGAAAGACGGCTGTGGGCGCTGTTATAATATTGTCACAAGATAATATTTCTAAAGAAATAGGATTAAGCATTTTAGTATTGCCCGCATTTAAAATATTATTTGCAGAGAGCTGCTTACAGCGTGTTCCTACCACACTGTAATTTGTATTTTTTTCTAAAAAATTAACTTGAAGTTGGAGTTTGTTATTATCAATCCAATAATCATCACCATCACATATTGCGACGTACTTACCTTTTAACTCCTTAGCAGTTTCAACAAAATTTGCCATTAAACCCAAATTACCTTTACGTCTTATATATTTTATATTACTATAAGCCAAAGCAAGGTTTTCACATATTTCACTAGTACCATCTGTACTAGCATCGTCACTAATAACAATGTCAAAAGGGAAATTAGTCTTTTGTGTAAGAATACTTTTAATAGTTTGAAGTATATAATCTTCTTGGTTGTAACAAAGTACAAAAACGCTTAACGTAGGTTTTTCCTCTCTAATAGCAGCTATAGAAATTTGTTTTATGTTCATCTTTACCTATAGTGAAGTTCTAGCGCCACAGTGTGTTCGCCTATAAGCTTATAATCATAATAGGAGTTTCTAGCCTTGAATACAATCCATTCTAGAACTATATTATTCACTTCTAAGATGGAAATAAAATTAATAGATTTATTTTTAAGTTTTCTCTTAATCTTTTTGACAATATCCTTTCGCTCTGGGTGTTGACGAACTTTAAAAAAAACTCTATGCCCTTTGTAATTATCCATATAATACAAAGCAGAGAGCACTTGATCTCTAGTAGCATAAACATCTATAGAAACCTCAGGCATATTCAAATCATAAGGCTCAGGCACACCCCCTACTTCTCCTAAATGATTTGCTTTAACAGCTATTCCCTTTTTAACCCTGTTCAGATATTGGCCGTTAATAAGCTCTAATGTTTCTGCAAAAGGATACTTACTCTTGACACTTCTATACATTTTAGAATGCCATTGATGTTTAAAGTACATGGAATCTTTAATAAATTCTACATCATAGCCTCCTCTTTGCAGTCTTAAATGAACGTCTGTATCCTCTCCTCCCCAACCGTGATAAAACTCATCAAATCCACCTATTGATTTTATATGCGCTGTTGGGAAAATTGTGATCCCTGTAGCTTCGGCACCTGATACTCCTTTGATTAAAAATTCATTAAATGATTTGTCTTTCTCACTCTCTCCTTCAGACATAAAACCAACAGGGAAATAAATTGTTTTTTCTTGTTTTAAAAGTGATGCTACTTCTTGTGAAAAATTGGGATGCCATATCATGTCCATGTCTGAAACCATAAATTGAGAAGTCGTGCAAGATTTTAATACCATATTGATACACCTTGACTTATTCCAAAGCTGTCCTTGAGTAGCACATACAATTAATACTACACTATCAAAAGTCTTTAGCAAGTTACTCAGCGCTATCTGATAAGATGATTCACTTCCATAATCTACAACTACTAATCGGGAACCATCATCCAGTTGTGACACTATAGAGGCTATACTACGTCTTACCGTGCTTAGATCACGATTACGATTAGGTATTACTATTGTAAGGCTACTAGACATAGATACGTTGTGTTGTCATTTTCATTGCGTCGTAAGATAATAAAGCTACTTTTTATTTATACTGTAATGCGCGTTTTTCCACAAGATGCCACGACGTATATCCCATTATGATAGAAATCACAATAGAATAGATAATGAAATTACCTATTTCAGGATTAAAATAGTACAGCAATATTTGTTGAATAGGAAATCCATAAATATAAATACCATAAGAAGCATCTCCATAAACACTAAATTTTTGAAGTAGTTTAATAGGCACAAAACCTAGACTTAAAATACATATAGGAAAAAGTACGTGCTTTACCTCTTTATAAAACCCCAAATAAATACCTAAAACCACGAGCAACCCACTTATTAAAAATACTACCGAATGCTTCCATTTATCAAAATTTACCTGAGCAAGTACGGTCCCTGCCACAAAAAAGGCACCTAGATTTAATACGTGAAATCCTAATATCTGTATAACCTGTCTCTCATAAATGTTTTCAAGATTAAAATTATAGAGAACAATCATAAATATAAATACTAATATCGATAGGATAAGCTGCAACTTCTTGTAAGACTTAAGGAAAAAAAGCGCTATTAAAGCCACATACAAGGAAAACTCGTATTGAATAGTCCACAAAGACCCATTTACCGAATGATATGGCATTTCATTAAAGACACCCGTAATTATACCTTGGAAACCATACAGAGATAGATTATTAGGCAAATAAGTAAGGTAAGACACATTACTCAACAATGGCTCTTTCCCCTCATAAAAAAATGGAATAACCAATAATGATAGTATTAACACAACCAATAATCCTGGAAATATACGCAGTACCCTTTTTTTAAAATAGTCCTTTATAGTGTCACTCCGCATTAAGCTTTTATAGATAAAATAACCGCTAACGGTAAAAAATCCGCTTAAACCTATTGCCGAAAAACTGACCTGATTATTTGTGAGTATAGTTAGCCACTCCTGATTTTCTTCCATTCCCTTCAAGGAAAAAGAATGTGTGATAAGCACAAAGATGGCTAGCATAAATCTCAGAAAATCAAAGTTATTCTTATGCTTAACCATTAGAATTTTTCTGGTTTATTAAAAGAGAACTTTATCGTGTATAGAAAACGTTTTAACGCGTACCACAAATCCAAAACAAACCCTCTTTTAAGTCTCCAGCTTGTAGCTAAAAGCCCTTTAAATGCAGAAAAAATACTGACATCTTCATGCCATAATTGATAGTTGCCAATTATATCATTTTTGAACCTAAAAAATTCTTGTGCCTTTGTTCGTTTAATTTCGTAACTGAATATCGCTGGAACAAAGTCGATTTTGTAACCAGCTTCAAGAACCCTCTTAGACCATTCTTTGTCTTCAAAAGTGGAGACATTTTCATTAAAGGGATGTTTTTGCCATACCGCTTTCGCGAAAGCGGAACCAGAAAAAATCAATCCCGATTTATTAGGGTCATCCTGTGAGCTTACATTGTTAATATAATTGCGGTAATCATTAGGACTATGCAGGCAGCGTAAGCCTGCAAGGTTATTATTACTTCGAAATTTATCTTTTATGAGCTTAAAAAAATCATGACTCACAGGATATGAATGAGCACTAAAAAGAACCACTACATCATGAGTTGCTTTTTGAGCAGCAAAGTTTGCACTACCTCCATAACTAAACTCTTTAACAGTCTCAAAGCGCGCATTATATACGGCAGCAAATTTCTCACTACCATCTGTAGATAGGTTATCTACAACTACTATTTCATCTATATCATCATTATAGCGTTCTCTTAGGTTTTTAAGTAAAAACGCTAATGCCACCTCTTGATTTTTATTACGTATTACAACAGAAATCATAAAATTCACTTTTTATATCTAAGGAGGCCTTTTATTAGTCTAAAAGGTTTTGTGATAACTTTCCCTATTTTATATTCTAAGGATGTTTTCAAATTGTCTTCACTCAATCTGTGTTTTTTTATTAAGTAAAATAAATAATCCATCGTAGTGTCAAATTTATCTATATAAATCTCTCGATGTTTCTTATAAACATATTTTGAAGTATCCTCCAAATGATTTTTTATTGTATGCGTAAGCATAGACCTTTTAGATTTGCGATAATAAAATAAATACTCATCAACAAAGGATATAGTCATGCCGCCTTTAGTTATTGCAATCCAAAACTCCCAATCCTCAAGTCCATGCTTCATGCTCTCATCATAACCTCCTACTTGAGCCCATGACTCTTTCCTGTATAAGGAAGATGCCATCATGATATTTTCAAATAGAAGAGCATGGTATGACTCACCTTTGGGTTCTCTTTTGTTTACCACATTTGAAATACTATCCTCAAAGAAGATACTATTACAAGATACTACACCAATGTTTACACCATTTTCTAAGACTGGTACTAGTTTTTCTAAAAAACTCATATGCAACATATCATCTGCATCTAAAGGCAATATAAATGTGCCTTCGCAATTTTGTATTCCAGCATTACGAGCACTAGACAAGCCACCATTTTCTTTATACACATACTTGAATCGATCATCTTTCTCACACCATCTCATAGCTTGACTTTCCGTGTCATCTGGACTTCCATCGTTTACTATGATACATTCCCAAGCCGTATACGTTTGCTCTAAAACAGATTGTAAACTCTCTTTTAAAAAATGAGCTTGATTGTAGCAAGGAACAATGATGGAGACGAGTGTACTCATTAAAATTTATTTAAAAGCTTGAATCTTACCAAAGCATTAATAATTCTAGACTTTTTAAGACTATTGAGAACTCTTTTCATAAGCACTGTTTCTTCTACATCTTGATAGAAAAGTGTGTATTCTTCATTCAATACTCCTTGCTTTTCCGCCTCTTTTAAAGACCAATTTTTAGGATCAGAGCTCATTCCCCCTATGTAAAATGTTGTCAAGACCTCCGGAACATATTTGTAGGTTAATTGAAATTTACAGATAACGTCTATAAAAAACTTCCAGTCAGATACTATTTTAAAATCCTCTTTATATGTCCCCGCTTTCGCGAAAGCCGTCTTTTTAATAAAAGTGGCTGGATGGGGTAAGGTATCATCCACAAAATAAGAAAATGACAACTTTTTGGGATACTTCTTAATAAAGATATTACGCTCTTCTACCACCTGTAAATCAAAATAAATAATACTTTCTCCTTTAAGATGCTTTATCGCATTTTCAAGAACATCAGAATTAAGAAAGTGATCTCCTGCATTTAAAAATAATACATACTCCCCAGAGGCTTGCTCAATCCCCTTATTCATTGCGTGATACACTCCTCTATCAGATTCGCTTATCCAATAAGAAAAGGTATTTTGTTGTGCTTTTATATAATCCTCACTCCCATCTGTAGATCCTCCATCAATGATGATATGGTCAAACCTCTGAAGAGACTGTGCATGCACACTCTCAATGGTCTTTTTAAGACCTTTGAGATCATTATAATTAACTGTGATGATGGAGAGCTTTGTCATTTCAATTTACTAGTAATGTAATTCAATTAAAAAACCTTGGAAACAAGTGTTTTCTTAATCTTATAATTGGAAAATATTTAATGGAAAGACTAGATAGCGCAAAACTTGGCCATCTCATCATTAATTTCCCCCAATAAGCAATATAAGACAATAGACTCTCCTTTTTTCTAAATTTTACGAGCCATAAAGTAGACCATAACAAATCTTTATTTTTTTTTGAGATACTATTGCTTAAACTCCAGTTTATTAATGATTCATATAGCTTGAGGTTATATTCATCATAAATATCACCGTCATTAAAAATATTTGTAGTGTGTATGCCTCTTTTCGCGACAACATCATAAATAGAAGCTGCTCCTAGTCTTTTCTTTAAAGCTATTTTAAAGATAAAATCAGAGTCTTCTGCGACTACTAGCTCCTCATTAAAAAGACCTAAATCATCTAAAATAGAGCGCTTTATAGTCAATCCATTTAAGTGCAGATATCCTATTTTACTAGAAACAATATTTTCAAATAGTTCTTCCGGCACTACATCTTTTGATAAAGTTGCCGTTTTAAAATGATGTTGCTCCTCTCCTAGAGTATTACGGTAAAATTCAAACCCCACAGCATTATAGGTACCATCTAAATCTTCATTTTGCAATAATATTTTATCTCTTACAAATCTATTTTCTAAATAGAAATCGTCTGCGTCTAAAAATGCAATGTACGGTGCTTTTGCCTTCAACATACCTAGATTACGACTAGCAGAGCGCCCTTTGTTAAGATTTCCTTTATGATGATATAACTTTACTCTATCATCATTATTTTGAAAATTTCGAATAATTAATCCACTATCGTCATTACTTCCATCATCTACAACCACAACCTCACTAACTTCATCAAAAAAAAGTGCGCTAGCAATTGACTTTTCGATAAACTTTTCAGCATTGTAAACGGGTATAATAACGGATACAGAAAATACCATAAATTAATTTCTTCTTATGAATAAGAGTTTTCTTATTTTTTCAACTCCAAATAACTACTATTAAATGATATAAGTCATAGCTGTAATTTCATAACAGAATCTAGATATCTACAGAACTGGCTTTAAAATAGAATCATTAAGAAACTGTTAATATCTATTTAAATCGCTCAACTTCTTCCCTAAAAACAAAAAAAGAAGTCCTGATAATACTAGGGATAAAATCTTTTGCGCTGGCTTTGATTTCTCCAATTCCCTAAGCATCAAAAATCTATTACTGTTTAATAATTTAGTGTCAATTTGACTTCTTTTAATAATGTCATATCCACTATTTGAAAAAAGTGATCGTAATACTTCCTTATGTTCTTTAAACTTAAGTTCTTCATTACAATTACTCACCCCATTCATATCAAAATATGAAATCGCAATATCAATATAGTTTACGGTGGCACCGCCTTGAATAATTGCCTTCAAAAAAAACTTCCAATCTGAAACTATTTTTAGATTTACGTCATAAAGTCCGTATCTATCAAACAACGCTCTTCTATGAAAAGTTGCGGGATGTGGCAAACTATTTCCATCAAAAAGCAAGTTTAAATCAATAGTCCTTCCAGCTATCCCTTTATACTCCCTTTGATTTGTTTCATTATAATATTGAATATAATTACCATAAACAATATCAGATTCGCTTAGATGACTAGAAACTCTTTTTAAAACATCTTGATCCTTTAACCAATCACCAGAATTTAAAAAAAAAATATAATCGCCAGTAGCAGCTTCTATTCCTTTATTCATAGCGTCATAAATCCCTTGATCTGGCTCACTAATCCAATAACTATAGTTTTCTCTTGTATTTATAATAAGTTCTTTGCTACCGTCATTACTATCCCCATCGATTACGATGTGTTCAAAATCTTTGAATGACTGCTTGTAAACACTAGTGATAGTCTTTTCTAACCCTAGCACGTCATTCATATTAACAGTGACAATACTCAAAATCATACTTCTTCTATTTTTTGGCAATCAAGTTTACATACGGATATCTTAACCTCATAACATCTTGAACTAATCCTCCATTCTCTAGTGTAAACCACTTATATCCCAATTCTTCAATCATCTTGTACACATCTTGAACCATGTAACCCGCATTGAAGGTGTTTTGCTCTGTAAATTCAACCATCAAAATTGGCGAGAAATTCTCCAAAAAGGTTAATCCTCCTAGCAATGTAAATTTCTCCCAACCCTCAACATCAATTTTAATTAAACGTATGTTGCTCTTATCTATTCTTTCTAGTTCTTTATCTAGTGTACTTACAGGAACTTTAATGGATTCTTGTAATTTATTATCGCTACTAGATGCAAGAGAATTCCAAGCATCATGACCATTATTAGATATAAAGAAATCCATATCACCTGCTTTATCAGAAAGTGCTAGTTGTCTAGCTTCTATATTCTTAAAATCATTTAGAGAAATGTTCTCGATTAGTCTATTGTAAGTGATTGGTGTAGGTTCAAAACTAATTACCCTCCCAGTATCTCCAACTTTTGGTGAAGCAAAAAGAGAAAACAACCCAACGTTTGCCCCAATATCAATAAAAATATCACCTTCTTTCAAAACAGATTCTAAGTAAGATACCTCTTCTACTTCAAACCCTCTGTATATAGGCTGTGATAAAACACTGTCTCTATAGAGGTTTATTTTTACAGAATTATTTAATTTATAGACAAAAGAATTCTGCCCATTAAACAAGTCACTCCATTCTTTGTCCTTTTGTCCAAGAGTAATTGTGTGTCTCTTCAAATCAATTTTATAAATATAGTTTTTCAAGACTTTGGCAGTCTTAATAGCTAGCCTATAGAGTATATTATCAAACATTATTTGTTATATAAATTATTTTTTAATCGTCTCCCAGTTCAATGAGGGCATTATTAAACCTGGACGATCCTCCATGTAAACTGCATTTATTCCTTCTAAATTTTTAACCTCAATATTTTTTCCTAAACCGTCATTATATATGATCCACCTTTTATTGTGAACACCAATGGCCAACTGGATAAAATAAGAGCCATCCTTAAGTAAGTTTGAGGAGATTACACTCCTACATATAAACTCTCCTTTTTCTAGCTCTTTTATCTCAGTATTCGCATCATCATGATAACTCCTAAATAGTAAACTGTTAGTCTTCAAATCGATAAAGTCATACCCTACTCTACAACCTATTAAACTTTTAAACAACTCAAATTTAATCTCGACCATTAAAGGTAAGTTTGTATAAAACACGCCTTCAGGTGATTCGTCTTGATAAATATTGAATGAATCTAACCTGAATTCATCATCATCCTGATTTATAATAAAATCACCTATAGAATTGTTCGTATTATCTTCTGCATTTTCGGTTAAGTATATTTCGATACCATCCTTGGTAGCACCATCAAAACTAATTTCGCCATTTTTAAGTACGATACAACGATCACACAATTGCTGTATACTACCCATATTATGGCTCACTATAAGTACCGTTCTCCCTCCAGTTTGTGATATATCCTGCATCTTACCTATAGCCTTTTTCTGAAACTCAGCATCTCCTACTGCAAGCACCTCATCTACAACAAGAATATCTGGCTCTAAGAATGCCGCTACCGCAAACCCTAATCGCACACGCATACCACTTGAATAACGCTTTACAGGAGTATCAATGTACATCTGACAGCCTGAAAAGTCCACAATCTCATCAATCTTAGCAGTAATTTCAATTTTGGTCATTCCCAAAATAGCCCCGTTTAAAAAGATATTTTCTCGTCCCGTTAATTCTGGGTGCATCCCAGTACCTACTTCTAGTAAGCTCGCAATTCTACCTTTAGTCTTTATACTGCCAGTAGTTGGGCTTGTTACTCTTGATAATAACTTTAATAATGTTGATTTCCCTGCGCCATTTTTTCCAATAATGCCGAGAATTTCTCCTCTCTTAACTTCAAAATTAATATCCTTTAATGCCCACACATAATCAGAACTAGCACTAGCACTTCGATCATTTACAGCTCCTATCTGTAAGTACGGATCATCTTTCCCCCTTAACTTTGCCCAAAACCGATTAATGTCATGGCCCAAAGTTCCAGTCCCTACAACACCTAAGCGATATTGTTTTGATATATTTTGTGCCTTTAATATTATATCGTTCATTGATTTAATGCTTTAAAAGGACATACCTCAAGAAGTGTCTTTTGTAAACTTTTTACAACTTTAGGATCTGGAAGAGCATTTTTATGATTTTCAACGAAGGAAACCCAATGATTTACATCTTCTGGTGTATGTACTGTCAATGCTATGTAGGGATCTAAACATACAGATATAAAATAATCATGGTATTTTACACCATCACCAAAAATTTTATCTGAAAAAATTACTTGAACGGCAGGTATTTGATAAGCGTGAGCTACAATTACACCGTGTAACGATGATGCTATAATACGCTCACAAGAGAGAATTTCTTTAGTTGTAGACTCTATGTCATTAGTTCTAAAATCTATAATCTTCACCTCTGGAATATTAGCAAACATTTGTGCTACAGCTACATAATCATTAATGTGAGGTATCACCCCAATTTTTGTTTTTTTAGCAAATGTATTCTCAAAGAAAAGTGGCAATAATAGCGCTGGATCACCATACACTTCTGGACATGCATAGCCCATACTAAGTAATCGCTTTCGCGAAAGCGGGCCTCTCACTGCTAGAAAAGTGGCATTCGAAATCACAGAATCTCTATGGTTTATACCACTACCCCAAACAGTACAACGAGGACCTATATGCTCTAAAACACTCCCAATGGTTACATATAAAGGTTCCCATAAATTTTTAAGATGAAATTTATTTGCGCGTACCCATTTCACAGATTTTCTTGAAATCTTTTTTACAAGGTATTTTCCTAAGAGATCTCCATAGTTCTCTTTTTTCTTCTTTTGGATATGTATCTCACTCCACCAATATAGTCGTATCGAATTTCTCATTAGACAGTATCTATAAAGGTTTTTTCTGTTTTATTAAAAACAATTAATCCCATTAAAAGAGACACTATTGCGACAACACTACTTATAATAAGTCCATTAAAATTTAAGTATTCACTACCTAACAAAAGATTCCTATACAACTCAATAGTTTGTGCGAGTGGGTTTGCTTCAATGAGCCATGCGTACTCAGAGCTCTTCTTTTTGGCTTCTGCTATCGGATACATTACTGCACTCAAATACATCAACAAATTGATTCCAAAAGAAACCAATATGGTGAGGTCCCTATATTTTGTGGTGAGAGAACTCAAAATCATTCCCACTCCTAAGCCTAACAGTGCCATATTAAGAACACAAATAGGCAACAACCATATATAAACAGAGGGAGCAATAGAAGCATCTTTAAAAAAGATGAAATACAAATAGAAAATAAAAAATATAAATAACTGTATGATGTATTTAAAAAGCCCAGAAATAACCTTAGAAGCAGGGACAATAAATCTAGGAAAATAAACCTTACCAAATAATCCTGCGTTTGCTGTAAAAGTACTGCTACTTGTACTAAGACATTCTTTGAAATAATTCCACAAGGTAACTCCAGCAAGATTAAATAAAAATGGAGGAACAACACCTGTGTCAATGTTTGCAAATGTGTTGAAAACAAGCGTAAAAACCACACTAGTAAATAATGGTTGTATGAGATACCATAAAGGACCAAGAACAGTCTGTTTATAAACAGTTACAATATCACGTTTTACAAAGAGCACTAGCAAATCCTTATAACGCCATATTTCCTTAAGATTCAGGTCTATCAACTTACCTTTAGGTTTAATCTCGTAAAGCCAGTCTTCGTCCTCTTTCATTTTTTCAACCATAAACTCTCTCTACTTACGACCTCTTATTAACCTTCCTAACTTACCTAACAAACCACCTCTTCTTTCCTCCTCATGGTACCCATTATTATAGGTTCCATAGCCGTATCCATAACCGTAGCCTGCGCCATAACCGTAGCCATAACCGTACTTCCGCTTCTGTTGGAAATAATTAAGTACAAAGCTTACATGTTTTATTTCTCCTTTTTCATACTTATCTGTAACCAGACCGAGCATGTCTTTCTTAGTATACCCTTGACGCACCATATATAGTGAAGCATCAACATACGGCATTAGCTCAAATGCATCAGAGACAAGGCCTAATGGAGGTGTATCAAAAACAATATAATCATACTCTTCCTTAAGCTTATTAATAAATTCATGCATCGCGTCACTTATAATAAGTTCCGAAGGATTAGGTGGGATAGGTCCAGAAAGGATAACATCTAGATGATCGATACCTGAAGGCTGTTTTACTTCGTCTAGCGTTGCGTCTCCTATCAAATAGTTAACAACACCTTTATCATTCTCAAGTTCGAAATCATCAAATATTTTAGGCTTACGTAAATCAAGTCCCACGAGCACTGTTTTCTTTTCGCTTAAAGCGAAAACGGAAGCAAGATTAATAGAGGTAAATGTTTTACCCTCACCACTCACACTTGATGTTACTAATACCGTCTTTGCACCCGTAACTCCTTTCTTCTTGTACATAAACTGCAGGCCAGAACGCAATCCCCTAAAAGCTTCTGCCATTGCAGATCGAGGATGATCACGTACTACGAGTCCAGAGGTACGCTTACTTTTACCTATCACTCCAAGTACAGGGATGGAAGAGCGCTTCTTAACATCTTCAGGAGTACCTATTTTTGTATCTAAAAAGAAGATAATCAACACCAAGGCTAAGGGAACCACAATTCCAAAGGTGGCTGCCATTACCTTATTAAGCTGTGTATTTGGGCCTATAGGCCCTCTACCCACATCTTTTGCTTTGTCTATAAATAAGATGTCTGAAACGTTTGAGGCTTTTATTATCTCTGCCTCACTGCGTTTTGTAGTGTATAAATTATACGCTTCTTGACTTATGGTAAAACGACGTTGTATTTCTGCAAGTTCTTGTTCTTCTTTTGGAAACTGCCTAAGCTTCCTTTCGGCTTGACCTATTTCTCTATTTAAGTTTGAAATTTGCGAATTAATCTGAGATTTACTGGATCTTATATTTTCAAACAGGACTGCTTTCTCTGCATCGATACGTCTATCAAGATCTCTAAATGCTGGATTGCCTTCCTTTGCAGTATATGCAAGATTACTACGCTGTAATGCAAGCTGGATAATACTTGACACCCCAGCTGTAATACTTCCTTCATTAATAAGAGAAACAGAAGGTGCAGGCACGTTTGTATAATCTGTACGTGTTCTTAGATATTCTTCTAACTGCTTGTAATAAACAAGTTGTCTTGCTAAGTCATCTTTTTCGTTATCTATAGTCTGTAGTTCTTCACTTATTTGCTCCGCTCCTCCGGATAGTGTAATAGCACTATTTTTATTTTGGAACGAATTAAGATCATTCAATGCCTTATCTAAATCAACATTACTTGACTTAAGACTACTATCGATATACTTTATAGTTTTTGTGGCAAATAGATTCTTTTGGCGCAATTGCTCTTCTGTACGCACTTCAATACTCGCATTAAGGTAATCTATAAGTCGTTTTTTATTAGTCCCTACAAGGCTCAACTCTAAAGTAGAACTTCCTCGCGGAGTTTGGGTAACTCCCATCCCACGATATCTTCCTGCAGTTGCATTAAAATTACCCATACTCACAAAGTACTCCTGACCTGCGGTAGGATAAACATCTGTGGCTAGCAATTGCCCTTTCAAAAATGGTGTATCAATGGTGTCACCTAACTTAAAAACCTGATCAAAATCTGTAGATGGTGCAGGTATAGTTGATGGTTTAAGCGTGTTATAATTAAATAATGAAGCATTCCCTCCACTAAAGGGTATAGTAAGCCTCATGCTACCATCTCCTTGATCTACTACAGTCATTCTCTTTCCATATAACTGCGGAAACGAGTCATTAAGTTTTAATTGAAAAGGAGTGTATCCATACACATCCTCAATGGCATATTTGCCTTGTTTTTGGTAATTAATGTAGTACTGTAAGTATTGAACAACGCGCTCTGCATGTGTTCTAGATTTAAGCATGATAATACTAGTTTGCACTTTATCTGTAGTACCACCCCAGTTAAAAACCAAACTTGTGTTCCCCCCAAACATTTGATTTTGATCATCTTTTATAGAGATCATACTTGTCTCTCTATAAATAGGCACTTTACGCACGTTAATATAATGCGCTATAGAGAAAGCAATAAGTAATGATATTACAAATAACCACCAAAAGCTTAAGAGCCTAAACAGGAATCCCTTAAAATCAAAAAAACCTCCGGAGCTTTGTACGTCAAATTCTTCTTCCATCACTTATCGGGTTGCTAGTAATATTACAGAGGCTAGCGTTGTTACTAATCCTAATATGGTAGTAAATGCTTGTAGCCCGGTAGTACCTATACCTATAGCCTTTTGAGGTAACGGATTTACTGTTATAATATCATTAGGTTGTATGTAGTAGTAAGGTGATTGCATAACATCTATAGTTGTAAGATCCACATGGTGTACACGTTGCCCTCCTGGATATTGTCTTATAATAAGTACATCTGTAAGGTCACCCGTAAGTGGCACACCTCCAGCATTTGCTATCGCCTCAAGTATGGATACTTTCTCTGCAAGCACGTTTTGAGTTCCAGAGGCTCCTATCTCTCCTACCAGAGTATATCGTATTCCTGGTAGTTTTACCGTAACAAATAAATCGGCTTCATCTTTTATATAATCTGCTAGAAGTCTTTTTTCTATAATTTCTCTTATTTCGTCGGTTGTTCTGCCTAAGACATTAATTTCACCTAACTCTGGAACGCGGATGTTTCCATGAGTATCTATGGCAAAGCCATCATAATAAAAACCTTCATCAAGAGATACGCCTCCATTGCTGGAAGGATTAAAAAAGTCAACCAATTGTTGATCCAATGCCTTCAAGCGGATACTCAATATATCGCCTATTTGTACTCGGTATGGTGGTTGCTGTTGCTGTAGAGATACAATACTGTCTGTAGCGCGCTCTGTCTCGCGCAAATAGGTAATGTCTTTAAGGGGCACACAAGAAGCTGTACTCGCGATAATTACGAGTAAAAGCAGTATGATTGGGTATCTCATTTATGTAAAGTTAGGCATCACAAATATAGCGTTTCATCGATAAAAATAAAACGTTCACAGATGGATGCTTAGTTATTAGCTTAAAATTATCAGAAATTAATTAAAAACAATGCTACGCAACGACTTAAAATCAAGTTATTTCTATTTGTAAGCGTTATTTTTGCTTTCGCGAAAGCGTAAACGCATACCCATAATACTAAAAAACTGGTTGATCACTCATGTGACCAACTAATCGTAAATGGTGCAACGTATTGCATCTACACTATTTCCTGATGAATTACCTCTCTGTAGAAAACGTATCAAAATCTTTTGGCGAACACCATCTTTTTAAAGACATCGCGTTCGGTATTAATAAAGATCAAAAAATAGGCTTTGTTGCCAAAAATGGAACAGGTAAAACCTCTCTCCTCAACATTATCGCCGGACTAGAAGCTCCAGATAGTGGCCAAGTGGTGAGCAGGAAGGGAATTGTAATTTCGTTTCTACCTCAGGAACCAGATCTGGATCCTAATCTTACAGTAGAAGAAACCATATTTGCTCACGATAACCCTATACTTAAAACCATTGCAAATTACGAGAAGGCACTTCTCAATATGGAGGATGCAGATGCGTACCAAAAAGCATTTGATGCCATGGAAGCTGCACAAGCATGGGATTTTGAGACACAATACAAACAGATCCTTTTCAAGTTAAAACTTGACGACATGGATCGTAAAGTTGAGCTCCTTAGTGGTGGGCAAAAAAAGCGTCTTGCACTAGCTCAAATGATGCTTACCAAGCCAGATCTAGCCATACTTGATGAGCCTACTAACCACCTTGACCTTGAAATGATAGAGTGGCTAGAAGAATATTTCCGCTCAGAGAATATCACCTTATTCATGGTGACGCACGACCGTTACTTTCTAGAAAATGTATGTAATGAGATTGTAGAACTTGAGGGTGGCGTGCTTTACAGCTACAAAGGAAATTATGCCTATTACCTAGAGAATAAAGATGCTCGTGTAGCAGCATGGGAGACAGAGACTGGAAAAGCAAAGCAGCTTTATAAAAAAGAATTAGAGTGGATGCGTCGCCAGCCTAAGGCTCGTACCACAAAATCGAAGTCTCGCATAGACGACTTTGCAGAGATTAAATCTCGCGCCCATGAGCGTCGCAATGACCACACTGTACAACTAGAGATTAATATGGAGCGCATGGGAAGTAAGATTCTCGAGTTTCATAAAATCAGCAAATCTTTTGGAGATCTTAAATTACTTGATCAATTTGAGTATGTATTTAAAACTGGGGAGCGCGTAGGGATCATAGGTAAAAACGGAACTGGTAAAACTACCTTCCTTAATATGATTACTGGCGAGCTAGCTCCAGATTCTGGAAAAGTTATTGTAGGAGAGACTGTAAAATTTGGTTACTACACGCAGAAGGGAATTAACATCAAAGAGGGTCAAAAAGTAATTGATGTTATTAAGGAATACGGAGATCACATTCCTCTTAAAAAGGGAAGAACCATTTCTGCTGGGCAGTTACTAGAGCGTTTCTTATTTGACCGCAAGAAACAGTATGATTTTGTAGAGCGATTAAGTGGTGGAGAGCGCAAGCGTCTTTACTTATGTACTATTTTTATCCAGAATCCTAACTTCTTGATTCTCGATGAGCCTACAAATGATCTAGACGTTGTAACGCTCAACGTACTTGAGCAATTTTTACTTGATTTTCCTGGGTGTCTTGTCGTAGTTTCTCACGACCGTTACTTTATGGATAAGATTGTAGATCACCTTTTTGTTTTTAAAGGAGATGCCGTGGTAGAAGATTTCCCTGGTAATTACTCAGATTTTAGAGCTTACGAGGGTGGGATAAGTAACGCTTTCGCGAAAGCAGAAAAAGAACAATCTCAAATAGAGAATAAACAAAAATTTAATGCCTCCATAGGAGAAACCGCTACCGAAACTAAGTCTTGGAAAGAGGAACAGCATACAGGAACGATAAGCTTTAACGAGCAGAAAGAGCACGCAAAATTAGAGCGTGAGATCGCAAAACTAGAACGCGAGAAAGAAGACAAACAAAAACTCTTTTTAAATCCTGATCTTACTCAAGATCAAATCACCGAAGAAAGTCTGAAATTGCAAAAAATCATAGATGCAATTGCCTCAAAAGAGGAACGATGGTTTGAATTATCGTCTAAAATGGAAGGATAAGCAATTACAAACGACAATCTTTATTATAACCAAGACCATACAATAGCTCACATTTTATAAAGTGAACCAGTACAAACACTCCATACTAGCCTACTTAAAATGGCTTCCTAAGACCTTCCATCTTCATGGGATACACTCTCCGTTTATTTTTAAACTAGAGAAGGAAGTATTGAGAGGAAAGTCGGATCCTGCTATTTCACAAAAAATCAATACCTATAAAAAAGCATTACTAGATAATGAGACTAGTATAGAGGTGATGGACTATGGCGCAGGCTCTAGAGTATTTAAATCTGCTCAACGAGAAGTAAAAGATATTGCTAGGTACGCCGGTGCTACACATAAAAGAGTACTATTACTGCAACGCCTTATGGCATACTTTCAGCCTAAAGAAGTGTTAGAACTAGGCACTTCGCTTGGTGTTGCTACTGCAGCACTAGCGATTCAGAATACGGCGCATGTCACTACTATAGAAGGTTGCCCCAATACTGCTGCCATAGCAAGGAAGGAGCTAGATGCAGCAAATGTGACTAACGTAACGCTTTGTGTAGGAGATTTTAATGATGAGATTGTAAAACACAATCACAAAAAGTTTGAATTTATTTATTTTGATGGAAACCACTCCAAGCAAGCCACGCTAGATTATGTGTCATCACTCCTAAGCACAACAACAGACGATACTGTCTGGATGTTTGATGACATTCACTGGTCACCAGAAATGACAGAAGCTTGGAATACCATTAAAAAAATGACAGAGATATCTGCGACCATAGATGCTTTTCATTTTGGAATGGCATTCTTTAGACCACAGCAAGCTAAAGAAGATTTTTATATTAGATTATAATTATACACAACGAAATAATCTTGACCTGTTTTTACACGCACAGCGTTCAAACAGCTATCGTCTCTTTTCTTAAAACGTTACAGTTGTTACTTCCTAGATAAATTTTTACATAAATTGTGTAACATTTAGACGCTTACCTCTTCTAATAGCAAACCAAACATTCTATGGGCAACCTTATTAAAATCAGAAATATCATTCGTGACTTCCCATTAGGGACAGAGATTGTTCACGTACTCAAGGGTATAGACCTTGATATTGATAAGGGCGAGTATGTAGCTTTTATGGGACCTTCTGGTTCTGGTAAGTCTACGCTTATGAATCTTTTAGGCTGTCTTGATACACCTACCGCTGGATCATATGTTCTTAATGGACGTGACGTGAGCCAGATGACAGATGACGAGTTAGCCGAAGTACGTAACACCGAGATTGGCTTTGTATTTCAAACCTTTAATTTACTTCCTAGAACCACCGCTCTTGACAACGTAGCATTACCAATGGTATATGCTGGAATGTCAAAGTCTGCGCGTAATGCTCGTGCAGAGGAAGTACTTACAGACGTAGGTCTTGCAGATCGTATGGATCACAAACCTAACCAACTCTCTGGAGGTCAACGACAGCGTGTTGCAGTAGGTCGAGCCTTAGTAAATAAACCATCCATCATCCTTGCAGATGAGCCTACAGGAAACCTGGACTCAAAAACTGGAGTGGAAATTATGGCACTATTTGATGCTATACATGCCGCAGGTAATACCGTAATTCTTGTAACACACGAGGAAGATATTGCAGAGCATGCACATCGTGTGATTAGATTACGTGATGGAGTCATTGAGAGTGACACTAGAAATAAATAATTTGCTTATTTCGTGAGTGAATTATTAATCATATTTATTCTCAACATAGGGGCTTCTTTACGAATTTGATAGTATTTTGGTGAAAAATTGCAACTATGAGTTTAATGGATGACGAGCTTAAACAAGCACTCAGTAAAAATGAGTTATTAAGTCAAGAAAATGATTTTTTAAAAACGCAGCTTAAAGAGCAATCTTCATCAAATAAAAAAGTAGTTTTTACAACCACACTCAAAGGTATTCACCTCTGGGCTGGCGCTGACTTAAAAGAAAGTTTTGACCAAGTCTATCATGAGCTACCTAATGTATCAAAATCTTCATTTGCCCAACTCTCTGCCAGTCTTGTAAAACGTATCACTCGCATAGGTTTATTTACCTTACTATTTGCTGTAATACCTGTATTCTTAATCTTAATACAAACAGGTATTTTATTCCAGCAGAACAAAAAATTAGATATTCAGAATGATAGAATACAGCAACAGGTGTATCTAGAAGAGGCTAGCAGAAGGAATAATCTTGTTTTTTTAATGGATAATGTGCTCGATCAAGTGCATGATGAATTACAAATCTCAACATCCATATCTAAGCCTCTTATTGCTCGTACTCAAGCATTGCTCTATGGCTTTAGACCTTATCGCTTTCTAGAAGATGAAATTCTCACAAAACCGCTGAGTCCTGAAAAAGGACAATTTCTACTAGCTATTATTAATAGTGGGATGAACAAAAAGAGTATTCAAAATGTTTTTGCTGCGTCCTTTAGTAACGTGTATTTAAAAAGAGCAAATCTCTTTGGAGCGCAACTTTCCAATATTGATATGCCCGATGCAGATCTATCTTATGCAGATTTATGGAATGCAAATCTCACAGGAGCAAATCTCAAAAACAGTGATTTTACGGGATCACAATTAAACAACGCCATTCTTACAAATGCAGACCTTAAAGGAGCACAACTTAATGATGCTACACTTATTAAAGCAGTACTGGACGGTGCTTTCTTAGAAAAAACACAATTAGCTAACAGTGATATGAGAGGCGCCTCTCTTAAAAATGTTCACGTAGATAGTAAAGACTGGCTACAAGAATTAAAAGACGCAAATGTTTCAGGTGCAGATGAGCTTATTGCAACCTATCAAGTTCAAGGACCCGAAAGTGATGAGGACAATAAACAGTACTTTGTCGTATCTTTAAAACAAAAATAAGCGTGTGTAGTGTCTACATAAACACTACCACTCTGAAACTACATGAATATGGATTTCTTTAATAACCTCTCCCCTACCACACAGATAATTGTAAGCATTATTGGGGTTTCAGTTCTATTTCTTCTCGTATTTGCAAATAGCAAACGTAATACTACAAATCAACGAGGGAGGAGAACACGCAAATTTGGAGAAGGCCTCAGTAAGAAAATGAAGGAAAGAGAAAACAAATAACGCTTCTATTTTAGACTAGTAGATTTCGCAAGACCTTAATTATACAAATCAAAATTCAAGAACACTGATGAATCCTATTTATAAAGCAATGCTATTTGGAATACTTATGGCAATAGGTTATATCATCATGAACACCATAAAAAGGAAATCTCAATCTTAAACACCAGTATCATATACTGGCTCACAAAAAAAGATAATGAAAGTATATACAAAGACTGGAGATGCAGGAACGACCGCTTTATTTGGCGGAACCCGTGTCCCAAAACATCATATTAGAATAGATAGTTACGGTACTGTAGACGAGCTTAACTCATTTATAGGGCTAGTACGCGATCAAGAAATCGATGCACGTAGCAAAGAAATACTCACGCATATCCAGAATAAACTATTCACCGTAGGTGCTGTACTGGCAACAGATCCAGAAAAAATGGTACTTAAAAACGGGAAGGATAGACTTAATATCCCAAAAATCAATGAAGAGGATATTGAGCTACTAGAAAAGGAAATAGACTGGATGGAAACATCACTACCTCAAATGACACATTTTGTGCTACCTGGAGGGCATACCACCGTGTCATATTGTCACGTAGCACGCACCGTATGCAGACGCGCAGAACGTTTAGCAACAGCACTTTATGAACTAGAGCCTTTTGATGCACATACTCTTAAATATCTCAACCGTCTTTCTGACTACCTATTTGTGCTGGCACGGAAGTTGTCTAAAGACTTACAAGCAGATGAGGTTAAATGGATACCTACAAAGCTAGATTAAGAGTACAGATTACAGAAACATCAATATAAAGAGGAAGGAATATTTTCGCGAAAGCGAAATTCACCACTTTACAAGGTCTGAAAGCCACGTTCTTACATTTATTTTGAAATAATCACCAATTCACTTGCATTTCTGCCTAGAAAAATTATTTTTGCACAAATTAAAAACACAAATGCTATGTACTGGACACTTGAACTAGCTTCTTACCTAAGTGACGCGCCTTGGCCTGCTACTAAAGATGAGTTGATCGATTATGCGATTAGAACAGGAGCACCACTTGAGGTTGTAGAAAATTTACAAGCTATCGAGGATGAAGGTGACTCTTATGATTCTATCGAAGAGATCTGGCCAGACTATCCCTCAGACGAGGACTACCTCTGGAACGAAGACGAATATTAAAAAATATACCCGTTAAAACACTAAAAAGTCTCTCTATGAGGCTTTTTTTTTGATTAAATTTACGGGTTCAAGATTGACATAAAACAACACCATATTATGGGATTTTTAGATAATGTATTAAAGATTTTTGTAGGCGATAAGTCTAAACAGGATGTAGGAGCAATTACTCCTATTGTAGCCGAAATCAAAGCCCACGAAGCCGCTTTAGAAAAATTATCTCTAGATAGCTTACGCGAAAAAACGAACGAATTTAAAAGAACGCTAGCCGCTGCGCTTAAGGAAAATACAGACGCTGCCGAAGCTCTAAAAATTAAAGCCGAAGCTACCGAAGATATTGATGAGCGTGAAGACGTTTACACAGAAATTGACAAGCTTAAAGATGAAGCTTACGAAATATCTGAAAAGACACTTACCGAAATACTTCCAGAAGCATTTGCCGTTGTAAAAGAAACTGCAAAACGTTTTACAAATAACACTTCACTTGAAGTTACCGCATCAGAATATGACCGTCTTCTTAGTGCTACAAAAGATTATGTAACACTAGATGGGGATAAAGCAATATGGGCAAACAGCTGGGATGCCGCTGGTAAAGAAGTAACATGGGATATGATTCACTATGACGTACAGCTCATAGGTGGTATCGCAATGCACCAAGGAAAAATTGCAGAGATGCAAACGGGAGAAGGTAAAACACTTGTGGCTACCTTACCGGTATATCTTAATGCACTTACTGGGAACGGTATACACTTAGTAACTGTAAATGATTACCTAGCAAAACGTGATAGCGCATGGATGGCTCCTATATTCCAGTTCCACGGGATGACAATAGACTGTATCGATTATCACAGACCTAACAGTCCAGAACGTCGTGCCGCTTATGCTGCAGATATTACATATGGTACTAACAATGAATTTGGTTTTGATTACCTACGTGATAACATGTCACATAAACCGGAAGATCTTGTACAAAGACCTCCTAACTATGCTATTGTAGATGAGGTAGATTCTGTACTTGTAGATGATGCACGTACACCACTTATTATTTCTGGACCTGTTCCTAAAGGAGATGTGCATGAATTTAATGCGCTAAAGCCACAGATTGAGAAAATCGTAAACATACAGCGTCAAGAGCTTGTAAAAGTACTTCCAGAAGCAAAGAGATTAATTGCTGCAGGAGATACAAAAGAAGGAGGAATCCAATTACTACGTGTTTTTAGAGGATTACCTAAAAACAAAGCACTTATTAAGTATTTAAGTGAGGAAGGAATACGTCAGTTATTACAAAAGACGGAGAACTTCTATATGCAAGATAACAATCGTGAGATGCCTAAGATTGACGAGGCACTTTACTTCACGATTGATGAAAAGAACAACCAGATTGAACTTACTGATAAGGGTATTGAAACACTTTCTGGAAAAGAAAATCCTGATTTCTTTACCATGCCAGAAATTGGTCTTGAGATAGGGAAAATAGAAGCAAAAGGATTATCTCCAGAAGAAGAGGCTGCAGAGAAAGAAGAGCTCTTTAAAGATTTTGGAATTAAGTCTGAGCGTATTCACACTATGAACCAATTACTCAAAGCATACACTTTGTTTGAAAAAGACACGGAGTATGTAGTAATGGAAAATAAGGTGATGATTGTAGATGAGCAAACGGGTCGTATTATGGACGGGCGTCGCTACAGTGATGGACTACACCAAGCGATTGAAGCAAAGGAAAATGTAAAAATTGAAGATGCTACGCAAACATTTGCAACGGTTACACTTCAAAACTACTTCCGTATGTACCGCAAGCTATCTGGTATGACGGGTACAGCGGTAACAGAGGCTGGCGAACTTTGGGAAATCTATAAACTTGATGTTGTTGAGATTCCTACTAACCGCCCTATTGCTAGAAAGGATAAAGATGATTTAGTTTATAAAACTAAACGCGAGAAGTATAATGCAGTAATTGACGAAGTAACAGAGCTTTCTAAAGCTGGACGTCCAGTATTAATAGGTACGACTTCTGTAGAAATTTCAGAATTGTTAGGGAAAATGCTTACGCTACGTAAGATTCCTCACAATGTACTAAACGCAAAACTTCACAAAAGAGAAGCAGATATTGTTGCAGAGGCTGGTAATCCAGGCGTAGTAACAATTGCTACAAACATGGCTGGTCGTGGTACAGATATTAAATTATCTGACGAAGTGAAAAAAGCCGGTGGTCTTGCCATTATAGGTACAGAGCGTCATGACTCTCGACGTGTAGATAGACAATTACGTGGTCGTTCTGGACGTCAAGGAGATCCAGGAAGCTCGCAGTTTTACGTGTCTCTTGAAGATAACTTGATGCGTTTATTCGGGTCTGAGCGTATTGCTAAGATGATGGATAGAATGGGTCTTAAGGAAGGTGAAGTGATCCAACATGGAATGATTTCAAAATCTATTGAGCGTGCGCAGAAAAAAGTAGAAGAAAACAACTTTGGTGTACGTAAGAATCTTCTTGAGTATGATGATGTGATGAATATGCAACGTGAAGTGGTTTACAAGCGTCGTCGTCATGCACTTTACGGAGAGCGTTTACGAGTAGATCTCGCAAACATGATTTATGATACTTCTGAGGTAATTGTAGAGTCAAACAAGCAGGCTTCAGATTTTAAGAACTTTGAATTTGAGTTAATTCGTTATTTCTCAATGACGAGCCCAGTGAGCGAAACTGAATTTGCAAGCAAATCTGCAAAGGACCTTACAGATATCATTTACAAAGCTTCTTTTGAGCACTACAGAGAGAAGATGACTAAGAATGCAGACCTTGCATTCCCTATCATTAAACGAGTATATGAAGATCCTGCTGCAAAATTTGAGCGTATTGTGGTTCCTTTTTCTGATGGAACTAAAGAGCTACGTGTAGTAACAAATCTTAAAGAAGCTTACGAGACTGATGGTAAGCAACTAGTAACAGATTTTGAAAAGAATATTACTCTTGCCATTATAGATGACGCTTGGAAAGATCACCTTCGTAAGATGGATGAACTTAAGCAGAGTGTTCGTCTTGCTGTACACGAGCAAAAAGATCCTCTATTAATTTATAAGTTTGAAGCTTTTGAGCTTTTCAAAACGATGATTGATAAAGTAAACAAGGATGTAATTTCTTTCTTATTTAAAGGAGAAATTCCTCAAGGTAATCAGCAGCAAGTAAGTGATGCTTCTCAAGTGCGTGAAACTCGTGAGCAAACGCAGACGCAAAAGGAAGAAATTCCTAATCTTGATGAGCGTTCTACAGAAGCTAGAGCAGCTGGAAACACACAGCCACAGCAGCAGCAAGTAACAGAAACCATCGTAAGGTCTCAACCTAAAATAGGTCGTAACGATCGCGTTACTATAAAAAACGTAATGAACGGTGAGACTAAGGAGGTAAAGTTCAAACAAGCAGAACCACTTTTAGTTAAAGGACAGTGGGTAATTGTACAAAACTAATTTCCACTTTTGATTATATAATAACGGCGAACTTTTTAAGTTCGCCGTTTTAGTTTCTTACATTATGGAAAACACTATAAAAATACTCTGTTCAGATATAGACGGCACTTTATTAAATAAAGAACGCTGGCTAAGTGATGAGACTGTTTACGCTTTCGCGAAAGCGGGATTACCCCTTATTCTAGCATCCTCAAGACCACCGCAAGCTATGAGGTACTTACAAGAAGGTCTGGGCAACCTAGATGAGTCTCTTATAGCTTTTAATGGCGGGCTTATCATAGGCAAGGATAACGCGGTTATAGAAAGTAATACCTTCCCTACTTCGCTACTTGAAAACTTAGTAAGTCATCACGCTAAACATACCTACAACCTAAGTATTTATAGTCATGAACACTGGTTTACAGATAAGGAAGATGAGTGGAGCTTACGCGAAATAAACAACACACGAGCGACTCCAGTATATCAAACAGCCTTAGAAAGTCTTGATTTTTTAAACAAAGAGCATCTTGGAATCCACAAGCTCATGTGCATGGGAGATCCAGCGCAGCTTGATGAAATTATAGAAGTTCTAACGCCAGATTACGGAGATACCGTACACTTTTACCGTTCTAAGGATACGTATATAGAGATCACTCCAAAAAACATAGACAAAGCAACCGCTTTGAGAAAACTTCTAGTAACCGAATATGGCTATGAGATGAGCGAAGTAATGGCTTTTGGCGATAATCATAATGACGACGAACTCATAAAAAATGTAGGTCTAGGTGTTGCGGTAGCAAATGCTACAGACACCTTAAAGTCACTAGCAGATTACGTGAGTCCTTTTACAAATAAAGAGAACGCCGTTGCACAAGCTATTAATAAATTTTTAATAGCAGATTAGGGTCTGGGCAGTTTTTCTTGTAGAAATCTAAGGTGTTCTGACTACCTACGCCAGCATAATCCCCTTCCTTGCCTTCCATGTCTATTACAATTTGAAAGTGTAAGTGCGGCGCATAATCACCATTCACATCAGGATTTCCTAAGGTTGCTATGACCTCACCTGCTCCTACCTTTTGCCCTACTTCCTTACCCACAAGAGAAGCAAGACTCAGATGGCCATACAAAGTGTGAAAAGTGTGCTCCCCTATCTTATGTTTTAAGATTATGGTTGGCCCATAATCACCAAAATTCTCATTACGCTTAAAACTATGTATCTCGCCCTCTAGAGGGCTTAGTACTTCTGTACCTTCATCACACCACAAGTCTATTCCTAGGTGGATATTGCGTTTGTCTTTTGGGTCTGTAGCTTGAAAATAATCGGATCGATCATATAATGCACGCTGTTCTAAGTAGCCACCATAAGCAACTTTAGCATCATTCTTTGCGAGATACGATTGTAAAAACACATGATGCTCATACGGACGTGTGAGCATATCAATATCTAAATCCTTATTAGCTGTAGACAAATCTAATGGAAAGTAATCCTCCTTTTTAAAGATAGGATTTATGATGGGTGTGAATTTCTGTGTGAGCGAACTTAAAACATTGTTATTCATAGAGGGTCAATTACACTATAAAAGTACTTAATCTAAGGTGAACACAAAAAGCAGCCATAGCTGCAAAATATTTTATTATGTTACCTTTATTTACTGTAGTACTACGTCACTATACTTTGCATTGATAGTGATAGTATTTGCACTACTGCGTGATATATGAAAACCATTTACCATCTCTGTAGATCCGTTTTTCATAGACTTTGTTTCCAGTTGTTTTGGAATAAAGAAGTCGTTATGATCTCCGCTATAATTAAAGTTAAAAGCAGATTGTGGTAATCTTAACGTAAGATCACTATTCTCAAGAAAGATAGTAAGTGACCCAAAGTTATCGCTCACCTGCGGTATAGATAGCTTCCCAAAAGAGCCAGATATCATCCCAGCTCCATTAATACGATTTATATTTACATTACTAGAGTTTGAAGTTACCTCAATATTATTTGCAGTTGAGATATTACATTCTTTTACGTGATTCACATTAAGAGTTCCCTCGTTCCAGTTTGCAACAGCCACTGGGCTGTAAGAAACATCGAAGGAGGTTTGCCCTCCGTCGATGTTTGTTGCTACAAGGCTTCCATGTGAGATTGTAGCTTTTGCATTATAAGCATCTACCATTCTCACTTTACCATAACGTACATTTAAGTCCAGCTCAGCCTTTTTAGGCATCTTGATGATTATTATACGTTTTACATTTTTATTTGGCTTTTTAGACCCATTGCTTTCAGAGTCCCAATTAAGGCTAAAGTGGCTACTCTTGTTTCCCTTTTCGTCCTTAGTATGTTTTTCTTCCCACTCTCCTTCGTGGTCTTCTGCCCAGCGTTCCATTTTCTTTCCAAAGTTTTCACCCCACTTTTCCATGTCTTTCCCAAAAGATTCTCCCCACTTCTCCATAGACTTGCCAAAGTTCTCTCCAAAAGATTCTCCCCATGCTTCCATAGATTCACCAAAGTTTTCTCCCCAGTCTTCCATCTTTTTTCCAAAATCTTCTCCCCAAGCCTCTACATCATCCAGCCATTTATCAACCTCACGCACACTTACTCGTGTGTTGTACTTTCGGTTTAGTTTGTTTACATATGCTTGTTTATCCTTTTCATACTCATCACTATCAAAGGTCATATTACCTCCGCTTTTAAAAGGCCATCTAGGTATCCCAGAGCGATCTATAAGGCGTTCACTCCAATCCTCAGAGTTGCGCTCAAATTCCTTCTCCCACTTCTCCATTTTCTCTTCAAACTCTGGTCCATAGCTCTTATCCATTTGCTTCTCCCATCTATCTAGATAAGCCCTTCCTTCTTTCTTGTATGCTTCATGATCAAACTTCATCTTTCCCATTTCCTCATAAAACTCATCTGGTAATCGCTGTCCAGATATTCCTTCTAATAGAGGCCCCACAAGACCATTCATGACTGGCTCAACCAGGCTAAGCGATTGACCTATAATTTCTCCAAGGTCTAAATCAAGATCGAGATTGAGGTTACCTATATCATTTCTATCATACACCTTTGCATCGCTATAACCACCTTTACTGCTGATGCGCACATTATTACTATTACCCGACACATTTAAATCCCATGATCTTAAAGCATCGCTAGCGTCTTTACCTTCTACATAAGCCTCAACAGATACTTCATTTTTATTCCATGTTTCAAAAACCACATCTGCATAGCGTGTGTCTACTGTGATAGACACATCTTTATTCACTGAGAAGCGCTCGTTTAATTTTTCTTTTTTGCTTTGTGCAAATACACTTCCAGAAGCTACAAAAAGGAGTGCTAGGAAGGTCCAAAATATGTTTGACTGTTTCATTTTTATACGGTTTGAATGGCTGCTTCTTGTTGAGCAGCGTTTTTCATTTCTTTCAATTTTGACTTGAGCTTTATCATAAGCTCTACTCGTAATTTGAGATTCTCAATCATCGCACTTACCATTTCATCACTTACTCCACTTTCGGTAATCTCACGATTGAGGCTCTTATACTCTTCATCTAGATCAGACAGTTGCTTCATAAAAGCATCTATAAGTTCTTTGTTATCATCTGTAATTTCTAATCTGGCAATCTCAAGATTCACACTTGCGAGGTAATAATCCTCCACTCGTTTAAATTCAGGTGAGATGGCGCTTAGTAATACTTCTGGTTCTGCACTTTGTTTTTCACTTGTCTCTACCTCTACTAGTTGTTGATTTTCCGCTTTCGCGAAAGCGTTATTATACACCATAAATACAATTCCACCAGCTACAATAAGTACTGCTGCAATTTTCATCCATAAATAGATACCTCCTTTAGCCGAAGTTTTTTGCTCCTGAATAGGTAAGCGTTCTTCAAGTAAATTCTCAAAGCGACGTGTATGTCCCTCGCGCAGTGATAGCTTACTGTCGCTATCATTCTTCATGAGCTCTCTAATATCCTGTGCCATAATTAAGCGTCTTTAATTGTTCTTGAAGTTTTTTCTTCCCGCGGTGCACCAGCGTTCTTGATGCCACTTCTGTAATCTGTAATATTTCTGAAATTTCCTGATGATCATAACCCTCTATTAAGAATAGCATAAGAGGAAATTTATAGTTCTCAGGAAGTTCGCTGATAACGTTTTTTACATGTTTTATAGTAACGTCGTCTCCTACATCCCAACCGTCATCATCATCAACTTTGCCCATTACTTCTTCATTAAGAGGGATAATCACTGCTTTTTTTGCCTTGATCATATCGAGACTTTTATTAATCACGATACGCTTAAGCCAGGCTCCAAAGGTGACTTCTCCAGTAAACTGGTGCAACTTTGCAAAGGCGTTTATAAAACCCTCATGCATCGCTTCCTCTGCTTCAAATGAATTTTTTAAGAACCTAAAGGCGACGTGGTACATACCATCACAATACTTATTGTACAGCTGCAGCTGTGCCTTGCGATCATTAGTTTTACATTTTTCTATGATGTCAGTAACTAGCAAAATGGTTGGTTGGTTTTGATGGTTGTGATTGCTATTCTCTCTAAAGACGACGCTATTTTCTCAATGTTGCAAATGAGCTAAAAAAATACGACATTAACAGAAAATTAAGATACTCTATGATTTTTGAATAAACTATTCTTAAATATAGAGGTATTAACAGTAAGTTAGTAAACCTACGTTTAATACTGAATTATATTTGACATCAATAACTAGCCCTATGAAGCACCTTGACTTATCGTACGAAAAATTAAATGATCTACTAGATGAATGCTTCTGGGCAGAGCGACGCTACTTTAACGCCGCCGAAGATATCCAGATTACTGAATATAAGCGCTTTCTAAGTCATGAAAGTGTGAATAGAAATCGGTTTTGTCATAAAATAGTAGAGCGTATGTCACAAGAAGGCATAGAACCTAGTAGATTGGACATCGTAAAAGGAAATTCTAACCGTGATTGGATTGAAGTTAAAGCGGCTCTTGAAAATAGTAAGCCTAAATATCTTATAGGAGAATGTATGGTACAAGATGAAGTTGTACTTAACTTACTTAAAGATATTATAGATGATGGATGGCTTCCAGTGAATATTCTAGAAGTACTTGTGCCTATGGAATTCCAGATGAAGCAATCACACATTGACCTCTTGAAGCTTAAAAAGAAAATGAAAAAAAAGAAGCAAAAGGCTAAAGAGAAGATGCTAAAGAAGAAAAAATCAGGAGTTATAGACATACAAAGAATGAACGCCTCTAAATAACGCAAACCACCAAATGGTGGTTTTTTTTTGATGTAGATGTTTGTAGAAAGTAGTAATTTGGTATCACCATTGTGAGCGACAAAAACACACCCATAAACAAGAGTATTAATCCTGCATTTTACAAAAAAAGTAAGAAGCAAGGCACTATTGATGTATCACAACTAGCCCAGCGATTAATTACTGGTAATATTACCGCATTATCACAAGGAATTACATTAATAGAAAGTTCGGTTCAAGAGCATCAAGTAAAAGCGCAACAACTTATAGAATTGTGCTTACCTCATGCCAATAAGTCTGTTAGATTAGGAATCACAGGTGTTCCTGGTGTAGGTAAAAGTACGTTTATAGAAAGCTTAGGAAACTATCTTACAGATCAAGGAAAAAAAGTAGCCGTACTTGCGGTAGACCCTACGAGCTCTGTTTCACATGGCAGTATCTTAGGAGATAAAACAAGAATGTATGAATTATCTCAAAACCCAAATGCTTTTATACGTCCTAGTGCTTCTGGAGATTCTCTAGGTGGCGTAGCTCGTAAAACGCGAGAGGCAATCATATTATGCGAGGCTGCAGGCTTTGATACTATTATTATTGAAACTGTAGGTGTAGGACAGAGTGAGACGGTAGTACACTCTATGGTTGATTTCTTTCTATTACTAAAGCTAGCGGGAGCAGGAGACGAATTACAAGGAATCAAACGCGGGATTATAGAAATGGCAGACACCATTGTAATTAATAAAGCAGATGGTGGTAATGAAAAGGCAGCACGGCTGGCTAGATCTGCTTTTGCAAAGGCATTGCACCTTTTCCCACCTAAGCCTAGCAATTGGACTCCTCAAGTCATTACTTGTAGTGCCTTAGAACATTCTGGAATTTCAGATTCTTGGGACTTAGTTTCAGATTACTGTAATCATACAAAGGCCTCTGGATATTTTGCTAAGAAAAGAGCAGAGCAGAACAAATTCTGGCTATTACAAACTATAGAGAATAATCTTAAGGATACCTTTTATAATAACAATGACGTGAAGTCAACGCTTCCCGAAATTCTTGAAAAAGTTGCTCGCGGTGAGGTATCACCTTTTAAAGCTGCAAAATCACTAATCGCAACCGCCGATTCTTAAGCCCACTTTACTACGGCCCACTGCTGTAGTCTATATATTGCAAAGCCAACTATTGCTCCTATTACCCAACCTGTAAGCACATCACCTGGATAATGAACTCCTACATAAATACGGCTATAACCCACCATCGCAGACCAAAATAGCAGTATAAAGATTAAATTTTTATGTGTAGATCTTAAGGCAAGACCTGCAAATACAGCAACCGCCATACTATTACCCGCATGGGCAGAATAATATCCATAACGCCCACAACGCTCTGCTACATATCTTATAATTCCTTTAAAGTCTTCTACTCTACAAGGACGTGGTCTTTCAAAACCATGCTTAAAAGCATTTGCTAGTTGGTCTACACACGTAATGAGTAACGCGACTGCTACCACTGTTATCAAGGTTCCTTTTACACCAAACTTTTTATAAATAAAGAAGAGTAGCAAGGCATATAAAGGAATCGAGCTAAGCTTATTTGTAACAATAAGCCAGAATTGATCCCACGTAGGTGATCCTAAACCGTTGAGGAAAAGGAAAAAATCTTGATCGTATTGGATTAGTTGGTCCACCGTTTATTGCTCTTTGTCAAACTTTTCCATCTCTGCATCATACCACTCGGTAGCATCTTTGATGGCATTTTCTGTTTCTGAGGCTAGCTCATCTTCGTCTTGACGATCAAACTCTTCAAACCATTCTATCTCGTCTATCGTAAGGTCAATTATAAACCTTGGGAACTCAGTATGTATCACAAAAATATGATCTGAAAAATCTGAATTATCGCCTAAAAGGAACTTAGGTACTTTCATAAGTATCGTATTATTACTGTTGGACTATTAATTTCTTGCTAAGGTAATTAAATCTAAAGTACAACATCACCGCAGAAGCCGTAAGCCCTGCTAGCAAGCCTACCCAGACGCCTTGCACACCCATTTGCTCATCTTTACCCATATACCACATGATAGGGAATCCTATGATCCAGTAGGCTATAAAACAGATTACTGTGGGAATATTTACATCTTGCAATCCGCGCAATGCTCCAAGTATGGTTACCTGCACTCCATCACTTAGTTGGAATAACGCTGCCACAATTAATAACTGAGCCGCTAGAAAAATCACTTCTGGATTATCTATATAAAATGGAGGAAGCCAGTCTTTAAGCAATATAAATCCTACTGCAAATACAGCTTCGATTAAGAAACAAAGTATAAAAATAGAAAAAGCAATACGTCGTAGGTTAGGAAAATCGGCTTTACCTTTTTGATTTCCTACGCGTATGGTTGCCGTAACTCCAAGTCCTACAGCAATCATAAATGTCATAGAAGCTAGGTTAAGCGCAATTTGATTTGCCGCTTGTGCATTTGTTCCTAGTATTCCAGATAAAAATATAGCAGCTGTAAAAACGCCTACTTCAAAAAGCATCTGTAATGCTGTTGGAAATCCTAATTTAAATAAGGTTTTAAACTCAGCAAGCTGGATGTGCTCCTTACTTCCCCAGTGAAAATAGGGTTTGAATTTACGCTTTCGCGAAAGCATAAAAATCAGCAGCGCCACCATAAAGAAACGAGAAATTAGTGTTCCCCAGGCTGCACCTTCTACTTCTAATCTTGGGAAAACCCAGATTCCGTAAATCAATACATAGTTAAAAACAACGTTGACCACGTTTGCTACAATGGTCGCATACATTGCATATTTGGTTTGTGACAGGCCATCTGCAAACTGCTTGAAACCCTGAAATATCATAAGCGGAATCATAGATAGTGCTACAATCTCAAGATATGGAATTGCCAGTTCTACCACCTCTGGCGGCTGATCAAGCATGTACAACAAAGGCTTTGCGATCAATAGCGTGATAAATAGTAGCACGCCATTTATGGTACACATAATGACACCATGATGAAAGTGCAAGCGACCTTTTTCTATATCACCTTTACCATCTGCCTCTGCTACAAGCGGAGTGATGGCAAACGAAAATCCGATACCTATAGAAAGCGCTATAAACACCAAGCTATTGCCTAGACTTACTGCTGCAAGTTGAGCTGCACCCAGCTGTCCCACCATCAAATTATCTGCCAGTGCTACAAGAATATGACCCAGCTGCCCTAACATAATAGGATATGCTATTTTAAGATTGATGCCAAATTCCTTTGTGTAGTCTGAGAATCTCATTAATTAGATTTGATACGCTTTCGCGAAAGCGCAAAAATACTTCATCCCGTAGAAAGAGCGTCTAGATTTCAACCAATTTACTATCTTCAAGCTTGTAATTAATACTGTAACTAGTTATGATCACAAATCCCATCGAAATAGACCTGAAACTAAGAGCGATAATCAAAAGCCACGAGCAGCACTTACAGCTCAGAAAAGACGATAGCGCAGGCTTAGAAGTGGCAGGTACCATACCTACCATGCAAGGAAAACAGAAAGTAGATGGTTTTTATTTTGCCAGTGTGATCCCAAAGCCCAAGGACTGCAGGTTGTACTTCTTCCCTATTTATACAGATGTAGCTGCATTTACAGAAATCAATCCTGCCTTGAGAAAATGTTTGAAAGGCAAAAGCTGTTTTCATATCAAAAAAATGGACGCCTCACTCGAGGCATCCATTAGTGCTATGATAGACAAAGGCATTGCCATTTATCAAGAAAAAGGGCTGCTGACTTCTAGCTAAAAGTTAGAATAAAACGTATTGCAGCTTAAATTCTAATAATGGATAAACAGTGGCATCCTCATCTGTAAATAAATATCCTAGTCCGAATTCGCATTCGTAATTTAAATTTCTTGTGATGTTTCTGCGTAGACCATATTTTGCTCCTACAAGATAAGTTGTCAGATATCTTACATTACGTTCTTCTGTTGCAACGGTGAAATCAGGAATAACTTGAAACTCTGCAGCCCAAAAGTTACCCGCGTTCTGTGTGAGCTTTTTTCCTTTTTCAAAGCGACGTTCTCTGTTATAATAATAACGTCCACCTACAGATAGATTACCCGCAAAGGTTAAGTCAACATCTTGATTACTTCCACCACTAACTCCTACAAGTTGATATGAGGCATTGAAATGGGTGGTAAACTTATTACCAAGAACACGCTCATAAGTTAATCCTGCACCTACGATATTGAGATTTGCGCTAAATAAATTTTCTAGTGGTGCAACTGTATCTTCTTGAGAATATACCGTGAGCGAACAGAACAAGATGGTGATTGAGAGGTACGTGAGTTTTAAATTTCTTTTCATTTTAAGATTGATTAATTGATTGAATGAATCCTTAAAAGTATTTAAAACATTGGAATTAAATCAATTATCTACAAGTATATTTTCAAAGACAAGCCTATCCCATTAATGGTCAAGTTTTGTCTAGACTCGACATCAACAATTTCTTTAAATTTTAAGGCTTGATAAGAGTATATAAATTCTGTTTGTGCGGTAAGAAGTTTAAAAAGATAAAATTTAAAACCCAATCCAAGTCTTCCTAAAAATCCTCCTTCTCTTAAGTTGTTTCCAAAGTGGCTACCAAGTTTCATACTTGCTGCCCAACCGCTTTTCTGGGGTTCTGTTCCAAAATTCGCAGCTATTGCCCAGCCATTATAATCAAGATCTCTTGACAATACTTTTTCTTTACTCACAAAAGCTCCAAGTGAGAGGTATTCACTCACGTTAAACCCGACATTAACTCCTAAAGCCTGTACAAAATCACTATCTCTCGGTTCAAAATCTGATGCTTCTATATCGTCTTTGTTCTCTATGTTATCGTCATAGAGATACATTACCTCTGGAGCGATATGTAAAAGCGGCATCCTTTCCGTTTTCTGAGCGATACAATTAATTGTCACTAAAAGGAAAAGTATTCTTAGCATAATCCAGCCCATGAATAAAAGAGCATTATTTCCCTGGAGGCTGTATATAATTATCCATCAAATACAGTAGGCCAGTCATTGTGGCAGCGCCTAGTTCAAGTTCTCTTTTATTTACTGCATCAAAGGTATCATTTGCCGCATGGTGATGGTCAAAATAGCGTTGTGAGTCTGGACGTAGTCCTGCGAGTACAATACCATCATTAGTTGCTTTAAGCGGACCAATATCTGCACCGCTCCCTCCTCTTGTGAAGTCGTGAATTAAGTAAGGCTCAAATAATGATTTCCAAGTAAGCACTTTATTGAAGTTACGATCATCACTATCAAAAGAAAAACCTCTTGGTGTAAATCCGCCAGAGTCACTTTCTAAAGCAAAGACATGGTTTTCACCTTTTGCCTTTGCTTCTTGTGCATACTTATTACCTCCTCGAAGGCCATTTTCTTCATTCATGAATAATACTACACGAATACTATGCTTAGGCTTATAACCTATTGCTTTCATTAATCGTAGCGCTTCCATACTTTGTACTACTCCCGCACCATCGTCATGCGAGCCGTCTCCTAGATCCCAAGAATCTAAATGACCACCTACGACCATATATTTATTTGGATATTCACTTCCTGTAATTTCAGCTATCACATTATGCGACTCTACATCTGCGAGGTTCTTACAAGACATTTTATAGAAAAACTTAGTATCAGGATTGAGCTTCAAGGATGTACTTAAAAGCGCTGCTCCTTTGGTACTTATTGCAGCTGCAGGAATACGTTTTGAATTAGGCAAATCACCATAAGACATCGATCCTGTATGCGGGTAATCATCAAGACTGTGTGTCACAGATCTTACAATCACACCTACCGCTCCTAGCTTTGCTGCTTCCATCGCTCCAGCATAACGCTGGTCTACACAACCGCCATATGCTTGAAATGTCAAGATAAGCTCGTCGTCCATAGGTCTGTTAAAGAAAACGATCTTTCCTTTTACTTCGTTTGCATCAAGCGCTTTCAATTCTTCTATTCCCATCACCTCAACTACATTTGCTTTGAGTCCAGTAGTTTTTGTAGCAACAGATCCTCCAAGTGCACAAATAGGGACAGACGTAATGCTTGCATTATCCCCTTCTATAAATGCTCTTTCAGCTTCACCACGTATCCATTTTGGCACCATCACTGGTTGTAACCACACCTTATCAAGACCCACTTTTTCTAGTTCGCTTTTTGTCCAGGTCACGGCTCTTTCGGCTCCTAGGCTTCCGCTTAGTCTCGATCCTATCTGATTAGAAAGGTGATCTAGCCACTCATAGCTTTGCCCTTCTGTAAGCGCTGCCGAGTATATTTTTCTCAAAGTAATTGAATCATTTTGCGCTTTCGCGAAAGCGGAAACAACTACTAGTGCAGTCGCAAGTATATAACGTAATTTTTTATTCATTGCTCAACTGTTCTTTATAATCGGCAAGATTTGCCTTTGTTTTATCGTCTAATTCTGGCTCTTGAATATCATCATATTGTGATAATGTCTCAAGTATTATAGTAGCTACCGCAAGTCTAGCTGCCGGCTTATTATCTGCTGGAATCACATACCATGGAGCCTTCTCTGTCGATGTACGATTTATGGCGTCCTCATAATATTCTTGATAAGTATCCCAAAGCTTGCGCTCCTTTAAATCTCCAGCCGAAAATTTCCAGTTCTTCTCTTTCTTATTGAGTCTGCGTAATAATCTATCTTTCTGCTCATCTTTAGATAAATGCATAAAAAATTTATAGATGATGGTTCCGTTCTCTGAAAGATGCTTTTCGAAGTTTTTGATTTGCTCAAATCGCTTATCCCAGAATGCTTCATTTACATCATCTACACTGTGAACGTTAGGCAATTTTTCTCCTAAAATATATTCTGGGTGCACTCGAGTGACAAGCACATTCTCATAATGTGTGCGGTTATGCACGCCAAATTTACCGCGCTCTGGCAGTGCCAAGTAATGACGCCATAAGTAGTCATGACTTAACTCTAGCTCTGTAGGCACTTTAAAGCTTTGAACCTCAACGCCACGTGCATTAAAATCCTTAAAGACTTCACGTATGAGGCTATCCTTACCAGAAGTATCCATCCCTTGAAGACAAACAAGCACGCTATATTTATCATGCGCGTACATAGTGTCTTGAAGTTTGCCTAGTTTCTTACGTATTTTCTTGAGCTTACTTTCTAGCTCTTTCTCTTCTACGTCTGAAAACAAGGTGGTCTCTCTATCTGAAAGTGTCACACCGTTAGTGATTTTATAGTCTTCTGGTTTAATGTCACTCATAATTATATTATTTACTAGCAAATAGTTTTACATCCCCTTCTGACACTTCTGGGCCACTTAAGATAATAAGTCGTTCCACTACATTGCGCAGTTCACGTATATTTCCAGTCCAGTCATAAGCTTTAAGTAAATCAATAGCTTTGTCTGAAAATGATTTTTTTGCGGTTCCTTGCTCTTGAGAGATTTTCTTTGCAAAGTGCTCTATGAGAATTGGGATATCATCTCTACGATCATTGAGCGCTGGCACTTTAATTAAAATTACTGCCAGTCTATGATATAAATCCTCACGGAATCTTCCCTCTGCTATTTCTTTTTTCAGGTTCTTATTAGTTGCCGCCACTACGCGTACATCCACTTTAATATCCTTATCGCTTCCTACACGTTGTACACGGCTTTCTTGCAAAGCTCTAAGTACTTTAGCTTGTGCAGAAAGACTCATATCTCCTATTTCATCTAGAAATATAGTTCCACCGTTTGCTGCTTCAAACTTACCTGCGCGATCTTTATTTGCACTTGTAAAAGCACCTTTCACGTGGCCAAAAAGTTCGCTTTCTATAAGTTCTGAAGGTATCGCAGCACAGTTTACTTCTATAAGAGCTCCTTTTGCTCGCTCGCTTTTCTCGTGCAACCAGTGTGCTACAAGCTCCTTACCTGTACCATTAGGACCAGTAATCAAAACTCTAGCATCTGTAGGAGCAACCTTCTCAATCATTTCTTTGATTTGATCAATCTCCTTACTCTTACCTACCATCTCGTATTTTTTACTCACCTTTTTCTTAAGCTGAATATTTTCTACGACAAGGGTTTTTCGGTCTAGCGCGTTGCGTACGGTATTAAGTAATCTATTAAGATCTGGCGGCTTAGATATATAATCAAAAGCTCCTAGGCGCATCGTGTTTACGGCTGTATCTAGGTCACCATGTCCTGAGATCATTACCATAGGAGTTTCCGGCTTGAGCTTACGTGCAGCTTCAAGCACTTCTACTCCGTCCATTTTTGGCATTTTAATATCACACAGCACTAAGTCGTAGTCTTCCTCGCGTATCTTATTGATACCTTCAAGTCCATCTGCAGCTTCTTCTACTTGATAATCCTTACTCTCTTCTGATAAAATTTTGGTAAGTACACGACGTATCGCAGCCTCATCCTCTATAATTAAAATCTTTGCCATTGTTATATTTTAAATTTTATACCTGAACGACCGTAAAACGTGTTTCTGTCGTTTATGGTAAATACATCATCTCTATCGCCATCACGTAATCGTATGTCATTTATAATCGTATGTCCAGCATAAATGTAGAACACTAAGTGTTTTGTAAAACAGTATTCATAACCTACACCAAATAGTGCTACAGTCATAGAGATACTCTCTGCCGTTTCAAACTCTCCTGCAGGTATTGCAACATCTACATTATCTTGAATATTTGCATAAAACCCATCAAGCGTCACAAAACTCTGGAGTATGTGCCTACGGTCTTTACCAAAATAGCGTTTTATATTTGATTTTGGAACACCCAATGTATAAGACCAGTCTGGGTGAAACTCTTTATAATAGTTTACAAAAGGTAATGGAAAAGGTCTTCCAGATTCTGTATCATAGCGCCCACCTACTATGAGTCGCCACGGTTTATCTAGACCTTCGTTAGTCTTATCATTTATAAAATACAAAGCCCCAGTATGCACATAATCATTACTAGTGGCAGATCCTGTACTAAAATTAGACGTTACCGTAGTACCTAGTTTTGCTCCTATGCGCCACTCCTCACTTATTTTCTGAGTGTATCCTAGAGACAGACTAAACGATTGAAATCTATCTAAGTCTTCACGGCTAAAAGGCACAACATCTTCAAACTTCAAATTCACATTACGATATTCAAATCCAGGAACTAAGTATGTATCTTCTTTAAGTTTTATAGGAACATTAATAAATGTTCTAAACCTCCTAAACGAATTATCAGATTGCTCCTGCGGGAAGTATGTATACTCAATCCTAGCCAAATCTGTAAGCTGAGCAAAACAAGTACCACTCAACAGTAGTAATACTATAATAATGTTAGTCTGTTTATTCATCAATCATATCATTTTTAGGGGGTTCAATATTGGTGTTAACTGCTGTTTTATTAGGTGTATATACTGGATTTACCGTATTAAAAAGATGTACATCTCTTTGAGGAAAGGGGATGGTAATCCCGCTTTCGCGAAAACGGTCGTCTATAGCATACCTAAGCGCACTTTTAATCCGTGGGTCTACAAAACTGTCTCTCACAAAAAAGTATAGACCAAAATCCAGCGAACTATCACCAAAGTTTTCAAAAAGCGCAAAAGGCTTTGGATGCTTTAAAATCTCAGGATGTGCAACTGCACATTCTAGTAATATTTTTTCTACTTGTCTCGTATCACTTCCATAAGCAACGCCCACCTTTACATTCTCTCGGGTGGTTTTATGGTTTTGAGTGTAATTATAGACAGTGTCTGTTATAAACTTATGATTAGGGATAATTATTACTTTATCATCTCTAGTTAATGCTCTTGTAGTACGTAATTTTATTTCAAACACACGACCTACTCTTCCATCCATTTCTATAATATCTCCTGCAGATATAGACTTATCTATCATAATAAGAATACCACCTATTACGTCTTGAAATACCTCCTGCAATGCAAGACCCAGACCTACAAATAATGCTGCAGAGGCCGTGAGAAGCACCGTAATATTAATCCCTGAAGCACTCATCGTAGCAAGCACTACCACTATATAAGCGATATACTTGATAAACTTAAAAACACTTACAAACTTAAGTTTGTCATCGCCCTCCATTTTACGTGTCATTAACACACGTATCCACTTAAGGAGAATGCTTGTGAGTATAAAAGCTATTATTAGAATGATAAGGTGACCCACTGTAAAACCTATATGATTAGGCTCTTTACCTACACTTATAAGTTCGAAACCCAACCATTCCTTAATGGTTCCCCATACGTCTTGTTCAATAATATCTTTTACCTTCTCTACAGTCTCTTCCTGCAGAACAAGAAGGAGTGCTAGTATCTTAACCATTTTATTAAATCTTTATAAGTAGGCTTCTTACCATACATCAATATCCCTACGCGATATATTTTTGACCCAAACCATACTGTAAACACGAATGATGCCACTAGTAAGGTAATTGATAGCGCCAGTTGCCATACTGGAACCTCAAACGGTATACGCATTAGCATCACTATAGGTGAGGTAAGCGGTATGATAGAAAAAACTGTGGCTACCGTTCCATGAGGATTATCTATCACTGCAAAAAAGCCAACATAAATTCCCAACATTAACGGCATAATGATAGGTAACATAAACTGCTGTGTATCTGTTTCATTATCTACTGCTGCACCTATTGCGGCATATATAGAACTATACAGAAAGTATCCTCCTATAAAATAAATAAAGAAGCCTACTACAAGTTGCAATAACGGTAGTTTTTGAATCTCTTGCAGTAACTCAATCACCATCCCAGGATCTTCTGCTATTTGTTGCGCTTGTGAAGCAGCAGGACTCGCCGCCGATGCCGCTGAAGGATCTATACCAAATACCGTAGTAAGAACTACTAGCAATATTCCTCCCACAATAACCCATATTGAGAATTGCGTGATTCCGGCAAGTGTAGTACCTAGTATTTTACCCATCATTAACTGGAAGGGCTTTACAGAAGAAATAATCACTTCAATAATTCTATTAGTCTTTTCCTCGATTACAGAGCGCATCACCATATTACCATAAATGATAATAAACATCATTAATAAGTAACCCGCAGCACCTCCAAAACCAGCTTTCACCCAGTTACTCATCTTAGAACTCGTCTCTCCAGAAAAGTTTTCTATTTGCACATCTATACTACTTTTAGCAGTTTCTAGCGTATTCAAATCTATGCCTTGAGCGATGAGATTTTCATCGGTCATTTTCTTTTCAATGCGTTTTTCTATATCTCCTATAAAACTAAAAGAAGGTGTTTCATTTCCATAAAAAGTTACAGCATCTTCTACGATAGCAGGATTATCATTAATATAGATAAGTCCATAATAACCTTCACCTTTTGCAACCTCTTTTCCAGCTTCTAGGCCTTGATCACTTAGGTTGAGATACGTGGTTTGGTCTGTATTAAAAAATACAGTTTCAAATTGCCCAGAATCGTCTACTACTACAATAGTGCGTTTATCTTCGCTATTGAGTTGAGTAAGGTATGAGATTAATAAAATCATCCCCACAAGTATAAGCGGACTCAAAAATGTCATTATTAAAAATGACTTATTACGTACTCTGGCAATGTATTCTCTTTTTATAATTAAGGTAAGAATGCTCATTTGTTTTGGCTAACTGTTTGAATGAAGATATCGTTTACACTTGGTATCACTTCCATAAAATGGGTGACTTGTCCATGATTTTTTAAGGTAGTAAGTAATTCGTTTGGCGTAGACTTATCGCCCATTTCCACACGAAGCTTACGTTCATTACCAAGACTTTTAAAATGCGCTGGAGTTACTTTAAAAGCAGCTTTGAGTTCTTGTTCTGCTTTCGCGAAAGCGGTCTCATCTACAACCTGTACTCCTACATCAAACGTATTATTCTGGTATGCTCTCTTGATGCTGTTTACTTCACCATCGAGAATCTTATTAGATTTATTAATAAGTGCTATATGGTCACAAAGCTCCTCTACAGATTCCATACGGTGCGTACTGAATATTACGGTAGCACCTTCATCACGCAATTGTAAAATCTCGTCTTTAATGAGATTTGCATTTATAGGATCAAATCCACTGAAAGGCTCATCAAAAATGAGCAACTTAGGCTGGTGCATTACGGTCACCACAAATTGGATTTTCTGTGCCTGTCCTTTAGAAAGCTCTTGAATTTTTTTATCCCACCAGTCTCCTATTTCTAGTTTTTCAAACCAGTGTTTAGCTCGTTTTTTTGCATCTGCTTTAGAAAGGCCTTTAAGTTGAGCAAGGTAAAGCACCTGCTCCCCTACTTTCATAGATTTATATAAGCCACGCTCTTCTGGCATGTAGCCTATATCGCGTATGTGATGCTGTTGTAATGGATCACCTCCCAGCGTTACACTACCGGTATCTGGCATGGTAATCTGGTTGATAATACGAATGAGTGTTGTCTTGCCAGCGCCATTAGGGCCTAGTAGCCCAAAAATGCTTCCTTCTGGCACAGCAATAGAAACGTTATTAAGTGCGGTAAAGTCACCAAACTTCTTTGAGACTGTATCTGCAACGAGTAATGAATTCATAGATAGTGGTTAATCAAGCTAAGATAGGAATATGACCTGACGGAGGCATAACTGTTAGCTATAATTTAGGAGTTTTATTAAAACGTACTGAGACCTTTATAGTTGTAAGTCATTTATCATAACTAGAAAACTAGGCAAACAGTACTATAATTCAAGATTTACAAAACGTCCTAAAAGCAAAACCCACCCTAGACGTAAGTTCAGGATGGGAAAAAAAATTGCTATGAAAAAGAAAAATAACGTCAAACATTGTTTAACGTTATTCAAATATAAGTTTTTTTTATGAACCCTATAATTTTGGTTTCACAAAATTTGAAAGTTTCACATTATGAGAACATATCTTTAACTTTTTCAAAGAATGACTTATCTCCAGTTTCTGGATTAGGCATAAAATTATCATCTGTTGCCATCTTCTCAAAAAACTGCTTTTGCTCTTTATTAAGTGTTTTAGGCGTCCATACATTTACGTGTACCAATAAATCTCCCTTACCGTAACCGTTTATAGATGGAATACCTTTACCACGCAAGCGTAGTATTTTACCACTCTGTACACCTTCTTCTATCTTGATACGTACTTTACCAGTAACAGTATCAATCTCTTTTGAAGTACCTAGTACTGCTTCACTAATACTAATGTAAAGATCTAGGTGAAGGTTATCACCTTCTCTTTGTAAGAACTCGTGATCTTTTTCTTCTATTGCAACAAGTAAATCTCCTGCGATACCATTTCCTGGCGCTTCGTTACCTTTTCCAGTAACCTTAAGCTGCATTCCATCTACTACTCCTGCAGGAATCTTGATGCTTACTGTCTCCTCGTCTATAATAAGACCTTGCGCATCTGCACCATCTGGACGTTTATCAATCATTTGCCCTGCTCCACCACAAGTAGTACAAGGAGCACTCGTTTGCATGCGGCCTAAAATAGTATTCTGGATTTTTGTCACTTGTCCAGCACCATTACAGGTAGTACATGTTTTGTATGATACTCCAGCGGCTTGCTTTTTACGTTTAACCTTGATTTTTTTCTCAACGCCGTTTGCAATTTCTTCAATAGTAAGTTTTACACGAATACGTAAGTTACTTCCCTTCACTCGACGCTGACCTCCGCCACCACCAAATCCAGAAAAACCACCTCCGCCGCCACCAAAAGCACCGCCGAAAATATCTCCAAACTGACTGAAGATATCATCCATGTTCATACCTCCACCACCGAAGCCGCCACCGCCACCTCCGCCTTCAAAGGCTTGGTGACCATATTGATCATAACGAGCACGCTTGTTATCATCACTAAGCACCTCGTATGCCTCTGCAGCTTTTTTAAAGTTTGCTTCTGCAGTATCATCACCAGGGTTTTTGTCTGGGTGATATTGCACCGCTTTCTTTCGGTATGCTTTTTTAATTTCGGCTGCTGTGGCTCCTTTTGAGATACCTAATATGTCGTAAAAATCTTCTTTCATAATCAAAGCTCAGCGTTACTGAGCACTCTTAATCTATTGCAATCGCAGTATAAGTTTAAACAAATACTGCGATGTAAATCATTTTAAAATTATTGTCCCGTAACTACTTTAGGAAACCGGATGATCTTATCTCCCAACTTGTATCCCTTTTCTATCACGTCTACAATTTTACCTTTCAATTTCTTGTTAGGTGCTGGTATTTGAGTTATTGCCTCATGTTGATCTGCATTAAAATCATCTCCAGCTCTCACACTCATTTCCTCAAGTCCTTTAGACTTAAGCGTCTCTTTAAATTTATTGCTTATAAGCGTCATTCCTTTTACGTGAACGTCGTCTTTATCGCCTTTAAATTCATTAAGAGCACGGTCAAAATCATCTGCAACTGGAAGCATAGCTTGTATGACTTCTTGTCCTGCAGTTTTGTATAACTCTATACGCTCCTTAGTAGTACGTCTCTTGTAATTCTCAAATTCGGCAAAAAGGCGTAAAAATTTATCCTTCTCCTCTGCCAGTTGATCTTGAACGATTTCTAGCTCGCTTCTTTCATCTTTTACCTCTTCAGTTGCCTCTACCGTTGCATCTTCTGCCTCGTGTACAAACTGCTCTTGAGCAGCTTCGTCTACTGTATTGTCTGGTGTTTTATCTTCTGTTGCCATAATGGTCTTAAATTCAATTTTTATTGAGGTGGCAAAAGTACTGCCAATTGTATCAAAATGTCAAAATGTCACTGGCTTTTTAAAACTTACCGTATCGTGATTTATCAATACATTTAATCAAACCACTTCACAAAAGTAATCCTTACTTATATGTACAACTTTGACGTGCCTAGCGGTTATTTGTTTCCATCTAAGAAGAGAATACTATGCTAACTGTTACAAGAATCATTTTTTAGATAGTCATCTAACTATATCCACAACCAGAGACCAAGCTTAAAGCCATACTCCTACTTGCGTCATGTAATAAAAAAGCTATTTCTAAGGTTTGTTACGCTTTCGCGAAAGCGTACTACTATTTAAGATAACATTATGATAAGGGCTATGGATAAATGTTAATTTTGCAGTTCACTAAATAATTTTATCAAGATGAAAAAACAAATTTTAAATACACTTGCTGCTGTAGCTCTTGTTGCAGGAGTAGTTTCTTGTAAAGGAGAAAAGAACGAGACAGAAGCAAAAGATGCTCAGGAAGTAGCTGTAGTAGAAGATGCTGCAAAATTTAAGGTAGATGCTTCAAGCTCTACAATTGCATGGGTAGGAAGCAAGCCTACAGGAAAGCACAACGGAACTATCAACATAGAAAACGGTGTTGTAAATGTTGCTGGAGATGCTATTACTGGAACATTTCTTATTGACATGACTTCTATTACTGTAACTGACCTTGAGGCTGGTGACGGAAAAGAAAGTCTTGAAGGACACTTAAAGGGAATGGCAGAAGGAAAAGAAGATCACTTCTTTAACGTTGCAAAATATCCTACTGCTGCTTTTGAAGTAACTGGAGTTACAGAAAAAGACGGTAAAAAAATGATGCAAGGTAACCTTACTATAAGAGACCAGAAGAAGAACATTGAGTTCCCAGTTTCTTATGCTGTAGAAGGTGAAAATATGACACTTACAAGTGAGCCATTTACTATTGATCGTACTGATTGGGGAGTAAACTACGGATCACAATCTGTATTTGACGATTTAGGAGATAAATTTATCTCTGACGATATCGAGCTTACTGTAAATCTTAAAGCTACTAAAGCTTAAGACTTCCTTTTTATAGAGCGTAAAAAAAGCCACTCTCACGAGTGGCTTTTCTTTTTTTGGTTAGTCCAATAAGCTTTCTATAGCCTTGTCAATTTTTGGGTATTTAAATTCATATCCATCTGTCTTAATTTTAAGAGCACTTACTTTCTGGCTTTCTAAAACTATTACTGCCATGTCGCCTAGCATGAGTTTAAGTGCAAACTTAGGGACTCTAGAGATGATAAGTGGCTTGCCCATAGTGTCTGCCACCACTTCTGTCAGCTTTTTATTTGTAACTGGGTGTGGTGCTACCCCATTATATATGCCAGCCAATTTATTTTTTAATATATGGAAGTAAATCCCTGCCATATCATCCACATGAATCCATGATTGCCATTGTTTTCCTGATCCTAGTGGTGCACCTGCTCCATATTTTACAGGTTGCATAATTTTAGGTAACGCTCCACTGTCTTTGTCAAGAATAATCCCCGTTCTCACACGGCTAGTAATGATATCAAGTTTTTGGAATTCTAAAGCAGCTTTTTCCCACTCTTCGACAACTTGTCCTAAAAAACCTTTAGCATATTCTGGATAAGACTCATCATACATTTTTGTAAATGAAGATGGATATCCACCTACTGCACTAGCAGAAATGTAATGCTTTATAGAAATAGGTTGGTTTTTAGACCGCTTTCGCGAAAGCGCACTATACAACAATCTCGCTGTTGTAGCTCTACTTTCAAAAATTGCTTTTTTATTTTCTGGTGTCCAGCGCTGCGCAATGGATGCTCCAGCAAGGTGGATGATAGTTTCTACTCCTTCAAAACAAGCTTCGTCAAGCTCATCTGTCTTTGTATTCCAGTAAAAACCTTTATAATTAGGTGTATCCTCAATTTTATCTCTTGAGGTAGTTAGATAATGTACACTTATGCCGTCTTTATGACATAAGTCTGTGAGTGCGCGCCCTACTAATCCCGTGGCGCCTGTAATAAGAACTTTCATTATTAATTGATTGATGAACGATAAAGGTACAAAGTAGTGTTATTTATCTTTTAACACTTGTAGGAATTTAGTGTAACTTTAACGTTACTCCTTACCGTCTACATAGTCTTGAAGGTAGCTGTAACGCTCAGTAAGCTTTCCATCTTGCGTCATTCTCGCTCGATCAAGAAGTCCTGTTTTATCTCCATTAAAAAACGCTGGAATCACATGCTTTAAAAACATCTCACCAAAACCTTCACTAGCATCCTTAGGTAATTCGCACGGGAGATTATCTACAGCCATCATAGCAATCACACCATCCTTATTATAATCATCTTCTTGTTCTGTAGCAGGATTATACCCATAAAATGGATCTGCAATAGTAGAAGGACGAATGGTACTCGCCACTGGACCGTCTATATCGCAAGATACATCTGCAACAAGATTAATCTTAAACTCTGGATGTTTTGCATCTTCTCTAGTAAATAGATAAGGAGCACCATCACCGTAAAAATGTCCAGCAATAAAGTAATCTGTCACCTTTGCATACTTCATAAAGTCGCTCTCATATCCAGAAGGGTCTTTATAAAACTCTAATCGAGAACCTTCTGTACCATCAATACGTTTATTATACTCAAGTACGTCAATAGTACAATATACTGGCTCACTAAATTCTTCATTTAAATAAGCGTGATCTGTCACCTCCTTAATCTTGAGATGGTCTAGAATCTCTTGTGCTCCGCGGGCAACCTTTCCACTACCTGAGAGACAAATTTTAATAGCAGGAAGCTTGATTTTATCTAGTTGGCTTTTTACAGCCTCAAGATCTAATAGCGTTTCTACCTTAGGAAGTTCAAAAAGTCCATCACGTAATCCTAATAATCTAAAACCATTATATGCTCCAACAAGTCCTGCATAACGACCAAAACCTATAAGTCGTGCTCCGTTAGCCTTTGTAATCACTTCGTGATCATACATCTCTATATTCTTATCAAGTATAGCCTTGAGTAGGTCACGGTTATATGGTTGCTTCTTAATGGTATGGCTAAAAAAGAAATACTTTTTATTAGGCACAAGCGCCTCCATAGGCACTTCTTTCACCCCAATCATCACATCTGCATCAGAGACATCTTCCTCTACATCAAAGCCATTAATGGTGTAAGCCATATCTGGAAACACTCTTATATCAGATGCTTCGACTACAAAGCTTGCATCTTCAAATTGCTCTCTTGCTTCTGCCAGTTTTTCTGGAGAAAAAACAACTCTTCTATCTGGTGGATTTTTACGTTCCTTGATAATTGCAAATTTCATAGTGTGTGAAGTTTTGGCAGTGTCTGTAGTTGGTACAGCTTTTGCATAATATTAATAGCAAATATAAGCTTTAGTAGTATATTTGTAGTTCCGCTTTCGCGAAAGCAAAGTGGAAATTTTAATACTGGGGTCGACTGGTTTTGACAGCGAGACCAATAGTATTGTAAGCGTGTCGAGCGCTGGAAAACAGCTCGTAAATCTCATTTTTCATCTTTTTAAACGGCGAGAACAACTACGCCCTAGCTGCATAATCTGAATTATAGTAAGATTACGCCTCGGTCTACAAGGTAGACAAGCAGGAAGTCACTCGAGAGCCTTGGTTTACGGCAATCGATATAGTGACTTCGTAAAAGTAAACCTATCCCTCGTAGGGCTTTGATGCGAGAGAGACACCTAATTGAAGATAAGGGGTGCGTTGGTAGTTTCTAACCGGCAATCTCACGAAAATTTAAACAGAAACTACACACGTAGAAAGCAGTAATATTGCTTGTTTGGACGAGGGTTCGAATCCCTCCGACTCCACTAATTGAGTATCAAAACTCAACAAAAACCCCGTAAATCGTTGATTTACAGGGTTTTTCATTTTTATCAATGTCGGTTAGCATCACCGAAATGAAATCCTACATCATATTGTACAGCGTTGAATAAAAGTTTTCACTGTAGTATTTTGAAATAATTGCAAATCAATAATCTTATTGTTTTGATTTTTGCTTCGCGTCCTTATGAGCATTGTCTTGCACTGCATTTTCTTTATTAGAAAGTATATTGTCTCCAGCTTTATGAGTCTCTCCAGCATCGCTTTTAGGTTGGGATGAATCCTTGTTTTGATCTCCGTATTGATTTATGTGCTTATCCTTGTGCACACCGTGCTCCTTATTGTCAAGATCTGCTGCTCTTTTAGTATTGTCCATAATGCTTATTATATTAGTTTCCGTTTTATTTTCTTCAAATTTGGAACAAACTCTTTTTTAAAAGATCGTTTATTCTTTATCCAGTCGTAGGTATAATAACCTAGTTGAGCGACTGTCACTATTCTGAATATTTTTCCTACTATTTTCATGTGGTTCATTTTAGTTTCACATAAATTTAATTGGACACTAATATAATTTAAGCTGGATTATGACATTTTAACTAGCAACCGTTAAAGACCTCTAAATGATTAACCTACAGCGCTGTCAATTTAAGTTTTATTAAAGAAAAATGATACAGTATTGAAAACGACCTAGCTCAAAGACATTCATAATTTTCAAGTTCTCATGATGAGAGCTTCTATTAACTAAGAAGCTATAAGCTTATCAATAGTTCCTATCGCATCAAACAGTGAATTAAATTGATAATTAGTTTGACTAATGATATTTTCGGAAACTACACAATGTGATTGTATGTAAACAGATTTCATACCTGAATTTAAAGCTGCTTGTAAGCCTAGCTCACTATCCTCAAAGATGTAAACATCTTTAAAGTCAGCGGGTTTTATATTTAAACTATTTGCCAACTTTAAATAAGGTTCTGGATTAGGTTTTGGATTTACATAATCTTCATAGCCGTACATCACAGGTACTTCAAACTTCCAGAATTTTATACAGTCTTTTACAAAGTTACTGCTTGCATTACTGGCTATACCATAGGGTATATTGCGCTTTTTCAGATATTCAAATAACTTTCCTACACCATTATAATGTTCTACTTCATTAATATGCTCAGTTAGATAATTGTTTTTAACTGTTAGTAGCTCCTCGGCTTGAGAGTGACTTCCAAATTTTTCACACAATATCTCTGATATGATTATTGGTGATGCGCCAGATTTAATATCACCAGAAGTTATTACTACAGTAGCATCCAGCACCTCATTTACAGCAAACTGCCAAGAGGCAAAATGTATATGCTTACTATAAGCTATCACTCCATCAAAATCAAATAATACTCCTTTAACCATTGATTATAATTTTTCTGAGAAAATAGAAGCTAAATACTTGTTTAAAAACTTATTCGTAGGATCCATAGACTTACGTAAATCTTTAAAATCATTCCACTTTGCGTAGAGTTTAGTTAGCTCTGGATCTTTAGCGGCAAAGCGCTTTCCCCAATGTGGTCTTCCTCCATATTTAAGAAAAATGTCTTCTACCGTTTTAAATGCTTCATAACTATCTGCACTAGATGCATCTCTTGAAACGCAACCCATGGTAACCGTTTTTCTCTTGTAAGCATTACTCAACCAGCTATCATCACTATCTACAAAACGCACATCCATAGGTATGTGGATGAATGATTTATTTTTAAAACTATTTATTGTTTCAGATAGTTCTTTGAGCAAAGAAGAGAATTTATCAAAATCAACTGTCCACTCCGCAAGTTCAAGCGTTGATCCTCTAGATTTTGTAACTGTAGCCTGGTATAAACTTCCTTTATGTTCTTTTCTACTTTTAAAAAATCGCTGGTAAAGAATTTTATTTGCAAAATATATAGTCCAAGGAGCTGTCTTAGTCAGCTGATATAAAAATTTTGAAGCCTTTCTTCTATTTTTCAAATATGCAGGTCCTAGATCTTCTTCGACATGTTGATCTTTTGGAATCTTCTTCCCCTTTATCACATAACCCATCCCTGTATGAGGAAGCCATAATATTCTTAAGAAATCATGATTAGATAAATAGTCACCTAGGTTTTTCGTCCATGTAGCATCACTCTCAGGTTCTTCAATCAGATGTAGTGTGTATGATTCCTCACATTGCAGTGTAATTGTAGAGAAGGCACCTAGAACTCCCAGAGATACTCTCACAGCATCCATGAGCATATCATCTTCATTTATCACCTGGATTGTACCATCTGCTTGGATGAGTCTACAACTCGTCATATATGACGAGATAAGCCCTCCATTAGTACCATGTGTTCCAGTTGCTAAGGCTCCACCTAACGTAATAGTATTGATGTCTGGCAGACAAGGAATACACCAATCTAAACTCTCTATTTTTTCTAGAAGGTCTTTAAGCTCAATTCCAGATTGGACAGTTATTTTTTTAGATGCTTTATCAACATCAATTATCTGATTATAATTCTTGATATTAATAAGTGAGTCAGTCCCAGCAGCAATATCTGATGAGGATTGTTTAGAACCGTAGAACCTGACATTGTCAGAGTTCTTAATGGCATCTGCAAATTCTTCTTCTGTAGTGATATCATAGCTATTTATAAATGAATGTTTTACATTTTCATTCCAGCTAATCCAAGTATTTTCTTTCTTCAATTTTTTTATTGCAAAGTTATATTGAATTTTAACAAATTACTATCGTAATTGAACCTTTAATTAACTCTAACAAATCATTAAAGATAATTTTACATTAAGGGTTATGCAACTATGTCTGTGGAGTTACTTTATGTAATATTAATCAAGAACTTTTATGATATTTCTATTTATTTACTGTGCACAGTGTACACTATTGAGTCGTATTTTTCTTGAAAATATAAAACGACACCTCCGCAATGAACTCCATAACTCCTAAAACCTCTTACCAGCCTGAGGCGGAATCTTTACATTAAACTAAACTATCATTGTTAGATAGACTATAGCATACGCTTTCGCGAAAGCGTAACTATCCACATCAATATTTTTTACTTACAAACCCGTTATTTCCCACTTACAAAATATAATATCTTTGAGGGATGCAGAAATCGATTTTCAGATCGCTCATTTTATTGATTGTGCTCACTGTGAGTACCTTTTGGCTAGTTCCATTACAGGCGCAAGAGGCAGTAGACAGTACGCAATATTATTTTAGGATTATTGCATATCCACAAAACACTCAGGATATTGCTGAGGGAATTAATTACTTTAAACGCCAACTTGAAAATCCTAATAACGATAAAGCCCGCAATAACTATTACTCTGAGCTTATATCCTTAGGATATTTTAATAATGGTGACATTTTTGAGAGCGAAAAAGCCACCATTAATCTTTTAAAAAATATTCCTGTAACAGATACACAAACCATCGTTCGTCTCAGAAATAGACTGGGTAGGTTGCACAGAAGTCTTAACAATCTGCCACTAGCTCTAGAAAACTACCAGCAAGCACTGGCGATGGCTACAAAAAAGGAAGATAGTATTACCATTTCAAATAACATCGCCACCATTTATATGGAACGCGCATCCTATGAGGAAGCTGCTCAAGTCTTAAGTCCCTTTATGAAGGATACAGACCGCATAGAATATAATTACACGCTGGCAACCATATATGACAACTATGGATATAGTGTAACTCAATTAGGTGATTTCAAGGGTGAGATACTAATGCTAGAAGCGCTAACCATTAATGAAAAAGGTAATAATATAACGGGAAGTTTTTCTACAAATAGACATCTAGCACACTACTACCACCAGCAAGGCAAAGAAGCACTAGCCAGAAAACATGCTCTTCTCGCAAAAGATATTGCTTACAGCCTCGATAATCCTAGATATAAACTAGAAGCCCTTGGACTGGCAATTGATATAGGCACAACGGCAAATGCCGTTGTATTTAAAAAACTCTCAGACAGCTTAGACAAAGTAGAAACTCTTCAAGAAAATAAATATGTAGCTCAAAAATATGAATACGCCACTTTCCAGACTCAAGCAAAGGAAAGCGAGCTCATAGCAGAACAGGAGAAAGTTAATAAAACACGCTACCAGTTTTTAGCGCTATTTATTGCAATAGTCACAGTAGGTATTATCATCTTCCTTTCATTACGTCATAAAAGAAAGCGCCTTGAACAAGTATATATCACAGAAACAAAAATCTCAAAGAGATTACATGACGAAGTTGCAAATGATGTGTATAAACTAATCTCACAAGTGCAAACTAACGCGTACAATGAAAGTCATTTACTCGATAATCTAGAGTATATTTATAGTAGAACTCGAGATATTTCTAGAGAAAACAGTTTTATTGAGACAGAAGAATCTTTCCACACGACCTTACGGGATTTATTATTAAGTTACAAAACTCCATCTCTCAACATCATCACAAAAGGTATCGACAAGGTAGATTGGAATCAAATTTCAAAAGTCCACAAAACTACTATTTATAGGGTCTTACAAGAACTTATTACAAATACTAATAAACATAGTAAAGCATCTATAGCCTTCGTTGAGATTTCAAAAAAAGGTAAGAAACTGCATATTCTGTATAAGGATAATGGTATAGGTGGCGCTATAAATTCTAAAAATGGTTTGCTCAATGCGGAATCCCGTATAGAAGCTTTAAAAGGAACAATTACTTTTGAAAGTAAGTCTAACCAAGGTTTTAAAGCACAGATCAACATATAATGTTTCAAAAAGTAATTATAGCAGACGATTTAGGAAGTATTAATGAAGGTGTACAACACATTCTCACTACCTATCAAGTACCCTACATAAAGCAAGTACAATATTGTGATGAGGCATATAAACTCATTAAAAAAGCAGCGATGGATGGTAAACCTTATGACCTCATAATTTCTGATCTTTCATTTGTAGCAGATCACCGCAAGCAGCAATTTGCATCTGGAGATGATCTTGCTGCTACTTTAAAGAAAGAACATCCTGAGCTCAATATTATCATTTATTCTGTAGAAGATCGCTTCCAGCGTGTGAGACAGTTATATAATGATACAGGTGTAGATGCCTTTGTATGCAAAGGACGAGAAGGAATCTCAGATCTTAAAGAGGCAATCACAACCGTTTTTAATGGAGAGCGTTATGTCTCTCCGCGCGTTGCTATGGCAATGTCTGACAATGAAGATTTACAAATAGATGAGTACGACATCACCCTCATGCGATTACTTTCTTATGGCTACTCTCATGATGAAATAAGTAAAGAACTCGTAGCTCTTAACGAGTCTCCATCAAGTCTAAGTGCTATTGAAAAAAAAATGAGCAAACTCAAAATTCAGTTTAGAGCAAATAACGCTGTTCATCTTGTTGCGTTGGTAAAAGATTTAGGTATTATCTAAGTAATAATTCATAAATATAACCATAATGCGGTTTCCCGTAACATTGTTGTATTAAAATCTCGTAATCTTATCACGACTTAAAATCATGGGGGATTTAAGTCAAGGATTGTTTGTAGAGGATGTTCATTTGGACATCCTCTCTTTTTTTTACAAATAACTGACAATCAAATATCCACAAAAACACAAGTGTTAAAAAGTAAAAAAAAAGGTTCAAATAAAGGAAATCCGTAAAACACCTATGCAAAAAACACGTATCCTTGTCACAGCTTAGTTGCTAGGGGTTTCTAGGCTAAATTTGTTTGTACAGGGTATCCACTTGGGTACCCTTTTTTTATGATTCTATTTCATGATTTTTATGAATCCGCTTTCGCGAAAATTTAAAAAAACAGAAAAAAAAGCTCAAATAAAGGAAATCCGTAAAATACCTATTCAAAAAACACGTATCCTTGCTAAGACTTAGTTGCTAGGGGTTTCTAAGTCAAGATTATTTGCATTTGGCACCCACTTGGGTGCCTTTTTTTTTGGAGCTAATTAAACTTAGAAAATTCGCTTTCGTGAAAGTAAAAAACACTAGACGACGATACTTACCGACAATTATTAAGTGTTAAAATCGAACATCAAAAAAATAAAAAGGAGCAAATGCGGTTTCCCGTACATCATATGTATATAAAGCTCGTATACTTGTCACGGCTTAGTTGCTAGGGGTTTCTAAGTCGGGATTGTTTGTAGAGGGTTTCCATCTGGAGACCCTTTTTTTTGTACGGGAATCATCTCAAAACTTAGGAGTGATTATTACACCTCTTAAATTAATTTCCAATAAAATTCTCAAAATGCGGTTACACCTTAGAAAGCGTATGTCCATTACAATCCAAATCTATTTTTAACTTTAGTATCTCGCTTAAGTTAATATTATAAAAAGCAAAAATGAAACGTATGGCCTCACGGTATAAAATCCAATCATGGTAACTGGCGTAGCTATGTCTTATTCATACCTTGATAATTTAATGAATGTGCATAAGAACTTAAGTTATCGTCGTATTAAAAGTACATTTGCGCCATCAGTAAATGGCATTCTAGATAAGTATGAATTACTCTTAAGCGAGGAGCATTACTACTTTCTATTTATGTACCCTTATGCAGCAGAAGATAAATTCGCAATAGCTGAAATCTTTGAGACATTAAAAAATCAAAGTAACATTACATTTATGCCCTTATTCTATAAAAGAAGCATCACCTTAGTTTGATTATCGTGGTTTTCATTCATCATAATTAGTCTAAAACCCATCCCATTTTCGCGAAAGCGAACCTCAACACCTTCTTTTTTCTTTCTTTTCTATTCTCATCAAAAATGATCAAGCTCAAAACTTTAGAGCTACAGCTATTCATTTTGTGTATTTTATCGATTAATTATGTATTTCATAGAATACGCACAGCTCATCATTTTAAAAATGATGGAGAAGATCATGTATAGCTAATTTAGCAGTGCAGAATGACTTACTTACCTAGCATAGCGAGTGTTACTCGAAGATCTAGTACAGAAAAAGAAGTATGATTATCCCTGCAGAAAAGATGTTTTTATAGATTGTTTATTAGATTGAATTCCCCCAAATTTTCAATTTGGTTTTGAGTAATGATTTGTTACCATACTTAATTTAACCTCATTGTTTTGCAAAGGCTATCCATACGGATAGCCTTTTGTGATTTACACAAAATCGTAAAGCAAATACGTTGTAATCTTTGCAATTACTTGATGATAGCTTTATTCAAGCTTATAAATACCCATCCAAAGAAGACCATAAAAAGAAAATCATTAAGACCATAGATGCTATAAAACACTCCTGCAAGAGCGTCTCGTTCGTACACTGTAGCAATTGAATGACTGGTAAACCACTGTAGATATACAATCACGTAAGCCAACTTCTCTACAGCAAATACCGCTATGAGCCATGGCGCAGCTGCATAGCTTTTTGCAACTGCTATATACGCAAGTCCCCATAAAATGATAGCAATAAGTCCAAAGTAGCCCATTACTTCTGGCTGTGTATCCATCATTACCTGATTTGTAAATCCTCTAGATAATAGTAGAACACCTAGCACATTAGAGAGGCCAGCAATTACAAAAAGCCTAGAAATAGTCATTACACTCATAGATTGAAGTATTAATATGGATTAAACAATGACTCAAGATAGGCAATTAGTCTTCACACACCTTCTAGTCTAGGTGCTACCCATAAATAGCCCATTGCGAGTATAAATATGATAAATAACCATAAACGCTCCACAGGTTTCAATACCATGTAAGTATCTGTATTTTTTTGTACAGCTGTAAATGTGCGCTTATTTTGCGCGATTTGAGTAGATGTTTTTAGCGTTGTCCAATCAGTCTCGAGCGGAATGTAATAGCTTGCTACTGCAGTGTTATCTTGCGCTAGACGCAATTCATTCCAGCCTTTGCGTGATGGGTAGACCGTTCCCTCCCATTGGTCTTGCAGCGATACATCTTGTCGTAATGGAATTGCAACTTGCTCATTATTTAGAATCTTTGGAGCTGGTATTTCTGTGCGTAGCTTAAAGCGAAAAGGTGCATCCTTTACCCCTAACTCTTCTTGAAACTCCCAATATACAGCAGGTAACTTTTTCTGACTTACCGCGCTCAGTATGGAAGTCCATAAGTAATTGTAAGCAGGCTCATTACCATCAAGCACTAGCTGATAAGTATCTGTAAGTGTCGTACTTCCCCATCTACCAGCACCCTGCTGTGCATATGCCGCCCACATATTTTCTTTCTCAGAAATAATAGGTTGTACAAGTGCTCCGGCATCAAAACTATAAAGAAGTGTAGCTACCTTAACTTTAGGCCAGGCTGAGAGTGAGGCCTCTTTTTTATTATTTCGCTTAAAGCGAAAACCAAATTGTTTACCATTATCTACTACCGCTACATCTGGCTGTATAAATACACCGAGACCTTCACGCGATACTTGATTATTAAGTGCTCTGCGAGAACCGCTAGACAATCCACTATAAGAACTAGCATCCATGATCACCACATCAAAGGCTGAAAGATTTGCACTCGTAAATCCATAAATAGTCCCTTGTTTCCTATTGAAATTCTCAAATTTGTACCGTTCCTTGGTAAGCTGACTGCGTACTAGCACTTCGTGCCCTTCGTCTGCTAGGTAATTTTTTAAGTACTTAGTTTCAAACGTGGGGAAACCATTTATAATTAAAACACGCAAGCGTTCTTTTTCTTTGATAATTAGAGGTAATGGATCTTCAGAAATAATTGAAGCCAGACTATCTTTTTCAATGAGCTTATACACATACCTTCCACTTACTGAAGTTGTGGCTTGTAACTCAAAATCAAATGCATCACCTCCAGAAACCATTACCGAATCAAGAGTATTTCCTCCAGCATCTTCTAACACCAAGCGATTTCCTTTAATAGGCGATGTATATATCCCGCGGATTGAAAGGGAATCTCCTACCGTTGCAGATTTATTATAAGCAAGTTTTGTAATACCGCTCAACCTTTCACCTGTTAAATAGGTAGTTGCAATATCTTGTAATTGCCAAATATCATAAGAGGCAATACCATTACCTACTACATAAGCAGTACTTATGCCCTCTAGTTGCGAGAGATTAAAACCATCACCATCATATTTGATAATTTCTACGTCCTTGTAGAGAACCTGTAAACTATCTACCTGTTGTTGTTTATAGGCTTCTGTGAGAATTATTCCTACGCCCTTAGTACGTGGTACAGCTTTTACTGGCTGCAGTAACATCAATGCAAGACTAGCTACTGCAATAAGTGCAACTATTACCTTTAAAAACACATATTTGCTGCTAGTAACGCGAAGTTCTTTCCATATAAAAAGACTCCATAATATTACAGCACCAGTAATTACAGGCCACATCCACTCTTCATATATAAAAGATATATTATCGATCACCTGCCTGTAGTTCTTTTATGAATATATCTTCTAGCTTTCCTCTGTATGGCTTACGAGTAATTGGCATTGCATCATTTACTGGCAATGCTTGTAATAAACCGCGCTGTACTTGTCGCAGTGTAGTTGCTGGTTGTTGCTTTTCCTCTGTAAGCCATTTAAGTTTTTGCAAGGTGTTAAGATGTCTTGCAGGTTCTTGTATTGCAATTATTGCTAGCTCCTCACCAGCCCTAGCAAGTATCGTCTTATCTGAAGCTGTCAAAGCTGTTTGATCAGCAATATGCTTTTCAAGAAGCGCAATACTTTGCTCCATACTTACATAGGGATTAGTGGCCGCTATTTGTTCGGTTTTGTAAAAATTTTCAATCTCCTTGAGATCTCCAGAAAGTCGCTTGTCTTCCTTAATAGGCGGCGGATCAAAACCTATGCGGTGCACATAAATACGCGCACTATTTTTAATGTCTTGTATTAATGTCAATGCCCTGAATTGATAAGGTAGTGACACGCTAGGATCTGCAAGACGAAGGTGTAGCTCTGCATCCCACATTTCGGCCATGGCTTGTTTGAGTTTGCCGCGCAAGGATTCCGTAAAAAGTGTTGATTCTTCAGGGTCATCGTGATTGTGCACATATCCCTCGAGAATAGATTTTTCACCTTTCTCTTCTGTGCCTTCATCATGATCATGCTCTTCTGGAACGAGGTTATGCTCATTCTCACTATCGTGATCATGTCTAAAACCTGCAGTGGGATCATCTGCATCAAAATCTTCGTGAGAAATATCTGGAGTTACAGCGATACCAGAATCTGCCTCATCACCCATAAACTGACCGTACTTTAATCGTAATGCTTTCTGATCAAAACCTAGATCATTACTTCGTTTTTTAAACTCTTCTTCTGTGAGTTGTGGTTGTTCTTCTATGAGTTTCTCCGTATCGATAATCAACTGTCGCTGGCTCCTAAAGTAATCGGGCATCAAATCGGCTCCTAGAGTTCCCTCTACTCCAAAACCATCGCTCACCGTATCTTTTATTACTGCAAAGAATGTCTCGCTACGGGTGATATTAGGTCTTGGGGTTTTTTGATCACTTACCTCAACATAAAAATACAACTCATCTCCCAGCTCCATTTTCAGCTGATCTAAATTAAGAGTCTTAGATAATCGCATGGATTTCTCACCTACTTGAACCGGTTGATTAAAGGCCAACTTTTCCTCTCTAAATTTTACAGACTCACCTTCACCTTTACTTACGGTGGCGATAATGTGCGCTGCTGCCACTCCATAATCGTCACTTATTTCGGCAGTAAATGAGAGCTTCTTATTATCTGTGTGATCAAATGAAGTGAACTGTGGGATGTTTTTAATTTCTACTAATGGCGCTTTGTCTTTTACCACTTCAATCGCATAAATATCTGATGCGTAGCTAACCCCAAGTGTGTCTGTAAATTTAAAATTATAGTAGCCAGATTGTGTGGGTTTGTACGCTTTCGCGAAAGCGTTACCATCACCCCTCATCTTATCATTAACTCCTATTCCTTCTACTATAGCCTCGCTTACCTTACTGTCAAAATCCAATTGCCAATATAGCTGTGACCCCTCAACTGCCTTTGCATTCATCAAACTAGACGTACGTGAACCAAGTTTTGTGTAAGCTGGATAACGAATGGCAAGCTTCTGATTAATGAGCACAGGCGGCTTATATGCCGGAGCAACAGAATCTGTCACAGAAAATGTCATTATCTCCTGCTCAGGTGTAGTTCCATTAGTACGATTTATGCTCTTTCCAAATGCATAAAAAACTATGACACCCACCAGTATTAATGCGCTTGCTGTAATCGCAGCATATCGCAACCTCGTTTTAGGTTTCACAGTGGTAATTTGCTGTGATAAGAGTGTGGTAATTTTCTGTTGCTGTAATTGTGCAAGCCCAGACATTCCATCTGGCACCGCCAACAATAAACTACTACTATATTCGGCATTATCGAGATGTTTATCAATGTAAGCACTCACTGTGCTTACATTGATTCTCCAAGGTTTAATCACGAGCACTGCTATTGCAGTTACCACTATAAAAGCGACAATACCTATTAAGAGATTTATAGTAATAAATGCACTACAAAGTCCAGCTCCGACACCATAAAGCACGGCTTCTAAGCCTCGCAATAATTGCCAGCGCTTCTTGTAATTTTGTATGAGTTGTACCCCTTCTTGCATTATTGTTTACGTATTCTAGAGAGTATGCGCTCGCTTACAAGGAGTACTAAAAGTAGTATCCAGAAGATACTTGACATATCTGCCTTCACCTCTTTTTTCATCGTAGTAGCGGGAATATTAATGGTTTGTAGTTGCTCTAAACTCATCACCCGATTATCAAGATCCGCTATTTGTGTATTTAATTCTTGGTCAAGATTGAGCCATGCAAGTAATTGTGTAACTAGCGGCTCTTCTGTTATGAGTTTTGGCGTTAGTTTCTTAGTCAGTATCGACGTGGTTGCTACAGGTACTGGTACAATAAGCGAATTTGCAATTTCATTCGGTCGATAATATAGCGTAGGCATCTCGCTATCTACCAAAGTATTACCACTCAAGTCAATCAAATAATCTATAGTCGTCGTATCTATTTCTTCACCGTCTAATATTGCAGTAATTGCAATCTCTCTCTGAGTAAACTGACTAATCGCACGCAAGGCAGCCTCTAGATAACTACGTTCGGCGTCATGTTTTTTATTATAGATAATTGTAATCTCAATAGGAGTATACTCTTTTATAGCAATGGTTCTGGAAATACCATTAGTTCTGATCTCGACGCTGTCTTTTGCAAGATTTAATGCTGCATCACGTATCGCTACTTTCTCTTTATTTATACTAAGTAGTTGCGCCTCGCTTAACACATTAATGATTTCTAAACTATCCTTATGAGCAATTGCGACTAGTGACTGTTCATTCTGTCTAGTAGTTTCCACAGTAATCCAAGTGATATTCTTTTTTATGGCGGGTCTTTTGCCTTGTAACGCTTTCGCGAAAGCGTGTGTAAAAACCACAATACTATCTGCAGCTAACTCTTCCATTTCTCTAGCGAGCTGCCAATAATTAGGCACCAACTCTTTATATGTTATTACATCTCCAGTCTCCCACAGTGGAAAATCTTCTTGTAATAATCGCCTTCCTTCCAGCGGTATTTGTTCAAATCTCGCCAGACCATCTGCTGAAGAAAGTAGCGAAGGCTCAAAGAGGTAAGCAACCTCCTCCTTATCGAGAGCTGTTGTGATATGTGGTTCTGCAAGAATTACAACCAGCGTGCTAATGATCAAGCAACGTAATAAGAGCAGCCACCATTCATTAAGCTGGATACTATTACTCTCTTTAGATTTTGTAGGCGCGATAAATTGTATACTGCCCACTTTGATGGTGCGCACCTTCTTGCGACTCCACAAGTGGATGATAATTGGTATCGCGAGTGCGAGTAGTCCCCAGAGATATGATGGTTGTAGTAGTGTCATATCAAAATATAGCGCTTCGCTTTTTTAAGAATAAGTGCAATGCTTCTCCAATATGGTCTTCTAATGAGAATAACTCATAGTCTATACCACTTGCAAGTAACGCTTCCTTAGTAGTTTTCATAGATTCCTCTAGCGCTTGTAAATAAGTAGCTTTTGCATCTTTTGCGTTTACCTTTACTTTAGCTCCAGTTTCAAGATCTTCAAAAATCACTTGTCCCTTGTAATCAAATTCTAGTTCGCTCTTACCCAGCAAATGCAACACTGCGACTTCGTTTCTGGCTGTTTTAAGCTGTTTGACCATTGTTATAATTTCCTCATCATTTTCATACAAATCTGTGATAAAAAATATAATTTCCTTATGACTACGATTATGGAGCTTCTCACTTGCCAACTGCTTAGGCCAAGTGCCTTGATTTTTTAATTGTAATAATTGGCACAAGAATCTATTAAAATGCTGCTTCCCAATAGCCGGCTGCAATGCTTCTAACTCTTGATTGTTTACCGTAAGCAAACCTACCGCATCTCCTTGCGTTTGTGCGAGGTGTGCAAGACTTGCCACGAGGATATTTGCATACTCGATTTTTGAAATATCGCCTTCCTTATGAAGCATAGACATACTTGCGTCTACTATAAATCTAACAGAGATATGAGTGTCTATCTCTGACTGCTTGATGTAATATCTACCAGAACGAGCAAGCATTTTCCAGTCTAATAACCTGAGATCATCCCCAGGCTCATACCCTCGATACTGACTAAATTCTAATCCCGCACCTACTCGCCTACTTTTATTGAGTCCAGACAAATACCCGTCTACAATCACCCGTGAGATAATAGACAGTCCAGAAACACTGTTTATTACATCGGGTTTAAGTAGCGATTTGTAATCGTCTTTTGGCATAGTATTCTTTGCTGCTATTATGGTGATTAAGCTAAGTTTATTTCTTTAAGTAAGTGAGTCGTTACTTGGTCTGATGTGATCCCTTCGGCCTCTGCCTTGAAGTTGACAATCACTCTATGACGTAATACTGGCAATGCCACATTTTTAATATCTTCTAGTGTTACTGCCATTCTCCCTTGTGAGAGCGCTCTAGCTTTTGCCGTAAGAATCATTGCCTGTCCTGCTCTTGGTCCCGCGCCCCAGCCTACCCATTGCTTTACATAGTCGTTTGTGGTAGTTTCTGGTCTGGTCGCACGTACTATCGTACTTACAAAATCGATGAGATTATCGCTTATAGGCACCTCTCTTACGAGTTGTTGTAATCGTAAAATATCTGCTCCTGTAAGTACAGGATGTACTGTCTGCTTAACACCACTCGTAGTACTTTTTAAAATATGAGTTTCCTCTGCTGCCGTTGGATATCCTATTTTGATGTAAAACAAAAAACGATCCTGCTGTGCTTCCGGTAATGGAAATGTACCCGATTGCTCAATAGGATTTTGGGTGGCAAGAATAAAAAATGGACGCTCAAGACTATAGGTTTTTCCAGAATAGGTCACCTCAAATTCCTGCATTGCTTCTAGTAATGCAGCTTGTGTTTTTGGCGGTGTACGGTTAATCTCATCAGCTAGAATGATATTTGCAAAAATAGGTCCCTTCTTGAATTCGAAAAACTTTTTACCCGTCGTCTGATCTTCTTCCAGAATCTCTGTTCCAATAATATCTGAAGGCATTAAATCTGGGGTAAATTGGATACGTTTAAAATCTAAGTCTATCGCCTGTGACAAGGTTCGAATCATCAAGGTTTTTGCAAGCCCCGGAACTCCTTCTAACAAGGCATGACCACCGGCAAGAAACGTAATAAGCAATTGCTCCACCGTTTCCTCCTGACCTATAATCACCTTTGCAATCTCTTTCTTAAGATCCTTAAGCTTTCTAGTGAGTGTGGTTACTTCTTGTTGTAATTCGGTTAGTGTGTTATTCATAGTGTTACCTTATTAAATCTCTGTTCCAAATTTTCTCTCCCCAACCCTGAAGGGTGGAAAATTCTGGGCTTGGTTATTCTTTTCAATATTATTCTCCTCTTAGCTTCTCTTGTAAAATATCATTCTCCTACTCTTAGCTTCCCCTGTAAAACATCATTCTCTTACTCTTAGCTACTCCTGTAAAACATCTCCCCTAACCCCTCTTCGAAGAGGGGAACTTTTATGTTGTTGTTTGCGTAGCAAAAGCAACTTCTTCTTGCAACAGTGTCCCTCTTTGAAGAGGGAGTCAGGGAGATGTTGGCTGTTTACTTTCTCTTTCCGAATTTTCCTTCCCAACCCTGAAGGGTGGAAAATTCTGGACTTGGTTGTTCTTTTCAATTTTGTACTCTTACTTTTAATACTCCTGCAAAAACATCATTCTCTTAGTCTTAGCTACTCCTGTAAAACATCTCCCCTAACCCCTCTTCGAAGAAGGGAATTTTTATGTTGCTTTTTGCAAAGCAAAAACAACATTTCTTCGCAACAGTGTCCCTCTTTGAAGAGGGAGTCAGGGAGATGTTGGCTGTTTACTTTCTCTTTCTGAATTTTCCTCTCCCCGCCCTGAAGGGTGGGAAAATTCTATGTTTGGTTATCTTTTAAATTTTATTCTCTTCATCTTAGTTTCTCCTGTAAAACATCTCCCCTAGCCCCTCTTCTAAGAGGGGAACTTTTATGTTGTTTTTTGCAAAGCAAAAACAACTTCTTATCGCAACAGTGTCCCTCTTTGAAGAGGGAGTCAGGGAGATGTTGGCGATTTGTCATTCTCTTACTCTTAGCTTCTCCTGCAAAAACATCTCCCCTAACCCCTCTTCGAAGAAGGAAACTTTTTAAGTTGCTTTTTGCGAAGCAAATTCAACTTCTTTTCGCAACAGTGTCCCTCTTTGAAAAGGGAGTCAGGGAGATGTTGGCGAATTTTATTTCTTCTACATTCCGAATTTTCCTTCTCCGACCCTGAAGGGTGGGAAAATTCTATGTTTGGTTGTTCTTTTCAATATTGTACTCCTACTCTTAGCCACTCCTATAAAACATCTCCCCTAGCCCCTCTTCGAAGAGGGGAACTTTTTAAGTTGCTTTTTGCGAAGCAAAACAACTTTTCTTCGCAACAGTGTCCCTCTTTGAAGAGGGAGTCAGGGAGGTGTTCGCGCTTTACGACGTCAATGCATACATCACGATATTCACTCCAAATTTTGTGTTATCAATTTTATACCAACGTTTGTTTCTGAAATCATAATCCCACTCGCAGCCGTAATCTTTGTTACTGTACAAAACTCCTATTCTTCCATTAACCTCAATGGCTTTTAAGTATTCGTGTACGAGGTCATCTCCCCAGCCGTTTAGTTCTTGACTTGTGGTGGGTGGACCGTCTTCAAACTCAAAGAAAACGTTATAAATCTCGTGATTGTTAGGAATCTTTTTGAGTGCATCTTGACCAAAAATCTCTTCCATCTGGCGTTCAAATGATTTGGCAAATAATCCGTCGATATCGTGGTTACAGTCATCTGCAAAAACAAAACCTCCGTTTTCTATATATTTTTTAAAATTCTCTTTTTCCTTCTTTGTGAATTGCACTAGTTTATGTCCTGAGATATAACAAAACGGACATTTAAAAATCTCATCGCTCGCTAGTGAGATAATGTTTTCCTTAGTATCTACCGCCAGAGTGGTATACTCTACCAGTGAGTTGAGCAAATTAGATGGCATACGCTGATCTACGTCCCAGTCTCCAGATTCGTATTGCAAGCGCGTAAAGAAGAATTTGTTATTCATTATAAGTTACTATTCATCTTTTACAAAACGCTTACTCCAGCTTTTTTGAACATCTTTTGTAGCTCCACATCTATAGGAAATGCTTGTAATGGAGCAACATTGGCTCCGCCAGGATTACCTACCGGTATCTTCCCAACAAATGATTTTACACCGCCTACTACTAAACGTGGAATTTGGCCTATCACTTCTTTAGAACTTTTTATACGTACACCAAATTGCAACATTTTCCAGTGAACGTATGTATGATTATATGGGTATCGTTGTCCAATAATATGTGCGCGTTCTAGATGGTTCCAAGCAAGCTGTAAGTCACCTGCGCGATAAGCTTTGGCATAAGCTGTAAGTTCATCTTCATAAAATGGAGATAACTTTTTAGGTATCGTAGTATTAAATTTCATGATTTATTGACATTATTTCATTCTACTCACATTTTCGCGAAAGCGAACCTAAAATAAAAACTGGCTACCACTAACGTGATAACCAGTTTAATATAATTTATACGTTTTTATACAGCATCTGAAAGACTGGTAAATGTAAAGTCACGTATTTTCATATACGGGATTAAACTACCATCAACGCGTACTTGCTTGCCAAGAGTTTCTAGATTATTAAGCATAATAATAGGACTCTCATTAAAGCGGAAGTTCTTTACAGGATACTTGATTTTTCCGTTCTCAATGTAAAAAGTTCCGTCGCGGGTGAGACCTGTGTATAATAGCGTTTGAGGATCTACAGAACGTATGTACCATAATCTCGTAACTAAGATTCCTTTCTTTGTAGACTTGATGAGATCTTCAAGAGATGCATCACCACCGCCCATGATAAAATTACTAGGAAACGGTACCGGCTCTACACCTTTTTCTTGTGCCCAGAAACGGTCATAGGCAAGGTTTTTTACCACTCCGTTTTCTATCCAGCTCGTCTTTTTAAGCGGTTGTCCTTCTCCGTTCCAAGTACCTGCTGGTACTTCTTCATTAAGAGGGTCAGACCATAGGTTTACACGCTCGTCTACAATTTTGACACCCATCTTAGTGCCTCCACCTTCTTTAGACATAAAGCTTCTTCCCTCATCTGCAGATCGTGCACTTATAGAACGCCCTAAGCCTTCTAGTAGTCCTAATCCAGCAGATGGCTCAAGAATTACGGTGTACTTACCTGGCTCGATTGCTTTTGCCTCGCGAGACATTACTGCCTTATCAATAGCAACTTTTGAAGCTTCTGCTGCGTCAAATTTTGACACATCATTAAAATCTCTTGTCACCCATCCAGAACCGGTACCATCGTTAGATCGCATGGTTACTGTAAACTCAACGTTAGTTGACTTATTATAAGCAAACAGTCCGTTAGAATTCATCATCGCGCTAAAGCCTGCGCCACCATCTAGAAAACCAGCTGCGGTTACATCATTTGCTTTGGCAGGTTGTATACTGCTCTCTGCTACTTCTGCTCTATACTCTGGAGTCATGTTTGCCGTTGCCTCTACGTACGTTTTTGACTCGTCATACGTTTGCGGCCCTAATGGCTGCATAAACTCAGGATTTTCTGGAGCAAGCTTTGCTAGTTCCTCTGCACGTTTTACCACTTTTTCTAGTGACGCATCATCAAACTCGTCTATGGTTGCTGTACCTGATTTTTTACCAAAACTTGCAGTGACCGCAAGACTTTGGTTAGACTGGTGTCCTGAGGTAGAAACAGAGTTACGTGCATAACGTATGTTACCACTCTCGCTACCGCCTAAATTTATAACGCAGGCATCTGCAGTAGAGAAGCTCATTGCTTTCTCCATCACTTTTTTTGCCTCTTCTTTTGAAAATATTCCCATTGTGTTTCTTCTTTAAAAATTGACGATTAAACGTTACGACCCGTATTGATCACATTAATATCATTAAATCGTGTCGTGGCACTTCCATGTGATACTGCGCTCACTTGTGAAGGCTGCCCTTTCCCGTCGAAGAATGATCCAAAGAGACGGTAGTCACTCTGATCACATATTTTTGCACAAGAATTCCAGAACTCTTGTGTATTAGATTGGTATGCTACATCATTAAGCATCCCAACTATTTTTCCATCCTTAATCTCGTAATACATGGTACCACCAAACTGGAAGTTATATCGTTGCTGGTCTATAGAATAAGATCCACGACCTGCAATGTAGATTCCTTTTTCTACATCCTTAATCATATCATTAATAGAATACGGCTCCTTACCTGGCTCTAGCGAGATATTAGGCATACGCTGGAACTGTACATCGTTCCAACTTTGAGCATAACAACATCCATGAGATTCGTTCTGATCTATCATTTGTACTTGGTCACGTATCGCTTGGTAATTTACCAGCACACCATTACGTATGATATCCCATTGCTTCGTTTTTACACCTTCATCATCCCAGCCTACAGCTCCTAGTGATCCCACTTGTTGCTTATCTGCTACAATGTTTACAAGGTCACTACCATATTTAAAGTTTTTAGACTTCCACTTATCTATGGTTGCAAAACTTGTTCCTGCATAGTTTGCCTCATACCCAAGTACACGATCAAGCTCCGTAGGGTGACCTACAGACTCGTGAATGGTAAGACCTAAGTGATTAGGCTCTAGTACAAGATCATATTTACCAGCATCTACAGATTTTGCCGTAAGCATTTCTTTAGCCTGCTTTGCCGCCATGGCAGCATCTTCTATAATATCGTAGCTATTTCTATATAACTTCAATCCTTGCGGACCTTCAAGTTTTTCTGACTCAAGACCATCTAAATATTCATAGCCAAGTCCCATAGGAGCACTCATAGCCTGGCGGGTTTTAAACTTACCACCACCTACAGCCGTCACGCCAAATGTAGGCCAGATACGGTGCACATCCTGATCAATATATGACCCTTCGGTAGAGGCAAAATACTTTTGCTCATTTACCATAAAGAGTGCAGAGTTTACAAAGTTTGCACCATTAGACTGCGCAGCAGCATTTGCCGTAAGTAACAGCTCTACCTTCTCAGAAACAGGCACTTCTTTAAAGTCTTTTTTAATAGGCGTTTTCCAGCTCACCTCTCCGTAAGAAGCTTCTGGGGCTAGCACTACTGGGTTGGTTTGGAATTTTGAGTTAGCCTTAGCAATTGCTACCGCTTGCTCTGTTGCCTTCTGGATACCATCTGGCGTTACATCATTAGTAGATGCAAAACCCCAAGTACCATTTGCAATCACGCGTATCCCTATCCCAAAAGATTCTGTATTTACAACGCCTTGCACTTTATCTTCACGTGTGCGCACAAACTGGTTTAGGTATCTCCCTATTCTAGCATCTGCATATGAAGCACCTAAACCTTTTGCCGTATTAAGGGCGACATCTGCCATTTGTTTTTTAAGCAGTACGTCCATTCCTGGTTCGAGCAGTGCTTCTGTTGGGATATTGTTTCCCAGCATCATCGATGGCACCATTAAGGCACCTGCTCCCATACCAGCGAGTTGGACAAAATTTCGTCTTTTCATAAGGTCTTAGGTTTTATTGAATTGTTTGTTTTATTGCGTTTTTAACATATAATTATTAAATGCAGTATAATATCAGAATTTATGTTAAGGTGTCTTGTAGTATAAATGCTAATTATATCTTAAAATTTTACGCTTTCGCGAAAAATGTGATTCCTCAAACACCTACTCCATTCACATAAACATAGATCTCAGCCGATTTAAATTGTGCATAAAAGTTGAAAACTAATGCTTTAGAATAGGGATTACCGTACTTGGGATTAGATTTGGTTTTGTAGATTACATTAAGCACAATAAAACTTTTAAGATTATGGCAGAAGTCCTTGATGAAATTATTCAATTTGAAAATGAGAATACTGTATTAGATTTCAAATCAATACAATATGAAAAAAGCACTTATCACAGCTTATTGAAGGATTTGATATCTATGGCGAATGCAAAAACAAAGGATATTAAGTATATTATAATTGGCGTAAAACTTAAACCTGATGGAAAAAGAGAATTTCTTGGTTTGACGGACGATTTAATTGATGATGCCACATATCAGCAACTAGTTAGTAATAATATCGAGCCAGAACTTCATTTTATATATTACCCTCATGAATATGAGGAAAAGACATTTGGTATTTTCAAAATTTTCAATTGCCACGACCAACCGTATATGATGAAGAAAGACTATTTTAAATTGAAGGTTGGAGAAAGCTGGATAAGAAAAGGGTCACACCAGACTAGATTAACAAGAAAAGATATTGATTTCTATATTGAACAAAAGCTATCTATAAATGAATTCAAAAGCAAAGTATACACCTATTTTGACACGATAGATAATTACACTATTGAGATGAAAATTACAAATAGTGATAATTTGCCATCAAAATTAGCGGAAAAAAAAATAAAAAATATACTTCTCAAAAAACGAGAGGAATTAAAAAATACCCATAAAAATTTAACCCCCTTATTTGAATTCAATCACCCCGGCCTAGGAGCTAATACATATGAGCAAAGGAGCATTGAGACTTTAGAAGAAAACCTCTCAAACATAAATCAAACCTATAAAGAAGATGATGAACACTTTTATTTTGAATTAAATGCCAATAAATTTAATTTCAAAATATTAAATGATAGTGACGAATACTTAGAAGACGCATCAATTGAGTTGAAAATTGAAAAAGAAGGTATTTACATACCTAAAAGAATACACGAAAAACCTGATAATACCATTGACTCTTTATTTTTCAAAAAAAACTATAAATCTATAGATTTGATTCATTTTAATTATCCTAATGTAAGTGAAAATCAAACCGAATACATTATTGTAGAAAACATTGGCGATTTAAAGCATAAAATTAGTCAAGACGTTTTTAAAGAAGACCTTAGGATTGCTATACAACCACGATTATTGAATGAAGAAATACTAGTAAAAGTGAAAATCTTTGGAAAAAATTTAAAAACACCAATTATCAATAAAATAGTGATTAAAGTAAAAAACTAAAAAATTTAAGTTGTCTTAAACACATAACAATGCTCCACACCATCCAAAACGAAAACCTCATCTGTACCATTACTTCAAAAGGCGCAGAAATACGTTCTTTAATTAATAAGGAGACTGGTGAAGAATACATCTGGCAAATTGATCCTTCAGTTTGGGGAAGTAGTTCGCCGGTCTTGTTTCCTGCTATTGGTAATATAAAAGAGAACAAGATTGTTTTTAATGGAGAAGACTATGCTATGACTAAGCATGGAATTATAAGAAATAATGAGCAGCTTGATTTTCAGCAACACGACGCGTCTAGTTGTTCTTTTACGCTCACAAGTTCTGATGAAACATTACGACAGTATCCGTATAAGTTCCATTTTCGCGTAAGCTTTACCCTTGTTGAGTATCGATTGTTAATTACCTATACGGTTACAAATAATGATACCGTGCCTATGTCTTTTGCATGTGGTGGTCACACTGCTTATGCTTGCCCGCTTGATGAGCATACTGCACTAGCTGATTATGTCATTGAGTTTCCAGAGCCACTTAATCTTGAGTCTCGCACGCTAGGAGATAGTGGGTTATTATCTCCTGAAAAACGAGCTATCAAAACTAATGGCGGACTCTTACCACTCTCAAAAACGCTTTTCAATGAAGATGCCCTCATCTTTACAGACATTAATTATGACTGGGTACGACTGCGTAAAAAAGATGAAAAGAAAGGAGTCATCGTGCGCTTTAAGGATTACCCAAACCTTGCTTTATGGTCAAAACCCGCTGCAGATTATGTGTGTATTGAACCGTGGTTAGGACTTCCAGATAGTGAAGATGAAAGTATCGACATCACTAAAAAAGGTTCTTATAAAACGCTTGCACCAGGTGCAACCTTTGATATCACAATTGAAACCGAAATAGAGCAAAACTAACTGCCGTGACGCACTGACCACTTCTTAAACAATGGCTATCACGCATTCTGATTATTAAAAAAAACGAACGATAAAGCAGAAAAGTAGTATCTTCTTTCCATATTATATGCTTCTTGAGCGTACTTGATATTCTAAAAGCACTCACTTAACTATTGCATTATTATGAAAATAACAGCTACACTCTTAGTACTATGTATCGCTACCACAGCTTTTTCTCAGCGTGAGAAAACAAAAAAACCAGGCGTTTCATTTAAGATATCTACAGAAGCCGTCCCTCGACCATCTGAGAAGCTCAATAATGTGCTTGATTATTTTGAAGATCAAGATCGTTTAACACGCGTATTGAATGCTCCGTGTAATGATTGCGATACCACCGTAGACCAACTAGAAAAGCAATTTCTTGTCAATAGTTTAAAAGAGATAAAGCAACATTTTGCTTCTAAAATCTCTATAGATGAACATGATTTTTTGAGAATTGAAGGACATCAAGGAAAGGTTTATAAAACAAAAGAAGAGGTGATAAATGCATATCAAGAGTATCTCGCCATTGAAATCAGAGAACTCCAGATGAAAATAAATATGAACCAAAAGGAGATTGAAAAACATAGACTGGCACCTATACCTCCTCCTGCGGTTCTTGAGGAAAGAACTAGAGTAAATAATAAAAACAACTAGCCTTATGGCGTTAATCGTAGAAACCCATCCTTATTTTGTTGCGCTAGCATGCACAGGTTTTGCCATCTCGCTTATGGCGTTTATTCCTGTGTATTCAAAAAAAATAAAAATCACTTATATCATACCGCTACTACTATTAGGTATGATATTATTTTTTGCGGGCGCTCCTTTACCTTGGCCAGATCCGCTATGGGAATTAGAAACAGGTAAGATTGTAAGTGAAGTTATTGTGATTATAAGTCTTATGACAGCTGGGCTCAAAATAGGCACGAGTTATAAGTGGAGTGACTGGAAAAAACCGTTATCGCTCGTAGCGATTACAATGCCTTTATGCATGATTGCCATCTTTGCCATTGCTCACTATTTACTAGGACTCAATGGCCCCGTTTCTTTACTACTAGCAGCAGTGCTTGCTCCTACAGACCCTGTGCTCGCTAGTGAGTTACAACTAGAAGAGCGCCAAGATTTAGAAGAAAGAAATACAGGTTTAAGATACACGCTTACCGCAGAGGCTGGAATCAATGACGGGTTTGCATTTCCATTTGTTTTCTTAGCTATATTATGGAGCGAGGCTAGTAGTTTTCAAGAAATAGACTGGTTACACTTTATAAGTTATTATTTCTTGTTTAAAATTATTGGCGGTCTACTAGTAGGCGCCTTGATAGGATTTATATACAGCTGGGTAGTACACTATCACAGTAAAGAACATCAAAAATATATACTCAATGGTTTTATTGCGGTCGCACTCACATTCTTCTCCTATGGCCTAGGGGAAATACTGAGCACCTACGGCTTTTTAAGTGTGTTTGCTACCGGCGTTTTTATGCAATATCACTGCGGTAAATCTGCAGATGATAATGTAAATACCTCCATGCTGCACTTTGCAGAGGAGACAGAAAAATTACTAGTCGCACTGTGGACCATCTTTTTTGGTGGTGCTTTGGTTTCAGGTATTTTATCATATACAGATGTAGACGGTATCATAGCGAGTCTAGTTATTGTACTCGTGTTGCGACCTATTTTTGGGTATCTCGCTATGCTTACTACAAACTTTTCAAGGGCAAAAAAGTGGGCTATTAGTTTCTTTGGAATACGCGGCATAGGGAGTTTCTTTTATCTTAGTTATGCCTTGATACACGGCGATTTTACAGAGTATGACGAGCTATTCGGGATTATAAGTTACGTAGTTCTCTTTAGTATTCTCATTCACGGACTTACGAGCCTTCACGTAATCGATTATTTTAAGCGAACTAATAAAACAGCCTCATAATCGCATACTGGCGTACATAGATTTAAAAATTTTTAGTTGGCTTAAAGCCAAAATATCTTTTCCATCATGCTTATTACTATCCTTGTTGTATTTGTCGTTTCTATGTCACTCATTGCTGGCGCATTGTGGGGTTTGTATGGCAAACTATCGAAAAATACAGAAGGATTTCTCATTGCACTTGCTGGAGGAGCACTCATCGTATCTGCAGTATTAGAGCTTATAGAACCAGCTATGAAGGATGGTGATGTATTGTTACCAATACTATTTGTTTTTATAGGGGCTTTAGTATTTACAGGTTTAGATTTTTACGTAAAAGAAAAGTGGAGCTCAAAAAGCGGAGGCGCAGGTCTTCTAGCAGCCATAACCCTAGACGGACTTCCCGAAAACCTAGCGTTAGGTGTTGCACTTATAAGCGCAGACCCACTTGCTGTGGCAGCACTCTCAGGATCTATTTTATTATCAAATCTTCCCGAAGCCGCAGGTGGAGCAAAAGAAATGAAAGACGATGGCAGGTCAAAAAAGACAATACTCATATTATGGACGGGAACAGCCTTACTACTTTCTGCAGCAGCACTTATAGGTTACTTCTTTCTAGAAAATGTATCTAAAGATATTCTCAATAACATACGATGCTTTGCAGGAGGTGCAGTTGTAGCCTCACTCGCTATTGAAGTATTTCCAAAAGCTTTTAAGGAAGATAAATACTGGACTGGTATTGCAACTGCTCTAGGTCTGGTCATTGCCTTTTACCTTAATAGTCTGGCATAAATAGTATCTGCTTGACCTCATGTTTTTGTATGATGATTACAATAAATAACTAGCTTTGTAACTTCTAGAATTACCACATATGATTGCAGCTTTTTCTCTTTTTCTTATCATCACCATCTCTGTGTTGATTACTAAAATTTCTACTATCGCACTAGTACACACTGGTCTCTCAGAAGAAAGTGCCAAGTTTCAATCGCGATCTGCTTATACTGGTGCCGGCATAAGTTCGGAGGAAACAGAAAATATCATGAATCACCCTGTGCGCCGTAAGATTATTTACAACTTAATGCTCATAGGTAATGCAGGTATTGTTACGGCGATGTCATCATTGATCCTCACCTTCGTATTACCAGAATCTAATGCTTCTCGATTTTATGGGTTTTTAATCATTGTGGGCGGTATTCTACTACTATGGTTCGGGATACGTAGTAAATGGGTTAATCGCGGTTTATCTAAAGTGATTAATAGGATGCTTAAAAAGTATACAGACCTAGAGGTTCAAGATTATGCAGCTGTATTACATCTTAAGGACAATTTTAAAATTGTAAAAGCGACCGTAGACACAGATGGATGGATGTGCAATCGCACCTTACAAGAATTAGACTTACGAGAAGAAGGTATTACGGTCTTAGGTGTAGAAAGAGAAGGTACAGGCTATTTTGGCTCTCCATCAGGTAATTTTAAAATGTTACCACATGATGAAGTAACACTCTATGGGAAATCTGATGGTATAAAAAGTATCTATAATCGTAAGAAGGATCATTACGCTCACCTTGAACATAAGAAATTTGTAGAAAAAGAAGAAGAACGCAAGGCAAATGATGTTGAAAAAATTAATACTACAACAGATTAAAACTAGGATCGTCTTACATAAGTACATTACACATAGGCAACAGTATTTTAATCTTTAACAAGTCTTCTTCTTTTACCCATCCTTAGTTTTTTATACCTTTCGCTTCTAAAACAAAATACATGGCTCGTAAAAAATCTACTTCACTTAAAATGCGCATTCTTCACAGATACCTAGGCTTCTTTCTAGCAGGAATCATGGCAGTTTATGCGATAAGTGGAATTGTTTTAATCTTTAGAGACTCAGATACTTTTAAGAATACGGTTGTTATTGAAAAAACGCTTGACCCTAACCTCTCTGCTCCATCACTAGCTAAAGCTATAAATAATAAGAGACTTAAGGTAACTAAAGAGGAAGGCGGTGTCCTTTACTTTGCAGAGGGAACGTATAATAGCACCACTGGAGCGGTTGTATATTCTAAAAAAGAATTGCCTTTCATTCTTGATAAGCTTACTCACTTCCATAAAGCCAAATCTGGAGATCCACTATATTTTTTAAATATCTTTTTTGGACTAAGCTTACTCTTCTTTGTAATATCCTCATTCTGGATGTTTATTCCATCAAGCCCTATTTATAGAAAAGGAATGCTCTTTGTAGCAGGAGGAATTGTGCTTGCGCTTATATTACTATTTGTCTAGGCGTATACTTATTAAACATCACTTAAAGCCCTTTTTTCTGCAGTAGCAGAAAGAAACTGCTGTTGGATATCCATTACATCCTCCACACCATCTAGCTCGCACAAGTAATGTATAACGGCACGCATGCCATTAAACATCACCTCATCCCCTTGTGGATCTGTTGGTTTCATACTGCCGCGGCTTATAGGTAACTCATAACCGCAAGCTCGTAAAAAGACACCTTCAATCTGGAGTAATTCACTAGGTAAATACCCATAAAAACGTTTACCGAAAGCCTCATTAACCTTTCCTACATAACTGAGGACAAGCGACCCGTGATCATCTGTCATGTGCTTCCACATATCTTTATTGGCACAAATAGTTCCTACTGCACAAGCTGTGCAGCAACCTGGATGCAAGCTACCATCAGAAAATGCTGCATATAGTTTTGATAAAGCTTGTTCTAGTCTGTTTGGAAGTATAGTCGTCATCGCTAGTTTTTACTATAAAGTTAGCATTTGTCTTTGAGATAATATGTTAATGGTCTGTACAAAAATATGGTACTTATCCTTTTCAAAATAACAGCTCCCAAATCCTTTTGGTCTGATTTTCAATACTTTTGGTTTTGCTTTCGCGAAAGCGTGCTTCTCATTTTCCTTTAAAAAATATAAGATTTATTAATAGGTTGCTTTAACTAAATGTAAAATCTTGTTTTATTAAACAGTTAAGGCTTTACATAAAATAAACGCTTTTTTAATAAAAAGGCTACGATTAGGTAACGTTTACTCTTTTACTCTGAGACTACTTTTAAACCATTCTAATAATCAACTAATTACTCAAAAAATGAAACAAGTAAAGTCAATTTTTTTAACAATGCTATTTATAGCAGGAACAGGTGTTCTTTTTACAAGCTGTGACGATGCCGAAGATGGAATGGACGGTATAAACGGCGTAGACGGAATCGATGGGCAGGATGGTGCAGATGGACAAGATGGAGCAGACGGTGAAGACGGTGATGATTTTGAAATGGGAACTACAATATTTTCAGATAAATCTGCAACGCCACCACTAGTTGCTATGTCACCGCAATTCAATTACGTAGAAGCATATTCATTAGTATCTACTCCTGATGTTATAGGGGGAGATTTTCAACTTGCAGGATCTGCAGATGGTTCTGGATTTTTAGTAGATGGTGAAGATTACATTTATGTAACTAACTGTGAAGATAGTTATGCAGTGGCTCGTATCCGTTTTGATCAAAATCTAGTACCTATCTCTGGAGATTACTTACTAGATTCTGGAGTTTCTGACTTTGCAAGACAATGTAGTGCTACTATGTGGGAAGCAGATATACATGGAGGTGATGAAGATATCTTCTTATCTGCTTCAGAAAGTATTAACTATGATGTAAAAGCTATCGACCCTAGGGTAACTACTCCAACGCCACAAGCAGATTTTGGACTAGATGCACTAGGAGAATTTTCTTGGGAAAATGCAACTCCGCTACCTAAAGATGCTTATTCTGGCGCTACTGTAATTGTAGGTGGTGATGATGATTCAAGTAACTCTGAAGGACAAGTAGCTATGTACTACTCTACTGCAGGTGATGCAGATTTTACTGGAGGTTCTATCTACGTACTACGTTTTAAGCAAGTATCTAATGGAATGGGAGGTGTGCAAGATGTTATGCCTAATACTTCTTACAATGAGTCTTCTCTAGATTTTCAGGCAGAATATGATGTAGAATTTGTAGAAATCCCTAATGGAGCTGCACTTACTAAAAACGAAATGGAAACTGCATGTAATGACGTATTTGCTGCACAGTTTATGCGTGTAGAAGATGTAGATTACCAAAAAGGATCTGATGCAAATGGAAGAAATGTATTCTTTGCAGTAACAGGACGCGGACCAGGACAGGGAACTTACAACGACTGGGGAACTGTATATAAACTCGCTCTTGATGACAACAACCCACTAGAAGGAAAGCTTACTCAAATCATAAGTGGAAACACAGATACAAATAACCAAGACGGTAACCTTGCTGCATTACAAAGCCCAGATAACATCTGTGTTACAGAGAACTTTGTATACATACAAGAGGATCCTAACTCTTTCTCAAGAGGTCATGCTGCATACATTTATCAGTCAGACTTAAGCGGTACAAACGTACAGCAAGTTCTTGAGCTTGTAGTACGTCAAGATCTAGCAGATGATAACAGTACTGGTTTAAGTGGAGAATTTGGTGCTCTTATAGACATCTCTGATAAAATAGGAGAGCCTAACACATTCCTATTAAACATACAACCACACTACTGGAGAAGTGAAGATTTTAAAGCGCTTGATGGTCACACTAACAGTGCTTACGAGGATAACCAAGCATCACAAGTTGTATTGCTAAAAGGTTTACCTAGGTAGATACAAGCCCATATTATTTTAATAAAGCGCAATCTCATTTTTGGGATTGCGCTTTTACAATGAATACATTTACATGAAAAATATAGTAATAAAGCAGCTTCTTATACTCATAGTAATTGCAGTCGCACTACTCTATAGCTGCAAAGGTGATACGGAAAAATACACCTCAACACCTGAAGTAAACTGGGAGGCATCAAGGGAAATCTATTTAAACGAACTAAATAAAGCTATAGCTGGAATAGATACTCTAAAACAACTTCCTGTAACAGATCTAAAAGCCAAAGAAGTTTTTAAAACATTGCGTATTGCTTTCAAAAAAGCAGAGCCTTACGCGTCGTACCTCAACCCTCCAGTAGGACACCGAGTAAATGGACCAGCATTACCTATTTACAAAGAGGATAATGAGAAAACGATGAATCCTGTAGGGTTACAAAAAATAGAAGAAAGCATTTATGAGGGAGAAACCTCTCAAGGCCAATATGACAAAGAGCTTACGGTCACTTACGGACTTTTACAAAATCTCAAAAAGAATATTGAAAAAAGAGAACTCAACGCATCTAGATATTTTACTGCGACTCATCAGCAATTACTAAGAGTGCTGAGCTTTTCAATTGCAGGTTTTGATACACCAGTAAGTCAGCTAGGCATAAATGAAGGTGCTGTGTCCCTTCAAAATCTTCATGACACGTATCACGCAAGTATTCAATCTATCATTCAAGCTAAGGACGAAGCACTAGACAAGCAATTTACCTCGCAAATTAATCAAGCCATTGCCTTTATTAATGAGAATAGTGACTACGATACCTTTGATCGTTATTCTTTTACACGCAACCACCTTACTCCTATCACACGCAGCTGGGTAGCTATCCGCAAAGCTAGCGAACTGTGGGAAGGAAACCAGAGTACTCCGTTTAACTTTGATGCTCCTACGTTTTTTGATGACGATAGTTTTAATGTAAATTTCTTCACTCCTAGTATCAACAAGAATCCTACAGATGAACAAATCACTTTAGGAAAGAAATTATTTTTTGATGAAAAGCTATCCACCAGCGGTACGATGGCGTGTGCAACTTGTCACGATCCAAAAAAAGCTTATACAGACGGCCTCGTGACAAATAAAAGTAATACTGGCGAAGCGCTCCAAAGAAATACACCCACACTACTCAACACAATATTCCAACAAAACTTTTTTGCAGATGGTCGTTCTGGTTCCATCATTGACCAAGTCTCTTCAGTATTTACTAATAAGAAGGAGTTTGATACTAATGTGCATAAATTTTCTAAGAGGATTCTAGAAGACTCTAGTTACCTAGAAATGTTTGAAAAAGCTTATGGAGGAGTATCTACACGCAATACAGATGTTGTCAAGGCAATCTCTTCATACGTAAGCACGCTCAATAGTTTTGATTCAAAATTTGACCGAAACATGCGAGGTGATGAAGATACATTTACAAAAGAAGAACAACGAGGTATGAATTTGTTTATGGGTAAAGCTTTATGTGCAACATGTCACTTTATGCCTCTAACGAATGGAACAGTACCTCCATTTTTTGCAGAGACTGAGCGTGAGGTTATAGGCGTTCCAGAAACAGCAGAAAACAAAGAACTTGATGATGACACAGGTTATTACTGGCGCTTTGAAGCAGAACAACATAAAGGTATGTTTAAGACCCCCACAGTGCGTAATGCAGCACTTACAGCTCCATATATGCACAATGGCGTATACACTACACTAGAGCAAGTAATGGATTTTTACAATCAAGGCGGTGGCGGCGGACTAGGATTTGATCTTCCACATCAAACCTTGCCATTTGATAATCTCAAGCTCACAGATGAGGAACTTGCTTCTTTAACTGCCTTTGTAAAAACACTCACAGACGATAAGGTAGAAGATAATTACTAGCAGTTGCTAATAGAAAATATCAACCCACAAAAAAGCCCATCGATTAGGATGGGCTTTTTTTATTTAATGTAAAACGAGTAACTACTGTATTGGTTTTCCTGCAGAATTCCAATTATTAATTCCGCCTTCAAGATCATAGATCGTTGTAAATCCTGCTTCTTTGAGTTGTTGCGCGCACTTGGCACTTCTACCTCCTTTAGCACAATACACATAAACAGGCTTACTCTTATCTAGCGTTTCTATTTGAGATTGCCAGTTAGGATTATTCATCTCAAAATGCTTAGCATTTTCAAGGTGACCACCCTCCCACTCATTATCTCTGCGTACGTCTACAAGTTGTACTCCTGCAACTAACGCTTCCTTTTCAAAGGTATCAACATCAATCACTGTGATTACTTCTTGAGTAGCAACACCACTTATTTCTTTTTGAGAAGTAGCTTCATTACAACTCCACATAGAGAAACAAAGCGTTATCGCAATGAGCGTATATCTCAAACGCTGGCTACTCTTAATGCGCTGCATCCCAAGCATTATAACCACCTAGCAAGTTGTAAGTGTTGTTTAACCCTTTTTGCCCCATAAGAGCACACGCTTGTACACTACGTACTCCTGAGCGACAATACACATAATAATTTTTACTCTTATCTAGCTTTTCTACCTCATCAAGGAATCCTTGACCTAGATATATATCAATATGTTTTGCCCCTTCTATCATGCCGTTTTCTACTTCTTCTTCCGTACGTACGTCTAGAATTACAGCATCTTTATCTTGAGCAATTTTCTCTTCCCATTGTGGGATTGTTAAATCTGTCATTGTTTAATATTTGTGCAATAGTACATATCTCTATGAGCCATCGCAATTAGTATTTGTTTAAAATTAGATGAATTATGTCAATTTAATGCTAGAAGTATCTGCCTTTTTTATGGCACCATATCCACCTTGCACATTCACTACATTATTTATGCCATATGACCTTGCTATAGATGCATAAATAAGAGATCTATAACCACCTGCGCAATGTATGTGATACGTATTACCTGCTTCAAGCGTGTGCGCATTAACGTGCACTTCATCTAGACCCATATGTGGCAGTCCCTCTATATGACTTGTTGCATATTCTCCAGCTTTGCGCACATCTAGCGGATTCTTAATATCGCCAGTAGCAATGCCATCTACAAATTCTTGCGCAGTTACTTCTGCTGTAGCAATTACAGCTCTGCCAGATCGCTCCCAAGCCTCTACTCCTCCTTCTAAGAAACCTAAACTATTATCATAACCTACCCTCGCAAGTCTGGTTACTACTTCCTCTTCAGAACCTTCTTCGGCGATAAAGATTATTTTTTGGTGAATATCTGCGATAAGTGCTCCTATCCATGGTGCAAACTGTCCTTGCAATCCTACAAACCAAGCTTGAGGTAATGACGCTTTCGCGAAAGCGGAAACACTTCTTGTATCGAGCACGAGTACATCCTTTTCATTTGCCAGTGTTTCAAACTGTTCAGGATCCAAGGCCGTAGTTCCTCTCTTGACAATCGTGTCAAAATCTGTATTTGCCTTCTTATTCATCGCTACATTATGTGGAAAATAAGCCGGCGGAAGTGTCAAGCCATCTGTGAGCTCTTTAATAAAATCCTCTTTATTGAGCTTAAATGCGTAATTATTTTGCTTTTGATTACCTAGCGTATCACTGGTCTCACTACTCATGTTTTTACCACAAGCAGATCCTGCTCCATGGGCAGGATAAATAATTATATCGTCAGATAATGGTGCAATCTTATGGTGAAGTGAGTCATATAAATGACCTGCAAGATCTTGCGTTGTTAAGTCCGTTTTGGCTGCGAGATCTGGTCTTCCTACGTCACCTATAAAAAGCGTATCTCCAGTAAAAAGAGCTTCTTCTTTTCCTTGTTTATCTTTAAGAAGGTAACATGTAGACTCCATGGTATGACCTGGCGTGTGAATCGTGGTAATAGATAAATCACCTAACATGAACACCTCTCCATCTCTTGCGCTGTGATAGTCATATCCAGCCTTTGCATTAGGACCTAAGATTACGGTGGCTCCAGTAGCCTTTGCAAGATCTACCTGGCCACTCACAAAATCTGCATGAAAATGAGTAAGAAAAATATACTTAATGGTCGTCTTATTCTCGGCTGCAAGATCAAGATACGGTTGTACCTCGCGCAGAGGATCTATAATAGCTCCTTCTCCATTTGAACTTATAAAATAAGCTCCTTGAGCTAGACATTTAGTATATAATTGCTGTAATATCATTCTGGGATTTTGAGTGCAAATTTACGAAATACTCACAGATGTGATTATACAAAAAAAATGAGCCTTTTTAAGGCTCATTTTGATAACTCTATTATTTTTAAAATTACGATTTAATCGCACAACCTATAGCTTTGGTTTCTTTAAGGGTAACCTCTTTCCCTGACAAAATCTCATCAAGGGCATTCTCTAGATATTTTTCTGTAACAGCTTTTTCATCTCGGCTACTATTATCTATAGCACCTATGTACTTAACAATATTTTTTTCTTGAACGCGTTGCAACACATATACATGTGGAGTTTTTGTTGCTCCATATTTAGGAAAAACTTCCTGACCATCATCTAGTAAATAAGGAAATGTAAACCCTTTTTTCTTTGCTCGTTGCTGCATCGCTTTAAAACTGTCTCCAGGCTTAACATGTGGATCGTTTGGATTAATCGCAATTACTGGATAACCTAACTTTTTATATTTGGTATCAATAGCAATTAATCTATCTTCATTTGCTATTGAGAATGGACAAGTGTTGCATGTAAATACGACTACAAAACCTTTTGCATCTTCAAAGTCTCTTAAGGACATCATCGCATTGTCTACATTACGTAGATAAAAATCTCCTGCTTCGTCACCTATGTCGTATCCGCTCCTGTCTTTCTTAATCACAGCATTTGCAGCAAATGCAGATACTACAACCACTAGGGCGAGAAGCGTTAAGATTTTAAATGTTTTCATTACTAATTAATTAAGGTATTCAATTCTTGCTCTATTTCTTTATAAGTAAAAGAGCGCTCATAAAATTTCTTTCTTTTTGATCCCGTGATAAGTGTTGCTGGTATCGCACCACTCCACGAATCATTTACTTTTGGTATCCACGCATTTGCATCTCCATCATCTAGATATAAAACTTCAGATTGTAAATCTTTCTTCTCAACAAAAGTTTTAAGTGCTTCTAATTGATCTGGAAAGTCAAGACTCACTAATAATATAGTTACATCTTTGTTTTTGTATTCTTTTCCTAATTTCTCAAAAGCCGGCAACTCCTTGATACATGGAGCACACCATGTTGCCCAAAAGTTTATCACTAAAGTTTCAGACGGATGATTTTGCACATAATATTCTAAGCCATCATAATCCAATGCTTTTATATTACTGCCTTCTATTAATGCCTCTTTATAATCCTTTTGCCCTTCTTGGCAGGATGTTAAGATGATTAATAAGACAATTAGCATTCGCTTCATCCTTCAAAATTATTGTGATTGTGTCTTTTACACTTCTCAATTAACACACTTTATGAGAGGATTGTTAAGGATTTTAGAATGCTTTCAACCTTCACGTGTTAAAAAACTTATAAAGACTTTTATCAATTCATTTACAAACGTACATTTGTACATACAAATATTGTAATGACAATAGAAGAGCATATTAAAACAAAAACTTTAGGTATAGCACAAAAGCTTACTATAAACCTATCATATACAGCACAATGGTCTAATGATGTACTTGCGAGTACATTGAAGCCTCACGATTTGTCATTACAGCAATTTAATGTATTGCGCATATTAAGGGGACAAAAAGGAAAGCCTGCAAATCTCTCTACACTCAATGAGCGTATGGTTACTAAGGCTAGTAACACGACAAGACTAGTAGATAAGCTTATCAAAAAAGAATTAGTAGCACGAGCTACTTGCCCTTCTAATCGCCGTAAAGTAGAAATCACTATTACAGATAGTGGTCTTTCACTCCTAAAAATACTTGACACGGCGATTAGTAATGCCGAAGAAAAAATTACGTCTCAACTAGACAATAATGAGATAGAGCAGCTCAATAACTTGCTCAATAAATTACGAACAGAAACAAAAAACTAAAAAAAATGAAAAAGAAAATCACAACAGCTTTACTAGCAATTATCGTTACTACGGGTGCATTTGCTAACACAAACCCAATTCTTAAAAAGGTTATCGTAAAAGAAAGCAGTATCAACTGGACTGGAAAAAAAGTATTAGGCCAACACAATGGAACTATTGATCTTGTTTCTGGTTCGTTAGAAATGGAAGACGACAAACTAGTAGGTGGAAATTTTGTAGTAGACATGACTACAATTACAGTTACAGATCTTAAAGCAGGAGAAGGGAAAGAAAAACTAGAAGGACACTTGAACTCTCCAGATTTCTTTGACACTGCAAATTACAACGAGGCAACTTTCACTATAACAGAGGTTACAGAAAGTGCTACGGGATATAATGTTGTGGGAGACCTAACTATTAAAGGTCATACAGAATCTGTATCAGTAAATATGGTTGTAACTGAAAATACAGCGACCACTACTTTTAATGTAGATCGCACAAAATATGGAGTACGTTATGGATCTGCATCATTTTTTGACAACTTAAAAGACAACGCAATCTCAGATAATTTTGAACTTGCTGTAAACTTGACATTTTAAATACAATTCCTAAATTCCCCCAGAAAGCTCAATATATAATTTTTATAGATTGAGCTTTTATATTAACAAAGTGGTTACTATCTTTGAAGAACAAATGAAAAACAATACAGTACATACTTGGTGGTGGATTACACAACAAACGTTGTCGTAAGCGCCTACCTATGTTTTTACATATACAGCCTGTCTTACGACAGGCTTTTTTTATGCTCTCAAGTCGCCTTAAAACCGACAATAATTTAAATGAATAATGACATATAAATTAAAAACTTCTTCAAAACGCCTTCTGGCAGACACCATTACTCCAGTATCGGTATACTTAAGGTTGCGTGACCGTTTTCCTAATAGTTTGCTGCTCGAGAGTAGTGATTATCATGCAAATGATAATAGTTTCTCATACATCTGTTGCAATCCTATTGCTTCCATAGAAGTGGGTAACGGGATAATAAAACAGCAATTTCCAGATGGTAAAAGCGAGGAAATAACAGTTACAGATGATACTAACGTTGTGGGTGTTTTAGACGCTTTCGCGAAAGCGTTCTCATCTACAAAGACCGCTCATAAATTCATAAATAATGGCTTGTTTGGTTATTTATCGTATGACTCTGTGCAGTATTTTGAAGATCTAAAAATCTCCAAAAAAGAGGAAGATTTGAATATTCCAGATATCTACTATGCAGTGTATCAAAATATCATTGCCATCAATCATTTTAATAATGAAGCACACATCTTCTGTCACAATACTTCTGGAGAAAGTAATATTGAGGAGATAGAGCAAATGCTCAAGTCAAAAAACTTTGCCGAATATAAGTTTGCTCGTAATAATGAGCTTACCAGCAATATTACAGACGAAGATTACAAAGCACTTGTAGACACATGCAAGAAGCACTGCCAGCGTGGTGATGTATTCCAGATTGTACCTAGCAAACGATTCTCTCAGCAGTTTACTGGTGATGAGTTTAATGTATACAGAGCACTACGTAGTGTAAACCCATCTCCTTATTTATTCTATTTTGACTACGGAGATTATAAGATTTTTGGATCTTCACCCGAGGCTCAAATTATTGTTCAAGATAGAAAAGCAGAGATTCACCCTATTGCCGGGACCTTTAAAAGAACAGGTAATGATGAGCAAGACGCCATCCTTGCCAAAGAACTTGCAAAAGACGAGAAAGAAAACTCAGAGCACGTAATGCTGGTTGATCTTGCTCGCAACGACCTATCAAGAAATGGACATGACGTTACGGTAGAGACCTATCGTGAGGTGCAGTTTTTCTCTCACGTGATTCACCTTGTGAGTAAAGTAACTGGGCAAATGCATGAGGACAGTAATACACTACAAGTAGTGGCGGATACTTTTCCTGCAGGAACCTTGAGTGGAGCACCAAAGCACATGGCTATGCAGCTTCTCGAAAAATATGAAAACCGCAACAGAACCTTCTATGGAGGAGCGATAGGTTTTATGGATTTTTACGGTAATTTTAATCACGCGATTATCATACGTTCTTTCTTGAGTAAAAATCACACACTACACTGGCAAGCAGGCGCTGGTGTTGTATCAGGAAGTGATCCAGCTAAAGAATTACAAGAAGTTTATAACAAATTAGGAGCGCTTAATAAAGCCCTTGACATCGCAGAAGATATATAGATCATGAAAAAGATATTAGTAATAGATAACTACGATTCCTTTGTGTACAATCTTGTACACTACCTAGAAGAATTAGATTGCATCGTGACCGTAAAGCGCAACGACCAGTTTGCACTTGAAGAGTGTGAGCACTATGACAAAATACTACTCTCTCCTGGCCCTGGAATTCCAGAAGAAGCTGGTTTATTAAAAGCGGTTATAAAGAAATATGCAGGTAGCATTCCTATTCTTGGAGTTTGCCTTGGACAGCAAGCTATAGGTGAAGTTTTTGGAGGATCACTTATTAACCTTGATACTGTTTTTCATGGCGTAGCTACTCAAATCAATATTACCCAACCTGACACTGTGCTTTTTAAAGATCTCAACGATGAGATTGAAGTAGGTCGTTACCACTCTTGGGTGGTGGCTACAGAAGATTTTCCACCAGCTTTAGAAATCACAGCGGTAGATGAAAATGGTCAGATTATGGCTTTACGTCATAGAGAGCTAGATGTGCGTGGTGTACAGTTTCACCCAGAATCTGTACTTACTCCAGATGGAAAAACAATGATTAAAAACTGGATTCTTAGTTAAACGTTTAGTTATGAAGATTACACTACTACTTATATTGAGTTGCTTCTTGTTAATGGGAGGTTGCGATAGCACGCAGAAATCTGCTCAACCTGCTACTCAAACGGAGCCGGTGGTGGTAATCGAAGCATCTCCTGAGCCACTAAAAGAGGTGCTACCAGAGGAGAACACAGATGCTCATAAAAAACTGATTTTCAATACAAAATTAAGTGTAAGTCCAGAAAGACCTAATTGGGTTCTGTTTTCAAGCGGCACCTACGTTATATTCCCAAAAGGAACTAGTAAAGATGATATGCGCAAAAGCGCAATAGGTCTTTTACAACGCTACAATAATGAACCTTTTAAAGTAAGAAAATCACCTATCGTAAAAGGATGGGTAGCAAGCTCTCCAAAAGGCATTTATAATTATGTAGCGCTAGCACAAGCAAGCTCACGCCTCGCAACTAATAAAGAACTAGCAAGCATAGGAAAACAAAATGTGATGAAGGATAAAGAAAATCCTATTATCGTTCATATCAACACACCAAAACAATGAAACACATACTCAACAGACTTATAAACCACGACCAACTCACAAAGACAGAAAGTCGTGAGGTACTCGTAAATATTTCTGAAGGAAAATATAATCACAGTCAGATCGCTTCTTTTCTTACCGTTTACATGATGCGTAGCATTACCGTAGAAGAGCTAGAAGGTTTTAGAGATGCCTTGCTAGACTTATGTCTAGCGGTAGACTTCTCTGCTTATAATGCTATAGACCTTTGTGGGACAGGTGGTGATGGAAAAGATACATTCAACATCTCGACACTTTCTAGCTTTATCACTGCTGGTGCTGGAGTAAACGTTACAAAACACGGTAATTACGGAGTAAGCTCTGTGAGTGGTAGTAGTAATGTGATGGAGCACCTCGGTATAAAATTTAGTAATGACAAGGACTTTTTAAAGCGCTCTATGGATGAAGTGGGGATGTGTGTATTACACGCACCACTCTTCCACCCTGCTATGAAAAATGTAGCTCCTATACGTAGAGAACTAGGTGTAAAAACCTTTTTCAATATGCTAGGCCCGATGGTTAATCCTGCGTTCCCAAGCAACCAACTAGTGGGCGTTTTTAACCTTGAGCTCGCTAGAATGTATGGGTATTTATATCAAAAAGGTAATAAGAACTTTACCATACTACACGCCTTAGATGGTTATGATGAGATTTCACTTACGGGAGCGACAAAAGCAATTACTAATCATACAGAGATGATGCTTGAGCCAGCAGATTTTGGCGTAAGCCCACATCTACAAAAAGATATTTATGGGGGAGATTCTGTTGAGTCTTCGGCAAAGATATTTATGGATGTAATTTCTGGTAAAGGAACAGACGCTCAGAATAATGTGGTGTGTGCAAATGCAGGAATGGCGATTGCAACCGTAGAGGGACTAACACCTATTCAAGGATTTGAAAAAGCAAAAGAAAGTCTCTTTTCTGGTAAAGCAGCCCAGAAACTGAGCAAACTACAAGCCTTAAGCAACTAAAATGACGATACTAGATAAAATTACAGCAGATAAAATCAAGGAAGTAGCTTTGAGAAAAAGCCTTATTCCTGTGAGTCAGCTAGAGCAATCTGTGCTTTTTGAACGAGATATTATTTCGCTTGCTACCGCAGTGCGTAATGGCTCTGGCATTATCGCAGAGCACAAAAGAAGATCACCAAGCAAGTCTGTTATAAATAACAGCTTAAACGTGCAAGATGTAGCTCGTGGTTATGAGCAGGCAGGTGTAAGTGGGATGTCGGTTTTGACAGATATGAAATATTTTGGCGGCTCGCTAGATGATTTAATTATCGCTAGAGCTGCAACTAGTTTCCCGCTATTGCGTAAGGAGTTTATAGTAGATGAATACCAGATTCTTGAAGCCAAAGCCTACGGTGCAGATGCGATATTACTTATTGCAGCTACGCTTTCGCGAAAGCAAATAGAGCAGTTTTCAACCTTTGCAAAAAGTCTTGGTCTCGATATACTTTGTGAATCTCATAATGAAGAAGAATTACAGAAGTCTATTATGCCTTCTGTAGATATGCTAGGCATCAATAACCGAAACCTTAAGACCTTTGAGGTAAGCTTAGAAACCAGCAAAGAACTCATCAAGCAGATTCCAGATGAGTTTGTAAAAGTATCAGAAAGTGGTATCAGTTCTGTAGAGGCAATCAAGGAATTAAAGCCACACGGTTTTCAAGGTTTCCTTATAGGTGAAAATTTTATGAAAACAGATAACCCAGGCGAAAGTGCCGCTACTTTTATAAAACAGCTAGATTAATGATAAACGTTCCTTACTCTAACAAGCAGCTACGCTACTACCTTTGGACCGGTATAGCTTACACCATACTCGGACTTATAACCGTTATCATAGAAGGTGATTATGGTGTTCTTGACTGGTTTTTTGTTTGGGGAATTTTACATCTCATAGTTTATGCAATATTAAAACGTCAGGGATGGCTCCAAATAAATCAATCAAGTATTACCATAAAAGGTTTTTTTGGCATCGGAAAGAAAGAGCTTGCTTTTTCAAAATTGACTAAGAAAAAATATTTTGCGGGAGATTACATACTCGCTCAAGGCACTAAGGAAGTTGCCCTCACTAGAGAGTTCCTTACACCACAAGCAAAAGAAATATTAGATAATCTCATAGAGAAAGACGCAAAATGAAAATTAAAATATGCGGTATGAAATATAATACACAAGAGGTCGCTGCATTGCAGCCAGACTATCTTGGATTTATATTTTATGAGAAAAGCAAACGAGATTTTGGCGACCTAGAGATTCCAGAATTACCTGAGGGAATTGACCGCGTTGGTGTTTTTGTGGATGCTGATATTACTTTCGCAAAAGCGAAAATAACACAGCACAACCTCAACGTAATTCAGCTTCACGGGAGCGAATCACGAGCGTATATAAAAGAACTTCAAGGTTGTCTGGTCGAGCGCAGTCGAGACCTGAAGATTTGGAAAGTTTTTGGAATAAAAGACAACTTTGATTTTGAAAAACTTAAGCCGTATGAAGGAATTATAGATGGCTTTCTTTTTGACACCAAGGGAAAAGAAAAAGGAGGAAATGGATACACCTTTGACTGGAGTGTATTAAAAGATTACACGTCTCAAACGCCTATTATTTTAAGCGGTGGCATAGGACTAGAAGAAGTAGAAAAAGTAACAAAAATACTGGCTACAGATTTGCCTATTATCGCACTTGATGTAAATAGCAAGTTTGAAGATGAGCCAGGAATGAAGAATATAGAAAAATTGAAAAAGTTTAAAGCAGCGATTGCAGCGTTTACGCCGTCTCGCTCATAATACAATTGCTATGAATACACTAGAAAAAGAAAAAAGTTACCAAGCAGACGAGAGAGGCTATTACGGAGATTTTGGAGGTGCATTTATTCCAGAAATGCTCTATCCTAATGTAGAAGAATTGCGCTCACAGTATGTACAAATCATGCAAGAGCCAGCCTTTCAAGAAGAGTTCAAACAACTCTTAAAAGATTACGTAGGTCGCCCTACGCCGCTTTATTATGCAAAGAGATTTAGTGAGAAGTATGGTACAAAAGTCTACTTAAAAAGAGAAGATCTTTGTCATACTGGAGCGCATAAAGTAAACAATACGATAGGTCAGATTTTAATGGCGCAGCGTCTAGGTAAAACTAGAATCATTGCAGAGACTGGTGCTGGACAGCATGGTGTTGCTACAGCGACCGTTTGTGCACTTATGGGTCTAGAATGCATCGTATATATGGGTGCTGTAGATATAGAGCGCCAAGCGCCTAATGTAGCACGTATGAAAATGCTAGGAGCAACCGTTCGCCCAGCAATGTCTGGAAGTAGAACACTTAAAGATGCAACTAACGAAGCTATACGCGACTGGATCAACAATCCAGTAAATACTCACTACATCATAGGTTCTGTAGTAGGGCCACACCCATATCCAGATATGGTAGCTCGTTTCCAGTCGGTGATTTCTGAGGAGACTAAGAAACAATTATTAGAAAAGGAAGGAAAAGAAAATCCTGACTATGTAGTGGCTTGTGTAGGTGGTGGTAGTAATGCTGCTGGATTATACTATCACTATCTAGATCAACCAGAAGTAGGCATTATTGCTGTAGAAGCTGCTGGAAAAGGTGTAGATACTGGCGAGAGCGCTGCAACATCTGCACTGGGACGTGAGGGAATTATACACGGAAGTAAGACCTTATTAATGCAAACAGACGACGGGCAGATTACAGAGCCTTACTCTATCTCTGCTGGTCTAGATTATCCAGGTGTAGGACCTATGCACGCAAATCTCTTCCGCTCTGGACGTGGGGAGTTTATCTCTGTTACAGATGAAGATGCGATGGCAGCTGGACTAGAACTTAGTAAGCTAGAAGGTATTATCCCTGCGATAGAAACGAGCCATGCGCTTGCTATTTTTGAAACCAGAAAATTCAAAAAAGACGACATCGTAGTGATCAACCTTTCGGGACGTGGAGATAAGGATTTGAATACCTATATCGATTATTTCAAATTATAGAAGCACGCTTTCGCGAAAGCAAAAAAACATCAATAATAAATTTCCGCCTACGCGGGAATGACAAAATATTTATTCAGATGAATAGAATAAAACAAAAATTACAAGAAGATAAAAAGCTCCTAAGCTTATACTTCACTGCTGGATATCCAGCGATAGATGATACTGTTTCTATCTTAACGCAGCTTCAAGAAAGCGGTGTTGATATGGTGGAGATAGGATTACCTTTTTCAGATCCGCTAGCAGATGGGCCTACTATTCAAGAGTCAAGTACTGCCGCGCTTCATAACGGAATGACTACCGAAAAACTGTTTAGCCAATTAGACGGTATTCGTGAGACCATTCATATTCCGCTTATTGTGATGGGTTACTTTAACCCGATGTTACAATATGGAGTTGAGAAATTCTGTAAGCGTTGTCAAGAAATAGGTATCGATGGTATTATTATGCCAGATTTACCACTAGCAGAATACGAAGCGGAGTATAAAGCAATTTTTGAAAAATACGGACTTATCAATGTATTTCTCATTACTCCTCAAACGAGTGATGCGCGCATCCAGCAACTAGATGCAGCAAGTGATGGTTTTATCTATATGGTGAGTAGCGCGAGTACTACGGGTGGTACAAGCGGCTTTAGTAATACAACTTCAGATTACTTTGAGCGCATCGGTGCAATGAATCTAAAGAGCCAGCAAATTGTAGGATTTGGGATTAGTAATGAAGAGACTTTTAAAGCAGCAACTACCCATCAAAAAGGTGCCATTATAGGAAGTGCTTTTATAAAGCATATTACTAAGAATGGAGCAAATAGTGTTGCTAGCTTTGTAGAAACTATTAGGTAATCAACACTTTAACCTAAGACTAACAAGCCTTTAAGACGAATTAACAACCGTGATTTTTATCTTTATGTCAACTTAAAAATGAAAAAGATTATGGAACGTAAATTTGAAAGAAAAGTAGAGCAAACAAACCCGACCAATCCAACGGGAAATGTAAACCAGACTACAAATGACTTTGATATCGATAAAAAGACTATCAAAGAACAACAGAATAAAAAGTAAGTTGAGATTACCCTATATATAAATGGTAAAGCCGCCCAATGGGCGGCTTTTTTATGAAATAATCCGAGTAAATTATACTACTCTTTCTCTTGTATTTCTTTCCAAATCTCATTTGCACAAGGTTCTACCACATCTGGCACTAGACCAGAACAGTCACCACCATTACGGATTACATCGCGCACAATAGATGAGGATATATAACTCTTACCAGAGCTGGTAAGTAAGAATACCGTCTCAATACCAGATAATTTTCTGTTTGTATGAGCTATTGCTTTTTCAAATTCAAAATCGCCAGGATTACGCAGTCCTCTTAGTATGAATTCGCTTTCTTGCTCCTTACAAAAGTCTATAGTAAGACCTTTATAAGTCATCACCTTAATACGCGGCTCGTCTTTAAACGTGTCAATAAGAAACTGCTTACGTTGTTCTAATGAGAACATATATTTCTTATCTGCATTAACACCTATAGCAAGTATCACCTCATCAAATAAGGTCAAGCCTCTTTCTATAATATCATAATGCCCAAGAGTAATAGGGTCAAAACTTCCAGGAAATACTGCTTTTCTTATCATAATCTATAGCTTAATATGGTATTCTTTTAATTACTAGTAACGCTTTCTATACTTGCGCTCGTTCTATACAATGTTCAATGGCTTCACCAAAAACTTCTGTAAGTGATAATCCTGCTGCTTTAAATTCTCTTGGGATGATACTTTCCTTTGATAATCCAGGATTAGTATTTACCTCAACAAAATGCGGTTTACCCTCGTGAAAGATAAAATCTATGCGACAGATTCCTTTTAAACTCAAGAGATCATAAATCCCTTTTGTAAGTCCTTGCACTTCATTTGTCTCTTTTTCGGAGAGTCGTGCGGGCACAATTTCTTGTGATTTTCCAGAATACTTTGCCTCTAGACTAAAAAAGTCTCCATCTGGCACAATCTCACAAGCCGGTAATACTTGTGTCTCTCCACCAAAGTTATACACTCCTACAGACACCTCTGTACCGCTTAAAAAAGATTCTATCAGGACTTGGCTATCCTCAGAGAACGCATGCTCTAGAGCCTGCTCTAGATCTCCTTCTTTATATACTTTACTCACGCCATAACTAGAACCTGCGCGGTTAGGCTTTACAAAACATGGATAACCCACTTTTAAGGCTAGCGAATTTTTAAAAGGCATGTCTATCACATCCCCTTTATTTACATACACAGATTGCGCCATTGGCACGCCGTATGAACTCAACACGCTTAGTGTGTCGCGCTTATTAAACGTCATTGCGCTTTCATAAAAGTCACAACTCGTCTGTGGGATTCCTAGTAATTCTAGGTAGGCTTGTAATTTTCCGTCCTCGCCTGGCGTTCCGTGTATGGTATTATAACAAGCTTGGAATGTTACCTTTTTCGCGAAAGCGTCAATAAAACTAAAATCGCCTTTACCTATTGCAAATCGCTCGCCATCTATCACACAAAACCATCCCTCCTTAAGGATATGCACGGCATACACTTGGTATTTTTCTTTATCTAAAGAAGCAACTACGGTGGCACCACTGTTAAGCGATATTTGGTACTCGCTACTGTAGCCACCCATTAAAACGGCGATATTTTTTTTCTGCACTTTCGTGAAAATTTGAAAAGACAAAACTAAATCTGTCTCGTTAACGTTAATGTAAAAATAGGTATAATCATACCTACACCAAATAGGCTATCTATTTTATATATTTGCACCCTTAACCATAACCCATCTATGAGTCTTTTAAAATTTCTAGTCAGCAAAGCATTTGTAAAACAAATTGTACTTGCTATCATCATCATCATCGCATTAGTATTTGTTACTAGATGGTGGTTAGGAAGCACCACAAATCACGATGAGCGCATTGCGGTGCCTAATGTAAAAGGGATGACGCTTGATCTAGTCTCTCAAGAACTAGAAAATGCAGATCTGCGTTACTTTATTATAGACAGTGCAAATTTTAATCCTGACTATCCTAAGTATTCTGTGATTGATCAAGAGCCTAATGCTGGAAAATTTGTAAAAGAAAACAGACAGATATACCTTGTATTGAATCCATCTGGGTTTCAAAAAATGACCATCCCTCCTATTGTAGGTAAAACACGCCGCCAGGCAGAACCTTCATTAAAGGCGTTAGGATTTGAGATAGGAAAAGTAACCTATGTAGACTGGATAGGAAAAGACGAAGTAAGAGATATAAGACACAAAGGAAAGAGAGTGAAAGCTGGAGATAGACTAGAAAAAACTTCTGTTATCGACCTAGTATTAGGTAATGGTAAAGGTGACTACCGCGACGCTATTTCTGATGACTCATCAGACGAAAACTAAACAATGAACGAAGAACAATTTATAGGTCCAGAACCTCAAGACGACGAACTTTACGAGCACTACAGTTTTACTGCTAGTAAAGGTCAAGAACCATTACGTGTAGATAAATTCTTAATGAATTTTGTAGAAAATGCTACCCGTAATAAAATCCAGAAGGCTGCCAAAAATGGTAGCATTCAAGTAAATAATATTGTTGTAAAACAAAATTATAAAGTAAAAGCAGGAGATGTTGTGCGTGCCATGTTTGAGCACCCACCACACGAGTTTTTACTCACTCCAGAAGATATTGATATCGATGTGGTTTATGAAGACGACCAACTTATGGTAGTCAATAAACCTGCAGGAATGGTGGTGCACCCAGGTCACGGTAATTACTCTGGAACGCTCATCAACGCACTTATTCACCACGTAGATAACCTGCCTAACAATTCTAGTGATAGACCAGGGCTTGTACACCGTATAGATAAAGACACTAGTGGTTTACTGGTAGTTGCCAAAACAGAACAAGCAATGACCCACCTCTCTAAGCAGTTTTTTAATAAAACGACAGAGAGAGAATATGTTGCTATCGTATGGGGTAATTTAACAGAAGACGAAGGAACAATCGAAGGAAATATAGGTCGTCACCCAAAGAACAGGTTACAAAACACCGTTTTTTACGGCGACGAAGAAGATCAAGGAAAACCAGCGGTTACTCATTACAAAGTAATAGAGCGCTTGGGCTATGTAACACTCGTGAGCTGTAAGCTTGAGACGGGACGTACGCACCAGATACGTGTGCACATGAAGCACATAGGACACACCTTATTTAACGATGAGCGTTATGGTGGTAATGCTATCTTAAAAGGCACCACTTTTACTAAGTATAAACAGTTTGTAGATAACTGCTTTAAGATTTTACCACGCCAGGCACTGCATGCAAAGACATTAGGTTTTGTACATCCTACTACCGGAGAATACAAACGTTTTGAAACCCCAGTACCAGAAGATATGACTGGCTGTATAGATAAGTGGCGATCTTATGCTACGCACAGTAAGGAGCAATAGTTGAACTACGCTTTCGCGAAAGCTGATACTACAAACTCATAATTACATCAAAAGCGAGTCATTGTTTAAAAACAGTGACTCGCTTTTTTTATGCTTTCTGTTGACAAATCTGTTATTTAAAAATATGGTTTAAAGAGTGTTGTGAGGTGAAAGCTTGTATATTGATGATTGTAATTATTAATTAACAGCATTCAATAAAAAATTAAATACGGCTTTTTATTGAACTCGAAATAGGTATTTAAATGAATCCTGGAACAGTATCAAAAATTTTGTGGCATTTTACTGGAGGTCCTCTTTGGAGTGAGAGTCTTAGTAAACAAGAAGATGAACCGAAACCTATGAACTTAAGTTTTGACGTGCTAATTAAAATTCTCAAATCAAAACAACTTCGTGTAAGTAATTATTCAGAGTTAGTGCGAGTAATAGTTCCTGAAATGTTATTTTGGAATTCAGAACAACAAAAGGTTGATAAAAAACATAATGTTGAAAAAATCATAAAATCTTCACCAGTTTGTTGTTTAGCTGACATTCCTATTCAGCATCTTGATTTTCATTCAAAACGGTACGGGAAATTTGCAATTGGTTTTCATAGACAATCTGCAATAAAACATAATTTCAATCCTGTACTTTACAGTTTAATTGACTCCCCTATACTATCATCAATTTTTTCTGGATTATCAACTATTAATTCATCTACAGAGACATTTTACATAAAGAAAGATATCAATGAAATTGATAAAATTCTAGGCGGCATACAAAAGAAAGTTAATGAGTCAGACAACAACAATTCTAGCCTCTACAAGGAAGACTTTGATTTTAAAATCGCTATTGAAGAAGAAATAGAAGCTTTAGAAAGTCATATTGATAAAGCAAAAAAAAGCATAACAGATTTTGTAGCGTTTGTTAAGACTTTTACAGAGGATGAATTCAACTCAATCTACTGTGAAAGAGAGTGGAGGTCAATCGCACCTTATAATTTTACAATTGAGGATATAGCTATTATCGTACTTCCTAAAGAGGGCGGGTTTTTTAAAAAACTTATCGATCTAGACATAATACCAAAGTATATTTCTATAATTGCTTGGGAGGATTTAGTCGAATACTAAAATCAATTCCTGCAATAGCACAACACACATTCTCACCCAATCCCACCATAGTCAAAAACAATAGCAACTACTGTGTGTAATGCACATAATTGCTAACTTTGATGTCAAAGAAAATTACTTATGAAAATCGTTGTTTCTCCAGCAAAGTCACTCAATTTTGAATCAAAACTTCCTACTACAAGAGCTACGCAACCGCAGTTTCTTGAAGAGGCAGAAAAGCTTAATAGTAAACTCTCAAATACTACAAAGAAAGAGATTCAAGACTTAATGCACATTAGTGAGAAACTGGCAGATTTAAACTACCAGCGTTATCAAGATTTTACAACACCTTTTACAAAAAGTAATGCGCGACCAGCGGTTTATACTTTTGATGGCGATGTGTATACAGGTCTTGATGCATACACGATCCCAACAGAAAAATTAGACAAACTTCAAGACACGCTAAGGATCTTAAGTGGTATGTATGGAATATTACGCCCACTAGATTTAATGCAGGCTTACCGTCTTGAGATGGGAACTAAGCTAGAATACTACAACACTAAGAACTTATATGAGTTTTGGGGAGACACGCTTACTAATCGTCTTAATGAGGAATTAGAAGATGATGAGCTTTTTGTTAATCTTGCGAGCCAAGAATACTTTAAAGCAGTACAGCCTAAAAAACTTAAGGTTCCCGTAATCACGCCTATCTTTAAAGATTTTAAAAATGGTAAACTAAAGATTATTGCTTTTTACGCAAAAAAAGCACGTGGCTCGATGGTGCGTTACATTATCGATAAAGATGTAAACAGCATAAAAGATCTTAAAGGATTTGATTATGACGGCTACGCATACAGCGCAGAGGAGTCTAATGAAGATAAAAACGAATTTGTATTTACAAGGTAATTGTCTACAATGACTAAAAACCCATCACAGAGGAATCTATGATGGGTTTTTTACGCTCTGGAAAATATCTTATAATACTAGAACAACTACTTATCCTTCTGCATTTTCGCAGCATCCTTAGCTTTCTTCCTGCCTTTTTTTCTTCTTTTTGCGCCAAAAGTTCCGCGGCTTATTTTTCCTCTTCTTGATTTTTTATCTCCTCTTCCCATATCCATATTTTTAGTTATTCTCAAGGTAGCATTTTTCAAAAAGAACCTATTTTAAAATTCTGTTAATCATCTGCCTACACTATCTTTATAAATAAAAAGTATCACTATGACGTATTACATTCTTATTGCGCTACAACTGGCATGTGCTTACCACGTTTACAAGAATAAAAATAGTTTTTACTGGTACTTTGCTATCCTCCTATTGCCTGCCATAGGCTGCCTAGTATATGTAATCGCTCAGATTTTCAATAAAAAGGATGTTGCTGTCGTTCAAAAGGAATTTACAGCGGTTATTAACCCTACTAAAAAGATAAGCCAACTAGAAAAGAAAGTAGAATTTTCTGACACGTATTCTAATCGTGTGGAGCTAGGCGATGCATTACTTGCGATAGGCAACTTTAAAGAGGCAGCGATTCAATACGATAGTGTTTTAAAAGGAAGTCAGAAAAACGATTACTATGCAAACACACAATTACTACTTGCTCTTTTTGAGCAAGAAAAGTATGATGAAGTAATTGCCATAGGTGAGAAAATGAGCGCCGTCTCAGATTTTGAAAAGTCGCAAGCACAGTTTAAATATGGGCTCGCCTTATCAAAAACTGGGAAAGATGATGAGGCAGAAGTTATCCTTAAAAAAATAGATCAGCGATATTCTAATTATCCTGAGCGCGTGCAACTCTCAAAATTTTATATTGAAAGTAAGATGCAATCTAAAGCGCTAGAAGTTCTACACGAGATGCAAGAAGAGTTTTTAAACCTTACTACACCCAATAGAAAACTACACAAAAACACTTTTATAGAAGTAGAAAGACTTGTTGCTGCGACACAATCATAATGTCTGTTTTTAAACATACACATCCTTATCCACCGTTTAATATTGAGAACGCCACAAAACTCATTGTAGGCACACTTCCTCCTCCTAGATTTACAGATGGCACTCTTAAAACGGGAGATGTAAACTTTTGCTACGGCAGTATTGATGGGCAACTATGGCCTATTTTAAATAAGATTTTCAATCTCAATCTTACTTTTGAAACTACAGAGCAAGCCATTCAAGAGCGCAAAGATTTTCTCATATCTCGTAATATTGGTGTTTGTGATATTGTCGCTTCCTCAGAGCGCATTAAAATAGACGCTTCAGATATCGGTATGACTAACGTGACGCTTAGAGATATTTTCGGTTGCTTAAGCAAATCGCCTAAAGTGGAAACACTATTATTCACAGGAGGAAATAGTAAAAACGGCCCTGAGTATTTCTTTAGGAAAGCTTGCAAAGAAAAGGATGTAAAGTTAAAAGTGGTAAGCAGCGAAGTACCCCGAGTACATCAGTTTCAATGGCAAGGACGCACTATTAAAACGGTGTCTCTCACTGCACCTTCTGGAGCGGCAAACAGAGCCGTGGGCAGTCTTGCTCTATACAAACAACTCAAAAGGGAAAATCCACAATTCAATACGATAGACTTCAGAGTCTTGCAATACACTCCTTTCTTTTAATTTTTTTACGCTTTCGCGAAAGCGTAACTCAAACACTATACATCCAAAAATAACTTACTTTTTATTTTTGAGCCAATTTGTATCTTCACACTTCAAGTACAACCAAATGAAAAGACTTTTTTTACTCCCACTACTCGCCATTATCATAAGTTGTGGTGACACAAAAGATAATCCAGAAAATAAAGACTTCACTACGCGTTTTGAAAAAAGCGGAGGTACAGAAACGCCAACCTACCAAGAAGTCATCGCTTTTTATAAGGATCTTGATACTGCGTATCGCTCTATTAAAACCTATGAAGTAGGCACGACAGATGCTGGCGAACCGCTCACGCTAGTTACTTTTAATCCTAATCGAAGTTTTGACAGTGAGTTTTCTGACGATAAAGATGTGCGTCGTATTCTCATAAATAATGGTATTCACCCTGGCGAGTCAGACGGGATCGATGCTACTATGATGCTCATGCGAGATCTTGCACAAGGAAAAATAGAAGCTCCAGAAAATACATGGGTAAGTGCGATTGCAATTTATAATGTAGGTGGCGCTCTTAACCGTAATAGCGGGACGAGAACCAATCAGAATGGACCAAAAGAATATGGTTTCCGCGGAAATGCTCAAAACTATGATCTTAACCGTGACTTTATAAAGCGTGACACAAAAAATGCTGCCGCTTTTGCAGAAATTTATCACATGATTGAGCCAGATGTTTTTATAGATAATCACGTAAGCAATGGCGCAGATTATCAATACACGCTCACACATCTCTTTACACAACACAACAAACTAGGAGGAGCATTAGGTGACTACGTACATGATGAGTTCCAGCCTATGCTAGAGGAAGACCTTAAGACAAAAGACTGGGAGATTACTCCTTATGTGAACGTCTTTAATAGCACTCCAGAAAAAGGCTTTAGCCAGTTTATGGATTACCCACGCTACTCGACGGGTTTCACCTCGCTATGGAATACTATAGGGCTTATGGTAGAAACCCATATGCTCAAACCCTACAAACCTAGAGTAGAAGGAACGTACGAGCTGATGAAAAGCATCTTGAAAATCACTGCCGAAAACGGCACGAAGATTAAAGAAATGCGTGAAGGTGCTTTTAACGCTTTCGCGAAAGCGGAAACCTATCCTGTACAATTTGAGTTAGACACCACAAAAACCACCACTCTAGACTTCTTAGGATATGAAGGAAAGATGCAACCTAGTGAAGTAACCGGGAAGGAACGTCTTAAATATGACGTTAATAAACCTTTTACTAAAAAAGTGACGTACTACGATTATTTCAAGCCTACAAAGGAGGTAACGATACCAAAAGCATATGTAATCCCAAGGGGTTACAGAGATGTTGCGCTTATCTTAAAGGCAAATGACATTAAGTTTGATCAGCTTAAAAAGGACACGACATTTGTAGCTCAAGTATATCATATAGACACCTATGAAACTCGAAATAGCCCTTATGAAGGTCATTATTTACATTACAACACCAGTTTAAAAACTTCTGAAGAAGAAGTTACCATACCAAGAGGTGGTTACATAGTGCCTACAGACCAGAAAGGAATACGCTACATTCTAGAAACGCTAGAGCCAGAGGCGACAGATAGTTTCTTTAACTGGAACTTTTTTGACACCATATTACAACAGAAGGAAGGCTTCTCTCCATATGTATGGGAAGATAAGGCTCAACAATTTCTTGAGACCCACCCTAAAATTAGAATAGAGTTTAATCTCAAGAAGTCGTTAAATCCTGATTTTGCTAATAACTGGTACGCTCAGCTAGATTGGATTCATAAAAAATCTTCTAGTTATGAGAAGGCACACCTACGCTACCCTATCGTTAGGATGCTTAATTAAATATTCTTTAGGAAAGATAAGCTTGATATTTTCGTAAGATTTATCAAGCGCTTTCTGTGATTTTTCAAAGTTGAGCCACTTGGCTTTCTTAATACCTTCCTTTGCTTGCGGCACTAGCTCGTCTGTGCAGCTTGTGTGCATTTCAAACCAGAAGGTCTCCTTAAGACGGAACTCTCCATTACGTTTAAAAACGTGGTAAGTAATTTCCAGTGGCCTTTTAATAGTAAGACCAGTCACACCAGTCTCCTCCTCTACTTCTCTAATAGCACAGTCCTCTATATCTTCTTTTTTCTCGATTTTACCTTTAGGTAAGTCCCAGCGACCGTTACGATGTATAAAAAGAATTTCTTTTTTATCGTTATATACGAGTCCGCCGCCCGCTATTACAAGTTTAAGTTTCTTGCGCAGGTGCTTGAGTAACTTCTCTTCCTTAGGGTGGTAGAGGTTAATATATAACTGTTCTCCATCATATAATTTCTTGATCAATTTCTTGATCTTGACCTTCTTTATGGAGATGGTTTTATAGTTCTTCCCTATTACCTTTTCTGTAGATAGAATAATAGGAATATCATTCACAAAAACTTTATACATTTGCAGTATGATTTTAGACAAAGAAACGGCAAAAAAAACTGCCGAATTGCTTTTGCAAATTAATGCAATAAAATTACAACCGCAAGAACCTTTTACATGGGCTTCTGGTTGGAAATCCCCAATTTATTGTGATAACCGCATCACACTATCGTATCCTCCTATTAGAAACTACATTCATCAAGAAATGGCAAAGCAAGTAGAAAATATCTACGGCAAGCCAGATGCTATTGTGGGTGTTGCTACAGGAGCCATAGGTATTGGTATGCTTGTTGCAGATTATCTCAACGTACCATTTGCTTATGTACGTCCAGAGCCTAAGAAGCACGGGCGTAAAAACCAGATAGAAGGTCATCTAGAACCTAACAGCACTGTTGTGGTGATAGAAGATCTTATTAGTACAGGTAAGAGTAGCCTTATGGCAGTAGAAGCTCTTAAAAATTCTAACATGACGGTAAAAGGAATGCTTGCCATCTTTACCTACGGTTTTGATACCGCTACTAAGAATTTTGAAGAAGCTGGAGTTACACTAAACACACTTAGTGATTACTCTCATTTACTACTACAAGCTAGGGACACAAATTTTATTACCGAAGCACAACAAGAAACGCTAGAAAACTGGCGTAAGAGCCCGTCAACCTGGGAAAAATAATATTAAAAAAACCTAAATGAATTTAGAAAGCCCTGTAAAGACGCTCAACAAGTCACAAGAAGAAGTTTATAATTTCTTAATGAACATTGAGAACTTTGAAAAATTGATGCCAGAGAATACTAAGTTTGAAAAGATAAGCGATACACGTTTCCTTTTTGGACTTAAAGGTATGCCAGAAATAGTATTAGACCTTAAGGAAGGAATCCCTCATAGTAAAGTAGTACTAGGGGCAGCAAGTGATAAAATACCTTTCCAACTTACTGCAGATATTAAAGAACTAGCAGCAGATAAAACTGAGGTACAACTTCACTTTGAAGGAGAATTTAACGCCATGATGGCGATGATGGTTAAAGGACCTATCACAAAGTTTATAGGTACACTTTCTGATAATATGGATGTAATTGCATAACGCAGTTTAAATTCAATATTTCGCAAAAATCAAAGAAGTCCTACAATCTTGAGCAATCTCGATGGTAGGACTTTTTTATATGCTTATTTTTACATAATAAATTCAATAATATGGCAGACATAGAGAAGCTAGAAGCATTTGTAACCCAAGTGCGTAGAGATATCGTACGACAAGTACACAAAGTAAGTTCTGGACACCCAGGCGGATCATTAGGATGTGCCGAATTTATTTCGGTTCTCTATCAAGAGCTTATGGAACGTAAAGAAGGTTTTGATATGGACGGTATAGGAGAAGACCTCTTCTTCCTTTCAAACGGGCATATCTCTCCAGTTTTTTATAGTGTATTAGCTCGTTCTGGATATTTCCCAGTCGAAGAGCTTAATACTTTTAGATTACTCAACTCTAGACTACAAGGACACCCTACTACACATGAAGGGCTTCCTGGAGTGCGTATCGCCTCTGGATCACTAGGTCAAGGATTAAGTGTTGCGGTAGGTGCAGCTCAAGCAAAAAAACTTAACAAAGACAACCACACTATCTATACCTTAATGGGAGACGGTGAATTGCAAGAAGGTCAAAACTGGGAAGCAATTATGTATGCTTCGGCAAAAAAGGTTGATAATATTATCGCTACCGTAGATCTTAACGGACAGCAGATAGATGGTAGTACAGACCACGTATTAAACATGGGAAGCGTTCGTGCAAAATTTGAAGCTTTCGGGTGGATTGTTCTTGATATCGAGCAAGGAAATGATGTAGAAGCTATTGTAAAAGGAATGAATCAAGCCAAAGATCTTTCTGGAAACGGAAAACCAGTTTGTGTATTATTACACACAATCATGGGTAACGGTGTAGACTTTATGATGGGCACACACGCGTGGCATGGTAAAGCTCCTAATGATGAGCAACTCGCGAGTGCTCTAGCACAGAATCCAGAAACTTTAGGCGACTACTAAACCTTTTTCTTATTACGCTTTCGCGAAAGCGTACCAAAAATCATTACAATGAAAACATACGAAAATACAGGCAGTAAGGATACAAGATCAGGTTTTGGAGCTGGAATGACAGAATTAGGAAGAACAAATCCTAATGTCGTTTCTCTTTGTGCAGATCTTATAGGTTCTCTGAAAATACAGACGTTTATAGATGAAAATCCTGAACGTTTTTTCCAAATAGGAATTGCCGAAGCAAATATGATGGGTATCGCAGCAGGACTTACTATAGGTGGTAAAATTCCTTTTACAGGAACTTTTGCAAACTTCTCTACGGGTCGTGTTTATGACCAGATTAGACAGTCTATCGCATATTCTGATAAGAATGTAAAAATCTGTGCATCTCACGCAGGTCTTACCTTAGGTGAAGATGGTGCTACGCACCAAATTCTTGAAGACATCGGACTCATGAAGATGTTACCAGGGATGACAGTAATAAATACGTGTGATTATAACCAGACCAAAGCGGCTACTATAGCTCTTGCAGATCACGTAGGGCCAGTTTATTTACGTTTTGGACGTCCAGTAGTAGCTAACTTTACTCCAGAAGATCAAAAATTTGAAATAGGGAAAGCAGTACAATTACAAGAAGGTAATGATGTAACTATTGTTGCGACTGGCCACCTAGTATGGGAAGCGCTTGAGGCTTGCAAAGTACTTAACGAAAACGGCATCACAGCAGATGTAATCAATATACACACTATCAAACCTCTAGATGCAGAGGCAATCATCAAATCTGTAAAAAAGACTGGATGCGTGGTAACTGCAGAGGAGCATAACTTTTTAGGAGGTCTAGGAGAAAGTGTAGCAAGAGAGCTATCTCTTACTCACCCTGTGCCACAAGAGTATGTTGCGACAGCAGATACCTTTGGAGAAAGTGGAACGCCAGCACAACTTATGGAAAAGTACGGGCTTAATGCTGATGCTATTGTAAAGGCTGTAGAAAAAGTAGTTGCTAGAAAATAATCAAACAACACAACCGTTTATATAAAAAGACATAGGCAGTATGATTGTAACATACTGCCTTTTTATTTGTCTCTTTATTAATCAATAAAACTTCAATTATGAAAAAAATCATTGTAGCAGTATTACTCTTATCAGGTATGACTGCATTTAGCCAAAGCGCTGGCTTCGGAATCAAGGGCGGACTCAATTATGGATCTGTAGGCGATCTAGAGTTTACCTCAGAATTTGCCGAAAGTACTTTTGACAAAGAAAATAAGTCTGGCTTTCATGCTGGTATTTATTACAAGGCAGTGTTTGCTGGTATTTTTATACAACCAGAACTGCTTTACACTAAAATTAATACAGAATATCAGAGCAATATTTCAGGCTCAAATAGTATTGATTATGAATTGTCAAAAATTGACATTCCAGTACTCGTAGGTTTCAATGTTATAGGTCCTTTAAATGTGAAGGCTGGACCTTCTTTTCAGTACATTATAGATGATGAATTTGACGGCATAGACATTGATTTTGAAGATCCGGAAAATTCATTTACTGTAGGCTACCAACTAGGTGCAGGGCTTTCATTTGGTAAGCTAGGAATTGATGTGAGATATGAAGGAGCATTTACAGACAATACCATTGTAACAGAAGCTCAGGCTGAAGATAATAGTGTAGGGTTTAAAGTAGATGCAAGACCATCGCAATGGATTTTAAGTTTATCGTACTCTCTTGATGGAGGGAACTAGCTTTAAAAAATTATAGCTTTTAAAATCGGGTATTCTTTATAAGAGTACCCGATTTTCTTTTTGGTATACCTTGTGCCTATTTTTAAGAGGAACATAAAACAAGTATTATGCTCAACCTCTAGCCTCGATGTAGAAATTTATAATCTACATATCGAACCACTTAACATCTTTGATAACCTTCTCAAATCACTTAATTCAGCATCAAAAATCAGTTCAAACAAAAAAAAGGCACATTGTTCAAACAATGTGCCTTTTAAGTATGTTTATTACGCTTTCACGAAAGCGTGTTTACATCCTAGCTATCTGCATCTAGATAATCAGGAGTACCGTCTCCATCTGTATCTGTATATGTAACAACTCCCGTTGTACTATTGATTACAATTTCATCTAGGGTATCTCTACCATCACCATCATCATCGCTATCTAGGTGATTGCTTATGCCGTCTCCATCTGTATCGATAAACGAAACTAAATTCCCATCCTCATCAAGTATGATTTCTAATCTAGTGGTTACACCATCATTGTCATCATCTGGATCTTGATATGCAAACGCAAAATCGTCATCTGGATTATCTGCTTCGTCAAAAAGAAAACCATTTCCATCCAAATCTTCATTGATAGATATAATCCCGTCACCATCATGATCTGTTATGATTACATCAAAAATTGAAAATGTGAATACAAGGGGACTATAAATCTCAACACTTCCAGGAGGTAGGTTAAAATAAGCTAGTCCACTAGGAATAAAAACAGCACCCACTCCGTAATCTTCATAGGTTGTTGTGCCATCCCCATTCTCTACTGGTCCAGCACCAGCTCCTTTAAAACCAGCAATACCATTTTGAAAACCGTCTATGGTCCCAGTGAGATCAAACCATACAGGATTAGGCGAGGAATCAAAAACACTACTATTTAAATTTCTACCTGTATATGTTACTAATGTAGAATCTGTGTAAGTAGCTGCCGGCTTCTCACTAGATCCTTGTCTTGCTGTAAGAATGTAAACCGTTTGATCTGTGTCAACACGATTATAAGTAATACTTGTTAACTCGGGTCTATCAATTATTGGAGTTTTATCACTATTTATCGAAGCAATAGTATCAAAACGTATTTTGTAGTCAAAATCTGCTGTAGGATTTTCAAACTCTTCATAATTATAAAAGTGTGTCTCTAAATACTCGCGTATTTCTGCATCATCCTCTATCGCTTGCTCTCCTCTATCAAGGGCAGCAACCGCTACGATACCATCATCGTCAGAGGGACAACCAACACATAGTAGTAAAACTATCGCTAAACCTAGGTAATTTCTTAATTTCATCAATTTTAATTTAAGGACTGCAAGATACAATTTTGATGTATTTTTGCACATTACTTTACCTTTATTAACGCGGTTTTACCCCTTTTTATATGAGAGTAGACAAATATTTATGGTGCGTGCGCTACTTTAAGACTAGATCTATAGCTACAGCAGCTTGCAAGAAAGGTCAAGTCAAAATTAACAACACCTCTATTAAACCTTCTCGAGACATATATCCTTCTGACACCATTTCTGTGCGTAAAAACCAAGTCACTTACGTACTAGAGGTCCTTGACCTACCTGAAAGCAGGCTAGGTGCAAAACTAGTAGGCATGTATGTGCGCGACAAAACTCCTAAGGAAAATCTTGAGAAACTAGAATTACTTAAATATTCAAAAGATTATTATCGTAAAAAAGGAGTGGGTCGCCCTACTAAAAAAGACAGAAGAAGCATTGATGAGATTTACAACAATGACGATTTTTTTAAAAGCGATGAAGAAGAATAGTAGGTTAATTGAATATCTTTAACCCATAAGCTAGCACAGATATGAAAGTTAAACTGGAGAAAATATTAGATCATCAAGCAATAGCTCATAAAACAAAGCGCATTGCCTTTCAAATCTACGAAAGCAATGCAAATGAAGAAGAAGTGATTCTAGCAGGCATTGCAGATAACGGTTACAAATTTGCCGAACGTCTCGCTATGGTTCTTGCAGAGATATCTCCTCTCAAGACAATTCTTTGTAAAGTGACTATGGATAAGAAAAATCCGCTAGGTACTGTACAAACGAGTCTTCCTGCAAGTGAATACCAAAACAAATCTGTAATTCTTATAGACGATGTTCTCAATTCTGGAACTACGCTCGTATATGGCGTAAAACATTTTCTTGATGTGCCATTAAAGAGATTTAAGACAGCTGTACTAGTAAATAGAAATCACAAAAAATACCCCGTAAAAGCAGATTTCAAAGGCATCTCTTTAAGTACATCACTTAATGAATCTGTAAAAGTCAGCTTTAGAAAAGGCAACGACACTGCTGTTTTAGAGTAGTTTCTCTAAAATTTCGGCAGTTAATTCTTCTGGTAATTGGGTTTCTACTTTAATCACAACATCCGCCTGGTTATAATAAAACCCTCTCTCAAATAAATGCTTTCTTATATAGTCTTCTAGATCTTCTAGTGATTGCATGCTCGCAATCAATGGGCGCTCCTCTTTTGCCTCCCATAATCTATTTGCAAGTACTTTAAAATTCCAATTAAGGTACATTGTCTTTGCATTTGCTTCTTTAATGAGCTCCAAGTTGTTTCCATAACAAGGTGTTCCACCACCTAAAGCGACTACTATATCGTCATCATTCTCATCAATTAACGCTTTTAGATGTCTTGTTTCGGCTTTTCTAAAATAAATTTCACCTTTATTTTTAAATATTTCTGAGATACTATTTCCCTCTGCCTCTTCTATATAGGTATCAAAATCTAAAAATTTGTAAGAAAGTGCTTCAGCGAGTAGTGGTCCAATGGTTGATTTTCCTGACCCCATGTACCCCATTAAAAAATATTTCATATGCGAACTTATTGAAAAACAAAGGTATATATTAAACTAAAAAAAAGAATGAAAATTTTATTTAAAAGGTTTGGAAATAAGAATTAATTAGATGTATATTTGCACCCGCAATGAGGCAATGACCTGGTAGCTCAGTTGGTAGAGCATCTCCCTTTTAAGGAGAGGGTCCCGGGTTCGAGCCCCGGCCAGGTCACTTGATAAGTGCAAACCTCCATCTTTTGATGGAGGTTTTTTTATGCAAAAAAAATTCAAAAAATAATTTCAGATTATGCTTTGAGTTTCGAAAGAAGACTTTATATTTGCACCCTCGTTAAAATGACGACCTGGTAGCTCAGTTGGTAGAGCATCTCCCTTTTAAGGAGAGGGTCCCGGGTTCGAGCCCCGGCCAGGTCACTTTATGAGTACAAACCTTCATCACTAGATGAAGGTTTTTTTATGCTTTAAATTCAACAACCCTTAAAAATAGTTTTAGTTTCACTCTAGAGTCTCACAAGAACATTTTATATTTGCAGCCGCATTGATAAAATGCCGCTTATCTACCCGGGTGCTGAAATTGGTAGACAGGCACGGTTGAGGGCCGTGTGCACTAGTTGCGTGTGGGTTCAAGTCCCATTCCGGGTACAAAGAGAGTTAATCACATGATTAACTCTCTTTTTTATTACAATTCTTCCATAGATATTCCACAACCCATTAAGCGATAAGGCTTCAGAAGATTCATAAAACTAATTCCTACCTTAAATTATCACGCTTTCGCGAAAGCGTAACTACATTTTCATAAACTTTGTTTAAATTTTAATACTCATAGGTTAAACAAAATAATTTAATTCCATACTTTTACATATAAATAAGGAGTTTTATGAAAAATGCTGTAAAGACAAAATTTAGTATAAAGGACCTTGAAGGCCTAAGTGGCATTAAGGCACATACTATACGTATATGGGAAAAAAGATATGGACTCCTTGAACCACAACGTACGGATACCAATATTAGAACATATGCACTAAGCGATTTACAGAAATTACTTAATGTTGTGTTTCTTACGGAGCATAAATACAAAATCTCAAAAATTGCCCGTCACTCTACAAAAGAAATAGCAGCACTTGTTGCAAGCTTAATTTCTGAATCTAATGAGTCTAGTGAAAATCATGCTATCAATTCATTTAAGATAGCAATGATGAATTTTGATCAAAATTTATTTCATAAAACATACAATGCACTTAATGAGACGAAGCCCTTTGTAGATATATTTTATGAAGTCTTTATACCATTACTACACGAAATAGGATTGTTATGGCAAACGGACACCATAAATCCATCGCACGAGCATTTTATATTCAATCTCATCAAGCATAAAATTCTTATTAATATTGAAAAAACGCAAATCAGTGTCCCACCGTTAAAAGAGAAGACATTTGCGCTTTTCCTGCCTGAAAATGAAATACACGAGCTAGGATTATTATTTCTTAATTACGAATTGGTTTCTCACGGGTATAAAGTTATTTACTTAGGACAAAGTATTATGCTTTCAAATTTGAAATATCTATCAGTTAACCATCCTAATCTATCATTTGCATCTTACTTCACTGTTAATCCCTTAGAAAGTGAGATTCCTCAATACTTTGAAGATTTTAATGCTGTTTTTGAAAATCAGAAATTAGATTTATACGTATTAGGCGCAATGACTAGTAAAATAGATGAAACAAAGATCCCTTCAAATATTCATATTATGCTTAGCATAAGAGAGTTTGTAAATGTTATAAAACAGTCTACCCCATCATATGCATAAAAAAATTATAATCATAGGTTCTGGATTTTCCTCTCTATCTGCAGCAAGTTATCTTGCCAAAGCAGGAAACGAGGTTCATCTTTATGAAAAAAACAGTACGCTAGGAGGACGAGCAAGACAGCTCAAACGTGATGGATTTACCTTTGATATGGGACCTAGCTGGTACTGGATGCCAGACATTTTTGAGAAATTCTTTGGTGATTTTGGAAAGAAAGTATCAGATTATTACAGCTTAGAAAAACTGGATCCTGCATATCATGTTTGGTTTGCAGATGAGATTGTGACCATAGGTGACACCCTTGATAAAATTGCTATAGAATTTGAACGCATAGAACCGGGCAGCTCACCAGCATTAAAAAAATTCATCAAAGAAGCAGGGGTTAATTATGACATTGCTATTAATGATGTAGTAAATAAACCTGGCCTTTCTCCATTTGAACTAGTAACACCGGAGACTGCCGTACGAGTTGCACAATTTTTCAAAACGATAAGTGATGATGTGCGTAAAGCATTTAAAAATGAGAAGCTTGTTTCTATCTTAGAATTTCCAGTACTTTTTCTTGGTGCAAAACCAGACAAGACGCCTGCTTTTTATCGCTTTATGAACTATGCAGATTTTGGCTTGGGCACTTGGCACCCTAAAGGTGGTATGCATTCTGTTATTCAAGGAATGATCTCACTAGCCGGAAGTCTAGGTGTAACCATGCATACAGATGCAGGCGCATCAAAAATCATTGTAGAAAACGGAGTAACTAAAGGGATTGTTGTCAATGGAGAAACGGTTAATGCAGACATCGTAGTAAGTGGCGCAGACTATCACCATACAGAGACTTTACTAGAACCTTCGGATCGTCAGTATTCAGAGAAATATTGGGATAGCCGAGTTTTTGCACCATCTTCCCTCCTATTTTATGTAGGATTTGATAAGAAATTTGAAAAAGTCGCTCATCATAATTTATTTTTTGATACCGATTTTAATGAACACGCAAGAACTATTTATGATGATCTTGCTTGGCCTAAAGAACCATTATTCTACGCAAATTTTCCATCTATAAGTGATGATACTATGGCTCCAGCTGGTAAAGAAAATGGATTTTTCTTGATACCAATAGCACCAGGAGTAGAAGATACACAAGCACTTAGAGATAAATATTTTGACATTATAATGGAACGACTAGAGCGACTTTCTGATCAAGATTTTAGAAGTCACATACTATTTAATGAGTCTTTTTGCGTCAAGGACTTTATAAGCGAATACAACAGTTTTAAAGGAAATGCATACGGAATGGCAAACACTTTAAAACAAACTGCATTTCTTAGACCGAATTTAAGAAGTAAAAAAGTGAAAAATTTGTACTTTACTGGGCAGTTAACGGTTCCTGGTCCTGGAGTTCCTCCAGCACTTATATCTGGTAAGCTAACTTCCCAACTTATAGCAAAAATTAAAAGTTAATATGAAATCATTATTTGACACCGTTTCCAGAAGTTGTGCAAAGGTTGTAACCCAATCTTATAGTACTTCCTTTGCCAGCGCTACAAAGATGCTTGCGCCGTCAATAAGACAGGACATTTACAATATTTATGGTTTCGTACGCTTTGCAGATGAGATTGTAGACTCTTTTCATGATTATGATAAAGCGCTTCTTTTTGAGCGTTTTGACCAAGATCTTAAAAATGCGCTAGAAGACAAGATAAGCTTAAACCCTATTCTCAATGCTTTTCAAGAGACGGTGCACAAGTTTGCTATAGAACAAGAGCACATAGATGCTTTTATGAAAAGTATGCGTCTTGACCTTACAAAGTCAGACTACTTAACAGATGCAGAGTACAGAGAGTATATCTATGGAAGTGCAGATGTAGTAGGCCTTATGTGCCTTACCGTTTTTGTACAAGGAGATAAGGAGCAGTATGAATCTCTTAAGGAAAGCGCCATGAGTCTAGGCTCTGCTTTTCAAAAAGTAAACTTCTTACGTGATCTCAAAGCAGATTTTGAAGGACTAAGTAGAACCTACTTTCCAGATACAAATCTGCACGAACTTGACGAAGCTTCAAAGCAAAGCATCATTGCAGATATAGAAGAAGACTTCGCCAAAGGTCTTGCGGGAATCAACAGACTACCTATAGAAGCTAAGTTTGGAGTGTACACTGCTTTTAGATATTACAAAAAGCTGCTTACTAAACTCAAGAAAGTACCTTCTGCCGAAATTAAAAATACACGTGTACGAGTGCCAGATTATGTAAAAGCTAGTCTATTGGCTCGTAGCTATGTGAAATATCGTTTAAACCTCATTTAAATTTTACCCTATACTAATGCAAACATTTCTTTGGATACTCGTTTTTGTAATGACATTCGTCGTAATGGAATTTCTAGCCTGGGCAACACATAAATATGTGATGCATGGCTTTTTATGGTCACTTCATCAAGATCACCACCACAAAAAACACAACTCTTGGTGGGAAAAAAATGACCTCTTCTTTATTTTTTATGCCCTAGTTTCAATAGGCTGTTTCTTATTGTGGCAGTATGAAGGCGTGTGGATAGGCCTACCTATAGGCTTAGGTATTTTTGCTTACGGCCTTGCATATTTTGGCGTACACGACATCTTTATACACCAGCGATTTAAGTTATTTCGTAATGCAAATGGATGGTACGGTAAAGCGCTCAGACGTGCACATAAAATGCACCATAAACATTTAGGTAAAGGAGATGGAGAATCTTTTGGGATGCTCTTTCCTCCAGTAAAATACTTCAAGCAAGCGAGAGCAAGCAAGAGATAAAATATAAAAGACCACTGTAAAAGGTGGTTTTTTTTATGCTTTCGCGAAAGCAAAACAACACTCCTCTCAATTCCTTTTTCTAAGTTTGCAGCATGCAAATAACCTCATTAGTTACTGGTGGAGCTGGCTTTATAGGAAGTCATATTGCTCGTCATTTACTAGATTTAAATCATCAAGTCGTTATACTTGATGATCTCTCTGGTGGTTTTGAAGACAACATTCCAGAAGGCGCAACATTTATCAATGGCTCTATCACAGATGTCTCACTTATTGACGCTATATTTAATCAATATAATTTTGACTACGTATACCATCTAGCTGCATATGCCGCCGAAGGATTAAGCCATTTTATACGTAAGTTTAACTACGAGAATAACCTCATTGGGAGCATCAATCTCATTAATGCAGCGGTTAATCACAACATAAAGAAGTTCATCTTTACGAGCTCTATTGCTGTGTATGGAACTCAAGAATTACCGCTCAAGGAATCGCAAAAACCACAACCCGAAGACCCATATGGTATTGCAAAATATGCGGTAGAGATGGATCTCGATAATGCACATAAGATGTTTGGGCTAGACTATATTATCTTTCGCCCGCATAATGTGTATGGGCCTGGACAAAACATCGGAGATAAATATCGCAATGTGGTGGGTATATTTATGAATCAGATTTTAAAGGACGAACCGCTTACCATCTTTGGCGATGGAAATCAGACCCGTGCCTTTACTTACATAGATGACGTAGCTCCTTATATTGCGGCTAGTTACGCTTTCGCGAAAGCGGACAACCAAATCTTTAACATAGGCGCAGACACCGAAAACACGGTAAATGATCTAGCTAAAGAAGTAGGACTTGCTATGAAAAAAGAGGTAACCATCAACCATCTTGAAGAGCGCGAGGAAGTAGTACACGCCTATGCAGACCACTCAAAATTTACAGAAATCTTTAGCCCAAAGCCAGCCACAACACTTGCACAAGGATTACAAGAAACCGCAAAATGGGTAACTGAACACGGCGCGAGAGAAAGTAGTACTTTTGACTCTATAGAAATCACAAAAAATCTTCCAAAATCGTGGCAGTAAATCAACCCCTCGTATCTATCATAATGGCCGTAAAAGACACGGCTCCATATCTACACGATTGCATAAATTCCATTATAAACCAGACGTATCAAAACTGGGAACTTATTGCTGTAAATGATCACAGTACAGATGAGACTCCAGAGATACTTGCGGCATTTGCAAAGCAAGATGCACGCGTTCGTGTTTTTGACAGTAATGGCTATAAGCTCATCCCAACATTACAATGTGGATACAGAGAAGTACGCGGAACCCTGCTCAACAGGATGGACTCTGATGATAAAATGCCAGATTATAAAATTCAGCTTCTCGTAGATGAGTGGCATAAGTATGGAAAAGGGCACGTGATCGCTGGAGGTACAGAGCACTTTGTAGATGAAGGCGAGGTAGGTGACGGTTTTTTACGCTATGAGCGCTGGCTTAATGAAGTGGCAAGAACAAGCACACATTACCAGCAGATTTATAAAGAGTGCGTTATCCCGTCACATTGCTGGATGATTCATAAAGATGATTTTGATGCCGTAGGTGCTTTTGATCCTGTTATCTATCCAGAAGATTATGATTTGTGTTTCCGTATGTATAAACACGGGCTCAAAGTTATAGGGATAGATGCCATACTTCACCACTGGCGTGATCGCTCTAACCGTATCTCACGTACTTGGGATGAGTATAAGGACAATCGCTATTTTGATATGAAAATGCGTTTCTTCTATGAGATAGATCGTGATAACACACGACCACTCGTACTCTGGGGTGCCGGTCGCAATGGTAAGGATATGGCTAAAATTTTACAATCGTATAATGACACCTTTCACTGGGTTTCAAATAATGAGAAACAGATAGGTAAAGACATTTATGATGTACGTATGCAATCTTTTACAGATGTCCCATCTATAGAAAATGCGCAGATTATGATTGTAGTTTCTTCTCCAGATGGTAAGAAGGAAATACAAGCACTACTCGATGCCTGGGGCAAAGAAGCGGTTAAAGATTATTGGTTTTTTGCGTAGATAATTAATTTGAGATAATAACAAGTTCTTCTTGTGGAGCGATAAGATACTCCGCTCCATTTTCTCTTACTACAGCCATCTCCTCTACAGACATTGTTTTTACACCGCCGTCTGCTAGTTTCCAAGAGTGAAAACCGTCAAAGGCAAAGGTCATCCCTTCCTTGATCACTTTTTCTGAGGCTGGTCTCACGTGTGATGCTTGAGAACCTCCTAGATTAGGTCCTACATCGTGAGCGACATAGCCTACGGGGTGACCCGTGCTCCACATCACATAATCAGACCCTGCTTTTTCCATAAGTACGCGCTGGGCTCTATCTACATCTACTCCTTTTACGCCAGGTTGCATCGCAGCGAGTGCTGCCCTATTTCCAGCTTTAGAACTTTCCCAGTAGTGTATAATCTCATCTGGAGCCTCGCTCTCACCCTCTTTTAAAACATATGCAAATCGCTGTATATCTGTCACCCACCTGTCATATACTTTGATACCAAAATCTATTTGTATCACATCACCAGGCATAATTACTTTATCTGTAGCGTGCGAGTGCCCACGGTCTGGCCCAGAATTTACATTAGGATTTTGAGCAGGTGCCCATCCATCTGTCACGCCATACTCGGTCATTCTTTGTTTTAAATATTTTGCAATGTCTGCATCTGTAGATGTGCCAGGTACTACTTGCTCGTAGGCTTCAATCTGCCACTGGGCAGTTAGCTTTGCTGCTTTCTTTAAGATGGCAACTTCTTCTGGTAGCTTTATAGATAACCACTCATAGACAACCTCTTCAGAGGATACTAGTTTTGAGGTTTCGTCACCTAAGGCAGTAGCAATTTCTTCATACTGTGTATGCGTAAGTCCGTCTGCCATCACATTTTTTGAAGATGTGTTTACGGCAATACGTTTAAAATCTTTTGTTTTGATAAAATCTGAGGCTTGCTCAATAGCAGAGGTTCCTCGCGCTACACTCACGACCTCCTCGTGTATATCTAGGTCATCTAGCGCAGTTGCTTCTCCAGAAGGTGAGAATACCTTAGAATGAAACCCAGTTGCATCGTTGTAAAATAAAAACACGGCGGTGCCACCAGCATTTTCTCCTCCTATGTGATTTGCAATGGGGTCATTATTATTTTCTCTACAAATAGTCATCCAGCAATCTACCTCTGCAGTTTTGAGCGCTTGCGGTAATAGCTGACTAATACGTTTCTTTCTAATGTCTGGCCAAGGGTTTTCTCCCCAGTAAGATTCTGGGTTTATGGCAACTTCTGGTTCTTGTTGTTGAGCACAACTACAAACTAAAAAAATGGAAAGAAAAAAGAGTACAGGTTTAAGCATCGTATCAGTGTTATTTTCAGAGTAATATAGAAATTTTGTTCCTATCTCTAAAAATAAAATGATGCAAATTAAACTAGCCGCTCGCTATTAAAATGCCTCTGCAATCCCTAAGTAAAACTCACTAGAGCCTCTACCAAAACCTACATCAAAACGAAGATTAAGACGTTCTTCCTTATCTATCATAAAACGAAGACCACCTCCATAGGTAGGTTTTAAGTTCTTAAACTGAAAATCGCTCACATCATTATAGATATCACCTCCACCTGCAAACAATACAGCGCCAAAACGAGAGTTCTTAAACGTCTTTCTATATTCTACCTGGCTCGCCAGTAAATCTCTACCTACGTAACGGCCTTCTCTATAACCACGCATAATCTCACTACCTCCAAGAAACGAAAACTCAGAAAATGGTAAATCACCACGTGTGAATCTCCCAACAAAATTAACGGCAATTACATCCTCCTTATTTGCAAAAGGCTTCATATAGTGTCTAAGGTCAAAACGAGTTAGGTTAAAATTATGTGTACCTCCTAGCCCTTCAAAATATTGTCCTCTTGTAGCTTCTAAGTACCACCCATTATTTGAGTTTAGCACATTATTTCTACTGTCATAAAGTGATGCAACCTCAACACCTAGTGATGTAGAACCATCATAACCAGTAGGTCTGGTTTGATCTATTAGTCCGCCCTCTTCTATGTCGACTGAGTAAATGTGATTAAATCGCACACCAGCACCCACAAAAAGGTAACGTGTAAAAGCCTGTTTTAAAAAGATAGGCTCTACGAGCAACTGGTAATAATTATACTCCTCCTCTGCACTTTCTGGTGCGTTTGTGCCAAAACCATAAAACAGTCTTGGATAATTTTGAAAAAGGATATTACCTTCTATCACCCACTTCTCTTGATTCGTAAAAATCTCAAATCCTGAATAAATAAAAAACTGACTATTAAGTGTGTACTGCAGCGTTATAGGCATATTAGACACACGCGTCTCCTCTCCACTACCATTAAATTTAAACAGATACTTTGCTCCCGTTCCAAAGGCAAAATTTGTCTCTGGGCTATAACTCACAACGGGTGCTGCTATAAACTTAGATGCATATAGCGTAGAATCTTGCTCAACTGCCTTGTGGTTTGGGTAAAATGTAAAAAACTCTTTGATTTTTTCAAAATCCTGCGCTTGTGCAGTCTGCGTATTTCCTAAAGAAAAAAGAAGGATTACAACGGTATATATAATTTTCTGGGGGAAGTAGTTTACTCTCAAAATGCTATTTTTGGGTAAAGATACTGTAGACGGGAGTTATAGCCCGTGACAAGCTTTAGTTTTTGTGATAACATTAGTATCTCACACACCATTTATACACCATACATCCCATCAAGCAAGCCATTATGCTCAATATTGTACTCATCAATCCAGAAATCCCAAACAACACAGGTAACATAGGTAGGCTTGCCCTCGGTTCTGGCTGCAAGTTGCACCTTGTAAAACCCTTTGGTTTTGAGATAGACGACACCCGCCTTAAACGCGCAGGTCTTGATTACTGGCAGCATCTAGACGTACAGTATTATGATAATACAGAAGACTTTTTTAAAAAGAACGCTTTCGCGAAAATGGCCTTTCTCTCAAGTCACGGCACAAAGTCACATTATGACATTCCTTTTGAAGAAGACCTATTTCTCGTCTTTGGAAAAGAATCTAAAGGACTCCCAAAAGAAATCACCGAAAAACACCCGGACCAACTTTATAAAATCCCATTATTTAGCGAACATATCAGAAGTTTAAATCTCGCAAATGCCGTGGGAATTGTAGCTTATGAGGGAATAAGGCAGTTGAATTTATAGATATGAATAAAAGAAACCTTGAATGGCTTATTGAAAAATATATGAATTTTTTTTCTCAGTTTGGGATGGAAGAGCAAAATATCATTGATTACTATGAAACTTGGAAGAAAACTAATACCGAGAGTATTGACAACTACCTTTGGTTTATTTTCAACAACCTACTTAACGAAAATAAAATTCAATCAAATGATGTTCTAGGCTTTTACGAAAGAAATTTAAAGATTTATTCAGCTATGCTTGATTTTCGAAGAAGAATTGAGCACAGAAAAGCTAATGAAATTCTGGCATTATATAATCTTACAAAAGTTAATATAGAATTACAAAACAGACGCAATTCTTTACACTATCACTTTGGTATTATAGGATGTAAAGATTGTGACGAAAGTAAAGAACTAACTGGAACATACATATCTATAACAGAAGCACTCGAAAACAAAACAATTCCCTATTCTGAATGTACGAGAAGGCAAGGATGTGCTTGTGGAATGGCTATGGTAGGAAAAAGGGATAGCGAAGGCAATCTAATGTTTAATTAGATTCACCCTTCCATTAGATACAACCCCCTACAAAGTAACCACTGTAAACTCGCCTCCTAGTGGCTCCAGCGCATTTACTAACTCAGGGATGAGTTGCTCGCCAAATTCTAGATAAAACTGTGAGAAGTTGGTATTTCTTTCTTGCAGGCTTTGCATTGGGAAAACTTCGTTTTGTAAATCTACTAGCCGTTGTACGTGATCACTTAGTTTACGCTTTTGTGCACGTAGCAATCTACTCTCTAAGTTTTCTAAACCTTTGAGTTGTTTTACTTCTTGTGCTTTTACGGCTCCTATAAAACTAGCATCTGTCTCTTCGGCTAGTAAGTGCATTGCTTTAAACTGCTCTTTTAAGAAGCTGCGTTGTGCAGAGAAGTCTATCTCTATATTTGAGATGGCACGTACCTTTCGGTTAATGAGTTCGTTTTGTTTTAGAAATAAATTTGGCAATGACACGCCTAGATTTTCTGCCTTTGTACGTTGCTTTTCGGTACGTATTAATGCCGAGTTACGAAGTAATAATGCTGGAAATGGAACTCCCACTTCTTCAAAATATGTTTTAAGTTGGAACCAGTACGCCAGCTCTCCGCCTCCACCTATGTAACAAAGATTCGGTAAAATCACTTCTTGAAAAAGTGGTCTCAGCAAAGCGTTAGGCGAGAACCGTTCTGGATGGTTAGCAAGCTCGTTGAGTATCTCATTTTCGCGAAAGCGGATATCTGTATCATTTACCACATACACATCATCCACTTTGATAATACGCTCACGTATACCTTCTTTTATGTAAAACAAGTTAATCTCACGAGGATGCACTTGCTCTGGATACCCTAGCGCAGTGAGTTGCTCGGTTTGCTGTGTCACCTTTGCGTGTGACACGCCCTCTAGCAATTCTCGTTGTACATAAGGAGCAAATAGCTCTTTAAGTCCCGCGTCGTTACCATCTACAATGACAAGGCCGTACTCACCAAAAAGCTCGTTACCTAGATAGCGCGTTGCATCTGCCAGGTTATCGTGATTTAGGTAGGCATCACTAAAAAGTTTTGAGAGGTACTCCGCATTTCTAGAAGTCCCCAGCTGCGTTTTAAACAATGCTAGTACCTCAGCCAGCCCATCGGTTGAGAGTTCGCCTACGGCGCCACCGTCCTCACGATTCCATTGTACTTTTTTACCTTGAAAATTAAAGTAGTTAATCTCGTCAAAATCGTGATCCTCTGTCGCCATCCAGTAAATAGGCACATAATTGCGGTCTGGATCTTTCTCTTTAAGCTCCTTGCAGAGATTAATAACAGAGATAATTTTATATAAAAAGTAGAGCGGCCCCGTAAATAAATTGAGCTGGTGCCCTGTGGTGATGGTAAACGTGTTTTCGCTAGCAAGATGCTCTAGGTTGAGCTGCGTCTCGGCAGAGGTATTTGTATTTTTATATTGCGCGATAAGGGAATCGTATAAACGCTTTCGCGAAAGCGGACTAAAAAATTGTCCCTTCTCTGCTGCCTGTTTGATAAGATTATCTGCTGTAGGAAATCTGTGATAAAAGGGCTTAAGTGCTTCTTCTTGATCTAAATAGTTTGTGATAAGATTAGAAAAATACCCAGTTTCACGGTACGGCAGACAGTCAGTTGGCATAAATTATGGTTTAGATAGTAAAGATAAATCCGTTAAATAGCGACTTTTCCCAAAAAAACGTTAAAACGCTGATTTGCGGCGAGCTCTTTTTATAGCTTTAGCTTTTGCTAAAACCAACCAAATGCTCAGAATCTACAGCTTTTTTGTCGCCTTATTTCTCACAACATTACTTACCGCACAAGTACAATCTCCCTCAGAATTTCTGGGCTACGAGATTGGAACGCAGTTCTCACGTCATGCAGATGTAGTGCGTTACTTTGAGCATGTTGCAGAAAATAGTGACCTAGTAACGTACCAAACATATGGTAAAACAAATGAGCGCAGACCGCTTACGTATGCAGTAATTACAACAACTACAAATCACAACAATCTAGAAAACATACGTAAAGCAAATCTTGAACAAACAGGTATTGCCTCTGGTAATTCTGGCACGGCAGATAAGGCAATAGTCTGGCTTTCATATAACGTGCATGGTAACGAAGCTTCTTCTACGGAGGCATCTATGGCTACATTGTATGAACTTGTGACAACAAAAAAAGACTGGCTAGAAAACACTGTGGTTATTATAGATCCTTGTGTAAATCCAGATGGACGTGACCGTTATGCAAACTGGTTTAACCAAGTGGCATCTACACCATATGATCCAGCTCAAGTAGCTGCAGAGCACGATGAGCCGTGGCCAGGAGGAAGACCTAATCACTACCTTTTTGACCTAAACCGCGATTGGGCTTGGGCTTCTCAAGTAGAATCGCAGCAACGATTAAAAGTATATAATAAGTGGATGCCACACGTGCATGTAGATTTCCACGAGCAAGGCATTAATAGCCCTTATTACTTTGCTCCAGCAGCAGAGCCTTTTAATGAGATTATCACAGACTGGCAACAAGAATTCCAAGTAGAAATAGGAAAAAACCACGCTCGCTATTTTGATAAAGAAGGTTGGCTATTTTTTACCGGAGAGAGTTTTGACTTACTTTATCCATCATACGGAGATACATACCCTATGTTTATGGGTGCGATAGGGATGACCTACGAGCAAGCCGGTCACGGTCGTGCAGGATTAGGAATAGATACAGATCAAGGTTTTGAACTTACACTTGTTGACCGTGTGGCACATCACAAAACCACAGGACTTTCTACTATAGAAATATCCTCTGCAAATGCTGGTAAGCTTAACACCCAATTTAAAGACTACTTCAACACAAGCGGCCTTAAATATAAAAGCTACGTACTTTCTGGAAATCTAGACAATCTTAAAGAACTTGCGACACTGCTAGACAGGCACGAGATCAAATATGGCTTCTCATCAAACGGGAAAGCCTCAGGATTTTCTTACACCTCAAACGGTCAAGGAAGCATGAGTTATGATATGGCTATGGTCGTGAGCACTAATCAGCCAAAAGGTAAAATGGTAAAAGCGCTTCTTGAGCCAGATGCAAAACTGAGCACACCACTTACCTATGACATTACTGCCTGGAGTTTACCACACGCTTACGGGCTTAATGCTGTAGCAAGCACATCACTCGTTACTGCAAATGCGGCAGATCCTTTTACCACAAACAACTCAAACCTGAACGCAAACGCAGCAGGTTATATCGCAAAGTGGAATAGCCTTGAAGATGCAAAGCTACTTGCAGCTTTATTAAAAGAAGGAATTAAAGTCCGTTTTACAGAAAAGCCTTTTGCAAATAATGGTATCTCTTATGAACGAGGATCGCTAGTAATTACAAAAAGTGATAACAAAGGACGTACAGATTTTAATGAGGTTGTAAATACGCTTTCGCGAAAGCATAACAGAATCCTTAACGCAACTAATACTTCATTTTCGACCTCTGGTCCTGACTTTGGATCATCATCTATGAAGCTTATCAATCCGCCGAAAATTGCATTATTAAAAGGAGAAGGAACCTCATCATTAAGTTATGGAGCCACTTGGTATTTCTTTGAGCAAACACTAGGATATCCTGCTACCTCGATTGATACTGGTAATTTAGGTCGCGTTGACCTTGAAGAATTTGACGTACTTGTAATGCCTAGCGGCTGGTACGGAAGTGTACTTAATGATAGTACGCTAGATAAAGTGAAAGATTTTGTGCGCGGTGGCGGAAAAGTAATCGCGATAGCAAATGCCGTAGGAAGTTTTGCTGGAAAATCTGGGTTTAACTTAAAACGCAACAGCAATTCAAGTGATGACGACGATACTTCGAGCGATGATAATCTCATTCCATATGCAGAACGCGAGAACGCAAGCACGACAAACTTTATAACAGGTTCTATCTTTAAAACCAAAGTAGACCCTACACATCCTATGGCTTTTGGGTACGATGACACCTACTACTCTTTAAAACTAGGAAGCAACTCTTATTCATATCTTGACAAAGGTTTTAACGTGTCTTACATTCCAGAAGAAGTAACCAACGTTGCAGGATTTGCGGGTGATAATGCCAAAGCAAAACTTAGCAAGTCTCTTATTTTTGGAGAAGAACGCATGGGGCGTGGAAGTGTAATCTACATGGTAGATGATCCACTTTTTAGAGCTTTCTGGCACAATGGGAAGTTATTTTTTGCCAATGCTATTTTCTTGACTAATAATGGAAAGTACAGTTTGTAAATACAACGCTTACTAAAACAAAAAAATGCCCTGTTTCAGGGCATTTTTTTTGTTACTCTTGCGGACATCTCCCTGACTCCCTCTTGGAAGAGGGACACTGTTGTGGGTAGGTTACGTTATTGGAAAAACTAGGCTATTTCATCTCAAACCTCACCATCTTGACCTCACTCTTTTCACCATCAAGATCTGTCCAGGCGACATATACTGCATCGCCTACAACCTCTAGTTGTGGGAAGCCGCTTTGTCGTTCGGCAGAGGTGTTGGTTACTGTCACTGGTGCGTCGTGTGTGCCATCTACATATACTCGTGCTACTTGTAGTACAACGTTTTCACCCATTGGCTCTAACCACGAGATGAGAGCGCTACCATCACTCATAAAATCTGCATCTACTCTACCTATTGCGCTTCCGTTATCTACACGTATTGCACCTCCAAAAGAGGCTCCATTATCGTTTGAAAATGCTGTAAGAACTCTAGGAGTTTCACCCTCTGCAGTAAACCAACTCACCACCACATTTTCTTCTTGAGTCGCGATTGCAGGTCCGTTTACGGGGCAACCATTTAGCTCCCAATTGTCATTTCCTATAACCATAGGTTTTGTCCATGATCCATCTACCCAACGTACGATTGCCATATCTCGTACCTCAGGTTTAGTTTCTGTGCGATCTCTATAAACGGTAATAGGACCATTATTTGTAATTGCGATAGCTGTATTACAGCAGTCACAAACTCGGTTATCTATCTCCGTATCTTGAGTTATATTTCCCGCCAAATCTATGTAGGCGTTGCGCAGGGTCATTTGATTCTTAGCCTTGTCTTCGTTTTTAGTATTTCTTCCGTCTAGCCAGCTAGCATAAAAACCTCCATCATACGCTTGGATTGATACAAAGCCATGCTCTGCATCTACATCATCTGTATTGAGCAGAAAATCGTCTTTTATTATTTGATCACCTTTAGATAATTGCAATTTGATATTATAATCATACGTACCCTCTGCAGATTTTTCTAAGATATTAGTGAGCACGTAATCACCATTTACACCCAGTGCCGGAAAATCTGCCCAGTTTACAAACCAGTTATCTCCAGATGTAATGGTTCTAGGTTGGCTCCACTTGGCACTATCGTAACTAGCATATTTTACAATCGCCATCTTGTCTTCTTGCTCCACCCAAGTCATATGTAATTTACCGCCACTCGACTTGAGTCTAGGTAAATGAGACTTTCCTGTAGAAGGAAGTTCTATAGTAGTGAGTGAGGCATTGACAGTAGCCATTTCTACAGCTGACTGTTCTATGACTGGTGCAACCTCCGTTTGATTAGACTTTTTACAAGAAGTGAAGAAGATTAAAACAAAAAATACTAAACCAGTAATACGCATAGGGAATGTGTTTATAAATGCTACAAATGTAAGCGTTGCGCAGAAACTCTTACACACAAAAAAGCCTTTCAAAACATTTGTTCTGAAAGGCTTTATATAAATCATGTTACTACTTCTTACTTTTTAGTAGCGCGCTTTGCGTGTAAAGCTTGTGGTCGCTCTAAAGCTACAAGTGGTTCAGCATAAAGGTCAAAATCTTCGGCCTCTGTGATAGTTACCATCGCGTAATCTCCTGTTTTTAAGTAGAATTTTGTTGCGTCTACAAGTACTTCATTATCCACATCTGGAGAATCAAATTCTGTACGACCTATAAAGTAGTTTCCTTCTTTACGATCTACAACAATCTTGAACTCCTTCCCTATCTTTTGCTGATTAAGCTCCCAAGAGATTTGTGATTGGATCTCCATAATCTGATTGGCACGATCCATTTTTACATCTTCAGGCACATCGTCTTCTAGGTTAAATGCGTGTGTATTTTCCTCATGAGAATATGTAAAACAACCCAAACGCTCAAAACGCTGATCTTTCACCCATTGCTTCATAAGTTGGAAATCTTCTTCTGTTTCTCCAGGGTACCCAACAATAAGCGTAGTTCTTATAGTCATTCCTGGTACGCTTTCGCGAAAGCGGTCTAACAACGCATTTGTCTTCTCCATCGTAGTACCACGACGCATAGACTTCAAAATATGATCTGCAATATGCTGCAGTGGTATATCGATATAATTACACACCTTAGGCTCGCGGTTCATCACATCAAGTACATCAACTGGGAATCCAGAAGGAAATGCATAGTGCAAACGAATCCACTCGATTCCTTCTACTTGAACAAGGTTTTCAAGAAGCTCTGCAAGGTTACGTTTTTTGTATAAATCAAGACCGTAATATGTAAGATCTTGCGCAATAAGAATCAACTCTGTCACGCCGTTTGCAGCAAGTTTTTTTGCTTCAATCACTAAGTGCTCTATTGATTTTGATTTATGCTTACCTCTCATTAAAGGAATCGCACAGAAAGAACAAGGACGATCACAACCTTCGGCTATTTTTAAGTATGCATAGTTTTTTGGAGTAGTTGTTATACGCTCCCCTATAAGTTCATGCTTATAATCTGCCCCAAGTGCTTTAAGTAATCCCGGTAATTCTGTTGTTCCAAAATACTGATCTACATCTGGAATTTCCTTTTGAAGATCCGGCTTATAACGCTCAGATAAACATCCTGTTACAAAAACTTTATCTACTTCTCCTTCTTCCTTTTGCTTTACATACTCAAGAATAGTGTTTACAGACTCCTCTTTTGCGTTGTCTATAAAACCGCAAGTATTAATCACGACGATATTACCTTCTTCCTCGTGAGCAACATCCATCTCATTTGCTTTAAGCTGGCCCATTAAGACCTCACTGTCATAAACGTTTTTTGAGCAACCTAGAGTTACTACGTTTATTTTATTCTTTTTTAATGATTTTGTACGCATAGCATTCCTTTTAAGGGAGTGCAAAGATAAGCCAAATAACATAGTAATAAGAAAGCTATCTAAAACGAGAAAAGTCAGCATCTTACTGCTGACTTTTTTCTCATTCTAATATGTATTATATTTTCTAAAACTAACTAGCTTCTAGTCATCTAGATTATTTTTATTCCTGATATCCTTCTGGTAACGTTCTAGCTTTAAGTGTACTCTCTACACCTACTGCAATATTGTAAATCACTTCTTCCTGCTTAGATGGAGTGATGATGGTAATTCCCTTAGGCTCGCCTTGTGCGGTGAAGCCCATAGGTATTGTGAGTGCTGGATAGTGTGCTGCTGCGGCATAGCCAGCATCATAATTATTTATGGAAAGTATGGCGTCTAGTTGACCACCAGCTTCTGGGTGCTTACTCAATGCGTCTTGGAAGTATGCTTGAGTAACCTCCATAAGGTTTTCTTTAATTGCTTTAAGCTCTACAGCGGTTGTGCTATCTGCAACGATACCTTTAAAAAGCTGTTGACCGTAGGGAATACGTGTTAAGCTATCTTGATTGTTAAATGTGATAAGCTCCTCTATATTTCTATTTTTTACAGATGAGGCTACCTCAGCATCATAGTAAGCAGGTAGATCAATTTTCATATCTATATTTAAGATAGACAGAAAACCAGGCATATTAACTCGCTCCATATCCACCTCAACGAGTGTAGCTTTGGTTTGCTTTAATTTATCAATGGCAGCCGCATAAGTACTGTCTTGCAAGTATCCTTTTATCACACCAAGATATTTTCCTTCAAGATTTCCTTCTTTAACAGCTTGTACATAATTACCAGAAGATGTATAGCTATAAGCATCTGCAGTGTCCTTACCTGTGAGTGCTTGTAATAGGATTGCGTTATCAACTACATTCTTCGTCATAGGTCCTGGAGTATCTAAGTGACTAGAAATTGGCACAATCCCACTGCGGCTTAAAAGACCGATGGTAGGTTTAAGCCCGACCAGATTATTTTGGCTAGAAGGTGATAATATAGATCCACTCGTTTCTGATCCTATGGCGGCTACTGCATAATTTGCTGCTACACTCACCCCTGATCCAGAACTTGAACCTCCCGACTCAAATTGCAAACGACCGTATGGGTTAATAGTTTGCCCACCCACGGCACTATAACCTACAGGACAACCTGTACATAAAAAGTATGCCCACTCACTCAAGTTGGCCTTACCAAGTATAATGGCATTTTCCTCCTTAAGCCTTTTTGTAATAAATGCATCTCCTGCGTTATTATCTGCAAGCGCTACAGAACCTGCAGTCGTAATCATACCAGCTGCTCCTATATTATCTTTTAAAAGTATAGGCATTCCATACACAGAATATTCATCTATGGTAGATTTATCTTTATTATCCAGTGCTCTTGCTTCTTGTACCGCTTCTTTATTGAGTGAGATGACTCCGTTAAGCGCCAAGTCGTTATCACTTTCAAAACGAGCAATACGGTTTAAATAAAATAGCGTAAGTTCTTCGTATGAGTAATCGCCATTTTTGATGTGCTTCTGGATGGTTGGAATATCCTGCTCTATAATAAGCGGAGAGATTTCTGAGATACGCTTTCGCGAAAGCGTATTTATCTCCCCATTAAGATCTTTCCAAATATCATTTTTATCGAGTCCCTTAGCATTTACAAGCTTGAGATGCATTCTGCTATTTTCAAGGGCTTGCGTTTTTGCAATATCTAGAGAGTCATTATAAGCTTCCCACACGTATCTAGGAGTTGTATCTATTGTGGTTGTAGGAGCATCGTTTTTACAAGAAAAAAGCGCCGTTGCGAGCGCGAGAGTATAAAGGTATTTCATAGTGCATTTTTATAGTCCTCTAAAAATACAAAAAGGTTTATCCAAAAGGATTAACCCACATCAAGAAACCGTAGATAAAAAACTTAGTAGATTCAAATGTAATCACTGCAATTACTGGCACCCACCAATTTTCTGAAGCTAGTGCTCCCTTAAGAATTCTCCATATATAAAATATGATGAGACTATAAAAAACAATAAAAATATAATGAGGAAAAGCAGAGTACTGAGCTAGATACTTAGGTACAAGTTCGCTTCTTACTGTAGCATGTGCCGTATACACGCTCCACACATTAAGTAGCATAAAACCAATGACAACAACTCGTAAAGTGCGCAACGTAAGTTCTGGAAGCCACCTAGGAACGAGTTTCATAAAAAGTAATGGCTTATTTAAAGAAACTATCTACAAACTCAACTTTGTTGAACACTTGCAAATCTTCGATACCTTCTCCTACTCCAATGTATTTTACGGGGATTTGAAACTGATCAGAAATGCCTATAACCACACCACCTTTGGCAGTACCATCTAGTTTTGTCACAGCAAGCGAAGTAACTTCCGTAGCTGCCGTAAATTGTTTTGCTTGTTCAAAGGCGTTTTGACCAGTAGATCCGTCAAGTACAAGAAGTACATCGTGAGGAGCATCTCCTACTACTTTTTGCATCACGCGCTTCACCTTAGTAAGCTCGTTCATAAGGTTTACCTTATTATGTAATCTCCCTGCAGTATCAATAATAATCACATCTGCGTTTTGATTTACACCACTCTCTAGCGCGTCAAACGCTACAGAGGCTGGATCACTACCCATTTGTTGTTTTACAATAGGAACATCTACTCTATCTGCCCACACTTGTAATTGATCTATAGCAGCTGCTCTAAACGTATCTGCAGCTCCTAAAACTACTTTGAGTCCTTGCTTTTTAAATTGATATGCAAGTTTACCTATCGTTGTAGTTTTTCCTACTCCGTTTACACCTACCACCATAATCACGTGTGGCTTGGCACCTTTAGGGATTTCAAATTCTGTTGCGTTTCCTACGTTAGTCTCGCTTAGTAAGCCAGCGATTTCCTCACGTAAGATCTGGTTAAGCTCATCTGTACCTACATACTTATCACGTGACACACGCTCCTCGATACGAGTAATTACTTTAAGCGTAGTTTTTACACCCACATCACTCGTTACAAGTACTTCTTCAAGATTATCTAAAACATCATCATCTACCTTAGATTTTCCAGCAACTGCCTTACTCATCTTATCAAAGAAGCTCGTCTTTGTTTTCTCTAAACCTTTATCAAGGGTTTCTTTTTTTTCTTTGCTAAATATTTTTTTGAAAAAACTCATAATTGTGTTGGCGGTTTTCTGGTATGGTGTCGGTAAGACAAAAATAGTGCCTTTTAGGGAGAATGCCGTTATGTCACCTCGCAGACTACACTACTGATTGTCAATTTTTTAAATAATTATAGAGACTTGCTATTAAAAAAAGCGCCTTAATTACAGTCGTGGCAATGGTTATGAAGCGTTGAAGTACGCTTTCGCGAAAGCGTAAAAACCTCAAAACACCCATGACTAATTACCTGACTTCTGTTATGGTAGTTTGAGAGTATAATCTTATTTTTACTTCAAAGAATAAGATTATATGAATATCCATTTTATCGCTATAGGTGGTGCAGCAATGCACAATCTAGCACTCGCATTACATCATAAAGGAGAAACGGTTACAGGTAGTGATGACACTATCTTTAACCCGTCAAAATCCCGACTTGAAAAGTATGGATTGCTACCTGAAGCATTTGGATGGTTTCCAGAAAAAATTACAGTAGATCTTGACGCTGTCATATTAGGCATGCACGCAAAGGAAGATAACCCTGAGCTTTTAAAAGCACAAGAGCTAGGACTAAACATATATTCATATCCCGAGTACTTATATGAACGCGCCAAAAATAAAACCCGTGTTGTTATAGGCGGTTCTCACGGTAAGACCACTATTACTTCTATGATCTTGCATGTCATGCATTATTGGGAGAAAGAAGTAGATTATATGGTAGGCGCGCAACTAGAAGGCTTTGACACCATGGTGCGCATGACAGATGATGCAGATTTTATGGTACTAGAAGGTGATGAATACTTAAGTAGCCCAATAGACCGCAGACCTAAATTTCATTTATATAAGCCCAACATTGCCCTACTAAGCGGTATTGCATGGGATCATATTAACGTATTCCCTACGTTTGATAACTATGTGGAGCAGTTTCAGATTTTTGTGAATTCTATGACCAATGGTGGTGCAATGATTTACAACACAGAAGATGAAAATGTCGTAAAAGTGGTAGAAAATGCCACTGCACACATTAAAAAATATCCATACGAAACTCCAGCATACAGCATTGAAGATGGAGAGACTTTGCTAGAAACCCCAGATGGGCCAATGCCTATTGAAGTTTTTGGGAAACACAACCTCAACAACCTTGCAGGTGCAAAGTGGATTTGCCAGCACATGGGCGTGGTAGAAGAAGACTTTTATGAAGCCATCGCTACGTTCTCAGGAGCTAGCAAGCGCCTAGAAAAAATTGCAGAAACTAATAACACTGTCATCTACAAAGATTTTGCACATAGCCCATCAAAAGTAAGTGCTACAACTACGGCTGTAAAAGAGCAGTATCCAGACCGCACACTTATAGCTTGTCTAGAACTGCACACCTACAGCAGTCTTAATCCAGAATTTCTAAGCGAATATAAAGGCGCGCTAGACAGCGCAGATGTTGCTGTGGTATTCTACTCTCCACACGCTGTCGAAATCAAAAAACTAGAGCCTATTACAACGCAACAAATAGCAACTGCCTTTGAACGCGATGATCTCATCATCTACACAGATCCAACCGACTTTAAAAAGTTTCTTTTTGAACAAGAGCTAAAAAACAAAGCGGTATTACTTATGAGTAGCGGTAATTATGGTGGACTAGATTTTGAGGAGGTTAAGGGGCTGGTGTAATGAAATATTTATTCTTATTTATTCCTTTTCTTGTATTCGGGCAAAAAACATACACATTTGACCATGCAATAGTATACGATTATGTCTCCTTTGACAAAAATCCCGTGCGTTGGAAATGGATTCAATTCCACAAAAGCATGGATAATAGTTACCAGGCAAGTGTTCACGTTAAGAATGATAGTACTTATTATTTTAATCTTACTTTTTCTGATAGCCGTAAACACCTTAGTGCTCAATTAGAGAGCTATGAACTTGCAGAAGGTTTTCAATTTACGATATCTAAGTCCATGATTCATGAATATCAACCAGGCCCCAATTCAATTAATAAAAACTTTGCCTTAACTGTTGAAAGTACTATCAAAGATTCTATAGCAAATCTAACTCTTCAGCCTATTGATGAAAAAAGAAAGAAAAGAAAAAAACTCAATACAACGCATTATCAAATAAATAAAAACATACCGAATTTCAAACCTAACTTTATAAACCGCATAACAAGAGGTAAGCTCAATGATACTCTCCCAAACTTCAATGGTGTTATCAAAAAGAAATGCACACAAAATTATAAAGGAGAATTTACAAGATGTTTTACTCTCGAAAAAGTTATTAAAATCAACACAGAAGTGATTGTTAGATAATTTAACCTCGACAACAAGAAATAAGAACTTCAAAAGGAATCATTACGGCATTATCAAACTCAGTTTTGATTTTGCTTTTATGCTTTCGCGAAAGCGTAAAAAACATCTTAAAATACGCATCGAAAAAAGGCATCTCTTTTTTCCACAATATGTTAATAACTTCAAGGGTTTAGAGAGGTTTTAGAGCCTATTCTGGAGTCCCTTTCTTTATATTTGTTTTTAGACAATTTAACTATTAAAATATGAGCGACGACGCTAAGAAGAAAGAGTACTCGGCAGACAGTATTCAGGCCCTTGAGGGAATGGAGCACGTACGTATGCGTCCATCGATGTACATCGGTGATGTGGGTGTAAGAGGATTACACCACTTAGTATATGAGGTTGTAGATAACTCTATTGATGAGGCTATGGGTGGCTATTGTGACGCCATAGATGTAACTATAAATGAAAATAACTCTATCACGACTAGAGATAATGGTCGTGGAATCCCAGTAGGGCTTCATAAAAAAGAAGGTGTCTCTGCCCTTCAGGTTGTAATGACCAAAATAGGTGCCGGAGGGAAATTTGATAAAGATTCATATAAAGTTTCTGGAGGTCTTCACGGTGTTGGGGTATCTTGTGTAAACGCATTATCTAACCACTTAAGAGCTACCGTTTACAAGGAAGGTAAAATCTGGGAGCAAGAATATGAGCGTGGTAAAGCTATGTACCCTGTAAAAGTTATAGGTGATACAGACTTTACTGGTACAGAAGTTACATTCTTACCAGATGACAGTATTTTCCAGCAAACTACAGAATATAGTTATGATACACTAGCATCTCGTTTACGTGAGTTAGCATACCTTAATAAAGGAATTACGATTACGCTTACTGATAAGCGAGTTAAGAATGAGAAAGGAGAGCATGAAACAGAGACTTTCCATAGTAAAGAAGGACTTTCTGAATTTGTACGCTTTCTAGACGGTAACCGTACTCCTATTATAGGTGAGGTTATCTCAATGGAAGGTGAGAAAAATGGTATCCCTGTTGAAGTAGCCATGATTTATAATGACAGCTACGCAGAGAACTTACACTCTTATGTAAATAACATTAATACACACGAAGGAGGAACACACCTTGCTGGTTTCCGTCGTGGTCTTACAGGATCGCTTAAAAAGTTTGCTGATGCATCTGGTATGCTAGACAAACTTAAGTTTGATATTGCTGGTGATGATTTCCGTGAGGGACTTACTGCTATTATTTCTGTAAAAGTAAGTGAGCCACAATTTGAGGGGCAAACTAAAACAAAATTAGGTAACCGCGAGGTTACCTCTGCAGTATCTCAGGCCGTTGCCGAAATGATTGAGATCTACATGGAAGAAAATCCGAATGATGCCAAAATCATCGTTCAGAAAGTAATTCTAGCTGCACAAGCACGTCACGCTGCAAAGAAAGCACGTGAGATGGTACAACGTAAAACGGTAATGAGTATAGGTGGTCTCCCTGGGAAACTATCTGACTGCTCTGAAACAGATCCTACGCTTTGCGAAGTATTCCTTGTCGAGGGAGACTCTGCAGGTGGTACTGCAAAACAAGGACGTGATCGTGAGTTTCAAGCTATCTTACCATTACGTGGTAAAATCTTGAACGTAGAGAAAGCTATGGTTCACAAAGTTTTTGAAAACGAAGAAATCAAAAACATTTTTACAGCATTAGGTGTAACTATAGGTACTGAAGAAGATAGTAAAGCGCTTAACTTATCTAAACTACGTTATCACAAAGTAGTCATCATGTGTGATGCCGATGTAGATGGTAGTCACATTTCTACCCTGATACTTACTTTCTTCTTCCGCTACATGAAGGAGCTTGTAGAAAATGGTTATGTATACATTGCCACTCCTCCACTATACTTAGTAAAGAAAGGTCAGAAAAAGCAATACGCTTGGAATGATAAAGAGCGTGATGCCATCGCAGATTCTATGGGAACTCAAGGAGTATCTATACAACGTTACAAAGGTCTTGGAGAGATGAATGCAGAACAATTATGGGATACAACAATGAATCCTGAGTTCCGCACATTACGTCAAGTTGCCATAGATAATGGTACAGAAGCAGATAGAATATTCTCTATGCTTATGGGTGACGAGGTACCACCTCGCCGTGAGTTTATAGAAAAGAACGCTATTTATGCAAACATAGACGTTTAACAAAACTCTTATATTTTATTACAATGGTCCTGAGATAATTTCTCAGGACCATTTTTTTTTGAAGTAATTAACACCTCTCTGAATCTAAAGACCTGTGCATCGTATTACACTCGATTTTACAGCCAACTATCCAAGTACCCAACAATACTCAAGATTTTAAAACTCGGCAATTAAACAGACAAAAAACACTTAATTATCGATAAAGCGCACATATTACTATTCGCATTATATTCGTTTTTGAGTTTCCTAGTGAATTAAAAGCTATGTCTATATTTACTCTCGAAAGGGATATTTTTAGATTATTTATAACATATTTCTGCTAATTTCTTAAGATTAGATGTAGGGGTTTAATTGGATAGAGATTAGCAACCTATAAATCCTTGCTATTTTATAGCAAGGATTTTTTTTGTCATATCACAGTCAAACTCCACCTAACTGCATAGCCCGCAAATCTATTGCTTGGACAACATAAAATTCTATTTAAAAGCCGTTAACAAGCACTTATCTTCGATGAATTGCTTAAAACTTAAAATTATCGGGCAGCGCTAGTGATCATTTATTCAATACAATCCAGCCCCTTATTTTTGTAATGCAGCATAACAACTGTCACATTTACACTATTATAAGTTGGGTATTTAAAATAGTTTAAGAGTGAAAAACGAGCGATTATTATTTGATTCATTTGGATTGTGAATTTCCCCGCTTGTTCATCCCCGTTTCTCTATGAGAAGCGGGGATTTTTTTTGTTGGTTAACATACATTTAGCGTCAGAGCTCACGATAAACGAGAGAGTTATTGTATTTTCGCAAAAGCGTAAAAAGCTATTAAAATCATACTATAAATCCTTAAAATTACATCCATATGAAAGTTACTGTAGTCGGTGCTGGAGCCGTAGGAGCCAGTTGTGCAGAATACATTGCAATCAAAGATTTTGCAAGTGAAGTTGTCTTAGTAGATATTAAAGAAGGTTTTGCCGAAGGTAAAGCAATGGACTTAATGCAAACTGCTTCGTTAAACGGGTTTGATACAAAAATCACAGGTACTACTGGTGATTATTCAAAAACTGCTGGTAGTGATATCGCAGTAATTACTTCTGGAATTCCTCGTAAGCCAGGAATGACTCGTGAAGAACTTATCGGGATCAATGCAGGTATTGTAAAAACAGTTGCCGCTAGCCTTGTAAAAGAATCACCTAATGTTATTCTTATCGTTGTTTCTAATCCTATGGATACAATGACTTACCTAGCACATAAAGTAACTGGACTTCCTAAAAACCGCATTATCGGTATGGGTGGAGCACTAGACAGCGCTCGTTTTAAGTACCGTCTTGCCGAAGCTCTTGAAGCTCCTATCTCAGATGTAGATGGAATGGTAATAGGTGGGCACTCAGATAAAGGAATGGTACCTCTTACACGTCTTGCAACTCGCAACAGTGTACCTGTATCAGAATTTATTTCTGAAGACAGACTTACACAAGTAAAAGAAGATACTAAAGTAGGTGGAGCAACGCTTACTAAACTTCTAGGAACTTCTGCTTGGTATGCACCAGGAGCTGCAGTATCTGGACTTGTACAAGCAATTGCTTGTGATCAAAAGAAAATTTTCCCTTGTTCTGTACTCCTTGATGGAGAATACGGTCTTTCTGATCTTTGTATCGGAGTACCTGTAGTATTAGGAAGAAACGGAATTGAAAAAATAGTTGAAATCAACCTTAGTGATGCAGAAAAAGCGCATCTAGCAGAAAGTGCTGAAGGTGTTAAAGCAACAAATGGTCTATTAGAGCTATAATATAACCTCTATAACTCTTTAAAAAGCCTGTTACTTCAATGTAGCAGGCTTTTTTTTTACGCTTTCGCGAAAGCGTAATCATCTCAATATTATATATCTTCGGATAATACATTTTTATATGAAAACACAACTATTCCTTTTGTGCCTACTCCTAAACTTATCTTCTTGTATAAGTATAAAACCTAAAAATAACTTTGAGATTTACATCACCTCACAATCGCAAGAGCTTACAACACAACATCTAGAAACCATAAAAAATAGACTAGATCCGTCTAGTGTTGATGTTATAATTGATACCGAAAGTAACCACCAAGCACGTATAACCTTAAAGACAAACACAACCGAAGACTATATAAGAACCCTACTCGAGACACCTGGCTCCCTGGCATTTTACGAGACCGCATCAATAAAACAAATAATGCCTACTATTATAGACCCATATACAGCAGAGCTTAACCCTGAAAGAGACCGGAGTATCAAACATTTTAATGAAGTATTTATGGCTTCACCACCTAATATCACACCATTTATAGGAATAAGCAATATAAAAGATACAGCACTTGTAAACCGTACATTACACGCAGAAAAAGTACAATCATTATTAGAAAAAGAAAATCTCAATGTGAAATTTGTTTGGGGTATACCAGATACTAGTGATAACATAACACTATACGCACTTGTACTCAATCCATCTGGAAAACCAGCAATGCACGGTAATTTTGTAGAGAATGCAAGGCAAACATTTTCTCAAATAGGAAAACCAACCATAAATATTGCTATGAACCCTAAAGCTGCTAGAGACTGGGAAGACCTCACTAGACGAGCTGCTACAGATAGGTTTGCAATTGCCATTGTGATAGATAATCAAGTACATGCTGCACCTATGGCAATCGAAGCGATTACTGGTGGTCTAACCGAGATAAGTGGCAATTACACGGTAGAAAGTGCACAAAGCCTTACACAAGTAATTTCTACTAATGTCATTCCGCAATTAGAAATCACAAAATTTATTACAAATAATAATTAACTCAGCTTGATAAGTATTATTTACGCTTTCGCGAAAGCGTAAATACACACATCAAACCTTCCTCCTTATACGTTTATCATGCAACTTAACATATCATTATAATGACACAAAAATTATTGGGTACTACCTCTGAGAATCCTATATTTGCGTGTTTGATGAAAACAGAAATCTAGACGCAAAACTGCAATAGATGATGTTTTATAATTAAGTGTGTGAGAAATAAGTGGTTCATAAGTGCTTTTATAATTGCCCTTGCTATCGTAAGTATAAGCATGGAGCAACGCACTGCGCCTAATCAGGAAATAATTATTACATTTTCTGACACTGAGGCAAACCTTTCTCAATCTGAACATGCCATCACATTAGTAAAAGACAAGCTGAGCTCGCTTGAAGTTGATAATATTAAAGTAGAGCAACTTGATAATGGATCTTTAAAAGTATCATACTACAGTACTATTGATGTTACGGATATAAAGAACAAATTATCACCTACCTCATCACATACTGTTTATAACCTTGAGAAAGATAACTCAGATATACCAGAAGAAAACGAGCTCGGTCATTATGAGCTTGACGTTTATAAAATACAAGACAGCACAGACATGGAAGGTGCTGCTGGAGTTCTTGTTGAGTCAAAATCTGAGTCTACACGTTCTTCTACCGTAAAAGTATATGCTAGCCTTCACAAACTAAGTGAGCACGTAGTTAAAACTCAAACACAAACTGCTTACAACAATCACAAGAGAAGTGATGTTGCTTTCACTAACTCTTTCTACAACATACCTGAAACAAGGGCCGGCCCCTTTGCATAAGGCATAACAACATTAGCTAATGCAAGACTTGCTCTAGCTAATTGCTTTTATCACAAAAGCAATCCCACAGATTACAATACCAATCACTTTACATTAATTTCAACATGATAATCACACACCGATGTGCTGTTTATTATATTGATACAAACACACTAAAATGCAAAACAAAGGACTCATTAGATTTTTTGCGATAATTTTTGGTCTGGTATGTTTATACCAACTATCATTTACGTATTTCACAAACAAAACAGAAGACGAAGCTAAGGCTTACGCGATCTCTCAAGCACCAGAAGATGCAGACATGCAGGATGTGGTAGAGCGCGCATACTTAGATAGTATAGGAGCAAATCCTATTTTTGCTGGTATCACTTATAATGATGCTAAGGAAAAAGAACTTAACAAAGGACTGGATCTTAAAGGAGGTATTAACGTAATCCTTCAGATCTCTATCCGTGATATCTTAGGTGGTCTTTCTAATAATAGTACAGATCCAGCTTTTATAGCTGCATTAGATGCTACAGATGAGGCACAAAAAGATAGCCAGAACACATACTTCGAAGATTTCGTATCTGCATTTGAAGCGCAAGGAGGACAACTAGCGTCTCCAGATATCTTTGCAAACGTAATTCTTAATGAAAAAGTAGATACAGGAATGAGCAACGCAGAAGTTGCTAGTGTTCTTGAAACAGAAATCAAAGAAACAATAGGTTCTGCTTTTGAAACGTTACGTAATCGTATTGACAAATTTGGAGTAACACAACCTAACATCCAGTCTCTAGGAGATAATGGACGTATTCTTGTTGAGCTTCCAGGAGCAAAAGATATTGACCGTGTAAGAGGTCTTCTTGAAAAGACAGCACAATTGGAGTTTTACCAAACTCACTATGCTGGAGATGCACTCAACTACTTAATAGGAGCAAATGAAACACTACGTGGACTTGTTGCTAGTAATGAAGAGAAGCAAGAAGCTGCAGTAGCTCAAGACAGTACTCTTGATGATAATGTATCTGATTTACTTAAAGATGCAGATGAGGAAGAGGCAGAACAAGATTTTGGACCACTTTTCAAAATATTTAGCCCTAACCAACTAGCGGTTCAAAATAGCGCAACTCCAACTATAGGATTTGCTGCTGTAAAAGATACAGCAACTATCAACTCTTACTTAAGAAACCCATCGGTTATAAAGCAGCGTCCAGCGACTTTACGTTATGCAAAGTTTGCTTGGGGAGTTCCTGAAGAAGAAGGAGCAGATATCGTAGCACTTTATGCACTTGAGTCTAACAGACAAGGTGCTCCATACATGGACGGTGATGTTGTAAACGACTCACGCCAGCAATTTACACAAACTCAACAACCTGCTGTAGGTCTTGATTTTGAAGGACAAGGTGTAAACCAGTGGGCAAAAATGACTCGCGAAGTTGCACAAAAAGGAAACGCTATTGCAATTGCACTAGATGGAAATGTATACTCTGCAGCATCAGCTCGTCAAGAGATTAAAGGTGGTGCGACAGAAATCTCTGGAAACTTTACAGTAGCAGGAGCACAGGATCTTGCAACAGTATTAAACGCAGGTAGACTTCCTGCATCTGCAAAGATTATTCAAGCAGAAGAAATTGGACCATCATTAGGTAAAGAAGCTATTGATTCTGGAATCTTATCATTCCTTATCGCACTAGCACTAGTATTAGTATGGATGGTATTTTACTATGGTAAAGCTGGTGGATTTGCAGATATTGCTCTTGTAGTAAACATCCTTTTCATCTTTGGAGTACTTGCAGGTCTTGGAGCTGTACTTACACTTCCTGGTATTGCAGGTATCGTACTTACTATAGGTATGTCTGTGGATGCAAACGTACTTATCTTTGAGCGTATCAAAGAAGAGCTACGTAAAGGAAAATCTCAAAAAGATGCGATTAAAGATGGTTTCAACAACGCACTTTCATCTATTCTTGATGCAAACATCACTACATTCTTAACGGCACTTATCCTTTTCTTATTTGGAACAGGACCAGTACAAGGATTTGCAACTACACTTATGATAGGTATTGCAACTTCATTATTCTGTGCAATTTTCATTACTCGTTTATTCATTGATGGATATGGTAAGAATGGAAAATCACTTGAGTTTGCTACTTCTATGACTAAAGGTCTTTTTGTAAATAACAATATCGACTTCTTAGAAAAACGTAAAATTGCTTATGCTATCTCTGGTGTACTTATCGTAGGTGGTCTTGCTGCTTTACTTACTGGCGGCCTTGATACTGGTATTGACTTTGTAGGAGGTCGTACATATACTGTACGTTTTGATCAACCTATGAATGCACAAGAAGTAGAAGATGCACTTGTTGCAGATTTTGGAAGTGCAGATGTAAAAACTTTTGGAGCAGATAATCAATTAAAGATTACTACAAAGTACCGTATCGATGAGACAGGTACAGATATTGACGCTCAGGTTGAGCAACAATTATTTACTTCACTTACTCCTTACTTACCTACTGGAATGACGTATGCAGCATTTGCAAAGTCTACAGATGATAAGCAAGTAGGAAAAATGGAGTACTATATGGTAGGACCTACGATTGCAGATGATATTAAGAAAGGTGCACTTTTTGCAGTTATCGGATCATTAATCGTAGTATTCTTATACATCTTATTACGTTTCCGTAGATGGCAATTCTCTCTTGGAGCTGTAGCTGCAGTTTTCCATGATGTATTATTAGTGTTAGGAGTATTTGCAGTCTTGAAAAACATCATGCCATTTGACATGGAGGTAGATCAGAACTTTATTGCGGCAATTCTTACCGTAATTGGTTACTCTCTGAATGATACCGTGGTAGTTTTTGACCGTATACGTGAGTATATTAAAGAACACGGATCTACTAGAGGATTTGGTAAATTAATTAACCAAGCACTTAACAGTACATTAAGCCGTACGCTTAATACCTCTGTAACTACGTTAATCGTACTTCTAGCGATCTTCTTCTTAGGAGCTCCATCTATTAGAGGATTAATGTTTGCACTTATTGTAGGTGTAATCGTAGGTACATATTCTTCACTATTTATCGCAACTCCTGTAATGTTTGACACAGTACAGAAGAAAGGATTAAAGGAAGAAAAAGAAGAGGAAGAGCTTGAAGCTTAAACCTAATATTTTTACAAAAAAACCCGTTACTTTTAAGTAGCGGGTTTTTTTTATATCTAATATGTCCGAGGTTCTTAGAAAATTTTATAATTACGCTTTCGCGAAAACGGACATAGCTATTTACAATTCATTTATCATAATAATAAAAACCTAAGAAGCTTATAATGGAGAATTAAAAAAAACAAGTCAAACCTTAATGTAATAAATTAAAATTTTTATCGTCATTGTAATGTAATCAGATCTATAATTATGAAAAACACGCTTCTACTCCTTATTATAATATTTACTTCAGTAGCTTATTCTCAACAATTACCCGAGAAGCCTATTCATATACCATTTACACAAACAGCTGGCGGTCATATTATCATCACTGCAACAATAAACGGAATTAATGGGAATTTTATTTTTGATACTGGAGCAGGAATGAATTTACTCACAAAAAAATTTGCAGATAAAATCACTGATCTTAAAAAAACTCAACACTTCCATACTGGTCATCGTGCAACAGGCGAAGAAATAGTTTCTGATATTCACATAGGAGAATCTCTTAATCTGGGTGGTTTAGTACTTGATAATGAAAAGTTTGCAATTTATGATTTTGAGTTTCCTCTAGATGGACTTATATCCCTCACTCCCTTTTTACTTAATCAGATCACTATAGACTTTAAAAACAAAAGATTAACTATAGAATCTTCAACATCATTACAGGTACGAGTAGATAATCAAGATTTTGAAATGCCTTTACTCATTCATAATGATAAAGATATTACTATAGGTATCGCAACACATGTCTTAATAAATGATAAACTTTCATTACTAGTAAATATTGACAGTGGTGCTGGTTTTAATGTATATCGATTTAACTCTAGATATATAGATACACTCGGGCTAGTAGCGGACAATTTAAAAAGTGAGTACAAAAATAGCTCATTTAAACCCGAAAGCGGAAATACTTTTTACTATGCCACATTAGATTCATTGAGCAACATTGCCAAAAATACTTCTGTAAACGATATTAAGGTATCATTTGTAGAAGGTCTTATTTATGAGGGTATTATGGGAGTTAATTGGCTAGGTGAGATCATCACTATAGATATGAAAAATAAGAAGTTTATCGTCCAGAAATAAGGCATTAAAACAAGTAACTAAGTACTTCTTACTAAAAATCAGCGATCTCGTGTAGTTTCTTAAGGAATATTTAAATACTTATGTGTTTGTAAGCTCACCTTCCACTTCGGGTTTTTCATCACGTAATCTACAATGAGCGGCACTATTTTATCACGCACAGACCATTCTGGTTGCAAGTATAGAATACAGTCCTCCCCTACTTGCTCTGCGTGTTTCTCTGCAAAATCAAAGTCAGATTTATTAAAGATAATCACCTTTAGCTCATTTGCTTTTTCTAAAACAGACGTTTTAGGTAGCATTAGCTTTTTAGGAGAAAGACAGATCCAATCCCAATCACCAGAAAGCTCGTAAGCACCAGAAGTCTCAATATGAGTCGTAAGACCTAGTGACTTTAACTTTTGAGTAAGCGGGTTCATATCCCACATAAGCGGCTCACCACCTGTTACAACTATAGTATCAGAATACTTTGCTGCATTTTCGGCAATGGTATTTGCGTTTGTAGGAGGATGAATCGCAGCATCCCAGCTTTCCTTAACATCACACCAGTGGCAACCCACGTCACATCCGCCCACTCGTATAAAGTAGGCAGCCGTTCCTTTATGGAATCCCTCTCCTTGTATGGTGTAAAATTCTTCCATAAGCGGAAGCATCTCACCAAGGTCTATTTGTGCTTGTAATGAATCTAAGGCCTGTTTTGTCATAGCGTGCAAAGATAAAGAATACAACTAGATTTAAAACCATCCATTGTGAGAGTCTGTTTGAGGTTAACATATGTTGCGTATAGGTTGGATTTAATTACGCTTTCGCGAAAGCGTAACCGCGATATGCATTGCCACAAATAGCACTAAGACTAACATCTCGTAAGTGCATAATATGTATTTTTTTTAAAAATAACTCACAACTCTCTTTCGGCGAAAAAACTTAATTACACTCACCTAACTATCGTAGTTTTTGAAAGCGCTTCCTACTGTTGTAATGAACATTTCTCCCTTAAAATCATTATTTTTAGACAAGCAATAGTTCTTCAAGAAAACAGGCTATATGAAGTATGAAAACAATCTCGCTTTCGCGAAAGCGCAAGATGAAAAAGATCCACTTAAAGAGTACCGTGACCGCTTCTACATACCAGTAGACAAAGAGGATAACGAACTTATCTACCTCTGCGGAAACAGTCTAGGCTGCCAGCCAAAATCTGTCGCACAATACATCGAGCAAGAACTCAATGACTGGGCAAATCTGGGTGTTGAAGGGCATTTTAAAGAAGAAACTCCGTGGATGTCTTATCACGAGGAACTCGCAAAACCTATGGCACACATCGTAGGTGCAAAACCTAGTGAGGTAGTGATAATGAATACGCTCACGACAAACCTTCACTTGATGATGGTTTCGTTTTATAATCCTACGCCATCACGTCATAAAATCATTATAGAAAGCGACGCTTTTCCATCAGATAAGTATGCGGTAGAAAGTCAGATACGCCAGCGTGGATACGATCCAGAGACGAGCCTTATACTATGGCAACCTCGAGAAGGAGAAGAATTATGCCGTTATGAAGACCTAGAAGCACTTGTAAAAGAACACGGCGACGGCGTTGCGCTTCTTTTAATTGGTAACACAAACTATTATTCTGGACAGTGCTACCCTATTAAAAAAATCACTGATTTATGTCACAACAACGGCAGCAAAGTAGGCTTTGACCTTGCACACGGCGTGGGTAATATTATGCCAGACTTACACGAGAGCGGTGCAGATTTTGCCGTGTGGTGTACATATAAATACCTCAACAGCGGCCCAGGAAGTCTAGGTGGATGCTTTGTACACGAGCGCCACCATACAGATAAAAACATACAGCGCTTTACGGGCTGGTGGGGACAAAATAAGGACACACGCTTTAATATGCGCAAAGGCTTTGACCCAATTCCAACTGCCGAAGGCTGGCAATTATCAAATCCTCCTATCCTCAGTATGGCAGCTGTAAAAGCGAGCTTAGATATTTTTGAGGAAGCTGGTATGAGCAACATACGTGCAAAATCTGAAAAACTCACTGGTTACCTGGAGTTCTTAGTAAACGAACTCAACAATGAGCATATCGCTATTATCACACCTAGCGATCCAGCGCAACGTGGGTGCCAACTAAGTATTCAAGTAAAAAATGCCGATAAGAGTTTACACAAAAAACTAACCGAAGCAGGAGTCATCTCAGACTGGCGTGAGCCAGATGTAATACGCGTCGCTCCAGCACCGCTTTACAATAGTTATCAAGACGTATTTGAAATGGTAGAACGACTCAAAAAGATACTGTAATGTATATCCCTGAGATTTATAAAAATGAAAACCCAGAAGAGATACGCAGTTTCTTAAAAGAGAATGCTTTTGGGATCCTTGTCACAAATCTTGATGGAAAATCGTGTGCGACACACATCCCTTTAGAATTATCAAAACGCCCAGACGGCACCGAAATCATACACGCACACATCTCAAAAATGAATGAGCAAGTTGCTCACCTCAAAAATGGCGCAGAGGCGCTCTGTATTTTTAATGGACCTCACAGTTATATTTCGGCTAGTTGGTACGACTTTGAAGAAGTATCCACTTGGAACTATACGGCCGTACAAGTGAGAGGTATTGTGCGTTTACTAGATAAGGAGGGTGCTTATAAATCCATCAAAGCATTGATGGATAAGTATGAAGCACCGCAAAAAAAACCTATCGATATGGATGCGCTTTCTGAAAAGACATTGCGACAAATAAACGGCGTCGTGGCATTTGAGATTGAAATTACGAGTGTTGAAGCTGTAAAAAAGATGTCACAAAACAGAAACGATAAAAATCACGCTGCTGTAGTATCTAGCTTACGCGAAAATGGAACTCCAAACGACAAAGCCGTCGCAGACGAAATGGAGTGCTTGAGAAATAAATAACATTCAAACAGTACTAACGGAGAGATCACGCTAGTACTCACAATATAATATGGCAAAACAAGAACACATACTCATTATAGGCGCAGGCCTTTGCGGTTCGCTTCTAGCATTACGTATGGCGCAACGTGGTTATAAAATCACCTTGATGGAAAAGCGCCCAGACCTAAGAGCCGTACATCAAGATGCTGGTAGAAGTATAAATCTCGCCTTATCAGATAGAGGTTTAAAGGGAATACGCCTTGTAGGTCTTGAGGATCGAGTAAAGGATTTGTGCATCCCTATGAATGGAAGGATGTTGCACGACAAAGAAGGCAACACCCTTTTTAGCCCATATTCTGGACGTACAGATGAATACATAAATTCTATCTCACGTACAGACCTCAACATTATGCTACTCAATGCCGCAGATGAGTATGACACCTTACAAGTTCACTTTAACCAGGCGTGCACAAACGTAGATCTTAAAAAAGCTACGGCAACCTTTACAGATTATCACACAAAAGAAGAGCAAACCATCACTGCAGATATTATTCTAGGAGCAGATGGTGCAGGATCTGCAGTGCGTAAGAGTATGTATATGAGTCGTGACTTTTTATTCAGCTTCTCGCAAGATTACTTAGGTCACGGTTATAAGGAACTCACCTTTCCTCCTGCCGAAAATGGCGGTTACCGTACCGAAAAAAATGCCTTACACATCTGGCCACGTGGTCGTGATATGATCATTGCTTTACCTAACCTAGATGGGAGTTTTACTGTCACGCTATTTATAGATTATGAAGATGCACCAGATAGTTTTGCATCGCTAGATAGCCCAGCTGCAATTACAGAATACTTTACAAGACAGTTTCCAGACGCTATCCCTATGATGCCAGAACTGGTAAAAGAGTATGAAGAAAATCCTGTAGGGCCGCTAGGTACTATAAAATGCCACCCGTGGAGCGCCTTTGGAAAAACGTGTATACTAGGAGATGCGGCACACGCCATTGTTCCATTTTATGGGCAAGGGATGAATGCTAGTTTTGAAGATGTGGTAGTTTTTGACGAGACGCTAGATGCATTTGGCGATCAAGGATGGGAGAAGGTTTTCAAAGAATTTGAAAAAACCAGAAAACCAGATACAGATGCCATTGCAGACCTTGCCGTAGATAACTTTCACGAGATGAAAGAACACACGGCTCACCCTATGTTTCAAGAAAAGAGAAAGCTAGAGACACAATTTGAGAAAGAATTTCCTACGGAGTATTACTCAAAATATAGTTTAGTAACTTTCAACGAGGCGATAGGATACAAAGAGGCAATGACCCGCGGTAGAGCACAAAACAAGGCTATTTTAAACCTACTGGAAGACGGATTGCTACCTGATTCTCTTTCGCTTAAAGCGAAATTAAAAAAAGTACAACAGGCTACAGAAGACATCTTGCACGACGATGCCATAGCCGGAAACATATAACAAAATCATATACTTATGAGTGATAAAGATTTAGACCTACGTTTACAAGGCGATCCTTTTAATGAAAAGAAAGTGACACCTAGAGGAGCTTATCCTCATATTAAAAGAGCTGGAGACTTTCTATTTGTCTCGGGCACCAGCAGCCGAAAAGCAGATAATACTTTTGCTGGCGTACACGTGATAGACGAGATGGGTACGATGCACCTTGATATCAAAGAGCAAACCAGAGCCGTACTAGAAAACATCAAGAAAACACTCGCAACCGCAAATGCCACGATGGAAGATGTGGTAGATGTCACATCGTTTCTTGTAAATATGAATGATTTTGGCGGTTACAACGAAGCCTACGGAGAGTTTTTTAATAAAGAAACTGGCCCTGCAAGAACCACCGTAGCCGTACACCAGTTACCACACCCACATCTAGTGGTCGAGATTAAGGTGATGGCTTATAAGCCGATTGAAAAATAGAAGCAATGTCCCTTCGAGCGCAGTCGAGAAGACTTCTTTAAAAGAACAATCGAGAAGATGTCTTTTCAAGAAAAAGCCGAAATGACGTCATTTCAAAAGCAGTCGAGAAGATGTCCGTTCGAGCGCAGTCGAGAACTCAATGAACCTAACCTAATGAAAACCTATTACGTCTATATGCTCAAATGCAATGACAACCTGATTTATACAGGTGTTACAAATGATATAGCAAGACGTTATGAAGAACATCAACAAGGACGAAATAAGAGTAGCTTCACATACAAGCGTCGCCCAGTTACATTGATTTGGGACGAAGTGTTTAATGATATAGAGCAGGCTATTGCCTTTGAAAAGAAACTCAAGAAATGGAGTTCAAAGAAGAAATTGGCTCTCGCATCTGAAGATTACGATATGATTCAGGCTTTAGCAGAATGTAGGAATGCGAGTCATTTTAAATATAATCCTGACAGTTAGTTCTCGACTGCGCTCGAACTGACAAAGAAAACTCGACTGCGCTCGGACTGACAGGAGAAATTCAGAGCCAGAACCAGAATTAGTTCTCGACTGCGCTCGAACTGACAGGGAAACTCGAATGCGCTCGAACTGACAGGAGAAAAATGTAGAGATCCAACTGATAAAAAAGATAATGAACATCAAAAACTACATAAACGGCGACTATAAAAACCCAGCATTAAATGATTGGTTAGATAATTATGAGCCAGCTTCTGGCGAGGTATATGGGCAGATTCCTAATAGTAGTGCGCAAGATATTGAGGAAGCTACCGCTTTCGCGAAAGCGGCATTCCCGCAGTGGTCCAGCACCACACTTGATGAGCGCAGTCGCATCTTGATGAACATTGCAAGTGGCATTGAAGCTAAACTTGAAGAACTCGCTCAAGCCGAGAGTCGCGATAATGGGAAACCGGTTTCACTAGCAATGGCTGTAGATATTCCTAGGGCGGCGAGTAACTTTCGGTTTTTTGCAAATGCGATCACTCAGTTTTCGGCAGAGAGTCACGAGAGTGTGGGAATGAACGCAATGAATTTTACCCTGCGTAAACCCATAGGCGTGGTGGGATGCATAAGTCCGTGGAATTTACCGCTGTATCTCTTTACCTGGAAAATCGCTCCTGCTATAGCCGCTGGTAATTGTGTGATTGCAAAACCTAGTGAAGTCACTCCTATGACGGCCTACCTGCTAGGTGAGATTTGTACGGAGGCCGGACTTCCTCCTGGTGTTCTCAATATTGTACACGGACTGGGACACACAACAGGACAAGCTATTTTAGAACATAAAGATATCAAGGCGATAAGTTTTACGGGAGGTACAAAAACGGGAGCGCATCTCGCAAAGACGTGTGCACCTATGTTTAAAAAATTATCACTTGAACTAGGTGGTAAAAACCCCAACCTCATTTTTGCCGATTGTAATTATGAAGATATGCTTGCCACAACCGTGAGAAGCTCCTTTGCAAATCAAGGGCAAATCTGTCTCTGTGGAAGTCGCATTTTTGTAGAGCGATCTATTTATGCCCAATTTAAAAATGATTTCATTTCAAAAGTCGAGGAGTTAGTCGTGGGACATCCATCACAAAAAAGCACAAACCTAGGAGCACTCGTTTCAAAATCACATCTTGAGAAAGTAGAAGATTATATTCACAATGCACAGACTTACGGAGGCACTGTCCTTTGTGGTGGTAAGCGAGTAACCGTTGCAGGATATGAGAATGGCTATTACTTAGAACCTACGGTTATTGAGGTGGACAGTAATGACTGCAAACTTAACCAAGAAGAGATTTTTGGACCTGTGGTGACAATAATGCCCTTTGACACCGAAGAAAAAGCCCTTGCACTAGCAAACGGAACAAAATACGGACTCTCTGCAACAGTTTGGACTCAGCAACTTGACAGAACAATGCGTTTAAGCAATGCACTTGAAGTTGGTATTGTCTGGGTGAATACGTGGATGAATCGAGATTTGCGCACACCCTTTGGCGGAGTGAAAGCTAGCGGCGTAGGCCGTGAAGGCGGCTTTGAAGCACTCCGATTTTTTACTGAGGCAAAGAATGTTTGTATAAAATATAATTAGAAAATAAAATCAGAGCTCACTCGGACAGATTACTTCGCTACGCTCGCAATCACATACTATGAAACTAAACCTAACTAATAAAAACGCCCTCGTCTGTGGCTCTACAGCAGGGATCGGACTAGCAACCGCAATGGGTCTAGCAGAAGAAGGTGCAAACGTAACCCTTGCTGCTCGTACAGAAGAAAAGCTCAAAAAAGTTATCGCTCAGTTACCTAATAACGGCTTACAAAAGCACAGCTATGTGGTGGCAGATTTTACAAGTCCGCAGGAGGTGGCAGCTGCTGTTTCGGCAACGGGCAATGTGTATCACATATTAATCAATAACACGGGTGGCCCTCCAGGTGGACCTATTGTGGATGCAGATGTTACCGCTTTCGCGAAAGCGTTTACACAACACCTACAAACCAATCATCTATTAACACAAACCGTACTTCCAGGGATGAAAGCCGAAGGATATGGACGTATCATTAACGTGATTTCTACCTCTGTAAAGCAACCGCTAGATGGTCTAGGCGTGAGTAATACGATACGTGGTGCCGTGGCAAACTGGAGTAAAACAATGGCAAATGAGCTAGGGCAATACGGCATCACCGTAAACAACGTACTTCCTGGCGCAACCGCTACTGGCAGACTCTCTGAGATTATAGAAAACAAGGCAAAAAAGACCGGAAAATCTATAGAAGAGGTATCGCAAACTATGGCAAACGCTTCACCAGCAAAACGTTTTGCAAAGCCAGAAGAGGTAGCAAATGCTATTGTTTTTCTTGCTAGTGAAGCCGCTTCATTTATTAATGGAATAAATGTCCCTGTAGATGGAGGACGCACTAAATCGCTGTAATAAAAAAGTATTTATTATTAAGCCAATCTATAATTTGTACATTTAAGAACTAACTAATAGTACTCACACCTGTGAGCATTTACAATGACCAAAAAGAAACTTCGTATAAACGGCCACTCTCACCTACTTCCCTATCCAGAGGAGATTCCTCAGTTTATGAAAGACAAAGGGATTTTTTGGGTAGACAAGGATCGTAAATTTATGCTTCAAAAAGACTGGAGCAGACCCGTTACAGATTCTAGTTTTTTCCTTCATGAAAAGCTTGAATGGATGGAGCGCAACAAGGTAGATCACGCGGTGGTACTTAACCTCTCGCAACTTTATGGAAACGGACTGCGTCTAGAGGAAATGAAGAAAGCATTGAAGTTTCAAAACGACTTTAATGCAAGAGTACAGCAAGATCACCCAGATAAGTTTACCACAGGGTTTGTAGTGCATCCAGGTTTTGTGAGAGGCGCACTATGGGAGATAGAGCGATGTGTAGAAGTGCTAGGCATGGATTTATTATGCCTTCCTACGCACTACATGGATACCATTGGGACGTGGCGTTGTATTTTTGACGAGGAAAATGAACCTATTTTTGAACTTGCGAGTAAATATAATCTTGCCGTAGAAATTCACCCGTATGACGGCGAGAAATTCATAAAATTACAAAATACAAGTTGGCGTTTTCATCTTATATGGATGCTTGCTCAATGCGCAGATGCTTACCACTTTCTAACGCTTAATGGTTATCCAGATAAATATCCAGGCATGAGAGTATGCTTTGCTCATGGAGGCCAACTAGCACAAATAAATTTAGGTCGTAGAATTCAAGGTTTTGATGGAAGGCCAGATCTTTTTGAAGGAAAAACGCACCCTCGTAAATCTGTGGGACACCCTAACATCTTTTTTGACACCTTAGTGCATGACACTAACAGCTTGCAGATGGTTATTGAAAATCAAGGAGCCAAGCAAGTTGTGATGGGCCTTGACGATCCTTACCCACTGGGAGAAATGGAAAGTGCCAACCAAAGTAGTTATCCTGGTAAAATACTTGACCTTGCTCTCGAACGCAAGATCGTCAACTCGGCAGAATATGATGCTATCTGGGATGATAATGTTGTGAGATGGCTTTATGGTGATGATGAGAAACGTAAAGAAGCCTTTAGAAAACGTATTTTAAAGGAATAAAGGAGCAGCGTTTTGAACGCTATGTTTATAATCCTTTAAAGAGTGAGTACGACCGTGATCGATAAGATTATTACATTTACAGCCGTTACCACATACCCATTACACACCTCTATTACAGAAGTAAATATTCTATGCACTTTTTACCAGAAAATCTAGACGACTACGTTGTAGCACACTCGGCTCAAGAGCCAGCACATCTCAAAGCACTCACAAAGGAAACGTATCAAAAAATACTACAACCACGTATGCTTTCTGGAGCTTACCAAGGTCGTGTGCTTAGCATGATTTCAAAATTAGTAAATCCTAAGAGCATCTTAGAGATAGGGACTTTTGCAGGTTATAGTGCGCTATGTCTGGCAGAAGGACTTCAAGATAACGGAACACTTCACACCATTGATATTAAGGAAGAGATGCAAGATTTCCAGCGTAAGCATTTTGACGCTTCGCCTTACGGATCACAAATTATACAGCATCTAGGTCAAGCACTAGATATCATACCAACCATTGACACTACTTTTGACCTGGTGTTTATAGATGCAGATAAGCGCAACTACATTAATTATTTTCACACAATAATAGATAAGATGAATCCTGGCGGAATTATCCTGTCTGATAATGTACTATGGAGTGGTAAAGTGGTTGAACCACTTAAGAAAAAAGATGTGGATACAAAGGTGTTATTAGATTATAACATACTTCTCAATGAAGATCCTCGAGTAGAAACGGTATTACTACCTATAAGAGATGGTCTTACGGTAAGCCGTGTTTTATAAATTTTATTCTTAAGCTATTAAGGAATATACATTATGATCTCAATGCTGAGATTGGTCTAGCATTATAGAGATCTCTTGATAGGACCAGTAATATCATTAATATCCTCCTTAGCCTTATCAATCTCCTTTTTAATATCCTTAGTAAGGTCTAAGTCGATATCATTTCTTTCGGCAGTTTTTGTGATTTCTGACTTGATATCATTTGTAGCGTCTTTAAGTTGGCGCATGCCCTTCCCTAAACCGCGAGCGATTTCTGGAACTTTGTCTGCACCAAAAACCATAATCACTATAAAAATAATGAAGGCAATTTCGGCACCAGAAATAAATAGAGGTAAGCTTATCATAGATAACAAAGGTATTTAATAGCGCAGTAGTTTAAAAACTTTCAAATGGAATAATAACAAACTATATGCGATTGTTTTAAGAGTATTAAATACGCTTTCGCGAAAGCGTAACTATTCACACGTAACGCTTAATGACAACACATTCTCAGAAATAATAGCTAGCACCTCATAAATCACGCTATGTAAGGATTACTAAAAAATCGCAAATGATTAATTAATAGATAATTATGTCAATTTAACAAGTTGCATAAGCTATAACTTAAAAATCATTTAAAAAAAACTTTAAGTTTTTTGTAACATTTTGCAACTTTGCTGCGTATAACAGTTATAATAGACAAACCCTAGTTCATTACAACCCTATGAGACAGCTTAAAATTACTAAGCAGGTCACCAATCGTGAGACCGCATCCTTAGACAAGTACTTACAAGAAATCGGTAAAGTTGACCTTATCACGGCAGATGAAGAGGTGGAACTAGCACAGCGTATAAAAGCTGGTGATCATCGTGCTCTAGAGAAGCTTACTAAAGCAAATTTACGTTTTGTAGTTTCTGTGTCAAAACAATACCAAAACCAAGGACTTACCCTTCCAGATCTTATTAATGAAGGTAACTTAGGGCTTATAAAAGCTGCACAGCGCTTTGATGAAACGCGTGGTTTTAAATTTATATCATATGCAGTATGGTGGATACGCCAGTCTATCTTACAAGCACTAGCAGAGCAATCACGTATTGTACGTTTACCTCTCAATAAGATTGGGTCTATTAATAAAATTAATAAAACCTTTGCTTTTCTAGAACAAGCAAACGAACGCCCACCTAGCCCTGAGGAAATTGCCAAAGAGCTAGACATGTCTATTAATGATGTAAAGGAATCTCTAAAGAACTCTGGACGTCACATAAGTATGGATGCGCCTCTAGTAGAAGGAGAAGACTCAAACTTGTATGATGTCTTAAACTCTGGTGAATCACCAAACCCTGATCGCGAACTACTACATGAATCCCTTAAGACAGAAATAGAACGTGCTCTTGAAACACTTACTCCACGTGAGGCAGATGTGGTTAGACTTTATTTTGGCTTAGGAGATCAACAGCCTATGACGCTTGAGGAAATAGGAGAAACTTTTGATCTTACTCGTGAGCGAGTGAGACAGATTAAGGAAAAAGCGATCCGTAGATTAAAACATACTTCACGTAGCAAGATTCTTAAGACTTATTTAGGATAAGCTTATCATTTTCACCGATAATGTGTTAAAACCAATAGCCAATGCTCTTGGTTTTTTTACAGTGAAAAGATTTGGTATCTTTGTAATACAAAAATGTAATTAACGCCACTGGCGACTTAATAATGACAACAACAGTTTATCATAACTGTTCGTTTTTTGATTGATGAATGAATCCCCGGCTGATTACCGGGGATTTTTCATTTTATATATTCTGGGTTACAAAACTTGATTCTCCATCTTCATACCTTAGAAGAGAATCATATCTTTACATAAAACATCTATTATATGTCAACCACGCTCATTGCCCCATCCATACTTGCTGCAGATTTTGCAAACCTTCAACGTGATATTGAGATGATAAATGCTAGTGAAGCAGACTGGTTTCATATTGATATTATGGATGGTGTTTTTGTACCTAACATTTCTTTTGGAATGCCCGTACTACGTGATATTGCAAAGCACGCTAAAAAAACTATAGACGTGCACTTGATGATTGTAGAACCAGATCGTTACGTACAAACCTTTGCAGATCTAGGAGCAAACATACTCACCGTGCACTACGAAGCATGTACTCACCTACACAGAACACTACAAGTAATTAAAGCTGCTGGGATGAAAGCTGGTGTAGCTCTTAACCCACACACGCCTGTAAGCCATCTTGAAGATGTTATACAAGACATAGACTTAGTTTGTATGATGAGTGTAAATCCAGGATTTGGAGGACAACAGTTTATAGAAAACACTTATGATAAGGTTGCTGCTCTTAAGGCTCTAATCACAAAGAAAAATGCTCCTACGCTCATAGAAATTGACGGCGGTGTAAGTGATAAAAATGCTGCGCAGTTGGTTCAAGCTGGAGCAGATGTACTTGTAGCTGGAAGCTTTATTTTTAAATCATCCAATCCTACGGAAACGATCAAAGAACTTAAAGATATTGCAGCTCGCTAATTAACAATAATATCAACTACTTGAACCTTTGCTGTATCTTGAATGACAGGAAATACCTCATCAATTATGAGCGTATCCTTTCTTCTAAGATTATATAAGTACGTCGTATCTAATTGTGCAAATGTTTTTGCTTCTGTCGCATCCATTTCTAAAAACGAAGGACATGGAAAATAGTCAAAATCGTATTCAAAATTTGTGAGCATGGGTGATTTCCAAGAGCTCAGTCCTTTAAATACAGATGCTACCATAGGCATTGCCGTATTTGCACCAGAGCCGTGATAGGTTTTTTCAAAGTGCACTCTCTTATCTCTTGTCCCTACCCACGCTCCTACTACAATTTCTGGTGAAGCACCTATAAACCAGCCGTCCCCATTATTTTGGGTAGTACCGGTTTTACCTATGAGATTATAACCTATTTCATAATTTTTCATTCCTGAGGCGCTTCCTTCTGTAATTACCTCTTCCATCATTTTCTGTAATTCCTTTACATGCTGAACACTTGCTATACGCTTTCCACCAGTAGAAGTATGTTTGTATAATTCATTACCATCCTCATCTTCTATGCGCTGTATTGCATAAGGCTGTATACTTGCCCCACCATTTGCAATACTTGCATAAGCAGTAACCATTTCAAATAAGGTAAGCTCTGCAGTACCAAGCACGATACTTGGTACTTCTGGTAGAGTGGTAGTGATACCCATTTTTCTTGCTTGTTCTATTACTTTATCTACACCTACATTAAGCTGTAATTGTACAGATACTGTATTTACAGAATTTGCAAGCGCTCCGTGCATACTATAACTTCCCCCATAACGACCACTAGCATTTTTAGGCCTCCAGTCTTCATATTGCTTATAAGTCATTAAGGTGTTATTATAATAATTACATGGATCTTGTCCTCTCTCTAAAGCAGCTAGATAAGTAATTGGTTTAAAAGTCGAACCTACTTGTTTTTTAGTCACCACGTTATCTGTCTGACTAAAACCATAATCTATCCCTCCCACATATCCTAAAATGGCACCAGATCTACTATTTACAGTAAACATTGCTGCGTGTAATCTATTAAGACTTGTAGCTATGGAGTCACGTAAAGACTGAAGCCTTGGTTCATATCCTTTACCTATATTCCAGAAGTCACGCTCCTTAACTTTCATAGAAAACTCAGTGATAGAGCCTGCTGTAGCATTCTTTGCTTTCATTCTTTTTACAGCTGTTTGCTCTTGGACTATTTTATCTAAAAGAGCTTCCTTCCCTCCTTCTGTAGTGGTAGCTGCCCAGTATTTATCCATTAATACTTGTAATCGTTCTACTTGTTTTTGTAGCGCCTTTTCTGAGCTTTTCTGTATCGAACTATTGAGCGTCGTAGTAATCTTTAATCCATCCGTGTGTAGATTATAAATATGACCATCTGGAGCTGGGTGCTGTTGCGCCCACGTATTAAACTCGGCTTCCACAAAGTTTTTATAATAGGTGGAAAATGAGGACTGCTTTTTACTTGCTTGATAATTGATTGCTAGAGGTACTTGAGCTTCTATTTTCTCCTCATCGCTAAGGAAACCATACTTTACCATTTGATTTAAAACCGTATTACGCCTGCGTTCTGCACGTTCTGGATGATTGCGCGGACTATAATAGCTAGGTGCTTTGAGTAATCCTACAAGCGTAGCACTCTCTGTAATGGTTAATTGCTCTGGAGGTTTATTAAAAAAACGTAAAGATGCTTTTTCTATCCCGTATATATTTTCCCCAAAAGACACTGTATTAAAATACAGTAATAAAATTTCATCTTTACTATACACAGACTCTAGCCTTCTAGCAATAAAGAGTTCTCTAAATTTATTTACAAGAGTACTGAGAAAAAACTGCTTTTTTCGTCCAAATATGTTCTTTGAGACCTGCTGTGTTACCGTACTACCTCCGCCTGCATTCTGACCTAAAATAATAGATTTTATAAATACACGACCATAGCTTTTATAATCTATACCTCCATGCTCATAAAAACGAGCATCTTCGGTGGCAACTAGGGCATTTTTAAGCGCTTCTGGAAGTTGTGCTAAATCTACATTTGACCTGTTTTGCAAAAAGTAAAAACCAATAGACTCGCCTCTAGCATCGTATAATGTAGAAGTAACTGGGTTTTTAAGCTTCTTGAGATAGTCGGCTGTTGGTATTTTTCCAAATACACCTATGTAAATACTCAATAAGAATACTGCAAACAATCCGATCATGCCGACCAGTACATATCTTATTGCTCTAAAAGGTTTGGCTTTAATTTTTAACCAAATTGCCTTAACCTTACTTTTATAACTATACAAATGACCTCAGTTTATTAGATTGAATTGTAAATTCCCACATGACTGCATAAAAAAATGCGCACCTCCTATTATCTAGGAAAGTACGCATTAAAATTTAGTAATTGAGAGACCTTAATCTCTTGACATGAAAATTCTCAAAATATACCAGAATAATAACATCAGAGATGCAAATAAACCTAAAGCCGCAGCCACGTATTGCTCCTCATCATATTTATGCACCATACTTGAAGTAGTATATAATATAGATCCAGCCGCAAGTCCCACCATAGCAACACTAAACCATAAGCCGAGGTCAAATCCAAAGAGAAGTCCTGCAACCATAAGGCCTATTGCTAGAAAGAAACCGATGGCAAGTATAGATCGTAAGAAAGAAAAGTCTTTTTTAGTAAGGATCACAACTGCAGATAATCCTGCAAATAATGCAATGGTCATCACGGCAGCTTTTTGTAAAATCTCTACTCCATCTATCATAGAGAATGCCATGAGAAGTAGCGGAATAAAAATAAAAGCCTCTGCAACTACATAAATCCCTAAAGCCAAATAGTGCTGGTTTTTATCTCTGGACTTAAGTGCTAGCCCTTCTGCATAGTTTGTAATAAACATAAATGCACCTAACAATAATAGCCAGCTCCAGCCACCTGTAAGAGATAAAGCAAAATTCACAATAACTGGTGATTGAAAAAACAAGTATTCGGTGATGATGAATAATAATACTGCAAGTGCTACATAGGTGTATGTCTTGCGATAAAATGCCACTCGGCGCTCATCAGACAATGCACTTACTGGTACTATTTGTGGTTGATATGATTCCATTGATGTTATTATTTTTAGTTTTGAAAGTGATGTATAAATGTAAACAAACTAAAAATACGCTGTTCCTAAAAATTAAATATTGTAGACATCTTAGAGACGTATCTTATATAATTATCGGGATGTATTTATTTTTTGCTTTCGCGAAAGCGTACTTATATTATAAATAGTCTGCTGTATCAAATTACCTCAGCAGTTACTTCTTAGAAGAAGCGCCTTTAAAGTTTTGAGACGAATTCTTGAACAACACATTAAAGGTAGTAAGGCTACCATAAATACGAGTAATGTACTGCTGGAGATCAATTTTATCTTGATCATCAAGTGTTTTACTAGCATTAATCTTTTGCTCCATCACGCGCACACGGTCGCGCACCATCACAATTTTATGGAAAAAGCTTTCTATCGAAATATCCTTTGATGACAAGTTACTATCCTCTGGAGATAGTGTCATTGTTCCTCCTCTCCACTTATCTGCTATAGGCACCACCTCAGATATGTCGCTATATCTCTTGAGTAAATCTCTAAAGGTTTTTTCTACCTCATACATACTCACACTATCCACTTCACCTTCTATTGCTTCTATAACTTCAAAATTATCATCTAGTGTTATAGTCTCGAGTCCTCCGTCAATAAAAGTAACCCAGTACAGCTCTGAAGTGACATTTGTAATTACTCCTTTACCTAGCATGTTATGGTCTATCCTGCTTCCTATTCCTAATATGGTATTCATAATCTTATATATAGTTTCTTTTATATTATTACTTATTTACGGACGCTAATATATGTAATAACAACCTTGTGTTTTGGTTTTAGATATTTTTCTCTTAACAAGAATTTAACGTCTTAATAGAAACCTTGCGATTCTTAACTGCGTAAGTGTTCCCAAATAAACAATATACAACAATGAAAAAATTACCAAAAATTCTAATCGCAGGTGCTGTCTTACTTGGAGTAGGTGCACTTATCGCAGCCGATCACTTAGATGCTCCTGCAGTAGGCGGAACAACCGCAGACATTACTGACTACTTCGCATTTGAAAGTGCTGAGAATTCAAGTAACACCGTATTTGCAGCAAACGTACAAAGTTCACTAGCTGGAGAGGCTGAGTTTGACGAGAACGTTCTTGTTGAGTTCAACATAGACAACGACGGTGATCTAGTAGAGGATAGAGTAATACAAGCAATTCCAAGAGACGGAAAAATGTATTTCTTTGGACCTTATGAAATTTCTTCAACTGGACTTAACAGTACAATTGACGAAAGTGCTCTTATAGGATCTGTAGATATCTCTACTGGAGCTGATGCAATCACAATGACTACAACTGATGGAATTAAAATATTTGCTGGATTAAGAGCAGATCCTTTTTTCTTTGATTTTACAACTTTTAATGCTGTTGTAGGAAACCCTGCAGGAGACTTTACAGGAACGACTGGACCAAATGGCGGTTTTCAAACTGCTGAAAATGCTTCTGATCCTTTTGAAGGAACAAATGTACTTTCTGTAGTGGTTGAAGTTCCTAACACATTATTAGGTGGTACTTCTGCGCATCCAGCTGGAACAGGTGTTGAAATCTGGAATACTTGGGTTGAAGCAAAAACAAAACAATAATAGTTAAAAGACATATATCATGAAATTACAAAATATAAAATATCTATTTGCAGCAGTTCTTCTAGCAGGAGTTGTATCATGTAGCGACGACGACGATAACACACCTATCACAATTGATCCAGTACCAACGCCTACAGAAGTTGACTTTTCTGGAACATTTGCTCAACAAGATCAAATGGGACGTGCAGCAATTAATACTGTATTAGGAGGAGATAGCGCAGCTAAAAATAGCTTCAACACAACAATCCCTTCTGAGATGGTTGCAGGATTTCAACAAGCCTTCCTTGACAAAGCTGTAGCATTACACGGTGCATTCGGAGTTGAATATGAAACAAACATTTTAGGTCTAGACGCTCCAACGCTTACAACGATATTAGCTCAAGATGTATTACAGGTAGCACCAGATGCACCTACTACGTATTTTGATGGAACAAATGTTCTTACAGGTCGTACGCTTAGTGATGATGTTGTAGATGTATCTTTAATTTTACTTTTCGGAGGAAATAATGGAGATAAATACAATGGACAAGATCTTGACAATGATGGAACACCTGATTTACCAATTTTAGTTACAGATAACGTAAGCGCTGGGACAGGTGCGACAGGATCTACTTCATTTCCTTACCTAGTAGGGCCACAATAAAAATTTGATTATTTTTAATTAGCTTAAAAAAGGGTCTGAATTTTTCAGACCCTTTTTACATAAAACCAATTGATCTTATGAAATATATAACCTTATTATTACTCACAACCGCCCTTTTTATCTCTTGCTCAAATGAGGATGAAAAAATCCTCAATAAAGCAGATTATGAAGAATACCTGCAAACAAGTAATTCGAAAGAGATTGCAAAAGCAGAAAAAGAATTAAGCTTCTGGAATGAACGAATAAAAAAAGATAGCATCCAACTCATTGAACTATCTAAAAGTGCAGGAATGCAGACGAAGATTTTTCAACTTAATGCATCTATAGAGCAACTCAAAGATGCAGAAAAAAACCTCACAAGATCTGCGCTAGTAACAAACATAGGCAAGGACGGTAAACTGCTAGCATTAGCACAAAACTACATCACTCAGCACCGTTTTAAAGAAGCAAAAGCACTCGTTGATAGTGCTCGCGTGATTGCTGGTGGAGAAATTAAAGCAATTAATCTAGTTGCCTTTGATGTAGCAATGGAACTAGGTGATTATGAAAATGCCGAAAAAATCCTAACAAAAGAAACAGACTTCTCAGACTACAACTACTTGATTAGACTTGGGAAACTGGAAGACTACAAAGGAAATCTTGACAAAACGATCCAGCACATGGAAGCTGCAAAAGCTATTGCAGAGAGTAGTAAGCAAAAGGGATTACAAGTGTGGGTTTACACAAATCTCGCAGACTATTACGGTCATGCTGGAAGAATTAATGATGCTTACAATCATTATCTCAAAGCACTAGCAATTGATCCTAGTAATGCTTACGCAAAAAAAGGAATTGCCTGGATTGCATACTCCTATGAAAACAATCCTACTGAAGCTTTACGCATAATTGAAACTATAGAAAGAGATAGTAAAAGCCCAGATTATAAACTTCTCAAGTCAGAAATTTATGAAAGCACTGGTGATGAAGATAGCGCCAGAGAAGCGTTAAACAACTTTTTATCCCGAGTTTCAAATCCAAGTTACGGAGATATGTATGGAGCCTACCTAGTTGAAATATATGCAAGCAAGCCTGAGACATCACAGCAGGCTATAACCCTAGCTCAAAAGGAAGTAAACAATAGACCCACTCCTATGTCTTATGACCTACTAGCACATGCTTATTATGGAAATGGAGATTATGAAAAAGCCTTAAGCATAACTCAAGAACATGTAATTGGTAAAACGCATGAGCCTATGGCGCAGTTTCACACAGCACAAATATATAAAGCTCTTGATATGAAAAATGAGCTAGCGCCTATCAAAGAAGAATTACTAGAAACAAGCTTCGAACTAGGACCTGTTACCTATAAAGAAATACAAAATTTATAATTTTATCAATCTATGAAACCGCTTCACAATGTTTTACGTAGATATAGTAAGGTTATTAGAAAACTATTAATGGTTGGATAGTTTTTGATTTTGTTTGTATGAGCGTCTTACTCTTTTGAGTAAGACGCTTTTTTTATGACTTATAAGTCAAGTTAGCTTTATCACCTCTCCTTAAGCGCAAATCACACATAATAGTATATAACCTACACACAAAAGCAGTCATCATCCTGCTTGTTTAAATCATGCAATTTAGTGCCTTTTTGACGTTAATTAAGAAGCAACATAATCCATTAGACAATTGATGTAATCTGCATAGAATGTAAGCAGATTATATAAATAGATATTCATTAGTGAGCTTATGTATTTGCAAATGAATTGGTGGATAATAAAAAACTCCTTGCTATAGAACTAGCAAGGAGTTTTTAAATTGATATTAAACTTATGTATATTAAATATAATTAGAAGTCTCTTAAGCATCTTAAGATGATGCAACCACTCCTAATGTATATAGTTGCTCTAGTGTAGGAGAAGCACTTCCTCCTTCTGGTTCTAACGTAATACCAAAGGCTTCAGACTCATTAGGGTTACTTAGCTCAAAGATTTGATTTCCGCTAGCGTCATACTGATCAAGAACTCCAATACTCGTAGGCGTAAGAGGTTCTAAGGTAAGAGACCACACTTGGTAAACCTTCCCTTTAGGAGGTTCTGGTAATCCTTTTACATCTATATATGCTTTACCACTTTTCTTATCCCAATACACAGATGCATAAGCTTCTGGTGCAATAGCTTGCGCTCCTAGTGGCACTGCTATTAAATCTTGTTTACGTATTACATTAAGTAATCCTCTGGTTTGATCGAGGTTTGTTTCTGCAACTTGTGTTTTACCTTCTTGAAGTAACAATTCTCTCTCCGTATCAACGATACGATCTTCAAGCTTGTTATTTTCAGTATATAAGTAACCTATACCCGCAAGAAGTAATATTGCAGCGGCCCATCCCATAAATGCAACGATAGGAGTTTGCTTTCGCGAAAGCGGGATTACTTTAGTTTCATTATCGTTTATGTACTTTCTTAGAACACTAACATCCTTAGGCTCACCAGGAGCGGCTGCCTTAGCAAGATGCATTAAATGGTTTTCGATCTCTACTACCTCTTGTAGTAATGCTGTATCTTGAGATACTTCACGAGCAATCTCCACCATTTCCTCCTCAGGAAGTGTTCCATATACAAAGAGCTCGAGAACCCCTGAATCTATATATGTTTGTGAATTTTTCATACTACGCCTACTATATCTCTTAGTTTTTTAATACAAATTCTATTTCGTGTTTTTACGGTACCTAAAGGAATGTCTAGCTCTTCGGCAGTTTCCTTTTGAGTGTATCCTTGAAAAAACAAGAAGTGAATTATCTTTTTACAAAGCGGTTCTAGAACGTCTACATACTTCTTGATACCTATAGCATCTACCGAAGTATTAAAACTTCCTTTCGCCTCGAGAATATCTACGAAATATTCGGCAGTATGGTTTTTCTTTTGATTTTTGAAATCTTTAGAACGTGTTTTGTCTATAGCCCCATTACGAGCTATATTGAGCATCCACGTAAAAAATCTTCCTTTAGAAGGGTTGTACTTATCTGAATTATTCCAGATTTTAACAAAGGTGTCTTGTAATAACTCTTCTGCCACCTCTTGGTTATGTACAACACTATTTATAACTCCAAATAAGCTCTCGCTATAGAGTTCATAAATTTTCTCAAAAGATGCAGGATCTTTCTGGAGAAACTTATTAATTAATGCGTCTGGTTGTGTCATCATAGATTAGACTACCAATGTAGGATTATGATTTACCATATGCAACTATTGAACTGTTAAAGCCTATAATAATTTACTTGTGGTTGTAATTAATCTCACACTCCTACTAGTTTATGGAATATACATCTGTAATTGAAACTTTCACGAAAGGATTACCTCTGCTGCGCTTCGCTGATCCTACAAAGCTCCGCTTTGAAAATAGAAAAGCCCCAATTGCAAATTCAGGCACACTTAATTTGCTATGGAACTTTTGTATTTATTCGTGAGCAGGAAGGGACAGAGATCAAACTTTTTAAAGGAAGATATATTTGTAATGGAAACTTTCACGAAAGGATTACCTCCGCTGCGCTTCGCTGATCCTACAAAGCTCCGCTTTGAAAATAGAAGAGCCCCAATTGCAAATTCATGCACACTTAATTTGCTATGGGAACTTTGTACTCATTCGTGAGCTGGAAAGGACAGAGATCAAACTTTTTAAAGAAAGATATATTTGTAATGGAAACTTTCACGAAAGGATTACCTCCGCTGCGCTTCGGTGATCCTACAAAGCTCCGCTTTGAAAATAGAAAAGCCCCAATTGCAAATTCAGGCACACTTAATTTATTATGGGAATTTTGTACTCATTCGTGACCTCTAAGGCAGAGAGTTCAAACTTTCTTAAGGAAGATGTATCTCTAATGGAAACTTTCACGAGAGGATTACCTCTGCTGCGCTTCGGTGATCCTACAAAGCTCCGCTTTGAAAATAGAAAAGGAGAAAAATAATTTCTGAGCAAGCTCAAATTATTTTTCTCCTTTTCTATTTATTCGTGACCCAGAGAGGATTCGAACCTCCAACCGTCAGAGCCGAAATCTGATATTCTATCCAGTTGAACTACTGAGCCTACTCATTTTGCTTTCGCGAAAGCGCAAATGTAAATCTTTACTGAGTAATCACAATAAATTCTGAACGACGATTTAATTGATGTTGCTCCTCTGTACAGTCTGAGTTGTTATCACAGTTATTTACGAGCTCTGTCTCACCATAACCTTGACCAGAAATTCTACTAGCATTGATACCTCTAGAGATAATATATGCTACTGTAGACTTTGCTCTTCTATCTGAAAGTGACAGGTTATAGTCATCCTTACCTCTACTATCTGTATGTGATCTTACGCTTATTACCATATCTGGCACCTGCTTCATTGCCGATATCACTTTTGTAAGCTCTAACGCCGCATCTGGTCTTATGTCAGATTTATTATAATCAAAATAAATAGGATTAAGATTAAGAAGCTTTGCAAGGTCATCACCCACTCCTACTTCTGTAAGTCTCAACTCAAGCTCTATATCCTTCTGCAATGTTTCTGGCTCTGCTGGTGTGATCACAATCACCTCTTTTGCATAATATAATTTTGAAGTCGCACGGATCACATAATTCTCTGAGCATACGAGACTAAATCTATACAGGCCGCGTGCATTTACGTCTACCTCTTTTACCACTTCATTATCAGCATTCATGAGCTGTACTTTTGCATCTGTTATAGGTTGCTTTGTAACTGCATCTGTGATAAATCCTAAGACATCTACGTCACAACGTGGCTCTGGCTTTTCCTTTTGCTTGAATCTATAAATGTCATCACTTCCCATTCCTTGGTTACGACTTGAAGAGAAGAAACCAGTTTTTAAAGTATCATTCACTATGTACGCAAAATCATCTGCAGAGCTATTAATGGGTTCACCCAAACTTGCAACCGTAATCTCTTCTGAAGATGGGTTAGTCACAAAAATATCAAGTCCTCCCAGCCCTGGGTATCCATCTGAGGCGTAGTAAAGATTTCCTGTACTACTCATAAATGGAAAGGCATCTCTTCCTTCTGTATTTATAGGCTTGCCAAGATTTTCAGGCTCACCAAAGCTTCCATCGCCGTTAATAGCTACTTTCCAAATATCTGACAACCCCACACTTCCAGGCCTATCTGATGAGAAGTATAAAGTTTTTCCATCTGCACTTAACGCAGGATGTGCAGTAGCATATTCCTCTTCATTAAATGAAACTTCAACCGCTTCAGACCAACTTGCCTTTTCATTATCTACTAGCGTAGATTTATAGATCTTCAATTTATTAATCCCATCTGACGATTTTGCAAAATCTCCATCTGTAAAATTATTTCTTGTAAAATACATTGTCTTTCCATCCTTTGTAAATGTGGGAGTACTCTCATGAAAGATAGTATTTACCTTGCGGTGAAAACGTGAAGGCGGAGACATGCTCCCGTCTTCTTTCATAGTAGATTTATATAAATCCAGAAATGGCTGATTGTTCCACTTATGTATACGTCTTGTAATGGAACCAGTATCTCTTGCCGAAGCAAAAATCACTTGGTTCTTATAATATGACGGGCCAAAATCTGAGTATCGAGAGTTCATCTCTCGTATCATATTAACCGTATAATAACTTTCTCGATAGCCTTCTACCTTTGTGTAATCTGGATTTTCTTTGAATAGTTTTGCTCTGAAGTCATTTCCGCTTCGATCTGCAAAGATTTGCATCATCTCATCAGACTTATCATATTCTTTAATAGCACGTAGTGTTTGTGCATATCTAAAGTAGTGCTCATCACTTACAGAGTCTGCATAGCTTTCTGTGAGTTTTCCATACCATTCCTGAGCTTGAGAATACTTACCATTATAATAGTAAGCCTCTGCTATCTTATTAAAAACTTGATATGATTTAAAACCCTCTGCTACGAGGTCTTTATAAATCTCGATAGCATCTATATATGCTAACTGATTAAACTTTTTATTTGCTCTCGCAAGCTTCCCTTGCTGAGCATTAGCACTATGGATTGTACTAAAAATAATCACTAAAATAAAGGCGCACCTCATAAATCCCTTCATAACCTATTGGTATAAAAGTTAAACGTTAAAACTATTTAGGGGGTTTATTTAAAGACTGCTTGAGTCTCGCTGGGGAACACAATATTAGTAAACCTTTTTTTTAAATGATACAACTACGTTGTCAATTCGACAAAAAGACTGCTTTCACGTATTAAAGGCTATTATATGAGAATTTTAAAGAAAATTAACTGACTACAAGACTATTATGAAAGACGAGCCTTCACAATTGTACTGATGGTTTTACCATCTGCTTTTCCAGTAAGTCTAGCATTTACCTGCCCCATTACCTTACCCATATCTTTCATTCCTTGGGCTCCAGTTGCGGCAATTATCTCATCTACTACTTTAGTAACATCTGCCTCACTCATTTGTTCTGGTAAGAATTGAGAGATTACTTCTGCCTGTGCTATTTCTGGATCTGCAAGATCATTACGTCCCTGCTCTGCAAAGATAGCTGCACTATCCTTACGCTGCTTTACAAGTTTTTGTAATAACTTAAGCTCTTGCTCTTCGGTAATCTCTTCTTTTGCTCCTGTCTCTGTCTGCGCAAGTAAGATTGCAGATTTTATGGCACGTAGCGATGTTAATGCATTTTGATCTTTAGCTTTCATAGCTTCTTTCATTGCAGTCATCACTTGTGTAGATAGGCTCATAATAGTATATATTTTGTACTCAACACTCCTAATAACGTTTTGGAGTTTAAGAGATAATTTTATTGATTATAAATATTTTAATGAAGTCACGAAGATACGAGAAATGGTGAAATTAAATACACACCTAAGTAGCTTATAAAAAAGAAACCCGTCTATCTTGGGGAAGATAACCGGGTCGCTAAAAACTCTAAGCAGTACCTGCTTAATCTACATTATCATGTAAAAATGAGTTATTACTTCTCAATTGAATTTCATCATTATCATCTGTAGAAAGTGATGTTCTAGATAAACTTCCATCCTTTGCTGGTGTTTCTTCTAGATCAATCCCCATACGCTTGTACGCAGGTTGCTTTTCTATCTCCTCAATACGAGACTGGTTTGTGCGAAATTTATAATTGAATTCTTTCATCTTGCGCTTACGCTCAGAAGCTCTGTCTATAAGAATCTGTGAGATAGGACTATTCATAGGGTCTATCTCTGCATTTTCATCTTCACGCTTTTGTTGAGGAGCAACAGTTTTTGTTTCAAAAACAATTGTTTCTTCTTCAATGTCGCTTTCATCATCATCACTAGATGCATTAGAAAGTGTCTCTTCAAGCTCCATGTAATCCTCAAGACTATATCTAGTCTCTCCGTCATTAGTATGCTCAGTTACAGGTACAATTTCTATAGGTTCCTTCACCTCAATAGATGCTGTAGTGTCATCAAGATCAAACATGATAGGCTTCTCATCTTCCTCCACAGGAGCTTCTGTCGTTAATGGCATATCAAAAAACAACATTCCATTATTTTCTGGCTCTTTATGCTCTACTCTAGTCGCTTCATGACGCACTGTAGTATCTATGATTTCAAAATCTGCTTCATTCTCTAGAAGTATCTCATCATACACAACAGTAATATTCTTAATTACATCTGTAGTAGGAACTATATCCATACTATATTGCTGCGCAGGAGGCTGTACTGGCTCAGCTTTAGGAGCCTGTTCTGGAACAGCTTGTTGCCTTGTAATTTCTTTTACGGGCGCTTTCGCGAAAGCGGTAGGCTTCTTTTCCTCTATTTCATCAAGATCAAGTGTATGCACTATTTTCTTAGGAGCAACCGGTGCTTGTGGAGCTACTGGTGCCGAAGGTGGAATCTCTACAGTAGCATCTGGCATTAAATCTTGCTGTGCTCTCTGCTCCTCTTCTAGTGTATGAATGATCTTCTTAGTCTCTACGTTTACAATCTCATTCTGCTGCTCTGCATTAAATCCCGTTGCTATAATAGTTACAGAAATAGCATCACCTAGAGAGTCATCTTCACCTACACCCATAATGATATTTGCGCTGTGACCTGCCTCTGCTTGAATGTGATCGTTAATCTCTCCTATCTCGTCTATCGTGATTTCATCACCACCAGAAACTATAAGTAACAATACATTCTTAGCTCCAGTAATTTTATTATCATTAAGTAATGGAGAGTCAAGTGCTTTTGATATCGCCTCGTTTGCACGACTTGTACCACTAGCTGTAGCACTACCCATGATAGCTGTACCAGATTTACTTAACACTGTCTTTGCATCACGTAAATCAATGTTTTGTGTATAGTGATGTGTAATTACCTCTGCGATACCACGTGAAGCGGTTGCAAGAACCTCATCTGCCTTACTAAATCCTGCTTTAAAACCAAGATTACCGTAAACCTCACGGAGCTTGTTATTATTAATAACAATAAGTGAATCTACCTGGGCACGAAGTCTATCTACTCCTTTTTGAGCTTGCTCGTTACGCATTTTACCTTCAAACTGGAATGGTATCGTGACAATCCCTACGACTAGGATATCAAGCTCACGAGCCATTTTGGCAATAACTGGTGCAGCACCAGTTCCTGTACCTCCACCCATTCCGGCAGTAATAAATATCATCTTTGTATTGGTACCAAGCATTTGCTTAATATCCATCTCACTCTCTATAGCTGCCTGCTCACCCACATCTGGGTTTGCTCCAGCCCCAAGACCTTCTGTAAGCCCTACTCCGAGTTGTATTTTATTAGGTACCGTGCTATTCTCAAGTGCTTGCGCATCTGTATTGCAGATTATAAAATCTACTCCATTTATTCCCTGCTGGAACATATGGTTAATAGCGTTACTACCTCCACCACCTACACCTATCACTTTAATTACGTGACTTTGGTTTTTAGGTAGATCAAATGTGATATTATCAAATTGTGTCGTACTCATATGATTTGTTTTTGCCCCTTATTCTTATACAATCAATTACTACTTGCGTAGCTATCTTATTATTTCCTACTTACTCTTTACTGATTTAATAGATTACTCTGCGTTGTCTAGAAAATCCTTAAACTTATCTGCCCATCTATCAAATATGCTTCTTTTAGGCGCTTGTGGCTTCTTAGGCCTTGCCTCGATATCTGTTTCTGGTATTTCATTAATGGTTTCTGTAAACACCTCTTCTTCCTTTGCAATGATTTCTTCTTCTGGTTCTAACTGACTGTTATATAAACCGTGCTCAAGGCTATTCATTACTAATCCCACAGCAGTAGCATACAGCGGACTCGTAGTCTCTGCATCACTATCTCCTGCAAGATGCTCATTAGGATATCCTATACGAGTATCCATACCTGTGATATATTCTACTAGCTGTTTTAAGTGCTTGAGTTGGCTACCTCCTCCAGTTAGTACAATACCTGCGATGAGCTTTTTCTTTTGCTCCTCGTGTCCGTAATTTTTAATTTCCAGATACACTTGCTCAACAATCTCCACAACTCTCGCGTGAATGATTTTAGATAAATTCTTTAGCGTTATCTCCTTAGGCTCACGACCACGTAATCCAGGGATAGAAACAATCTCATTGTCTTTATTCTCTCCTGGCCATGCAGAACCAAATTTAATTTTAAGAAGCTCTGCCTGCTTCTCAATAATTGAACAACCTTCTTTTATATCTTCTGTAATAATATTCCCTCCAAAAGGGATTACAGCTGTATGTCTAATAATACCATCTTTAAAAATGGCAAGATCTGTTGTACCACCCCCTATATCAATAAGTGCTACTCCAGCTTCCTTTTCCTCTTGGCTCAACACTGCATTTGCAGATGCTAGAGGTTCTAGTGTGATGCGATCTAGGTTTAACCCTGCGCTTTTCACACAACGACCTATATTTCTTATGGATGCAACTTGACCTACAACCACGTGAAAATTTGCTTCTACACGACCACCGTACATCCCAATAGGTTCTTTAATCTCGCTTTGCCCGTCTACTTTATACTCTTGTGGTAATACATGAATAATCTCTTCTCCTGGAAGCATTACCAGTTTATGTACTTGGTTACACAATGCATCAATATCTGCTGCATCAATTACCTCTTCAGAGTTGTTACGAGTTATATAATCACTATGCTGTAATGAGCGTATATGTTGTCCAGCAATACCTACGACTACATCTTGAATTTTAATTCCTGATACATCTTCTGCTTCCTGCACAGCTTGCTGCACAGATTGTATGGTCTGGGTGATATTATTTACCACACCACGGTGTACACCAAGACTTTTAGACTTCCCTATACCGAGAATCTCCACCTTATTGTACTCATTGTACCGCCCTATCATCGCCACGATCTTCGTGGTCCCTATGTCCAGCCCTACTGCGATATTTTGATTTTCCATACCTTTAATTTTGAGAGTTTACTCCCTCCCGATAGCTATCGGAATAAGCGAAAGCTTACTCAATCCCCGTTTTATTTTTTCTCACAAACTACTTGCCCGTCATACTTGAGCTCTATAGTTTTATACTTATCTAAACTTTTATCTTTAAGCGCTTTTTGATAAAAAGCCTTATAGTTACTAAATCTCTCTTCTAACGCTTCTACCTTGCCTAGTGATATAGTGAACCCTAGTTTTCTGGCCTTTAACGTATACTCTGCATTCTTACTTCGAGATATACCTATGATGTGCTTTGCAAGAAACTCATCCTTCCTTATAAAATTTACAAGCTTGTATACTTCGCTTAATTCTTTCTCAGTTGCTCCGGTCACAAGGGGTACGTGCGCGGAGTGATTTTGTGACAATGGCATCACCTCACCACTCTCATCTATATAAAAAGAAATAGCACCGCTAAGTCGTGCTATAGGCTTACGTTGCTCTATTGCAACACCTATATCACCACCCATCGTTACGTAAACATCTGCATTCTTGATAATTGGATGCGCCTTCACGCGCTTTTCCATCTCACTCAAAGCTATATTTTCTTTTACCTTTCCTGCAAGCTTTTCGTTACTTACTATCAACAATTTATTAACGGTCTCACGCGTCACAAAAGGAGCACTTTCATCCTTAAATGAAACACTGACTTCAGCAACTGTGCGCGCCTCATTTCTTTGAATGGCAAACGCAAACAAAAACACCGTCAACAGCAGTAAAATCGACATCTTTATGTAAAACCAGTTAACCTTCACCACGCAATTCTTTCGTTACTTTTAAAATCTCTACACCTATATCTCCAGCCCCCATCATCACAACAATTTTGTGATTTGTACCTTTCACTAAATCAGCAAGCTCATTTTTCTGTATGATTTGCTTTCGCGAAAGCGTCATTTCGCTAAGCAACACCTCGCTAGTAATACCAGCAATAGGCTCTTCTCTTGCTGGGTAAATATCCAGCAGTGCTACTTCATCAAAATGAGAAAGCGCTACTGCAAAATCGCTCATGAAATCTTTTGTTCTACTAAATAAGTGTGGCTGAAAAATAGCTAGCACACTCTCCTCTGGATACATCTCTCTTACACTTTGATGCACCGCAGAAATTTCTGTAGGGTGATGCGCATAATCATCTATCAACACCATATCTTCTTTTTGAATACGGTACGTAAATCGGCGATTAACACCTGAATAACTCGCTAGTGCTTCTACTAATTTTTCTTTAGGACTGCCATACGACAACGCCATCCCTAATGCAGCTACAGCATTAAAAAGATTATGTCTTCCTGGCAGGCTAAATTGTAAACTCTCTAAAACGCCACCTGGGTAATGCAAGTCAAAGATATAAGCGCCATTCTCTATGCGTACTCGCTGCGCAGTATAATCTGCATCCTCTTCAATACCAACCGTATTTCCTGCAAGTGGAAGTCCGTTTTTTACAAAACGCTTATCCTCTGGAGCTAGTGCCCCAAATTCTTGAAACGTAGCGATAAGGTCTGCCTCATCTTCATAAATATCAAGATGATCTGCATCCATAGAAGTCACACAGAGAATATCTGGTCTAAGCTGTAGGAATGAGCGATCAAACTCATCTGCCTCCACTACCACAACGTCACTTCCTTTTTGGATTAAATTACCATTATAATTATTTGTGATACCACCTATAAATGCAGTTACCGGAGCTCCGGATGCCGCAAGTAGATGACCCAAAATACTAGAAGTTGTCGTTTTACCATGCGTTCCTGCAACAGCAAGCGAGAAGGTTTGATTTGCAATCATACCAAGCACTTCTGCACGCTTTTTAAGCATAAATCCGCTTTCGCGAAAATATACTAGCTCTCCCATCATTTTAGGAATGGCAGGAGTAAACACCACTAGGGTATCTTCCTTACTACTAAAAGAATTATCAATCCCCTCTTTTTTATCTTCAAAATGAACCTTAATACCAGAGTCTTGCAAAGCTGCAGTAACATCTGAAGGCGTTTTATCATAACCCGCCACATTCTTGCCCTCCTTATGGAAGTACAAAGCCAGTGCGCTCATACCTATCCCACCGATACCGATGAAGTAAATGTTCTGTATGTCTTTTAAAGGTTTCATTTATCTATGCTACACACCATAGTTTAAAAACTATAGCTATTATGTTTTCAAATTATTATTTCAATAATTGCTCTACCTCATCCACAATGTCTGCTGTGGCATTTGGTAATGCAAGTGTTTTTATCTTTCTTCCTAGCTCAAAGCAAACTTTTTCATCGTTGAGTAGCCCCTTAAAAACAAGCTTAAATTTTTTATCAAGGTCTTTTTCTGCTATTAAAATTGCAGCACCCGTCTTCTCGATAGCTTGCGCATTTTTAGTCTGGTGATCCTCGGCAACGTTTGGAGAAGGGATAAAAATGGTCGCCTTTCCTACAATACATAATTCTGATACAGATCCCGCTCCTGCTCTAGAGATAATAATATCTGCTGCTGCATAAGCCATATCCATCTGGTCGATGTATGCCATAACCTGAACACCATCTGCTTGATGATGTTTGTACTTATCATAATACAGTTTACCAGTTTGCCATAAAACCTGTACTCCTTTTCGTTTAAAAAATGGGAGTTGCTTCTCTATCAATTCATTTATAGCTCTTGCACCTAGACTTCCTCCTATAATTAATACCACCTTTGAACTGTGAGACAAATCATATTTCGCGAAAGCGGTACTACGTTTACTTTCTATATCTAATAAATCTGCACGAACGGGGTTTCCTGTCTTCACTATATGCTCTGATGGGAAAAAGCGCTGCATATCATCATATGCCACACATACTTTCTCTACAGACTTGCCTAACAGTTTATTTGTAATACCCGCATAGCTGTTTTGCTCTTGAATCACTGCCGGTATCCCTGCAATTGTTGCCATCTTAAGCAATGGCCCACTTGCAAAGCCGCCAGTACCTATTACGACGTCTGGCTTAAATTTCTTTATGATCTTACGAGATTTCATCAAGCTACTAATGAGCTTAAACGGAAACATAAGATTATCTACTGTGAGCTTGCGCTGTATTCCAGCTATCCACAGCCCTTCTATTTCAAAACCTGCTTGTGGCACTTTTTCCATTTCCATGCGATCACTCGCTCCTACAAATAGAAATTGCGCGTCGGGATGACGGCGCTGGATTTCCTTTGCAATAGCAATAGCAGGATAGATATGACCTCCTGTTCCTCCTCCAGATAATATGACTCTATATGGCTTCACTAAGTATGTCTAAAGGGTTTAACTCACTCTCTTCTTTTGGTACAACTGGCGCTCGTTTTGCACTTACACTAAGTACAATACCTACAGCCAGACAGGTCATCCATATAGAAGTACCACCACTACTCACCAGTGGTAATGTTTGACCAGTAACAGGAAATAACTCTACAGCAACTGCCATATTAATTAAAGCCTGAAAAACAATAGGTAATCCTACACCTACTACAACTAGCTTTGCAAAAACGGTCTCCGCTTTATGAGCAACTACAGTAATTCTAAATAAAAGCAACATGTATAAAAACAGTAAGAATCCTGCTCCCGCAAGACCAAACTCCTCTACAATTATTGCATATATAAAATCTGAGGATGATTGTGGCAAGAAGTTTTTCTGAACACTTTTACCTGGACCTAGACCAATTACTCCGCCTGAGGCTATGGCAATTTTTGCTTTTTCGATTTGGTAATCTGCATCTGCGTCTACTTCGTTATTTGCAAAATTTTCTACACGGCTTATCCACGTATCTACACGGTTAGGGAATACACCTGGAAAAGCTTTTGCTAATAACACAAAGAATAAAAGCGCAACAACGCCAGTTGCAATAACAATACCTAAATATTTTAATGGATAGCCTCCCAGAAATACTAGAGCAACCACCATTGCTGCAATAATCGCAGTAGTAGAAAAGTTTGCTGGAAGTATTAGTGCAAGAACAGCAGCCACTGGCAACCATAACGGCACAATAGTTTCTTTAAAAGTAACCACCGTATCTTTAATTTTTGCTAGGTACCTCGCTACATAAACCATTAAGACAACACCTGCAAATGTGGAAGTCTGAAAACCAACACCCAGAATAGGAATTTTAATCCATCGACTTGCATTTGCTCCACCCATGGTAGTTCCTTGAGCCAGCGTCACGATAAGTAAAATAACTACTACAGGAAGCGCTATAAAGGAAAGCCCCTTAAAGTAATGATGCGGTATTTTATGAACCCCATATAACATTACAAAACCTAGTACTAAGTGCATACCATGTTTGATGAGAAATCCTACAGTGTTTCCATCACCTTTAATATATGCGAGGTTACTTGCCGCGCTATATACAGGTAAAAATGAAAACAACGCAAGAAGGGCAACAATAGCCCATATAGTCTTGTCACCTTGTAATCCTGCAAATATGTTTTTAAATGTGGTACTCAACGCTTAGTAATTATTTATTATTCGGTTTCTTAAGCTTATAAATTCTGATAAGCTGATTTCCTTACACGGGGGAATGAAGTACAATCAGCTTTCAAAACAGAATTAAAGATTACGTACAGCCTCCTTAAACTGGCGGCCGCGATCTTCATAATTATCAAATAAGTCAAAACTTGCACAAGCAGGAGAAAGCAATACGTTATCTCCACGCTCAGAAACTTTATAAGCTATTTTCACAGCCTCCGTCATGGATGGTGTCTCTACAATAATATCTACCATGTTACCGAAATGACTCATCAATTTTGCATTATCAACACCTAAACAGATAATAGCTTTTACATTCTCGTTCACAAGTGGATATAAATCACGGTAATCATTACCCTTATCTACTCCACCTACAATCCAAACAGTAGGCTCGCTCATACTATCCAAAGCATAAAATGTTGCGTTTACATTAGTAGCTTTACTATCATTAATGTATTGTACATTATTAATCTTAAGCACCTGCTCTAATCTATGCTCAACTCCTTGAAAACCTTCTAGACTCTCACGTATAGTAGCCTTACGGATATTTAATAGATTTGCTACAGTAGAGGCAGCCATTGCATTTTTCTTATTGTGTTGCCCTTTTAAAGCGAGGTTATTTGTAGCCATGGTAAAGGTGTTATTATCGAGTTGTACTGTTAGGTTATTATCTTTTATAAATGCGCCATTTTCAAATTCTTTATCAAGTGAAAAAGGCAATAATTTTGATTTGACTGGATATTTTTTGAGCCAGTCTACACTCACAGGGTCATCTGCATCGTAGATGAGATAATCTGTTTCTTTTTGGTTCATTGCTATTCTAAATTTTGAAGCAATGTAATTTTCAAACTTATAATCGTATCGGTCTAGATGATCTGGCGTCACATTTAATACCACTGCAATATGTGGTGCAAAATCTGCGATTCCATCTAGCTGAAAACTGCTTATTTCTAGCACATACGTATCAATCTCCTTCTGCGCCACCATCTTTGCATAGCTGTCACCTATGTTTCCGGCAACTCCTAGATTGATTCCTGCTTGCTCTAGAATAAATCCAGTAAGCATTGTTGTTGTAGTCTTACCATTACTCCCTGTAATACCCACAATTGTAGCGTCTGTATATTGAGAAGCAAATTCTATCTCAGAGATGACAGCAACGCCTTTTTCTAGTAGCCTTTGCACGATAGGTGCTTTATCTGGTATTCCAGGACTCTTCATCACTACATCTGCGTTAAGAATAAGCTCTTCCGTATGTCCGTCTTCTTCCCAAGCAAAATCTTCGGCAATGAGTATCTCTTTGTAGTTATCCTTAATTTTTCCAAAATCAGATAAGAATACATCATACCCTTTGGCCTTACCTAAAATGGCAGTACCTACGCCAGATTCTCCGGCTCCTAATATGACTAAGCGTTTCTTCATTTTTTATGCTTTCGCGAAAGCGTATTATCTAATTTTTAATGTTATAATAGAAAGCACAGCCAGTAAAATCCCTACAATCCAAAATCTGGATACAATTTTACTCTCGTGGATACCTTTCTTTTGATAATGGTGATGTAATGGAGACATCAAAAAGATGCGCCTACCTTCACCAAATTTCTTCTTTGTGTATTTAAAATATCCCACCTGTAACACGACCGAAAGATTCTCCATTAAGAAAATTCCGCATAGTATTGGGATGAGCCATTCTTTTCTAGTTGCAATAGCAAGCACAGCAATAATTCCTCCTATAGTAAGACTACCTGTGTCTCCCATAAAAACTTGTGCTGGATAAGCATTGTACCACAAGAACCCAATAAGCGCTCCTACAAAGGCAGCAATAAATATGAGCATCTCACCAGTACCTGGGATGTACATCACATTGAGGTAATCACTAAAAATGATGTTACCAGATATAAATGCAAAAATCCCAAGAGTAAGTACAATAATCGCACTTGTTCCTGCTGCCAGGCCGTCAATACCATCAGTGAGGTTTGCACCATTAGAAACCGCCGTTATTATAAAAATCACAATAGGTATAAATATGATCCACGCATATCCTTTCCAATCTTCGTTTATACTTGTGAGGATTGTTTCGTAATTGAGCTCGTTATCCTTGACAAATGGTATGGTAGTTTTTAAACTTTTATGCGCTTCATCAAATTTCGCATCTCCTCTTACAGTAGTAATTTCTACTTTTTCTGTACCAGCAGTTTGCTTGATTTCTTCACGGATGGTGATATCACTATGAAAAAACATCGTTGCTCCCACGATAATTCCTAATCCTACCTGACCTATTACCTTATACTTACCAGCAAGTCCGTCCTTATTTTTTTGCATTTTCTTCTTATAATCATCTAAGAAGCCTATGATGCCCATCCATACTGTTGTAACGATAAGAAGGAGGATATATATGTTTTGCAAGTCACCCAATAGCAATACAGGGATGAGCGTAGCACCTATAATAATAAGACCTCCCATAGTAGGAGTACCTGCTTTCTCTGCCTGACCTTCCAGACCTAAATCGCGTATTTGCTCTCCCATTTGCTTGCGCTGCAAGAGCTTAATAATGCGCTCTCCATAAATAGTAGAAAGTCCTAACGATATTAATACAGCAAGCGCAGCACGAAACGTACTGAACTGAAACAACCCTGCTCCAGGCAAGTTATAAGCTTCGTCTAACCATTGAAAAATATGATACAGCATTACTTATTAAGTTGTTTAAGGGTTTCTTGTACTATTTTATAATCGTCAAAATCAAATCGCTCTCCCATTATCTCTTGGTAAGTCTCATGACCTTTACCTGCGATTAGAATTATATCTCCTGGATTTGCTAGTTGGCAAGCTGTTTTTATAGCTTGCTTTCTATCTGTGATAGATAAAATCTTCTTGTAGTTAATAGGCTCAACACCTGCTTCTACTTGCTCGATAATTGCTTCTGGTTTTTCTGAACGCGGATTATCACTTGTGATAATCGTCTTTGTACTCAGCGCACTTGCAATATGCCCCATTTTAGGACGCTTTTTAGTATCTCTATCTCCACCAGCTCCTACCACCGTAATGAGCTCCTCATTTTTAGTACGGATATCATTTATAGTCTCTAGCACATTTTTAAGTGCATCTGGGGTGTGTGCATAATCTACAATTGCCGTCACATTCCCTTCAGAAATAAAATACTGAAATCGACCTGACACGCTTTCTAACTCACTTAGGAGTTTAAGCGCCTCTATTTGATCAAGCCCCAAAAGCTCCGCAGTTGCAAAAATGGCTAGTAAATTATAGGCATTAAATGACCCTATAAGCTTTACCCAAACTTCTTGATCTTGAATTTTAAGTAATAATCCAGACAATTGGTTTTCTAAAATCTGCGCTTTATAATCTGCATATGACTTTAAGGCGTAGGTTACTTTCTTTGCCTTAGTATTTTGCACCATCACAGCTCCGTTCTTGTCATCTGTGTTTACAAGTGCAAAAGCAGTTTTAGGTAACTCGTCAAAAAATTTCTTTTTTACGTCCCTATATTCTGCAAAGGTGTCATGGTAATCAAGGTGATCGTGAGATAGGTTTGTAAAAATTCCTCCCTCAAAACGCAAGCCTTCTGTTCGCTTTTGATGAATCCCATGTGAACTCACCTCCATAAAACAATACTCTACGCCTGCCTCAGACATTTCTGCCAGATATTTGTTTATTGTCAAACTATCTGGAGTAGTATGCGTCGCTTTATACTCGGTCTTATCTACTAAAATCTTCACCGTAGAAAGCAATCCTGTTTTATAACCTGCTTTTTGAAACAGTTGGTATAATAAACTAGCGATAGTCGTCTTACCATTAGTTCCCGTAATACCTATAAGCTTTAAGTTAGCCGAAGGATTTCCATAAAAATTAGAAGCTATTGTAGCCAGCGCACTAGAAGTATCTGCAACCTTAACGTATGTTATTCCGTTTACGATTTGCTCCGGAAGTTCCTCACAAATAATCGCTAGTGCACCTTGATTTACAGCTTTTGCTATGTAATCATGACCATCACTTTGCGTACCACGCACTGCAACAAACACGTCATTAAGTGACACTTTGCGCGAGTCAAAATGAACATTAGTAATTGCCACGGCAGTGTTACCCACCACAGTTTCTAGCGTTACTTTATATAATATGTCTTTAAGTAGTATCAAGATAATTGTAGCGTGATCGTTTTATTCTTCTCTAATTTATCACCAGCTTTTATAGACTGACTTTTTACTTTCCCGCTTCCGCGAAAATTCACTTTTAACCCCAGGTTTTCTAACAATGCAATTGCATCCATCCCAGGCATTCCTTTTACATTAGGCATCTTGCTATGTGCTTTATTCACATTTGCATAGTACTTCTGATAATCTCCCTCAATAACCTTTGAATTACCTGTAGGCAACTTCACCTCATCAATTACTGGAGTGTCAGTATAAATCTTTTGGGCAATCTCTTTAAATACAGGTGCAGCAACAATATTTCCGTAAAATCCGAGAGACTTTTTAGGTTTGTTTACCACTACAATACAAGAATACTTAGGCTCATCTGCTGGAAAATAACCCGCAAATGATGAAATATACCTCCCTGCTTCTATCCAATACTCCGTCTGGCAAGTACCCGTCTTTCCAGCCATTGAAAACTCTTCACTATAAATATTTCTCGCTGTCCCACGCTCAACAGTTTTCTTCATCATCTCCTTTACTACGTTGATAGTAGCTTGAGAAGCGATACGAGAATTGATTACTTCTTTATCAAAAGTCTCAATGGTTTGATCCCATTCCTTTACCTCTTTAATAAATCGAGGCTTTACCATCTCCCCATTATTTGCTATCGCATTATAGAAAGTGAGTGTCTGTAATGGCGTTAACTCTATTCCGTAACCAAAAGCCATCCATGGAAGTGTGGTTCCATACCAGTTTTTATCGCCTGGGTAAGGAAAGTTCGGCTTTCCTTCTCCTTTAATTTCAAGTCCTAATTGATCGTTAAGGCCCATATTAAAAAGTCGTTTTACAAACTTTTCTGGCTCTGACGCGTAGTTATCGTTTATCATTTTGGCGAAAGCCGTATTACTACTCAGCTCAAAAGCCTTTGCCGCTGTTATCTTACCATAACCTCCACGCTTAGAATCTATCGCGGTGCGATCATAAAATTTTACACGTCCATTTTCTGTGTCAAAAACTGTACTTGAGTCTATTACTTTATCCTCAAGTGCCGCTACCATAGACATCAACTTAAATGTAGAACCCGGCTCATGCGCCTCGCCCACTGCATAGTTAAGACGCTCATAGTATTTACCTTCAGGAGTTCTACCTAGATTTGAGATTGCTTTAATCTCTCCAGTTTTTGTCTCCATAACGACCACGCATCCGTGGTCTGCTTGATATTTTTGCAGACTTGCTAATAATGCATTGTGCGCTACATCTTGAATATTTACATCTATGGTTGAGATTACATCATAACCATCTCGTGGCTCGATTACATTACCTACACCAAGAGGCTTCCATTCACCTTTTGCAATCTTTTGCTTAAGACGACGTCCTTCCTTACCGCGTAAGTAATATCCATATGCTCCCTCAAGACCTACGCGTGTGTAGTAGCCACTATCATCTTGACGTTCATACCCTACGGTACGCTCTGCCATTTTCTCTAGTGGATGCTCACGCTCTGTATGCTCCTCGATAATTATTCCACCTCTAAATTGGCCTTTATTAAATAATGGTAGAGACTTAATCTTCACATACTCTGCGTAGCCCAGTTTTCTAGCAATAAATAAGTAGCGGTTTTTTGTATTACGTGCTTTACGTAGTCTATTCTCATAATAAGATTGAGGCTTCCCTAAAACACCAGAAAGACCCTTAGAAAGACCAACTATATTCTCGTTAAAATTTTCCTTAGATGGCGCTACTGCGTCCCATCGTATATCGTACTTGATTTGAGAAGTTGCAAGAAGACTCCCATCTTCTGCATAAAGATTACCACGAGTAGCTGGGATGGTTACCATCTTCTCTGTGCTGGTAGTAGCAAGCTCACGATACTTAGCACCCTGAAACACCTGAATCGCGATAAGCTTGTATGCGATTATAATCGCTAGGAGGAACATACATCCAGCGACGAAATAAAGACGGTTTAATATGTGCTTCTCTGTGGTTGCCACGTTATTAATCTGTTTCTTTTGTTGTTACTTTTATCTTTTTTGGCGGCACATTAGAAGGTTTAATTCCTCTTGCTTCTAGCGCTCTTGCCACACTACTATTTGTTTTTAACTTCCAGAGATTTACTCGACTGTCTACCGCTTCACTTCTCAGCTCGGCTACTTCTTCTTTTAACCTTGCAATCTCATAGACCTTCTCATCTGCTCTGTGCGAACTAGCAATCATGATTAATGCTAGTACAGAAATAAAGATGATCATCCTCCAGTTTTTAAAGGCATCCTCGTCTACTAGAAATTTACCCTTGAGTATATTATTAAACTTGCTCACTGTGTCCCTTAAAGTTTTTCAGCGATTCTCAACTTTGCACTACGTGCTCTGTTGTTTAATTTTACCTCTTTATTATCTGGAATAATGAGCTTCCCTACTTTCTTAAAAGGAACTTCAAAATTTCCATACATATCTTTCACCGGCTCACCTTCAAACATCCCACTTCTTATATACCTCTTCACGAGACGATCTTCAAGCGAGTGATAGCTTATCAAGCTTATTCTCCCACCCGCATCAAGCAGTTGCTCTGTTTGCATTAAAAACTCCTTAAGCACTTCAATCTCTTGATTTACTTCAATGCGAATTGCCTGATAAATCTGAGCAAGAATTTTATGCTCTCTATGCTTAGGCAAAAACGGAGCTAACACTTTTTTGAGATGCTCACTTGTTTTTATAAACTGACTATTGCGCTCTTGCACAATAGTGCTAGCAAGCTTAGGCGCATTACGAAGTTCTCCGTACTGCCAGAACACCTGCCTTAAATCTTCCTCCTCATAATCATTGATCACGTTATAAGCAGATAAAACGTCTTTTTGATTCATTCTCATATCGAGATCACTCTCAAAACGAGTAGAAAAACCACGCTCTGCAACATCAAATTGATGCGAACTCACCCCAAAATCACCAAGAATTCCATCTACTTTTTTTACACCATGAAAACGCATAAATCGCTTGATGTATCTAAAGTTTTCTGGAATAAGCGTGAATCGCTCATCCTCAATAATATTCTCTTGAGCATCTACATCTTGATCAAAACCATAAAGTTTCCCCTCAGGACCTAGCCTACTCAAAATCTCACGAGAATGACCACCACCACCAAAGGTGACATCTACATAGACGCCATCTGGCTTGATATTGAGACCATCTACGGTCTCTTTTAATAATACTGGGTTATGATAATCCATCTGGTATATCGCTATCTCCCATCACTTCCTCAGCAAGATCTGCAAAATCTACTGCTGCCTCATCAATGGCTTTTTCGTATAAATCCTTATCCCAAATCTCCAGAATATTGAAAGCAGCATTTACCACAATCGACTTCTCAAGTTTTGCAAAATTTCCTAAATCTTTCGATACTAAAACTCTTCCTGTTCCATCAACTTCTACTGGCTTAACACCTGCATTGAAACGACGTATAAACTCATCATTCTTCTTATTAAAACGATTAAGCTTATTCACCTTTGCACTTAGCGTGTTCCACTCTGCAATAGGATATAACTCAAGACATTTTTGAAACACAGCGCGCTTAAGCACAAAACCATCCTGAAGGATAGGAGCCAGCTGCTTTTTAAACGCTTGAGGCAACATGAGTCGGCCCTTAGCGTCTATTTTACATTCGTATGTTCCAATGAGGTTAATCACTCGAGATAGGTTAGTTTTTATGTATTAACTCAAATATAGCGCAAATATTACCACTTTTTACCACATTCTACCACTTTGTTGATAAGTTGTACCACCTTCCTCCACTTGTTAACAATATGTTGATGGCTAGAATTTTTTAATTTTTTTCTATTTTGAGCTTAATTTTCTTTTTTTGCTTTCGCGAAAGCGCACCAAAACAACTTGTTATAACCTTAAAAATGCTCAGTATCATGCATTAAGACCATTGTAAAAAAAGAGCAACTAATCAAAACCGAAATAACTATATTTGCTTGTACCGATTACTAACCACTTTTATGAAACACGACTTAATTACCGAAGGGAAATTTACTTATCTAGAAAAAGGCGAAGGGACACCAATTATCATTCTACATGGTTTAATGGGAGGCTTGAGTAATTTTGATGCAGTGACTTCTCATTTCTCGGACAATGGGTATAAAGTGGTAATTCCTGAACTTCCAGTATACACGATGCCTCTTATCAAAACTGGGGTAAAATCGTTTGCAAAGTATCTTGATGAGTTTATTGAAATGAAAGGCTATGAAGAAGTAATTCTTCTAGGTAATTCTATGGGTGGTCATGTGGGACTGTATCACACAAAAATGTCTCCAGAAAAAGTAAAGGCTCTTGTAATCACAGGCAGCTCTGGACTTTATGAAAGTGCAATGGGAGAAAGCTACCCTAAGCGTGGAGATTATGAATACATCAAAAAGAAAGCACAAGGGGTATTTTATAATCCAGAGTGCGCTACTAAGGAAATAGTAGACGAAGTATATGATACAGTAAACGATCGCAACAAATTACTTAAGACGCTTGCTATAGCAAAAAGCGCAATACGTCATAACATGGCACAAGACCTTCCAGACATGAATACACCTACTTGTATTATCTGGGGACGTCAAGATGGTGTTACACCACCGGAGGTTGCAGAAGATTTTAATAAACTACTTCCAGACTCAGATCTGTTTTGGATAGAGGAATGTGGTCATGCAGCTATGATGGAAAAACCAACAGAGTTTAACGACATCTTGTTGAAGTGGCTTAAACAAAGAGGGTTTTAAAAAGCCTCAATTCGGTATCTACATACAGCTATTGCATAAATTTACTAAAAGCGCTAGGTCTTTATTAGTGCTTTGAGCATATAATGTGCTTCATATTCTTTATTAAACGATTACATTACTATTTTTGCGATATGAAAATCAAGTCTGCCTCTTTTGTAGTAAGTAACTCCGAAGTCACAAAGTGTCCTAACACTCGCATCCCAGAATACGCCTTTATAGGCCGCTCTAATGTAGGAAAGTCTTCGCTTATTAATATGCTTACTAACCGTAAGAGTCTGGCAAAAACATCTGGGAGACCTGGTAAGACACAGCTTATTAATCACTTCTTGATTAACGAAAACTGGCACCTCGTAGATTTACCTGGTTACGGATATGCTCGTGTATCTAAGAAAGATAAAAAATACTTCCAAAAATTCATTACAGATTACTTTGAGCAACGCGAGCAAATGATCTCTGCCTTTGTGCTTGTAGATTGTCGTCACGAGCCTCAAAAAATAGACATGGAGTTTATGGAATATTTAGGCGAAAAAGAGATTCCATTCTCTATCATTTTTACCAAAGCAGATAAGCTACGTCCACAAGCACTAGAACGTAATATAGAAGTCTACAAGAAAATTATGCTTGATGGTGTATGGTGGGAATTTCCTAAATACTTTGTGAGTAGCGCATCTCATGGTGATGGTCAAGATGAAATTTTAGGCTACATAGAAGACCTCAATGAAAACCTAAAGCCGGGCTACTAATAACTAGGTCAACTAATAGGATTCTATAATTTTATTGACTTGCTCTATAAGTTCTTGAGAAGATGCAATACCAGCAAATGCATCTGCACTTATTACAACTTCCAGACCAGCTTCTGTAACCGCTAGCACCAAGGGAAATTCATACTTAGGCAACCACTTAGATTTATAAGCTTTTAAAAACTCATCCTTGTGAAGAAATTCTAATGGAGTATGTACGCTTTCGCGAAAGCGTAACCATTCCTCCTTTTCCTTAAACACTCCGTGAGTAATCTCACAGAGTGCACATTGATAGGTTTGTGGACGCACCACTTTATGAGCTGCGTCTAAAAGGGCGTTTATTGCGCCAGAGTTTGCGTTGTACACAAACAATAGTTTGTGAAGCTTACTTTTTATCTTCAAGGTCAAGGTGTTCTGCAAAATAATCTGCAAAATCTTTCATAGTATCTGCCATTTTCTCATCATTTGTAGCACGACGAAAAGACTCTGTCATACCCACAAGTACTTGATGGAAAAATTGCTGCATCTCATCTACAGGCATATCTTTTGTCCATAAATCAATACGCACAGTCTCCTTTTGATTAGGATCCCATAAAGAAAGAAGCATTGCTTTTGCTTCCTCGTTTGCTACTCCACCATCACGTGCGGTCCAAGCCATACTTTCTGGAACACGATTCTCATCAAGTTCGATTGCTATTTTAATTTCAGATTTTTCTTTCTTAGCCATTCCTTAGGGTTTGTATTTTGCGTTTGCAAAGATAATAGTTGCATCTTGATTCAATAAGACTTTAAGCGACACATCGTTGTTATCCATATATGATTTTACAATCTCATGACCTATATATCTCCCCACTCGACCAGGTGTCTCATTGTCAAAGGAAAGATAGAATTTTGAGAAAGGCGCTGGATTTATAAAACGACTTAAAAGCTTTCTATCTGTACTATATAACAGTTCGTTTTTTACAAAGAACTCCCACATATTTTTTTCATTCTCTTGTGCAAACAATAACTCCTCAGGTGTATAACCTAATATTTCATGTGCAGGTGTCTCACTAAGCAATAGCTGCATGAGGTATAACTTTTTACCTTCATGTATGATCTCAGAAAGGAAATCCTTTTGACGTAATCTATTAGCTTTAGTTTTTGCAAATGCAGCTGCTATATCTACTGGCATCTGCTCTTTTCTAAAATTCTTGCTTTGAAATTTTGGAATACCTACATAAAAATGATGGTCTGCACCTAAGTACGTATCTAATCCTATTAACAAGAGGCTATCTGCTAGTACCACTTTATTTCTATAATCTACCTCTGTAGTTAAGGTTACAACCTTAGGAACTGTAGTTTCTGGGAAGTAATACTTAATATGACGAAAAAGATTTTCTATAGAAGCTTTTTCACTCTCAAAATCCGGAAAGACTTTTGCAATCTCCTCGTTAATTTCTAGCTGTATCGTATCTGTAAAACGTTGTGCCCAGTACTCGTCAGGAATTTTTTTTGAAAACAAATACGGAAACTCTGCTTTTAGTGGCGCTAAATCTTCCTTTGAAGCAGCTGCAAACAGTTGATCAAATCTTCTCACCTTCATATCTACAGACATTGCTTTGATTTCTGGTGGAGTCTTTGTGTCTTCTGTACAACTAGTAAGGCATACCAGCAATGACAGAATTATAAGTATTTTATTCATAGAGTTTGTATCTTTATATTCAAGAAAAACGAGTCCTTTTCTTAAAGTGTATATTTCATACATTTAAGGATACAAAAGTACCAATTTAAAGCACTTCAAAACAGAGCAACCTATGCAAACCGATAAAGTAGTAGACCACATTGTAAACTGGCTTAAAGAATATGCAACAAACGCCCGAATGACTGGCTTTGTAATAGGTATAAGTGGCGGTATTGATAGTGCACTTACCTCAACACTTTGTGCAAAAACTGGACTACGTGTTCTCTGTGTAGAAATGCCTATACATCAAGATGAGCGCCAGGTGACTCGTGCTAAGGAGCATATCAACCAGCTCAAAAAGCGTTTTGCAAATGTCTCGAGCTTAGAGGTGAATCTTACAGAAACCTTTGAACAATTGAAAAGCGCAGTCCCAGCTGCAGAAGACAGCGAGCAGCTCAACCTAAGCCTAGCAAACACAAGAGCTAGACTTCGCATGAGTACCTTATATTACTTTGCGGGTCTTCATAAATACCTCGTTGCTGGTACAGGTAATAAAGTAGAAGACTTTGGCGTAGGATTTTACACAAAGTATGGTGATGGCGGCGTTGACCTCAGCCCTATTGCAGACCTTATGAAATCTGAAGTTTTTGAACTTGCAGCAGCAGTTGGCGTTCCAGAAAGCATACAGAACGCAGCTCCAACCGATGGCTTATGGGGAGATGATCGTACGGATGAAGATCAAATCGGCGCAACTTATGACCAACTTGAATGGGCAATGCATCAAGATGAGCTACTTAAAAGTGATGATAATAACAAAACTGTTGAAGCTTTTACTACAGAACAACGACGAGTTTTTGATCTTTATAAGAAATTAAACACTGCCAATTTGCACAAAATGAACCCTATACCGGTCTGCAATATCCCCGTTAACCTAAAAAAGTAGGTATTTGAACGAATAAATCATCAAAAAGGTTTAAACTATAAACAATTGAGCGTACTTTGCAGTGCAAACAAACAAGTACTACCCCTCAATCACTTGTTTCATTACTTGTTAAACAAAATAACTAATGAACAAAGTTTTAATAGCAGACCACCACCCAATAACGCGTAAAGGAATTACTTCCATACTTCTCGCGGAAGGGAACTATGAAGTTATAGGACATGTTAACGATGGTAATGACCTACTTAACACCCTGACTACAACAGAGATTGACATCCTCATTCTCGAGATAGACATTCCCAACCTCAATAGCATTACTGCACTAAAGGCTATAAAAAGAGAATTTCCTCACATCAAGATACTAGTATTAAGTTGCCATCCAGAAGAGATGTACGCTTTAAGCGCTATAAAATATGGTGCTTCTGGTTATGTAGCAAAGACCGCTTCTATACAGCGCGTGCTTAATGCCATAAACCAAGTACAGCGAGGAGGAATCTACCTTAATGAAGCTTTAAGTCAGAGACTCGTAAGTGATGGTAACGCAACACAAGGACTAGCATTTAAGTATAAAAAACTCTCTAGTAGAGAGATAGAAGTATTAAACTTATTATCTAATGGAAAGCGCAATAAGGAAATTGCAGCAGAGCTAGACATTAACGAGAAGACAGTAAGTACTTATAAAATGAGACTCCTTAAAAAACTAGAAGCACAAAACGTTGCAGAGCTTATAAAGCACGCAAGATTATTACAGAGCAGTCACGTTTAGACAGATAGTACTCGCCCTAGTTTATTACCTAGCAATGTATTGAGAGATTGATAATCAAGAATATCTTTTATGATTTCTTTATTGTCTGTACTATCCTTGGTTTGATTCATCAACTCTTTTATCTTTTCTGTAATAAGATATTTTCTGAGGCTCAATACTGTTTCCGTAACAAACTGCCCGACAGAAGTATCTTTCTTACGCACATAAACCTCTCGTGTATCCCAGCGGTGAAGCTCATACTTCTCATCATTGAGAATAATATTAGATATCTCACTAGCTTCCTCTGGAGCTAGCTCGTTGATAAAGTTCTGAACCTGAAAATTATTATCCAAATGCATTTGTGCCACTATTTTACCATAGAGCACCTTGAAGAGGTCATTTGTAAATTCCACCTCATCATCTTGAAGATCAAGATAAATCTTCTCAAAAACTCTCGCCTTATGAATGATAGGCTCTAGCTCAAGACTACCATCCTCATTTTCTTTAAGAACAAGATCTTCAAAATCCTCCTCTACTTGACCATATAAAAGCAATGACTCTATAAGTTTGCGCTCAAGTTCATAAAGCACATTAACTTTCTCAACAGCATTAGGCATCTCATCTGGCACCACAGACATAAATTCTGGTGGTGGTGATTGATTACCTCGATCTTGTTTTACAGTTTCCTTTTTATCTTTTTTAAGTATTTGAGCAAGCGTATTATAAAGAACTGTTTCAGAAACCTCCATGATACGTGCACACTCTTGCACATATATTTCTTGCTTTATAGCATCAGGTATTTTTGAAATACTCTCCACCATATCGCGTACAGTATCTGCCTTTTTAATAGGATCACCAGCTGCCTCTTTTACAAGAAGATTTGCTTTGTACTGTATAAAGTCTTTTGCATTTTCATCAAAGAACGCGACGATTTCTTCTTTACTATGCTTTCGCGAAAAAGAATCTGGGTCCTCACCCTCTGGAAAAGAACACACCTTTACGTTCATTCCCTGCTCAAGAATCAAATCGATTCCTCTTAGCGCAGCTCGCTGTCCTGCGGCATCACCGTCAAAGAGAACCGTAATATTTTTTGTCAAACGATTTACTAATCGTATTTGCTCTGGAGTAAGCGCTGTTCCAGAAGAAGAAACTACATTCTCTATCCCAGACTGTACCATCTGGATTACATCCGTATAGCCTTCTACTAGGTAACAGTTATCTTCCTTTGCTATAGATTGCTTTGCATAATAGATACCATAAAGCACTTTACTCTTGTGATAGATATCACTTTCTGGAGAGTTAAGATACTTTGCAGCTTTCTTACTACTATCTAGTATTCTACCTCCAAAACCAAGCACACGACCACTCATAGAGTGTATAGGAAACATTACTCGACCTTTAAATCGGTCAAATTGTTTCTCCTCCTTTACAATGGATAGTCCGGTTTTTTCTAAGTAATCTAGTTTGTATCCTTGACGTATGGCCTCACTTGTAAAAGCATCCCATTGATCAGGATTATAACCTAACTCAAATTTTTCAATAGTTGCTGCCGTAAAACCTCTTTCCTTAAAATATGAAAGACCTATTGCCTTTCCTTGCTCAGAGTTGAGCATTGTTTTATGAAAGTAATCACGAGCATACTCACTCACGAGATACATACTCTCACGCTCATTTGCAGCCTCCTTTTGCTCATCTGTACGCTCTGTCTCCTCTATCTCAATGTTGTACTTTTTGGCAAGGTACTTTATGGCTTCTGGATAGCTAAAATGCTCATGCTCCATTAAGAATGAAACAGCAGAGCCTCCTTTACCTGTAGAAAAATCTTTCCAAATTTGCTTAACAGGACTCACCATAAAACTTGGCGTGCGCTCGTCAGAAAATGGAGAGAGCCCTTTAAAGTTTGACCCCGACTTTTTAAGAACTACAAAATCGCCTATCACCTCCTCTACACGAGCAGTTTCAAAAACTTTATCTATGGTTTCTTTGGATATCAAGGCAGTACAGCGTGTTAATTAAGAAGTGCCAATGGCAGCTTGCAAAAGTACTTTAAATTACAACAGTTTTCAATATAACATACCTCATCGTTGATAAAAAATTGAATCACTCTCAAATAGAAATAGCCCAGACATTTAAATATCTGAGCTATTCTTTTTTAATCACGCTTTCGCGAAAGCGTAACAACGAACCTATAAGTCTAATCGCAATCCAAGAGAAATATTATTTACCTCTCCTAGCTCTACCGTTTTAAACGCCGAACTCAAATCGTACTTAGCATACAAGCTAAGGTCTCCAGTTACTCTTATGTAACTTGACAGTCCGTAAACTAGGTTATCACCGTCGTAGTCTTGACGTGACTTCGTTTTTATACGGTCTCCGTTTTCTTTGTATTTTAATTTTTGCTGAGTTCCTAAGCGCACCCCTGCATATCCACCTATTCCCATTCTAAATTTGCCACCCGTTCTGTAACGCACATAATCTTCCTTCTGTTCTTTCTTCCATCCTCCAAATTCAAAATGCAAGGGCACCACAAGATTTGTCACTCTGATTTTTGCCTTTTTAAGATCAAATGGAAATTCTTGAAAAGTATTTCCTCCTTCTAGGCTTTCTAAAGTTCTGTTGTCCTTAATAGATAAGAAATTGCTCTGTAAAGAGAGTCCGTACTTAAACTGTAGTGCTCCAGAATTTTTAAAAACTCTCGTTTTCCAAGCGTACCCCAACTCCACAAACGTAGATTTACCTATAGAAAAGTCATCACCTATATCTGCATCATCACTTATCGCATTATTAAGACCCAATGCAAAAACGGTTTCTCCATAGGTGCGTCTGTCATAATTTGTTACTCCAGGTTTATTTCTATTTACAGCAACTCCTAATATTCTATTACCATCTCGGTCAACACCTCCTAATCCTATCTCAACCGAAGTTCCATAATAGGGATTCATGTGTCCAGTACGCTTCACTAATTCTATTTGATTATCAATAATTGCTAACTCATTTTCTATATTAAGTGCTATTTCTTCTGCTGCTTCTTTTTTTCCCTCCTCTACTTCAGCAGCGCTTAGATCTAGCTTCTCTTGTTGCGCATTTATATATTCAATACGTCTTTTAAGTGTTTGTTTCCAGTTTTCTGTTAATTGCTCTTTTCTTTTTTCTAGAGCCGACACTTGGCTCACGATATCCCCAGAGACTTCTTTCTTGACTTCCTCAACCTCTTGTGCTTGTACATTTTGGGCAAAGATGATCACTGTTGCCGCTAGGGCAATTTTAAAAATTGACTTCATAATTGTTTGTGTTTTGTGCGCTCGATGATGGCGCGTTATTGATGAATTTTCTTAATTATCTTTATTTGCAACTGCTTCTACAGCTCTATTAAATTCTTTTTTGAGCGTGCGGAACATTCTATCTTTAAAAGAGTCTGGATCAACCTCTGCCTCTACATCTAGCAGTAATTCGTTTGCATTTACCACTGGAGTTTGTGCTTCATAGATTTTCTGTCGCTTTATTTCAGTTTGTGCATTTTTAAGTAGCATATCCACCTCATCATCCGTTACAGAATAGTCACTTGCATCAACAACTGTTACGCCAGTTTTTTCTTGAAACCCATTTGTCTTATTAAGTGACTTATCACTTACCATTCCGTCATTTTCCTTATCTACCTTAGCTACGGCATAGTTTTTAGTTGAAGCAACTGTGGCTGTTGGCTTATAATTATTGCGGTATGTTTTGGTAGCAGCAGTATTAGTTTTTTGCTTCGCATCACGCTTTCGCGAAAGCGTAACTTCATCCTTCTCCACCTCTGCTGCACCATCTTTTTCTACAACCTCCACCACCTGTATGTCCTCAGTGTTCCTTAAATTAATATTACTTGCATCTTCTTTATCGATGGTATTATTAATAGTTTCTGGCGTTTGTACTATTTGATTTTCTATTCCATCAGTATCACCTCCAAAAATGACAGCTGTAAGAAAAACACCTGCAATAAAACTAGCCGCAATAGCAAGCCAGAACACTATGCCATTCTTCTTTTTTCCCTGCTCCGTCTCAAGTTTGCCCTCTATACGATCCCAAGCAGATGCGGTAGGTGCTATACGGCGACCTTCCAACTTTTCTTTAAAATTATCTTCTAACTTCATTGGTCCCATTATTAATTAATTCTTCTTCAAGTTTTGCTTGCAATTGCTTCCTTGCCTTAAACAACTGACTTTTTGAGGTGCTCTCACTTATTCCTAGTGTAGTCGCTATCTCCTTGTGTTTGTATCCCTCTATAGCATACATTATAAAAACTACACGGTATCCCTCTGGCAGATCATCTATTAAACTCTGGATGTGTGCCACCTCGAGATCTGTCTGGATATTATTTATAGCATCGTTGCTCTCAATCTCACCATCTTCTGTGAAGTACAACGTCTTTATCGCACGTAAGTAAGAAATGCTTTCCCTTACCATAATCCTGCGTATCCATCCCTCAAAGCTCCCTGCATTTTTAAAACTATCCAGCTTTGTAAATACTTTAAGAAAACCATTACACATGGCCTCCTCTGCCTGATGTACATCCTTTATATAATAACGACACACACTTAGCATCTTAGGCGCGTGCTGCTCATAGAGCGCTCGTTGAGCATCTCTATTGCCTTTTATAGCTTTTTTAATAAGCTGTTTCTCGTTATTAAACTGTATGACTTTCATACTTGATTGATGGGTTTCTATCTATAAAGACGCAGGCTATTTACAAAAGGTTGCCTCGTGCATTTAAAAAAGTTTTAAAATGAAAAATTCCAAAATTTATAATAAGCATTCTTACTATAAACTTTGGAATCAAAACTATGATTATAACAGTGTTACCCTTTAAACTTCATAGGTAAGTGTACTACCTTTTTAGTTTCAAAAAACTCTTCTTCAAAAAATGAAGGAAGCTCATAAATAGTGGTCGTCGTATATTTTTGAAGCTCTTCTGTAAGATCGCCACCTTTTAAGTAGAGAATTCCATTCTTGAGTTCGTGATTAGATTTTTTTGCAACTCTACCTTTTACCCAGTGTACAAATGTTTCCATTTGAGCTACTGCGCGAGAAACTACAAAGTCATATTGATCCTTTACGGTCTCAACGCGATCGTTTGTTGTCTTTACATTTGTAATACCAAGTCCTTCTACAACCTCGTTTACTACTTTGATTTTTTTACCAATGCTATCTACTAGGTGAAAATTCACCTCTGGGTGTAGTATCGCTAGTGGTACTCCTGGAAATCCTCCTCCAGTACCCACGTCAAGAATTTTACTTCCAGGGTTAAATCGCTGTACCTTTGCAATGCCCAGTGAGTGTAGTACATGACGTAAGTATATTTCATCAATATCCTTACGGCTCACAACATTGATTTTAAGATTCCAGTCGTGGTATAAATCCTTCAATTTTGAGAATTGCTCGATTTGAGTTTCGGTGAGATCAGGAAAGTATTTTAATATGATATCCATTAGTAGTATATTAGGACTGTAAAAGTACCATTTTACTCCCTATTATTTTAACGCAGGTTCATAGCTGTGAGCGGGATTAAGTATTACTTTTACAAGGCTATTATAAAAGAAATACTTTTTCGCGAAAGCGAGAGAAAAACGCTATACACAGTGCAATATCTTGAATTAAAGTGCGCTATGTTAGAGTAATTACAACATTATGGAAAATACAATTAAATTTTCGCGCACGGACTCAGCAAAATTCTTCAGAACGCTGAATAAACGTGTAAATTCTTATTTTAAAGAAAATGATATAAAACGCACTGGTAACTGGAAATTGTACCTCAAGGCGATTATCATGTTTGCTATATACTTAGTTCCTTATTTTTTATTCTTAACTCTTGATATGCCTACGTGGCTGCAGTTACTTCTTACTGTTGTAATGGGTGTAGGAATGGCTGGAATAGGTATGAATGTTATGCATGATGGAAATCACGGTTCATTTTCTAGTAAAAAATGGGTCAACAAATTAATGGGCAGTAGTATCTATATACTAGCTGGTAATGTGTATAACTGGCAAGTACAACACAATGTACTTCACCACACTTATACTAATATACACGGTCACGATGAAGATATGGAAGCTGGACGTGTATTACGTTTTTCAAAACATGGAAAATGGCACTGGGCTCATAAATTCCAGCAGTACTACTCTGTGTTTTTATATGGACTTCTTACTTTTAACTGGGCACTTACTACAGATTTTTTCCAAATGAAACGCTACATGAAGCGCAAACTATCTTATGGAAAACTACAAAGCCCTGCGAGACAATGGAGCACACTTCTTATCACTAAATCTATTTATCTAGGTATGTGGATTGTGATCCCGATGATTGTGATGGATCTTGCATGGTGGAAAATTCTAATAGGATTCTTTATTATGCACTACGTAGCTGGAGTAATTTTAAGTGTGATTTTCCAACTTGCACACATGGTTGAAGATGCACATATGCCATTACCTGATGAGACTGGAACCATGAAAAATACGTGGGCGATACACCAATTATTTACGACAGTAAATTTTTCTACGAAAAATAAAATCATGAACTGGTTTTCTGGAGGTTTAAACCACCAGGTAGAACACCACATTTTCCCTCACATTAGTCACGTACATTATACAAAGATTAGTAAGATTGTAAGAGAAACAGCAAATGAGTTTAACCTTCCTTATCATGAGTATGAAACAACAAGAAAGGCACTCGTTGCTCACTTCAATCACCTAAAAAACATGGGAATGAAACCTGCGATTACTGCATAAAACAAGCGTAATTTTTCAGAAAATATCAAGTGCCAAATCTCTTAAGGATTTGGCACTTTTTGTTAACTTGCAGTACAAAACTTATATCAACATAATATATAATCTCCTAGTATGAATAAACTATCTACCCGTGTAACAGAAATGGCTACCTCTGCAACACTAGCAATGGCTGCCAAAGCAAGAGAATTAAGAGCAGAAGGAAAAGATATCATAGGTTTAAGCCTAGGAGAACCAGATTTCAATACTCCAGACTTTATAAAGGATGCCGCAATACAGGCGATAAATGACAACTATAACTCATACACTCCTGTAGATGGTTATGTAGAGTTAAAAGAGGCAATCATAACAAAATTTAAAAGAGACAACAAGCTCGATTATAAACTACCGCAAATTGTAGTTTCTACTGGAGCAAAACAATCACTTGCTAATATTGCATTAGTATGTCTTGATCCAGGTGACGAGGTAATACTACCATGCCCTTACTGGGTAAGCTACTCAGATATTGTGAAAATTGCAGAAGGTGTGCCTGTTGAAGTACCAACTTCTATAGATACTAATTTCAAAATGACTCCTGAGCAGCTTGAGGCAGCTATTACTCCTAAGACTAAGATGCTTTGGTATAGCTCTCCTTGCAACCCTTCTGGATCTATTTACAGTAAAGAAGAATTACGTGGCCTAGCAGACGTTCTTGTTAAGTATCCAAACATCATCGTTGTAAGCGATGAGATATATGAGCACATCAACTATGTAGGTGAGCACGCTAGTATGGCTCAGTTTCCAGACATGTACGATCGTACAGTTACTGTAAACGGTGTGTCAAAAGCTTTTGCAATGACGGGATGGCGTGTAGGTTACATAGGCGGACCAGAATATATAGCTCGCGCTTGTAATAAAATGCAAGGACAGATTACTAGTGGTACAAACTGTATCGCTCAACGTGCTGTAATAACGGCTCTAGAAGCTCCAGTAAGCAAAGTACAATACATGATAGACGAGTTTAAAAGTCGTCGAACTTTGATACTAGACTTACTAAATAATATTGAAGGTTTTAAATGTAACGAGCCAGAAGGTGCATTTTATGTATTCCCAAATATCTCTTACTACTTCGGAAAAACATTAGGTGGAACAAAAATCGAAAATGCTTCAGATTTTTCACTCTACTTACTTGAAGCGGCAAATGTTGCGACGGTTACTGGTGAAGCATTTGGAAATCCAGATTGCATACGTATATCTTATGCAGCTAGTGTAGAAAACATAAAGGATGCAATGAAACAGATTAAAGCTGCTGTTTCATAGTTCTTATTAATTACGCTTTCGCGAAAGCATAACAAAACAAAACCCGCTAATCTCTTAGCGGGTTTTTTAATATCTCTAATTCCACAATAAGTCTTAATATTCTTCTGTGTAATAAGGCACCCAAGCGACCATATAATTTACTTGTGAATAAGTATCTTAGTAACGTAATAGTGAGTGTGAGAATACCGCTTTCGCGAAAGCGCAACAAACACCTTAAAACAACGTAAACTGCAGAAAACTATAGCTGCACATCTATAATCTTCCTTATGAAAAAAACACTACTCGCAGGAATAATGGCCTTAAGCCTAATAGCCTGTAAAAACGATGCAACAACAGAAACAGCTAGTACAGCAGACACATCACTAGCTTTTAACAATGTGCTAGATAACTATTATGAAGACGGCCTAAAGCTTAACCCGCTTAATGCGACAATGTCTGGAGATAATAGATATAATGACAAATTTCCGGACGCATTATCTCAATCTCATAAGGATGCAGTAAAGATTTATTATAGCTCGTACCGCGACTCTATCCAGCAGTTTAACGACAGTGACCTTACAGACACAGAGAAGATGAGCAAAGAGGTGTTACTTTGGGATATTGCCATCAATCTAGAAGGTATGGAGTTTAAAAAAGACCTTACCCCTATAGACCAGATGTGGTCTCCACATCTTATGTTTGGCCAACTTGCGAGTGGAGCGAGTGCGCAACCATTTAACACTGTGGAAGATTACCGCAACTGGCAGCAACGAGTAGATGAGTACCTAGTATGGCTCAACAGCTCAGAGCAAAATATGCGTCAAGGAATGAAAGAAGGCTACGTACTTCCTAAGTCCCTTATTAAAAAAATTATCCCACAAATGGATGCTATGACAGAAGCAACTGTAGAAAATCACTTGTTTTACAAGCCCGTAGCAAACTTTCCAGAAGGAATAACTGAAGAAGATAAAAACACTTTACGCACAGATTACATTGCGATGATAGAAGGTAAAGTAATCCCTGCCTATGCAAAGATGCGTGACTTTTTACAAAATGAGTACCTAGCTGCTGGTCGTGATAGCTCTGGCTATAGTGACCTACCTGCAGGTAGCGATTATTATGACTACGCTATCAAACTTTACACTACCACAACAATGAGTGCAGACGAGATACACCAACTCGGACTGAGCGAGGTTACTCGCATACGTACTGAGATGGAAAAAGTAAAAGAGCAAGTTGGCTTTAAAGGAGATTTAAAAGCATTTTTTGATGATGTACGTACTAACAAAAAACTAATGCCGTACAGTACTCCAGAAGAAATTATTGCAAATTTTAATGCAATGCATGAGACTATAAAGCCTCAAGTAGATTTACTTTTTAGCGTACAACCTAAAACGTCTTTTGAAGTGAGACAGACAGAAGCATTTAGAGAGAACTCTGCAAGTGCAGAGTATAATCCTGGATCGCTAGATGGAACTCGACCAGGTATTTTTTACACACCTATACCAGATGCTAGCAAGTATAATGTATACTCAGATGAGTCATTATTTTTACATGAGGCTGTCCCTGGACACCACTTCCAAGTTTCTCTAACACAAGAAAGCGAGACACTACCACAGTTTAGAAAAACATTATGGTATAGCGCATATGGTGAAGGCTGGGCATTATATACAGAGTCGCTTGGTAAGGAGTTGGGACTCTATACAGATCCTTATCAATACTTTGGAACACTAGGAGCTGAGATGCACCGCGCAGTTAGACTTGTAGTAGATACTGGAATCCACACTAAAGGATGGAGCCGTGAAAAGGCGATTGCTTACTGTTTAGATAATGAAGCAGAAAGTGAAGCAGGTATCACATCAGAAATTGAGCGCTATATGGCAAATCCGGGACAAGCGCTTTCTTATAAAATTGGCCAACTTAAAATTAGAGAGTTGCGCACAAAAGCAACCCAAGAGTTAGGTGATAAATTTGATATCAGAGAGTTTCACAAAGAAGTACTTGAGACGGGATGTATCCCACTTGCACTACTTGAAGAAAAAATTAATGCTTGGATTGAAGAAAGTAAATAATACCGCTTTCATGCAAGTGAAGTTTACACAGAGCTTGCCGAAGTGCGAAAGCAAAACATTATGAATAAAAAGATAGTATTACTAGGCTCAGGAGAACTGGGAAAGGAATTTGTAATTGCAGCACAACGTCTTGGTCAAACTGTAATTGCGGTAGATAGTTATGATAACGCTCCTGCAATGCAAGTAGCAGATGGTCGTGAGGTGATAAATATGCTTGATGGCGACGCTCTAGATAGACTAGTCGAAAAGCATAAGCCAGATTTTATTGTTCCAGAAATTGAGGCAATTCGCACAGAGCGCTTTTATGATTATGAAAAGCAAGGGTATACCGTAATTCCAAGTGCAAAGGCTGCCAACTTCACAATGAATCGCAAATCCATACGTGACTTAGCGGCTAAAGATCTTGGCTTGAAAACTGCAAATTATCGCTATGCAACATCTGCAGCAACATTACAAAAAGCAGTCAAGGAAGTAGGAATTCCTTGCGTGGTAAAACCCTTAATGTCTTCGAGCGGAAAAGGGCAATCCACTATCAAAACACCAGATGATATTCAACGAGCTTGGGAATACTCTCAAGCTGGATCAAGAGGAGATGTCGCCGAGGTGATTGTGGAGTCTTTTGTAAATTTTAATTATGAGATTACACTTCTCACTGTTACACAAAGAGATGGTGAGACGCTGTTCTGCCCTCCTGTAGGTCACCGTCAAGAACGAGGCGACTACCAAGAAAGCTGGCAACCAGCAACTATGGAAGATGCTCATCTTAAAACCGCTCAAGAAATGGCAGCTAAAGTTACTGCTGCTTTAGGAGGAGCTGGTTTATGGGGTGTAGAATTCTTTGTAGGAAATGATGGTGTTTACTTTTCTGAGCTCTCACCTAGACCACATGATACGGGCATGGTAACCCTGGCAAATACTCAAAACTACAATGAGTTTGAGCTACACTTAAGAGCTGTTTTAGGACTACCTATAAAAGAAATTACTCAAGAACGTGTAGGTGCTAGCGCCGTGATTCTTGCTACTAAGGATTCTGATAATCCTTCCTTTACTGGCATCGAAGATATTGCAGCAGCTTCTAAATGTGACTTTAGGCTTTTTGGAAAACCTACCTCTCGCCCCTATAGACGTATGGGAGTTGTGGTAACATATGACGAACTAAATGGTGATATTAAAAAAGTTACCGAAAGAGCAAAAGAGCTTGCTGCGAAGGTCACTGTGAATTAACAAATCATGACCTCTAACCTGAAACAAATTAAAGCGAGCATTTACGACAAATGCTCGCTTTATATTTCGGATTATCATGACGAGCTCGAAAGCAAATCCTACGGTGCCTGTACATTTAGGCTATCAGGCTTTGATATTATATGTAGAGATGCGAAAGTAACGCCTAAGAAGGCAGGCCAATTTGTAACGTTCTGGAAGCGATTAAAAAGTGGAGAGATTTCACCTTTTCACGAAAGTGATCTTATTGATTTTTATGTAGTAAATGTAAAGACAGAAAACAAGTTAGGTCAATTTGTCTTTCCTAGATCAGTCCTTATCAAAAAAGGAATCATCTCAACTCAAAGCAAAGAAGGCAAAAGAGCTTTTAGAGTTTATCCAGCATGGGACACCCCAAATAACAAACAAGCTCTAAAAACCAAAAAATGGCAATTAGATTTTTTTTATGAGGTAGGTAAAGACGTAGATATAGATCTTATTACATCACTTTTTACATCCTGTGAAAAATAATGAAATATGTTAATAAAATAACTACTCTCTTATAAGCGGCAGTGTACTACATCTGAGTAATCCTTCTTGCTTTGCAATCTCTGCATAGGCAACTTCTTCAACAGTAATATTTTGATCTCTTAACCAAGTATTTAGACGAGTAAAATTACGTTCAGAAATTACTACTTCTGGCGATATACTGAATATATTAGAATTCATATTAAACATCTCTTGAGACGAGATTTCAAATACATTTTCCCTCCCATAATGGTTCAATAACCAGTTATACTCTTTCTCTTGAAGGAATCCATTTTTATGTAAAATAGCTTTACCATAACCTACCGGCTGGAAACAGCAATCTAAGTGAAGTGCGTTACTGTATGGATCTGTATTTGATTTTCTAAGATCAAATGACATCACTTTTTTATTTGGGAATAACTCCTGAATCATCCCTACGGCAAGCATGTTTGTACGTGCAATGATATAATTTGGATAGTCTGCCCCTCTGTAAGTCCCGATAAAGATATGATCATCTGCAAGCATCACATCCCCGCCTTCAATGTGTGCTTCTTCTGGTAATCTAAACACATGTGTTGGCGCCACTTGCTTTATAACATGTTCTATAGCATCTATTTCTTCTTCCCTATCAGGGAGAATATTAGCCTTGAAAAACTTATCATCAATCACAAATCCTATATCCCTCGTAAAGATCTGATTCATATCTTTTATAAGTTTAGGTCTATATACCTCTACATCATACTTCTTGAATATAGTCGCTACTGTTTCCATCTCTGGAACCATGTCTTTTTCAAGAGGATATGTACCTTCCTTAATATGAAGCGCCGACTTAGGATCATAAGCATCTTCAAGTGATGGCGTAGGGCCATTACTTTCTGCAGTTCCTAAAACCACGGCTTTAAGACGTGACGTTTCGTTTTTTACATTGAGTTTAAGCATAGCGTGAAATTACAAATTCCACTCTTGAAATCCCAACAACAACGATTAAGTAACATAAAAAATATAGTAATTGAATGTGAGTAAAACTATACGATTGGAATCCAGACTTCTTCTTGAGCATCTGGGTGATTAGGCCCTAAATAATCCGAACCCATGTACTCATAATGTGGTCTATGATCTAATTGATACCCAGACTGCGGAAGCCACTCTTGATACACATAGTGAGCAAATTTTCCAAAATCACTTGTGGTGCCTTTATAAGAAAAAACAGCCCATTTACCTTTTGGGATTTTCAACACTTCTAACTCTTTTGGAATATCATCTTCGTTAAATACCGCTACTGCCGCCCATTTTACAAACTTGGTTTCTGGTGTAAAAGGAATAGACATAAAATCATCTACATAGCACTGCACGCTATAACTTCCACCATTAGACTTGTTATGAATTGACTTTTTTAATGGTCCAAAGGTTTGCCATAATTGTATTGTTGTATTATGAGATAAAGACATTGTAGTCTTTAAACCTGCAAGTATAAGTTCTGCTTGCTCTACAATAACTGGTAATGGATAATTGGTATCTTTCACGAAAGTGAATTTACAAATTATTAAACAGTCACATACTTACTTTTCGAGCATAAAAAAAGAGCAAACGAAATGTTTGCTCTTTTATATTTTATTACTGAGTTCTTATCTCTCTGAAACTTCTTTAAAAGATCTTAAGTTTTCACCAGTATATACCTGACGTGGACGTCCGATAGGCTCTTTACCTAATCTCATCTCTCTCCATTGAGCAATCCATCCTGGAAGACGACCTACTGCAAACATTACAGTAAACATCTCTACTGGGATATCAAGTGCACGATATATAATTCCTGAGTAGAAATCTACGTTTGGATATAATTTACGATCTACAAAATATGGATCTTCAAGAGCTTCTTTTTCAAGTCCCTTAGCTATATCTAATACAGGATCTTCTATTCCTAATTGAGTAAGAACATCATCTGCAGCTACTTTAATAATCTTTGCTCTAGGGTCAAAGTTTTTATAAACTCTATGCCCAAATCCCATTAAACGGAAAGGATCTTCCTTATCCTTAGCTTTAGCCATATATTTCTTAGTATCACCACCATCTTCTTTGATAGCTTCTAGCATTTCAATTACAGCTTGGTTTGCTCCACCGTGTAGTGGTCCCCATAATGCAGAGATTCCTGCAGAAATAGATGCAAATAAACCAGCATGTGATGATCCCACTATACGTACTGTAGATGTAGAACAGTTTTGCTCATGATCTGCATGTAAGATTAGTAACTTATCTATAGCCTCAATAACAGCTTTGTCCACCTTATACTCCTCATTAGGCTTTGCAAACATCATCTTATGGAAGTTCTCTACATAACCAAGAGAATTATCTCCATAATCAAGAGGTTGACTCTTTTTCTTGCGCATTGCCCATGCAGCTAGTACTGGAAACTTCGCTAGAAGTTTTACAATAGCAGCATACATATCTTCTTCAGAATCTACATTTACAGTAGAAGGATTAAATGCTATAAGTGCAGAGGTAAGCGCACTTAAAACACCCATTGGGTGTGCAGACTTAGGAAAACCATCTAAGATTTTCTTCATATCTTCATCTACGTGAGATTCAGATTTGATATCTGCGTGAAATTTATCTAGTTGTTGTTTTGTAGGAAGCTCTCCAAAAATCAATAAATAAGCTGTTTCAAGAAAATCTGCTTTCTCTGCAAGCTCTTCTATTGAATAACCGCGGTATCTAAGAATTCCTTTTTCCCCATCTAGAAAAGTAATAGCGCTCTCACAAGACCCTGTATTTTTATAACCTGGATCTATCGTCGTGATTCCTCCAGTAGCTCCTCTGAGCGTCTTTATATCAATTGCCTGCTCCTTCTCGGTTCCTGTAATTATTGGGAACTCGTAACTTTTTCCATCTATCGTTAGGGTTGCTTTATCTGCCATCTATCGTTATATTTTTCTTATTTTATTCTATTGTTTGAAGTTAGGCTAAATTACAAAAAAGAAGTCTCATTTTTTAACATATAGGCTTCATAGAAGGTTAAAAATTAATTAAATTCTTACTAGATAAGATAAGAGAGAATTTTCCAAATATAGAAGAAGCTTATATACAGGCTTTTTACATAAAGGCATATATGCTGCTTGTAGAATAATAAAAAAGGACATGTACCGTAGCACATGTCCTTTACCCAACTTAAATCTAGATTTTGAATCTCTTCAAAATCCATTTAAAAAAAGAGCGAGTGTACAACATCGAAGCGTAACTGCCCGCTCTTACCCAACTTAAAGTCATACTTGCTTGTTTATTCACTAACGATGCAACGAATGAGCCAGGTAAAAATTTAAAGAACTATATAGATTTAAAATTCGCTTTCGCGAAAGCAAAACCTACACAACTTCTAAAGATCATAATTTGGAAATATAAAATTAATGTATTTGAACGTCTTTACAACAGTATCGAAGTAAGATTTTACTTACTTGTCTATTTTTACATAAAACACTGAATTACAGTAGCAATAACTAATACTTCAAACAATAAAGAGTGTTACTAGTTTTAATTTTAAAAGAAAAATTACATTTCACTAAGCACATAAACCTCAAAATCCGTTATTAGTCGAATATTGTAGAAATAAAAATGCCCTCTCATGGAGAAGGCATTTTTTAAATAATATAACTCTTATAGTTATTACTTTATCTTAAAAGCATTCATTGCCGGGAAGTATGCTGTATCAGCAAGCATCTCTTCTATACGAATAAGTTGATTGTACTTTGCCATACGATCAGAACGTGAGGCAGAACCTGTTTTAATCTGACCACAGTTAAGTGCTACAGCTAGATCTGCAATCGTATTATCTTCAGTTTCTCCAGATCGGTGAGACATTACAGAGGTATAGCCTGCATTATGTGCCATATTTACAGCTGCAATAGTTTCTGTAAGAGTACCTATTTGATTCACCTTAATAAGGATAGAGTTTGCAATCCCTTCATTTATCCCTCTTGATAAACGCTCTACATTAGTTACAAATAAATCATCACCTACAAGTTGTACTTTATCACCAATCTTATCAGTAAGATATTTCCAACCTTCCCAGTCATTCTCATCCATTCCATCCTCTATAGATATAATTGGATATTTATCTGCTAGCTCAGCCAAGTAATCTGCTTGTTCTTCACTAGTACGTATTTTTCCGGTTTCACCCTCAAATTTTGCATAGTTGTATTTCCCATCTACATAAAATTCTGCAGCGGCACAATCTAGAGCTATCATAATCTCGTCACCCCAAGAGTAACCAGCTTTTTCTACAGCTATTTTTACACTATCAAGCGCATCTTCTGTACCATCTAATGCTGGAGCAAATCCTCCTTCATCGCCTACAGCTGTACTCAGGTTACGGTCATGTAACACTTTTTTAAGGTTATGAAAAATCTCAGTTCCCATTTGTAATGCATGACTAAAGCTCTTAGCTTTAACTGGCATAACCATAAATTCTTGGAATGCTATAGGCGCATCACTATGTGATCCTCCATTAATAATATTCATCATAGGCACTGGAAGTGTATTTGCACTTACTCCACCTATATATCTATATAGCGGCATATTTAATTCGGCAGCTGCTGCTTTTGCACAAGCAAGAGAAACACCTAGGATTGCATTTGCTCCAAGTTTTGATTTGTTTGGAGTGCCATCAAGATCTATCATAAGCTGATCAATAGCGTTTTGCTCGAAAACAGATACTCCAAGTAATTCTGGAGCAATTAGCGTATTTACATTTTCAACTGCTTTCGATACACCTTTTCCCATAAAAGCATTACCACCATCACGCAACTCTACTGCCTCGTGCTCACCTGTAGATGCTCCAGAAGGAACAGCTGCCCTTCCCATTACACCTAATTCAGTAAACACATCAACTTCAACAGTTGGGTTTCCTCGTGAATCAAAAATTTGTCTTGCGTGAACTTCTATGATTATACTCATGTTATAGTTGTTTTATTAGTTACGTAAAAATACGATTTTGATGATGATTTTGTGAAGTCAATGTTCTTTTGTAGCGATAACGTTTTCGCGAAAGCATAAATTTTTAAATAAAAAAAATCCCCATCTTAATTAATAAGATGGGGATTAAATTTTTAAGCTGTGACACTTTTAATATTATCTATGAATTGATCGAACAAATATGTTGCGTCATTAGGTCCAGGACTAGCTTCTGGGTGATATTGAACTGAAAAGCAATTCTTATCCTTAAGCTTAATTCCTGCAACAGTGTTGTCATTAAGATGAACGTGCGTTATTTCCACATCGTTATTAGATTCTGTTTCTTCTCTATTTATAGCAAAGCCATGGTTTTGAGAAGTAATTTCTCCTTTACCAGTAACCAAGTTCATTATAGGATGATTGATCCCACGGTGTCCATTGTGCATTTTATAAGTAGAAATACCATTTGCGAGTGCTATCACTTGATGCCCTAAACATATTCCAAATAATGGATCGTTTGCACTAATGATATCTTTTGCAACTTGTATTGCATTTTCAAGTGGCTCAGGATCTCCAGGTCCATTAGATAAAAAATATCCGTCTGGATTCCATTCTTTCATTTCCTTATAAGTAGTGTTATATGGGAAAACTTTCACGTACGCACCTCTCTTTGCAAGGTTTCTTAAAATGTTACGTTTGATACCAATATCTAATGCCGCAACCTTAACCTCGGCATTTTCTTCTCCAAAATAGTAAGCTTCAGTGGTTGATACTTTTGAGGCTAATTCTAGTCCGTTCATATCAGGAACCTCAGACAACTGTTTTTTCAAACCTTCAATATCATCTACAGAAGTTGAAATAACAGCATTCATAGCACCATTATCACGTATGTGTGCAACAAGTGCTCGAGTATCGACATCTGAAATGGCGAAAAGCTTACTGTCATTCAAGAAAGATGCCAGAGACTCTTCTGCATCTTTTCTTGAGTATGTGTAGCTAAAATTTCTACAAATTAATCCAGAAATTTTAACAGTGTCAGACTCAGTCTCAACATCTGTTGCTCCATAATTACCTATATGAGCATTTGTAGTAACCATTAACTGACCGAAATATGATGGATCAGTAAAAATTTCTTGATAGCCTGTCATTCCTGTATTAAAACAAACTTCACCAAAAGAAGTTGCTTCTTTGTCTCCTACAGATTTACCGTGAAAGATTGTTCCGTCTGCAAGTAATATTATGGCTGGTCTTCTAGATTGATATTTCATCGACTCCCTTATTTAGGTTTTATATTACCGCAAAAATACATTAAAAAAAAGGTTATCAAAAAATGATAACCATATGAATAATTTTGAATGAGAACTACTTCGTTATTTGAATATAATGAAGTGCTATTCTCTTTATATCTTCATCTGTGCGAACTTTAATTTCTTGAGATTTGACAAATTGTTTAATCTCATCCTTTTTGTCGTCAAAGATTTTTGTCAAGCCTTTTAAGGATGGTCTAAAATTCACTTTACTATTCTCTCTTTCCATATAATAAGTGGTCTTCAAACTTTGCCTAACTTCCGAATCCGTTACACCTGAACGTACTCTACCAGGTTCAAGCTTAATACTAAAGTCTTTATAAATAGAAAAAATATCTGTTTGCACTAGAAGCTCATAAAACCTATAACCATTATTCGCTATACTAAACTTTTTTATAAATATTCTACCTGCAATGTCTACTTTGCTCAACTTTTCACTGTCAAACGTAAAATAATTGAGATCTGAAATTCTTGATTGAAATTGATTTGTAGCAACATCAAAATTAACATTTTGAACATTGAATTTAGTCCCATTTAGAAGATTAAACTCCCCCTTAGATTCCCAATTTTCAAAAACGAAGGCTTCTGGACCTAACTCCAATGGTGCAGAAATACTTGAAGATGTCCCCCATTGAGAAGAAAGCGCTTGAATTGCTAGCTCTGCATCCCTAGTTTTTCTACCGTCCAAGGATTCAATGTCCAATTGAGCATTCACATTACTCGATAGTAATAGGGACAACAATAATATAAGTAATACTCTCATATATAGTAGATTATTAAAATTTAGACATTAGTTGAAAACTAAAATAAAAAAAGAGGCTCACTTTACAGTGAGCCTCTTAGTTAATTAACAGAATAATTAAACCCTATTCTTCTTCGTTAGAAGCTTTTTCTTCAGTTGCAGCAGGCGCTACAGCTTCAGCTTTTTTACTTCCACGACGAGTATTCTTCTTTTTTGCTGGTTTACCTGGGCTGTAAATCTCGTTGTAATCAACAAGTTCTATCATTGCCATATCAGCATTATCCCCAAGACGGTTACCCATCTTGATAATACGAGTATAACCTCCTGGACGATCACCAATCTTTGCCGCTACATCTCTGAATAATTCAGTTACTGCATCTTTTTGGCGAAGCTTTGCAAAAACGATACGACGATTATGAGTAGTATCTTCTTTTGACTTTGTGATCATTGGCTCAACAAACTGCTTTAAAGCTTTTGCCTTTGCCACTGTCGTGTTTATTCTTTTATGTTCAATTAAAGAGCAAGCCATGTTTGCAAGCATAGACTTTCTATGTGCAGTCTTTCTCCCTAAGTGATTAAATTTCTTTCCGTGTCTCATTGTAATATGTATTTTCCCGCTTTCGCGAAAGCGCTAATGCATTTCTGCTATAGCTAACTAGTCTTTATCTAATTTATACTTAGCTAGATCCATTCCAAAACTAAGGCCTTTTACATTTACAAGCTCTTCAAGCTCAGTAAGTGACTTTTTACCAAAGTTTCTAAATTTCATCAAGTCATTTTTGTTATAAGAAACAAGATCCCCTAATGTTTCTACTTCTGCAGCTTTTAAACAGTTAAGCGCACGAACGGAAAGATCCATATCGATAAGCTTAGTTTTAAGCAACTGACGCATGTGTAGAGATTCTTCATCATAAGTTTCAGTCTGAGCTATCTCATCTGCCTCTAACGTGATACGCTCATCTGAGAATAACATAAAGTGGTGGATAAGTGTCTTAGCAGCTTCAGTAAGAGCTTCTTTAGGATGAATAGATCCATCAGTGATGATTTCAAAAACTAATTTTTCATAATCAGTTTTCTGCTCAACACGATAGTTCTCTATACTATATTTTACATTACGGATAGGAGTATAAATAGAGTCTGTAAAGATAGTCCCAAGAGGTGCATTAGACTTCTTGTTCTCTTCAGCAGGTACATATCCACGTCCCTTTTCGATAGTAATTTCCATATTAAGATTTACTTTCTTGTCCATGTTTGCTATCACCATATCAGGATTAAGCACTTGGAAACCAGAAATAAATTTTTGGAAATCACCAGCTGTTAATTGATCTACTCCAGATAATGAAATTGTTACAGTTTCGTTATCTATCTCTTCTATTTGTCTTTTAAAACGTACTTGCTTAAGATTAAGGATGATTTCTGTAACATCCTCAACTACTCCAGCCAATGTAGAAAACTCGTGATCTACACCTTCTATACGTACAGATGTAATTGCAAAACCTTCTAATGAAGATAACAATACACGACGTAAAGCGTTTCCTACGGTTAAACCGTAACCTGGTTCTAAAGGTCTAAACTCAAATTTACCTTCAAAATCAGTAGAGTCAATCATAATGACTTTATCGGGCTTCTGGAAATTTAATATTGCCATATCGGTTTTCTAGCTTTAGTGGTTATTACTTAGAGTACAGCTCGACGATGAACTGGGTATTGATGTTTTCAGGAATCTGAAGACGTTGTGGTATTGCCACAAAAGTACCTTCCTTCTTATCGTTGTTCCAAGAAATCCACTCGTAGACGTTACTTGAATTTTGAAGAGAGTTAGAGATTACTTCTAAAGATTTAGACTTCTCACGTACCGCAACAACATCACCAGGCTTAACCTGAAATGAAGGAATGTTTACGATGCTTCCGTTTACAGTAATGTGACGGTGTCCTACTAATTGACGTGCACCACTTCTAGAAGGAGACATTCCCATTCTGTGTACAACATTATCAAGACGACACTCACAAAGTTGAAGTAAAACTTCACCTGTAATTCCTGGAGCACGATTTGCTCTGTCGTACATGTTTCTAAACTGACGCTCAAGGATACCGTAAGTATACTTTGCCTTTTGCTTTTCAGCTAATTGTACAGCGTATTCAGATTTCTTTCCTCTACGTCTGTTGTTTCCGTGTTGCCCTGGAGGGTAATTTCTTTTTTCAAAAGATTTGTCTTCTCCGAAGATTGCTTCGCCAAATTTACGAGCGATCTTTGTTTTGGGACCAGTATATCTTGCCATTTTAAATGTATTTGTTGAGGGTGATTAGAAATTAAGGTCAATCCTTTGCTAATCGTTCTCCCTCGAGATATTAATTATAATTTATTATTAAACGCGACGTCTCTTAGGAGGACGACAACCGTTGTGCGGCATTGGAGTGATATCAATAATCTCAGTCACTTCAATTCCACTGTTGTGTACAGCACGTATAGCAGACTCACGTCCGTTACCTGGGCCTTTAACATACACTTTTACTTTACGAAGGCCAGCCTCGTGAGCAACCTTAGAACAATCTTCTGCAGCAGTTTGAGCAGCATACGGAGTATTCTTTTTAGAACCTCTGAAACCCATTTTACCGGCAGATGACCAAGAGATAACATCTCCTTTCTTGTTTGTTAACGAAACTATGATGTTATTAAAAGAAGCAGTAATATGAGCTTCCCCAACTGATTCTATAACAACCTTACGTTTTTTTGCAGTTTGCTTTGCCATTATGCCTTATTATTTAGTTGCTTTCTTCTTGTTTGCAACTGTTTTACGCTTTCCTTTTCTAGTACGAGAATTATTCTTTGTACGTTGTCCTCTTAAAGGAAGACCCACACGATGACGAATACCACGGTAACAACCGATGTCCATCAAACGTTTAATGTTCAAAGAAACTTCTGAACGAAGTTCTCCTTCTATTGTAAATGTACCAACAGCATCACGTATGCGACCTATTTCGTCGTCATCCCAATCAGATACTTTTTTATCTTCTGATACATTAGCAGCTGCAAGAATTTCTTCTGCTCTGCTCTTTCCGATTCCAAAGATGTACGTTAATGCAATTACACCTCTCTTTTGTTTTGGGATATCTATCCCTGCAATTCTAGCCATAACTATTAACCTTGTCTTTGTTTAAACCTAGGATTCTTTTTGTTGATTACGTATAATCTTCCTTTGCGACGAACGATCTTGCAATCGGCGCTTCTTTTTTTAATGGATGCTCTTACTTTCATATCCAGCTTTTTTCCGCTTAATAGCGGTAAGTTATACGAGCCTTTGATAAATCGTAAGGACTCATTTCTAATTTTACTTTATCTCCAGGTAATAATTTTATATAGTGCATACGCATCTTACCTGAGATATGCGCTGTCACAACGTGACCGTTTTCTAACTCTACTCTAAACATTGCGTTAGACAATGCTTCGATTATAGATCCATCTTGTTCTATTGCTGCTTGCTTTGCCATTATGCTACTGCTTTTCTGTTTTTACCTGATTTCATAAGACCGTCGTAGTGCTTATTCAAAAGATAAGAATTTACTTGTTGCATAGTATCTATAGCTACACCAACCATAATTAATAGTGATGTACCTCCATAAAACAATGCCCATCCTTGTTGCATACCTAAAACATTAACTGCTACTGCAGGAAATATAGCGATTAGAGCAAGAAACACAGAACCCGGAAGGGTAATCTGAGACATTATTCTATCTAAATATTCAGCAGTTTCAGACCCTGGACGTATACCAGCTATAAAGCCACCACTACGTTTTAAATCATCTGCCATTTTATTAGTAGGTACAGTGATTGCTGTATAGAAATATGTAAATACAATAATCAATAGTGCAAACACAAGGTTATACCAAAATCCAAAAATGTTATTTCCGAAGTTGGTTTGTAACCAAGTTCCAGCAGTTGTATCTGCCAAGAAACTTGCTCCACCTATCAACCCAGGTACAAACATTATCGCTTGTGCAAAGATAATAGGCATTACCCCAGAAGCGTTAAGTTTTAGTGGTAAAAATTGTCTACTACCAAAAACATTTTTTTCGTAGGCTCCAGTCGCTGTTCTTCGTGCATATGAAACCGGAACTTGACGTACTGCCATTACAAGTAAAATACACAATAGGATAATAACAAACCAAATCACTAACTCTATGAGTATCATGATCAAACCACCGTTAGACTCAGTAACACGGGCTACCCATTCTTGTACAAATGATATAGGCATCGTTGCAATAATACCCACCATAATTAAGAGTGAAATACCATTACCAATACCTTTATCTGTGATTTTTTCACCTAACCACATAGCAAAAACACAACCTGTAACTAAAATAAATACAGATGATATATAGAATGTAGGTGTTAAACCCATTACAAAAGCGCTAGAAGGAACTCCTAATGCAGGTAACGCAGCAAGATATCCTGGCGCCTGTAATAAACAAATTGCAATAGTTAACCATCTAGTTATTTGGTTGATTTTGCGACGTCCACTTTCACCTTCTTTTTGTAGCTTCTGCAGATAAGGTATTGCTATACCCATTAACTGCACCACAATAGAAGCAGATATATATGGCATAATCCCCAACGCAAAAACAGATGCATTAGAAAATGCACCACCTGTAAATGCTGCTAGAAGACCTAACAAACCTTGATCAGTACTATCCTGCAAGCCCCCTAATTGAGAAGCATCTATACCAGGTAGTACTACTTGAGCACCAAAACGATATACGAGGAGAAGTGTGAGCGTAAGGAGTATTCTATTCCTTAGCTCATCAATCTTCCAGATATTCTTTATTGTATCTATAAATTTCATCCTCTTATATCGATTATAACGTTACAGCTTCACCGCCAGCAGCTTCAACAGCAGCCTTTGCAGTTGCAGTAAATTTATGTGCAGATACTTTAATTTTCGCTTTAAGCTCTCCTCTACCTAATATTTTCACTAGATCGTTTTTACCAACTAATCCAGCTTCCATAAGAGATTCTATAGATACTTCTTCCGTCAGGCGTCCAGCATCAACATACTCTTGTAGCGTATCAAGGTTTACACCCGCATACTCTTTTCTGTTGATATTTGTAAATCCAAATTTAGGAACACGACGTTGAAGTGGCATTTGCCCTCCTTCAAAACCAATTTTCTTACTGTATCCTGAACGAGACTTCTGTCCTTTGTGTCCACGACCAGCCGTACCACCTTGACCAGTTGCCTGACCACGACCTTTACGGCTATCGTTTTTCTTAACAGCTCCTTTTGCAGGCCTTAAGTTATTTAACTCCATCTGTTATTTATATTAAGCTTCCTCTACAGAAACTAAGTGACTAACTTTACTTACCATACCAAGGATGTTAGGTGTATTATCATGCACCTTTACCTGGCCTATTTTTCTCAATCCAAGAGATTCTAAGATTCTCTTTTGGTTTTGAGTGCGGTTTATTGCACTCTTAACCTTTGTTACTTTGATTTTTGCCATTGTCCTTGATTTATCCTTTAAACACTTTATCTAGTGTGATACCACGTTGCTTTGCAACAGTCTCAGCACTTCTTAACTTAAGTAAAGCATCAAAAGTTGCCTTTACTACGTTATGTGGGTTTGAAGATCCTTGATTCTTTGACAATACATCATGTATACCAACTGATTCAAGTACTGCACGTATTGCACCACCCGCGATAACTCCAGTACCCGCTGCTGCAGGTAATAAAAGTACACGAGCTCCTCCAAATTTACCTTTCTGTTCGTGAGGTATAGTTGCTTTATTTAATGGAATACGAACTAAGTTTTTCTTAGCATCTTCCATAGCCTTTGCAATTGCAGAAGCTACTTCTTTAGACTTTCCTAAACCGTGACCTACTACTCCATTCTCATCACCTACTACAACAATAGCAGAAAATCCAAAAGCTCTACCTCCTTTAGTTACCTTAGTAACACGCTGTACACCAACTAAACGATCTTTAAGATCTAACCCAGATGGTTTTACTAACTCTACGTTTTTATAATCTTGATACATACTTCTTAGAATTTAAGACCGCCTTCTCTTGCGCCCTCTGCTAGTTGTTTAATTCTTCCGTGATATAAGTAACCACCTCTGTCAAATACTACAGCCTCTACTCCAGATTTTGTAGCTTTTTCAGCGATTGCCTTACCTACAAGCTTTGCAGTTTCAGTCTTACTTGATTTTGCAGCTGCGATATCTTTATCACGCGACGATGCTGCCATAATAGTTTTCCCTGTAAGGTCATCTACTAACTGAGCATAAATCTCTTTATTACTTCTAAATACACAGAGTCTTGGTCTCTCCGCAGATCCAGAAATAGTCTTACGAATTCTAAGATGAATTCTATTTCTTTTTTCACTTTTTGATAATGCCATTTCTCTATGTATTATGCAGATTTACCTGCTTTTCTTCTAATTATCTCTCCTACAAACTTGATACCTTTACCTTTGTAAGGTTCTGGTCTACGGAAACCACGTATTTTTGCAGCTACCTGTCCTACAAGTTGTTTATCATGTGAAGTTAATTTTATAATAGGATTTTTTCCTTTATCAGAAACTGTTTCCACTTTTACTTCTGGAGCGATATCCAAAACTATATTGTGAGAAAATCCTACTGCAAGATCAAGCTTATTACCTTGGTTACTTGCTCTATAACCTACACCTACAAGTTCTAATTTCTTTTCAAAACCGTTAGATACACCTTCAATCATGTTTGCAATCAAAGACCTGTATAGTCCGTGCTTTGCACGAACATCCTTCTTATCTGAGTCACGCTCAAGAGTAATAGTTCCGTCTTCGATTTTAATATCTATACCAGAATACTCTTGCGTAAGCTCGCCTAATTTTCCTTTTACCGTTACAACACCGTCTGCTACGTTTACCGTAACACCATCTGGAACTGTAATTGGGCTTCTACCTATTCTTGACATCTTGTTGTCTTTTTATCTGATTAGTAAACGTAACAAAGTACCTCTCCTCCAACATTGTGTTGAGCCGCTTGCTTACCTGTCATAACTCCTTTAGAAGTTGAAACAATAGCAATTCCCAGTCCATTCAATATACGAGGTATCTCTGTTGATGAAGAATATTTACGTAAACCAGGCTTACTTATTCTTTGTATATCCTTAATAACAGCTTCTTTAGTAATGCGATCATACTTCAAGGCAATCTTGATAGTATCCTGCGCCTTACCTTCTTCAAACTTGTAGCTAAGAATGTACCCTTGGTCAAATAAGATTTTAGTCATCGCCTTCTTAAGGTTTGATGCTGGAATCTCGACCACTCTGTGATTTGCTGCCGATGCGTTACGCACACGTGTCAGGAAATCTGCAATAGTATCTGTATTCATTTAATTATAGTTACGGTAGTGGTTTTCTCTAGTCTCGCTTTCGCGAAAGCATAAAAAGAACCTTCTACCAATTTATACTCTTTGTATTACCAGCTCGCTTTCTTAACTCCTGGTATTAATCCCTGGTTTGCCATTTGACGGAACATCACACGTGATAATCCGAACTGACGCATATAACCCTTAGGACGACCTGTAAGTTTGCAACGATTGTGCTGACGTATAGGTGAAGCGTTCTTAGGTAACTTTTGCAATCCTTCGTAATCTCCAGCTTCTTTTAAAGCCTTACGTTTCTCAGCATATTTTGCAACTGTTTTAGCACGCTTTACCTCACGGGCTTTCATTGATTCTTTAGCCATATCTTAATTCTTTTTAAAAGGTAAACCTAGTTCTGCAAGTAATGATTTTGCTTCCTTATCAGTTTGAGCAGAAGTTTGAAAAGTGATGTTCATACCATCTATTTTCTTGATTCTATCAATATTGATTTCAGGAAAGATAATCTGTTCTGTAACTCCCATACTGTAGTTACCACGACCATCAAAACCTGTAGCATTGATTCCGTTAAAGTCACGTACACGTGGAAGTGCAGATGTAACAAGTCTATCTAAAAACTCATACATGCGTTCTCCACGTAAAGTAACTTTGGCACCAATAGGCATTCCTTTACGTAATTTAAATGTCGCAACATCCTTCTTAGACATTGTCGAGATAGCTCTCTGTCCTGTGATAAGCGTAAGCTCCTCAACAGCATTTTCTACAAGCTTCTTATCTGCAACCGCAGCTCCAACACCACGAGATACTACAATCTTATTAAGACGAGGTACCTGCATAATATTTTTGTAACCAAACTCTTCTTGAAGGGCTGGCGTTACGCGGTCTTTAAACTCTTGTTTTAGTCTTGGTACGTATCCCATCACTATAATATTTCGTTGTTAGACTTTGCAAAGCGTACCTTCTTATCTCCTTCCATACGGTAACCTACTCTCGTAGTCTTACCATCCTTATCCATCAAAGATAAGTTAGAAATTTGAAGTGGCGCTTCTTTTTCTTTAATTCCACCTTGAGGATTTGCGGCGCTAGGCTTTTCGTGCTTCTTCACCATGTTAACACCCTCAACGATTGCTTTGTTCTTCTCGATAAATACTTTTACGACTTTACCTTCAGATCCTTTATGATCTCCAGCAATAACCTTAACTGTATCTCCCGTTTTTATTTTAAGCTTTGTCATCTTATTGTCTGTATTAAAGCACCTCTGGTGCTAATGATACAATCTTCATAAACTGTTTGTCACGAAGCTCTCTTGCTACTGGTCCAAATACACGAGTACCGCGCATCTCACCTTGAGCATTTAAAAGAACACAAGCATTATCATCAAAACGGATATATGATCCATCTGGACGACGTACTTCTTTCTTAGTACGTACAACTACTGCTGTAGATACGGCACCTTTTTTAATTTGACCGTTAGGTGTAGCATCTTTTACAGATACTACAATCTTATCTCCTACAGAAGCATATCTTCTTTTAGTACCTCCTAATACACGGATAGTCAAAACTTCTTTTGCTCCAGTATTATCTGCTACTTTTAATCTTGATTCTTGCTGTAACATTACTTCGCTCTTTCAATGATTTCTACTAGTCTCCAAGTCTTTGATTTACTCATAGGACGTGTTTCCATGATCCTAACTGTATCTCCTTCGTTGCAGTCGTTTGTTTCGTCGTGTGCTACATACTTCTTCGTCTTTAAAACGAATTTACCATACATAGGGTGCTTTACTTTTTTCACTTCAGCAACAACGATAGACTTTTGCATCTTGTTACTAGTTACTACACCGACACGCTCTTTTCTTAAATTTCTTTTTTCCATCTTAAGCAGCGTTATTGTTCTCTTTTAGTTAATTCAGTTGCAATTCTAGCGACTGTACGTCTCATAGAACGCAGTTGAATAGGATTGTCAAGTGGAGAGATAGCGTGCGCCATCTTAAGATCCATGTAAGATCTTTTTGCTTTTCCAAGCTCTTCTTGCAATTCTGCTACAGATAATCCTTTTACCTCTGATTGTTTCATAGTACTATAATTTATTCAGCTGAAAAATCTCTAGCTACGACATACTTAGTTCTTACTGGAAGTTTTTGAGCTGCAAGACGCAAAGCCTCTTTTGCTACTGGTTCTGGAACCCCTCCTAATTCGAACATAATGCGTCCTGGTTTTACAACTGCTGCCCAATATTCTACAGCACCTTTACCTTTACCCATACGTACCTCTAAAGGCTTCTTAGTAATAGGCTTATCTGGGAAGATCTTAATCCAAAGAGTTCCCTCTCTTTTCATGTAACGTGTTGCTGCTATACGAGCTGCTTCTATTTGTCTCGCAGTTACAAAAGATGAATCGAGTGATTTTATACCGAACTGACCATTAGAAAGCAAATGCCCTCTATTAGCTAGTCCTTTCATACGACCCTTCTGCTGCTTGCGGAATTTTGTTTTTCTAGGCTGTAACATTTTTTACTGTCTTTTTAAAAATTACTTTCTACGACGTGGTCCACGGTTGTCCTTACGACCTCCACCACCTTTTCCAGACTTGCTATTTTGCAGTCCTACTAAAGGAGAAAGCTCTCTCTTGCCATATACTTCACCTTTCATGATCCATACTTTGATACCCAATCTACCATAAGTAGTGTGAGCTTCAACCAAAGCATAATCTATGTCGGCTCTAAAAGTAGATAAAGGAATACGCCCATCTTTATAAGACTCTGAACGCGCCATTTCGGCACCATTCAAACGTCCAGAAATCTGGATTTTAATACCCTCAGCATTCATACGCATCGCTGCTGCGATAGCCATCTTAATTGCACGACGGAAAGAAATTCTTCCTTCAATCTGACGAGCAACACTTTGACCTACCAGAAATGCATCAAGCTCTGGACGTTTAATCTCGTGGATATTAATTTGCACTTCTTTACCTGTGAGTTTCTTAAGCTCTTCTTTCAACTTGTCTACTTCCTGACCACCTTTCCCGATAATAATACCAGGTCTTGCTGTAGTAATAGTAACGGTTACAAGTTTAAGCGTACGCTCAATTATAACTCTAGACACACTAGCTTTGCTTAAACGAGCGTGAATATAACGTCTAATCTTATCGTCTTCGGCAAGTTTATCACCGTAGTCATTACCTCCGTACCAGTTAGATTCCCATCCTCTGATTATTCCAAGGCGATTTCCGATTGGATTTGTCTTCTGTCCCATCTAATTAATTGCTTTGTGTGTTATCTTTTGCTCCAAGAATCACTGTTACGTGATTAGAACGTTTTCTAATTCTGTGCGCGCGACCTTGTGGTGCTGGACGTAGTCTTTTCAACATTGTTCCAGAATCAACTTTGATCTCTTTAATAAAAAGATTAGCATCTTCGATACTAGCATCTTCATTCTTAGCTTCCCAGTTTGCAACTGCAGAAAGAACAAGTTTCTCAACTTTACGTGATGCTTCTTTATTACTAAATTTCAACAACTGAAGTGCTCTCTCCACTTGCGTACCTCGTACCATATCTGCTACAAGACGCATTTTACGTGGAGAGGTAGGGCAGTTATTCAATTTCGCGAAAGCGATAGACTTATTAGCCTCTTTGCGACGATTAGCCGCTTCTTTTTTACGAACTCCCATCTCCTGTTATCTTTTACCTTTATTTTTCTTATCAGCTCCGTGCCCTCTGTAAGAGCGCGTAGGTGAAAATTCTCCTAGCTTATGCCCTACCATGTTCTCAGTAACATATACTGGTACGAACTGGCGACCATTATGTACCGCAATAGTTTGCCCCACAAAATCCGGAGTAATCATAGAAGCTCTAGACCAAGTCTTAATGACAGTCTTTTTATCGCCTTCTACGTTTGCAGTAACTTTCTTTTCTAACTTATAGTGAACGTAAGGTCCTTTTTTTAATGAACGTGCCATATCTTATTATTTCTTTCTACGTTCTACAATATACTTATTACTCGACTTCGTCTTAGAACGCGTTCTGTAACCCTTAGCAGGCACACCATTACGGTTTCTAGGATGACCTCCAGAAGATTTACCTTCTCCACCTCCCATTGGGTGATCGACAGGGTTCATAACTACTGGACGTACACGTGGACGACGACCTAACCAACGACTTCTACCAGCTTTACCAGATACAAGTAACTGGTGATCACTATTAGATACAGCACCTATTGTTGCCATACACGTTGATAAGATTAATCTTGTCTCTCCAGAAGGAAGTTTTACCGTAGCAAACTTACCATCACGAGCCATTAACTGAGCAAATGAACCAGCCGAACGCGCCATAACAGCACCTTGACCTGGACGTAACTCAATACAAGATATTATAGTTCCCAAAGGAATCGCCGAAAGCGGCATAGCATTACCAATCTCAGGAGCTACACTTGCACCAGAAACTAAGTTCTGACCAACTTGCAAACCATTCTGAGCGATAATATAACGCTTCTCACCATCTTGATAATCAAGAAGAGCGATAAACGCCGTTCTATTTGGATCATATTGGATTGACGCAACAGTTGCAGGAACTCCTTCTTTGTTACGTTTAAAATCGATAATACGGTAACGTTTTTTGTGACCTCCACCAACTTGGCGTATGGTCATCTTACCCGTATTATTTCTACCTCCTGAGCGTTTTTTCGGAGCCAATAGGCTTTTTTCCGGCTTATCAGTTGTAATCTGGTCGAAACCATTTACAACTCTAAATCGCTGCCCTGGAGTGATAGGTTTTAATTTTCTTACTGACATTTTGTTGTCTTAAATGTTGTTATAAAAATCTATTGTATCACCTTCCGCCAGCTGTACAATTGCCTTTTTAATAGCATTTGTTTTACCAGTAAGAACACCAGACTTCGTATGACGAGACTTGCGATCCGGGCGGACATTCATTGTGCGAACTTTTTCAACTGAAACACCATAAGCAGCTTCTACCGCTTTCTTAATTTCAACCTTATTTGTTCTCATACTCACTTCAAAAGTAAAACGATTCATTTCCTCGCTATCTTTTGTTGCTTTTTCTGTAATAACAGGCTTTATTAAAATACTCATCGTGTCTTATTTTGCTAAATTTGCTTCAACACCTTCTAAAGACCCTTCTAAGAACACAACGTTGTTTGCATTCATTATTCCGTAAGTGCTTAATTCTGAGCTTTTTACGACTTTAGCGGTCTTTAAATTGCGCGACGACAAATATACGTTATTATTTGACTCTCCCAACACTATAAGTGACTTTTTATTCTCTAACCCTAAGGCTTTCAAAACATTCACAAAATCTTTCGTTTTTGGAGCGTCTAGATTAAAATCTTCTATTACAGTGATTGCGTTATCGTTAGCCTTAATTGTAAGTGCCGAACGACGTGCAAGTCTCTTCAATCCTTTGTTTAATTTGAAAGAGTAATTTCTAGGTCTTGGTCCGAACATACGTCCTCCTCCTCTAAAAACACCAGACTTGATACTACCCGCACGGGCTGTACCAGTTCCTTTTTGCTTCTTGATCTTACGAGTAGAACCCGCAATCTCTGCTCTTTCCTTAGACTTGTGCGTTCCTTGACGTTGGTTTGCAAGAAATTGCTTAACATCTAAATACACAGCATGCTTGTTTGGTTCAATTCCAAAAACAGCATCAGAAAGGTCTGCCTTTCTCCCTGTTTCTTTTCCTTTGATATCTACAACTGCTATCTTCATTACTTCTGAATGATTACATAAGCATTTTTGTGACCAGGAACACATCCCTTCACTACAAGTAGGTTCTTTTCAGCAACTACTTTCAATACTTTAAGATTTTGAACTTTGATTTTGTCACCACCCATACGACCTGCCATACGCATTCCTTTGAATACACGTGCAGGGTAAGATGCTGCCCCAATTGAACCTGGCGCTCTAAGACGGTTATGTTGACCGTGAGTAGCTTGTCCAACACCACGGAAACCGTGACGCTTTACAACTCCTTGAAAACCTTTACCTTTTGAAGTTCCCGATACATCGACAAATTCTCCTTCAGCAAAATGATCTACAGTGATTGCATCTCCTAATTTAAACTCTCCTTCAAATCCTTGGAACTCGACAACTTTACGCTTAGCAACAGTTCCTGCTTTTTTGGCGTGGCCAGCAGCAGCTTTGTTTGCCTTCTTAGCGTCATCGAAACCAAGTTGAAGGGCTTCATACCCGTCAGCTTCTGTGGTTCTGACTTGGGTGATAACGCAGGGACCTGCTTCGATAACGGTACATGGAATGTTTTTTCCATTCTCGTCAAAGATGCTAGTCATACCTACTTTCTTTCCGATTAACCCAGACATAATTATAAATATTTGTTATTAAAAAAATCTATTCTAAAAAAAACAAGGCCGAACACGTTCGACCTTGAATGTGTGTTTCCGTTTTTCCCTCGCACGCAGCTCAGGACAAATTAGTGTGGTAATTAATACGCTTTCGCGAAAGCGTAAATACCTATCACACCTTAATCTCTACCTCTACTCCAGATGGTAACTCTAATTTCATCAAAGCATCAATAGTCTTTGAAGAAGAAGAATAGATATCTAGTAAACGCTTGTAAGAGCTAAGCTCAAACTGCTCACGAGATTTCTTGTTTACGTGTGGAGAACGTAATACAGTAAAGATTTTCTTATGTGTTGGAAGAGGAATAGGTCCTGTTACTACAGCTCCTGTTGTCTTCACAGTCTTAACAATCTTCTCAGCACTTTTATCTACTAAGTTGTGATCGTAAGATTTTAGTTTAATTCTAATTTTTTGACTCATTTCCTTAGTAATTAATCGTTTGTACCTTTAGATGCTGCAATAACTTCTGCTGCAATATTCGCAGGAGTTTCCTCGTAGTGAGAAAATTCCATAGTAGAAGTTGCACGTCCAGATGATAGTGTACGTAACGTAGTTACATAACCAAACATCTCAGAAAGTGGCACTGTTGCCTTAATAGTCTTTGCACCAGCACGGTCACCCATACTTGACATTTGACCACGACGACGGTTCAAATCCCCTACAATATCACCCATGTTCTCTTCTGGCGTAATTACCTCAAGTTTCATGATAGGCTCCATTATAACAGCTTTGGCAGCTTTTGCAGAGTTTTTAAATCCAAGTTTAGCAGCAAGCTCAAAAGAAAGTTGATCAGAATCCACATCGTGGTAAGATCCATCTCTCAATGTTACTTTGATTGCATCAACTTCGTAACCAGCAAGAGGTCCGTTTACCATTGCCATTTTGAATCCTTTCTCAATAGATGGGATAAATTCCTTAGGAACGTTACCACCCTTAATTACTGATTCAAATTGTAATCCTACAACACCTTCGTCTGCAGGCTCAATTGTAAATACGATGTCAGCAAATTTACCACGTCCACCAGATTGCTTTTTGTAAGTTTCTCTGTGTTCTGCAGCTCTTGTAATTGCCTCCTTATACTCAACTTGTGGTTGACCTTGGTTAACCTCTACTTTAAATTCTCTTCTTAAACGGTCTACAATTACATCTAAGTGAAGCTCACCCATTCCTGATATAATAGTTTGACCTGAAGCCTCGTCTGAACGCACTGTAAACGTAGGATCTTCTTCAGCAAGTTTTGCTAAGCCCATTCCTAACTTATCTACATCTGCCTTAGTCTTAGGCTCAACCGCGATACCGATTACCGGATCCGGGAAGTCCATAGATTCTAAAACAATAGGGTGCTTCTCATCAGAAAGTGTATCTCCAGTCTTAATAGACTTAAAACCTACAGCTGCTCCAATATCTCCAGCTTCTATATAATCAATTGCATTTTGCTTGTTAGCGTGCATTTGATAGATACGTGAGATACGCTCTTTTTTACCAGAACGATTGTTTAAAACATAAGATCCAGCATCTAAACGACCTGAGTACGCTCTAAAAAATGCAAGACGCCCTACAAAAGGATCTGTTGCAATTTTAAATGCAAGTGCAGCAAAAGGCTCCTTTACATCCGGCTTACGTAATTCTTCTTTTTCTGTATCTGGGTTTACACCTACGATACCTTCCTTATCCATAGGAGAAGGCAAGTAACGACAAACAGCATCAAGAAGGAATTGAACTCCTTTATTCTTAAATGCAGATCCACAGATCATAGGAATGATAGACATATCCATTACAGCAGCACGAAGCGCAGCGTGCACTTCATCTTCTGTAATTGAATCCTCATCTTCCATATATTTTTCTAGCAAGTTTTCATCATACGCAGCAACTTCTTCAATAAGTTTACCACGAAGCATTCTTGCTTCTTCTTTTAAGTTTTCTGGAATATCAACAACATCAAATGTTGCTCCCATTCCTTCTTCATGCCATACAATAGCACGGTTCTTAACAAGATCGACAATTCCTTTAAAATCCTCTTCGTCACCTATGTTAAGAACGATAGGCACAGCATTTGAACCTAACATTTCCTTAACCTGAGTACAAACCTCTAAGAAGTTTGAACCTTGACGGTCCATTTTATTTACAAAACCAATACGCGGCACTTTGTAATTATCTGCAAGTCTCCAGTTAGTTTCTGATTGTGGCTCAACACCATCAACAGCACTAAACAAGAATACTAAACCATCAAGTACACGTAAAGAACGATTCACCTCTACAGTAAAATCAACGTGACCAGGAGTATCAATAATATTAAAGTGGTAATCCTTAGTGTCAGGAAGCGTTTGCGCGTTCTCCATTGGAAACTTCCAAGTACAAGTAGTAGCTGCAGAGGTAATTGTAATACCACGCTCCTGCTCTTGCTCCATCCAGTCCATTGTTGCAGCACCATCATGCACTTCACCAATCTTGTGACTTACACCTGTATAATAAAGGATACGCTCTGTAGTCGTAGTTTTTCCAGCATCAATGTGAGCTGCAATACCTATATTTCTAGTAAATTTTAAGTCTCTAGCCATTTCTTAGAATCTAAAGTGTGAGAATGCTTTGTTTGCTTCTGCCATCTTGTGTGTATCAACACGCTTCTTTACAGCAGCACCTTCCTCCTTTGCAGCAGCAAGAATCTCTGCCGCAAGTTTTGCAGCCATTGATTTCTCATTTCTCTTACGAGAAAAACTAATTAACCACTTCATAGCCGTAGAGATCTTACGATCTGGGCGGATTTGGTTTGGGATCTGATATGTTGCCCCTCCTACACGACGACTACGTACTTCTACGTGTGGCATCACATTAGATAAAGCATCTTTCCACAATTCAAGAGCAGTTTTCTCTTCATTTGTGTTTTTTTCTTCTACGATATCAATTGCATCATAAAAAACTTTGAATGCAGTAGACTTCTTACCGCTCCACATCATCATGTTAACGAAACGAGTAACTAACTGATCGTTAAATTTCGGATCTGGAAGAATCGGTCTCTTCTTGGCCTGTTTTTTTCTCATTACTTCTTCTTAAAGTGTTGTTGATTTACTTCTTAGGGCGTTTTGCACCGTACTTAGATCTCGATTGCGTTCTTCCTGCAACACCAGCGGTGTCTAAGGCTCCACGTACAATGTGATATCTAACTCCTGGCAAATCTTTTACCCTTCCACCTCTTACCAATACTATCGAGTGCTCTTGTAAATTGTGTCCTTCACCACCGATGTATGCATTCACCTCTTTACCATTTGTTAAACGAACACGCGCAACTTTACGCATAGCCGAGTTTGGTTTTTTAGGTGTAGTCGTGTAAACACGAGTACATACGCCACGTCGTTGTGGGCACGATTCAAGGGCAGCAGATTTACTCTTCTTGGTAATCTTGGTTCTTCCTTTACGTACTAATTGTGAAATTGTTGGCATAATTTCTTTCTACCTAATTGTTAATTTTCTTAATCTACCCAAATTTAGGGTTTGCAAAAGTAAGAATAATTTACTAACCATCAAACCCACTTTCATTAAAATTTAGAAAAAGTTCTGAATACCAAAAAACTAACATACTTTCGTAATCCTAAATTCGTTTAAAAATAACACTAAAAATATCACTTGAAACTACTCTATCTATTTTTAATTATTTGCTTGGTCAGACAACATATGTCTGCACAAAAAAATGATGCAAGAATACAATTAGAAATACAAAGTAATCTTCCATCAGAATCTGCTATTCTGGATAACACAAATTACAAGACTACATTTAAAGATAAACAGTCTGCACTAGATGAACTCCAAAACCTAAACACGCAATTACAAAATTTAGGGCACCTAGACAGCACTTATAAGTTAACTACAAAAAACGACACCTTATATATTGCCACATTCCTTCTAGACAAACCCTACCCATACATAACTTTAAAAATCAAAAAAAACAAAGACCTCGAGAGTTATATAACAAAGACAGGATATAGAATTAAAAATGACAGCATAACTATAGAGACCGCTTTCGCGAAAGCGTACTTAAAAAAAATAAGCTCCATAGCATCAAACAACGGAAATCCTTTTGCTACATTTCAAATAGCCAACATCACCAAAACAACACAACACAATCTTGAAGGAACACTCAACTATTCTTTTGAAAACAGAAGAACAATTGATAGAATCGAAATTGAAGGATACACTAATGTCCCGAAAAGCTTTCTCAAACATAGCGTCAAATTAAAGGAAGGCGAAATATTTAACCGTGAGAAACTGAATAAACAGAGCAAGGAACTCTCGTATCTTCCTTTTGTAAATCAAACTAAAACCCCGCAAGTACTTTTTAATCTGGACAGCACAATAGTTTACCTTTATTTAGAACGTAAAAATGTCAATAAATTTGATGGCTTTCTAGGTTTTGCAAATGAGGAAGACAACTCTTTTAGCTTAAATGGGTATCTCGACCTACTCCTTACAAACAACTTTAATTATGGAGAAACATTCATTTTAAATTACAAAGCAGATGGCGGCGATCAATCGCAACTCCGTTTAAAGACCAAACTACCCTACCTTTTCAAAAGTCCACTAGGAATTGAAGCATCCCTCAACCTTTTTAGAAAAGACAGCACATTTTCAACAACACAACAGTCCCTAGATTTAGTCTATCAACTAAATCAAAAAAACCACTTTACATTAGGATACGAATCTGAACAATCAGAAAATCTTAATGACAATACCATTACTCAACTTGTAAATCTTGAAGACTTCACCTCTAAAAGATTAACAACATCCTTTACACACCAAAATTTATCTACTGATTTATTTTTTCCAACAAAAAGACGTCTACACTTTAGAGCTGCTTTTGGAAATAGAGAAATCACAGAAAACTTAGACAAACAAATATCTCTTACTGCTATACTAGAAAATGAATTTACCTTAAGTGATAACCATTCCATATTTGCAAAAAATACCACACAATATTTAATTTCTAACAATTTCTTAACAAACGAACTTTATCGTTTTGGCGGAATTTTAACTCTTAGAGGATTTGAAGAAAATAGCCTTCTAGCAAACCTGTACAACACCCTAAATACAGAGTACAGATACAAACTAAACGAAGGCATCTACATCAACTCAATTTTAGACCTTGGGTACCTCGAAAATCGTATTGAGAAGACAAAGCGAAAACTCTATAGTTTTGGCTTAGGCACTGGCATTCAGACCAAAGCAGGAATACTAAAATTAAACATTGCAAACGGTCTATTTGATAATCAAGAGTTTAGGTTTTCAGACACTAAACTTCACGTAATTTTGGAAGTGAGTTTCTAAAAAAAAGAAGGAAAATTGATTGACATTTATGCAATAGATAATTCTAATCAAAACCTAAAAAGTTAAATTACACAGAAGGTTCTCATAAAAAAAAGTTAATGAAAAGTTAAAGTTAAATTATCTTAATTTTTTTAACACTCATAGCTATGAATCAAATAACCATATTGCAGATTTTTGCTATAAATAAACAAATTTTTATATGAAAACAGTTACACTCAAAGCGTTTTACGCGCTTGTGCTATTATGCACTACTACTCTGTTTGCTCAGCAAAAGACTGTCACAGGGACAGTTAGCGAAGCAAATGGTCCGCTCCCTGGAGCAACAGTAATCATTAAAGGTTCTACAGTGGGAACTCAAACCGATTTTGATGGTAAATACTCTATCGAGGTTAGCCCATCTGACGTACTGCAAATAAGCTACGTAGGATTTAAGAACCAAGAATCTCCTGTTGGATCACAAAGTACTATTAACTTCACTTTAGAAATTGACAATGCTCTTGATGAGGTTGTAATTGTGGGTTATGGAACACAATCAAAAGAAAAAGTAATTCAAAACGTTGCTGTAATCAACGAAGAAGCACTTGAGGACATCGTTGTGAACACTCCAGACCAATTGTTACAAGGTCAAGCTGCAGGTGTTCAAGTAGTGAACTCTTCTGGACTTATTGGATCAAGCCCTTCTATTAGAGTACGTGGACTTAACTCCATTAACGCTGGTAGTTCTCCACTTTTTGTACTTGACGGTGTACCATTAACTGATAGTGACAACACATTATCTAATGGCGCAAACCAAGGACAAAACCCACTTTCTTTCATAAACCCTAACGACATAGAAAGCATTACTGTTCTTAAAGATGCTGGTGCAACTGTGGTTTATGGTAGTAGAGGTGCGAATGGGGTTGTTTTAATAACAACTAAAAAAGGATCACGCAACAAAAAAGCGACAGTAACATTAAATACATACACTCAAACGAGTAACTTTATTGATGCATTTGACGTGCTTGAAGCGGATGAATATAGAGAATTCAAATCTGAAGTAGCAACAATCCAAGCTGGCGAAACTGTAACTCCAGAAGAACTTGGACTTGGAGCAATAGGTAGCGGAGGAACTGATTACCTTGAAGAAATCACTCGTACAGGTGTAACTTTTAACACTGATTTATCGGTGCGCGGAGGAACTGAAAAAACATCTTACTTCATCGGAACAACTTACCAAGATGCTGAAAGTTTTGCTTTAGGTAACAGTCAAGAACGTATTGGAGCTAGAGTTAACTTATCTACTCAAGCAAATGACTGGTTAGAAGCTGGCATTAATATTGGTATAACTGACACTGAACTTAACGTTATAGGTCAAGAAAACAGTGTTAATGCTCCACTTACATCTGCCTTCTTACAGAACCCAACATTTTTAGCGAGAGATGCGGATGGTAACTTTGTACCTTCTCCAACATTTATTTCAAATATTGTTGCCGTAGAAGCTCAAGATTCTGATAAAATTGAAACTACAAGAACTGTAGGAAACACATACCTAAAGGCTGATATTGCAAAAGGACTTTCTGTTCGCTCAGAATTTGGTGTAGACATGACTAGTCTTCAAGAAAGACAGAGAAACTCTATCCTATCTCCGTTTGGTAACTCTGCTACTTTAATTAATGTAGATGAAAGACTATGGAGAGTAAACCAATCTGCTAATTACGAAACTACATTTGGTGAAAATCATTCTTTTGGAGCATTAGCTCTTATGGAATACGAAGAAAGAGAAAGAGCAATTGTTGTTCTTGATGGTCAAGGTTTCCTTACTGATGATATCACAAATGTAGGTGGTGCGACAACTCAAACTGTTACTACAGCAACAAGAAGCGGAAGTAGATTATTCGGACTTTTAGGACGAGTAAATTATGATTACGCAAGTAAGTATATTCTTGAAGGTTCTATAAGACGTGATGCATCATCTAGATTTGGAGCAAATGAAAGATCGGCTACATTCTGGTCTGCTTCTGCTGGATGGATTTTATCAAAGGAAAAATTTCTTGAAAATTCTGACGTAGTTAGCTATTTTGCTTTAAGAGGTAGTATTGGTACTGCTGGTAACGACCGTTTAGGGAACTTCCCTTCTTTAGGACTTGCTACCGCAGGACAATATAATGGAGGACCAGCTATTGAATTATCTTCAGCAGATGCACCTAACCTTACATGGGAAGAAAGTAAAACACTTGACATTGGAATAAGATCAAGCTTCTTTAACAACAGACTTAGCTTAAATGCAACGTACTTTAACAAAGAAACTGATCGTTTATTACTTTCTCAGACATTACCAACTCAAACTGGTGCAGGTACTTTAAACATAAATGCAGGAGCATTAAGAAACTCAGGGTTTGAAATAGAACTAAGCTCTACAAACATTCAAACTAATGATTTCGAATGGAGAACTAGCTTAAATATTACAACAATCGACAATGAGCTTTTAAACTTAAATGCAGATGCTTCTATTGACGATGAAGGTAGAGCTTTCATAGAAACTGGAGCACAGAGAGCAATTGTAGGAGAGTCACTTAGTAACTTCTATTTAATTAGATTTTCAGGTATCAATTCTGAAACTGGAGATGCTGAATGGCTAGATGCAGATGGAAATATAACAAATGATCCAACTGCTTCTGACAGAGTTATAACTGGTAGTGCGCTTCCTGATTTTTCTGGGGGACTTACTAACACATTTAAGTACAAAAACTTTGACCTTAATACATTATTCAACTTTAGTGTTGGAAATGACGTATTAATTGATGGTCTTAGATTCATTGACGGAAATGATGCTATCGGAGGAATTGGTAACGTAAGAAGTCAAAATGCAAACATCTGGAGACAACCTGGTGACAATGCTTTCTTACCAAGCCCACTAAGTAGTACATTTAATCTTTTTAACCAAAGATCTACACAACAATTAAAAGATGCCTCTTATTTGAGACTTAAAAACGTTACTTTAGGGTATACACTACCAGCATCTGCTTTAGAGAAAATCAACTTATTTAGTAACATTAGATTGTATGCAACTGCTACAAACCTATTTACTATAAAAGGAGATGATCTTTCAGGAATAGATCCAGAGGTTAATGATAGCTCAAACCCTTTATCACAAGGTGAAACATTCTTTACTGCTCCGCAATCAAGATCATTCCTTTTTGGAGCATCTATTCAATTTTAAAATAAAACTCATATGAAAAATATAATAACAAAATTATTTGGTGCTGCCCTAGTAGTTTCATCACTATATAGTTGTGATGACAGACTTGAGGAAATACAGCCTGAAGATGCACTTCCTATTGGAACGCTATTCAATGATTTCCCTAGAATAAGTGGTACTGCAGCTGGAATGTACAGTGTACTTCAAGATTCTGACACTAACGGTGTTCCTCAAATCATTGCCGATTACACTGCTGATAATGCAAATTTTGTTGGAAGTTTCCCAACATTACAAGATATCAGAGATTTTTCGGCTTTATCAACAAACACAAATGTTAGTGCTATTTGGCAAGACGCTTTTCAGAATATAAGAGCGGCAAATAATATCCTTACTAATTTACCTCCTTTAACATCAGAAGATATCGACGGAACAATTAGCGAACTAGAGGATTTTGACGCTTTCTTAAAAGACCAATGGATTGCTGAGGCTCGTTTCGTTAGAGCTATATCTCACTTTGATCTTGTGAATCTATTTGCTCAGCCTTTCCAAGTTGGTAATGGGTCGTCAGCTGGAATTCCTATTGTAACTGAATTCTTTGCTGGTAATATTGAGGAGTTTAGAAAAGAAAGAGCTTCTGTAAATGATGTTCATACTTTCATTGAGAATGAATTACTACTTGCAATTCCAGACTTACCTGATACAAATCCTGGAAGAGCTACTGCAGCCGCTGCAAACGCACTTCTAGCTCGTTTATATTTATATCGTGAGAACTGGGAAAATGCAGCAACTTTTGCAAACAATGCAATTAGTGCACCTGGTGTTGCATTAGCAACAGACTATTCATTTTTTAATGCAAGCTCATCTGAACATATTTTTCAGGTAAGAAACTTGTCTGATGATGCTGCTGTTGGAAATGGATACGATGTTTTCTATAACCCATCATCAAACAATGGTCGTGGTGATTTACCTTTTGCACAAGATCTAATTGACGCATATAGCGAAGAGACTGGAGATTTACGTTTTAGCAGTTTAACAATTTCTGCAACTGATGCAGGTAACAACGCTGGCGCTATCTTTACTACTAAGTATCCTAATGGACCTACGCAGGATTCTGACCCTAATGTATTAAGGGTGACAGAAATGTATTTAATACGTGCTGAAGCAAACCTTATAAATGGTTCTACAATTGGAGATACTCCTTTGAATGACATCAATGCACTTCGTGAGAGAGCAGGTCTAGACGCACTTACATCTGTAACTTTAGACGAGATATTAACAGAGAGACGTAAAGAGCTTGCTTTTGAAGGACACAGAAGAATGGATCTTCTAAGAAATAATCAAAACCTTCGTTCAGATGGAGGAGCTGTTTCTGCTCCTGGAGCTAATAAAGTAATTCTACCTATTCCACAGGTGGAGTTAGACAACAACCCTAGTATGGTTCAAAACGATGGCTATTAATTCCATTTAATCAAGAACATAAATTTAAAAGCTCGAAACTTAATTGTTTCGAGCTTTTTTTTGCTCTATACTCAAGTATTAACTTTAACAAATTCGCTTTCGCGTAAGCGTTAAAACAAGAATCGCAAAAGACAACCCATAGGAACATCTTTGAAATCTCCTTAACTAATTACGTCCTACATAACAAGAGCAATCACTTAGCTTTAATAATCAATACCAATAGTTAATCTCACCACTAAAAACACTCACTAATTCTCTAAAATTTCACAGAAATTTATATTTCCAATATGTTAAACAAAACTTATATTCGGAGAATTAATTGTTAAATTTTAAGAGTTATAAATACTCATTAACAGTTTGTTAAGAAATCCATATGTTAAACAAAATGGTGAATTTTATGATTATTGTTAATACATTCCCAATTTCGTTAAAAGAGTATTAATTAGATTTCTTTATGACTTTATTTGGAATGGCTAATTCAAATAATTTATAAAAATGAAAACAAAGTTTAGTGGAATTTTAACGCTATTACTAGCGTTTGTAGTGCAAGTTTCGTTTGCACAATTAACAGTAACTGGAACGGTGAAAGACGACACCGGCGTACCTCTTCCGGGAGCAAATGTTCTTTTGAAAGGAACAAACACAGGTACACAAACAGATTTTGATGGTAATTACTCAATAGAAGCAGAGCAAGGACAATCTCTTGTTTTTACTTATGTAGGTTTTACAGATCAAACTATATTAGTAGGTACTTCTTCTACTATTAATGTAACACTAGCTGCTGGAGATGCTCTTGACGAGGTTGTGATTACTGCATTAGGTATTTCTAGAGAAAAGAAATCCCTAGGTTACTCAACTCAAGAAGTTTCTGGTGAAGAAATTGCTGAGACTAGGAATCCAAATGCACTTAACTCGATTTCGGGTAAAGTAGCCGGAGTTCAAATCTCTAATGCCACTGGTAACTTAGGGGGGTCTACACGTATTGTAATTCGTGGTGCATCATCTATTACAGGTGAAAACAGACCTCTTATTGTTGTAGATGGGATTCCATTAGACAACAGTAACTACAACTCTTCATCCACACAATCTGGTGGAGGTGGAAGAGATTACGGTGATGCTGGTTTTGATATTAATCCGGATGACATCGCAACTATGAACGTTCTTAAGGGTGGACCTGCAGCTGCACTTTACGGATCTAGAGCAAGTAATGGTGTAATACTCATTACTACTAAATCTGGAAAAAAAGGAAGAGCTGAAGTTACAGTTAACTCAGGTATTACATTTGAAACTGTAAACATTCTCCCTAAAATTCAAAAACTCTACGGAGGCGGTGCTGGAGATGCTAGTACCATTGGTCAAGCTGGGTTCAATCAAGCGACTATAAACGGAACTACATATGATGTAGTTGATTATGGTACTGATGAATCATGGGGACCTAGATTTGAAGGACAACAAGTACTACACTGGGATGCTTTTGACCCTGAATTTGCAGATGATTTTCTTCAAACTCGTGCTTGGTCAGCTCCTAAAAATAACATTGATTCATTTTGGGATACTGGCGTTTCTTACAACAATGGAGTATCATTCTCACAAGGAACAGATAAATCAACAATGCGTTTGAGTGCTAACAACACTAGAACTGATGGTATTGTACCGAATTCAAACTTAAGAAAGAATTCAATTAACTTTAACGCTACTAGCCAGATATCTGATAAGTTAAAAGTGGAAGCAATTGTAAACCTTACTGTTACTGAAGGATTTAACAGACCTGCTTCTGGTTATACCGGTGCTGGTGTAGTACAGCAATTATATCAATTTGGACAGACTTCTCTTGATTATAGTCGTCTAAGAGATTACAAACTAGCTGATGGATCACAAAGACCTTGGAATAGAATTTCTGCTACAAACGGAAATCCAAGATACTCAGACAACCCGTACTGGACCTTGTATGAAAATACTGCAAAGGATAAAAGAACTCGTTGGTACGGTAACTTAGGAGCTACGTATAATTTTACGGATGACTTTTATGTTGTAGGTAAAGTTTATGCAGATACTTATGATTTTAGAATCAATGAAAGAGTTGCTGTAGGATCTCAGGGAGTTGCAGGTTATGCAGAATCTGATCGTGACTTTGAAGAAATAAACTACGAAGCGCGTGTTCACTACGATAAAAAATTCTTTGATAATAAAGTGAGCCTTAATACATTTTTAGGTACAAACAGAAGAGATGCCGAATTCCACAGACTTTCAGCAGCAACTTCAGGAGGACTCGTAGTTCCAGGACTTTACACAATTAGTAATTCAGCAGATCCAGCACAAGCAACTGAATTTGACTCAAGAAAGCGCGTCAATAGTGTTTTTGGATCTGTGTCAGTAGGTTATGACAACTTTGCATATTTAACGTTTACAGGAAGAAATGACTGGTCCTCTACTCTACCAGCAGATAATGCTTCATTCTTTTACCCAAGTGTAAATGGTAGTCTTGTGTTTTCTAATCTTATAGAGGCAGAGTGGCTTTCATTTGGTAAAATACGTGGTGGATATGCCGAAGTAGCAAGTGATACTGACCCTTATTCTCTAGCAACTATATTTAGTGCATCAATTCCATTTTTAGGTGATGTACCTTTTAGCACTTCTAATACAAGTCAAAATCCAAATCTTGAACCAGAATTCAAAAATACTTATGAGTTTGGTTTAGAGATGGCATTTTTACAAAATCGTATTAGTTTTGACCTTACTTATTATAATGAAGAAACTTCTAACCTAATTACACCTGTTCAGGTTGATCCTTCTACTGGTTTCTCTTCTACATTTACAAATGGCGGAACATTAAGAAACCGTGGTATAGAGGCTTTAGTTAATGCGACAGTTATCCAAACAGAAAATTTTTCTTGGGATACAACTTTTAACTTCTCAAAGAACAACAATGAGTTACTTGAGCTAATAGATGGCGTAGAATCTTTACAGATAGCAAGTTTTCCATTCAACTCGGTTACATTAAATGCCGTTGTAGGTGAACCTTATGGAATTATTAGAGGAACAAACTTTGTTTTTGATGATCAAGGAAATAAAGTAGTAAACTCAAATGGAAGTTTTGCAGAGACTCAGGACCAAGAGAATTTAGGAACTATTTTACCTGATTTTAATTTAGGTATCAGAAATACTTTCCGCTATAAAAATTTAAGTTTAGGATTTTTAGTAGATATTCAAGAAGGTGGAAAGTACAGATCATTAACAAACATCTGGGGTAACTATTCTGGTATTCTTGAACAGACTGCTACAGATAATAAACGTGAAGTAGGTACTGTATTGGAAGGAGTAACAGGAACGGTTACGTATGACGCAAATGGAGATTACACAGTTACTGACACAGCAGCAAATACACAAGTAATTTCTGCTCAACAAGAAGGTACTGATTACTTTTTTGGACCAGACGCAGCTAACGTATTTGATGCAGATTATATTAAATTAAGAGAAGTGTCTCTAAGCTATAGATTACCTTCAGAATGGATTAAAAACCTTGGAGTATCTGATGTTATGCTTTCAGCTTTTGGTAGAAACTTAGGTGTTTGGGGTCTAGATAATGACAACTTTGATCCAGAAGTAGCTACTTCAGGAAGTGGAAATATTCAAGGCTCTGAAGGAGGATCGCTTCCATCAACAAAGAGCTACGGGTTTAACGTACAATTAAAATTTTAAGAAAATGAAAACTAAATTTTTTATAATTATGATGCTAGTCATCGCTGGCGCATTTACATCATGCACCGATGACTTAGTTGAACTGAATATCAATCCGAACCAACCAGAGGTTGTTCCTACCGCTAATATATTTTCAAGCGCAACGAAACAATTTACTGATTTTTCAAGAAGTGGATTTAATGAAGGTCGTCTTACGTTGCCATGGATGCAATATTGGGGACAAACTGCTTATGCCGATGAAGATAGATTTCTTTATCGAGAAACTACTGCTGAGTCAATTTACAACAACACGTACTTGACGATGACAGATTTCAAAGCAATATTGGATCTAAATACAAATGAAGAAACTAGAGGAGATGCAGCAGCATCAGGAAATAATGACAATCAAATTGCTGCTTCACGCATCATGTTATCTTATATGTTTTATGAGTTGACAAATTTCTTTGGAGATGTACCTTATTACTCTTATGGATCTGATAATGAAACTTTCCAAGCTGCACAATTAGATGCTGGTAACTTTACACCGGTGTTTGCTGCTCAACAAGATATCTACACAGATATCCTTAAAGAGCTTAGAGAATCTGCAGATATGATCAATGAAGATGAACTTGTATTCACTAACGGTGATAACATTTTCAATGGAGATGCGACAAAATGGAAAAAGTTTGCGAACTCACTTATCTTAAGAGTTGCTACGACTATCAAAGGTGTTGACGCTGGTGCATACCAAACAGCTTTTGACGCAGCAATTGCTAGCGGAGTAATGACATCAAATGATGATAATGCTTCACAAGCTTATGACACTGCAGATGCAAATGCATCTCCATTATGGGGAGCATTTCTTACGAGAACTGACTTTGCGGTAGCCGCTCCTTTTGTTGAACTACTTAAAGGTGAAAGAGGAAACTTTGATCAAGATCCAAGATTATTTCAAATGGCCGTGCCAATTTCTGTTGACATTGAAGATGTAAAATCTGGGACTGCTGCAGTAACTATGGACTATGACGACTATTTAGGAGTACCATATGCATTCAGAAATACTAACTTTCTAGATAGAACTACATATTCATATCCAAGTAGTAATGTAATTAAACCAGATTATCGCGAGATACTAATGGAATATGCAGAGGTACAGTTCTTAATTTCTGAAAGAAATGGTTTCGCACAAGCAAACTATGAGAATGGAGTTACAGCAAGTATGGAAAAATGGGGAGTTCCTGCGGCAGACATCGCTACTTTTGTAGGTAACTTACCAGCGGCTAATCAAGCCAACGTATTAAATCAAAAATATATTGCTTTATATATGCAAGGACATCAAGCTTACACTGAATATAGAAGAACAGGTTTTCCTGATATTCTAGTTCAAGTAGACGAAACTGTTGCATTAGCTCAAGAACAGATTGATGGACTTGCTCCAGAAAACAGAGTTGAAAGCTATGTTTTTGAGGCTGGCCCTGTTGACCCTTCAGTATCTGACTTACCATTTAGACTAAGATACCCACAGGTATTACAAACTCTAAATGGAGCAAACAGAGATGCTGCAGCAGCTAACTTATCGAATGGTGATTTAATAATCAGTAAACTATTTTGGGACGTTAACTAAATTTTCCTAATTAATATCTAAGAAGGCCACTCAAATCATGAGTGGCCTTTTTTTTGTTTGGCATTTAACCAGTAAAACATCAATTCTCATTGAAAAATAAGAGATTTCAAATATGTTAAAAGCGTGGTGAATATTCAACATTTTTTCATTTTTATTAACAAATCAATATAAGTACATAAAGCCCTGTATACGTGACAATTAAATACTAATATCCCGCCAATTCGTTAATAAAAAGCGGTATTACAGTGATTTACAAGCTAAATTTCGTTAAAGAAATATTAATTTTTATATATAAAATGTTATTTTAGCCACGGCTAATTCAAATAATTTATAAAAATGAAAACAAAGTTTAGTGGAATTTTAACGCTATTACTAGCGTTTGTAGTGCAAGTTTCCCTTGCACAAACAACAGTTTCCGGAACTGTTACCGAAGAAAATGGTCCTTTGCCTGGTGCAAATGTCATTGTTAAAGGAACATCTAACGGAACCCAAACAGATTTTGATGGTAATTACTCAATTCAAGCAAGTGCAACTGATGTACTTGTTTTTAGTTTTGTGGGCTTTACTACAAAAGAAGTAACAGTTGGAAATAAAACTACAATTAACGTAGGACTTGCAACTGACAATGCACTTGAAGAGGTGATTGTAACTGCACAAGGTATTAAGAGAGAAAAGAAGGCCGTTGGATATGCGGTTACAACTATTCAATCTGAAGCAATTGGATCTAGACCTTCAACAGATGTTGCTCGTGTACTTCAAGGAAAAGCTCCTGGGGTAAACATTCAACAGACGTCTGGACTAGCAGGATCTGGTACAAACATTATTATTCGTGGATACTCTTCTATTAATGGAAGTAACCAACCACTTTTTGTAGTTGACGGTATCCCTTTTAACACAGATACAAATTCTGATCAAGGGTTTAACTCTGGTGGTAACTCTGCCTCATCTCGTTTCTTGGATATTGATCCAAATAACATATCAGAGATATCGGTACTTAAAGGATTAAGTGCAACCACTCTTTATGGACAAGCTGGACGTAATGGTGTTGTACTTATTACAACTAAATCTGGATCTACTGCAGGTGCACTTCAGAAGAAGTTTGAAGTTTCTGTAGATCAATCCTATTTTGTGACTGAGATTGCAAACCTACCAGATTATCAAGACACATATGGTAATGGATTTTACCAAGGTTACTCTCAAGCCTTTAGTAACTGGGGTCCTAATTTTGACTCTAGAGGATCTAATGGTGTAGATGAAAACGGTAATGTACCTCACCCTTACGACAGAGCGGCTCTTGCAGATGTCTTTCCAGAATTCCAAGGAGCTGACTACGCATATCGCCCTTACGACAGTGTTGAACAATTTTTCACAACAGGTGGTGTTACAACTACTTCTATTGGAGTAAACTCCTCTACTGACAAAGGATCTTACAATGTAAGTTTTGGACGTACTGATGAGGAAGGTTTTGTAAAAACGAGTACATACCAACGTATTAACTTTAGTGCAGGTGGATCTACTAAACTAGCTAATGGTTTGAATATATCTAGTTCATTTAACTTTACCAGAACTGATAGAACAACTCCTCCAACGGCAGTTGCTACAGGTAGTAACCCTGCAGCAGGAACCGCATCACTCTTTGCAAACGTTCTTTATACGCCAAGAAGTGTTGACTTAATAGGACTTCCATTTCAGAACCCAGTTGATAACTCAAGTGTATATTATAGAGCTGGAAATGATATTGACAATCCTTTTTGGACATTGAACAACATTCAAAATGATGAACGTGTTAATCGTTTCTTTACTAATATATCTGCATCTTACGACATTAGTGATTGGTTCAATGTAAGTTACCGTGTAGCTTACGATACATACTCACAAGAACAACAGTATGGAGCAAATAAAGGAGGGGTGCAAATCCAAGGTGGTGTTTTAACAACTTCAAGTAGAATAAATGAAACTTGGGATCACACGTTAAGTTTAAACTTTGACAAAGCAATTTCAGATAAATTAAATATTGATGGTAACATAGGTCTTAACCCTAGAAGAGAAGTTACAAGTCTTCAAGGAGTATCTAGTAATCAACAGTTTGTTTATGGCTTATTGACTCACAACAACTTTGAAGAATCAAATGGATTTACAGGTTTTGGAGAACAAAATATAATTGGACTTTATGGTAACGTAACCCTTGGATATGACAACTATGCATATTTAAACTTACAAGGAAGAAATGATTGGTTCTCTTCTCTACCAAAGGAAAACAGAGCTATTTTCTATCCATCTGCTAGTTTCTCTTTCATTCCAACAACTGCATTTGAGTCACTTAAAGGTAATGATGTAGTAAACTATATTAAATTAAGAGTAGGTTATGGATCCTCTGCAGGTTTCCCAAATCCTTATGCTACATCAATTGGCTTAGGAAGTGGAACAAATGTTTTCCAAAATCAAGATGGAGGAGCTGTAAACGTTCTTACAGTGTCTAACACATTAGGAAATCCAGATTTGAAGCCTGAACTTATTCAAGAAATTGAAGCAGGGATTGAGGCACGCTTATTTAAAAACAGATTATCGCTAGATTTATCAGTTTATGATAAAGTATCAAATGACTTGATTATCCAGAATAGACTTTTAGATCCTGCTACAGGATATACTGTTACTTCAGATAACATTGGAGAAATCACTAACAAAGGTATTGAAGTAGGTTTCGGTATTAAAGCAATACGCGGAGAAGAAGAAGGAGATTTCAACTGGGACATCAATGGACAATGGTCTGTAAATGAAAATATTGTTGAAGATAACGGAGGTGAAGATGGAAGTATCACAGTATTTGCTGGATTTACTAATTTAGGTAATGCTGCTATTTCAGGTCAAGCTTTTGGTGTAATTGTAGGTAGCTCAATCACGAGAGATGCTAACAATAATTTAGTTGTAGGAAGTGATGGTAACTATCTTGTAGATAATAACCTTTCAGTTATTGGAGATCCTAATGCAGATTGGAGATCTACAGTAATTAATGAGTTCTCTTACAAAGGCTTCTCATTACAAGCACAACTTGAATATCAACATGGTGGAGATATGTATTCTACAACAGCTGCAGCTCTATTAGCACGTGGATTAACAGAAGATACAAATTTTGACAGAACTCAAACATACATCTTACCAGGTGTAACACAAGACGGAGCTCCAAATAATATTCAAATCGCTGCCACAGACGTAGGATTTGTAAATTCTGGATTCTTCATTGATGAACAAGCCATTTATGATGCAACTTCTATACGTTTAAGAGAAGTGTCACTAGGATACTCTTTCCCAGAAAAACTTTTAGAGCGCACACCATTAGGTAGCCTTAGAGTTAACTTCATCGGTCAAAACTTATGGTTCAAAGCAATAAACTTTCCTGATGGTCTTAATTTTGATCCAGATGTATCAAGTACAGGTGTAGGGAATGGTCAAGGATTTGATTACTTAACTGGGCCTACTTCTAAGAGATTTGGTTTTAGTCTTAATGCAACATTCTAACAAAAAGAAAATGAAAAAAATAATATATTCTATATTAGCATTATCAATGATATTTGCTACTAACTCGTGTGAGACCACAGAGTTAGACTTACTAGAGAGTCCTACTCAAGTAGGACAGGACCAACTTGACCCGCAATTTCTATTTAATAACATTCAATTAAATTTTGCAGGATTTGCTTCAACAACTGGAGGTTATGGATCATTTGCTTCATCAGTAACTAGACAGTTTTCAATGACTGGATCTAGTGTATACGCAGGAGCATATTCGCCAGGAACATTTAATGGAATCTGGTCTAATGCTTATGCAGGAATTCTTCAAGATGTGCAAACACTTGAAAACTTTCCAGAAGCAGAAACTAATTTCTCATACCAATTAGGTGTTTCTAAAATTTTAAAAGCGCAAGTTCTTTTCACTTTAGTTGACTTCTTTGGAGATGTACCTTTAGAGGAAGCCCTTCAAGGAGCTGATAATCAAAGCCCAAGCTTCACTGATCAAGTATCTGTTTATTTGGCTGCCTTTGAAGAATTAAATCAAGGTAGAGCTCTACTAGCAAGTGGTACAGGAATTGAGCCATTAGAAGATTTCTATTATGGCCTTGCCAATTCTTCTACATCTAGAGCGAAATGGATTACCGCAGCAAACTCCTTAGAACTTCGTGCGCTTAACAATGCTAAAGCAGGCGCAAGTGATTTAGGAATTGATGTTACAGGAAGAATTACTGCACTTCTAAATGCTAATAATTTAATTGATGATGCTTCTGAAGATTTTCAATTTAACTATGGAGCAAATAGGTTAAATCCGAATACTCGTCATCCTGGTTATAATGGTAACTATGAAAACGATGCCTCTGGATATTTAGCTAATTACTTAATGTGGGAAATGACGCAAGAAAAAGGTTTTGATGATCCAAGATTATTTTATTACTTCTATCGTCAAGATACTAATGCCCAAAATGAAGATATATTCACCTTAGGGTGTTCTGTGCAAGCAGCTCCAGGGCACTATTCTAGTGTAACTTCTATTTATGAAGATGTCGATGTATCAGTACCATTTTGTACTGCTGTGCCTGCAAGAGGTTATTGGGGACGTGATCATGGAGATGCAAGTGGTATTCCACCTGACAATACCAAAAGAACCGTTTGGGGAATTTACCCTGCTGGAGGAGCGTTTGATGTAGGCGATGCTGCCGGAATTCAAAATGATGGTACAGATGGATTATTAGGAGCTGGAATTGAACCAATTCTCTTAAGTACGCACATTGCATTTATTAAGGCTGAAATTGCTCTAGAATTAGGAATAGGTGATGCTCAAGCAAGTCTTGAAGATGCCATCAGATTCTCAATGGACAAAGTAACTTCATTCGGAGGGTTAAACCCAGCTACAGTTGTAGTTGCTGATGATTCTGACACTGCGGCTAATGAAGAAGTTCTATTAGGAGAATTCTTAGCTACTCAAGCACAAATAGATAATTACGTAAATTTTGTGAATGAAGCTTACAATGCTGCACTTGGAAATGATGATAAGCTTAATGTGATAATGAAAGAGCAACACATTGCGTCATTTGGTAATGGTCTTGAGATTTATAACGCTTACCGTCGTACTGGCTTCCCTAACAATATGCAACCTTCTTTAAACCCTAACCCAGGAGATTTTTATAGAAGCGCATTTTATCCAGATACAAGTATAAACAACAATCCTAATACGCAACAGGCTGATATTTCACGTCAGGTATTCTGGGACAAAAATCCAGCTGGATTTATTAACTAATTTCAAAACTAGAAAAGATGAAAAATATTATTAAATCATTTCTCATTGCCTTTATTGCAGTTGGTGTTTTCAGCTGTGAGGATAATGAAAAATACCCATTACCCGCTACGATTGATGGCTCCTATATAACGATAGAATTTGACAACCTTATTCTAGATGTTACAGACCTAGATAACACTGCAATTACTGGTGTACTAAAGGCACCAGTACCTAATGTAGCGTCTTATGAACTACAAGTTGCTCGTTCTACAGGAGGAGTATTATCAGATTATGTAACAGTGTACACTACTGATACGTTCCCAGCTAACTTCTCTATTAATTTAGAAGATTTATCTGGTGCTTTAGGACTTGAGGTTGCAGATTTTGGAGCTGGAGATCGTTTTGACTTCCAAGCGACTAGCACATCGACTGATGGAAGCGTAACAGATTTCTCTTTAATTAACCCTGATTTACAAGCAGAACCAGGACAATTACAGTCATATCAATTTACGTCATTCATCTCTTGTCCTTTCAACACAGAAGAGGCATTGGGAACATACACTTTTACAAATTGTGATCTTGGAGGTCAGTGTAATAACACTGAGTTTGAAGTTATTGCTGGAACTGATCCAAATACAGTGGTATTAATAAATCCTTACCAGTCTAACCCTCTTAATGCTGGTGATGATCCATTTGAAATTACTATAGTTGTTGATCCAGCTACAGGAATTGGTAGTATTGCTCAACAACGTGCATTTTCTACATTAGAATATTGCTGTGGAGGCTTTGAGGATACTGAAATTCAGGCAGATTCTGGATTCTACTTTTCTTGTACAGGTACTATCCTATTTAACGTACGCACTATAGTACCTCAAACAGGTACTGGCGCATTATTCACATTCGGGAATCTTGCTTTTGAAGCTCAGAAAAACTAAAAATAAAAAGGATGAAACTTAATTATATTAAATATTTCGGAAAATTTGCTTTTGCTGCAGTACTTGCACTTGGAGTAATAAGCTGTGAAGATGATGAAGCCGTTTCTGCTGGAGAAGGTGATCCTCTTACAAAAAATATTGTTTCAGTAGATGCTATGGTAACTGCGCTTCAACCAAACGTTGGAGAAGGTAACCTAACACCTTTTGCTGTTACAATTGGAAATTCATTTAGCTCTGATGCCACTGTTACGGTAAAAGTCACTTTTGACAATGGCGATGTAAGTACTGGTACAGCAGTTGTTCCTGCTGGAACTACAACTGGAACTGGATCATTAACAATGCCGTCTGACGATGGATTTATTCCTGATGGCTTAGTAGCAGAAAACGCAGGTACGTTATCTGCAACAGCAATCCTTTTAGATGATTTAGAAGCAGACACAACTTACGTTATTGCTCCTAACTCAACAGATATTGGGATCTTTTCTGATACCTTAGGAGTTGCAGGAGGATTAAACAGCATCTTTGATTGGACTAATCCTGAAGGAGCAGATCTTGACTTTTTCGTTATAGATGAAGCTTTCACTACAATATTAGAAAGCTCAGAAAGCGGGACTCGATTCGAAAGTGATTTATTTCAAACTGTAGGTAGAGAAGATGGTGTATATGTTTTTTATACTGTAATCTTTGGAGCACCAGCAGATGAGGCAATAGATTATCAAGTACTTTCTACATTACCAGACGGATCTCTCAATGCATTTGTAGGAACCCTTCCTGCTGGAGTTGCACAAGGACAGTATATTGCATTAGGATCTTTTGAAAAGATTACTGACGAAGTTAGTGGAACAATTTCGTACACTAATTTTACTGCTCTATAACATAAAGCAATAACTTATATTACAAAGGGAGGCCATTTATGGTCTCCCTTTTTTTGTTATCATTAGACATTATCTAATTATTCTATAATAGATTACCTTTTAACTATCTTTGCGCTATGCAAAAAGACCTACAAATCTTTGGTACTCGTGCCATCATAGAAGCTATACAAGCTGGTAAAGAAATAGATAAAGTTTTCCTTCAAAAAGGACTTCATAATCCTTTGTTGAGTGAACTCAATACACTCATCAAAAAAAATGGTGTACAGACTTCTCATGTACCTATTGAAAAACTTAACAAACTAACGCAACAAAATCACCAAGGAGCAATTGCCGTAGTGAGCGCAATCTCATTTTATGATTTTGAAGAACTTGTAAATGCTGTTGTAGAAACTGAAGCTGCTCCCCTATTTATATTATTAGATCAATTATCTGATGTAAGAAATTTTGGTGCCATCATACGTACTGCAGAGTGTACAGGTGTGCATGGTATCATTATCCCTAAAAAAGGTGGCGCACCTGTAAATGGTGTTGCTATAAAAACTTCGGCAGGAGCTGCATTTAATATTCCTATTGCAAAGGTTGACCACATCAAAGATGCTATTTATTACCTACAAGGATCTGGTGTACAAGTAGTGGCTGCGACTGAAAAAACTGAGACTACTTTATTTGAAACAGACTTTACGCCACCTACGGCTATAGTAATGGGGCGTGAAGACAGTGGAGTATCCCCTGGCGTTCTCAAAATTGTAGACAAACAAGCAAAACTTCCTCTTAAGGGCTCTATTGCTTCATTAAATGTTTCGGTAGCTTGTGGTGCTTTTCTTTATGAAATAGTTAGACAACGCTCATAAGTCACCTTTTTCAGGTGATTTAGGCTCTTTATACTCATAACTTATCACAATAGTTTCTGTTTCCTCATCTTGGTCAATTTCTGGAGGTAACTCAAAAAAGTTTCCGTTTTCATCAAACTGCTGCATGAATGGATCTTCATCTGACACGTAATCTGGTTGCTCCCAGTTGTATGTGACTGGTTTTGGTACGCTTTCGCGAAAGCATAACGCAACCAATCCTCCAGCTATAAATCCAGATAAATGTCCTTCCCAAGATATAGTCTCACTAGTGGGTAGCGTTCCCCATATGAGACTACCGTATAGAAAGACAACTATTAAGGAAAGTGCAATAAGCCGAAAATGCTTTGCTAGAATCCCTTTAAAAAAGAGAAAAGAAACTAGCGCATATATAACACCGCTCATACCTATGTGATAGGAAACTCTTCCAATCATCCAAGTACCTGCACCGCTTAAGAGTATTAGAAGCGCCAAAACACGCCAAGATATTTTCCTATAAAAATAAAACAAGGCGGCACTAAGTACAAGTAATGGCACGGTGTTGTGCCATAAGTGTTTAATTCCAGAATGAATAAATGGTGAGAAAATCACACCTCTTATTCCCGATACAGTACGCGGTTTAACACCCCATCTTGTGAAGTCTAAGCCGAACTTTATTTCAACCCAAAATATAATCCACATTACGAGTACAAATAACAATGGATACACTACTACCCCGTTATAAAACTTAAAATAATCTGCTTCTTTGTGCATAATAATGTGATTATCTCTTTAACTACAAATTAACGACCACAGATGAAGTAGATGTAATATTGTCACGAAAGACCTCGTCAAAATAGCTATTTTTGTAACATGAATACTCCTCTTGCAGAAAGGTTACGCCCTAAAAAATTAGAAGATTACCTCAGCCAGCAACACCTTGTAGGTCCTAACGGATCATTACAGCAGGCGCTAAAAGCAGGTATTATTCCGTCGCTTATTTTATGGGGGCCTCCAGGCATAGGAAAGACAACCCTCGCTACTATTATCTCTGAAGAGTCTAACAGACCTTTCTACACATTGAGCGCTATAAACAGTGGCGTAAAAGATATACGCGACGTTATTGACAAGGCAAAACAAAGTGGAGGACTTTTTACTCAAAAAAATCCTATTCTTTTTATAGACGAGATTCATAGATTTTCAAAATCTCAACAAGATTCTCTATTAGGCGCAGTAGAGCGTGGTTGGGTTACCCTAATAGGTGCTACTACAGAAAATCCAAGTTTTGAGGTTATTCCCGCACTGCTATCCCGTTGTCAAGTGTATATTCTAAAACCTTTTGACAAGAAGGATTTAGAATTACTACTTAATAGAGCAATTACAGAAGATAGCATTCTCAAGAAGAAAGATATCACACTTAAAGAAACGGAAGCACTACTATTCTTAAGTGGTGGAGATGCTCGTAAACTGCTCAATATATTTGAACTTATAGTAACTACAGAGCCCCAAAAGAAGGTAATTGTTACTAATGATATGGTCCAATCTAAAGTACAACAGAATATTGTACGTTATGACAAGACTGGAGAGCAGCATTACGACATAATTTCTGCTTTTATAAAATCAATACGAGGAAGTGATCCTAATGCGGCAGTTTATTGGCTTGCCCGTATGATAGAAGGTGGAGAAGATGTAAAATTTATTGCTCGCCGTCTTATTATTGCAGCTTCTGAAGATATTGGGAATGCAAACCCTACGGCATTGGTAATTGCTAATAATTGTTTTCAAGCAGTAACTACAATCGGGTATCCAGAAGCACGCATTATACTCAGTCAGTGCGTGACTTACCTTGCCACCTCACCAAAAAGTAACGCCTCATACCTTGCAATTGGAAAAGCGCAGCAGCTAGTAAAACAAACAGGAGATCTCTCTGTACCACTCCCGTTAAGGAATGCTCCTACCAAGTTAATGAAAGAAATAGGGTATGGTGATGATTATAAGTATTCACACGACTTCCCAGGTAGTTTTGTAAAGCAAGAATTTATGCCACCCGAAATAAGTGGCACCAGATTTTATGAACCTACTAATAATGCCCGCGAAAAAGCTTTACGCGAAAGCTTAAAAGAAAAATGGGGTTCTAAATATGGATATTAAAATTGTCCTACTTTTTTATGAAGATCATTTCAATAGGATCTGCAATTCCTTTTATTACTCGCTCTATAATAAGGCGTCCTTCCTTTAAATACCCCTTTCCACTAAATTGCGTTGTTTTTACTTGAAAAGGAGCATCTACATTTACATTAGTCACCTCACCTATTTTTTGAGAATTTTCAAAAAACTGAATAGATGAACCAGCAGTTAGTGCCTCATAAGCGCCATCTGTACTAACATAAGATTGTACCGCTAACACAGCTTTTTCGGCAAGTGACTCATTACCTACTTGCTCTTGACTAGAAGCAGTAGACTTAACTATGTTCTCTACCTTAGGAGTATTATCTACTGTAGGTTTCTCAACTTTTTCTGTGATAGTAGGTTTTTCTTGAACCACCACACTGTTATTTTCTTGATACGCATAATTAAGCTCTTCAATAGATTCAAAAGCTCTTCTCAACGCTTCATGATAACTTTTCTTATACTCTTTGAGCTTGCTAGAACCTTCTTCTGAAATAAAGACTACGGCATCATTACAATCTAATAATTTCACTTGCAATTTGGTTCTAAGCATTCCTGAAGATTCTACAATATCTGCACGAAGCGTATTACAACCGTTACGTTTGTAATCTAGCGGAAGATTACTTGCCTTTTCCACGTAAGCTTCAAACCCGTACTTATTGAAAAGAAATGTAGTTAAGCTATTCAATTGATATTCATCTTTTTCTTTTAAGAAATCAAATTTCTCTGGTACAATGACGTATTTGTAATCATTAACAGATTGAGATATTAATGAAGACCCTATAAACACAGTAAATAATAAGCTAAGTAATAATTTCATTTTGGGATTATTTGTTATTGAAGACTAGCTGCATTCCAAGCTGCAAACTCGCGGCTCTAGCTTTTGCTAGATTTGTATATTCTAATAAATTATCTGCAGCAAGATAAAGATTAAATTTATCAATTTTTGCACTCATTAAAAGTCCTATGTTTTTACTCGAACGTTTGTCATAAGTATATGTAACTCGCGATAGCAACTTATTACCCCACTGTTTTTCATAGTAACCCGTTAATGCTGTTTGAAAACCTTTAGGCCTTTTTATGCTATATAAATGAGCACCTACTCTATTGTTGTAACTCCTTTTTAATTTTGATGTACAATTACAAGCCTCTCCCCTATCCTCCCCAAAGGAATACTGTACAGAGCCGTTTATTTTTAAGGGACGCCAACTTGTATAAGGATTAGACAGGCTATCTTCAAGGATAACTGCATCCTCAAACTCATCTTCTAGCTCCTGCCAGTATAAAGTTGTCTCGACTCCTTGGATAGCGCCTGGAAATTCTAGCTCAATACCACTCGTGTCGTAATTTCCTGTCGCACTAAAATTTCTAACATCTCCCTTATGATTAATAAAACCTATATCTATAAGACTTCCTGTAAGCAGCCATTGATCATTAAGAAAATGTGTAAATCCTAGATCTATGCCAAATCCAACATTATCACTTAGGAAAGCATTACTAGCAATTTCACCAACATCAGTAGACTCCTCATCATCAAATAATGATCCAATTCCAGACGTGTTAACTCCTAGTCTTGCATTACGAAGTTGATGACTATAAAAATTGGGCCCTTCAGGCGTACTTCTAGTGACAAAGGTTCCCGTATTATCTATGCTATTTACATTTGCTACGCTCATGTAAACTTTAGCTCTTATTCCTAATTGCCAAGAGTCATTTACTTCTTTCTGTAATCCAAAGTGATAAACAGAGAGTGACTCTGCTGTAAACGAAAGATCAGAAAAGTCAAACGCTCTATCAATATAGTCTGCATTACCTCTATAGGCTAGCACTGCGATGTCTTTAGGGAAATAGATAAGAGCATCTATCTCATGATACAAACCTCCAGAGTAATAAATCTCAGACTTTCTGGATCTCCAACCAAAAGATAAAATCTCTAGCTGCTGATTTAAGCTAAAATAATCCTTATTATCAAGCTCAGCGATGGCAATATCGATAGAGGTATTAATATCACGATCTGACCTAAAGAGGTCATAAGCACTTACTCCAGATGAGCCTCCCTCAACAGAAAATCCTGATAAAAGTGGTATGCCTATATGCTTATCAAAATTAATAACACTAGCAGGATTACTTAGTAGTGACTGAGGTAACTCTTGCACATTATACAGAAGTGGTCTGTTTTGTGCAGATAAAGTACTTAGTGATACTAGAGAGATTATAATAGCTAGTACGCGCATATTAAAGGTCTGAAAGTTCTAATGAATAGACTGCTTTACTCTGCAGGGTTAAAACTCCTTCACTTACAATTCCATTTGTGAATAATGTCACTTCATTTACTAGCTGTATGGAATTCCTAATAGCCTCTATATCCTCTTCAGAAAGTATCACTTGATATCTTGTAGTAGCTACCTCCCCATTTTGTGATGCGTTTATAGGAAAGCTCACTTCATATTGAATAACTCCAGCGTCATCTAAAAACAAAGATCTATTTATAAGAGCACTATCAAATGTATTATCAGAACGATACGTGAGCTCTATTTCTTTTAAATTTTCTTGAACCACATTATCATCAAGAAACTCGAGTCTAGTTGTATCTCGCACAACTAATTGAGCAGTATTTGTATTTGCAGTTTCAAAATCTGAAGCACTAAGAGTAAAGAAAACAAGATCCGCATCAATTCTTGGAGTAAGAACAACCTCATCAATACGATCAAGATCTATATCGCTTACACAAGAAGCAACTACTAATAGCTGAAGCACTACTACAATAACAAAATTTATCCGTCTATAATAACCCATATATGATACGTATTATGCCTTGAATGACTAAAACGATAGTTACGCATTTATTATTGCTATAAATGATCTCTAAGCTGCATGATACTCTTGACTTCTTTTATTCCTTGCGGTAATGCTAGTTTGTGGTAATTAAAGCAGATAGCGTCCATCCCTACATTTATAGCACCTACAATATCTGCTTCATAAGTATCACCTATCATAATACTAGTACTGGCGGTTGCTCCTGCTTTTTCCATAGCTACATGAAAAATTTTAGGATTTGGCTTTTTTACATTGGCAGACTCGCTAGTGGTCATAGTTTCAAAATAAGGTGCTAGTCCAGACTTTTCCATTTTAGTAGTTTGCACCTCCTGAAAGCCATTTGTAATAATGTGCATCTTATAATTAGGCGCTAGATAATCTAGTAGCTCTATGGTACCATCAAATAGAAAATTATTCTCTGGTAAGTGATTGATGTAATCATCAGAGAGTCTATCAATAATATCATCTGTTACAGAGATACCCATTTTATCAAAAGTCTTTTTAAACCTTCCATAGCGTAGCTGTGCTTTAGTAATGCGCTCTTCTCGATACCATTTCCATTGCTGGAAATTTATAGGACTATAAACTTCTAAGAACTCGTCGTAATTAATAGAAAGATTGTTGAGTTCAAAAATTTTGGCGAAAGCCAAACCACTATTACGGTCAAAGTCCCACAATGTGTGATCTAGGTCAAAAAATATATCTGTAATGTTAGCCATCTGCTAGTAAGTGTCTAAAGAGTTTTTTACTGTAAATATCATCAAAGGAATCATTAGAAAAAGAGATTCTAAATACTCCTCCTATGTTTTTAAGGCGATCTTGTAATTCTTTGAGAAGTACAAAATCTATGGTGTGATTTTTATAATTTATGATGGCGTCAGACTGCATACATACTGGATTTATCACTAATGGCGTCTGTATCTCATAATCGAGATCGTAATACAAGAATGATTGCGATGTACCTGCTCTAAAGCCTATAATTCCATCATAGCCCATGGTGAAATCTTCTTGAATCTCTTGATCTAAAGCATCACGATATACGTGAGGCAAATTCAATTTAAAATTTGAGATATGTATACTGCGCAATGGTCTGTGCTCTATTTCTTCTAGACGTTTACGTTCTAAACCTAAAGAAATCTTGTCACGTGCTGCCTGTGGTGAAACCAGCAAACCTACTTTGCAATAGTCTCCCACCATTTTTATGGTGCTTTGAAAACTGCGTTTAGAATGCTTTATATTCTTCCCATCCTTACCATAATCTCCTACTTGAAAAAACACCTGAAAGAGACACTTCTCATTTTTCTGAACATTTGTAAGCCACCCAAAGGTGTCATAAGGATCTTTACGAGCGCCCACTAACACCTGGGTTCGTTTTAAAATTTCGCGCAAGCGTAATTTACTTATATCTCGCATATAACCTCCCAGCATGCGCAACACACCTAGCTTTCTATACTTGAAAGCTTGAGGCACGGTAACCATCATGTGTGTATGGTAGCTGCTGTCCTTTAACTCAATTGCCGGAAAACTATTTACTAGTACCGCTGCAAAACGATGTATCCAGATATCAATGACTGGCTGCTGTAAAAAACCATGTATTCCCGCCAGACTCTCTGAGGCAGGAAAGCGTCCTAACTCATCTTTTACGTGTGGTAAATACTCTTCATACCTACTTAACAAGTAAAATGTTGCTGCAAAAATATCATAAGGAATCTCTGTAGTGGCTTCTCTTATTTGGAAAAAGCACGGAACTCCATCCCAATCTTGCACACTTACATCCATAGAGAGCACTCCTTGATCAAAGAGCAAGTCTGTACTTCTTATGTGAAGTTCGTTACCTAATTTTTTATTGGTATATGAAAGTTTAGGTCCCTCGTGAGCAATAAAAGCTTCTAGCTTACTAGTAAATTGCACTGGCACCCCAAGAATACGTGTACATATATGCTTGAATGTATATGAAACACGAGGTGTAATTTTATGCGTATAAACGAGTAACATGAGGCGGGCAGTGATTATAGAATGCCGTCATCGGCAAAGCTAAAATACTGCTTTTCGGTCACAATAATATGGTCTAAGACTTGGATATCTAGACTCTGTGCAGCCGTCTTTAGTTTGGCAGTAAGTAGCTTATCTGCCTGTGATGGTTTCAATGTTCCAGAAGGGTGATTATGTCCTAAAATCATTCCTACAGCACTGAGCTCAATAGCTGTTTTCATCACTAACCTTACATCAACTAGTGTTCCCGTGAGTCCGCCTTTACTCACTTGCTCTTTGCGTAGTACCTTGTTTGAATTATTTAAAAAAAGCACCCAGAATTCCTCATGCCCTAGCTCTCCTATTATTGGTTGCAAAATCTGATAAGCATCTTTTGAGGAAGATATACGCTTTCGCGAAAGCGTCTCTCCACCACTTCTCCTTCTCCCTAGTTCTAGAGCAGCAGCAATAGTAACTGCCTTTGCCTCTCCTATTCCCTTAAATTTCATTAAATCTTTTACCGAAAATTTACCCAGCTCCGAAAGATTATTCTCGGCCTGTGAGAGAATGCGTTTACTTAGTGCGACTGCGCTTTCTTCTCTAGAACCAGAACTTATCAAAATAGCGATTAACTCTGCATCAGATAACACAGATCTTCCTTTAATCATTAGTTTTTCCCGTGGCCTATCATCTTCAGACCAATTTTTTATAGAAATATAGGAAGCTGCGTCTGTGGATGTTTTTATAGCCATAAGCCTTAAATATAATGCTTTAGTCTGAATATCTGCATCTTAGCAAAAAATCGGGATAAATTAAATTACAAGTACTACGTTTACAAAGAGGGCACGTGCTATTACAGCTGCACTATATTATTTACAAGCTGTTTTCCAATTTGAGAATATGAAGAATGAGAAAATGCTACATTTACAATTCATTATAAAAAGCGACAAATGTCTGAAATCATCACTTCCATTTTCTTCATTTTTGCAGTGATCGACCCTATAGGATCTATCCCTGTATATCTAGAGGCTACAAAAGAATTTGATTTACGTCACAAAAAGAAAATTGCTATTAGAGCTTCTGTGATAGCATTTTTAATACTCTTATTTTTTATTGTGATAGGGCAACTCATTCTTGAGGGCATGTCTGTTTCCTTAAATGCCTTCCAGATCTCTGGAGGTGTAATACTATTTCTATTTGCGCTAACTATGATTTTTGGCGATGGCAAACCAGAAGAAGAAAAGAGTAAAATCACAGATTATAAACATGTGACCATTTTCCCTATTGCTATACCATCTATTGCTTCACCTGGAGCAATTATGGCAGTGGTTTTGATGACAGATAATCACATTTATTCCATACAAGAGCAGTTTATAGCTACAGCGCTCGTGCTATTTGTTATAGGACTTACTTGCTTGATTTTACTTGGAGCAAATAAACTTCAAGAGCGCATAGGCAACTATGGGATTACAGTTATTAGTAAAATAATGGGACTCATCTTAGCCGCATATGCTGTACAAAGTATCTTGAGCGGGATAAGCGCTTATTTTGGAACCGCTACGGCTTAAAGTTTAATTAGAGTACCTCACAATAACCATCATTATGTTTTTAATAGATAAGCCATTTGCTTCAGATTTTCTTATTGCAACTATAAAGGAAAATAACTACCCCATTATTGCAACTCCAGTTGCTATGTCTATCATACAAGATGACACACTTAACTGGATTGATGAGCAGGATGCTATAACGATCTATAACGATAATCCAGACACGACGCTGTACTCTAACTCAGAAAATGCGCTAGTATGGATAGAAGAGCACCTAGGAGATAGCCAGCTTGCTCGCCAAATAAATATTTTAAAGGACAAAGTCCAGTTTAGAGAGCTTACTAAAAGCTTGTTTCCAGATTTTTATTTTCAAAAGCTTTCTTTAACAGATGTCCATCTTCTAGATTCGGCTACCTTAAAATTTCCCTTTGTTATAAAACCTAGTGTTGGCTTTTTCAGTATAGGAGTTCATATTATTCAAGATCAACATGATTGGGAACAGGCAAAGAAGGAATTGCACCCAGAGAAGCTCAAAAGCATCTTTCCTAAAAATGTACTGGACACCACGTATTTCATTATTGAAGAATTTATTCAAGGAGAAGAATTTGCTATAGATTACTATCACAATGCAAATGGTGAGGTTGTAATCTTAAACATTTTACACCACCTATTTTCTTCTGGAAAGGATACTAGCGATCGCGTTTATTGTACCTCAAAAGAGATTATCATCACACATAGTGCTGCCATACATGAATTTCTAAACGCATTAGGACAAGAATTACAACTCAAGAATTTTCCTGCGCATGCAGAGATACGCATCGATGCTTCTGGAAAAATTACCCCTATTGAGGTTAATCCGTTGCGTTTTGGTGGATTTTGTACTACGGGTGACTCACTTGGTGTTACTGTAGATTTTAATTCTTATGTATGCTTTCGCGAAAGCAAAAAACCTAACTGGGACCAGATATTTAAAAGCAAGGAAGATAAAGTCTTTAGCATTATTATACTCGATAATAGCACGGGTATCCCTGCCGAAAGCATCAAAAGTTTTGACTACAAAAAGATAGCTACAAAGTTTGAAAAACCAGTATTAGTAAGACCACTAGATATACATAGCTATCCTGTATTTGGATTTATTTTTACAGAGACAAATCCTGATAATGAGCGCGAACTCACAGATATCTTAACTTCTGATTTAAAGGAATACGTTACTACATAATCTCAACAAGGTTTCTTGAATTTTATAATAAGCCTAACACTTTCTATTCGCTAGGCGTAAATAGCCGTACTATCTTTGCAAGGTTAAAGAAGTACCATACATTATAAAACTCATATCATGAATAAAACAATACTATCGCTGCTAGTTATATTTTCTATAATAAGCTGCAAGAACACTACAGAAACAAAAGAAGTACAAAAAACTCAAGAAAGCCCAGTAATCACTAAAGTAGCTTCTTTTACGGGACAACAAGTTACAGGTGTCACGGTAAGTAATGAGGGAAGAATATTTGCTAATTTCCCAAGATGGAGAAAAGGTGTTGAAAACTCTGTAGTTGAAGTATTAGAAAATAATGAGTCGGCTGCATTCCCTAACGAACAGTGGAATACATGGGAAGATGGAAAAGAAGTTAATGATTCGCTTTTTGTAGCGGTACAATCTGTAGTCGCTTTCAATAATGATTTATATGTAGTGGATACTCGTAATCCATTGTTTAGTGGTGTGATTGACAACCCAAAAATCTTTGTATTTGACTTAACTACAAACTCATTGAAACGCACCTACACTATTACAGAAAGTAGCATCCATAAAGACTCATACATAAACGATGTGCGTATAGATGCAAAAAACAATAAGGCTTACTTTACAGACTCTGGACATGCAGGACTTGTAATTTTAGACCTTGAGTCTGGAGAATCTAAAAGAGTTTTAAATGAGCACACCTCAACACTAGCTGAAGTAAGCCAACTTACTTTTCCTGATGGCAGTACTTGGGAGAACACAGTACATTCTGATGGTATTGCATTAGATGTAAATAATGACATTTTGTATTACCACGCACTGAGTGGTTACAGCTTATATGCAATCCCAACAGCTACTCTTATTAATGGCACAGAAAAAGAGATAGAAAATAGCGTCTCTTTAGTTAAAAAAACGAGCGCACCAGACGGGATGATACTTGATGATGCTAATAACCTTTACTTCGCCGACTTAGAAAATAACAAGGTGATGAAAATGGATACTAACACTAAAGAGATTTCTACACTTATTGAAGGTGACCAAGTGCGCTGGGCAGATACCTTTAGTATTTACAAAAATGATTTATACTACACCAACTCTAGAATTAATGAAATTACAGGTCCTCTAGGAGATATGAAATTTACTATTAATAAAGTGAGTATTGATTAAATAAAAGCCTTTCAATTTCACACATTAAAAAACCGCTTTATCCTTTAAGATAAAGCGGTTTTTCTATTTAACAATTTACATATTCTTAATAAGCATCATCATGTACAAAAGCTACCGCTCTACCTGATGGATCATTCATGTTTTTAAAAGCTTCATCCCATTCTAGTGCTGTGGGTGTACTACAAGCTACACTTGGCACAGACGGCACACAGCGCGCTGCAGCATCACTTGGGAAGTGCTCTTCAAAAATAGTACGGTAGTAAAACTCTTCTTTGTTTTGAGGCGTATGGATAGGGAATCTATGATGAGCGTTCTCCATTTGGGTAGCACTCACAGCTTCATCTACTACTTCCTTAAGACTATCAATCCATGAATAACCTACACCGTCTGAGAACTGCTCTTTCTGTCTCCAGGCTACACTCTCTGGTAAATACTTTTCAAAGGCTTTACGCAAGATCCACTTTTCCATCTTACGCTCCTTAGTAATCATTTTATCTTGAGGGTTAAGACGCATAGCGACATCCATAAATTCTTTATCTAAGAAAGGAACACGTCCTTCTATTCCCCAGGCTGCAAGTGATTTATTTGCACGTAGACAGTCATACATGTGTAACTTATCTAGTTTACGCACAGTCTCCTCATGAAACTCTTTTGCATTTGGTGCTTTATGGAAGTATAGATATCCTCCAAAAATCTCATCTGCTCCTTCTCCTGAGAGTACCATTTTTACTCCCATAGATTTAATCACGCGAGCCATTAAGTACATAGGCGTACTCGCTCTTATCGTGGTGATATCATATGTTTCTAGATGATAGATTACATCACGTATAGCATCTAGCCCTTCTTGTATCGTAAACTCAATAGGGTGATGTACTGTCCCTATATGATCTGCTACCACCTGAGCAGCTGCTAGATCTGGAGAACCCTTGAGTCCTATACTAAAAGAGTGTAGTTGTGGCCACCATGCAGCTTGCTCATCACCAGATTCTATACGCTTTTCTGCATATAGCTTTGCAACTGCACTCGTGATTGATGAGTCTAGACCTCCAGAAAGCAATACCCCATAAGGCACATCACTCATAAGTTGGCGTTTTATAGATGCCGCAAGTGCATCGTGTAACTCTTCTATACTTGACTCGTTATCTTTTACGTTATCATATTCCATCCAGTCACGAGAGTACCAGCGTGTAAGCTCTCCTGTTACACTAGAGTAATAATGTCCTGGAGGAAATAATTCTATCTTAGAACAAACACCTTCTAGTGCCTTTAACTCAGAAGCTACATAAAAAGTCCCGTGCTGATCCCATCCCATATAGAGTGGAATAATTCCCATGTGATCACGGGCTACAAAATATTCATCTTTGGCTACGTCATATAACGCAAAGCCAAAAATCCCGTTGAGCTTATCACAAAAGTCGTGACCGTGCTCTTTATAAAGTGCGAGTATGATCTCACAATCTGATGCTGTTTGAAACTCGTAATCTCCAGTTAATGTCTCACGTAATTCCTTATGGTTATATATCTCTCCATTTGCCGCAAGTACTAGACTCTTATCTTTTGAAAATAACGGTTGCTTTCCAGAAGCTGGATCTACTATAGACAGACGTTCGTGTGTCATGATGGCTTTATCATTATTAAAAACCCCATTCCAATCCGGTCCTCTGTGGCGGATTTTTTTTGACATTTCTAATAATTGAGGACGTAAATCTTCGGCTTTCTCCTTGAGATCAAAGGCACATACAATTCCACACATGATTTTATATATTTATTGTTATTGATAAGCCAAATATGCAATTATACTTCCTTTAATAAAACAATTACATCAATTACAGTTACATATTATAACTATAAATCTATTAAACGTATTAATATGAAGGTATACGCTTTCGCGAAAGCGTACTTCTAAAACATTTTGAAAGTTTTAGCACTTTTGTGAGACTTACAGCATAACTTTGAAGGAGCCTTGAGAGCTATTTCAAGACTAATTAACTCTTAAACACAATTACTATTATGAAAAAGTTTTTTATGACTGCTATGGTGGCACTAGCATTTGTTGCTGCACCCTCTGTAACTGCACAAGATTTTAATGTAGATAAAAGCCCAATGGATCAAGCGGCTTTTCCATCTAATTACAAGGAATCAAATAAGCTAGTAAAAGTAACATATAGCCGCCCTCAACTTAAAGAGCGTGAGCTTTCTAAACTTGCTCCAGACGGTAAAGTATGGAGACTAGGTGCAAATGAAGCAGCAGAGATTACTCTTTACAAGGATATGAAACTAGGAACGACGCCAGTAAAAGCAGGAACGTACACAATGTATGCAATGCCTAATGGTGCTGAGTGGACCATCATTTTAAGCTCTGATCTGAATGTATGGGGATCTTACTTTTACAAAGAAGCAAATGATGTAGCTCGTATCACGGTTCCAGTAACACAAGCAGATGAGTCTATTGAGTATTTTGGAATGGAATTCACACCTGTAGATCAAGGAGCTCACCTTCACATGGCGTGGGGTAATGCTCGTGTAGAAGTACCTTTCTACAACTAAGCATAAACTTTAGGCTTTAGGCTTTAGGCTAAGAAACAGAAAACTGGATTCTCAAGAATGAGAATCCAGTTTTTTTATGTGTTAGAATGTGTATTTAGTTTTCTATTCTTCAAAATCTCCTCTTAACCATCTTGCAACTTTAAGCTCCCACTGTACTTCTTTCATATGGTCAATCGAGTGGTTTGTCTCTTTATCAAATAATTGCTGAGTAGCGATACGCTCTTCCTCTAATTCTTTATAAAGCATTTTTATTTCTTCAAGACTATTTGATGTAAACTTAAACGCGGCTACTTTATCTTCAAGCTTACGTGCATACACTTCTGTAATATTAAAATGTGTTTGCTCATGAGCCAGAAGATGCTTACTCTTTTCTTGATGTCGCACCCATGAATACTCCGGATAGAAATGAGCCGTGACTGTAAGACTTTCTTTGTCTATATAACCATCGCTGTTAGAAGCATATCCCTGACTAAGACCTGTGCTAGAACTAGCAGCCCATCGTTCTAAAGAATCTGGTGTTCCTTTAAAATCTGACCATTGCAGCACTCGCTCGCTATGCCAAGCAAGTCGCTCTGGAGCATCAGAGACAGACACTAAGGCTATTGCAAATAGTATGATAAATACTCTACTCAATGTTATTAGGTTTTTTGTTTTTTCTTGCGTGCTGCTGGAAACAGTACGTTATTTAAAATCAAACGATAACCAGGCGAGTTAGGATGCAGCTCTAACTCTGTCTTAGGATCACCTACTCTGTGCTGGTAATCTTCTGGATCGTGACCTCCATAAAAAGTAAAGAATCCTTTCCCTTTAATCCCATGAATATATCTTGCTTCACCATTAGTAAGGTTTTCACCCATTACTAACACATTAGACTTGATAGTCTCTGGATCATAACTGGTAGTCTGTCCCATAAAGCCTTTTACAAGTGCAGTATGATTTTGACAAAGCATCGTAGGAATAGGATCCCATTTTGCACTATAATCTTTTAAGGTAAAATAATCTGTTTGAAAAGGAATCTTACGCTTGCGCGTCATATCAATAGACGAAAACTCGTACGTAGTAGGAGAACGCTCTAGGGTATAGTTTTTAAAAGCAAATGTTTTCTGGAAGTCTATTTTTGAAGTATATCCTGGTTCGCTAGGATCTCCATCAAACATTGGCTCGCAAATATCTACTCCCTCGGCAGAGAGGGCAATATCGAAGCTATCTGTTGCACTACACATGGCAAACATAAAGCCTCCACCCACAACATAGTCTCGTATTTTAAGAGCTACATCGCCTTTTTCCTTTGAGACTTTATCATAACCTAGTTTGGTAGCAAGTGCTTCGGCTGCTTTTTTCTCTTCTATATACCAAGGCGAGGCTCGGTAAGAGCCATAAAATTTTCCAAACTGCCCCGTAAAATCTTCGTGATGTAAGTGTAACCAATCATATAAAATAAGCTGATCACTTAGTACTTCTGTATCGTAAATAGTAGTATAAGGAATCTCTGCATAGGTAAGCACCATTGTCACGGCATCATCCCAAGGCACTTTACTATCTGGTGTGTACACGGCAATTTTAGGCGCTTTTTCTAGCACGACAGCTTCCATATTTTGAGAAGGACTCGCAATCTCTGTAAGAATTTGTTCCGTTTGTGAGTCTGATAATACTTCATAAGAGACACCACGTATGGTGCACTCGCGACGTACCTCTTCGGTATCTGGCAGCAAGAAAGAGCCGCCTCTATAGTTAAGTAACCACTTTACTTTTTGGTTTTTATCAAGTGACCAGTACGTGATTCCATATGCTTTAAGATGCTCCCTTTGAGTCTCTATATCCATAGGAATAAGGATATATGACGCTTTCGCGAAAGCGAAATTCAATATCAAAAAGGATAAAATAAGTAGTTTCTTCATTGTCAATTTTATAACGTTGAAATTACGGAATTGTTATGACAAGAAAGGTGCCACAAAATATCCTGACGGGATCATAAAATATCAATTTTCTAAACGAACTTTATAAGGTTCCTTTACTACATATAGTATATATAATGAATCGCCGATTTTTGGTATCTCATTTAAATAAGTAGAATTTTGATATGTTTCGAATTTGACAATTGCAGATAGTGTATCTGTGTTTACAACATATTTTAGTTTTAAATTGTAATAGTCATAGGCTGCTGAGCCCCATCCTGAAGCATTTATATCACGATGTTGAACTACATCTAATACCTTAGCTTTTGTTCGTTCAGAATTTTTCAAAAAATAATTGACGTTAAAATTATCTACACCCCAGATTATAAATCCCAAAATAAAAACAAATAGAAAAAGTAAATAAATACTTTTCAAAGTAATCCTACTTGATTCCATTTTATGCTTCAATTCTTTTTCATATAATTCAGCATTTTCTTTTGCTCTTTTGCGACTTGATGAATAAGGAAATTTATTATTTTCTTTATCAAATAACATACATCGTTTATTACATTCAAAAATATCTTTGATTATTGAAAAGATTGTTCAAAGAATCAAAGATATTTTGAGACTAATCATCTGAAATTAAAAAGGAACATCATCATCCTCATTCTCACTTGGGAGTCCTGGTGGTGGGCCTCCAAAGGCATCATCTGCACTAGGTAGTGCATTAGGATTAAAAGTATCATCATTTGCGGCAGCATTCATACTACTTGCAAACTCGTATGGCGTAGAAAAGTCATCAAGGTTGTCAAACTTACCTAAGTGACCAACGAACTTAAGACGTATGTTATCAAGACCACCGTTACGGTGCTTTGCTACAATAAACTCTCCTTGTCCTTCTGTTGGGCTGCGTTCATCATCATCCCACTCTTCAATTTTATAGTATTCTGGACGGTAGATAAAAGATACAATATCTGCATCCTGCTCGATCGCTCCAGATTCACGAAGGTCAGAAAGTAAAGGCCTTTTACTACCTCCACGCGTCTCCACCGCACGTGATAGCTGTGACAGTGCAATTACCGGTATAGAGAGTTCCTTTGCAAGTGCTTTAAGGTTACGAGAAATCATCGAGATTTCTTGCTCTCGGTTACCTCCACCCTTTTGAGAAGAACCACCCGTCATTAACTGCAGGTAATCAATCATTATTATTTTAATCCCAAACTGTGATGCGAGACGTCTTGCCTTTGCACGTAAGTCAAAAATAGAAAGCGATGGTGTATCATCAATAAATAAAGGAGCTTTCTCTAAGCTTTTTACTTTCACATTGAGCTGCTCCCATTCGTGCTTCTCTAACTTTCCTGTTCTTAGTTTTTCTGAAGATAATCCCGTTTCTGACGAAATCAAACGAGTAATCAACTGTACAGAAGACATCTCCAGTGAGAAGAATGCTACCGGTATATTTTGATCTACCGCCATGTTACGAGCCATCGTAAGTGTCATCGCTGTTTTACCCATACCTGGACGAGCTGCAACGATAATTAAATCTGATGGTTGCCATCCAGAGGTAAGCTCATCTACCTTATGAAAACCAGTAGGAATACCTGATAATCCCTCTTGATTTGCTATCTCTTCAATTCGCTTTTTTGCTTGTATTACAAGGTTCTGAGCACTCTCAGAACTACGTTTTACGTTTCCTTGAGTTACCTCATACAGTTTTGTTTCTGCAGTATCTAGAAGATCAAATACATCTGTAGTTTCATCATACGCCTCTTCAATAATTTCATTAGAAATTTTAATGAGTGAACGCTGTATAAACTTCTGTAAGATGATACGAGCGTGATACTCTATGTGGGCAGAAGAAGCTACTTTTTGAGTGAGTTGGATAAGGTAATAATCACCTCCAGCTACATCCAGCTTACCCATCTTCTTAAGTTGTTCAGAAACAGTTAATAAGTCGACTGGTTGCCCTTCTTCAAAGAGCACTCTTATCGCCTCAAAAATATGTCTATGCTGATCTTTATAAAAAACCTCTGGTGATAGGATGTCAATTACTTCATCTACACCTTTCTTGTCAATCATAAGCGCACCAAGCACAACAACCTCAAGATCAATTGCTTGCGGTGGTATTTTCCCTTTTTCAAGGCTAATTACTTGACCTTTAGAAGTGTTATATGCTGGCTTCGGCTTAGTTTGTTCCATAGCTACGAAAGTAAATAAATAGTTATGCGAGATACGCTTTCGCGAAAGCGTAGTACTCACAGGTCATTAACAATTGAACTGTTAATAACTAGAAAATATTGTTAATAAGGGTAAAAAAATCCGCACTGGAAAAGCGCGGATTATGGCATCAAGTGAAAAAGGTCTTGTTAGCCTTTGAAGACTCCCATTTCTGAATATTTATTCATCCTTTGTTCCACCAGTTCTGTTGGTGATAAGTTCTTAAATTCGTCAAAAGCTTTTAATATTGATTCTTTTACAGTAAGAAAAGCCTCTGGACGATTTGCATGTGCTCCACCTAATGGTTCCTTTACAATCTCATCAATAAGCTTTTGTTTTTTCATATCTGTAGCAGTAAGTTTTAAAGCCTCTGCTGCTTGTTCTTTATACTCCCAGCTTCTCCATAAAATTGAAGAACATGACTCTGGTGATATTACAGAGTACCAAGTATTCTCAAGCATCAATACTTTATTACCAACTCCTATTCCTAAGGCTCCACCACTTGCTCCTTCACCTATAATTATTACGATAATAGGCACTTTAAGACGTGTCATCTCAAGAATATTACGAGCGATAGCTTCTCCTTGTCCACGCTCTTCTGCTTCTAGACCTGGGTATGCTCCTGGTGTATCTACAATAGAAACTACAGGTACTCCAAACTTTTCAGCACTTTTCATAAGGCGTAACGCCTTACGATATCCTTCTGGGTTTGCCATACCGAAGTTACGGTACTGTCTTGTTTTTGTATTATATCCCTTCTGCTGGCCAATGAACATAAATGACTGATCACCTATCTTTCCTAGACCACCTATCATTGCTTTATCATCTTTTACGTTACGATCTCCATGAAGCTCTAAAAAGGTATCACCACAGATAGCGTTTATGTAATCTAATGTATAAGGACGATTAGGGTGTCTTGATAATTGAACACGCTGCCAAGCGGTAAGATTTTTATAAATATCCTTTTTGGCTGCGGCTAGTTTTTTTTCTATTTGCTTACAAGTCTGGGTAACGTCTACATCACTCTCTTGGCCTATTAAGGCACATTTTTCCAGTTGCTCTTCAAGCTCTTTGATGGGTAATTCGAAATCTAAATATTCCATTCTCAAGGTTTTAAGACGCGCAAAGGCGCTTTACTTTCGGTTAGGTATAGTCTACAAATATAATGGTTTTCTTAAGAGACTCAAGCCTCTTTAACAGCCTTGAATTTTTTACTATTCTTAAGCACTCCATTAGCAATAACTACAGCGAGTATTACAAGCGCGCCATAGTAAAATTCTGTACTCATTTGTTCTGCATCTCCTAGCACTAGAAAGGCTAGTAATATTCCATATACTGGTTCAAGATTAATGGTAAGCATGATTGTATACGGACTTAAATGTTTCATTACCGCTACAGCCGCTATAAAGGCATATGCTGTACATACAGAGGAAAGTACCCCTATATAAACCCAATCCATAGTAGGTAGAGCAAAAAACTGTGCAGAAAAGAATGTATCTGGCCTTGCAACCACAAGATAGACTGTCACACACAGACTCCCGATGAGTAACTCGTAAAAAGATATTTTTGTAGGATGATGATTTTCTATAAACTTCCCATTTATCAACGTAAATACTGCCGATAAAAATGCAGATAGCAAAGCTAGCAATATACCAGTCTGATATGCTGTCTCTACTTCAAAAATAACATATAGTGCACCTACAACGATAGCTCCAAAAAGTAACTCATACCAGATTACTTTACGCTTATAAAATATGGGTTCGAGTAAAGCTGTAAAGAATGCTCCTGTACTCATCATTGCAAGGGTAATAGAAACATTAGATTCCTTAATAGCTCCAAAGAAAGTAAGCCAGTGCACCGCAATGACTAGCCCTGCAATTGCAAAACCTATTAGTGTTTTACGTGGTACAGCGAGAGATACTCCACGAAACTTTATAAAAGCAAATATAAATATACTTGCAAGCCCCATTCTAAACCATACTAGTGGAACAGCATCTATAGTTATAAGTGCTCCAAGTACTGCTGTAAATCCCCAAATAAATACTATGAGGTGAAAATGAAGGTATGCCTTAAGCTTATCGTTTTGCATTGCGTAGAAGATATACTGCTAGTATAGCAAAAAGTATGTTAGGTGTCCACACAGCAATTAACGGTGGAAAATCTGATTGTTCTGCAAGTGTTCCAAAAACTTTATCAAAGAATATAAAAACAAAAGCAAGCACAATTCCAAAGGCAAGGTTGATACCCATCCCTCCACGACGCTTCATAGCGCTTACAGCTACTGCTATAATTGTGAGAATGTATGCTGCGACGGGTAAACTATAGCGCTTTTGCAAGGTCACTTCATAACGACTTATGTAAGAAGATCCTCTTGATTTTTCTTTAGCTATAAATTCTCTTAATTCTGGAGTACTCAAGGTTTCTGCAATATATTCTACAGGCGTGAGATCATCCATATCAAAATTGAATACCGTATCTAATTTTGCTTTACTTTCAAGTATATCACCGTTCTCTGTAATCGTTCTCTTCTTAAAACTATTTAAGGTGTATGTGGTATCCTCTTCATTATATCTAATACGTGTAGCACTCATTTTGTAAGTCATCTTATTGCCTTCAAAATGCTCCCAAGTAAAATTACGCCCAGTCTTAGTACGTGGTGTAAAACTGCTTACATAGATATAATCTCCTGTATCAATCTGTCGATAAACGTTTTGTGTATCTCGATCTTTTTTATTCTTCTTTAGATATTCAAAAATGAATTCGTTGTAGCCTTTATTTGCACGAGGAGCAAGATAAGTCCCTAAGAAAAAAGCACCTGCACAAACTATGGTCGCCCCTATTATATATGGTCTTAAGAATCTATAAAAGGATACTCCACTACTCAAGAAGGCAATAACCTCCGTATTGTTTGCTAGTTTTGAGGTAAACCAAATGACCGACAAAAACAGAAATAAAGGAAAAAGAAGATTTGCAAAGTATATTGTAAAATTGAGATAATATAAAGCCACCTCACCAAAAGGAACTTCGTTTGCCAAGATTTTATCAATCTTCTCTGCAAGGTTTACAATGATACCTATAGGTATAAACAGCACAAGCATCGTGACAAATGTCCCGATGTATCGCTTTACTATATACCAATCTAAAATCTTCAATTATAAACGATTATCCATTTGTTTTACCATCATTTCTTTCCAAGTCACAAAGTCTCCTGCAATAATATGCTTGCGAGCTTCACGCACTAGCCACATGTAAAATCCTAAATTGTGAATGGTTGCGATTTGCATTCCTAATAACTCATGACATTTAAACAGGTGACGAAGATAGGCTTTACTATATTCTGTATCTACCCAAGTAAGTCCCATTTCATCTATAGGAGAAAAATCATCCTCCCATTTCAGGTTTTTAATGTTTATACTACCGTAGGCAGTAAATAACATTCCGTTACGAGCATTTCTTGTAGGCATCACACAGTCAAACATATCTACACCTAACGCAATATTCTCTAAAATATTTATAGGAGTACCTACTCCCATTAAATATCTAGGTTTATCCTTAGGTAAGATAGCAGTTACAACCTCTGTCATCCCATACATTTCTTCTGCTGGCTCTCCTACAGAGAGTCCACCTATAGCATTTCCAAAAGCACCTGCATTTGCAATATATTCGGCAGATTGAGCTCTTAAGTCCTTATACGTACTTCCTTGTACAATAGGAAATAATGCTTGCTCATGACCGTATAATGCTGGAATTTTATTAAAATGATTAATACAACGATCTAGCCATCTATGCGTCATATGCATAGACCTCTTTGCATATCGGTAATCACATGGATATGGCGTACACTCATCAAATGCCATCATAATATCTGCACCTATCTGGCGCTGAATTTCCATCACATTTTCTGGTGTAAATAAGTGCATAGACCCATCTACGTGAGACTTAAAACGCACTCCTTCCTCCTTAATCTTACGCCTATTAGACAATGAATATACTTGATACCCACCACTATCTGTAAGAATAGGTCGATCCCAGTTCATAAACTTATGTAATCCACCTGCCTTCTGCATAATGTCCATCTTAGGACGTAAGTACAAATGATAAGTATTACCTAATATAATATCTGGATTAATATCTTCTCTAAGCTCGCGCTGGTGTACACCCTTTACAGATGCTACCGTACCTACGGGCATAAAAATAGGCGTCTCAATGACACCGTGATCTGTTGTAAGTTTTCCTGCTCTCGCTTGAGATGCAGGATCTGTTGTAAGTAAGTCAAATTGCATAAGAGGCAAAGATATAACTTAGATACAATTTAAAATGAAAGTTGCAACGTCATTTTAAAGGTTAAAAAAGCCTCAGCATATTAAAACAATGTAATAACATACCAGATGCTGAAGCCTAACAAAGCAATTATACTCACAATACTAAGCAAATCCATGCCTTTAGAGAGCCTCGCTTCTTCAGGAATACTTTCGTCCTTAAATGATAAATAGTTGCAAATGGCATAAAACGGAGCCGTAAGAAAAGATAATATGGTCGCCACTTTCACAAGAGCTCCCATCTCGCTTATTAATAAAAATAATATGCCACAGGTTCCAAGAATTAAGACGATTAAATAAAACAAGTACCCTCGTTTTTTAAAACCAAAACCCAATAATGAGGTGGTAGCTTCTAGCGCTCTAGGAGACGCATCTAATGTAGTAAGTGTGGTGCTAAACATTGTTGTAAATGCAGCCACACCAATAAGCAAGGTTGCCCAGTCTCCCAGACTTGCTGTATACATATTGATAAGTTGGCCTGCAAAAACACCTCCCCTTGGAGAAAAAGTCTCTCCAGTGCCAAACATGACTAACGCTCCTAAAGTCATAAAGCAAATACCCAGCACTACCGCACCAGCATAACCTATATTAAAGTCAAAAATTGAATTGCGCATTGCATCCTTACCCGTATCTCTCTTTTCTAGTGTCCATAATGAATGCCATATAGAAATATCAAGTGGCGCTGGCATCCACCCCATAAAGGCAATTAGAAATGCCACAGCTGCTCCTTCGGTTGGTATAATTTGGAGCAAGTTTGCCGGAGTTCCCATTCCTTGATTAGTTACGCTTTCGCGAAAAGCAAAAAAGACAGCCACCAGCGTACTTATAGTGAGTGTGATAATAATCACCTTCATTAGTTTATCGAGAATCCTATACTTTCCTATTGCTAGTATTGCAGCACACAGTATTGTAATTGCGACACTCCATATCGCTACGTCATTAGTTATTCCAAAAAGCTGAACAGCTATTCCTGCAGTTACAATGGTTACTGCTGTCTGAATTGTAAACATAGTAGCTAGCGTCAAAAAGAAATAAACCCACAAAACAGGTTTGCCTAACTTCATATACCCAACTAACAAACTATTCCCAGTTGCCGAGGCATACCTAGGCCCAAACTGAAAGAAGGGATATTTTATAATATTGACAAGAATCAAAGCCCACAATAGACCAAAGCCAAAATCGGCGCCTGCTCTGGTGCTTTGTACAAGATGAGAAACCCCAATAGCTGCACCAGCAAATAATAATCCTGGCCCTAACTTTTTAAAGGGTATAGCTTTCAATTATCTTCCTTTTTAATTACATCTGCGAGTAATCTACGAGCACGTAGAAGCTTGACTTTTACATTACTCATAGGCTCTTCAAGATACTCTGCCATTTCTTTATAGCTCATTTCTTGAAAGTAACGCAAATTAATGATTTCTTGATAATGAGGCTTTAAGGTTTTAATATAAGCTAGTAATTCAGATAAATTCTGCTCCTTTATGAGTACATCTTCTGGAGATGGATTTAAGTCTGCAACTTTCTTTACTCGCTCGTCATCACGATCAGAAATATGAGATCGTATAGAAGACTCCTTCTTCCGAATTATATCAATGTGTATATTTTTTGATATAGTAATTAACCATGTGGCAAACCTATACTCTTCTTTATAAGTATCCATTTTTGAGAAAGCTTTGGAAAACGTCTGGATGGTAATATCCTCTGCGTCATAAGCGTTTTTAGTTCGCTTGAGTTGGAATCCATATACTTCACTCCAAAAGGAATTAAGCAAAAAATTGAAAGCACTTTGCTTTCCTTCTTTTGCTCGGGATATTTCTAGAATAATTTTTTCGGGGGTTACTTCCACCGTGTGGGTTTTGTGATAAGGTTACTGATAAAGATACTCATTTGCACACATACCAACGTAATCTCGTAAATAGGGTATAAATAAGTCAAATCTTTTTCTTGCAAACGCGCAGCGCTACAACCTACAGTAATCCATGCACATAAATAACGCACACCAATAATGAGCGCTACCCATTGCCAATTAAACTGAGTTATAAGAAGGGCAATTGCTCCTACCAAGAACAAACACTGACTTATATAAAATAGCGCTAGCAATGATTTCTCAAGAAATTTATAGTGTACTGCAGTGCTTATATGCCTGCGCTTTTGAGTTATCCAACTTGCAAAAGTTTTCTTAGGCGTAGAAATTGTAAATGATTCTGGAGAAAACTGTATCGCTGTATTCTTACGTGTGCTTGCCTCGTTTACAAATAGATCATCATCACCACTTTGAATTTTAATATGGTTGATAAATCCTTTTTGCTCATAAAAAACATCTGAAGTATACGCTAGGTTACGACCTACGCCCATGTAAGGCCTACCTGCTTTTGCCCAACTAAAATATTGCAAAGCAGTCATCAAAGTTTCAAACCTTATAAGCTTATTAATCCAAGATCCTTTAATTTTCTCATAAGCTCCATAACCTAACACAATTTCCTTTTCTTCACTAAAGGAAGAAGCCATGTGCCGCAGCCAGTGATCTGATGCTGGAACACAATCTGCATCTGTAAATAACATGTGCTTATACTGTGCTCGTTTTATCCCAAGCGTAAGTGCATATTTTTTATTACCCCAGAAAGTCTCATTATTCACCACATTTACCTGCTGTACATTTACATTGGCCAGTTTAAATGCTTCCATAATATCTTCTGTATCATCAGAAGATGCATCATTAATTAAAATAACTTCAAATTCTGGATAGTCTTGAGATAGTATTTTTGGGATATTTTTTTGAAGATTTGCCGACTCGTTTTTGGCACAAACTATTACCGAAACTGGAGGAAGCGAACTTGTATTGGTATTAGAAATTTTCGCGAAAGCGAATAACCAATAGAAAACATAAAAAGTCACGTTAATAAACGTGACTCCTATAAATATATAAAAAAGTAGTGTGAAAATTTGTTCCAACAGATAGAGGTCTTATTTCTCTACAGAACAGTCACCCATTTCTTCGGGCATTTTACCGCACATACCGCAAGCCTCACCACTCTTATTAAGAAAAGGACTTTGACTAGCGCAGGTACCTGCAAATTTACCATCTTTTTTTGCCCAAATTTTGATTGCAATACCTGCTACAGATAGTGCAAGAAGGGCTAGTGTTATTAATAGTAACTCCATGACAATTATTTTGCACAAAGATACAGAAAGGCATTCTGAAGTAAAAGTTTTTTAAAGGAAGGAAAGTGCTTAGTTATTCTCAAAACTTATAGTAGCAACTTCATTTGCTTGTGTTGCTTCTTTACTCCCACCCTTAGGTTCTATCGTAATATTAATACTCGCCATACGTTCCTCATAAGGAATCTCTACAAGGTTATCTTTTGTAACCTTGAGAATATCTAAAGGAACTAGTGTTCCATCTACAGATGCCCACATCTGGTATACTTGCTCATCTGGAAGCTCAGGCAAGGTATTTACGTGTATGTATGAGCGCTGCTCTAGCTCGTTAACGTAAGCAACAGCCTCTAGTCGCTGTGCACGTACATTACCTTGTAAAATATATTTCTGAGTTGAGGTATTATTAAGAATCATAAATTGCTCCTCTACAGATTGTAACATCTCTCTGTTTGAAACGATATCATCATTTAAGTTTTCAAGCAGGTTTGATGTAAACCTTCTATCATCTAGCAACTCTTGATTTTGCTTATAGATCATAATAGCAACTAGCCCAAAAAATGCAGCAATCATACATGCAGTAATGGCAAGGATAGGCAAAGCACGCTTAGGCTTATTCCTTGCTACATTTACGATTGTAGCACGCAACTCCTCAGGAACTTTTACAGCATAGGATGCCGCATAATTCTCAAGGTTTTCTTGTAATTCTATATAAGTCTGCTCCACCTCTGGATACTTAGCTATATAATGCTCAGCTTCCTGAGACTCTATAGGCGAAGTAGTTCCCATAAGGTAACGCTCTAATAAATCGCTCTCTAAAAATTGTGAAACTCTATCACTCATAACATACTGATCATAAAAAATAATACTCCAAACAGTTTACGCAGTTCTCGTAGGCCTATTTTTAACCTAGACTTCACAGTACCTAACGGTATGTTCAGCTCTTCACTTGCCTCTTGCTGGGTCATTCCTTGAAAAAACAATGCATCAATTACAACTCTGTATTTATCTTCAAGTCCATTTGCATGTTCTTGAATATCCATATGCTCTATTGCCAGCGAGGTAGACTGTAAATGATATACGTTTGAATCGTTTGTTTGGACTTCTTTATTCATTTTTCTTTTACGACTACGCACCTTGTCTATAGCCGTGTTTTGAACTACTCTAAAAAGCCAGGTAAACAGACGCGCTTTATCTGCGTCATACTTATGTGCGTTTTTCCAAATTTTGACAAATGATTCTTGCAATACGTCTTGGGCAAGCTCCTCATCATGGGTCACTTTAATCGCAACACCATACAGAGCATCTGCATAGTTGTCATATAATAACCCTATAGCACGCTCATCTCCAGCCTTTAGGAGTTCTACAATATGTTTTTCGACAAATGTCTTCAAAAAGTAAGTTTTTCTTGAATTAACAAAATCTTAAGAATACAATTCCATCCCGCACTTCAAGTTAGTGCGTATAATTAAGAAAGGAAAAGATTTTACTATAAACTCTGTAAACAACGTATTATTATGAAACTCAAAAATATAATTTTAATTGCAGTAATTTCATTCTTTTCATTGAGCAGTTATGCACAATCGGACATAGTAGACATCATCTTACATTCTGAAAATCACACAACATTTACTGCAACAATAAAAGCTGCAAATCTTGTTTCCACCCTTAAAGAAAAAGGTCCATATACCATATTTGCACCTACCAATGAAGCATTTGACAAACTTGAACAAGGAAAACTACAATTCCTCTTACAACCAGAAAATAAAGCTATACTATCCACTACGCTTACCTATCACGTAATACCAGCTTATTTGACCGCAAATAACATTGTTGACCAAATAAAGATAGGAGACGGCACCTTTAAAATGACAACCGTTGCTGGCAATATTCTCACAACCTCTATTAAAGATGGCAATGTAATACTCACAGACAGCTCAGGGAATATTGCAACAATCACTGCTACAGATTTAAAAGGATCTAACGGTATCGTCCACGTGATTGACGAGGTAATGATACCTATTAATTAGAATTAACTTAAGTCAAGTTTAGTTGAGAGAGCCCTATGCGAGTGGAGCTTTTTTTACGCTTTCGCGAAAAAGGTACAAATCACAAAAAGATAGAAATAGAAAAAGAGCAGCTAACGGGCTACTCTTTCTTTATTCGAAAAATTATATTGTTATCTAATTCTTTTGACCTTAAATCACATTCACCTCTGGAACAATCTTTATTCCAAACATTTCATTTACGGCTGCTTGAATTTTCATAGCAACTCCCCAGACTTCTGCTCCTGTTGCATTCCCATGATTAACTAACACAAGCGCTTGCTTGTCATGCACACCCGCATCTCCAAATCTTTTTCCTTTAAAACCTGCTTGTTCAATAAGCCATCCTGCTGGAACTTTAATTTGCTCATTACCTATCGGATAAAAAGGTATTTCGGCATGCTCTTTTCTGAGTTCAGTAAACTGAGCTTGAGAGATTACTGGGTTTTTAAAAAATGATCCGCTATTTCCTATCTTTTTAGGATCTGGCAACTTAGACTGGCGTATCTCTATAACCGCGTTTGAGATATCTACTAAGGTTGGGTTTGTTATTTCTTTCGCTTTAAGCGTGTCATAAATAGCGCCGTACTCTGTATTAATTTTATGATTCTTCTTTGTGAGTTTAAAAGTCACCGACGTAATTACATATTGATCTTTGAGCTCATTTTTAAACACAGAATCTCTATATCCAAAAGCACAATCTTCAAGTGTAAAAACACGCTCTTGTTGTGTAGCTCTATGCACTGCCTCACATGAGTAAAAAGTATCTTTTAATTCTACTCCATAAGCACCTATATTTTGAATAGGTGATGTTCCCACATTACCTGGGATAAAAGATAGATTTTCAACACCTCCTAGGTCGTTATTTACACAGTACAATACAAACTCGTGCCAGTTTTCTCCTCCAGCTACCTTAAGCAAGATCTCATCTTCAGTAAATGTATCATTTACTACTTCAATACTCTTAAGGTCACAATGAATCACTAGCCTATCGACATCTTTAGTGAGAAGCATATTACTCCCTCCCCCTATTATAAAAGGATTAGGATATGTCTCATCTACAAGCAATTCTTTTAAGACATCAATAGAAGAAACGCTCGCAAAATAGCGAGCGTTTACATCTATACCAAAGGTATTATACTTCTTAAGTGATACGTTTTCTAGTACCTCCATTATTAATCTTGATATTGCTCTAGAGCAACTTTTAAAATAGCCACAGCATCTTTTAAGTGGTTTTCTTCTAGCACATAAGCGATACGTACTTGGTTAAGACCTACGTTTTCACTACTGTAAAATCCAGCTGCTGGAGCTACCATTATTGTTCTTCCATCCAAGTCAAAAGACTCTAGTAACCACTGGGCAAAAGCATCTGCATTTTTTATTGGAAGCTCTGCAATACAGTAAAATGCTCCTTTAGGCTTTGCTACTTTTACTCCCGGTATAGCTTCTAGTCCCGCTACAAGAATATCTCTACGAGACACATACTCTTCAATCACATCGTCAAAATAACTTTGCGGAGTATCTAATGCTGCCTCAGATGCTATTTGTGCAAATGTAGGAGGACTCAAACGTGCTTGTGCAAACTTCATAGCCGTACTCATAAGTTCTTTGTTGCGACTTACGATACACCCTATACGAGCTCCACACATAGAAAAACGCTTTGACACAGAATCTATCATGATTGCATGATTATCTATATCTCGCTCTTTCATCACTGAGTGATGCTGGTGACCATCATAAGCAAACTCACGATACACCTCGTCTGCAATAAGAAATAGATCATGCTTTTTAACTAGCTCTGCTAGTTGGCGTATTTCTTCTTGAGAATATAAATACCCTGTTGGATTCCCAGGATTACAAATAACGATTGCCTTTGTCTTGTCTGATATCAGTTTTTCAAAATCTGAAATAGGAGGCAATGCAAATCCTTCTTCTAATGTAGATATAACAGGAACTACCGTCACGCCACTTGCAGTTGCAAATCCGTTGTAGTTTGCATAGAAAGGCTCTGGAATGATAATTTCATCACCTGGATCTGTTACACTTCCCATTGCAAACAATAATGCTTCAGAACCTCCTGTAGAAATGATTATCTCTTCTGAGGTCACATCAATACCGTGATTACTGTAATAAGAAGCAAGTTTATCTCTATAAGATTGAAATCCTGCACTATGACTATAAGCAAGCACCTCAAGATCATTATTTTTTACCGCATCAAGCGCTACTTGTGGCGTTTTGATATCTGGCTGACCAATGTTAAGTTGGTGAATTTTTATTCCTCGAGCTTTGGCCGCATCGGCAAATGGTACGAGTTTACGTATAGGTGATTGAGGCATTGCTAGCCCCTTCTTTGATATTGCTGGCATAATGTATTTTTCTTTATACAAAAATGCGGAATTTATTGGTGTTTTTAAAGCGTGTGCAAGGGTATTTTGCTTTCGCGAAAGCGCATAAAAAAAGACCGCCATTACGGCAGTCTTTAATACGATTTATGTGACCTAATTATTGACCAGCTTCTGGCTTTACCAGTCCTTTTATTTTAAGACTTTGTGGCACTTCTGAAGCATTAGAATAAACTGTTATTGTCTTTCTAATTGGTCCCGGACGCTTAGTGTCATACTTTACCTCTATTTCTCCTTTTTCTCCTGGTTGAATAGGATTTTCTGGTTTCTTAGGTATTGTACATCCACATGTAGAGTATACACGAGCAACAATAAGTACGTCGTTTCCAGTATTTGTAAAAGTAAACTTACGTACACCGTCTGCACCATAATCTACTTCACCATAATCTACAACTTCTGAATCAAAAGTGATTACAGCTTTTTTCTCTTGTGCTTGAACGCTTACTACTAGAAGCATAGCGACAAATAAAAATAGTACCTTTTTCATAATTTTCAATATTTGAGGGATTCCAAATGTAACTACAAATTAAACACCTGCCAAGAATGATATTAACATTAACATGGTGCGCTACTGTATATGTGTGCCAAAAATAGCACTTTGTCTACACAATAATCCTACTGTTATCCCTACTTTTGCTTACTTTAAGACAATAATCAGACCAAACTATGAGTATAGCATCAAAATATGATTCTACCCAAGTAGAAGACAAGTGGTACAGCTACTGGATGGAACATAATTACTTCCATTCTACACCAGACGATAGAGAACCGTATACCATTGTGATACCGCCTCCTAACGTTACTGGAGTCTTACACATGGGACATATGCTTAACAATACGATTCAAGATGTTTTAGTACGTCGCGCTCGATTGTTAGGAAAAAATGCTTGCTGGGTACCTGGAACAGATCACGCTTCTATTGCTACAGAGGCAAAGGTAGTTGCACGTCTTAAAGAACAAGGGATAAAAAAATCTGATCTTACTCGTGAGGAGTTTCTTGCGCATGCATGGGAGTGGAAAGAAGAGTATGGTGGTGTAATCCTCGATCAGCTCAAAAAGCTAGGAGCTTCATGTGACTGGGAACGCACCGCATTTACAATGGACCCAGCAATGTCTGAGTCTGTTATAAAAACTTTTGTAGATCTTTATAATAAAGGACTTATATATCGCGGTTACCGCATGGTAAACTGGGATCCAGAAGCAAAAACTACACTTTCTGACGAGGAAGTAATACACGAAGAACGTCAAGGACTTCTATACTACCTTAACTACAAACTAGAAGGCTCTGATGAAACGTTAACGATTGCCACTACACGTCCAGAAACTATTTTTGGCGATACGGCTATATGCATCAACCCTACAGATGAACGCTTTACGCATCTTAAAGGAAAGAAAGCGATTGTACCTATAAGCGGCCGTGTGATTCCTATTATAGAAGATGAGTATGTAGATCTTGAGTTTGGAACAGGATGCCTAAAGGTTACTCCTGCACACGACGAGAATGACAAAATACTGGGCGATAAACATAAGCTAGAAGTAATAGACATATTTAATGATGACGCTTCTCTTAATAGTTTTGGACTTCATTATGAAGGTCAAGATCGTTTTGAATGTCGTAAGAATATCAAAAAAGAACTTGAAGAAATAGGCGCTCTAGTAAAAACAGAGAACCACATTAATAAAGTGGGAACATCTGAGCGTACAAAGGCCGTAATTGAGCCTAGACTATCTGACCAGTGGTTCCTTAAAATGGAAGAGCTTGTAAAACCTGCCATAAAAGCTGTGCTTGAAACTGGCGAGGTAAAGTTATTTCCTAAGAAATTTGAAAACACCTACCGTCACTGGATGGAGAACATACGTGACTGGAATATCTCTCGCCAATTATGGTGGGGACAGCAAATTCCTGCTTATTTCTATGGAGATGGCAAAGAGGATTTTGTGGTAGCAGAAAGTATGGAGGAGGCTGTTACGCTTTCGCGAAAGCGCACCGGAAACGATTCCCTCACTGCAACAGACTTACGTCAAGACGAAGATGCTATGGACACTTGGTTCAGCTCTTGGTTATGGCCTATGAGTGTTTTTGACGGAGTGCGCAATCCAGACAATGAAGAGTTTAACTACTACTACCCTACTAATGATCTTGTAACGGGTCCAGATATTTTATTTTTCTGGGTAGCGCGTATGATCATAGCTGGATATGAGTATACAGATAAAAGACCTTTCCAAAATGTATACCTCACAGGACTTGTAAGAGACAAGCAGCGTCGTAAGATGTCTAAATCATTAGGTAACTCACCAGATGCGCTAGAGCTCATAAAAGAGTACGGAGCAGATGGTGTACGTGTAGGACTATTATTGAGTAGTGCCGCTGGTAACGACCTTATGTTTGATGAAGATCTACTTAAACAAGGAAAAGGATTCATCAAGAAAAACTTAAGTGCCTTTAGCCTTATACAAGGTTGGGAGATTGATGAGACCATACCACAACCTGCACACAGTGCACAAGGTCTAGAGTGGTACACTAACCGTTTTAACCAGACTCTTATTGAGATAGAAGATCACTTCTCAAAATATAGAATTTCTGACGCTTTGATGGCTAGTTACAAACTTGTATGGAATGACTTCTGTGGTTGGTTACTAGAAATTATAAAGCCAGCATACCAGCAGCCTATTGATCGTAAAACTTATGATGCGGTAATTGCAGCATTTGAAAACAACCTACGTATCCTTCACCCATTTATTCCTTTTGCATCTGAAGAGATCTGGCAGACAATCGCCACACGTACTCCAGAAGAAGCGCTAATTATTAATAAATGGCCAGAGGGAGGCGAAGTAAACGAGCAAATCATTGCAGATTTTGACTATGCTACACAAGTTGTTTCAGGAATAAGAACGATAAGAAAAAGTAAGAACATAGCTTTTAAAGATCAAATAGAATTACATCTTTTAAGCAATGAGAAAGCATCATCAGACTATGATGGCATCATCTCGAAGTTAGGTAATGTGAGTGAGATCGCTTTTGCAAAAGCGCCACTAGACGGAGCATTATCCTTTAGAGTAAAATCTAATGAGTACTTCATACCACTTGCAGGCGCTATTGATGTAGAGGCCGAAGTTGCAAAAGTTGAGGAAGAACTCAAATACACGAAAGGCTTCCTTATATCTGTTTCTAAAAAACTATCAAACGAACGCTTTGTAAGCAACGCACCAGAAAAGGTGGTTGAGATCGAAAAGCAAAAGATGGCAGATGCCGAAGCAAAAATTGAGGCTTTAGAAAAACGTCTTGCTAGTTTGACATAGACTTTCAAATACCTATTATAACAACAAAGGCGCAGATGATATCTGCGCCTTTGCTATTTTATATAATCTAATAAATTGTTTTTACAAATATTTATCTGCAGCTTCGATATACGCTTCTTTTGCCTCTCGCGCAGTCATTGATTTAACTTGTAGTAATGCATTAATCTTAAAGGCACTTACAAGCTCGTGCTCTCCTTCGTTGTGACTAAATGTATTCTTTTGAGTAGCCTGTTTGTAAAGCGCGTAAAACTGCAGTAATACGTCAGGCGGAAATTCCTGCTTAGCATTACTGACCTTACGGAGGGCTTCTTCAAATTTTTCTTGAAGTACCTTCTTATCCATTATATTGATGCTATTATCGATTGCGCTCCTTTTACAACATCATTAAGCTTTACATCGAGCTTTGTTCCTATAGGTAGATATAAATCTACACGAGAACCAAAACGTATAAAACCGCTATCATCTCCTTGTACTACCATCTGGCCTTCTTCTGCATAATTGATAATACGCTTAGCAAGGGCACCAGCAATCTGACGATATAATACATCTCCAAACTTATCTGTAGTCACAACAACAGTTGTACGCTCGTTCTCAGTACTTGATTTAGGGTGCCAAGCTACCAAGTATTTACCCGGATGATACTTACTGTAAGCAATACGTCCTCCTCCTGGATAACGTGTTACGTGCACATTAAGTGGCGACATAAACACAGAAACTTGAAGACGCTTATCTTTAAAATACTCTGCCTCATACACCTCTTCAATTACAACTACTTTACCATCTACTGGTGATGTAAGTACATTTGCATCATGAGGAGCAGTGCGCTCAGGATTTCTAAAAAACTGGAGCACTAGATATAATAGCACACCTAATACGATAGCTATTAAATAAAACAACCAGTTTTTATCTAAAAATCTATTAGCAACCAATATAAGTCCCGTAAAGATAACGAGTGATATTACTATAATTTTATATCCTTCTTTATGGAACATAGTCAAGTACAATTAAAAATAAGTATAAAAATGGTGCTGCAAATATGATACTATCTAGTCGATCATATAATCCACCGTGTCCTGGCATGATGCGCCCACTGTCTTTTACTCCAGCTTGACGCTTGAGCTGTGATTGAATAAGATCTCCCAAAGTTCCAAAAACAGAAGTAACAATCGCTATCGTTAACCAAAGCTGAAGACTAAGAAGATCTGTAAAAAAGTAAAATAACAAACTAGCCAAACAACAGAATACTAATCCACCCACAAAACCTTCGACAGTCTTGTTAGGAGAGATACGTTCTAGCAGCTTGTGCTTACCTATACTTTTACCTACTATAAATGCAAAGGTATCATTAATCCATATAAGAGCAAATACGCTTGCTACAAGTAAAGAGGTATATTCTCCTTTGTATGATGGCAGAAGTATAGTGAACACTACACCTCCTATGATATAAAATATGGTATAAGCATACTTTTGAGCAACTGTAATATATCGCTCCGAAGGCCTAATAAGATTTTTAATGAGATAAAGGTTTACTGTAATTGTGAGCGCTAAAAATATGAGAGTAAAACTTCTATCTAACTTTAGATAACATAAAACAGTTACACAAACAAGTAGTAAAACATAAGAAAGCAATGATTTTATCTCAATGAGTTTAAGAAACTCATATAAGACTACCACTCCTAGACCTAGAAACACTATTAGATAAGTAGTTTCTAATGAAAAAATAGCAAGCAACAACAAGGTCACATAGAGCAATCCAGACAGCCCTCTAATTATTATTTCACGCATATTAAAGGTCTTCTAGCAATAACAGGTAAAGATTCTTGGTACTACTTCCATAGGTCATAAAATCCTTATCATCTTCTTTTGACTCAAAATTCTTAATAGTAGTAATGTTAGTGGGTATACTTCCAGAATTTCTATTTTTTATGAGTCTTAATCCCTCTCCTATTGTGTTTACTATTTGACTTGTAGTCCCAAAAACAATAATATTCTCAGGCAAATCGTTTAGCTTTAATTCTTTTAGTTGCTTAGAACACACTAATAAAGATCCATCATTTGCTACGAGGCTCTCACAGGTAGTCAAAAAGAAAGGAGCTTCTCCATTTGTTCCAAATGTAAGATTATAACCTTTAAAGATCTCTTTGAGGTTATCATCTGTACAAAACACATGCTCTTCGTACCAATCGTTTTCTAATAAGATGTTATCAAAATTCTCATGAATCTCATCTTGATTAAGAGCATACAAAAATCGCCCTCCATTTATGATAAAGTTTTTTGTGAAACGCTCGTCTGCTGGAGTATTAATATCCGGCATGTATTTACTGCGCACTTCACCTTCTTTATCGCTATGGGGGCTATCTGACTTAGATGTATTTCCAAAGATTTTTCTAAAAAGACTCATCAATAGATTTGCTCAACGCTTGGTGTATTTTTCAAATATAAAAAATCTTGACTGAACCTTAGGTACAATCAAGATTTTTTGAGGGTCTATCCCTTAATAGCTTAGTCTAAAACTAGACTAGTGGCTTTGTTTCAGAATCTTCAGAAGCTTCTTCGATTTCGACATTTCCAAAAGCACGTTTCCCAAAGATTTCCTCTAGGTTATCTTTAAAAATCACTTCTTTATCAAGAAGATATTCTGCTAGTTGGGTAAGCTTTTCTTTCTCTTTAGTAAGTAAATCGATAGCTCTTTGATATTGCCCCTCTATAATATTAGAGATTTCTTTATCAATTATTTCTGCTGTCTGCTCACTATAAGGCTTTGTAAAGCTACTATCTGATTGGCCTGTAGAATCATAATAAGTAAGGTTACCTACTTTATCATTTAATCCATAAACAGTGACCATCATTCTAGCCTGCTTAGTTACTTTCTCAAGATCACTTAAAGCCCCAGTAGATATCTTGTTAAAGATTACCTTTTCTGCTGCTCTACCTCCTAAGGCAGCACACATTTCGTCTAGCATTTGTTCCGGACGTACGATGAGCCTCTCTTCTGGTAAATACCATGCAGCTCCTAAAGATTGCCCACGAGGAACAATAGTCACTTTTACAAGTGGCGCAGCATGCTCAAGCATCCAGCTCACTGTAGCGTGTCCAGCTTCATGAAAAGCAATTGCACGCTTCTCATCTGGTGTGATAATTTTATTTTTCTTCTCAAGTCCTCCTACAATACGATCTACCGCATCTAAGAAATCTTGTTTACCTACTGCTTTACTTCCTTTACGAGCAGCAATAAGTGCAGCTTCGTTACACATGTTTGCAATATCTGCTCCAGAGAAACCTGGAGTTTGCTTTGCAAGGAAATCCACATCAAGCTCATCATCTACCTTTTTTAAAGGACGAAGGTGAACTTCAAAAATCTCTTTACGCTCACGTACATCTGGAAGATCCACATAAATCTGGCGATCAAAACGACCAGCACGCATTAAAGCCTTATCAAGAACGTCTGCTCTGTTTGTAGCAGCAAGCACAATTACGTTTGTATTAGTGCCAAAACCATCCATCTCTGTTAGAAGTTGGTTAAGTGTATTCTCACGCTCATCATTACCTCCAGAAAAGTTATTTTTTCCACGAGCACGACCTATTGCATCAATCTCATCTATAAATATTATAGCTGGAGATTTTTCTTTTGCTTGTTTGAACAAATCACGTACACGTGAGGCACCCACACCTACAAACATCTCCACAAAGTCTGATCCTGATAATGAGAAGAAAGGAACCTTTGCTTCCCCAGCAACTGCCTTTGCTAGTAATGTTTTACCAGTACCTGGTTGCCCTACTAGTAACGCTCCTTTAGGAATCTTACCTCCTAAACTTGTATACTTCTCTGGGTTCTTCAAGAAATCTACAATCTCTTGTATTTCTTCTTTTGCTCCTTCAAGTCCTGCTACGTCTTTAAATGTAGTCTTAACATCGGTTTTCTCGTCAAATAATTTAGCCTTTGACTTACCTATGTTAAAAATCTGACCTCCAGGACCTCCTCCTCCACCAGAAGACATACGTCTCATGATAAAAATCCAAAGTCCTATGATAAGTATGAAAGGAAGAAAACTAGCAACAAGCCCCCACATATCACCTTCCGTCTCATAAGAAACTCTAGTGTCTAGGTTGTTTTCATCAATCGTTGTGTTGATATCATTTTCAAAATTCTGTAAATCTCCTATCTCAAAACGATAATCTGGAGCACCGGCAGATGGTTTTAAAAAACCTGTAGCTCGTCCTTTATTGTGGACTTCTTTTGCTTCGGCTTCTTTAGTAAGATAAACCTTTACAGAGTTTTTATTTACGATCTCTACACGAGCAACATCACCAGCCTCTAGGTATTCTTCAAATTGGTAAAGAGAAGTTTTCTGTGCTTCACCTAACCCAGAACTACCAGTAAGCATACTGATTGCAATAAATATTATAACAATTAAACCGTATATCCAGTAAGAACTAAACTTAGGTTTATTAGGCGGAGTACCGCCTGCATTCTTTTCTTCTTTAGCCATTTAATCTTTTTTTTTAATAATCTGATGGGATCGTAGTAATCTTTGCATCACCCCAAAGACTTTCTATATCATAGAATTCACGTATGTGCTTTTGAAAAACGTGCACCACTACATTTACGTAGTCCATAAGTACCCATTCTTGATTTTCCATACCCTCGATATGCCATGCTTTTTCTTGCAGAGCTTTACTAGCAGTCTTTTGGATAGAACTTACGATAGCTCCCACTTGAGTGTTTGATGTTCCATCACATATGATAAAATAATCACAAACCGTATTTTCTATATCTCTAAGATCCAGTATATCAATATTCTGTCCCTTCACATCTTCAATTCCCTCGACAATCTTAGCAATTAATTGATCTGTATTCTTTTCCTTATTTACCATTAAATTCTTTAATTTACACAAAGTTATTACAAATTTACATTACTCTGCGGTCTTAACACAAGTTTAGACTGGGTGTTTTACATATGCGCATAGACAAACTTCATACCATTGACTCAACAAACGATTACCTCAAACGTATTTCAAAAGAAGAAAACGCAGAGGAAGACATCGTAGTTTGGGCTCTAGAACAAACTGCCGGACGTGGACAGATGGGTACTCAGTGGCAAACTGAAAGCGGTAAAAACCTAACATTCAGCGTTTTTAGAAAAGTAAAGCGAATTACCATCAACGAGCAATTTTATGCTCTTATGGCAGCTTCTCTCGCCGTTAAAGATGTTTTATCTAAACTTCTCATAAAAAATGTTCGTGTTAAATGGCCTAACGACATATTGACAGATAACGACAAAATATGCGGCATACTTATAGAGAGTGTCATAAAAGGCGGGCAACTTGACGCAATGATTTTAGGCGTAGGACTTAATGTAAATCAGACACAGTGGAATAATGTACCTCGCGCCACCTCTATAAAATCTAGAACTGGGATTCACTTTGAGTTAGAAGAAATTTTATCGCTACTACTCAAGAGATTTCATCACTATGTTGACCTACTTCTCAAAGGAGAATTCAACACCATCAAAAATGACTATGAAGCTCACTTATTTAAAAAAGATAAACCTGCTACATTTATTTCGGCAGGTGGGCGTCAGTTTGTTGGAATAATAAAAGGTGTTTCAGAGTCTGGAAAACTACTTCTTCAAGAAGAAAATGATATTGTAAATGAGTACGATCTCAAGGAACTTCAATTATTATATTAAGAGTACGCTTTCGCGAAAGCGTAACAACCCACAATTCATTATTTAGTATCTTTGTAACGCTATAAAAAATGCTATGCAAGAAGAACTCACTATTACTAAGCCAGAGCGCGTCGCAAAGCCAAAATGGCTTCGTGTAAAACTGCCTACTGGTAAGAAATATAAAGACCTACGTAATCTAGTAGACAAATACAGTCTTAATACGATATGCACCTCTGGAAGTTGCCCAAACATGGGTGAATGCTGGAGTGAAGGTACAGCGACATTTATGATTCTCGGGAACACCTGTACACGATCTTGTGGATTTTGCGGTGTAAAAACAGGTCGTCCAGAGCAAGTAGACTGGGAAGAACCAGAAAAAGTAGCTCGATCTATTAAATTAATGGACATCAAACATGCTGTAATTACTTCTGTAGATCGCGATGACCTTAAGGATATGGGAACTATAATCTGGGCAGAAACTGTACAGGCTATACGCCGCATGAACCCAAATACAACGCTAGAAACTCTTATTCCTGATTTCCAAGGTAGAGAAGATTTACTGGATCGTATTGTAGCTGTAGCACCAGAAGTGGTGTCTCACAACATGGAAACTGTAAAACGTCTTACTCGCGAAGTACGTATACAAGCAAAATATGAACGTAGTCTTGGTATTTTAAAATATTTAAAAGACAGCGGAATTAAGCGTACAAAGTCTGGTATCATGCTAGGTTTAGGTGAAACTGAAGAAGAAGTAATCCAGACACTGAAAGATTTACGATCTGTAAATCTAGATATCGTAACAATAGGTCAGTACTTACAGCCATCAAAAAAACATCTTCCTGTAAAACAATTTATCACTCCAGATCAGTTTCAGAAGTATGAGAAGATAGGTTTAGAAATGGGATTCCGTCATGTAGAAAGTGGTGCACTCGTGCGCTCTTCTTACAAAGCACAGAAACACCTTACATAAAAGAATGACTACACTTAAGATTGCTATCAACGGTTTTGGCCGCATAGGTCGCACTGTGTTTAGACTTATTGAAGAGCATCCAGCAATGGAAGTAGTCGCAATTAATGATCTAGCAGATGCCCGCACTTTATCACACCTTCTTAAATACGACAGTATTCAAGGTGTTCTTAAAAAAGAGGTGTCACATAGTGAGCATACTATAATTATTGACGGTAAAACTATCCCGCTATATAATGAGAGTGAGATAAGCAATATCCCTTGGAATATTACATCTCCAGATATTGTTATAGAAAGTACAGGCAAGTTTAAAACTAGAAAAGATCTTGAAAAACATATAAGTGCCGGCGCAGCTAAAGTGATTTTAAGTGTGCCGCCACTTGATGAAGATATACCCATGATTGTTATGGGAGTAAATGATCATGAAATAAAAGATAGCGATACTATTATTTCAAACGCATCGTGTACTACAAACAATGCCGCACCCATGGTGCAAATTATAGACGAACTGTGTGGTGTGGAGCAAGCATACATAACTACAATACACTCTTACACTACAGATCAGAGCTTACATGACCAACCGCATCGAGATTTAAGAAGAGCCAGAGCGGCAGGACAAAGTATTGTACCTACTACTACTGGAGCAGCAAAAGCTTTAACAGGCATTTTCCCTCATCTCTCTGATGTAATAGGTGGTTGTGGAATACGCGTACCCGTTCCAAATGGATCTCTCACGGATATTACATTTAATGTAAAAAGAGACACCTCAATTGACGAAATTAATGACGCTATGCGCAAAGCATCGTTAGGAAGATTTAAAGGTATTGTATCGTATACGGAAGACCCTATCGTATCAATAGACATTGTAGGAAATCCTTATTCATGCACTTTTGATTCACAAATGACATCTGTAATAGGTAAGATGGTAAAAATTATAGGCTGGTATGATAACGAAATGGGATATTCTAGCAGAATAGTTGACTTAATACTACGGATTTCTACAAAATAATATATATTGCAGTTGAATAATCAGAATTTCTTATGAATTTGCTATTAGTACGTTTTCTTCTAGCGCTTCTTCTTTCTTATCCTGTGATAAGTATTGCCCAAGAAAGAGAGAATGTAGAGGAAACGCTTACCAATGATAAAATAGACTCGCTTCTCAAGCGAGCTGTGATTGCAGTTTCTGATCGCAATTATAACCATGCCATTGATGTACTAAAGTATTCTAGAGACCTAGCAACAGGTATAGGCCACACAAAGCGCGTAGGTCTTGCATCTGGAACTCTCGCAAAGCTATATTTTCAACTTAATGATTACGAGAAAGCACTTATTGAAAACGAGCGTGCAATAGCCTTACAAAAGGAAACTAAAAGTCTCGATCTTTTAGGGCAGAGTTACATTACCGCTACTCAACTAGCTCTTATAAAAAAAGACACCACCACTGCCCTAACATATATTTCTAATGGAATTGTAACTCTCGAAAATAGCACTCGAGACGATTTAAAGGCTCAATTACACACATTAAAAGGTGACATTTTAAGAAATAGTGAAAGCCATCTAGACGCTATTGCATCTTACAACAAGAGTATTGAATATGCAAAAAACGAAAAGAGCGACTACCTAAAAACTCAAGCGCTTACCAATAAAGCATTAAGCCTAGCCGAATTAGGTAGACTTGAAGAAGCAGATGAAACTTTACTGGAAGTTGAGTCGCTATTAAGCTCAAATAATTTTCCGAGTATTAGCACTACCTTATTCAAAGTTAAGCACCTAGTAGCTCAAGGACGCGGAAACTACAGAGAAGCAAATGACCACCTAACATCGTACTATCAAGCAACAGATCAAAATACGCTAAGTAAAATATCAAGTGTTCCACTACCAACATCAGAGAGTCAAGAACTTGATGACATGGTAAAACGACTAGAACAAGACATTGAAATAGAAGAAGACAGAAACTCTAGAGCTATGAGGCTCACTCTCGTACTAAGTATCGCCCTCTGCTCTATTCTTGCACTGCTAACCCTATCCTTGTACAAAAACAACAACCTAAGAGCAAAAGCAAATGAGCTTTTACAAGCTAAAAACGTGGAGCTTGTAATTGCAAGAGATAATGCAGAAAAAGCATCAATGGTGAAAGCTCAGTTCTTGTCCACAATAACACATGAGCTTCGAACACCCATGTATGCTGTTACTGGATTAACACACCTGCTCCTATCTGAAAACCCAACGGAAGATCAGAAAAAACACCTTGACTCTCTAAAGTTTTCTGGAGAGTATCTACTTTCCCTAATAAACAACATACTTGACCTCAATAAATTAGAGGCAAACAAGGTAGAAGTTGAAGAAACAGCTTTCAATATCAAGAAGCGAATTGAAGATGTGTTATTTGCATTAGGCAAATCTGCTAGAGATAAAGGAAATAAATTACATATTGAATTTGACCCTAACATCCCTACTGAACTTCTGGGAGATCCATTAATGATCTCACAAGTACTCATCAACCTAGTTGGAAATGCCATTAAATTCACCCGAGATGGTGACGTTTGGGTTCGTGTACAGAAGATTAAACAAGGTGAGTCTGACATAAAACTTCACTTCGAAATTGAAGATAATGGTGAAGGAATCTCAAAGAAGAAACAAAAAACAATTTTTCAAAACTTCACACAAGGATCTGTAGCTATTAATAGAAAATTTGGCGGTACAGGCTTAGGGTTATCTATTGTTAAGAATCTTTTAGACTTACTTAATAGTGAGATAATACTAGAAAGCACATTAGGCAAAGGAACTACCTTTAAATTTGACCTTAACTACAACCTGACTCAGACAGCTCCAGGTGAAGCAAATGCAAACGACATCGTGTACGAAATAGATTATAATGCCCTTGAGAATCGTCATATACTTGTAGTAGAAGACAACAAGATTAACCAAATGATTACTCGCAAGATTCTTGAAAAAAATAAAATCACCTGCGAAACGGCTGATAATGGTGAGATTGCTGTCGAGAAGGCACGCACAGAAAAATTTGACCTTATTCTAATGGACATACATATGCCTGGAATAAGTGGTATAGAAGCTACAGAACAAATTCGTTTGTTTGATAAAGACATTCCTATACTAGCGCTTACCGCTGTAACGATAGATGAAAATATTGATGAATTTCACGCTGTTGGATTTAATGACATCATTCCTAAACCTTATAAGGTAGAAGAGTTCTTTCAGAAAATCTACAATGGCTTAAAGAATAGTAAAATTCTCAACTAAGACTTCTTTGTTGAAATTTACTTGCTTTTAAAAACTTGAGACAAAGTTTTTAATCTCCTCAGACAACAACTCTTCACCATCTAAAAATTGCGCCTTTATAGGTAAATAGTACAAATCACTCATCTTAAGTAAAGGGCGAAGTCTTACATAATCTTTTTCTGTAGTGAGGATACAATCTAATGTATCAAGCATTTCTATCTCAGAGCTTGTAAAATTATGATGATCTCCATACGCCTCATGAGAAAATGACAGTCCTTGACTAGCTAAATAAGCCGACAACGGTTTAGGATTTGCAATTCCCGTTACTAGCGTAACCTTTTTAACCTTAAGACGGTTTAACGGTACAGGACCTAGTGCAGAATATACCATCTCATCATATGAGATGGTTGAAAAAAATACTTGCTGAGTTTTATTCACATTTAAAGAATCAACTATAGACGCTTGTTCTTGTGAACTTAAATTTTCTGGACATTTAGTTACCACTACAACATCTGCCCTACTCGCACCAGCTCTAGGCTCTCTTAAATTCCCAGCTGGCAACAAGAAGTCATTACTATACAGATCACTGTATGCCGTTAATAATATAAAAAAACCAGCCTCTACCTTTCTATGCTGGTAAGCATCGTCTAGAACTATAACTTCAGGCGCATTGACTTTTGACAATAATGTTTCGATACCAGTTTGTCGGTCCTCGCAAACTGCAACTTGGATATTTTTGAATTTCTGAGCAAATTGTAATGGCTCATCACCCACCATAGTTGCCTTGTTTTCTGGATGAACATCTAGGTATCCTTTCGTTTTTCGGCCGTAACCCCTACTAAGTGTAGCTACTCGATAATTATCCTGTAAAAGCCGAACTACAAACTCAGTCATTGGGGATTTCCCAGTTCCTCCTACGCTCAAATTACCCACACATATAACTGGAATATCATATTTTTTTGACTTAAATATACCAGTGTCGTAGAGCTTATTTCGCGTAAGCGTAACTAAATAATAAATTCCCGCTACGGGAAATAACAAGAGACGTAGTTTTCTCATAAAACGAAGGTATCATTTTTTATCTTTACGCTTATGAAGGTACAAGATGTAAGTAATTTAATTAATGAATGGGCGCCACTAGCTTATGCAGAAGATTTTGATAATGTTGGTCTTCTTGTAGGTGACCCTCATCAAGAAGTAAGTAATATACTAGTATCACATGATGCACTAGAAAATGTGGTTGATGAGGCAATTACAAAAAACTGCAACCTTATTGTTTGTTTTCATCCTATAATTTTTTCAGGTTTAAAAAAGCTTACAGCAAGCAATTATGTGCAAAAAGTGGTTCAAAAGGCTATTAAAAATGATATTGCCATTTTTGCAATTCACACTGCGCTGGATAACGTAGAGCACGGTGTTAACTTTGGAATGTGCAAGGCTCTCAATCTATCAAACACAAAGATTTTAAGCCCTAAACAGCATCATATTTACAAACTCACCACTTACGTTCCTCACGCTTCTGTAAAGAGCGTTACTGATTCATTATTTAAAGCTGGAGCTGGAAGTATAGGTAATTATGAAGAGTGTAGCTTTGAAGTAAAAGGTCAAGGCTCTTTTAAAGGAAATGAAAACTCTAACCCTGTTATAGGAAGTAGAGGCACAAAACATATTGAACCAGAGACACAAGTACATCTTACGTTTGAAAAACACCTTAAGTCTAAGATTTTAGAAACACTTTTTGAAAATCATCCTTACGAAGAAGTTGCTTATGAAATCACCTCTCTAGAAAATACGCTACAAAATGTAGGCATGGGTATGATAGGTGAGCTTGATAAAGAAATGAGTGAGGTGGGATTTTTAGCTTTCGCGAAAGCGCAATTTAAAACAGGTGGTATACGTCATTCACAATTATTAGGTAAACCTGTAAAGAAAATAGCCGTACTAGGAGGAAGCGGAGCCTTTGCCATTAAAAGTGCAAAAGCTCAAGGAGCCGATGTACTAGTTACTTCAGATTTAAAATATCACGACTATTATCAAGCCGAAAGCCGCATCCTTTTATGCGATGTGGGACATTATGAAAGTGAGCGATATACGAAAAACCTAATATGCGATTATCTTACAGAAAAAATTAGTACTTTTGCAATCATTTTATCTGAGGAAAATACCAATCCTATCAACTATTTTTAACGTATGGCAAAGAAGAAAGAAGCAACAGTAGAAGAAAAACTACGCTCGCTTTACGATTTACAACTTATAGATTCACGTGTGGACGAGATCCGCAATGTACGTGGAGAGCTTCCACTGGAAGTTGAAGACCTTGAAGATGAAGTAGCTGGTCTTAACAAGCGCATCGAGAAGTTAGAAAACGATTTAAAATTGGTAGACGACTCTATCAAGGCTAAAAAAATCCAGATAGATGACTCAAAAGCATCTATTAAAAAATACTCTGAGCAGCAAAAAAACGTACGTAACAACCGTGAGTTTAATGCTTTAAGTAAAGAAGTAGAGTTCCAAGAACTTGAAATTCAACTTGCAGAGAAAAATATCCGTGAGTACAAAGCACAGATTGAGCAAAAAGGAGAAGTTATCACACAAACTAAGCAACGTCTTGGAGAACGTGAGAACCACCTTAAGCACAAGAAAAACGAGCTAGATGCTATTCTTTCTGAAACAGAGAAAGAAGAACAAGCACTTCTAGCTAAAAGTGCAGAATATGAAACTAACATTGAAGACCGCTTAGTTAAAGCCTACAAGAGAATTCGTTCTAGTGTACGCAACGGTCTTGCTATTGTACCTATAGAGCGTGGAGCATCTGGAGGATCTTACTTTACAATCCCACCACAAGTACAGGTTGAGATTGCTGGACGTAAGAAAATCATCACAGACGAGCACTCTGGTCGTATCTTAATAGATAGCGAACTAGCAAACGAACAACATGAGAAAATGGTAAAGCTTTTTAAGAAGCTATAACCACTTTTCCTTACAACATTAAAAAGCCTTCTATTTATAGAGGGCTTTTTTTTACCATTGAGTTATCTATAAATAACAATTTCCCGATTTCACATCAAGATATTTTCATTAAATACTCCACTTTATAATGACCATAATTGATTAACAAAACGATAACAACAATCTCAACTCTTATGATGTACTTTTATAGACTTTAAAAAAACCTCTATGAAATTACTTGCCTCCCTTGCAACGCTCATTACTTTTATGGCTTGCAACCATGACCCGAAGCCTATGACAGAGCCTACAGCTATGCTTGACCCTGTAGAAACGACGTTTCAAGATGGGATGAGTAGGGCATATTTTGCTAGTGGATGTTTCTGGTGTGTAGAGGCAGTTTTTGAAAGTGTGAAAGGTGTCGATGAGGCCGTAAGTGGCTATAGTGGTGGTAAAGAAGATAATCCAACTTACAAACAAGTGAGCTACGGAAACACGACGCATGCTGAAGCCGTGGAAGTAATTTATGACCCAAAGGTGATTTCTTTTCAACAACTGGTAGATGTGTTTTTTGGATCACAAGACCCAACTACAAAAAATCGTCAAGGCCCAGATGCAGGTCCACAATATCGTTCTATCGCTTTCTATCAAAACGATAGTGAGAAAAAAATAATAGATGAAACTATTGCTGCTTTAAATGAGTCTACTTACAATGGTCGAATAAGCACCCAAGTACTACCGTTTCAGAAATTTTGGATTGCCGAAGACTACCACCAAGATTACGAGAAAAACAATCCAAGCAACCCATATATTCAAAACGTTTCTATCCCAAGATATAGACGTTTTGCACAGAAGTTTCCAGAATTATTAAAAGAGGATGCACACTAAATTTTAGTAGCTTTTATCTCAAAAATTAATGGATATAAATGGTCTTTACTTTCGTAAAGGCCATTTTCATTTTTGACCAAATCCGGAAGAACATCATAAGGAGAAGCATCGTGTTCTCTCAAAACTTCTATTTTAAGACCGGAATCTATTAGGGCAGAAACCACTTCACCTAAACCGTGATTCCATCCATACTCTTTACTAATTATTGCAGCATCAGCCTGAGCGTAAGTCCCTTCATATTCTTCGTAAACTGCCTCATCCTGATGATAACCATATTTCATTACCGGCTTATCTCCTGTATAATCAAACATCCAGACGATGGGATGAAACTCTACCATATAAAAAGTCCCTCCACTCTTTAATCGCTGTGCAATCATAAGTGCCCAAGGTTTTAAATCTGGCAACCATCCTATCACACCATAACTCGTAAAAATAATATCAAATTGCTCTTGGATATGCATTGAAGTATCAAGAACATTACAGCACACAAATTCGGCAGACAAACCTAGTTGTTTGTTTAGCTTTCGCGAAAGCGTAATTGCCTCCTCACTAATATCTACTCCTGTTACCAATGCACCCATCCTTGCCCAACTCAACGTATCTTGTGCAAAATGACATTGAAGATGGAGTAAACTTTTACCATTTACATCTTCCAAGGCATCCAACTCGTAGCTGTTAAGAGAACTTTTACCATTTAAAAATGATGGCACATCATAGAAGCTACTCTCTGCATGTATAGGCACTTTCTTTTCCCAAGTTTCCTTGTTTGTGCCAAAGTAATCCTGAAACTGCTCTTTCATAATCCGTATTTTTGGAAATAATGAAAAAGATACTACATTTTGACGACGACGCAATTAGCGCAATGGATAAGCGTTACCGTGCGAACTTTATTAATAGTGTTACGGGATATAAAAGCGCCAACCTGATAGGTACTACATCTAAGGATAACCATGAAAATCTAGCTGTTTTTAGTTCTGTCACACACATAGGAAGTAATCCTGCAATGTTAAGCTTTATCATGAGACCTACTACAGTCCCTAGACATACATATAAAAATATTAAAGAGACGGGAGTTTTTACAGTGAACCACATTAATACTGAAATCATCTCACAATCTCACCAAACAGCGGCGGCTTACGAGGAAAACGTATCAGAGTTTAACGCTACTGGATTACAAACTGAATATTTAAATAACTCGAAAGCACCATTTGTAAAACAAGCACATATTAAAATTGCCTGCGAATACGTAAATGAATACAAAATTGAGGAAAATGGCACTATTTTAATGATAGGAGCTATTAAGGAAATCTTTATACCAGATAACTGCCTAGATGAAGATGGATGGATTGATCTAGAAGCATCTATGGGAGTAGCCATAAACGGACTTGACGCTTATGCTTCTCCAAAACTTATAGACAGATTTTCTTATGCAAAACCTGATAAGCAAACCACTTCTATCAAGAAGTAACAATGCTCATCTGTTTTAATACTATCTTTGTAACACCCATTTATTCCTGAGAAAAATCCAGGAACAATTAAAAACTAAACGATGAAACTTTCTAACATACCTAAAATAAAACATACAGATGCCAATAACTTTTTCCTACTATGTGGCCCATGCGCTATAGAAGGAGAAGATATGGCAATGCGCATTGCAGAGAAGGTGGTGAAAATCACCGACACTCTAAAAATACCATATGTTTTTAAAGGAAGTTTTAGAAAAGCAAATCGTAGTAGAGTAGATAGTTTTACGGGTATAGGAGATGAAAAAGCTCTTGAGATTCTAGCAAAGGTTTCTGCAGAATTTGATGTACCTACTGTAACAGACATTCACGAAAGTTCTGATGCTGCTCTCGCAGCACAATATGTAGATGTTTTACAAATTCCTGCATTTTTGGTAAGACAAACTTCCCTTGTGGTCGCTGCTGCCGAAACAGGAAAAGTAGTAAACCTAAAAAAGGGACAATTCATGTCTCCAGAATCGATGAAGCATGCTGTACAAAAGGTGCATGACACTGGTAATGAAAATGCTTGGATTACAGATCGTGGTACTATGTTTGGCTATCAAGATATGATTGTAGATTTTAGAGGAATACCTACGATGAAGCAGTATGCCCCTACGGTACTTGATGTGACACACTCCTTACAACAACCTAATCAATCAAGCGGCGTTACTGGTGGACGACCAGATATGATTGAAACTATAGCCAGAGCTGGTATTGTGAATAACGTGGATGGATTGTTTATTGAAACACACTTTGACCCTGCAAATGCAAAAAGTGACGGAGCAAATATGCTTGATCTTGCATATCTTGAGCAATTATTAAGTAATCTAGTAGCGATTAGAAAAGTAGTAAACACACTTTAAAATTAAGACAATTCCAAACCTCAAATACGCTTTAAAATCTCAAATATAAGAGAGCAAAACTTCTATTAATTAAAAGTTTGCTTAACATATATTTCTCATCACTGTCTACTGCTTTTTCGTAACTTCGTTTTTATATGTTAAAACAACAACTTAATTTTAAACTTTCGCAAAAGCTTTCTCCTCAGCAAATCCAGCTGATGAAGCTTATCCAACTTCCTACGCAGGCGTTTGAACAAAAAATCAAACAAGAGCTGGAAGAAAATCCTGCTCTCGATAGCGGTAAGGAGGAAGTTCAAGATGATTTTGAAGAGTTTGACAATACAGATGATTTTGATGAAGCGCCAGAAGTTGAAATTAATGTGGATGATTATCTAAGTGACGATGAAATCCCAGAGTATCGCTTGAGCGCAAATAATTATAGTGCAGATGATGAGGACAAACAAGTCCCTTATGCTTCTGGAACATCATTTAATCAATATCTAAAAACACAACTCAATACCGTAAGAATATCTTCTGAAGAGCGCGAGGTGGCCGAATTTATTATAGGCTCTCTAGATGAAGCAGGATACCTGAGACGTCCGCTAGCAGATCTTATGGACGATCTAGCTTTTACACAAAACATCTACACCTCTGAGGAGGTTATAGAAAAAATGCTTTTCAAAGTGCAAGATCTTGACCCAGCAGGGGTGGGAGCACGTAATTTACAAGAATGTCTCGTGTTACAACTAGATAGAAAGCCAGCTACAAAATCTGTATCGCTAGCTGTTGACATTCTTGAAAAGTCTTTTGACCATTTTAGCAAGAAGCATTACAAAAAGCTTATGGCTAAGTTCCACATAACCGAAGAGGAACTTAAAGATGCTATCAATGAGATAGAACACCTTAATCCAAGGCCAGGAGGATCATACTCCAGTAACACAAAAATAGTAGAGCACGTTGTTCCAGACTTCACCATACGCATAGTAGATGGCGAGCTAGAACTCTCACTAAATGGACGTAACGCCCCAGAACTTAAGGTCTCTCGAGATTATAGTAACATGCTTAAAGGTTACAAAGAATCTAAGGAGCGCACCAAAGCACAAAAAGATGCGGTAATGTTCATTAAGCAAAAACTTGATGCAGCCAAATGGTTTATAGAAGCCATTATACAGCGACAGCAAACACTTTTTGTCACTATGAGTAGCATCATGCATTATCAAGAAAAATACTTCTTGACTGGAGATGAACGTAACTTAAGACCTATGATATTGAAAGATATCGCTACAGAAATTGGGATGGATGTATCCACCGTTTCTCGGGTAGCAAATAGTAAATATGTAGACACACCTTACGGAACAAAACTTATTAAAGAGTTCTTTTCTGAAAGTATGACAAATGATCAAGGTGAAGAAGTATCTACACGTGAGATTAAAAAAATCTTAGAAATGGTTATTGAGGAAGAGGATAAGCGCAAACCTCTTACAGATGATAAACTTGCCGGCATTTTAAAAGAAAAAGGATACCCTATTGCACGTAGAACGGTAGCTAAATATCGTGAGCAACTAGATCTTCCAGTAGCGAGATTACGTAAACAGATTTAATGAAATTCCTCATACGTAGCTTTTCCTATATTTTCCACCCTCTGTTTATGCCGCTGAGTGGTGTTTTGTATTACTTCTACATTTCACCTAGATACTTTAATGAAGAGTTTATTTACTCTAAGATATTTGCAGCTGCCATAATGACTACCGTAATACCCATTTTAAGCTTCTATATGCTTAAAAATTTACAATTAGTCTCAAGCATACACCTCAAGGATGTAAGGGAGCGCAAATGGCCGCTACTCATGCAGATGGTATTCATCTTTATATTAATAAGATTAATATTTGACGGTTATGAGATTCCCGCACTTTACTTTTTCTTTGTCGGAGTTTTAGGAGCTAGTTCTGGAGCATTCTTACTATCTTTTTTTAAGTTTAAAGCAAGTCTTCACATGATAGGACTCTCGGGAGTTTTATTCTTTATTATAGGACTCAGTCTTCACTATGGCTCAAACATGCTTCCCTGGATTGCAGTCGGGATTTTTGCTTGTGGCGCAACAGCTACATCGAGACTAGATGCAAAAGCCCACACTCCTATTGAACTTATTATAGGATTTATAATAGGTGCCGCTTCGCAGTTTCTAGTTTACCCCTATTGGCTATAATAATAATAATAGTAGTAGTAGTAGTAGTAGTAGTATTGTAACGCTTTCGCGAAAGCGTAACCTTATAAGAAGTAGAAAACTAATCCCAAACGAATCACCTGAAGGTTGACGTTATCGCCATCTATTTGCGCGTCGTCATTAAACAACGTACTCAAACCATAATATCCTTGGAAATTAAAAGCTCCGTACCCGAAAGAGAATGATGGTCCGTACTGGAAGTTATTTATCTCAGGTAAATCTGTACGAACAATACCAGCACTTGCATCTTGAAAAGTAGATTTGAACCTGAATAAGTAACCTAATTTTACTCCGGCATGTATACGCCAGAAACTATACTTGGTTGGTGTAGATGTACGCCATCTGTATTCAAGTGGAAACTCAAGAGTATATGTAGTAAATCTATTTACTTCTTCGTTAATCTGATCATCAAGGATTTCATAATTAGTCACCTCACCCGCAAATTCTTCACCTATAAACAAGTTTTGATTATACGTATCAAGGGCAAGACCTATTCCTATACCAATTGCCTTATTGCGGCGCTTATTGATAGGAAAATCTCTAATAACTCCAACTTGCACTCCTGCACTAAGGCCATTTTGACTAAAGCTTGCTGGTTTATTACTTAATAAATTAAATGTAACACCTACATAGACTTGATCTTCTCTATACAAGGAATCAACCTCCTCCTCATACGAAATAGCTTTCTCTTGAGCCATAAGACCAATAGTGAGAAATAAAATGGTTAAAAATAGGTAGTATTTCAAGTGGAAGAATTTGTAACAAATATAAGAGAAATGACAATGAGTATTGAAAATAAAAAAACGCCTTGAGTTACCTCAAGACGTTTTTTTACTAATTTAATATAGGACTATTGCGTTACAGCATCATCCGTTTGTGTGGTAATATAAATTACCTTAAGCATGTTTGCTTGTCTAAGCTCCTGCTTTACGTCATATACCAAACCTGAATTAGTTTCCTTATCTACTTTAAAGGCAACCATTACACGGTCTTTAAGCTCATCTCTAAGCTTTTCACGCTCTTCGAGTATTGCTGGTTGTACTTCGTTTATGTTTACAAACTTGTCTCCAATTTGTATTTTCCCTTCTGTACCAAGGTTCTTATATCCCTCTCCTGGAGTACCAGCAAAGATGTATACACTTCGATCCTTTTTAAGCTTCTCAGTTTGATCTGCTGAAGGTAAAATTTGAGCTACTTTGACGTCATTTTTACGTAACACCGTAGCAACCATAAAGAAGAATAATAACATAAATACAATATCTGGTAAGGAAGCAGTATTTACTGCCGGTAATTCCTTAGCACCGCCTTTTCTAAATTTTGACATATTGTTATTGTTTTTATATTAGTTATTAGGGTCTACTTCAGAAAGCTTCTGAGGATACATGTTCTTGATAATATCAAGTTTTTTCTCAGTTGCATCTTCGTTACCCTTAAAAACACCTTCATCTATCGCTTTACTTACTTCGGTGTACTTCCACCCGTATAAACGTTGCGATTCTCTATCACGTAAGAAATTATATGCTCCTACTAGCTCATTTTGAACTGTAATAAAAGACTCGTAAGATGACTCACGAAGACTCTTTACAGTAACAATAGCCTTATCAGGATAATCCGATGAACTCGGATTACGTTCTCCCTGACAATAGTCACAATACCCTTCTTGTCCTTTTGGCACTCCCCCATTATCTAGGAAAGCAATGGCTGCTGCTTGAAGATCTTTCATCTCCATAGGCTCATTTTCAACCAAAAGCTGTTCTTCATTGTTTACAATAACAACAAAAAGGTTCTTTTCTTTTATGATAGGAGGCTCCACATTCTCAGGTTGCTCTGGCGGTAACGCTCTTACTAGACCTCTATCTTTTTCAATGGTAGTAGTTACCAAGAAGAAGATAAGTAGTAAGAATGCGATGTCTGCCATAGACCCTGCATTAATTTCTGGTGCATTTCTCCTAGCCATAATTATTTATTTACAAGTTTCTTAGCTCCAGAAATAACCATTAATACAATTGCGACAGCCGCAAGAATAAAGAATGCATTAATACCAGCGCTTACCCATTGTGAACCACTAGCAGATAGCATTTCTCCGTCTTTCATTGCAACTTCTTCTGCTCCGCTTGCAGCGAAGTAAGATATAGCAACTACTAACAAGAATGCTCCGGCACCTATTAGTGTATTCTTTGCGTTACCCGAAAATAGACCTTTGATAACAAAAATCGCTACGAGTATAACTGCGATACCTATAACTATCCATGCAAGGAGAATCATGATATCAACAAGGTTCTGTGAGTCACCACCTACGATGGCTTCATTGTTTGCCCATACCATACCAGCAACAACAAGTGCTACGATACCTACGATACCAACAATGAGTTTTAAAATTTTATGTAATCCCATAATATGTATGAATTTTTAAGATTACTATATATTACTTCTTGTAACGTACAAGCATGTCCATCAATGTGATTGATGCATCTTCCATATCGTTTACGATACTGTCAATTTTTGCAATAATATAGTTATAGAATATTTGAAGAATAATAGCCACAATCAGTCCAAATACTGTTGTAAGAAGTGCTACTTTAATACCTCCTGCTACAAGAGCTGGATTCATATCACCCGCTGCTTCAATTCTATCAAAGGCTTGAATCATACCGATTACCGTACCCATGAAACCAAGCATTGGTGCAAGAGCGATAAATAATGAAATCCAAGATACGTTCTTTTCAAGTTGTCCCATTTGAACACCACCATAAGCTACAACAGCTTTTTCAGCAGCTTCTACTCCTTCATCTACACGGTCAAGACCTTGGTAGTAGATAGAAGCAACAGGCCCCTTAGTGTTACGACATACTTCTTTTGCAGCTTCAACACCACCACTATTTAATGCATCTTCAACATCTTGAGCTAACTTCTTAGTGTTAGTAGATGCTAGGTTAAGATATATAATACGCTCAATAGCAATTGCAAGTCCTAAAATAAGACATAAAAGTACAATCCCCATGAATCCAGGACCTCCTTCAATGAATCGTTTTTTCAAATCTTGCGTAAAAGAAAGCTCTTCTGCTACGGCTTCATCTTGAAAAGATGCACCAGAATCTACATTCGCAACGATTTGTTGGATTTGTACTGGAAGGGTTGTTTGTGCGTTACTGGCGTTTGCTGTGAATGTGCTTAACACTACTACAGCGGCAATTGCCATGATAGAGAATAATTTTTTCATTGCTCTTGATCTTAAAGTTTAAATTAGTAAAGGGTTAAATATAGTAATTAATTAGATTAACTGTAACAAATATAGAAAAGCATCGTCTTATTTTAATTACAATTATTTTAGTATGTAATCTCTAAAACAGCGTGCTTCCGCTAAAATTCGCATGAAATACTTCTAATTCTATCACAAAATAATTACTTCACGTTATTGTGAAATCTTTTGAGATAGCAAGTATATGAAAGTATGCTGTAATTTCTTAGTACCTTGATACTTTTTTAATAGAAACACCTCATTATTGTGAAAAAATAAATAGTCTGTTCTATATCTTGAGTTTTTTACTTAGAAAAACACCTGTAAAATTGGAAAATACTAGTTCTTAACAAAGCATAAAAAAAGCTCTCAATTTTATTTGAGAGCTTTTCTTTATAATAACTAATAGTATGTTTTTGAATACTTACATTTTCTCTATAATAAACTCTGACCTTCTATTAATTTGATGCTGCACTTCATCGCATTGCACTCCATTAGAACAAACATTAAGCAATTGCGTTTCTCCAAAGCCTTGAGCAGACAATATTCTCTCTTTTGCTATTCCTTGTCTTATTAAGTAATTTTTGGTTGATATAGCCCTTCTTTGCGAGAGCTCCATATTATAATTATCATCTGCGCGGGCATCCGTATGAGATTCTATTCTAATCTCTATAGATGGTTGTTGAGACATCAGTGTTACAATCTTATTGAGCTCCATAGCAGCGTCTGGACGTATGTAGTCCTTATTGAGGTCAAAGAATATAATTCCAACCTTAATTTTAAGTAGACCTCCATCTTCCACAATAAGTTCACTTAGCGTTTCAAGATCTAAGGGAACTACAGTTTCTGATGAGATACTAGAAGTAACAATATTTTTTGAATTAGGAGTGTACCCTAATTTATTCACTTTTATATCATATTGCTCAGCACAGTCAAGGTCAAAATTAAAAACATAATCTCCATTCCTTTTACTTACGGTTTCAGAAAGCTTAACTCCATTCTCCCCATATAAAGAAACTGTAGCATCCGCTATACGCTCTTGCGTACGTGCGTTAATCACATACCCTTTAACAAGTTGTTTACAATCGTTTAAAACATCTTCAGGAGCAATACGCTGTATTGCATAAATATCATCATCGCCTACTCCTCCTTCTCTGTTTGAACATACAAAACCTTGCTCTCCTTCTTCGTTAATAATGAAACCAAAATCATCCAACTTACTGTTAAGTGGCTTACCTAGGTTACGAGGGTCCGAGAATAAATCATTATCCATATTACTTTCAAAAACATCTAATCCACCAACACCTAAATGTCCATCCGAAGCAAAGTACATCACTCCCTTTGCAATAAAAGGAAACATTTCTCTTCCTGATGTATTCACTTTTGGCCCTAGATTTCGAGGTGTAGAATATGTATTATCCCCCAATATATCTACTACAAATATATCTGTAGCGCCTATTGTTCCTGGCATGTCTGATACAAAATAAAGTTTACTACCATCTTCACTAAGCGTAGGATGACCCGTAGAGTAATCCTTACTATTAAATGGCAGTTCATGCACATCGCTCCAGTCGTCCTTTCTATCTAGACTGTCATTCCTAACCGCAGTATATAATTTAAGATGGCTAATTCCATCCTCTCCTCTTTTTAAATCTACATCATAGTTATTTCTAGTAAAGTAAATACGATTACCATCATTAGTAAAAGCAATTGTAGCCTCGTGATATTTTGTATTTATAACCTTAGAAAATATTTTCTCTCTTTTTACTTCATTCTCGGCAGCGTTTATTTGTCCAATATAAAAATCTAAAAATGGCTGATCGTTCCAATGATACCTTCTTTTGATATAATAAGACGTATCCACAGCAGATGAGTACACAAGTTTATTTCCATAATATGCAGGTCCAAAATCTGAATACGCTGTATTTATTGACAAGTTTTTAAGCTCAAATTGCGCAGGAATCGCTAGCACATCTGCCAGAGTGCGTTCTTTCTGAGCATAATCATCAATACGTCTATCATTTTTAGTTGACGCTTTCGCGAAAGCTTTCATCCACTTTTTTGCCGCTTTATAATCCCCAATACCTTGAAGTGAGTGTGCAAATCGAAATAAATACTCAGCATCGACTTCATCTCTATATTGACTCACAAGCAGATCATACCACTTATAAGCCTCCTCCATATTAGTATTGAAGTAATATGAATCTCCAGCTTTCTGTAGAAGAACCATAGAATTATCTCCTCTATCTATTGCTTTCTCATAAACAGCTGCCGCTTCAACATAGCGCATTTGTTCAAATAGCTTATCTGCGTTTTTATATGTTTTCTGTGCAAAGAGAGAGACAGAAAAAAGTAGCAGAAGTATCGTAATATTCTTTGTCATTATTTATAATTTAAAAGAAACGAGGTGATTTAATTTTCTTTGTTTTTGAGATAAGATCAAATCTCATTGTAATCTCATGGCTTCCAGTATTAAATCGCTGTAGTTCTGTAGTAGTATAATCATAAGAATACCCTACCAGTAGCTGTGGTGTTATCTGGAATCCTGCAAGACCACTTACAGAATCATCCCATCTATAAGAAAGCCCTAATCTTAGCTTTTCATAAAACATAAAATTTGCAGATAAATCCACAATAAGCGGAGCTCCCGTAACACTCTTTACAAGGAAAGCTGGTTTAAATTTTGTCGTACTACTAAGATCTGTGACAATACCTCCTATTATAAATAAGTGAAGTCTTTCGGCAGCTACAGTTTGCTGTATATCATCATAGGTTTGATCTGTAAATAAATTTGGGATTGAAAACCCAAGATAGTTACGATCATTATGCCAGTAGACACCTGCTCCTAGAGTAGGTAAAAATTCACTCACATTATTTTGAAAAAGGACATCTTGACTTTGAGCATTACCCTTAGAAAAATCAATATCTAAGAAACGCCCACCTCCTTTTAACCCAAATGAAAGCTTACGAGTGTCTGAAGTCATTATCGTATAAGAAAAATTAAGATCGAGATACGTTTCCTTAGAGGGACCGAGTTCATCGTTTGCTATTGCCAAACCAAGACCTACATGTTCACCTATTGGAGTGTCTAAGGAAAAAGTCTGTGTTCTAGGAGCTCCATCAAGACCAACCCACTGCGATCTCAACACCCCAATCGCAGAAGCGTGACCTCTAGATCCAGCATATGCTGGATTTACACTCAACGTATTGTACATATATTGTGTAAACTGAGGATCTTGTTGCGCAAATAGCGTCTGGAAGGATAGACCTACTAAACCTACTATTAATACTCTAAGCTTTATATTCATACTTTTTACTTTTAGTGCTTATACACCTTAAATTATCTGTTTATATATAACCATCCTGCACGACCCGAACTTCCATCATTAAGGTCTAGAAGGTAATAATATGTACCTACTGGCAGCTTCTCACCTCTCTCAACGGTTGCTCGACCATTTGAAGTACCGTCAAAGTTATTTTGATAGTTTGCTTCTTCAAAAACAACATTACCCCATCTGTTATAAATGCGAAGAACATTGTTAGGATAATTTTGTAATCCTTGAATAACAAAGGTTTCATTCACACCATCGCCATTAGGAGAAATTTCATTGAAAATTTCCAAATCTTGTTCTACATCTAATATTGTAATAGTAGGATCATCTGGTTCACCATCATTATTCTCGTCATTATCTGTAGAGTTTGTAGGATCATCTGAAACATCTGTTACAATAGCTCCATTGGCAGTTCTTGCAGTTACAGTAGCTGTGTTTAAAACACTTCCGTTGGCCACATCCTCATTAGTAAGAATGTAACTAGCGCTGAATGTAGAACTGTCAGTCTCCCCTATTGCGAGATCAATTGGACCTCCATCTATCTCTACTAAGCTATCGTCGACACTTACGTCAAACAATGGTGTGTTACCTGTATTTGTCACAGTAAACATGTAATCAATACGGTCACCTTGATCTACTATATTATTGAGGTTGGTATCAATATATTCTCCCATTTTCTGTAAAGAAATATTAGCTACTTCAAACATTGTTACCGTAGGGTCATCTCCCGCTCCTGTATCGTCTGCAGGATTAGCACTATCCGACACATCCGTAAGCGTCTGCCCCATTGCATCTATCGCACTTGCTTCTGCCGAGTTTATAATCATTCCAACCATGATATCATCTAGTGTAAGGACATATGCAGCTACTGCAATTCCACTTTCTCCAGGCTGCAATGTACTAGGCACAATAGGTAGGTTACTTACTCCGATTGTACTATCGTTTATTTCAACATTAGTGACTGTTACATTCCCAGTATTAGTAACTGTAAACGTGTACAAGATTTCATCTCCCACATCTACGGTGTTACTATTGTTCGTGTCTTGTAGCTGGGCTGCTTTTACTAAAGTAATACCTCCCATATCATCTATATCAAATACAACTGTATCTGTAGAGGTAACATCGTTATCAAATGGATCATTACCTATAGCCGTGGCTGTATTAGTAACACTTCCTGTATCAATATCCGCCTGTGTTAAGTTATAAGTAGCAGTTACATTACCTGTATCAGAAGGTGTGAGTACATCAATCACTCCAACAATACCACCTAATAATGGATCATTTACAACAACGTCTGTAATAGTAACGTTTCCGTTATTAACTACGACAAAGTTATACTGTAATTGATCACCCAAGTCTATAGAGCCATTACCATTTGTGTCTAAATAAACGAACGTTTTAGTAATAACAATTACTGGATTTTGCTGTAAGAATACTTCCGTATCGTTATCAGGATCTCCATCTCCATCAGAATCTACTAGAACATCATTAGAAGGATCACCATCTCCATCAGAATCAACTCCACTTGTTGCAAAGTCTCTATCATGAGAAACATCTCTTACTTCATCACAATCTGCCCCCACAGGGTCTGCAACAATAAATGCAGTATTGAGCACGTAACCCGTATCAATATCATCTTGTGTGATAGTATATGTTTGTGTGGTTGTTAGAGATTGTCCAACTAATATTTCTTCAAATTCACCAACGAAACCACCTAGCAGCGCGTCAAATATTTCCGCATTTAAAAGTGTAATATTCCCTGTGTTTACCGCTGTAAATTGGAACGTTATGATATCACCTGGGACTGGGTTTGTAACGTCACCACTAAATGCGATATCTTCTTTAAACAGAGATATATTAGGCATACATCCGAAATCAACAATTGTTGGGTCATCAGGATTACCATCTGTATTAGGATCAACGTTAGTGTTATCGTTCGGATCATCAGATGTGTCTACCACAGGTTCTCCGTTAGGTGCGCTTCCAGCAATAGTTGCTGTATTCACGACCATTCCAGCATCTACATCATCTTGTGTTAATGCGTAGGTCGCTGTGTAAATCCACACTTCATCTACATCAAGAACAGACACGTTACTTACATCTCCCGAATCAGGACCTGCAATAACACCTCCAAGTAATTGATCTGTTAGTACCGGATTTGCAACTGTTGTTGTTCCAGTATTTGTTAGAGTAAATGTGTATGTAATAATATCACCAGCTTGTAATCCATCACCTCCATCGTCAAGAACTCCAATCTTATCAAGATTCATACTTGCATCTTGAGGTATAAATGTATTAGTAGGATCATTATCATTACCAGTATTATCACCATCGTTGCCAGAATCAGACTCATCAGATACTGTCGCTCCATTTGGAGATGTACCGTTTACTTCAGCTTGATTTGTAACTACTCCAGCATCAATATCAATTTGCGTTAGCAAGTAGCTAGCTGTAAAGAATAGCATATCTCCTGGACTTGCATCAAAGGCATCTGCATCGCCATCTAAATCAACTCCACCTCCTGTATATACAGGTACAGGCGTAGCACCAGTTCCTGAGAAGGCCGTTTCAACAAGTACTATATCAAATACTGCTACATTCCCAGTATTCTCTACAGTGTATGTGTAAGTAATTGTATTTGACGCAATGTCTATACTTGAACTCTTAACAAGAGTAAGCTCTGAAGAAGATGGTAGCGGTGTTACCGTATCATCATCACCAGCTCCAGAATCATCTGCTGGGTTACCAGAATCAGAATCGTCACTTACCGTATTTCCATTAGGATCCTCACCAGAAGCAACCGCTTCATTAATTACCTCTCCTGCATTTACATCTGCCTGAGTAATGGTATAACTAGCCGTTAATGTTTGGTTGGCCATTGGAGCTAGACTCGCAATTGTACCTACTAAACTTGGCGTCAAATTAGTATCTGTCACATCAATCGATGTTACTGTCACATTACCCGTGTTTGTTACCACAAAGGTATAAGCAATCATATCTCCAGGGCTTACCACACCATCACCATTAGTATCTGCATAAGCACTCGTTTTTACAAGGTCAAGTGCAGGTGTTGCAGGTATTGGTAAGTTGGTTGGATCATTCGTATCATCTGCATCTGCATCTGAGTTTCCTGGTTGTCCTTCGTCATCATTAGGATTTGTACTATCAGACACATCCGCCACGGCACCTCCATTTGGATCTGTTCCTGTTGCCGTTGCTGTGTTTTCTACATTCCCAGCATTTACATCACCTTGAGTTAAGATATAGTTGGCTGTTACACTTCCCATCTCCGTAGGTTGTAATGTAGATGGAGTTACCACCGCATTACTAAGCCCTATCGTTGCATCGTTTACAGTAAGATTACTAACGGTTGTACTTCCAGTATTTGTTACTGTAAAGGTATAAGTCACTTGATCTCCTGCTCCTAAAAGTCCATCGCCGTTGGTATCTGTAAGTGCCGATACCGCTTTCGCGAAAGCAATCTCACTCTCCACAGGAAGTGGCGTCACAGTAGCATCATCATCAGCTCCAGTATCATCTGCAGCGTTACCAGAATCTGAAGCATCTGTTACTAGATTACCACTTGGATCTGTTGCCGAAGCTGTTGCTTCGTTCACTACCGTTCCAGCATTGATGTCATCTTGTGTTAAGATGTAGCTCGCAGTAAATGTAAGCACATCGCCAGGTGCTGCATCAAACGCATCACCGTCACCATCAAGATCACCACCACCCATTTGGTATAATGGTGTAGGTGTTGTTCCAGTTCCCGAGAAGCTAGTCTCAGCTACCGTCACATCACTGGCAGTTACATTTCCTGTATTTTCAACCGTGTATATATAATCTATTTGGTCTCCTACTGTAAGTCCAGCAGGTGCATTATCTACATACGTACTTGATTTTACAAGCTCGATCATTGGCATTGCAGGGATTGGAGTACTCGTCGTATCATCTCCCGCTCCAGTATCATCTGCAGCATTACCAGAATCAGAAGCATCTGTTACTGTCGCTCCTGCTGGATCAGTTCCGCTAGCAAGCGCTTCATTGTCTACAACTCCAGCATCAATATCTGCTTGAGTTAATACATAAGTAGCAGTAAACTGTAACACATCTCCAGGACTTGCATCAAAAGCATCTGCATCACCATCCAAGTCAAAACCTCCAGCCGAATAAACTGGCGTTGGTGTTGTTCCTGTTCCCGTAAATGTAGTCTCTGCAATCGTAATGTCATTTACTGTAGTGTTACCAGTATTTTCAACAGTATAAGTATAGGTAATACTATTAGTCGCCGCATCAAAAGATGAACTCTTAACAAGAGTAAGCTCTGAAGAAGATGGCAACGGGGTTACCGTATCATCATCACCAGCTCCAGAATCATCTGCTGGGTTACCAGAATCAGAATCGTCACTTACCGTATTTCCATTAGGATCCTCACCAGAAGCAACCGCTTCATTAATTACCTCTCCTGCATTTACATCTGCCTGAGTAATGGTATAACTAGCCGTTAATGTTTGGTTGGCCATTGGAGCTAGACTCGCAATCGTACCTACTAAACTTGGCGTCAAATTAGTATCTGTTACATCAATCGATGTTACTGTCACATTACCTGTGTTAGTCACCACAAAAGTGTAAGCAATCATATCTCCAGGACTTACCACTCCATCACCATTAGTATCTGCATAAGCACTTGTTTTTACAAGAGCGAGTGCAGGTGTTGCAGGTATTGGTAAGTTCGTTGGATCATTCGTATCATCTGCATCTGCATCTGAGTTTCCTGGTTGACCTTCGTCATCATTAGGATTTATACTATCAGACACATCGGTTACAGCAGCTCCATTTGGATCTGTTCCTGTTGCCGTTGCTGTGTTTTCTACATTTCCAGCATTTACATCGGCTTGAGTTAAGATATAGTTGGCTGTTACACTTCCCATCTCCGTAGGTTGTAATGTAGATGGAGTTACCACTGCATTACTAAGTCCTATCGTTGCATCGTTTACAGTAAGATTACTAATTGTTGTACTTCCAGTATTTGTTACTGTAAAGGTATAAGTCACTTGATCTCCTGCTCCTAATAAACCATCGCCGTTGGTATCTGTAAGTGCCGATACCGCTTTCGCGAAAGCTATCTCACTCTCCACAGGAAGTGGCGTTACAGTAGCATCATCATCAGCTCCAGTATCATCTGCAGCGTTACCAGAATCAGAAGCATCGGTTATTGGATTACCACTTGGATCTGTTGCCGAAGCTGTTGCCTCGTTTACTACCGTTCCAGCGTTGATATCATCTTGTGTTAATATGTAGCTCGCAGTAAATGTGAGTACATCCCCAGGTGCTGCATCAAATGCATCACCGTCACCATCAAGATCTCCACCACCCATTTGGTATAATGGTGTAGGTGTTGTTCCTGTTCCCGAGAAGCTAGTCTCCGTTACCGTCACATCATTGGCAGTTACATTTCCTGTATTTTCAACCGTGTATATATAATCGATTTGGTCTCCTACCGTAAGTCCAGCAGGCGCATTATCTACATATGTACTTGATTTTACAAGCTCAATCATTGGCATTGCAGGGATTGGAGTACTCGTCGTATCATCTCCAGCTCCAGTATCATCTGCAGCATTCCCAGAATCAGAAGCATCTGTTACCGTCGCTCCTGCTGGATCTGTTCCGCTAGCAAGCGCTTCATTATCTACAACTCCAGCATCAATATCTGCTTGAGTTAATACATAAGTAGCAGTAAACTGTAGCACATCTCCAGGGTTTGCATCAAAAGCATCTGCATCACCATCTAGATCAAAACCTCCAGCCGAATAAACTGGCGTTGGTGTTGTTCCTGTACCTGTAAATGTAGTTTCTGCAATTGTGATATCATTTACTGTAGTGTTACCAGTATTCTCAACGATATAAGTATAGGTAATACTATTAGTAACTGCATCAAAAGTTGAACTCTTAACAAGACTAAGCTCTGAAGAAGATGGCAGCGGTGTTACCGTATCATCATCACCAGCTCCAGAATCATCTGCTGGGTTACCAGAATCAGAATCATCACTTACCGTATTTCCGTTAGGATCCTCACCAGAAGCAACTGCTTCATTGATTACCTCTCCTGCATTTACATCTGCCTGAGTAATGGTATAACTAGCCGTTAGTGTTTGGTTGGCCATTGGAGCTAGACTCGCAATCGTACCTACTAAACTTGGTGTCAAATTAGTATCTGTCACATCAATCGATGTTACTGTCACATTACCTGTGTTAGTCACCACAAAAGTATAAGCAATCATATCTCCAGGGCTTACCACACCATCACCATTGGTATCTGCATAAGCACTAGTCTTTACAAGAGCGAGTGCAGGTGTTGCAGGTATTGGTAAGTTCGTTGGATCATTCGTATCATCTGCATCTGCATCTGAGTTTCCTGGTTGACCTTCGTCATCATTAGGATTTGTACTATCAGACACATCGGTTACAGCAACTCCATTTGGATCTGTTCCTGTTGCCGTTGCTGTGTTTTCTACATTCCCAGCATTTACATCGGCCTGAGTTAAGATATAGTTTGCTGTTACACTTCCCATCTCCGTAGGTTGTAATGTAGATGGGGTTACCACTGCATTACTAAGTCCTATCGTTGCATCGTTTACAGTAAGATTACTAATTGTTGTACTTCCAGTATTTGTTACTGTAAAGGTATAAGTCACTTGATCTCCTGCTCCTAATAAACCATCGCCGTTGGTATCTGTAAGTGCCGATACCGCTTTCGCGAAAGCTATCTCACTCTCCACAGGAAGTGGCGTTACAGTAGCATCATCATCAGCTCCAGTATCATCTGCAGCGTTACCAGAATCAGAAGCATCGGTTATTGGATTACCACTTGGATCTGTTGCCGAAGCTGTTGCCTCGTTTACTACCGTTCCAGCGTTGATATCATCTTGTGTTAATATGTAGCTCGCAGTAAATGTGAGTACATCCCCAGGTGCTGCATCAAATGCATCACCGTCACCATCAAGATCTCCACCACCCATTTGGTATAATGGTGTAGGTGTTGTTCCTGTTCCCGAGAAGCTAGTCTCCGTTACCGTCACATCATTGGCAGTTACATTTCCTGTATTTTCAACCGTGTATATATAATCGATTTGGTCTCCTACCGTAAGTCCAGCAGGCGCATTATCTACATATGTACTTGATTTTACAAGCTCAATCATTGGCATTGCAGGGATTGGAGTACTCGTCGTATCATCTCCAGCTCCAGTATCATCTGCAGCATTCCCAGAATCAGAAGCATCTGTTACCGTCGCTCCTGCTGGATCTGTTCCGCTAGCAAGCGCTTCATTATCTACAACTCCAGCATCAATATCTGCTTGAGTTAATACATAAGTAGCAGTAAACTGTAGCACATCTCCAGGGTTTGCATCAAAAGCATCTGCATCACCATCTAGATCAAAACCTCCAGCCGAATAAACTGGCGTTGGTGTTGTTCCTGTACCTGTAAATGTAGTTTCTGCAATTGTGATATCATTTACTGTAGTGTTACCAGTATTCTCAACGATATAAGTATAGGTAATACTATTAGTAACTGCATCAAAAGTTGAACTCTTAACAAGACTAAGCTCTGAAGAAGATGGCAGCGGTGTTACCGTATCATCATCACCAGCTCCAGAATCATCTGCTGGGTTACCAGAATCAGAATCATCACTTACCGTATTTCCGTTAGGATCCTCACCAGAAGCAACTGCTTCATTGATTACCTCTCCTGCATTTACATCTGCCTGAGTAATGGTATAACTAGCCGTTAGTGTTTGGTTGGCCATTGGAGCTAGACTCGCAATCGTACCTACTAAACTTGGTGTCAAATTAGTATCTGTCACATCAATCGATGTTACTGTCACATTACCTGTGTTAGTCACCACAAAAGTGTAAGCAATCATATCTCCAGGACTTACCACACCATCACCATTGGTATCTGTATAAGCACTTGTTTTTACAAGAGCGAGTGATGGAGCACAAGCAATAATCGAAGTTGTAACTGAATTTGTACATCCAGTAACAGCGTCTACGAAAGTATATTCTATTGTGTGTGGTCCAGGAGTTTCAATCGCTGGATCAAAGGTTGTATTTGCTACACCATCTATAGTAATAGTTGTTCCTATTCCTCCAGTTGCAAAAGCAGGAGAAACTACAGTAGTCAGATCTAGTGCTGGCTCTCCTGTACAAACATTAGATGGAGCTGTAATTGTTGGAGTTGGCAGTAAATTAATTGTAAGCACTGTAGTATCAGAAACTATTGAAGAAGAACAAGCACCTAATCCCGTAAGAGTTTTAGTAAGCGTTACTGATCCCGAATTAATATCTAAAGTACTTGGAGTATAGATTGGGTTATCAACTGTTGTACTTGAAAAATTACCAGTTCCACTTGTAGTCCAAGCAATTGTTCCGTTTGTAGACAAACCGCCTACAACTGTATACATTTCATCTTCACAGATTTCAGCTGTAGCTGGTCCTGCGTCAACTGTTGGTTCATCTTCCACAGTAATTGTTACTGTATCTGTTACTGCAACACAAGGTCCTGTAAAGTCACTTGTTAATGTAAGTATATAATCTCCAGGTACCGTAGCGGTAAAAGTTACTGTTTCTGGAGTAGCGGTGGCAACCGTTGAGCTTAATGCTCCATCTCCTGTTGCAGGACTGGTCGTAAGTGACCAAGTTCCAGTAGTTGCGCCACCACTGATGGTAGCATCACTTAAAGTATATGCGCCATTATCAGAACATAAAGAAGCAGCTGCTCCAGCTTCTACTGTTGGCTCTTCACTGATTGTTAATGCTATTGATGCAGTAACCACACTTGAAGCACAAGCGCCTGTTCCTGTTACTGTTTTTGTAAGTGTTACTACTCCAGCGCTTACATCTTGTACACTCGCTGTATAAATTGGGTTCTCTGCCGTAGCATTATCATAGGTTCCTGTTCCACTAGTAGTCCAAGCAATTGTTCCGTTGGTAGAAGTACTTCCAGCGACCGTAAACATATCATCAAAACAAATCGTTGCCGTTGGTGATGCCACTGCTACTGTTGGTTCATCTTCCACAGTAATTGTTACCATATCTGTTGCAGCAACACAAGGTGCTGTAAAGTCACTTGTTAATGTCAGTATGTAATCTCCAGGTACCGTAGCTGTAAAAGTTACTGTCTCAGGAGTAGCTGTTGCAGCAGTTGAGCTTAATACTCCATCTCCACCTGCAGGACTGGTCGTTAGTGACCAAGTTCCCATAGTCGCTCCGCCACCAATAGTAGCATCACTTAAGGTATAAGGACCAGCATCAGAACATAAAGAAGCAGCGGCTCCAGCTTCCACTGTTGGCTCTTCACTGATTGTTAAGGCTATTGAGGCAGATACTGTACTTGAAGCACAAGCGCCTGTTCCAGTTACTGTCTTTGTTAGCGTCACCGAACCTCCGTCTACATCTAATTGACTTGCAGTATACACAGGATTATCAATAGTATTATCTGAAAAGAATCCTGATCCACTTGTTGTCCAAGCAATTGTTCCGTTGGTAGAAGTACTTCCGGCAACCGTAAACATATCATCAAAGCAAATAGTTGCCGTTGGTGATGCTACTGCCACTGTTGGTTCATCTTCCACAGTAATGGTTACCGTGTCTGTTGCTGCAGCACAAGGTGCAGTAAAGTCAGATGTTAATGTAAGTATATAATCTCCAGGTACCGTAGCTGTAAAAGTTACTGTCTCAGGAGTAGCTGTTGCAGCAGTTGAGCTTAATGCTCCATCACCACCTGCAGGACTTGTCGTTAGTAACCAAGTTCCCATAGTCGCTCCGCCACCGATGGTAGCATCACTTAATGTATAAGGACTAGCATCAGAACATAGAGAAGCAGCTGCCCCAGCTTCTACTGTTGGCTCTTCACTGATTGTTAATGCTATTGAGGCAGATACTGTACTCGAAGCACAAGCTCCTGTTCCAGTTAATGTTTTGGTAAGTGTTATTACTCCTGCATCCACGTCAAGTGCGCTTGCTGTATAAACAGGGTTGTCAATAGTATTGTCTGAGAATGAACCAGATCCACTAGTAGTCCAAGTAATTGTTCCGTTGGTAGAAGTACTTCCAGCAACCGTAAACATATCATCAAAACAAATAGTTGCCGTTGGTGATGCTACTGCTACTGTTGGCTCATCTTCCACAGTAATGGTCACCGTATCTGTTGCAGCAACACAAGGTGCTGTAAAGTCACTTGTTAATGTCAGTATGTAATCTCCAGGTACCGTAGCTGTAAAAGTTACTGTCTCAGGAGTAGCTGTTGCAGCAGTTGAGCTTAATGCTCCATCTCCTGTTGCAGGACTGGTCGTTAGTGACCAAATTCCCATAGTCGCTCCGCCACCAATAGTAGCATCACTTAATATATAAGGACTAGCATCAGAACATAAGGAAGCAGCTGCTCCAGCTTCCACCGTTGGCTCTTCACTGATTGTTAAGGATATTGAGGCAGATACTGTACTTGAAGCACAAGCGCCTGTTCCAGTTACTGTTTTGGTAAGTGTTATTACTCCTGCATCCACGTCAAGTGCGCTTGCTGTATAAACAGGATTGTCAATCGTATTGTCTGAGAATGAACCAGATCCACTAGTCGTCCAAGCAATGGTTCCGTTGGCAGAAGTACTTCCAGCAACCGTAAACATATCATCAAAACAGATAGTTGCCGTTGGCGATGCCACTGTTACTGTTGGTTCATCTTCTATAGTTATTGTTACCGTATCTGTTGCTGCAACGCAAGGTGCAGCAAAGTCACTTGTCAATGTCAGTATGTAATCTCCAGGTACCGTAGCTGTAAAAGTTACTGTTTCAGGAGTAGCTGTTGCAGCAGTTGAGCTTAATGCTCCATCTCCACCTGCAGGACTAGTCGTAAGCGACCAAGTTCCCATAGTCGCTCCGCCACCGATGGTAGCATCACTTAATGTATAAGGACTAGCATCAGAACATAGAGAAGCAGCTGCCCCAGCTTCTACTGTTGGCTCTTCACTGATTGTTAATGCTATTGAGGCAGATACTGTACTCGAAGCACAAGCTCCTGTTCCAGTTACTGTTTTGGTAAGTGTTATTACTCCTGCGCTTACATCTTGTGTACTCGCAGTGTATATTGGATTCTCTGCCGTAGCATTGTCATAAGTTCCTGTTCCACTAGTAGTCCAAGCAATTGTTCCGTTGGTAGAAGTACTTCCAGCAACCGTAAACATATCATCAAAACAAATCGTTGCCGTTGGTGATGCTACTGCTACTGTTGGCTCATCTTCTACAGTAATGGTTACCGTATCTGTTGCAGCAACACAAGGTCCTGTAAAGTCACTTGTTAATGTAAGTATATAATCTCCAGGTACCGTAGCGGTAAAAGTTACTGTTTCTGGAGTAGCGGTGGCAACCGTTGAGCTTAATGCTCCATCTCCTGTTGCAGGACTGGTCGTAAGTGACCAAGTTCCAGTAGTTGCGCCACCACTGATGGTAGCATCACTTAAAGTATATGCGCCATTATCAGAACATAAAGAAGCAGCTGCTCCAGCTTCTACTGTTGGCTCTTCACTGATTGTTAATGCTATTGATGCAGTAACCACACTTGAAGCACAAGCGCCTGTTCCTGTTACTGTCTTTGTTAGTGTAACTACTCCAGCGCTTACATCTTGTGTACTCGCTGTATATATTGGGTTTTCTGCCGTAGCATTGTCATAGGTACCTGTTCCACTAGTAGTCCAAGCAATCGTTCCGTTGGTAGAAGTACTTCCAGCAACCGTAAACATATCATCAAAACAAATAGTTGCCGTTGGTGATGCTACTGCTACTGTTGGCTCATCTTCCACAGTAATGGTTACCGTATCTGTTGCAGCAACACAAGGTGCTGTAAAGTCACTTGTTAATGTCAGTATGTAATCTCCAGGTACCGTAGCTGTAAAACTTACTGTCTCAGGAGTAGCTGTTGCAGCAGTTGAGCTTAATGCTCCATCTCCTGTTACAGGACTGGTCGTTAGTGACCAAGTTCCCATAGTCGCTCCGCCACCGATAGTAGCATCACTTAAGGTATAAGGACCAGCATCAGAACATAAAGAAGCAGCGGCTCCAGCTTCCACTGTTGGCTCTTCACTGATTGTTAAGGCTATTGAGGCAGATACTGTACTTGAAGCACAAGCGCCTGTTCCAGTTACTGTCTTTGTTAGCGTCACCGAACCTCCGTCTACATCTAATTGACTTGCAGTATACACAGGATTATCAATCGTATTATCTGAAAAGAATCCAGACCCACTAGTAGTCCAAGCAATCGTTCCGTAGATAGATGTACTTCCAGCAACCGTAAACATATCATCAAAACAAATAGTTGCCGTTGGTGATGCTACTGTTACTGTTGGCTCATCTTCTATAGTTATTGTTACCGTATCTGTTGCAGCAGCACAAGGTGCTGTAAAGTCACTTGTTAATGTCAGTATGTAATCTCCAGGTACCGTAGCTGTAAAAGTTACTGTCTCAGGAGTAGCTGTTGCAGCAGTTGAGCTTAATGCTCCATCTCCACCTGCAGGACTGGTCGTTAGTGACCAAATTCCCATAGTCGCTCCGCCACCAATAGTAGCATCACTTAAGGTATAAGGACCAGCATCAGAACATAAAGAAGCAGCGGCTCCAGCTTCCACTGTTGGCTCTTCACTGATTGTTAAGGCTATTGAGGCTACCGTGTCTGTTGCTGCAGCACAAGGTGCAGTAAAGTCAGATGTTAATGTAAGTATATAATCTCCAGGTACCGTAGCTGTAAAAGTTACTGTCTCAGGAGTAGCTGTTGCAGCAGTTGAGCTTAATACTCCATCACCACCTGCAGGACTTGTCGTTAGTGACCAAGTTCCCATAGTCGCTCCGCCACCGATAGTAGCATCACTTAAGGTATAAGGACCAGCATCAGAACATAGAGAAGCAGCTGCTCCAGCTTCTACTGTTGGCTCTTCACTGATTGTTAATGCTATTGAGGCAGATACTGTACTCGAAGCACAAGCTCCTGTTCCAGTTACTGTTTTGGTAAGTGTTATTACTCCTGCATCCACGTCAAGTGCGCTTGCTGTATAAACAGGGTTGTCAATAGTATTGTCTGAGAATGAACCAGATCCACTAGTAGTCCAAGCAATCGTTCCGTTGGTAGATGTACTTCCAGCAACCGTGAACATATCATCAAAACAGATAGTTGCCGTTGGTGATGCTACTGCTACTGTTGGCTCATCTTCCACAGTAATGGTTACTGTATCTGTTACAGCAACGCAAGGTGCTGTAAAGTCAGATGTTAATGTCAGTATATAATCTCCAGGTACCGTAGCTGTAAAAGTTACTGTCTCAGGAGTAGCTGTTGCAGCAGTTGAGCTTAGTGCTCCATCTCCTGTTGCAGGACTTGTCGTAAGTGACCAAGTTCCCATAGTCGCTCCGCCACCGATAGTAGCATCACTTAAGGTATAAGGACCAGCATCAGAACATAAGGAAGCAGCGGCTCCAGCTTCAACTGTTGGCTCTTCACTGATTGTTAATGCTATTGAAGCTGACACTGTACTTGAAGCACAAGCGCCTGTTCCTGTTACTGTCTTTGTTAGCGTCACCGAACCTCCGTCTACATCTAATTGACTTGCAGTATATACAGGATTATCAATAGTATTATCTGAAAAGAATCCAGACCCACTAGTAGTCCAAGCAATGGTTCCGTTAGTAGAAGTACTTCCAGCAACCGTAAACATATCATCAAAACAAATAGTTGCCGTTGGTGATGCTACTGCTACTGTTGGCTCATCTTCCACAGTAATGGTTACCGTATCTGTTGCAGCAACACAAGGTGCTGTAAAGTCACTTGTTAATGTTAGTATGTAATCTCCAGGTACCGTAGCTGTAAAAGTTACTGTCTCAGGAGTAGCTGTTGCAGCAGTTGAGCTTAATGCTCCATCTCCTGTTGCAGGACTGGTCGTTAGTGACCAAGTTCCCATAGTCGCTCCGCCACCGATAGTAGCATCACTTAAGGTATAAGGACCAGCATCAGAACATAAGGAAGCAGCGGCTCCAGCTTCAACTGTTGGCTCTTCACTGATTGTTAATGCTATTGAAGCAGATACTGTACTCGAAGCACAAGCTCCTGTTCCTGTTACTGTCTTGGTAAGTGTTACTACTCCAGCATCCACGTCAAGTGCGCTTGCTGTGTAAACAGGATTGTCAATCGTATTGTCTGAGAATGAACCAGATCCACTAGTAGTCCAAGCAATTGTTCCGTTGGTAGAAGTACTTCCGGCAACCGTAAACATATCATCAAAGCAAATAGTTGCCGTTGGTGATGCTACTGCCACTGTTGGTTCATCTTCCACAGTAATGGTTACCGTGTCTGTTACAGCAACGCAAGGTGCAGTAAAGTCAGATGTTAATGTAAGTATATAATCTCCAGGTACCGTAGCTGTAAAAGTTACTGTCTCAGGAGTAGCTGTTGCAGCAGTTGAGCTTAATACTCCATCTCCACCTGCAGGACTGGTCGTTAGTGACCAAGTTCCCATAGTCGCTCCGCCACCGATAGTAGCATCACTTAAGGTATAAGGACCAGCATCAGAACATAGAGAAGCAGCTGCTCCAGCTTCAACTGTTGGCTCTTCACTGATTGTTAATGCTATTGAGGCAGATACTGTACTCGAAGCACAAGCTCCTGTTCCAGTTACTGTTTTGGTAAGTGTTATTACTCCTGCATCCACGTCAAGTGCGCTTGCTGTATAAACAGGGTTGTCAATAGTATTGTCTGAGAATGAACCAGATCCACTAGTAGTCCAAGCAATCGTTCCGTTGGTAGATGTACTTCCAGCAACCGTGAACATATCATCAAAACAGATAGTTGCCGTTGGTGATGCTACTGCTACTGTTGGCTCATCTTCCACAGTAATGGTTACTGTATCTGTTACAGCAACGCAAGGTGCTGTAAAGTCAGATGTTAATGTCAGTATATAATCTCCAGGTACCGTAGCTGTAAAAGTTACTGTCTCAGGAGTAGCTGTTGCAGCAGTTGAGCTTAATACTCCATCTCCACCTGCAGGACTGGTCGTTAGTGACCAAGTTCCCATAGTCGCTCCGCCACCGATGGTAGCATCACTTAAGGCATATGCGCCATTATCAGAACATAAAGAAGCAGCTGCTCCAGCTTCTACTGTTGGCTCTTCACTGATTGTTAATGCTATTGAGGCAGATACTGTACTCGAAGCGCAAGCTCCTGTTCCAGTTACTGTTTTGGTAAGTGTTATTGCTCCTGCGCTTACATCTTGTGTACTCGCAGTGTATATTGGATTCTCTGCCGTAGCATTGTCATAAGTTCCTGTTCCACTAGTCGTCCAAGCAATTGTTCCGTTGGTAGAAGTACTTCCAGCAACCGTAAACATATCATCAAAACAAATCGTTGCCGTTGGTGATGTTACTGCTACTGTTGGCTCATCTTCTACAGTAATGGTTACCGTATCTGTTGCAGCAACACAAGGTGCTGTAAAGTCAGATGTTAATGTTAATACATAATCTCCAGGTACCGTAGCTGTAAAAGTTACTGCTTCAGGATTAGCGGTGGCAACCGTTGAGCTTAATGCACCATCCCCTGTTGCAGGACTAGTCGTAAGCGACCAAGTTCCCATAGTAGCTCCGCCACCAATTGTAGCATCACTTAATGTATAAGGACCAGCATCAGAACATAAAGAAGCAGCGGCTCCAGCTTCAACTGTTGGCTCTTCACTGATTGTTAATGCTATTGAAGCAGATACTGTACTCGAAGCACAAGCTCCTGTTCCAGTTACTGTCTTTGTAAGGGTTATTACTCCAGCATCTACATCAAGTGCGCTTGCAGTATACACAGGATTGTCAATTGTGTTATCTGTAAAAGATCCAGATCCACTAGTCGTCCAAGCAATCGTTCCGTTGGTAGATGTACTTCCAGCAACCGTAAACATATCATCAAAACAAATAGTTTCCGTTGGAGAGACTACTGTTACTGTTGGCTCATCTTCCACAGTAATGGTTACCGTATCTGTTGCAGCAACACAAGGTGCTGTAAAGTCAGATGTTAATGTTAATACATAATCTCCAGGTACCGTAGCTGTAAAAGTTACTGTTTCAGGATTAGCTGTTGCAGCAGTTGAGCTTAATGCACCATCACCACCTGCAGGACTTGTCGTTAGTGACCAAGTTCCCATAGTAGCTCCGCCACCGATAGTAGCATCACTTAATGTATAAGAAACAGCATCAGAACATAAGGAAGCAGCTGCTCCAGCTTCCACTGTTGGCTCTTCACTGATTGTTAAAGTAACAGTATCAGAGACTTTTGTTGTAGAGCAAGAATCCTCACCAGTTACTGTTTTAGTTAAAGTCACTACACCAGCATCCACGTCTAAGGTGCTCGCAGTATATACTGGATTATCAATTGTATTATCTGAGAACGAACCAGATCCACTAGTAGTCCAAGCGATTGTTCCGTTGGTAGAAGTACTTCCAGCAACCGTAAACATATCATCAAAACAAATAGTTGCCGCTGGCGATCCTACTGTTACTGTTGGCTCATCTTCCACAGTAATGGTTACCGTATCTGTTGCAGCAACACAAGGTGCTGTAAAGTCACTTGTTAATGTCAGTATGTAATCTCCAGGTACCGTAGCTGTAAAAGTTACTGTCTCAGGAGTAGCTGTTGCAGCAGTTGAGCTTAATGCTCCATCACCACCTGCAGGACTGGTCGTTAGTGCCCAAGTTCCCGTAGTTGCTCCACCACCGATGGTAGCATCACTTAATGTATAAGGACCAGCATCAGAACATAGAGAAGCAGCGGCTCCAGCTTCTACTGTTGGCTCTTCACTGATTGTTAATGCTATTGAAGCAGATACTGTACTCGAAGCACAAGCTCCCGTTCCTGTTACTGTTTTGGTAAGTGTTATTACTCCTGCATCCACGTCAAGTGCGCTTGCTGTATAAACAGGGTTGTCAATAGTATTGTCTGAGAATGAACCAGATCCACTAGTAGTCCAAGCGATCGTTCCGTTGGTAGAAGTACTTCCAGCAACCGTAAACATATCATCAAAACAAATAGTTGCCGCTGGCGATCCTACTGTTACTGTTGGCTCATCTTCCACCGTAATGGTTACCGTATCTGTTGCAGCAACACAAGGTGCAGTAAAGTCACTTGTTAATGTCAGTATGTAATCTCCAGGTACCGTAGCTGTAAAAGTTACTGTCTCAGGAGTAGCTGTTGCAGCAGTTGAGCTTAATGCTCCATCACCAGCTGCAGGACTTGTCGTTAGTGACCAAGTTCCCATCGTAGCTCCGCCGCCAATAGTAGCATCACTTAATGTATAAGGACTAGCATCAGAACATAGAGAAGCAGCTGCTCCAGCCTCTACTGTTGGCTCTTCACTGATTGTTAATGCTATTGAAGCAGATACTGTACTCGAAGCACAAGCTCCTGTTCCAGTTACTGTTTTGGTAAGTGTTATTACTCCTGCATCCACGTCAAGTGCGCTTGCTGTATAAACAGGATTGTCAATCGTATTGTCTGAGAATGAACCAGATCCACTAGTCGTCCAAGCAATGGTTCCGTTAGTAGAAGTACTTCCAGCAACCGTAAACATATCATCAAAACAGATAGTTGCCGTTGGCGATGCCACTGCTACTGTTGGCTCATCTTCCACAGTAATAGTTACCGTATCTGTTGCTGCAGCACAAGGTGCAGTAAAGTCACTTGTCAATGTCAGTATGTAATCTCCAGGTACCGTAGCTGTAAAAGTTACTGTCTCAGGAGTAGCTGTTGCAGCAGTTGAGCTTAATGCCCCATCACCACCTGCAGGACTTGTCGTTAGTGACCAAGTTCCCATAGTCGCTCCGCCACCGATAATAGCATCACTTAATATATAAGGACTAGCATCAGAACATAAGGAAGCAGCGGCTCCAGCTTCAACTGTTGGCTCTTCACTGATTGTTAAAGTAACAGTATCCGAGACCTTAGTTGTAGAACAAGAATCCTCACCAGTTACTGTTTTAGTTAAAGTCACTACACCAGCATCCACGTCCAAGGTGCTCGCAGTATATACTGGATTATCAATTGTATTATCTGAGAACGATCCAGATCCACTAGTACTCCATATTATCGTTCCATTACTAGATGTGCTTCCAGTTACTGTATACATCTCGTCATAACAGATGACAGCTGAGGCTAGACCAGCATCCACTTCTGGTGCTGGTGCTATAGTTACGGTAATTATTTCCGTTTCTCCTTCACATCCAGAATTTGAGGTTGCTTGTACTACATACTCTACCGTCAAATTTCCAGCGGTAGTGTTTGTAAATACATCATTAGCAATTGCGTTCGAAAATAAGACTGGTGCAACTGATGCATTAGAACTTGCGGGAATTAGTCCCGCTTGTGGTGTAACACCCACGAGTCTCCAAGATTCAGCTGCGACACTTGTGGTTCTTACATCAAGATTTACACCGATAGCCATATCACTGCAAACTGTTGTGTCAAGTAAATTAGATACCACTGGCTCAGGATTAACGGTGACTGCTATTTCAAAGACATTTCCGTTACATGCTCCTGGATCTTCATAAGTAACGGTATATATAATAGTAACAACATTTGCCGTTGTATTTATATACGTATCGGTAATATTGTCTGTCACTGGGGTTGTACGATCTGCTCCTGCAGGAACATTACCCTGATCTGAAGAAGAAACAGTATAAGTGGTATCAAAAGTATTCAAGCCTATATTTAATTCCTCTCTTGAACATACAGTCTCTGATAGGGCTGGAAATGGTGGTGTAGCAATCTGAAGGTTCACCTCTTCTCTAATAGGATTAACACACCCAGTTCCTGTATCACTAACCTCTGCAAAATAAGAAATTGAGCCAATAGTGGTAAGTTCTGGATCATTTCCAGGAATTGCATTCCCACCAGTTAACGCATCATACCAAGTAATCGTCGTCCCTGCGGCTACTTCAATTGCCTCATTTGCTCTCAAGTAATCTGCTGGAGGAGGAGGGGCTGTAGCAGTACAAACTGTTAAGTCCTGTGAAGAAGTGAGTTGCGGTTGTCTATTTACTGTAACTGCAAGCTCAAAAGTTTCTCCTGGACAGTTATTAGGTGCAGGACCTGTAGGAGTAATTGTATATGTAAGAGTTATGGGAGCTAAACTTTCATTAGTAAATGTTCCTGAAATAACATTTCCAGAACCATTTGCAGGAGCCGGAATTACTCCAGGGTTTGAAGATGTTGCACTATAAGTAAAGCTATTTCCTGTAGAAAGCGTAGTAAGATCTCTCGAATAGAACTCATCAGAACAGACTGCATCTGAAGCGTCCGTACTAGAAGGAGCTTGAAAAATTGTTAAGGTTACGTCTGAACGAATTGGGTTTGAACAACCATCACTATTTGTTATTTCTCCATAATAAGTAGAAGAGCCAACTGAGTCCTGAATAGGGTTTGGAACAATAACACCTGCAGTTGGAGCATCATACCAAGTTACGCTCTCTCCAGGTTGTAGTGAGAGATATAAATTGGCATCAAGGGTTTGGGTTGGTGATTGCTGACACTCTTCTATAGTCGTAGAGCTAACTGTAGGCTGCGGTAACACTCTCGCTGTTGCAGAATCTGAAAAAGTTTCTGTACATCCGGGTTCTCCCGCATATGTCATCTCTAAAAGGAGTTCATAAACACCTGACGTAGTACCACCGGTAACGGTGACAGTTTGTTGATCTGTATTCGTGAGTGTAATGTCACCTTGACCTACTGACCATGAATATATTATAGGTCTGTCTCCAGATGAATCTGCAGTAACTGTGGTAGAGTCACCAGGACATAAATCTGTCGAAGCAAGAGGATTATTTAAAATTGGCTCAGAAAGTACGTCCCACGTAATACTATCAATACGTGCACAATTTCCTGGCGAAGGACAAGGACCGTCAGTTTCATTTCCGCTGTTTCCAATTGTACCACCTTTTGACCTCAATTCTAAACTTACAATACCATCAACTGCTAGCGCTGATATGTCATCACCTATTAATTCTATAGTAATTGTACTTACAGTACCCGTACATTCGCCCAACCCACTTGGAGGTATCCCACCTATTATTTCATTGTTTTCATCTATGACCACAATCCACTCTGTACCACTATTAAAGTCACCTTGGGTACTAATTACCGTAGTTGCACTTGAGCAAGTAACTGTTTCCGTTGCTGGAACTGAAAAATTATATAGAAAATCAGGCCCCTCTGTTCCTACTTGACAATATTGAGCATCAGTTAAATTTCCAGCAGTTACCGCTTCATAGTTACCTGAAGTAGCAGCTCCAGCAGGTGTTTCATTTGTAATATCTATATCCACAACGATACCAGCATCTCCTGGATTTGCACCTCCAGCAGGAATAGGACTATAAAATTCATTAACTATTGCTTGAGTTATTGTCGCACAACCTGGCTTAGATTGAATTTCAGCTAAGGTCTGAGTTTGTGAATGAGCATTCAATCCACACACAAAAAGAGCTGTGAACAGAAACAAAAATGATAAAAATTTTGAATGGGTAGTTTTATGAATCATACGTGATGATTTTGAAAGGATTTGGGTCAGTTAGTATTGTCAACTAGTATTCAATGTTTTGACACTAGATTTTTTTCAAGGGAGAAAGATAGACAACTTCTAAATCATTACAAAAAATTATTAGAAGTTATCAACAGTCAATCTGACAATTACGACAAAAAAGCGATTTCGATAGATTAAATGACACATTCGTGATAGTTACACATAAATTACAATTAAAATTTTAGCAATTAAGAATTACTTTCTTTTATTTCAGAAGAGGATTTACACGATGGTCAAATACAATGCTCATTTTACAAAATTGACAACTAATTGTTTTGAAGAAAATTTTTCAATTAAGACTCACATACCCCACACATACTTATCACCAGCTTAAGAAGCTACTTTAAAGTGTGATTGATAAGATCCTAAATACTACCACCTATATTACAGATGTAAACGTATATTATATAGGTCAAAAAAAAAGTGCTACACTTTAAAGTATAGCACTTACAGCAGAGAGGAAGGAACTCTCTATATTTTCATTTTATGAGCGTTTATGGGGTCTAAAAACACCCCAATTTTCTACCTCCACCGAATTAGTCCCTCTTTAACATACAATTATGATTTAAAACGAGATTTGTGAGATTTTGAATGAAGGAAAATTTTTTGAATAAATTTCATCTAAATTTATAGAAATCTAGGAAACTACATCAAATTTAAAACTATGCTCTTTATAAAATTTAAAATTCACGACAGTGTTAAATACTTAGATTTCCAAAGGCTTTACGACCATATGGTTAAAGTAAGGCAGCCTAATTTTAAGTTTGATGAAGTAGGACCTGAATTTGATTGGGACAGTATGCAAACTCAAGAGGAAATTGATATTGCACTAATAGAATTAAACGCCTTTTTAGATCAACAAGTCCAACCTGAGCTTTTCAGATGCAAAAAACTAATACCTGGTTATGCGAGCACTTTCATTGAATGCTATTTAAAGGCTAACAACGAAAATTTCTCATCATTTAATTATCAAGATATTCTTTCAATATTTAATTATTTAGAATTTGGCTTCGAAGTGGATTTGGATAGTTTACAAAAAGAAAATGAATCTTTAGGAATTGTGAGGTTTTCAACCAACAACTATCCCTTTGGTGGTATGGAGCGTTTTTTAATAACTTTGTCCGCGTTTAACCTACAGCCAATTGCTTGTTTTGATGGGTTTAATGAAAGTGAAATTAAATGGCCCTCCCAATTTACATTTAATATAGTTATTTCAAACAAAACAAGATACAAGTCATATATCGATAAACTAATAAAGAAGATTTTTAAATCTCCTTTATAAAAATTGATAAAATCAAACTTTGCTTCAACTTAAATTAATGAAAATATAACATTACAACATCCCTTAAAAAAATCTTGATGCATCAATGTGACTAACTATGACTTTGTAGGCTTTCCTTAAAAAAATATAATCTTCATACGGTAGTGAACAATACGGACTCATATATATAAACTTGCCTCTCTAACTTTAGGTTAATAACATTTATTTAGGTATTAAGGTCACGTTACAAGGGTTATAGAATATTTATGTATATTTTCAATGATTTTGAAGTTGTTTTCATCAAATCACATCTGAAAACCATCTATATTTAGACACTTTTTATGAAACAGAAATTATTCATACTTTGTTTACTTGGGCCGTTTTGCCTTTTTGCTCAAGAAAAATTTAAAATTATTTACAATTATAGTACAGATGAGGTTCGATACTACGCGGTAGACAAAGACAACAAGGTTACTGATACATTAGAAAAACCACGTTTTAAAAGAAATAGTATTATCCAAGTAGAAGTACAAGATGTCAACCCCTTCGCTTTAAGAGTTGAAACAGAAGTGACCGAAGAAGATATTCACAATGGAGGAAGTAATTTCAACTTTGGGTCTATGCTGGGTGGTATCCAGTCTGTTTCTGGAAGCGGACTCTCTCTTAATACAGAAAATCTTCCCACTGGCGATATAATGAATCTTAAAGATAATGCTAGTAGAGGTGCTGCACAAAGAGGTGTTGAGGACCTACAGAATCTTACTGTATCTATCGCTGCTCTTAAACGCACAATTGCTGGTAATATGCAAAACCCCAACCTTTCTAAAGCACAAATAGAACAAAATATACTAGACCTCGCGCTACAAATAGATGATCCTAGATTACCAGATCCAGAAGAAAATTTATATCTCTTTCTCGAGTCTTTAGAAAGTCTGGTGGTCACTGGAGCAAATACTCTTAATAATGAGATGAATCGCGGCGGTACAGATATTTCAACTAACAACTCTTTACAGCGATACACTACCCAAACTGTAACTGCGGTAAATGAGGTAAAAGGAATGTTTACAGCTTTAGAAGCTTCTAGCTTTACACAATCATATGACTATCGTGTAGAAAAAGATAGAGCAAATTTTGAGCTGCGGTTTATGCAAGGTGAATTTATACAAGGCACTACTAGGTTGCTTAATGCAGACCAGCCACAAAAAATACGTTCTATACCTATTTATGCAAAAGGTGGTTTTAAAATCAATACAGGTGTGGCGCTTACGCTTAACAATTTTGGCGATAATTCACTGGATTATTACATAGATCAAGATGGACTTATAGATGCAGATTCTAATGACTCTTTTGTACCTAACCTAAGTACGATGATTAATTTTTATCCCGTAATAGGTGATAATTTTAATATAGGTGGGAGTTTTGGTCTTTCCATCCCGATTACCGGAGATCTATCTGGGATTAATTTCCTCTTAGGCCCTTCCCTGTTTTTAGGTAATAGTAATAGACTTTCTCTTTCTGGAGGTTTAGCACTTGGCCCCGTACAAAGCCTTACTAATGGTTTAGAAATAGGTAATGAAGCTATAGGAAGTGATATCGAGAGTTTTACCGAAAATGTATATGACTTTGGCTATTACTTTGGGATTTCTTTTTCTTTGTTTGATATAAAACAGTAACTATGAAAAATCTACTTACAGTTATTTTTGCACTTCTAATTTCTACCACAGCCCTAGCAGAAAAATATGCACTTATTGTAGCCGTAGGAGATTATGTTCCCGAAACTGGCTGGGGAAAAATAAGCTCTGCAAATGACGTGCCTATTATAGAACAAGCGTTAATCTCACAGGCTTTCAAATTAGAATATATCTATAAAATTATAGATGCAGATGCTACAAAAGTTGGAATCTTAAACAAGATAAAAGAAATTCAATCCTTACTCAAAAAAGGAGATATCCTTGTCGTACACTTCTCTATGCACGGGCAGCAGCTTTTTGACGATAATGGAGATGAGATAGATGATCTAGATGAATCTATCGTTCCTTATGATGCAAATGTTGAGTATACTGATAACTATAAGGGAGAGAATCACATACGTGATGATGAGTTAGGAAATATAATCACTAACCTAAGAAACACGCTGGGTGAGGATGGACAGCTTTTGTTTCTACTAGATAGTTGTCATTCTGGCTCTAGCACACGTGGTGGAGCAAAGGCTCGTGGCGGTAAGGCAGCACTTACTCCTGAAGGATGGACACCGGGTAAAAATCCTAATGCACTCGCTGGCGATATGTTTCAGCGAGTGAAGAAAGATCCAGACACTGCTCCATTTGTGATGATCTCTGGAGCAAGCGCGGCAGAGCTTAATTATGAATATCAAGGTAATGGCAGTTTGAGTTACGCTTTCGCGAAAGCGTTAACTTCACTAGGATCGGACTACACCTACAGACAGCTATTTTCTAAGATAGCCGCTCAAATGAATATCATCTCTCCTAGGCAAAAACCTACCATTGAAGGAGATCAAGACTATAAGCTCTTTAAAGGCGAATATGTGCAACAACAGCCGTATTACACATTAAAGCGAATCGCAAGGCCTGATCTAATTCAAATAAACGGTGGCGAGATCCAGCAATTATTTAAAGGAACGACTATAAACATCGTACCTGCTGGAACGACGCAATTCTCAGAAGAGGTTGTAGTTGCAAAAGGCAAAGTGATTAAAACAGCATTTAGTACAGCAAATGTAACGCTAGACAAACCACTTATATCTTCTAATGAAAAAGAGTTTTGGGTCTTTGTAGACGAGCCTTCTTATGGAGATATGTATCTCAAGGCGTACCTCTATAATGTGACAGATTCTCAAATTAGTAAAGGTGTAAATACCTATTTAACCGAAAATAATCTAGGCGAAGTTGTAACAGAGATAGATAGCGCAACGGTCATCATAAGGCCGCAGATCGATTCACAAAAAAAGACAATAGGATATGCTGTTTTAAACCCAAGCGGACTTTCAGAAATAGACAAGGCAATTGCTTCTAGAGGAGACTCGCAACTCGATGCTTTAGAAAAGCAACTTTTCCAATATGCACAGGGATCTTACATAAGAGATCTCACTATGACTAACCCTCTATATGAGTTTGAGTTTAAATTGGTTCCCGTAGATTATGATGAAGAAATGGAAGTTGTAAATGGTGTGTTACCTGCACAAAATGAAGGAACAGAGGGAGTATATAAAGTAACTACAAACGGAGATTATGCAGCGATTGAGGTAACTAATAAAAGTAACAAGGATTTGTATTTTACTATTATCGAAATTAATTCTAAAGGAGAGATTGCTCAATTTTTACCTAATGATAATTACGAACTTGCTGTAGATGATCTCAAGATTCCAAAAGGTAAGACGATGCTACTTGATGAATATGTATTTGCTTTTGGACCTCCTTATGAGCGTCTCACGCTCAAAGGATTTGCAACTACCACACCCATAAATTTAAAACCTATTATTACTTCTCGAGGAGCTACCTCGCGTGGCGATATGAATCCGTTAGAGAAGTTTGTGCAAGAAAGTTACTCGCAAACTCGCGGTGGCGATGCTAGAAAAACTGGTGGTAAAATGCGCGGGTATACGACGGAGTTTGTGTATGAAATTGTGGAGAAATAAAGTAATAATGAAGCAGTATCTTAAATATGCTCTTTGGTTTACTTGTTTTCTATGTGCAAGCATAACTCTGGGTCAAAACGATCTTAATCAAGAAATTAGGAGATTATATGAACTTTCAAATAAGGATTATGCTTATGGTCGCAATCAAGAAGCCTTAGAATCTTACCGTCAGCTGGAAACGTTAGGTTATGAAAACTCAAGTGAGCTCGATCAAGACGAAAAAGACGCCATAAATAGAGGAATGAGTTGGGCATATAGAGAACTCGGTTATTATACTGAAGCTATTCCCTATATCATTAAAGACCTCGTGATACTTGAAAAAAAAGGGGAGTCTAAAAATAATAGTTATCTCTTTGGTCAAGCTAACTTAGCAGAAGCTATCTATTTTAGCGTTGGAAATTTTCCTGAGGCAGAAGCACTGTATGAAAAAACTTTGAAGAACTCCAAAATGTACTTGACGCCTACTTATTATAACGAAGTACTTACTCAAGCAATTGAGTTTTATAGTGAGATTAATAAATATGCAAATGCTCTTGAACTTCAACCACAACAACTAGGAATATTAGAAAGGCGTTTTGGTAAGAATGATCGTCAGTATTATAAATACTTATCTATATATGGAGTAAATAATGTGCATAATGGGAATTATGATCTAGCTGAGCAAATTTTAGATGAAGTGCTCTTTCTTATAAAAAAAAATGAGGGAAGTAATACCGATAATTATGCAAATAATCTTCACAATCTAGCTATTGTAAAGTCGAATAAAGGAGAGTTATACAGTGGGATAAAATTGAATTTTGAAGCTCTAAAAATTTTTAATCAAACTCAAGGAAAAGAGTCTGAAGATTACATAAGCGTATTAAATTCTATAGCTATTCTTTATTATGAACTGGGCGATTTTGACCAAGCAAAAGTAGATCTTGAAGAAGCCTATAACTTAGGAGTTATAACTTTAGGAAAAGAAAATTATGCTAATTTCACACCACTTTTTAATCTCGCATCCATCTATTTTGGCTACAGGGATCTTAATAAAACAAGGTACTACTTAAGTCTTGCCAAAAATATAGAAGAACTTCATCGTAGTAGCGAGTATAGCAAAGACCTAGCAGCCGTTTTATCTTTAGACGTGAAATTGCTGCTTGCAGAAGAAAATTATCTTGACGCTCAACCTAAAGCATTAAAACACCGAGAAATTATTACTGCATTGACTGGCAAAAAAAGCTCTAATTTTGCGTCTAGCACAAATAATCTTGCTCATATTTACTTTCAGGTGAATAGGAAAAAAGAGGCAATGCAACTTTTTGAAGAAGCTTTTGGTATTTTAAGAATTAACGAGGGAGATCAAAGTGAAAATTATGCTACGCTAGCAAATATTATATCTTTAAATCATCAATCCTTAGGTAATAACGAGAAGGCTATTCAATATGCACAATTTTCTAACTCATCTCGACTTAATTCTCTAAGTGATGTATTTCAATTCAGAAGTGAATATGACAAAAATTTATACCTAGAGAGCTTTATAGTAGAAGCAGACCAATATGCCTCCTTTGCCAAAAGTATAGATGACAGATCTGGAAAAATAGCTATACTTAATACGAATAATGAGCTTGTAAAAAAGGGTCTTTTATTAAACAGTTCACTTGACGTATTAAAAAATCTTAGCGCTCTTAACGATGAAGAAATAAATACTAAAATCAAAAGCTATAGAGAAGAAAGAAGCAAACTCAACAAAGCTATTATTAAATCAAATCAAAAATTGATTGATAGTCTATATCCAATCACCGAAAGATTAGAAACAGATCTTGTAAGGACTAATGCAGCTCAATCAAATAAAATTAACTTTGTGGATAAAAGGTGGGAAGAAGTAAAAAATCGTTTGAAATACGATGAAATTGCCATCGAATTTTCAAGATATAATCACTCTACCAAAGAGGCCTTAACAGATAGCATTTATTATGCTGCGTATATTATCTCGAAACAATACGAACACCCAAAAGTTATCCAGCTTTTTGAAGAAACTATTTTAAAAGAAATCATAAAAAATAAGTCTCCTAATGCACTTTACTTCTCTAGAGGAAGTATATTAAAATCAAAACAAAATACGCTACCTTCTATAGAACTTTATAATCTCATCTTTGGAGCATTAGAGGAGAGTATTGAATCTATAAACAGAATATTTTATGCACCATCTGGTCTTATAACTCAAATTCCACTAGAAGCGCTCTATCTTTCTCAAAACAAAAATAAATCTACACAACTTATACAACTTAGCACTACTTATAATCTATGCGATGATGTTAAAGAACCTACCTATGACAGACTTCTGTTTGTAGGTGGGGTTGATTATAACACTTCAACTAATGCAGCAATCGCGCCATTGACAAAAAAGAAAAGTATTGAAACTTGGAAATATTTACCCGGCACTTTACGAGAGATTGATACTCTCAAATCTCTTTTTCCTCAAGAAAATGTCACGATACTCTCTGGATCCAATGCAACAGAAGGCGCATTTAAAGAACTTAGTGGTCGTAGTCCCAATATACTTCATATTGCTACCCACGGGTACTTCTTTAATCAATCTAGCAGTGCTATAGATAGTAATGATCCGGAGTATAACATCTTTAAAAATGGTTCTGACCCTCTTTTAAGATCTGGCCTTATACTAGCAAACGGAAATAAGTCTTGGAATGATGAAACAACCATTTCAGAAGAAGAGGATGGCATCCTTACAGCTTTAGAGATTTCTAATTTAGATTTATCTAGCACAGATATCGTTATACTTAGCGCTTGTGAAACAGGTTTAGGTGATATAGAAGGAAGTGAAGGTGTTTATGGTCTTCAACGGGCTTTTAAAATGGCTGGTGTAAACATTATCGTGATGAGTCTATGGGAGGTGCCTGATAAAGAGACAGCAGAATTTATGAAACTTTTCTATAAAACTTGGGTTGAAACAGGTAGAGTACGCGAGGCATTTAGAAGCACTCAGAGAGAGATGGCATCTAAGTATAGGGATGATCCAGAAAAATGGGCAGCCTTCGTAATGATAGAATAATTAACATTTTTATATGATAAATTTTTTTTTAGTTTCCATCCTTTTTTTTGGAATAACAACTTTACAAGCCCAAGAAACCCCACCACTTCAATATCCTTTTGAAGAACCAGGTTCTTCACCTAGAGGCGTTTTTGGAGAAGATGGACGTAAGGAAATAAAAGATGCAGAAGGTTTTGAAGATTTTGCAAGAGCCACTGCAGTGATGATTCCTAAGGAGGAGATAAAAGGAAATCGCATTTATGGATATAGTTTGCGTGAGCTACTAGCACACCAATTTGATACAGAAAAATTTAATGACAACGTGAAATTTTTAGATCAACCTACTGCGGCTAGTTGCACCGGATTTCTAATCGCCCCAGATTTATTAGTAACCGCTGGTCATTGTATTAAAACTATAGAAGATGCAGCAAACTGGGTTTGGCTTTTTGATTATACAAATGACCTCTCTTACAATGAGGAAGATCGCTATGTAGAAGTAAATAAAAATAATCTTTACGAAGTATCTGAGGTGCTAGTGGGTGAACTCAATGATGATGAAGATGACAAAAGCTTAGACTATTCAGTTCTAAAACTAGATAGAAAATCAGATAGAAGACCATACCGTTTTAGAACAAGTGGCGTGGTGGCAGAAGGTTCTGATATTTACACAATAGGTGCTCCTACAGGTCTGCCTTTAAAACTTTCTACAGAGTCTACCGTTGTAGATAATACAGCCACTTCATGGTTTAAAAGTGATATTGATGCTTTCCCTGGAAATTCTGGAGGACCGGTTTTTGATAGCAATGGCTTTATAGAAGGTATTCTTGTACGAGGAGCTGTTGAGTATTCTAATGGCAATTATACGGGTGATTATAAATATGATCAAGCCTGTGATTGTGTAAAAACGGTAACGTTCCAAGAGGTAGATTATACTGCCGGCTGTCAAGCTCATAAAATCACTTATCTTCCTGAGGAAATCGTGCAGCGTGCTATTTATGATAACATAGCCTATTCCATAAAAATTAACAATACAGATCGTTATGAAGATTGGTCTGTGTATAGCTGGATGTTTACTAGTAATTATGCTAAGGAAAGAGGACGACTAGAAGATGTAGCAATTCACAATAATAATTACCAAGTTTTAGAAAATCTTCTCGTAAAGTATGGAGAAGATTACTCTGATGATTACGTTAGAACGCTCTTAGAAGGTGCCATTGACTCTCAAAACACACAACTACTCGATATTCTATTAACCAATGAGCTGGATCCAGATGCTGGTTACACTTCTTCATTAAGGCTTATTCAAAAGGCGGTAAAGGATAATAATGTGCTATTTGCACAACGACTTATAAATTCTGGTGCGCAAGTTACAATTAAGGACATTTACGGAAATACGCTATTACACGACGCTGCGGGCAATGGGAATACAGAGGTTGTAAAAATGCTTCTAGCAAAGAATGTAAGTGCCAAATCAAAAAATAACGCAGGCTATTATCCAGAAAAAGTAGCAAAAAAAGCAGGGTATAAAATGCTTGCAAAAACTCTTAAAGAAGTTAGGAAGGAGCTATAGAAAAACGTTTTCGCGTAAGCATAAAAAAAGATATTATGAAATTAAAAATCTTTATCGTTTACTGTTTTTGTGTCTTCGGAAACGTGATAGCACAGTCTGACGATGATATTACATTAAAGGTTAACGAGACCTCCAGCACGTTAATTTCGCCTTATACAGGACACTTTTTACCTTCTAACGATATATTATTTTCTCATTTAGGTGGCTACAAACAAGACGATTATAGATCGCAGATAAAATACTTTGAAACAGGAACTTTTAATAACAGATTTTCAAAACTTCGCTATGATGAGTATTTCAAGATTTATAAGAATGTAGAGACCCCTATTGAGAATTACCATCCAGAGATGATGGACTTTAGCAGAGGAGAAGGAATATTTACGAGTTGGAGATTAGATGAAAATGATAAGTTTTCTTATTTTAGATATCATTTTTTTAAAGACACTTTTGAGACCTTTCATACGACTTCATTAGAGCCATTTTATAGGCATATTGAAGATTTTAATGGTAATGCAGAGATACTACTCACCGCTCTCAATAACTATTATGATCAAGGCTATGCAGAGGCAAGTCCTTACCGAATTATTACAAAGAATGAAGAGCGGGAAATTGATGGTTCATTTAAACACGGAGTAATAAGTCACGATGGAGATCATGTTCTTACCATAAATAAAAATGATCTTTTAGAAATACGCCTTGTTAAGGACCTTACGGTCGTCTATAGTGAGAAAATTGTAAATCCTCTCAATTATCGTATTTACCCAGATCAAGAGACTGACTTCTTTATAAGTATAAGAGATCAAGTTATAGAAATAGGTAAATGTAATACGTACTCATTATCACTTGTGCTAGAGGAAGGAAAATACACTTCAAAGCGACAAGAATGTAGTTTTGTTGAAGATTTAAGTGCAGTAAATAAGGAGGTGGCATTTATATTTGAAGGAGTAGGTGTGCGCTTTCGCGACAGAGGAATACCTTACGACTTTTCAAATAAGCCCATTAAGATTTCACTTAATAAAGATGCTACACGACTACTTGTATCATATCAAAAAGGAAGCATTAAACTATACGATACCAAAGATTTAACACTACTTACTACGGTGTACAATCCAGATAAAAAAAGTCATCTTTTTTATACCCCAGAAGGTAAATACATTACAAACAGCGATGCGGGAGCGTTATTAAAGGCAACAAAAAATGGCGTTGAAATTCCATTTGATCAGGTGCCAAAATCGTTTTATGATCCGATTGCAGTACTCTCCACTTTCGGAACTTTAGAGAAAACGTATCAAGAGACACTTGAGAAATCTATAACTGTGCGCAATGAGAACACAGCTAGTCAAACCGGTAATTCCAAAGATCAAGTAGCAGTTTTCATTAACAACTCTACTGATAAAATGATTGTTAACGATCAAGAGTTTGAGCTTGCCATAGCAATAGAATCAAAAATTATTGAACCGCAAATAAGTATAAAGCGCAATGGAGTACTCATTAATCATATTGATTTTAATAAAGTAGGAGATCGTTTTAAAGCTCAAATTGCGATTGTAGATAGTATCAATATTATTGACGTGCTTATTAAAGATAAAAAAGGCTCAACCATAAGCTCATTATCAAAACGTATTCTATATGATGGCCCTCCATTAGATCGTGATCTTTATGCAATAGCTATAGGTGTATCTGATTATGAGCAAGACTCTCACGACCTAACATTTGCAGACAAGGATGCCCTTGATTTTATAGCTATGTATGACACACTTCAACCCGAAGATCAAGAAGCCTACTTCACAAATTTTTATGGGAAAAAATATACGCGCACCTCAGAAAACGAGACTAAACAGGTGATTAAAAATTACAACGGTGATACATATGCCTCCTCTATAGATTTGATAATGGTTGATATTACTGGTCGATACTGGCTCGAAAATGCTAACAAAGGGACTCGGCTTTGGGATTATAATACAGGGATCATAAAAGAAATTAAACTAAGTGATGGTTTGAAAAAGGAACTACTATCTATGGGTGCAAATAGTGTTGTTTTTCCAGCTATTGATGGGTTTTATTATTCCACAAAATCCAATACCGTTATTAAATATAATTTTTTAACAGGTGTTGAGGATCGCTTCAAATTACCTTTTGACATTATACGTGGCTATAATGAAGGACTCGTAACCTTGCTTGACAATAGCTCATGGCTTCTACTTGAACTTAAAAATGATACAGAAGATTGGAACAGTCAAAATGTAATCCAGACGATTTATACGTATGATGATAAAAAGTGGTCATCTAGTGCTACACAGACAGCATTACAGTTTAACGCATTACGCGTACTCTCAAGTTCTAAAAATGGGAGTAAAATACTTTTTGAAACACATACGGATGAGATTTGGTTAATAGATTTAGATACTTCGCCTGTAACTCAAACAAGAGTATTAGAAGAATATAATGGTAGTACACTAAGTGAATGGTATATTAATGAAAGTACTATCACCTCATCAGATAAGTATACAGATAAAAATTACGTTAGTAGTTTTAAGATCACGAACTATGATTTTTTTGGAGCGATTAAAAAATTTCAATCTATAGAGGATTTTTCATCCATACGTGGATATGGTTTTGATGGTGATCAAACAATTTTTATTAAAGAAAGTGGATCTGTTGCAAAAGAAGCTTTTAGTCTAAAAAAAGAGAGTACTAAAAAAACTCCTCTTTCTTTTAAAAATGTATATACCACCTATCTCACAAACCAAAATGCAACCCAAAATAGTATACACGAAGTCTTAAATACGTTTCTTAAAAAAGCAAAAGATCAAGATGAGATTATCATCTTTCTAGCAGGTCACGGTGTTTTGGATAAAAACCTAGCCTATTACTACGCACCGCATAATATGGATTTTAATGACGTACAAAAATCTGGTGTGGCCTTTAATACCATTATAGATGCTATGTCACAATCTAAGGCTTCTAAGAAACTCCTACTGATGGATACGTGTCACTCTGGTAACACTCTTGATCTAGATGAGTACGAAATTAAAACATCATCCAATACTACGGAAGGAGAGCGAGGCGGAAAAATTGTTGCTTCAAAAAAAGGGGCTGGAAAAACTCCAAAGGTTTCTGAGATTGTCTCCACACTATTTGATAACTTTTTATCTAAAAATGGAGCTACAATTATCTCTGCTTCCTCTGGACAAGATGTTGCTTATGAAAATAAAGAATTAAGTAATGGAGCGCTTACAACTGCATTTATAAAACAGGTAAAAAATCAACGGTCGTCTTATCCATTTACAAGCGAGAATTTGAAACCTGTATCACTCACAGATAAGATTATAACAGAGATTCAAAAATCTGTATTACAAGCAACAAACAATAAACAAGTAATTGATGTAAAAGAAATTAATAAACTAGCATATATTAAGATTTGGTAAGATTAATCTATCTTCCAATACGTGCCCTCCGCGGTCGTTACTTTTTTAAGTGCAGTGCGCAAAGTGGCTCTTATATTAGAACGCAATACATCTATAAGATCATCAAGAATAGACTTTGTCTCTGCAAAGTAAGAATGTGATAAAAAACTACTATCTACTCCAGTCGCATCTATGGTTTCTACACCATCTACTAACATAATTCCATACTCAGCATCACCGGCTCTAGGTCTACCGTGTAAGGCTTTGGAAGCTTCAAGTGCCACATCATCTGCAGATACATATAGCGTGATTGGTCTTTTTATTTTTGAAACCATTTGAGGAGCAATATCTCTTCTAAAAACAGCCGCATCTATGTCTGGTGCAGCTAGTATTATTTCTGTGATTTTTGACATCAATTCAGGTTTCTCATTTGCTAGATCTATGAGCGCATCAGTGAGTCCACGATTTCCCATACTGTGAGCAACGAGATAAATTTCTTCGGCACCAGACATTGTGATGTAATCTTCTAGAAAGTTCTTAATATTTGCCGTTGCCCAACGTATGTTATTCTCATCTATGGTATAAGCAGAGGTTGCTGCCTGCGATGGCCAACTATATAAAACGGCTTCTCCCTCAAAATCGAGATCATATTTTATTTGAGCAGTTCTCTTTGCCGCATCTGCAAAGGAGACGTTGTAACCGTGTATGAACATAAAGGTTTTACGCTTTCGCGAAAGCGCAACTCTCTGAGATAATTTATTAAAGAATGCGCTTTCAGTTAATGAATTTATTTTCTGTAACACTATATGTTTATCTGGATCTTCAGAGAATTCAAATTTCCACATCGCTGGACTTTCTATCTGTCCAACCTCATGTAAGACTGGAATTGTGATTTCACACAATCCATAATTCAAATTGAAACCACCTGCTAACTCACCGCCATAACGCTCATACACATCAGGGTCTCTTGTATCCTTCCTATCTGTAGCATAGAAAATAGGAATCTTAGCAAATTTCTTATTCCCATTTGCTACAGAACCTCGGGCATTACCAGTCTTTCTAATTTCTGAAGATGTAAGACACACGTTAATACTGTAAAAAATAACCTCATCGCTATTTTGTGAGTCGATAAAATCAAAATAGAGTGTTGCTTCCCGTTCAAAGGCATAATGCTTTTGAAGAATTTGATAAAGATCTTGTCCGTCAAAATCCCTATAGTTATCAAGAGATAAAAGAATTTCTTCGCTATTAAGTGCAATCTTTAATCCTATTATATGATTTGCATCTTGCACTGGTATTTGAACCGATAGTGCATCGTATTCAAAATTCTCATCTAGACAATCATCTTGTATCGTGAATGGTAAATCATCTAATAAAAATTGGGCCTTGTCCTCTACTTGAGCTTGTATAAGAAACCCTGTAAAAAAACAAATACTAAACAAACTGTGTTTTAAAAAAAATCTCAACATAAACTACATCCTTAGAAAAGAGAAAAATACAATAAAACTATCTAAACCAAATTGATTGGACATAGGAGCACTGTCAAAGTAAAATAAAAAACTATTTACCTCCTATCCAAACTTTACCTCGAGGTATGGCACAATAGGTCTGTGTCTTATCAGATATTATCCTTGCGTTTTTTCTTTGGAGTTGCTTTTGAAAGGATATAGATTCCGTTTTAAATATTTTATCACTTGTGTAATCTTCTCGATGTGGCGAGTCTCGTGTGGACAGTATAACCTCTTCTAAAGCATAATCCCACTTAAAACCTTGCAACTCTTTTGAAAGGGAACCGTATTGTTCTATTGGAAACCTTTTCTTTTCATCTGGCTTATGGAAGGTGTTATCGTAAAAGTCTCGTAATTGCCCAATAGAACAAACTACCTGAGAATCAGATAAATTAGGCTCATAAAGCCATATTTTCAAATAATAAGGGGTGTCAAGCTCTTCTAATTGTTTATGCCACTGATGGTAAACATTTATCAAAGATTTTATCATAAGCTTACGCGTCGCACCTCGAGGCTCAGCATAAGAACTATTAATTTTAAATTTTTCAATAGGATATATACCAATGCAAACCGAAGCTCTACCTTGTCGTAACAACCAATTCGTATTAATTGTGCTTGAATTTTGATTCCATCTTTCAATATCCTTCCAAATTCGTTTATGACCTCTGTGCTTTTTTATTTTTTGCATTTAATAAATATATTAAGAGTAATAACAATCGGCCCAAGTGTTCACCATTACGAGAATTCAATTCAATAAGTATTACTATTTGAATACCTCAACGAGTTTGAAGATAGTACTCTCCATTGAACTCTTGTTGTCAATTAAAAGTACAATTTATTATCTAAGCTATCAATCTCTAGTAGTAATCAATTAATTAGTTCTAAAACTCATCTAATCAAAAAGTAAAGTCTAACTCAAAGAAAACACAAATGAGTATAAGTTTTCTTCCTTTTGATATTTCTGTAGAAGGCTTAAGGCATCTTTTATCTACCACATCGATTAATTCTACTTGATACTTCTACCATTTCTTAACAAAGCTCTAAAATTGAGTTTGAGACAGACTGCATAAAACGATCGGCTTTTAAAAAATATCAATACTTTCTAAAACTGTACTACACTCCCTATTTATAAGTCCTTACTCAACCTAAATTTTAATTTCTGTTTCCGAAAAGGTAACAGCGATGGCGCTATGGGAAGTAAGTGAACAAGATAAGATTAACCTCGATCTATATCATTTCCTACTAATTTAAAGTACTAATTATAAGTAAACATAAATTTTCATATCAAATGAAAAGGAAAACGCTCTAGATATAATAAGTAAGTGATTTTGGATAATAACAATCATCAAAACACATCAGTTTAAATCATCTAATATGATTTAAAAAATTAATTTACATAACTGTTTTTCAGCTATTTAAAAAATCATAACTTCAATTTATTACTAAAAAAAATAATCTTTGAGTTTATAATTTTGACTCATTATAGGCACCTATAATGGTATGTAGATTTCAAAATGAAGTGAAGAAATCGAATAGCAAGAGGGTAACACGCTAACGCGATGTTACATATTTTATATTCTTCCGCAAAGCCAATGAATACGGGCATTTAAGGTTCTAAATAAAAATTTAAGATCACTCGTTAGTATACTTTTTTTACTAAAATCACAACACAAACGCCATAAACAAGCAAATTAATTACTAAAAATTATGGATAAGGGTTATGAAAAGGAAGGTTTTGAAACATTAAAGATCAAAGCCTCTGTAGCAAAGAAGTTTAGAAAATTTAGTAGGAGAATGTCAAAATCTCAGTCAATGAGTTTGCTCTTAATGATTGGCTTTTTTGAGAGCAATGGTATTTCCCCAATAGAGGAACTAGGACCAAATATGGAGGCACTAGAAACAAGAATTTCTAATCTCATAAAGAAACGTATGAATGGAATGATTGCAATAATGAAGGATATTGAGAAAACGCAAACAAAGCCAAGCGTCGCGATGTTGCAAGCTTTATTTCAAGCAACCGAGCCTCCAAAGAAAAAACTAATGCTCGAGGAAAATGATCCTTATGCAAAAAAACAAGTTCGCTTTCGCGAAAAAATCAATATCAACTCTAAAAATGACTAATAATGGAAAAAGTAAACTACATCACCCAGCTGAATACGGTTTTAGAAATGTTCCATAATGATGAGCGCATTAGACAAGGTCATATCACTTTATATCTAGCACTCTTTCAAAAATGGAATCAAAAATTCTTTAAAAAACTAATCACCATTAATCGTGAACTTGTAATGGAGAGAGCCAAAATAAAATCTAAAACTACCTATCACAACCATCTCAGAAATTTAGATACTTGGGGATATTTAAAATATCATCCATCGTATCACCCAGCCAGAGGTTCTAAGGTCGAGATGAAAAGTTACAGTCCCATATTTGATACTAGTAGTGGTACGGTAAAAGTCCAAAATTTGGCCAACAGCGTTCCAGAACCTAGCCAAATTCTGGTATCTTCTTATAAACATAAAACAAAAGAAAACTTAAATAAACAGTCAGGCATCATTTTTAATGAAACTAACGTTTTTCTCTTCTTTAAGGAAAATAATTGGCCGGAGGAAGAAGCGATTAAATTCTACGCATATATTCAATCACAAAAATGGAAATCAAAAGAAAACTGGCAAAAGGCAGCTTTTGTTTTCTTTAAAAATGCGTTTAAAATGCCGAGCACTAAAAGCACGAGTCCAATTTCTGGCTATCTAGACAACCTCAGTCCTAATAGAAATAAAAATTACAATATGCCTTTGTAATGACTACTTAAATTTATCTCGTAAAATTTCCATATCTCTCCCCACCTTCATATCCAAGATCTTAGCATAGTGCTGGGTAGTTTTGAGATTAGTGTGACCTAACATTTCACTTACAGATTCAATGGGTACTCCATTTGATAGTGTTACCGTAGTTGCAAACGTATGTCGAGCAAGATGGAAGGTGAGATTCTTAGTAATTCCGCAGAGGTCTGCAATCTCTTTAATGTAGGCATTCATCTTTTGATTGCTCAGAACTGGAAGCACTAACCCTTTAATCTTGAGTATAGGATCATTTTCATACTTTTCTATAATCGCATTTGCAATTGATAGAACGGGGATACTACTTCTAGTCTCCGTTTTCTTTCTGGTGGTGCGAATCCACTTCTCACCATCAGATCCGATGACTAAATTATCTTTCGTTAAGTTCTTGCAATCGATATACGCCAAACCCGTGAAGCAGCTAAATATAAAAATATCTCTCACGTAATCTAAACGAGGCATTTTAATCTCCAGGACGATAATCATTTCAATTTCTTCTTGATTGAGAAACTCTCTGTCTACTCTCTTTAGTTTTGCCTTCCTGTTGAGAAAAGGATCTTTAGAAATCCAATCATTAGCAAGTGCAATGCGGATGATTTTTTTGAAGTTAGCAATATATTTAACCGCCGTATTATGTGCATTTTTTTTTACTGCCTTCAAGAAATATTCTAAATAAGAAATGAATTTATGATCCACTTTGTGGACCGGAATATCATTAACCTTGTATTTATATTTTATAAAATCAGTTAAATGATTTTTACACGTTCTGTAACGCTCTAGCGTACCTGCAGAGAAATCTTTACCCACCAATGCCTCTACTTCCTTATTATGCTCTTCAAAGAGCTCTAAAAGCATCTTATGGTCTTTATCCTTACCCAGCAAAACATCTCGAAGGTCAGACGCAGAATAGGATTCGTTTTCTCTTTCAAAGTTCTGTTGAATGGAATAAATCTTGTTTTTTACAATACCTAAATGTCTGTTGATTTCTTGAACTTCAGCTGAGTTTCCAAGTACGAGTTGGGTTCGAGAGCTCCAAGAATCTATATGCACCTGGCGATGAACACTAAATTCAGAACGATGGCCGTCAAGTGTTATTCTCAGAAAGATTGTGGTCTTTCCAAAAGAATTAGCTTTACTTTTTTTTATGAAGAATAGTAGGAAAAGAGAGAGTGACATACGTTTTCAAGTATTTATTCTCTTCAATGTAGTCAAAATAATAACTTCAAAATTACCATAACTAGCTTACTTACAGTTATTTACAAATATATAGTGGACCCTACAAAAATTTTACAACCTCCACCGAATTAGCCCCTTTTTATTTGATATTAATTGGTATCAATTGATATTACTAAAAACACAAAACCCTGTAAATCATTAATTTACAGGGTTTTTAAAACCTTTTAAAGGTGTTCTCGCAGAGAGGAAGGGATTCGAACCCTCGATACGTTGCCGTATACACGCTTTCCAGGCGTGCGCCTTAAGCCACTCGGCCACCTCTCTATTTTATTGTAAAGCGAGTGCTCTACATATATTTATCCTTAACGACATCTGATTACAACTCACTGTTGTAGGTGTTTCAAATTTTCGCGAAAGCGTATAAATCATACTCTTTCTAAAGGATTGCGAAATAACAAAAAAATAATAACTCATTCAAGAGTTACACACTTTATGTGAGCTCTCCTCGTAAAGAAGTTTCAAAGACGGTTTTAAACACTTTAGGCCCCAGCTCCTGCCCTAATAAGTACATCATTTTTGTAGTAGCGGCTTCTGTAGTCATATCGCCTCCATTGATAACACCCATTTTCTTTAAAGCGACACTAGTTTCATAATTACCCATGTGCACACTGCCAGAGATACACTGCGTGATATTTACGATAGGGACACCTCGCTTGATAGTTGCTTTAAGGGCATCTACAAACCAAGGTTGCGTAGAGGTGTTTCCTGCCCCGAAGGTTTCTAGCACCACGCCACGCGTACAAGGAATATTAAGCATTGCCTCTACTAAGCACTGCGAAATACCAGGATAAATCTTAAGTAATAGAATCTCTGTAACTAAGGTTCTGTGAACTTTAAGTGCTTTTTTATTCGGTTTCCAGAGTGCATCTTCATTAATAGTGAGATGTACTCCTGAGGTGAGGAGTTCTGGATAATTAGGAGAAGTAAACGCTTCAAAATTTTCGGCACTTATTTTTGAGGTGCGATTTGCTCTGTATAGCTTGTACTCAAAGTAGAGACACACTTCAGTTATAAGTGGTTTATTACGTTTTCTCAAAGCAGCTACTTGAACTGCAGTAATTAAATTCTCTTTTGCATCTGTGCGTAAGTCTCCTATAGGCAGCTGTGATCCCGTAAACACCACAGGCTTAGATAGATTTTCTAACATAAAACTTATGGCAGATGCGCTATAACTCATAGTATCACTACCGTGCAGTACTACAAAGCCATCATAACTATCATATCCTTCTTTTATAAAATCACAAAGCTCGTTCCAGTAGGTAGGATTCATGTTTGACGAATCAATCACGGTATCAAATGAGGCGGTGCTTATCTCACAATCTAGCAATCTCAGCTCTGGGATTTTTTCAAGCAACTCATCAAAGTTGAAAGCTTTTAAAGCTCCCGTTTCATAATCTTTGATCATACCTATGGTACCACCTGTGTATATTAAGAGAATTTTAGCCTTGCTCATACTTTTTCTGATTGTACTACTGGGTTTGCGTACATTAATAAGAAGCTATCTACTTCTATCTGCTTTTCTGCATCTACTCGTACTTCTAATCTACGTTCAAAATGACGTAATTCTTTCTCATCATAATGAGCGCTGTACTTATTGCTTTTATGGTATAGATCATATGCAATATAATTAGACGGCCACAACTTATAATGCTTCCATATTATAGTATCTAAGGCACTAGCAAATGCTTGTAACTTATCATTATCGCTTGTATAATCCTGAGCAATTTGATCATAAATTTCCTCTGGTATAGGTGCCGCTGCTATATGGATATTGCGCTTATTACCTAAAGCACCTTTAAGGATGCTATTAAAATCTTCGTTTGCTGTTTTTATGTAAGGTACATTTTCTTGTTTTGCCACAATTTCGGGTACCTTCAAGATATCTGTAGGGTCATACTCATAAGAGATTGCGACTCCTACTATGTTAAGTTCTTTGAGGTATTCCATTAGTGGTGTTTTACCACGAGCAATGGTAATCATCTTGAGTACGCCTTGCTGCGTTTTATCGAGTCCGTCTTTTGTTCTTCCTTCTCGCTGGGCTACCCACACAGATCTATTTGATAATAACAAGTGCTTAATATATTGAGACAAAAGTTTAGAACTCATAAGCATCTCACGTGGTGACTGCCCTCTTAACACCAAAAAATTCCTATTAAGCTTAGACAGCTCCATTAAAAAATCTTTTTGCACAAGGTTATCTCCTATTGCAGAGGCTGTTGTTATAAGACCATGATCTATAAGCGTCATATTAAGCAATGACGTATCAAGCACGATATCACGATGATTTGATAAGTATAAATAAGACCGCTTTCGCGAAAGCGTATCAAACCCACTACACGTAAAATCCTCAGCACTTTTATCAAGTAGATTTGTTACTGATTTATAGATAACTTTTTCTTGAAAATCGGCTATTGAAAAGCAGGTACTGAGTACTTCGACAATTTCTTCTTGTGTTTTATCTGGAAATGTAAATTGCAGTAAAATCCTAAACATAGGATGTCTTGCTGCGTGAAGTAAAGCCTGATTTACTTCATTATCATTATAAGGTCGTATATGGTCGTATCTATTCAAAATAGTCTGGATTGTTTGTCACAAAAGAACAAAATATTTTGAGTCTTCATCTACTATTTACAAGAAGATGCTATGCACGCTTTGTAAAAAACACTTCATCTGCGTTACTAGTAGTTATTGCAGCGATTTCATCTAAAGGTTTTTGATAAATTGTCGCCAGCTTTTCGGCTACTAAAACCACGTAGCTACTCTCATTACGTTTACCACGATACGGCACAGGACTTAAATACGGCGCATCTGTTTCTAGTACAATATGTGATAAAGGAATCTCTGCAAGAAACTTATCGATTTTACCATTTTTAAAAGTTGCTACGCCACCTATCCCAAGTTTCATGTTGTAACTGATGGCCTGCTCTGCTTGTTCTTTAGTTCCAGAAAAGCAGTGAAATATCCCAAAGAGATCATCTCCTTTCTCACTTTCTAGCACTTCAAAAACTTCGTCAAATGCCTCTCTACAGTGTATAACGATAGGTTTTTGATACTTTTTGGCTAGTTGTATTTGTCGTTTGAAAGCATCTTGCTGAATTTCTAAAGTAGACTTATCCCAATACAAATCTATCCCTATCTCCCCTACTGCATAAAAATCACGAGCGGCAAATTGTGCCTCCACATGCGCCAGCTCTTCTTCGTAATTCTCCTTAACATGCGTAGGATGTAGACCCGCCATTAAAAACATATGATCTGGATAGTTTTTTTCTAACGCATACATACGCTCTGTATACTCAGAGTCTATCGCAGGAATAAAAAATCTATTTACGCCAGCGTCAATTGCTCGTTGTATCATCACGTCCTGATCTTCATCAAAAGACTTGCTGTATAAATGGGTATGGGTATCTGTAAAATTCATAGACTACAAAAATAGCTAGCGCATAGAAAAGAGAGAAGGGAAAACACATAAACTTGAGCAATGCTTAACAAAGCTACAAGTCTATAGGATTGTAGTATTTTTGAGTAATACACTAATAAATATGCCTTCATTACGCGAGTTTCTACTTTCAAAAAAATATTGCCGTTCACGCCTTTTCCCTACCGTGACTAATCATCTTGAAATGAAAGCAAAAATTAATGGTGTACAAGGTTCCTTTATACTTGATACGGGAGCTTCTAGTTCGTGTATAGATTTTGAGTTTGCAGCGTTGTTTGGGCTACTTTCAGAAGATAGTGAGATTCTCGCAGCAGGTGCTGGTGCAACAGATATGATCACTAAGCTTTCGCGAAAAAATACCATTACCATTCAAAAATGGGAATACAAAAAACTAGACATCGTCCTATTTGACATGTCACATGTAAATACAGCACTGAAAAATCATGATGCCGCTCCCGTCCATGGAATTCTAGGAGCAGATGTACTCAATGCAGGAAAAGGGATTATTGATTATCAATATAATTGCTTGTATTTAAAATAAGCGTAAGTTTTAAGCACTATATCTTCTTATAAACTTAAACTAAATGTTAAAATTTTAACGATTATGCACTTTAAATAATTGTTAATCAGTAACCTATATTTTTTAACAAAATTCATATAATCCAATAAGAATTTTCTCACGTTTAAATATTTGTAACCATAACAGTAATTCTTTGCTGTACTCATACAAACATTCAAGACAACTTTCTGCGGCCGCGATAAGTGATTTTGGAATTAACCTTTTTAATTTAAAATCCAATTATGAAAAATTTTCATCTAGCAGTCGCCTGTGCCTTATCATTATGTCTTTTTAATTCTTGTGAGAAAGAAGATATTAATGAAATTAGCGAAGCAGAAAACACCTCTGTAGAAATACAATCAAATGACATTGAGAAAGCAGAAGAAGCATTCCCAGGTCAAAAAGGACAATCACAAAACCTATTTTACGGATTACATAGTCTAGAAGTCGCGACTATAAACGACACCTATGTCTTTGAAGGAGATATAATCTTCTCAAAAAATCAACTACAAGAAAGCACAGATGCTACTCGTAGCACTGGACGCACTGGAGGTAGATGGGCAAACAATACCGTGTATTATGCTATAAATCCTAGTCTTCCTAATCAAGCTCGTGTTACAAATGCCATAGCAAACTGGGAAGCCAGCACTTCTGTACGTTTTGTACAACGCACAAACCAATCGGACTACGTGTATTTCACTCCTGGTAGCGGTTGTTCTTCATATGTAGGAAGAATAGGCGGTCGCCAAGACATTACACTTGCAAGCGGTTGCTCTACGGGTAACACCATTCATGAAATAGGTCACGCCGTAGGTTTATGGCACGAACAAAGTCGCGCAGATCGTGATGACTACCTCACCATCAACCTAAACAATGTACAAGATGGAGTGGATTACAACTTTCTAACATATGTTGCACAAGGACAAGATGGAACAGAATATACAGCCCAGCTTGACTTTAATTCTGTAATGCTTTATAGCTCTTTTGCTTTTAGCAAAAATGGCCAACCTACCATCACAAAAAAAGATGGCTCCACATATTCTACAAACCGCACAGCACTCTCTAATGGAGATATTACTGGCATCAATATCATGTACCCAGGTGATGGTGGCGACGGAGGCAATAGTGGAGACATTTGCGATGGTGTAGCTGCATACAATAGCAACACAAGTTATACTATAGGCAATCAAGTGACTTACCAAGGCAATCTTTATGAACGTGTAAATGGAGGTTGGACAAACCTAGGTCCTTGCGGAAGCAATCAACCGCCAGCAGATATATGCGAAGGTGTGCCAGCATACAATGGTAATCAAAGTTATAGTGTAGGTGATTTTGTAACCTACCAAGGCGGACTTTATGAACGTTTATCAACTAGCTGGGATCGTATAGGTGACTGTGGTTAGGCTTTCATAAATATCTAACAATATCAATAGCCACTCTGCAAAGAGTGGCTATTTCTTTTCACAATTCTTCCTTAACATCGGGTTAAACTTGCTACAATCTATATTAACTTTATAGTGAGATTTAACATATTTGTAAAAACAATCACAACCATGGCTATTCTAGGATCTATAATAAAAAGTGCAATTGACTTAAAGGATACATTATCCTCAGACATTAATCCTATTCAAGAGCAGGAACAGGTTCTAGCAGATATGCTGAATACTGCAAAGGATACTGCCTTTGGAAAGTATTATGGGTTTTCTCAACTACTAGAAGAAGAAGAAGAAGATCAAGCAGTTGCCTTTTCAAAAATGGTTCCTTACCACGATTATAACCAGATGGACAGTATGTGGTGGGATCGCATAAAACATGGATTAGAAGATATAACATGGCCTGGAAAACCTCACTACTTTGCACTTTCTAGTGGTACTACTGGAAAAACGAGCAAAAGAATTCCAGTCACTGAAGAAATGGTTGCTGCCATAAGAAGCACCAGTCTTGCTCAAGTATCTGCACTAGCTCATTATGATTTACCAACAGATTTTTTTGATAAAGAAGTAATGGCTCTAGGTAGCTCCACAGATCTTATCGAACATGACGAATTTCTTGAGGGTGAAATAAGTGGTATTACAGCGAGTAATATTCCTTTTTGGTTTAAAGGATTTTACAAGCCTGGAGAAGATATCGCCAAGATTGAAAACTGGGATGAACGCGTAAAAACCATTGCAGAAAGAGCCAAAAATTGGGACATAGGCGCACTAAGCGGGATTCCATCATGGATGGAACTTATGCTTAAAGAAGTAATTGCTTATCATAATGCAGAAAATATCCATGAGATATGGCCCAATCTACAAGTTTTTACAAGTGGAGGCGTAGCCTTTAAACCTTACGAAAAGAGCTTTAGACAACTATTAGGAAGAGATATTACGGTAATCGACACTTACCTTGCATCAGAAGGATTTATGGCTTACCAAAGCAGACCTGAGACTTCCTCTATGAAGCTTTCTACTAATGCTGGTATTTACTTTGAATTTGTACCCTTCGCTCCAGAATATATCAATAATGACGGCTCGCTATCACAAGATGCTCCATCTCTTACTTTAAAAGAAGTAGAAACAGATGTAGACTACGTGCTTATCATAAGTACGGTTTCTGGCGCATGGAGATATCTTATAGGTGACACGATTGCTTTTACGGATGTAGAGAGAGCAGAAATTAAAATAACAGGACGGACTAAATTTTTCTTAAACGTAGTAGGCTCTCAACTTTCTGTAAATAAAATGGAAGTAGCCTTGAGAGAACTTGAAGAACAATTTGATATTGAAATTCCGGAATTTACATTGAGTGCAAAAAAGATAGATGGAGAGTTTTACCACTGCTGGTATCTAGGTACAATGGCGACTACAAATGAAAGCGAACTTGCAGAGGCTCTAGATAAAAGTTTAAAAGAAGCAAACAAGAATTATAAAGTGGCTAGAGGAAAATCTCTCAAAGGAGTAAAAGTCACCACTATTGACCCTAATATTTTTCACGAATGGAGTGGTCAAAACAAGAAAAAAGGAGGACAAGTAAAAATGGAGAAAGTGATGGATGAAGAGAAATTTGAAACCTTTGAAGACTTTGTTGCTAAGCAATAATTTCATGAAAAATCACTCATAAAAAACGGGTATCACACATGTGTGATACCCGTTTTTTTTATATAAATAGGCCTTCTAATCATCATGCTCTAAAAGATGCATTACTTCTTCTGGAGACATATATAGACTTCTTAAACGTTCTTTATAAGCCTCAGAAATATTCGCATGGTCGAGTATAAAGTTTTTAGTTTTTAAAATATAAGTTCCCATTCCATGAGTAATGGCATAGACATCTGCGGTACGTTCTACTTCTTTAATATGAGCGCCAGAATATAAATACTTCACTCCAAAAACTAACATCCCAAACCCAGAACGTTCCCTATAATCCATTACATGACCTAGCTCATGCCCTAACCATCCCGTAACCACATCACTTGGCACTTCAGAAAAACTGAGTTCGTCTTGATCTATTTGTATCGTTCTCGAAATAAGAATTATATATTCACGTTTTTTACGAGACTTTAAAAAACTAGCCCAACGTGGTTGTGCCTGCATTGTTGACTTTTTTATATTGTCTTTAAACTGAAAAGTTATTGCAGTATTCCACAACTCTGGGTAATGCTCTAAAGCAACGATAGCTTCATCATAAATTTCTTTAGGAATTACTTTATTCTCAAGGTTGAGCACTGCATCCTCAGTAGGTATTACATCTTTCTCTGTCATACTTTCAAAGTAGGGTTTATCTGCTTGCTGTGCTGTTAAGAGCATACTAAAATTAGTTAGGATAATCCAAAAAGCAATGTGTATCTTCATCTTCAAAACATAGGTATGAAAAAATTATTAATAACGAGTATTGTTTTCTGTCTCGCTTTCGCGAAAGCGGACTTTGCAAACGCACAATCTTTAAGACCTGTTACGGGGGCTGAGATTATTAGAAAATCAATAGCATTTCATGACCCTAATGACAATTGGTCAACCTTTCAAGGGGAATTTACCTTGGCACTTGATATGCCAGAAAAAGCTTCTAGAAAGAGCGTTATCACACTAGACATTCCTAATGAATATTTTAATCTCACCACAGAACAGGAAGATACAACTTCGTTTAGGGAGTTAAGCAATGACACTTGTAAATATACAGATGAGACTGGAGAAATAATCACCACTACCACCGATAGCCAAGATTGTGAGAGAACGAGAATGTATCGCGATTACTACTCATACTTATACGGGCTTCCTATGAAGCTTAATGATCAAGGCTCTCAGATAGATCCTACGGTGAAAAGCGTCACTTTCAAAGGGAAAAAGTATACCATGGTAAAAGTAACCTATGATAAGGCTGTAGGTTCAGATATTTGGCAATTTTACTTTAACCCATCTACGTATGCTCTAGAAGTGTATCAATTTTTCAAAGGCACAGATGAGACTACAGGCGAGTATATTCTTCTTGATAAAATAGCTATCATCGAAGGCATTAAAATGCCTAAAAACCGCGCTTGGTATTATAACAAGGATGATGGATACTTAGGAACAGATAGCATTGTACAAGATTAATCGCTAGTCCCTTTTTACGGTTAAAATCGCTTGCTTGTAATTACGCATGCTGTAATATTCTTTGTGCAATGAGGAAGCAAACTCCTCTACCTTTGCAAAATTTGCATATGATGGATTAAGACCATCATTAAAGTCCTCATCTGTGATAAGAAGCGCGATATACCATGTGTCCCCATAAATTCTAATAGGGTCATCATTAAATACAGGACCTATCCCATTTTCCTCCAACATCTTATTTGCTAAGGGTCTTAGTAAATTGACAGTTTTTGTATTCTTACTCACTTCATAAAACGAGACATAATAATTATTTCCATCAAGCACTACTGGCACATTATCTTCTACATAATTGTGCTGTAGGTCATACTTTGTATTTACGTAAGTATAAAACTCATCTGCATCTTTTGGGTCTGTGAAGATGTATGAATACCTCTTAGGCAGCTTTTTATTAAACTTCTTAGCTTTTTTAATGGAGCCATTACTCAGGTCAGGAGCTATTGCTACTGGAAAGCAAGATTGTAAAGTAACCAAACAGAATAAACCTAGTATATATCTCATTTAATGTGTTTTACACAACGCATCAAACAATATACCAAAACCATAAATACTTAATGAACTGAGTATAACCAAGAAAACCCTTACCGCATTGCGGTAAGGGTTTTATATGATAATTGAGAAACTATCCTCGTTTATTATGCCTCAAAAGGCACGATAGAAACGTAAGATTTGTTGTCTTTTTTCTTTTGGAATTTCACAACACCATCTACTCTTGCGTGTAGTGTGTGATCTTTTCCTCCATATACGTTCTCACCTGGGTGATGCGTATTACCTCTTTGACGTACGATGATGTTCCCTGCGATTGCAGCTTGTCCTCCAAAGATCTTAACACCTAAGCGTTTTGATTCTGATTCGCGACCGTTTTTAGAACTACCAACTCCTTTTTTGTGAGCCATCTTGTTTCGGTTTTATAAGTTATACTTGATAGTATAGCGATTAAGCTTTACCACCGTCTAATTCGTCTTGCCATTTCTTAAGCTCATCCCACTTACCATCTGCAGCAAGTTGTGCTTGTGCTGGCCATGTGTCAGTTACGTGATTTCCACGTACACCTGCGATAATTTCAGAAATCTTAGCAGCATCAGTTTTTGCAAGTTCTGCAAAAGTTGAAATTCCTGCCTCTACAAGAGTTTCAGCAATTTTAGGTCCGATACCCTCTACTTTTTTAAGATCGTCTGCTTTAGAAGATTTTTTTGCAGTAGCCTTAGGAGCAGTTTCCTTTACAGGAGCAGCAGCTTTAGGTTCAGCTTTTTTCTCTTCTTTCTTAGGAGCAGCTTTCTTAGCTCCAGAAGTAGCGATACTTTCAATTACGATTTCAGTAAGAGACTGGCGGTGTCCGTTTTTCACACGGTATCCTTTACGTCTTTTCTTCTTGAAAACGATTACTTTGTCACCTTTAAGGTGTCTTAAGACTTTTGCTCCTACTAGAGCTCCGTCTATAGCTGGGGCGCCTAAAGTGATGTTAGATCCGTCTCCTACCAAAAGTACTTTGTCGAAATCGACAGTTTTTCCTTCTTCGGTAGATAGGCGGTTAACAAAGACTTTTTGGTCTTTTGCAACTTTAAATTGCTGCCCTGCTATCTCTACAATTGCGTACATAGCGATTAATTAAATATTGTTATTACACTAATAATAGCCCAAACCTCTCAGTTTAAGCGGGTGCAAATATACTATTTATCTTAAGATTTACAATAAGCATCATTTGTTTTTATATAATAATATCACTCTACAAATACATTCTTACAGAAAATTAAAAATCAACCTACAACAAATACCCGACACCACGTCTCATTCCTACAAAACCCAAACAACAAACACTTACTCATCAGCACAATAACGCTGTCTAAAGTAATAAACTGCTAGAAGCAGAAAATATTTTAACGTTTTTATTTGCACTTTAACGATTGTAGATATATTTTCGCCCACTTAACTAATCAATCAATTAACAATGAAACATTTAAAATCAATCATCACATTAATTATCTTAACATTTACACTTGTGTCTTGCTCTACAGATGATGCTCCAGATGTTGACACAAATCTTATTGTAGGAACATGGTCAATCCAAGATTTAAATTTCAGCAGCGACCTTACATACGCTTTTGCTGGTCAAACCATCTCATCTACCTCAAACGGCAGCGGATCAAACTTTGACTACACAGTAACTTTTAATGAAGACAACACACTGGTCGCAAATGGATCTTATGACTACTTAGTAACCTCAACAACAGATGGCGAAGAATTCACTCAAACAATTACTATCGAAGACGTTGACACAAATGGAACTTGGAGCATCGATGGAAACCAACTAACTTTTACAGGGTTTACAACTGCCCAAGTTGACAATGATTTTATTAGTGGCGGTCAAGATGCAGGAAGTTCTACAATAGAAATTCTCAACGCAACTACGCTTCTTATAACTAGCGATCTTGAAGATGCTGTGCCTTTAGATTTACCAGAAGGAATAGATATAAATATAGAAGGATCTAGCGACGTCACACTAACTAGAATTAATTAGAACCTAGCCAGTAAAAGCAAAAAAAACCGCCAATTGGCGGTTTTTTTGTTCTTATCTTTAAGTGCTTATCCTCGCACAGAGTCTCCTCTATCTTTTAATACTTTCTTTGTTCCTTCTGTATTCCAACTTGGCTTAAATAACTGCATAAAGCAGAGCGATAAGCATACCGCAGTTGCAAAGCCTGCAATCGCTACTGTAAATACAACAGAACCTATGCTTGTATTATACGTTTGCTCCCAAGGACCAATTAGACCGTCTAGAAATTCTGGATTTATATTCCCTGCATATAATGCAAAAAATCCTGTAAAGATGATGGTTGCTACAAATCCCGAGACAACTCCATTTACCATACCGTCGGTATAGCTGTATGTAGCTCCGTTTTTAATTTGTGTATACTTAATAACCTCGTATATACCAAAACCTACAATCACTCCATTAAAAAGTGAGAATAGCACATTAGTATGTAAGTCAAATAGAGAAAGTACTAAGAAGTACGCTATGAGGCCACCGCTCATTGCAAAAGCAAATCTGATAGGCATTGTGAATTTTGACATCTTGTTTAGTTTTTATTACATAAAGATAAACAAAATATGAAGCTATACTCTTAACCCACTGTTAAATAACTGCTTAACAAATTATTAAGAAACTCCTAACTTGCTGAATAGGTCCCAAATAACCACCCCAGCGCTCACAGAAATATTAAGAGAGTGCTTTGTACCCAACTGTGGGATTTCAATAACAGTATTACTTAGAGACACAATTTCTTGCTGAACACCCTTTACTTCGTTACCAAAAACAACGGCATACTTCTCACCAGTAGTAGGCATAAATTTATCAAGCATCACCGCTCCTTCTGCTTGCTCTATCGCACACACATGAACACCATCCTCTTTTAATTGTTGCACAAGAGAAACACTGTCCTCTACATATTCCCATGCTACAGCATCTGTTGCTCCTAAGGCTGTCTTTTGTATATCGCGATGCGGCGGCGTTGCGGTAATGCCACAGAGATAGATTTTCTCTACTAAAAAAGCATCTGAAGTTCGGAAAACGGACCCTACATTATTAAGACTACGTATATTATCCAGTACGATAATTATAGGCGTCTTTACTGCCTCCTTGAAGTCGGAAACAGATTTTCGGTTGAGTTCGCTATTTTTAAGTTTTCTATTCATGAATCAGTCGGTGTGGCCGTAATGCTTTGTAAACTTACGCTTTCGCGAAAGCGTACTCATATTACTTCTGGTTGTAACCAAAACGCTTAAGCTGGTTAGAATTACTTCTCCAGTTCTTATTTACTTTCACATAAAGTTCAATGTGCACCTGCTTGCCAAAGAATTTCTGCAAATCCTTTCTAGCCTCTACACCTACTCTTTTAAGAGCAGTTCCTTTATGTCCAATTATAATTCCCTTCTGGCTATCACGCTCCACCATAATTACTGATCGCATGCGGATGATCTCATCCTCCTCAAAGAAATCTTCTGTATCAATCTCTACAGCATAAGGAATTTCCTTCTTGTAGTGCATCAAGATTTTCTCACGGATGATCTCGTTTACAAAAAAGCGCTCTGGCTTATCTGTAAGTTGGTCCTTAGGATAAAAAGCTGGAGACTCCGGTAATAGTTCTATAATTCTATTGAATACCTGTGGCACACCAAAGCTCTCGAGTGCAGATATAGCAAACACCTCAGCATTTGGCACTTTTTCAGACCACAACTTCAATGCCTCTGCTAGTGTCTCTTCGTTTCCTTTGTCTATTTTATTTATAAGTAATAAAACAGGGATTTTTGAACCGCGTATTTTATTAAAAAATGCCTCATCTTTAAGCTCTTTCTCACCTAGCTCTACAATGTATAAAAGTACATCTGCATCTTCAAAAGCACTTTTTACAAAGTCCATCATAGACGCCTGTAACTCATATGCTGGTTTTATAATACCAGGCGTATCACTCAATAGCATCTGGAAATCCTCCCCATTTACAATACCTAAAATACGGTGACGCGTAGTCTGCGCTTTTGAGGTGATGATACTAAGACGCTCGCCCACAAAGGCATTCATAAGCGTACTTTTACCCACATTAGGGTTACCGATGATGTTTACAAATCCTGCTTTATGAGACATAATAATTTATTTTGGGCAAAGATACTTTAATTTGCCACGTTGCGCTTGCTCCTCAACGAGAACTGAGGTAATAGATGAATAAATATATAATTGGAGTTTACAAATTCTATAAGTACGCTTTCGCGAAAGCGTAACTCATCAAGATCTAGGCTTCTCCCTAGTTCTATCATACATCACAATACTTCCCGCCACCGAAACATTGAGACTTAATGTAGATGGGAATTTTATAAGAAAATGCGACTTATCTATAGCCTCATTAGTAAGACCATGATCTTCTGCACCCAATAAGTAAACGCAACGACGCGGGTGATGAAAGGTCTCTAGCGTCTCTGCTCGATCATCAAGCTCTACACCTACAATGCGTACACCCTTAGGTAAGTGCTTAAAAAAGTCATCAAAGGTATCATAATGATAATACGGCATTGCCTTTACCGCATTATGCGTATCACTAGATTGCTTTGCATATCTATTACCGATGGTAAAAATAAAACTAGCGCCTAGATTTTGAGCAGAGCGCCATAAAACACCTAGATTTTCTGGTGTCTTACCATTCTGTATCCCAATGCCAAAAAATTCGTTTGTAAAGTTGTCTGGTTGCATAGCCACACGCTTAAAAAGGGGTTCAATAAAAAAGAGACCGTCACAAGTGAGGCCTCTTTTATTTTACATACTATCAGGTCTACCCTTCAAGCGTTTTTCTATCTTCTTTTTCTTTTCGGTGAGACGCTTCATGGCGTCCATTATTTCAGAGTCTTTTGTCTCTTTAAAAATCTCATTCAGTGCAAGAATGAGTCGTTTAGCCTCTCTTGAAGCAGCAACGCGATCACTGGTGGACATATTGCTCATTGAAGCATTTTCAAAAGCCACCGCTTCTTCCATTAATTTCATACAGTATTTCAAATTTTGGCGAATATAAGCGAACCCATACTAATTTACAAGGATTTATGCAAATTTATACTCAATAATGTGCAACTTTAGATGAAAAAAGCGTAGCTTAAGCTATTCTCCCCCTTATTCACCCTAAGCCCTGTGACACAACAAGATACCTTAATCCTTCTTTATAAATAGGTAATATCCGTTTACAAATAGTATTGCAAGATTAGTAATAATGATAGGAATACTACCTAATAACACTCCGTACGTTACAAATAATGCACAGCCTATAGAGTTTACAATACGCAACTTGCGCAAATCTTTATTTAAAAATGATAGCAACACAAAAAGGCTTGCTAGGTAACCGACAATTTCTGTAGGATTGATTTCCATTATTTTTTATTGTTTTAGTACGTAACGCGCACTGACATGAACGCGCGAAGATACTTTACAATCTAGTCCATCACAAACTTAAAACCTGCGGTAATAAAACTAGCAACCTATATTACTGCGCACAATCTTTTGCGCAGTCGTTCTTAAACACACTAACACCCTCGATAATTAACTCACAATTAGATACTCACATTAAAGAACTGACCTATAAGCGCAGTTAATCCCATAGCCAGCGTACCCCAGAAAGTAATTCTAAGTACAGCCTTTATAGGGCTAGACCCTCCAGCCTTTGCTGCCACGACGCCTAAAATGATTAAAAACAAGATTGCAGCTATGTATTGCACATATTCCATCATCTCCAAAGGCGCCATAAAAGCAACCAATACAGGTAAAAAACCACCTACTGTAAAAGCCACACCAGAAGAAAGTGCTGCTTGCAATGGTTTTGCCTCCGTCATTTCATGTATTCCTAGTTCATCTCTTGCGTGCGCTTCTAAGGCATTATGAGCTGTTAATTGGGTCGCAACTTCTAGCGCAGTCTCTGGACTGAGACCACGACGCTCATATATTTTTGCGAGCTCTAGGAGCTCCTCATGTGGTGTTTCTATAAGTTCGCGCTGCTCACGGGCAAGATCAGACTTCTCTACATCTGTTTGCGAACTAACAGATACATACTCTCCAGCTGCCATAGATAATGCGCCAGCCACTAAGCCGGCAACACCTGCAAGAAGCACAGGTTCTCTAGTAGTACTTGCGGCCGCAACTCCTATAACGATACTCGCCGTAGACAATATGCCGTCGTTTGCACCAAGTACTGCCGCCCTAAGCCACCCACTTCTATAGATGTAATGTTTTTCTGGTATCCTTGCCTCCATGATTACTCTCCTAATAAATTAAACACTCCTTTAGTTAAAAACTGTGTATCGGCCGCCATGTCGGTATTGAATTGCACTAATGAAAACCCTTCACTTTCTTGAACTACCTCAACTTCGGCTTGACGGAAATAATAGGTGTCACCCTGCTTCTCATCTAGCACTAAGATATAAGAAATCTGATCTACCGTCACTATGGAGGATGAAGGTAACGCTTTCGCGAAAGCGGAATTTGTTACAATACTAGCATCTACAAACATTCCCGTTAAGAAATTAACACCAGACTCATCTTCTAGATGTCCATGCACTTTAATCGTTCTATTTGCTTCAATCGAAGTGCCTACAAGATGCACCTCAGCCTTATAAATCGCTGAAGAAGCCTCTGGGATTTTAAAATTTATTGCCTGACCTTTCTTTACTTTTAAGATGTCTTTTTCAAAAACCGAAAGTTCTAGATGTATATGATCATTGTCTATAATTTCTAAAATTTCGGTAGCTGGTGAAACGTACGAGCCTTTTGAAACGTTCACCTTAGTAATGCTCCCCGAAATAGGCGCGTTAATGCTTACCACAGAACTTATCTTTCCAGCTCGAACACTCGCTGGAGAAATATTAATCATTCTAAGTTGTCTATCTAATCCCGTGTGTCTAGCAACTGCAGTCTTATACTCACTTTCGGCTTTTAGAAAACTTTTTTGAGAGGTAATATTTTCTGCTCTCATTGTCACCTGCCTGTCATACTCCGCTTTGAGATAAGTGAGTTGCCCATTTACCTCCATATATTGTTGTTGCAGGGCTACAAACTCAGGATTTTCAATAGTCACAAGCAGCTGACCTTTACGCACAATATCACCTATAAGCAATGGCGTTGTTTTTATGTATCCGCCCATACTAGCATTTACCACGGCTCTATTTTCTGGCGGCACATCAATCATCCCATTTACAGTAACTACCGTAGGAAATGATTTTTCTTCTAGTCCTCCTAAGGACATCTTACTTTGATCAAATTGCGCCTGAGTTACTTGAATGCGATCATCCATCGCTTCCGTTTGAGAAGATGGCTCAGCTTGGTCTGTGGTTTTTTCTCCACAGCTTACTAGTATAAAACCTAGCAATGCTATTATATATAAGTTACGTATCATGTGGTCGTATTTATAAGGTTAAGTAATTAATGGCAATTACAGTTTGATTGTATACATAGAGTTTCTCAAGGTGGCTTAGTCTTATCTCATAAGCGCTCTCAAGACTCTGGATATACTGGTAAAAATTAACCTCACCATTTCTAAAACTACCGTTTGCTGTTTTTAAAATTTCTTGAGATAGTGATGCACCTTCATTTTCATAATAATCTAGTGCTTCTTGAAGTTGCGACAACTTCTCTGTAAGTGCATTATATTTTGCATCGAGTTGTATCTCATACTCGCTAGATTGTGTGACTGCGATATCTTCGGCAATTTTGGCTGCTTTTATTTTAGCAGATTGACCGCCAAATAATATTGGGATTTTCACTCCTAATTGATATCCGTAAAGACTACCATTAAGCCCAGAATTTGTTCCTTGAAAATAATTAAGACTTAGATCTGGCAGGAGCTGTTGTTTTTCAAAACGACCCTTTGCCTGAAGCAGGGATACTCTGTTTTGATAATATGCCACTTCTGCACTACTGCTTATATCTAAAGTTGCTAGCGCTACTTTAAACGAAGGCTCACTAGCGACTACAATAGCTTCATCAGCCTGTACCACTTTTAGTAAATCCCCATAGGCAAGTGCCACTTCGCTCTGCGCTTGTTTATAGCTAAGCTCCACCTGTTTTTGCTTAGAAGCCGCAGTAATCTTCTCTAGGTAATTAGTCTCTCCTAGTTCAAAACGCCTTGACGCCATTCTAGAAAAATCTGTATACAAACTATCTAGTGCACTATACACTCGTTCCTTTTCTCTAGCAATTTGATAGTCATAATAGCCAGCCGTCACTTTGCGTTCAACTTCCTTTTTCTTTATTTCAAATGCACTTGAAGCTACCTTAACGCTTGCTTTATGCACACTCTTTTCTGAGAAATAAACCGTGGGGAATTTAAAGTCCTGCTGTATCCCAAAAACCCGTAGTGGCCGATCGTTTATAGTCAGATTATTCTCGTCAAACTCATAATACACCTGCGTTTTGTCAAAGCTAAAAGCGCTATTAATCAAGGCTGCAGATTGTGCTACTTCTAGCCTACTTGCTTTTAACCCAAGATTATTTTCAATAGCCATCGGGATTAACTCTTGTAACGATTTAGTCCCTTCTTGCGCTCCTAGGTTTACAGAAAATAGTAATACCACTATACTTATGGTGGTAACCTTGCCTTTAGACAATCCTCCGTTAGTTTTCTTAGGAGTATTTAAGTACGCATAAAGAACTGGCAATACGACGAGGGTAAGTAATGTCGCTGTAATCAACCCTCCTATTACAACCGTAGCTAGCGGTCGCTGTACCTCTGCTCCCGCATTTGTAGAAATTGCCATAGGCAAAAACCCTAAAGCCGCAGCAGATGCTGTGAGTAACACAGCCCTCAACCTATCTTTTGTTCCTTGCTTTATTAAAGCTTCTATACTTTCAAAACCTTCTTTTTGTAATTCTTTGAAGTGCTCTATTAAAACAATTCCATTTAAAACTGCAATCCCAAACAACGCAATAAAACCTACACCAGCCGAAATACTGAATGGCAGATCACGCAGCCATAATAAAAGAACACCTCCTACCGCAGCCAGCGGTATTGCAGAATAAATCATCAGTGCTTCCTTGACAGATTTAAAAGCAAAATAGAGAAGAATAAATATGAGAATAAGTGCAATAGGCACCGCAATCATTAATCGCGCCTTTGCACTTTGTAAGTTTTCAAACTGCCCTCCATATGTAATAGAATATCCTACAGGTAATTTTACATTCTCGTTAATCAACTTTTGGACATCATCCACCACAGATTGTAAATCACGATTACGCACGTTAACACCCACTACAATTCTTCTTCTTGTATCGTCACGAGATATTTTGGCAGCTCCTGTTTTATAGCTTATAGTTGCTAGTTCGCTTAATGGTATTTTTCCACCAGCAGGGAGATCAATGTATAGACTTTTAAGGTTATCGATATCTTGACGCTTCTCTTTGTCTAGTCGCACTACTAGGTCAAAACGCTTTTCTCCTTCAAAAACGCTTCCTGCAGTCTTACCCGCAAATCCCATGGAAACCATATCATTGAGATCCTGAATATTGAGACCATACCTGGCTATTTTTGCTCTATTGTATTGCACACTCATCTCAGGCAAACCTGCCACTTTCTCAACAGAAACATCTGCTGCGCCAGCTACGTTTTCAATAAGAGCTCCTATCTCACTTCCTTTCTTTGCAAGGATTTCAAGATCATCCCCAAAAATCTTAATCGCAATATCTGCACGTACACCGGTAATCAATTCATTAAAACGCATCTCTATAGGTTGTGTAAACTCTACTTCCATTCCTGGGATGACAGCAAGTGCCTCCTTAAATTTATCTGCCAGTTCATCTTTTGACGAGGCAGGCGTCCACTCTCCTTTAGGTTTGAGTACAATAATCACATCGCTTTCTTCCATAGACATGGGATCTGTAGGCACCTCTGCAGCACCTATACGAGTTACCACTTGCTTTACTTCTGGAAATTGACTTAATAGTATTTTCTCAATTTCGGTGGTGATTTCTACCGTGTTGCTTAGGGAAGTTCCTGTCTTTAATACTGGCTGAATCACAAAATCACCTTCGTCAAGTGTGGGGACAAATTCTCCACCCATGGTGCTATACAAATAGATAGCTATTGCTAGTAAGGCTACCGCGATACCTAATACGAGTCTCTTGCTCTGTAATGCCCAGTAAATTACTGGCTCATACATTTTATTAAGCCATTTCATTAACCTTACGGAGATATTTTTATCTGTTGCATTAGATGGTTTTAAGAACATAGATGCAGCTACGGGAACATACGTAAAACAGAAAATCATCGCCCCTATTAATGCAAAACTAAAGGTGAGCGCCATAGGCTTAAACATCTTTCCTTCCACACCGCTCAGTGAGAGAATAGGTATAAATACTATCAAGATAATAAGCTGACCAAAGATGGCCGAATTCATCATTTTTGATGCTCCAGAAAATGTAATCTTATCTTTTAATAGTTGTTGTTCCGCTTTCGCGAAAGCGTAAATCTCATCTTTCTTTCTCGTTATTTCAAATGCTATATATTCTACAATTATGACCGCGCCATCTATAATAATTCCAAAATCTATAGCGCCAAGACTCATCAAGTTTGCATCTACCCCAAAGATGTACATAAGTGACAATGCAAATAACAAACACAACGGAATTACGGATGCCACTACTAGCCCAGATCTAAAATTACCTAGCAGTAAAACCACCACAAAAATCACAATCAGACATCCTAAAATTAAATTTTCAGCAACGGTAAAAGTAGTTTTTGCAATAAGATCGCTACGGTCTAAAAATGCGTTAATGTATACACCCTCTGGAAGTGATTTTGAAATCTCGTCAACGCGTTCCTTCACAGCTTCTATCACTTTTTTAGAATTTGCATCTTTGAGCATCATCACTTGACCAAGCACCTTCTCGCCCTCACCGTTTCCGGTAATTGCTCCAAAACGTGTGGCGCTCCCATAACCTACTTTGGCAACGTCTTTTATATACACAGGTACTCCATCGTCATTCTTAACCACGATGTTACCTATATCATCTAGTGATGAAATGAGACCCTCGCCACGTATAAAAAATGCCTGGTTCACCTTTTCGATATAGCCACCTCCAGAGACACTATTATTCATTTCTAAAGCTGTAAAAATCTCGCGCGCACTTATATCCATCGCGTTGAGCTTTTCTGTATTAATAGCAACCTCATATTGTTTTAAAAAGCCGCCCCATGTATTTACCTCAACCACTCCCGGAATTCCTGAGAGCTGGCGCTTTACTATCCAATCTTGGATGGTTCTTAAATCTTCGGCATTATACCTGTCTTTAAATTCTGGTTCTACATCAAGTATATACTGGTAAATCTCACCTAGTCCGGTGGTGATAGGCCCCATCTCTGGTGTGCCAAAACCCTTAGGGATTTTTTCTGATGCAGATTTGATTTTCTCAGCAATGAGCTGCCTAGGCAAATAGGTTCCCATATCGTCCTCAAATACAATGGTGACGACAGATAATCCAAATTTTGAAACAGAGCGAATCTCCAACACGCCTGGCAAGTTTGCCATATCTAGCTCTACAGGGTAGGTTATGAATTGCTCCATATCTTGCGTAGAGAGATTACGTGAGGTAGTAATCACCTGTACTTGATTGTTTGTTACATCTGGCACAGCACCTATAGGAATTTGCGATAATGAATACAGCCCAAATCCTATAATAAAGGCCGTAAATAAGAGAACAACAAACTTGTTTCTTATACTAAAATTGATAATATGTGATAGCATTTTGTCATAAAATAATCAATGTGAAGAGCCCCAAATCTTTACAAGACTAGGTGCTAAAAATAAATTAGATCTGATTATTTATGAAAGCCGTGGCGGCTGGAAGAGCCCATCTAGATGTAAAGAAGATGATGGTGCCTGGTAATGAAAATTATGTGCTTTAAAATCCGAAAACTCAAGAGTTTTGAATTCTTCTTTATTTGTAATTAAAACAAAATCCGCTACAGCCGTATGATGTGTTTGATGCTGGAAAGGTAATTGCTCGTGGTCTTTCTTTTCTTCTTGATGTTCTTTTTCGTGCTCTGCTTTTAGTTCGCCATAATGCTTTGCAATAAATACAAATATATTATCTCCATACTGCTCTTTATGGAACTCTGCATGCTCAAAAAAGTCGCCTAGTTGCACCATATCATTAATGTGCATCCCAAAGCTTTGCAATAGGAAAACAAGTGATAACGATATGGATATAAGTTTACTCAAGGGTATAAAGATAACTAATTTTAAATATTACAATATGTAACATAAGTTACCGTGAGCATATTTTAATACGTTTAATTTTACATAAAAAATTGAATTGTCCATGGGTAAATCGATAGTATATAGCATCTTATTTTTAAAATGTCCTCAATGCAGAGAAGGTGAATTTCTTGAGGCGCATCCTTATAAGCTTTCTAACATGAATAAGGTTAAAAAGAACTGTCCTAAATGCCAATTAAAATATAGTATAGAACCTAGTTTTTATACGGGCTCTATGTACGTATCTTATGGTGTGGGAATCGCAGTTGCCGTGGCCGTTTATGTTTTAACCCTTATTTTTGGTTTAGATTTTGGACCTACAGGTATTCTAACGAGTATCGTCATTGCTTTAATCATCACAATGCCATACATAGGTGCCGTATCAAAATCTATTTGGGCTCATTTCTTTTTTAAATATGACCCTAACATTCTTAAAAAAGCCGCATAATGATTCAAGAACTAAAAGCCAGCTACGGTCATCTCTTTGAAGATGAACTTATCAATGAAATACTCCAAGTAGGCACTTACAAGGAGGTTCCTGAAGGTTTTAAACTCATGGAAATAGGCGGCTATGTAAAAGGAATGCCACTGCTGGTCTCTGGAGTAATTAAGGTATTAAGAGAAGATAAAAATGGAGATGAGCTTCTCCTCTACTATCTAGAAAAAGGAGATACCTGCTCTATGACAATGACCTGCTGCATGGGACAAACTAAAAGTGAAATACGAGCAATTGCAGAGACAGACACCAAGCTCATTATGGTACCTGTACAGAAAATGGAAGAATGGACGGCTAAGTACAAGTCTTGGAGAAATTTTGTTTTTGAGAGTTACCACAACCGCCTTAACGAGCTATTACAAACTCTGGACAGTATCGCTTTTGACAATATGGATGAACGCCTTTTAAACTACTTAAAAGAAAAGGCGAGAGTAAACGATGAGCAAATTATTCATAACACGCATCAAGAGATTGCTTACGAATTGCACACCTCAAGAGTAGTGGTATCAAGACTTCTTAAGAAATTAGAGAACTTAGGAAAAATTGAATTACACAGAAATAATATCCAAATTATAGATTTATAGACCTTAAGTAACTTGGGTTACACCTAGGTCGTTATAGCAAGTCTATTTTTGTCTCTCAATACAAAGAAGTTTATAATGGAGATACTAGAAATACTTGGATATATAAGTGCCTTGATCATCGGCATTTCTTTAGGTTTAATAGGTGGAGGTGGTTCTATACTCGCTGTACCAGTACTTGCTTACTTATTTTCTGTAAATGAAAAAGTTGCCACTGCATATTCTTTATTTATTGTAGGAGCAAGTGCGCTCGTAGGTGGTTTTAAACAACACCTTAAAGGCTATGTAGACTGGAGAACAGCAATTGTTTTTGGACTACCCGCTATTGTAGGAGTTACCGTTGTGAGACATTATGTAGTACCTGCATTACCAGATATTTTATTTACCACAGGTGATTTTGAGTTTACACGTAGGATGGCAATGTTTGGCCTCTTTGCGGTACTCATGATTCCTGCTGCCTTTTCTATGCTCAAAAAAAGAAAGGATAATAAACAAAAAGGAAACGGCACTGTCACTTACAATTACCCACTTATTTTAATAGAAGGCCTCATCGTAGGTGGTATTACAGGAATGATAGGCGCTGGAGGAGGTTTTCTCATCATCCCCGCTCTTGTTATACTAGCAAATGTAGAAATGAAAGTTGCCGTAGGTACTTCTTTAATCATTATCGCTTTTAAATCATTGATGGGCTTCTTTCTAGGAGATGCCTTAACCATGGATATAGACTGGTTATTTCTTTCCATATTTACAAGCATATCATTTGCAGGGATTTTTATAGGCAGTTACCTCAGTAATTTTATAGATGGAGATAAATTGAAGAGAGGTTTTGGCTACTTCATATTTATAATGGCAATATTCATTTTTTACATGGAGTTTTTTGTAAAACACTAAAGAGAATAAAAATTAAAAAAAAGGCTATTTCTTATTATTAGAAATAGCCTTTTTTTTTGTGAGAACACTTGTCGCTACCAAGACATAACATGACAAATATCATAGTTTATAAACTATCTACGTTTGTGTAACTTAAGTAACCTACACACTTGAAATGACTGCTTACTTTTATGTTGTTGTAATTTAAAAATCCACATAAAATGAAAGTAGAACAAATTTATACAGGATGCATTGCTCATGCAGCATATTATATCGAAAGTAACGGAGAAGCTGCAGTCTTTGACCCTTTGAGAGAGGTGCAACCATATATAGAACGTGCACAAATAGATAATGCTACAATCAAGTATGTTTTTGAAACACACTTTCATGCAGACTTTGTAAGTGGCCACCTCGATTTGCATAAAAAAACAGGAGCTAATATTGTTTATGGTCCAGAAGCAAAACCCGCTTATGATGCTATTATAGCAACAGATGGTCAAATTTTTGAGGTAGGTAATTACAAAGTTAAAGTTATCCATACTCCTGGTCATACCATGGAAAGCACAACATATCTTCTCATAGACCAACTAGGAAACGAGCACGGTATTATCACTGGAGATACACTCTTTATAGGTGACGTAGGTCGTCCAGACCTTGCGCAGCATGTAGTGTCTGACCTCACAGAAGAAAAACTCGCTGGTCACTTGTACGACTCTTTGAGAAACAAAATAATGCCACTTGATGACAATCTTATTGTGTACCCTAATCATGGCGCCGGATCTGCTTGTGGTAAAATGATGAGTAAGGAAACCACAGACACCTTAGGGAATCAGAAAAAATTCAATTATGCGCTTCAAGAAATGACTAAAGATGAGTTTATCAAAGCTGTACTTACTGGACTTACCGCACCTCCTGGATACTTCCCTCAAAATGTCTTGATGAACATTAAAGGTTATGAAAGCCTAGACACTATTATGGATCGTGCAACTAAGCCACTTGATCCAGAGGCTTTTGAAATAATAGCAAATGAGACGGGTGCACTTATGCTAGATACTCGCGATGCCGAAGTTTTTGCAAAAGGTTTTATACCTAACAGCATAAACATAGGCTTAGACGGTAATTTTGCACAATGGGTAGGAGAAATGATTCCTGATGTAAAACAAGAAATTTTATTAATAACAGATCCAGGCAAAGAAGAGGAGACGATTACTAGACTTTCTCGTGTAGGTTATGATTTTACAATTGGGTTCTTAAAAAATAGCTTCTCCTCATGGAAAGAGAGCGGCAAAGATTTTGAAACAATCGCTCGTATTTCACCTCAACAACTAGAAGCCGAATATAAAATGGGACAACCTCTTATTTTTGATGTACGTAAAAAAAGCGAATTCTTATCAGAACACATACTCGGGGCTATTAACGTGCCTCTCAATGAGATTAACCAGCATCTCGCACAATTCCCAAAAAATAAGCCTTTCTTCCTTCACTGCGCTGGAGGGTATAGAAGTATGATTGCTGCTTCTATTTTAAAGCAACGAGGCTGGAAAGATTTCAGCGATGTACGAGGTGGTTTTGCTCAAATTACAGAAACTACGGTTCCTAGGTCTGAGTATGTATGCCCTACCACTTTATTGTAACCAGCTATTACTTTGTAGAGCTCTTACCCTTTTAAGGATAAGGGCTCTATTTATTTTTCTCCTTTGTAACTTATGTTACTGTAGCAACTGTTTCTATTAGCTAATTTTACGTTATTAATAGTTGAGTCCGCTTTCGCGAAAGCGTAAAAAAAATACACTTATGAACGTTGAACAAATATATACTGGTTGTCTAGCTCAAGGAGCTTATTACATTGAAAGTAATGGTGAAGTAGCTATCATTGACCCTTTAAGAGAGGTAACGCCATATTTAAATAGGGCAAAACAAGATGATGCAAAAATCAAATATATTTTTGAAACTCATTTTCATGCAGACTTTGTAAGTGGTCACGTAACCTTATCAAAGGCGACAGGTGCTCCTATTGTTTTTGGACCAAATGCAAACCCAAGTTTTGATGCTATTATCGCAATAGATAGACAAGAATTTCCTCTAGGTGACATTACAATTATAGCGTTACACACGCCTGGTCATACGATGGAAAGCACCACGTATCTTCTTAGAGATAAAGACGGGAAGGATCATGCGATATTTAGTGGAGACACCTTATTTCTAGGCGACGTGGGAAGACCAGATCTTGCTCAAAAAATGGGCGAACTCACAGAAAAAGATCTCGCAGGTTTTCTTTATGATAGCTTACGTAATAAAATTATGCCGCTAGCAGATGACGTTACGGTATACCCTGCTCACGGAGCTGGATCTGCTTGCGGAAAGAACATGATGAAAGAAACGGTAGACACACTAGGGAATCAAAAGCAAATGAATTATGCACTACGTGCAGATATGACTAAGGAAGAATTTATAGCAGAGGTGATAGATGGTTTATTACCACCACCTCAGTACTTCCCTCTTAATGTCAAAATGAATAAAGAAGGTTATGAAGATATTGATGACGTGCTCAAAAGAGGTACGCATGCACTATCTCCAGAAGCTTTTGAAGCTGTTGCAAATGAGACAGGAGCTATCGTACTAGACGTACGCCATCAAGATAAATTTGCCAAAGGGCATATCCCTAGATCTATATTTATAGGCCTAGATGGGAGTTTTGCTCCATGGGTAGGCGCCTTAATTGCAGATGTAAAACAACCCTTATTGCTAGTTACAGAGCACGGTAGAGAAAAAGAAACCATTACTAGGTTATCTCGTGTAGGGTTTGACAACACAATAGGATATCTGGAAGGAGGATTTGATGCTTGGAAAGATGCTGCCATGGAATACGATACCGTAAGTTCTATCACAGCAGATGGTTTTAAAAACGAATTAGAAAAAGGCAACAAACCTGTTTTTGATGTGCGTAAAGAAAGTGAGTACCTATCAGAACATGTACTTGGAGCAAACAACACACCACTAGATTTCTTAAATGATCATCTAGCTGAATTTCCAGACAAACCTTTTTATGTGCATTGTGCCGGAGGTTATAGAAGTATGATAGCCTCATCTATATTAAAAAGTAGAGGAATTCATAACTTAATAGATGTACAAGGCGGCTTTAAAGATATTAAAGAAGCTGGCATTCCAGTGTCTGCCTTTGTTTGTCCTTCAACACTTTAAAAGACTATGAAAAATATATCACAAGTAGATTGGGAATCGGCAATTGAGAATGACAGCAATGCTATAATTCTTGATGTTAGAACTCTTGGAGAATGTAGTGAGGGTATCATTGAAAATGCAGTAATGATTGATTTTCTAAACAGTGCTACGTTTCAGGAAGAAATAGAAAAACTTGACCAAACAAAGAATTACTACGTGTACTGTAGAAGTGGTAATCGTAGTGGTCAAGCATGCCGAGCATTAGATAATCTAGCGATAAAAAACACGTTTAATCTAGTAGGTGGAATGCTAGACTGGAATGGTAAAACCGTAATTCCAGCTTAAACAAAGACATTCCATAGAGTGATGACTATGGTCTTATTGATTGGTTAGTAAAAAACGAGGTTATCAGTAATGATAATCTCGTTTTCAATTTAACATGATATGTAACTTAAGTTACTGGCAATGGGAAACTAGAGGACTATCTTTAATAAAAAAATAATGAAATCAACAATCCTTATTATGTCCATATTATCATTTCTCTTTGGAGGTAAGCCTCAACAAAATAGCAATATCACTGTTCTAAGCACAGCCGACTTTAAAACCGCTATCACAGATAAAAAAGTGCAGTTAGTAGATGTGCGAACAAAGAATGAATTCGATAGCGGTCATATAAAGAAAGCTGTAAACATTGATGTTTTTGATAAAGAAAATTTCATTTCTGCTTTCAACTCTTACAATAAGGAAGAGCCTATTTATATCTACTGTAGATCTGGAAATAGAAGCAAGAAGGCCTCAAAAACCCTAGATAGCTTAGGATTCAAACAGATTTTTGATTTAAAAGGAGGATTTATGGCTTGGCAGTAATGCTTATTCATCTGTTTAAAAACAGGCGTATTCTATCACATCTTTTTAATTACGCTTTCGCGAAAGCGTAACATAGAACTCACAAGGCTCCTACATCAAGCTGCATCTTTAGATAATTATTTACTCAACACATATCTCATGAAAACATCAATTATAGTACAGAACCTAAAATGCGGTGGTTGTGCAAAAACAATCACATCAAAAATATCTGAACTTGACAATATATCAAACGTACATGTGGACACCGAAACTGCTACTGTTTCCTTTACTGCTCAAGGTACAGAAGACGCATTAAGTGTAAAAGAAAAGCTCAAGTCATTAGGCTACCCATCTATTGAAGATGAAAATGGAGTGCTCTCTAAGGCAAAATCTTTTGTAAGTTGCGCTACCGGAAAAATGAAATGACTTATGAAAAAATTATCACTATCACTCACTGACAAATTAGCGATAGACAGAACAAAACTTGCAAACGAGCGTACTTTTCTAGCTTACTTTAGAACCTTTATTGTGTTTTTGAGTTCTGGTCTAGCGATTATCAAACTCGACATTCTCACAGAAATAAAGTGGATAGGCTTTATGCTAAGCATCATAGCGCCTGCACTGTTTCTAATAGGTTTAATACGTTTCTTATATGTAAAAAGAAGCATTAGAAGGTATTACGCAGCTTAAATCAAATTTACACTCATAACATTATGAAACCATCTCTTTTTTACCTGCCCCTTGTACTCACACTAATACTACTTACAAGTTGTAACGAGTCACAAAAGACTACATATGTGAGCCAGTCAGGTGTGACACCAGAATTAGATAATATCACTACTGCTGTAAGCCACCCAGGAAAGAAGTTAATGGAATCAAAGTGCTACGCTTGCCACAATCCCTCTACGGGTCACGAAGGAAGGATAGCACCTCCTATGGTTGCAGTAAAATCTCATTATATGAACGATGAGACGACTAAGGAAGAGTTTAAAGCTGGAGTCTGGAACTTTGTACAAAAACCATCTAAGGAATCATCAAAAATGAGAGGAGCCGTAAAGCGTTTTGGCCTTATGCCCTACCAACCATTTCCTCAAGAGGAAATTGAGCTCATTGCAGATTATATGTATGACTACAAAATAGATGAGCCAGCATGGTTTAAAGAGCACATAGAGGAAGAGAGCAAAGGCAAGATGCAATATAGAAATGATGGTAAAATAGAAGACACCTTAGCCTCTTTCCAAACTGAAAACAAGGCAGATATAGGTTTGCGCTACGCACTACAAACAAAACAAGAGTTAGGAAAAAACCTAATGGGTACTATACAGAATAAAGGCACTCTTGAAGCTGTCTCTTTCTGCAATAAAAAAGCCTACCCTATTACTGATAGTATGGCTGTGGTTCAAAATGCGAGAATAAGGCGAGTGTCTGACAAGCCTCGCAATCCAGCAAATCAAGCTTCTCAAAAAGAATTAAGCATCATAACACATTTTAAAAAAGTAATAGCAAGTGATGAAGATTATGAGCCAGTAACAGAATTAGTGGACGATAAAATAAACTTTTATTACCCTATTACTACAAATTCTATGTGTTTACAATGTCATGGCACTCCTACAATAGATATTGAACCTGCTGTTCTTTCTTCCATTAAAAATCTTTACCCTACAGATAAAGCAGTGGGTTATAATGTGAATGAAGTACGCGGTATTTGGAGTATCTCATATGAGAATTAGCATGAGATTTTTTATCGCGCTAGTTTTTACAATTACCACTTTATACAGTGCTCACGCACAAGATGAAAACAAAACACATTACAGCAGCTGGAACACCATAAATGTTGTAAAAAAGTTCAATGATCAATGGGCGGTAAATGTAGAGTTTAACGCAAGACGCACTAACTTCTTAAGAGATTGGGAGCAAATTGTGATTCGTCCCTTTGTGCATTATATGTTTGAAAATGATTTAGATATTGCCATTGGGTATAGTTATATAAAAAACTACAACTACGCTTCTTATAGCACACCCATTGATGCTACTGAGAATAATGTATTTCAACAACTTACGATAAAGCATAAGTTTTCAAAATTCTCATTCGATCACAGGCTACGTTTTGAGGAACGCTTTATTGATAAAATAACAGAGAATGATGGTGGTACATTCATCATAGATGGTACTACTTACAGAAATCGATTCCGTTATAAATTTCAGATTACGGTTCCTGTGAAAACTTTTACATCAAATCAATCTCTAAGTTTAGTGATATATGATGAGGCTTTTTTAGACTTTGGCAATGGTTTACGACCAGAAAAACTTGATCAGAACTGGATGTTTATAGGAGTAGGTTTTCGCGCAAGCGAACATATACACATTCGATCTGGCTATCATGACATCTATGCAAAAAGAGGAAGCATCTTTAGAAATAACCGAATCTGGGAAACTACATTAACTTATAAAATATAATAGATGAAATTGCTTATCGCCGGAATATCGATACTTATAGCGGTCAATAGTTGTCAAAATGAAGCAACTACGCATACCGAAAACAACCAAAGCAACAACGCACACACAGAGAAGCACTGGAGTTATAATGGCGAGACAGGTCCTTCACACTGGAAAGAACTTGAAGTAAATTCTGATTGTGGCGGCAAGTATCAATCTCCTATAAATATTGTGAATTATCAACTAGACGAAACACTTGCTCCATTAAACATCACTTATTCTGATAGTACACACATACATGATGTAGTAAATAATGGACATAGTATTCAATACAATTTTGATGCTGGAGATTATATAACATTAGATAACAAAAGGTATGAGCTAAAACAGTTTCACTTTCATGAGCCCGCAGAGCATTTGATAGACGGAGTGCGCTACCCTATGGTTTTACACCTTGTGCATATAAGTGATGCTGGAGAATATGCTGTGTTTGCTGTAATGGCAAAAGAAGGTATAAGTAGCTCTCCTTTTGATTTTTTAGAAAGTTATCTCCCTTTGAATGTAGAAGAAACCAAGGTTGTTGACACTGCTTTTGATATGAATTTAAACCTACCCGAGGACAAAACATATTTTAACTACACGGGGTCTCTTACCACACCACCTTGCACGGAGCGTGTAGAATGGTTTATTTTTAAGGAGCCTATAACGGTATCTTTAGAACAAGTTGAAAAATTGAAAGCCTTAATGCCACTCAATAATTATAGAGATGAGCAACCACAAAATGGCAGGGTAATTAGAGTGTCAAAGTAACACTGCATATTATTTTATATTACTTCGAGATACAAGTTTATCTCAAAAATCCAAGTATACTTCTATTTGAAATTCTTCTATAGAAGTTCCTTTAGCACAATCGTTTACCTTTTTTACGTCTATGTAACTTGAGTTACAGTAATTCCTTAGGTATTCGACTATTTTTAAATCATCAACACTAAAATGACATCTATGGCTTTACATTTTCAAGTTTTAATAATAGGAGGAGGTACCGCTGGTATCATGACTGCCGCCCAACTTCTTAAAAACAAAAAAACGAATAGCGTAGCTATCATTGAACCTGCAGACACACACTACTACCAGCCAGCATGGACGCTTGTAGGTGCCGGTACCTATGACTTTAAAAAGACAGGTAAACCCATGTCTGCTGTGATTCCTAAGGGAGCGAAGTGGATCAAAGATAAAGCAGCTGCTTTTGATGCAGATAATAATACGGTACATACCGCTAGCTCTGGCCACATCACTTATGACTATCTCGTAGTTGCTCCCGGCCTTGCTTATGATTTTAGTCTTGTACCTGGATTAGGTCAAGCAATGGATAAAGGTGTTGTATGTAGTAATTATACAGATCCTCAACATACATGGGATGTGATAAAGAACTTTAAAGGTGGTGTTGCATTATTTACACAACCTGCAACCCCTATTAAATGTGGAGGAGCGCCTCAAAAAATCATGTATCTAGCAGAAAATCACTGGAGAAAAAGTGACACTGCATCAAGAACTGATATTGTATTTGCTACTGCAGGAACCATCATTTTTGGAGTTAAGGAAATTGCAAAAACACTCATGGAAGTTGTAGATCGCAAGGACATTAATTTACGATTTAATCATAGACTCGTTGAAGTAGACAGTGAAAATAAGATTGCATGGTACGAGCTCACAAAAGACATCTCTGCCGGAGGTTGTGTCGTGATGTCTGGTGATGATGATGGAAAATATCTAGACGAGACTTTCCAATATAATTACAAGAATGTCAAGGTGACCAAGAAAGGTGATAAGTACGGAATACATTATGACATGCTACATACTGCACCTCCATCTGTTGCGCCTCAATTTATACGAGATTCTAAGCTCGTGAATGATGCTGGCTGGCTTGATGTAGATATACACAGTATGCAACATAAAAGATATAGTAACATCTTTGGCTTAGGTGATGTAGCCGCACTGCCTACTGCAAAAACTGGTGCCGCAATCCGCAAGCAAGTACCTATCGTAGTTGATAATTTATCTAAACTCATGCAGAGCAATACAATAGGTAAGCAATCTTATGGAGGCTACTCTTCTTGCCCACTAGTAACAGATTATGGCAAGATGGTGCTAGCAGAGTTTGATTATCATAACAACTTTACACCAGATCCTAAACTCAAGCAACTATTAATAAAAGATAGTTCTAAGGAACACTGGAGGCTTTGGATGCTTAAAAAATACATGCTACCCTACTTATACTGGAATAAAATGATGAAGGGAGACAACGTATAAGCCCCTACTATCGCGTTAAAAAAGAGACAAAATATCAATTTTGTCTCTTTTTCATTAACTAATGTTTTATAATTACCTACAGAGATATAAAAATGAATTATACCGATTTAATTACATCTATCAATAAACAGAAAAAGGAAATCAAAGTTTCCATTCTGTTGAAGCAAGAATCGCAACGATTTACACAGTTGTTATTTAACACACTGTTTGATAATGGAACAGATACAGAAAAGACTCTTGAGACTCTTGAAGCCTTATTTATTACCATAAGAGATCTTGCTTGTCCAGAGATTAAAGGTAGTCCGTGTAAAAAATGGGATGACTTCACACTTGTAATACCTACGCTCTTTTGTAGTTTAAAAAAGGATGCAGAGGCTATTTATAGCAATGATCCTGCTGCACAATCTCTAGAAGAAGTGTACCTAGCCTACCCTGGTTTTTTTGCTATTGCGATTTATAGAATGGCAAGAGAATTTTATGAGTTAGGTTTACCACTCATACCACGACTAATGACGGAATATGCACACCAGCTTACAGGTATAGATATTCATCCAGGAGCGCAAATAGGAGAATCCTTTTTTATTGACCACGGAACCGGAGTGGTGATAGGAGAGACTGCCGAAATACATAATAATGTAAAACTATATCAAGGAGTTACCCTAGGTGCACTTACGGTAAACAAGGATTTAAAGAGCATAAAAAGACACCCTACCATTGAGGATAATGTTACGATTTATGCAAATGCAACAATACTAGGTGGAATCACAGTTATAGGAAAAGATAGTATCATAGGAGGTAATACTTGGGTGACAAAGACAGTACCTCAAAACTCTATAGTACTCCACAATCCTAAAGTAGAAATTCGCAATAAAAAATAAATAAGCAATGAATAAGACACTCTTAGATCAAATAGGAAACACGCCCATAGTCAAGTCTATAGCATTAAATACAAACCCAAATGTGAGTTTATATTTTAAACTAGAAGGTGACAATCCTGGAGGTAGTGTAAAAGACAGAGCTGCTTATAATATGATTAAAAGCGCGCTAGATAGCGGCGCTATAGATAAAAGCACAAAGTTTGTTGAGGCTACAAGTGGTAATACAGGTATAGCACTTGCCATGATTGCTGCTATTTATGGGCTAGAAATAGAACTCGTAATGCCTTCAAAGGCAACTAAGGAACGTGTGCAAACCATGAGAGCTTACGGAGCAAAAGTTACACTTCACCCTGACGGGATAGAAGGCGCTAGGGATTATGCTATTGATAAGGTTGAAAATGAGGGGTACTTCTCTTTTAACCAGTTTTCAAATGATCATAACTGGCAAGCTCACTACAAAACCACAGGTCCAGAAATATGGAGAGATACTCAAGGTGAGGTAACGCACTTTGTATCTTCTATGGGAACCACAGGTACCATCATGGGAACCTCAACATTTTTAAAAGAACAAAACAGCGATATCCAGATTGTAGGAGTACAACCTACAGATGGATCAAGCATACCGGGCATACGTAAATGGCCACAAGAATATTTACCAAAAATCTTTAATGCTTCAAAAGTAGATAGAACCATCGAAGTAAGTCGTGATGAGTCTATTGCCATGGCTAGAAGGCTAGCACAAGAAGAAGGAATACTAGCAGGTATGAGTAGCGGTGGCGCAACTACGGCGGCTCTAAAACTAGCTAGCGAACTAGAAAGCGGAGTTATAGTAAGCATCATTTGTGATCGCGGAGATAGATACCTTTCGTCAGAGTTATTTGAATAGTGATCACTTACTTCATAATATAGTATAAATAGAATGAGGGTAATTATGCTTTCGCGAAAGCGAAACTACCCTCATTTGTTAAAGTTATTTTAAAAAAACTAAGTATGTAACATAGGTTACTAAGCCACCTATATCTATAACGTATCTTTATATCATAAAACATAACGATAAATATATACTATTATGGATAAAGAAAACCTATTGCCAGAACAAGTAATCTCAATGCCTAGAATAGGTGATACAGCACCAGATTTTGAGGCAGTTACGACTAAGGGAACTATTAAAATGTCTGAGTTTGCAAAGGATAAGTGGACAGTGATGTTCTCTCACCCTGCAGATTTTACTCCAGTGTGTACCACAGAAATGAGTGGTTTCGCTATTAGAAAGCCAGAATTTGACGCCTTAAATACAGAACTACTAGGTCTTAGTATAGACAGTATACACGCTCACTTAGGATGGGTTCAAAATGTAAGAGAAAACACAGGTGTTTACTTTGATTTTCCTATCATCGCAGATATTGATATGAAGGTATCAAAGCTATACGGGATGTTACAGCCTAACGAGAGTGAGACTGCAGCAGTAAGAGCTGTTTTCTTTATTGATCCTGCCAAAAAAATTCGTCTTATTATGTATTATCCGCTTAATGTAGGTCGTAATATGGATGAAATTCTAAGAGCGCTAGATGCACTGCAAATGTCAGATAAGCATAAGGTATCTATGCCACTAGACTGGAAAAGAGGTGATCAAGTGATTTGCTCTCCACCTAAAACACTAGACGCATTAAACGAGAGACTTGCAGATGATTCTGTAGAAAAAGTTACTTGGTATCTCGCAAAGAAGAGTATCTAAAACTTATAAAAAAGGGCTTGAGAGCATTCACTTAAGCCCTTTTGTTTTCTTAAACCTAAGATTATGAAAGTACAACAATTTGAATATAAACCATTAGCACATTACTCATACGCATTAGTGAGTAATGGAGAGATGGCCATTATAGATCCAGAGCGTGACCCTAAGGAGTATTACGCTTTCGCGAAAGCGAATAATGCAAAAATCATAGCTATCATAGAAACACATCCACATGCAGATTTTGTGAGTTCGCACTTGCAAATTCAAAAGGAAACTGGAGCAACAATTTACAATAGTGCAAAGCTAGGAGCAGATTATCCACATACAGCATTTGATGAAGGTCACAGCATTACGATAGGTAAGGCAACACTAAAAGCTATAAATACTCCAGGCCACTCACCAGATAGCATAACTATTGTTGCAAGTCAAGGTAGTGATACTATCTTATTTACAGGAGACACCCTTTTTATAGGAGATGTAGGCCGTCCTGACTTACGTGAAAAAGCGGGGAATATGAAAGCTAAGCGTGAGGAACTCGCAGAAATGATGTACCAGACTATAACTACTAAGTTCACAGATTTACCTGATAACGCTGTAGTATATCCAGCACATGGAGCAGGATCTTTATGTGGTAAAAATCTGAGTGATGCAAATAGCAGCACGCTGGGTAATGAACGTATGGGTAACTGGGCGTTTAAAGCACAATCCAAAAAAGAATTTATGGATACCATCCTTGATGGACAGCCATTTATACCATCTTATTTTGGGTTTAATGTTGCCATCAATAAAACTGGCGCAGAAAGCTTAGAGCCTGCTATAGAACGAGTTCCTTTTAAGAAGGATGTCGCAGCGACTGGCTTAATTGTAGATATGAGGGATGAAGCCATATTTAAAGAAGGCCATCTTGCAGGAAGTATAAACATACAGGCAGTTTCAGAAAATGCAAAGTTTGAAACTTGGCTAGGTGCAATCGTACAACCTGAAGAAGAGTTTACACTAGTTATAGCTTCTGAAGAAGATAAAAATTACATGCTGAACAGAGTTGCCAAAATAGGCTACGAAAAGCAGCTAAAAGAAATAATAACGCTGGGAACTGAAGGTCTAGTTAAATCAGCAGATTTAAATCTGCAAGATTTCAAAAACAATCCCGACAACTATACCATTATAGACATCCGTAATGTAAGCGAAGTTCAAGAAGAGCAATTCTTTGAGAACGCACTGTCACATCCTCTAAATGAATTGAGAGAAACAGCAAGTAACATCTCTAAGGACAAACCTATTGTAGTACATTGTGCTGGTGGATATAGAAGTGCTGCAGGAAGTAGCATTCTAGAAAGAGAATTAACAGGGGCAACTATTTTTGACCTCAGTGAGAATATTAATAATTTTAAATAACTAATTATGAGCAATACAAACAACATCGGTTTAGACATTTCGACATCTCAAACCACAGCAACCCAACTTAACGACTTACTTTCTAACTACCAGATTTTTTACATGAACCTAAGAGGTTTTCACTGGAATATTACTGGAAAGAAATTTTTTGAACTACATGTGAAGTTTGAAGAGTTATATAATGACGCACTTCTTAAAGTAGATGAAATCGCAGAGCGTGTACTTACTCTAAGTGCTACTCCTACTCATTCATTTAAGGACTACTTAAACAGCTCAGACATTGAGGCTGCCAAAAATGTAACTGATGGTGAAGAGGCTATAGATAACATCCTTGAGTCTTTAAAGGTTTTATTACAAAAGGAAAGAACAATACTTACAACTGCTGGAGATGGTGGTGATGAGGGTACTGTTGCTTTAATGAGTGATTACATCACACAACAAGAAAAGCTAGTGTGGATGCTCTCTGCATACCGTAACTAGTACTTAGGATTTACATAATAAAAAAGCCCTTTTGATTTTATCAAAAGGGCTTTTTCTATAGCTACCATCTAAAATCCATACTGTACAAATACAGAGAAATTTCTACCTGGGTCGTTTATAGGTACTCTTGTAAAATCTGCCTGATTTACAAAAGAGAAGTTGAGGTGATTATTATAAGTCTCATCAAATGCATTTAAGACTGCTAGACCTACATTAAAGTCTTTAATAACTTCCATACCAAAACGCACGTCTAAGGTTTCATAACCCGCAGTTTCTTGCTCTCTAAAGCTTGACGCTATATCATCTTGTTTTGATGTCACTGTATAATCTACACTAGCCCAATATCTATCTTTTTCAAAACCTACTCCTAGTCTTGTAATCAAAGGAGGTGTTAATGGCAGTGACTCATCTAGATCTTCATTTTTAGTATAAACATAAGAGAGACTAGTATTGACATTGAAATAACGAGCAAAATCGATTGCTACATCGGCTTCAAAACCTGTTTTGTAAGCGTTATCAAGATTCACAAAACGTTTTACTTCTTGCGGTTGTTCATTAGGCATAAATTTACGATTTAGTGCAGGGTCTACTACAGCTACAATATAATTTTCATAAAGTGAGTAATACCCCGACAGGCCATACCTAATTGCATCAATTCCCGTAGTAAAAACTTTTTTACCTTTTATTCCTATTTCAAACTGGTTATTTACCTCAGCTTCTAGAAAAGGATTTCCCACATATTCAAAGGGATCTTGTCCTACAGAGAAGTGATTTATATAACGCTCTATCATATTTGCAGATCGTACGCCACGCCCATAAGCTGCCTCTAAAGTTGCATTGTCTGACACTTTATGCTTAACAGATACTGTTGCTGAGATATTATGTTCCTCTCGCTGCCCTAAGTTATTATATAACGCTTGAAAATCTGCTTCTGGATCTTGGATGTCTGAGACCACAAGATCATATCTCACTCCTGCAGTAAGCATTGTCTTATCTGAGAATGCATATTTATTTTCTACAAATAACCCAAAGTCATTTACATAAGAGTCTTGCCATACTCTATCCTGAAAAACCAAAGGTTCTGCAAGTTCCATACCCATCATATTACGTTTTACAACTCTCGTCCTACCACCATCTCTTGCAATAAGCATGGCATCAAGACCTCCATAGAGAATCCAATTATCTGTTGGTTTCATTTTTAACTCTAGCTTGCCTCCTGCCGTAGTAGCATCTATAGCAGACAGCGCCTCTGTAGTCATGAACGAAGGTCTGTTCTCGTTAGACATGATATGATCTACATAAGAGTAATACACTTTTGCATTAAGCTCTTTTATAAAACCATTCTCCTTAGTCTTCTTATAGTCTATGGACAAAATTGAACTATTATCCTCTTCTGTATCCATTGGTAATCCAGCGTGTAATACATCTCTGCCAAATGATTGTCTCCAGTGCGCTTGAATTCTTTGGTTATCGTTTATGTTATACCCTAACCTCAAACCATAATCTAAACTTCTAAAGGACGAAGGAATCTCAACACCATCCCCATCTTCATAATTACCAAAATCACGATAACCAGCATTTGCAGTGATATCATATTTCTCAGTTACTTGATTTAGCGATAAGGAAGATACCAGAGAATTACCATTAGATTCATATCCAGTATTTACACGACCATGCAAGCCGTTGTCCATAGATTGAGGTTTCTGAGTCACTAGATTAATCACTCCGCCAAAAGTTGCTCCATACCTCACGGTATAAGGCCCTTTTATTACCTCAATACGTTCTATCTCTTCGGGCACAACATGAGTGGTAATAGGATCCATTCTGTTAGGACAAGCATGCACTGCCTTTGTACCACCGTCAAATTGAATATTAAGCTGTTCATATTGACTAGCTCTAAATGACGGATCTATGGCATAGTTACCGCGTTTAATCAATGAAAAGCCATTAAAATCATTAAATAAGTCGGCTACATTTTTGGGTTGCACGACCTTCTTGAGAAGATCTGTTTTAACTGTAGTTAGTACTGGGTCTGTAGTTCCTTGTCCAGTGACAAGTACTGTATTTAATTGAATAGATTTTGAAGTTATTGTATCTTGTTTTCTTCCTGTTTCTTGAGCTATCATTGACACAGGTATAAGTGCGCACAGAAGCGCAATTCTTTTTATATTCATTGTTTCTTTTTTCCAAATTACATTACAGTGATATGGAGGAAATAGCATACATCTATTTCCTCTCCTTTTCTAAATAAAAAAAGGATACACCTTTGGAGGATGGAAAATTGCGTAAGAAAACATATCACTATACAAAGCCGTGTAGTGATGATTATTGCCTTTTGTGGCTGGGACTAATGCTACTTCTTGGAATCTCACCTCTAGCTGACAAAAAACCAATTGATCCCACTTTAGAATTGGAGTCTTTGGTTCATCTTGAGATGATGTATTGGCTGCTACTTTAGTTAGAAAACATTTACCGTCACACTTTAGTTCTGGCTTGTCTGTGTTCTCACATAATTGAGCTACAAAACTCTCTATATCCAGCGTGTACCATCCATAAACAGCAGATACCCTTAAGCTATTGCTCAAGAGTAACAATGATAGTATGGACATTGCAAACAGCTTCACTAAATAAACTTATAGATGATAGGTACGCTTTCGCGAAAGCGTAATTAAAAAAGTTAACTAGTCAAAAATATTGAGAAATCTACTTTCTATAAGCTACCTAGGTTACACAACAAATAAAAATTAAAACTTCCCTTATGTAACCATTGTTACCTATCTAAAAATGTTTAATTTTTATTTTTGTTTACAAAATCTTAAGAACTATGGATACAGAAATTCTTGCTAGAATCCAGTTTGCTTTTACTATCTCTTTTCACTACATCTACCCACCATTGAGCATAGGCCTAGGTCTTATTATGGTGATTATGGAAAGCTTGTGGATACGCACAAAAAATGAACAATATCATATCCTTGCCAAATTTTGGACTAAGATTTTTGCACTCACCTTTGGGATAGGAGTGGTTACGGGAATCGTAATGGAGTTTGAGTTTGGTACAAACTGGGCAACATATTCACGATATGTCGGTGACATATTCGGCAGTGCGCTAGCCGCCGAAGGTATTTTTGCCTTTGCTCTAGAAAGCGGATTTCTAGGTATCTTACTCTTTGGATGGAACCGTGTAAAACCTTGGGTACACCTCGTTGCAACCATAGGTGTATTTTTAGGCTCTATGTTTTCTGCCGTTTGGATTGTGGTAGCAAATAGCTGGCAGCAAACGCCTGCTGGTTATCATATTGTAGGAGAAGGAATGAATGCGCGTGCAGAGATTACAGACTTCTGGGCGATGGTTTTTAATCCATCAAGTGTAGATAGACTTACGCATACGTGGTTTGCAGCATTTCTCGCTGGAGCATTCTTAGTACTTAGTGTACATGCATATTACCTTATTAAAGGACGTTATGTTGTGATTTCTAAAATGGCATTTAAAATTGCGCTAGGAGTTGCCACTATCTTTTCATTAATGCAGTTAGTCACTGGTCACAGTTCGGCAGAGGGCGTTGCTGTTAATCAGCCAGCAAAACTAGCTGCGCTAGAAGGGCATTATGATGCAAGTGGCCCTGCAGATTTATATCTTTTTGGCTGGGTTGATAATGAGACACAAGAAGTCACAGGGATTAAATTACCAGGAGGATTATCTTTCTTACTGCATCAAGATTTTGACGCTCCAGTAACTGGTCTTAATGCCTTTCCAGAAGAAGACAGACCTGGACAAGTAAATGCGGTCTTCCAGTTTTACCATATTATGATTGCAATCGGTATGTTCTTCATTGGGCTTACGCTTTTTGCTTGCTTTTTATGGTGGCGAGGTACGCTGTTTGAAACAAAATGGTTGCTTAGAATATTTGTGCCATCTGTAATATTAGCCCAATTAGGTAATCAAGTAGGATGGTTTGCTGCAGAGATGGGACGACAACCTTGGGTAGTATATGGGCATTTGAGAACTTCTGAAGCCTTCTCACAAGCTGTTACTGCAAATCAAATTGTGTTTTCACTGGTACTATTCTTTGTGGTTTACGCTTTATTACTTTTCTTATTCCTTTACTTGTTAACTAAAAAGATCAAACACGGCCCTTATAAAGAAGACGACGATGATATGGAAGAAAGAACCTTTACTAAGGAGATTACAGAACAAGTTGCAAACACTCTAAACTCATAACTATGGAAACTTTATTAGGTATAGATTACCCTACACTTTGGTTTCTTGTGGTAGGAGGTGTTTTTTCTGGATATGCCATACTAGATGGTTTTGATTTTGGCGCAGGTGCGTGGCATTTGTTTTTTAGAAAAGAACTTAGCAGGCGTATCGCTCTTAATGCTGTAGGACCTGTATGGGACGGTAACGAAGTTTGGCTGGTCATAGGTGGTGGAGCGCTCTTTGCAGGATTCCCAGTAATGTACGCCACTTTCTTTTCTGGCTTATATATCCCTTTTATGCTCTTTTTAATGTTTATCATTTTTAGAGCAATTGCTATAGAATTTAGAAGTAAAGAAGAATGGCTATGGTGGCGCAAAATGTGGGATATATGCTACAGTGTGAGTAGTATCATGCTTGCGTTTTTACTAGGTGTCGTGATGGGCAACGTGCTACAAGGAATTCCTATAGGTCCAGACCTAGAGTATGATGGAAGTCCATTTCTTGGCTTTTTAAATCCGTATGCAATCATTACAGGATTTACTACACTATTCTTATTTATGACCCACGGAGCTATCTATTTACTACTCAAAACAGAAGGAAAGCTTTTTGATAAACTAGAAGGACTTCTTAAAAAAGCCATTATTCTTTTTATAGTGTTCTTTCTAATCACATCTTTATACACGCTTATTTACATACCGCATCTTTCTGATGATTTTAAGGCAACTCCAGCTTTATTTATCATACCAATACTTACGTTTTTAAGTATCGCAAATATCCCGAGACTGGCTCACAAAAAGCGTTTTAAGATAGCCTTTTTCTTCTCTGCACTTACCATTTCTTTAATGATGGTCCTTGTAGCTATAGAGTTATACCCTACGCTTCTATACTCAACAATTGATCCGGCAAATAGTATTACTATTTACAATGCCGCATCTTCAGATAAGTCCTTAGGCATAAGCTTGACAATGGTTGCTATAGGAACACCGCTCGTTTTAGGATATACTTTCTTTGTGTATAAAACCTTTGCAGGTAAAGTAAAACTAGATGACCACAGTTATTAAACGAGTGTTTTAAAAAAGTATAATCCTCACATTGAAAGCACACTAGATATCCTAGTGTGCTTTCTTTATTACAATCATCTATTTGAGTAACCTAGGTTACAAATAAGCTTGCTTTAAAAGTTGATATTTGCATAAAATAATAACATGGATTGGATTTTCTCCCCCTGGCCTTGGTATGTATCAGGACCCATAATTGCTTTCATCATGTTTTTACTTATTATGGTAGGTAAGAATTTTGGAATGTCTTCTAACTTAAGAACGATGTGCACCATCTGCGGCGCAGGAAACAAAGCAGATTTCTTCAAATTTGACTGGAAACATCAACGATGGAATCTCACTGTGGTTCTAGGTGCGATTATAGGCGGGTATATAGGTTCTCAATGGCTATCTACAGACATTGCAGTAGCTATTAATCCAGACACAATAACAGACCTCAACAACCTTGGCTTTAATAGTGCGGGAAAAGCCTATTTACCTACAGAGTTATTTGACACAAGCGCATTACTTAGCTTTAAAAACTTGGCCTTATTAACTATAGGTGGATTTTTAGTGGGCTTCGGTGCTAGATATGCGGGTGGATGTACTTCCGGTCACGCCATTTCTGGTTTAAGTAATTTACAACTACCATCACTTATTGCCGTTATAGGATTTTTTATAGGCGGCCTGTTTATGATTCACGTACTATTCCCCTTTATATTTTAAAAAATGAGAACACTTATATATTTATTAATCGGTATTCTTTTTGGAATAACTATGTTTAAATCTGAAGCTGCTTCGTGGTTTCGTATTTATGAAATGTTCAAGTTTGAGTCATTTCACATGTATGGAATTATAGGATCTGCGCTAGTGATAGGCATTATAGTAGTACAACTTATTAAACGTCTCAACATCAAATCATTTTATGGTGAGACAATTCATTTTCACCCTAAGGCAAAAAGTTTTAGTCGTTACATGATAGGTGGCGTTTTATTTGGTTTAGGCTGGGCACTAGCAGGAGCTTGTCCAGGACCTATGTTCACCTTAATAGGAGCGGGTTACATTCCTATTCTTGTAGTTATTGCTGCCTCGCTGTTGGGTACATTCGTATATGGATTATTAAAGGATAAACTACCTCACTAGAGTCTGTTTATCCTTTATCTATATTAAGCGTTGTTGTTACGCTTTCGCGAAAGCGTAATTACTTAAAGAGTTATTATTTTGTAATGTGCACAATAGCATCTCCTTGATTTACGATAGGAGCATGATTGATACAGATAATATATCCCGAATTAGGTGCTTTTATATTTTTTTCAAAATCACCAAAAGGTCCAGATACACTCGCAATTACATCACCTTTTTCTACAAAAGTTCCAGCTTTTACATGAGGTCTATACATTCCAGAATATCGTGCTCTGATCCAAAATGACTTCTCGATAACGATAGACTCTGCTTCTACCCTCCAGCTGTAATCATCAGAAAGTTCTTTTGTAAAATCACGCACGCCGAGATGGTGCATTACTTTTAAAGCTCCTGTAACTCCAGCGTCTGTAATGTCACTATCTATTGCAAGAGATTTCCCTCCTTCAAAAAGTAGTACTTTCTTCCCCTTTTTTACACAAGAATCTCTAAAGGATTTCTCTCTATTTTGTGACTTGAGTATAAATGGTGCTCCGAAGGCTTTGGCAAGCTCTAGTGTCTCATCATCTTCATTGATTCTTATCTGTGGAGCATTAAATCGCTCTCTACCACCTGTATGAAAATCCATACAGTAATCAACGTGTGGTATAATCTCTGTCATTAAATTATAAGCATACCTGCTCGCCAGCGAACCCCTTGTACTACCGGGGAACACTCTATTGAGATCTCTCCCATCTGGAAACTCTCGCGTCTGATTAAGAAAACCAAAAACATTTACCACAGGAATACATATGATTGTACCGTGAGTTGGCTTATTATATTTTTTTGAAACAATCTGCCTTACAATCTCTACTCCATTTACCTCATCACCGTGAATACCGCCAGTAATAAGAATACATGGACCGGGCTTTGGTGCTCGCTCAATAATGATAGGCACTTCAATCTTTGTTCTAGTGTGAAGCTTTGCAATGTCTAGATTTACTTGTAATCCTTTTCCTAAAGAAACAGCGTTTCCTAGTATTTCAATATCATTAGGCATTTCTCTCTACGTACTTTATAATGTAGTTTGCAATATTTTTTCCTGTTGCAGTCTCAATCCCTTCAAGACCTGGAGACGAGTTTACTTCTAGTATTAATGGACCGCGAGAAGATTGTAAGAGATCTACTCCTGCAATTCCTAATCCCATTGCTTTTGCTGCTTTAAGCGCTGCATTTTCCTCTTCGTCTGTGAGTTCGATAACGTTTGCACTTCCTCCTCTGTGTAAGTTAGATCTAAACTCTCCTTCTTTACCTTGTCTTTTCATAGCTCCCACTACTACTCCGTCTACAATAAATACACGTATATCTGCTCCTCCAGCTTCTTTAATAAATTCTTGAGCAATTACTCTTGCTTGTAATCCATTAAAAGCTTCTAGTATAGACTCTGCAGAGTTCTTATTATCTGCTAGTACTACGCCTAGACCCTGCGTTCCTTCAAGTAATTTAATTACAAGTGGCGCTCCTCCTACTCCATCTACAACCTGACCAACATCCTTAGAGTAGTTTGTAAAAACTGTTTTAGGAAGTCCTAAACCAGCTCTTGATAATATCTGTAAACTTCTTAATTTATCACGTGATCTTACTAGTGCTTGAGATTCTGTTGCAGAGAAGACCTTCATCATCTCAAATTGTCTCACTACAGCTGTACCAAAAAATGTTACAGAAGCCCCTATTCTTGGGATTACCCCATCAATATCCTTTATCTCCTTACCCTTATAGACAATAGTAGGGTTTTTCTTTTCAATAACGAGGTTACACTTAGTGTGGTCAATAATGATCATCTCATGACCTTTTTTCTCCCCCGCTTCGATAAGACGCTTTGTTGAATATAAATTTGGATTCTGTGATAGCACTACAATTCTCATAATGTGGATTTAGTTTCTTTTGCCGAGAAGATAATCTAATAAGTGGTTATTTAATATTATTTGAGGCAAATATTTTTGCTCAATCGCATAACTATTAATGCTTTTTTACAATAGCTACGATGTGAGGCAGTTAAACCTATTCCCTTATCGCAAAATACAGCGCATAAAAAAAGCTCCACATTGCTGTGAAGCTTTTTTTTATAAGAGTCGTTACTTCTTAATCATAGCGGCGGGAATCTATGCCAAATCTTTATATCATCCCTCCAAACAGCATATGACAAGCCAAGAAAGCCACTACAGAAAGAATAATACCTATTAGAAAGATATTAAAGGATTTTCTTAATAGTTTAAATTTTCTATCCATCGTTTTACCTAAATGATACGTATCCTTTGCTATTGTTTTATAAAGCTCATCACCCTCATTCATCAATGAGGTAATATTCTCAACATACTCATGCTCCTCCATATCTTGAAAATTACCGTAAAACATTAAGTTACGGGCATTCCTATCTCCATGAATCAATTCTGGACGGGTTGCAAATATGGCATAAGCGATAGAAGACAAGTTTGTAATGAGAATGAGAACTACAGGATATATTAGGTGCGGGTCTGTGCTAAGCTGGCTCATGACAGTTCCTAACACTAAAGACAAAATAAGTGCATTGATAGAAATCAAAATATTTGATTTTGTATCAATCATTGTATTTAATGTATATTGATTTTTAGAAAGCAGTCTAAACAAAGTTTCTACCCCACGTTCTGAGCGTGGCTCTAGCTTTGCAAGCTTCTTTTTTAACTGCTTTAAGGCTTCTTTATCTATATTAAGCTCTGCCATTAAATATTTATCTTCTTCTTTTTTCTCTTTTTTATCGCTCATAATTATCTTTAAAAAATTACTCATCGCCTGAGACGCACTCTTAATTACCAATCAAAACAGCTGCGTACCTGTTAATTACAGTTACTTGATGTCAAATATAACAATGACTCTTAATATGAATACTAAGAGTTTATATTGCTAGTCATTTTTATATATCGCTTTTGCAAAAACACCTATTGAAAGTCCTTGAACGATTATAGAAAATAGCACTACTATATATGTAATATGCAGTATTAAGTCTTTTGATAACTCATCACTTAAACTTAGTGCTAGTGCAATAGATATACCGCCTCTCAATCCACCCCAAGTCAAAATTGCAATAGTTTTAATAGGCTTCTTCTCATCATGTTTAAGTAATGAGTACGGTAAAAACACAGAGCAAAACCGGGCAAAAAGAACAATTGAAATAGCCATTATTCCTAATATGAAGTAACTACTATTAAATTCTAATAAGTGAATAGCGAGCCCCATAAGGACAAATAAAATACCATTAAAGACCTCATCTAGTATTTCCCAGAAAGAATTGATTGCTTTTTGTATCGGGTTTTTATCTTCATTTATATGTATTTTATTTCCTATAAGTAACCCTGCTACTACCATGGCTAATGGCGCCGAGACATTCAATAAAAATGCGCCAGATGTTCCTCCCATGACTACAGCTAGGGTGATTATTACGGCTAGTTGTGGGTTTTCTTTTAATGAGTTGATACACTTCAATCCTAAAAATCCGATGAGAAGTCCATAAAGAATGCCTCCTACAGCTTCTTCTAGAAATAAGAGTCCAATCTCTGTGCCTATCTGGGCAGCGCTATGATGCTCTGTAGCTGTGGCAATCAATAATATTCCAGAAAAAACGACAACGCCTATCCCATCGTTAAATAAAGATTCACCTTCTATTTTAATACCTAGAGACTCTGCAATATTTGTTTTTTTCAGAATTGCCATTACAGCGATAGGATCAGTAGGTGATATTAAAGCACCAAATAACAGGGCGTGTAAAAAAGGTAACTCTACATCAATTAATTGTGCACCAAAAAAGACAAGGCCTCCTACTAAAAAAGTAGATATAAGAACACCTAAGGTGGCAAATAATAAAATTGATTTCCTCTGTTCCTCGAGTGCTGCAAGGTTAACATGTAATGCTCCTGCAAATAATAAAAAACTTAAAATCCCATCGAGTAGGAGGGTTTTAAAATCTGCCTTAACGATAATATCACAAAAGAATTTATAGAATTCCGGGAATATAGTTTCACTTAATGTTAATGGAATAATTAAAAGCAAGCTTAAAATCATTAACCCAATCGTTGTCGGTAATTTTAACCACTTGTAATTTATATAACTAAAAAGAGCCGCAATTGTAAATACAATACTAAAAGATTCAAACATATTACTTTGATTTTGTATTAATATACTTCCCTACAAACACTCCGATTACAATAGCTAGATAAAATTGGCCTATTATATTCATCACTAATGTTATAGACTGAGCAGGTGCTGTAAGTGGTGTGATATCACCATAACCAACTGTAGTAATGCTTATAAAACTAAAATAGTAAAAGCTATAACCAGAGTATCCCTCAATTAACCTAAACGAATCGCTATTTATTAAATCAATAGATTCAAAAAGAACTCCTCCTATTATACCTAGATAAAGGAATCCCAATAAAGGCCCTAATATAAACTGTAGGCTTATCTCTTTTATGAGCAATAATTGTCTCACTAAAATGACACAAAAACAAGCAAATAATAAAAAGGAGGACACTAATCTATAAATTAATATCACTATCGAACCGTCATTAGACAGTTCTAACCATATAGCGAGCAATGTAAAAAAGCCAATGATATAGGTGATAGATTTTGCCAGCTTGTTAGTTGCCAGTAAGGAGCTCCCTATGATTAATAAGGTATAATTTATGACAGTAACATAAGCCGGGCTTATACCCGTAATAAGAATATGAAAAGGTGTTAAAAGAAAGTTTAACACACTTAATATAGCAATCAGGTATTTATAATTTGCTATTATGGAATTAAGCCTACTCATTTTATTTATAATTTATAAATTAACCCTTCTAATAGCAATCAACCTCAACTTAGACTCTTTTGCTATATTAATGACCTACTTCTAGTGCACTTTACAAATCAATAAGCATTCTAAAACAATACCCTAAGTTGTCAAACTCCTTACTTCATAAACCTGTTCTAATGTGTAGTGTCTATATTAAATTTACGTCTGTGATTACTTCTAATAGCGCAGGGCCATCATGATCATTAAGCTTCTTCATAGCTGGCAATAAATCCTCGAGTTTCTCAACGCGAATCCCCAGAGCACCACAGTTTTCTGCATATTTTGCAAAACTCGGATTTGTTAATGAGGTTTGCCATACATCAACCTCTGCCGCACGTTGCTCCTTTGATATTTTACCTAGTTCTGAATTATTGAGTACAATGTGCTTAATATTCATATTATACTTAACAAGGGTGTTTATTTCCGCTAGATATTGACCTAAACCAGCATCACCAGATACAGACCATATAGGTCTTTTATCACCTTCTGCTGCCCAAGCACCCATGGCTGCTGGCAAAGCAAAACCTATAGAACCTAAATAACCAGACATTAATACAGACTGATTTGTAGGCTCAAAATATCTTCCAAATGAATACGTGTTATTACCCACATCAACAGCTATTACTGCATTTTCTGGCGTAACTTTATTCATGGCATCAAATACAGATATAGAACTAAGTCCATCGCCACAGTCTTGAAGGCGGCTTTCTTTTTCTTCGCGCCATAGTCTCCAGCGCTCTTTTATTTCTCCACGTTGATCTACTGCCATAGTCATATTATTAGTCTGAGCCGTAATGATTTTCATTGTTTCTGAGATTTCTCCCCATAAAGCAACATCTACTTTATGATGTTTACTAAGAGCCATAGGGTCGTAATCGACTTGAATGATTGGCTTCTTTGGAGTGATACCCGTATGATTAGAAAAAGAAGCACCTAGCACAAATAACAAGTCACTTTCGTTCATAAACCATGATGCTATAGGAGTACCACTTCTCCCTAAAACTCCACAACCTAAAGGGTGCTTATCTGCTATTAATCCTTTTGCTTTAAAAGTGGTGATGATTGGACAGTTTAACGCTTTCGCGAAAGCGGTAATAGCTTCCATTTCAAAACGTGCGCCATGCCCCACTATAATTGCTGGTCTTTTTGCTTTCTTAAGTAGCTGTAGAGCCTTTTCAACCATCTCCTTCGGAGGGCTTATATTAAAAGGAGTAATTCTATCTTCTGGAGTTTGCGCCTTTGCCCCTTTTGGTTTCTCTGTAAAGGCTACCTCATCTGGAAAGGTTAAATGCACCACATCTCTCTTTACAAGAGCCGTCTTTAAAGCAAGAGACATCAACTCACTATGGTTAGAATTTAAATGAACCGCGTGGTTGAATTGGGTCACGCTATCAAAAGCCTTCACCAGGTCTACTTCTTGAAAAGCACCTGTACCCACCACTTGAGTGTTAACTTGACCAGAAAGCGCTAGCAAGGGTACTCTATCCACCTTTGCATCCCACATTCCAGTATACATATTTGTCGCACCTGGACCTGCAATACCAAAACAAGCAGCAGGCTTACCTGTTAATTTTGCATATCCTGAGGCTGCAAAGGCTGCTGCACCTTCATGTCTGATTCCAAAATATTGTAACTTCCCTTTTTCCTCCTGCCTTCTCATTGCATCTGCCACAGCAAGATTACTATGCCCTACCATTCCAAAAACGGTATCTACACCCCAATTTACCATGGTCTCAATCATTACGTCAGATATGGTCTCTTTGTGTGGCTCCTCTTCTGGGATTGCAACATAAATAGCCTCACCCTCCTCCTTCACTTCAAAATTCTTTATTCCATCGTCAAAGCCTCCAGGAGAATTTCCCGTGCAAGGATCATAGTCCCAGCCATGCCATGGACAACGCAGCATACCATTCTCAATAGACCCCTCACCTAGAGGTCCACCTTGATGTGGACAAGCATTATCTAAAGCCGAAAATTTCCCTTTATAATGAGTTAAACAAATACCTTGATGACCAGCGGTTACTGTCTGGACTCGTCCTTCAGGAAGCATTTTTCTATTGTCTAATACCTTGTACCATTTTTTGCCCTTTGAGTCCATATCTTTTATATTTAATTCAACTTATTTTTAAATTGCTGCTGACGTATTCTCACTGCTCTAAACGAATATGTTATTAAAGAAAGAATGCCTATTAATGTTAGAATAATTGCAAAAACACTAGTGTATAATGATGTTCTTTCTAAATCAAACAGCCCATTAATCACACTTGAGATTAATAGAAATGCTACTGCTACATAAAGAAAAACCATTGCTGTATTTAATAATTTTAACTGCACTAGCTTGTGACTAATCATCTCCTTTTGCTTGGATTGCTCAATCATCTGGTTTATCTCATTACTCAATGCCACCATTAAAGTGGATGTAGAAAGAATAAGCAATCCCAGACCAGGAACTATCGTAATGGGCAGATACCAGTTTTCCATAATTCACATGATGTCTAGGTTACTTGAATAGATCCAGCACTTCTAGTAGACTTATATTTTATACCGCTAGTAATAGATTGATTACCTCTTTAAAGAACTTCATGCCATCTGCCTCTACAATTCCGCTAGTATCGAGTATGGCTCCTTTAAAACCGTCAGATTTCCAGGTACCCAAGGTTAGTGGTTCTAGTCCAGAAGGATCTATAGCTTGACCTCCTTTGTAACCAGTGATATATAAATAGTGATTATCACAAACGCTATCTGGAATCGCTAGTCCTAAACCAATAGTTATGCTTGAATCTGGTATCTGGCTATAAATTCCAGTATCAAAATGATGTGGCCAGATTCTTATAGAGGCATTGAGATTATAGTTGTTGTCTATCCTTTCAAGAATAAATTGAGCCAGAATGCGTAGATGCATCATCTCACTTAAATCCTCAACATCAGATAATTTAAAGGTGAAATTATCATCAATAGTGTAAGGCAATTCATAGTGAAATTTATACGAATATTCTTTATTGAGAAATTCACGAGAGCTATTTGAAATCCATACTAGAAGCTCTTTATGAGTCGCTCCATCAAGACTAATTATTTTTGATACTGTATTAGATTTCCATTCTAAACTAAAGTTTCTATAATTTAATATGAGCTTATCATTAGCATCAGACAGTGGGTGAGTCTCAAGGAAACCTCCCTCAGGATTAAACCCTAGGTTTGTATGACTATCGTCTTCTTCTTTAGGTAAAAAACTTATTCCTGCTGCAGCTAGGTATTGAGAAGCGATGTGTAATTGTTTTTCTATAGTGTCCATAATGTGTCGTATTAAATTCCAGCATAATTAATTCCTGTCAAGAAGTGTATATCTCTATCGTATGTAGAAAGGTCATCTTGATTAAATTTTTCAATATCGTCATACCCACAAGCCCTTGCTATAACTCTAATTAAATTGTTTGTAGCTTCAAAGTAGTTTTGTAACTGCTTTGCAGATGAGTCAATAATTAAACGACTACGCAAAGATTCCTTTTGTGTAGCGATACCTACTGGGCAATTATTACTGCCACACGCGCGCATTCCTAAGCATCCTATAGCTTGCAATGCAGAGTTTGAAACTGCTATTGCATCTGCTCCTAGCATTAATGCTTTTGCAAAATCTTCTGCTACGCGCAAACCTCCTGTAATTATAAGGGTTACATCTTTTGCTCCTACTTTATCTAGATAAGTACGCGCTCTAGCGAGTGCTGGAATGGTAGGTACATTAATATGATCTCTCAAAACGGTAGGCGCAGAGCCTGTTCCTCCTCCTCTACCGTCCAGAATAATGTAATCCACACCTACATCTAGAGCAAACTGGATATCCTTTTCTATATGGCTAGCTGCAATTTTAAATCCTATGGGAATACCTCCTGTACGTTCTCTTACCGCTTTCGCGAAAGCTTTAAAATCTTCAACACTATGAAAATCTGGAAATGTAGCTGGTGATATTGCTGTCTCTCCTTCTTTCAACCCTCTTACCTCAGCAATTTCTTTACTTACTTTACTGCCTGGCAGGTGCCCTCCAGTACCTGTTTTGGCACCTTGGCCACCTTTAAAATGGAAAGCCTGAACGTTATCTAATTTATCCCAAGAGAATCCAAATTTCGCGGAAGCGAGCTCATAAAAATATTTTGAATTATTTGCTTGCTCTTCTGGTAACATCCCTCCTTCTCCAGAACAAATACCTGTTCCTGCTAGTTGGGCTCCCTTTGACAAAGCAATTTTTGCTTCACGTGATAGTGCACCAAAACTCATATCACTCACAAACAAAGGCATATCTATGGTTAACGGTTTCTGTGCTTTAGGCCCTATAACAACTTTTGTAGCAACTGCTTCTTCATCTAGTAGTGGTCTTGAAGCTAGTTGCGCGGGTAAAAATTGAATATGATCCCATTTAGGAAGTGTGTTTCTATCTACACCCATGGATGCAGAAAAACCGTGATGACCTATGTTCTTTAAGCCATTTTTTGCAAGCTCTTTTATATAACCCGTATAAGGTTCTGTATCTTCTGGATGGGTATCTGCATACGCTCCTAGGTATTCATCTCGATCAAAAGGTTGCGGATTCTTTTTGAGATATGCATCTATCTCAAATGCATCTACCATAAGCATTCCACCTTCTATTTTAGTAGAAAATTTATGCAACACCTCACTATTATTATATTCTGAAACGCCCGAGTCTACACGATAATCCCATCCGTGTACTCCACAAATTAAATTTTCACCATCTACGTGACCATCAGACATTAAAGCCCCTCTGTGATGACATCTCCCGTAAAGTACAGAAATTTCTTCATCAAATTTTACGACGACTAGATCAAGTCCATTTACGAGCGCATGTTCTGGCTCTTTGTTTTTTAAACTGTCTACTTGAATTATTGCTACGGGCTGTTTCATATACTATATAATTTTTTTGAAGTTTAATATTAAAAGACAAAGCCTAGAGAAAACACGATTCTTCCACCATCTGTGCTTGAGTAATACCCTAGATTAGTGGTAAAAGTTTCTAAGCCACTTACCCAAAAGGAGCCCCCTACACTATTATGCCATTTGTCTGAATTATCATTTTCTACCCATACTCTTCCGTAATCAAAACCACCGGTTACACCATACTTGAGAGGGATAAAACTAGTTTTAAATTTACCTAGCAACAATCTCAAATCTGTATTTTGATACACTGAGTATTTACCTATAAAGCGTTCTTTTCTAAATCCGCGCAAACTATGATTACCTCCTAATGAGGCACCGTGATAAAATTCAAAATTATCACCTAGAATAGCTTCTCCTCCTATTTTTGTAGCTAGTACGAGACTGGCACTTTTGTTTAGTCTATGGTCTATTGCTATGTGAGGACGTACATATCCAAATTTATTGTCGATGTCTTCTCCACCTACATTAGCTTTATAACCTGCCGTGATACCGGCATCTAACCCTAATGAAGGGTAAGAAATATCATCTTTATTCTTATAACCATAGTTAACCTCAAGACCAGCATAAGTTTGCTTCTCAAAAACTGTAGCCGAAGATGGTAAGAAGTTAATAAATCTATCTTCGGTGTTTTCTACTTCAAAGGACTCAATTAAAGGTTTAACATAAAATGAACCTCCATCTCTGCCATTCCAGATTAATGATATTGCAGCATTCCATTCTTTTATACTTACACGATTAAAATCAATATCTACATCATCCTTATCATAAAGTGTTTCATTACCAAAACCGAAAAAGTTTTGTGCAAAATTTGGACTCGTATATTTTCCCTCTACACCAAAATTCCAGTTATGAAAAATATTTGAAAACTCACCTTTATATGAAACATCATAACCAGAATTACCTGTATAATAGGAAGCGCTTACTGAATGCTTTGTAGTAAATGGATTGCGCTGGATACCATAAGTTGTAAAATTATTTACAAAACCTATTCTAAGACCATCATCTGGGTTTGCACCTATGATGGGTAAAAATTGGTTAATACTGTATTTACGTTTTTTATAGTCGTAGTTGTTAATTTCATAATCATCAACTAACCATTTTTTTGACTTGCTATTAACGATGGTATTATTCTTCCCTTTATAATCGTAGAGCTTAACTTTTTTTGTGTTCTTAAAATTATAAATGTCATTTTGCTTTCCTCCTAAAACCTTGATGGTAATTAAGTCATTTCCCTTCCCTGTTACATTGAAGGTATCGTTGCCGTCTAAACCGTAGATCCAGATTTCTTTAGTTTCATCTTTTATGAACGTTCTTTCAAAAATGCCAAGGTCTTTCCTTTGAACCTCAATCTTAGTTTCTCCATTAGGAAGTCGTTTAATATTAAAGACATCGTCTTTTTGCGTACCTGTTATTACTTCATGCTTGTTTACATAATCATAATAACGGCGAGCTATATCTACAATATTCCCTCTTCTTCCCTTAAGTTTTCCCTTAATATCCTCAATGGTTTGACCCTTCATTTCTACTGGAACATTCTCAAAGGCTAGTTCTATAACATCATCTGTAAGTCCAGTTTGTAAGGCCATTGCTTCTTTCTCCCAGTCTTTCCAGTCTGATTTATTGATAAAAGTCATGTCCAAAGGATAAGGCTCAAAACTGAACCATTTAGGACTACGCAATTCCTCATCATAAGATTGCATCATACGTAAGCTAGGCACAGCGCAGCTTAGGAAGTTTAAAACACTCCCGTCAAATATGGAAAAAGCTTGATCTCGATCTCTCGGTATTGGTTTGCAAATCTCTGATCCATCCTCATTTTCAAAAAGAGCCCATCTCCATTGATCCTCATGCCTATCCCAATCCCCTATGAGCATGTCAAATAATCTTGCTCTTATATAAGAAGGCTCATCTACGATAGACTTACCTGTTTTATTAATTTCTATGAGAACGTCACTGGTGCTTAAAATATCTTTAGGCTTTCCAAAACTTGCTAAATCATTATGACCAGATTCTACACGCTCTTCTAGTAAATATAGCTCATCACCATACTCATCATTATACTCACCTAAATCTCGTTGTTTAGGTATATAGTACAACTCTGGGTTAGTATGGAAAATATTTACAGCATCTGCGAGAGTTCCTATAGTTGTAGGAGTGTAAGGATGAGCAGTTGTATAAAAATCTAAGAGAAATTTGTCTGCAAAACTTCCTTCTAGTTCTTCTTCTACATATTTGTCTTGAAATGCAGTAGATTGTAAAAACTTAATCGCGCTTTTCTTTAGAGCTCGCATTACATATTCCTTTCCGTCTTTAGTCTCTAGTCGCAGCGATTTAGACTGGTGGCCACCTCCTCGCCTTACAGGAGTGAGCCCTCCTTTTAATGTGTCTATAAAAGCAACTTTGGCATTAACTGTTTTGCTATATAAATCTCTATAATGATCTCCCCAAAGACCTTTGTACAGTTTGCTTTTTTCGGTTTCTTCTAACGTATATACAGATGAGCTAAACGTATTATTAAAGCTACTTCTTTCTTTATAATTAACGATTTCTTCCTTCTCTGCCTCCATGATTGTAGCTGAGAATGGCGTTGAGATACCTTGAAAAGAAACTCTTACAGTACCATTTTTAAAAACATCAATTCGTGCATAGCCATTTTCGCTTGAAGCGAAATCTTTATCACCTTTTACAGATGCCTTTCTTGTTTTACCTGCGGCTCCACTTATAATTTGAGAAACTCCATGCTTATTAATGTATTGTAAATTTTTATCACGTCCCGAAATAAAAATGAGATCTTCTGTCTGTCTTGCAAGAGTGACTAGACGATTTCTAAATTTTCTATTTTGCTTATTTTGAAAGTCATGCAATGAGGTACCACCTGTTCTAGAAATAAATCCTTCATTAGAGTTAGAAAAAACAGGATGATGCATCGCAACCATAATGATTTTTCCTTGAGATTTTTTAATCATACTCTCAAACTCTAAGAAAAAGTCTGTTCTGTTTTTTATATCACAATTTTCATTGAGGTAAATATGATCATTCCAATCTTCTAGATACCATTGTGAGTCTACAGTTATTAAAACGACGTTGTCAGTAATATTTGCCTTTTTAATGGGGCAACCTTTATCTGGATAGAATTTTGACTTACTATTTTCTTGAATAAACGCTTCTATCTTTCTCACATCTCTGTGCCCATTAGCAACCCATTCGTTCTGACCTGGAGTAAAAATCACTTTACCGTTAAATGATTCTAATATTTCTAGTTGCGATGCTATTTCTGCACTAGCTCCTTTTGTAAAACCATTGTCAGATACTGCATTACCAAGTATGAGTAATTGTGAATTACTCAATGTTTTGGCTTCATTATTTATTTTAGTTAAAACAGCTTGATCGTCTGTATTTCCTGTATTTGCAGTTACAAATATGGAAGTCTCTAATTGTTGTGCAGTAGCAAAATAGCTTACTAATAGTAACGCACATAATAGAGGTGATTTTTTTAGATGGAAAGTTTTCATATTAGTGGTCATTCTTAGATTTTAAATAAAAAATTCTTAAACCAATTATGCTACTAAATAGCACTAAGGAATAGTAACACATAGGTGTTCCTGATTCTGTTTTTGGGCACTCAGCTTCTCCTAGGTATTGCATTATAGATGCGATGAAGGCTATGCCAAAAGCTAATCCTGCAAATAGAAAATACAATACATTCCATTTTTTAAGAAGATGTGCTACAAGTGGTACTAAAAAACATACTAGTACTACAATGCACATCGGTATGTGCAGTATTTTTGGACAACTATCGCCAGTAGCGAGTTCATCAATCACGAGAGTTCCCGCTCCATACAGCCCAATAATTAAGAGTACAACAATTAAATAGTATGTGATTTTTGTACTCATTATTTCTTGTATACAATTTTACAAGTAGGACACTCAGTACCTTTTACAGTACTCTTAAGTTTGATTCCATTCATATGAGTTACAATGAAATCCTGTACAAACGCATAACTAGCAGTGTGGTTGTTTACATTTATTTGGATGTCATTATACTTTTCTCTTATAAGATTATCATACTCCTGATCACCCCAACAATTTGGACAATACCCTATCGATAGATCAGATACAGCTTTAACCTTATCTGCAAATAATTCTTTTATAAAATTCATCTTGATATTGTATTATTCTTGAGTATCTAAAACTTCTTCAGTATCCTGACTATCTTTAATTAAAGACTTTAAGTCAACAACGCTATTGATTTTTGGATTTGCAACATTAACCTCCTTATCATTTGATAAGCGTACATTAATATTTAAAACGGTAGTTTCTGCACCTAGTCCAAATTGAATTAATGATGTTTGATCACTAGCTAAGCCTTCTCCAGTAACTAACCAATCTGTTAATTTCTTTGTAGGCGTCGTTACAGTTATTTTAGCACCTTGCGCATTAATTGACTCGCCTAGATCTACCTGTAGGTAATTATTTGTGCCACCCTCATTTAAATAAGCAAGCGCAGGAGAATCGATATTTACCCAAATCATATCCAAATAGCCATCTTGATTAAAATCACTTACTAATGATGTAATCGCATAGTGAGGATTTACAAGTTTGCTTTCTTTCTCAGTAGGAGCAAATGTTCCATCTTCTTTTTGAATAAGGACTCTACTAGGTAGTTTAAAAAGTTTATTAGGAGCTAGGTCTACATAGTTTTCTGCAACCATAAGATCCTGAAGACCATCGTTATTAAGATCTGCAAAGGTACAACCCCATGAAAATTCATAGTCTGCTATTTTAGCCTCCTCTGCTGTATCTGTAAATTTAAAATCCCCATCATTTCTAAATAAAATCCACTTCTCATTAAACAATGAAGCGTCTTTTATGTCTCCCTTTGCAAGTACTCTAGGTAAAGTACTCCCGGTATTTGAAAACATGAAATCAACTAATCCATCATTATTATAATCACCTACAGCTAATCCCATGGGATAAGCAAACTTCTTAGTGAGCGGATTAGGCTTCATCGTAAAAGTTAAATCTCCATTGTTTCTATAAGTTCTAGCCTCTCCTGTATCATGGACCACAACTAAGTCTAACCACGTATCATCATCAATATCTACTAATACTCCTTGAAAAGTATTATGAATGTAATCTAGACCAGCAGCTTTGGTAATACTTACAAACGTATCATCACCATTATTAAGTAAGAGCTCGCTAGTAGCACCGTAGGTATAATCCTCAAATATGGTTTGCCCCTCCATCAATTCCTTTTTAAGGTATGTGGCAAGAAAAATATCTAAATCACCATCTTTATCAATATCACCGACAGTAATTCCAGCTGGGTTAGATTTGGCATTCATAGGAGTGTCAATAATTTTTTCAGTGAATTTGCCATTCGTATTATAGTAAATACGGAGCCCATCCTCCCTACCTAAAATAATATCTGTAAACCCATTATTATCAAAATCGGCAGAGACAACACCAACAGTAGTGGTGGTCTTACCCTTTGTAGGTAAATTGACCTCTTCAGAAATATTTACAAATTCGTTATTTCTGAAGGCAAAAATCGCATCCTCTTGGTTCATCCCACCTCCAAAGAAGACCTCATCTACATTATCATTGTCAATATCAATTAATGCTGATGGAGCAATAGGCAATGATTTATCACCATTATATTGATGATTAAAGTCTATAGAGATTGGAGTGAATGTTGGTATTTTTTCTTCTGAGATTGTAATATCATACTTGTCTGAAACTGAATCTCTCCAAAAAAAACCTAAAACCAAAATGATTAAAAGAATAATAATGACGCCAAGTGTTTTAAGTATTTTTTTAAGCATTTTGATGGTTTTTAGTAAGGTTTTTTAATTGAATAAGAGAAAGCGTGAAGAGCATGAAGTGAGTTACATTCATTAAAATAGGTAACATATGTGCTCCTAGAGATGGAATAATTTTACCTATAATTACTAATAATATGAGAATCGCTATAGGGCTAAAGAAAGCCATCCATTTTTTATAGTAGGTTCCACCTTTAAGGATAGCTGTAATGAAAGCAATAGATAATACTGCTATAACTATACGGAGTATTTTGACCAGCACTTCCATGTGGCCTGTATAATGATCTAAGAGGGTTGTGTAGGTAGTAGCGTCTATGCTATTTTTTAGATGCACTACATTACCTATTGATGCTCGAGAACCTATCCAAACACCTCCTACTGCAAATGCAATAAAACCTACCGCTAGAACAACTCGAGCTAACATCTCATTACCAGATTTAAGCATTCTATATATGTGTATATAACCCGCAAAATAAAATGGTAATCCTATAATTGCTATATAATGTCCCATCGATAGATTACCTAAAGACACGTATTTGAAAAATTCATAGTCTTTTGAATGTTCTAAAATATCAGGAGAGTAATGCAAAAGATACTCACCCAGTCCAACAAGGAGCGAAGCGAAAAGGCCTAAATAGCCTAAAAATTTGGTTAGTTTCATCTAATTTTCAATCAGTTAGTTTGGTTTATGTCGACTTATGTTAAAATTCCTTTCATAAATTGAAAAAATTTGTTAATTATTATATAGAGTAGCTAATAGCTTTCATTCACAAATCATAGAACTTGAGAATATTTTGTCCTTTAAATGGTAATCAACTATTACCTGTTCAAGTAAGAACTTATAGGTTTGCAGGACCACTGTACACTACGTTAAAAATTGAAATCTCTATAGTAAGCTAGAATCACTCAACACAATTGTTCAAATAGTCGCTTTAAACCTCATCAAGGTTCTGAGATGCTTTTGAAATGAATTCCATATTATAATTTATAACGCCTTCTTTTCTCATGGTACTCAATACATTGCTAACAGTTTGCCTAGAAGTATTTGTGAGGTTTGCAATATCCTTGTGACTTAAAAGGTTCTTGGCCTGTAAACGACCAGATACTTCAGCCTCTCCAAATTCTTCTAGATAATCTGATATAAACTCCTTAATTCTTGTTGTACTGTCTTTGTATAACAAATCATGTAGTCGTCGTTCAAGTTTTTGAATACGTAAGCCATAGATTTTGAGAAGTCCATTTTTAAGGGATTTGTGCTTATCCATAAGCGCTTCCATCTCATTGGATTCTATATAACATATAACACAGCTTTCTAACGCATAAGCAATTTCTTCACTTGCAGCTGCCTTATCATATAAAGCAAGCTCCCCAAAGACATTTCCCCTTTTAACTATGTACTTAGCAGTGTTGCTCGTTTTATCTACAATTTTGACACTTCCCTTTTTTAAGAAAAAAACACTATTCTTATGCTCATCTCTAAGTTCGATGCGCTTACCTTTTTCTATAGTATCCATTTCAAGAATCTCGCACATTCTCATCATATTGATCATTCCGAGCTTCTTAAAGAGATTAAAACCCTCTAAAAACCAGTATTTTGTGATTGTCTTCAAGTATTAATCATTTAGGTTACACAACAATAGTAGTAAAATAGTTTAGGGTTTGGACGACTTATTTTGAGGATACTTACTTCAGGCGACACTTTAGAGTAATCAACTAGAATGTGAAAACTTTTATTTAAGAAAACTGTCTAAATGCTAAAGAATAGCAAAATAACATGCTGCAACATCATTATGAAGTAGAGGGAATATACTGCAGGTACAGTAGGAAACTAAAGGAAATAAAAAAAGCTCCACATTGCTGTGAAGCTTTTACTTAGTAGCGGGAACTGGACTCGAACCAGTGACCTTCGGGTTATGAGCCCGACGAGCTGCCTACTGCTCTATCCCGCGATATATGTTCCAGTAACACGTTTCTTGATTAGGCCATCAGTACTGCGTTAATTGGAGTGCAAATATACAACAAACTTTTCCTTATTACCAAATCACAAAGGGCATATTTAACAAGAAATCACAAACTTTTTTCTCAGCGATTACTGCATATTATATTTAACCTATGAATAAAAAAACAAGAACGATTCTCATCTCGCTGGTAATCTTAATACTAGCACTTTTTACAGCTCAACTTTTAATAAATCGTGCAGTAAAAAATAAAGCAGAATTTTTTCTAAAAAATCGACTTCCTGATCATTTTACTGTCTCATATAGCGATATAAATCTAAAAAGCTTCTCTGGAACCATCACTTTTATAGATCCAGAAGTGCATATTCAGAACAAAACGGATACTATAACACACACAATCGTTAAGGCAAACTCATTTATAATTGAAGATGTGAGCTACTGGAGCTATCTAGTTCGTAAAGAAATTAGAATAGAAGATATAAAACTCAACGATGCAGCAATTACTTACAGCAAGCATAAATTCAAGAAATCAACAGACACGGTAAGAAAACCTCTTGCCAAAGTTTTTAAACCCATTCTGGTTCAAGAATTAAGTATAGATAATGCTTCCTTAATGATTTATGACGGAACGAAAGACTCAATATCCGTTAGCGTAGCAGATATAACTTTAGAAATAGACGACATTTATATAGATAGTAAGACGTTAACCAGAAAGCTACCTCTAGATTACTCCGACTACAATGCTAATGGTTCTGATATATCTCTAAAAGTAGGCAACTACGAACGACTCACTCTTGACGATTTTACCATAACTGATAGAAAAGGACGTTTCAACAATATCACACTGAATACAAAATACAGTAAGGCTGACCTCTCAAATATAATCCCAGTAGAAAGAGATCATTTTAATCTAGCGATAGCAGCGATTGAAATAGACAATCCCACTTTTGGATTTGAAAATAGTGAGTTATTTGCAGGAGCTAACTCAATTACCATTAGCAAGCCTACTTTAGAGGTTTATAGAGACAAGCTAGTTACTGACGATAATAGTTACAAGCCTCTTTATAGTAAAATGCTCAGGGATGCTCCTATTAACCTCCTAGTAGATGATGTTACTATTAAAGATGGTAGTATTGTTTATCAAGAAAAATTAAAGGATGATAATCAAGGAGGGCGCATTGAATTTTCTGCTCTTAATGCATCTATAAACAAACTAGGAAACACATATCCCGCTGGAGATAAAACAGCCTTAAAACTCACCGCTACTTTTATGGATAACACTCCTATTGAAGTAGATTGGTCTTTTGATGTAAATGATAAAAATGATCTTTTTCTATTTAAAGGGGGTATGGGCAAATTACCAGGAGAACAGATGAATCAATTTACTGCTCCCAATCTAAATATTAAACTCACAGGTGAAACTTACCAAACCTACTTTACTATAGACGGTAATGCTAGCAAGTCTACCATAGATATGCGTATGAAATATGACGATTTTGAGATTGAAATAATGCGCAAAAGAGGAAAAGGCATTAACAAGTTACTATCTAAGGTTGTAAACCTGTTTATTAAAGAAGATAGTGATGACAAACCTACAGATTTTAGAGAAGGCTCTGGTGAGACAGAAAGAGACACAACGAAGTCATTCTTCAATTATCTTTGGCTTAACCTCAAGTCTGGTTTAATCGCAACACTAGCCGGAAAAGGATAAACTCTTACTTTTTCATAACCCAGCACAAAGCATCTACACGTTTTTTTGATGAGAAAGCCTTTACGTCTGAGGTCATTAATAAATCCTTGAGACGCACTACTCGGCGTATCCACGACCTGTTAGATACAATCACTAATCTATTGATACGCTTAGCATAAGAGATATCAAAAAATGTATGGTCAATAAATGCTCTTATCTCAATCTCATCCACATCGTCTTCCTCAAGGTAAATATTGATTTTATCGTGACTTTCAAGCTTTTTCTCTATCGCCGCCTTAACTTGATTAACACCATCTTGAGCTATTTTGTTTTCATAAACAAAGCCTAGAGTGTCATCTGCGATATTAAGTTCTATAATCATGAAGAATTTATTAATAGAAAGATAAATCTTTTATGAATGGAAACGTAAAAACGTATTGTAAGAAAATAGTCTATTGCTCGATATCTATGGCTGAGAATGAAGTTAAGGTTCCATCCTCAAAACCCACTTGTAGTTCAATGGGGTTACAGCACACCTCACAATCTTCTACATAAACACTACTTATGGATGGATCTAAGAGCATAGAAATCTCTTCCCAACAGTATGGGCATTGAAAAAAATGTTCGTACATGATGATCTAATTTATAGAGGAGTACGCTTTCGCGAAAGCGCCACCTACGTATTAAAAATCTACATTAAGTAATTGACCTGTAAGCTGTAATAATTGTATCTCTGCAAGCTTTGCAGTATACTTTGCTGCGTTCTTGGTAGTTTGCGCATTAAGAAGATTTAATTGCGCCTGACGGAATTCAATACTAGTAATTTGACCTAACTTAAAACGCTCCTCAGACCTATCAAAGTTTGCTTTACTCGTAATTACATTCTGTTCTTGTAAGTTATAAATCGCAAGTGCATTATAATAGTTGCCCTTTGCGTTTGAAATATCACGTTCTACTTGTTGCTTGAGTTGCTCTTTGATATACTCTTGGCTGTCAAGTGCTATTTTAGCATTCTTAATGCCAACTATAGTACTACCTCCATCAAATAAATTCCATCGTAAGGTTGCTCCTGTTTGAAAACCTGTAGATGTACTTGAAGCAAGAAAGTTAGTCGCAGGAAAATTTCCCTCATTCCACCCATAACTACCTGTTATTCCTACTGTAGGAAGTAAAAGTGATTTAGCCTGCTTTATCTGGTAATCACTAATGATTATATTTTGTTCTGATTGCAAAAGCGAAATGTTATTTACAGTCCCTTCATTAATATACTCTTCTATGCTTATAGGGTTTATAAAAGCAACTGTAGTATCTGCCACCTTCAGGTCTTCTAGCTCTCTTGCAAGCACCACATTAAGATCACGCTGTGCATTGCGCAGCTGCTGTCTTGCGTTAAGGATATTTGTACTATCGGTTACGATATCTACTTGTGCATTGAGGACCTCAAGCTTATTTACTTGCCCGTAATCAAATTGATATTGCGCTCTAAGCTCACGTTCTTTTGAAATTTCAAGTGCATTTTCTAGCACACCCAGATTTTCTTCAACGCGTGCAACTTCATAATACACTGTAAAGAGTTGCACCATCACATTCTCAATTGTCTCTCTAGCCTGCAGCTTAGATAAGCCATATTGTTCCTTGAGAGTCTTGTAGTTATAATACCTCCCTAAGCCATCAAAAAGTGTATAATCTAGATTTACAGATGCGTTGTACCTTGTCGTCTCTGCTCCATTTACAGATCTTGATGTACCATCTTGAAAAGTAGCTTCTTGATTATCTACATTATAATTTATACCCGCTGTAGTGCTTATCGTAGGTAAATATCCTGTATTTAAAATCCCTGTATTATTTTCGGCAACTGCCACTTGATTGTTAGCAAGTAGAATCCCAAAATTATTCTCAAGCATAGTACGTATCGCCTCTTCCTTAGTAAGTAAAGAAGTTGGAGTTTCTTGAGAGTACGCTTTCGCGAAAGCGAACAATAAAAGAAATATTGCTATATTTTGTACTGAAAGTTTCATTATTGATTCCTTAAAATGTTATGCAATAGCGCTTCCATCGTGAGTTTTTGAACTAAATTGTGTGGTGAAGTACGCATAATCTCAATCTCGCCAGCACTTAAAATAAGCTCATCTTCTCCCTCTTCTTCTAGTTTTAAATCGGCTGTATTAAATGTTTGCTCATCCTTAATATCACCTTTTTTGATGGTTACAGTGTCTCGCTGTTGTACAAATAAAAATGAGTTATAATCTAAGAAACGATTAATCCCTCCTAGCATTTTAAATCCAATGAGTCCTAGACTTATCATGAATACATATGTGAATAATTTTGTGAGCGTAAATTCATTACTTCCAGTAAAAATAGCAAGTAACAACCAGCAATGAATGAGCCCTACAAGTGATAAAATCACACCTACAACAACAGCTGCTATGTCCATTAACTTTGCTCCAGAAGCTCTGCGTATGGTGATGGTGCCTGTATTTTCGTCCATCGTATACATGAAACCAATATCCTTTAAGTAGTCAAGGTTATTTATTGCAACCTCTTTTTGATTGATTTGTGACTGTAGCTCATCTGTAGGTGCGTCTATAGAACGCTTGTCTATCTCATTGAGCAAGTTGAGCTTTGCCTCGTACGTAAGTTTATCGCTTTGCTCTAGCACAGCTAGTATCTCACGGTGGGTATGATTTTTATACAAATTCATATTAAACGATGTCTGTATTATGTGGTAAAGCTGCGTGATCTTCTTGAGCATCATTCTCTGCCTCTTCTTCCATCTCTTTTACTGCTCGCTCTTGATTTTCTCTAGGAGTTTTACGTCCCATAATTAATCTATCTGTTGTAGTCTTTGCCCAGTTACTAAAGGAAAGAAAGATAGGTAACATCACAAGGGTAAGTATCGTGGCAAAACCAATTCCATAAGCAATAGAAATCGCCATTGGTATTAAGAATTGTGCTTGTCTACTTTCTTCAAAAATAAGCGGTGCAAGTCCTGCTATCGTTGTTATAGATGTCAAGAAAATTGCTCTAAAACGTGAACGCCCAGCATCAAAAATAGCATCATCAAAAGTCATCCCCTCTCTAAGGTTTGTATTAAACTTACCTATCAATACGAGGCCATCATTCACCATAATCCCTACGAGCGCGATAATACCTAACATAGATAAAATATTAAGTGGAAAATCGTGTATCCAGTGTCCCCACGCTACTGCAGGAAGACTTAAAGGAATCAAGAGCAATAACATTAATGGCTGACTATAACTTCTAAAAGTAAATGCAATTACAATGTAAATAAGCGCGAGTACAGTGAGTCCTACAGGCTTTAAAGATCCTGTTAATTTACCCGCTTCTCTATTCTGACCTTCATAAGATGGTGTTACCGTAGGGTACTTTGATAAGATGTCTGGCATTACGTTAGATTGTAAATCTGCCATCACATCTGTAGCACTTACCTCTTTCGGGTTCTTGAGATCTGCAAGTATTTGTATCTCTCTCCTTCCTTCTAGGTGATTAACAGCAACATCTCCTCTTTCTATGGTATAACTTGCAATCTCATTGAGTGGCACTTTTGATCCACTAGGAGTAAGTATACGCATATCATCAAGATTTGTAATAGAAGATCTATTATCACGATCATAGCGTACCCACACTCTTATTTCATCTTGCCCTCTTTGAAAACGCTGCGCTTGTGATCCAAAGAATCCTGCGCGCACTTGCGTCATTACTGTTTGTAAGTTAAGACCAAGCGCATAAGCAGACTCGTTAAGCTGAAGTCTTATTTCCTTAATTCCTGCTGGATCATTATCTGTTATATCCTTGAGCACAGGATTGGACTCAAGAGATTGTTTTAATTCTGCCTTTGCTGCTTTAAGCTCTGCAATATTATTTCCAAGTAAAGAAACTGCTACTGGACTTCCTCCAAAGTTTCCTCCACCACCATACACGAGACTTTCATTTCCTATTACTGGACCTACTTTCTCACGTATCATATTACCCACTAGAATGGAAGTAATATCGTTAGGCCTTTCCTCACCAGGTAGTAAGTTTACACTCAATGTAGCTGTAGAAGTACCAGGACCTAAAGTTTTGATAATATTCTCAAACAATGGTCCGTCTATCTCGCTTTTATATTTTTCTGAAAGCTCTTTATTTACTTCGACAGCTCTCATTTCAATCATAGAGATAATACTATCTGTAACGCCCGCATTTGTGCCGTTAGGCATGTTGAGAGTTATACGCACATTATCACTTGCAACGTTAGGAAAGAATGCTCCCCTTATAATCCCAGCTTGAAAACTTCCTGAAGTCAATAAGATAAAAACAATGAAAAAGGAGAACATCAAAAACTTATAATCAAGTGCAAAGCGCAAAGTAGGGCTATACACTTTATCACGTAACCACACCATTATACGATCACCAAACTCATTGACATATCGCAGCTTTGAAAATAAATTTGCAATACCTTTTTTAGGGCGGTTATCTTGCTTTTTCAAAGCCTTAGAGTGCGCAAGGTGCGCTGGAAGGATAATAAGAGCCTCTACTAATGATACCGCTAGGGTAAGCATAACTATTACAGAAACCTCCCCAAAAAACTCCCCTATTCTACCATCTAAGAATAAGAAAATACCAAAAGCAAGAATAGTCGTTAATATCGCCGAAATAATAGGAGGCAATACTTCCATGGTACCATCCACCGCAGCTTGCACTGGTGATTTACCACGTTCATAATGCTGATAGATATTTTCGGCAATTACAATACCATCATCTACTAGAATACCAATAACGATAATCATCCCAAATAATGATAGCACGTTTATGGTTACATTAAAATATCCCGCAAGCATAAACATTCCTAAAAAGGCCACTGGAAGTCCAAAGGCTACCCAAAATGCAAGACGTGTATTTAAAAATAATGAGAGAAATATAAGTACTAGTATCATCCCTACAACCGCATTCTCTGTAAGTAAGGCAGTACGCTGTACAAGTGTTATAGATAAGTCATTTACAACGGCAAGTTGCACGTTGTTGTATTTGTCATTAAAATCTGCGATGTACTCTTTTGCTTTCTCTGCAGCACCTATAAGGTCTTCTGTGTTTGTAGAGGTAATAGATACATTAACAGCAAGATTTCCATTGAAGTAATTTGCATTAGGTGTTTCAGAAAAGCGGTCTCTTACGGTTGCAACATCTTTAAGACGTATCGTTCTTCCGCTAGCGTCAGATCTTACAATCACATTAGAGAGTTCGTCGCCATAATAAGCCCTGTTATTTGCTCTTATGAGATACTCCTCTGCTTCTGTTTTTATAGATCCTCCCGTAGTAAGAATATTTGATCTACTTACAGCTTGAGAAACATCTGCAAACGACAGATTATAAGCTAGCAAGCTATTCTCGTTTACGGCGATTTCGATTTCCTCATCAGGATAACCTGATACGTTTATTTGTGAGATACCCTCAATTGCTCTTAGGTCATTCTCAACCTGCCTCCCTATCTGCTTAAGCGTAGCTAGGGTCACATCTTCTCCACTTATAGAAAAAGATATAGTCTGGCGTATTGCTTCTTGTTTTGCCACTACTAGTGGCTCCATACCAGAAGGAAATGATGGTACTCGATCTACAGCATTCTTAACTTCAAGAAGCATAAAATCGATATCCTTCCCTTTTTCAATCTCTACATTTATATTTCCGCTATTCTCTCTTGAAGTAGAAGTTACACGCTCTACACCGTCTAAGCCTTTAAGGTTATCTTCTATTTTGAGTACAATACCTTCTTCAACTTCCTGAGGAGATGCTCCAGGGTAAACAACAGTAATGTTTATGTTTTTTGAATCTACAAGTGGAAAGAATGAAGACTTTAATGACAAGGCTCCAAATATTCCAAAAACCACAAACATTAATACCACTACGTTTACGGCTACGTGGTACTTTATGAAGTACTCTATAATTTTACGCATCTTACTCTGCTGGTGCTTGTGATGAATCTTTCTCTTGGTATATTTTTACAAGCATACCTGCATATGCTCCTGGAACTGGCTTGCTTACTAGCTTTGTCCCATTAGGCACTCCTTTTACAACAACTTCTTTATCTGAGAAGTATACTGGTTTTACATCGATAATGTCAAGAATTGAATCTCTTACAGTAAAAACTTGATTATTTGGCTGTAACAATCCTCTTGCTATTGCAATCGCATCTGTCTCCTCTTTAGCTTGGAGCACAGCCTCAAGATAAACACCTTCTCTAAGCGCACTATCCTTTACTTCTATGTATGCATTTATAGTTTGTGAAGCTTGATCTATATTACCGTTTACTCTTGTCACCTTCCCAGTGTAAGATTGATCTCCATCTATCGTTGTAAGGGCTACTTCATTGCCTACTTTAAGCAAGTCTGCATAATTCTTACTTATTGCAACTTCAAGCTCATAAACACTTGTGTCAATAAATTCACCTAGTTTTTGGCCTGGGCGCACTAAAGTTCCCTCAGTAACCAATGCCTCGGTTAGTATTCCTGTAAAAGGTGCTACTATATTGTACTTCCCAAGTCGTTGCTCGAGGTTCTTTACATTATAGTAAGAAGTCTGAATGTTACGCCCTGAGATAAAATAACCTTCCTTTTCTGAAGTAATTTCTGGAAGTGTAGGAGTAGATTTATTTACATCGAAGTTATTAATATACTTCTGCCACTTAGGGTAAGCCTCTGGATAGTCTAATCTCAAATCTGGCATGATAGCCGTTATTTGATTAAACAAGGCACTTTTTTGTGATTGCACAGATGCATAATATTCTGCGCTATTTAAACGTAATATGGTTTCTCCTCTTCTATAGGTTTGACCAGGCTTAAAAAGTTTGCTACCCTTTTGCAATATACCTTGCACCTCCGAGAACACCTCTAACCTGCGCTGTGCTACAAGATTACCATTTGCCGAAATCTCCATAGGCACAACACCATTAACAACGTCTTCTACAAAGACTGTTTTAACCACCTTTTCTGGTTTTGGTCGTGTACGTTGGTTACTAGCAACAATTGCCTCAGAAGCAAAGAAAGCGCCTATTATGAGTACTACTCCTAATAGAGAAAGGATGATTTTACGCATCGTAATTTTTTTGGTTGAAAATGACCTAATGATCAATACGCAAAGCTAACCATGTCAAGGCGCGACAGTTGTTAACGATGTCTTAAAAAATCTCATAGCTCGTTAAACGACAAAAAGCACTAGCTACACCTAAAATACTGATTCCATAGCGGATACAACATGAAGAGTCTAGAAGCGACTTCTCAACCCTAACACTCTCATTCTTAACAAAAACCAAATAACACCAGACAACATCTTTAAAAAAATGCTCTTTAAAAACAAAACCCCACTTAAATAGTGGGGTTTATGAGTTATGTAGTGTTATAAGTACGCTTTCGCGAAAGCGTAACTAAAATTTTAATTCAAAGCATCTAGCTCTTCAGTGATTTTGCCCCAATCTTCCATATATCCATCTAGCTTCTTTTTCTTACCGTTGTAATTATCAAAGAAGTCTGGCTTTGCCACGGTCTCATCATAATTAGTTGCTAGCTCTGCGTCAAGTTGCTTTACTTCTCTTTCAAGCTTGTTGATATTAGACTCCACCTTACTCAACCTATTATTAAGGGACTTGAGCTTCTTCTGATCTTCGTATGATTTTTTTGAACTTTTTACTGGAGCTTCTTTTTTGATGACGTCTCTCTTTTCTATCTCGCGTAAGTTAGACACCTCGCGCTGTTCAAGATAGTAATCTACATCACCTAAAAACTCACGTATGCGGTGGTCTTTAAACTCATAAACGCGATCTGTGAGTCCTTGCAAGAAATCACGATCGTGAGATACAACAATAAGTGTTCCTTCAAACTGCTTAAGACTATCCTTTAAAACATTCTTAGATTTTATGTCGAGGTGGTTAGTAGGCTCATCCATCACAAGCACATTAAAAGGCTGTAACATCAATTTTGCCAGTGCAAGCCTGTTACGCTCACCTCCAGAAAGTACGCGCACATATTTATCTACCTCCTCTCCTCTAAAGAGAAAAGAACCTAGAATATTACGCACAAGCGGTCTTGTGCGCTCATCTGCCGCATCAATCATTGTTTCCTCCACGGTTTTTGATCCGTCTAGGTATTCTGCTTGATTTTGAGCAAAGTATCCTATTTGCACATTGTGCCCTAACTTTACATTACCTTGATGCGCTAGTTCTCCTACTATAATTTTGGCAAGTGTAGATTTACCTTGACCATTTTGACCTACAAAGGCAGTCTTTGTATTGCGCTCTACAAGTAAATCTATCCCTTGCAGTACTGTTTTATCACCGTAGCTTTTCTCAACATCGTTTGCCTCTACTACCACTTTGCCCGGAGTAACAGATACAGGGAATTTTAACGTCATCACACTATTGTCATCCTCATCTACCTCAATACGATCTATCTTATCAAGCTTTTTGATAAGTGATTGCGCCATAGTAGCCTTAGATGCTTTTGCACGGAATTTCTCGATGAGTTTCTCCGTTTGCTCTATTTGCTTTTGCTGGTTTTTCTGAGAAGCAAGCTGCTGCTCTCTTAACTCACTGCGTAATACTAGGTATTCTGTATAGGGCTTTGGATAATCATAAATACGACCTAAAGAAATCTCAATAGTTCGATTTGTAACATTATCTAAGAACATTTTATCGTGCGATACAATTGCCACAGCTCCAGAATATCCTTTTAGAAAGGTCTCAAGCCAGATAATAGATTCAATATCTAAGTGGTTTGTAGGCTCATCCAGCAATAATATATCATGGTTTTGAAGCAATAGCTTTGCAAGCTCGATACGCATGCGCCATCCTCCAGAAAATGTATCTGTGAGCTTATCAAAATCTTCGCGCTTAAAACCTAGTCCCTGGAGTATACGTTCTGTCTCTCCTTTATAGTTATAACCTCCATGCACCTCGTATTGATGTTGCACATCGTTAATGTCAATCATTAACTGGTTATATCCTTCACTCTCATAATCTGTACGAGTAGCTAGCTGACTATTAATCTCATCAAGTTTACCCTCTAGCTCTTTAATTTCCTTAAAAGCTTCATAAGACTCTTGAAGAACAGTTCTTCCTTCTACAAAGTCAATATCCTGCTTTAAAAAACCTATACTTATCTCTTTTTCGATAGCTATAGATCCAGTATCATAAGGTTGCTCGCCAGAAATAATGCGTAACATGGTAGACTTTCCAGCACCATTTTTACCTACAAGTCCTACACGATCTCCTCCATTAAGACGGAAGGTGATTTCTTCAAAAAGATATTCGCCTTGAAATGAGACAGAAAGGTTATGAATATTAAGCATAAGGAGATAAGTAAATATTATGATTTATAAAGTTTGAGGACTGCAAAGATGCTTAAATTTGTACTCATAAACCAAGGAGATTATGGGAATTCTAAAAGGCACTAAACTTAACAGCATTATTAATGGTAAATGTCCTGTTTGCCATAATGAGTCCATGTATAAAAACCCAAATCCATATATACTTTCAGAAACGCTTAAAATGCATGAGCGTTGTTCTCATTGTGACACAAAATATAAGATAGAACCTTCTTTCTTTTATGGCGCTATGTATGTGAGCTATCCAGTAGGGATTGCTTTTGCAACGGCTGCCTTTGTAATAACATACCTGTTTTTTGAGGCAAATCTTGTAAATTCTTTTATAGCGATTGTAGGAACCATGATTGTTTTCATGCCTGTAATTATGCGACTATCCCGCAATATATGGATCAATTTCTTCATGAAATACGACCCAGCCAAAGATCAACTGTCAAGCTAATTAACACACCAGACTACCTGAATTTTTTAGGAAAACGCATCACATCCACTTCTGCGGGTAGTGCTTCTTGATATTCTAAAAAGTTATAAAGATACTTTGCAAGTAATGGCCCTGCCATGATTCCTCTTGTGCCTAAGCCATTTAATATTGCTAGCTGATTGTAGATAGGGTGAACACCGAGCAGCGGCCTTCTATCGCCGGTTGTAGGGCGCACACCCGCCTCTTGATCGACAACTTCATAGGCAACATTAATTAGTGCGTCAAGCTTCTCTAAAAGCTCTTCACGAGCTACTGTTGTAGTTTCCCATTCTTTATCTGTCCAATTATAAGTCGCACCTACTTTATAAAGATCGTTTCCTAAAGGAACGATAAAGAATGAAGATTTTATTGCTGCATTTAATTGTAATTGTGGAGCACTGATAATTATGTATTCTCCCTTATTACCAACTAATGGCAATTTCCCGAAGTAAGGATTTTGCTTCACTCCATAACCTTCTGCAAAAACAATTCGAGAGGCTTTGTAACCATCATAGGTGACTGAAGATTCTTGCAATTGTAATAAGTCATAATCAAATACCGCTTTCGCGAAAGCGGACTTACCAGCAAGGTATTGCTCATAACAGGATTGAAGTTTTGTGATTGCCACTCTACCCGTCTCCAGCACTTCTCCATAATGAAATGGCGCCGAAATCTCCTCACGTTCTTCCTTTACTATCGCAGTTTTCACAAACCGATCCAACCCAGGCTTATCACTTGCCGTAAACCAATTATTTTGATCTTCGATAGAGTGGAATACTTTGCGCACGGGCAATTCATACATGAATGACTCGCCAAGTTTCTTTTCTAAAGTTCTAAAATAAGGGATTGCAAGATCAAACTGCTCAATGGCTTTCCAGGGCAGAGAGTAACGTTTTAATATTACTGGATTGTATAAACCAGCTGCTACGCGACTAGCACCTTCTGTACCTTTGTCTATGACAATAAAAGTCTTCCCATTGCGCTCACACTCTTCACAAAATGCGATGCCTGCCAGCCCAAGACCTACGATAATATAATCTACTTCTTTCACCATACAAAAATACAAGAATAGTAGGCTCACAAAGTGCGCATCGCCATCCTATTTATAAGTCTGAAAATTATAAAATAAAAAAGCCACCTAAACGTATTGCTTAGGTGGCTTATATTCTAATTGGAAATTAATCTAGTAATTCCAAAGATCTTGTTCAATATCTCTAATACGTTCTTTGATACGATCTGACTCTAGTAATTGCATCATTGAGTTATCATTGATGTACTCCTTAACCTTACGGTCACCTTGTACGTTATCCTCTTTATAAATAGTCGCGTTAAAACGTCTACTATTTAACAAGTGGTCAAATGATATAGGCATTGATGTGTTCTTACGGTTAAATGCTTTTGCATTGTGCAGTACTTCACGAGCTCCTGGAAACCATATCCAAAAAAGTTCAATATCTGCTGCACTTGAATCGTCTAAGAAGTTTACATCACCAGAAACTGGAGCAATACCTAACAAGCGGTACTTAAGTTCTCCTTGACGCTTGTCGATATACCAGTAACCACGTATGTGGTATGCGTTGATGTCATAAGCAGTAATTTCTGTACGTTCAATGTTATAATCAGAAATAGATTCTCCTGCATTTAATTGATCATATCCAGCATCAGAAGTATCAATCTTTACCATTGCGGCAGAAAGATCTCCTAGTTGAATTTTTTCTGTAAAATATGAATCTCTGTAAATAGCATCAATCTTTCCATTTTTAATATTCTTAACAAGAACATCAAAAAGCGAACGACGATCTGACCCCATATTGATGGTATCAATAGGATAGTACAGAGGGAAATTTACGCGTTCATCAAGATCAACAACCTCCCAAGTGTTTTTTGCCCATAATACGTCACGCTTTTCTACGTAACCATATGGCAATGGATTGTCGTTGTCCTTTGCTTTTTGCTCTTCGGTAACTTCAAACATTTCATCCGGCGTTTTTGCATTAAGGATATTTCCTTGTGCAAATGCTGGAACTGCCATCAATAGACCGAGTGCAACAAAAATTAAACGTTTAAGACTCATAATTACTTTTATTTTAGTTTGCTAACTCAATGATGATTGGAGAAACTGTCTTCAATCTATATCCTGAGTTACCTTGTATACTTGCTTTAATATCAAAGATCTGTACTGTAGATCCTCTTTTTGCACGCTTTAGTGCAGATTGTGCTGCTCCATTAAGCTTATTTCCTTGTACAGAAACCGTAGCCGCATCTCCTGCTCTAAATTTGAAACTATTAACTCTTAAGTTAAGATCAAAGTCAAAATCTGGAAGACTAGCTCCTATTGGCGCTGCTGCAACTGTATTTCTAGGCTTCTTTAAGTTACCACCGTCATCACCTCCTAAAGTTCCCACTGGACGTGGAATATCTTTAATACGGAAAACAGCTTTATCTGAAGCACTACCTCCATCAGGAAGCTTTGCAGTTACATTAATCGTTACTTCACGTCCTTGACCAGGAGTCATTGAATAGCTAGTTCCAGATCTTTTAGAAAGACCTGCTCCAGATGCAGAGACTGCATTATCTGACACGCCAGCAAAAGATATCGTCATTGGGTTTGCAACACCACGATATACTACATTCATCTTATCTGCAGCGATAGTTGCAGAGTTAGGCTTGTTAATCGTAGTAAAAGCTTGTTCAACTGGAACTTCGATTTCCTTACCATCTTGAGGATAAAATAATGATCCCGTAATTTTGTGATCACCTACACCTCCAGTGTTTACACCTAAAACAAGTTTACCACCATCGAAAGAAACTTTATCAGCTGGGATTGCACGTCCATCTAATTTTAATTCCACTCTAGAAGGCTTAGTAGAAGAATCTACACGACCCAAAGAAAGAACACCATCAAACGTTGATCCTGTGTAATAAGCACCTTTTGAAGTTGTCATTACAGTTTCATAGTTGTTTAAAGAAGCAAGTTCTTTAAGATTACCAGAAAGTAATTTTGACAATAATTCATTCTCAACAACTTTAATGTCATTTTGTAATTGAGACATTTTAGTTAAAGAAGATACTGATGGAAATCCTACGTAGTTATAAGATAAATAATCCTGAGTAACTTTTGCTCCATCTCCTTCTCCGCCTGTGACGATAGGAGCTGTACTAAAATCACTTTGAATTTGCGCCGCAAGCGCTTCATTATCTCCTGCAAGTTTCAACATCCCTTCTCGGTAAGCATCCATCTTTGCAAGAAATTCTTGTCCAGTTGGCGATACTTTACCTCCCTTATAATAACGCTCATCGATAAAGTTAGACTTATCCATAGCTTCATAATCCTTAGGGTCTTTTACTTCAGCCAAAAGTGCTGCTTTTTCAGAAGCTAAGTATGCGAAATATTCATCTCCAAGAGCTTTAGCAGATTTTGCTGTTGCAGCGGCTGCTTTAAACTCTTCGTTTTCATTTGCTTTCTTAGATATATCTGCTAATGCAAGATCATTCTTTGCTTCAAACGTCGCATTAGAACGATCAAATTTTTCGTTTATTGAACCAAAAGCAGACAATACCTCTTTAGACATATTTAGTGCTAGCATTGCTATAAACACTAAATACATTAGGTTAATCATCTTTTGCCTTGGGCTTTGTTTTCCTCCTGCCATTTTTTAAATTTTAGTTGTTAGTTTATTAATTGTGTAAACAACTAAAATTAGTTTTTGTTCATTGCAGAAAGCATTCCACCATATACTCCATTTAACGAAGAAAGGTTTGTAGCAAGACTCTCCATTTGATCTTTAAGCTTTCCAGCATTTTGAGTTACTTGCTCGTTGATTTCTGCTTGACGGCTAGAAGACTCTACTTGTACTTTGTAAAGGCTATTTAAAGACTCCATTTGAGCTGCAGCAAGTGCCATCTCTTCAGAATATTTTTTAGTAGAAGACATTGCATCTGCTGTAGGTGCAATTCCTTTAGCAGCACCTTCGAAGCTACGTATGCTAGTTCCTAAGCTTGTCATAAGCTCAGAATCAATTTTTGCTTCTTTAAGCATGTTATCTAACTTTTTAGATAATTGAGCTTCTGCTTCAACAGGAGCAACTGCTTTTTTCTTTGATCCACTTGCACCACCTGCAAGTTCTGGGTACACTAATGCCCAATCAAGCTCATTATCCACAGGTTCAAATGCAGAAATAGCAAATACTACCGCCTCCGTAATTAGACCAACAATAAGCATCTCGTTACCGAAAGGCCAGTGCATTATTTTGAATAAAGCACCAATAATTACTACTGCTGCTCCTAGTCCGTAGACCATATTCATTAATTTCTTTCCAGTTTTTGATTTAGCCATGTTAAATAGGTTTTTTAGTTTAGTTAAGTAAGTTAATTAGATTAAGTAATTGTTATAATTTGGGAATTATTCAATTCGTTATTTCTTCGGCTTTCTAAGGTTGATTTTTTCATCAACACCCATAAAGTCCTGCACGGTTCTAAAACCGATATAACTACGAGCAGAGTCTTGATACTCATAGTCACGTGAGCTTACCTGTAGGAAGTAAGCAACATCTTTCCATGAACCACCACGTATAACTTTACGACGATTGTCTTTGTCATTTACGTTAGGGTTAATAGTAGACATATATTCATAAGAAGCTGGATCGTAAGAAGAAGCTACCCACTCTGATACATTTCCTGCCATGTTGTACAGGTTGTAATCATTAGGTTCGTAAGCATCTGCCTCTACTGTGTATAACGCTTGATCTGCGCCATAATCCCCTCTTAAAGGTTTAAAGTTTGCAAGGAAGCAACCTCTATCATTCTTTGCATATGGACCACCCCAAGGGTAATCACCACTTTCTAGTCCGCCACGAGCGGCATACTCCCACTCTGCTTCACCAGGAAGTCTAAAACGGTTTACAAATTGTCTCTTCTTAGATTTCTGATGAGCGTTCTTGTACATCGTTCTCCACTCACAAAAAGCTTTTGCTTGCATCCATGTAACTCCAACAACCGGATACTCTCCGTATGCATCATGCCAGAAATAGTCATTATGCATAGGCTCGTTATATGAGTATGCAAAATCTTTAATCCACACCGTTGTATCAGGATAGATTTTTACTGTTTCTGTTTTGATATGATCTTTACGACGACCGCCGTTTTTCTTTGCTGCTTCTTGAATATCAAGATATGTATAGCGGAATTCTAATTTATCAACGTCAATAGTGCGCTGTCCATTATAAGCCTCTTCCATAGGGATGTACATGGTATCCATCACCTCAGCATAATACTCATCTGGATATTCTGAAGTATCCCAAATGATATCAAGATCTTTATTAAGCTTACGACCTTCAAAACCAGTCTCTCCTAGTCCGAAGTAATTATCATACATGTATTGCTCGTAAGGCGTCATATTCTCAGGATCTGCATCGCTAAATGCAAACTCACCTATACCACCATTACCAGGAGTCTCCCCAAGCTCATCTGCAAGGATTGCAAGTTTTGTGCGTACTGTAGAATCACGTACCCACTCTACAAACTGTCTGTATTCTTCGTTAGTGATTTCTGTTTCGTCCATGTAGAAAGAGCGCACAGTCACCGTTTTAGTAGGAGCATCATTTACCGCAGCAAAGTCATCATCACTCTTACCCATTATGTAAGCACCTCCAGAAACGAGGGTCATTCCATAAGGTTTTTCAGGGTTCCATCGCTTGCCTTTGGCACCGACGAGTTCCCCTCGATCGCCTTTGCCACAACTAGACAGCAAAGCTACTATCGCAATAAATGCAATATACTTTTTCATAGGATATTAGGTTAAGTATTCTAAAGTTAAGGGCGTAAACCTATTTATTTTATTTGTAATAAACAATTTATTCGCCAAAAATAATCATTTCATCGTTGAAACACATTGTCAAATTTCGTTTTTCTTCCTTGCCTTGAACCAACGCTCAGGGATGTTTTGGTTACAAGCATCCAGATAATCTTGGTATGTGCAAGGTAATAACGTGTGCCTTTTTAATTTATTATTCAAGCCCATAATAAATGGAATCTCAATCCACCATCTGGCTGTTTTTTCGCTTTTATAAAATGTTAACACTTCATCTTCAATTGGAACTTGATACGTAAGAAAATTTCCTTTCTCAATATCCATGTTTTCGCTTGCGCGAAAATTTACTCCCTCAATAAAGTACCACATCATTTGAGCAACGAGCATCGCGGCTTTTTCCTCGTGGGCGTCATTCTTATATTCAAAAACTCCAAAAGAAGTCACCTTATCGCTTATACCTGCATATCGAGCAATAGTACATATCTCCTTGCCATCAAACCCGTTAGGCATTTTATTATACCTAGTACTTAGCTCACTACTGCGCACAGCGTTTAAGTCTATCGCAACAAGATCTGCATCTCTCATTACAGGCTCCACAATACTCATCATAGCCGAAACATTTCCTAATCGGTAACTATCAAAATATAACTTATCCATCAAATCTATTTCCTCCTGAGGATTAAAATAGGTTTGATACCCTATATTTGAATAGTTGAAAAGATTATATGGTTTCTCAACAATAATCTTCCCTACGTACGATTTATTATGGATAGGCTGGCTCGCATCTCCTAAGTCAAAACGACTATCTACATTCACCACATTTACCATTTGATCCAACTTATCGTAAGATCTGTAAATAGGATACACCAAATCTTGGCTTCCTCCTATGTACATAGGTACAATTCCCTTCTTAAAAAGAGCTTCGTTAACAGTTCTGATGGCAAAATAGGTGTCATCTACACTTTCTCCTCCGTGAATGTCACCCAAATCTGCAATTGTTGTGTGCCAGTTACCAGGGAAAAGTTCGTAAAAAGTGGTCCTAAGTTCTGTAAATGATAATGATTCTCCGAGGTTATTTTGATCACGCCTGTTTTCGCGCAAGCAAATAATAGCTACTTGCACACCCTCTAGATCTGGCATTCCCAACTCCTCACTGTGTAATCTAATGTTATTACCTAGTGATTGATGATGTTGCAATTGTATATGCGCAAGCGCAATTTCTGGTATAGGGCTTAGCACCTCAAAGGCCATATATTACTTCTTTTTTGCAGTCGTTTTTTTCTTTACAGGCGCCTTTTTCTTTGCTGGAGCTTTCTTTTTGGCCGGAGCCTTCTTCTTTGCTGCTGCTTTTTTCTTAGGTGCTTTTTTCTCTATGTACGCCTTGATTTCATCTAAGGTTAACGCTGCTGCGTCTATATCCTTACTTAGCTCAATTTTAGTCTTTCCCTTAATAATATTAGAACGACCCCATCTTGCTTTTTCTACACGTATACCTTCTTCTGGGAAGTCTTGAAGTACTTTATCAATTTCCTTCTGCTTCTTCACTTCAATAAGCTCTACGATATCATCGTCAGAAAGATTGTCAAAGTCGTACTTCTTATTGACATTAATAAACATCCCGTTCCATTTTATAAATGGCCCGAAACGCCCTGTTCCTTTTTGAACTGGAAGGTCTTCATAGGTATAAATAGGAGCATCTGCCTTTTGCTTCTCTTTGATATACACAATAGCTTCATCAAGATCTACATCCATAGGGTCTCGACCTTTAGGTAATGAAACAAAGGTTGCCCCAAACTTCACATAAGGACCAAAACGACCATTATTTACAGACACTTCTTCTTCTTCAAAAGTCCCTAAATCTTTAGGCAGTTTAAACAAGTCCATCGCTTGCTCATAAGTCAGGTTTGCCAGCGTTTGATCTGGACCTAAACTTGCAAAACGTGGCTTTTCCTCATCTTCTACAGAACCTATTTGCACCATAGGTCCAAATTTCCCTAGACGAACACTTACCGGCTTACCACTTTCTGGGTCTTTACCTAAAATACGCTCACCTACCTCGCGGTCTGCATTTTTCTCTACGTCTTTTACATGCGGATGGAAATCCTTGTAAAAGTCCTTCATCATCTTTGTCCACTCCTGCTTACCCTCTGCAATATCATCAAAATCTGCTTCGACTTTTGCTGTAAAGTTGTAATCAAGAATATTTTCAAAGTGCTGTACAAGGAAATCATTTACTACCATTCCCACATCTGTAGGAACTAGCTTTCCTTTATCTGAACCTACCATCTCTGTTAAGGTTCTATCTTTTATCTCGTTGTTTTCAAGACTCAAGACATCATACGCTCGTTCTTTACCATCTACAGTACCCTTCTCCACATACTTACGATTTTGTATCGTAGTAATAGTAGGTGCATATGTAGACGGACGACCGATACCAAGCTCCTCTAATTTCTTTACTAGAGATGCTTCTGTATATCGATACGGTGGTCTTGTAAAACGTTCTGTTGCGGTAATGTAAGAATTGAGTAATGTTTCTCCCGTTTTAAGATCTGGAAGTAATCCAGTCTCTTCTTCATCTTCATCATCATGACCTTCAAGGTAAACCTTTAAGAATCCTTCAAACTTTAAAATCTCTCCATTTGCAGTAAAGTTATCTGTTCCTGCGCTTGAAGCTATCTGCACATTAGTACGCTCTAATTGCGCCTCACTCATTTGTGATGCAATAGCTCGTTTCCAGATCAAATCGTATAAACGCATTTGATCACGCTCCATATTTACAGAATGCTTAGAAAAATCTGTTGGGCGTATCGCTTCGTGAGCTTCTTGTGCTCCTTTTGATTTCCCTTTATAGTTACGTTCCTTATGAAATCCCTTACCGTAAGCAGCTAGTATTTCTGCTTGAGCACCGGCTTTTGCATCTTTAGATAGGTTTACACTATCTGTTCTCATATATGTAATGTGCCCTGCCTCATAGAGACGTTGCGCCATATTCATTGTTTTACTAACAGAGAAGTACAACTTTCTACTTGCTTCTTGTTGCAATGTAGAAGTTGTAAATGGTGGTGCTGGTGATTTTTTGGCTGGCTTTTTTGTGAGCGCATCTACTTTAAAAGTCGCCTTCAAGTTTTTCTCAAGAAATTCTTGTGCTTTTTTCTTAGTAGTAATGTTTTTAGGAAGTTTTGCTCTAAAAGATTTTCCATCTTCTGTAGTAAACTCAGCGTCTATTCTATAAGAAGCTTGTGCTTCAAAGTTTAACACCTCGCGCTCACGCTCTACAATAAGTCTCACAGAAACAGATTGCACTCGCCCTGCCGAAAGTCCTCCTTTTACCTTTCTCCATAATACTGGTGAAAGTTCGTAACCCACAAGTCTATCCAAAACTCTACGCGCTTGCTGTGCGTTTACAAGATCATAATCAATCTTGCGAGGATTATCGATTGCTCTTAAAATAGCAGTTTTTGTAATCTCGTGAAAAACAATACGCTTAGTACGGTCTGGTGTTAACCCGAGCTCTTGCTCGAGGTGCCATGCAATGGCCTCACCCTCGCGATCCTCATCACTTGCTAGCCAAACCATATCGGCTTTTGCGGCTAGTGACTTTAGATTTTTTACTACCTTTTTCTTATCGTCAGAGACTTTATATTTAGGAGTAAAATCTCCATCTACATCAACGCCTAACTCCTTAGAGGGAAGGTCTGCTATGTGCCCAAAACTACTCTCAACTTTATAGTCAGAGCCTAGAAATTTTTCTATTGTTTTAGCCTTTGCAGGTGACTCCACAATGACGAGATTCTTTGCCATACATCTTATTTTTCAGGGTACAAAAGTAGATGTTTTATTTATATCGCAATCCGCAAGGGCATTATTTCTGTGATATTTCACTTTTTGAAGCATCGCAAATCACTGTTTTATGGAGTTGTTACGCTTTCGCGAAAGCGGACTATTACTACACACCTATCTGAGCAATCATATCTTCATCTTCTGTAAAACCAACCACATCTTTATATATAAGGTAAGCCGGCAAATAGACAACAGAAACGGTTGCATACACACCTATGAAACAAGCCATAACCCCAACAACAATAGCTAGAAAACCAATAACAAGACAAGTTCCAAAGGTAATTCCCCACTTTTTATTCCCTAGTGCAAAAGCTGCTTTGTAGATATCGTTTACGGACCAATCAGGATTAAAAGCAAATATCACAATGGCAAATTGTAACGGCACCAACACATAAAACAATGGAATTATAAAAAACAGGGCGGCTAGCACAGCAATCCCCACTTGCATCATTGAAAGCACTAGCACCTTCTTGAGATACTTTTTCTTGATAAACATCCCGAAACCTACTCCGCGATCTCCACTTCGGTTGCGGTCTTTCATACGTATGATTCTGTAAAAAGCTGCTTGAAGTGCAAAGTTGACTACAGACATAACCACTAGAATCACTAAGTACATCACCATCATAAAAATTAAAGCAATGACACCTACCTCATCATCATTGTAGGAGACATCACCATATTCTATAAAAGCACCACCTAAGCTCATAGGCAACATGACCGCCATAGACACTCCCCAAGAAACAGCAATCGTTAACACTTGCATAAGCAAGCCCTGAAGCCATACTTTTTGAAACAAATCAATCGCTCGGCCAAACAATCCTCCAAAATCTACATGCGGTGCTTGTCTAATTTTGACAAGCATATCTGATAATATCATTCTTTATCTTTTATTACAGTCGTAAAAATATAAGATTAATCGACAGCCAGATTAAAATCTTCTAGCAAATTGCAAGGCAACATACTGGCTTCTACCTTCTCGCTTTGTCTCTCTTGTTCTAAAATTGTAAACGATACTATAAAGATTATTTTCTCCACGGTACGTAATTCCAGATTTAAAGGATAATACGGTTGATACTATGGGTAACGTAAAGGGAGAATCATCTCCAAAGGGATGCCCTTCAATAAGTGCATTAAGTAATACATACTCTGCGCCCACTCCCGCAAAGCCATAAAACTCATGCTTACCTCCCAATCTCCCAAAAGCCGAAGAGCTAGCTACCACATTACGATTCCCTATATAAAGAAGCGCTTCTTGTCTTGCAAAAGCTCTTCGTGTACCTAGCGCCACCGTAGACTGAAGTGCAACATTTTTAAATAAATTAGAATTTTTTAACCGATAGTCTTTAACGAAAGTCCCAAAGCCGTTAAAATGCACACTATTACCTATCTCACCCTCCCAAACGGGTATAAATTCATTGATAAGTTCGTGATAAGCAACTTGTATATCTCCTGCCTTAGACTGCTCTCCCGCAAGTCCTAGCTCTGCGTCAATTTTAAAAAGCACATCTTCTTGCGCTTTTGAAACGGAGCCTCTTACAAAAAGATACCCTGCATAAGGACGTTCAAAAAAATCAAAATTAGTTTCAAAGAGTTCTCTAGGCGTGTAGGTTTCCTGACCTAACATAAGATCTAACTGCAGCGGATACTCTTGTTTTTTAAAAATAAAGTCTCCTTGTAATTGCCTACTATAACTTAAGAATGTCCCTGCTGTATAATAACGATCTATAGCAAAAACAAAGTCGTTATCATGCTGCACAGCGATTTGCTGCAACAATCGTTGTGCTTTAGTCTCCTCAACAGATTGAGAATAAACGGTCTGAATGACTAGTAACAGCAATAAGATAAATAGTTTATGTAGCAATCTTCGGGTTTTAAAAAAGCAAATAACGAGAATTTTATGTAATTCTTGGCGTCTGCCACTTTGTCACAACTCTACATTAGACGTATCTTTGCATAATCCTTGACAAAGATTTTGGACGAATAAGCAGATGGAAAAAATAATAGAAGAACACAAACAAGGGGAAGCGCTTACATTAGAGCGCAAACTTGAGAATACAAAAAAGCTTTTTATAGAAAGTTACGGTTGCCAGATGAACTTTGCAGATAGCGAGGTGGTGGCTTCCATTCTTGCAAATGAAGGGTATAATACTACTCAAATTCTTGAAGAAGCAGATCTTGTGCTAGTAAACACTTGTTCTATACGTGAGAAGGCAGAGGTAACTGTACGTAAACGCTTAGAAAAATATCAAGCCGTAAAGCGCAAGCAAAACCCTAATATGAAAGTAGGAGTGCTAGGCTGTATGGCAGAGCGTCTTAAAAGCAAATTTCTTGAAGAAGAAAAAATAGTTGATCTCGTAGTAGGTCCAGATGCTTATAAAGATATTCCTAACTTACTTAGCGAGGTAGAAGAAGGTAGAAATGCAGTAAACGTAATCTTATCTAAAGAAGAAACTTACGGAGATATCTCACCAGTACGTTTATTAACTAATGGTGTTACCGCTTTTGTATCAATCACTCGTGGTTGTGATAATATGTGTACGTTCTGTGTCGTTCCTTTTACAAGAGGTCGCGAGCGTAGCCGTGATCCTCAGTCTATACTTGAAGAAGTACAAGATCTTGCTGAAAAAGGTTTTAAAGAAATCACATTACTTGGTCAAAACGTGGATTCATACTTATGGTATGGCGGCGGACTCAAGAAAGATTTTGACAAGGCTAGTGAAATGGCAAAAGCTACTGCGGTAAATTTTGCGCAGCTCATGGACACCGTTGCAAAGGCTCAGCCTAAAATGCGCATACGTTTCTCTACTTCAAACCCTCAAGATATGACGCTTGATGTAATAGAGGTAATGGCAAAACACAAGAATGTATGTAATTACATTCACTTGCCTGTGCAGTCTGGAAGTGATAGAATTTTACAATTAATGAATCGCCAGCATACAGTTGCAGAGTACAAAACGCTCATTGATAATATTAAAAATCTAATCCCTCATATTGGGATTAGTCAAGATATGATTACAGGTTTCCCCACAGAAACCGAAGAAGATCATCAAGGAACACTTGACCTTATCAACTATGTAAAGTATGATTTTGGTTTTATGTTTTATTACTCTGAGCGTCCAGGTACTATGGCAGAACGCAAGATGGAAGATGACATCCCACTAGCGATAAAAAAGAGACGTTTACAAGATGTGATTGACTTACAAAGAGCAATCTCTAGAGACAACTTACTTCGCTACCAAGATCAAACGGTAGAGATTCTTATAGAAAAGGAGTCAAAAAAGAATAAAGATGAGTGGAGCGGTCGTAATGATCAGAATGTCGTTGCCGTTTTCCCTAAAGGGGATTACAAAGTAGGCGACTTCGTTAATGTAAAAATTAATGAATGTACGACAGGGACACTTATAGGTGAGGCAACAGGCTACGCAGCGTACTGGCAATAGAAACACAAAGTACTGTGCTAGCAATAGTCTTTTGAGAATAACGCTTTCGCGAAAGCGTAACACAATTTATACTAATCAAATAGATACCCACTGTAATGGGCGTTTACTATGGAAGGAATACAAACCACAAAACAACGATTTGGTATCATAGGAGATAATCCTGCACTAAATCGCGCTATCGAAAAAGCTATACAAGTGGCTCCTACAGATATTTCTGTACTAGTGACAGGAGAATCTGGAGTAGGTAAAGAGAGTGTCCCGCGCATTATACACTCACTTTCTCATAGAAAACACAATAAATATATTGCTGTAAACTGTGGAGCTATCCCAGAAGGAACGATAGATAGTGAGCTTTTTGGACACGAGAAAGGTGCATTTACAGGTGCAACTTCTACAAGAAGCGGATACTTTGAGGAGGCAGATGGTGGGACTATATTTCTAGATGAAGTGGGAGAGTTACCGCTACCTACCCAAGTACGTTTATTAAGAGTTTTAGAGAATGGAGAGTTTTTAAAAGTAGGCTCTTCAAAAACACAGAAAACAGACGTACGCATCGTTGCAGCGACTAATGTCTCGATGTTTGAAGCTATCCAAGAAGGGAAGTTTCGTGAAGATTTATTTTATAGACTGAGTACCGTAGATATCCCGCTTCCTCCACTGAGAGAGCGCAAAGGAGACATTCATTTATTGTTTAGGAAATTTGCATCAGACTTTGCTATGAAGTATAAGATGCCAACGATACGACTGTCTGAAGAAGCAGTACAACTTCTAGTTTCATATCGCTGGAATGGAAACATACGCCAGCTACGTAACGTAGCCGAGCAAGTATCTGTATTAGAAACTAACCGTGAAGTATCGGCTGCAACTATAAGCAACTATCTTCCCGACACAGGATCTAGACTTCCTGCCATTGTAAAGTCACAAGAGAAGTCTGACTTCTCAAACGAGCGTGAGATTCTATACAAAGTCCTCTTTGACATGAAAGCCGACTTGAATGATCTGAAAAAACTCACACTCGAGTTAATGAAAAATGGAAATACCTCAGATGTACGCGAGGAGAATGAGAGCCTCATTAAAAAGATTTATGACGATGATGACGACTCATATGAGACCGTAGAAGAAGTAATGGACGTACTACAGATACCTCATAAATCACAAGCACAAGCTCCTACTCCACCTCAACCAGAACCTACTGCAGACCCATATCATTTTGCAGAAGAAATTGAGGAAGAAGAAACACTATCGCTACACGATAAAGAGCTTGAACTTATCAAGAAATCACTAGAACGTCACAAAGGCAAACGCAAAGTAGCCGCTCAAGAACTAGGCATAAGCGAGCGCACATTATATAGAAAAATCAAGCAATTTGATTTGTAACAATAATAGTATTGTACCAAAGTTCAAAAATTATCGTTTTATCATACACCACATGAAATCATTTAACAACTTCATCATTTTAATTACAACAGTCTTTTTAATTCAAGGCTGTAGCGTGTATTCATTAAGTGGCGTGTCTATAGATAAAGAAGAAACGTTTGAAGTTCGCTTTTTTCAAAACGAGGCTGCTATAGTAGAACCTGGAATCGATAGAGAGTTCACAGAACAGCTAAGAGACATTATCCAGAACCAATCACCTTTAGTACTTACAAACAGTAATGCAGATGTAGTGTATGAAGGCGAGATAATAGAATATTACATTGCTCCGCAAGCTTCTACTTCAGAAAATCTAGCAGCACAAAACCGACTTACCATTACAGTAAATGTTCGTTTTTTTAATAATACTCGGGAAGATGGTGAGTATGATTTTGAACGCAGGTTTTCATTTTTCTCAGATGTGCCTGGTGAAACACAGTTAGTAGGTAGCGCACTGAATACTGCGCTAGACGAGATTTATGAGCGTATTACTCAAGATGTATTTAACGCATCACTAGCTCGCTGGTAATGACTACAGAACAATACACATATTTACTAGAACATCCTGACCAGATTAATACTGAGCAGACAAGCGATTTGCGCACTATCATTGACGCATTTCCTTTCTTTCAAAGTGCTCATGCGCTGTATCTAAAAGGATTAAAAAACCAAGAGAGCTTTGCTTACAACAAAGCATTAAAGCGCACAGCTAGCCACACAGCAGATAGAGCCGTACTATTTGACTATATCACGTCAGAGCATTTCTTACAGACAGCGGTAAGTACTCAAATAAAAGATCAAGAAAAACAACTACGATCTCTAGAAGTCACAGATGCACAAGATGTATCTATTCTAGTCGAGCAAGAAGAACAAGCAAAAGCATCGCAAATTCTTGATCCAGATTTATTTGTAGAAAAGAAAGACTCTATTATGACTAGAGCAAAGGCGGAGGATACGCTTCAAGTAGGCAAGCCATTACCTTTTACAAAATCTGAAGCGCATTCATTTTCTGAGTGGTTACAGCTTTCTTCTTTTCAACCCATAGATCGCTCATCTACATCTGATGACAAAGAGGTTCCTGCTCCTACTCCTACAAAAGAAGTAGTAATTAAAAAGCAAACTACAACCGCATCAAAATCTGATAATGAGGAAACTACAACTAAAGTTTCGCGAAAGCGAAAACAACAAATTATAGATTCCTTTATAGAAACAAATCCGAAAATTGGAAATATAAAGTCAATACCGGCAGATAAAAAGAAAACAAAAAAAGAATTTCTATTTTCTTCTGATGCCTTGATGACAGAGACTTTAGCACGAGTTTATGTCGAGCAAAAAAACTTTCCAAAAGCAAAACAAGCATACCGAATTTTAAGTTTGAAATATCCAGAAAAAAGTGGTTTCTTTGCAGACCAAATTCGAGCAGTAGAACAACTTGAAGAACAAAAAGATTAAAATATTATGAGTACTACGTTTTATATATTTTTAGGATTGATCATTATAGTAGCTTTCCTTCTTATTGTCGTTATTATGGTGCAAAACCCTAAAGGAGGCGGATTATCTTCTTCTTTTGGCGGTGGTGGAACACAGCAAATGGGTGGCGTTCAGAAAACAACAGATTTTCTTGACAAAGCAACATGGGCACTAGCGACTATCTTATTAGTACTTATTCTTGCTAGTAACCTAAGTATTTTTGACGGTACTATAAGAAGCGAGTCTCAAGTTTTTGATGCAGATGCTGTAGAACAAACTACTCCTGCTCCAGAGCCAGTAAGTCTTCCAGATAATGGAGGAGATCAATAGACTCTCACAACATAACATATTAAAGAGCCAGCTATTTTAGCTGGCTCTTTTTTGTTATGCAAATTTGTCAGTGCATGATGAGTGGCATAATTTCTGTCTTTTACGCTCGCGTAACCAGTTAAGGGTTACAATAACAATTCAACTCAATAATTAAATCTATAACAATGGCAATTAAAATCAAACCATTAGCAGACCGCGTTGTAATCGAGCCTGTTGCGGCAGAAACTCAAACAGCATCTGGTTTATATATCCCAGATAGCGCACAAGAAAAACAACAAAAAGGCAAAGTAGTAGCTGTAGGATCTGGAACTAAAGATCACGAGATGACAGTAGTCGTAGGTGATACAGTTATTTATGGAAAATACTCAGGTAGCGAACTCAAATTTGACGGAGTAGATTATATGATCATGAAAGAGGATGATATCCTTGCGATAGTATAATACCGCAATATGCTATAAGCTTTAGGCTATGAGAGATTTTAGAAAGTATAATATTTGGGAGTTAAGCCACAAACTTACTTTAGATATTTATACTGTTTCTAGAGAATTTCCTCAAAATGAAAGTTATGGCATTGTATCACAAATACGAAGAGCATCAGCTTCAATACCAACAAATATTCCTGAAGGGTGTGGTAGAGATAGTGATGCAGAATTCAACCGCTTTCTGACAATAGCAATGGGATCGGCAAGCGAAACAGAATACTTACTTATTCTATCAAAAGATCTTCAATATATAAATGATGAACATTTTGAAAATCTAAATTCAAAAGTGAACATTATCAAACAGAAGATTTATTCTTTAAAACAAAAATTAAAATAACAGCTTAAAGCTTATTGCATACAGCATAAAGCTTTTCGCGAAAGCAAAGGAAAATGGCAAAAGACATAACATTTAATATAGAAGCACGCGACGGTTTAAAACGTGGTGTAGATAAACTTGCAAACGCAGTAAAAGTTACTTTAGGACCTAAAGGTCGTAACGTGATTATTTCAAAATCATTTGGCGCACCACAGGTGACTAAAGATGGGGTAACAGTTGCAAAAGAAATTGAACTGGAAGACGCTCTAGAAAACATGGGAGCTCAAATGGTAAAAGAAGTAGCTTCTAAGACTAACGATCTTGCTGGAGATGGTACAACTACCGCTACAGTTCTTGCTCAGGCAATCGTTACTGAAGGACTTAAAAACGTTGCTGCAGGAGCAAATCCAATGGATCTTAAGCGCGGTATCGATAAAGCTGTAGAAGCTATCGTTGCAGATCTTGAGAAGCAAACTACTAAAGTGGGTAACTCTTCTGATAAAATCAAGCAAGTAGCATCTATCTCTGCAAACAATGATGATGTAATAGGTGATCTTATTGCTCAAGCATTTGGAAAAGTAGGAAAAGAAGGTGTTATTACTGTAGAAGAAGCAAAAGGAACAGAAACATATGTGGACGTTGTAGAAGGTATGCAGTTTGACCGTGGATTCCTTTCTCCTTACTTTGTTACTAATAGTGAGAAAATGAGTGCAGAACTTGAGCAGCCATATATCTTACTTTTTGACAAGAAGATTTCAAACATGAAAGATTTGCTACCTGTACTTGAGCCTGTAGCTCAAACTGGAAAGCCACTTCTTATCATTGCGGAGGATGTAGACGGAGAAGCACTAGCAACATTAGTAGTAAATAAATTACGTGGAGCTCTTAAAATTGCTGCTGTAAAAGCACCAGGTTTTGGAGATCGTCGCAAAGCTATGTTAGAAGACATCGCAATTCTTACTGGAGGAACTGTAATCTCAGAAGAGAGAGGTTTCACTTTAGAAAATGCTACACTTGACATGCTAGGTACGGCAGAAACTGTATCTATAGATAAGGACAACACTACGATTGTAAACGGAGCTGGAGATTCAAAAGTTATTAAAGCTCGTGTAGGTCAAATCAAATCTCAGATTGAGACTACTACATCAGATTACGATAAGGAAAAACTTCAAGAACGTCTAGCTAAACTTGCTGGAGGTGTTGCTGTACTATATGTAGGTGCTGCTTCTGAAGTTGAGATGAAAGAAAAGAAAGACCGTGTAGATGATGCTTTACATGCAACTCGCGCAGCTGTAGAAGAAGGTATCGTAGCCGGAGGTGGTGTTGCACTTGTGCGCGCTAAGAAAGCTCTTGAAAAAATCAAAACAGAAAATGCAGATGAAGCAACTGGAGTACAGATTGTAAATCGCGCTATAGAGGCACCTTTACGTACTATCGTTTCTAACGCTGGTGGTGAAGGAGCTGTTGTTATTTCTAAAGTTATGGAAGGCAAAAAAGACTTCGGTTTTAATGCTAAAAATGGCGAATACACAGACATGCTTAAAGCTGGTATTATCGATCCTAAAAAAGTAACACGTGTAGCCCTTGAGAATGCTGCATCTGTTTCAGGAATGATTCTTACTACTGAGTGTGCTCTTACAGATATTAAAGAAGATGCACCTGCAATGCCTCCTATGGGAGGTGGCGGAATGCCAGGAATGATGTAAGTCGCATTGCGACAAACTTTATTTGAGTTACCTCTGGGTATATTCAATAAAAAACCTCTGCTTTTCGGCAGAGGTTTTTTTATGTTTGATGTTACGCTTTCGCGAAAGCGTACTACTTCTTTTTAAAATATTGCCAGACAGAAACTGCAATCATCACTACTAGAATTGGTAGAATAAAAATCAAATCATACCGAACCTCAACTCCATAATCGAGATGCTCATCTGTCAGATATACTTGAATATTATATTCCCAAATTATATAGAAAACTACTAACACAATGGTGCAAATCTGGGCAGTGGTAAACTTTAACTTCATACAAATCTTATAAGCATAATAATTGCCATTATGATCATAATAGCATTCTCAATAAAAGTTGCTTCTGTCATAGGTAGCTTTAAAGCTGTGCCTAAACATGCGCATTGAATTTCCTTTTTACTCAACAGTGTTTTAGTCACACCCACCGTGGTAACACCAAGAATCACAATGGTAGCTATAAGTGCTATTTCTACTTGAAAACGCATTAAAAACATAAGTCCTAGTACGGTTTCGATAAACGGATAGACTTTACCATAAGCCGGTATTGTTCGAGCCAGCGGATCATACATAGAAAAGCTTGTTGAAAAGCCTTTAAGATCTAGCATTTTAAAGAAGCTAAAGACAATATAAAAAAGCCCCATAAAATCTAGCATACCAGACTGCCAGCTGGCTTCTTTATAATTGAGCAATACAGATGCTACAGTGATGTAAAATAATATCAAAAGCAACGGTTTGAGTTGGTGCAATTTTGACTCTTCAACTACTTGCGCAGCTGACTCACTATTTACAAACACTCCAGAACTACTCTCTTGCTTTTCACTTATTGCTTTCGAGACCTTCTTAGATGACAAGCTATATTTTTCTGGCAAAGCATCTTGTAGTGTCTTTATAGAAATGTGATCAACCATCGTGAGGATAGCTTCTTCATCTTCTAGAGACACAATTACATTTGCTACACCATCAATATCGCCTAGCTTTTTTTCTACACCTGCTCTGCAACCATTACAGGTCATTCCCTTTACTGTATACGCTTGCTTTATCATAGTCATTAGTGATTATGGTCATCATGGTGTTCCTCCTCAAGAGGAGCTTCTACGAGCACTTCTTTTTGCTCATATACACTCAGTGACTTCCCTTTATAATTAGTTACATATAACATATCACCTACCAGCAACATATCTGTAGGTTTTAAAATAGCATCATTAATTTCTTGTTTAAAATTTCCTTCATGATCAAAAATTAAGACTCTATTATTCTCAAAGTCTGTAGAGAACACTTCTTTGTCTGAAACGTAGATACCAGTGGCTGCATTCATCTTTTGATCTTCCCCTACTGTCATCAAGTGATTTCCTTTTTTATCAAATTTTTGAAGTCTATTGTTATAAGCATCGGCTACCCAGAGGGCGTCATCTGTAATTTGCACGTCTGTAGGATAGTAAAAATCTCCATCTGCCTTACCCTCTTTTCCAAATGAAGACCAAGTCACACCATCTTCAGTATATAAAATACGATTGTTATAAAAATCTGCTATAGCTATCGCATTACCTCTAGCATCTATACCAGCAGGTGCATCAAGACTATCGGTTATTGCGATAGCCTTTTTTGTAGCTCCTAACACAGACAGCACCTCATCATTACCGTATTGCGGGATATATACTATACCAGCATCTGTTGCGATATGCATAGGTCTATCTAGGGAATCTATAGATTGCTGTATATCTCCATTAAGATTTACTTGAACAACCCTATTGTGATCTCCATCACTTAACCACAGTCCATTTTGATCTTGTGCAATCCCAATCGGGTTTATACCTTGAAGATTAATTGTCTTGGTATGTACCCAAGCGATTTGAGTTTTTGGTTCCTCTTTACAGCTATATAGAGTGAGAGCCGCAATGAGTATAATGTATAAATTTTTCATAGTTATTTGTGTTTAAAAAAGAGAGGCAGCGGCATGTTTATCACATAACTGCCTCACTCGTCTTTACCTTAGGGGTGAAAGACACTATTGTACTAAGCGCTCATATTTACAACAAGCCGGAAGATTGTCATAAGCTCCTACTGTTGCTTTATGAGCCTTTGTATCATGACCAGCCTTAGCTATTTCTTTTTGTATCGCATCTGTTGTTGTCTGACTATTATCAAAGCTAACTTCTAACATTTGATTATTCTGATTCCAAGCAGCGTCTGTTACTCCTTCTATACCGTTTGTAACTTTTAAAATACGCGCCTCACACATTCCACACTTACCTGCTACAAGCATTTTCTGAGTTTTTACAATGCTCTCTTTTGTAAGCTTTGTAGTATTCGTTTCAGATAATTCTACTTCGCCATCAGCTCTAGTGATTTTTGAGGTAATAGGTGTATATCCAGCTTTTTCTACTTGTTTTACGACAGCATCCATCGCAAGTGCTTTTTCTGCAGGATACTCAAAACTAAAGTCGCCTGTTTCAATATCGATAGCTACTTTCTTTATTCCTTTAAACTCTTTGAATTTTTTCTCTAACCCGTATGCACAGAATGGACAACCTAGGCCGTCTACCTGCACTTCAAATTGATCCATTTCCTTTTGCGCATGCACACCCATAGTGGTAAACAAGGCTATTACTAATATTGATATTATTGTTTTCATAGTATTTAATTTAATTCTCTATATGAGATACTGTTATTATTAAAGTATAAAACGTGTTCCTAGGTATATAGAATATTTCCTCTCTACTGCCTCAGGAACGTTTTGGCTAAGCGGTACTTGAACCCCTGCTTCCCATGTCCATTGTTTTCTTGCATATTGAATTCCTTGAGCATATAGCAATTCAAATTGATCACGCTCTAAAAACCACTCGCTAGAATATTCAAAATATAAATTGAGCTGATTAACAGGATACGTAGGTTTAAGCAATGGCAATCCAAATCCCAATTTATATACCAACTTATCAAGAGATCCATCTGGCATCCAGCTATATCCTGCTTCATTAGAAATACCATATTTGAGCGATTCATAACCTGCTACCACACCATAATACCCTGAATATTTACCGGTACTTATACCCTCAATATCGAGAGCTTCTCCGGTAGGTAAGGTCTGTAATGTTTTGGCAACCATTCGGAAGGTTTTTCCCGTTCCATCTTTTCTATAAAATTGATATTTACCTACAATGTTAATGTCTCCCAATGTACTTCCGCTTCCACGAAAATCATCATAATCATAAGTTACGTAAGGTAAATGCACCGCTACGAGCGTGTTTGATGTAGGTAAATAATGCAGCATAAGCGGTACACGAGTTGCTGTCCCGTCTTCTAAAACGCGTATTTCGGTAAGTGTTTTTGCTATAAAACTTCCGCCACCTAACATAATAGGTTTATCTGCGGTAAGTGGAGGTCCTTGTGAGTACGCTTTCGCGAAAGCGAATGTCACCAATAATAATATAAATATTTTTTTCATTGTGATTCTCGTTATACCCAAAGATTGGGTAATTAATAATAAAAGTGTAGTTACAAAAAGAGTAACTAGCTTATATTTCTATGGCATAAAAAACCATAGTGGAATCCCAAATGCGCAATGATATTGCACGAAGAGATACCTGTGTATACAGGTATTAAATTAGGTATTGATTGTAAGCAACTTGATAATCTGTAATTATCAAGGGAGGAGGGTGACTTGTGACCGATGCAGAATGTTTATCTGCTTCTACAAAAAGATATGTATAGCTGTAGGTGAAAGCTTTTAAAAATACGAGTTGATCTGTAGTAAATTGATCAAATTGCATTTTGAGCTCATCTTGACCTTCAAAAACGGTTTGCTCATTCTTGCAGCATCCCATTTTTTTGTAAGTGTCTTTGCCATACTTAGCGTCTAAGGATTGCATCATCTCACAAGGAGCAGCTTCACCAAAAATCGCCACATCAATTAAGTGATCTCCACAATAGTGCTTATCTACACTAAAAGACATCGTAGATCCTAGCACTAAAAGCGCTAAAAACAAAGATGTTATTTTATGGAAACCGTTTTTCATTAATGCAAAAATAAATAAAAGCCAAATAACAATGGTGTTACTTGGCTTTATAATAACAATTACTGTGCCTATATGATCACATATTAATTATATAGGAGCACTGATTATAATGAGTATTGTAGTCCAACTGTCACAGTCTCCTTGCGCTTGAGCTGCACTCCATTTACATCTTGTAAGAGAGGTGTAGCTACTTCAACACCTAAACGTACATTCTTTAATGCTCCTTTATAAGCGTAAAGATTAAATCCTAATCCCCCATCTATATAAGTACCACCAGAGTTTCTAGTATCTGCAGTGATTACCATAAGCGGATTCAAATCTGGATTTGCGCCATCTATTTCTGAAACTACACTTCCTTTTACACGTGCAGAAAAACTAATCCAATCTGCCGTTTTATAAGCAATCCAGTTATCAAGGCTATATACATTGCCCAATCTATAATCGCGATCATTAGTCCCAGTACGGATTACTCCATTTACTTGATTTCCACCAGAGAATCTATCTGTTTGCCACAAATACGTTACCCCAAGAAGAGCATCTACGGTGCCGCTTCCTATCTGCATAGGATAAGGTAGTATTACTTCATTGCCATTAGATGCAGGAGTAACATCCATTTCATCTATACTTCCTGTAGGTAATGACACCCCTACTTTACCGTGTAACTGCTGTCTGTTTTTATTGAAAACAGTATATAAGGCCGATAATTTGAGATCTGTGATTCCGCTAGATGCTGTGCTAAATGTTCCTCCCATGGCTGTAAGGTGTTCCATATCCATAGATGTATATCCAAGCATTGCTGCAAGTGTAACTTTATCTGACACAGCATACATACCTCCTAGCATATGCATGTTCATAGGCATATCTGTAGGTGTAACCATATATTCTCCTCCATTAGGAAGTAATACACTATCAAAACTTACATCATCATTACCTCTCTTAAGATCATTCATTTGCATATTCATATATCTATATGAAAACATGAATTCTCCTTTTTTGTGAGTATGGTCACCCATAACAGATATAGGAGCATGCCCATCTGGACGATTACTTGACCATATTTGTGATAACTCTTGCTCTTGTGCGTATGTACTAGTAGCAACTACTGCGGCGAGTAGTGCTATATATAATTTTTTCATTTATTGAATTTTAAATATTGTGTATAGTGAAGTGAACGTACTCTTTTAAGTACGCTCATAAACTGCGAGACTAGCGATATTAAAAGACTAGTATCTCTTTATAAATTCAATAAGCTTTGGGTGGTGGATCTATGCGCTCTTGGAAGGTTTTAATACTTCCCAAATGATTTGGAAAATTCTCCTTAGCAAAAGTTATTGAGGTAGATGATATATCTACCTGATCTTCATTTTGATAAAACAATGGGTAAAAAGCCTCTACAATCTGTAGTTGCTGCCCTTGAGAAAGATCTTCTTGGTCTACATCTAGAGTGAGCTGCTTAGAAAGAAAACACTTACCATTACACTGCAAGGCTGGCTTATCTGTATTAACGCAATACGTTTCTACAATGTAATCTATATTAAGTTCATAATATAGCACATACCCCACGTTTATGGCAGGACGTAACGCAAAGAAAAAGAATATGACAAGTGCACAAGTAGATTTCAAAAATAAAGGCTCTCTATAGCTAATAGCAGTTTATTGCTGAATCTCCTTATCTACTACACCACACTTCAACATCTTATCACCGTAGTAAGGATTACGTATTTCTTTAGAATTAGATAACCAGTAAGCACCTTTACCTTCAAAAGCCATTGGGCAGTATTGCTTGTATATAGTGCCAGATGTAATCTCGCTAGATAAATATACCTCTACTTTTTTTGAAATATTTTCAAAAGCTACGCGTTGCTCTGCAGCATCCTTAGATACCGAGATAAGTGCAAGGTCATCATTTAAACCTCTTGTAATATCACTTTCAGTTTGTGATTCAAGTGTGCTCTTAAAGTTAGAAGCAATCTCTGCCGCTTCATAAGGATCTGTATTTACTAAAGCTCCTTTTAAACTCAAATAAGCTGCGTGAATTTGTGATGCTTCCTCTGTTTTAAATGTTACATCCTCAACAGCATCAGTCACATTTAAATCTCCATTTTCTGTCACTACAGCGTTTACACCTATTTGAGTAGGTGCGGTTTGTACGTCTGAAACTATTTGTTGTTTACACGACACAATCGCTAGAGCTGCTATTACTAATAAAGTGTTTTTCATCTTATAACATGTTAGGCTACAAAAATACACATACCCTATTTATCAACCTTACGGTAATAAAAAAAAGCAGGTAATAAGAGAAAAATTAACAATGGCTGTATCAAAAATCTACGCACGTAAAATAACGGGAGGTATTCTGAAGGATTATGATGATGCAATAAGTAGTAAAACGGCAATAATAATATCACCAAAACTATCAAGTAAAATATACTCGTGAATTTTAAAATACTCCTATCTGTAAAAACTGCCCATAAAATTCCGAGAGACAGTAGCATGTTAATGAAATATCTTAAAAGTACATTTAAAAAGAACTTCCCTTGCGCTAGTTCGGGCAATGCCTTATTCTGATAATCACCATGGAAGTAATCAATAAGCGGATCGTAAAATAGTTCGCTTTCGCGAAAGCGTACATACAACAATCCCAACAATAATAATCCACCTATCAGGACGCGGATTAACTTATTCATCCTTTACCGGTTTTTTATAGGAATTGATCCAACCTATCCATAACAAGAACACGGTACCATAAATTACCGCCGGAAAGATGGTTCCATGAAGTACATCTGCATATTGTGGATACTCATAAATACCTATGGTAAGTAATGCAATGCGCAAGACATTCATCCCGTAAATAAGTGCTACTCCTCCAAAAATGAATAAGAGCGTGCGCTTCATATCACCGAAGAATGCTAGCATGAATGAAATAAATAATAGCATTACACTTACAGCATTACAGCCTTCTACAACTCTAGCAAGCGTTTTTCCATTCATTGTGAGATTCATAGCAGGCTCCCATTTACTTGGCACCACTTGCATGTCATAACCTAATGATGTGATGACAGATTGACTTTGCCTGGCAACTGTATGTGTAATAATGTCGGGAAAATAGCGACTACTACCTCCGTAGGTTAAAAATAGTTGGTAAAGTACCACAAAAACCAAATAACTTCCTATGAAGATAATGAGAAATCGAAGTACGGACTTATATTTGCGTAGTAGTTTAAGCAAGGGGCGTATTTTAACGTCTAAAATACAAGAAAAATGGCTTTTGAAGATTTAAAAATAGAAGTAAGCCGCATCGCGGATAAAAAAGAAGATAGCGCTACAAGCAAAATGACTGCAATATGTGAGTTATTGCGCGAGCGCATAGAATATTATGACTGGGTAGGTTTTTACATGGCAAACCATGAAAAGCGCACATTACACCTAGAAGCATTTGCTGGAGAACCTACAGATCACACGGTAATTCCTTTTGGAAAAGGGATATGCGGTCAGGTAGCAGAATCTAATGCAAACTTTGTAGTGCCAGACGTAAAAGCACAAGACAATTATATTGCTTGTTCTATCACTGTAAAAAGTGAGATTGTTATTCCATTATTTAAAGATGGTAAAAATATAGGGCAGATAGACATAGACTCAAGTCATGTAGATCCTTTTACAAAGGATGACGAAGATTTTCTTGAGTTTGTAAATGTGCAAGTTGCAGCATTGCTATAAGAAGCACCTTCCACTAATTAAAAAGCCTCAATTCTAAATTTAGAATTGAGGCTTTTTTTTATAATATGTGAAGCTATTACATCCCTGTTCTTATTGCTTCTACAGGATCTAGTCGAGAAGCCCCTATTGCTGGGATAATCCCTGCGATGATACCTATGATAAATGTTGTGAAAAGTCCTAAGAAAATATTATCAAAAGATAATACAAACTCAAAGTCTCCCGCGATCTTAGAGACATCTAGCAGCCAGACGATGAGCTGGACCATGACAAGCCCGATAAACCCACCAAAAATAGATAACAATACAGATTCAAATAAAAACTGAAATAAGATGAAACGGCGCTTTGCTCCTAGCGCCTTCTGTATACCTATGAGGTTTGTGCGCTCTTTGACACTTACAAACATAATATTTGCAATCCCAAAACCACCTACTAGTAGTGCAAAGCCACCTATTAACCAGCCTACCGTAGTAAGCACACCTATAATCCCATCAATAGCATCTGTAAAACCACTAAGTCTATTGATAAAGAAATCACTAGTTTCTCCAGCTTTTATAGACCTACCTGCTCTCATTTTCTGCTCTGCGATGGCGTAGAACTCGTCTGCGTCTTCACCCTCTGCAGGTACGATGGTCATAGTCGGAAATGTAGATCTATTATTATCCCCATAAATACGTCTTATAATATTTACAGGAATTACTATTTTCTCATCTTTAGAATCTCCAAAGGCATTAATTCCCTGCTTCTTGAGAACTCCAATGATGGTAAACTTCCTGCTTAAGGTTTTTATTTGTTTTCCTATTGGATCTACACCTTCACCGAAGAGGTTATCACGCAAAACAGATCCTATGATTGCAACGGGAACACCGTTTGTGGATTCTTGTTCATTAAAAAAACGTCCATCTTCAAATTCTAGTTTTTCTATTTCAAAAAGCCCTTCGGTTGCATTATCTACTTGAACACTCTCTACCACTTTCCCTTCATAACTAATCTTTTGTGAAGGAATAGACATCGTGTAGTTTATAGCACCTAAGCCAGGCAGGTTACGCTGTAAGTTCTGGTAATCTTCATAAGTAACAAGCGGAAAACGCTCTCGCTTCCAGCGCGGAACTTCTGTGGGTCCAAAAGAGATATGAGCAATAATCATACTCTCCTGGTCTAGAGAAGAAAGACTTCCTTTAATGTCTTTTTCAAGCGAATCTACCGCTGCTAGCACCCCGATAATTGAGAAAATCCCAACCGTTACTCCCATCAAAGAGAGAAACGTACGAAGCTTGTTATTGCGCAATGCATTTACAGCAAATCTAAAACTCTCCCCTAAGGCTCTTAAATATATTAGCATTGATTGATTTTATCTAAAGATACGAGTAAGACGCCACACACTAAAAATTGTTACAAAGTCATGTCAATTTGTTAATAGAAACCCGAAACAAAAAGGCTTGAAATACCTATTTTTGAAGCTTTTAAAACCCATCCATTTAGGATCAACCAAAATCTATTAATTTTCTCACAATGAGCACAACAAAAAAAATAGGCGCAGCACTAATTTCAGTATTCCATAAAGACGGCTTAGCCCCTATCGTTCAAAAGCTACACGAACAAGGAGTAACCCTTTATTCTACTGGTGGAACAGAGAAGTTTATTAAAGATTTAGGAATCCCAGTTGTACCTGTTGAGGATGTAACTTCTTACCCTTCTATCTTAGGTGGACGTGTAAAAACGTTACACCCTAAAGTTTTTGGAGGGATTTTAAACCGTCAAGATCACGAAGGAGATGTAAAGGAAATGGAAGAATTTGAAATTCCGCAGCTTGATCTTGTTATTGTAGATTTATACCCTTTTGAAAAAACTGTTGCTTCTGGCGCGCCAGAACAAGATATTATAGAAAAAATAGACATCGGTGGTATTTCACTTATACGTGCCGCAGCAAAAAACTTTAAAGACACCTTATGTGTATCTTCTATGGAAGATTATGCAGAGGTTCTTGACATTATTACTGCAGGAAACGGAAGCACAACAATAGAAGAGAGAAAACGTTTTGCTGCAAAGAGTTTTGCCGTTTCTTCTCATTACGATGCTGCAATCTTCAATTATTTCAATACAGACCAAGAAATCCCGGTACTTAGACATAGTAAAAATGAAGGGAAGGCACTTAGATATGGAGAAAATCCGCATCAAAAAGGATTTTTCTTTGGAGATTTTGATGAAGTTTTTGAGAAGCTTCACGGTAAAGAATTATCATACAACAACCTGCTTGATGTAGATGCTGCTGTAAACTTAATTTCAGAATTTCAAGGAGAAGCACCTACGTTTGCTATTCTTAAACACAACAATGCATGTGGTTTTGCACAGCGTGACACTATGCACCAAGCATATGTAGATGCTCTTGCTGGAGATCCTACTTCTGCCTTTGGCGGAGTGTTAATTGCAAATGGAAACATAGATATTTCGACTGCAAATGAAATTCATAAATTGTTCTGTGAGGTAGTGATAGCGCCTTCTTACGATGCAGATGCACTAGAAATTTTAAAAGGAAAGAAAAACAGGATAGTCCTTACGCTCAAAAATATCGTATTACCTGAGACAACCGTGCGCACTTGCCTTAACGGAACACTCGTTCAAGGTCGCGATAACAAGACAGATGTGAAGGAAAATTTAACAAACGCAACAACCACTGCTCCTACAGATAAGGAGATAGAAGATTTACTGTTTGCTTCAAAAATATGTAAGCACACAAAATCTAATACCATTGTACTTGCAAAGAACAAACAACTTTGCGCAAGTGGTACAGGTCAAACTTCTAGAGTTGATGCCTTAAGACAAGCGATAGAGAAGGCAACCTCTTTTGGTTTTGATCTTAAAGGATCTGTGATGGCTAGTGATGCATTTTTCCCATTCCCAGACTGTGTTGAGATTGCAGATAATGCAGGTATCACATCGGTAATTCAACCTGGTGGATCTATTAAAGATCAACTTACAATTGATTACTGTAATGAGCACAATATCTCAATGGTAATGACGGGAACAAGACATTTTAAACATTAATATAAGTTTAAGGGAGTACGCTTTCGCGAAAACGTAATTTTACCCTTTAATATTTGTACATTTATACAAACGCGTAACTGCTAACATTTAATACCTCCACAATAACCCTATGGGATTTTTTGATTTTTTAACCGAAGATATAGCAATTGACCTCGGTACCGCAAACACACTGATTATTCACAACGACAAGGTAGTGGTAGATAGCCCCTCCATAGTTGCTAGGGATAGGACGACCAAAAAAATCATTGCTGTAGGTAAGGAAGCTGCTCAAATGCAGGGGAAAACGCATGAAAATATCAAGACAATTAGACCTCTTAAGGATGGTGTAATTGCAGATTTTGACGCGAGTGAACAAATGATTGCGATGTTCATTAAAGAAATCCCTGCGCTTAAAAAGAAATTCTTTCCACCAGCATTGCGCATGGTGATTTGTATTCCTTCTGGAATTACAGAAGTAGAGATGCGAGCAGTAAAGGAAAGTGCAGAGCGTGTAAATGGAAAAGAAGTTTACTTAATACACGAGCCTATGGCTGCGGCCATAGGTATAGGTGTAGACATCATGCAACCTAAGGGTAACATGATTGTAGATATAGGTGGTGGTACTACAGAAATTGCGGTGATTGCTCTAGGAGGAATTGTTTGTGATAAGTCTGTAAAAATTGCCGGTGATGTATTTACAAATGACATCATTTATTACATGCGCACCCAGCACAACCTCTATGTAGGTGAGCGCAGTGCCGAAAAAATTAAAATACAAATAGGTGCCGCTACAGAGGATCTTGAAGTTCCGCCAGAGGAAATGAGCGTTCAAGGACGTGATCTTCTTACAGGTAAACCTAAACAAGTGCAAATAAGCTATCGCGAGATTGCAAAGGCACTTGATAAATCTATACTTCGTATAGAGGATGCGGTGATGGAAACATTATCTCAAACTCCTCCAGAACTCGCTGCCGATATTTATAACACAGGAATCTACCTTGCTGGTGGAGGATCTATGTTACGAGGTCTTGACAAGCGTCTTTCTCAAAAAACAGACTTACCTGTTTATATTGCCGAAGATCCGCTTAGGGCTGTAGTACGAGGTACTGGAATATGCCTAAAAAATATTGCGAAGTATAAGAGCGTTCTCATTAAATAGAAAACTCTTAAGTTATGCATCAGATTATCAATTTCTTGATCAGGAACAAGCACTTCCTGCTGTTTGCATTTTTACTAATGCTGTCGCTTGTTTTTACGATACAATCTCATTCTTATCACCGTAGTAAATTTGTGAACTCTGCAAACTGGTTTACGGGTGGCATTTATGGATCTGTAACTAGTGTTCAAGATTATTTTAAACTCAAAACATACAACAAACAGCTTCTAGAAGAGAATGCCCGCTTACGCGAAATGTTGAAATCACCTAACGAGGATAATCTTGATCTTGAAGTTCTCACAGACATAACATCACCCATCCCGTCAGATAGTCTGCGAAAATTCTCTTACATTCCTGCAAAGGTTCTCAACAACAACTACGCAAAAACAGATAATTTTATTACTCTTTTAGGTGGATCACAAGATAGTATTCATAAAGACCAAGGAGTAATCACTAGCAAAGGAATCGTAGGTATTATTGATAAAACATCTTCTGGTTACAGTACCGTATTATCTATTCTCAACTCTAACTTTACCACAAGTGCAAAGTTAAGAGCGTCGGAACATTTTGGGACAATGCAATGGGATGGTGAGGACCCAAATATCGTTCAGGTTATTGACATGCAACAGCAAGCACCTGTAAAACTAGGTGATACCATAGAAACTAGTGGGAAATCGGCAATTTTCCCGAAAGGGATTCCTATAGGTACAGTAAACGAGTTTGTATTAGATCCAAGTAAAAACTTCTATACTTTATCTATCAAACTTATTAATGACATGACTAATCTAGGTCATGTGTATGTGGTAGAAAATAGCTATAAGAAGGAAATCATAGCACTAGAAACACAGCAAGATGAAGAATAGTGTCTCTGTAAATATTGCTAGGTTTGTAGCACTCATGATTGTGCAGATTTACATTTTTAATAATGTAAATCTCTTTGGGTACATCAATCCCTACCCTTATGTATTGTTTCTATTAGTCTTTCCATTTACAGCTAATAGAGCGTTATATATTTTTATCGCCTTCTTAACGGGACTTACGATGGATATGTTTGGTAATAGTGGTGGTGTGCATGCGGCAGCCTGCCTCTTCCTTGCATACCTTAGGCCGGTTGCTTTACGATTTTCTTTTGGAGTAAGTTATGAGTACAATGCCATAAAATTATCTAAGGTGAGTTTTTACGAGCGATTCATCTTTATTTCTATAATGGTGCTCATTCACCATTTAGTATTGTTTTTACTAGAGGTATTTAACATAAGTAATATACTCTACACCTTAAACAAAACGTTAGTCACTAGTATCTTTACTATTATACTTTGTTTGACTTTTAATATCCTTTTTAGCAGCCGTAACGAATGAGAAAACTACTACTCCTCTTTATTGTTCTTACTACTGGCGTACTCTTTATTGCTAGACTATTTTATCTGCAGGTGTATGACACCTCTGCAGCAGTTTTATCTGAGAGTAACGCTATAAAGCAACAATTTGAAATCCCACAACGTGGTCGTATTTACGATCGCTATGGAGAACTTTTAGTTTCTAACCAGCCATCATATGACTTAATGGCCATACCTAGAGAAATCAAACCTTTTGATACGCTCAAGCTATGCTCTTTATTAAACATTGATAAAGAAAAACTTGTAAAACAACTTAACAAAGCAATACATTATTCTCCTAGGCATCCTTCTGTTATAGTACCTACAATGTCACAAGAAGAGTTTGCATACTTAGGTGAGCAAATGCGTAAGTTTGAGGGTTTCTTTATCCAAAAACGATCTTTACGTGACTATCAGATAGACTTTGGCGCAAACTTCCTTGGTTACATTCAAGAAGTACACCAAGGGATTATTGATAAACAGCCTTACTATATAAGCGGAGATTTAATAGGACGACAAGGTGTCGAGCAAAAGTATGAAGAGCTACTAAGAGGTAAAAAGGGAATTAAATATCTTCAAAAAGATCGATTTAATCGTGTTATAGGCCCTTACAAAGAAGGCACACTTGATCAAGAACCTGAAGAAGGAAAGAACATATATCTTACCATAGATTCTGAACTTCAAAAATATGGAGAAGAATTAATGCAAGGTAAGCGCGGTGGCATTGTAGCCATTGAGCCATCTACTGGAGAAATTCTAGCACTTGTGGCTGCTCCCAATTATGACCCTGCTTTAATGGTAGGTCGTGAGCGATCTAAAAATTATTCAAAACTTGATAACGACTCTATTGCAAAGCCTCTTTATGACAGAGCATTGCTAGGAGAATATGCGCCAGGATCACCCTTTAAAGCACTTACAGGACTCATTGCACTTCAAGAAGGAGCGATTAGTCTTGACGATCGTGTGTATTGTAATGGAGGAATGCGATATGGTAGAGGAAGGACCTTTGGGTGTCACCACCATAAAAGCCCAGTACAGATGATCACTGGTATTGCTTACTCTTGTAATGCTTACTTTGGAACTGCTTACTTAAATACTCTCAATAAATACAATACGCCACAAGAAGGTATTGCTGCATGGCAAGGACACCTTAAAAGTTTTGGACTAGGAGATTTTATGGGTTATGACTTACCTATAGGAAGACCAGGTTTCATTCCAGGAGCGTCTTACTATAATAAAATCCATGATTACCCTAATAGAAGATGGGGAAGTGCCGCAACATTATCTAACTCTATAGGTCAAGGAGAGGTTGCCCTCACCCCTATGCAAATGGCACACTTTACAGCAACTATTGCAAATAGAGGTTGGTTTTACAGACCGCACATCATTAAAAAAATAGAAGGACAAGACACGATCCCTTCTCAATTTGAACAGAAAAATTATACCACCATAGATGCAAAACATTTTGAACCCGTGATACAAGGGCTTAATGATGTATATAATTATGGAACAGCAGCAAACTTAAAAGTACCTGGAATAGACATCTCAGGTAAAACAGGTACAGCAGAGAATTATGCGAAGATAGATGGAGTAACTACGCAGCTTACAGACCACTCCACCTTTGTGGCATTTGCCCCTAAGGATAATCCAAAGATTGCTATTGCCATTTTTGTAGAAAATGGGTACTGGGGATCTCGTTATGGAGGTCGCATAGCGTCTCTCATGATTGAGAAATACATCAACAGAGAAGTAACGCGTAAGGATCTAGAACAATGGATTCTCACACACACGCTTGAGGAAGAATATGCTAAACCATTAAGTGGCAAGCCTTTTAAAATAAATTATTAATGAGCCGTTTTACAAGGAATGTTGGTAGTTTTGACTGGGTACTTATTCTATTGTACTTAGCCCTCGTAGCTATAGGATGGGTTAATATCTACTCTGCTGCCTTTGATCCAGATACACAAGCTTTTACGAGTATGAATAACTTGTACTTTAAGCAACTTGTATGGATATTCTTAGGCTTTCTTATCATTACCTTTATTCTATTCTTAGACTCAAAATTCTTTGAACGATTCTCAAGTGTTATTTACATAGGCTCGCTGCTGTCATTAATATTATTGTTTGTTTTTGGAAAAACCATATCTGGAGCCACAAGTTGGTACAATCTGGGTTTTATGAGTATACAGCCGAGTGAATTTGCCAAAGCCGCTACCGCACTAGCGCTTGCCAAATACTTAAGCGATATACAGACCAATATAAAAACCATAAAAGATCAAGTACGTGCTCTTGCTATTATAGCAATACCAGCACTTATCATTATACCACAACCAGATCCTGGAAGTGCATTAGTTTATGCCGCATTTTTTTTTCCACTATATAGAGAGGGACTTGCTGCTAGTTATTTAATTCTAGGAGCATCTACGATTACGTTATTTGTGCTTACACTAGTTTTAGGACCTATTTATGTGTCTTTAATTGTACTTGTGATTGCATTGATATTATTTGCTAGAAATAGAAAAAAACGACCATCAAAACGTCTTTACATAGGCCTTGTCGCAGCCGCTTGTCTTTTTGCATTTTCTGTAAACTACATTTTTGAAAATATCTTCGAGCAACGTCACCGCGACCGTTTTAATATTGTTTTAGGTAAAGAGGTAGATGCAAAAAGTATAGGCTATAATACTCAACAAAGTGAGATTGCTATAGGTAATGGTGGATGGTTTGGAAGAGGGTTTCTAGAAGGAACACAAACCAAAGGTAAATTTGTACCAGAACAACATACAGATTATATATTCTCAACAGTAGGTGAAGAGTGGGGCTTCCTTGGGAGTACACTTGTAATCATCTTATTTGTAGTGCTCATTTTAAGAATTATTCAATTATCAGAAAAGCAGAAGAATGACTTCTCGCGAATTTACGGTTACAGCCTCGCAGGGATTTTATTCATTCACTTTGTAGTAAACATTGGGATGGTCATAGGTCTCTTGCCTACGGTAGGAATCCCTCTACCATTTTTTAGTTACGGAGGTTCGGGGTTATGGGGCTTCACTATATTACTGTTCATTTTTATAAAGCTAGATGGTAATAGAGTAAATGAGTGGTAATCTAAGTACGCTTTCGCGAAAGCATAAAAATATAAAGCATAAAAAAAGCGAGCATCACTGCTCGCTTTTTTCTTACACTAATAATGACTTCTTAGTTGTTATCGTCATCACCATTATAATCGTCTGTTCCCTCGATTTCTTCTTCTAGCTCCTCACCTGCTTTATCAATAGCATCACCAGTTTTTTCGGCTGCATTTTCAATAGCATCCCCAGCTTCTTCAAGTCCGTTTTCAATATCTTCTCCTGCTGCTTCTGCAGAGTTTTCAATTTTATCTTGAGTTGTTTCTCTACAAGAGATTGTTGAAAATGTAAATCCTACAAGTGCTAGTACTACAAATACTTTTTTCATAATAATGATTGTTTATTGGTTAGAGTGTAAAAGTACTGCTACTGTTCATTGAGCACTGTTAATGAGTAGTTACAATTAACTTATATTATTCATAATTTTAAGATTAATATCAGATACCTTTGCGGCAAAATTCTTCCAGTGATAAAAGGAGTTGTTTACATGCTTATTGCCGCATTTGCGTTTACGTGGATGAACTTACTGGCAAAATACCTAGAAGATTTTCACCCGCTACAAGTTGTATTCTTTAGATGCGTGGGCACCTTTATTTTTATTTTTCCTTACATGCTAATCAAGAAAGTCCCCGTTATAGGAAATAATTTTTCTTGGCTCATAACTAGAGGGATTTTGAGTTTTGTTTCTCTCGCTCTTTATTTTGTAGTCATACAGCGCATCCCATTAGGATCTGCCGTTGCCTTGCGATATACAGCTCCTTTATTTAGTGCCATCTTTGCGCTTTGGTTTTTAAAAGAAAAAGTAAAACCATGGCAATGGGTTGCGCTAGTAATTTCAGTCATAGGAGCACTGGTTTTAAAAGGAGTAGATTTTAGAATAGATACGATGAGTTTTATACTCATCATTATGTCCTCTGTTCTCGTAGGTGGTGTGTTTACCATCGTGCGTTATTTAGGGTCACGTGAGCACTTTTTAACCATAATCAACTACTTTATGGTAATCTCCATCATAGGAAGCCTTTTTTTTATACAACACTGGCGTATGCCTGTGGGTGTTGAGTGGTGGTATGTGAGTGGCATTGGGGTGTTCGGGCTTTTTGGACAGGTTTTCTTAACGCGCTCTTTTCAACTTGCAGATACAGCTACCGTAGCTCCCATTAAATACATGGAACTCGTTTACGCTTTAATCCTGGGCTACTTTCTATTTAACGAACGCTATGACACCGCTCCTCTTGTAGGGATGGGAATTCTAGTCATAGGGATGCTACTTAACGTATGGGTAAAGAGAAGAGCTTAGAAGATCTGTAGTATAAGTTTTATTTAGAATTACGCTTTCGCGAAAGCATAAAAAAAGCGAACTCCACCTAGAGTTCGCTTTTTATAATTAAGACATTTGAGTTTCTAGTTTTTCACTGGCTCTTTACTCTCATTCAAAAGTACTGGAGTACCATAACCTAGCTGCTCTAGTTTATCCATCTGTGTTTTCTTATCACCTACTATCAGGTATATCATTTTATCTGGATTAAGATATTTATCTGATAACTTCTTGATTTCTTCTACTGTCATGTTCTCTACAATAGCCTGGCGTTCCTTTATATAATCTGGAGATATACCCAGATTTGCAATATCATCTAGCATATTGAGCTTTGCTCCCATAGTTTCAAAAGCACGTGCTTGACTTTTTAATAAAAAGCTTTTAGATACGTCAAGATCTTGTTGCGTGAAGTTCTTCCCATAGTTTTTAAGAATATCCTTTACTAGCGCCGAAGATTCATAGGTCACGTTAGATCTTACACCACTTGAGATAGCAAAAGCTCCAGGAAGTGTAGATCCAGAAAAACCTGAACGTATGCCATAAGTGTATCCTTTTCCTTCTCTTAGCTCCTGCGTAAGTTGTGAGGCAAAACCGCCGCCACCTAAACGATAGTTCATCATTTGTGCTGGGTAAAAGTCCTTATCGGTTTCTGCCATTGCTGGGTATCCAAAACGAAGTACAGATTGCTTTGCATCTGGCACATCATAAAAATATACGTTAGACTGCTCCGGAGCCTTAGGAACGGCTACTACGGGTATTGTAAACTCTCTAGCTTTCCAGTTGTCATTAAGACCTGCGAGAACTGTAGTTGCTTTTTCTTTACTTACGGCACCTACCACCTGCATCTTAGCAACATTAGGAACTACATAATTGGTATAATAACTTTTTAAATCTTCAAGCGTGATTGCGTTTACAGAAGCTGGAGTTCCTAAGTTATTTTGAGCTAGCAAGCTACGCTCTCCATATATTAATTTATCAAATTGTATGGCTGCAATACTATTAGGATTTGCCTGTTGCTGCTCCAGACGACTTAAGGAACTCTGCTTTAATAAGTCAAACTCTGTCTTATCCCAACGTGGTTGCAAGAGGATTTCTTGAACCAACGCAATGGTTTTATCATAGTTTTTAGCCAGTGTATTACCTCCTATGTATATATTCTCTTTGTCTGAATACGTATAAATATTTGCTCCAAGGCTTTCAATCTCATTTTCAAGAGCTGCAGTAGTTTTTGTCGCAGTTCCCTTCATAAGTAAATCTGCTAGCAAACTAGAAACGCCAACTTTATTGATATCCTCTAGAAGTAATCCTCCACGTATATTCATCTGGAATTGTACAAGAGGCACTTCGTCATTTTCTATTCCATACACTTCAAGTCCAGAGGAGAGTTTGTCTTCCCAAACATTAGGAACAGCAACTTGAGCAGTGGTACCATATGCAGGCTCTTTACTACGATCAAAGGATGAAGGTGTACGCTCATAATCTGCTGCGATGCTAGCATCAAATGTTTCCTCTGCTCCTTCTACTATTTTTTCTTCCACTACTTGTGCAAGATCAGAATCTTCAAGTGCAAGTGCTGTTTGACCTATAGGCACAAAACTAGTAGCGATATAGTTTTTACCTTTTATATACTGCTCGTAAACACGTTGTACATCTTCCTTAGTCACCGCGAGAATACGATCTACATCTTCTGTGATGTATGCAGGATCTCCTGCAAAAATCTCATACTGTGCTAGCTGAAACCCCTTTCCTAATACACTTGATAAACCGTTATAAAACTGTGTTTCTTGCCCTGCTTTAATTCTGTCTAAATCTTTTTGTGAGATGCCTTCTAGCTCAAATTTTGTAAAAGCCTCATTAACTCCTACAAGTACATCATCAAGGTCTTTACCAGGATATGCATTGACGCTTAGACCAAATTCTCCGGCGATTTCGGAACCATAATTAAACATTCTCACCCCAGCTGTAAGCTGCTTTTCATCAATTAAAATCTGATTAAATGGAGCATTCTTTCCTTTAGAAAGATAACTAGCAAGCACTTCAAGTGCATAAGAGTCCTTATCATAATTAGGCACCGTAGGCCATGTCATTGATAATTGTGGTAATCTAGCAAAGTTATCTTCATAATACAGTCGCTTTGTATTTGCTACTGTTACTGGTTGCTTTTCCATCGCTGGAACTTCCTCTCCTCTTGGAATTTCGCCAAAATATTTTTCCACCCACTCCTTAGTTTGTGCAAGGTCAAAATCTCCAGCGATGGTAAGCGTTGTATTATTAGGCGTATACCAGCGATTATAAAAATCCTTTACATCTTGTAACGTTGCGTTTTGTAAATCTTCTAGCGATCCTATTACCTGCCAGTTATATGGATGGCTTTCTGGGTAAAGATTCTTCCCTACCACATAACGTGCATGACCATAAGGACGGTTATCTACAGACTGTCTTTTTTCATTCTTTACCACTTGCTTTTCTTTGGCAAGTACTGGGTCTGTTACCGTATTTATGAAGTATCCAAGCTTATCTGCCTCTGCCCAAATCATTTTTTCAAGAGCGTCTTTTGGCACTGTCTGAAAATAGTTTGTGCGATCACGACTCGTAGATCCATTTGCTCCAGAACCACCTATACGCGCGCTCATTGCATCTAGCCCTCCTTTTCCAAGGTTTTCAGATTCTAAAAATAATAAGTGCTCAAATAAATGAGCAAAACCTGTACGTCCTTCTATCTCTCTTGCAGATCCTACGTGTGCTGTAAGTGCTACTGCAACTACTGGATCTGAGTCGTCTTGATGTAAGATTACGGTAAGCCCATTATCTAGCGTAAACTTTTCAAATGGAACGTTGAATTGTGGGGTTTCCGCTTTCGCGAAAGCGGTATTATCTCCACCTTCTTGCTTACACGAGAATGTGATAGTTACCAGCGCTATGAAGGCTATAAGACGTGTGATTTTCATCGAAAATAAATTAAAATTAAAGAGGATCAAGATAACCAAAACAGAAACCGAAAAGTTGTTAAATAGTGTTAACGCAATGAATCTTGAATAACCAATGTTAATAACTAAAATAAGTTTACTCACGATTTAAATAGGAATATTTACATAATTTTGGATTAATTCTATATTATGCAACGTACAATAATTCATTTTGATCTTGATACTTTCTTCGTTTCTTGTGAGCGCAGGTTAGATAGTCGCCTTATGGGCAAACCCGTTATTGTAGGTGGTACTGGCGATCGTGGCGTGGTAAGCGCTGCTAGCTATGAAGCTCGCACCTATGGTGTACATAGCGCTATGCCTATTAAAGTAGCTAGACAGCTATGTCCTAATGGGATTTACATACGAGGAAATGGTGGTACGTATTCAAAAATGTCTAAAGAGGTAACTCAAATTCTACAAGAAGAACTTCCCGTACTCGAAAAAGCAAGTGTAGATGAGTTTTATGGTGATCTCACTGGGATGGATAAATTTTTTGGAGCCTATAAATATTCAAAAGAGCTTCGCCAGCGTATTATGCGAGAAACAGGTTTACCTATTTCCTTCGGAATGTCTCCTAATAAAACGGTATCAAAAGTAGCTACTGGAGAAGCAAAACCTAATAATGAGATTAAAATTGACCCTGGTTATGAAAAGGTCTTTCTTGCACCATTGTCTATCAAAAAAATTCCTTCGGTAGGACAGAAGACTTTTACTCAGTTTTGTAATCTGGGTGTACGCACGGTAGATCTTGTACAACAAATGCCTGTAGAAATGATGGCTTCTGTTTTTGGGAAAAATGGACGCATTATCTGGGAACGTTGTAATGGTATTGATGACAGCCCTATTGTTGAGTATCACGAACGTAAATCTATCTCTAGTGAACGCACTTATGGTCAAGATACTATTGATATGGTTAAGTTACATACTACTATAACTGCCATGGCAGAAAACCTAGCTTTCCAGCTTAGACGAGGCAACAAACTCACTTCTGTCGTAACAGTAAAAATCAGATATTCAGATTTTCAAACATACTCAAAACAGTTACGTGTGCCCTACACTGCTGCAGATCATGTTCTCATCCCAACCGTAACAGAACTTTTCAATAAGCTCAATAATCGTAGGATGCTTATTAGGTTAGTAGGCGTTCGCTTTGGGGGTCTTACAGAAGGGCATTATCAAATAGACCTTTTTGAAAATACTAATAAGACCGTAAATCTGTATAAAGCCATGGATGAATTAAGAAATAAATATGGTGATCATAGCGTGCGACGAGCAAATACTATAGGTGAAGGATCTAGGACTATAGGTAATCAAGGTAATCCTTTTAATGGAGAGCCTCCTATACTTTTAGCTCATAGACATCAGTAATAAATGACTCTTTATTTTATCAAAACCCCAAGTCTAAGACAATGTATCTCAATAATCACTCTTATTATAGTTTACGGTATGGAACAATTTCTGAGGAGGAATTACTAGACCTAGCGATACATGAAGGGTGTACTCATTTTGCACTTACAGATATTAATAATACATCTGGCTGTCTAAATTTTGTGCGTCGAGCAAAAGAAAAAAATATAAAACCTATCATAGGAGTTGATTTTAGAAACAATACGAAGCAATGCTACGTTGCACTCGCAATGAATAACCAAGGCTTCCTTGAGATAAACAACTACTTATCAAAACACTTACATAACAAAACTCCATTTCCAGACCAAGCTCCGCATTTTGAAAATGTAATCATTATTTATCCTTTTGAAAATGTAATGGAGCTAGGGAAAATAACTTTTACTGATAATGAATACATAGGTGTCCGAGCAAAAGATATTTACAAGCTCAAATTTTCCTCTCTTAATTCTTTATCAAAAAAGTTAGTTATTCTTCACACGGTAAGCTTTCGCGATAAGCGAGATTTTAACACGCATCGTTTATTAAGAGCTATAGATACTAATGTGTTACTTAGTACGCTACCACCTACAGATCAAGGAAGTCCTAATGACTTCATGTACTCACGAAAAGAGATTGCTCAGGTTTTTAAAGACTATCCATCACTTGTTGAGAATACAAATAACCTATTACAAAAATGTGACATTGATTTCAATTTCAGTAAAAATAAGCCCTCACAAAACTTAACTACACTATTAGAAAGTCCAGAAGCAGATTATAAAAAGCTACTTGAGCTTTGTGAAAAGGGGTTAAAAGAACGTTACGAAATCGTAGATAAGATAATTAAAGATCGATTAAAAAAAGAGCTTGATCTTATAAAGCATCTTGACTATGTCGCATTCTTTCTTATAAATTGGAAAATTATAGAATATGCTCGTAGCAAAGACTATTACTATGTAGGGAGAGGAAGTGGTGCAAATAGTATTGTAGCATACTTGTTACGTATTACAGATGTAGATCCTATAGAACTCGATTTATATTTTGAACGTTTTATGAATCTATATCGAGCTACACCACCTGATTTTGATATCGATTTCTCTACTTGGGATCGTGAGGATATAACCGATTATATTTTTAAAGAGTTCAAAGGAAATAACCAAGTTGCACTGCTAGGCTCTTATGTTACATTTAAACACAGTGGAGCAGTAAGAGAGTTAGGTAAAGTATTTGGGTTGCCTAAGTATGAAATTGACAAACTAAGCGATGGTCGCTATGATCCAAATAGTCTAGATGACATAAAAAAAATAGTTTTAAAATATGCGCAAGTATTACATGGCAGACCTAACTATACGAGTATACATGCTGCTGGCATATTGATTTC
>NZ_JBEFNW010000002.1:0-912500 GCF_045063955.1 Dokdonia sp. Asnod1-B02 | reverse complement strand
TGCCCCATTTCTGGTACTATATCTTCAATATAGTGGGTTGCCCCATTCGGATATCTACGGATCAATTCTTGTGTGCAGATCCCCGTAGCTTTTCGCAGCTTATCACGTCCTTCATCGCCTCTGAGAGCCTAGGCATTCCCCATACGCCCTTAATTAGCTTATTGTACTTATTGCTCTTTTAAGGGCTTATGTATAAAATACATAAGCCTTTATATTATAATGAGTTAATCATATTATATTCATATTCTTGCGTATATAACCGGCTAGGTTACATACGACTTCTCGTATTCTTTAATTATTTCCCAATATGTCAATGAACGTTTTCCCATAATCAGTATAATATCTATGTAAGTAAAAACGTATTACACTCTCGTGAATCCTGTGTTTTTAAAAACTATATCCTTTATACCTAAGGATGATAACTACTATAAAGTAACTATCTTGGTGGAGAATATCGGAGTCGAACCGATGACCTCCTGCGTGCAAGGCAGGCGCTCTAGCCAGCTGAGCTAATCCCCCATTTTTATGAAATTCCGATGATGACATCAGTTTTCGAATGACGAAGTAATGATTCTCAACTTCTAAAATTTCCTTCAAAATGTAATAAAATGAACATCGCGATTTATTAAGCTTTCGCGAAAGCATAACTAACAATTAAACACATCTTTTAAAATATATCTACTTATTAATTAGTAGTCTCAGGCAGACTCGAACTGCCGACCTCTACATTATCAGTGTAGCGCTCTAACCAGCTGAGCTATGAGACTGTAATTAAACAATCTATAGTCGTTAAGTAATAGTCTTAAGTATAAAACTATACACTAAAGTCTAACTACTATTTACTTGTTTTATTAAAATTAAATCGACAGCTATTGAAAACTAAAACTTATTTTAACCTTTCGGTCGTAAGTCGTTTGCTGTGTATTATTGGTATTGTTACATATAAATACATAACGCACAATAACAGGGACAAGCTCTAGAAAGGAGGTGTTCCAGCCGCACCTTCCGGTACGGCTACCTTGTTACGACTTAGCCCTAGTTACCAGTTTTACCCTAGGCCGCTCCTTACGGTGACGGACTTCAGGTACCCCCAGCTTCCATGGCTTGACGGGCGGTGTGTACAAGGCCCGGGAACGTATTCACCGGATCATGGCTGATATCCGATTACTAGCGATTCCAGCTTCATGGAGTCGAGTTGCAGACTCCAATCCGAACTGAGATAGGGTTTATAGATTCGCTCCTGGTCGCCCAGTGGCTGCTCTCTGTCCCTACCATTGTAGCACGTGTGTGGCCCAGGACGTAAGGGCCGTGATGATTTGACGTCATCCCCACCTTCCTCACGGTTTGCACCGGCAGTCTGGCTAGAGTTCCCGACATTACTCGCTGGCAACTAACCACAGGGGTTGCGCTCGTTATAGGACTTAACCTGACACCTCACGGCACGAGCTGACGACAACCATGCAGCACCTTGTAAATTGTCCGAAGAAAAAACTATCTCTAGTCCTGTCAATCTACATTTAAGCCCTGGTAAGGTTCCTCGCGTATCATCGAATTAAACCACATGCTCCACCGCTTGTGCGGGCCCCCGTCAATTCCTTTGAGTTTCATTCTTGCGAACGTACTCCCCAGGTGGGATACTTATCACTTTCGCTTAGTCACTCAGTCCGAAGACCAAACAACTAGTATCCATCGTTTACGGCGTAGACTACCAGGGTATCTAATCCTGTTCGCTACCTACGCTTTCGTCCATCAGCGTCAATATATTGTTAGTGATCTGCCTTCGCAATCGGTATTCTATGTAATCTCTAAGCATTTCACCGCTACACTACATATTCTAACCACTTCACAATAATTCAAGACATACAGTATCAATGGCAATTCTATGGTTGAGCCACAGACTTTCACCACTGACTTATATGCCCGCCTACGGACCCTTTAAACCCAATGATTCCGGATAACGCTTGCACCCTCCGTATTACCGCGGCTGCTGGCACGGAGTTAGCCGGTGCTTATTCTTATGGTACCGTCATCAGTCTACACGTAGACCTTATTCTTCCCATATAAAAGTAGTTTACAACCCATAGGGCAGTCTTCCTACACGCGGCATGGCTGGATCAGAGTTGCCTCCATTGTCCAATATTCCTCACTGCTGCCTCCCGTAGGAGTCTGGTCCGTGTCTCAGTACCAGTGTGGGGGATCTCCCTCTCAGGACCCCTATCTATCGTAGTCTTGGTAAGCCGTTACCTTACCAACAAACTAATAGAACGCATAGTCATCTTATACCGCCGAAACTTTAATGCCTAAATGATGCCATTCAAACATACTATGGGGTATTAATCTTCGTTTCCAAAGGCTATCCCCCAGTATAAGGTAGATTCTATACGCGTTACGCACCCGTGCGCCGGTCGTCAGCAAGTAGCAAGCTACCTCTGTTACCCCTCGACTTGCATGTGTTAAGCCTGCCGCTAGCGTTCATCCTGAGCCAGGATCAAACTCTTCATCGTGTATTGTAAATAAATTTAACTCCTCACGACTCGAAATATCTGGTCAATAATAAACTTCTAGTTTTCAAATTCTTTGTAATAACTGCCGCTAGCGTTCATCCTGAGCCAGGATCAAACTCTTCATCGTGTATTGTAAATAAATTTAACTCCTCACGACTCGAAATATCTGGTCAATAATAAACTTCTAGTTTTCAAATTCTTTGTAATAATACCCGAAGGTATTAATACGCGCTGTCAATTCAATAAATCAATGAACTTTCTCTATCACTATTAATAATAGAAAACTCTTGTAAATGCTAAGGATTCGAACCCTAAATTAGACTAGCTAATCTTCCAAAACATCTCAATAAAACTTTTGAACTTCGCTAGATATGTTACTGTTTCTCTAAGCGGGTGCAAATATACAACTGTTTTTTAAACTCACAACTTAATCTTAAAAATAATTGAAAATTTAATTTTCAACCTCTAAAACCAAGTAACAATCGCAATGAACATAACTCCCAAATAACCTCCATTTGTTAGCGGCTGCAAAACTACAACCTTTTTCCTAATCACAAACTATCTTTTTAAAAATAATTTGAAGAAATAAAAACAAACTTTTTGAAGACATTTAAAAGAACAACCGCTTGCTGTTAAGCGGGTGGCAAAGATACACCGAAGTTCTAATCTGACAAGAATATTCTTAAGAAAATTTCAAGGAAATATGCAACTCACTGTAAACACAAGAAGTAGCTTTTAAAATAATTTGACTGACACCTCAACAACCATAAAAGAACTCTATTTTACACTCCATAAACTCAGAGAAACTAGCAATTCTTACCTCAGCAACTATCAAATAGCTGCAAAATCCACCTTAGAAATTTTCGCGAAAGCGTAAACCATCTATAAGAAGAAGTTCCACACAATACCAAAACGTATATTAAAGTCTCTATATGGGTATCCAGGGGCACTGTAAAAGTCGCTTCCAGTAAAACTACTATTGAAATGTTCTGCTTTTATAAAAATTCGTGTTTGGCGGACTTTCATATTAATAAAGAAATCCAATAATGGAAAGTTACCTAGCTCCTCTGTGTTTTGCACATAAAACTCGGCTAAGATAGGATCATAGCCATTGAGGTTATACTTAGTAAAGTAGTTTGCTGTGATACCCGTCTGTAGAAACAATGCTTTCTTAAAGAGACGGTCTGTAAAGTAAAAACTACCTCTCCCTACGACATCCGGAACATTGAGCACACCCTCTGCCCCTGTTACATTTTGATAGGTAGCCGTGAGATCAAGGTTAAACTTACCAAACTTGATATCTCTATTTGCACTTATCTTTAAATGATTTACCGCTTCTCCAGATTGAAGTGAGGTTACAAGTCCGTCTTCCCCAAGTCCAAAATATGCGAAGTCCTTTATAGTAGACGCAGACGCCTCAAGATTTACGAGACTCTTTGCATCTAGTTGTGCTGCTAGCGTATTTGTTTTTACAGTAGCATAGTTGTCTTGATTAGACCAGTTATAGTTTAAATAATTACTTTGAAACAGTAAGTGATTAAAACTAGCTTGTCTTGCATTACTGAGAATACTCACAGAGAATCGCTTATCATCTGCTATCGAATATCCCGCTTCTCCATATATATTGTACCCATCAAAATCACCCACCACATTTACCTGTGCCTCTCCTTCTATATCAAATCCCCCAATCCTATTTTTGTAAGCTCCACCCACAGCAATATTTGTCCCCTGTAATCTGTTAGGCACACGCTCAGAAACACCATCCCCATCTGCATCTTGAATAAGCACTGCGTTATACCCGTAATCATAATACAAAGCATTTGCTTGAAACTTGAGTTGCCCTAGCTTTTTATCTTCATAAACAGCATTAATCTCATTATAGGTTTCTTCGTGATCTGTTCTATCTGAAAAACTAGTCTGACTAAACGCCTCACCAAAAATTGCATTTGCCGCATCTTGTCTATAAGTATAAAACTTATTCTCACTATTAAAAATATGCCCTACTCTAAGACTATAATCCTTGAGACTATCTTTTTTCTGTACAAGATTATAATGATGGTTCACATATATGCGTGTCCCATCAAGTATATTTTCTGCATCCTCAAAGTTTACAGGTAATCTTGACCTATCACTAAAGTCTCCTTCGCCGCTATTAAACTGCTCTATACCTTGCTCTGTTAGTCCGCCGTTTTCTTGATTTAATAAATCTTGAGCAACCCAGTGTCCTCTTATATGATATCTATCATTTTTAGTTCGATAGCTACTTGCAAATCTAAAGTTACCAGAACTCGTTAAGGCATTTTGATATTTACCTAAACTACGCACTCCTTTATATGCAATAGACATGTTAAGTCGTGGATGTATATTTAAAGTAAAGAATGCATCTAGCTGCTGCCCTTGCTCAAAGGCACTTCTGTAAAACAATTCTGTAAGCGGCGTAGGTAGATGATAGTAATTGATATCTTCTACCTCCATATATGCAAAATGTCTAGCCTGCGCTATATATCCCGGTGTAGTACGTCTATTATTAAAGTCATAGATGAGCGTGTTATTAGTTTGCCCAGTGTTTGCAAATGGCAATAAGCCATATCTATCTTTACGCAGGTAATTAAATTTGTAATCCTTCTTTATATTAAGTGTAGTATCTACGTATGTTGTATCTCTAGCAATTGATATGATTTTATAATCTTCGACGGGTGGTCTTTCAAACTTCTTGATGTTAGTAGAAGAAACCTCTCTGGCATTAAGAGGATCACTATTATCGTCTTGCTGTATAATACCTGTAGATGACCCTTTAGTAGGAATCCGAGAAATTTGTGCAAAAAGCATAGTTTGCAACAGGCAAAATAATAAAATCAAAACTCCTCTCATACAAAAAAATTATAGCGTCAAAATTACATTTTTATCCTCGAACCTCGTATTTTCAGCTCCACAAAGATGCTTAAACTCAAATATCATACTCATCTCATAGAATGTGGCACGGACGAAGCTGGCCGTGGCTGCCTCGCAGGCCCTGTTACTGCTGCTGCCGTAATGCTTCCAGACAACTTCATTAACGAGATACTTACAGATTCCAAACTTCTCACAGAGAAGAAACGTGAATTACTCAAACCTATTATAGAAGAAGAAGCAATTGCTTATGGATTTGCTCATGTTATGATGAGTGAGATAGACGATATTAATATCCTTAATGCTTCCATCTTAGGAATGCACCGCAGTATTGAAAGTATGATAAGTACGCTTTCGCGAAAGCAAAAAAAACCACAACACATTCTTGTAGACGGCAATCGGTTTAAACCTTTTCCCAAGATTGACCACACTACAGTTATAAAAGGCGACGGAAAATACTTACCTATTGCTGCTGCGTCTATTATTGCAAAAACTGCTCGTGATGAATATATGAATATCATACACGAAGAGTTCCCCATGTACAATTGGAAGAAAAACAAGGGTTACCCTACCAAGGAACATCGAGAGGCAATACGCAAATATGGTATTACAAAGTATCATCGCAAGAGCTTTAAGTTACTTCCAGAACAATACGAACTAGATTTTACGTTTAAGAATAACAGCTAATCCCTTGTTTAAAAAGTAGTCAATAACAATATGAGGTTCTCAAGAAGTTCTCAAGACTGAGGTTGTATTTTTGAACCCACCTTAAGCGCACTTATGAAATCTTTCTTTTACATACTTTTTAGCCTTGTTATTCTCGCTAGTTGCGATACTACACCAAAGGCATCATCTTCTCTTACTAAATATATACCTCGCAAAGCGGCGGTAGTTATAAAGACTAATGACTTTAAGGATCTTAAAAGTGCACTTGTAAATAATGACCTTATACAAGAGCTAGCTCCTACGGCACTTTATAAAACCCTAGTTAAAGGGCAGACATTGTTTAAAAACATACAGCCAGATGGCGAGACCTTGTTATGTTATACAAAACTAGGTCGTAATGACTATGACATTAGTATGATCACAAAAGCACATGCTTCTCTTTTTAAAGGAGACTCGTTACTAATGAAAGAAGCAGCACTTAAGGATCCTACTATTAAAACATTAGGCGGAACTGCACATTATCTTATATATAAGGACGTGCTCATTGCTAGTACATCAAAAATCCTTTTAGAAAATGTATTGAGAGAGGATAACACAGACATCTATGAAGATGACCTTTTTGAAAAAGCATACACCTCTTCTAGCAATAGCGCTACGGCTTCTATATTTATAAGAGGATCAGAAGGTGCTAGCTTGTATAAGAGTCTATTTCCTAATGCAACAGCAAATGCGCTTAAAAATTCGTTTTCTTGGACTGCGGCAGATGTCGACTTGGATAACAATGACATCAGACTGAGTGGTGTTGCGCTGGTGCAAGATTCTACATCACAAAGATTAAGCTTACTTAAAGACACACAACCGGTGGTTAATAGAATTGCATCTATTACTCCTACCGCTGCAATTGCTGTAGAGGCTATCACCTATGACGACTGGCAGCAGTTTAAATCTAGTAAAGCAGATTTTTTAAAACTAGATCTCTCTAAATATACGCTTGCAAGAGAGGATCTTTTTGCTAGTTTCTCAGAGGTAGGAATGATTCATCTGCCTAAAGGAAAAGTAATAGTAGGAGTTTCTACAGATATTTCGGTTACCGGCAATGAACTAGCGAGTGCTTCAGAAAAAGCCGAATTTAGAAAGGTTTCCATCTATGAGATTAGTATGGGTTCTGCTTTCGCGAAAGCGTACTCACCGCTACTCAATCTTTCATCTCCTACCTTGTACGCATCGATAGATGACTTCTACCTTTTTGCCGAAAATCAAGAAGCGCTAGAAACTGTGATTGCCAACTATCAAAATAAAGCAACCTTATCTAACAGCGCTACCTTCCAGAACACGGAGAGCACATTAAGTCGAGCGTCTAGTTATTTACATATTTCTAGTCTGGGCAGTAATGCATATAAAGAGCTCGCCTCAGAAGATGGTCAAAAAGTATTAAAAGATATCACTCTGGATGGCTATGATTATAGCGCGCTACAACTCATACAAGAAAAAGACTATTTGCTACTAAATATGGCAATTCTCAAGAACGACGAGGCAACTACAGATGCAAATATTGCTCAAATTGCCAATGTGAAACTAAGTGCAGACATCACAATGACGCCGCAGCTAGTAACAAATCATCGTACTAATGGAAAGGATGTAGTGGTTCAAGACATAAACAACACGCTATATCTAATAAGTAATGCAGGAAAAGTACTGTGGCAAAAAGACCTAGATGGTCAAATACTAGGTGAGGTGCAGCAGATAGATCTATACCGCAATGGCAGATTGCAACTCGCTTTTACCACGCCATCTTCATTTTATGTGTTGGATCGCAATGGTAAAGAAGTATCTCCTTACCCGCTTTCTTTTAAAGACAACATCACACAACCGCTTTCTATCTTCGACTATGACAATAACAGTAATTACCGTTTTGTCATCGTACAAAACGATAAAGTACTGATGTATGATAAAAATGCAAAGGCTGTTTCTGGATTTACCTTTAGAGAAGCCGGAAGTACGATTTTATATCCTCCAGCACATATGCGCATAGGTAACAAAGATTATATCACGATTGCCGAGAATAGCGGGAAGCTGCACATCTTAAATCGCACAGGAAAAACGCGAATTGATGTAAAAGAAAAAATCAACTTTGGAGATACTCCTATTTATAAGTACGGCAACAACTTTGAAACCTTTACAGTTAATGGTGAGAAAGTGAGCATTAACACTTCTGGAAAGCTTACCCAGAGTATTTCAGATTTTCAATCTGATTCAAAAATCGCTATTGAGAGTAAACTGAAAGTAGGTTTGAGAGAAAACGAACTTGTGGTAAATGGTAAGAAGAGAGAGATTGCCTTTGGCACCTATACTTCACCTAGCATCTCAAGCACTGGAAAATCACAATACATTGCTATCACCAATACAGAATCTAGCGAAGTCTATATCTATGACAATAAAGGTGTATTACTACCTAACTTTCCTATCTATGGAACTTCTAAGGCAGATGTTGGCTTTTTACGAAGCAATAAGTCTCTAGGTTTTGTAACTCAGGGAGGTAGTAACTCGGTATTGATTTACAAGATTAACTAGCGCGTCGTCCTTATATATATTCCGCGCCCGCTTCTGGGGTAATGAAGTTGGCTTCAAAGAGCGCTGTAAAGTGTTTAAGTAATTTCTCTTTTACCTCTACCTCATCTACCCTTGCTTTACCTAGCTCTACATTGAGAGAGGTCACTGCTTTGTCTTTTATCCCGCAAGGAATCATCAGGTCAAAGTAGCCTAAGTCTGCATTTACGTTTAATGCAAATCCGTGCATGGTTACCCAACGGCTAGCGCGTACACCCATAGCACAAATCTTACGTGCAAACGGAGTTCCCACATCAAACCACACACCTGTTTCTCCTGGAGAACGTTCGGCTTTTAGTCCGTATTCGGCTAGGGTGAGAATTACCATCTCTTCTAGTAGTCTCAGGTATTTGTGAATGTCTCTAAAAAAGCTATCAAGATCAAGAATAGGATATCCTACAATTTGTCCGGGACCGTGATACGTGATATCTCCGCCGCGATTAATCTTATAAAAACTAGCTTTTTTCTCGGCAAGCTCTTTTTCGCTGACAAGCAAATTAGAAAGATCACCACTCTTGCCTAATGTAAAGACATGAGGATGCTCTACAAACAAGAAATGATTAGGAGTTACCAGTCCGGCGTTTTGTCTACGGTTTGCGATTTTCATATCCACCGTTTTCTTAAAAAGCGTCTCTTGATAGTCCCAAGTTTCCTTATAATCTCGATTTCCGAGGTCCTGTAAAATGATATTTTTATTCACGGCGCAAAGGTACGCAGAAACATAAAAAAATATCTCAACTTTTTAAAATCCCTTTTTCTTAAGAAGTGAATACAACGATTTTTCTTTTCCCCGCCCTAAAGGGTGGAAAAATCTTTATTTGACAAGAGCTGATTGTAAAAACCTACTCTAGCTTTCGTAGGTGTGTGTGAGTACTCTTGTGAAACATCTCCCCTAGCCCCTCTTCGAAGAGGGGTACACTCTTGTGAAAAAAGCCACACTTTAGGGATGGGGAAAGCTTTTTGAAAATTATCTAGTCAAAGACAGGAACACTCTTGTGGGAATTGCAACGAAGTTGCAAAAATTGAAGTCCCTCTTCGAAGAGGGGTTGGGGAGATGTTCGCGAGTTGTAAAAAACCACCCTTTAGGGTTGGGGGAACTTCTTTAGTAGTGCTCAGATTTTTCTTTTCCCCGACCCTGAAGGGTGGAAAAATCTTTATTTGACAGGAACTGATTCTAAAAATCTACTCTGGCTTTCGTAGGTGCATGTGAGTACTCTTGTGAAACATCTCCCCTAGCCCCTCTTCCAAGAGGGGAACACTCGCATGAGAATTGCAACGAAGTTGCAAAAATTGAAGCCCCTCTTCGAAGAGGGGTTGGGGAGATGTTTTCGGCTTGTAAAAATAAAAAAGCCACCCTTTAGGATTGGGGAAGGCTTTTTTAGTAGTCCTTTAATTTTTCTTTTCCCCGACCCTGAAGGGTGGAAAAATCTTTATTTGACAAGAGCTGATTGTAAAAACCTACTCTAGCTTTCGTAGGTGTGTGTGAGTACTCTTGTGAAACATCTCCCCTAGCCCCTCTTCAAAGAGGGGAACACTCGCATGAGGATTGCAACGAAGTTGCAAAAATTGAAGCCCCTCTTCGAAGAGGGGTTGGGGAGATGTCCGCGAGTTGTGAAAAAACCACCCTCTAGGGTTGGGGAAAGCTTTTGCAAACCCCTCCTCAAAGACAGGAACACTCAAATAATAATTGCAACGAAGTTGCAAAAAATGAAAGCCCCTCTTCGAAGAGGGGTTGGGGAGATGTTCGCGAGTTGTGAAAAAGCCACCCTTCAGGGCTGGGCAAAGCTTTTAAAACAAAAAAAAACCTCCTACCATATAGTAGAAGGTCTCTTATAATAATTATCGTGACTTATTTATCCTCAAGAACCACCTCAAAGTTTTCTAAGGTTTTGTCTGTTCCTTCTAGTAGGGTTTTATAGTCTATGGAGAAGGTTACTGTTTTACCATCTTCTGAGATTACTGCGCCTTCTTGAGATACGGAGATTACTTTTCTTGGGAATACGTATTCTAGTTCCATAGTAGATTGATCTAGCACTTCGTCCATCCCTAGCACCATCTCTTTCATCATATTATTTTCCACTTCTCCATTCTCATCTTTAAAGACGGCATCCTCTACGTCTTGTCTTGTCTTTTTAGATAATTCGCTGCTGCCTTCTAGGTGTCTTGATAACGCTTTAGGATCTGTCCTTCTAAAGGTGTTATTGCTAAAAGTATAGATCACCTTGTTTGTACTCAGCATACTATTTGCTGGGCTACTACTCGCTTGCTCTCCGCCTGGTGTGGTTTTCTTTGCGCTTTCAAATACTTTATCTACATCATATGCAATGCGCTCTATCTCCTTAAACTCTTTGAAGTCTTTTATGACAGTAAGTACCATCACCCCATTCTCCTCGTCTATGTTCATATTCATAGCAAAGTCTTTAAGTGCTTTCACATTCTCCTGCTGTGCAGCTGGTAATGTGGCGATGCTATCCTTGTAGATTTCTAGAAAGTCATTAAACACCATCGTGGTATCCATTTTCTCCTTCTTCTTTTCTGGGTTACTCGCTCCACTTTGAGCAGCGATTGCCATGATTTGTGATAGGTCAAACTTAGACTCATAACGACCTCCCATGTCTTCATTAAACACAATACGCTCATGCATACTACAACTCACTAGTAACACTAACAGCACTACTAGCAGTCCATAAACCTTTTTACTCATTCCTATTTTTTTGGATTATTTAATATTACGAGTGCTGCAATTACGCCAGGCACCCAGCCACAGAGCCAAAGTAAGAAAACTATTAATACAGACCCACATCCTTTGCCTATTACAGCTAGTGGTGGAAAAAAGATGGCAAGTAAGACGCGCCAGATACTCATAAGTGAAGTTTTTTTGATCCTCTCCTTCGGTTGGAAAGGTTGATTGATGTACTTAATAAGACGACATAATTTTCAAATTGTTACAATGTTGATTTCTGAGCGGGCTATTACTATCTTTGCGCCGCTCTACCGCTATTTATGTGTAGCGCTTATTTGCAAAAAATATAAAAGAATTATTACTGTATGCAACTGTCAGAACAAGAACAAGTACGCCGTCAAAAATTATCCCGCTTGCGCGAAATAGGAATCAATCCTTATCCAGCAGCACAATACCACGTTACTCATAGCTCTAAGAAAGCAATCGCAGACTATAAAGAGGGTGAGAAGGTAGTAATGGCAGGTCGCTTGATGCGAAAGAAAATTCAAGGTTCTGCATCTTTTGGAGAGATCCAAGATGGTGAAGGTCGCATACAACTATACTTTAACCGTGACGAGATTTGCCCGGGAGAAGATAAGTCTCATTATAACGAGGTATTTAAAAAGCTTCTTGACTTAGGTGATTTCATTGGTGTAGAAGGAACGTTATTCACTACACAAGTAGGTGAGATTACGGTATCACTTACTGGCTTCACGTTATTAAGTAAAGCACTTAAACCATTACCATTACCTAAAACAGATGCAGAGGGTAATACCTATGATGAATTTATAGATCCAGAAATGCGTTACCGCCAGCGTTATGCAGATCTTGCTGTAAACCCACACGTAAAAGAAGTATTTGTAAAACGCACCAAGCTTTTTAATGCGATGCGTAACTTCTTTAACGACGCAGGATATTTTGAAGTAGAGACTCCTATCCTACAGCCTATTGCTGGAGGAGCTGCAGCACGACCATTTGTGACGCACCACAACTCACTAGACATGCCATTATATATGCGTATTGCAAATGAGCTGTATTTAAAGCGTCTCATTGTTGGCGGATTTGAAGGAGTGTATGAGTTCTCAAAGAACTTCCGTAATGAAGGGATGGACCGCACGCACAATCCAGAGTTTACCGCAATGGAAATCTATGTAGCTTATAAAGACTACAACTGGATGATGGAGTTTTGTGAGCAGTTACTAGAACACTGTGCGATTGCTGTAAATGGAACTACAAAGGCAACCTTTGGTGAGCACGAAGTAGATTTTAAAGCTCCGTATGCTAGAGTAACCATGGCAGATAGTATCAAACACTTTACAGGATTTGATATTCTTGATAAAACAGAAGATGAGATACGCGCTGCCGCACAAGGCATGGGTATCGAGGTAGATGAGACTATGGGTAAAGGAAAACTCATCGATGAGATTTTTGGTGAGAAGTGTGAGGGTAACTACATACAGCCTACCTACATCACAGACTACCCTAAAGAGATGAGCCCGCTATGTAAAGAGCACCGTGATAACCCAGAACTTACAGAACGTTTTGAGTTGATGGTTTGTGGTAAAGAGATTGCAAATGCATACTCAGAGCTTAACGACCCTATCGACCAGCGTGAGCGTTTTGAGGCACAGCTAGAACTTGCAAAACGTGGTGATGACGAGGCAACAGCTTCTATAGATTATGACTTCTTGCGTTCATTAGAGTACGGGATGCCTCCTACCTCAGGAATGGGAATTGGGATGGACCGTTTGATTATGTTCTTGACTAATAACCAGTCTATACAAGAAGTACTGTTCTTCCCACAGATGAAACCAGAAAAGAAGGCACTTGATCTTAACGAGAACGAAAAAGCAATTTACGACCTCCTTAAAGAGGAAAGCCCTCAAGAACTTGGCGCACTCAAAGCTGCAGCAGGTTTAAGTAACAAAGGATGGGACAAAGGCCTTAAAGGTCTTACCAAACTAGGCGCTGCCAAAGTTTCTAAAACAGACGAAGGTCTATTTGTAACCATTGCAGACTAACCCTACCGTCTTACTAAAAAGGACTACCTAATTACCGACTATCAAATCCCTGCTTTTTAAGTGGGGATTTTTTATGCGCTTTCGCGAAAATTTGAATTGATTACCTCGATGCTGTTATTAAACTAATTGTCCATATTATTTACCTCAAATGTGGCTAGCCTCACATATTGGTTATTAGGAAGTTGTATTTTAGTGACTTAAAAACTAATTCTTTAAATTTTAAAATCAAAGTATGGGAATGACGACAAATATGGAAGTTACAAGTCTAATTAAACCAATAATAGATGGATTCAAAGCTATAAATAATGAATGGGATAGTTTTTTTGAAATAGGATTAACAGATTACTTACATTCTCAAACTGACAAATATTATTTTACAAACACATTTTTACATAGGAGTGAAAAAGTTAAATTTCAAAATATTTACTACCCAATCAAAGCTACTTACAAAAATTTAACTACCGACTTTCAAAATCTTGATGAATTATTTATAGAATATAACAATATAACAATAGTCGGATCCGCTGGTAGTGGAAAAACCACACTAATTAAACATATTTTTCTACAAACGATAAGAGATTACAGTAGAATTCCAATTTTAATAGAATTAAGAAACTTAAATGATTTCGAAGGAGATTTAGAAAAGCTTATCACCGAAAAAATATTAAAATCAAAAGTTAAACCCACTGATAGCATCTTTAAAAGAACTTTAGAAAGTGGAGATTTTCTATTCCTATTAGATGGATACGATGAAATCTTCTCTGATAAAAAACAAGAAATAAATCGTCAAATGGAATTGTTTGTAGATTCTTACTCCAATAATAAATTCTTGATTACTACGAGACCAGGAAGTGGAATAGAAAGCTTTCCTAGATTCCATGATTTTAATGTTGATCCATTAAATGATGATGATGTCATTGAATTTATTAGCAAAATTGTTGATGATGGTGAAAGAAAAGACAGAATTAAAAAAATTGTATTAGACCCAAAAAACAGAAATTATTATGAGTTTTTAAGGAATCCCTTGTTATTATCTATGTTCATAATGGCATTCGAAAATCACCCCGAAATTCCAAAAAGAAAAAGTGCTTTTTACAGAAATGTCTACGATACCTTATACTCAAGACACGATGGAGTAACTAAAAATAGCTTTCCTCGTGAAAAGATGACAGGATTACAAAGAGACGATTTTGAGGATATATTATCAATATTTTCTTATCTATCACTTATTGAAGGTCAATACTCATTCACAAATGAATACTTAACAGACATCTTAAACAAAGTAAAGGCGGCATCTGATTATGAATATAATACTGAGAATTTGATATACGATTTCAGAACCTCAATTTCAATACTTATTCTGGATGGCTTTGAATATTTCTTTCCACATAGGTCTATTCAGGAATACTTTACAGCATTATTTATAAATAGACTACCAACTGACAAGAAGCATAAGGCTTACAAAAACTTAACCAAAACTCTTCGCGAATCAAGTACGGATTATAGCTTCAACTTTTGGAGTTTATGTTTCGAAATGGATGAAACTATTTTTATTTCAAATTTTCTCATACCACAACTGAAGAAAATTTACAAACCATTAGAAGAAAAGAATGGGGAGGATTTGGTAAATGCGTATTTTAATATTATTAGACCTGTGCTATGGAGAAGAAATTATAAAAATGAAGAAAAACAATCTTTAAGGATTTTGAAAACTAGCAATTTTCAAAATGCTATTTTAGATTTTTGTGAAATTTACGACTATTACGATATTTGGGATTTTATTGAAAAAAATAATTGTGAGAAAGACCTTATAGAGCTTTACGATAATCAAATTGTGAAAACTAAAAAAGGAAAATTATCAATGCCTACACTGAATGATAATAAAGAAATGATAAGTATTCTCTTAGCGAAAGGTATTGATGAATTTGTCAACGAAGTAAGAACGAAAATTAACAAGAAAATTATAACCTGGGATATTACAATTAAAAAGAAAAAATCTAATATTAACGATTTACTTAGTAGATAGACTCTGTAAAATTACGCTATTATTCTTCATCTCAATTTACTTATAAATAATAAACAATGTAGATTTACATCTAATATTCTTGGAAATTAAAACAACCGAAAACGTCTGTTCTTAGCAATTCCAATGATCCTAGTTGGTGGATTAATCATATATGGAGAAAACAATACTGGCTTTCTGCTAGTCGCAATTGGAGTTCATTATTTAATGAATTTTTATACCTACTATAAATTTTACCAGAAAAGTAGAAAATCCTATTTAGATTTAATGAATGCGGAAATTTTCAAACATAAAAGATCAAATGAAAATCACTTGTGGGAATTTGACGACCTCTTCTTTAGATATAAAGATCATAAATATGAGGCCAAAATAAAATGGGAGGTTTTCAAAAGCTATAGAGTGATTGAGAATAACCTGTTTCTTGATATCGATGTCGGGACTAATTTAGCTTTCATTCTAGGAGAATCGGAAATAGGTATTGACGATTTTAAAAAAGCGACTGAGTTTGTTAAAGAAAAAGTTACTCAAAAACATATCTAGATTAAACAGCCTTTATCATTATCGCACTAGCGAGTATCGTTATCAATATACTCTTCAGGTAAAAAAATATCACGTCACAATGCGCCCACCTTACTCCTACCTCATCATCTTCCTCCTACTCCTAAGCACACACATCACCAGCGCTCAAGAAAACCAAGTAGTTGAATATTTCAATACGGGTGAGAAAAAAAGTGTCGGGCGTAAAAATGCTGCTGGCTTCCCTACGGGTGAGTGGGTTTATTATAGAAAGGATGGAGCGATAGATACTAAGCTCACCTTTAATAGCTCAGATAATCCAGTAGGCCCTTTTGAAATGTATTACCGCAACGGGCAGTTACAAACTAAAGGTTCTTATGCGAGTGAAGGTTTCTATAATATGGATGGCCCTTACGAGGATTATTACAGTAATGGCCAACTAAGATCTAAAGGAGTTTATAAGGAGAATCGAAGTGTTGGCAGTTGGATGGGGTATTGGGAGAATGGCCAAATCAAATCAAAAATCACCTATAGCAGCGAAGGTGTGATTATAAGTAATACAGAATATCACAACAATGGCAACTTGAGACTAGATGCTACCTACACAGACAAAGGCGACTTTACTGGCAACCTCAACATTTACTATGTTGATGGAACGCTATTTACCTCTCAAGAATTTGATGCGCTAGGTAACAAGAAAGGCGTGTACACTTCTTTCTACAAGAACGGCAGTATCAAGGAGCAAGGGGAATATGCAGGCATCGATTACTTTAAGAAAAAAGGCGCCTGGAAATCTTTCTACAAAGATGGTACATTACAAATGATGGTTACCTATGACAATGAAGGCAACCGCCTAAGCATAAAACGCTATGACACTAATGGTAATTTGATTCCTGAGAAGGAATGATATAAAAGCTATTTTCGCGAAAGCGTTATTAGTAGCTATCTACTAGTTATTGCACTACCATAAACGGAGTTAAGTTAGTTACCCCTTTGCATCAATTAAGTCTGCGAGATAAAGCGCATCCTTAGACACTCCGCCTAAGGTTGCAGATCCGCGAGTGTACATCCACGGTAGTCCTAAGAAGTACAAGCCATCGATGTTACTTACTCCTCTGCGGTTTTTTGGATAGCTATCTGCATCAAGCTCTAAGCCTTCTATCCATTGAAAATTAGGGCGATATCCAGTAGCCCAAATAATATTTTTAATACTTGCTACTTTCTTGTTTTCGAAGATGATTTCCTCATGCATGGCATCTTTAGTTCTGCCGCTTATAATGACGTTGTCTCTAGAAAGAATCTCTTTTACATCTGTGCCTATAACGGGCTGAGTAAATGAGCTTATCCTCTTACCCATCCAGCTATACTTATTAAAACTTAGAAAACCTGTGACAGTAAACCACCACCACAATGACTTACCCAAAATATGCTGCGGCAATGATTTTACCGTGGTATCCCCAGAGAAAAAGACCTTCCTGCGGCCATCTTTTGAGAGTTCGTTTAAGATTTGATATCCAGAGTCTCCTCCACCTACTACGAGCGCATCGCCCTCTTGTAATTGATCGAGTCCTTTATAGTAATTACTATGCATCTGCGTGATACTGCCTGCGATCTTAGTATTACAAGGTGGCGTGTATGGCGTGTGAAAAGGACCTGTGGCAACCACTACATTTTTTGCTTCAAGATTACCATCCTTATGTGTAAGGGTAAATCCCTTTGATGTTTTACTTATAGCAGTAATTAATGTATTGAGTTTTACAGGGATCTCAAAAGTCGACACATAAGACTTAAAATAATCTGCTACTTCATATTTACTTGGGTAATGACCTTTAGGAGTGTCAAATTTTAAACCTGGCAGATGGTTGTATTCGGTAGGTGTAAATAGTTTTAAGGAATCCCATCTGTTTAACCACGACGCCCCTATTTCTTTATCACCATCTACCACCACGTAGTTCTTGTCCATCTTTTTTAAATGGTACGCCATAGATAATCCAGCTTGTGCTCCTCCTATTACTACATAATCTAACATCTGTTCCCCTTCTAATTTTTTGCAAAAATAGACATTAAGAATAGCTTTCCTCCTTTTTATAGCTTTCAATAAAATCACACACTATAATCAGAATATTTTACTATAAATATTCCGCATCACAATCACTTTTTAGATTATTTTTCACGTACAGAATGTTGCAATGTGGGTGGTTATGCTTTCGCGAAAGCGTACTTATCATAAGGCTAGTTCACGTGCAGCTCAAGGGACATAAAACCACTTCTTACAAATAACCCTACCTTTGTAGCCACAAAAAAAATAGCTATAATGAATAATACTCCCCTAAGAGCCCTTGTACAAGGCATCCCAAAAACAGAACTTCACCTCCATATAGAAGGTAGTTTTGAGCCAGAATTGATGTTTGAGATTGCAAAGCGCAATAACATCACCCTTGCTTATGATTCTATTGAGTCACTTAAAAAGGCATATACATTTAATAACCTTCAAGAGTTTCTAGACATCTACTATACAGGTGCACAAGTACTCTTACACGAGCAAGATTTTTATGATCTTACGTGGGCATATCTTACCAAAGTACATAGTGAGAACGTGGTACACGTAGAGGTGTTCTTTGATCCACAAACACACACAGATCGCGGTGTTCCTTTTAAAACAGTAATCACCGGGATTTACAAAGCGCTAGAAAAAGCAAAAAGTGAATACGGTATTACTTATAAACTTATCATGTCTTACTTGAGACATTTAAGTGAGGAAGCTGCATTTAAAACGCTAGAAGAATCACAGCCATATAAAGAGTGGATAGATGGCGTAGGGCTTGACTCCTCTGAGCAAGGAAATCCTCCTAGCAAATTTAAAAACGTATTTGAAGCCTCGGCAAAAGAAGGTTACAAGCTAGTTGCGCACGCCGGTGAAGAAGGCCCAGCCGATTATATCTGGGAAGCACTTGACGTACTAAACGTTGTGCGTATCGATCACGGTAATCGCTGCCTAAGTGATGATGCACTTGTGGAGCGTCTTGTAAAAGAGCAAATTCCGTTAACGCTTTGCCCTACTAGTAATGTGGCGCTTAAGGTGATTGACAAGATGGAAGAACACCCAGTAGCACAGATGCTAGATAAAGGGATTCTTGCGACGATACACTCTGATGATCCAGCTTACTTTGGCGGATACATGAATGAGAACTACTACCAGACAGCAAGTGCCTTAAACTTATCTAAGGAGCAAATCAAGCAACTTGTTATTAATGGTTTTAAAGCAAGCTGGCTTACCGAAGATGAGAAAGAAGCACACATCACAAAGGTGAAAGCATACTTTGCTTCCATCGATTAAGTATTTTAATAAGGTTGCGCTTTTGCAAGAGCGCAACCTTATTTCTATCGTTCTGTAAGGGACATCTTACCACCAATCACCACCACCTAAGAGACTGATAACTCAATCTTTATAGCTATTTTTGAACCAACTTAAATAGGAATACTATGGAGGTAATAAAAATTATATTCTTTGCGCTTGGCACTTTTTTTGGCGTTGAAGACAGTACCATTATGGCAGAAGAAACTGCGGTACACATTGACATAGCAGAACAAATTATAACGGTAGATCAACGGGATGTTTTTGCACTCGTAAGCAATGAAAAAGACAGCCTAAAGATTAGAAACACCCTCTACAGAATAGGAAACGCACAAGCACAAGAAAAGCGCCTTACCTTAAAAGAAAAGTTTGACACCTACGCTTGGTCCACTTCTGAGATAGTGAGCCACAAAGAGAAAAAGCAACTTGATATTAAACTCAAATTCAAATATGTTGCTAAGGAGCAGCTTAAAGATTTTGGAATAGACTACGTAGAAAAAGATAGCTCCTATGCTATGATTAATATCCCAGCGTGGAATATCAAAACCACTACTGGAGCACTGCGAGATAATTACTGGTACTTTAAGGATAGTATTTCCTTTACCCTTTCGCCCGCTAAGGATATGCCTAAAAAATACCTTCCTCTTAAAAAAGGCTTGTATAATTACTGGGAGCAGGTAAAACCATAAGCATAGATTATAAGAATTGTTGTTACGCTTTCGCGAAAGCGTAATTACCCACCATCACTACCTATTACCTACAATCCTCATCATCTATATGATGGGGATTTTCTATTTATAATACGGCCATTACATAAATAATTGTTAAACCCTTTTTAATTACTAAACGGTTGGTTAGTTTTGCACAGTAATAAGAAACAAGTGGCTAGAAAAAAGAATTATGATGAGCGTGAAGTAGTCGAGAAGGCTATGAATCTGTTTTGGAAAAATACCTACGAGTCTACCTCTATGCAAATGCTAGAGAAGGAAATGGGTATTAATAAATTCTCAATCTATGCAAGTTTTGGAAATAAGCACGGTCTGTTTATGGCAAGCTTAGCTTATTACAAAGAAAAGGTAGGCGCTATCATTAAGAAGTTTGCTAGCGGTACAAACGGAGTGCAAGATATCAAGCAGTTTTTTATAGACTCTGTGACCATCATTGACCGTGACGGATCGCGCAACGGATGCCTACTTACAAATACCTATAACGAGTTTGCAGCAAGTGAAGACGCTGTGATTCAAGAAGAGATGAATTCCTTTATGAGTAGTATAAAGGAGCTTTTTATTGAAAAACTGAGAATGGACGGTAGTAAAGATGAAGAAACCATTATGCGAGAAGCAAATTTTCTTTTACTAGCCAAACATGGCCTAGCAGCTGCCTCACGAGTAAACACAACACAAGAGATTGAAGATTACATAGAGATGACGTTTAAAAACATCTAACTATTTTTTTACCCTAAAACTAAACGAACGTTTAGATATAATTAACATAAATTAAAAATTGCTATTATGACAACATTAAAAGTTCACAACATCGAGAGTGCTCCACAAGAGAGTAAGCCATTATTAGAAAATTCTTTAAAGTCTTTTGGAATGCTTCCAGGATTACACGGAGTACTTGCAGAGTCTCCACAGATCTTAAAAGCATACCAAGAACTACATGAGTTATTTACAAACTCTTCATTTAACGCAGACGAGTTAACGGTAGTATGGCAAACAATTAACGTAGAGCATGCATGTCACTACTGCGTACCAGCACACACAGGTATCGCAAAAATGATGAAAGTAGATGACGCAATCATCGAGGCTTTACGTAACGAGACTCCACTAGAAGATGCAAAACTAGAAGCACTACGTACATTCACTTTATCGCTTACACGTAACCGTGGTAACGTTTCTCAAGAAGATCTTACTGCATTTTATGCAGCTGGATATGGAGAAAGACAAGTACTAGATATCATCTTAGGATTATCTCAAAAAGTAATAAGTAACTACACAAATCACATCGCAAACACACCTGTAGATGCTGCATTTGAGAAGTTTGCTTGGGAGAAAAAATAAGTAACTCCCCCAACTTAATTAATAATAAGCCTTCCTCAATATTGCAGGAAGGCTTCTTTAAAACAAATCATATGAGTATTTCAATAGAAAATAAAGTAGCATTAGTCACTGGCGCAAATAGAGGTATTGGTAAAGCGATTGTGGAGTCATTTTTAGACCACGGAGCAAAGAAGGTATATCTAGCGGTACGTGATACAAACTCTACAAAAGAACTAGAAGAAAAGTATGGTGATAAAGTAGTCACTTTGCAAGCAGATGTGTCAAACACAGCCTCTATAAAAACACTAGCAGAACACGCTACAGATGTAGATGTAGTAGTAAACAATGCAGGTATAGGGACACCACAGTCTATCATAAGTGATGATGTAGAAGAAGATTTTCTTAATCAGCTACAGGTAAATGCTTTTGGATTAGTGCGTGTTGCAAACGCTTTCGCAAAAACTTTAGAAAGCAACAAAGGAGCGCTTGTACAATTGAACTCTATTGCTTCTATCAAGAACTTCTCTCAACTCTCTACATACTCTGCATCAAAAGCTGCATCGTATTCTTTGACACAAGGAATTCGCACAGAGTTAAGTCCTCGAGGAATTAATGTACTAAGTGTGCACCCAGGACCAGTAGATACAGATATGGCAGAAAAGGCAGGCTTTGAAAATGGAGCTACAACTTCTGAAATTTCTGAAGGAATTGTAAGCGCATTAAAAGCTGGAGATTTTCACTTATTTCCAGATGACATGGCAAAGCAGTTTGAAAAAGAATATCAAAACTTTTCTGACAACATCGTAACTTCAGATTTTTAAGAAGTACCATCACACTAAAAACATAGATCATGATAAAAGTATCTGTAATGTACCCTAATAGTGAGAGTGTAAGATTTGACACCGACTATTATAAAAATAGCCACTTACCTATGATTCAAGAATCACTAGGTGACGCACTAAAGGGATTAGAATTAGAAGTAGGAATTGCTGGAAGAGCACCCGGAGAGCTTGCTCCTTATGTAGCGATTGCTCATTTAAAATTTGATAGTGTTGCTTCTTTCCAAGAAAGCTTTGCACCACACGGAGAAAAATTTGCAGCAGATGTTGAGAACTACAGCAATGTGCAAGGAGAATTACAAATAAGTGAAATCATAGCTTTGTAATACACCTCTTTTGAAAATAAATTTTTTAAATATTATAGTTTGTGTACTTCTATTATCATGTGGAGATAATAGAAGTACTCAACAAACTGAAGAGTCAAAAGAATCTGTAGTGACTTTTGAGAACAAAGGTCATGAGTTGGTGTATAATATGGTTCAAAAAGTAGGTGACTACAGAAGCCTATTAGACAAGAAAGATGTCATCTATACATACACCTATAAAACTGCCGATGGTAAAGTAGATGTAGCTACAGAAAAATATTTATTTGACGGAGAGCTATCCTACGGTTTATATGTTCAACATGAAAGGACAATTCCCCAACTAGAAGGAGCTATAGAGCAAGGATATGATGGGAATGAGTACTGGTTAAAACACGACGGAAAACTTATAACTGACCAACCTCTTATTGACAAGGTGATGTTCAATAGACCTACCAATTTATATTGGTTTGCGATGATGCCAAAATTACTAGACCCTAATGTAGTTTATCATTATATAGGAGAGACGGTAATTAATGAAGCAACGTATGACATCGTCAAGGTTTCCTTTAATATACCTAATAAGGAAAATACAGATGTTTATCAAATATATATTAATCAAGATACAGGTCTCGTAGATCAGTTTCTTTTTACAGTAGCAGCATACAATGTTATTGAGGTTCCTTATTTGATGGAACTCAAGTACGAGTCTATAGACGGACTATTAATTCCTACTCAAAGAAAATATCAAAAATCAAACTGGGATGGTGTTGTACTTAATGGACCTTTTACAGAGGTTACTTGGACAGATATCTCTTTCAATAATGGATTAACCATAAAAGATTTCAAAAAATAAAGTTGCTATCGCTATGGAAAAGTTAAGTGTCGACATAAAAGCAATAGCAAAAAATGCTATTAAAGATGTTTTTAGAACTGACACTAGCAAACCTGGCTTTATTCATATTGATTTAGGTGAAGAATCTTCCTCTAGCGAACTAAGAGCCAACATGGTTGCTCTTAAAAAAGAATTATCTAGCTACACAAAAGCGACTTACAATAGACCCTTGAGCTATCACTGGCTTGTTCGTTTTGACCAACAAGTGAACACACCTTTCCATGTAGATAACGCTGCAGATCAATCTTTTTTGATGCTGGGTTATGAACCCACACCTATACAAAGCGAGCTTTATTTAGGAGACTATCACAAGTATGCTAGAGAATGTATAGATGCTCCAAAAAATTATCTTAAAGATTTTACTCCAGTTTTTGAAAATAATCACGAGCATCTTAAACCGTACATTACAAAAGTGGATACCTTGTCAAATAATTCTTATAGTATTGTATTGATAAATAATAGTGTTCCTACTAATCATAAAGAAACACTAGGTACGTTTCATAAAGCAACAATGCGTTCTCAAGATTTCTCAAAAGAGAGAGTGGTAAATTCTATGATTATGAATATGCTTTCTGAACATGAAGAAGCACTCAATGAACCAGATGAACAGCGCTTTATTACAACTAGCGAAATAAGTAAATAGCAAAGAAATGAAAGAAAAATTAAAAATAGATATTGTCTCAGATGTAGTTTGCCCATGGTGTACCGTAGGTTACAAACGCTTAGAAAAAGCAATATCAGAACTTGGCATTGAAGACCAAGTAGAGATAGAATGGCAACCGTTTGAGTTAAATCCTCAAATGCCTGCCGAAGGTCAAAATGTAGATGAGCATATTACAGAAAAATATGGATCAACTGCAGCGCAACAAAAAGAGTCTAAACAACGACTAGTAGATGCTGGAAATGAGCTTGGTTTTACGTTTGACTATTTTGACGATATGAGAATTGTAAACACTTTTGATGCGCACGTACTATTAGAGTATGCAAAGAAATTTGACAAGCAAACAGCATTAAAAATGCGACTTACCGCTTCTTACTTTAGTGAGCGTAAGGATGTATCACAAAGAGAGGTCTTAAAACAAGCACTTCTCGACGTTGGCCTAAATGCAGAGGAAGGTATGGCCTTACTTGAAAATGAAGAAGCTCGTTATGAAGTAAGAACACAGCAAGGTTACTGGAAGAACTTAGGTGTAAATTCAGTTCCTACCATTGTTTTTAATAGAAAGAGTGCTGTTACTGGAGCACAACCTGTAGATTTATTTAAGAAAGTACTCTCAGAACTTATTGCAGAATAAGAGAACAAACATACTAGTCTTTAAAATTCGCTTTTCCCTAAAAGCATTTTTAAAGAACATAGAACCCGTACATAATGCTCAAAAAGCATCTTGTGCGGGTTTTTACTTTTGATGCTGCGTGGATGTATTCAATTAATTACGCTTTCGCGAAAGCGTAACAATACCACTACCCTAGTACTTCCACTCAATTTTTAAAACTATTTTCTCTTCTCCATGAAAAGAAACCAACTCAACTCCGACCTATAGCTGAAGAACTTAATATCATCGCTATGAAACCTTTACAAGAAAAAAGCATAATTATTTTTGACGGAGCTTGTAATCTCTGTAATGGTGTTGTGGGGTGGCTCCTTAAATTTGCACCAAGCGAATTGTTTGAATGTATCGCCTTTCAATCTCCAAAAGGTCAGCATATTTTAAAAGAATATGGAAGACCTACAGATCGATTAGATACAGTAATGCTTATTGAAAATCAAGAACTACATACACATTCTGATGGGTTTTTAAAGATCATTTCAAAAATCCCAAAGTGGAAATCGGTAGCAGCACTACTTGCATTTATCCCAAGAATCATACGTGATTTCATTTACAATACTGCTTCTCGTAATAGACTTAAATGGTTTGGTGCTTCTTCATCTTGTACCATTAATATTTAATATAGAAACCCAACACTCCCTAAGAAGCATTGGGTTTCATCAAACAACAAAAAGCGACACCCGAAGGTGTCGCTTTTTGCTAGTTGTCATTAATACTATCTATAAATTTTACATCTCTCGTATTCTTTTGCACCGCTATAGCTGAAAACAGACTTAATGTAAATGACATTCCATAAAATCCTTTCTCACTTAATTCTAGATCTGCATTCCATAAACCTACAACGAGTAATAAGATCGAGACGATGGTGACAAACCAACTTATACCATAATAAATATCTGTTACTGGGACTCCTTCTAGTCTATCTCTCACGCTTTTTTGTACAGATACTACGGCAAATAGTCCAAATAATAATACCGTAAAGTAATACCCCTTTTCATTAAGGTACATATCTGCATTCCAAAGTCCAATACAAAAGGACACCATCCCGACAAATAACGCACTCCATGATGCACTTATAAAAGCTCCCGTAGGCTTGTTTGAAAATGGTTCTTGTTTTTTATTCTTCTTTTCTGTTACTGGTGTTTCAAATTGATTTTCCATAATAGTTGTTGTTTGTTGTTGTTTAATTGGTAATTCTGATGTTCTAAAAAGCTTCCCCATCCCTAAAGGGTGGCTTTTTCTAATTGTAAACCTGATTTTCTCCCTTTAGGGCTGGTGTAAAAAAATCTCATTTTCTAAAAAGCTTCCCCCATCCCTAAAGGGTGGCTTTTTCTAATTGTAAACATGATTTTCTCCCTTTAGGGTTGGGGTAAAAAAATCTCATTTTCTAAAAAACTTTCTCCATCCCTAAAGGGTAGCTTTTTCTAATTGTAAACCTGATTTTCTCCCTTTAGGGTTGGGGTAAAAAATCTGATGTTCTAAAAAGCTTTCCCCAACCCTAAAGGGTGGCTTTTTCTAATTGTAAACCTGATTTTCTCCCTTTATGTTTGGGGTGAAATATTGTTTTTTAATAATCTCCCCTTCAGTTTTCTCTTCTTTTGCTATCTCCATAATATGATCTCCGCAGGAGTAACAGTGAGGCAGGTGTGCATAATTTGTAGTTTCACAGCTGTTACAATCTTTAAAGAGTTGGAGACCGCAGTGGCGGCAGTAGTTGGTTACTTTTAGGTTTCCTGCGACTCCTTTTTTACCTCCGCTCTGGTGGAACTCATTAATAAGGTAATCTTTACCACAGCTAGGGCACATATGGTTTTCTAATGCTTTCTCGGCAACTTCTTCTTTTATTTGCTTTGATCGCTCTTGGGTAGATTGCTTCAGCTCTTCCTTTTTACGTTTTATAAATGCTTGTAGCGATCGTATCGCATATACTCCTAGAAAGAGAGAAAGTAAAATCCCTATAGTATACCTCACATAACCTCCGTAGCTAGGTAAGTATGGCACTAGACCTACAAAAAAACTATAGAAAGAAAAGAACACAAACCCACGATATAGAGGCCAGTACGTATGCTTTCTTTTCTTTACAAGCATCCATAAACCTAGCAGCAGTATAGGAAGTACAAATAGTAGACGTTTTAAAAAAATGCTCAGCTCATAACTTCTCACGGCATCATCGTGTAAATTGTACACTACCTCCATAGCCTCCTGCTCTTGCAAGCTATAGACTGCCTGTGTATTTCTTAATGTTAAGATAGCGGCTGCATAAGCAGATTTTTCCTTCTCATAAGATTGTATCACATTTTGAATGGAATCCATCGTTAGGTTACGCTTTCGCACCTCGGCATCTACTGTAGATGATTGCGTAGCTGTACGTGTAGAAATCCAAGATTTAAAAGAGCGCTGCTCTTGAGATAAGGTAGTTTTGGCTAACTCAAGATTTATTTCTAAAGCTTCCTGACTACGGTATTGTTCATTAATTGAATCTTGTACGGTGCTGTATAGCTTTCTGTAAGTAGCGACATCTGTTTGCGATTCAAAATTTTCTATCGTAGGACGATTATCAGATTCATCAATATCCCAGATAATTCTATTTGCAAGTCCTATTAAAAATGCAGCCAGTAATATACTTATGACGTAGTGTACTACGGTTGTCGTTCTTGACAGTTTTTTGTTGTTAAATTCCATGACCTTGTTGTTTGATTACAGGGCAAAGATGCAGTGATGTGGCAGATAATAAAATCTAAAATTTTAATATTACTTATGATATAAATAGAAATACATATCATTAAATACCTATATTTATTAGTCTTTGAACAAATAAAACTTACGATTTAAAATGGATATCACAGCTATTATACAATCTTTCTCTACAGAGGACAGTAAGTTATTCAAGACCTATTTACGTTCAAAAAACAGAAGAACAGACACAAAGAATCTCACATTATACAACCTTATAAGAAAGGGAACTCCTCTCAAGGAGATAGATATTCTGCTCTATGGGAGTGCAAATCGTAATGCGTATCATGCGCTATCAAAAAGGCTACAAGACAGTCTCATTGATTTTATAGCCACTCAAAATTTTGAAAATGAAACCTCAGATGATATGCAGGTTTTTAAATGGATACTCGCGTCACGTATTCTCTATGAGCAAGATCTCCATAAACCAGCTCAAAAACTTTTAAAAAAGGCAACTCAAAAAGCAAAAGAGCTTGATCTGCACACGGCACTTATTGAAAGTTATCACACCCAGTTCCAGTACAGTCACCTTCATCCAGAGGTAGATTTACAAGAGCTAACGCAAGCCGCACAACAAAACCAGCAGCGATTTATACAGCAAGAGCAACTCAACATGGCGTACGCACACATCAAGCGCATACTCATATTTGACGAGCATTTATTAAAGAAAGGGATACAGAAAACGGTAGAAGAGATACTCGCTGCTTTTCATATTGAAATCAACGAGACGTTCACCTTTAAATCCCTGTACCAGCTGCTAGAAATTATAAATACCGCAGCGCATTTAGATCACAATTTTGGGGACGCTCTACCTTTTATCACACATACCTACAATCTCATAAAGAAAAAAGACATCGTTCAAGAAAAGCAGCGCTTTTATCACATCCAAGTGCTCTACTTTATGGCAAATGCTCACTTTAGAGTGCGCGATTTTGAGCAGGCAACGCATTACCTCTCGTTAATGAACACTGAGATGAATGCCGAAAATGGAAAGTGGAAATCCCGCTTTCGCGAAAATTTGCTTCTCATCAACTCCTTCGTTTTAAATTACAGTGGTAACTCCTCCCTTGCAATTGCAGATATAGACAACCACATCTCAACAACAAAACAGAAAGTTGATCCTGATATATTGCTCGCACAAGTGGTATTTCTCACACAGCAAGATGAGTACAAAGCTGCTTTAAGTACGCTCAATAAATTTAAACATACCGATAGCTGGTATGAGGAACGACTAGGAATAGACTGGATGATTAAAAGAGATTTACTCTCATTGATTAATTATTATGAGCTAGAATATATTGATCTCGTTCACTCACAACTACGTAGCTTCAAAAGAAAGTATAAAAAAATCATCCTTTCCGAAGTGAGACTGGAGCGCTTTATAAAAGTATTTAGCCAGATTTTTAATGACCCGACTATTGTGAAGAAGGCAAATTTTCGCGAAAGCGTAATGAGTCAATTTACTGTAGCGTCCTTAAAAGATGAAGATATTTTTATGGTGAGTTTCTTTGCTTGGATAAAAGCTACGCTAGACGGCACAAAACTTTATGAGACCACACTTGCCATGTTGTGATTTTCTTAACAATATAGGGAGTCGCTGGTCTGTACCTTTTACCCACCAAAAAAGGTCAACCGAATGAAAAGAAAATTATCCTATGTGATGGCAACCCTATTTGCCATTACTATCGCAAGTTGTAGCACGTCACAATCTAAAGTTGCCAGCAAGGCAAGTGCTTCAAAATCAAAAGCAAAAGACAGTAAAAATGCCATTAAACCTTATGGCAAAGTCATCACAAAAGATGCAAAGACTGATGAAGGTCTTTTTACCGTACACAAACTAGACGACAAATATTTTTATGAGATTCCAGACTCACTTATGGGTCGTGAGATGCTCATGGTTACTCGTATTGCAAAAACTGCTGGAGGCTTAGGCTTTGGTGGTGGAAAACAAAACACATCTGTGTTACGCTGGGAAGTAAAAGACAAGAAAGTATTATTACGTGTAGTATCACACCAAGTATATGCCGCAGACTCACTCCCTATCTCTGAGGCTGTAAAGAACAGTAACTTTGAACCTGTATTATATGCTTTTGACATTAAAGCGTATCATAAAGACAGTGTTTCTGGTTCTAGAAATACAGTAATTGATGCAACTGGTCTTTTTGAGAGCGATGTGAAGCCGCTAGGTTTACCACAAAGAAGCCGTAAAGGATTAAAAGTAACAAAGCTAGATACTAAGCTTTCTTACTTAGATACTATAAGAAGTTACCCAGAAAACATAGAAGTACGTAGTGTAAAAACGTACGCTTCTTCTGATGCACCGTCTAATAGTGCTACGGGAGTAATATCTCTATTAATGAGTAACTCAATGATTTTACTACCTAAAGAGCCTATGCAACGTCGTATGTTTGACGAGCGTGTAGGATGGTTTGGACGTGGTCAAACAGATTATGGAATTGACGTTCAAAAAAGTAAAACAGTGCGCTACCTTGACCGCTGGAGACTTGAAGTAAAAGACGAGGACATGGCTGCCTTTAATCGTGGCGAACTTGTAGAGCCTAAAAAGCAGATTGTTTATTATATAGATCGTGCGACTCCAAAGAAATGGATTCCATTTATAAAGCAAGGTATAGAAGACTGGCAAGTAGCTTTTGAAGCTGCAGGTTTTAAAAACGCCATCATCGCTGCCGATCCTCCATCTGTAGAGGAAGATCCAGACTGGAGTCCAGAAGATGTACGTTATAGTGTGGTGCGCTACCTAGCCTCTCCTATTCCTAATGCAAATGGACCTCACGTGAGTGATCCACGTTCTGGAGAGATTTTAGAAAGTGATATTAACTGGTACCATAATGTAATGACATTATTACACAACTGGTATTTTGTACAGACTGCAGCTATCAATCCAGAAGCTCGTAGCAACGAATTTAAAGATGAAATCATGGGACGATTAATTCGTTTTGTGAGTTCGCACGAGGTAGGTCACACACTTGGACTTCCACACAACATGGGAAGTAGTGTTGCTTATGCGGTAGATGATTTACGTAATCCTGAGTTTACTAAAAAATATGGAACTGCACCATCTATCATGGATTATGCACGTTTTAATTACATAGCACAACCAGGAGATGGAGATGTAGCTTTAATGCCTAACATAGGTATTTATGATAAATACGCTATTAATTGGGGTTACCGCCCTATCCCATCTGCAAAAAGTGCAGAAGACGAGAAGAAAACGCTAGACAGCTGGATTCTTGAGCATGCTGGAGATCCTATGTACCGTTTTGGGAGACAACAAAGAGGAGTAATTGATCCTAGCTCACAAACAGAAGATCTAGGTGATGATGCTATGAAAGCAAGTGCTTATGGTATTGCAAATCTTAAACGTATCGTACCTAACCTTATCGAGTGGACGGCAGAAGAAGGTCAAAACTACGATGAGCTAGATAAAATGTATGGTCAAGTATTATCACAATACAACCGTTACATGGGCCACGTTGCTGGTAACGTAGGTGGTGTATATGAAATGTACAAAACGTATGATCAAGAAGGAGCGGTATACACACACGTACCTAAAGCAAAACAAAAAGAAGCATTAGATTTCTTACAGACACAACTTTTTAACACACCAGAGTGGTTACTAGACAACAACATTTTTGACAAGATTGAAAATGCTGGAAGTGTAGAACGTGTAAGAGGTTTCCAGACTAGAACACTTAACAACCTTCTAGACTTTGGACGTATGGCTCGTATGCTTGAAAATGAAGCTATGAACGATACAGATGCATACTCACTAGTTACTATGATGTCTGACCTAAGAGCTGGTTTATTCTCAGAGTTGAGAAGCCGCCAGGCGATAGATATTTACCGTCGTAACTTACAGCGTGCATATGTAGAACGTCTTGAGTTTATCATGACAGAAGATCAAAGTGGTGGTCGTTTCTTTAGCGGGACTAGAGTAAATGTAGGTCAGAGTGATATACGTGCCGTAGTACGTGCAGAGCTTAAAGATCTTAAACGTGATTTACAAAACAACCGACTTAGAGACCGTATGAGCCGCATACACTCAGAAGATCTTGTAGAACGCATCAACATGATACTTGATCCTAAGTAATAATTACTACAGCTTATTTATTGAAACAGCCAGCAATCATTTGATTGCTGGCTGTTTTTTTTGGTTCATTTTTAGGATGTCAATTTCTTATTTAAACAGATGATTTGTAGGGTTACGCTTTCGCGAAAGCGTGCTTTGATAAAATCATAACAAAGTCACAAAAATTTATAATCATTAAACCTTCCTCTTTTTTTAGGGTCATATAAGTGTTCAACAATTAAAAAATAAAAAAGATGAAAAAGTTAATGATGATGTTTCTAGTACTTGCGACCGTATCAATGTCTGCACAAAGAGGCCCAAGATCTGGAGAAGAAAGAAGAGGTAATGACATGACTGCAGAACAAGTTGCTACACTTAGTACAAAGAAGATGACACTTGCACTTGCACTCGACGATAACCAGTCTAAAAAAGTGTATACCGTACTTCTTGATCAAGCAAAAGATCGCAAAGCGATGCAGGCAGAGCGTAAGGCAAATAAAGAAAAGCCTGAGCTTACAAAAGAGCAACGTTACGCAATGCAGAATAAGCGTCTAGATAAGCAGATTGCTATGCAAGAAAAAATGCAAAGCATCTTATCTGAAGATCAGTTCAAGCAGTTCAAAAAAATGAATGCTAAGCGAAAAGGAAAGCGTGGTGACAAAGAAAAAAAAGGTCACAAAGAATCACGCAGAGGAAATAAATAATTTTGATTGATTGGTTTATTTTTAGATTGAAAACGGCATCCTTGATTGGGATGCCGTTTTTTTATTATAGTGATTTTGATAAATGATTATGGTTGTTCTCCTTCTAGAATTTTTGAGAAGTCAGTTATATCTGCTTCTGTATATTCTCCAACTCTCAACATAAATGAACCCTTTTCATTAATCATCATAAGAGCATAACAATGTCTTCCACTTTTTAAGTTAAACGTTTTGGTGAAAAAATCATCCTTGTCCTCATAAAAGTCTTTTCTAGACTTTGTAAGCTTTCTTAATAGATTATCTTCAAGCGAGATGTAAATATTTGTGACATTTTTCAATGCTAATTTCCTATAAAACTCATCATTCCAATCATTATCAATTACTCGATATTGATTGCGCGGACAAGTACTTAAAAAAGTTTTAAAATTAATAATAAGCTTGGTTTCTGCTTTCCAATTATAGTTTTGCTTCAGAAATGCCAGTTTATGTTCAGGTATGGAACCTTCAAAAACAAATTCACTTCTTCTATCTACTTGTGCATGGCCTTCAATTGAGAAAGAAAACAATACAAGAACTAATACGATAATATTTTTCATGTCTATAAAATGAGATAAAAAACTTATTTAAGATTGAGAGCTACACTTTTAATGATTACGTCTTACAACGTCTTCCCCACCTTTGCTACTGCAGCAATAGTCTCATCAAGATCTTCATAAGAAAGAGCATCATTTAAGAACCAGCTTTCATAGGCACTTGGTGCAATGTAAATACCTTCTTCAAGTAATCCATGGAAGAATTTCTTAAACGTATAATTATCACCCACCGCAGCCGATTTGAAATCTGTTACTGCGCCTTCGGCAAAGTGTACAGAAATCATTGAGCCAATTCGGTTTATGGTAAAGGTAACTCCACTATCAGTTAAGGCTTTATCAATTCCTTTGTGTAAGTACTCCGTTTTCTTTGCTAAGCTTTCAAAAACATCGCTATTATTTAACTCTGTAAGCATGGCTAGTCCTGCAGCCATCGCCAGCGGATTACCACTTAAGGTTCCTGCTTGATATACTGGTCCTTCTGGAGCAAGATGACTCATGATTTCTGTGCGAGCTGCAAAAGCTCCTACAGGCAGTCCGCCACCTATTACTTTTCCGAAAGTGACAATATCTGCACGAACATTCATAAGCTCTTGCACACCGCCTTTTGCTAGTCTAAAGCCTGTCATCACCTCATCAAAAATGAGTAGCGCACCATGTGCGTCACAAAGCTCACGTAAGCCTTGCAAGAATCCTTCGGCTGGGAGAATACAACCCATATTACCTGCAACAGGTTCTATAATGATTGCAGCAATCTCCCCTGAATTTGCTTCAAAAAGATCTTTTACATTTTCTAGGTTATTATAATCTGCAAGTAAGGTGTCTTTTGCCGTACCAGCCGTTACTCCTGGACTATTAGGAGAACCAAAGGTTACAGCACCACTTCCTGCTTGAATAAGAAATGAGTCAGAGTGACCGTGATAACAACCTGCAAATTTGATAATCTTCTCTCTTCCAGAAAATCCGCGGGCAAGACGCACTGCACTCATGCAGGCTTCTGTTCCACTATTTACAAAACGTATTTTATCAATACCCGGCACCATAGAGATGGCAAGCTCGGCTATTTTTGTTTCTATCTCTGTTGGCATTCCAAAGGAAGTGCCTTTTTGTGCTTTTTCTACAACAGCATCTACCACAGGTTTATGCGCATGACCTAAAATCATAGGACCCCATGAAGCGATGTAATCAATAAGTCTGCGTCCATCTTCATCATATAAATAAGCTCCCTTTGCTTCTTTTACAAATACAGGATCTCCTCCTACAGATTTAAAAGCTCTTACGGGACTATTTACTCCTCCTGGTATTACTTTTTGAGCTGCTACAAAAAGCTCACTACTTCTTTTATAAATCATCTAAATATGCTATTTGTTGTCTGTACATTTTACACTGTACAATCTTGTACTATATTTTATTCAAGGATCTAATGTCTTAATACCCTCTATCAAATGGTTTGATAAAAAGCACCTGACCTTCAAAGATTTGATCACCATCAATACCATTCCATTTTTTTAGTTCTGGCACCGTTACATCATACATGCGAGATAGACGGAAAAGCGTTTCGCCCTTTTGCACAGTATGTTGATTATTATTGTCTGTCACTTTCTTATAGTCTGCAACATCTTTACCTAGTACTTCACCGTCATAACGATATAGCTCGTAACGTTCTACTAGGCTAATTAATTTTTGAGGATACTTCTTATCTGTTGCATATCCTGCAGCACGTAACCCATTTGCCCATCCTTTATAATCATCTTTAGGAAGTTTAAAAAGATCTGTATAACGCTTTCTTCCTGTCAAAAACAAGGAGTGATCTCTGTAAGAAAACTTAGCCAAACTATACTTTCTAAAACATTCTCCCTTCGTGTCATCGTCATGATAAACGGTCTGACCTTTCCAATCGTGACATTTTATACCAAAGTGGTTATTTGCTTTTTGTACTAGCTCTCCTTTTCCGGCACCAGACTCAAGAATTCCCTGTGCTAGTGTGATGCTTGCTGGGATTCCGTATAGCTCCATTTCTTCTTTTGCGATATCTGCAAAGTCTTCTATATAACCGTTTACGCCACCCTTAGGAACTGGATTAACACCATTATCAAGATTGTCATCTGGAGTTGCTGCCTCCTCAACTTTTGGAGAAGGTTGTCTTCTCTCGACGGTACGTGTAGTTTTTGTTCTTTTTTTAGAACGTGTGGCTTTTTTAGAACCACCACAACTTACAGACAGTATTCCTATTAATAAAAGTATGGTAAAACGTTTGAACATATAATTAGTGTATGAGTGGAAGTCCTTTTTTGGCTAGCTGGATATTCATTCCTGCAATTCCTTGTAAACCTCCCGTATGAACGGCTAAAATACGAGAATTCTCGCGGAAATACCCACCTTTCATAAGCTCTGAAATACCATAAAGCATCTTACCCGTATAAATAGGATCTAGTAAAACGTGATGCTCAGCGTGAAATTCATTTATAAAGTTAACGAGATCACCATTCACCTTTGCATAACCACCAAAATGATAGTCGGTAATAATCTCCCACTGCTCGTTCTTTGCATATTTTCTCACCTCATCTGCTACCCAATCTCCTTTAAGAGCAGGAAACCCTAATGCCTTCTGGTGGGGCTTCAGGCTATTTATGATACCAGAAATTGTACCTGCTGTTCCTATGGGGCAACATATATAGTCAAAGTCTGTATCATCATCAGTTAAGATTTCTTTACAACCTTTGATAGCGAGATCATTGGTTCCGCCTTCGGGAATTATAAACGGATTATTAAAGGTTTTTGTTATGCTTTCGCGAAAGCGTAACTCATCTTTCTCACGGTATTCTTGCCTTGATATAAAGTGAAATTTCATCCCACACTTATGTGCAAATCCCAACGTGGGATTACTTTCAAGTGTCTTAGCAAGATTAACACCTAGCTCTTCTCCTCGTATAACTCCTATGGTTTTGAAACCTGCTAACTGTCCGGCTGCTGCTGTCGCCGCAATATGGTTTGAGTAAGCGCCTCCGAAAGTGAGTAGCGTATCATAACCTTCTCCTCGGGCTTGTATAAGATTATATTTAAGTTTTCTAAACTTATTTCCAGACACTGTAGGGTGCAACAAGTCTTCCCTTTTAATAGAAAGGGAGCGTCCATTTGTTTCTGAAATAAATTGATTTTCTGAAGTAAGATTCACGGGTTAAAGATACGCTAGAAAACTCCAAAAAGGACGTTTTTCTAGATAGCTGAGCTCGCACTCACGAGCATAAGCCTCTCTCTCAAAACTGATATTAAGGTAAGCCACATAGCTATCTCTATACTGTATAAGTCTTATAAAATACTCTATTACATACCATATAAAGAATGGCAGCACAAGCATTTCTGCTTGCTGTCTAATATGGATTTTCTCGTGATTAATAAATACAATATCCTCCTTAAGTTCTGGAGTACGCATCACTATAAATGGCCAGAGAGTGACTCCCACAAAGCGTTTGCGCAATAAATATTTATTTACAATTAAAAACATAGGTCAAAAATAAATTAATTATAACATCTAGCATCTTAAGATCTCCTTAATACTTGTACGTTATTACTAATACTATAGACGTTATTCAAAGTCTGTGCCGTATCCTTATCTTTGTGTTATGTCCTATTTAAAAAAACATATTCCTATAGAAGACGGCGATTATTACCTAACGCCAGAAGGCTATAAATGTTTTACAGAGCAATACCACCTTAAAAGAGGTTATTGTTGTGAGAGTGGCTGTCGTCATTGTCCATATGGATATAGTAAGAAAACTAGCAGCCAGAAATAAGGTCTTGATCCACAATAAATAGACGGATTAGATGTCGTGCGCTTTCGCGAAAAATTCTACATAATAATTAGTCCATCTTGATTACACCTGATGCACCTGCCTATTGCCGTAATGAATGTGCCTCTCTAAATAATCATTTTGGTACGGTAATTGATAATTTTAATATTCTGAAAGACGCTTACAGTCAATGCTTTTCTGGGATGTAAATAACGGAATTGCTAGCCGAAGCTGGGCTCGTAACGAAGGTGCTGTTTTTGCAATCGAAAGAGCCATGGAAAATGAACCTAATCTTACAGTAACATTGCCAAATTTTGTGGATGATCACTTATTAAATAATCTTTAAAATAAACTACTATGAAAGCACTTAGACTTTTACCATTGCTAGGAGCCGTACTCTTACTGGCTTCATGTAGCACTGTGCGCGTAGCTTCTGACTACGACAAAGAAACAAACTTTAGCGAGTACAAAACGTTTGCTTTTTACAAACCAGGAATAGACAAAGCAGAGATTTCTGATCTAGATAAAAAACGTGTACTCCGCGCAATTGAATCTGAGATGATGGCAAAAGGTTTTACAAAATCTGAAAATCCTACGGTGCTTGTAAGCATATTTACAAAAGCAAAAGAACGTATTGATGTGTACCAAAATAACTTTGGCTTCCGTGGAGGCTGGGGAGGTTTCTGGGGACCATGGGGAGGCCCTTGGGGCTGGAACGGTGGTTTTAACAACAATACCGTTGCAAGATCGACTCAGGGTACTTTATACATTGACTTAATAGACGCAAATAAAAATCAGCTTATCTGGCAAGGACAGGGTACAGCACCGCTAGTTACTGGAGATGTAGATAAGCGTGAAGAACGCATTAACCTAATTGTTCAAGAAATTTTAGGTGTATATCCTCCACAAGTAGCAGGAAAATAAAACATTGTTTGAATTAGCCCTTAAACTTAAAAAGCACCCCTTGGGGTGCTTTTTTAATGTATAAAGTTTCTGACTGATATTGTCATCTTAGTTACAAAGCTCCCAGTGTATCTTTAGTAAACTTACTCAATACTAAAGTACCACTCATCTCAGCACGTTCTTCTAAAAGTGATGGCCAGTGGTCTGTCCCTTCCCATAATGCTTTTTTCATAGCACTCACTGCTTCTGGATTATAAGAAGCAAGCTTTACAGCTAGTGCTTCTACCGCTTCATCCATTAAAATTGAGGTTTCAAAAATTGCTGCATACAGTCCTTTTTCTTTTGCCCACTCTGGGCTATAAAATTCTGTTGCATTCAGTGTCAAGTCGCTTAGTGCATTTAATCCCATCTTACGCTCAACAGCAGGTGCAATAACAAATGGACCTATACCTATGGTGAGTTCGCTTAATTTTATACTAGCATACTTAGTAGCGTAGCAATAATCTGTTGCAGCGGCAAGACCTACGCCACCTCCTACTGCTTTACCTTGAATGCGTCCTATGATTATTTTAGGACATGAGCGCATTGCAAGAATCACGCGCGCAAATCCCATAAAGAATTCTTTTCCTTCTACATTATCTTCTATGCTTTTAAGCTCATCAAAGCTAGCACCAGCACAAAAGGTGCGTTCTCCTCCACTTTGTAATACAATTACTTTCACATCTGCATCTTGACCACTGTTGTTTATAGCATTTTCTAAATCTGACAACACTGTACTAGGCATGCTATTGTGTGACGGATGAAAGAATGTGATAGTAGCGATTCCGTTTGCTTTTAATGTCTTTACGTATGGTTGTGTCATTTTATATAGCTCAAATTAATGTTAGGTAAAAATAGGTAAATAGGGAATAATGCATGTTTTGTCAACTCACATTTTCGCGAAAGCGGATACCCAAAAATAAATTAGCGCAAACGATTTAGGAATGCATTTTATTCACGACCAATTCTTCGTAAATTTACTTTATGGAAATACCAGTTACATCAAACCCGTTATTAGATCGCCTGCCTAAGCATTTAGGGCAATATATCAAGGCGCAAGATTATGATCAATACACTCCTATCAATCAGGCGGTGTGGAGATATGTGATGCGTAAAAATGTAGCTCATTTAAGTCAGGTGGCTCATGAGAGCTATATGTCTGGTCTTAAAAAGACAGGGATTTCTATAGATAACATCCCTTCTATGTACGGGATGAATCGCATTCTTAAAGAAATAGGATGGGCTGCTGTTGCGGTAGATGGTTTTATACCTCCTAATGCTTTTATGGAATTTCAAGCATACAAAGTGCTCGTGATTGCTAGTGACATTCGCCAACTAGAAAACATAGAATATACACCTGCACCAGATATTATTCATGAAGGTGCTGGTCATGCTCCTATTATTGCAAGTCCAGATTATGCAGAGTACCTGCGCAGATTTGGAGAAATAGGCGCTCGTGCCATATCAAATGCACATGATATGGATATGTATGAAGCAGTGCGTAAACTATCTATTTTAAAAGAAGCCGAAGGTATTGCTCAAGAAGATATAGACGCTGCCGAAGATGAGGTAAACCGCCTGCAGCAAATGACGGTAGAACCATCTGAAATTGCACTGATAAGAAACCTTCACTGGTGGACCGTAGAGTACGGACTTATAGGAACACTTGAAGATCCAAAACTATATGGCGCTGGCTTATTATCATCACTAGGTGAGAGTAAACATTGCCTTACAGATGCTGTAAAGAAACTACCTTATAGCATAGATGCTGCTTATCAAGAATTTGATATAACTAAAATGCAACCTCAGCTATTTGTCACTCCAGATTTTGGGTACTTAATGGAAGTACTAGAAGAATTTGCAGAGACTATGGCATTGAGACGTGGTGGATGGAGAGGTGTTCAAAAACTTATAGACTGCAAGCAACTAGGCTCTATCGAGCTTAACACTGGGCTGCAGGTAAGTGGGAATTTTAGCAACATGATCCAAGATGAAGACAACCGTGTTGTTTATTTTGAAACTCATGGTCCTAGTGCACTTTCTTACAGAGGTAAGGAACTTATAGGCTTAGGAACAGATCATTTTAGAAAAGGATTCTCTTCTCCTCTAGGGAAGCTCAAGCGTAGCTCCATGGCTATCGAAAATATGAGCCCAAGAGATCTTAAGGCTTTTGAAATTTACGAAGGCGGCATTAACTCTTTTGAGTTTGAAAGTGGCATTACCGTAACAGGAATGATTACCACCGGAACTCGTAGTGTAGACGGAACCTTACTCGTAGTTCACTTTGATGGATGCGAAGTATCCTACAAAGGCGATAAGCTTATCTCACGCAAGAACGGACCTTTTGATATGGTAATAGGAACTTCTGTAGTATCTGCTTTTGCAGGAGCGGCAGACCATCACTCGTTTGACGTAAAAAGTAATGTGAGCAGTACAGCCACCATTCACAACGAACTATCTGAAGAGGATAAAAAACTTAACGAACATTACAAGGAAGTAAGAGACCAGAGAGAAGCAAAGTCTTCACAAGAAACTGCGTTACTTACCATATTCAAAATTGTAAAGGAACAATATCCTACAGACTGGCTTTTATCACTTGAGATATTTGAGCTTACGCGAAATAAGGAAGTGCTAGCACACCTAGAATCTCTCATGATTTCTAGAGCAAATATTGCACATCTCATAAAAGACGGACTAAGTTTAGTAATGGAAGACAATGGGGTTATTCAGTAGTTTTTTCGGTAAGAAACAGCGGAAACTTGACGACTTCTTTAGTAGAGATGCTGTTATCATAGATGTGCGATCAAAAGCCGAATATGATAACGGCGCTATTCCAGGTTCTAAGCATATACCACTACAATCAATAGCTACCAATGCTGCAAAAATTAAGAGTTGGGATGCACCTATAATATGTGTTTGCGCGAGCGGAGCACGAAGCGCATCTGCTACTGCAATTTTAAAAAGCAAAGGGATAGAAGCCATGAATGGTGGCGGATGGCTTTCACTTTATAAAAAAATGATCACCTAAGGTTTCTTTAAAACCTCATCCAAGGAAATTTTTCAAGTAACTCTTCTTTTTGACTGTCTAACTTTGCTAAGAATTTTTGGTGCTGCTCTCCTTCGGCATTAAAAGGTTTATGAGTAATTCCTTGTTGTACTTTTGAGACTTGTTTCATTGTTTGTTGCGCTTTCGCGAAAGCGTATACCTCAACAAATCGTTCCCAAATATAATCTACCGCTTGTGCTGAAGGGTGAATCATATCTACACCATAAAAGCGATAATCTCTTAACTCATCCATCATGATTTCGTAAGAAGGGAAGTAAGAAATAGCACTCTTATCAACTAGCTCATGAATGGCAGAAATCAAATGAGATTTACTTCGGGTGTTTTCTACAAATCCATCTTTTATGTGACGCACTGGAGACACTGTAAAAGTGATATGAATTTTAGGATTGAAATTGCGTACAAGCTTTACTATGCTAGATAGGCTTTGTACAATATCATCTACAGACAAGAGCTCTTTTGCGAACTCCTTTTGAGACACCTTATGACAGTTGGCCACTACCTCATCTCGTTCAAGATGTCTATAAACCCAAGCAGTACCTAATGTGATAAAGAGATGGGAAGCACTTTTTAGTTGCGTCCTAAGTAATTGCTGTGCTTCTTGAAGATGTATTACAACTCCTAGTCTACTCAAAGCATTTTTATCACTATGAGCATAGTATGATTTCCAGACACCGCCAAGTTCAAAAACATCTTCCTCGGTATATGTTTTGTCTTCAATCGCATCTTGTATTAGGCGCTCAAGCGCTATAGGATTAAATATAATCCCAAATGGATTTGTAACCGATTGAAATTTATAGTAATCAAGTTTATCTCCTATGTTTTCTGAAAAACAAGAACCCAATAGCAGCAACGTATCATCATACCCAAACGGCGTAGATGATGTAGTAAGTGGCAACTGAGTCTGTAATTTTATCATAACACAAGAAGCATTCTTTATAAAAAAACCATCTACTTATTAAGTCAATAAGCAGATGGTTGTATGTGTATTAAACCAAGTAATTTTTCACTTCGGCAATTGCGGCGTCTATTCCTGCTGGGTTTTTCCCTCCTGCAGTTGCAAAGAAAGGTTGTCCACCACCTCCACCTTGGATGTGCTTTCCTAGTTCGCGCACCACAGTGCCTGCATTTAATTTCTTAGAAGCTACAAGCTCCTTCGAAATGTAGCAGCTTAGCAATGCTTTACCGTCTTGCTCTGTAGCAAAAAGAATAAACACATTGTCTTTATTTTCTCCTAGCTTAAATGCAAGATCTTTTATTGCTCCTGCATCTAGATCTACTTTTTTGGCAAGAAAATCAACACCATCTATATCTGTAAATTCCTTAGCCAGGTCACCGCTTAAGTTTTGAGCCTTCTCTTTTATGAGTGCTTCTACTTGTTTTTTTAATGCAGCATTCTCATCCAGTAAGTTAGTAATTGCTTTTACTGGATCTTGTGCATTTTTAAGCGTAGCTTTTACATTATTATAAGCCTCCGTCTCTGAAGTAAAATAATCTTTAGCTGCATCACTTGTGATTGCTTCTATACGACGTATTCCAGATGCAACAGCACCTTCTGAGGTAATCTTACAATGCCAGATTTCTCCAGTACTTGGTACGTGAGTTCCTCCACAAAGCTCCATAGACTTACCAAAACGGATAGTTCTAACCGCATCTCCATACTTCTCTCCAAATAATGCAATTGCACCTTCTTGTACAGCCTGATCATAAGGAATACCTCGCTGCTCTTCTAGTGATAGATTTTCGCGTATGCGTGCATTTACAAAATCTTCTACCTCCTTAAGTTCCTCTTTAGTCACCTTAGAAAAGTGAGCAAAGTCAAAACGTAAATTCCCGCTATGTACCATACTACCCTTTTGCTCTACGTGTGTACCTAGCACCTTACGTAAACCTTGGTGTAATAAGTGTGTCGCAGTATGGTTTGCAGCCGTGCGGCTACGCTGTTTTGCGTCTACCACTGCCTTGAACGTTCCATCTGTAGATCGCGGAAGATTTTTAGCAAGGTGAATAATTAAGTTATTCTCTTTTTTAGTATCGATAATGTAAACTACCTCTCCGTTAGGAGTCTCTAGATATCCTTTATCTCCTACTTGCCCTCCTCCTTCTGGATAGAACGGCGTAAGATTAAATACCAGTTGATATAACTCACCGTCTTTTTTACTCTCTGTCTTACGGTAGCGAGTAATTTTCACCGGAGTTTCTAATGTATCGTATCCTACAAACTCTTCTTCGGCATCTTCTTGTAAGATATTCCAATCATCTGTCTCCACCTTGGTTGCTGCACGAGAGCGGTCTTTTTGCTCTTTAAGAGCAGCTTCAAAACCTTTCTCATCAAGCTTTAAGTTTTTCTCGCTAAGTATAAGTGCTGTAAGATCTATTGGGAATCCGTAGGTATCATAAAGCTCAAAAGCTTTATCACCAGCAACAGTATCACCCTTAGTCTCCGCAATTACATTATCAAGTAATAGTAACCCTTTATCTAGCGTACGTAAAAAAGAAGCTTCTTCCTCACGTATCACATTTGTCATTAAGTTCTTTTGTGATTTAAGCTCTGGAAATGCGTCACCCATTTGCTTCACAAGTGTTGCCACAAGCTTATAGATAAATGGTTCCTTCGTGTCAAGAAACGTAAACCCATAACGAATTGCACGTCGTAAGATTCTACGGATTACATAGCCAGCTCCAGTATTAGAAGGTAACTGCCCATCTGCAATAGAGAATGACACAGCTCTTACGTGATCTGCTATTACTCGTACTGCAATATCTATTTCTTCATCATTACCACACTTTGAGTTTGTGATGGTTTCTATCTCACTCATTAGTGGAGTAAAAACGTCTGTATCATAGTTAGACTGTACTCCTTGAAGTACCATACATAAACGCTCAAATCCCATTCCAGTATCTACATGCTGGTTAGGTAGCTTCACAAGCGATCCATCTGCAAGACGATTGTACTGCATGAATACGAGGTTCCAGATTTCCACAACATGTGGATGGTCCATATTGATGAGTGTCTTCCCGTCTACTTTTGCTTTTTCTTCGGCAGATCTTATGTCTACGTGTATTTCTGAACATGGCCCGCAAGGTCCTTGCGCTCCCATTTCCCAGAAGTTATCTTTTTTATTTCCATCGATGATTCTATCCTCATCAATGCGTTGCTTCCAGATATCAAAAGCTTCTTGATCTCTATCTAATCCATCCTCCTTATCTCCCTCAAAAACACTCACGTAAAGACTGTCCTTATCAATCTTAACTACTTCCGTTAAGAATTCCCAAGCCCATGATATTGCTTCTTCTTTAAAATAATCTCCAAAAGACCAGTTACCCAGCATCTCAAACATCGTGTGGTGATAGGTGTCTTTACCTACTTCCTCAAGATCATTATGCTTCCCTGAAACACGCAAACATTTTTGAGTATCTGACAGTCTAGCATTTTTTGGTGTAGCGTTTCCTAGAAAATATTCTTTAAAAGGCACCATTCCCGCATTTGTAAACATTAACGTGGGGTCATCCTTTAAAACCATTGGTGCAGAGGGCACTATGGTATGTTTTTTGGATTCAAAAAAGTCTAGAAACTGTTTACGTACCTCTTGAGATTTCATACGATGGATGGTGTGGATAATTTATTTTATATTTGAACGTTGTTGAGGTTTTAAATCACGCTTTCGCGAAAGCGTACTAAACCCCATAAACAAACCCCAAAAATAAGCATTTTAACTTATGTCTAAGGTAAAATATTACTACGATAGTGAGACACTATCCTACCGAAAAGTAGAGAGAAAGAAGGGACGCACCTTTGGCGCAGCATTGATATTCATTGCAGCAACCGCTCTTATGGGACTTCTTATAACAATCGCTGTGTTTAACTCTGGTGTCGATACTCCTAAGGAACGAAAACTAGAACGCGAGCTGGCAAATATGTCATTACAGTTTGAGATTCAAGAAAAGAAACTTGACCAGATAGAACGCGTACTTGCAAATGTAGAAGAGCGAGATAATAATGTATACCGTGTATTATTTGAAGCTAGCCCTATTCCTGATGAAATAAGACAAGCAGGTTTTGGAGGTGTCAATCGTTATAAAGACTTAGAAGGATTTGATAACTCTTCTATGATTACAGGAAGTGCAAAACGTATTGATCAGATCACAAAACGACTTGTAATCCAGTCAAAATCTCTAGACGAAATCGCCAAACTAGCCGAAGAGAAAGAAGCGTTACTCAAAACAATACCAGCTATACAACCGGTTCAAAATAAAGACCTCTCACGTGTAGCCTCTGGATACGGAATGCGAGTGCACCCTATTTTAAAATACCGTAAAATGCACAACGGGATGGACTTTACAGCTCCTCCTGGCACGCCAATTTATGCCACGGGTGATGGAAAAGTCACTAAAGTAGGACTAGGAAGTGGTTATGGCAAAATGGTAATTATAGAACATGGTTTTGGCTATAAAACGTATTATGCGCACATGAGTAAGTACAAAGCTACCGTAGGACAGAATGTAAAGCGTGGTGAGATTATAGGATATGTGGGCAATACAGGTCTATCTTCTGGTCCCCACCTACACTATGAAGTATGGAAAAACGGCACCGTAGTTAATCCTGTAAACTTTTACCATAATGATCTTACTCCAGAGGAATATGATCTTATGCTAGCTGCATCATCTATAGAAAATCAATCACTCGATTAATGTATATAGACCTTCCAGAAAAACTGTATTATACTATAGGTGAAGTCTCAAAGGCATTTGATGTAAATGCATCTTTGATACGTTTCTGGGAGAAAGAGTTTGATGTAATCGCTCCTAAAAAAAACGCTAAGGGCACAAGGAGATTTACTCCAGAAGATATTAGAAATCTAGAGCTCATTTACCATCTGGTTAAAGAGCGCGGTTTTACACTTGAAGGTGCAAAAACACACCTCAAAGAAGGTAAAAAAGAAATTTTATCAAATTTTGATATTATAAGGAAGCTAGAAGCTGTAAAAGCACAACTACTAGAGATTAAGTCTAATCTCTAAAAACGCTTTCCTTTATAATAATCGCGATAAGCTAGGCCTATAAAAAATAAACTAGTAGTTATTGACAAGAGGCTCATTACAAGATACTGCCCAGACACGAGGTGATATACACCTGCAATAACACCTATAACTCCCATAGATGCTAGTAAATATAAAAGTTTTAAATCCATAACAATAATACACTACAAATGAGTGTTGTTTTTTTATTTGCAAAAATCAAGCTTATACAACTCTTAGACGGCGAGTTTAACAAAACCTTATTGTCTTCTTATAGTAATTCTTTTTCTTAACTTGCTACTATTGCACGTTACTTGTAACAAATCACAACAAACAACAACTAACAATCAAACCTAATTATATTATGAAAAAAGGACTTATCGCTCTTATCGCCATTGTTGCTATACTAGTAATAGGAGGCTTATGGCTTGCTCGCACAAATAACAATCTCGTTCCTCTAGATGAAGAGGTAAGTGCACAATGGGGTAACGTGGAGAGCTCTTACCAACGTCGTGCAGACTTAATTCCAAATATTGTAAATACAGCCAAAGGCTATGCAGAGTTTGAGCAATCTACTCTTATAGGAGTTATAGAAGCGCGTAGTAAAGCAACTTCTATTAACATAGACCCTTCAAACATTACACCAGCACAGCTTAAACAATTTCAAGAAGCTCAGTCAGGTCTTACCTCTGCGCTATCTAGGCTTCTTGCCGTTTTTGAACGTTACCCAGATCTTAAGGCAAATGAAAACTTTAAGGAGTTAATCAATGAGCTGGAACGTACAGAAAACCGTATCAATGTGGAGCGTAATCGCTTTAATGAAAAGGCAAAAATCTTAAACTCTGAAATACGTATGTTTCCTACTAACCTAGCTGCAGGAATTTTAGGTTTTGAAAACCGCGCATACTTTGAGGCAGATGCAGGATCAGAAAATGCTCCAGAAGTAGAATTTGATTTTGGCACAAAATAAATGGCATCTACGGTAGAAGACTTTTTAAGTAAAAGTGACGAACAAGCCATTGTTGAGGCTATTAGACAGTCTGAGACTCGTACTTCGGGGGAAATTCGTGTGCACTTAGAACATCACTCTAACAAAGAGGATGCGCTTATACGTGCTCAAGAATTATTTCATTTACTTAAAATGGATAATACTAAGGAAGAAAATGGAGTCCTTATTTACGTTGCAGTAGATGATCATAAACTCGCAATTTGTGGTGATGCTGGCATCAACAAGGTAGTCCCGCCAGATTTCTGGGAGTCTACTAAGGATGCTATGATTGCTCAGTTTACAAAAGGAAACTTCCGCGATGGCCTCATCCAGGGAGTACAGTCTGCTGGAGAGAAACTAGCTGCATTTTTCCCATGGAAGCATGGTGATAAAAATGAACTCCCTGACGAAATAAGCACCTCTTAATGCAAGAAAAAAATAATTTTTTAGGTTCACGCTTTCGCGAAAGCGCACTCTTCTCTCTACTTTTATTGGTACTGAGTATTCCTGCATTTGGTCAATTTAATATTCCTGAAAAACCGACAAAGGCAAATCCGGACGCGGTTTATGATTACATAGGCTTATTATCTGCAGGACAAAAGAGTGCTTTAGAAAACAAACTTATTAAATACAGTGACAGTACCTCAACACAAATTGTGATTGCTATTATCTCTACTTCTAATGGAGAAGGACTTGATATGGTAGGTGCAAAGTGGGGACAGCAATGGGGAATAGGCCAGGCAGATGAAGATAACGGCATCCTGATTATTCTCGCAAAAGATGATCGCAAGGTAGATATCAATACGGGTTATGGAATAGAAAGCATCATTTCTGACCGTGATGCAGAGCAAATCATAAATAGAATAATGATTCCTCAGTTTAAACAAGGGAATTTTTATGCTGGCCTTGATCAAAGCGCAGATGCCATCTTTGATGGTTTGCAAGGAAACTTTAAAGGAACGAGACAAGGTAACGATGGTTTTCCCATACAAGGGATTCTCATGTTTATCTTTTTTATCATCATTCTCATTATCATAAGTCGCAACAATCATCGAGGTGGTGGTCGTAATGGAGGTAAGCGCAGTGTAGGCGGCTCGCTACTAGATGTTATCATTCTCAGCAACATGGGACGTGGTGGCTTTGGTGGAGGCGGCTCTTTTGGCGGTGGTGGAAGCTTCGGTGGAGGCGGTGGTTTTGGAGGAGGATTTGGTGGCGGTGGCTTTGGAGGTGGTGGTGCTTCTGGAGGATGGTAATTACACTAAGTACTTCAAAAATAAAATCTCTTAAAATAGCTTTAACACCTACGCTCATCTACACATAACTATCGTTATTATTCAGACAGACAGTAATTATAACATTTATAAAAACATTTGCATTCTTATCTAATGAATTGCGTAACTTTCAGGAAACAACTAATTATTAACACATTAAAACCAATAAAATGGCAGTATTAAAAGTTATAGAAGTATTAGCAAGTTCTGAGAAAAGCTGGGAAAATGCAGCAGAAAATGCGCTTAAACACGCTAGTAAGTCAATAAAGAATATAAAATCTCTTTATGTAAACGAGCAAAACTGTGTAGTAGGTGATGATGGAAAAATTAAAGAATACCGTATGAACTGTAAGATTACTTTTGAAGTAAAGTAAATCTCTTTTTAAAATATTGATAAAAGTCCCATCTCAAGATGGGACTTTTTTTGTTTGTATTTTTACAAGCCTACCCGTTTTACAATCACACTTACGTCTATAATATCACTCCTTTTTTTCAATCGGCAAGCATTAAAACAACCCCACTATGGAACATCCTTATACTAATGATCTTATACAAGAGACTAGTCCTTATCTCTTACAACATGCCCATAACCCTGTAGACTGGAAACCATGGAATGAGCAAACGCTGGCTCAGGCTAAAAAGGAAAACAAACTCTTATTGATAAGCATAGGTTACTCTTCATGCCACTGGTGTCATGTCATGGAGCACGAGAGCTTTGAAAATACAGAGGTCGCACAACTTATGAACGCGCATTTTATAAATATAAAAGTAGATCGTGAGGAGCGTCCAGATGTGGATAATGTATACATGAATGCTGTGCAACTTATGACAGGCAGAGGTGGCTGGCCTCTTAATGCCATTGCATTACCAGATGGAAGACCAGTATGGGGAGGTACCTATTTCCCAAAAGAGGAATGGACAAGCGCACTTGAGCAAATTGCCAAACTCTATCAAACAGCACCAGAAAAACTCATTGAATATGCAGAAAAGCTTGATCAAGGCATGCAAGAAATGGATGCAATTATCCCGAATGATAGCAATCCAGATTTCCAGCTAGAAACCTTACAAAATGCCATAAGCCAGTGGTCACGACAATGGGACACTAGACAAGGTGGCCTTAACCGAGCGCCTAAGTTTATGATGCCTAATAACTACCTGTTTTTACTTAGGTATGCACACCAAAATCAAGATCAAGAAATTTTAGAATATGTAAATACCACGCTAGAACAAATTGCCTTTGGTGGAGTTAATGATCATGTAGGTGGCGGTTTTGCTCGTTATAGTGTAGATACTAAGTGGCATGTACCGCACTTTGAAAAAATGCTTTATGACAATGCACAGCTAGTTAGCCTATACGCACTAGCCTACACAAAGACTAAAAATCTTTTATACAAGGAAACTGTCTATCAAACCTTAGCATTTATAGCCCGCGAGATGACGACAGAGGATGGAGCCTTCTATAGCGCTATAGATGCAGATAGCTTAACTGCAGATGGAATTCTAGAAGAAGGTGCTTATTATGTGTGGACTAAAAACGAGCTACAAACTTTGATAGGTGATGATTTTGATCTTTTTAAAGAATATTACAACATCAACTCCTATGGAAAATGGGAGAAAGACAACTATGTACTCATTAGACAAGATACAGATCAAGATTTTTCTAAAGAGTTTGGTATTTCAGTACAAGAAATCATTTCTAAGAAAAATAAATGGCATGAGGATTTATTACGCTTTCGCGAAAGCAATAAAGAAAAACCTCGCCTAGATGACAAAATCCTAACCTCTTGGAATGGATTAATGATAAAAGGGTATGTAGATTCCTACCGCGCTTTTAACGATGAGGTATTTCTTACTGCTGCTTTAAAAAATGCAACTTTCATAAGTACTCATCTTATAAGAGAAGATGGCGGTCTCAATCGTACCTTTAAAAATGAAAAGAGCACTATAAATGGATATCTAGAGGATTATGCTGCCATAGTAGATGCCTTTATAGCACTCTATGAAGTCACAGCAGATAAGCAATGGCTTAATAAAGCTAAACAACTTACCGATTGCACCTTTGAACATTTTCAAAATCAAGAAAATGATTTGTTCTTCTTCACATCAAACCAAGATCCTAGCCTCGCAAGTCGAAACACAGAGTTTTATGATAACGTAATTCCGTCCTCAAACTCCATAATGGCGAAGAATATTTTTATGTTATCTCATTACTATGGCGATAATACTTATGGAAATACAGCTAAAGCAATGCTTCATAACATTCAGCCATCTATTGATCAAAGCCCTACTAGTTTTTCAAACTGGATGGATGGGATGCTTAACTATACCATGCCTTTTTATGAGCTTGTCATCGTGGGAAAAAATGCGGAAGTCCTAAGACAAGAGTTGGACGGCTATTACATTCCTAATAAATTGATTGCAACTAGCACTATCAAAAGTGATCAAGACATCTTTAAGGGGCGATACCATGACGATAAAACATTTATCTATGTATGTGTGAATAATACTTGCCAACTCCCCGTTGAGACTGTGAAAGCCGCGTTAAAACTCATGGAAGTTTAACAGAAGTTTATCCTAGAAGATTATGTAACATGTTTGCTTATATCCAATTTTGTAAAAAATTTAAATATGAGTAATCCTCTGGATCAAGTAAGCGAATACCAAGAACATATAGATCAGGCCATAAAATGGATATGGGATTTCATCCCAGGCTTTTTGAGCGCTATGGTTTTGCTATTTATTGGTTTATGGGTCATCCGTATAATAAAAAAACTAGTAGCTAAGTTTTTCAAAAGAAAGGACTATGAACCTACACTTGAAAAATTTATTGCAGACCTCATTAATTGGACCTTAAAAATCGTGCTTTTTGTACTTGTGATTACACAAGTAGGTGTACAAACTACTTCTCTGGTAGCTATCATAGGAGCAGCTGGACTTGCAATAGGACTTGCATTACAAGGATCTCTTGCAAACTTTGCAGGAGGAGTTCTTATCTTATTACTAAGACCTTTTAAAGTAGGTGATTTTATAAAAGCACAAGGACAAGAAGGAACAGTAAAAGAAATTTCAATCTTCCAGACAAAGCTTAATACTTTTGGAAACCAACTAGCTATTATCCCAAATGGAAAGTTGTCTAATGAAACTATTGTAAACTTTACAGAAGAAGGTATACGTAAAGAAGCAATCACCTTTGGAATTGATTATGGTGATGATGTAAAACTTGCCAAAAACATTTTACTTACACTAGTCAATGAACAAGAACAAGTAATCCAAGAAGAAGGAAAAGCACCTATGATCGTTCTTGCAGAGCTAGGAGATAGCAGTGTAAATCTATCGCTAAGATATTGGGCAAAAAATGAAGACTTCTGGAATTTACGCTGGTTAGTACTAGAGGAAGGAAAAGAACGTCTAGAAGCTGCTGGAATTACAATACCATTCCCTCAACGTGATGTGCACGTTCACAATGCTGAATAAGAAAAACTAGACAAGACTCCCATTTGTATCGATTAACGATACATCCATGGTGATAATTATTATATAGAAACTCGCATATATTGATATATGCGAGTTTTTCTATTTTTAGGCTACAAACATTAACAACCTAATAATTAAAACCAATGGAAGATTATCAAAAATGGATTGACCTCGCTATCGAAAAAGGATCAGAATACGGACTCAAAATCCTTATGGCATTAGTCATATGGGTAGTAGGTAAATGGGTTATTGGAAAACTAATGAAGGTTTTCAAGAAAGTGCTCGAGAAAAATAAGAATATGGATAAGACACTTGAGAAGTTTTTATCTAATCTCGTGAGAACTATTTTACTAGTTCTACTTATTATAGCCATTTTAGGACAATTAGGTATAGATACAGCATCTTTTGCTGCTATTCTTGCAGCCGCTGGTCTTGCCGTTGGACTTGCGTTACAAGGTTCTCTATCTAATTTTGCTGGTGGTGTATTACTTATGCTTTTCAAACCTTTTAAAGTAGGTGATCTTATAGAAGCTCAAGGTGAAGTAGGAGTTGTATCTGAAATTCAAATCTTTACTACCAAGATAGCTACACCAGGAAATAAACTAGTTATTATACCAAATGGTGTTTTATCTAATGGTAATATCAAGAACTACACAGAACTAGGAGAACTACGTGTAGACCTTACAATAGGTGTATCTTACGATGCAGATATTAAGGCGACTAAAGAAGCTCTTATGCGCGCTATGCATTCTCAAGAAAATGTACTACAAGTACCTGCTCCATCTGTAAATATGGGTGAGCTTGCAGATAGCTCTGTAAATTATGAAGTGCGTCCTTGGGCTACACCAGAAAATTACTGGGATGTATACTTCCAAACTATCGAGAATTGTAAAATTGAACTTGACAAAGCTGGGATTGAAATTCCTTATCCACATGCTGTCGAAATACACAAAGAAGCTTAAGAAGCTCTTTCTTAAAAGTAAAAATCCCGTAATACAGTATTGTATCACGGGATTTTTTTTTGCTTTAGTATTATTTCTATTTTGCTTTAGGCTTACCTGCAATAAAATCTTTGAGGTAGTACGGTTCAAAATAAGCTACATCTTCAAGATCATTAGCTTCAAATTTTGTTTGCGCCATCGATGCCATTTGAGTTGATGAAGGCAACTCTCCTATTACAAATCTTGCATTAGGATGCTCACATATCTCTTGGAATTTTTCTACACCATTACCCACAAAGTGAACAATTCCTTTATCTAAATATTCGGTAAAGGATGTTTCATCTAGTATTTGTGCTTGGGTTTCTCTGTGACGATTTCCACTATTATCAAAAACGGCACTGTACACTTCCATACGTCGTGCATCAAGCATTGGTATAATGAGCTCGCCATCGTTTACAGTAAGCTTTCGCGAAAGCGCACCTAAAGTATCTACAGAGATAAGTGGTATATCTAGTGCTGCACAGAGTCCCTTTGTTGCCGAAACACCTATACGAAGTCCCGTATAGCTCCCTGGGCCTTTACTTACGGCAATTGCACTAAGTTTATCTTTAGTAATACCTGCAGCATCAAGCACCTCTTTGATAAATACATGTAATCGCTCTGCGTGAGAATACTTTTGAGCATTATCCTCCTGCATTGCAACTACATTTCCATTAATAGACAAAGCCACCGAACAATTTGTGGTGGCTGTCTCAAGACATAAAATATGTGTCATTGTTTATTCTTCAGATTCGTTTTTTTCTTCTCCTTTTACCTCAACTTTATCTCCAGTTTTGAGCGTTTTAGTTACAAGACTATAAGGGCCTATAATGATTTCATCACCTTCTTCTAGACCTGTTAAGATTTCAATTTTAGAGTCATCTTGTATTCCTGTAGTTACGACTTTCAACTTTGCTTCACCACCGCTCTTCACAAATACACATTCAAATTTCTCCTCTGCCGCTCCTGCACTTGTTGTAGACTTAGGCGAAGTGCTTCTTGTAGCACTCGTATCTGTCTTTACAACAATAGCACTTATAGGCGCTGCCAGAATATCGTTACGCTTTTTTGTAATGATATCCACAGTAGCCGTCATACCTGGTCTAAAAGGCGAATATGTATCCTTCTTACCTTCTAGCAAGTGCTTATATGATTCTTCAAGAATACGCACCTTTACTTTAAAATTTGTAACCTGATCTGCAGTAAGTGTTGCTTGAGCAGAGTTTGCAATTTCTGTAACAATACCCGAAAATTTTGTTTTCAAGTATGCATCAACCTCTACAATCGTTGAATCTCCTATTGCAATTTTTACAATATCATTTTCATTTACATCTACCTCAACCTCCATATTATTGAGGTTTGCTACACGTACGATTTCTGTTCCTGCCATTTGCGCAGTCCCTACTACACGTTCTCCCAGTTCTACATTAAGCATAGAGATTGTACCATCGCGTGGTGCAAAAATAGAAGTTCGTCCTAGGTTATCTGTAGCCTGCTTTACTTGAGCAGCTACACTCTGTACATTATAAAAAGCACTCTGACGATTTGCTTGTGCGATATCCAGATCAGACTGTGCTCTTTCAAAATCTGCTTTTGAAATTACTCCTTTATCAAAAAGAGGCTTATTACGATTAAAAGTAAGCTTGGCTTGATTGAGACTTGCTTCTGCTTGTGATAATCCGGCACGGCTATTTTGTAACGCTGCACGACTCTGGCTTACTGCTGCCTGCACTAAGTCTGGATTGATTTTTACAAGTAGGTCTCCTTTTTTTACATCTTGTCCTTCTTTAATAGGAAGATCTATGATTTCTCCAGAAACTTCTGATGATAGCTTTACTTCTATCTCTGGCTGTATTTTACCGGTAGCGGCCACCGTCTCAATGATAGTTGCTCGCTCTAGCTTCTGCACCTCTACAGCCTTGAAATTACCCGACTTACCGAAAGCTCCAGATTTTTTACCTGCGATTAATGCTATTACTACAACAGCAACAATACCTAGTAAAATGAAAAGTGTTTTTTTACTCATTTTGGTTAGAATTTTAGTTCGGTAACGGGAACTCCAAAATAGAGCTCTAATACCTTAATACGGAAAATATAATCATATTTAGAACGCGCAATCTCAATCTGTGCGTTATCGTAACGCAGTTTACTCTGGCTAAAGTCAAAGGCATTTGTAAGACCTACATCATAGCGATCTTTTGCATATGCGTAAGCTAACTCTTGAGACTCAACAGCTATTTTGGCCGCCTCATAACTTTCTCTTGCAGCTTTTGCATCTGTGTATGCTTGATACACCGCAGTTCTAAGGTTTTGCTCTGCTAGCTCTTTTTGAAACTCTGAGCGCATTACATTTACCTCACTACGTTTTACTTGATTTTTTACACTAAATCCATTAAACACAGGAACCCTCAAAGATAACCCATAAGAGATTCCATCATTAAGATATAGTTGCTCTATAAATGGTAGTGGTCCTACTTCATCAACTCCTGTAATATTAGGAGATAAGCTAGTTACAATATCACCAGTGTTACCCACTACTCCAATAGGATTTCCAGAATCTATAAAAGGAGTATCAGGATCTATAGAAGTATTAAAACCGCTTGATCTACTTGACTCTCTAGTATTATAATTAAAGAATGCATCTAGTGTAGGGTAAAAACCTGTCTTGCTTATTTCTAAATCTTTTTTGGCTATTGCTTCATTTTGTTCTGCAATTTTAAGATCATAGCGCGTTTCCTTTGCCGTCTCTATTAATACATCCGCTTGCGTGTCTAATATTCCTTCTCCTCGCACCTCATATTCCCCTTCGGCAATATCAAAGTTTGCGATATCCTTTATATTTAATAGTTGCGCTAAGTTTACAAGACCTATGGTAACACCGTTTTCGGCAGCTACTATACGTTGTCTCTCGCTTGCGTCAGTTGCGCGTATCTCTAATAGATCACCTCTAGGCAATACACCTCCATCCACTAATTCTTGTGTGCGTTGTATTTGCTCCTTAGTCACTGCATTTTGAGTGACAATTACTTTTGCACTTTCTCTTGCAAGTAATACTTGAAGATATGACACTGCCACATTAAGCGCGACATCATCTTTAAGCTTCGCAATATTATAATCGGCTGCGATTTTAGAAAGCTCTGCTCTGTCTAGTACTTTATGGTTTCTAAAGCCATTGATTAATCGCACTCCAGAACTTACCCCAAAAGATGAGTTACGTGTTTGTTGCGTTTCTAGAACTCCAGTTAGCACGTTTTGCGTAAGACCCGTTTGCCAAGAGTTTGATGCCGTACCATTTAAGGTAGGTAAAAATGCTCCTATTGCATCAGAGCGGTCTATGGCTGCAGTCTCTAGATCTAACTCCGTTTGCTGGATATTGATGTTATTATCTATCGCATATTGCACGCATTCTTGCAGGGTCCACTTTTTCTCTTGACTGTAAGTCGTGAGAGCGAGTAACGCTGTCATACAAAATAAGATGGCTTTTTTCATAATCTTGATTGATGTCCAATATGACTATTGAAACGGTTATATGTTACAAAAACTGTTAATTATTTTTTTTGAGAGATTGTTACGCTTTCGCGAAAGCGTACCTAAAACACCTCTGCAAGTCTATAAAACAAAAGGTTATCTAGCCTCTACCTCCTCCAAATCCAGTAGGGATTTTAAGTTGGTTCCACACTTTGATATTATCTTCTGCGGTGATTCCGCTCTTTACTTCTACAAAAATACCATCACTCACGCCTACCTCAATATCACGACGTTCAAATTCTTGATCGCCAGTAGCGACCTCAACAAATGGCTTTTTAGTCTTAGGATCATATTGTACAAGTGCCTCTTTTATGGAAAGAACATCTGTCGCTTTCTCAAGAATAATACTAGCATTTGCACTCAGTCCAGCTCTAATAAATGTATCTGTGTTTGTACGATCTAATGTACCTTTTATTTCAAACTGGATAGCTCCATTTTCGGCTACGCCCTTAGGTGCTATATAATCAAGAGTCGCGTTAAAAGTCATATTTTCTATCGCTCCCACGGTGATTTCTAATGGTAAATCTTCTTTTATTTTACCTACCTCACTCTCGTCCACTTTTCCTTCAAAAATCATTTTATCTACATCTGCAAGCGTTGCCACCGTAGTTCCATCATTAAAATTATTGGCTTCAATTACTTGGTTTCCCGTTTTTACTGGAACGTCAAGAATCATCCCAGTAATGGTAGATCTAATCTGTGTAGTGGCAGCATTACCCAGTCCTCTGGTAGTTCCCGTTTTTATAATATCATAATTTTGAGAAGCACTTGTAAGATTCACTTGCTCCTGCTTTACACGCTGTTCTGCTTGATTATATGAATTCTGAATGCCGTCAAAATCATTTGCAGAGATTACTCCTTTATCAAAGAGCGCCTTCTGACGGTCATATATACTCTTTTGGTTTGCCAGAGCAAGCTTTGCTGTCTCCACTCCCGTGCGTGCTCCTGCAATATTATTCTTTGCATTAGTAAGTGATGATGCATTAGGCACCACCTCAATTTGAGCAATAAGATCTCCAGCTTTGATATTATCTCCAGCCTCTACATAAATCTCTTTAATGATTCCAGACACGTTAGGCTTGATAAGTACTTCTTCCTTAGGGACAATGCTTCCAGTAGCTACCGTTTTCTTAACAATTGTACGACTAGTGGCTTGTTCTGTAGTATAAACAATAGGGTCTTGCTTATCTTTTGTGTAGATATACCAAATGCCTGCTGCAAATAATATGACGATTACAATAAGTGTAATAATGGTTCCTGTGCGTTTCATGGTATGAGTGGTTGATTGTGTTTTATTCTATTCTTAATGCGTCTATAGGCTTCATTTGTATTGCCCTTGATGCCGGAATAAATCCAGCTAGTAATCCTGAAACTATCAGGATAGCGAGTGCAACAAAAATGACATTTATATTTACTGATGGGTTTGCAAAATTATCTACTTTTCCTACTTGGTCTAATATGGTATTCATCACCCATATAAATCCAGCGGCAACTGCTATACCTGCCATTCCCGAGATGATAGTAAGCACTAAAGATTCTTGCAAAATCTGAGATTTAATCTCCCATGGAGTCGCTCCAAGTGCTCTGCGCACACCTATTTCCTTAGTACGTTCTTTTACTACAATAAGCATAATATTACTTATCCCTATAACTCCAGAAAGAAGTACTAATGACCCCACAAAATAGCCTACAAAAGTAAGGATAGAGAATAGCCCCATCACACGACCATATGCTTCAGATAGATCAAAATGACCTATCGCTCGTTTATCATCAGGGTGTATAGAGCGCTGCTCTCTCATGGTAGCAAATACTTGCTCCTTAATGTCTGTAATGTTGACATCTTCACTGGCAGTTATTGCCATCCACCCTACGTTATCACCTCTATTAAAAGCTTGTGAAAATGTGGTAAAAGGCACAAAAATAGTATTTGCATCTTCCTCTGCGTCTCCACTACTTTTTGGGTTTCTAAAAGTGCCCACCACTAGAAAGTTTACACCATTTATTTTAATGTAGGTGTTGAGAACATCTTCTCCATTATCATACAAACCTTTCACTACATCTTCTCCTATAACACAAATCTTACGTTTTTCATTAATATCAGAATATGAGATATAACGCCCAGAAGTAATGTCTTGAGGCTGCTGTTTTATAAATTCTGGATAATCTCCGTAGATACTAAAAGCTCCTGTTTTTTCATTGCGCGTCACATTATTCGCACCATTAAAACCACCCAGCTGATTACGTGGTGATATATATTTAAGTTCTGGATACTTTTCTCTAAGGATCTCAACATCTTCTAGTTTAAAACTAAATCTTCTACCCTTAGGTAGTCCCTTGTACGATATAGATGTCCCTTGCGACCACATAAACATAGAGTTTGTGGCAAAGTCACCAAAATCTGCCGAAACTCCGTTCTTAAGTCCGTTGGTTAATGCAAGAAGCAATACCAATATTAAGATTCCCCAGAATACACCAAATGCAGTAAGTAACGTGCGAAACTTATTTGCATTGAGGGCTTCTAATATTTCATTCCAGCGGTCTTTGCTAAACATCTTGTTATACCTTGTAAGGTGCTTTTAATTAAACGTTTGTTCCTCCTTGTATAATGGAAGTATCTTATGAGTACGCTTTCGCGAAAGCGTGATAGTTAATTTTATTCGTCTCTTAGTGCTTCTATGGGTCTAATATTTGCGGCCCTTCTAGCTGGAATATAACCCGCTAGCGCACCTGCAACTATTAATATAATCACTGTTGAAATTGCTGTTATAAAATCTACTTGAGGAAACTTAATAAAGTCACTATCTATTTGTGGTCCTATGAGTTCCAATAAACCTACGCCTAGAAACAAACCTAAAAATCCAGCGATTGCGGTAATAAAAATAGATTCTTGTAGTATCATCCCAATGATAGAACTAGGTAATGCGCCTAGCGCCTTTCTCACTCCAATTTCCTTGGTGCGCTCTTTTACGATGATGAGCATGATGTTGCTTACTCCTACTACCCCAGCGATAATAGTTCCTATGCCTACAAACCAAAATACCATGCGTATGGTGTCTATAAGGCTATATATTTTTTGTGCTTCTTCAAGATTATAATTTACACGCACTGCGCTTCTATCATCTGGTGATATCTGATAGCGTGACTTAATCTCATCTTCAATACCCTGACTCACTGCTGCAGATAATGCTACGGCTTCATCAAAATTTTCAGACATTTTTACGGTAAATGCCATAGAGCGCAATTTGTCTCCAGCGTTAAATACTCTTTGCGCTGTACTAAGCGGAATGAAAATTCGAGATTCCTCGCGTTCACCTCCTGGATCTGTAAAGACTCCAGCTACAAGAAAGTTAATGCCACTTATTTTAATAGTTTCACCGATAGCATCTTCAGCTTTAAAAAGATCATTTTTTACTTTTTGACCTATGATTGCAATTTTTACGCCCTCGTCTTCGTCTTTTTGAGTGAGAAATCTGCCTGCAGAGAGTGTTGCGTTTTCTATAAATTGCTGTCCATAGTTTGCTCCTTCTATACGATAATTACCAGACTCGTTGCCATAGTTTACTTGACCACCCCAGATATTATATAATCCTGTTTTATGCTCTAAGGCCTCACCAAACTTTGTGTTGACATTTTCATAATCACTGTTATGCATCTGGATACGCCTACCAGGATTAAGACCTGCATATTCCTTTGTAGTAACGCCCGTCCATACATTTACACGGCTTTCGGCATCTTGAGCAAATTGGGTTTTTACACCTTTTTGAATTCCTGTACTAAAACCAAGTAAGATTACTAGGATAAAAATCCCTGAAGCCACTGATAGACCAGTAAGAAACGTACGAAGTTTGTTTTTTCCTATGGTCTCAAAAATTTCTTGCCAGCGTTCTACATCAAACATGATTGATTGCCTTTACTTGATTTACGAGTGTGTCATCTATTATGCGACCGTCTTTTAAGTTTACAATGCGTTTAGTCATCTCTGCGATATCTGGCTCGTGGGTAACAATTAAGATTGTTTTTCCTTCATCATTAATTCCCTGTATGAGATCCATCACCTCATAAGATGTCTTTGTATCCAGTGCTCCCGTAGGCTCATCTGCTAGTAATACTTTTGGGTCACTCGCAAGTGCACGCGCTATTGCGACACGTTGTTTCTGCCCTCCAGACATTTCGCTAGGTAAGTGTGTTGCCCACTGTGCAAGACCTACTTTTTCTAGATAATGCATGGCTCTGTCTGTGCGCTCTGCGCGCTTCATACCTTGATAGTATAACGGCATAGAGACATTATCTAAAGCATTCTTATAATTGATAAGATTAAAAGACTGGAAGATAAATCCTAAGAATTTATTGCGGTATTGGGCTGCTATTTTTTCATTGAGGTTTTTGATAGGGACATTATCTAGGGTATAATCACCCTCATCTGCCTCATCAAGCATTCCAAGTATATTTAAAAGCGTCGATTTTCCAGACCCAGAAGATCCCATGATTGAAACTAGCTCTCCTTCTTTTACAGAAAAGTCTATACCCTTAAGAACGTGAAGCGAGTTGCTCCCCATCTGATACGATTTGTGAAGACCTTTTATTTCAATCATAGTCAATGGTTTATAACAATATTAACATTTAACAACTTAAATACTGTGAATTTCTTGTTAAGACTATCTGAGATACAAGCAAGCCTTTACGCTGTGAAATGTATTGAATAGACTGTTTTTGAGAGTTTCTGTTACACTAACATATGTTAGCGTTTTGTTAAAGATAATTTTATGCTTTCGCGAAAGCGTAACCCTAATTTTCTTAAACTATTCTTAAAACGAAACCCTCGAGGTCATATTACCGTAAGTTCTATAGTAGATTCACACATACAAACTGAAAACTAACCATTACATACCATCCATTACCAAAACTATCGCCTTTTGCATGGCGGTCTTTTGCTTGCTATCACCTATACAAAAGGTGGTTTTCCAGCTTGCACACAATATTGAACATGCCATCGCGCAGGACAATCATGACAACCCACCACATCACCACGAGACTCCAGCTAGCAATCACCATGGGAATGATGTTGCTACACACCACAGTCACCGTGCTCTTACTTTTCTTAAATTGGTTTTTAACGATAATGACCAACAGCCTGAGCATTTCAAAAGCGACGAAAAATATAATACAGACAAACAATTGTCACAAACCTATTACCCTACTCTAGCAAGTACTACTCCTATTGAGATAGTACATAACTGGTGGTACCTAGAGAAAAAGTACACTTCACAAAGAGATTTGGTTATACAGCCTCCACGGCTGTAGTATTCTCACTATGGAATACTGTTTTTATACTCGTCTATCGCTAGGCTAGTCATATAAACACGCACAAATACATTCAAATCTCAAATATAATTATATGAAATTCTTTCTTGGAGTCATCACGATGCTCCTTATTATCCCATTATACGGCCAGTCTATTAAAGGTGTGGTACTAGATGAAAATGCTAGCCCAATAGAAAATGCAAATATATTTAATAAAGAATCCGGACAGCACGCACATACGAATGCTACAGGCTTCTTTAGTATTCCTAAAACAAAAGTAGGCGACTCTCTATATTTTTCTAGCCTAGGCTATGAAACCCTTCTTTATGTATTATCAGAAGGTGAAAAACAGTTACAAATTAAGCTTGAGCCTAAGTCATTTTCACTTGACCAGGTTCTTATTGTATCTGAAGTAAACCAACTAAGCAGAATTGTAGATATAGACGTGCAAAACAATCCTGTGAAGTCATCACAAGAAATATTACGTAAAGTACCTGGACTGATTATAGGGCAGCATGCAGGTGGAGGAAAAGCAGAGCAAATTTTCTTACGTGGTTTTGATATTGATCATGGTACAGACCTCGCGCTTAGTGTAGACGGACTCCCTGTTAATATGGTCTCTCATGCCCACGGACAAGGATACTCAGACTTACACTTTGTGATTCCAGAAACTATACAGAATATAGAATTTGGTAAAGGTCCTTTTAATGCTCAGCAGGGTAACTTTGCAACAGCGGGATATATTGATCTTAAACTTAAAGATGTTGTAGAAGACAATTTAATTACTCTTGAAGTTGGCCAATTTAACACCCAGCGCCTTTCGGGTTTATTCCCAGTGCTTAATAAAGAGTATAGCTCGTTATACTTCGCATCAGAGATATACCTTACTGATGGACCTGTAGACTCACCACAGAACTTTAATCGTCTTAACTTGATGAGTAAATATATTTATGCCAAACCTGGAGAGGAAGAGCTGGACATTACATTATCACACTTTCAGAGTAAATGGGATGCCTCTGGTCAAATACCACAAAGAGCTGTAGATGCTGGATTAATAGGCCGTTTTGGAGCAATAGATGATACCGAAGGTGGTACTACGAGTAGAAGTAATATCTCTCTCAACTACACTAAAAACTTAAATGATAGTGACACTTTTAAGACCAGTGCCTTCTTATCTAAATATGACTTTGAACTTTATTCAAACTTCACCTTCTTTCTTGAAGACCCTGTAAATGGTGACCAGATAAGACAGCACGAAGACCGCGTATTAATGGGTGTTCAAAGTTCTTTTGAACGTAAGGATACAGAGGTTGCTGGTTTTAATCTAGATTATCAAACGGGTGTAGGTTTTAGATATGATGATGTGAATGATGTAGAATTATCACGCACAAAAAATCGTCGTGAGACACTGGAAAATCTATCCTTAGGTGATGTAGATGAGCTCAACGCATTTGGTTACTTTAATGCCGAATTTAAAAAAGGAGATTGGAACATTAATCCGTCTGTACGCTTAGACTATTTTAAGTTTGACTATGTGAATGAGCTAAGTCCTGTTTATGATAATCGCAGCGAAAACAAGGTAGCCTTTAGCCCTAAGCTTAATGTGATTTACACACCATCTACTACATTTCAATATTTCCTTAAAACTGGTATAGGCTTTCACTCTAATGACACACGCGTAGTTGTAGCAAATGAAGGTGAAGATATTTTACCAGCGGCTTATGGTTTTGACATAGGTACTATTATTAAACCAGCCGACCGCCTTGTGGTCAATGCTGCATTATGGAGCTTATTTCTAGACCAAGAGTTTGTATATGTAGGTGATGCAGGAATTGTAGAACCTAGTGGACGCTCTCGCAGAGTGGGTATTGAGCTAGGTGCTAGATACCAGTTTAACGATTGGTTATACGCATACTCAGATGTAAACTATACGTATGCTAGAAGCACAGACGAACCTAATGGAGCAGATTTAATACCACTAGCACCCGACTTTACGGCAGTAGGAGGAATTAATGTAGATAACTTAGGTGCATTTTCTGGATCGCTTTCTTACCGCTTTATTGATGATAGAGCAGCAAATGAAGACAACTCAATCGTAGCAGACGGTTATTTTGTTACAGATATGAATCTCAACTATAAAGTAAAAAACTGGACGTACGGAATTGTGATCGAAAATCTATTTGACACTGAATGGAATGAAACTCAATTTGCTACAGAAAGCAGATTGTTTAATGAGACACAATCTGTAGAGGAGATTCACTTTACACCTGGTGTCCCTTTCTTTTTAAGAGGTAAAATCTCTGTTTCTTTCTAAACAAACGATTTGTTTTATTACCTAAAAAAGTAAAGGTGGACGGTTATACCGTCCACCTTTTTTTATTTGGAAAATTACGCTTTCGCGAAAGCTAAAAAAGTCTATCCTTCAAAATCATCTTCTCCTTCACCACCACCTCGGCTACCACGCTCACGTTTCTTCTTTTGATTAAATCTATACGTAAATGCTAGATTAACCGAGCGAACTCTAAACTGGAACTCACTATCACTTGTAAAAGAGTCTGTCGTAGTAAGTGATTGTCTCTTACTTGAATTAAATACGTCGCTCACGTTTAAAGCAAGTGTCGCGTTATCATTAAGTATGTCTTTACTAAATGCTAGGTTTGTAAATAAGAAACCTTCTGTATCTGTCTGTGCATTGTTGCTAGGACCTCTGTAGAAAATATTAGTTTGCCAGTCAATTTTATATGGTAAGGTTACTTTTGCACTTCCTCTTGTAAAGAAGCTAAAGTTACTAGCCCCATAATCTACACCATTAAAAGAACCGTTTGTTTCAAATAAGAATGCATTTGCACTCAAGTTTAATCGCAACCATTTATTAGGATTGTACAGAACACCTAATTCTGCTCCATAACGCTCGTTTGTACTTAAGTTAATAGGAAGTGTTCTAATGATAGGCACTCCATTTGCAGTGACTAATCCTGTATCTTCTTGAATACGCTCAAAAGAATCTGTCTCATACTGGTAGTACACAGATGATGTAAGTGTCAACTTATCCCATCTTTTTAAATATCCTAGATCATATGCACTTGCAAATGATGGTACAAGATCCGGGTTTCCTTGGAAGATGTTTGCTTCACTTGAACGCGATGGAAAAGGGTTAATAAAACGACCTCTTGGTCTGTTAATACGTCTGTTAAAACCTAAAGTAATATTCTCACGCTCATTAAACTCATAAGTAAGATTTAATGTAGGGAATAAACCATCTGTTTGGTTGTCAAAATCAAGATTAGTCCCTAGTGGGTTATCATCAGAAATTACTGCATCTACCGTTCCTTGCTGTCTTGTATTTTCATAACGAAGTCCCGCTAAGAAAGAAAAATCACCAAACTTATCTCCATACTGTGTGTAGATTGCGTGTACATCTTCTTTGTAAGTAAAAATGTTAGATAAGCCATCATCTCTTATAAATGTACCTCCTGCAACATCTTCTTCTAGAAGTGTGTAATCTGTTTCTGTTTCTTCAAAGTTTCCTCTATATCCTATCTCAAATTGAGCAGTCTCACCTATAGGTCGTACATAATCTATTTGCGCTAGGTATTCTGTTTGATCTTCAATCTGAGTAATATCTTCTGTAGGTAGGTTTTCTAAAGTTGGGAAAGAGTTAAACTCTGTAATAAGAGAAGTCTCTGTTTCCTCATCTCTAGCATATTGTAAAGCTGCGGTAAGCTCGTGCCCAGACTCATCAAACTTTGTAATAGAATTAAGTGAGAATTGATAGGTCATGTCCTCTTCATTCTCGCGCTCAAGTCTCGTTCTTGACACTGTCAATTCATTATCTGGTGTAAACTCACTGGTAAAGTTATCTGTACCAGAATCGTTATCTCCTAATCTTAAGAAACCACTTGCAGTTACAGATGTTTTTTCTGTTAGAAAATACTCAATACCTAAGTTAGTATTAAACCCTCCACGGTTTCTATCAAAATCTCTATCCTCTCTAAGAATACGATCTATCTCACTTGTAAAAGTTTGCTCACCATCTGCCCCTATTTCTGATGCAAAATATTGATTTTCGGCAGAAGCATTTCCTGGAGAAGTACGTTTACTATACCCTGTGGTATTAAAAATATTAAACTTATCTGTTCTTAGGTTTATATTTCCTGTGATTCCGTAACGTTCTGGGTAGCCTACATTAGTCTGTATAGAACCATTAAGACCTAATGTTTTCTCTTTCTTCAGTATAATGTTGAGTATACCTGCCGTTCCTTCTGCATCATAACGAGCAGATGGAGATGTAATCACCTCTACACGTTCAATAGCATCTGCTGGTAATTGACTCAACGCATCTACAGATCCAAAACCTGCAATTGCAGATGGTCTACCATTAATTAAAATACGCACGTTTCCGTTCCCTCTTAAGGCTATAGCTCCATCCACATCCACTGTAACAGAGGGTACATTACTAAGTGCATCACTTACTGTCGCACCACTTGTGGTAAGATCTTTTCCTATGTTATAAATCTTTTTATCCAGTCGCACTTGAACTTCTGTAGTCTCTGCACGCACAATTACTTCATCCAGAGATTGAGAATCTATGGCTAGTGTTTGTGTAGGTAAGTTAGTGTCCTTAATAAGACGTTGAGCAGAAAGTACTTTTGTTTCAAACGAGATAAACTCAAACTTCACATCATATACGCCTGCTGGTAATTCTATGCGATATTTTCCAGATGGATCTGTGATTCCTCCTGTTACCACTTTACCATCTGCAGTGGCAAATGATACTGTTGCATACTCTAAAGGTATATTAGTTTCTGCCTCCATTACTGTACCAGTAATAACAACATCTGGTCGATCCCCACCAGGTCGCTGTGCTACAGCAACTAAGGAAAATGACAGTAATAAAAGGGTAATAAAATTTTTCATCCGTTTGATAGTTTGGTTCTAAAATTAGACACGCAAATTACGGATGGGTTTAGTCGGGTTGTCCTAAGGTTTTGTTAAAGAATAATAAGTATTAAACCTTGGAGTAACTAAAGGAAAAATCAACTGAGAGCAAGTGAGTTGAAAACAGTAACTTTTACGACTCAATATGCTCTTCTTGTGACTCACTAGAAGCATTTTTTCTAGATTTATAAACGAAGTAGAAAACACCACTCACAAGGATATATGGAATTACCATAAGGTACTTTATTCCATTATTTATTCCTTTGGCAGTACTGTTATCCTCTTCAGATTCTAGGACTGCACGACACATGGCGCACTGAGTAGTAGATGCTACCACTGTTGCATTTAAGTCCGCTTTCGCGAAAGCGCAACAGAAAAATATTACAACTAGTACTTGTTTAAGATTTTTCATCTAGTGGATGTAATAAGGAGAGATCATTAAATACACAACAACGCCAGTAATTGCAACATACAACCATATAGGAAAAGTGATGCGTGCAAGTTTTCTGTGTTTATCAAAGCGCTCTGCAAGTGCACGAACATACGTAAGAAGTACTAAAGGGATAATAATGATTGACAGTAAAATATGGCTTATTAAGATAAACCTATAGACGTATTTAATAACTCCTTCACCTCCAAAACTTGTAGGGTCGGAGGTCATGTGATACGCTATGTATAGTAGTAGAAATATGACTGATAGTGTTATTGCAGTTTTCATCAAACGCTCGTGCGTTTTTCTATTCCCTTTCTTGATAGCAACCACCGCCAGAATGAGCACAATAGCCGTAATTCCATTTATAGTAGCATATATAGCTGGCAAAAAAGTAAGCGGTTCCACATCAAACCCAAAATCTTTGAGCTTAATTCTTGAAAGGATTGCAACGACAACAGGTATTACTGTGGCCAATATAATAATCCAAACTCTGTATTTCTTCTCTGTAGGGTTAAGTGTACTCATAATCTATTTAAGTAATTTCTGTATGTCTTCAATAAGTATATCTATCTCTGGCGTTTCTCCTCCTTCTGGCACGTTCTCATTCATAGGGACAAAACCTCTGTAATAAGGTTTAGCATTGCCATATGGGTCTAATCTAGAGCGTATGAAACCATTTTGATCAATAAGTGCAAACAGTCCTGAGTGGTATAGGTCACTCTCATCTCCTTCTTCATTAGTAGCAAGATAAAAACCTTCATTAGAAAGCTTTCTAATAACAGAACGATCGCCAGTCATGAAATTCCAGTTAGGGTTAGTTACTCCATATTCTTCTTGATACTTTTTAAGCACCTCTGGTTGGTCGTGCTCTGGATCGATAGAGAAAGAAGCAATTCCAAAATCATCACGACCTTCAAACCTCTTTGATATTTCAATCAAATTATGACTCATTGGGATACAAATATCTGTACATCTCGTAAAGAAAAACTCTACTAGGTATACTTTGCCTTTGTAATCTGCATTTGTAATGGTATCGTTATCTTGATTTACAAATGAAAACGGTGGGACTTTTCTATCTACTCCACCTTGATTAATATAGATTAAACCATCTGGTGCATCATTAATCTTCTCACCACCCTCTTGATGCATTCTACCACCGCGGGATACATCATCATTTGCTATGCGCTTGTAAATCTTTGGGATTACAATGATCCCAAAAATAAGCACAATGGCAGCTATTCCTATATATGTATTTTTTCTCATGACTTAATAGCTATTACTTGTTATCTCTGCGTTGCTCAATCTTAGGACTTGCATTATTATTCTTCTTAAGTGCCAGTCTATATTCTGCCAGTAATATTTTTACGTCATCCTTAAGATAACCCATTTCTACAGCTTGTGTAAAATCATAGCCGTACACATTTGCCTTCTTTTCCTCGTGACCAGAACGTAACGCTCTTGCCTTATCTATCACAAACACATTAGGATGTCCGCCATCATTCATCATAGAAAGTGAGGTACCTAGTGTATTAAAATGCTCTTGAGTTTGTTGCTTTGATGCTACGATGAAGCGCATTTTTGAAGTGTCAAAAATACGTGATAATTCTGCTCTTAGATTATCGATCACTTCTTCACTTCCTTCATTTACAAATAAAACTAATTGGAAATCTGTATAACGCTCAAAGTATTTGAATATCATTAAATTCAAATTAGCCGTATAGCCTTCATTCCCCTTAAGTCCATCACCTAGGTAACCAACTAAAGTTATGTGATCATCAAATGTAAGTGGAGCTTCAGGTGTTGCTTCTGTTCTAATTTCTTGATCTGCATACATACTAATATCTGCTACCTCTGGGGTAAGTAAGGGTAAGTTTGCAAAGTTGTAAACTCCAGACGCAAAGAAGAGATAGATAAGCACTGGCAGCACAAAAAGCGATATGAGAACGATTTTCTTTTTCATGTTACAAAGATAAATCTCAAGAAGTAATCGAGCTTATAATTGGTTTCAATTTTTATGAAATAACGCTTTCGCGAAAGCGTAACTACAAGACATAAAAAAAGCGACTCGAAAGTCGCTTTTAATTATTTATTAGAAATTCCAGCTCTGGAATCCTGTGTTGTAAACTTCAAAGATGTAATCACCTTCTGTAAGTAATATGAAAACCAAGTAAGATATAAGGAAGATACCTGTCCAAACTACTGCTCTTCGTAATCCTTTTACTTCGTCACGCATGTGCATGAAATCCCAAGTGATGTAATATGCCTTTACAATGGTAAGAATTATGAAGATCCAGTTAAGGAGTTTCATTCTTATAAATGTAGTTTCAATTAAAAACTCTGGCTTTATAATACCTAGAACAACTTCTACAGCTGTGATAATAGAGAGAAATATTAATACTCCCCAGATCTTCTGAATGTTATTCTTGAACTTTAATGTTCCTCTAAATATTGCAAGTTTATGTTCGTGTGCCATAATATATAATAGTCTGAAAGGTAAATTAAACTAGGTAGAAGAATGTAAATACAAATACCCATACAAGGTCTACAAAGTGCCAGTATAAACCAACCTTTTCAACCATTTCATAGTGTCCTCTTCGCTCGTATGTTCCAAGAACTACGTTAAAGAAAATAATGATATTAATCATTACACCAGAAAATACGTGAAAACCATGAAATCCTGTAATAAAGAAAAAGAAGTCTGCAAAGAGTGGCGCTCCATATTCATTGTGAATAAGGTTTGCTCCTTCTACTACAAGTTTTCCATCCTTAGCTAGTTTGGCAAGAGATTCTTCTCTTGACAATACCGTCTTCTCTCCATTTTCTGTAAGAGTCTGGATACGAATTAATGCATTAGGAGTAGCTTCAAAACCAGCTTTTACTTCTTCAATTGAGTATGTAGTAGGTGCAGCCTCATCTGAAAACCAAACTCCATTTTTATTAAGGTGTTGCTCTCGCTCTCCCACTTGCGTAATTGCAAAATCACCAAGTGCCATACGGTTACCATCTGTATCAACGAACTGAAGTATCTTACCTCCCTTTGTTTCAACTGCACCGTAATCACCTTTAATAAAAGTAGCCCACTCCCATCCTTGTGATCCCACGAAGATGATACCACCTATAATTGTAAGGAACATGTAGAATGCTACACTTTTATGCTTTAAGTGGTGTCCTGCATCTACAGCAAGTACCATAGTTACAGAAGACATAATCAATACAAACGTCATAAACGCCACGTATATCATAGGGAAGTTTCCGTGTATGAAAGGTACGTGTGTAAATACTTCGTCGGCTATTGGCCAAGCATCAATAAATTTAAATCTAGAAAAACCATATGCGGCTAGAAAGCCAGAAAAGGTTAATGCATCTGATAAGATGAAAAACCACATCATTAGTTTTCCGTAGCTCGCTCTTAGTGGTTTATTACCACCACCCCAAGTTGTTCCCTCGGCGTCGTTGTTTGTCACTGTCGTGTCCATTCGTAAGAATTGGTTAATTTAATGGTTGCAAAAATAAGTATTTTATGTTCAGATATCAACACTGAACCCTCGATTTATAATCGTTTTAGATACGTGTCAATATAACAATGTATCGCTAGTCTACTTTGTTACAAATAAAAGCACAAATAAAAATACCCAAAGAATATCTAAAAAGTGCCAAAACGTTACCCCTAGTGTTAATCCTAAATGTTCTGCCGCAGAATATTTACCTCTTAAATGATTGATAATTACTGTAATTAACGATATAAAACCAGCAATAAGGTGTGCAATGTGCACTGCAATTATAAGAAAGAAAAACGTAGTTGTAATATTACTAGACGCTCCTGTAAAATAATATCCTTGTTCTTGAAATGCACTAAAGCCTGCAAACTGGGAAACCACAAATCCTATTCCTAGCGCTAGTGTAAGCATTAAAAATAAAGTTCCCATTGAATTTTTACCGCTTATGATTGCATTTTTGGCAAGATGTATCGTGATACTACTTATTACGATTAACACTGTAGAAACTATAAGCGCCTGCGGAAAATCATAGTTTTCTAACCAATCACGACGTTCCATACTTACGATATATGCACTCGTAAGTCCTGCAAATGTCATACACAAACTTATAATCCCAAACCACAACATCTGCTTTTTAGCACGATCTAGTTTCAACTTTTCACCTCCTTGAGTATAATCCATCTATCTTAAAAATTTATCTATTACAAAAACAATTTGAAGTAGCGTGATGTAAGTCACACTTGAAAGCATTAGTCGTTTGGCTGTTTTTGCATCTCTGTTTTGGTACAATTTAATTGCCCAATACAACATAAATAATCCTAGTGCCCCAACGATAATTGCAGACACAGGTGTTAAAAATAAATCTCCAGTTACCCCAAATGCAGGTATTATCGAGATAAGTACTGTCCATACCGTGTATAACACGATTTGAACTGCAGTTCCTTTATCACGTTTTCCCGTAGGTAACATAGCAAAGCCTCCTTTTTTATAGTCATCAAAAAGAAACCACCCTATTGCCCAAAAATGAGGGAACTGCCAGAAAAATTGTATCATAAATAACGTCCCAGGCTCTATCCCAAAATCGTTAGTAGCAGCAACCCAACCTAACATGTAAGGTATCGCCCCTGGAAATGCCCCTACAAAAACAGATAAAGGTGTCTTCGTTTTTAAGGGAGTATATAACAGTACATACATAAATATAGAAATCCCTCCAAACATTGCTGTCTGAGGATTTATGTAATACAATGTGCCTAAACCTAGAATCGTAAATGTAATTGCTATTAAGAGCGCCTTTTGCTTAGACATCCTTCCGGAAGCTACAGGCCTATTTTTTGTGCGATCCATCAATGCGTCTAGATCTTTCTCTAGCACCTGATTATACGCATTTGACGCGCCTACCATAAAGTAGCCTCCTACAGCTAGCAGCAACACAATAAACCAGTCTATCTCTGTGGCTCCAAGAAAATATCCTGCAACACTAGAAAACACTACGCTTATAGATAAACGCATCTTTGTGATTTCTTTAAAATCGTACCAGGCAGAGTAGGTATTCGTATGTATGGCGACGTCGCTCAAAGACAGTAGGTTTAGCAATTTTTTAAGTGGTGCAAAGATACTGCCCAAAAGGAATCTGCACAACAAAACGACAAGCATAATAGGTTGTTAAAATTACGCTTTCGCGAAAGCGCAACTACATCAATACGACTACCTTTATAAAAAAACTTAAAAATGAAACACTTTACACTCATTATCATCGCACTAATAACTGCTGCAGCTACTGCACAAGGACGTTTTGACGATGTACAAATTACTGTTGAAAAAGTTACAGATCACATCTATATGCTTCAAGGAGCTGGTGGAAACATAGGAATTTCTACTGGAAAAGATGGCGTTTTTATGATAGACGATCAGTTTGCACCTCTTAGCAAGAAAATCACAACCGCTATTAAAACCATATCTGATCAGCCTGTGAGTTTCTTGGTCAACACTCACTTTCATGGTGACCACACTGGAGGAAATGCAAATTTTGAAGCCACTGGAGCAATGATTGTAGCTCATGATAATGTACGTAAGAGACTAGCAGCCGACGAGAAAACGGCTAATGCGGGACTCCCAGTAATCACTTTTAGTGAAGATGCTACTTTCTATCAAAATGACGATGACGTATTTTTAACCCATGTACATAATGCACATACAGACGGAGATGCGCTTGTTTATTTTGCGCAGAGTAATGTACTACATACTGGAGACACTTTCTTTAACGGTAACTTCCCTTTTATAGATACAAACCGTGGCGGAAGTATTCAGGGAGATATTGATGCAGCAAAGAAAGGACTCATGCTTATCAATGAGGATACTAAAATAATTCCTGGACATGGAAATCTAGCAACAAAAGCAGATTATCAAAAATATCACGATATGCTAGTAGACGTATACACTTCAGTTTTCAAAGCAATGGAAAACAATAAAACCCTTGAAGAAGTAACCGCAATGGAGTCAATCACATCTGAATATCTTACAGACGAAGCGTCTGCAAAAAGTTTTATAACTGGTCCAAAATTCAGAAGTACTGTTTATAAAAGCATCCTTGAGAATATTGACACCAATAAATAATACATCATATGAATCCAACAGTTAAATCCATCAGACCATTTATAGGTGCTACTGACTTTATTTCCTCAAGAAGGTTTTACACTTCCATTGGTTTTAAAGAAACTGTCATCTCCTATAATATGTCACTATTCACAATGGATGACTTTGGGTTTTACTTGCAAGATGCTTATGTAAAAGACTGGATAGACAACACGATGGTGTTTCTAGAAGTGCAACATCTAGATGAATACCTCACACACCTCGAGTCGCTTGATTTGGCTACATTATTTAAAGGCGTTAAGATTTCAAAAATTGTTGAGAATGACTGGGGAAGAGAGTTTTTCTTACACGATCCATCAGGAGTCTTGTGGCATATTGGGTCGTTTACAAATCGCCCGTCTTAATCTACAATATACTCTACAGAATCATATACCAAAGCCGACCAACCATAGTCGGCTTTTTGTTAGTTGTATTTAATCTACAATCTTTGACCTAGAAGTCTTATCTAATCGTTGCTTCTCTAGCATTTCCACACCCATTTTCAACATACCTATGAGGCTAATTCCTAAAATTATAGACCCAAAGCCCAATTCTTTTAAAAGAGGATTGTCCAAAAACAGATATGCACATGTACCAAAGGATAAATAGACAACAACATTAAACATCATAATAAGTAGAAAAATTCTTCCTTTCTTAGGGTCTTGCCAAATTTTTCTAGCAAATTTATGCTGTGATTTTGAAGTGTCTTGCAATGTTGAAAAACTTATTGCCAATCCTAAAAAGACCAATACATTACCAAAACTATCAAAAAGTAAATTGATGTTTAGATCATAAGAATTTAAGCCTAAAACAAAAGGAATAACCATGTAATAAAGAGCTACTGCCATTAGAGGATATTGTAAATAGCTCAAAGCTTGAAAAACCTTTTTAAAATCTATCATCTTTTCATCTAATAATCATAATACCAATTAAACAAATCTGTTCTAAAACCTATGTTGAGCCATAGCGTGTTTGTATCAAATGTATTTGGCGCATCTTGAATATCTGCGGTTACATTACGGTAGATAGGGTTTGCATACACTTTTAAGTTGGTTGCAGGGTTTATCAAATATCCTAACTCAAGATCTGCATACAGGCTATTAACCTTATTTCCTTGAAAAAATGCAATCCCATCATCTGATGGTCTATTCTCATCATTGCCATAAATACTTCCTCCGTAATACACTTCATTGATATCTCCTATCTCAACACCTCGAGCTCCTACAATAAGCTTCGCTGTTCCATACCATCGCTCTCTTTCATAACGAGCAATCCCAATAAGCTCTTTAAAATTTGCCCCCCATTGATGTGCTAGCGACTGGTTTGCGTGGCCATAATTAAGTTGAATCTCATTATTAGAATACACATAAGGACGCACTTGATTGTACTCACCTTGCAATGTCAAATTCTTAACCCCAAAGGCGTCATAGTACTTTGCTCCTACCTGAAAGCCTTGTTTGTTTTTATAGCTTTGATTTCCGCCTATCACATCACTAGCCGAAAACTCATCTATAACAACTTGCCCATACACATTTACGCGATCATTCACTTTATACTTTCCGGTTAGCCCTATAAGCGCATTACCACCGCGAGAACCCGTAGAAAACTCAATAGCACGATAAAAAATCACAGGATTTAAGAAGTTGAAATCAAATCCTCTTCCATTTTCATCTTCCCAAATTACAGATTCAAAAAGACCCACATTAAGCTTCTTACTTAGGTTCCAACTCAAGTAATGATTACTCATGAATTTTGTTCTAAAGGCACCGTCTGCTGTGGTTTCTGGACGCACATCACGGAGTGATGTCCACGTATTTGTGTACTTAAATTTCCAAAAGGTCGTATTAAGTTTTAAATATGGAAAATAACTCGCATTATCACTAAGCAACAGGGAGCGATACCCATCTCCTATAAACTGCTTTCCGTGACCTAGCTGGATATTAAAATACTTACTAGGCGTGTATGAAATGTAACCTTCGGCTACTGGATAATCTAGATCTCCGTTTGTTCCTTCTTTTGCAATACCACGACCTGGCACAACCCCTGGATTACCTCCATCTGGGCGCAATGACCTTGCGATAGCATCAAAATATCTAGGGAAACGACCTTGACTTTCATATACAGCAGCAAAAAAATTGAGCTTCTTTCCTAATCCACCTTGAATATACACTGCGCGTGTATTATTGTAGGTAAAGCTATCAGACTTCAAATCATCGGTTTCATATCCCAGTTGTAAATCGGCTGCTGGGTCTAGGGTAATCCAGTAATCCTCTCCTTGTATTTGCACCATGTGCTCATTAGACCATTTTCTCCCAAACCACGTTTTCTTCTCTTTCTTAAGAGCGTCTGTCTTTTCTTGAAAATTATAATACGGATTTACTGTTTGATACAGGTAAGGCTTACTTGCCGTGTGTGCATTTGTCCCCACAAGATTTAACTCTTGATCAAACCTACTGTAGACCTGATGCGAGAAAGGAATATTCAGCTGACTCGTATACTCATTTGCTGGATTAAATTTTTGATTTTGAATACGGTCATATTCATCCTGCATTGGGTTTTTAAGCGGTGACTCTTTTTTTGCTTTCGCGAAAGCGTCACCTTCATTATCACCAGTATTCATCTCACCTATTTTATTACGTGATAACGGCAATAGCACAGGCATGGTAAACTGCATATATGTAGGCTCCCCATTATAAGTAGCTGGATCAATAATAGGTAGTTTATCAAAAACCTCTTGCGCCGAAGTCTTAAGCGATGCAAAGACCGCATCTGTATACAGTAGCTTAAAAGCACCCTCACGAGTAACTTCAAACAAAATCACCATCTTACCCTCGTAATTCTCTTCATTAACCTCTACCGGGACTTCAAGATTATCGATTATAAAGGAAATAAAAGTTTCATTAAAACAAGCCGCAACTTCGCTCACTGGCAAGTCAGCACATTCTGGAAAAACGGGATACTTTTCATAATCACTAGTGGTTACCTGAGCGGTAAGACTACAAGTAGCGAAAACGAACAAAAGAAATACATATTTATGCATGGATGTAGGCGTAATAATTGCGCACGAAAGATAGGGTTTTATACACAAAAAATCCCGTTGCCAGAGGCAACGGGATTATAGTAAAAATGTTCTTATAATTTAATCTTCTATTTGAAATGAGATAGGTAATGAAAAAAGTACCGCAACATTCTCACCTGCTTGTTTTCCAGCAGTCATGTCAGGTAGCAACTTTGTAACTCGCAAAGCCTCTTCTTCAAGTTTTGGATGAGGGGCTTTAGCATTTACATCCACTACTTTTCCAGAAGCATCAATTTTAAATGTCACAAAGATTCTATTTACTCCAGAGAGCCCTAGACCTTCTCCTCTTTCTGCTCTAAACTTTTTAGATACAAATTTAGAAATCTTGGCACTCATGCAATCCTTGCGTTCATTATTTGAGCTTAAGCCTTCACAACCCGGATACAAAGGAGCTGTCTCTACTAGAGAAAATATTTTAGCTATTGGCTCATCGTCTACCGTATCATCATAATCAGGAATACGTGGGTCTACAATAGAATCATCTGTGGCATCTGTTGGCTTGAGATCATCTTCAAGGAACTTGGAATCATCTTCCTTTGTCTGGACGTTCTCAAGAATCTTAGGCTCTTCAATTTTTGGGAGCTGTACTTTCCTTACACCTTCCCTTTTAGGTTGCTCTACTTTCACTTGGTCAAGAGTAAAAATTTGATCTACGTTTTCCCGCTCTACCGCTATCGCCAGTTTCTTTTCTGGAGTACGCATTTCGATAAAGAAGATGGAAGCTAGAAGTGCTAAGATTAACCCAATTTGAAAATGAAGCGTGGGATTTCTTCGTAAATTCGCCTCGTGCTTGCGGCTTGATTTGTACACGCTGTTTTGGCGAACAGCAGTGCTTTCTTTGGAATTTTCCATAAGATATAGTTTTAAAAATGTTGAACAATTCTTAAAACGAATCAATAAGCAAGCCAAAATTGAGGTCACCTTAGGGCGGCCTCTTTTTTTTTGATATAAGGCACAAAAAAACCATCTCATTGCTGAGATGGTTTTTTTAATATTTAAAAAGTCTTTATGACTTAGTCTTCTACTTTAAATGTAATAGGTAGTGAGTATAAAACCCCTACTGGCTTACCACGTTGCTTACCTGGTGTCATTTTAGGTAATAACTTAATTACACGCTCTGCTTCTGATGCAAGACGTGGGTGTGGAGCACGAGATCTGATGTTTACAATTCTTCCAGTTTTATCAATCTTAAAACTTACAAAGATTCTGTTTATACCAGAAAGACCTAGATCTGAACCTAACTCTGTGTTGAACTTCTTATTTACAAGCTTGCTCACCTTCTCAGACATACAGTTCTTACGATCGTTATTGTTAGTCATAGACTCACAACCAGGAAAAATAGGCACATTTTCAATAACTGCAAACGGTACATCTGCAATCTCCTCTTCTTCTTCCACAACCTCTACTTCCTCTACTTCAACGATTTCCTCTTCGGCATCTGTTTCTGTAGACTCTATAATTGTTTCTTCTATTTCTTCTTCATCCTCTACTACCTCAATGATTTCCGGTGCTGGTGGCGGCGGTGGTGGCGGTGGTGGTGGTGGAGTATTCAACTCCGTGATTGGAATTTCTTCGTCGTCTAGATCATCAAGATCAAGCTGACCAATATCAATAGCCACATCATCATAAGTCTTCCACTCGATGGTGATGTACGTTAGTGCGAGTACTGCAATGAGTCCTAGCTGAAAAAACAGCATGCTTCTCTTGCGAAGGTCTGCTTTGGGATTTTTCTTGGGTTCCATAATTAAAGTATTAGTAGAGAGCTAAAATAGCAAAATAAATCTCAGTTGTGAAACTAAAATTACGATTTTAACCCTTTAAATTTCTTAAAAAATAGTAGAAATGTTAAACTTCCGAGTATTACACCTATACTATTTGCAAGTGCATCCCACACATCAGGCGTTCTGTATGTAGTTGCACTGCCTTGTAATAACTCAATCACTATGCCATATACCACTAATGCTAAAGCAATTGCTATATAAAAAATTGGCTTTGCCCATTTCTGAGTTATCGAGGTTTTCACGATATGAAAATAACTCAACCACAGTATGGCTAAACCAAAATAAGCTCCTAAATGTAGGAGCTTATCTATATTTGAAATATTAGTATCTAGTTTTACAGGCTTAACAAGCGACCCTATGCTTAATGCGCAGGTATATGCTATCGCTGTAAAACCAATAAGCTTATCCACCTATAAGTTCTTTGTAAGCATCTGCGCTTAAAAGCTCATCTACCTGTGAAGCATCAGAGAATTGTATTTTAATCATCCAGCCTGCTCCATAAGCATCGCTGTTTACGATTTCTGGCTCATCTTCTAGACCTTCATTAAAAGCTACAATCTCACCAGAAAGCGGTAAGAAAAGATCAGAAACGGTCTTTACTGCCTCTACAGTACCAAAAACCTCATCTCTATCAAGAGTTTCATCAAGAGTTTCTACTTCTACGTAAACGATATCTCCTAGTTCTCCTTGTGCAAAATCTGTAATTCCCACTACGGCTACGTCACCTTCTATGCGTACCCACTCGTGATCTTTCGTGTATTTTAACTCTGCTGGTATATTCATCTTAGTCTGTATTAGTTTGATTTAATTCCGCTTTCGCGAAAATATTCTTTTTAATAGATTAATGCTTACTATTTTCAAATTTTCGCGAAAGCGAACTCATATAATTAATTTCCAAAATTATATCTCAATGTAAATCCAGACCTAATAGTCGTTTGCGGAAATGCTGTAGATATTGCAAATGTCGAAAAAGTATGGTCATAAAAGAAGAGCGCAGTAAGATTTTTACTCAACGCATAATCTGTTGTAAACCTAAGTCCATAAATATCTTGTCCAGCAGTGGTCTGGCTATTGTCTATATCAAGATATCTGATGATAGTTTCGTTTTGTCTAAGAGAGAAATCTGCCTTAAAGTTGAGATCACTCTTAAGAACCCTACGAGATCCACCAAAGTTTGTAACAAACCTAAGGTCCTTAATACGATATCCTAATCCTAATATGTACTCATTACCCTTAATCTCGGTTAGGAGGTTGTTATCAAAGCTTAATCCTAATGCCCTATCTCTTTTAATTTCGGCAAGAATCTTTACAGAGTTTTTCATTTCAAAATCAAGACGAACTAGCGGCGTGAACTGCTCTGTAAGTGTCACATTACTTAATAGCGTTTGATTTAAAAAGTTACCTGCTTGATCTCGCTGTGCGGTCGCAGGGTCTCTATCTGTATTTCTATTATAAGCAAGGTTAGTCAAGTAATTGTTTACAGAATATCCAGCCGTGTAACCGTGCTGAACTGAGAATCTCTTAAACTTATCCTTAAACCATTTCATGTTCATTAAACCGGTATACTTTATATTCCAGTTAGGTAATGGGATACTTCTAAGAAAACCGGTGTCTGTTTTATTTACATCCTTACCGCTGTATGCAGCTAAGAAAGCAGGCAACAACACTTTTTGATTAGTACGCCCGAAACCTTCTGGATACCCATCTGCATCTACCTCAAAGGTATTTGTACCGTAAAACTCTCTTGCCAGTCTATTTGCTACAGCCAGTCTGTTTTCTCTAAACGTATTAAATGTACTACTAGACTCAGATGTACTCTGTGCAAAGGCAGTACCTATTAATACCGTAGATATATTAAAGCGACCAAAGCTATTTCCAGTAAGCGATTGATATGCTAAACTCTGCTCGTTAACTCGGTAATTTTCTTGATAGTTTTCTTGAAAAACACGATTTAAGTTAAGATCTATATCAAGATCTTTAAGGAGCCCTATTCTCGCTTGAATAGCAAGATCTCTACTTTCTATCTCGCGATACTGCTGGTTAAAATCTTGAAACAATGTTAACCATCCATTACTCGCTGCAAGCTCTCTTACCTCTGCCTGACTTCCAAAAATAAATCCTGGCGTAGGTCTTAAACTTCCTGCAAACCCAACTGATGGCAAATACCCTGGTAAATAGATACCATTACTCTCCTCATAAGTGAGCTGCACTCGCTTAACCGCGGTAAGTAATCCTACTCCTGTATTGAGCGCCTTATCTGATGTACTTAAACCACTCGTGGTTCCATCACTTGAAGCATCTTCTTTTAATTTATCAATCTTGCTATTACGATCATCTTCTGGTGATGGCAATCCTCTAGGTCTAGTGCTAGTAGCACGCTGTTTTTTCTTCTTTGTTAAGCCTACATATTTATAGAGCTTCTCCATATCAAAGGTTCCATTAACAGCATGGGTATTTGTATTCTCCACACTATTTCCTATCTCTGGAATATTATCTAAGACCTGAAACTGTTGTGAGCCTCTCTGCCATCTATAGTTTGCAGTATAAGCATAAGTAGCAGTAATCCACTCTGTAAACGGAATCTTATCGAACGGTAAGTCATAGTTGAGTTGTAATACTCCAAAATGCGTATCTGGCGTACCTACATCAAAGAACCCTCTATAAATACCATAACCATCTACTTCTTGACCTGCATCATCTAAGAAAGCTGGTGTCCCATCATTATCAAGATAGTTTCTTACAATACGGTTGTGGTTTACATTATAATTAAGTCGCAGACTTTTAGTAATAGGAAAGTCGACAGCATACCCCCAATCAAATAAGTAGTTACGCTGAAATAAACGTGGCACCGCAATATCACCTTCGTTTGCAAATACATCTCTAAACTTCTGCTGATTATACTGGCGCACAACATTAGACTGTATAGCAATATTAGACGGCAAGTAATTAAAGTTTAAATCTTTTAAGAACTTATAGTACTTTCCTGTAAATAGAGAGTCATTTTTAGCAAATGGCTCTACAGGTTTAGAGTTAAAACTATAGTTATAAGTACCTCCTAATCTCACATTCTGATCGCGAGATTCTTCTATCTCAAAATCCTTATGATCTGTCTGGTTGTAAGAATATGAAAAAGTAAGGTTTTCAATATCATACGGCATAGGCTTGCGCTCTGTATCCGTGCGCTCTTTTCTTACTCCTATAGCATTAAAGCTTTGGCGCTTTGTATAATCTACAGAGTAATCTTCTATGTTATCTCTCTCCTCTTGACTAGCCGCATTATCTAGTGATGTATCTAACTCAACATCCTCATAAAGCGGATTAAACTTAGGTGTAATACTCTGCTCACCTATTGCATAATTAAGAGGTAACTGTAATCCCCATTTCTTTGGTAGTAATTGGCCCGCGTTAAGATTTGTCACAATATCATATTGAGTCACATCTTCTAAGCTACGCTCACCTGCGTTTTGCTCTATACTCCCAAAACCTACAGTACTTAAACGTCCCGTTGCCGATACATTTGCAAAGTCTGCAATATTTCCATCTACACTTAATACCCCAGCATATCCACCATCATTAGTAAGATCTGATAAGCGTAGCTCATTAAACCAAACTTCTCCACCTATTTCTCCTGGAGAACAACCCATAGCTTGGTTGCTCGTTGGGTTTCCATTTTTTACACCAAGCATTAATGTTCTTACATCACCAAAACTAGGAAGACCTTGAATACCTATACGCAATTGACCTTCTTCATAACACATAGACTCTGGATTGAGAATACGATCCCCGTTTTGATCAAAATATGTGATATCATCTGGATCTGATTCTACATCTCCCGCAATAACTTTTGATTTAATAATCTGTAGTAATTCTAATGGAAGATCGAGCTCATTTGCCGCTGGCCAGATAGCATCTCTATCTTGGTTAGACACATTAAATGCAGTAGGCTGTAGTGGTAATTCTATTTGATAAAAATTTGAATTAAGGTCGGTTCCCATTCTTATGAAACCTACTAGATTCTGATTATCAAGACCATTCTCAACAATAGGCTCTGCGTGCATAAACATCTTAAGATTTTTATACTGTCGCATGTCGAGATTATAATATTTATAAACCCCTCTTGCATCTTGCTCTTCAAGATTTTGAACTCTCAAAGAAAGAGACTGCTCGTTTTGCCTGATATTGTTATTGTTATTATTGAGCCTCTCACGCTCTACCCCTGGAGGTAATGCATAAGGAACTGGCTGTCTTGTTTCGTTTGCCTCTATATTTACGGCAGCTACCTCAAACTGCGTATTATCCGCATCATTGATTTGCGTGTTCTCATTAGGATCTAACGTTAGTAGGTATCTTCTAAAATCTCCACGTACTAAATCTAATGTTCCAAAACGAAGTACAACATCTTCTTGCCAACCACTCATGTACATACGCATAAAACGTATAGACCTAAAGTCATTAATTCCTCCAACTACATTTGTCGCTTGGTTGATTGGCACTCTAAACTGCACCCATCTTGTAGGTAGTTGATTTCCATTTTGAGTAGTGACAGTAAGTTCTCTTACATCAGTTACAAATGGATTATTTTCTATACTTAAAGATGCTGGATTAATAGGTAATTCATATTCAAAATATGCATCTACCGTGTTCATTGTATTATCACGGTTTACATCTTCCACATCTGGAAAAGTAGTTGAACCACGATTAGTTTGTGTTACCTCTACCGGAGAGTTACCCTGATTGTTATTATAATCTCTATATCGTTCTATAACGCCACCTTCAGTATTTAAGAAGTAATTGTAGTTGTCACCTGCAGGATCTGGGAGTCCTGCAAAGTTCGGAAACTCCATTGCCTCCTCTACATCGCTTAGTCCATCATAACCTACATCTTGATTAGTACGCTGCTGGCCTTCTGTGTCAAAAGCATAGACTAAAGATTGATTAGTAGGTACTTTACCCCATACGGTTTCTGAGGTTGACTCGTCTCCTCCTTCATTAGGAAGTCCGTTTTCATATTGTTTTCTTCCATCCTTAAGAATATCTTCAGAGATACTACCTAAGTTAAGCGTAAGGTTTCCTCCAGCATTTGTTGTGTCACCATCTCCAAAAAATGGATCTAGTAACCAGAATTCAACAAACTCTACATTTGCTTGTTCAAAGTCTGTAGAAGTTAACTGCCTTGTAATTCCTCCAAAATTTTGCTGAGGATTAGAAAGCATGCCGTCTTGCGCATCAGGACTAAAGTTATAAGGCCCTCTCTCTTGCGGGAAATAAGCTAAATCAAGTGTAAAAAGTGCCTGTGTTTGACCTGCAATAATATCTTGTTGAGGAAATATCTCATCTCTAAAAACACGTCTTGTTTCTGCTAGGGACAAATCGTCGTCTGAGATACCACCAGGACGCTGATTGTTATAAAAAATAGGATCTATAGAATACCAAGCAAATTTCGCTCTTCTATATCCCGTAGCGAGATCACCGTTTGCTAGCTCACCACCAAAACCTAACGGTGCAGATGACAAACTCCACTGTAAAGCTCCTCCAATATCTATTGAAGTTTGTGATCCCTCAAAATCATCCACATAAGAGGTTGCCTCGCCATTAAAATCTGTTCCTTTAGGTTGCCCAGGAATTAGATATGCTACCTCACCTCTAACTGATAGATTGGAAGGAACATCAGTATCTATATTAGGAAGCTTATTCACCCATCTTGTTAAGAAAGGAAGTTCTGTAGAGTAGCTTGCATTTAACCCTACAATCGTATTGTTTATTGGCTCAAAGCTATATGTCGCTTTTTGAGTAAGTGGTCGCTCATTGAGATTTAAAAAAGTACCTCCTACGATAAAATTCTCATTAAACTGGTGTTCTACATTAATCCCTGTAAAACGCTTATTCTGCTGTCCAAAAATAGCATTATTCTCTACAGATGCAGAGATAGGAATACCGGACGCTTCTAAAGATTTATCTAAAATAATAACACGACCTAATTGGTAATTAACCGTATAGTCAAGTCCTTCTACTAGTCTTCTTCCACCTGCAGTTACTGTCACAGAACCTTGTGGCACATTAAAAGCTCCTAATGGAATACCCTGCTCTTGAGCAGATTTATAACGTCCTTTTAATAAGAATTTGTTCTTCTCGGCATTATCTCTAGCTATTGTTTTTGTAGACTGATACAAAGAAGAATAAACATACTTGTCTTGATGCGGATTATAAGTCTCTGTATTCTCATAAGTTTCTGCACCATCATTTACGCTCAGTAAATCAAATAATGTCTCTCCAAATGGTTCTACAGTTGTAAATACGATACTTCCATTTTGTACATGTACTGTTGTTCCTGGCACAAAATCAAAGAAACCATCTCCTCCTACTTGCGGATCTCCAAAGGTGGTTAGTCTATCAAGATTAAATAATCGTAACAACGTATTACTCTCAAGATCTCCACGATCTTGACCTTCATCCATAGTGTTGTCGTTATTAGTCCCATCAAACAATGTTGGTAAAGGTGCACCACCCACGGGAGTTATAAAGTTAATAGGAGAGGGATCTGAGTATACAATGTTCAATCTAAATCCTTCCTGCTCTAATTGAAAAGCACCTAGCGGATAGATGTTTTTCATCATTAAGTCCCATATAGGCTCTTGTACATTTGTGAGGTTACTTTTAAGCATTTTAACCACAAGATTAACGGGGCTTCCAGCTTGTCCAGCAGGAATTACGGTATCTAAAATACCATCTCCATTTACATCTTGACCGTTTAAAATACCATCACCATTCACATCTGCATCTGCACTATCTGCAATGTTATCGCCATCTTCATCTGGACGACCTTGTCCAAAATCTGCATCAATAATATCTGGTCTTCCATCTCCATCTGCATCTGGGCGGCTACCCTCGGTAGCATTAATACCGTCATTTGCAAATTCTCCTACTTGATACACTTGACCTCCTACTGTATATTGAAAGGCTACCCCAAGTACTTCATCATTATTTAATCGCTGGCTAAGAGATATGTAACCTAGTGCTGGGTATAATGTAAACTGAGAGCTTTGTAATTGTCTAGCATTTTCAAGTAATACGTAGTCAGTTCCATCCTGCACTGTAACGTTACCAAAACCTTGACTAGCCGTCGCCACGTCTCTTATGGCAGGTGTAAGAACAGACTGCACAGACTGATCATTTATGCCACGTGGGTTAAAATCATTATTACGGTTATCTGGAAATGCATTTGCAGAGTTATTGATAAAGCCAGGGTTTGCTCCTGCATCAATCCCTAAGTTTGCTGGGTCAGATTCACCTATATCTTGTAATGCAATTATATTTCGTGCGTTTGTAGTTTGGTTTTGTCTATTTGTAATCCAAACTTCTACCCTAGTTATTTGAACTCCTCTGTTATCAATAAATGGATAGTTCTTAAGAGCATCATTATACGTATCTCTAAAGTAATGCGCTAAGAAGAAGTGACGGTTTTCATCATAATCTAATGCAGGCACTTCAAAGTCTTGCACAGTTGCACCACCCTCTGCAGTTACAGTTCTAGGTTGTGATTGGTTCTCAGAAAACACAGCCGTTACTCGCGTCTTTCCAAACTGTAACTCAGTTTTCACACCAAACAAACTCTGCGAACCTTGAATAAGTGCGCTATTGAGCGGCATCGAGATATTACCTACTTCAATTTTCTGTATAATATCATCCTCGGTAGGAGTGTATTCTAGCTTAATTTGATTTTGGAAATTAAAGGTAGACTCCGTATCGTAATTTGCTGTAATCTGTAAGCGCTCACCCACTTGACCTAGTAAACTCAAGCTTATTCGTTGATCAAAGTCAAAGGTAAAATTGCTACGGTTACGTGGTGAAAATGCTGGGTTATCTTGTTTTGTAAATAACAGCCCAAGATCCATCTCTACAGATCCCTGAGGTGTAAACTCTATCTTATCTCCACCAAAAATGCTTTTAAATAAATCATTCTCAACATATAGTGATTTTACTAAGCTATTGCGGGTATCATCCTCTTCAGACCTACCATCTACTACATTTACTTTCTCTCTAAAATACTGACGCATCTGCTCGTCACGTACTCTTTTTTGATATTCGGCTGGGGTTAAAATTAAAGGATATGTAATATTAAAACTCCCTAATTCCTCCGTGAAAATATACCTATCGAGCACAGCATCATAAGTATATTTTGACACAATACTGTTAGGGTTAGGCAACACCAGGCTACCTAACGAGAAGGTTGTGGCTGTAGAGTCTTGAGCTGCTGCATCCTCCTCTTCTTCCTGCGCCATTGCTACGGAATTTCCTAGAAAGAAAAATCCAACTACAAACAATATCGCTATACGTACATTTAAATAATAGTGTTGCTTCAAAATATGCCTACAGTTTTTTTAATGCTTCTTTGATAATCGTTTCTACGCTTGCGTCTGGCTTTTCTTTTACGATAGCCGTACAGACTTTTTCTGCTTGCTTACGCGCAAAACCTAATGTCTCTAAAGCAGATAACGCCTCTTCTTTGCTAGTATTGCTTTGCACAGCACTTTCACTACTCATATCGTACACCTTCAGGATCTTATCCTTGAGGTCGAGTATTACTCGCTGGGCTGTTTTTGCTCCTATTCCCTTAATACTTTGTATGGTTGCTACATCATTTGATGCAATAGCTTGTTTTATCTGGTTAGGATCTAGAGAGGACAACATTGTCCTTGCCGTACTTGCTCCTATACCAGAAACAGACAGTAATAATCTAAAAATCTCACGCTCCATCACCTCCATAAACCCAAAAAGTGTATGGCTATCTTCTTTAACTTGTAGATGGGTGTGTAACTTTAAAGCCTCGCTATCTCCTAGCTGCCCAAAAGTGTGCAATGAAATATTAATAAAATATCCTACTCCGTTGCAGTCTAGTACTACGTGAGTTGGATTTTTTTCTATAAGTCTTCCGCTTAAGTGAGTGATCATTTAACAAATAATTAAGGAGCGTAAATGTAAGAAAATTATGTCTAGGAGATTGCCAATTTTAATGGTTACGCTTTCGCGAAAATGAAACCACTCAAAACCACGCTTCTTCAATAAAAACTAACGATTAACTCTTTCTCATTTCATCAACAAAAGAACTCACAAAAAAAGAGGTGTAAACATTACATTTTACACCTCTTTGTATCAAATTTTCGCGAAAGCGAAATCAATATATTACTTCTGTTCTTGCGCACGGCGCACTTCTTGTTTTTGCTTTTTCTGAGCGTCAATAACCGTAATTGCAGCCATACTTACCATTTCGTCTACACTTGCTCCTAGTTGAAGTACATGTACAGGCTTGCGCATACCTAATAAAATAGGCCCAATGTTATCTGCCTTTTCAAGCTCCTTAATCACTTTATAGGTAATGTTTGCACTATCTATATTTGAAAATACAAGTGTATTTACTTTTCTTCCTGCTAGTTTTGAGAAAGGAAATTTTGCTTGTAACATTTCCTTGTTAAGAGCAAAATCTGCTTGTACTTCACCATCTACCACAAGATCTGGATAGTAGCGGTGCAAGTAAGATACCGCCTTACTCACCTCTGTAGCTTTCTCATGTCCAGAAGATCCAAAGTTTGAATAACTCACCATTGCAACAACAGGCTCAAGACCAAACATTTTTACGGTAGTGGAAGTCATTTGAGCAATTTTAGCAAGCTCCTTTGCTGTTGGATTGATATTTATTGAAGTATCTGCAAGAAACAAAGGCCCTCTTGATGTCACCATCAAGTTACAAGCTGCTACTTTTTGCACTCCAGGCGCAGTACCTATAACTTCAAGCACAGGCTTTATCACAGTAGGGTAACTACGGCTATAACCAGATAACATACCATCTGCATCTCCTTCATTTACCATCATAGAGGCAAAATAATCGCGACGCTTTACTTGACGCCTTGCATCAAGATACGTGATACCTTTACGCTTACGTGTGTTCCAGTAAATATTTGCATAGCGATCTACTTGATCTTTTTCCTCATTAGATAGAGGATCTATAATCTCTACATCTGCCTCAAAACCTATTTCTTCCTTGAGCTCAAGTATCACCTCTCTATTACCTAGTAACACGGGAATTGCAATTCCTTCTTCATGTACAATTTGAGCAGCTTTTAATACATCCAGCTGGTCTGACTCTGCAAAGATGATACGCTTAGGATCAAGCCTAGCTCTATCAAGCAGTAATCTTACTATCTTATTATCTTCTCCTAGGCGTTCTAATAACTCATCGTTATATGAATCCCAGTCTGTTATAGGCTCAAGTGCAACTCCGCTATCCATAGCAGCTTTTGCAACTGCTGGAGGAATTGTTGTTATCAATCTCGGGTCAAAAGGCTTCGGAATGATATAATCTCGCCCAAAGGTAAATCGTGTTGCTCCGTATGCAATGTTCACCTGCTCTGGAACTGGCTCTTTTGCTAGTTGAGCAAGTGCTTTTACAGCAGCCATTTTCATTTCTTCATTTATTGCCGTTGCTCTTACATCAAGCGCTCCACGAAAAATAAAAGGAAAACCAAGCACATTATTAACCTGATTAGGATGGTCAGAACGTCCCGTCGCCATAATAAGATCTGGTCGAGAAGTAATTGCTACGTTATAGTCGATCTCTGGCGTTGGGTTTGCCATTGCAAAAACAATAGGATCATTTGCCATAGATCTAATCATATCTGGCGATACAATATTACCTACAGAAAGTCCCAAGAACACATCTGCATCTACCATGGCATCTGCAAGATTCTTGTAATCCTTGTTACTTTTAAATTTCACCTGCTCTGGAGAAAGGTCTGTACGATTTGCTCTTAGCAAACCGTTTATATCAAACATTGATATATTTTCTAGCTTAGCACCTAGTAAGTGATATAAGTTCATGCAAGAGATAGCAGCACTTCCCGCACCACTTACCACAATCTTTACATCCTCAATACGTTTACCTGCAATTTCTAATGCATTAAGCATTGCCGCAGCAGAAATAATTGCTGTACCATGCTGATCATCATGCATTACTGGGATATCCAACTCTGCCTTAAGTCTGCGTTCTATTTCAAAAGCTTCTGGAGCTTTAATATCTTCTAAGTTAATACCTCCAAAAGTGGGAGCTATATTTTTTACAGTTTCTACAAAAGCGTCTACATCCTTAGTATCCACTTCTATGTCAAACACATCAATACCAGCAAATATCTTAAACAAAAGTCCTTTACCTTCCATTACAGGCTTAGAGGCTTCTGGCCCTATATCTCCCAGTCCTAAAACTGCGGTACCATTTGTGATTACGGCAACTAGGTTACCCTTTGCAGTATATTTATAAACGTTATTTACGTCTTTTGCAATCTCTAGACAAGGCTCTGCTACACCAGGAGAATATGCTAACGCGAGATCACGCTGGCTAGAATACTTCTTCGTAGGAACTACGGCAATTTTACCTGGTTTAGGCTTTGCGTGATACACGAGAGCTTCTCTACGCTTGTTGCTGTTTTGACTCATAAAGTTGATTTGTATTTGACTTACAAAAATACAGATTTCCTAATACGCCACATAAGCTATAACACATTATAGTTATGAGGTAGGGTTCTATTTAAAATCTAATAATTGCGTTAAGATATCTACATTTTGAGGAAGTCTCCCTACGTGCTGTAGTTTTATTGCAGCTAGTGATAGTGCGATTTTGAGACATCGCTCGACTTCATACTCCTTGATGTATGCAAATAAAAAGCCACTCCAGAAGGCATCTCCTGCACCTGTAGCGTCAAGAATATTTTCTACTCTTGCTGCCGGTAGTTCAATTATTTCTTGAGAATCTTTTTTACGCTTTCGCGAAAGCTTAACCCCATCAGAACCAAGCGTGAGACAAACAAGCTCAACACCAAAATCGTTGTGAAAGAAATCAAATATCTCATCATGAGACTTACGTTCTCCAAACAAGCGCTCCATATCATCCTCGCTTATCTTCACTAGCGGATTATATGAACAGTATTTTCTAAAGGTTTCTAATGCTTTTTCTCGCTTTGGAAAAATGCGTGGAGAGTAATTAAGATCTATACTCAAAGTGCATCCCGCCTCAAAAGCCTTTTTTGCTTTGGCTAAAATAGTAGTCCGCGCAGGATTTTTACTTAATGCAAAAGCTGTGGTGTGAAAAACGGAGGTCTTTTCAATAAGCTCATCTGGAATTTGATCTTCGGTGATTTTTGTGTCTGCGTAGCGATAGGGAATAAAATCTGGTGTTCCCGTAGTTTTCGATACAAAAATTACACTAGTAGGATTTACAGCATCTGTTCTCACAAGATCTGTTTGCACTCCATTCTCGGCAAGCTTCTCTTCTATATAAAGACCTAAACCATCATCACCTCTAGTTGCAGCAAGCTTCACATTCATCCCTAGACGCGCTAAGTTCATTGCCACATTTGTAGGGCTGCCACCTAGATACCTGTGATAATCTCTAGTTTGATCAATTCTCACTTCTTTTTGGTGACCTATGAAGTCTATCAGAACTTCGCCTACACATATGATATCAATATCTCTACTCACGCCTTTCTAGTATTTTAATACATCCTAAGATGCTATCTATTATTACGTAACAAACTACTAATTACTCTGGTTGATTATATACTTCTTGCGCTTGCTTAGGTGTCAACCTAAGTGCTAGAGTAGCCGATATTAAGAAAAATACACCAGCAAATAATATGGCGTTTATAGCACTACCACCTAATAAATATTTATAGATAGGTCCAAAAGTCACAGTCTCAATAGCCATAGGTATTACAATCATCATATTTAAAATACCCATATAAATACCACGTTTAGTTTGCGGCACAATCTTAGAAACCATTGTGTATGGAATTCCCATCATTGCAGCCCAGCCTATTCCGAATAGAATCATAGGTAACACCACTAAATTTGCATCGTTTATATATGGGATCAAAAACATAGCAAGTGCTGTCCCTAGTAAACTTGCTGCATAAATCTTCTTACCTCCATATTTTAACGTGAGCGGTACGAGCACAAGCGCAACGACCATAGTCACAGAGTTGTAGGTTAAACTCATTTTTGCAGATTGTGATGCAGCTTCCCCGATAGTAAAATTTAAGGTATCTCTAAACATAGGCACATTAAACTGCCAGTATACAAATAATGCGTACCACTGAAAAAGATACACACCAGCTACCTTCCACATAAATGCAGGCATAGTCTTTACAGTTTGAGCAATCTCGACAAAAGGATGTTTAAATTTTTGTAAAAATGTTAATCCTCTAAATGCTTCTATTTCCACCATCTCACCTTCAGAAGGTGGTATTTCTTTGGTTTTACTCACAGACCATAAAATGGTAGTAATAGATAATATCGCACCTATAAAAAATGAATAATACAACCACTGAGGTATACTTCCTACAATCTCCTCTGCTACCCCTAAAATTTCTTGAAAATATATGATTGATAGCATCGCAATTACCGTTCCTGCTCCTACAAATAGACTTTGCATTTGATAACCAAGGCTTAATTGCTTTTGAGGTAACTTATCTCCTACTAGTGCTCTATATGGCTCCATAGCCATGTTGTTCCCTATATCGAGTATCCAAAGCAATGCAACCGCTACCCATAACACAGGACTAAAAGGAAATGCAAACAAACAGATACTACCTATGAGAGCACCTATAAGAAAAAATGGCTTTCTTCTTCCAAATTTTGGCGACCATGTTTTGTCACTTATCGCACCTATAATAGGTTGTACAATCAATCCTGTAATAGGGCCTGCAATATTGAGAATAGGCAGCAAATCTTCGGCAGCTCCTAGATATAAGAATATTGGATTAATAGCTGTTTGTTGAAGTCCGAAAGAGAATTGAATCCCTAAGAAACCAACGTTCATATTAAAAATTTGCCAGAATGAGAGGTTAGGCTTTTTAATGGAGCTTAGTATTTTATTCATAAGATAGCGCGTAGTTATTGCAGTGTAGCGACAGTAATATCCGTAATAATTATTAAAATTCCTTTTACCAGGTTTAAAAAATTATTACAATCACGCTTTCGCGAAAGCGTAACATATAAACTCTACTGCTTTTTAAGTGCGTCTATATTGCGCTGTAAACCTGAAAACTTTGTCCGTTTTACTGCAGATTTTCTAAAGATTTCTGAAAATACTTCTTGGGTGATTTCTTCCCAGTCCTTTTTTGAATTAGAGAGTAATTCTGGATGAGGGTCAAAAAGCGGCTCACTATGCGCTTTTGAAAAACGATTCCAAGGACACACGTCTTGACACACGTCACAACCAAACATCCAGTCATCTAGATGTGGCTTTGCATAGTCAGGAATTTGATTTTTTAACTCTATCGTAAAGTAACTTATGCACTTACTACCATCTACCTTATAAGGCTCAACAATAGCATCTGTGGGACACGCGTCTATACAAGCAGTACAACTCCCACAGTGATCTGTTACAGGTGTGTCGTAGTCCAAATCCAGATCAATCACTAGCTCTGCAATAAAATAAAAAGACCCTGTCTTTTTTGAGAGTAGATTACTGTGCTTTCCTATCCAGCCCAATCCGCTTTTTTTTGCCCATGCCTTATCAAGCACTGGAGCACTGTCTACAAAAGCACGGCCATGCACATCCCCTATTTCCTCTTGAATGTTATGCAAAAATTCTTTGAGTTTATCCTTTATCACAAAGTGATAATCGCGGCCATAAGCATACTTAGATATCTTGTACGAATCTTCATTTTGAGTTTCGTGAGGATAATAATTAAGCAGTAGAGAAATAACACTTTTTGAGCCTTCCACGAGCTTCGTAGGGTCAAGACGCATATCGAAGTAGTTCTCCATATACTGCATCTCACCATTCATATTTTGCTTAAGCCATGACTCAAGTCGAGGTGCTTCTTCCTCTAAAAAACCAGCTTTACTTATACCACAAGACATAAAACCTAGGCGAGTAGCTTCGGCTTTAATGAATGCTGTATGTTTTGCTCGATTTTCAATCATTACTATCTTGGTATAAACTCCAGCAATGCATTTTTAGGCTTTAATGTAATAAGCGGCAATATCTCAATGGGCGTACTTTTTGGAGCAATCTTGAACATAGCCACTAGCTCAGTAACGGCTAGTATCATCTCATACATAGCAAAATTATTACCGATACACATTCTAGGTCCTGCGCCAAAAGGGAAATATGCCAGATGTTTCATTCCTGCATTATCATCAAATCTAGTAGGATCAAATTGATCTGCTCGATCCCAAAAGTCTTTATGCTTATGTATTTCTATCACAGAAAATAGCAAATTAGAACCCGCAGGAATCTCCATACCGTTATGCTCATCATCTTCAATATTCACACGATCTATAAAATATGCCGGTGGATACATACGCATGGTTTCCTCCAGCACTTGCTTAGTAACCGTACATTGTCTTAAAAACTCATTGAGAGTGGTGGAGTTCGCTTTCGCGAAAGCGTATTCTTCATAAATCTTATCTTGCCAGATAGGATTTCTAGCAAGTAGCTCGGCTGTAAATGTAAGCGCGTTTGAAGTAGTCTCGTGACCCGCCGAAAACAAAATGAGAATTTCATCTATAAGCTGTTCTTCCTCCATAAATCCGCCATCCTCATATTGAGAATCTAGCAGCATATCAAGTAAATCACCAGGCTTGTCACCGCTATCCTTACGCTCTTGTACAAGTTCCTTTAGAATAACCCTCGCCTCTTTTGTAAGAGCAAGATGCTTATCTATAGGTCCACCATATTTAAAATACCATGCCTTAAATGGCTGGCGAAGTTCTTTTACAAGCATCTTTTGTGCTTGCTCTGTGATGTATTGTAATCTATTTATTTTGTCTCGATCTACATCAGTTTTAAACAATGCCTTAACGACAGTCATAAATGCAAGATCATTAAAAACCTCAAACACATCAAAAGGCTTATGCGTTTCAACACGCAATAGTTCTTCTTTAATTACCTCATGCATTGCATCAAGTAATTGTGCTAGCTGCTTCTTATGAAAAGCTGGCTGTATAAGTTTGCGTTGTTTTTTCCAGTGGTCGCCCTCTGCGGTGAGCAGACCTTCCCCAACATACTTTGCTAAATCCTTAGTTTGGATAGGTGATTTACTATAATTGCGCTGATTTTTTTGAAGTGCATATTTGGCAAATTCCGGATCTCTTGAAAAGACTACATCATTACCAAAACCAAGCTTTAGTTTGAAAGTATCACCTTTTAACTCAAAGTTTTCTTTATGAAAAGGCAGAGGGTTTTTAAGGATACTTCCCGCATTGGCAAGAAATCTAAACACGGATACTGCTGGAATTTTATCTGGCATATAATGTTTTATAGGATCAATTATAAAGATACGGCTTGATTAAAATTAAGATAATCCAGGCTTTCAAAAAATATGAATCATCCACTTTCAATAAACATACTTTACCACTATAATTAAAAGAGTCCGCCCTGCACAGGTCCTTTTACACGACCTAAATGCCTATAAGCTTCTTCGGTCACTTCTCTACCTCTAGGTGTACGCATTATAAAACCTTGTTGTATTAGGAATGGTTCATATACTTCCTCAATTGTTTCTGCACTCTCAGATACTGCAGTTGCAAGGGTTGTTATACCTACCGGTCCACCCTTGAACTTATCTATAATAGTCGCAAGTATTTTATTATCCATCTCATCAAGACCATGTGCATCTACGTTTAATGCCTCAAGACTATATTTTGCAATAGCAATATCTATACGCCCGTTACCCTTGATCTGAGCAAAATCACGCACACGTCTCAATAACGCATTTGCGATACGAGGAGTTCCTCTACTTCTTCCTGCAATCTCCACAGCAGCTTCCATAGAGATAGGCACTCCTAATATGCTAGAGCTACGCTCAACGATAGTAGTAAGCAGTTCTGTAGTGTAATATTGTAATCTGCTTGAGATACCAAAACGTGCGCGCATAGGTGCTGTAAGCAGTCCTGAACGCGTTGTTGCACCCACTAGTGTAAATGGAGCAAGATCAATCTGAACACTTCGAGCATTGGGACCTGTTTCAATCATGATATCGATACGATAATCCTCCATAGCTGAGTATAGATACTCTTCTACTATTGGACTCAATCTATGTATCTCATCAATAAAGAGGACATCTCTCTCATCGAGATTAGTAAGTAATCCCGCAAGATCTCCTGGCTTGTCAAGTACTGGACCTGATGTGATCTTAATATTTACATCAAGTTCATTGGCGAGAATATTTGCAAGTGTCGTTTTACCTAAACCTGGAGGACCATGAAACAATGTATGATCTAAAGCTTCTCCTCTTTGGTTTGCTGCTTGAACAAATATTTTCAAATTTTCTAGCACCTGATCTTGTCCCGCAAAATCATCAAAGGATAGCGGTCTCAATGCCTTTTCGACATCTACATCTTCTCTAGAAAAACCATCGTTTGTGGGGTCTAAATGTTCATTCATACGTAGCAGTGATTTCAATCAAAGATAAGGAATAGTGTTGGGTCATGATGAATTCCTAACAATGAGCACTCACAAAATTTTCCATTGCATAAGTACGCTTTCGCGAAAGCGTAACAACAAAAAACCCACTCATTTGAGTGGGTTTTTAATACTATATATTATAATCTAGTGATTCATTTCTTCTTCATTAGGCTGAAGAGGCATGGTCTGTGGGATAAAATCTTGACCAGGTATTACGTAATCTGAACCATCTTTATTCAATTTAGAATAATCATATGGCCAACGTTGTACTTCTGGAATTGCTCCAACCCAGTTACCGTGAATATGCTTATGCCCCGTAGTCCACTCTAATGTATTAGACTTCCAAGGGTTTTGCGCTCCTACTTTTCCATAGAACATAGAATGGATAAAGTTATATAAGAATACTAATTGTGCTCCTGCAGTTATGAATGCAAAAATACTTATAGCCTTGTTTACGTCTAGTAAATCATCAAAATATGGGAAGGCTGAGTTTGTATAATAACGTCTTGGAAGACCCGCCATTCCAATAAAATGCATAGGGAAGAAAATACCGTATGCTCCAATCACAGTGATCCAGAAGTGAACGTAACCTAAGTTTTTGTTCATCATCTTACCTTCAAACATTTTTGGGAACCAGTGGTACACTCCTGCAAATAATCCATAAAGGGCAGATATACCCATTACTAAGTGGAAGTGAGCAACTACGAAGTAAGTATCGTGTACGTTAATATCTAATGTAGAATCTCCAAGGATAATCCCTGTAAGACCTCCAGATATAAACGTAGATACAAGACCTATAGAGAATAACATTCCAGGGTTGAACTGTAGGTTACCTTTCCATAAGGTCGTTATATAGTTAAAAGCTTTTACTGCAGATGGTATCGCAATAAGTAAAGTTGTAAATGTAAATACCGATCCTAAGAAAGGATTCATTCCCGAGATGAACATATGGTGACCCCATACTATAGTTGACAAGAATGCTATCGCAAGAATAGAAGCAATCATCGCACGGTAACCAAAAATAGGCTTACGTGAGTTAGTTGATATAATCTCAGATGATATTCCTAATGCTGGTAATAATACAATGTATACTTCTGGGTGACCTAAGAACCAGAAAAGGTGCTCAAATAATACAGGTGAACCTCCAGAATTATGTAATACTTCTCCACCGATATAGATGTCAGACAAGAAGAATGATGTTCCAAAACTTCTATCCATGATAAGCATTAATGCCGCAGAAAGTAATACTGGGAATGAAACAACACCAATAATTGCTGTAACAAAGAATGCCCAAATGGTAAGAGGAAGTCTAGTCATAGACATACCCTTAGTACGTAAGTTTATTACAGTTACCACGTAGTTCAATGATCCTATTAGTGAAGAAGCAATGAAAATAGCCATTGAAACTAACCATAGTGTCATTCCCATACCTGAAGCAGGGATGCTGTTAGGTAAAGCTGATAATGGAGGGTAAATTGTCCATCCTGCTGCAGCTGGACCAGACTCTACAAAAAGAGAAAGAACCATGATCACTGAAGAAAGGAAGAATAACCAGTAAGAAACCATGTTCAAGAATCCTGAAGCCATATCTCGAGCTCCAATTTGAAGTGGAATCAATAAGTTACTAAATGTACCACTCAAACCAGCGGTAAGTACAAAGAACACCATGATGGTTCCGTGTATCGTAATAAGTGCTAAATAAATATTTGGATCCATAACACCATCTTTACCCCAGTCTCCTAAGAGTACTTCGTAAATAGTGAACTGGTGATCTGGCCAAGCAAGTTGAAGACGGAATATCAATGACATTCCAATACCTATAATACCCATTATCAAACCAGTAATTAAGTACTGCTTTGAGATCATCTTATGATCTGTACTAAAGATATATTTTGTTACAAATGTTTGCTCGTGGTGGTGCTCGTGATCGTCATGACCATGATCTGCTGTTGGTGCGTGTGCTGCCATACCTTGATTCTTTAGTTAATTTTTCTTTTTCTTTTTTTTACTCTTGAGCCGTTGCTAAAGAACTACCAAATGTCTTTTGTTCTGACATCCAAGCATCATACTCTTCTTGGGTTTCAACAACAATCTTCATCTGCATGTTATAATGCGAAGCTCCACAAATCTTATTACATAGCAAGTAATAGTCAAATTCGTCATAAGCATCTATTGGACCGTCTCCAGCTGCAATAGACTGTTTGTTTTTCTCTTTTCTAATATCCTTAATAGTAGCCATCTTATCCTTCATGTAATCCGTATCGCGTATTTCAGCAGTGGTTTTTGAAGGTGTGAATGAGAACTGAGTAATCATACCTGGCACTACATTCATTTGCGCTCTAAAATGCGGCATGTAAGCAGAGTGAAGTACATCTTGAGAACGTAACTTAAAAATCACCTGACGCCCTACAGGAAGGTGTAACTCAGTAGTAATCTTATCATCCATTGCATCTGCATCACTCTCATCTACTCCGACAGTATTTGCTCCTTCAATGAATCTTACGTTTGCATTACCTAAGGTATTATCTTCTCCGGCATATCTAGCTTGCCATCCGAAACGTTTTGCATAAAGCTCAACTACGATAGCATCTTCATCCTCCTCAAAGTTCATAATATCTGACCAAGTAAAAAGTCCATATATAATTAAACCTGCAAGAACGATTACTGGGATTATCGTCCAGATAAACTCTAATTTATCGTTATCTGCATAAAAAAGTGCCTTCTGCCCTTTCTTACCGCTATACCTATAAGCAAAATAATGCAACAATGCTTGTGTGATAACCTGCACAAACATAATTAGTGCTAATGAGATAAATAACAAATTGTCATAATCTGCTCCATGTTCTGAAGACGCTTCTGGCAAATAAAATTTACTGTAATTAATAAAACAGTATGCCATTATAAAATAAAATACAACCGCAAACCAAAGCATCAATTTACCATTGATACGATTGTCTTTGTCGTCAGCTACTTGAGCTGTTTCGCTATTAGTCTTCTTATTAAACTGTGATAGTTTAAAGATCTTCGACATTTGCCAAAGTGTGACTACAAATAGAATTACTACGATGAGTGCTAATAAACCTGTCATTGTTTTCTAACTTCTTTATATCAATATTCTAATAATGAAAGTGTTTACTTTCTTCAATAAGCGGATTGCGCTTAGGCTCTAATGGACGTTTTGTAAGCGACGTAAATACAATCAATACAAATAATCCAAAGAAGAACATAAGTGATCCTAACTCTACAAATCCAAATGACCAAGCTTGCCCAACTGTACCAGGCATAACCATATTATATATATCCACATAGTGACCTAATAAGATAACAATACCAGCCATAACAACGAACCAGTTTACACGTTTGAAGTCACTGTTCATAAGTATTAGTAATGGGAATAAGAAGTTCATTATAAGCATTCCGAAGAATGGTAAGTTATAATCTTCTATACGCTGTATGTAGTATGTTACTTCTTCTGGAATGTTTGAATACCAAATAAGCATGAACTGAGAGAACCATAAGTATGTCCAGAAAATACTAAATCCAAACATAAATTTAGCAAGGTCATGAATGTGACTATCATTTACGCTTTGTAAGTAACCCGCACCTTTTAGTATCATAGTTATTAAGGCGATAGTTGTGATACCACAAACCATCATTCCTGCAAGTACATACCATCCAAATAGCGTACTAAACCAGTGTGGGTCTATAGACATAATCCAATCCCATGACATCATTGACTCAGTATATAAAAAGAATACTAAGAATGCCGCAGCAAGTTTAAATGACTTTTTATGTGATTTGTTATCTGTTGCTTCGTCTTGCTCTTTAGAAAACTTTACAGCAAAGAATCTATATGCATTCCAACCTGCGATAAATATTACAGCTCTAATTAATAACCATGGAACATTTAACCAATCTGATTTACCAGCAATTAATTTATCATAGTTTTCACTAGTTGGATCTGTAATACCATCTGCCATCCAGTGGAAGATATGGTTGAAATGAAAACCAGAAAGAGCTAACAAAATCAACATGATAATACTTCCAGGTAACAAGTACCCAGTAATACCTTCCATAACTCTAAGCAATAAAGGAGACCATCCAGCTTGTGCTGCATATTGAACAGCGTAAAACGCTAGACATCCCAATGAAATCATAAAGAAAAAGAATGCCGCAACATATACTGCAGACCATGGCTTATTTTTATAACCGTCTAAAAGGTGTTGATTATGTTCAGCTTCGCTCATTGCATGACCTTCTTCAGCTTGATGACTAGCAACTGCATGATCTTCACCGTGACCTTTTGCAGTAGCAATAGCTTCGTGTGTATCATGACCTTCACCATATACGGCTGTATCATGACTCTCTCCGTGATCATCACCAGCGTGCATAGCTTCAATATCTGCTATTGACGAAGGCATATACATCGCATCAACTGCAAATAATAACGCCCCTACTACCATAAAAATGATAGCTGATAATTTTAAGTTCTTAGATAATGTGTACATATCTTAAATATCGGTTGTTCCGTTAATTAGTTTTATTCGTGACCTTGAGCATTCATTGGCTCTGATTCTGGACCAGGAATTGCATCTACTGCACCCTCGTTTAAATCAGTGTCAATTTTACCTTCAGTCATCTCAGAGATAATTTCAGAGGCTGTAAATTCCTTCTGTGGCTTACCATCTAATGCATCTTTAAGACCCATTACATAATGATCAACCATCCAGAGTTCATCTTCTGTCATTTGAGATGCATATGATCCCATAGAGTTAATACCATAGTACATTACGTGGTATACACTACCTTCAGTAACAGCTCTACCTGCATCATTGTAAGCAGGCACCCCCAGGATCTTTTCGCGTTTAGCAAGATTTCCTTTACCGTCACCTTTAACACCGTGACAGATTGAACAATAAATATTATAAAGTTCGTTACCCTTTACATAATTGTCTTCTGTAAGAGGAAGTGGATTTTTCAAGTTCGCTTTTGCGGAAGCTTTACCTTCTGGAGTATTTTCAAAATCGTAAGGCATCCAACCTCTCATTACAGATCCCTCTGCTGGCTCTAGTGCTTCATAACCATCAGGAAAAACCTCGTACTTACCGTAAGTCTCATAACCTACAGACTCATACATATTAGGCATATACTGATAGTTAGGTTTATTATCATCTTGACAAGAGATTACACTTGCAAAGGCAATTAACAAAACAGCTATTTTAAATATATTCTTCATTGCGTTGGCTTATGCTTCGTTTGCAATTAAATTAATCTCTACGGCTCCTGTTGTAACTAAAAAGTTTGCGAGCTCTTCTCCATCCTTACCAGTTGCGTCAATCTCCATAAGGAAGTGATCATCTGTTGTACGTACATCTGGATTTTCAGCTTTCTTAAATGGCCATAATTTACTTCTTAAGTAAAAAGTAATTACCATCAAGTGAGCGGCAAAAAATACAGTAAGTTCAAACATGATAGGCACAAAAGCCGGCATGTTCTCAATGTAACTAAAAGAAGGCTTACCACCAATGTTCTGTGGCCAGTCCTCAATCATTATAAAGTTCATCATTAATGTCGCTACTGTAATCCCAACACACCCATAAAGGAATGCTGTGATAGCAAGACGAGTAGGTGCAAGACCCATAGCCTTATCAAGTCCGTGCACAGGGAATGGCGTAAAGATATCATTGATATGAAGATGCTTCTTCTTTACCTCCTTGACAGCGTTCATAAGAACATCATCATCCGTGTATATTGCGTGTATAACTGTAGATGCCATACTTAATTATTTAAGATTGTTAGCTTGACCAGCCCAGTCATCGCGCTCTGCACGACCAGGAAATGATCCAGTTAGATTATCAAGTAACGTGTACTCATTAGAAGTCATTCTGCTTACCTGCTCATAAGTATAAATACCAAGAACATTAAGCTTCTCCTCCATTTTAGGTCCAATACCGTTAATCACTTTAAGATCGTCTGCTTTCTGTGTTGCAGCATCAAATGAACCTAGACGGTCAGTTAATGAATCAGCACCATGATTATCTTCAGCGATAACAGTTTCCCCTTTAGATAATTCTTGTGGCTTTGCAATGTATGCGCCGTCAAGATTAATTTTTACAGGTCCACCAGAAGTACGAGGATCTGCCCCTGTACCTACTAATGATTGTCCCGACTCACGTAATTTCTTGTAACGCTCTCCAGAAGACTTCATGATTGTCTTTACTTCTGCTTGTGCAATCACCGGGAAAGTACGAGCATACAATAAGAACAATACAAAGAAGAAACCTATTGTACCTATAAAGATACCTATATCTACAAATGTAGGTGAGAACATCGTCCATGATGATGGTAAGTAATCACGGTGAAGTGAAGTTACAATAATCACAAAACGCTCAAACCACATTCCTATGTTTACTACAATTGAAATAATGAAAGAGAACATTATAGATCTTCTCAATTTTGGGAACCACATAAATTGAGGAGAGAATACATTACATATCATCATACTCCAATATGCCCAAGCATAAGGTCCAGTTGCTCTGTTTAAGAAGGCATACTGCTCATACTCTACACCAGAGTACCAAGCCATAAATAACTCAGTAATATAAGCAACACCTACTATAGAACCTGTAATCATAATTACAATGTTCATAAGTTCGATGTGCTGTACTGTTATATAGTTTTCTAAACTCACAACCTTACGCATTATGATAAGAAGTGTATTTACCATGGCAAAACCAGAGAATACAGCTCCCGCAACAAAGTAAGGAGGGAAGATAGTGGTGTGCCATCCCGGTATAACCGAAGTTGCAAAGTCAAAAGATACAATCGTGTGTACAGAAAGTACTAATGGTGTTGCAAGACCTGCAAGTACCAATGACACTTCTTCAAAACGCTGCCAATCTTTTGCTCTACCTGACCAACCGAAGGCTAGTAGACTGTAAATCTTCTTTTGGAAAGGCCTTACAGCTCTATCACGAATCATCGCAAAATCAGGAAGCAATCCAGTCCACCAGAATACTAGTGATACAGAAAGATATGTAGATATTGCAAATACATCCCAAAGTAGCGGTGAGTTAAAGTTTACCCATAGAGAACCAAATTGGTTAGGTATAGGTAATACCCAATACGCTAGCCATGGACGCCCCATGTGAATAATAGGAAACAAACCAGCTTGTACTACAGAGAAGATAGTCATCGCCTCTGCCGAACGGTTAATTGCCATACGCCACTTCTGACGGAATAATAATAGTACTGCAGATATCAATGTTCCTGCGTGCCCGATTCCTACCCACCATACAAAGTTGGTAATATCCCAAGCCCATCCTACGGTTTTGTTTAGACCCCAACTACCAATACCGTTTGTTACAGTATAGATAATACAGCCTATTCCCCATAAGAAAGCAACAAGTGCGATAGAGAATACGATCCACCATGATTTATTAGCTCGTCCTTCAACAGGAGCGACTATATCTAAAGTTACATCGTGATAAGTTTTATCTCCGGTAACTAGTGGTCTTCGTATAGGTGCTTCGTAATGCGCCATAATCCTATATAATTAGTCTTTAGATTAGTTGTTTTTATGCTTCTTCTGTATTACGTACCATTGTCTGGTAGAATACATTAGGTTTTGTTCCTACATGCTCAAGCAAGTGATACATACGATCATCTGTTCTAAGCGTTTCAATTTCACTCTCCTTATCGTTTATATCTCCAAAGGCAAGAGCTCCACTCGTACAAGCGTTAGAGCAAGCTGTAGCAAACTCTCCGTCTTTTACTTTACGTCCATCACGCTTTGCATCAAGAATAGTCTTCTGTGTCATTTGAATACACATAGAACATTTCTCCATAACTCCTCGTGAACGAACTGTTACGTCTGGGTTAATTACCATACGACCAAGGTCGTTATTCATGTGGTAATCAAACTCATCATTCCCGTTATATAGGAACCAGTTAAAACGACGTACTTTATATGGACAGTTATTTGCACAATATCTAGTACCTACACAACGGTTGTACGTCATATGGTTTTGACCTTGCTTACCGTGTGCAGATGCTGCAACTGGACAAACTGTTTCACATGGTGCATGGTTACAGTGCTGGCACATGATAGGCTGAAAAGCCACCTGCGGGTTTGCCGCTGGATCTTCTAGCTCACCAAATCCTCCAAGAGAACCTTTATCTCCACCTAAACCACTAAAATCGTTTTTCTTAGTATCATCAAGCTCAAACGTCTCCTCAGAAGAGTAATATCTATCAATACGTAACCAGTGCATATCGCGACTACGACGTATTTCTGACTTACCTACTACAGGAACATTGTTCTCAGCGTGACAAGCAATCACACAGGCGCCACAACCGGTACATGCATTTAAGTCTATAGCAAGATTAAAGTGATGTCCAACAGAACGATCAAATTCATCCCAAAGATCAACTTCTGGTGAAGTTACTTCATATTCTATATGACCTTTACTCACTTCTGGCATTACATTCCAAGAGTGCTTATCTTTTGTATTAAAGATCTCAAGTGTAGTTTCTTTTACAATATCACCACGACCCATCAATGTATTGTGAAGTTGCACAGATGCAAATTCATGTACACCACCTACTTTTTCAATAGATACTTTTTGAGTTGTCTGGAAGTTCTGCATTAACGGGAATGCATTTACACCCGTTTGCATCTCCTCTTGAATTCCGTTTTTACGACCATAACCTACCGCAAGTCCTACAGATCCTTTAGCCTGACCCGGCTGAATCATTACAGGAACATTCTCTAAGGTCACACCGTTTACAGTAACATTTGCATAATGACCGTTAAGACCACCGTTTGCATTGTGTCGTGCTTCTGTGAAGAATGTACTTCTATCAAACCACAATCCTTTCTCTTTGGCATCTGCCTCAGACATTGTCAAGTAGTTATCCCAAGTACAACGTGTTAACGGATCTGGCATCTCTTGCAGCCATGGGTTGTTTGCCTGCGTACCGTCACCCATTGATGTCATTGTGTACAACGTCAATTCAAAATCACCAGCTCCTTCTTGTAATGTGCTCGATAATCCAGCATCTGAAGTGATTGATATATTTGAAGATGTAACCGCTTTCGCGAAAGCGTTAGTTTCAACAACACCAGCTTGAACAGACTTATTAAAAGGAAGTCCAGCCGAAGTCATTGTATCCTTAAGATACTCGTAATATGTTTTATCCTCACCCATCCAAGTCAACAAACTCTGTTGAAATTGACGTGTGTTGAAAATTTCTTTTATCGTAGGTTGCTGAAGGCTTACCTCTCCCATTTTGATTTGCACATCTCCCCAAGATTCTAGGTAATGTGGCACAGGAGCTATATGAGTAGATAAAGCTGCAGTCTCATCTGCTCTTATAGAACAAGCGACAGAAACTTCTACCTTCTTAAGACCTTCTGTAAACTCTGTAGCATTAGGTAAACTATATGCAGGGTTTACACCCGCCATAATAAGAGTTCCTACCTGCCCAGCATTCATATCTTTTACAAGCTGCATCATCTTGCGCGCATCTCCAGAGCGAGTCATCTTAGGCTTAGCAGTGTCCATTACAGACTTACCAGCGTTAAAATCAATCGCTATTTTTTGAGTTGCCACATCTTGCACTCCCGTTATAAGAAGCCCGTTATCTCCAGCAGCAAGTAATGCCTTACGAGCTTGAGCAACTTTTGCCTTTATTCCCTCTGGTAAACCAGATACAGAACCACCAGCAAGAGCTTGTACTATTAATTTTTGTTGCGATGGTGTAGATGGCACACGAACATCTGCATTTGCACCAGAAAGAGACATGTTTGCCTCAAACTGGAAATGCTTAGACATCTTTCCATTTTTAGGAACACGTTTCTTACCGTAAGCAGAATCATATCCACCACCATTCCAATCTCCTACAAAGTCTGCACCTACTGCAACTATAACATCTGCTTTAGCAAAGTCATAATCTGGTAATGCACGGAAACCGTATTTCATTTCAAAAGCATCCAAAGCAAATTGTTCTCCAGCAGCATCGTACGCTACGTGCGATACATTAGGAAACTTAGCTTTAAATTCTTCTATAAGTTTATCTGTAGACGGACTTGCAAATGTTTGCGTAAGCAACACTGCTTTCTTCCCTCCTTCAAGCGCACCTACAACACCCTTATCTATATCTGACCAAGAAACCTCTTCACCAGCTGCAGTAGGGAATTGCGCACGATTAGTATCATACATTCCTAATACAGATGCATGAACACGAGCATTTGCTCCGAAACCACCTTTAGCAAGATCGTTATTCTCAATCTTGATAGGGCGACCTTCGCGTGTCTTTACAAGAACACTTGCAAAGTCAAAACCATCTGCAATTGTTGTTGCATAATAGTCTGCTACACCAGGAACTATTTGCTCCGGCTGCACTACGTAAGGAACAGATTTAATAACAGGACCTTCACAAGCTGCGAGGGAAGCTGCGGCAGTAGAGAAACCTACATACTTCAAGAAATCACGACGTGTTGTTTCTGAAGCCTCAAGCGTTTCCTTATCACCTAAAAATTCATCTGTCGGAATTTCTTGTACAAACTCATTCTGTCTTAGCGCCTCGATAGACGAGTCTCCTTGGAGCTCATCGACACTTTTCCAGTATTTCTTGTTTGATGACATATACTTAATTTATTAATTGTGATCTTCTTTAGATCGATAATTCGTTTTGGTTAACACACACACCACATTAAGGCATGCTAGATACTATTCTAGTAGTGACACTTACCACATTCTAGACCACCCATTTGAGCAGCAGTTACTTTCTCAACACCATACTTCTTTGCAAGTTGCTCGTGAATCTCCGTGTAATACTCATTACCCTCAATTTTCACGTTAGTCTCACGGTGACAGTTAATACACCATCCCATTGTAAGAGGAGCATGTTGATACACAACCTCCATCTCTTCTACAGGACCGTGACACTTCTGACACTCAATACCTGCCACACTTACGTGTTGAGAGTGATTAAAGTATGCAAAATCTGGAAGATTATGAATACGAACCCACTCTACCGCCTGAGTTTCCCCAGTGTAAGATTGTGTTGACTCATCCCAACCTACAGCCTTATAAAGCTTTTGGATTTCTTTATCGTAAAATTCTTTTGAGTAATCCTCAGTTACAGATGTAAACTCGGACTCAGGCCCAGCAACTTCTGCAATAGACTTGTGACAGTTCATACATACATTTAACGAAGGTATTCCCGAGTGCTTAGACACACGCGCAGATGAGTGACAATACTTACACTCAATAGCATTTTCACCAGCGTGAATTCTGTGTGAATAATGAATAGGCTGCACTGGCATATAACCCTGATCAACCCCTATTTGAGACATCCATCCATATGCAAAATATGCACTACCCAATAAAAGGAATATTACAGAAACAAGTACTAAGAATTGATTTTCAACAAATGCTTTCCAGATAGGCTTACGCTTCTCTTCTGCCTTCAATTCGATTCCTTGAGCCGACGCAAACTTATTAAGCGTATTGTTTACTAAAAACAATACAGCAATAAGAAGCAACAGTACAAATCCAAGAATTGCAAGAATCAAGTTATTTGAAACACCACCACCTTGATTTCCATCCGCACCCCCTACTGGAGCAACTCCAGCTGGCGCTTCTTGTTTTGGCGTATCCGTGTAAGCGAGGATGTTATCTATATCTGCATTAGACAATGCAGGAAAAGAGTTCATCACTTTATTACCGTTTTCCTCATACACTTTTACCGCAAGTGCATCTCCAGACTTGATAAGCCCTTGACTATTCTTAATCCACTTATACAACCACTCACGGTCATACTTCTCAGAAACCTGATGAAGTAATGGACCCGTCATAGGCTTATACAGTTTATGACAAGCAGCACAATTTGCCTTGAATAAAGCTTCACCAGCCTTAGCATCAGCAACAGGCGCGTCTTGCGCAAAAAGAGAACTAGAAAGTGTAAGAATCACCACCACGGCTAGGGTAAGGACTCTTGAGAATGAATTTTGGCGTTTAACCTGTATCATATTAATATTGAATTAGCTTCAAAAAGATGGCACGATTTTTAGACAAATAAGATTGTTAAGAGCCTGTTAATCTCGCACGCAAAATGGTTAGCAAAAATACTACACAAACTGCATTCTCAAAGACACCTTACAAGGGTTCTTATTAATTTATAACAGTTCTAAATAATAATTTTAATTTGTTTAAGTTTTAATCTTTTACCTTTACAAAAAATAAAACAATTATGAACGGCATTACGTTTAAAAACATACAATTAGCACTAGCCGCCGCTGTGTTTTCATTCGCTTTCGCGAAAGCACAAACCGCACAATCCACTATAAATCAAGATGAAAGAATCACCGAACTTCTTGATTTGAAAAGTAACCTTGAGAAAGAAGGTAAGTTAACAGATAGATATAAAATACAACTCTATTCTGGAAGCTTAAATACTGCAAGCTCAACATTAAAAAAATACAGAAATCGTGTAGGGACGTGGTCTTCGTCTATAAAGCACGAAACCCCTAACTATAAAGTATGGATAGGAAGTTTTAGAAACAGACGCGAGGCAGACAGAGCTCTTATGGAAATTAAGAAAGACTTTCCAAGCGCTTTCATCTTCAAACCAGATGGTCGCGACTAATCAATCACGACACCAATTACACACCCTTATTAACATAACTGTTTTTAAGGGTTTTTTTATGCTTAGTTCAGAAAACATAGTTCCCTCCAGTAAAACGCATTAGAAGGGACTCATAAAGGCCAAATCGCATCAACCACAACTTCTCTAACAGCTCATCCTAAGCCTTACCAAACCTACTATTGCAATCAAAAACTACGCTTAATTGAGATAACGACAGATGACGCAAGCAACATTATAATTAGCCTGTAACACTTTCGCGAAAGCGTATAAAAAAATCGCTTAAGATTACTCCTAAGCGATTTATATAATTAAGTATTCTGTAATTCTATTTAAGCTTCTTCTTTACAGCTACTTCTTGGAATGCTTCGATTACATCGTCAATTTTAATATCGTTGTAATTCTTAATCTGCATACCACAGTCATATCCTTTTGATACTTCCTTAACGTCATCCTTAAATCGTTTTAAGGCTGCAAGAGTACCAGTATACACTACTACACTATCACGGATAAGACGAATGTTTGAATTTCTAAAGATCTTACCATTCATAACCATACAACCCGCGATTGTACCCACTTTAGATATCTTGAATGTCTCACGGATCTCTGCAGTACCAGTTATCTCTTCTCTCATCTCTGGAGAAAGCATACCTTCCATTGCATCTTTAAGATCGTTTATCGCATCATAGATAATTGAGTATGTACGGATATCGATTTCTTCTTTATCTGCAACCTGTCTCGCATTACCTGCTGGTCGAACGTTAAATCCAATAATTATCGCGTCTGAAGCAGAAGCTAGCAACACATCACTCTCTGTAATAGCACCAACACCTTTGTGTATAATGTTTACTGCAATCTCCTCAGTAGATAGCTTCTGGAAACTATCTGTAAGTGCTTCTACAGATCCATCCACATCTCCTTTAAGAATAATATTAAGCTCTTTAAAGTCTCCTAATGCGATACGACGGCCTATTTCATCAAGTGTAATATGACGTTGTGTACGCACGTTTTGCTCACGCTGTAGTTGCGTACGCTTCGTTGCAATATCTTTTGCTTCACGCTCATCTGACATCACAACAAACTTATCACCAGCCTGTGGAGCTCCATCAAGTCCTAAAACTGAAACTGGAGTAGATGGACCCGCCTTTTTAATTTTCTTACCGCGCTCATCATGCATTGCCTTCACCTTTCCAGATGTTGTACCAGCTAATACATAATCACCCACTGAAAGCGTACCTGCCTGCACAAGAATAGTAGATACATATCCACGTCCTTTATCAAGGAAAGCTTCAACTACGGTTCCATTTGCATTTCTATTAGGGTTTGCCTTAAGCTCAAGTAGCTCTGCTTCAAGTAATACTTTTTCAAGTAATTCCTTAACACCAGTTCCTTTCTTTGCAGAAATTTCTTGTGATTGTATTTTACCTCCCCAATCCTCTACTAGAAGATTCATTTGAGCAAGTCCTTCTTTTATTTTCTCTGGATTTGCTGCTGGCAAATCTATCTTGTTAATTGCAAAAACGATAGGCACTCCCGCTGCTTGTGCGTGAGAGATTGCCTCTTTAGTTTGTGGCATTATACTATCATCTGCTGCAACTACAATTACTGCAATATCAGTAACCTGAGCACCACGTGCACGCATTGCCGTAAAGGCTTCGTGACCTGGAGTATCTAAGAATGCTACTTTCTTACCATTTTCAAGTTGCACACCATAAGCACCAATGTGCTGTGTGATTCCTCCACTCTCACCTGCAATAACGTTTTCTTCACGTATGTAATCAAGTAAAGATGTTTTACCATGATCTACGTGACCCATTACAGTTACAATAGGAGCTCTTTCAACAAGATCTTCTGGCAAGTCCACTACCTCTTCGATAGAATCCTCGATGTCTGCATTTACAAATTCTACTGTATATCCAAACTCATCTGCAACAATAGAAATAGTTTCTGCATCAAGACGCTGGTTCATTGTCACCATCATACCAAGTGACATACACGCTGATATAATTTGAGTAACACCTACATCCATCATAGTAGCAACCTCACTTACCGTAACAAATTCTGTTACTTTAAGGATTTTACTTTCTATATCCTGCTGTGCCTGATCATCCTCTGTCTTTTGACGGTGTTGATCACGCTTATCACGACGATATTTTGCTCCTTTTCCTTTGCTTGACTTTCCTTGAAGTTTTTCAAGAGTCTCACGAATTTGCTTTTGTACTTCTTCTTCAGTAGGCTCTGCTTTGACAACACGACCTCTACCTTTACCAGCGTTATTTCCTCCACGAGAATTATTACCTCCACGCGTATTATTTCCTCCAGGTTTTGAACCACCTGTAGTAGTTCCTGGTTTTGTAATACGGCGACGACGTTTTTTCTTATCATCTGAAGCAGATGATTTTTTCTCAGGTTTTTTAAACTTAGAAAGATCAATCTTCTGTCCTGTAAAGTTAGGACCGTTAAGTTTTTTATAATCCGTCTTAAGAACTTCGTCTCCTAAACGCACTTCTTTTTCCTCTTTCTTAGCTTTAGAATCCGCAGGTTTTGCCTCTTCCTTTTTAGCTACTGGATCTTCCTTTTTCTCTGGCGCTTTAGCTTTGATTTCAGATTTAACCTCTTCCTTCTTTGCTTCGACCACAGGAGCTGGAGTTTCTTTCACTTCCACCTTTGGAGTAGCCGCTTCTTCAGTCTTCATCTCTTTTACAGGCTTAACCTCTTCCACTGGCTTCACAGCTTCTACAGCTTCTTTTTTAGCCTCCTTACGGTCAGCTATATTTCCTGCTGGTTTACTAAGATCGATTTTACCCACTTGCTTTGGTCCGCTAAGCTGTGCTTTAGCCTTAACAACCTCCTGCTTTTTAGGCGCTTCGGCTTTTGCCTCAGCTTTTGCTTCGATCTCAACTTCTCGAGCGGCGCGCAGTGCCTCCTTCTCTTTCTCTTTTGCTTCGGCAACTTCCTTAGAAGCTACTTTCTTATTGGCATCCGTTTGAAATTCCCCCGAAAGCACCTCGTAAACCTCCGTAGTGATTTTCGTAGTCGGACGCGCCTCTATCTCGATACCTTTGGTTCCTAGGAACTCAACGGCACGATCAAGAGAAATGTTCATTTCTCGTAATACCTTGTTTAATCGCATTGTTGCTGCTGCCATAAACTGCTCTAAATTTTATTCTTAACCTACTTACTTCCGCTTGTAGGGTACTCTATTCTTCAAATTCTGCCTTGAGGATTCTCATCACATCAAGAACTGTTTCTTCTTCTAAATCTGTACGACGTACTAGATCTTCTGCATCTTGCTCTAATACGCTTCTTGCGGTATCAAGACCAATTTTCGCGAAAGCTTCAATTACCCACGCTTCTATCTCATCTGAAAATTCTGTAAGCTCAACGTCTTCCTCTACACCTTCTCTGTAAACGTCAATCTCATATCCAGTAAGCTGTCCAGCCAAACGAATGTTATGACCACCGCGACCTATAGCCTTACTCACCTCTTCAGGCTTAAGAACTGCTTGTGCGGTTTTATTTTCCTCATTAATCTTAATACTCGTAATACGCGCAGGACTCAAAGCTCTAGTAATGTACAAGTTAAGGTTTGTTGTGTAATTTATCACATCAATATTCTCATTTCCTAACTCACGTACAATACCGTGAATACGAGAACCCTTCATTCCAACACAAGCTCCTACAGGATCAATACGATCATCATAAGAGTCTACTGCTACTTTTGCCTTCTCACCTGGAATACGCACAACTTTCTTAACAGTAATTAAACCATCAAAAACCTCTGGTATTTCAGATTCAAATAACTTCTCTAAGAACAATGGAGAAGTACGAGACATAACGATTGAAGGCTTATTACCTTTTAACTCTACACTCTCAATTACTCCACGTACATTTTCACCTTTACGGAAAAAATCTGAAGGTATCTGACGATCTTTTGGTAAGATAATCTCGTTTCCATCATCATCAAGTAAAATGATAGCTCTATGTCTAATATGGTGCACCTCTGCAGTATACAACTGACCTTCAAGCTCTTTAAACTGCTTGTAGATATTAGTGTTATCGTGCTCGTGAATCTTGCTAATTAAATTTTGACGTAATGCCAAAATAGAACGTCGACCTAAGTCAAAAAGCTTCACCTCCTCAGACACATCTTCTCCTACTTCAAAATCTTCTTCAATCTTGCGAGCATTAGTTAATGAGATCTCTTCGTTATCATCTTCAACCTCGCCATCTGCTACAACCACACGGTTACGCCAGATCTCAAGATCTCCTTTATCAGGATTTATAATAATATCAAAGTTATCATCACTACCAAAACGTCGCTTTAACGTACTTCTGAACACCTCTTCTAAGATGGCCATTAAGGTTACACGATCTATTAATTTATCGTCCTTGAATTCTGAAAAAGAATCGATTAACGCTAAATTCTCCATATCAACATTTGTTAAAATTTAATCATCACTTTTGCTTGAACTATCTCACTGTAAGGGAACGTTTCTATCTTTTCGACAGTTACTTTTCCTTTACCTACAGGCTTAGGCTCTCTTGTTTTCCAAGTAAGCGTAATCTCTGCATCTGTCGCCTCGGTCATCAATCCTTCGATTTTCTCACCATCCTGCGTCTTCACTTCTAGGTGTCTACCTATATTCTTTTTGTACTGCCTAGGGATTTCCAAAGGGCTTGTTGCACCAGCAGACATCACTTCTAGCGAGAAGTCTTCCTCCTCACGATCTAAGTTATGTTCTACCTTACGACTCACCGCCATGCAATCCTCAACTGTCACACCACTATCACCGTCTATAATGATTTTAACCTCGTTATTCCCCTGAATATCAAGACTAATCAAAAATAAACTTGGATTTTCATCCAGTGCTTCCTGTAGTAAATTGGTTACTTTTTCCTTCAACATATAAGCCTATAAAAAGAGGGGACCGCTGTCCCCTCTGTATTCACTTCGTCTTTCAACGGTGCAAATATACTACAAATTATCCGTTTTTAAAAGCCTAAAACCCTGCGTATTATTTTGTAAATTTAAGATGCCTTACTTAATGAGCATTTACATCTGTTCTACAAGACGACAAGGCGTCTATCTTGATAGTCAAATTAACTAAATAATTGTTAGCATGATTAAAAAAATACTTGTACCCACAGATTTTTCTGAACAGGCCGAAAACGCATTGCGAGTTGCCGCAGATCTAGCAAAGAAACACAATGCCTCAATCAATCTACTGCATATGGTAGACCTACCCATGACTCTTGTAGATGCGGTCACTGGAAATCAAAGCGAACTTCCCGAAGCAATTTTCTTCATGAAACTAGCCCATCAAAGATTTGAATCCATGATGAGCGCACCTTTCTTAGACGGAGTCACCATCGAGGAAAGCGCCGAGTTTGATGGCGCCTTTGAAGGAATAATGGATTATGTAAATAAATATCAATCAGACATTATAGTAATGGGATCTCATGGTGATAGCGGTTTACACGAATTCTTCGTTGGCTCAAATGCAGAAAAGGTTGTGCGTAATTCTAAAATCCCTGTATTGATTATCAAGAATAGGCACGAGCAATTTGAGATTAAAAATTTTATTTATGCACTAGACTTTCAGGCTGAGAATCACAATGCATTCAAACAAGCTATTGCCTTCGCCAAAACAAATAATGCACAACTCCACTCTCTTTACGTAAATACCCCAGGAGATTTTAGATCAACTCACGAAGTTGAAGAACAAATGAAAAAGTTTATGGATATAGAAGGACATGTAGAAAACTGCACCTTAAATATTTATAATGACAATACGATAGAAAGTGGGATCCTTCATTTTGCAGAAATGATTGACTCTGGCCTTGTAGGTATCGCAACCCACGGCCGCAAAGGTCTCGCTCACTTCTTAAATGGATCACTAAGTGAAGGACTTGTAAATCACGCGAAACGACCCGTGATCACTTTCAGGATTTAAAATATAGTTTAGAGCACAATTCATTACTGAATATTTGAGGGAATATTCACTCTTGATGTGCTCTAGATTTTTTATGCTTTCGCGAAAGCGTAAAATAAATCAATGACCCTCCCTCAAAGCATTAATTAATTCCTCCTTATCCATTTTACTACGGCCGTCTATGTCTAGATCTTGAGCCTGCTTGTACAACTCCTTTTTAGAGCGCTCTTCATAAGGCTTTGAAGCGCCTCCCTTCTTACCAGCGTCAGGAGTATTAGCAATACGCGCAGCTTTCTCCTTACTCATTCCCTCATTCTTTAATGCTTCGTATTGCTTCTCATTCATAACTGATGGTCTACTGTCCTTATCCACAATTGTTTGTCTTTTCATCTAAAGTTACTCTTTTGACTCACTAAAGCTATTAGCTTTTAGAATAGTATAACTTTTTTAAGAGACTTTGTGAAATTGAAGATGACGATGGCTAAAGGGAACACAAACTAGCACTACATAACCATCTAGATATAGTTGAGCGCGTAGTATTATAAGTAAGAATATTATTAAAAACTTAAGCACATAAAAAAACCCAACCTAATTAAAGGTCGGGTTTCTTGTTGGCCCACTAGGTTTCGAACCTAGACTCTTCTGCACCAAAAACAGACGTGTTGCCAGTTACACCATAGGCCACTATTTTTTGATAGCGAGTGCAAATTTAAACCAAAGTTTTAATAATCCAAACATTATTTTAAAAAAAATCTGATTTTTTTTATGACAAATCATCACCCAACGCAAAGCATGCTACTCAAATGTTTGAAATTGAATTAAATATGCGACTCTAGACAGAAAAAAAAGTTTTTGTAGGGCCAATAATTAATGCCTCTATCGCGTTACCACAAATCACACGTATTGCTTAACTTCGTCCCTTTACAAAATATATAATATGACCGACTTCAATTTTGCGAAGTATAATAAGATATTAGGCTGGGCAGTATTTGCCATTGCCCTTATTGTTTACTCTCTTACTGTAGAGCCCACAGCGAGTTTTTGGGATGCAGGTGAGTACATATCCACCTCCTCAAAACTAGAAATAGGCCACCCACCGGGAGCACCACTATATCAAATACTAGGAGCCTTTGTTTCTATTTTTGCACCAGACGCCACCTACATAGCACTTACTGTAAATTATCTCTCGTGCCTCACAAGTGCGTTTACCATACTTTTCATGTTCTGGTCGCTCACCTTATTAATCACAAGGTCGCTTACTATTAATGCAGAACTTATCACAAAAACAAAGCAACAAGCAGTTCTTGCTAGTGCGGCTATAGGCGCTCTTGCATTTGCGTTTACAGATAGTTTTTGGTTTAATGCCGTAGAAGCAGAGGTATATGCCCCAGCAGCCGTGGTACTCTCTCTTTTATTCTACTTGGGATTATTGTGGGAGCGTGACATGCACGAACCAAGAGGTAATCGCTGGCTCATATTGATATCCTTTATTGTAGGACTCTCATTTGGTATTCACTTTATGGGATTACTTACCATCCCAGCAATTGGCTTACTCTATTTCTTCAAGAACACAGAAAAAGTAACTGCCAAAAATCTTATCATAGCACTCGTTATCGTTGTAGCCATATTGATGTTTATTTTCAAGTTACTACTACCTTATACTTTATCATTATTCGGATATTTAGAAGTGTTCTTTGTAAACTCTATGGGACTACCTTTTAATAGCGGTACCATTATAGCAGGTTTACTTCTTATAGGATTATTTGTTTACGGATTTAAGCTTTCGCGAAAGCGCAACAAACCACTTCTCAACACCATGCTACTTTGCATGCTTTACATTTTTATAGGGTTTTCTAGCTGGATGATGCTTCCTATACGTGCAAATGCTGGTACTACTATTAATGAGAACAACCCATCAAACGCTCGATCATTACTTGCTTACTATAACCGTGAGCAATATGCCGAAACAAAACTCTTTTATGGACCACAATTTACCTCAGATTATTCTGGGCTAGATCCAGATACGCCATACCTCGATAAACCGAAGTTATACGAGAAAGACGAAGCGCTTGGAAAATATGTTGTAGTAAATGAATGGCGTAATGCAAAGCAAAATCTTGATGATGCGCACAATGCCATCTTACCAAGAATGTGGAGCCCAGAAAACAATGCAAACTACATGCAATATACGGGTCCTTTGAAATTCAGTATCAAGTATGATCCTGATATGCCAGAGGAAGATCGCCAGTATCTTCAAGATGTTGTAACGCAGTTCAAGATAGATTACAGAGACGGAAAGGTAAATTATGAAGGTTATGATGCCTTTTTAAAGAGCCAGATAGGGAGTTACCTAGATGTAGAAAAACCATCTTTTGGAGCAAACATGAATTATATGTTCAGCTTCCAGTTTGGGTATATGTACTGGCGTTACTTCATGTGGAACTTTGTAGGAAGACAAAATGATATACAAGGTAAAGGCGATGACTTTAACGGAAACTGGATTTCTGGAATAGGCTTTATTGACAGTATGTTCTTGGGACCACAAGACAACCTACCGTCTGATGTTGCCGATAATAAAGCTCGCAACACCTATTTCTTCCTTCCCCTATTACTTGGATTATTAGGTCTACTTTTTCACGCAAGTAAAGACTGGAAACGTTTTGCAGTATTACTAGTCTTCTTCTTATTTACAGGCTTAGCATTAAAAGTATATCTAAATGAACGTGCTTTTGAACCTCGTGAGCGTGATTATGCTTTAGTAGGATCCTTCTATGTCTTTGCGATGTGGATAGGCTTTGGAGTGTATGCGCTATTTGATATTGTAAAAGATTTTATAAAACCTAAAATAGCAATGCCTATTGTGGCTGTTATATGTTTACTAGCTGCTCCTGTATTGCTTGCCTCACAAAACTGGGATGACCATGATCGCTCAGGAAGGAAAACGGCACTTGCCATGGCAAAGAAGTATCTAGACTCTGTAGATGAGAATGCCATTATATTTACAATAGGTGACAACGATACGTTTGCTCTTTGGTATGCTCAAGAAATTGAAGGATATCGCACCGATGTACGTATTGTAAACACGAGTTTGATTAATACAGACTGGTATTATGACCAGATGAAGAGAGCGGCATATAAAAGTCCGCCGGTGCCTAGCTCGCTTACACATGATAAGTATGCAGCCTCTAATCGTGAGGCACTATTTTATCAAGAAACCAAGGACTCTATTATCCCTATATCACAATGGATGAACTTTGTTGCTAGTGATGATCCTAGAACAAAAGTAGAATACACTAAAGGACAGTTTTTTAACACCTTCCCTAGTAAAAAGGTACGTATTCCTGTGGATAAGGAAACTGTACTTAAGAATAAGATAGTACCTATGGATGATGCAGATAAAATTGTACCGTACATAGACATTGAACTTAAAGGGAATGTTCTTTATAAAAATAGGCTTCTTATGCTAGACATCATTGCTAGCAATAACTGGGAACGACCTATTTACTTTACTGGTGGAAGCTTTGGTGATGATGACTACCTCTGGATGAAAGACTACTTGCAACTAGATGGTGTAGCTTATAAACTTATTCCTATAAGAACTCCTATCGATCCTCGTAATCCATATGATATGGGACGTGTAGATGCAGATAAGATGTATGACATCGTAAAGAAATGGTACTGGGGTAACAGCGGAAGCCTAGATATCTATCACGATCGTGAGACGCGCACTAATGCTATTACCTACAGAGGTAACATGGCACGTCTAGTAGAGCAACTTCTAGCAGAGAATAAGCCAGAAAAAGCTAAGGAAATCATGGATCTCGCTATGGAAAAAATGCCAGTAGATATTTTTGAATTTTATACGCTTGTCGAGCCATATATTACTGGATATTATGAGATAGGAGAAACACAACGTGCTCAAGAAATATGGAAAGAAGTTGCTACTAAGTATCAAGAGCAGCTCACCTACTTTAGCAATGTAGATGAAGAGCTTCAATACAAATATTATGAAGAGATCTTGACTAATATTGAGAAGTATAGAAGTCTTGTAGATCTTCTTATTATAAATGATGATAGAGAACTGTTTGAAAAAGAAGCAAAAGTCTTTGATAACTACATGCGCACGTTCCCATATTTAATGGGCGATGATGATGAAGGAGAAGAAGTTCCTCAAGAATTACTTGAAACACTACCTGAACCGTCCATTGAGATCCCAGCGCAAGACAGTGTAAAAGATGAAGTACTAACAGACTTAAATTAACCTCAACGATGCAGGAGCGTATTTTACCATGGGCTTTATTAATAGGCTATATAATTATCCTACTGCTTATAGACTTTTTTGTACTTCATAAAAAAGGAACAACCATAAGCGTTAAAAAAGCATCGTACGAGACTATCTTTTTTATAACTAACGCCCTTCTCTTTGGAGGGCTTATTTATTGGTTTTATAGCTCAGGACTCGTAGCAAATCCTTATGATTATTCCGGCACAAAAGCAGTAGTCACCTACTTAACAGGTTATCTGGTGGAGCTATCGCTCAGTGTAGATAATCTATTTGTGATTGCAGTAATCTTCACCTCTTTTAAGATACCAAGCCAGTTCCAACATAGACTGTTGTTTTTAGGGATTTTAGGCGCCATCATATTTAGAGCGCTACTTATAGGGGTAGGCATTACACTTATTAATAAAATACCTGGAATGCATTTCATTTTTGGAGGCATCCTACTCTTTACAGCGTTTAAGATGCTTAAAGATGACCAGGAGCCTGTAGAGAATGAGGAGCCAAAAGGGCTTGCAAAATGGTTTAAATTTTCAAAAATAATAGACGGAGATAATTGGGTCACTACAGTAGATGGAAAGCGAGTTTTTACAGCGCTATTTGGCGCACTGGTTACTATAGAACTCACAGACTTATTATTTGCCTTAGACAGCATACCAGCAATACTAGCTATCACAAAAGACCCATTTATAGTATATAGTTCAAATATATTTGCCATTATGGGCTTAAGATCACTCTATTTCTTCCTAGCTAATATGCTAGAGCGATTTAAGTATCTTAAGTATAGTGTTTTTGTAATACTGCTATTTGTCGCTGCAAAACTTATTGTAGGTCATTACTATCCGTTCCCAGAATGGTTATCACTCGTTGTTATTTTTGTATGTCTAGGCGCAGGAGTTATGTATTCTCTTAGCAAAGATCAGACACGACTATAGATGAGCTTTTTAAAACCTTCGCGAGTGCCTTCTATTTTTACTTGGTTATATCCAAGTTGGTATTTATGGAGCAAACCAAAAGGCAAGAAAACCATCTATCTCACCTTTGACGACGGACCCATTCCTGAGGTGACCGATTTTGTTTTAGATACGCTTTCGCGAAAGCGAGACAAACCCATTCCTGCTACTTTTTTTTGCATAGGTGATAATGTGCGTAAGCATCCAGAGGTGTTTAAAAGAATCCTTGCCGAAGGTCACGCCATAGGAAATCACACCTACAATCACTTACAGGGATGGAAAACAGATAACGATACGTATTTAAAAAACACACAGCTCGCCGAACTTGAGATGAGCAAGCATATAGAACGTAATCCTGATACATTATCAAGTTCGCTATTTAGACCACCATATGGAAAAATAAAGCGCATTCAAGCATCTGCATTGCGCAAGATGGGATATAAAATTGTAATGTATCGTGTAGTTGCTTATGACTGGGAATCAAGCCTTACTCCAGAAGCATGTTTACATAATGTAATTGATACTGCAAAGGATGGAGATATTATCGTTTTTCACGACAGTGTAAAAGCATATAAGAACTTGCAGTATGCACTTCCTAAAGTTATTGAGTATTTTGAAAATGCTGGATTTAGCTTTGGGAAATTATAATGATGTTAATAAGAATACTCTTCCATAATACCAATAATGGTATTTGCATCTAGCTCCCCGCTTTGACGCCATATCATCTCTCCGTTTTTATAAATAATAAGTGTAGGCAAAGCTTTAATGCGCAGTGCTTCGGCAAGCTTGTTATTCTTATCTACATCTATCTTAATCACTTTTCCCTTATCGCCTATTGCAGCAGCTACTTCCCTAAGTACAGGATGCATTGCCATTGAATTCTCATTCCAGTCTGTATAGAAGTCTAACAGTATCGGAATATTTACGTCTATAAGTTCTCCAAATTTTGACATACCTATGGATTTTATTAATCAATTAAGGATTACGTGCTTAGTAAAGATAGCACATTCTTGGTATTATGCGTTTGCACTACCTTTTTTCAACTCTATAACAGTTATCTCAGGCCATATTCCTACCCTTCCAGGAAAAGCAAGATACCCAAAACCACGGTTTACATTTATATACTGCTTTGCATCTTCATAGATACCTGCCCAGTATTTATAACGCCACTTTACAGGACTCCATTTAAACCAACCTGGTATCTCAATACCAAATTGCATGCCATGGGTGTGACCACTGAGCGTTAAGTGAAAATGGTCTGGATGATCTTTTACCTCAAACTCCCAGTGTGAGGGATCATGACTCATTAATATCCTAAAGTCTTCCTTATCTAGACCGCTTATTGCTTTATTAAGATCTCCTGCTTTTTTAAATCCGCCCTCACCCCAGTTTTCTACCCCTACAATTGCAAGTCGCTCACCTCCTCTTTCAATGAAATGATGTTCATTAAGTAATAGCTTGAAATCCATTTCTTTTTGGATTTCTTTGAGCCTATTGAGGTTATCTATTTTTGCTTGAGGCGTAGGCCACTCTACATAATCACCATAATCATGATTTCCTAAGACAGAGTACTTTCCATCTTTTGCACGCAAACGAGCAAAAGAGTCTTGCCATTGATCCATCTCGCGCGCTTCATTATTAACCATATCTCCAGTAAATAAGATAGCATCACTCGCCTGCTCATTGATAAGATCTATGGCATAATTTACCTTCTCCTTATTATCAAAGCTTCCGCTATGTATGTCACTTATCTGAGTAATCTTATAACCATCAAAGGCCGCTGGAAGATCATCAAAGGTGAGTGTATACTTGAGGACTTTAAAGTTGTAACGTCCTTTTATAACACCATATAAAATAGATGCAAATGGTATTGCTGCTAGCCCTAATGCAATCTGACTTACAAATTTACGGCGGGAGGGGATTGCTTTCCCTTCTGAGCTTGTCGAGATTTTATTCACACCACCGCGTATGAGCCTAAAGATATCTTCACCAAACATAGTTGCAATAATTACTAGCTTGCAAACAATGAGAATGATAAATGACACCACAAAAAATTGCGTCAACGCACTCATATTGCGTCGTCCACCAGTTGAGAATTGATAAATCATCCCTCCTATAATAAAAACGGTAATAAGAAAGTATAAAATGGTTCCCCAGCGGCCTTTTACAAGAAATCTAAATGCTTGGTAGGCATATATATCTAAGGCAATCACAAATAGGATAATAAAAATAAATCTGAGCACAGTTTATGAATTTAGGCAAAAATAGAGGGTGAACTATTAGTAGAGTTCCGTTTCACGTTTCTTTAACTATAAAGGTATTATTTACATACGCTTTCGCGAAAGCGTACCTATCAAACAGTAACTTCTAGAATTTTTGCATGACTACTTGCAAATGAAAGTTCATTTACAACCGCCGGCAGCACTACTGTTTGTCCTTTTTTAAATGCATACACCTCATCATCACATGAGAACGTTGCACTACCATCTACACACATAAGGATTGTAAAAGAATCCTTATTACTGTAATCCCTTGTTGCTTCTCCTTCTAGGGCTAATAATGTTGTCTGGAAGTATGGTGTTTCCATGATAGACACAGCAGTGTTTACCTCCGTTTTATAAGGAGTATTGTAAGTGTCATATCCTTTTAAGTCTACCACATCGATAGCTTCCTCACTATGCAAGTCTCGCAAAGCTCCAGTTTTTGCATCTATCCTATTGTAATCAAATATGCGGTAAGTAACATCAGAGGTTTGCTGTATCTCGGCAAGTAATACTCCTGCACCTATAGCATGTACTCTACCCGTAGGTATGTGGAAGATATCGCCCTCTTTTATATATTCTGTATGTAACAGATCAACTATGTTTCCGCTTTTTACAGCTTCTTCATATTGTTCTTTTGAGGTGTCCTCTTCAAAACCAACAATAATACTTGCATCATGATCTGCTTGCATGATATACCACATCTCATTTTTTCCAAAAGAATTATGACGCTCCTTTGCTACCTTATCATCCGGGTGAACTTGTATAGAAAGCGGAGTTTTGGCATCTAGAAACTTAATAAGCAAAGGGAAATTTGTACCAAATCTCTCAAGCACAGACGTTCCTAAAAATTGAGCTCCAAAGGTGGTAATAAGATCATGTAACGTATTTCCAGCAAGCGCTCCATTTGACACTTGTGTCTCGCTGCCTTCTACATCAGAAACCTCCCAAGATTCACCTATCTGATCTCCACTAAATTCTTTATTGAGCTCTGTGCGCAACTTATCACCACCCCATAGGCGGTATTTAAAGTGTGGAGTAAAAAAAAGGGGATATAGTTTCATAGTCTAAATAGGTCGCAAATATACAGCTTACCTTAAATTTTTCTATCACTTCTATTTCTTGATTCGCTATCTGTATTTTTGTAAACACTATGCTTAAATTAAAAGATGTACTATTTCATATTTCTAATCGCTTTACAATAGGTCCTATCAACTTGTCTATCAGCCAAGGTGATCATATCGCGCTCATAGGAGAAAGTGGTTGTGGTAAGACTACCTTACTCAAAATGATTTATGGACTTTATGACCTAGATGAAGGATTTATCACGTGGAATGAAGAAAAAATCACAGGCCCAGAGGATCATCTCATACCAGGAATGCCTTTTATTAAATATCTTTCTCAGGATTTCGACCTCATGCCTTTCACCTCGGTAGCAGAAAATATTAATAAATATTTAAGCCGATTAGAGCCTGAAGCGAGTAAGGCGCGTACAGATGAGCTCATGGAAGTGGTAGAAATGACGGCATATGCAAATGCTCACGTAAAAACACTCTCTGGCGGTCAAAAACAACGTGTTGCACTCGCACAAACGCTAGCCAAAGAACCAGAATTACTACTGCTAGACGAGCCATTCTCACATATAGACAACTTTAGAAAAAACAAATTACGTCGTAGGTTGTTTAGCTACTTGAAAAAACAACAAATCACCTGCCTTGTTGCCACGCATGATAGTACAGATGTACTTGCATTTATGGATAAAACAGTAGTGATGAAAAGCGGAAAAGTAATCGCCCATGAGGAAACATTAAAACTATATAAAAACCCGCCCAACTATTATGTTGGTTCGCTTTTTGGAGATATTAATGAACTACCTAAAACTTGGTTTTTCAAAGATTATCAAGGTGATGCTACCCTCTTATTACATCCTCACGAGATTACTACAGTTCCAGATGGAAAAATAGCAACCGTTATAGATTGCTATTTTATGGGTTCACACTATTTGGTAACCGCTATGGTAGGAGATAAAACTGTTCTTTTTAACGCATCAGTTTCATATCCCACGCATACAGATGTCACACTAGGCTTAAGAATTAATACACCGAAGTAATGGTAATATCGCTTTCGCGAAAGCGTACTACATCACCTTTTTTCTTACTCAGTAATAACTGCCCCATAGGCGATGCAAGTGCTATCGCATAATAAGGTCTTCCTTCTATTTTTATTTCTCCTGCCGAAACTGAGATAAAGAAACGATTTGTAGAGGTATGCACTACACTACCTAGACGCACGTAATCACTCTTCACCTTTATATCAACTTTAGATAAGGCATCTTCTATCTTGCCTATTTCTTTAAGTTGCTCACCCGCTTGCTCACGATCTATCTGTAGCATTGCCCTTCCAGTCTCATGCTTATCTCCTGCTGAACTCTTAGTCTCATCTTCTAGAGATTCCATGATATCTGCAATCACGGTTTCCACCTTATTGCGACGGTTTACAATCCACTGCGTGCACTTTGTAAAGAGTTCTAATTTTATTTCTTGATGATTCATAAATTACTTGCCTATGGTTATGTGACAATAAACCTATTATACGTGTAAACACATAAAAGGTTACAATTGCTAGCTATAAAATTCTAAATTAAATCTGCTAGATTCTTACCTATGGTACTTCCTATGGCAACTCCCATTCCTCCTAGCCGTACTCCGCAATAAGTATGTTGAGATATTTTCTTAACGATGGGCTTTTTTTGAATACCCACACCCATGATACCACTCCATCTGTGATCTATAGTATGAGGGGTATTAGGTAAAATCACCTCAGCCAGCAGTCGTTCTAATTCATTTTGAATAAGTGCTGTTTGAGACATCACCATCGTTTCCTCTCCTTGTATATCTAGATTTCTCCCTCCACCTAGAAGAATTCTGTTATTTATATTTCTAAAGTAATAGTATCCTTTATCGAGATGAAAAGTGCCTTTCACTTTGAGTTCTGGAATAGGATGTGTGATTAACACCTGTGCTCTCGCTGGTTTTACTTCGCTAAGTCCTAGCGTGCTTGCAAAACCATTTGTAGCAATGAAGAGCTTTTTTGTAGAGAATGTATTGTGAGCAGTTACAACTGCTACGCTCTCGGCTTCTTCTTTATAAGAGTTTACGGTCATACTATTTAATATGAGTATCCCTTTAGCATGTGCGAGTTTGAGAAGTGCACTCATCATCATTCCCGTATCTATCTGGCCTTCGCAATTATTAAAAATCACCTTATTTTCTATATCATCAAAACCAAATGCATCATCCTGCAGCGTGTACACTTCTTTATTAAAAGTAGGAAATAGCAACTTATTTATGTGAGCTAGATTCTGTACACATTCCTCATACAGCACGGTATCATTTGAAGTAAAAAGCTCATAACCTCCATGCTCTTGATAGTCTATTTGTTCATCTCCAAGCATACTTCTCAACAGTTGTAAACCTTCCACACGTTGTTTAACTAGAGAGATCACCTCTTCTTCTGAGTGTGTTTTGAGATCTTCTAGTAATTCTGAAATACTTCCAAAGCATGCAAAACCAGCATTTTTTGTACTCGCCCCATTAGGAAGTAAACCTTTTTCTAGAATAACTATTTTTGAGTTGGCATTTTTTTCGCGTAAGCGTATTGCACACATTAAACCCACAATACCGCTGCCTACAATGGTGTAATCTACATTATTAAACCACGATTCTCGCTCCCAGAAACTTAGATTCATTAGATATTTTTCATTAAAAATACGTGTTCTATGTTAGTGCCTCAAATTTCTCTCGTCTAACACTCGTATGACAGCGCAGGCAATTACTACGATCTTACTAGCTTTTATAGCATTTTCACTCCCAGAGCCGAGAATGTATAGCAAGCTATATCATGATGATGGCACCATTCAAGCAGAAGGATGGATAATGGGAGAGCAAAAGGTAAAATACTGGAAATTTTATCACGAGAATGGAACCATCGCCGCCGAGGGACATTATCAAACTAATAAGAAATCAAAGTACTGGCATTATTACGATAATCAAGGAAAACTGACTAAGGAAGGGCATTATGAGGACGGAATTGCCCAAAATTGGTGGATTTTTTACGACCTTGCGCGCCAAGAAACTAGAAAAAGCCAGTACGTTGACAATCATTTACATGGTTTCTGTCTCGTATATAAAAACAAAAAACTTTTTAAGGTAGAAAAATACGAGAAGAATCAATTAAAAGGCGCGTGGACAAGCATACGTGATTTCCGCCGCGATAATCCTGATGTATCACTCTACTAGCGTTATGACTCCCCTTATTAAAGTAATAATACCAGCTTACAACGAGCAAGACTCCATAGGTCATGTGCTACGAGACATTCCTACTGCTGTGAGTGAAGTTATTGTAGTAAGCAATGCCTCTACAGATAATACAGAACAAGTCGCGAGAGAAAATGGCGCTACAGTACTAAGAGAAGAACGCAAAGGTTACGGATATGCCTGCCTCAAGGGTATGGAATATATAGCAACCGTGGGTGTAGATGATGTTGCACAACGCCCAGACATCGTCGTCTTTCTGGATGGTGATTATAGTGATTATCCAGAAGAGCTTACTAAGATAGTCACTCCTATTATTAATGGAGATTACGACATGGTTATAGGTGCTAGAGACAAACGCTTTCGCGAAAGCGGATCAATGACCACTCCACAGATTTTTGGAAATTGGCTTGCTACTTCATTAATGACGCTATTCTTTGGAGCAAACTTTACAGATCTAGGTCCTTTTAGAGCTATGAAATATGATAGCTTACTCGCCTTACAGATGGAAGACAAAACCTACGGCTGGACGGTTGAAATGCAACTCAAGGTTTTAAAGAAAAAAATGAATTATATAGAAGTCCCGGTAACTTATCGCAATCGCATAGGTGTTTCTAAAGTCTCTGGTACAGTAAAAGGTGCAGTAATGGCAGGAGTTAAAATACTAGGATGGATTTTCAAATACAGTTTTAAGAAATGATATTAGAAACCGTTATTATTGTTATTTACACGATTTCGCTTATTATCATATTTGCGTATAGCTTATCCCAGCTCAACTTACTTTTTAATTACTTGCGCGCACAGCGCAAGAAAGATGACGCTGTCCTATTTAATTTTAAAGATCCAGCACAAATTCCATTTGTAACGATACAGCTTCCAGTATATAATGAACTGTATGTAATGGAACGTCTACTAGATAATATTGCGCTCTTAGACTACCCTGCAAATAAGCTTGAAATCCAAGTGCTAGATGATAGTACAGATGAGTCTTTTGAAACTACAAGAAATCACATAAAACGCCTTAGCGATAAAGGACTAGACATAAAACATGTTACTCGTACAGACCGTTCAGGTTTTAAAGCCGGTGCTTTAAAGGAAGGACTTAAAGTTGCAAAAGGCGAATTTATCGCCATATTTGATGCAGATTTTCTTCCAGAACCTAACTGGCTACAGCGCACCGTTCCTTACTTTAAGGATCGCAATATAGGCGTTGTACAAACTCGCTGGGGACATATAAATAGAGATTATTCTTTGCTTACGAAAGTGCAGGCTTTTGCACTTGATGCACATTTTACACTAGAACAAGTAGGTAGAAATAGTAAAGGACATTTTATAAACTTTAATGGAACTGCTGGCTTATGGCGCAAGCAGTGCATAGAAGATGCAGGAAACTGGGAAGGTGATACCCTTACAGAAGATCTTGACCTAAGCTACCGTGCCCAACTCAAAAACTGGAAATTTAAATACCTAGAGGATGTAGAAACTCCTGCAGAGCTTCCAGTAGTAATAAGTGCTGCACGCTCTCAACAGTTTCGATGGAATAAAGGAGGGGCAGAGAACTTCCAGAAAATGTCTAGAAAAGTTTTGACTAGCAAAACTATTTCTCCAAAAACAAAAATGCATGGCTTACTACACCTTTTAAATAGTACCATGTTTTTAAATGTTCTTATTGTAGCAATATTGAGCATACCTATGTTACACATCAAGAACGAATACGCACATTTAAAGCCATATTTTTATGTGATGTCTTTCTTTGTAATAAGTAGTGTGATTTTCTTTATCTGCTACTGGTTTATGTTTAAAAGTATATATGGTGGAGGTTTCAAGCAATTTTTAAAATACACGGGGATGTTCTTTGTGTTCTTTAGTATTGCCATGGGATTCTCACTTCATAACTCTATAGCAGTAATAGAAGGTCACCTAGGTAAACGAAGTGATTTTATACGTACGCCTAAGTTTAACATAAGCGAACTCAAAGACTCTTGGAAAGGCAATAAATATCTCAAAAAGAACATATCTATCAATGTAATTTTTGAAGGACTTTTGATGTTGTACTTTGGTTTTGGGATGTACTATGCATCTGTCGTAGGTGATCAAGGTGGTGATTTTGGATTATTCCCTTTTCACTTTATGTTATTCATGGGATTTGGTTTTGTGTTTTTTAAATCTCTTACGAGTAAAGCGTGATAGCACGTCTTTGGAAATATCAAAAAACTCCTATCGCACTAGCGATTGTTTCCTTAGTTACCTATTACCTCTTTGCTTTTCAACTAGAAAGAGCTAACACCGTACTCCTACTAAGTCTGTACAGCATACTTTTTGCTTGCTTTTACTTCATAGTAAGCAAAGGCAAAAATGACTTCTCTTTACTACTCGTCTTTGCAGTAGCATTAAGACTCATATTTATACCTGTAATCCCAAATCTCTCTCAAGATTTTTATCGCTTTATATGGGACGGGCGCATGTTTACACAAGGTCTCAATCCATATTTAACAACTCCTCAAAGCTATATAGAAGCAGGCAATCTCCAGATTGTAGCGCAAGCAAGACAGCTCTATGAGGGAATGGGAGCACTTAACGGAAGTCACTTTACAAATTACCCACCCGTAAACCAACTTATATTTGGAATTGCAGGATTATTCTCTGGCAATAGCATCATTGGCGCAGCTATCGTTTTTAGAATTACCATTATTCTAGCAGATGTTGGGATTATCATTTACGGTAAGAAATTGTTACAAAAGTTAGGCTTACCCATTCATAATATCTTCTGGTATGCGCTTAATCCTTTTATCATTATTGAGATGACGGGCAATCTGCATTTTGAGTCTGTAATGCTATTTTTTGTCGTCTTATCCTTGTATTTATTGGCTCAAGGTAAGTGGATATTAAGTGCTATTATGATAGCATTATCTATATCTACTAAGTTATTACCTTTACTCTTTCTGCCATTTTTCATGCAATACTTCTTAACTCGTGGTGATAGAAAAACAACCCACTTTAGAAGCTCTTATCCTTGGAAAGTCCGCTTTCGCGAAATAACAAAAAACCTACCTCGTCTCGTTTATTTCTATTTGATTGTGATTGGAGTAGTCATATTGACCTTCTTACCATTTCTCACAAATGAGTTTGCCGAAAACTTTGGAGCATCCATTGCGTTATGGTTTAAGAAATTTGAATTTAATGCTAGCGTCTACTATATTATTAGATACATAGGTTATCAAACGATAGGTTGGAACATCATAGGAGACGTAGGTCCTTTACTCCCTAAGATTGTGTTAGGTTTTCTGATAGTTATAGCCTTTTTTAGAAATAACAGATCATTACAAGCAACCATTACAGCAATACTTATTGGTATCTCCTTTTACTTTTTAATGTCTACCACTGTTCATCCTTGGTATGTGGCTACTCCTTTACTTTTGTGTGTGTTTACACGCTATCGCTTTCCACTAGTATGGAGTGCAACCGTGATGCTAAGCTATGCCGCATACGGCGCAAATGGATTCAATGAAAACTTATGGCTAGTGGCAATAGAATATATTATTGTAATCGTATTTTTTATCTGGGAAGTTTATAGACCTTCTAAGGTTACTGTAATGACAAAGACCGCCATTAAGAGCTAGATTATTTCCCCACCTTAATCATTTCATACACTTTTCCAGACTTCCTATCTTTATAAGCCTTACTACTTGTGGCATTATAATTAAAATCAAAGTCTTGAATATACGTTGCTTGATAGCCATTAAACTTCTCTGCAAGAACAGTTTCACAATCTGAACATAATAACAAGTAGAATCTTTCATCTACCAGTACAGGCTCTTCAGAGTCAAGCATAATGATTTTCTTCCCAGCTTCCCAGAATACCTCAGGTGCACCCATTTCAAAACTGTACAATGGTGTGCTGCTTTTTAGTATCTCATCGTTAAATGCGCTGTAATATTCATTAAACAGGTTGTTTTTAAGGACAGATAGACTTCCTATCGCTGTACAAATAACAGCGAACACTATAAGCAGAAAAACATGGTATATGCTTTTACGCATCAAAGCACGCATGATATAAATTGCAATTATAAGGACTATCAGAAAAGCGATTATAGCAATAACATGTATGGCTATTGAGTTCGTTATGGCAAAATATACAAATGCAAGAGGTACAGCTATAAATATTAAAAGCAATAAGCCAACATTAAAGTACACGGGGATAATCTCTTTTCTATCTTTTAATTCGCTGAAACGTTTTACGAGATAAGTGACATAAAAACCAACATTCATAGCTAGTGGTATAAGCACAGGCATGAGGTATCGAGACTTTTTCTCTGGAATAATAGAAAGTAGTCCGACAGCGATAATGGTCCACAAAAATGTAAAGCGATATGCTTTTCTATTAGAAACCCTAGTCTTCAGATAAGGATACAATAGACTTATAAAGGCTGGAATTGTCCATAATCCGCTTTGTACAAAGAAGCTCCAGTAGTAATAAAAAGGCCTTACATTATAACTCGTCCAGTTTCCTGTTTCTTTTGATGCTATCGCTGCAAAAGTTTCCGGATCTATAGCACGTACATAACCGTACCAACTAAAACCTAATAATAACCCTCCTAGCAAAACAACCGTTACTGGCAACCACTTTCTACGTTCTGTTTCTCTTCTATAGATTACGACATAAGCAATCAGAAATGGCAAAAACAATACATATAAAGAAACAGGACCTTTGCTCAACACAGAAGCTCCTATACATAAAGCAGCGAGAAGCCAAGTTGTTATATTCCCTTCTAATATATCTTGACTTAATCCTTTGAAAATACAGTAGATTGCCGTGAGCATAAATGCATGTGCATATATATCCCATGGCGCTTCAAAAACTATAAGAATAACATATAATGACGTTATAGTTACGAGTGCATTAATAAGACTATTGCGCTTAGTAAGAGTCAGCTTTCGCGAAAGCGTATATATCATACTCCCCAACAACATCACCATTAGTACTGCTGGAAAACGCATTCCCCACACACTGTTCACACCAACAATTCCAGCCGAAATTGCCGTTAACCATGTTGGCAAAGGAGGCTTTTCATAGCGAGGTTCACCATTCATAGTGGTCAGTATCCAGTTACCATCAGTAAGCATTTCTCGGGCTGTCACAAAGTTGCGAGCTTCCATGATCGTCACTTCTAGTACATCAAGAAAAGGCAATAACAAAACTCCAACCACGATAATGATTGTGAGAACAGGCCGCTTTTCTATGAGTTTGATCAAGCCTTTTGAGATTTATAATGAAGATAAATATTGCGTGCGTAGATAAAGGTTCCTAACCCATAAGAGAGCACCATTACATAATCTACACGGTATAAGAAATACAGCAACGAGAGAAGTCCTCCCGTAAAAGAAAACAACCAGAACCCAAGAGGTAGTGTTGCTTCTTTATTCTTTTCTGCATGAAACCACTGGTACACAAAACGAAGTGTAAATAATACTTGTGCTACGATTCCAAGAGTAAGTAACCAGGTGCTCATCTCCTCTTTTGAGAACAATGCTGCGAGGTCAAACTTACCATTATTCCACCCGTATGCAATAATCCCGATAGGAATGGCAATGATTAAAAACTGAGACCATTTAGGTAACAATTTCCACTGCTTTTGGATTTGTAAATTTCTTATGTAAATGATATATCCCAGCACCTGACCCAGCATGAGCGGGAAGTCCGTACGGAAATAACCATAAATAAATAGTACAAAAGATCCAGAAAGACTAAGCCACCAGAACGTAAGCGGTGTAACTACTTTTTTTCTCTTTTCAGATAACAACCACTGCGATAACATACGCCCTCCAAAGAGAAGCTGCGCAAGTACGGCAAGTAGCGACAGACTATCCACGGCTTGTACTACCTACTTTATAATTGATGTACTTTTTCTTCATCCAGAGATAGGCAAAGCAATCCATAAGTGGACCCAATAATCTGTTCCAAACACCAAATTTTGCCTCTCCAGCAATACGCGGGAAGTGTCTTACAGGAACTTGTTTTACTTTTCCATGCTGCAATAAAATCATTGCAGGAAGAAAACGGTGCAATCCTTTAAACATAGGTATGCGCTGGGCGTACTCCGTTTTTATAATTTTAAGCGGACAACCAGTGTCATCCATCCCATCATGTGTAAACGAACGGCGTATCCCATTTGCGATCTTAGAAGACATGTTTTTTACAAACTTATCCTTACGATCTGCACGCACGCCAGTCACAAGATCATAGGGTCCTATTTTTTTAATAAGCACATTAAAATCTTCTGGAGACGTCTGTAAGTCACTATCTATATAACCTACGAGTTCTGTATCTGCGTGATCAAATCCGGCTTTAATTGCGGCACTTAGTCCGCAATTTTCTGTAAATGCTATATATTCAAAGTCGGCATTTCTAGCGCAAATCTCCTTGATGATATCAAGACTGGTATCCTTAGAACCATCGTTTACAAACAGCACCTTACTCTTTGCAGAGGCCGTTTTAAAATAAGTTTCAAACTCAGACTCTACCCTTGCGAGGTTATCTTCTTCGTTATAAACTGGGACTACGATGGTAAGACGATACTCCATAAAAACCTATCCGTTTTTAAGATTTACAACCTCTTGTTTTGTTAAGTGTCTCCAGTGACCTCTAGGTAAATCTTTCTTTGTAAGTCCAGCGATAGTAACACAATCTACACGTACCACCTCGTAGTTAAGGTGTTCAAAAATAGTGCGTATAACACTATTTCCAGTATTTCTAATACGAAGACCTACTTCCTTTTTTGGCGCTCCATCTACATAGCTTATTTCGTCTACGGTAATTGTTTTGCCATCAATCTTAAGACCTTCATTGATTCGCTCAATATCTGCACCTTTCAAGTTGTTAGAAAGCTCTACGTGGTATAACTTATCTACTCCTTTTTTAGAATTTGTAAATTTCTGTACAAGTTCATCATCATTAGTAAAAAGTAATAATCCCATCGCATTACGACCTAATCTACCTATAGGTTGTATACGAGATTTAGTGGATCCTGCAACAAGATCCATAACTGTATTTCCTTTATCATTACTTGTTGTAGTTGCAAAGCCTTTAGGCTTGTTAAGCAACACATAAGCTTTTGCCTCAGGATTGATACGACGTCCATCAAAACGAACATCATCCTCTAGTTTTACTTGATAACCCATCTCATTAACCACCTTACCATTTACGGTAACTTGACCTATAGAGATATACATATCTGCCTCACGACGAGAACAAATACCTGAGTTTGCTATATATTTATTAAGGCGCATCGTTCCGTCATCCTTCTTTCTAGGCGCTTGTCTTTTTGGTGCATCAAAGGCTATATCCTTAGGTTTTCCTACTGGTTTATTCGCTTGTTTACGCACGGGTTGTGTCCCTCTAGAACCACTCTTTTGCTTTCCGCCAGCGCCACTACGCCCAGATGGTTTTCCTTTTCCTCTATTATCTGCTCCTCTGCTCATTACATTATTGTTTAAGCTGCAAAGGTAAGATTTACTCCGTACTCTTTTACTACCTAGTGAGCATAATAATAAGTTGCTCGCTTTCGCGAAAATTTGACCGCATTACAAAGAAGCTTTTATGAAGTAAAACAAGCCCAACATACTACTCTCATTACATCTAAAACCATATAAACGTCTGGATAAATACTGACAATTAAAATCCTAAAGCTGCTTATAAAACACACTCGCTAAAAGCTTAGACATTCTCCATTTTCAAAAAACAGCCTACTGGCACAGAACTTGATTCTCCCAAACTGTTCAACATTTTTAAAACTTTATACATTATGAGAAGACGCACTACTCCCGAAGTAAATGCAGTATCTATGGCAGACATTGCCTTCCTCTTGCTTATTTTTTTCTTGGTTACCACAACTATAGAAAAAGACAAAGGCATCGCACGGCAACTCCCGCCAGCGATTAAAGACAACACCGAGGTTCCTATCAAAAACAAAAACCTCTTTGAAATCATTGTGAACGCAGATAATATGCTAATGGTAGAAAATGAACGTATACCGCTTGAAGCTTTAAGACAATTAACCATTGACTTTCTTGATAACGGCGGCATTCCATCAGGTCAAGATGAATATTGTGACTACTGCAATGGCAGTAGAGACCTACTCTCGTCAGATAACCCTCAGAAAGCTGTAATCTCTATTTCGCCAGATAGACTAACAAACTACAATACGTATATCGCGGTACAAAATGAGATTTCAAGTGCTTATGAGTTTTTAAGAAATAGAGAAGCACAACGCTTATTTGGCATTGACTTTACAGCTACAGATAAGGCCGTAAAGAATGGCACTTACAAAGGTGATGTATTAAAAAAAACAGCTCAATTAAAACAAGTGCGAGCTATGTTCCCAATGCTTATCTCAGAGGCAGAGACTTCAAAAGAGTTAAGGATTTAAAATACGTATTCAAACAATAAAAAAGCGGCAGAAATCTTCAAGTGATTTCTGCCGTTTTCAATTAGTCATTAAAGGTTACCGTGCTTTGACGTTCTCTGTTAACTGTAAGCTTTGTTACATCAGGACGGGAATAGTGCCCAGAAGGATCAAAATTTTGACGCTCCTCATACACCCTATTAAAATCTAAGGTGTGATATATATTACCTTCTGTTTCAATGTCTGGAGGTAAGATGAATTCGCCATCCGGCCCTGCAATACAAGAACCACCGTTTGATGAACGCTCTGGAGCGCATTTTAAAATTTCATTAAGGTGAGGGGTATCTTCCGGAAAGTCTGTAGCGATTGCCATTCTGCTGGACACAGAGATTACATAACTACGAGATTCCCTGGCAATAAATCGTGTGATATCTTTCGTATTGTAATCACTTCCTGGCCATACGGCAATATGCAAGTTTTCACCTTGTGCATACATAGCAGCACGTGGTAAAGGCATCCAGTTCTCCCAGCAATTAAGACCACCTACAGTAAATTGTTTAAGGGGATGCACTTTTAGACCGTGACCATCTCCTGGCGCCCAAGTTAATCGCTCGTCATAGGTAGGTTGCAATTTGCGATGCACAGATTGTATTTCTCCATTTTGATTGATATAAACTAGAGAACAATATAAACTTGCCCCTCCTCTATCCATTGGTTTTTCAATTATTCCAAGATATATTGCAATATTGAAATGTTTCGATAATGTACATATTTCATCTAGATCGCCACGCTCTATATCAACCGCATTTCGTGCGTAATGTGCATGTAGTTCTTTCACCACTTTTGTATCCCATGCCGCACCATCTGTGAGTGATAACCAATAAGGGTATCCAGACAATAACCCTTCTCCAAAGACAATGAGTTCTGCCTCATTTTCGGCGGCTTCCTGAATGGCGATTTTTATTTTTTTAATCGTCTCTTCCCTATTACCCCAGACGGGAGCAATTTGGGCAAGAGCAACTTTTAAATGATTAGGCTGTGACATATGTATAGTTTAAAAAAGTGATGATGTTAAAAGTACTAAATAGTAGTCGGCTTCATGAGGTTACGCTTTCGCGAAAGCGTACTTATTTCTTTCAATACCATTCACAAAATTTGAGACACAGTCCATATATTAGGAATTATTCCATAATTTTGTTTTAAATCCTATTGCTATGAATTTTGAACGTATTAAAGAAAAGCTCAACATCCTCGCAGATGCTGCAAAATATGATGTGTCTTGTTCTTCTAGCGGCAGTAAGCGTGCAAATAAAAATAAAGGCCTAGGAGATTCTAGTGGCATGGGAATTTGCCATACCTATACAGAAGATGGACGATGTGTATCGCTATTGAAAATCTTACTTACTAATCATTGTATTTTTGACTGTGCATATTGCGTGACTCGCAAAAGTAATGATGTAAAACGTGCCGCTTTCAAAGTGCAAGAGGTAGTAGATCTCACCATCAACTTTTACCGTAGAAATTATATTGAAGGCCTATTCTTAAGTAGCGGTATTTTTAAAAATGCCGACTATACGATGGAGCGTCTAGTTCTTGTTGCAAAAAAACTACGTCTTGAAGAAAACTTTAATGGCTATATCCATCTCAAATCTATTCCTGGAGCAAGCGACGAGTTAATGAGAGAAGCAGGACTTTATGCCGATAGACTTTCTGTAAATATAGAAATACCCACCGAGCAAGGTCTCAAATTACTTGCTCCAGATAAAAAGCGCGAAGACTTTATCAAGCCTATGCGTAAAGTGAAAAATGAAATCATACAGTATAAAAGCGAGAAGAAGCTTATAAAAAGTACTCCTATATATGCGCCTGCCGGACAAAGCACCCAAATGATTATAGGTGCTACGGGCGAGACAGATGCACAAATCATGTACACAAGCGCATACTTTTATAAAGAATTCCAGATGAAAAGGGTGTACTACTCTGGATACATCCCTATAAGTCATGACGAGCGATTACCTTCTATAGGTACAGATGTGCCCATGTTACGAGAAAATAGGTTGTATCAAACAGACTGGCTATTGCGTTTTTATGGATTTAGCATACAAGAATTACTTAACAAAGAACATCCTAATCTTGAAACAGATATCGACCCAAAATTAAGTTGGGCACTACGCAACTTACAGCATTTCCCTGTAGATGTAAATCATGCAGACCGCAGATTGCTCGCTCGCATTCCTGGTGTAGGAATGCGCTCTGTAGATAAAATTATTAACGCTCGTAGATATCGAAAACTAGGCTGGGAACATCTAAAGGCTATAGGCATTTCTATGAATCGCGCTCAGTATTTTCTCGTTTGCGCTTCTTCACAATTTGAGACGAAAGACCGTACCGCTGCACAACTTAAAAGTTTAATCATGGGAACATCTGCTAGTAAATGGCGAGGTGCTTACAGCAGCCAACTTAACCTTTTTGAATCTAATGCAAATGTAACTGTGTCGTAAGATGGGAATGATAGATCAATACATCTATGATGGAACTTTCGAAGGTTTTCTCACTGCAGTATTTGAAGTTTATGACCGCAAACCTATACGAGTGAAAATTGTAAGCGAGCGACTAGTCACCGTAAATTTCTTTGATGAAGAACACACAATTTACACAGATCAAGCAAAATCTGATCGTGTGTGGAAAGGTATTGAAGATAAAATAGGAAAGAAGGCTGGAAACCTCATTTACAAGGCGTTTTTAAGTGAGCAATCAGATAGAGAGCAAGTACTTTTACGTATCATTAAAAAGGGATTTAAAGGCGAAAATGTAACAGACAACTTTGCAGATATCGACGTTTTGAGACTTACCAACTTGGTTAAAATTGTAGGGCGAGAAAAGCACAGAATGGATGCCTTTATCCGGTTTAGACTCACTAAGGATAATGTATATTTTGCAGAGGTAGAACCAGATTTTGACACCTTACCACTCAATGCCATCCACTTTAAAAATAGATATGCAGATCAGAAGTGGCTCATCTATGATCGCTGTAGAAATTATGGGATTTTTTATGATTTAAAGACTGTCAACTATGTGCAGCTTGAAATCTCAAATGATATTAATAGTAGTCTTGCTGCGCCATTTTACTTCACACATGATGAAATGCACTATCAAGACTTATGGAAAAACTATTTTAAAAGCACTAACATTCCGTCTCGTAAAAACATGAGATTACACTTACAACATGTACCTAAGAGGTACTGGAAGTATTTAAGTGAGAAGCAGCCGTAGATTGGATAATTACGCTTTCGCGAAGGCGGAACTAGTACTTATAAAAACAGTACTGTATTCCTAATTGAGATTGCGCTTATCTACAAAAAAGCGCTTCATGATACTTTCACACTCTTGAGCGAGCACTCCGCTTTCTACCTTTGTCTTAGGATGTAAGGTGGTACCCATCACATCATAACCACGCCTCAAATCTTTTGCACCATAAACAATTCTCCCGATTTGACTCCAATAGAGAGCACCAGCACACATCTGACAAGGTTCTAAAGTAACATACAACGTACATTGCTGAAGATATTTACCACCTATAAAACTAGAAGCACTTGTAATCGCTTGCATCTCTGCATGTGCGGTTACATCTGTCAAGCGCTCTGTGAGATTGTGTGCTCTGGCAATAATCATGTTATCAATTACCACCACGGCACCAACAGGGATTTCACCTTGATCAAAAGCGGCTTGCGCTTCTTGCAAAGCCTTCTTCATAAAGTAAGCATCATCATAAGGTTCTAGCATGTATCCTGTTTTTAATAATATAAAAATACATATTCAAGATGTACCTTTGTAACATGCCAGAGAGTATTCTTGATACTATAAAAACACCGAGCGATTTGCGTCTATTGACGCAAGAGCAACTACCCCAACTTGCCGTAGAGCTTCGTCGTTTTATTATTGATGTTATTGCAACTAAGGAAGGACATTTAGGTGCTAGTTTGGGAGTTGTAGAACTTACAATTGCCCTACACTATATATTCAATACCCCAGAAGACAATCTTATCTGGGACGTGGGTCACCAAGCTTATGGACATAAAATACTAACTGGACGTAAAGATGTTTTTCATACTAACAGGCAAAAGGGCGGCATAAGTGGTTTTCCTAACCGTATGGAGAGTGTGTATGACACCTTTGGCACAGGTCACAGTAGCACTTCCATCTCTGCAGCGTTAGGTATGGCGATGGCTGCAACATTAAAAAGTCAAAAAGATAGACATCACATAGCAGTAATAGGAGATGCCTCTATAGCGAGCGGAATGGCTTTTGAAGGACTCAATCATGCCGGAGTAACTAATGCTAACCTACTAGTGATTCTTAACGACAATGCTATAGGAATTGACCCAAGTGTGGGAGCTCTTAAAAAGTATCTAACTAATGTAAAGAAAGGCACTGCTAGAGAAGACAACATCTTTGAAGCGCTTAATTTTAAATATTTTGGCCCAGTAGACGGTCATAATCTACCTAAACTACTAGAAACCTTAGATGCTCTTAAAAAAGTAAAAGGTCCAAAATTCTTACATGTAATTACCACAAAAGGAAAGGGACTAGCCCTCGCCGAACAGGAACAGATCACCTATCATGCTCCTGGTAAATTTGATGCCATTACTGGTATTAGAGTAAAAAAAGAGGAAATAGCAGAGCCTCCAAAATACCAAGATGTTTTTGGGCATACCATTGTGGAGCTCGCAACACTTAACAAAAAAATTATAGGTATTACACCTGCCATGCCTACAGGAAGTTCCCTTAAGTACATGATTGCTGCTTTTCCCGATCGTGCGTTTGACGTAGGTATTGCAGAGCAACATGCCGTAACCCTTTCCGCAGGAATGGCTACAGAGGGAATGGTAGTTTTTTGCAACATTTACTCTACTTTTTTACAACGGGCATACGACCAAATTATTCATGATGTGGCGCTGCAAAATCTACCTGTGATTTTTTGTTTAGATCGCGCTGGCCTCGTGGGGCAAGACGGCGGAACTCATCAAGGTGTCTTTGATCTAGCATATCTCAATTGCATTCCTAATCTCATTATATATGCTCCAAGTGATGAGATTGCACTTCGCAATATTTTATATACAGCACAGCTTGGATTAGATCACCCTATTGCCATACGATATCCACGAGGTCGCGGGATTCATATAGACTGGCAGCTTCCTTTTAAAAAGATTGAAATAGGCAAAGGGCACTGTATTCAGCAAGGTGAAAATGTTGCCATTATAAGTATAGGAAGCATTCTAAAGAATGTTATAGCAGCAGTAGAACAATCTAAAAATGAATGCGGTATTTATGACATTGGCTTTTTAAAACCAATTGACACCGACTTATTAGACAAGATTTTTGAAAAATACAATCATATCGTTACTGTGGAAGATGGCTCAAAAATAGGTGGACTGGGTAGTGTTGTGGGTGATTACGCTTTCGCGAAAGCGTACAAAGGTAAACTCACCATCCTAGGAATACCAGACGCGTTTATAGAACATGCCACCGTAGAAGAGCAATATGAAGAAGCTGGAATATCTGTAAACGCAATCACAAGATTTCTTAAAAATCTTGCATAAAAAAATCGGCAGACTATATGAGTCTGCCGATTCTAAAGTCTTAAGCTTAAGTATTACCCATTAATGTTCATTCCTTGAAGTTGCTCAAATATTTTAACAGACTTACTATCTGTCATAACAGACACTTGATTACAAATCTCTAGGAGTTCTTGATACGAAGTATAATCACCCTCTGACCTTGTTTTAAACAGCTTTAAAACAAGCTTGTCATAATGTGTGGGCGTTGCTGTAATTGCATTGCATCTTGCAGATAATAAAGTGTTTAAAATTTCATAACCCGCTATTTCTTTTGAAATCACCTCGTCACTCTCATAAATATTTGAAATACTTATTTTGAGAACGTCATTGATTTGCGCTTCATATTTAGATTTATCCAGCAATGCCTTATCAAATACTCCTTCTAGGATAGCTTCTTCATTTTTCATAAAAATAGCAACTGCTTCATCTATAAGAGTTCCTATTGCGAGTGCTCTTAAATAACCTACTCTTGCCGCTTTATCTGTAAGTGCAGAATATTTAGAACTATTTATATGAGGAACAAGTTTTATAAGATATTCTAAAGCATATTCTTCTGGAATGAGACCTAAGTTAATACCATCTTCAAAATCTATGATGGTATAGCAAATATCATCTGCCGCTTCCACCAAGAAGGTAAGTGGGTGTCTCGCGTAGCTTATATCATTTCCTGATCTAGTCTGGATAAGACCTAGTTCTTCGGCTACATCTTGAAAAGAGGCTTTATCATCTTGAAAGAAACCATATTTTTTATCTGCAATATGCTTTGTAGGTTTGTGTGGGAGCGATTCTTTTGGGTACTTCATAAACGTACCTAAAGTAGCATATGAAAGTCTTAAACCTCCATCTGCACCAGGACGAGATTCCGTTAATATTTTAAATCCATTTGCATTTCCTTCAAATGTGCATAGATCTTGATATTCCTTATCTGTGAGCTCTGCTTCAAATCGCTTACCTCCACCATTTTTAAAATAGTCACCAATAGATTTTTCCCCAGAGTGACCAAAAGGAGGATTCCCAATATCATGTGCTAGTGCAGCGGCAGCTACAATTGCCCCAAAATCATTCATCTTATAACCGTGTACCTCAGAAAGGTGTGGATATTTTTCTAGAATCTGCTTCCCTACTTGCCTCCCTAATGATCTTCCTACAACAGCGACCTCAAGACTATGAGTGAGTCGTGTATGAACAAAATCAGTTTTAGATAAAGGGATTACCTGCGTCTTGTCTTGTAAACTTCTAAAAGCCGAAGAAAATATAATACGATCATAATCTACTTCAAAACCTAGTCGCGATTCGTCTTGTTCGGCACGAAGGCGTTTGTTTGTATCTCCTTGCCTCTTAAGTGAAAGCAGTCGTTCCCATTGCATCATTTTTTTCAATCCTTTGTTAGCAAGGGGAAAGATAGTCTTTTTCTACTTTTTTTTGATTGGTTTACGCTTTCGCGAAAGCGTAAAAAACATGACACCTAAAGAATTGCATAACAGTCTTAACGTTGAGATAACACTAAAATTACAAGAAGCTAATGCAACTATAACAATGAGGTAACTTCAAAAAAAGATAATGCTAGCATCTTTGCATCGAAGATTTTAAATGACAATCAAATCGAAAACCAACATGAAAAAATTAATTTTTAGTCTAGCCTTATTAGGTGGAATTTTAGCGGGATGTTCAAGTGATGATGATCAACCTATCGTAGTAACTGAAGTTCCTGGAACTGGAGGAGGTGATGATACAGATAGCGTAGACACTACACTTTCTGGAAACATCACAGAAGACATGACATTAACAAATGACGCTATATGGCAACTAGATGGGCGTGTTATTGTAACAGCTGGAAATACGCTTACAATAGAGCCAGGAACAATCATTAAAGCATTTGCAGGTCAAGAAGCAAATGCGTCTGTTTTAATTATTGCACGTGATGCAAAAATAGAAGCAAATGGAACAGCTACTGCTCCAATTATTATGACATCTAGTGCAGATGGTATACAGTTAGGACAAACAGAAGGAACTCTTGATGAAAACACTCGTGGCTTATGGGGAGGACTTATCGTATTAGGTAACGCACCTATCTCTGAGGATGGTGATGTAGAAGCTTCTCAAATTGAAGGAATACCTGCTAGTGATACTAACGGTCTTTATGGAGGTACTGATGCAGCAGATGACTCAGGAACTATTACTTATGTTTCTATCCGTCACGGAGGGACTTTAATAGGAGAAGGAAACGAAATTAACGGACTTACTTTAGGTGGTGTAGGAACAGGAACTACTATCGATCACGTAGAGGTTGTAGGAAATGTAGATGATGGTATCGAATTTTTTGGAGGTACTGTTAATGCTTCAAACCTTTTAGTTTGGGCTCAAGGAGATGATGGTCTTGACATTGACCAAGCATATGCAGGAACTGTAACAAATGCAGTTGTAATTGCTGGAGATATCTCTGATCACGCTTTAGAAATAGATGGACCAGAAGGATCTTTAAACGGTGCTTTCACACTTAACAACATTACGCTAATAGGAAGTGCAACTGCTCCAAACGGAGAATATGCAGACTATAGAGATGGTGCACAAGGAGCAACTAACAATGTTTTTGTAACAGGATTCCAAGATGGTAAAGACGTAGAATTAGATAATAATGGAGTTGCTCAAAACTACATTAGTGGATTAATTTCATTTACAAACTGGATCGTAGAAGGAGTTACTCCTGCAAATTCAATTTTTGTTGAAAAAACTGGAGACGGTGAAGAAACTATTATTTCTCCATCATTTACAGATCAAGCTGCAGATTGGACAACAGCTGGAACAACTGGAGGTGCAGATCTTACTGTATTTGCTTGGACATTTGCTGCAGCAACTACATCTGGTGTAATTGACTAAATAATACAAAGGGGCTTTAACATCCCACACGCATACAAACTATACAATAATATAGATTGCCCGCCATTAATGGTGGGCAATCTTATGAATTATAACATAATGAAAACCGTTTTATATTCACTCTTACTTTTACTGTCTGCAATAACTGCAAATTCTCAAACGGGAATTATCGCTGGTACTATTAATGATGGACAGCTCAATGACATATTGCCATTTGCAAATGTTATTGTTCAAGGAACAACAAAGGGTACTACTTCAGACTTTGATGGGAAATACACTCTAGAGATTGCTCCTGGAACCTATGTCATAGAATTTTCTTTTGTTGGATATAATACACAGCAAATTTCTGAGGTGATTGTCACTGAAAATAATACTACAAATCTTGATGTCACATTATCTGGAGCATCATTAGACGAAGTTATCATCACATCTACTAGTCGTCAAAATACAGAGCAATCAGTTTTAAATCTTCAAAAAAAATCGGTTCAGTTGCTCGATGGATTGTCATTAGAGAGTATTAAAAAAAGTGGCGCTAGTAATGTTGCTGCTGCAGTAAAGAACATTCCTGGAGTATCTGTTCAGGGTGGAAAGTATGTATATGTAAGAGGTCTAGGCGATCGTTATACAAAAACCATACTCAATGGTGTAGATGTACCTGGACTTGATCCAGACAGAAACACACTACAACTTGACATTTTCCCTTCTTCAATTTTGGAGAATATTATCGTTGTAAAATCCTCTACAGCAGATCAACCAGCAGATTTTACTGGTGGTGTAGTTGATATAGTTACTAAAGACATCCCTAACGGAAAAGAAACTAGTGCTTCTATAGGCCTTGGCTATAATCCTAATTTTCACTTTAATGATAGCTACATAAGTAACGAATCTAGTGGAACAGATTTTCTAGGTTATGATAATGGACAGCGAACTAACCCTTTTAATGAAAATCAGGTATTTGACTTTCCTACAAACACGCCTAACACTGCTTCTTTTCTAGCAGGTAGACTTAATCCTGTACTAGCTGCACAGAGAGAAAACAGTGGGGCAGACTTCAACTTATCTTTTACTACAGGAAACTCTTATGATGTAGGTGATAACAAACTTGGATACCTTGCTTCTGTTTCTTACCGTAATGAAACCACGTATTATGATGATTATGTAGATGGACAACGTTTTAGAAAAGATACCGATGCAAGCATTTTTGAACTAAATACAGACAGAACACAACAAGGTGAAAGAGGAGAAAACAATGTTCTTATAAGTGCACTAGGTGGATTGTCTTATAAAACTGACAACTCTAAATACCGCCTTAACGTACTACACATTCAAAATGGTGAATCTGGTGCTTCACTACTTAGTCAAACTAACAGAATAGACAACAGTAACACCATTAAGAAGGACATCTTAATTTATACAGAACGCGCTCTTACAAATGTACTTTTAAGTGGAAAACACACTAATGAAGATGCCACTTGGACAACGGAGTGGAAACTATCTCCTACTTTTTCAAGAGTAGACGATAAGGACTTCCGTACAACTCCATTTCTAGTTAATGATGAAGATGGGAGCTTTACAATAAGCCCGAGTGAATCTGGTGATGCTTCACGTTTTTTCAGAAATCTTGATGAGATAAACCTAGCTGGTAAATTAGATGTGACCCGCAAACATGAACTATTTGCAAAGGATGCAAAATTGAAATTTGGTGCGGCATATACTTACAAGCAACGTGATTTCAAAACAGTACGTTTTGCAACACCTTTTAGAAACTTCAATAGCGCTCTTTTAAACGGAGACCCTAATGCAATACTAGGACAAAACATATATAATCCAGATTCTGATAGTGGTTTCTTTGTGAGAAGAGATTCTAATGATAATGATCAGTACGATTCAAATATCAATGTAGGTGCATTATACGTATCAGAAGAACTTAGACCTGCTTCATGGTTTACAGCAATTGTGGGATTACGTTTTGAAAAATTTGACCTGATTTATACGGGACAAGATCAACAAGGAAATGTTTTTAATGACGAAAGAATCTTAGATAAAGCAGATTTATTTCCTTCTGCAAATTTAATTTTTGATCTTAACGAGGATGGGAATAAAAAGATTAGAGCATCATACTCTAGAACTACAGCACGCCCTTCATTTAAAGAAGCTTCACTTGCACAAATATTTAATCCTATTGAAAACGAACTTTTTATAGGTAATATAAATTTACAGCCTACTTACATAAACAACTTAGACCTAAGATATGAGATTTATGGGGCTAGTGATAAGAAGTTTAACATAGGAGATTTTGCAGCAATTAGTGGTTTTTACAAAAGCTTCAAAGACCCTATTGAACTAACATTTTTTGCTGAGGCAACGGGACAGGTAACACCACGAAACTTAGGAGATGCAAATGTAATAGGAGCAGAAATTGAGCTACGTAAAAACCTTGATTTTATAGGACTTAACAACTTCTCGCTAAATGTAAACTACTCTATTATTGAGTCTGACGAAACATACAATGAAGACGAGAGATTGTTGAGAGAAAACTTACTGAGAGATGGAGAAACTCTTGACTCTGGAAGAGTTTTACAAGGACAATCACCATTTTTATTAAATGCTGGTATTGCTTTCGAATCTGAAGATTCTGCATGGAAATCAAGTCTGTCTTACAATGTTCAAGGTAAAACACTTCAAATTGTAGGAGCAGGAGAAATTGCAGATGTATATACACTTCCTTTTAATGACTTAAAATTCAATATTTCAAAGTCATTTGGAGAAGATCAAAATCAAACAATCACATTTAAAGCAGGAAACTTACTTAATGATGATCGTGAGAGTGTTTTTCAATCTTACAAAGCAGAAGATCAGTTATACTCTAAGTGGAGTCCTGGACAAGATTTTAGCTTAAGCTATAGCTTTAAGTTCTAATGAACTATTATTATCTAAATTAGCCACAAAAAAAGGTCTCCATATTGGAGACCTTTTTTTATTAGTATCGTTTTACGCTTTCGCGAAAGCGCTATTATCTATTACTAGCTACTTTGGAACCTTCATTTTTCCAAGTATTAACAGAAGCTACTCGTGAATCTTGATAGTCTACCTCAGTTAGTTTATCACTTGACCAAAAGAACCAAGTACCTACTTTAGTTCCATTGTCATATTGAGCTTTGGCAGTTTTATCTCCATCACGGTTATAACTAATCCATTGTCCAGTAACCTGTCCTTCCTTAGTATAAAAACCTGTTTGACTAACTTCACCATTATCAAAATATAAAGTTGCCTTAACTAGGTCTCCTACTTCTACATATGTAGGCTTATTGTTTTTTTCTTGAGCTTGCATTGAAACAACCATTAAAAATGCAACTGCTATCATCATTATCTTTTTCATAATTTGGGATTTTAATTTTTCTATGATATAAATGTAACACAAAATTTACATAAAACAAACTTTTACATAACATTTTATTTACATTGAATTAACATTAGACTCATAAACCACTGATTTACAATGGATTAAATTTGTTTTAAATCACATTTTAATCTACATCTCTTTATTGTTCACAAGCTGCTAGTGTACTGCGAATACTATAAATTTGCATTATAGTTCAACGTAAAAAGTTATTATCTTTCGCTCGATATAACCTTTACATAACGCTTAATCTTTTTTTAATTAAGATTTTTGCCACCTTGGCTTTTCAGCTTACATTTTATGGAAAATATTTACATTTTTATGATTGCTGCGTTGGCAATTCTTGCAATTGCAGATTTGGTAGTCGGAGTGAGTAATGACGCAGTAAACTTTCTAAATTCTGCAATAGGATCTAAGGCAGTTACTTTTAAAACAGTGATGATTGTGGCTAGTGTGGGTATCGCTTTTGGCGCGCTCTCCTCTAGTGGTATGATGGAGGTTGCTAGGAAAGGGATTTTTGATCCTAGTCAGTTTTATTTTGATGAGATTATGATCATCTTCATGGCTGTCATGATTACAGATATTATATTGCTTGATATCTTCAACAGCCTTGGTATGCCTACCTCTACAACGGTCTCTATAGTATTTGAACTACTTGGAGCTTCTGTGGTTATGTCCATTATTAAAATATCAAACAATAGTGATTCTCTTGCCCAGATAGGTGAATATATAAATACAGATAAGGCAACGGAGATTATATTAGGTATACTACTCTCTGTTTTTATCGCCTTTACTATTGGAGCCATTATACAGTTTTTAACAAGATTCCTCTTGACTTTCAATTTTGAGAAAAAACCATCTTGGATTGCTGCTGTTTTTGGAGGTATTGCAGTTTCATCTATTTCATACTTTATAATTATTAAAGGATTAAAAGGAGCAAATATTTTACCACCTGAGTTTAGTAGCTGGGCAAATGATCATCTAATCCAATTCTTAGGAGCTAACTTTATTCTTTGGACCGTAGTCTCTTGGGTGTTTCATGCAATTCTTAAACAAAATATATACAAACTTGTTATCATCTTAGGAACCTTTGCGCTCGCAATGGCCTTTGCTGGTAATGACTTAGTAAACTTCATAGGCGTTCCTATGGCTGCCTATAATTCATTTATAGCTTGGTCTGGTTCTGGAATATTACCAAGTGCATTCAGCATGGAGCAGCTTGCCGAAAAAGTACCTACACAACCTATTTTACTTCTGGTTGCTGGTTTAATCATGGTTCTTACATTGTGGTTTAGTAAAAAAGCAAGACGCGTTGTAAAAACCTCTGTAGATTTATCACGTCAAGATGAGGTGAAAGAGCGATTTAAGCCTAACTGGGTTTCACAACACTTAGTACGTGGAGTTATCATTGCAAATAATGGTGTTAATAAAATACTCCCTGCAAAGCTGCGCCAAAGCATAAACAAGAGCTTTGAACCATCTACTGTAATCCACACAAAAGCATCAGAAGCACCCGCTTTTGATATGGTGAGAGCTGCAGTAAATCTTGTAATTGCGAGTGTTCTTATATCAGTAGCTACTGGACTTAAGCTTCCATTATCTACAACTTATGTTACTTTTATGGTTGCTATGGGTACTTCCCTAGCAGATCGTGCTTGGGGAGCAGAAAGCGCTGTTTATAGAGTTGCTGGTGTTCTTAATGTAATAAGCGGATGGTTCTTGACAGCATTTAGCGCATTTACGGCGGCAGGTATTCTAGCATACTTAATGTATCTAGGAGGGAATATTGCCATCATAGGCTTATTCTTCCTTGCTATTGCCATGCTGGTAAGAAATTATTTATCTACTAAAAAGAAAAATAAGGAAGCAAAAATTGAAGAAGATCTTCGTAAAGCAGAAAGTAAAACCATTTCTGGTATCATCGAAGAAAGCGCTGATAACATTGCAAAAACGATTATTCGTACTGACAAAATTTATACAGGAACTCTAAAGGGTCTTGCTAAAAATAAGGTAGGAAGCCTCAGAAAGAGCAGAGCCACTGTCGAAAAACTTAATGAAGAGATAGATGAGTTGCGCAATAATATTTTCTATTTCATTAAAAACCTAGAGGAAACAAGTGTACGAGGATCAAACTTCTACATAGAGATATTGGGATATCTTGAAGATATCACTCAATCGCTTGAGTACATAGCAAAAGTGAGTTACAAGCACGTTAACAATAATCACAAACCGCTACGTTTTAATCAAATTAGAGATTTACAAGAAATAGACAACAAGCTGTGTGACTTCTTACAAGAAACAGCTCAAGCTTTTAAAGACCGTAATTACAACAAAATAGAGAAGCTTTTAGGAAGAAAACAAGAGCTTTATGGTCACGTAACAGATAAGATTCAGAAGCAAGTAGAGCGCACACGATCTGAAGAGTCTAGTCCTAAAAATACCACCTTGTACTTTGGTCTATTATTAGAAACTAAAGATCTTATAGAAGAGATTATGAACTTACTTGAACTCTATAACACAGAGCACAAAAGATCAAAATAAAGTGTATCACACATGTATACCAAAATGCCAGAAACATTATTTGTTTCTGGCATTTTTTATTTGTGATGTAGATACGCTTTCGCGAAAGCGTAATCATAACCAGCAAAAGGCATTATCAATTGATTTAAGGCTTGTTTATTATTTAAGTAAGGCAATGTAGTCGGATAACACCTAAAAACGGCTCAAAGCGTTAAAGCTTACTAAAAACGTCTGTTAATCTTACTTAAGACAAAATGAAATAGCAGCAGTAATCCTTAATATTATCATCTAACCAAAAATTAATAGTATGGCAGATATAGTTAAGGACGAAAAAGATCCAACAGATGAGTATTTACTTCAAGATAATAAGAAGACACGCTTTGGCGCGACTTTTATAATTATAACATTAGTAATCCTAATCATTGCAGTGGTAGCTACTTACTTTGCGTTAGGATTATAATATATTTAAACGGAAATTCTAAGGTATAAATGCGATTGCTAAAAGGATACACACAATAATAATGATTGTAATTTTCATAATTATGATTTTGAGGATTTATACATAGCAAATATGCACCTCATTTATTAAAAATTAACGGGGTATTTACCCCTAATCCAATCGAAATCAAACCTTTTGAACAAGAATGCAAAACATAAAAAAGCCCGAATTCCATATGGAATTCGGGCTTTTTATTATCTATAACTTTTTCGCGAAAGCGAATATAAATTATCCTTTTAGTGAAGCAGAAAGGTACTCACGGTTCATACGTGCGATGTTTTCTAGAGATATTCCCTTAGGACACTCAACCTCACAAGCACCAGTGTTTGTACAGTTACCAAAACCTTCTTCATCCATTTGCTTTACCATGTTCAGAACACGAGTAGTTGCCTCTACTTCTCCTTGTGGAAGTAATGCAAACTGACTCACCTTTGCTCCTACAAATAGCATAGCACTAGAGTTTTTACAACTTGCAACACACGCACCACAACCGATACATGTAGCCGCCGCAAAAGCGTCGTCTGCATTTTCCTTTTCGATAGGAATCGAGTTTGCATCTTGTGTGTTACCAGAAGTATTTACAGAGATAAATCCTCCAGCATGCTGTATGCGGTCAAAAGAAGAACGATCTACCATAAGATCCTTTATAACAGGGAATCCCGCTGCTCTAAAAGGCTCTATAGTGATAGTATCACCATCCTTAAATTTACGCATGTGTAATTGGCAAGTAGTTACAAGTCTATCTGGACCATGCGCCTCACCGTTAATAAACATAGAACATGAACCACAAATTCCCTCACGACAATCGTGATCAAATGTTACAGGTTCATCTCCTTCGAGGATAAGCTTATTGTTAAGCATATCCATCATTTCTAAGAAAGACATATCTCCATCGATACCATCGATTGGGTACGTTACTATGCTTCCTTTAGCTGTGGCGTTTTTCTGGCGCCATACCTTTAGCGTTAGTTTCATCGTCTTCTTATTTATAGCTTCTTTGTTTTAACTCAATATTTTCAAACTCTAGTTCTTCTTTATGAAGAACAGCATCCTTAGGTGCTCCTTTATATTCCCAAGCAGATACAAATGTGAAGTTTTCATCATCACGAAGTGCTTCTCCTTTTTGTGGTCCATCTAGCTCAACAGACTCTTCTCTAAAGTGTCCACCGGCAGATTCGTTACGTGTTAATGCATCTTTTGCAAATAACTCACCTAGCTCTAAGAAATCTGCTACACGAAGTGCTTTTGCAAGTTCTTCGTTAAACTCATTCTGTCCTCCAGGTACACGTACTTCTTTATAGAAATCACTACGTAGTTCTGCAATCTCATCAATGGCGCTCTGTAGATCTGTCGCATTACGTGACATACCACATTTGTTCCACATAATCTTACCTAACTTCTTGTGGAAGTAGTCTACAGATTTTGTTCCATTGTTATTTACTAAAGCATCTACCTGCTTACGCACGTTTTGCTCTGCTTCTTCAAACTCTGGAGTATCTGTTGGTATAGGTCCTGTACGTATATCATGAGATAAGTAGTCACCTATTGTATATGGTAATACAAAATATCCATCTGCAAGACCTTGCATAAGAGCCGAAGCTCCTAAACGGTTTGCGCCGTGATCTGAGAAGTTTGCTTCTCCTATCGCATATAATCCCTCTACAGAAGTCTGTAAGTTATAATCTACCCATAATCCTCCCATTGTATAATGTACCGCTGGGTAAATCATCATAGGTGTTTTGTATGGATTCTGATCTACAATCTTTTCATACATCTGGAATAAGTTTCCGTATTTGTTACGTACCACTTCTGTTCCTAATGCCGTTACAACCGCTTTATCATTTGCATCTTTATGCTGTACATATGCTTGTTCCTTACCGTAACGCTCGATTGCGCTAGCAAAGTCTAAGTATACTGCTTCTCCAGTTTTGTTTACTCCAAAACCAGCATCACAACGCTCTTTTGCAGCTCTAGATGCTACATCACGTGGCACTAGGTTACCAAAGGCTGGGTAGCGACGCTCTAGATAGTAATCTCTCTCGTCCTCCTTAAGCTCTGTAGGCTTCTTCTTCCCTTCGCGTATTGCGATGGCATCTTCTTTTTTCTTAGGCACCCATATACGACCATCATTACGTAGTGACTCAGACATAAGCGTTAACTTAGACTGGTGATCACCAGAAACTGGTATACATGTAGGGTGTATCTGAGTATAACAAGGATTTGCAAAGTAAGCACCACGTTTGTGTGCTTTCCATGCTGCCGTTACGTTAGAACCCATTGCGTTTGTAGAAAGGTAAAATACGTTTCCGTAACCTCCAGTTCCTAACACAACTGCGTGTGCAGAGTGACGCTCTATTTCTCCTGTAACAAGGTTACGAGTAATGATACCACGAGCTTTACCATCTACCTTTACGACGTCTAGCATCTCGTGACGGTTATACATTTTTATTTTACCACGACCTATCTGACGGTTCATAGCAGAATATGCTCCTAGTAGTAATTGTTGTCCTGTTTGTCCTTTTGCATAAAAAGTACGACTTACAAGTACACCACCAAAAGAACGGTTATCTAGCAAACCACCATAATCACGTGCAAAAGGAACTCCTTGTGCTACACACTGATCAATAATGTTTGTAGAAACCTCAGCAAGACGATAAACGTTTGCTTCACGTGATCGGTAATCACCACCTTTTACCGTATCATAAAACAAACGGTAGGTAGAGTCACCATCACCTTGATAGTTCTTTGCTGCGTTAATACCTCCTTGTGCTGCAATAGAGTGCGCACGACGTGGAGAATCTTGAAAGCAAAAAGCTTTTACGTTATAGCCTAGTTCTGCAAGCGTTGCTGCTGCAGATCCTCCGGCAAGACCTGTACCTACTACAATCACATCAATAAGACGCTTGTTTGCAGGGTTTACAAGGTTAATTTCATTTTTATAGTTAGTCCACTTATCAGCTAGTGGTCCTTGGGGTATTTTAGAATCTAATGCCATAGCTTTATTTTTTAGTGAGGAATTTGATTAAAGTGCAGGTATACTGCAATAATTATAAATCCTACAGGTATTGTAATTGCCCAAACTTTAGCAAACTTTGAAAGTCCAGCAGAGTATTTATTATTAAATCCTACCGACTGGAATGTCGATGCAAATCCGTGCCATAAGTGAAGTGCTAGTAGCACAAAAGAAATCACATATAGTACTACACGTACAGGGCTTTCAAATTTGTGAACAGTCTCTGCATAATATCTTGTAGGATCTTCTGGATGCGTTTCTACATATTTATGAATCATTTCTGGAATCCAGAAGTCATAAAAGTGAAGCCCTAAGAAAGCAAGCACCACAAGTCCCGAAAGAATCATGTTACGAGATGTCCAAGGTGCGTTTGCACTTCCTTTGTACTGTGCATATCCTACTGGACGTGCTTTTCTGTTTTGCAATTCTAACACAAACCCCATCACGAAGTGAAAAACCACTCCGAATATAAGTACAGGCTGCAATCCATATTGTACTAACGGGTTAGACCCCATAAAATGCGACCACGCATTAAATGTATCTGGCGCAATAACCGCTGTACTGTTAATTACAAAGTGCTGTGTTAAAAAGACAACTAGAAAAAGACCTGATAGCGCCATGGCTACCTTTCGGCCAATCGAAGATTTTAATAATCCGCTCATTTAATTTTTGGTTTGGAATAATCTATACAAAAATACGGCGCAAACGTTGTTTTGGCAACTATACAAGGAAAGCATTGCTATTATTTAGAATGATTATAAGAAAAACAACAACTATGTTCAACACTAAAAGCTAGACATTGCAAAAACATCATTTTACGTTCAACATTTTCAATATTATTGAAAACTTTTAAGAGAGATTTATAAATTTTTACGCTTTCGCGAAAGCGTAAATTCAATCAAAAAGACCTATTTCAGTCAGATTTACTATGACATTATAAACTTATAAAAAGACGTTACATAACCAAGGATTACATCATCTCTTCGGTATTCAGTGTCTTTTTAAAACTAAAAACCCCGTACACTAGATACAGGGTTTTAAAAAATCTTGTCTAATTATATTATTTAATCTCTAAGGTAGTTCGCGCTGCATTACTATTACCTCCTCCACCATCAAGGGAAACTGTATAAACTCCTTTTGGGAGATAATATTTACCACTTTTGGCTTTCTGTATGTCTAATGAAGAGTTTGCCTTCTCAAGTATCTTCTTCCCTTTTTCTGCTATAGAAAGATCGTAATTAAACACATTAAGTCCCGCCGAAGGTAGTAATGCTACTCGTTGCACTTCTTTCCCCTCTGCATCCTTAATGACCATGGAAAATTTACCTGCGTTGCTTGTGTAGTAATTGATTGCAACATTTGGCTCGTTTGGTTCAGACCAGCTGCTCCAACTATTGCCCCATCTCCCGCTTGATCTTACACTAGCAATGTCAAATATTTGAGCATTTGCCCCTGTATTTACTTGCTGTATAGGTGCTAGATCTGCTCTGTATATGCTTCGGCCGTGCGTTCCTAGTAATAGGTGATTTGCTTTTTTCTGTATTTTCATATCGTGAACTGCTACTGCCGGTAGTGGCGCAGTGGTTTTATCTGATACCGCTTTCGCGAAAGCGTTATAACTCTCACCGCCATTCATGCTCACGTAAGCACCATTATCTGTACCTACGTAAATGATATTTTCTTTTACAGGATCTTCGATAATCACATTAACAGGAGACATAGGAATCCCTGCCGAAATATTCTTCCATGTCTGTCCGTAATTATCAGATACATAGATATATGTTGCAAAATCATCCCAGCGATATCCATTTAAGGTAGCATATACTCGCTCCTTCTTATGCTCTGAAGCCACGACACGTGATACCCACAAATCTTTAGGCAATGTATTACTTATCACTTGCCAATCACTACCGCCGTTCTTTGTAACCGAAATCTTACCGTCATCACTTCCTGTGTATATCAACCCAAATTGAAAAGGAGACTCTGAAACTGAAGTAAGAGTTCCATAAGCCACATTACCAGGCTTACCGCCATGTGTAAGGTCTGGGCTTATTGCAGTCCAGCTATCACCTTGATCCATAGATCTCATGAGTTTATTACCTCCTAGATATAAAATATCCTGGTTATGAGAACTTAGTAAAATAGGCGTTTGCCAATTAAAACGATATGGCTTCTCTCCTAGTGTATGCTTTATATCAAATCGCTTATTTTCTCCCGTCTCGCGATTAATCCTGAAGTAGTTACCAAACTGAAATCCTGTGTACACAATATTTGCATCACGACTATCTACTTGAACTTGCATACCGTCACCACCCATGATACTTTCCCAAGGATACTGCCCGCTTTGCAACCAGCCTCTACTTTCTTGTGCAGTACTAGGAGCTACCCACACACCATTATCTTGTAATCCTCCATATATATTATAAGGCTCCTCATTATCTACTTGAATAAAGTAAAACTGACCAACAGATGGATCATTTGCCTTTATCCAGCTAGCACCATCATCATATGAAATATTTATACCTCCATCGTTTCCATTAATAAGATGATTTTCATTTTTAGGATTAATCCACAGGGCGTGATGATCTGAGTGCACGTTAGGAGCATTGATACTTGTAAACGTCTTTCCGCCATCTTTAGACTTTACAATAGGCACACCGTAAATGTAAATATCTTGAGCATCTGATGGGTTTACATTAATCTCTCCAAAGTAATACCCGTAGCTGTAATACAAATCCTCTATATATCCCTCGTGGGTCTTACTCCAAGTTGCTCCACCATCATTAGATCTATACACCTCTGCTCCTACTACAGGTGTATCAAACATTTGTGTGTTTGCAGTTTCTAAGTACGTGGCAAGATCTACTGGTTGTACATCTCCTTGACGCACCATAGATTTCACATTTGCAGCACGATATTTTTCTTGAAAACCATTGCGCTTTAGGTAATCATCTAGTTTCTTGTCATCTAGTACTAATAATGCATCTTTAGACATTGTTTTAAAATCGTCTTTTTCTAACTTATTTGAAGATGATTTTTTTCCCTCACCCTCACGTCGAAATTGGCTATCATGCACAGCATACACTGTATTTTCATCGTATACTGCAATCCCTATTCTACCAACACCATCGCCAGATGGAAAATTAGTGAGCTGTTGCCACGTATCTCCACCATCTGTGCTCTTATAAATTCCAGATCCAGCGCCCGCTCCTTCAAAGTTCCACGCTTTGCGATCCTTTTGCCATGCCGAGGCATACATCAAATTAAAGTTAGCCGGATCATTATCTATATCTATAATTCCCGTTTTATTATCAATAAATAAGGTTTTCTTCCAGGTCTCACCACCATCCTTTGTTTTATAAATTCCTCGCTCTTCGTTTTCTGAATATAGATGACCTAGCGCTCCTACGACAACCTCATCTGGATTAGACGGATTTATTAAAATACGTCCAATGTGGTGACTATCTATAAGTCCCATATTTTGCCACGTTGCACCTTTATCTGTAGATTTTAATAATCCGATACCCGCATAACTAGATCTAGAGGCGTTATTCTCTCCAGTACCTACCCATATAGTTCCGCTTTTCCAGTCTACAGTAACTTCTCCTACATTTTGCGTAGGCGCATTATCCATTACCGGAGTAAAAGTAGTTCCGTTATTATTAGTGTACCATAAACCACCACTTGCATAGCCTGCATAAAACTCTGAAGGCATATCTGGATTTACTGCAATATCTACAATACGACCACTCATTACCGAAGGCCCTATGTTTTCAAAAGGTATGTTTTTTACAATACTATTACTAAGCGACTGCTCTTTTTGAAGCACTGCCTGTTCTTGTAATTGTATCGAGGTCGCTGGTTGTTGTGACTGCCCTTTAGTAAGTGCAAAAAGAACCGCACTTGAGGCAAGGAAATAACGTAATTTCATTTGGTTTGGATTTTATAAGGCAATGAAAATACGGAAAGGACTTATTTTAAGAAAACTTTTGGTTTTTGTTTAACACGTCATTACGAATAGTAGGCATTATTAAGGTAATAGATAGGAAGTATTGATAGCATGTTTTCGCGAAAGCGTATCCAAATTTGTACTTTTACAATAGTAGATTAATGAATAATAGATACACCGCAAAAGGTCACAATTATGAAATACGACTTAATAGATAATACCCTTTTTATAAAAAATCGCAAGAACTTTATGGCTCAAATGAAGCCTAAAAGTCTCGCTGTTTTTAATAGTAATGATACTTACCCAGTAAGCGCAGACTCCACCCTTCCTTTTGAGCAGCACCGTGATATTTTTTATTTAAGCGGCGTTGATCAAGAAGAGTCTATTCTTGTTCTATTTCCAGACTGTCCTAAAGAGCAATATCGCGAGATCCTTTTCTTAACAGAGACTAACGATCACATCGCAGTTTGGGAAGGAGAGAAACTCACAAAAGAAAAAGCACTAGCAACTTCTGGAGTTAAAACAGTTTTCTGGCTTCAAGACTTAGAAAAAGTTTTTGGAGAGCTTATGACGTATGCAGATACTGTATATGTAAACACTAATGAACACTATCGCCAGTCTGTAGCACTTGAGACAAGAGAAGATCGTTTTACAAAACGGTGGAAAGCAAAATACCCAGCACATAGTGTTGCAAAAAGTAACCCAATCTTACAGCGCTTACGTTCTGTAAAAGATCCTATCGAGCTAGATCTAATGCAGAAAGCTTGTGATATTACTAACAAAGGTTTCCGTCGCGTGCTTGGGTTTGTAAAACCTGGAGTTTGGGAGTATGAGATTGAAGCAGAGTACATGCACGAATTCTTACGCAATCGCTCTAAGAAGTTTGCGTACACACCAATCATAGCTTCTGGTAATAGTGCAAACGTGCTTCATTACATTGAAAATAAAAATCAGTGTAAAGATGGAGAACTTATATTAATGGATGTAGGTGCAGAGTATGCAAACTACTCGAGTGACATGACAAGGACAATCCCTGTAAACGGAAGGTTTACTGATAGACAAAAAGATGTTTACAATGCAGTGCTACGCGTAAAAGATGAGGCTACAAAAATGCTTGTACCTGGCACTATGTGGGAGCAATATCACGTAGAGGTAGGCAAACTAATGACTTCTGAGTTATTGGGTCTAGGCTTACTAGACAAGGTAGATGTACAGAATGAGAATCCAGACTGGCCTGCTTATAAGAAGTATTTCATGCACGGTACTTCTCACCACATTGGTCTTGATACTCATGATTACGGATTGCTACACGAACCTATGCAAGCTAACAATGTGTTTACTGTAGAGCCTGGAATATACATTCCTAAAGAAGGTTTTGGGATACGTCTAGAGGATGATCTGGTAATCCAAGAAAATGGAGCTCCAGTAAATCTTATGGGTGACATTCCTATCACCGTTGAGGAGATTGAAGATCTTATGAATAAGTAAAATAAGTACGCTTTCGCGAAAGCTACCAAACAACAAAAGCCCGTTTTCATAATGAAAACGGGCTTTTACAATCAAAGGAACTTCTTAGTTTGCTACGGGAAGAGAAAATACATAACGCTGCAAAAGCTCTAGAGCGCTACGCTTATCTTCTGTTGCGACTAGCAATGATATATTATGATCACTTCCTCCGTAAGAAATCATGCGCACTTGCACATCCTGGAGTACTTGGAATAACTTGTGTGTATCTGCATGGCGGTTTACCTCATTACCTACGAGACAGATAATAGTCTGATTTTTATCTACCACCACTTGTGCAAATTGTAACAACTCTGCTTGTATGGCATCAAGATGCGTAGTATCATCAATCGTGAGTGACACCGCAATTTCTGAAGTGGTAATCATATCTATAGATGTCTCATAGCGCTGGAAGATTGCAAACACTTTACTTAAAAATCCATGCGCTAGTAGCATCTTACTAGATTTTATTTTGAGCGCTGTAATTCCATCCTTAGCAGCAATTGCTTTTATCCCTTCCCCTTCAGATCTATGAGTAATCACTGTGCCAGGGGCATCTGGCTCCATCGTGTTTTTAAGTCTTAACGGTATACGATCCTCTCGTAATGGCTGCACTGTTTGCGGGTGCAAAATTTTGGCTCCAAAATAAGCCAACTCTGCCGCCTCATCATAAGAGAGTGCACCTATAGCTTTTGTTTTCTCAACTTCCCTAGGGTCGTTATTATGAAAGCCATCTATATCTGTCCAGATCTGCACCTCACTCGCTTGTATTGCAGCTCCTATTATAGTTGCTGTATAATCACTTCCTCCACGTTGCAAGTTTGAAATCTGACCGTAGTAATTGCGGCATATAAAACCTTGGGTGATATACACAACACTGTCATCAGTCTGCTCAATTACTCGACGTAAATTCTGTGCGATATAAAATTGATCCGGCTCATGTTCTTTATCAATTCGCATGAATTCTAGCGCAGGTAACAAAACAGCTTTAAGCCCTTCTTGCTCTAGGAAATGACAAAATATAAAAGTAGAAAGTAATTCTCCTTGCGCTACAATTGCCTCGGCTTTTTGATCACTAAAATCTTCTGATGAAAGTCGCTCTATCTCTGCAAAAATCTCATCTACATATCCTATTACAAGAGGTTTTAGCCTTTTATTTGTAATTAACTGCTCTACTACATCGTCATACTTAGACTGCAGGCTGCTGCGTAGCTCATTTGCCTCGGCAAGATTTGAAGCTCTTGCGGCATTTGCAATTTGGACTAAAGCATTTGTAGTACCAGACATTGCAGAAAGCACTACTATTTTAGGAGTTGTCGTATCAATAATATGTCTTACAGAGATCATATTTTCTGTAGATCCAACGGAGGTACCCCCAAATTTTAAAACTTGCATACGTGTTATTTTTAGGTAAAAGTATTTCAGAGTTAGATTACCACCACATAAATGAAGAAAATAGACTAATTTTGAACAAAATGTTAACTATATAACGATTTGAATACTATATCCGACTGCGTATCAGAGATTATCGCACAACAACCTTATCTAGAAGAGGCATTATCACAGAAGATTATTAACTATGCCGCTCTCGCTGAGAATCTTAATCCTCAGGTCTCACAATTACTTAAGAAGCCTGTAAAGGACGGGGCTATATTAATGGCGCTACGTCGTTATGCATCACCTACAGACACCCAGAAATCGCTACGCTTAAAGGAAGTACTTAGTACGCTAGGTGATATCACAGTACGTTCTAAGCTTATTGTGTTTACTTTTCAAAATTCTGGTACACTTATCCAGAATCACGCTCAAATATTGAGCACTATTGCTAAAAATACGCAGGTATTCTATACGTTTACACGTGGTATTCATGAAAGCACACTCATAAGCTCTTCAAGTGAGGAGGAGAACATTCGCAATCATTTTGAGACAGAAAGTATTCTTGGATTTCAAGGTAACTTATCTGCTATAAGCATAAGGCTTCCACAGGGTAACACTGCTGTTGCAGGTTTATACTACCAGATATTTAAGCGTTTGGCTTGGGAGGGTATTTCATTACAAGAGGTTATTTCGACCACTAATGAATTTATTATTCTCGTAGAAGACCATCTTGTTGATCGTGCGTTTTCTACTATTAAGAAGTTACAGTCTTAGATGGTACGCTTTCGCGAAAGCGTAATAGCACTCACCACTATATAAGTGACCACAGCAGGTAATAACCAGCCTAAACTTACGGTACCTAACGGAATCATTTCTTGTAACACTTTCATCTGATCGCCAAAACCTACAGAGGCCCAAAAGTCTGGTGCGCTAAAAAGTATGGTAGCAATTACTACTGCTCTAAATACAACTGGTGCCGTCCACCTTCTAGGCATTGCGTTAAGTAATATTAACACGATAGTGATAGGGTAAATAAACATAAGTGCTGGTACAGCAACTATAATGATAGAATTTACATCTAGTTGCCCCATTACAACACCAAGTATGGCTCCTAGAATTGCTGTGATTGTATAAGCTACTTGCGAGTTTCCTAGGATTCCTTTGACAAAATCTGCAGTTCCTGTTACGATTCCTACGGCTGTAGTAAAACAAGCTAAACTTACTAAAACAGCAAGTACCTTTGTGCCTATCACCCCTAAGGTATCTGTACTGAGAAGGTTGAGAAGTGCCGTACGATCTGTCATCTCTATACCGCCACTTCTTAGAGCACCTAGATAGATAAGTCCTCCATATATTAATAATAATCCTATACCTGCGATGATGCCCGCTCTAGTTAATAAACGTTGTTTTGCTCTACTAGAACCCTTTTTAAAACCAAGAGAAATCACAATGACTCCTCCTACAACCACTCCACCTATGGCGTCAAAAGTTTGATAACCTTCTAAAATCCCACTAGTGAGCGTACTATCAAAAATAGATGTACGCATAGGTTCATACTCTCCAAATATCCCAATACCAATCACCAATGCCAGAATAATGAGAATAGCAGGTGTAAGATACTTACCCACAAGATCCATCATCTTAGATCTATTAAGCACAAATAATAAGACTAGCCCGAAGTATATCGTACTCCACAGCCAACTAGAAATATCAAAATATGGAGCTATTGCCATCTCATAGGTCACAGAAGCTGTACGTGGGCCTGGTAGTGCAATAGAAATAGCATAGACTACAATTGCATATAAGAGCGCAAAGAGTGGTGAGACTTTATTTGCAAAATCAATCAACGTTCCTTGCAATCTTGCGTGGCCATAAATTGCAAGAATAGGTACTACCACTGCAGAAATAAGAAAACCTGCCAGCACAAATAACCAAGAGCTCCCAGCATTATAACCTAGAAAGGATGGCAAGATTAAGTTCCCTGCACCAAAAAAAAGTGAAAATAAAGCAAAGGCTGTGATGAAGGTTTGTTTGGTCATTCTCATAGGTTGCGTGATATTTGCCCACCAATATAGAACTAATGACTATTAACCACAAAGGTGCTTCCATATTTTATACAGATCAAGGAAAAGGATCACCCGTAGTCTTACTACACGGATTCTTAGAAAATCACCAGATGTGGGACCATTTCCTTAGTGTTTTGTGTGAGCAACACCGCATTATCTGCATTGATTTATTAGGCCACGGATTTTCGGAGTCGGTGGGTTACGTGCATAGCATGGAAGAAATGGCTGCAGCAGTTGCTGCCGTTACAAGTCAATTAGAGCTTAAAGACATTTCGATAATAGGACACTCTATGGGAGGTTATGTGGGTATCGCTTTCGCGAAAGCGTATCCAGAATTTGTATCAAAATTATGTCTTCTTAACTCCACTCCAGAACCTGATGACGACGCTAGAAAAAAATTGAGATCACGGGCAAATGTGATGGCAAAAAAACAATATGAACAACTTGTTAGAATGTCATTTGTAAATCTTTTTGACAAAAAAGCAAGTACAAATCATACGGCAGAAATAAACAATGCACTTGCACAAGCACTCAACACACCTGTGCAAGGATATATCGCTGCAAATTCTGGAATGAAAGATAGACCAGACAGTTCGGAGTTTTGGAAAACAACCTCTATAACCACTGGAATGATTTTAGGAAAGTCTGATTTGCTCATTGATGCTGAAATTCACGAGCAAAGCTATAAAGAGGACACAAATTTCTTTGTTATTATCGATAGTGGGCACATGTCACATATTACTAATGCTGCAGAGACTATTAATAATATACTTGACTTTCTATCTGCCTCGTCTAGCACTTGACAAGTTAGTTATCAAGATGATTAGGCAATCTTCTCGCATGAGGAAGCACTAATTAAGGGGGAATAGATATTTTGATGGCTGAGGTTAAATGTTAAAATTTTAAGTATTTAATCGGTAAATTTGTGTATTTCATAGATTAATTCTTAATTTGTGTATCCCAAATCAACCCCTATAATGAAAACAATTGACCTCAACTCAAAAAAACAAAACATCAACCCACTCACTACTGTAGGCTGTAAATTATTTGGACATAAGTATAGAATCATAAAGCGTTACGAGTCTAATCTAAAGGAATTTGAATGCTCACAGTGTAAAAAACAATACACGCTAGATGGCTATGGTCATTACACACCATTGACACCTAAGTTACGTCGTATTAATGAGGTATATGAAGAGTTTTACATGCGTAAACTTGCTCGCACCTCTTAGTCTTCTTTTTGAAGAGCATTCCATCCACGGGCAACTAGAGGTATTTTAGTATCTGCTCGTGTGATGAGGTGTATGCCTTCTTTTTCTTCTGTCATGTGACCTATGATAGAAAAATTAGGATTTGCTTTTATTTTTGGAAAGTCGTCTTGACTAATAGTAAATAGCAACTCGTAATCTTCTCCTCCACTTAATGCGATGGTAGTACTATCAAGTTCAAACTCCTCACAACTACTTATAACTTGAGGATCTAAAGGAATTTTATCTTCATAAAGATTACATCCTACACCAGAGTTTTTACAAATATGCAGTACTTCAGATGAGAGACCATCGCTTATATCAATCATTGACGTAGGCTGTACTTCTAAAGATTCTAGAATCCCTCTTACATCTTTACGAGCCTCTGGTTTTAGTTGGCGCTCAATCAAATAACTATATTGCTCAAGATCTGGCTGGTTATTAGGATTTACCTTAAAAACTGCCTTTTCTCTCTCTAGTATCTGTAACCCCATATAAGCTGCCCCTATATCTCCAGTCACTACTAGTAGATCTCCAACTTTGGCAGTAGATCTCTTTGCAATTTTCTTAGGTGCTGCGTGGCCTATTGCCGTAACACTTATTACTAAACCTACGTTAGACGAGGTAGTATCTCCACCTATAAGATCTACTTTATAGTTAGTACACGCAGTTTGAATCCCTGCATATAATTCTTCAAGTGCCTCTAGTGGAAAACGATTTGAAACCGCGATTGAAACTGTAATCTGAGTCGCCTCTGCATTCATAGCATACACGTCAGATAGATTTGCCATCACTGCCTTATAACCTAAATGTTTTAATGGCACGTAACTTAAATCAAAATGTACACCCTCTACAAGAAGGTCTGTAGTAACAATAACCTGGCTTTTAGGAAATTTCAACACTGCAGCATCATCACCTACACTTACTACCGTGCTTTTATGATGGATTTTAAAGTGCTTTGTTAAGTGATCAATAAGACCAAATTCTCCTAATTCTGAAAGCGAAGTGCGCTCTTGATTTTTATCTTCTAACATAGCTGCAAAGATACTTAAACATCTTCTTTTATCACTTTCAAAATAGGACAGCTAGTATTACAAAATATAGAAACACTTATTCCAATTTCATCTAGAAGTGAAATTAAATATTTTCTTGATTATTTAATTTTAAGGGAGAAAAGAGGTGAAAAACTAGGATATCACAGATAAAACAGCCATGTTTTCATAAAGTATTCTTAAAAGCCAGCAATTGCGTAGGTTAGTTAGAATTGTTTAAGTAATTTAACCTAAAATTAAACAATTTCCTATGGACCTCTTACAACAAGCAGAAGTATATGAAAATAGAACGATGAGTCATATGTCTACTAGTGATCGAGTAGCAGCATCACGCGAAGGCAAAAAATTGATTCTTGCTATTAATGAAATATACAAGAAAACAAAAGACAGTAAACTTATGGACGTTATGAAACGTCTTACTGTAAAAAAGAAGAAAATCGAAAAACGTATTAAGGGCAGACTAGCTGCATAATATGTTAACTATATAATTATTTCCAAGAGCGCTTTACGGCGCTCTTTTTTGTTGGAAAATCACTTGGCACTTCTTGTGTTACTTTCCCCGTAGCTGCCCACTCTGCTCCTCGCTGAAAGGTCGTAATAAAGCCGACACTCTCCATAGAAATATCCATATGTCCTAAGGCAGTATGGAATACACGTCCCTTTCCATAATCTATAGCCATTAGTAAAGGCTCTCCTCTACCTGAACCTTTATTTTCTGGAGCCCAAGGTTGTGCGTTTCCCTCTATGTCTGAATATGCGTAGTATAACACATTTACATTTTCGGCAGGGCCGCGTAAACGATCGTAGAGCTCATCTTTAGTATGCATCCATTGTTTAGGCAATCCTCTTGTGATAGGATGTAATGTATCCCAAGCTGTAAGAACAAATTCTTTTTCTGGACCGTGTGAAGATTCCTCACCATTACTTGGTTCAATCTTAAGTTGTTCTTCTTCGTTAATGTACATCTGATTAAGTCCATCGTGTGGGCGATTTCCCCAGCCACCTACACCTATCATCTTATTGAAAGCCGGCCAGTCTCCCCAAGAATTATTGGCTCCATGCACAACCACAAGACCTCCACCATTCTTCATATAAGATTCAAAATCTTCTTTTGTATCCTCAGGCCAATTTGCAGTTTTGTCACCAAAGTTTGATAAAATCACATCATATGTATCAAATTCGGGCTTAAAAGAAGCATCGGCAATGATGCTATCTTTTACTTCATGTATTCGTGCATCATCTACTCTATACTTTTCGACCAATTGTGTGATACTATCGTGATTGAGTCCGTCTACAATACCGTGATGTGGACCTTGATACGTATAAGCGGTTCTATAAATATCAACCTGAAAAAGACCTGTTTCTTCTAGATATGATTTCATCATCATTGTTGTCTTGGGCCATACTCCATGGTTGTTTTGACCGTCTACAATGAGTGCTCTAAGTTGCTTAACTGGTTCATCTATCACCTGCTTCTTATCTTCAGCCTGATTGCAACTAGTAATAAATAGTATACAGAAACTTATTTTGAGTAAAATTTTGACACGCATAATATCTTATTTAGATTCCTAAAAATACTTACAAAATAATTAAGTGGATAAGCACGCTTTCGCGAAAGCGTACTTTTAAAATAAAAACATCTTTCCTATGGCACCTATGAGCACAATAATAAGGACGTAATATGCTACTTGATCTGCCCATTTATTCTTACTAGCAAAACGAGCAGTAAGAAATCCTCCTGTAGTCTGTCCTATTGCCATAATGCCTCCCAGTTTCCAATCAATGAGCCCTTGGTAGTGAAAAATTGCAATTACAAAGAGCGTATAAAGTCCTATTACAAAACTTTTGAGCGCATTACTTTCTATGATGTTAAAGCGCATTCCTAACACCATGATTATAAGGAAAAACACGCCCATACCCATCTGGATAAATCCTCCATAGAACCCAAGTGCAAAAAGCAATGGGATATAAATGTACCATTTAGGTTTAAACGTAAGATCTGTTTCTCTGAGCCAGCGCTTAGGCTTCACCAATACAGCTAGCAGCATGAACACCATCATAAATTTAAACACTGCTCTAAACTGCTCATTACTTACATTTATGGCAAGAATAGCTCCCGCAATAGCACCTATGAAAATAGGAATGATATATTTTTTATTCTTTGCGATATCAAGTCTCCCATTCTTGTAAAAAACCCACGAGGTTGCCGAACATTGGGTAAAAATCCCAATACGGTTAGTTCCATTTGCAATATTGCCTGACAGCCCAAGCACCTCCGTAAGAATCGTTAAGGTAATGGCGCTTCCATTTCCTGCGAGGGTATTGATCCCCCCAGCGATAAGACCTCCTATTATAGCAATAATATATGTTTGTACTTCTGTCACAATATTAAAATTCAAGTGTGATTCCTCCAAAAACAGTGAGTCCCGGTGCAGGCTCATAAAACTTTCCTCCAAAGGCATTAATGCGCACATTATCCGTGTATTTTTGATCTAGCACATTATTTACCCCAATGTAAGGCTTTAACCTGACCTCTCTAAATAATGTCTCGTAGCTTGCTCTCACATTAACAAGCTCATATCCATCTATAGTAGTCTCGTTGCTATCTTGAGCAAATTGCTCTCCTATAAAGTTTGTGCTCACGCTCGCGTTAAAACCATTGCTCCCTGCATATTGTAATCCTACACTAGACATATGCTTTGCAATTCCCGGCAAGAAATTACCGTCAAAATCTCCGTTTGGCGTTTCAAATTCATCGTAAGTGAAATCTGAGTAGGTGTAAGAACCCGTAGCGTTTAGCCAACCGTTTCCTAAGGGTAATGCTCTGTATGAAGCCTCAACCTCAACACCATGACGCTTAGTTTTTCCTGCATTTCTAAAAAACTCACGATCTGGAAATTGCGCCAACTCAAAAGGCACTAAATCATCTTTTGTGTTTATCAAAAACGCAGCGAGTTGATATTGCAACTTACTTGCAATAGTCCCTTTTAAACCCACTTCAAAGCTAGCTGCCTTTTGAGCTTTTAGATTTTCATTAAATCCTATAGAACCATCAGGATTTGATGATAATTCTGATAATGATGGTGTCTCAAAACTTGTTGCGACATTCATGTATGCAGATAACGCTTTCGCGAAAGCGTAACTAACACCAACACTAGGGTTAAAAGAATTTAATGTAAGACTTCCAGAATCATCCCCATTATCCAGTAAATCATCATCTGCCGAAAGTTTGTTGTAATCAAACCTCGCTCCGGCTGTAATCAATAATTTACCTAGCGAAAGGTGGTCTGTAACGTAAATACCTAGGTTAGTAAATTTCTCGCGCTGTCCTAGCGTTTGACCTCCCTCTTCTCCATCAAGGTTTCTAAACCTGTTTCTGCGATCATTTTGATAAGCAAAGTCGTATCCTGCGCGTATGGTATTCTTATTTTTCTTGTAAGTAATACTCGTTCCTTGCCCTAAGTAATTGCGTGATAAGTCTACAATACCACCAAATTCAAATGGCAACAGCCCATTAAACTGTCGGTTGCTATAAAAAGCATAGGCATTTACGGTGGTATTCTCATTCTTATTCCACGCTAGGCTGGTTCCTACTTTAAACTGCTCTATAGCCTCACCAGTTTTAAACTGCACATTTCTATCTCTTGCCTGTCTTCTATTAGCGTTAACTTCCTCCAGCGTCAATCCGCCAGGGTCATCTGCCTGTGGTGAGTCTGCATAATTAAGAATAGCCGTTAGAGAAGTATTCTCGCCTATTTTAAATTGCCCTTTAAAATTGGTGTTTATTTGCTCAAAACCACTTTGATCTCTGTAACCATCGCTAGTCGCATAATTACCGTGGAAGGTATAGTTTGTATTTGCATCTCCTATGGTAGCCGTGGCTTGATAATTTTGAAATCCAAAAGCACCTATTCCAGCTTTTACTGAGGTGCTATTTCCCGCCAGGGTGTCAAAAGATTTTGTAGCAATATCAATTACACCACCAGATGCATTCCCATAAAGGCTAGCACTTGCACCTTTTGTAATCTCAATACGATCAATAATCCCAAGGTTAATATTATCTAGTTGTCCTTGCCCATCTGGAGTAGTCTCAGGAATCCCATCTACAATAAGTTTTATACCTCGTATCCCAAAACTAGACCGTGCTCCAAAACCACGAATGGATATTCGCAAGTCCTGAGCAAAGTTGTTTGCATTTTGAGTAAACACACCTGGCACTTGCTGCACATACTCTTGTAAGGATAATTGCTGTCTAGTAGCATCTTCCTTGCTCGTGGTAATCACCGAAACGGCTGCCGGTATCTGCTGTACATAACTCTTAATTCTCGATGAGGAAATTATAATTGTATCAATAGTCTGATTAGGTATAGATCCCGTCTGACTATAGGCACCATAAAAGAATGCAATCGAACAGATAAAAGAGGTGATAATATTTTTCAAGGGTGGCAATTTTTGGCGAAAAGTACTGCCTATAAGAAGAAACTCAAAATAAAGCTACATTTACTTATGTAAACATGTTCATGATATGAAACGATTATTACAACTTAAAAAATGGATTTATAAGCAATTAAATGCAATAACTCCTGGTGCTATTGCCACTAGAGGTGCCGCAAGAGGACTTTTTACAGGGACCTCCATTATCTTTTTGATTTTTGCGATCCACGCTATACAAACGATGGGGGACACTACACTCATACTATTACAGCTCGCTATTCTTATAGGGATTGTACTATCTGTATACTTAGGACTATGGGTGCTTAAAAAGCTCACTCGCATTCCTAAAATTCTCCAGCTAGCACTACTGATCACTACACCACTCCTTCTGCTATCATTATCAGAAGAACTTGTTTACTGGTTATGGGCTGTGATTACACTTGCAACCGCAGGAGCTGCTATTGCTGTCCTTACTAGCAAAGGATTTAGACAGAAGACTATTATAAAAAAAATAATAACACTTCTGGGAGGAGTACTCGCAATTACTGGATGTACGCTCGCGATTTTGGGACTCGCGCCTGACGGATTTGACATGAAACCAATAGCAAATGCGGCTGCACTAAGTTCAAATAATATTGCACCAATTGAAGCTCCCTCTCCATCTTTAAATGGCAATTATAAAGTACAGACATTAACGTACGGTAGCGGTACCGACAAACACAGACCTGAATATGGAGAAGACGCCACTATGATCACAAATACTATAGATGGAGTACCGTTTTTAGATGATTGGGAAGGAATGAGCGGATGGTATAGAGAACGTTTTTGGGGATTTGACGCTAGAAAACTCCCTGTTAATGGTCGGGTGTGGTATCCAGAGGGAGAAGGCCCATTCCCGCTTGCATTAATTGTTCACGGTAATCACTCCATGCACGACTTCTCAGACAAAGGGTATGCGTATCTAGGAGAATTAATGGCATCAAGAGGATTCATTTTTGCATCTGTAGATCAAAATTTCATCAATAGCAGTTGGTCAGATATTCCTCAAGGTCTTGACGAAGAAAATGATGCTCGCGGCTGGATACTTCTAGAACATCTAAAAGCATGGCATGAGTGGAATAAAGATTTAGAAAGTAAGTTTTATAAAAAAGTTGACACCATGCAGATAGCATTACTAGGTCACTCTCGAGGTGGTGAGGCCGTTGCTCACGCCGCCTTACTAAACAAGCTTACACATTACCCTGATGATGCAACCATCGCTATGGATTACAACTATAATATCAACACTATCATTGCGATTGCTCCTGTAGACGGACAGTACGAACCTGGGAATACCCGCACATCACTCAAGGACATCAACTATTTTGTGATGCACGGCGCTCAAGATGGTGATGTAAGTTCTTATGCAGGATCCAAGCAATATGAACGCATCACATTTTCTGACAGTACAGATTACATAAAAAGCGGACTTTATATACACGGAGCAAATCACGGACAATTTAATACTAGCTGGGGAGCTAATGATGCAGGGCTTGCTGTAACGCAGTTTTTAAATAACAAGCAATTGCTTCCCAAAAAAGATCAAGAAGAAATCGCCAAAGTCTATATAAGTGCCTTTCTTGAGACAACACTCAAAAGTCGTAAGGAATATTTACCACTATTTATAGATGCTCGCAAAGGGAAAGAATGGCTTCCAGAGACCGTCTACCTTAACCAATATGAAGATAGTTCCTTTGAAGCTATCGCAACTTATGATGAAGATTTTGATGTCTTGACTACGGTAGATACTACCACAACTATAACAACGCAACATCTAAGCGTCTGGAGAGAACAAGAAATAGCACTAAAATGGGGAGAGAAAGGTAGTCGCGCGGCATATGTAGGTTGGCACTATGGTGATATTGAAGAAGGAACAACACTTCCCGATAGCATCGTTGCTAGTTATTCATTTGTTTTCAAAAAACCGCTCAGCACCATAGACAGTAGCAAGGTATTTACATTTTCACTAGCAGAATCCACTGAAAATACAAATCCAAAATCTGGTGGAAAATGGATAAACGATGAAAACAACAATTCAAACAATGAGCCATTACCGACTAACAATATCGCTAACAACAGTGAGGAACCTACCGAAGATAGTATAAATGATAGTGAAGGCACAGAGTTCCCAGAAGAACCTATTGACTTTACAATCACCATAGAGGACGCCACTGGAAACACCGCTTCTATGTGTTTAAGTGACTTCTCTGCATTACAAAAGGAAATAGGTGTGCGAGTTTGGAAGTCTCAATTTATCAATGAGGAAACCCTTTCAGAAAATGTATTCCAGACCTATTATTTCCCACTAGCGGACTTCCAAGATCGCAACAAGGCTCTTGATGTAAAAGAAATTGTGACTATCTCGTTCGTTTTTGACAAAACTTCAGAAGGTGTAGTTGTTTTGGACAATGTTGGTTTTATGAAACGATTGTGATGTAGGTACGCTTTCGCGAAAGCGTATAAAAAACAGTATAAACACAAAAAAGAAAGACCCGCTATCACAGCAGATCTTTCCTTTTAATATGATTTGCTCAACATACATTAAGCAATACTCTTAATCTTTTACAGATTACGCTTCACAACTCGCGCAGTCTTTCTTCTGCTTGAATTTTTGTGCTGCATTCATACTGTGCTGGTAGTATAAAGATTTTAACCCTAGCTTCCATGCCGTCACGTGGATCTTGTTAATCTCTTTTACTGGCATCTCTGGGTGCACAATAATGTTTACAGATTGTCCTTGATCAATGTGATTTTGACGGTTTGCTGCTTGATAGATAATATCCATCTGGTCAATTTCTGAATACGTTTTAAAAGTATCCTTCTCATTCTCACTCAAGAACTCTAAGTGCTGTACAGACCCATCCATATCACGGATACTTCTCCACACGTCTGTAGTATTCATTCCCTTTTCCTCAAGAAGTTCTACTAAGAATGGGTTCTTGATAGTAGTCTTAATTTTTGCAATATCCTTTACATAAATATTAGACCAGATAGGCTCAATTCCTTGAGACACTTGACCTAGTATAAAAGCAGATGAGGTTGTAGGTGCAACCGCATTAAGTGTCGCGTTACGTCTACCATATCCTTTAAGTACTTCTGGCTCTCCGAAAGTTTCGGCAAGCTCTTCTGATGCTTTATAAGATTTCTCTTTAATTACTTTAAAGATTTCACTGTTAAGATTAAATGCTTCTTGACTATTAAATGGTAACATTCTTGATTGTAATAATGAGTGCCATCCTAGTACTCCTAAACCTAATGAACGGTTAGCCTTTGCAAAGTTGTAAGCACGCTCCATAAATAAGAACGTCTGGCGATCTTCTCTTGAATCTGAATCTCTATATCTTTCTAATTTCTCTAAGAACTCAGTAATTACTGCATCTAAGAAATACACCATAGTTTCTACAGCATCTGTATCCTTCCACTTATCGTAGTGTAATACGTTAACCGAAGAAAGTACACATACGAAAGACCAGTCATCATTAGAAGGTAACATGATCTCTGTACAAAGGTTACTTGCATAGATTTTGTGATCTTTGTCCTTATACACATCGGCAGCACCATTGTTTGCGTTGTCTGTAAAGAAGATGTATGGGTACCCCATCTCTCCTCTAGACTGCAATACTTTTGCCCATAATGCACGCTTTGCACTATCTCCTGCAATCATTTCTTCCATCCACTCGTTTGTCACAGTTACACCGTGAGTAAGCTCTTGGATGCTATTTCCTTCTGTTCCTATTTCTAAGAACTCTTCAATATCTGCATGCTCGATAGGTAAGTAAGGTGAAAAACGACCACGTCTTACAGATCCTTGACTCACTACATCTACCATAGATTCAAAAAGTTGCATGATATGTACAGAACCAGACGCTTGCCCGTTGTTCTTTACATCTGCCCCTCTTGGTCTTATTTTACCAAAATAACCAGAAGTACCACCTCCTAATTTTGACATCATTCCTACTTCAGACTGTGTGTACAAGATGTTACCCATATCGTCAGAGATATGTGACCCGAAACAGCTTATAGGAAGACCTCTTTCTTTTCCAAAGTTTGACCATACTGGAGAAGCTAGTGAGTAAAAACCTTCAGACATATACCCATAGAATTTATCACTAAATCCTGGCATCCCTAAAATATCTTCTGCTCTATCTGCTACTTCACGTATACGTTGCTCTGGAGATACTCCAGGGCTTAAATATCCTGCACCTAAAAACTTGCGACTATTTTCTGTAAGCCATTCAAATCCGGCTCCTTCACCTTCTGTTTTATTAGACAACGCTTCTTTACGAGCAGCTAGTAGTTCATTTTCTTTTCCTGCTGTCGTTGCAGAAACTTGTCCTTTAATTAGTTCTTGATCGTTCATTTAAAATAGGTCGTCTTCGGTTATACTTTGTGCTCTTTTTGTGTAGTTGACAGATCTCTTAACAAAGAAATCGCCATGTTTGGTTCCTATGATTTCATCATCAAACCACTCTGCATCTTTTAATAAAGTCTGGTCAACTTCAAAGACAGGCTCAATACCAATACTCACAAGAGATTTATTGAATCTGTCTTTTATAAATTCGTTTACAAGCGCTTTAGGTAAGAAGTCTAATTCTCCAGCTTCAAAAATCCAGTCTACAATATTGCTTTCTGCTTTGAATGCTTCCTTACACATTTCTTGTACGGTTGCGCTATGCTCTGCATCAAACCACTCTGGATTTTCTGCTTTAATAATTTTTATAATATCAATACCAAAATCACCGTGTATCTGCTCCTCCTTAGAAGTTGCCTCTACTACGTTTGATATTCCTTTAAGCATGTTTTTATGCTTATTAAATGCCATGATAATTAAGAATTGAGAAAACAGTGATACGTGCTCAATAAATAGAGAGAATAATAAGATAGACTCTGAGTATTCTTTATTGTCTTCACTTTTTGCATTCTTAAGTGCCGTCTCAAGGTACTGCACACGCTTCATCATTACTGGCTTTTTCTTGAGTAATTTAAACTCTTTATTAAGTCCTAGTATTTCAAGAAGGTGTGAGTATGCATCTGCGTGACGCACTTCACTCTCTGCAAATGTTGCTCCTACCGCTCCTACTTCTGGCTTAGGCATTTTGTGATAGATATCTCCCCAAAATCCTTTTACTGCAACTTCTATTTGAGAGATTGCTAGCATTGTATTTTTAATAGCACTACGCTCTACATCTGTAATACGAGTTTTGAAATCTTGAATATCACTCGTAAAGTTATACTCTGTATGTATCCAGTAAGAGTGTCTTATTGCTGGAACGTAATCATATAATTGTGGATACTCGTAAGGCTTAAGATTGATACGCTTTTCAAAGATGTTTGTTTTACGCTTTTGCGCTTGTTCATCACGGTACAAAATGTACGTTTTTGCAACATCTACAAACTCCTCACTTAGCATTAACTTGCGCTCTACAAGATCTTGTATTTGCTCAATAGTAGGAATGTAACCAGCGTCAAGTTCCTTTCTCTTCTTAAGGTCGCTATAAACCATATCAGAAATACGTTGTGCATCTTCAGGACCTCCATGTTCAATAGCTGTCATGGCCTTAAGAATGGCACTTGTAATCTTCTCTTGGTGAAACGGTTTCGTTTGAAAGTCGCGCTTGACGATGTGGGTAATTTCCATAGCTATATTGAGTATAATAATTAGAATTATGCGGATAATAAAGGTCTACTTTTTATGGGCTCAAACCACCGTTTATCTTTCAACGTTTTCAACAGGATATTCACAATTGCCATTTTACTAGGCTTCACAAAGGTTTCATTTTCACGCTCATCTCTGTCATCAAGTCTATTTGCATATGATGACACGATTTACACAAATCTATCAACATTAGGGTGTGGAAAACTTAGTCAAAAATCTTAGCTTTTATATTAGGTTCTCACAGTCATTTCAAGTAGAAATGACACCTCGCTTTCTTACACACTCACAAACGCAAAGCGTTAGACTTATCGCAGTAGCGTACCACACCATATCAACCATCACTGCCTGCCAGAAACTAATATAACCACTCCTATACACCTATAAGAAAACCCTATCGTACTATGCATTAGTTATATGTTAGGAATCGTGTAAAAACGAGACCTAAACCTTATATTTGCAAACTATTTATAACGATATGATTAAAGTAGATTCACAAGCAAAAACTAAAATCGCAAGCCTCATGCAGGAAGACGGTTTTGATGTAACTACAGACTATGTGCGCGTAGGCGTGAAAAGTGGTGGTTGCAGTGGTTTATCATACGATCTTCATTTTGACAAAACGCATCAAGAAGATGACAAAGTCTTTGAAGATAATGATGTAAAGCTAATCGTAGATAAGAAGAGCTTCCTTTATTTAATAGGCACTACACTAGAATATAGTGGTGGACTTAATGGAAAAGGATTTGTTTTTAACAACCCAAATGCACAGCGCACCTGTGGATGCGGAGAAAGCTTTTCTCTATAATAACTTAGTTGGTTACGCTTTCGCGAAAGCGTAATCAATTTAAAACCTATTACAGTTTTCTTGATGACACCCTAGAACAAGAAAACTAGCATACCATGAAAAGTCACCCTTAGGGCAGGAATACTTTTCTATCACACATTGAAAAAAGAAACATGGCATATACTGAAGATGATTTAAGGGAAGAACTAAAAACCAAAGAATACGAATATGGTTTTTTTACAGACATTGAGTCTGAGACATTTCCTGTAGGATTAAACGAAGACATTATACGAGCTATTTCTAAGAAAAAGGATGAGCCGCAATGGATGACTGAGTGGAGACTTGAGGCATACAAGGTTTGGCTATCTATGGAAGAGCCAGACTGGGCAAACGTAAATTACGAGAAGCCAGATTTTCAAGCAATCGCTTATTACTCTGCTCCCGTAGCTGTAGACCCTAATAAAACACTAGATGATGTAGATCCAGATCTACTCGCTATGTATAAGAAATTAGGAATCTCTGTAGATGAGCAAAAGAAAATGAACAACGTCGCGATGGATATCGTGGTAGATTCTGTTTCTGTAGCAACTACATTTAAAAAGACGCTTGCAGAGAAGGGAATTATTTTCATGAGCATCTCTGAGGCTATTAAAGAGCACCCAGAACTAGTACGTAAGCACTTAGGAACTATCGTTCCAGTAAAAGACAATTACTACGCAGCATTAAACAGCGCAGTATTTTCTGATGGCTCTTTCTGCTACATTCCTAAAGGTGTAAAATGCCCAATGGAACTTTCTACATACTTCCGTATTAATCAAGGAGGAACTGGACAGTTTGAAAGAACACTACTTGTAGCAGACGAAGGTAGTTATGTAAGTTACCTTGAAGGTTGTACTGCTCCTAGTCGCGATGAGAATCAATTGCACGCTGCCGTTGTAGAACTTATCGCAATGGACGATGCAGAGATTAAATACAGTACCGTACAAAACTGGTACCCTGGTAATGCAGAAGGTAAAGGTGGAGTTTACAACTTTGTAACAAAGCGTGGTCTTTGCGAGAAGAATGCAAAAATCTCATGGACACAAGTCGAAACAGGATCTGCGGTGACATGGAAATACCCTTCTTGTATTCTTAAAGGAGATAACTCTATAGGTGAGTTTTACTCTATCGCAGTGACAAACAATCACCAGCAGGCAGACACAGGTACTAAGATGATCCACCTTGGAAAAAACACCAAGAGTACGATTATATCAAAAGGTATCTCTGCAGGAAAATCTCAGAACTCATATAGAGGTCTTGTAAAGATTAATGCAGGAGCTACAAACGCTCGTAACTTCTCGCAGTGTGATTCTCTATTAATGGGTAACGAATGTGGAGCACACACTTTCCCATACATTGAGACTAAAAATAAAACTGCTCAAGTAGAACACGAAGCAACTACTAGTAAGATAGGTGAAGACCAAATATTTTACTGTAACCAGCGTGGTATTGATACAGAAAAGGCAATTGCTTTAATTGTAAACGGATTCTCAAAAGAGGTACTTAACAAACTCCCTATGGAGTTTGCTGTAGAAGCTCAAAAGCTACTTGAAATTAGCCTTGAAGGATCTGTAGGATAATATTTATTTACTATTACAATTAATAACTAAATGAAGATTATTAAAATAATGAAAAACATACTATTAATTGCTGCTCTTGCCATCACTACAATTTCTTGTGAAGAATTCAAGAAAGGTTATGAAGACGGAAAGCAAAAAGCAGAAGACCAAAAGGAAACAGCTGCCGCTGCAGAACTTCCTGAGGTAACTTTATATAAACTAGACGGTGGTACTGTAATGGCAAATAACTTAAACTTATTTGCACAAGGCGACACGTACAAAGGAGAATCAAAGGAGCTTGCAGATGCATTTTTTATAATCAAGCATCCTAAAGGAACTCTATTATGGGATACAGGTTTACCAGAAATGCTAGTAGGTCAAGAACCATATACTCCAGAAGGAGGTGCTTTTACAATCTCTCGTAAGGACTCTATAACAACCCAACTTAAAGGTATCGGGATGACACCTGAGGATATCGATATGATTGCGTTTTCTCACATTCACTTTGATCACACAGGTGCTGCGAATCATTTTGCAAAAGCTACATGGTTGGTTCAAGAATCAGAATATGATTTTGCAAACGGAGAAGACATCAAAGGAAATTCATTTTATGCGCCAGATAGCTTTAACAAGCTTACAAACGTAGAGAAACTGAATGGAGATAAAGACGTTTTTGGAGATGGCACTGTAGTTATCAAATCTATGCCAGGGCACACACCGGGTCACCAAGTGTTGTTTTTACGTTTAAAAGAGAACGGACCTACATTACTATCTGGAGATGTTTATCATTTTGAGCAAAACCGAAAAGATGCGATTGTACCTCAGTTTAATTATGATATTCCAGCAACAGATCAAAGTATAAAGGATTTTGAAACTTTCGCGAAAGCGGAAAATGCAAAGGTGATTATCCAGCACGATGCAGGAAACTTTGCACAAACGCCAGCGATACTTAATTAAGGTATGAAAAAGATTGTCTTTTTATTGATAGCAAGTCTTGCACTTGTATCCTGTAATCAGAAATCTACCGAAGACTCGTCTTCTACCTCATATGAAGTTATCGAAGGTGAGTTTATATATCTAGTAGATGCTGCAATCATTAAGGGTGATTCCTTTATTTATGGCGTAGCTCTAGATGATAAAATGCACGAACTAGCAACCATAGTCAAACCATTACAACGTGATGAATATGATATGGCGCCAGTTGTTATAAAGGGTATTATTAATCCTAAGCCTACTAATGAAGAAGGCTGGGATTTTATAGTAACCATTAAAGAAATAGTAGAAGTTAAAGCACCAACGGCTGACACTTCAATTAAATTAGAAGCAGGAGACAAACTCAAGACAGAGGGTGGTTCCATTAAAGTAGAAAGCGGTAAATAATCGCACAATAAGAACGTAGAATTATGTTATCAGTTAAAGATTTACACGCACGAATTGAAGAGAAAGATATCCTTAAAGGTATTAATCTTGAGATAAAAGCTGGCGAAGTGCACGCTATCATGGGACCAAACGGTTCTGGAAAAAGTACACTCGCTTCTGTTATTGCAGGAAAAGAAGAGTATGAAGTAAGCGGTGGAGACATCGAACTTGAAGGAGAATCAATACTAGAAATGGATCCAGAAGAAAGAGCTCACGAAGGTGTTTTCTTATCTTTTCAATATCCTGTAGAGATCCCTGGAGTTTCTGTAACTAACTTTATCAAGACTGCGATAAATGAAACTCGCAAAGCAAAAGGCCTAGAAAATATGCCAGCTAGTGAGATGCTTAAAAAAATCAAAGAGAAGGCAGAACTTCTTGAGATGGATCGTAAGTTTCTTTCTAGATCATTAAACGTAGGATTCTCTGGAGGAGAGAAAAAGCGTAATGAGATTTTCCAAATGGCGATGCTAGAGCCTAAACTCGCTATTCTAGACGAGACAGATTCTGGTCTTGACATTGACGCACTACGCATTGTTGCAAATGGTGTAAATAAATTAAAGAGTAAAGATAACGCAGTACTAGTGATCACTCACTACCAGCGTCTTCTAGAATACATCGTTCCTGATTTTGTACACGTTCTTATGAATGGAAAAATTGTACGTTCCGGAGGAAAAGAGCTTGCTCTTGAACTTGAAGAAAAAGGATACGACTGGTTAAAAGAAGAAGTGGGAGCGTAATACGTTTAGACAACTCATAAGAGATATTCCCAATAAAAATATCCCTTATACTTAACTGTCTAAATTCATAACTTAGAAAAGATGAGTTTAAAAGATAAATTAGTAAGTAACCATATCGTACTTCAAGAAAGTATTGATGCAGATTCTCCTATATACGACATTCGTAACGAGGCCATCAAGACTTTTGAAGCAGAAGGGTTTCCTACAAAGAAATTAGAAAACTGGAAATACACATCTCTTAACAGCATTCTTAAGGAGGATTATAACATCTTCCCTAGTAAAGAAGCTGCACTAGACTTTAAAGATGTAAAGCAGTATTTTCTTAATGATGTAGATACTTATAAAATCGTTTTTGTAGATGGGGTGTATAGCTCATTTCTTTCAGAAACTACGCATGATGGTATTGATGTATGCACCATGGGTGCAGCACTATCAAAGCCAAAGTACAAACAAGTTATAGACGTTTACTTTAATAAGATTGCAAAAGGAGAATCTATGGATTCTCTTAACACTGCATTTGCAAAAGATGGCGCTTACATCTACATCCCAAAAGGAAAAGTAGCACAAAAGCCTATCCAGATTGTACACTTTGCTACAGGAGCAAATGATGCAATGATGCTACAGCCACGTAACCTTATTGTTGCCGAAGAAAATTCTGAAGTACAAATTATAGAGCGCCACCAGAGTCTTACAGAAAAGAAAGTACTTACTAACGTTGTTACAGAGATCTTTGCAGATAAAAGAGCGCTTGTAGATTACTATAAGATTCAGAACGACAACCTAAGTGCTTCCCTTGTAGATACTACTGAGATAGAGCAGCACAAAGAAAGTATTGTTTCTGTGCATACTTTTTCTCTAGGTGGAAACATCACTCGTAACAACCTTAACTTTTATCAAAAAGGAGAGTACATGGACTCTATCCTTAAAGGTATTACGATTATAGAAGGAAAACAGCATGTAGATCACAACACACTAGTACACCACATTACTCCTAACTGCGAGAGCCACCAGGATTACAAAGGTATTTTTGCAGATAAATCTGTAGGAGTATTTAATGGAAAAGTAGTTGTTGAGAAAGAAGCTCAAAAAACAAATGCATACCAATCTAATAATAATATTTTATTAGATGACACTGCAACTATCAACTCAAAGCCTCAATTAGAGATTTTTGCAGATGATGTACGTTGTTCTCACGGTTGTACTATAGGACAACTAGATGAAAGTGCTCTTTTCTATTTACAATCTCGTGGTATTGGAGAAAAAGAAGGACGCGCATTATTGATGTATGCCTTTGCAAACACAGTATTATCAAGTGTAAAAATTCCTCAGTTAAAGGAAAGAATCACAAAACTTATTGCTAAGAAAATCGGTGTAAACATCGGCTTCGAGCAGTAGGAAATTAGTACCATATATTAAAAGCCGTTACTCTCTAGTAACGGCTTTTTCATTTTAAACACAATACGTACTGGAGTAGTCTAAAAGTAGTCCAGTTTGTATCTTTGTAACAAAGAAAAATGCTATGCTAGACATTAAGAAAATACGCGAAGATTTCCCTATTCTCAAAAGAGAAGTAAATGGAAATCCGCTTATTTATTTTGATAATGCCGCCACTTCACAAACTCCACAAGTGGTGATAGATGCTATTGTAGACTACTACTCAAACTATAATGCAAATATCCATCGCGGCGTACACTCACTTTCTCAGGAAGCTACAGATGCTTATGAGGAGGCGCGTATTAAAATTCAAAAGCATTTTAACGCAGCAAAGCCTTACGAGATCATTCTCACTGCAGGAACGACACATGCTATTAATCTTGTGGCACATGGTTTTGCTTCCATACTAAAAGAAGGTGAAGAAATTTTAGTTTCGGCTCTAGAGCATCACAGTAATATTGTACCGTGGCAAATGCTTTGTGAGAAAACTGGAGCCATCCTCAAAGTGACACCTCAGACAGAAAGTGGTGAACTAGATATGGACGCTTTCGCGAAAGCGTTATCTCCTAACTTAAAGCTAGTCTTTGTAAACCATGTATCTAACGCCTTAGGAACTATAAACCCTATAGAGCATATTATCAAAGAAGCTCACAAAGTAGGCGCTGCAGTTCTTATAGACGGCGCACAAGCTACGCCACACATCAAACCAGATGTACAAGCACTAGACGCCGACTTCTACGTATGTTCTGCTCATAAAATTTGCGGTCCTACTGGAGTGGGTATTCTATACGGAAAAGAAGAATGGCTTACTAAATTACCTCCTTATCAAGGTGGAGGCGAGATGATAGATCAAGTAAGTTTTGAAAAAACAACCTATGCTGGTTTACCTCACAAATTTGAAGCAGGAACGCCTAACATTTGTGGAGGGATTGCAACGGGCGCAGGTCTTGACTATATGAATGCTATAGGTTTTGACAATATTGCAAGCTACGAAGATGAGCTATTGCAATATGGAACAGAGAAATTACTAGAAATAGAAGGCCTAAAGATTTATGGTACTTCTGCACATAAAACTGCCGTTATTTCTTTTAATGTAGGCAATATACATCCCTATGATATAGGGACTATACTTGATAAACTAGGCATTGCAGTACGCACCGGTCATCACTGTGCACAGCCTATTATGGAGTATTATAAAATACCAGGAACGGTACGCGCTTCTTTTTCTTTTTATAACACTAAAGAAGAGATAGACACCTTTGTAGCTGGATTAAAACGAGCGGTCACCATGCTCTCGTAATATCTAGCAGAACATCCTTTTCAGACATTGTTATATTGATACAGGTAAATTCACATATCACATTATCGCCCGTCAACCTAGTTGATCAAGAGCGATTATACAATTTGATGAAAAGGGTGTATCCTTCTGCATATGCGCATTTTTGGAAAGATGATTGCTCATGGTATCTCAGTCAGATTTATAGTAAGGAAAACTTAGAACAGGAGCTTAGTGATGCAAATAGCATGTATTACTTTGTGCATTATAACGATGAGACAGTAGGGATTTTAAAGCTTATTAAAAATTGTCAGTATCCTCCACTAGCTTCTGAGAAAGGTTTTAAGATACATCGTATTTATCTAGACCCTTCTGTTCAAGGTAAAGGCGTAGGTAACGCCTTGATGGATTATGCACAAGAAGTTGCAATAGCGCAAAAACACAGCCTCATCTGGCTTGATGCGATGGATAAACACGCACAAGCACAACAATTTTACAAGAAACTAGGATTTCAAAAGACAGAAAAACAAAGACTAGATTTCCCATTATTACATGACGAGCATCGTCCTATGTGGTTTATGCATAAAATGCTAGACTCGACAGAATGACAGTTAATCTTCTGGGCACTATCTTTGCAAATACTCTTTTACTATGAAACACACATATTACATAATCGCTTTAACAATAGGCCTCTTTTTAAGTAGCTGTGCTACCGAAAAAAAGGAAAGTGAACCTGATGTAAAAGCGCCTAGATTTTCTGGATACTACACACTTACGAGTATAGAAGAGACACCTATTACAAAACAAGGAATCACCTTTAATATAGAAAGTCAAAAAAGAAGAATAACTGGTTTTTCTGGATGCAATTCCTATAACGCTGCGTTTACGCTTACTAAGGATAAATTAGATATTACAGATCCGTTATCTACTAAGAAAGCATGTCCTGCAGAGGCTATGGACTTAGAGAAAAAAGTATTTAAAAATCTCATCAAGGTAAATAGGTACACTCTTAAAAACGGAACACTTACTTTATACAATAAAGATCAGGTACTTTTTAAAGCAACATCAACAGCAATATAATTATGGCAAGTATAAAAGAAATACAAGATGAAATCGTTGATGAGTTCAGCATGTTTGAAGACTGGATGCAACGTTATGAGTATATGATAGACCTAGGAAAATCACTTCCCATGATTGATAATCAGTTTAAAACTGATGATTATATTATAAAAGGTTGTCAGAGCAAAGTATGGGTACACGCAGATATGACAGACGGTGAGATTGCCTTTACTGCAGATAGTGATGCAATTATAACAAAGGGAATCATAGCGATACTTATACGTGCTTTTTCTGGACAACCGCCACAAGCAATTATAGATGCAGACACTTCGTTTATAGACGAGATAGGACTTAAAGATCACCTCTCTCCTACCCGTGCAAATGGACTTGTGAGCATGATCAAGCAGATAAAGCTATATGCTGTAGCTTATCAAACACAACTGAATTAGATTACAAATTACGCTTGCGCGAAAATGTGATGCAATTCACCATTATTAATTAAATAAAAGAGACTGCATTGCAGTACAACAATACATATGGAAGTAAACACAGAAGAGTTAGGAGATAAGATTGTAAGAGTACTGAAAACCATTTACGATCCAGAAATTCCTGTAGATATTTATGAGTTAGGATTGATTTATGATGTTTTTGTAAATGAAGACATGGATACTAAAATCCTTATGACGCTTACTACACCTAACTGCCCAGTAGCCGAAACACTACCACTTGAGGTGGAAGAGAAAGTAAAATCTCTCAAAGAAGTAAAAGATTGTGAAGTGGAAATCACGTTTGACCCACCATGGACACAAGACCTTATGAGTGAAGAAGCAAAACTAGAATTAGGAATGTTGTAAAAGTATTGTGATGCGTTTTAAACTTATAGATTAAAACGCATCACAATACTTTTTAATTACATTATTATGGCAGAAGAAATCATAAATAGAGTCGCAGGGAGTAAACTCATCACTTTTGATTTGGAAGATTTATATCCCAAAGGAAATAGAGAAACACTAGACATTTCTGAATGGTTAGACCAAGGTTTTATTTTACGTGAAACTCAGTTTCGCGAAAGCATAAAAAATCACGATTGGCAGCAATATTCGGGCTCATTTGTAGCGCTACATTGCAGCACAGATGCTATTGTTCCAGCATGGGCTTATATGCTTGTTTCTACCCATTTACAAGATATTGCACAAAAGACCATCGTAGGATCTCTAGAACTTCTAGAAACTATTCTTTACACCACAGCTATTGCAAATCTTGATACGACACCTTATCAAGGTGTTCCATTGATTATAAAGGGGTGCTCTAATAAACCAGTACCTCCTAACGCATACTTACTGCTCATAGAAAAACTTCAGCCTGTGGCACGCAGTATTATGTTTGGAGAAGCTTGCTCTACCGTTCCCCTCTTTAAGAAGCGCGCTTAAAAATTGTCTTGACATCCATACACTCCCTGTGTATATTTACTTTCTTAATTTATAAGTAAGTCCCTATGAGAACATATCTTTTTTTACTGCTACTAGCCACAAGTAGCATTCTAGTCGCCCAGACGAAGACCAAGAAAAAAGATTCTCTTCCTGATGGATGGAAAAGCAAAGGACTTGCAGAATTACTTTTTAGCCAAAGTGCCTTTAATAAGGAATGGCAAGGTGGAGGTACTTCTAACATCGCTGGTAACTTTAATATAAGCTGGGATCTCAACTATAAACGCAATAAACTTACGTGGGATACTAGACTCACATCTATACTTGGTCTTGCTGCCACAAAAGATCAAAAATTTGTACGTAAAACAACAGACAGACTGGAGTTAAACAGCCTTGTAGGTAGTAGAATCAATAAATCTAACTGGTACTACTCCGGAGTTTTTAACTTTAGAACGCAAATGGCGCCTGGTTATGAATTTTTTGACCGCAATATTCTTGATGATGATGGAGAGATTATCACCACTGTACAAGATAGAAGAGAAATAACAGACGCCTTTTCTCCAGCCTATATTCAGGCAGGACCTGGTATACTTTGGAAAAAAAGCAATGACTTTACAATAAACCTAGCACCCGCTACGTCTAGACTCATTTTTGTACATTCTAAATTTACAAGAGTAGACGAGACAGACCCTGTAGCCTTAGCTGCCTACGAACCATTCTTTGGTGTAGCTGCAAATGAGAATACCCGTTTTGAATTAGGATCATCATTAAGCGTGTATTACAAAGAAGAGCTTTTTGAAAATGTGGTTTTTGAAAACACCTTAAACCTGTATGCAGATTATCTGGAGAAGGTGAAAAATGTCGACTTAGATTACACGCTAAATATCGCCATGCAAGTAAATAAGTATGTTACAACTAATCTTGCACTCCAACTCATTTATGATGAAAATGCAGTGAGCGGTTTACAAGTGCGAGAAGTACTTGGAGTAGGACTTAAGTACGCTTTTCTTGAGTGGAAATCTTAGATAGCACACCACTTTACAAAACTATGTTTACTAGCTAACGATTAATGTCACATTTAATCGATAAAGAGATAATACCATTAATTTACATGGGATTAAACAGCGCAGTTTTTATTTAATTATATCTTTGCGCTACAAATCTTAACTAATAATTATTATGAAAAGACTTATTGTTTTAGGAGCAGCTATACTCCTCACAATCAGCGCGCAAGCACAAACAGAAGAAGAATTAAAGGCGCAACAAGCTCCTAAGAAAGCAGAAATTGCAAAACTTCAAGGAGAAGTAAACGGATTACAAGCACAAATCGATGCCCTTCCAGGATGGAAATACGGAGCATTTGGAACTATAGGAGGAAATTTCTCGAAGTTTAATGATTGGTATTCTCAAGGTGCACCTAACGTATCTTCAGGTAACATAGGTATTACTGGTAATGCTTTTGCAAACAAACTAGAAGAAAAATACTTCTGGAGAAATAGCCTTAGCGTAAACTTAGGATGGGTAAAATTTGATGAAGAAGGTGAGGAAGAAGAAGGCTTTCAAGAAGCTACAGATGTTTTTAATGTTTCTTCTTTATATGGTTACAAACTAACTGACAAGATCGCTGTATCTGCATTAGGTGAGTACAGAACTACGATATTAAATAACTTTAACGATCCAGGTTACTTAGATCTAGGTGTTGGTGCTACATGGACTCCTATTCCTAATCTTATTGTTGTGGTACACCCACTTAACTATAATTTTGTATTTAGTAGTGGTGATTCTGTTTTTGAATCTTCTTTAGGAGCAAAAATTGTTGCAGATTATACGCGTCAGATTGGTAAAATTGCATTCAAGTCTAACTTATCTGCTTTCCAAAGCTATGAGTCTAGCGACTTATCAAACTTTACATGGATTAACTCTTTCAGCTACAAACTATGGAACCAAATTGGTGTTGGTTTTGAATTTGGTTTAAGAGGAAACAGACAAGAGGCAGTAAACTTTGCTAATAACAATTTACTTGCTGTAGATCCAGCTGCTACTACTTTTGAAGTAGGTGATAGCGCTGTAGATAACAAGATACAATCTTACTACCTTTTAGGACTTACGTATGCATTCTAAGTAATTGCAATACTACTAGCTTTAAGGCTAGTGATACATAATAAAAATGCGAGCCCTCACAGGCTCGCATTTTTTGCGTTGTAGCAACTTCATAATATAAAAGATTATGAATACCCAAAACCTTTTAAAATGAAAAAACCAGCCTAAAAAGGCTGGTTTTTGTCGGGGTAGCAAGATTCGAACTTGCGACCTCCTCGTCCCAAACGAGGCGCGATAACCGGGCTACGCTATACCCCGAGTATTTAACGGGGTGCAAATATAATAAAATCTATTATATAATCACAAACTTTATTGATCAATAATTTTAAATTTTACTCTATTCTTATATAACTCTCGCCTTCGGCCCTATTTCCATCTTCATCTAGCTGTATTTGCTGGTAGCTATTTGCTCCCATCACTAGCTCAAATCTAAAAATCTGAGTCGTATCTACTATATTCATCATAGGACCAGAAGCGTATTCTAACCGCTCTACTAGAAAACCATCTGTCACCTTATAGGTCCCATACCCAAACCACTCATTACTATCTGAAGGATCGTTACGCGTCCACATCACCTTTCCCTTACTATACATCTTCACCTGCCTATAGCCATTCTCATTGGGCAACATTTCTGAGAGCATCCCATTTTCATACATCTGCTGGTTTTCTAATTCCCACACGCCTTCTAAGATCATCGCAGGTTCATCCGTATTCAATCCATCACTTGTTAAAAGTGTAGCACCCATCACATAAAAGCAAAGCATCATTAGTGTTTTCATAATATTTGAGTTTAGTTAATAATTTATTTTTCAACACTTTAAGGTACGAAAAAATTAATAAGATATGCGTTGAACGTTTTTTTGAACCATGCTATTTCCCTAATGATTACGCTTTATTATATTTACGCGCATAAAAACGGGTAGTAGCTTAGTCCGGTTAAAGTGCTGGTCTGGGAGACCAGAGATCGGAGGTTCGAATCCTCTCTACCCGACTTAAAGTAGATACGTGGTGTTTATTTTACGCTTTCGCGAAAGCGTACTCCTCTCAACCCTATTAATCTCAGTCTTTTTTAAGATATTTAACCTGTGAATACAAGACAGCGTTTAGACAGAGCTTACAAAGCAGCAAAGGAAATACCATTTTCTGATGCCGATAAACTAGTTTTCTTTTCCGATTGTCACCGTGGAGACAAAAGCTTTGCCGATGATTTTGCTAGAAATGAGAATATCTATTACCACGCCTTAAAACATTACTATAAAGAAGGATTTACATACTACGAGCTAGGGGATGGTGATGAGCTATGGGAAAATAGCTCCTTTGAAAGCATCTTGCGTGCACATAAAAATGTCTATACATTACTGCAGAAGTTTCACTTTGAAAAACGACTTCACCTCATCTGGGGAAATCACGATATGGTTTATCGCGATAAGAACTATGTTCAAAAACATTTGAGCACTTATTTTGATCCTAAAGATGGCAGAGAAGAGGTTTTATTTAAAAATCTAGAGTATCACGAGGCATTGATCTTAAAACATCAGGAAAGCGCTCAAGAACTCTTTTTATGCCATGGTCATCAAGCCGACTGGCTCAATTATCATGGATGGCGCTTTAATAGATTTCTCGTGAGAATCTTATGGAAACCACTTCAAATATTTGGCATCTCTGACCCTACGAGTCCTGCAAAAAATTACAAAGAGCTCATAAAAGTAGAGCGACGTATTAAAAAGTGGATCACAGAAAATAATAATCTACTCACCATAGTAGGGCATACACATAGACCTCGATTTCCAGAACCGGGAGATATTGCTTTTTTTAATGATGGTAGTTGTGTTCACCCACGTAGTATCACAGGCTTAGAAATAGAAAATGGCGCTATCTCTCTTATAAAATGGCATATTACTACCACAGAAGAAGGCCACCTGCATGTAAATCGCGTGCTACTGGAAGGACCTCAAAAAATAAGGGATTATAAAACTAGCTAGTTTTATAATCCCTCAATATAGTTTTTAATAAAATAATTTAGTTCTACTCCTCTGGCGCAAGTGTTACTCGTAATCCATCCATATCTGGATGTATATGAAGCTGGCAACCTAAACGGCTATTATCCTCTACATGAAAGGCTTCTGCAAGCATTGCTTCCTCATCATCACTCATCTCCGGCAACACGTGATCACTCTCAACATAACACTGGCAAGAAGCACACATCGCCATACCTCCACAAATACCTATGGTACCTTCTGGAGCGAGCTCATAAGAGCGCACAACCTCCATTAAGTTCATATTCATATCTGTAGGGGCATCAATCTCGTGAGCAACGCCATCGCGATCTGTGATTGTAATTTTAATATCTGTCATGGATAGCGATTTATGCGTTAGTACCCTTGTAATAAATGAATGGTCGTATGGTTAGTCTATAGCTTTAACTACAGCTTTAGGAGCTTCTTTCTTTGTTCCGTCAAAACCTGTTACTCCACCTACGGTTGTATATTTCATCACATAACGTTTATCTGGAAAGATACGCTGGTAAGCACTCTGACACATTAACGTTGCTTCGTGAAAACCACAAAGTATTAACTTCAATTTACCTGGATATGTATTTACATCTCCTATTGCATAAATACCTGGAATGTTCGTTTGGTAGTCTAAACTGTTATCCACTTTAATGGCATTTTTCTCAATCTCTAGCCCCCAGTCTCCTATAGGACCAAGTTTTGGTGCAAGTCCAAAAAGCGGTATAAAGTGATCACAAGGCTCATTAAAAGTATCTTCACCTTGTTTGATAGTCACTCCGTTTACATGCGTATCCCCTAGTACATCAACCACCTCTGCTGGGGTGATTAATTTAATGCGCCCCTGGTTTTTAAGTTCTTGGACTTTCTCCACACTATCAAGAGCACCACGGAATTCATTACGACGGTGCACTAGTGTAACCTCGCTAGCAACATCTGCTAGAAAAATACTCCAGTCTAAAGCACTATCTCCGCCACCAGCAATTATCACTTTCTTGTCACGGTACAACTCAGGATCTCGTATAATATACTCTACCCCTATATCTTCGTAACTCGCAATATTAGGAATAGGCGGTTTACGAGGCTCAAAACTCCCTAAACCTCCTGCAATTGCTACAACTGGCGCGTGGTGTTTTGTTCCTTTATTTGTGGTTACTATAAAGCTCCCATCCTCCTGTTTATCTATAGTTTGAGCACGCTCACCTAGTGTAAAACCTGGTTGGAAAGGCTCTATTTGTTTCATTAAATTATCTACAAGATCTCCTGCAAGCACTTCTGGAAATGCAGGGATATCATAAATAGGTTTCTTAGGATAAATTTCAGAACACTGCCCTCCTGGTTGAGGAAGTGCGTCAATAAGATGACATTTTAACTTTAATAATCCTGCTTCAAAAACGGTAAAAAGCCCTGTAGGACCAGCACCTATAATGAGTATATCTGTTTTAATCATTGATTCTTATTAATACGCTTTCGCGAAAGCAAAAATAAATACATCCCCTATCTAAGAAAATGACCTTTATCAGTCTTACGCCTTAACATTAATAACTTCTTCTATCTGAGGAGCAAATTTTTTAATAGTCATCTCCACACCACTTTTAAGGGTCATTTGATTTACAGAGCATCCTACGCAAGCTCCTTGTAATTGAACACGTACAATAGTATCGTTTTCTATACCTAAAAGGGTAATATCTCCACCATCACTCTGTAAAAATGGACGAATTTCTTCTAGTGCATCTTCTACTTTCTGGGTTAACTCTGCTCCGGTCATAATTAATTCTTTACAGCAGAACAACCTGCCATGGTAGTAATCTTTATAGCCTCTGTAGCTGGCAAACTCTTGTTGCGTCGTACAGTTTCTTCCACTACATTCTTAGTAAGCTCATCAAAGGCTAGCATTGTAGGCGTATTTGCTTGTAATGCAGCTGGACGACCTATATCTCCAGCTTCACGTATGCTTTGCACTAATGGTATCTCCCCTAGTAAGCGCACTCCTAAATCTTCGGCAAGGTGCTTTGCTCCTTCTTTTCCAAAGATGTAGTATTTATTATCTGGCAACTCATCTGGTGTGAAGTAAGCCATGTTCTCAACAATACCAAGTACTGGTACATTGATACTCTCTTGCTGAAACATTGCTACACCTTTCTTTGCATCTGCAAGTGCAACCGTTTGCGGTGTACTTACAACTACAGCACCAGTGATAGGTAGTGATTGCATAATACTTAAATGTATGTCTCCAGTTCCTGGAGGAAGGTCTAGCAGTAAGAAATCTAGTTCTCCCCAAGCAGCATCAAAAATCATTTGATTTAAAGCTTTTGCCGCCATAGGTCCTCTCCAGATTACTGCTTGATCTGGCTTAGTAAAAAATCCGATTGAAAGTACTTTTACTCCGTAGCTCTCTACAGGCTTCATTTTTGACTTCCCATCTACAGTAACAGAAAGTGGTCTCTCATTTGCTACATCAAACATAATAGGGACAGAAGGACCGTAAATATCTGCATCTAGAATTCCTACTTTGAACCCCATCTTTGCAAGTGTTACTGCGATATTTGATGTTACTGTAGATTTACCTACACCTCCTTTTCCAGAAGCAATAGCTACAATATTTTTAATACCAGGAATGTCCTTTCCTTTTATCTCGTTACTTTCATCTTTGGCTGGTGCGTTGACTTTTACATTAACCTTCACTTGTGCTTTTGCAAACACTTTATCGTGTATGGTTTTCATAATATCAACCTCTGCTTTTTTACGTGCTTGTAGTGTTGGGTTATTGATAGTAATATCTACTATCACCTCATCACCAAATGTAAGTACGTTTGTAACAGCACCACTATCTACCATATTTTCTCCAGCACCTGGAGCTGTTATGGTTTTTAAAGCCTCAAGAATATCGTTTTTTTGTAGTTTCATTGTCGTGTTTAAGCAATTCTGAATAATCTCTAATTAGACTGATTCTAAATGCAAAGATACAACCGCAAGGAGGTATATTCCAACCTTTGAAATTTCAAATTATTTGACATTTCAAGTTTAATTAATCCTTAAATAATACATTGTATTTTAAAGGTTCTCCCTCAAGTTTCATAAGTCTTGAGACAACTCCACACTAGGATCCCAAAAGTGCTTTTTAAAAGCTACAATTTTATCATCTACCACTTCTACCCCTTCATTTTCTAGTAGCTGCTGCATGAGGTTAGTTTGCGGGAAGTGGTGCTTACCGGTAAGTAGTCCCACACGATTTACAACTCTATGAGCAGGTACTTCACTATGTATATGTGAACCATTCATTGCCCAACCTACCATACGGCTGCTTCTAGCAGCTCCTAGGTACTTTGCAATAGCACCATAACTGGTTACACGACCATAAGGTATTAGGGCTGCGACAGCATAGACCTTTGTAAAAAAGTTTTCGGTTTTTGGGGCGTAATTCATTCGAAGTAAATGGTTCTTATCAGTGTGATAATCATCAATATCACCATGAGACACGCCATAAAGTAATTAGAATACTTTGTAAACGTGGTTGCCCTGTTTTGAATTCTAGCAAAAAATATTACATAAAAATACAATGCTGTAAAGGTACCCAGTGCAGCAGCTAGCACAAATAGAGCAATAGCCACAATATCATATTCTACTTTGCCACTCACATTTAATGCAGCTCCTAATGCACAGAAATAAGGTATAGGTAAAATATTAAGCGCCGAAATCATCATCCCTTTACCAAGACTCTTGATGCCTCTATTTTTAGAAAGCTTGACTTTAGGAACCTTACCGCGCTTTGCCTTCATAAAGAAGAACACTGCCATAATCAAGAAGATTACAAGCCCTGTTCTTAATAACATATTCTGTACAAATGGATTGCCAAAAATATATTTAGCCAGTAATACCGCAATAAGTGCTTGTATAATAACAATAAACGAAGCACCTATCGCGACCAGTAATCCATTATTACGACCACGCTCAACGCAAGTTTTTGCAACCGACATATTGATTAGACCAGGAGGTATAACTCCTGCTAAAGCAGCAAAGAATGTGATTAAGAAGAGTTTTGTTATCTCCAAGGCTAGCGTTTACTTAACTCTAAATTTAATATAAGTAATTGGTTTTCCTTGTTCTAGATATTGTTTTTCATAAAAAGTTTGAATACCTACCACTTCCTTGGGAGAATATTCATTCTTGTATACATTATGATTTGCCTCTAAAATCTCGTGACCTTCGCCATGAAGTAGCCCTAAGGTATAACCATGCATAAACTCAGAGTCAGTTTTTAAGTTTACACAACCGCCTGGTTTAAGAACACGCTTATACTTTTGGAGAAACTCTGTATTAGTCATTCTGTGTTTTGTACGCTTGTACTTAATTTGAGGATCTGGAAAAGTTATCCATATTTCATCTATTTCCGCTTTCGCGAAAGCGTACTCTATCAACTCAATTTGCGTACGCATAAAACCTACGTTAGTCAAGTTGTCTTCGATAGCGGTTTTTGCTCCTCTCCAAAAACGAGCACCTTTGATGTCAATACCTACAAAGTTTTTATCTGGATATGATTGTGCAAGACCCACAGAATATTCCCCTTTACCACAGCCTAGCTCGACCACAATAGGGTTATCATTCTTAAAAAAGTCTTTATTCCATTTACCCTTTAATGGGAATGTACCATCTACGAGTTCTTCTCTCGTAGGTTGAACTACATTTGAAAAAGTCTCATTTTCTCTAAAACGCTTAAGCTTATTTTTACTTCCCACAGGTATATTTAATGTTTTGGTAAAATTAAGGAAACTTTTAGTAGTTAGAAGTGTTAGATATTTGCATTGTGAATTATAAAAAACACATACTAGTTGCACCCCTCAACTGGGGACTGGGTCACGCTACGCGATGCATCCCTATAATTCACACCCTATTATCTCAACAGTATAAGGTAACCATCGCTAGTGATGGTCAAGCCTTGAAACTGCTTACTAAGGAATTTCCAGAGCTTGCGACCGTCACTTTACCGTCATATAATATTGAGTATTCTGAGAAAGGATCACATTTTAAAAGAAAACTGATTGCAGATCTGCCTTCCATAAGAAGAACCATAAAAGAGGAACACAGAGACCTTGAAGAACTTATCTACAAGTTGGGCATAGATGGTGTGATTTCTGATAATAGACTTGGATTATATACTAAGAAGGTGCCCTGTGTGATTATAAGCCACCAGCTGCAGGTCTTGAGTGGCAAAACCACTTGGTTCTCATCTGCTGCTCATAGAATGTATCTCCAAAGATTTAACGAATGCTGGGTTCCTGATGTAGCCGGTGATATAAATTTAAGTGGCGTCTTAGGACATCCACAAAAAAAATTATCTATCCCTACTAAATATATAGGCCCTTTGAGCAGAATGAAATCTTCTGAGGAAGAAATTATATATGACTATATCGCTGTGCTGTCTGGACCAGAACCACAGCGCACCATGCTGGAAGGTATTATTATCGCGGTTTTTAAGAAAGCGAGTGTAAAACTACTTATTGTGCAAGGAAAGGTCTCCACTGAAGAGCAGGTTGATAAAATAGGCGCTAATATTAAGGTTGTAAATTTTCTAACAACTGCTGCATTAGAAAAAGCGATTAATCAGAGTAGGTATGTAATTGCACGATCTGGATATACCACAATTATGGACCTTGCTATAATGAAGAAAAAGGTGTTTTTTATACCTACGCCTGGTCAAACTGAACAAGAATATCTCGCCGAATTATTAAAATCAAAAAAGATTGCTCCCTACTGTACACAAGACAGTTTTAAGAGCAAGGAGCTACCTAGATTAAAAGTATATCCTGGCTTTGAGCAAGGGATACCTTTTTATAATTTAACTCAATTCTTCGGCCTTTTCAATGGTGAAGGAGAACTCAGAACCCACTCCAAATTCGCTTTCAACATACACTCTTTCTTCATGCGCTTCAATGATGTGCTTTACAATAGAGAGTCCTAATCCCGATCCACCCACTTTACGGTTACCAGATTTATCTACACGATAAAAACGCTCAAAAAGCCTAGGTATGTGTACACTTTCTACGCCTTCTCCATTATCTGTAATACGCACGAGCACTTTATTCTGGATTAGGTCTTGTACACTTACTTCTGTCGTTCCGTTTTCTTTACCGTACTTAATAGAGTTCTCTATAAGATTAGTAAGCAACTGCTGTATGCGCTCCTTATCTGCATTGACCATCACACCTTCATCATAAGGCGCGTCAAAAGCAAGCGTAATATTTCTTCTAGCAGCTTTCATTTCTAGCATTTCAAAAGTGCTGCCTACTAACTCAATAATATCAAAATACTCGTAGTTAATGTTAAGATCGCCTACTTCAAGCTTTGTAATCATATCTAGATCATTAACTAGATATATGAGACGCTCCACACCTTTTTCGGCACGTTGTAGGTATTTTTTACGTACGGCTTTATCATTAATAGCCCCATCTAGTAATGTAAGAATATAACCCTGTACTGTAAACAGCGGGGTTTTTAATTCATGAGCTACATTTCCTAAAAAATCACGTCGATACTCTTCTTGAATGCGCAGAGATGATATTTCTATTTTCTTACGTTTTGCATAACGCTCTACTTCCTCAGATAAGGAAGCCATGTCTGTAGTTATATTATCTGGTGTAAAACTTACATCCTCAAGGAGTTTTATGTTATCATAAATCTCTTTTACTCCCCTGATAATGAAAAACTGCGTTCTATAATGAATAATTAAAAAAGAAACTACAAAACATAGTCCAATCCCAACAACTAGCGCTTCCCAAGATGGCTCACCATCACGGAATAACTCAAGCGTTACAATTAGTATCGCAAATACTATCGATATGTAACTCGCTGTAATAAGAGAGAATGAGTAAGACTGCTTATCTCCTGCGGCCATTAAATCACAAATTTATAGCCTACACCTTTTACGGTTTTAAAAGACTCATCACCTATTTTTTCTCTAAGCTTACGTATGTGTACGTCTATCGTTCTACCACCTACTACTACTTCTAGCCCCCAGACTTTATCAAGTATATCTTCACGAGTAAATACTTTACCTGGTTTTGAGGTTAATAATGATAATAATTCAAATTCTTTGCGCGGCAGTGACAGTTCTTCTTTGCCTTTATACACCTTATATTCTTCTCTATTTATTACTAGGTTACCCACTTTTGTAATTTGAGAAGAAACTTCTTCCTCTTTAAACCTGCGCAGTAATGCTTTTACTTTACTTACTAACACTTTAGGCTTAATAGGCTTTGTGATATAATCATCTGCACCAGCATCAAATCCTGCTACTTGAGAATAATCTTCTCCTCTAGCAGTGAAGAATGTGATGATAGTTTGATCTAGATCACTATTTGCACGTATTACTTCACAAGCTTCTATACCATCCATCTCTGGCATCATCACATCAAGAATAATTAAATGAGGTGAGTGTTTTTTTGCAAGCTTTACAGCCTCTACTCCGTTTGACCCAGTTATAACTTGGTAACCTTCATTAGATAGATTATAACCTACTATTTCAAGAATATCCGGTTCATCGTCTACAAGAAGAATTTTTAGGTCCTTTTTTTTCATGCTTTAAATATTATACGCCTAGTGTAAATATACGTTGTTTTAGTCTTTTGATATACACTGCAATGTATTAGCAAAATTGCCGGTACTCATGTTAAGAGCATTAAGATTTTGTTAAGTTTTTCTATAATCACAACTATTGGCAAGGTAAAATTAAATCATTTAACTACATGATTCACAACACATCACTTCTAAAAAAATATTTTATCACAAGCCATTTTTAATCATTAGAACCACTCACCCGTCATCAAACTTCATAAAAAACTAGCTTGAATATGGGTAGATATGTTTTATATCTTTGCACAAACACTATTCTCAATGCCCCAACGGTCTATTTTTGATATCACTACAGATGCACAATTTGAAGAAGCTGCGCTGGAGGCATTTCGCTTTCAATTTGAGAATAATAATACCTACAGATCTTTTTGTGACTTGCTCTACAAACACCCTAGTGAAATAAAAAGAAGCAGAGACATTCCTTTTTTACCTATTCAATTTTTTAAATCGCATACCATTCTAACAACTGGATCAGAGACTTCGGTTGTATTTAGTAGTAGTGGTACTACGGGGAGCATCACTAGCAAGCACCATGTTGCCGACTTAAGCTTGTATGAGGATAGTTTTAGGCACGCTTTCGCGAAAGCGTACGGTAACCCAAAAGATTATGTAATCCTAGCATTACTACCCTCCTATCTAGAAAGATCTGGGTCTTCACTTATTTACATGGTAGATGATTTAATAAAGACCAGTGATCACCCTGACAGTGGTTTTTATTTAAACAACCTCAACGAACTTGCAAATAAACTAGACTCACTAGACAAGGCAGGGCAAAAAGTATTACTTATAGGTGTATCATTTGCACTATTAGACTTAGTTGAATCCCATCGCTTTAATCTCAAAAACACCATCATAATGGAAACTGGTGGTATGAAAGGACGTCGCAAAGAATTAGTGCGTGATGAGCTGCATGAAATACTTTGCAACGGTTTTGGCGTGTCTTCAATACATAGTGAATATGGGATGACCGAGCTATTAAGTCAGGGTTATTCTAATGGAAACGGGATATTCACCACACCTCCATGGATGAAAATCTTCACTCGAGATACAGAAGATGCCCTAAGCTTATTAGACGGCACAAAAACTGGTGGTCTCAATGTAATTGACTTAGCCAATAGATTTTCTTGCCCCTTTATAGCCACTCAAGATCTTGGACGAGTATACGAGGATGGCAGCTTTACCGTAATAGGTCGTTTTGACAACTCAGACATACGAGGCTGCAACCTAATGTCTCTGTAAAATGTAATCTTGCTAAAACTAATACGACTTACTTTACGTACGTATTACTAAAATAGCAAGTTTATGAAATCACTATCATTTATTCTCGTAGCATTATTTACAATTGTCGCTACCGCTCAAAAAACGGATTACAACCTCAAAAAAGGATATGTAGCCGAAGGATATGACGTGACAGAATATTTTAACAATAAAGCGATAGAAGGAGATAAAGAGTTTACCACAACCTATGATGGTGCAAAATTCCAATTTGCAAGCCAGAAAAACTTAGAGGCTTTTAAAAAATCTCCAGAAAAATTTATTCCTCAATATGGAGGGTATTGTGCATATGCCATTGCAGATAAAGGAAAGAAAGTATCTATAGATCCAGAAACTTTTCAAATACTTGATGGCAAGTTATACCTTTTTTATAATTCATGGGGAACTAATACTCTTGAGAGCTGGAATGAAGAGGGAGCAGCCACTTTAAAGAAAAAAGCAGATATTGAGTGGGAGCGTGTAAGGACTAAAAATTAAGAACGACTTTATAATAGATTGGTTAGTTAGTTAGAAAGCCCCAGATGTTCACTTGAACACTGGGGCTTTCATATTTCTAATAGTAAAGTTTTTATCTCAACTAGATTGCTCTAATAACAAAGTAGTTTTTCTTACCTCTTTGAAGCAGTACAAAGGTTCCATTTATTAAATCTGTAGTCTGGATAGTATAATCCTCTCCTACTTTTTCCTTATTTATCGAGATTGAGTTTTCTTTAAGTGCACGTCTCGCTTCTCCATTAGATTTTAAAAATCCAGTCTTTTCTGCAAGTGCTGCGATAATATCCAACCCACCTTCTATTTCAGATTTTTCTATCTCTGCTTGTGGTACACCTTCAAAGACATCTAAAAATGTTGCCTCATCAAGAGACTTTAGATCATCACTTGTACTTTTACCAAATAATATATTTGAAGCTGCGATTGCTTTTTCTAACGCCTCTGCATCATGAACCGTAGTGGTTACCTCCTCTGCTAGTCTCTTTTGTAAAGCTCTCTGATGTGGTGCCTCTTTATGAGCTGCAACAAGTGCTTCAATCTCTTCTCTATCTAAAAAAGTGAAGATTTTAATATACTTCTCTGCATCCTCATCTGTTGTATTTAACCAGTACTGGTAGAATTTATATGGAGATGTTCTTTTTGCATCTAGCCATACATTACCTCCTTCACTTTTTCCGAATTTACTTCCATCGGACTTGGTGATAAGCGGGCATGTAAGTGCATATCCTTTTCCGCCTCCTATGCGACGAACTAATTCTGTACCAGTAGTAATGTTTCCCCACTGGTCACTTCCTCCCATTTGAAGTGTAATTCCTTCGTTTTTATATAAATGCAAGAAGTCATACCCTTGTACCATCTGGTAGGTAAACTCTGTAAATGACATACCATCTGCATCTTCACCAGTAAGTCGGTTTTTTACAGAATCTTTTGCCATCATATAATTAACAGTGATATGCTTACCTATGTCACGGATAAAATCTAGAAAAGAAAACTCCTTCATCCAGTCATAGTTATTCACTAAAAGTGCCTGATTTTCTGCACCCGAAGTAAAGTCAAGAAATTGCGACAATTGGTTTTTCACACACTCTTGATTGTGACGTAATGTTTTTTCATCAAGAAGATTACGCTCAGAAGATTTTCCAGATGGATCTCCTATCATACCCGTAGCTCCTCCTACTAGTGCAACAGGTCTATGACCAGATCTCTGATAATGTGCCAGTAACATAATAGGAACTAAATTTCCAATGTGTAATGAGTCTGCCGTAGGGTCAAAACCTACATATGCAGAGCGCATTGCTTCCATTAAATGTTCTTCGGTTTGTGGCATCACATCGTGTATCATCCCACGCCACTTTAATTCTTCTACAAAATTCTTAATCATTGCTATTGTATTTAGGCAGTAGCAAATATAAAAAGAAGGATGTGACCATGGCTATTGTTTCTATTAAAAAGACAAATCATGTATACACTCCATATAATCAAGAATTAACTCATGAGATGTATCTTTACCATATGATTTTAGTTACTGGGAGTACTGGACTTGTAGGCAAACATTTACTGTTGAGCCTCACACAAAAAGATCAAAGCGTTAGAGCTTTGTACCGAAGCGAATCTAAGAAGGCGGAGGTTGTTTCTTTTTTTGCTTTCGCGAAAGCGGAATCTCAATTACACCGTATAGATTGGGTTCAAGGAGATATTACAGAAATACCCAGCCTCACTGCCGCTTTTGAAGATGTAACCTATGTATACCATTGCGCGGCACTCATTTCATTTGACCCTTACCAATTTAAGGAGCTCACTAAAACAAATATTGAAGGAACAGCAAATGTTGTAAATCTAAGCCTAGCAAATAATATCAAAAAACTAGTGCATGTAAGCTCTATTGCCACGCTGGCAAGCACACCAAACAATCCAATTACAGAAGATAATTTCTGGGATCCAGACGCCCAAAACTCAGTATATGCGCTCACAAAAAATGGCGCAGAGATGGAAGTATGGAGAGGAACACAAGAAGGATTAAACGCAATTATTTTAAATCCCGGAATCGTAATAGGTGAAGGAAACTACCAGACCGGTAGCGGAAAGTTCTTTAATCATATTCTTGAAGGAAAAGCTTTATATCCCACTGGAGGTAGCGCAGTGATAGATGTAAAAGACTTAGTAGCATTAATGGAGAAAGCTATCAATAGCACCCTAGCACAAGAAAGGTATATTGCGACTGCTTACAATGTCACTTATCGTGATTTACTAGAAGAAATAGCAAAGACCTTAGGTAAGAAAGCACCTAGTAGCCCTTTAAGCAACGGCTTACTGCAATTTTTAAACTTCTTAGACTCGATAAGAGGCATATTTACTCGTAAAAGGCAAATAACTAAAATAGGCTACAAGTCATTGCAAAGACAGACATTGTACAGTAATAATAAAATAATAGAAGCGTTTGATTACATTCCCACTCCGCTAGATGTGACTTTGTCACGTATAGCGCTACATATTAATCAAGCTCGCTAGAATCTTCTTTAACTTGTATAATTTTTCTACTAAAAGTATCAGTAACCAAACGCCTCGGGATCTCTTTAAACTTAGTAGAATCTTTTTGTTTGAACTTTGCTTTTACCTCTTTTGCTTTTAAAGTCCTCAGAGAATCTTGCTCTTTTTTCTGCACTGTTTCTATAGAGTCATTTACTTTTAATTCTGCCTGTACTCTTGCAAGTACTTTTGCGTTTATTCCTTTGTATAAATCTACATCTGCTGTGTAATACGCTAGATTTTGTGCGTACGTAAGACTGTCAATATCAAACTTATCATAAATGTAAGTTTCTGGCTGAATTCCTAAAAGTTTAAGTTGCGCAACATTATAACCTCTAGCACTAGATACAAGTACAGATTCATATAATATGCTCTCCATGGTATTCTCATCAATAAAGTTACCTGGCTTTTCTACAGGTGGAATGTCTTGACAACTTATCAAGCATAAAAGACCTAGAAATAAAGCATATAATCCTCTCATTATCTATCAAACGTAAGACGTTCACCAAAAAGTTCGTCGTATACCTTAAAGTTTTTATGCGCAAGGCGTCCATTTACAAAGGTGTGTGTTATTCTAGACTTAAACGTAGTCCCTTCAAAAGGAGACCAGCCACACTTATAAAGAATATTATCTTTTTGTACCGTCCATGGTGCATTGAGGTCTACAAGCACAAGATCTGCTTTATAACCTTTACGTATATATCCTCTTTTTTCTACTTGAAAAAGTATTGCCGGGTTATGACACATCTTCTCTACAATCTTCTCTAAAGAGATTTTCCCTTGATGATAAAACTCTAACATTGCTGGTAAAGCATGTTGTACTAGTGGCCCGCCACTAGGAGCTTTTGTGTAGACGTTGTTTTTTTCTTCTAGAGTATGTGGAGCGTGATCTGTGGCTATGACGTCAATCTTATCATCTAGCAACGCTTGGAATAACTCATCCCTATCCTTAGAAGTTTTTACTGCTGGATTCCATTTAATCTTAGATCCTTTCTCATCATAATCTTCATCAGAAAACCAAAGATGATGAATACAAACCTCTGCTGTAATTTTCTTTTCGGCTAGTGGGATACTGTTATCAAAGAGCGCTGTTTCTTTACCCGTAGATAAGTGAAAAACGTGAAGTCTCGCTCCCGTTTTCTTTGCTAGCTCTATTGCTCTAGATGAAGATATATAGCAAGCCTCCTCACTTCTAATTATAGGGTGAAGATTCATAGGTATATCATCACCATAGCGCTCTTTGTATATAGCTAGGTTTTTTCTAATAGTCTCTTCGTCTTCACAGTGGGTTGAGATAACCATGTCTGTAGACTTAAAGATCTTTTCAAGCACAGCCTCATTATCAACAAGCATATTACCTGTAGAGCTACCTAAGAACAATTTAAGTCCTGCAACATTCTTCTTGTCTACCTTTAAAATTTCTTCTAGGTTATCGTTAGTTCCCCCAAACATAAAAGAATAGTTTGCTGCAGACGAGTTTGCTGCAATCTCAAACTTCTCTTCGAGTTTTTCAATCGTAGTGGTTTGAGGCACTGTATTAGGCATTTCAATAAATGACGTAATACCTCCAGCAACGGCAGCCTTAGATTCTGTAGCTATATTTCCTTTATGAGTAAGCCCAGGCTCTCTAAAGTGCACTTGATCATCAATAATTCCAGGTATAAGGTAAGTACCCTCTGCATCAAAAATATGCACATCACCAGATTTTGCACTTATACTCTCTGCAATTTCTTCTATAATGCCATTATGTACTAACACGTCACCTCTAAAAATGGTTCCTTCGTTAACAATATGAGCATCTTTTATTAAAATCTTTTCCATAATTATTTTTTAAAAAGATGTTGTAATCGCATTTTAACAACACCAAAAATCGCCTCAGAAATAATACCTGAACTCATTTTACTCTCCCCTTTAGTTCTATCGGTAAACACCACAGGAACCTCAACTATTTTAAACTTTTTAAGATATGCTTTATACTTCATCTCTATTTGAAACGCATATCCTACAAATTTAATATTCTCTAGATCTATTGCTCTAAGCACCTTATGATGATAACATATAAATCCCGCCGTAGTATCATAGATATCCATCCTTGTAATAAACCTCACATATCTTGAGGCTCCCCAAGAAAGTAAAACTCTCCCCATTGGCCAGTTTACCACATTAACTCCCGTTACATATCGAGACCCAATAGCAAGTTCTGCACCATCTTTAACACAAGCATTATAAAGCCTTATTAAATCATTTGGGTTGTGTGAAAAATCTGCATCCATCTCAAAAATATATTCATATTCTTGATTAAGCGCCCATTTAAAACCCGCTATGTATGCTGTACCTAACCCATTTTTTTTGGGTCTATTTAAGAGAAATAATTTCCCTTTATATAATTCCTGAAGTTCTTTTACCTTGGCTGCTGTTCCATCTGGAGAGTTATCATCAACCACTAAAATATGGAAAGCGCGTTGTAACGCAAATATATTGCGCAACAGCCTCTCTATATTTTCGATTTCGTTGTAGGTGGGTATGATAACTACAGCGTTTGCCATGCAATCTTGTTTGAGGCAAATGTACTTATTTTAATAAGGTCATTACACCTCAGGAGCACCTTTTGGTATAATTTGTAGTATTTTTAACGCTCTAAAAAAACTCCTCGATTTGGAAAGCAGTCTACGTCTTATTACATATCAAAACTGGATAACAATAATCATTGTAGGTTGTGTGATATTACTAGCCGCTATCAAGTTTTTTTATCAAGCAAGATTCTCAGATTTTATAAATGTAGTAGGTGCAGATCGCTTTTTTAGCACAAGATCTAAGGGGGTTTTTATATTACATCCTTTACAGATCGTGTTACTCGTGATACAATTTACAGGAATCTCCCTTTTGTTTTACCTAGCCTACTGCTCCATAACAGGCCTTCCTTATTCTGAGAACTTTGACATTTTTAAGTATATCTTTTTGGGATACTCCATCTTTGAGATTGTAAAATTCCTGCTAGAACGATTTATAGCATATGTTTTAAATTTTGACAAAAAAATGCAGTCCTTTTTTTACAAACGACTTAATGTGAAGCACCTTTTAGGCCTATTTGCGCTTTTAGGAAGCGCCTTTATTGTGTACCAACTGCAAATTCCTTTTTATTTCATTTACAGCATCCTAGGTATAGTCATTACTATTTACACTATTTCGCAATTTTGGCTCATCCGCAAATACAAGAGTGACTTTTTTAGGTTTCCTTTTTATTTTATTTTGTATTTTTGCACTCTCGAAATTGGACCCTACTTTATTTTGTACTCATTCATCGCAAAACAGTAGCCCAATTAAAAAAATGAGTGTTTATGAAAGTGAAAACTATCCTCGTTTCGCAACCAAAGCCTAAGGTTGAAAACTCACCTTATTTTGAGCTAGAACAAAGACAACGCGTTAAAATAGACTTCATCCCTTTCATCCATGTAGAGGGTGTCTCTGGTAAGGAAGTTAGATTACAAAAAGTAGATCTTAAAGACTACACTGCAATCATACTTACAAGTCGTAATGCCGTTGATCACTTCTTTAGAATTGCAGAGGAAATGCGTTTTAAAGTGCCAGATACCTTAAAATATTTTTGTCAGAGTGAAGCTGTTGCTTATTACTTACAGAAATACGTGGTGTATCGTAAGCGTAAAATATATGTAGGTAAACGCACATTCCCAGAGCTTATTCCATTAATTAAAAAGCATAAGAATGAGACATTCTTATTGCCATCATCAGATAAGTTCAAACCTAACGTTCCAGAACTTCTAGATGCTTTAGGTGTAAAATGGATGCAATCTACTTTTTACAAGACAGTAGTAAGTGACCTTTCTGAATATGAAAATGTATTTTACGACATATTAGTATTTTTTAGCCCGAGTGGTATTCAATCATTATTTGAAAACTTCCCTAACTTTAAGCAAAACGACACACGTATTGCCGCTTTTGGGAACACCACAGTAAAAGCTGCCGAAGAAGCAGGACTTAAAGTAGATATTCAAGCTCCTACTCCAGAGACTCCTTCTATGACAATGGCTTTAGAGAAGTACATTAAAGACGTAAACAAGAAGTAATATTCTTCTATCGTATATATAAAAAAACCTGCTCGATGAGCAGGTTTTTTTATGCTTGTTAATGAAATGTACCAACTAGCTAAGCGTAAACCTCCTCGCGTTTTATCTCACTTAATATACCATCCCAAAGATTTAATCGCACTTTTAATGCTTCCTTAGACACAGCAACTACTTCATCCCATTTATTGTTATCATCACCACATAAATGTTCAATCATTTTTAGCGCCATAGGCCCATGCTCATCTTCATCTAGCTCAATGTGGCGATCAAAATAATACTTAAAATCAGATAAATCCTTTGCCGGGAAGTTCTCCTCTATCTCTCCAATAATTGCGGTAAACATTGCTGGAATTAGGTTTTCACGACCAAAAGTAAATGCCGCAGCTATCTCATGTAAGTTACCCCCATCTATAATATCAAATGTAAATTTCAAAAACTGACGTACGCTATTTGGCAGATTTTCGATAGCCTCATGTATTGCGATTACATCAAAATCTGTAGCAACAAGACTATCTATTGCAACCGTACTCGCACCAGCTTTTTGCATAGCATCGATGTACATCTCATAATGACTCTGTCGCCCCCCTTTTGCATTTATATCTGTCTCCTCAGCAAGAACAATTTCATTGATTAAATATCTAGTTTCGGCACTTCCTACTGGTCTCCATGGAGTTTGGGTACACGTTAATCCATTTTGCAAAGCCTTCAGTAAAGACATAAAATCCCAAACAGCATACACATGATGCTCCATAAAGACCAAAAGATCATCTGGAGTTTTTATCTCTTTATACAAAGGATGGCTAAGCAATTGTTCTTGAAGCGGTTGTATTTCTTGTGTGACGTGTGAAATCATTTGTAATCTTTTTTAATATATATAATACGTATATAATCGCACTGTGGTTCTTGTAGACAGACATCAAATTTACGTTTTTAAGAAGGTAAATTGAATTTTTACGCTTTCGCGAAAGCGTAATTAAACCATAAAAAACACTTCCTTAACATTTATAGACAGTTACTGTTTAAATCCCCTTTGATATATTTATTTTTGCACATCTCAAACAGAGCAAGAAATGTACAGAACGCACAATAATGGAAGCCTAAGAGCTGCCGATGTAAATAAAGAAGTTACCCTCGCAGGATGGGTTCAAAAATCTAGAGATAAAGGATTTATTATTTGGGTAGATCTACGTGATCGTTACGGAATGACGCAACTTGTTTTTGACGAGGAGCGTACCGATGCATCTATCATGGAGCAAGCACGTAAACTAGGACGCGAATTTGTAATTCAAGTTACTGGAACCGTTATAGAGCGTGATTCAAAAAATCCAAATATTGCTACTGGAGATATCGAGATTTTAGTATCAAAACTAGAAGTGCTTAACGCTTCACTTACTCCTCCTTTTACCATAGAAGATGAAACTGATGGTGGTGAGGATGTACGTATGAAATACCGTTACCTAGATATACGCCGCAAGCCAGTGCGTGACAGCTTGATCTTTAGACATAAAGTTGCATTAGAAGTACGTAAATATCTTTCTGATCAAGATTTTATTGAGGTAGAAACACCATACTTAATCAAGTCGACTCCTGAGGGAGCTCGTGATTTTGTAGTTCCTTCTCGCATGAACGAAGGACAATTTTATGCATTACCACAATCTCCGCAAACCTTCAAGCAATTGCTTATGGTGGGAGGAATGGACAAATACTTCCAGATTGTAAAGTGTTTCCGTGATGAAGATTTACGTGCAGATAGACAGCCGGAATTTACACAAATAGACTGTGAGATGGCTTTTGTAGAGCAGGAAGATATCTTGAATATTTTTGAAGGACTTACACGCCACTTACTTAAAGAAGTAAATGGTGTTGAGATTGAAAAATTCCCTCGCATGCTGTATGATGATGCAATGCGTTTATATGGTAATGACAAACCAGACATCCGTTTTGGGATGGAATTTGGAGAGCTCAATGAAGTAGCACAACATAAAGACTTTGGCGTTTTTAATAATGCAGAGCTTGTAGTAGGTATTGCTGTCCCAGGTGGAAATAGCTATACTCGTAAAGAAATAGATAAACTCATTGACTGGGTAAAGCGCCCGCAGGTAGGTGCACTAGGAATGGTGTACTCTCGTTGTAATGACGATGGATCATTTAAGTCTTCTGTAGATAAATTTTATGACCAAGAAGATCTAGCAAAATGGGCAGAAGTAACTGGAGCTCAAAAAGGAGATCTTATCTGCATCCTTTCTGGAGAAACTTCAAAAGTTCGCGCTCAAATGAGTGCATTACGTATGGAGCTAGCAACACGTTTAGGATTAAGAGATCCTAAGGTATTTGCTCCATTATGGGTAATAGATTTCCCATTACTTGAACTAGATGAAGAGACTGGGCATTACCACGCAATGCACCACCCATTTACATCTCCTAAGCCTGGACAGATAGAACTACTAGATACAAAACCAGGAGAGGTAAAAGCAAATGCATATGACCTTGTACTTAACGGTAACGAAATAGGAGGAGGATCTATACGTATACACGATAAAGAAACGCAAGCTATCATGCTACGCCACTTAGGCTTCTCTGAAGAAGAAGCTAAGGCTCAGTTTGGCTTCCTTATGGACGCCTTTGAGTATGGAGCGCCACCACACGGAGGTCTTGCTTTTGGGCTAGATAGACTTGTTGCTATTCTTGGAGGACAAGAAACTATACGTGACTTTATTGCTTTCCCTAAAAATAATAGTGGTCGTGATGTCATGATAGACGCACCTGCTTTTCTTGATGATGAGCAAATGAAGGAATTGAATTTGAAGTTACGTGATCAAAAGTCATAACACTAACAAACTCCTACTTAACAAAACCAAGTCTTGGAAACAGAAGAAAATCAAAGCAACTCTAAAGTATTTAAAACTGTTTTAAAAACGATAGCAATCACGATGGTTAGCATCTTGGTACTAGCTATCATTGCTTTTTTTATAACCATTACATTCTTTGAATAAATGAACAAAGCTCGACGTATTTTCATCATTGTTCTTTTCTTTATTCTAGCAGCGATGCTTGCATATGGCTTTTACTGCAAAGACAATGTAGACGCAGCTTTGGGTCATAAGTTTATTGGCCTTTCTATTGCAGGTGGTTTTTTCATTTTAATGCCCACTTTTATTTATCACCGCTGGAAAGATCGCAAAGTGGCAGACTATATGCTCACAGATGACGCTTTTAAAAGAATGAAAGAATTTAACAATTCCAAAGATAAAAAGCGCTGAATTTAAAGAGTTTACATTAATATAATATTAGCAAAAGTTTTGGTTACCAAATAAAAGTGTAAGTTTGCACTTTATTAATACATATTTTATAATGGAAGGAACAGTAAAATTTTTCAATGAGTCAAAAGGTTATGGTTTTATAACTAACGACGACACCGGTAAAGACATCTTTGTACACGTTACAGGTCTTAACGGGGAAACTATCAACGAAGGAGACAAAGTTGAGTACGTAGAAGAAGAAGGAAGAAAAGGATTAACTGCTGCACAAGTACGTGTACTGTAGTTATCAAGATAGATAGATACTTTTTTACGATTACAAAAGCTCGCCTATGGCGGGCTTTTTCGTTTACAACAACTTTATAAAAGTATAGTTTAGAATATTCTATTAAGTACCACACTCGCATCTAGAAGTACTATACAGAACACCCCAGCTACAATAATAAACTTCAAAATATTGTGAAGTAGCACATAGTGAGGTCTTGCCACAGACCTCCATAAGATGGCTAGAAACAATAACAACAAAGCCACACTCCCATAAAAGTAATAGCTCATATACCCTAACTTAAAGTGGTTTATTAAAAAAAAGATAGGAACTATTGTAAGACCTCCTAGAATAGTAAGCAACCACTTTGAGGTAGTAGTTCCGTATATAACAGGTATTGTTCTATAGTTCTGAACGAGATCACCTTTTAAATTTTCTAGATCTTTTACCATCTCGCGCATAGCAATTACTAGAAACAAAAAAGATCCGTGCACAAAAATCACCGGAGCAAGATTTCCGTAGTAAATAAACACGGCAAAAAATGGAGTAATCGCGAGTGTTGCCGCTACTAGATTACCTACAAAAGGATATTTTTTGAGTTTATGTGAGTAAATCCATATTCCAAAAATATAAAGCGCATAAAATATCACCGCTCTAAAGGACACATAACTAGCAGCTATCGCAGCTAGAAAGTTGAGCACAAAATATATAGACAGCTTTGTGTTTTGACTCACGAGCCTGTCTAACATGGTCTTTTTAGGCCTGTTAATCAAGTCCTTTTCAGAATCGTAAAAGCTATTGATGATGTAACCTGCTGCGATTGTAAAAACGCCAGCAAGCACTAGGAATAAGAGATTGAGATCAAATATGATTTCGCGTAAGCGTAGATCTGGCGCTAGTATAAATATAGATGTGAGATACTGTGCAATGACGATCACCAGAATATTGTAACCACGCACCACAGAAAAGAGGCTAATTAACTTAAGGATAAAACGTTTGTTTTTTCTCGAAAGCATTAGTTACCTTTTAAGTAAATAGTATGAATTATTAGAAGGTGTAAACCACTTCTAGCTTGTGTCCTTTAAGAGCCTGTTGTGCCTTTTCTAAGTCTTCTGTAAACCCAAGCATGTAACCACCACCTCCTGAGCCACAAAGCTTCAAGTAGTAATCATTAGTATCTATCCCTTGCTTCCATAGATCATGAAATTTTGCAGGAATCATAGGCTTAAAGTTGCTAAGCACCACTTTAGATAATTGCTTCACATTGCCAAAGAGCGACTTTACGTCTCCCTTTAAAAAATCATCTACACAAGCATCTGTATGTTTTACAAACTGGTCTTTAAGCATTGCTCTAAAACCATCTTGCTTCATACTTTCCATAAAGATGTTTACCATAGGAGCAGTCTCACCTACGATACCACTATCTAATAAGAATACAGCACCTGTACCCGTTTGCGCTTGAGAAGGAATCCCAGCAGCTTCAATATGATCTTTACTATTGATGAGAATAGGTAAACTTAAATAGCTATTCAGGGGATCTAACCCAGAAGATTTACCGTGAAAGAAGGACTCCATACCGCCAAAAATTTGCTTCAAATTAAGCAATTTCTCGCGTGTAAGATTTTCTAACACCGTGATTTTATCTACTGCATATTTATCATAAATAGCCGCTACTAGTGCACCACTACTTCCTACCCCATAACCTTGAGGTATACTAGAATCAAAATACATACCTGCATCTACATCTTCTTGCATTTGATCAATATCAAATGAAACAAGCTCTGGCTGCTCAGTTTGTAAGTTTTTTAAATAGATAACAAAACGTGCAAGATGCCCGTTTGATGCAATAGCATCATCATTAGGATTCTCTTCTATTTTAAGGGCTCCGTTATAGAAGTTATAAGGAATAGCAAGACCTTTAGAATCTTTTATGATTCCATACTCGCCGAACAATAAAATTTTTGAATAAAAAAGTGGACCTTTCATAATGGGGATCTCCTAATGAGTTACACAAATTTACAGTTTTTTTGCTCCATTACCCACACAATCATCAATATAGTGGCTGTTTTGGCAAAATTTTAAAAGTTCGCTAGCTATAAATTTCTGAACAGACTCCTTTTCATTTTCTGGATATAACACATGAACATTTGCTCCAGCATCAAGTGTAAAGCAAATTTTTGAACCTGTTTCATTACGGTAAGCCCAGATTTCATTTATTATCTCGAGTGTTTTAGGCTTCATCAAGATAAAGTATGGATGACTCGTCATCATCATAGCATGCAGTGTGAGTGCCTCACTTTCCACGATTTTTATGAACTGATCTACATCACCTTGCTTAAAAACTTGCATCAAGCTTGATAAGTTTTCATGTGCTTGGGTAAATCTCGCTTTCGCGAAAGCGTGACCATGCATTAAATCATGCCCTACAGTACTACTCACTTGCTTCTCACCTTTATCTACTAGCAATATGGTATCTTGATAATTGTGGAATTTCTCATGAATTTCTCCTTCGTAAGATGTTCCATAAAAGTTTGTGCTCCCTTCTATCTCTGCATGCTTACCCCAAACCACAAGAGGACCTTCTATACTTCTACATGCGCTTCCAGAACCTAATCTAGCAAGAAAACTTCCCTTCTCATTAAAGAAAGTATCTGTCATGGCTACCTCCATACCTCGCTCCATTTCCATAAGACAGAGCGCAAGTGCACTCATACCAGATGCAGAACTCGCAATACCAGAACTATGCGGGAAAGAGTTAGATGTCTCAATTTTATATTCATACTCCTTTACAAAAGGCATATAAACAGCTATACGCTCAAAAAACTTTGCAATTTTCGGCTTGAAATCTGGCGCTGCTTCTCCATCTAAAAAGATCTCAAAAGGAATCTCGCCAGATGTATTACTATTCTTTTTATAAGATAGCGTTGTTGTTGTATGGCAGTTAGATAAGGTGAAGCTTATGCTTGGATTTTGAGGTAACTGCTCGCCATATTTACCCCAATATTTAACAAGGGCTATATTACTAGGAGATTGATAACTTACAGATCCTGCAGGTAAAACTTGGTAATCACCAGAGGGTATAAAATCGCTTTCGGTCATTGAGTTTGAGTAGAAATTTATACAAAGATAGCAATATCAACGCTTAGAGACGTCTAAGATTATTCACTACCTTTAAGTCTTAACCAATTTATTTTATGGACAAAGATTTATTAATTCGCATTGTTCTGAGTATAATCATTTGCCTTCTTGTAGGCACTATAGGCGCTCTAGCAACCCAAAGCAGTATAGATACGTGGTATGTAGGTCTTATGAAACCTAGTTGGAGTCCGCCTAACTGGATTTTTGCACCCGTATGGATTATACTTTATATCATGATGGGTATAGCCGCCGGTATTGTATGGAATAGAGGTTTTTACCACAAGTGGGTAAAAGTAGCTTTATACCATTTTGGTTTTCAGCTTATACTTAATGGACTGTGGAGCATCATATTCTTTGGACTAGAACAACCCTTCTTTGCACTACTCACCATTTGCGGCCTTTTTATCTTAGTCATATTAACGATAAAATGGTTTAAGGTTGTAGACAGATGGAGCGCAGCATTACTTATTCCTTATATATTATGGCTTGCCTTTGCGACGGCTCTTAATTTTGAAATCTGGCGTCTTAACTAGTTTTATTCTACAATTGCCTGAGCAGCAAAATAGCCTCCCGTCCATGCATTTTGAAAATTAAAACCACCTGTAATTGCATCTATATTGAGCACCTCACCTGCCAGATAAAGATTTGGTACTTTTTTGCTTTCAAAGGTTTTAAAATTCACCTCTTTTAAGTTGACACCTCCCGCAGTTACAAACTCTTCTTTAAAAGTACTTTTACCGCTTACGCGAAAACGGGATTGCGTGAGCTCTCGGCTTAATGACTGTAATTGCGCCTTCGTGAGTTCTGCCCACTTAGTAGCTTGCTGAATCCCTGAGGCGATTAATAAATTATGCCACAAACGCTTAGGCAGCTCTAGTTGTGCATAGCTAAACGGAGACTGTTTTGCGTGTTGCACCTTGAGCTCTAAAAGCTCATCTAAAGCATCTTCTTGTGTGAGAAACTGTAGCCAGTTTACTTGAATCTCAAATTGATATTTTAAATCGGCAAGTTCTCTTGCTCCCCATGCAGAGAGTTTTAAAATGGCTGGACCGCTCATTCCCCAGTGGGTGATAAGCAAAGGCCCTTCAGATTTCTGTTTGGTTCCTAGCACCTTTACTGTGACATTAGTTGCCAGCCCCATGAGGCCCTCTATCTTTTCATCTTTAATATTAAATGTAAAAAGTGATGGCACTGCATCTGTAATAGAGTGACCTAGCTTTTGCAATAATGACCACATCTTAGGATTACTTCCAGTAGTCATCACAAGGTGATTGCATATAAAATCCCCTTTATTAGTCTTTACATAAAACGAATCTTCATTTGAAATTCTCGCTTTCGCGAAAGCGGAATCAAAACCAACATCTTGCACAGAATGATTAGTAAGCACTTCAATGTTGTGCTTATGAGCCTCTTTTAAAAAACAATCTACAATGGTAGATGAAGAATCTGTGATGGGAAACATTCTCCCATCTTCCTCAATTTTGAGTTCGACACCTCGCTCTTCAAACCAAGCAATAGTATCTCCCGTCATAAACGTGTGAAAAGGCCCTAATAATTCTTTCTGTCCTCTAGGGTATTTTTTTGAAAGTTCTTTAGGTATAAACTCTGCATGCGTGACGTTACATCTCCCACCACCAGAAATTCTCACTTTAGTAAGCACCTCTTTTCCTCTCTCTAGAATAGCAATTTTGAGTGTCGGCTTTTTTTCTGCTATGTTAATTGCAGTAAAAAAACCAGCGGCACCACCACCTACAATAAGGACGTCAAATTTATTCATTTACAGTATTTGGTATGACACGAGTGTCAAAATTAAGATGAGTTTTAGGGCTCAGAATATAAAACTCCCAAGCCTTTAATGGAATTGCTTGTGTCTCGCTTATAGCTACATCTTCACCAGTGAGCACATTGAAAAAAGCTCCAGACAGCGGTATTTTTGTAGTTATTAATGAACTTGAAAAGTTACCTATAAATAAAAGTTGATCGTCTTCTTTCTCTCTGCCAAAGGTAAGTATCTCAGGATTGCTAGCTTCTATTTTAATAAGAGACGCTTTAGTTTTTCCGCCGTGTAGAGATTTACGATTATTCTTTAACTCTCCTAATTTTTTAAGCAATTCAAAGTAACTTCCTTTCTCCTTTGGAATACTGTCCTTTTCAAAAAACTGTAGCCTTTTATCGAGATCATATTCTTGTCCACTATATATGAGAGGCATGCCAGGCAACATATAGGTAAGGGTGGTAAGGATCTCTTTATTGTCTGGCAAGCGCTCACCTAGCGTTCCTGCCCAGCTATTTTCGTCATGATTTGTAACAAAGTACATATTCATATCATCTTGAGCTAGCGTTTGATCATACTGCGCGAGTAGTGTCCAGAAGTCATCTACACTTTTTTCTTCTTTGGCTATTTCATTAAGTAAATGATGCATCTGCCAGGCGTAGTGCATATCAAAACCATTTGCCATGAGATTTTCTTGCTCTGCTTCTGCCAGCATAAAGAGTGGTGACTTTATCTTTTCAAGAGAATCTATTGCTCTCTTAAAAAATGGTACTGGCACTTTATGAGCAACATCCATTCTAAAACCATCAACATCATGTTCTAGTACCCAGTAAGATAAATCTGCAATCATCTCATCGCGCATCGCTTGATTATCATAATTAAGATCTGCCACATCAGTCCATCCCCACGATTTACCAGTTGCTGGATCTATAGGATCAACAATTTCTCCTTTATCATTTTGTGTATACCATTCTGGGTGCTTTGTAATCCACGTGTGATTCCATCCCGTATGATTAGGCACCCAGTCAAGCACAACCGCTATTCCATGTTCATGAGCAACCTTAATCATATCTTCCACATCTTGCAAAGTCCCAAACTCAGGATTCACTTCTCTAAAATCTGAGACAGCATAATAGCTCCCCAAACTTCCCTTTCTATTAGTTTCAGATATAGGAAAAATAGGCATCACCCAGAGTATCTTAACCCCTAGCTCCTTTAATACAGGTATATCTTTTGTAAAAGATGTAAAAGTTCCTTCGGGGGAATACTGCCTTATATTCACTTCATAAATTACGCCTGACTCTTCCATGGTTTCAGCAAACTGAAAAGAGGTTTTTGATAACGCTTTCGCGAAAGCGGGAGTTTCATTTGAAGTATTGAATTCACAAGAACATAGTGTCGTAACAATTACAGCTAAGCTTAAAAAATGCTTTTTCATAAGTTTCCATTTTGTGTGAAATTAGGCTAATAATACAACCTAATCAAAGTTAACCAAATGCTATGCAGCTGGGGTGACATATGACTTAAACACAATTTTGAGTAGTTATATAAAAAAAGTTGAGCTATTTAAATCATAATATGACAATCAAAGCAATCAAATATTATGGTATTCTTACAAATCTAACCTTGTTCACACGAAATCGTTTTCGTAACTTTATGGGGGTACACACACTATCTTAACATAAAATTTGCATATTTTTAACCCTTATAAAGTGTACAAACACTCAAATAAACTAAGCAAACTAATTTTAAACAAGATTCTTATGAAGAAAGTAATACTTAAAAGTATGCTCTTGTTTGTTGCAATCCTCTTTGTAGGAATTGCCCAAGCCCAGACGGTGACTGGAACAGTTACTGAGGAAAACGGCCCATTACCGGGAGCAAATGTTATTGTAAAGGGTACTTCAAACGGTGCAACTACCGATTTTGATGGAAACTACAGTCTTAATAACGTACCAAACGATGCGACACTCGTTTTTAGTTACGTAGGTTATGCTACTCAAGAAGTAGCTGTAGGTGGAAGAAGCACAATTAACATTGCTCTTGCTTCAGATAATGCACTTGATGAAGTGGTACTTATCGGTTATGGATCAACAACTATTAAGGATGCTACGGGAGCCGTAGACAATGTAGGTTCGGAAGACTTTAACCAAGGTGTAATACAAACACCAGAACAACTTATACAAGGTAAAACTGCTGGGGTTCAAATTTCAGAATCTTCTGGAGAGCCTGGTGCTGGAGTATCCATACGTATACGTGGTAATAACTCTATACGTTCTGGAAACAATCCTTTATTTGTAGTCGATGGCGTGCCTCTTGCTGGAGGTGGATCTCCTGGAGTAACTACTGGAGGTATTGCTCAAGCTGGTGGTGGTAACCCATTAAGCTTTATCAATCCTAATGATATTGAGAGTATCTCTATATTAAAGGATGCTTCTGCAACTGCAATTTACGGTTCACGTGGAGCAAACGGAGTTATTATTGTACAAACAAAAGGAGGTCGTGGAGCCTCTAAAGGTGTTTGGGAAATTAATTCATCTGTAAGTTCTTCAAATGCTGCAAAACGATATGATCTACTAAACAGAGCTGAATATCTTGAAGCAATTGCAGATCTTCCAAATACTCCAATAGTTGGTACTGCAGATACAGACTGGCAAGATGTTTACTTACGTAACTCTTTCTCAAGACAGACAGACTTAAGCTACTCTAAGAGTTATACTGGAGGTAACATACGCGCTTCTTTTGGATATGGAAATAACAATGGTGTTGTTGAAAATTCTTCACTAGAAAGAATATCTGGAAGACTTAATTTTTCTCAGAAGTTTTTTGATGATAAATTGACTGTAACTGGTACTGGTAGTATCTCTCGTATTAATACAGAGACGGCACCTTTAAATGGTGGTGCAGGATCAAGAGGTGACATAATAGGTGCGTCTATCTCTGCAAACCCAACATTCCCACTCGACGAAGAATTCTTTTTACAAACACCAGGTTTTTTCAGCCCTGTAAACTATTTAAATAGTTTTCAAGGACTTTCTGAAAGTGATCGTATTCTTGCCAACGTGTCCCTAGATTATGATTTTACTGACGAGTTTAGTGCTAAAGTAACGGTAGGTTATGACAAAACAGAATCGAACACGACAGGTGTAGTGGCTTCTACTATTTTAAATGCAGAAGGATTAAGTAATATAGGCCGTGGAGATTACAACATTAATAATAACGAAAACAAGCTTCTTGAAGCAACGCTTAACTACAAGAAAGATTTCGGTAATGTAACCCTTGACCTTTTAGGAGGATTCTCTTATCAAGAATTCCAAAGAGATGGAGTATTTTCTAACGGCGCAGGATTTAACACTTCTGATGTTGGTGCTATGAGAGGACAGCTTATTAATCAATATAATATCTTAAACCGTGTTGTACCTGGTAATGCTCAAGTTTTTGGATACGGTAATGACGGTAGCTTTGTTACAACCCTTCTTCCAGAAATTCAAACAGGACTCACTATTCCTGAAGGATTTGATCGCGTGTTAACAGCTTATATTGCAGGTCGCTATGACAACACAGATGAATTACAGTCATTCTTTACAAGAGCCAACTTAACCTTTAATGAGAAGTTCTTACTTACTGCAACATTTAGAGCAGATGGATCTTCAACTTTTGGAGATGCAGAACGTTATGGATACTTCCCTTCAGGAGCATTTGCTTGGAAGCTTGATGAAGAAGACTTTGTAGGAGACAACATCTCTACACTTAAGCTTCGCCTTGGAGCAGGAATCGTAGGCTCACAAGAAGGATTAGGTTATGGCCAATTCACTACTAGAACTCAAGCAAACTTCACTGCTATAGATAACGGACTTAACATTATTGGTGGTGGTGATAATATACCTGGAACTTCTCCAGTAGGAGATGTGAACGCAGGCTTAAAATGGGAAGAGACTACAGATTTTAATGTAGGTCTTGACTTTGGTTTTAATGATGATCGTCTTAATGGATCTTTCAACCTATATCGCAAAGAAACTAACGATCTTTTATTACTTGCAGAAACAGCTGCACCATCAAACGTGCAAACAGCATTTGGTAACTTGAGTGATGGAACTGTTGTTAACCAAGGTGTGGAATTTGCTCTAAATTATGCCTTTATAGATACTGAAGACTTTGGGTTTGACGCATCATTCAACGTTGCTTATAATAAAAATGAGGTGCAAGACACTAAACGTATTATTCAAACTGGAGCTATACGTGGTAATGGTCTTACTGGAGCTTTTGCTCAACAACTAGAAGCTGGACAGCCACTATTCTCATTCTATATGGCAGAATTTACAGGATTTGATGAAAGTGGAGAACCTACTTACTTAGATGCTAATGGTGACGGTGTAGGTGATCCAGATTCAGATAAATTTTTTGTAGGAGAAAATGCTGTACCTAAAGTTACCTCAGGTTTATCACTCAGTGCTCGTTACAAAAACTTTGATCTTAGCACTTACTTCAATGGTCAATTTGGATTCTCAGTATATAACGCTACAGACAATGCATTCTTTACTAAGTCTGCTTTAATCATTGGAAGAAATATAACACAAGATGCTGCAAATAGTGCTGAGAACGCTAGCTCATCTGTAGCTGTATCTACACGTTTTCTTGAAAAAGGAGATTTCGTAAGATTACAATCTGCATCTTTAGGTTACAACTGGCCACTAAGTGGAGATGGAATGTTTGATTCTTTACGTTTATCTTTTACTGGTCAAAACTTGTTCTTAATTACAGGATACAGCGGTCTTGACCCAGAAATCAGTTCTGATACAGGATCACTTAATGCTTCAGCTATTCCAACAGCAGGAATCGATTATGCACCATACCCAAGAGCTCGTACTTTTACACTTGGTGTAAATGCTAGATTTTAATAAAAAAAAGAAAAATTATGAAACGAAACATTAAACTAAATGCAACCCGCTTCATAGCAGGAGCATTTATGATCGGAGCGCTGGCGACATCGTGTACTGATCTAGAAATCGAAAGCACAGATTCGGTAATTACTGGAGAAACCTTTAACGGAGTACTTGAGCCTTCATCTTTTTTAGATAATATGTTCAACTCAATTAATGGTCAAATAGGTGATCAAGCAAACATCTTTGCACTTCAAGAAGTGACAACAGATGCAGCGCTCATACCGACAAGAGGATCTGACTGGGGAGATAATGGTATCTGGAGACAGTTACACCAGCACAACTGGTTAACTAGTCACCAGTTTATTCAAACTGCGTTCTTACAGTGGAACACAACACACTTTCAAGCGGCACAAGTTCTTTCTGACCTATCAGTAAATGCTACAGCAGAAGATCGTGCTAACGCATACTTCTTAAGAGCATTAGGAATGTGGTTTGTTCTTGACAACTGGGGTCAAGTACCTGTACGTGATCCAGAACTTTCATTATTTGAAGATCCTATCGTACTTAGAGGTGCAGAAGCCGTTGATCAAATTGTATCTGATTTGAATCAAGCCATTGACCAGCTTCCTGCTGGAGCACCAATGACAAATAACAATAGACCAAATAAGGCTGCTGCAAGATATCTTCTAGCTAAAGTACTCCTTAACAAGCACATTTACTTAGATACTGAAGCTGCAAGTGCAGACATGAATCAAGTAGTATCTCTTGTAGACCAAATTAACGGAGAAGGTTACGATTTACAAGAAGGTTATTTTGATCTCTTCCGTGATTCTGGAGATAATGAGACTATCTGGTTCTTAGGAGCTGGTGTAAGTAACAGAATATGGAATGGACTTCACTACGCGCAAACTAGTGAGCGTGACAACACCGGTGGTGGATGGAATGGTTTTGCTACATTATCCTCTTATTATGATCTTTTTGAAGGAGATCCTGAAATTAACGTAGAAGGAAGTGGCCAAGAGGAACGTAGAGGTGTAGTACCTACATCTGGTGAGCCTATTGGAGCATGTGATGGATGTACTGACAATAATGGAGATGGCATAGCAGATGCATCACATATTGGTGTTGGATTCTTAATAGGACAACAATATGGTGCAGATGGATCGGCACTACAAGACAGAGCTGGTGCTCCATTAACTTTCAAAAGAGATTTTAAAGATGGAGATGGTAACGTAAGTCTTATAAACAATGATGAGACTACAGGTATACGCTTACAGAAGTATGCTGCTCGTTATGGATCTTTCAACACTCACGAGATTTTCTTTAGATACGCAGATGCGCACCTTATGAAGGCAGAAGCACTTTTCCGTTCTGGAGGTGATGCTACACCGTTAGTGAATGAACTTCGTGTATTGAGGGGAGCTACTCCAATTGGCTCTGTAGGAGCTCAAGAGCTTATAGACGAAAGAGGACGTGAATTATATGCAGAATTATGGAGACGTAATGACTTAATTAGATTTGGACAATTTACTGCAGACTGGGAACTTAAAGCTCCGGGAGCTGTAGGCGATGAGACTAGAAACCTCTTCCCTATTCCAGCAAGTCAGGTAACATTAAACCCTAATCTTACACAAAATCCAGGCTACTAAACTTGGTGATTTAATTAGCTTAAAAGAGGGTTAGATGTTATCTAGCCCTCTTTTTATATATACAACTTAGACGTACATCATCTTGAAACAGATTATTACATTTATAGCTTTAATGTTCTTCATACTTTCATGTAAGGACAAGAAAACAGATGTACGCTTTACACTTAAAACGGATTCAGGTATAACCTTCAAGAATGATTTATCTCCTGACTCAGATTTAAATATTTTAAATTATCTCTACTACAATAACGGTGCAGGCGTAGCAACTGGAGATTTTGATAATGATGGATTGATAGACATTTATTTCACTTCAAATCAAGGACCAGATAAGCTATATCACAATCAAGCTAATCTTACTTTTAAAGATATTACAACACAAGCTGGCATCTCTAATGATACTGGCTGGACTACGGGTGTAACTACTGTAGACATCAATAATGACGGACTACTAGACATCTACATATCCAAAGTAGCCAGGCATTTAAAGCTTAAAGGGCATAATCTTCTCTACGTAAATCAAGGTCTCAACAATGGCCAACTTACTTTTAAAGAAGAATCAAAAAAATACCAATTAGATCTATCTGGATTATTTACTCAATCTTCATTTTTTGATTACGATAATGATGGCGATCTTGATGCCTATATCATGGGGCATTCGTTATATCCTAACGCATATTTTGGACGTGGAAGTCAGCGTACAAAGGTGGATAGCATCAATGGAGACAAACTATTAGAAAATCGAGACGGTGTTTTTATAGACGTTTCCGCGAAAGCGAATATATTTTCATCAAGAATAGGTTACGGACTAGGGCTTGCCATAAGCGACATAAACAATGATGGTTATCCTGACATTTATATAGGTAATGATTTCTTTGAAGATGACTATCTCTACATTAATCAAACTGACGGAACTTTTAAAGAGGTCAATACCACAGAAGGAAAGTTAGGTCACACTAGCCATTTCTCTATGGGTAACGACATTGCAGATGTGAATAATGATGGTTTTACTGATATTCTATCTGTAGACATGCTGCCAGAGAATTTAGAAACCTTAAAATCTTCTGGAACGGAATTTAACTTCCCTATATTCCAAAATCAGTTACGTCAAGGATATCGACCTCAATTCATGCAAAACACTTTGCATATCAATCAAGGGAAAGAGCAATTTTCTGAAACTGCTTTTTTGAGCGGTATATCAAGTACGGAGTGGAGCTGGTCTCCCCTACTTGCAGATTTTGATAACGATGGTGATAAAGACATATACATTACAAATGGTATCATAGGTGCAACAAACGATATGGATTTTGTTAATTTTATCTCTAACGAAAACATTCAAAAAAGAATAGGAAGCCGCATGACTGATAAAGAGCTTCCGCTATTAGAAGAAATACCACAAAAGAAAACAGAAAACTATTTCTTCTCAAATAATGGTGATGGCACGTTTAAGAACACCTCAAAATCGTGGATAAAGAGTACTATCTCCTTTAGTAACGGAAGTAGTTATGCAGATTTAGATAACGATGGTGATCTAGATCTCATCGTAAATAACGTAAATGAACAAGCGTATCTGCTAGAAAACAGAACCCAACAATTAAAAGATAGTGTGCATTATCTGAAGATTCGTTTTAAAGGGTCTCAACAAAATACCTTGGGCATTGGAGCACAAGTTCATGTGTATAGCTCAACAGACTATCAATATTTTGAAAACTACACTACTAGAGGATACTTATCTTCTGTAGCGCCCGAGTTATCAATTGGTTTGGGAAAACACAAAAGTATCGATTCTCTCACTGTTGTATGGCCGGACAGCAAGACGCAAACCTTGAAAAACATAAACACAAATCGACTTATTACCCTAACACATAATGCTTCTTCTGTACTCCCATCTAGCCAAAAGGAAACATTAAAAGCACAAATAACTGATAGCATTATACCTTTTAAACATATAGATAACGCAACGCTAGAATTCAGCAGGAATCCTCTTGTACCTTATGCATCTACTAACCTGAGTAAAGCAATTGTTGCAGGAGATTTAAATAATGATGGACTTGATGATATGGTTGCTCTTGGTTCTAAAATAGGAGAATCTACCACTTATGTACAGACATCCTCAGGTACATTTAACGAAGTACATCTACCGGAGAGTAATAAACATCAAATACATGAGGACATTGATGCTGTCATTGCAGATATAAATGGAGATTCCTTAAACGACTTAATTATAGTAAGCGGTGGGAATGAAATAAAATCTGGCAAGCCTCTTCAACCAAGATTATATATTAATAATGAAACATCATTAACCTATGACGCGACTGCATTCTCAGATATAGCAGTAAACGCATCTACAGTAAAAGCCATAGATATCGATAATGATGGAGATCTCGATATCTCTATAACTAGTGACGTGGTTCCTCAACAATTTGGCACTACTCCACTGCAATATATTCTTGAGAACAATGGGAAAGGTGTTTTTAAGGATGCTACAACTCAGTACAGCACATCGTTTCAACGTTTAGGAAACGTCCGAGATATTGAATGGATAGATATTGATAACAACGGATACAAGGACGCTGTGGTTGTAGGGCACTGGATGTCTCCTGCAATTTTTCTCAATGATGGAGCCAAGCTTTCAAAGCAAGATAATAACGGATTAGAAGAATCTACAGGCTGGTTCAATTCATTAAAAGTAGCAGACTTTGACAATGACGGAGATTTAGATATCATTGCCGGAAATTGGGGACTTAATTCAAGACTTACTGCTTCGACAAATCAACCGTTACAATTATATATTCAAGATTTTGACAGCAACGGAACTCAAGACCCTATTGTAACCTATTATTATCAAGGAGAAGAAACTACCATTGCAACAAAAGATGAACTCGTAAAACAGCTACCTCAACTCAATAAGAAATACTTGTCTTATAACGCTTTCGCGAAAGCGAGATTTAAAGAAATACTACCTCAAGATAAATTAAGAGATGCTCAAGTAAAGTCTGTCACAAATCTTGCATCCATGTATTTTGAAAACGATGGAGACAATACATTTACAGCACATGAGCTACCACTACTTTCTCAAATCTCCTCTGTACATGATATCCTAGTAGATGATGTAAATGACGATGGTTATAAAGATGTATTGCTAGTAGGTAATGATTATGAAATAAGCACTCAAATAGGAAGACTGGATGGATCACAAGGCGTTCTGCTTATCAACGATAAAAAGGGGTTCTTCCGCATAGAAAAACAACCAAAATTTAATATTTTAGGAGCCTCTAGAAGTATACAAAAAATTACTATTTCTGGAACCACCTATTACCCCATAGGAAGGAATAATGACACCCCATTATTCATTAGAAAAGACGACTAAACTTTATGGAAACACTACAAAAATATGGGCTTTTATTAATAGTCCTTCCCCTATTATTACTTTCTTGTGATGAGCAGTCTAACACAACCCATAATACAGAGAGCGATACGTTATTTACGGAGATGCCCTCAGACAGTACTGGTATCAATTTTATAAATAGCATCAAAAATGAATCTGACTTCAATATTTTTAAATACCGAAACTTCTATAATGGTGGTGGTGTTGCTATAGGTGACATTAATAATGATGGCCTAGCAGATATTTACCTAACGGCAAATATGGGTAAGAACAAGCTCTTTTTAAATAAAGGAGATTTTAAATTTGAAGATATTTCAGCAGCTGCAGGAATTGAAGGTAACAAGCCTTGGTCTACAGGAGTAACAATGGCAGATGTAAATGCAGATGGACTTCTTGATATTTATGTAAGTAACGCAGGAAACCTCGAAGAAGACAGTCATGATAATGATTTATACATAAACAATGGCGACCTAACCTTTACTGAAAAAGCAAAAGAATACAACCTAGCGACTTCAGGATTTTCTACCCAGGCTTCCTTTTTTGATTACGACAAAGATGGTGATCTTGATGTGTACATCCTTAATAACAGTAATGTTCCTGTAAATAGTTTAGGTAACAGAGGACAGCGAGATAAGCGTGCCCAAGACTGGGCAAATGTAAAAGAAGATATACGCGGCGTGGGAGACTTACTAATGCGCAACGACGGTGGGATATTTACAGACGTAAGTGAAGAGGCAGGTATTTATGGTTCGTTGATAGGCTTTGGGCTGGGTGTCGTAGTTACTGATATTAACCAAGATTTATGGCCAGACATTTACATCTCAAATGATTTCTTTGAGCGTGACTATTTATACATCAACAATCAGGATGGAACATTTACAGAAGAAATAAAAGAATGGACCTCTCACTTATCCCTATCAGCGATGGGAATTGATATTTCTGATATAAATAACGATGGTTTACAAGATATTTTTATCACAGATATGTTGCCCGAAAATGAGCAACGTGTTAAGTCTGTTATGGAGTTTGATGGGTACAATATTTACAAGCGCAAACAACGTGATGATTTTTACCAGCAGTTTATACAGAACACATTACAAATAAATAATGGTAATGGTTCATTTTCTGAAACTGCATATCATAGTGGGGTGAATGCTACAGACTGGAGCTGGTCTGGACTCGTATTTGACATGGATAATGATGGTTTCAGAGATATTTATGTTACAAATGGTATAAATCATGACCTAACAGATCTTGACTTTGTAGACTTCTTTGCAAACGAACTCATTAGAAGTAAGGTTAATGGCAAAACACATCCTGTAGATTCTATAATCAATAAAATGCCTATCAAACCTCTGGCAAATTATGCTTATCACAATCAAAAAGACATCACGTTTAAAAATAAATCTAAAGACTGGGGACTTGCGACACCGAGTATGAGTAATGGTGCAGCTCACGCAGATCTTGATAATGATGGTGACTTAGACATCGTGGTTAACAACGTAAATATGCCTTCCTTTATTTACCGTAACAATACGAAAGTCGATAAAGATCATAACTATATTAAACTTACATTTAAAGGAGGTGACAAAAACAAGTTTGCAGTAGGCACCACTGTAAGGTTATACCACAATAAGCTTTCTGTATTACAAGAACTTATACCTTCTCGAGGATTCCAATCATCTATGGACCATGATATGACTATAGGACTAGGAAGCTCTACTACTATAGACTCACTTCGCGTTATATGGCCCGATGATAAAACTCAGCTTTTAACAAAAGTAAAAGCAAACCAAACACTCAAATTATCAATCACAGACGCATCTGAAACCTATGTTCCTGTAAAAAAGAATAAGCCTACATTACTTAAGGAAATTACAAACCCTACACTTATTGCCCACAAAGAGAATAATTATAGTGACTTTGATTTTGAGGGACTCATTGCCAAAAAACTTTCTCAAGAAGGTCCTGCAATTGCAATAGGAGATATAGATAATGATGGCAATGATGATATCTTCATAGGTGGAGCCAAAGGACAAACTAGTATGCTCTATCTTCATAAAGGAAAAGGTAATCTTGTTCCATCTAGTAAAATTACTTTTGAAAAGGCTGCATTATTTGAAGACACAGCAGCCACATTTGTAGATGTAAATAGTGACGGCTTTTTAGATCTTATTGTATCCACTGGAGGTGGTCAAGTAGATGCAGAGGCTTATTACATTTCTAGACTTTACATAAACAACGGCAATGGAACTTTTAAAGACGCACGTAGTTTACCATCTGCACATCAAAGTGCATCTGTAATTACATCTAACGATATTGATGGCGATGGAGATTTAGATTTATTTATTGGAAGTAGAAGCGTCGCAGGTGTTTATGGTATTGACCCACCGCACGCAATCTTAATTAATGACGGAAAAGGGAATTTCACTAAAGACAATCTACTGTCTAAGCAGCTTAATCCTGCTGGAATGGTAACAGACGCGCTATGGTTAGATCTTGATGGTGACAACAACAAAGAATTAATAACGGTTTCAGACTGGGGAACTCCTACTGCATTTAAAGTCACAAGCGAGTCCATTAAACTTATAGATACTGGACTATCATCTTATGCAGGATGGTGGAATGCTATACAAAGCGCAGATCTTGACAATGATGGCGACTTAGACCTTATACTCGGTAATGATGGAACAAATGTGCATTACAAACCAGGAAGTGACGGCCCGCTTAAAATGTTTATCGCAGACTTTGATGGAAATGGTACGATAGAACAAATCACCACCTACTCAGAGGGTGGCAAAGACTTTCCAATACATCAAAAAAGCGAAATCACATCACAAATAGTTTCTCTCAAAAAGAAAAATCTCAAAGCATCAGATTATGCAAAGCGCTCTATTGATGAGCTTTTTTCTGAAGATATCTTAGCTAATGCTATTGTAAAAGAAGTTAATACTGCCGAGACTCTAATTGCTATAAATGAAGGAAATGGAAACTTTACCACCAAAGCATTACCTACGCGAGTGCAACTATCTTGCATTTGTGGCATTACGTGTACAGATGTAAACAATGACGGCAATCTTGATATTTTAATGGGAGGTAATAATTTTGAATTCAAACCTCAGTACTCCCAGCTTGATGCTGGATATGCTCATGTGTTATTAGGTGACGGTAAAGCAAATTTTGAATGGCAAGATTATACAGACACTGGCTTCTTTGTTCGCGAAGAAATGAAACATCTAGAATCATTTAAGGATGCTCAAGGCAATGTATTTCTTGTAGCGGCAATTAATGATGGAAAACCTAGAATTTTCACAGCAAACAAGTAATTCATGAAGTGGGGAGTTCTATTAGGTCTGTGTTATCTGCTTATTGGTTGTAATAATCAACCAGTACAAGAAGCGCCTGCACTTTTTTTAAACCCCACAAGCACGAGTACTGGAATCACTTTTTCAAACAATCTCACAGAGACAGATAGTCTCAATATACTCGACTACTTGTACTTTTATAATGGTGGTGGCACCGCTGTAGGAGATATTAACAATGACGGGTTACCAGATATCTACCTCTCTGGAAATCAAGTGAAAAATAAGCTCTACCTCAATAATGGCGACCTTACGTTTAAAGATATCTCGGCTAGTGCTAGTGTAGAAGGCAACAACTCGTGGAGCACTGGAGCGATAATGTTTGACGCAAACTCAGATGGACTCTTAGATATCTATGTACGTGCCGTAGTAGGCATAAACAATTTCCAGGGACACGACGAGCTTTTTATAAATAATGGTGATGAGACCTTTACAGAGCGCGCTGCAGAGTTTGGTCTTGATTTTCAAAATTATGGAACCACGGCCGCCGTTCTTGATTATGATAAAGATGGCGATCTCGACCTGTATATACTCAACCATGCGGTACATACAGAATCCTCATTTGGTCATGCAGATTTACGTTTAGAACGTAACGAGCAAACAGGAGACAAACTTCTTAGAAACGATGGAAACATTTTTACAGACGTCAGTGAGGAAATGGGCATTTTTGGTGGTATCAATGGGTATGGCCTAGGGATTTCTATTGCAGATTTTAATCAGGATGGTTATCCAGATATTTACGTAGGTAATGACTTTCATGAGGACGACTATTACTATATCAATGAAGGAGGATTACGCTTTCGCGAAAGCTTAAAAGAACAATTTCCACACACCTCAAGATTTTCAATGGGTAATGACGTGGCCGACGTTAATCATGATGGTTTCCCTGATCTCATGTCACTCGATATGTTACCAGAAGACGAGAATGTTCTAAAGGCTTCCGAAGGTGATGATAATATCCAAACACAAAAACTCCGTACAGAACGTTTTGGGTATCACTACCAGTTTACCCGCAATATGCTATTTGTAAATCAGCCGGGATATCAATTTCAAGAACGTGCCCTTTCCTCTGGAGTTGCGGCAACAGACTGGAGCTGGAGTGCTCTCTTTGCAGATTTTAATCAGGATGGGAATCAAGACTTGTTTATTTCAAATGGTATCCCAAAACGACCTAATAATCTTGATTTCATTAATTTTATTTCTAGCGGTAAGATTCAAAACAGACTCAACGAGACTAGGCTTCTAGATAACGAAGCTCTTAATCTTATGCCTGATGGTGCTTCACATAATTATGTCTATCAAGGAAATGAAGACCTCGTATTTACAGATCAATCTGGAGTGTGGATTGACAAAAAACCTACGGTGTCTGGTGCTTCTGCGCTGGCAGATCTTGATAATGATGGAGACCTTGATGTTGTTGTAAATAACATCAATCAAGAGGCAACTATTTATGTGAACCAAACAGACACTACAGCAACCTTTTTAAAATTAAAGTTTAAATATTCTAAAGCTAATTCGCTCGGTATAGGTACTAAAGTTTTTGCATATCAAAATGGAACGTTACAGTACAAAGAATTGTATACTGCCCGAGGATTTCAAGCATCCTCTGAGCCGGTTGTTCATTTTGGTTTCAAAAAGAACACTTCAATAGACTCACTTCTCATTATTTGGCCAGATAACAAGCAGCAAGTGGTATACGATATCCCAACAAATCAAACATTGTCCTTATCACCGCAAAACACAACCACTTTTGACTATAGTTTACTTCAAATAAAAAGCAAGACGCTATTTACTAAAGAACCAGGAAATCTAGGTATAGACTATGTACACAAGGAAGATGCTTATATAGACTTCAACAGGCAGCAACTAATTCCTTATCAAATATCCGACCGTGGTCCTGCAACAGCAATTGGCGATATAAATGGTGATGGTCATGACGACATCTATTTTGGTAGCTCTAAGTTTATACCTTCGGCCATGTATACTGGAGGAATTAACGCTTTCGCGAAAGCGTACTCAACCCCATTAAAATCTCTTTCAAAAACAGAGGATGTAACGGCTACTATCCTCAATAATGAGATTATCGTAGGTACAGCAGGTGGTGATTTTTCCGAAATGAACGAGGCTTTAGAAAACTATTATTTAAAAGTATCAGATACCCTAACCAGCGAGATGTCAGGCATGCGAGCTAACACCTCCATCATTATCGCAAGCGACTATGATAATGATGGAGACAAGGATCTCTTTGCAGGTAATCATGCCGTTACAGGTGACTTTGGGAAAATTCCAGCATCGTTTCTTTTAAAGAATGATGGAGGTAAGTTTGTAGAAGATCAAGACAACCCTCTAGGTAAGATAGGAATGGTCACAGATGCCGTCTGGACAGATTTTAATGCTGATGGCTCCACTGATTTAATTGTCATAGGAGAATGGATGCAGCCGCTTTTTTATAAAAATGAAGATGGTATTCTTAAAAAAGAAGAAGTACTAGACGCTACGCTCAATGGTTTATGGCAAAGCATACAACCGTTTGATATAGATCATGATGGTGATATGGACTACCTACTTGGGAACTGGGGAACAAACAGTAAGTTTACAGCATCTACAGCGTTTCCCATGACAATGTATTACTCAGATTTTGATAATAATGGGCAAACAGAAACTATTCTTACTACGGAAAAAGACGGAAACTACTACCCTATTCAAAATCTCCAAGAGCTTGGAACTCAACTTGTATTTCTCAAAAAGAAATATGCAAATAATAATGATTTTGCTGGAGATACCGTGTCCCAGATTTTTGGAGAAAAAGCACTCAATACCGCTCAGCGATTTGAAGTAAACACCTTGGCCTCCGGATATTTAAAAAATGAAAAAGGAATTTTTACTTTTGTACCTTTCACTGGTGCATTGCAAGTAGCTCCTATTATGGATTTCGTCGTTCACGACTTTAATGGCGATGGCACCAAGGAAGTACTAGCAGGAGGAAATTATTTTGGCACAAAACCATATCACGGTAGGCTAGATTCGTTTTCTGGGGCACTAATAGCGTCCGAAAATAAAGTAACCTTAGGATATGAGCTAGGCCTAGATTTTGCACAAAAATCGATAAGACATTTAGACATTATAACCGTTAACAATATTTCATACTTGCTCGTGACTTTTAATAACGAAGCCGCACAAGTTTATAACATACAAATCCCTGATTAATGAAAACAGCATATTACATTCTATTATTCATTGTTGCCACAGGAATCACTTCATGCGCTTCAAAAGATGAGCCTATTGTAATTACTCCTGAACATTTTCACAATGCAATAGACAAGGTTACTGAGGTTATTATACACGACATTTTCTCACCACCTGTTGCGAGTCGTATTTATGCGTATCCTAATATTGCAGCTTATGAAATACTAGCTGTAAATGATACTGAATTTAACTCTCTTGCTGGACAGCTTGCAGGTCTTAAAAGTATTCCAACTCCATCAAAGGACACAACTATAAACTTTGAACTTGCAGCACTGGTTGCTCACATGGAAATGAGCAAGCGCCTCATATTTTCTGAGCAAGAAATTGAGACATATAGAGATAGTCTTTACACAACATGGAAAGAGCGCAATGAAGATGTTTTTGTACAGTCCCGAGATTATGGGCTAAAGGTTGCAAGCCATATAGCACAATGGATGGATGGAGATAACTATAAACAGACGCGTACAATGCCAAAGTTTTCTGTGTATGCAGATGAGCCTTCTCGCTGGCAACCTACGCCTCCAGCATACATGGACGGTATAGAACCTCACTGGAATAAAATTAGACCATTTACACTTACATCTGCAGACCAGTTTAAGCCTGTACCGCCACCTCCATTCTCCCTAGAAGAAGATTCAGATTTTTATAAGGAGCTTAAAGAGGTTTATGACATAAGCAAGCAAATCACAAAAGATGGCGACACCTCAGAAGAGATTGCGATTGCTCAGTTTTGGGATTGTAACCCATACGTATCTGTAACTCGCGGTCATTTAATGTTTGCAACTAAAAAGATTACTCCTGGAGGACACTGGATCGGTATTACAAAGATTGCTTCAAAGAAGGCAGGTTTTGATGTAATGAATACATTACATGCTTATGCAAAAACATCTATCGCCATGAACGATGCGTTTATTTCTTGCTGGGATGAAAAATATCGCTCTAACCTGATACGCCCAGAAACGCTCATCAACAATCACATAGATGACTCTTGGAAACCTATATTACAAACGCCTCCGTTTCCAGAATATGTGAGTGGACACTCTGTAGTATCTGGTGCAGCATCTGAGACACTGACTAGTATTTTTGGCGATGACTTTTCTTTTGATGATGATACAGAAATAGCGTACGGACTTCCGGTGCGTAGCTTCACATCATTTAAAGCCGCAGCTGAGGAAGCTGCTGTAAGCCGCATGTATGGAGGAATACACTATCGTGCTGCAGTAGCAGTAGGACTAGAACAAGGTCAAAAACTAGGAAAGTTTGTTGTCTCTGCACTTGAGATGAAAAATGAAACGATGGTTGCAACTAACTAAGGTTTGGAATAATGAAAAAAATTATAGCGGTATTATTTATTGCCTTGATTGCAGCTGCAGGCTGGTATTTCTTTTTGAAACCAGGAGACTTTACTGCTCGAATCAAAGCCAAAACTACCCTAGGCACCATAGAGCAATCTATAAAAAACTGGAAAGACGGAGCTCTTATTACTGATGTAAAACTAGGAGAGGAAAATATCCAAATTACTCAAGAATTCACAAGGCAAGACTCCACTCATATTTATAAGTGGCATGTAGCTAAAATACACGACTCGCTTTCTGAAATCACGGTACACGTAACAGATCCTATACATTCATTAAGTAACCGTTTACAAGGTGTTTTTAAAACTACAGACTTTAAGAAAAGTGCCACGGCAACAGTTTTAGAATTTAATGAACTACTGCAAGATCACTTAGATAGAATTACAGTAACTATCATAGGTGAAGAAGAGTTACCAGCAAAGTTTTATGCCTATACAACGTTAGAGGGATTACAAATTCTCAAAGCTGGCGGCATGATGCGTGACATAAACCACCTACAGGGCACAATGGCGTCTTATAACATAGCACTTGATGGTCGGCCATTTGTACAAATCACAGACTGGAACCGTGATACAGATAGTATAAAATATCACTTTGCTTTTCCTATAATTGAGCGCGACTCGCTACCCGAGGTAAAAGATATAAAGTATGGATCAAGACCCGCGACAAGAGCTATTAAGGCTATCTATAATGGCAATTATATTACTTCAGACCGCGCTTGGTATGCCTTACTTAATTATGCAAAAAGTAATAACATCAACGTAGATCCAAAGCCAACTGAAGTGTTTTATAATAATCCTAACATGGGTGGAGACGAGAGCAATTGGAAAACAGAAATCTACATGCCGATAAAGAACTAGTATGTCTGACTTTTTTGATGACCAAGATTTTGTCTCTATAGATTTCACCCTACAATCCTTTAAAAAAGGTGAGTATGACAATTGCACATTTACAGACTGTAATTTTGAAAATCTTCATGTCTCAAATACAAGCTTTCTTGAATGTACATTCATAGATTGCAATCTTACTAACGTAAAATTTGGCGGTACAACACTCAACCAAGTTACTTTTGAGTCGTGTAAATTACTAGGCGCAGATTTCAGTGTTTGCCAGCCGTTTATGTTGGATATACGCTTTCGCGAAAGCATACTACAGCTAGCAAATTTTACACAATTGCCTTTAAAAGGAACATCTTTTACTTCTTGCCAAGTTACCGAGGTAGATTTTACTAATGCAGATTTATCGCAGGCTACATTCACTGGGTCAACATTGAGTAAAACTATTTTTGATAATACAAATCTTACTAAAGTAGATTTTATAGAAGCGCTCGATTTTACTATTGACACTACGAATAACAATATGAAAGGCGCTATGTTTTCTAAAGACAACTTAGAAGGACTCGTAGCACACTTACAGCTCAATCTTAAGTGAGATTTGTAATACATAAAAGGGGGTAAATGCCCCTACTAAAAATCTATCCCTCAAACTATATTTACATCAATAATCAATGAGGGATTAAATTGGGGGATTTATAAACTCATATGGCCACACTAACGTGTGGCTTTTTATTTTATGTACCTTAGTTATGGAAAAACACAACTATGCGTAACATACTTTTTGGTGCAATACTCACCTTACTTATTGTTTTTGGCTTACGGTATTGCGAGCATACTCAAAGTGAGAAAGAACAGCTACGAGCAAACACCGCTCTTATAGAAAAACAAATCAAAAATGTAGGTAAGCTCATTGTTACAGAAGGTAACTATGCACAAGTCTTTACTTATGAAGATTCAAAAAAATTCTATGTAGATGTGCTATCTGCTACAAAAAAAGCACTGGTTGTTGTAAATGCAGAAGCAACCATCGCCTACGATCTTTCTAAAGTTACTACAGAAATCGATGAGCTCACAAAAACTGTTCGCATTACTAATATTCTAGAACCTGAGTTAAAGATTAATCCTAATATAGAATATTATGATGTGCAACAAGACTACCTCAACCAGTTTAATGCTCGAGACTATAATATTATAAAGTCACGCGTACAAAATAGCCTTGAAAAGGAAATTAAAAATTCTAACCTGTATACAAATGCACAAAACAGACTCATCTCAGAGCTTTCTAAAATTTATCTTCTTACTAGCTCGCTAGAATGGACGCTAGAGTATAATGGCAATATTATAGATGAAGCAAACCCTATTAAACCTTAACAAACCAGTTTTATAAAATAAAAACGCATCATAAAGTGAATCTCTATGATGCGTTTTTAAGTATATTAAAAATGACTTATGCGCTTACTGTTTGCTTATTACCGTTTACAATAATATCTAGTGCTTCTCCGCTCATAAGTGTAAATGCCGTCTCACTTTTATTGACCTCAACCTTAAGAATCTGTCCTCTAAAATTTACTTTAAATGAATAAGCTTCCCATGCATCTGGGATTTTAGTTTCAAAAGATAGCGTATCATTTTTCACACGCATTCCCCCAAAACCTTCTACCACACTCTGCCAGGTTCCAGCCATACTCGTGATATGTAAACCTTCTTCTACTTCTTTATTATAATCGTCTAGATCAAGCCTTGATGTGCGTAAGTAGAATTCATATGCCTGATCCATTCTTCCTAGCTTAGCTGCTTGTATAGCATGCACACATGGCGACAGCGAACTTTCATGTACCGTAAATGGTTCATAAAAATCGAAGTGCTTTTCTAGATTTTCTTGAGTAAAGTGGTCCTCAAAGAAGTAAAAACCTTGTAATGTATCTGCTTGTTTAATGTAAGGCGAACGCAAGATGCGATCCCAAGACCATTTTTGATTAATAGGTCGGTTTAATTTTGGTAAATCTGCTACGGTGATTAACTCTTTATCTAAGAAACCATCTTGTTGTAAGAATACGTCATGCTCTTCAGAATATGGGAAATACATCTGTTCTGCAGTAGATTTCCAAGAGAGCATCTCGTCATAAGACAGATGAGTTTTACCAGATATACGTGACCAGTCCTGCTTTTGAGTGTCTCTTATCAATTCAGCTTTCGCGAAAGCGAACTCCATACACCACTTTGCAATATAGTTTGTAAACCAGTTATTGTTTACGTTGTTTTCATATTCATTAGGCCCTGTAACTCCTAGAATCACATAGGCATTCTTAGCTTTAGAAAAAGTAGCTCGCTGTCTCCAGAAACGTGCTACGGCTATGATCACTTCTAGCCCCATTTCTGGGATATAAGTAGTATCGCCTGTGTAGCGTTCATAGTTATAAATAGCATATACCATAGAGCCGTTACGGTGTATTTCCTCAAAGGTAATCTCCCACTCGTTATGGCACTCTTCCCCATTCATTGTGACCATAGGGTATAATGCCGCACCTCCTGAAAAGCCAAGCTTCTCTGCATTTTCAATGGCTTTATCCAGCTGATTATAGCGATAGGTGAGTAACTGCCTAGCTACTTGTTGATCCTTAGTCGCCATGTAAAATGGAATACAATATGCTTCTGTATCCCAATAGGTCGATCCTCCGTATTTTTCACCTGTAAATCCTTTAGGACCTATATTAAGGCGGCTATCTTGTCCCGTGTATGTCTGATTGAGATGAAAGATATTAAAGCGTATACCTTGTTGCGCCTTTACATCACCATCTATGGTGATATCAGACATTTCCCAAGTTTGTACCCACGACTCTTTTTGAAGTTGTTGTAAGGCTTCAAAACCAATTGCAGCTACTTCATTAATTACTGTCGTAGCAGCGTTTACAAGATTATCTTGCTCATGATTAAGGCTACTTACATAACCTCCTAATTTATGAATACTGAAGGTTTCTCCTTGAGAGATTTCTGTTTCATAAATATGTCCAATATATGTTTCTGTAGTAATAGTACGCTTTCGCGAAAGCGCAACTTTTCTACCATCTATATTAAAGCTATTATGCATCATAGTGCACACGTGGAATTCTGTTTTCATGGTGTGTGACGTAATAAAAGCCATATCACCATCCTCTGAAACCTCTAGCGTGTTCCAAAACTTATCATCCCAATTAGAATCTTCATTAGTTATGCCGCTATCTAAATACGGCTCATAACTTATAGTTGCATCCTCATTAATAGGTGTTACTTCGTAGTTAATAGCACCCACCTCATCCATCTTCATACTCAAAAAGCGTGTAGACTTTACTGAAATCTCTACATCATTTTGTAAGGTCGCTTTGAAGCTTCTGTACAATACACCGCTTTTCATATCAAGTTCGCGACGGAAATCTCTTACCTCTTTACACGTATGTAAATCTAGGCTCTCACCATTTACTGTTACTTTTATACCTATCCAGCTAGGAGCATTGAGCACCTTTGCAAAATATTCTGGGTATCCATTTTTCCACCAGCCTACGCGGGTTTTATCTGGATAATACACACCTCCTATATAGCTTCCTTGAAAAGTGGCTCCGCTGTAATCTTCTTCAAAATTTGCGCGTTGTCCCATAGCTCCATTTCCTAGTGCCATCAAGCTTTCTGAAGATTTTACATTATCCGGATTCCATCCCTCTTCTATAATGGACCAATGATTTGGTGTGATATAATCTATATGCATACTCTCAATAAAATTTTAAACAATAATGCTCTACTTATAAATTGGCACTGTAAACCGTTTACTTAAATAACTGTTGTGTTGTAGTACTCTTATGCCTCAATAAGTGACTCTAAAAATGCATCACTCATTTCTGTAAAGTCTGTAAAAACATGATTTGCCTCATGTAATACATCTTTTTCTCCTATACCTATACTTACCATTCCAGCAGCATTTGCCGCCTGTACTCCCGCAATAGAATCTTCAAAAACGATACAATCTGTACGTTCAATTTTTAAAGCTTCTCCTCCTTTTAAAAATACTTCTGGATCTGGCTTTGCAGCCGTCACATCATTACCATCTACTATAGCTTCAAATTTCTGTATAAGATTAAGCTTTGTTAAGATGGGCCTAGCATTTTTACTAGCACTTCCAAGAGCGACACCTTGATTTCTTTCATGTAAAAAATCTAATACACGCACTACATCTGGAAGAATCTCACTATCATCCATTGCTTCTATATACTTGAGATATTCTTCATTCTTCTGTATAAGCCAGCGTTCTTTTTGTTCTTCTGTAGCCTGGTAAGAAGCTAGATCTAAGAGGATTTCAAGTGAGCGCACGCGGCTTACTCCCTTAAAAAGTTCGTTCTGCTCTTCGGTGAAATCAAAGTTCATTTCTTTGGCAAGATTACGCCATGCGAGGTAATGAAACTTTGCTGTATCTACGATGACTCCGTCTAGGTCAAATAGGAATGCTTTCTTTTTCAATGTTAAGTTATTTTCGTGCGTATTGCTTTTTAATGAAAGGCAAACGCTTGTGTTGATTTTCATTTTTTCGCGAAAGCGATACTATTTAATTCGCTTCGTACTTTCTCGTTCTACAAGGCTCGTTTCTATGTAAGCCGTTGTGTACTCTTCTATCTCCTCTTCCGGACGTTCTAGTTTATTAATGAGAAGCTCTGCTGCCTTACGCCCCATTTGCTCACCGTGCTGACTTACCGTAGTCAAGCTAGGTACAAAATGCTTAGACAACTCACCATCTGAGAAGCTCACAATACCAACGTCATTAGGAATTGATTTACCTGCCTCCATGATATACTTTGCAGCAGTTACTGCAAAAATCTCATTTATGGTGAACACGCCATCTATGTCCTTTCCCTTTAAGAAATGCTTGATGCGCGCCATAGTCTTATCACTAAGGTCATCTATTGCGTCTAACTTTAAAATAAGATCTGTGTCTATTTTTATTCCTGCAGACTCTAGTGCTTCTATGTAACCTTTGGTTCTTAGTTTACCTATTGTTATATAATCATCTGTAGTAATGATTGCAATTTTTTTACATCCTGTTCTTATAAGATGATTCACTCCTAGTTTTGCACCTTCCCTATCATCTATGAGTACTTTATCACATGGGATTTCATCCACAATACGGTCAAACATTACGACTGGCATTCCTTGATCAATAGCCTCTGTAAGGTGTCTAAAGTCATCCTTTTGCATAGTCTCCTTAGACAGAGATAGGATGAAACCGTCTGTACTTCCATTTGCGAGAAGTTCCATATTAAGAACTTCCTTGTCAAAATCATTATTTGACAGCGTTATAATTACATTATAATTATGCTCCCTAGCCATTTGCTCAACCCCTCGTATCACCGTGGTAAAAAAGTGGTGTACAATCTGTGGTATAATTATCCCAATTGTGCGCGTCTTCCTATTTTTAAGACTTAATGCAATATTATTAGGCTTATAATTATAGAGTTTTGCAAAGGCCTTGATCTTCTGGCGAGTGTCCTCACTTATCTCTGCACTATCTCGCAATGCTTTAGAAACAGTAGAGATAGAGACGTCAAGTTCTTTGGCAATTAATTTTAAGGTGAGTTTTCTTTTCATAATGGTATTGTAAAAATAGGATTACTAGTGGCTAGAGTACAATTTAGTTAAAACCTTTTGGGTACGAAAACGATGTATTCTTAATAAGTTATTATTATTTACACGAATTTGTTATTTTTCTTTCTACTTTAAAGCATTTTATGCAAAATACGAGTTTGCTTACAGCACCTTTAAAAAACACGTTTTTTGAAAAAATACAACTCATAATAAGTGTTAACTATGCTACTAATCAACTAAAACACTTAACGTTACACCATTAACGCTATATCACCTATATGAAAGAAATTACAAAATGGAGTATCACAGTAGCCCTAGCCGGATTTTTATTTGGTTTTGATACTGTTGTAATAAGTGGGGCAAATTCTCCTGTTAAAGAACTATGGAACTTATCTCCATTCATGCACGGTACCTTTATCATGAGTATGGCTTTATGGGGAACGGTAGTAGGTTCTTTACTAGGTGGTTTTCCCACCAAAATATTAGGACGTAAAAAAACGCTGTTCTGGATAGGTATTTTATTTTTTGTCTCTGCCTTAGGGTGTGCACTTACTCAAGACCCTTATACCTTTTCTGCCTTTCGATTTATAGGAGGCATAGGTGTAGGAGTATCCTCTGTGGCGGCTCCTATTTATATCACAGAAATAAGCTCGGAGTCTAACCGTGGTAAGCTGGGAGGTTTATACCAATTTTGGTTAGTTTTTGGTATTCTCATAGCCTTTGTATCAAACTGGTTACTCAAAGGTGTAGATGGCGCAAATGACTGGAGATGGATGCTTGGTATAGAAGCAATACCTGCGCTTATTTATACACTTATGGTAATGAAGGTTCCTAATAGTCCGCGATGGTTAGTTTTACAAAAGAAAGACGATGCAGCAGCGATGCTCGTGCTGCAAAAAATATATAATGGAGCCGCTTCTGCACAACAACGACTTGAGGAAATTAAGCTAGACTTACAACAAAAAACAAGTTCAGAAAATCTATTCCAAAAAAAGTACGCTCGTGTATTATGGTTAGGATTTCTTATCGCATTTTTCAATCAACTATCAGGAATCAACTTTGTGCTATACTACGCGCCTCAAATCTTAGAACAAGCAGGTTTAGGGGGAGCCGAGTCACTTTTTAACTCCATCTCTATAGGGATTGTAAATCTCATCTTACTTTTATAGGAGTGCGTTTACTGGATAAATTAGGAAGAAAACAGCTTATTATTATAGGTTCCATAGGCTACATCATAAGCCTAGTTATGGTAGGTATATGTTTCCAGATGGAGCTAAGCGCTACACTACTACTTATATTTATTTGCACATTTGTTGCATCACACGCTATAGGTCAAGGAGCTGTAATATGGGTATTTCTCTCAGAAATATACCCAAATCGCGTGCGAGCCTATGGTCAATCATGGGGAACAAGTACCCATTGGGTATTTGCAGCTATCATTACACTCGTAACACCATTCTTTATAGATGATAAAGAAGGGATCATGAGGGACAATCTTTGGAATATTTATTATTTCTTTGCAGGTATGATGGTACTCCAATTGATATGGGCAATTATATACATGCCAGAAACAAAAGGACGTACCTTAGAAGAACTAGAAAAAGACCTCGTAGACCATGCCAAATAATCCACTTAAAGTTGCCTGTTATGGCGAAATCCTCTGGGATGTATTTCCAGATAAAAAACACCTAGGTGGCGCTCCACTCAATGTGGCATTGCGCTTACACTCTTTTGGAGTAGATGTAGCTATGATTTCCACACTAGGTAATGATGCTTTAGGCAAAGAAGCACTTGCCGAGATTAAAGAGCTTGGCCTAAAGACCAAATATATTCAACGCAATGATAAACCTACGGGTCAAGTAACCGTTGCTCTTGATAAGAAAGGTGTTGCTTCTTATGAAATAGGAGACAATGCTGCTTGGGATGCAATTGCATGGACAGAAGATAATGTAGCAGCAGTCACAAATGCAGACGCCTTGATTATAGGCAGTCTCGTTTTTCGCGAAAGCGTAAATCTAGACGCTATGTTACTTGACACAGAAGAAGAGATTACACCTCCGGTAAATCTGGAAGCGATAGAGGTACTCATAGAACGATCTAAGTTTACAGTTTTTGACTTAAATCTTCGTGCTCCCCATTACGATCTTGAGGTCGTTGTAGGGCTTATGGAAGCGGCCGATATGATAAAGCTCAACGATGAAGAGCTAGAGCTTGTTGTACTAGCAATGGGTATAGAGGCCGAGACGCTGGAAGATGAGCTCAAAATGCTTAGTGCAATGACAGAGACTCCTACCGTTTGCGTTACACTAGGTTCAGAGGGAGCGATGTTACTACATAAAGGTGGCATCCACACTCAAGTAGGTTTTAAAACTAAAGTGGCAGACACCGTAGGCGCAGGAGATAGTTTTCTAGCAACCCTAGTCTTCGGTTTATTATCTGGAGAAACGGCAGAAGATGCACTTGAGGTTGCTTGTGCTATGGGTAGCCTAGTCGCTAGTAAAGCTGGTGCAAATCCAACAGTGCATAATGATGAAGTAAATGACTTACTTGATGATGTTTAGTAATTACGCTTTCGCGAAAATTTGAATTCAACACACTTAGTACGCATACAAAACAACAAAGCCGACTTTTTAAAGTCGGCTTTGTTGTTTATAAATATGAAAGTTTACTGCAAAAGAAAACCTCCCAATTTCTTGAGAGGTTTTTGTACGGGCGAGAAGACTCGAACTTCCACACCGTGAGGCACCAGATCCTAAGTCTGGCGTGTCTACCAATTCCACCACGCCCGCATTTCAATACATCGTCACGTAATAACTTCGTAACGGGGTGCAAATATAATACTTTTTTTCAATCTCAAAATAAATAATTAAAAAAAATAACATTTTATTTCCGCATTTTAGGAGGACACTAGAAGATTTTAGCGCTAGATTATTGACTATGAGTTAAATGAAAAAATTACCTAATAGTCAGATTTTCTGAAAATACAACAAGTGTATCTGTCCCACTTCCTGTTAATCGTTGCGCGTATATTTCTATAAAATCTCCACTGTCCATAGTAACAACAGTATTTATAGATACAGACTGTATTTGTGCATCACTTACAATGAGCACTAGAGCATCTGAGTCATCTACTACAACGCCATTTTTTGCAATAATAAAACTATAAAAGTTATCTGCAGCGCCTGAGACGCGCACGGATAATGATGCACTAACTTGAAAATTTCTAATTTTCTTACCTTCATATATCAATCTATTATTTGCCGTATTTGACTGAAAACGAAATAACTCTGTATTATCAAAAGCTCCATTACCTACTATTGGAACCGCTGTACTACTAGTTATGCTTTGAGAAAATCCAGTAGTTATTGCCGAAGTACTGTAAAAATTGGCAGTAGATTGATCATCAGTCTCTGTAGGAATACCTGAACAGTTAACGTTCCAGTCTGTAGTAAAACTAAAATCTGTATAACTTCCAACAGTATAACCAGACACTAATGTTCCAGCACCTACAAAGCTTAGTCCATTTAAACTAGCCTCATTTACGATTGTAGGGTTTGCACTTACATCTATTCCTACTTCACCTGCGTCTGCCTCTATCCTACCACTAGCAATTTGAAAATTATCAAAAGTTCCTGAAACAGTTGCAAATGTTCCTGAATTAGAAGTAGTCCAAAAAACATTACTCATAAAAAAAGAACCAATATCAGAGAACTCAAAACCATCATTATTACCCACGTACTGTGTAATACTAAAAAAAGCTGTTCCTAGAGAATGTAATGTCCCCATAGTACTAGCTCCAGTAAACACAGTGCTATTAACAAGTAATAGGTCTGACCCTGTTCCTGTAATATCAAAAACAGGAGCGCTTCCTCCTGATATGGTGAGATTTCTTATTCTACCTGGAGACCCTTGAAAGAGTGCTACGCCAGAAGCATTAACTAATATATCTTGTGAAGAATCAACACCTTCGATATAAGCTCCATTCATATTTATAGGAGCATTAAAAACAATGGCTCCATTGATTTCATATAGAAAATTTGAGCTCAACAAATAGCTAGACCCACCTCCGGCAGCTAGCTCTTCTGCCAGATCAGATATATCCTTGACTAGCTTATAATTTTCTCTAGAATTATTAATACTAACTTTTTGCCAAGCACCTCCATAGTAATAAAATGCATCCAAAGTAGTATCATATACTAATAACCCTTGGGCTGGACTTGGTATAGCCAGTCTTTGGGTAGTAGTCATTCTAGGTGTTAAAAGACCTCCTACTTCAGATTGTATATCAAGAACCGAAGAAGGGTCAGGACTAGTTGTGTTGATTCCAACCTGCGCTGTCATATTCAATGTTAAAAAACAGCCCAAAAAAGACAAAAATGTAATTGTATACCTCATGATGTTTTTGTTTAAATGTAAATTTTAACACTAATAACCACGTTGTAATTAACACTTTAATCGATGAAATGCACAATATTTTATTATTTCAAATAAAAATGCATTTTTATATTGATTTGTTACTAGTAATATTTTCAATAAAATTGACGATATGAACGAAAGATTTATGACTTATAAATTCCAAGCTCTTATAGAACTACTCTTATTTGTACTTTTGAAAAAATTACTATTTGATGAAAAATTCTAAAGAATATATAGCTGAACATAAAGATCGATTTTTAAACGAACTTATTGAGTTATTAAAATTACCAAGTGTAAGTGCAGATCCAGCATTTGCCTCCTCTACTAAAGAAACAGCACAAACTGTAGCACAGAGTTTACGTGATGCTGGTTGCGACACAGTAGAAATTTGTGAGACCCCTGGATACCCAATTGTGTATGCAGATAAGATTATAGATAAAAACTTACCTACAGTTCTTGTGTATGGTCATTATGATGTACAACCAGCAGATCCTATAGAACTATGGGATTCTCCACCATTTGAACCTATAATTAAAAAAACAGATAAACATCCAGACGGTGCCATCTTTGCACGTGGCGCTTGTGATGACAAGGGGCAAATGTATATGCACGTAAAAGCGCTTGAGTATATGGTTGCAAATGATAGACTTCCTTGTAATGTGAAGTTTATGATTGAGGGTGAAGAAGAAGTAGGAAGCGCAAACCTTGCTTGGTATGTAGAGCGCAACCAAGAAAAACTTGCAAATGATGTTATCCTTATTTCTGACACAGGGATGATTGCAAATGATATTCCTTCTATTACAACAGGTCTACGTGGCTTGAGCTATGTAGAAGTAGAAGTTACAGGACCTAACCGTGACTTGCATTCTGGATTGTATGGAGGTGCTGTGGCAAACCCTATTAATGTCTTATCAAAAATGATTGCCTCACTACACGATGAGAATAATCACATCACTGTAAAAGGCTTTTATGACAAGGTAGAAGAACTCACACAGGCAGAGCGCGATAAAATGGGCGAAGCACCCTTCTCACTAGATGAGTATAAAAAAGCGCTAGATATAGACGCTGTGTATGGAGAAAAAGGTTACACTACAAACGAGCGTAACTCTATACGCCCTACCCTTGACGTAAATGGTATCTGGGGAGGATATACTGGAGAAGGAGCCAAAACAGTGATTGCAAGCAAGGCATATGCAAAAATATCAATGCGACTAGTCCCACACCAAGAGTGGGAAGAAATCACAGAACTATTTAAAACGCATTTTGAGGGTATTGCTCCAGCAGGCGTAAAAGTTAAGGTAACACCTCACCACGGAGGTCAAGGTTATGTTACTCCTATAGATAATGTGGCTTATCAAGCTGCCGAAAAGGCGTATGAGCAAACTTTTGGTAAAACACCTATCCCGCAACGTAGTGGAGGTAGTATTCCTATTGTGGCGCTTTTTGAGAAAGAGCTTAAAAGTAAAACAATCCTTATGGGCTTTGGTCTCGACAGTGATGCGATACACTCACCAAACGAACATTTTGGCGTATGGAATTACTTAAAAGGAATAGAAACCATCCCTTATTTCTACCAGTATTTTACAGAGATGAGTAAATAGTACTACATCTTATTTAATTAAAAACGCTTTGGTAATTTACAGATTACTAAAGCGTTTTTTTATATCAATATTTTAAAAAAAACGAAGCCATACAATAGACAGAAGCCTATTCCCTACTGATATGAACGAGGGTAATTACGCTTTCGCGAAAGCGCAAAAAGACACACTTACAGACACTTATCTTAAAATATTTTAACTCTACACTTGTAGAATTAAAATATTATTCTACATTTGTAGAGTATATTCTAATACTGTAGAACATTATGGCACTATCCACTTCTGAAGAACAGCTTATGCAATTGCTCTGGAAACAGGAAAAGGCTTTTATGAAAGATCTCATAGAAGCATATCCAGACCCAAAGCCAGCGACGACGACAATCGCAACGCTACTTAAGCGTATGCAAGACAAGAAGTTTGTAGATTATACACAATACGGCCGTTCTAGAGAATACTTCCCTCTCGTAAAGAAGACAGACTACTTCTCAAAACACGTAAATGGCCTGATTAAAAATTTCTTTAATGATAGCGCTGGGCAGTTTGCTTCATTCTTTACCCGTGAGACAGATCTCTCACAGCGAGAACTAGAGGAGTTAAAACAAATCATAGATAACCAACTTAAAGCCAAAAAGAAATGATACTCATCTATCTCTTAAAAAGCGCTTTATGTTTAGGCATCCTATTTGGCTTTTATAAGCTAGCGCTAGAAGGAAAAGCGATGCATCACTTTAAAAGGTTTTACCTCCTGGCAAGTCTTGTGTTTTCATTTACCATACCGCTTGTAACCTTTACATACCAAGCAGCAGAAGCACCGCAGATTACTCCCATATTTCAAGAGTATGTAGAGACAGTTTCTGCTCCAAACCAAGTGCCTCAGGTTACCGAAGTAGATTACACAAACACCGTTATCTGGGGAATATACCTTCTAGGAATATTCATTTTTGGAACACGTTTTATTGTAAATCTTGTGCGCTTAAAGCGAAAGATACATCAGGCAGAGCTTCACCCATCATCACACTTTACGCTTGCCCTATTAGAGCAAGTGATGGTACCACACTCTTTTCTCAAGTGGATTTTTGTAAACAGACAATCATACACACAACAGGAAATAGCCCCAGAAGTACTTGCTCACGAGGCAACTCACGTGCGCCAAAAGCACTCCCTAGATATTATTGCCATAGAGTTTATACAGGTCATTTTCTGGTTTAATCCGCTGGCGTGGCTCTTTAAAAGTTCTATAAAATTAAACCACGAATTTCTAGCAGATCAAGGTGCTATAGCAGATAAAAGTAATATTGCTATATATCAAAAAATACTCTTAAGTTATGCAAGCAGTACTCATCACACTGCGCTCGAGAGTCCTTTTAATTATTCATTAACCAAAAAACGAATCGTTATGTTATCACAATCATTTAGTCGTAAAAAAGTAGTGCTGCGCGCATTGCTACTCATTCCAGTAGTTACAATTTGCCTACTACTCTTTAATCAAGGTATCATTGCTCAAGAAAAACCTAAAGAGCAAAAGGCACCTCAAACCTCAACATACGCCACACAGTTTGTAGAAGGAGCAGCACGTAATGGGAAAAATGCACTAGTTATAGAGGTACGAAATGATAGTATCTATATAAATGGACAATATAGTCCGCTTGACAGCTTTCGCGAAAGCGTAGATAACATCACCGCACAGTGGACAAATGAGGAGTTTGCAGAGCCGGTAAGATCTATGATCTTTAAGGGTAACTCAAAAGAGTTTATAAATAAAGCCGAAGCTGTTTTTAGACAAACGCAATTGTATAAGGCAAATAACAGTCTACGCCTTATCCCGCCAGCGCCTCCTGCTCCACCGGCAACTAGAGGAGAGCTTCCTCCACCGCCACCGCCGCCATCTCCAGAAGAACATTTACTTAAAATGCACAAACTGGGTAGCCTTTTTATCTATAATGGAAAAGAAGTAACCTATGAAGAAGCTGTGCGTCTTGCAAAAGGTGGTGTAACAGAAATTAAAACACCGTATCCTTACAGCAAGCCACCCAAAACTTTTATAGGAAGCAAGGATAATAATGTGCCACAAAAACCAGCAATTAAAAAAGGTGATACTCTAACAATCACTGTAACTGATACTGGTCAAAAAGCACTAGCTGTGATGAATAATAACAAGAATGGAGTTATTATAGATAAGCTTCCTGAAAATGCAGGAGTTGATGGACGCCAATTAGAAATTTACAATCGCCTCACATCAAAATATAAAAACAAAACTATTGAACAAATTCCTGCTGCTGATTTAAAAACAATTCAAATTATTTATAATGATATGAATAATGAACAGATAGATAAAAATCAGCCTTATCCAATCAACCAAAAAAGCAATCATTTTGAAGTTAAAGCAAGTTATGATGAAGATGGTTCTTTATCAGAAGACGTTGAACAGCACGCCCTAAATGGCGGTACTTTTGAATTTGAAGGAAAAGAAATCTCAAAAGAAGAAGCGATACTTAAATCTAAGGAACCTAATATTAGCACGCAGACTTCTACCTTACATAATAAAATGATTATCCATAAGGATTTACTTCAACAAAAAGTACTTTATTACTATAATGACAAGTTACTCTCAGACGACGAGATGATTGAATTATTTGAAAACCCTTTGTATACTATGCAGCTCATTTCAAAAGGTTCTGAAAAAGAGAAACCATCTTTCAAATTTGTGAAAATCAAAGAATAATTACAAGCTATACTTCACACAGCTTATTTCTTAAAACAAAGCCAATAGCAAAGCCATTAATACAGATATATGTAGCTTTGCGGCAATGGATTATAAAAAGGAAATAAGCTGTTTTTTCTTTGATCATTTTATTGATTGGGGACTATCAGAAACCTTCTCTAAGTATCTCAATGCCTTTGTACTAGGCATTATTGTGCTAGTGTTGGTTTTTCTGGCAGATATGCTCGTGCGTAAAGTACTGCGCAACCTCGCTGCATATATTTCAAAAAGTTCAAAAACAAATTTTGATGATCTCCTCATCAAAAACCGTGTACCTAGAAGACTAGCACACATACTCCCATTATACTTACTTATAGGAGCGCTTCCATTTGTACTAGATGATTTTCTTGAAATTGAGCACGTCTTTAGTGTCATACTCAATCTTATAGGAGTCATTCTTGCATTACGTATTATAAGAGCCCTTTTACACACCCTGAGAGATTACTTTAAAACGGTACCAGGTTTACGTGATAAACCTATAGATAGCTACATACAGGTCTTTATGATTTTTGCGTGGGTGTTTACTATATTCTATGCAATAAGTCTTCTCACGCCTGTATCACTAGGGCAAGCTTTGGGAACTTTTGGTGCCGCCTCAGCCATTATATTACTCATTTTTAAAGACACTATTCTTGGGTTTGTAGCAAGTATTCAGGTTGCTATAAATGATATGGTGCGCATAGGCGACTGGATCACTTTTGAAAAGTATGGAGCAGATGGTGATGTGGTAGAGATTAACCTCGCAACGGTAAAGGTTCAAAACTTTGATATGACCATCACCACCATACCTACCTACGCCCTTATCTCAGATTCTTTTAAGAACTGGCGTGGTATGACAGACAGTCCTGGTCGTCGTATAAAACGTTCTTTATATATAAAACAAGACAGCATAAAGTTTCTTACTGACGAGGATATACAACGCTTTAAGAGAATAGGACTCATCACAGATTACCTCACAAATATGGAGGAAAAACTGGCTCGCATTAACGAGCGAGATGATTCTGATAAGTCTATCCAGATTAATGGTAGCAACCTGACTAACGTAGGTCTTTTTAGAAAATATATGGAGACCTATATTCAAAACCACAGCGCCATACACAAAGAGATGCTTCTTATGTGTCGCCAGCTGGCTCCTACTGCACAAGGTATCCCACTAGAGGTGTATTGCTTCAGCAAGGACAAAAAATGGGAAAACTACGAGTACATAATGGCAGATCTTTTTGACCATTTTTTGGCCGCCGTACCTTACTTTGATCTTGAACTCTTTGAATACCCTAGTAGTCCTAATCGTGATAACTTTATAGACGTTTCTCAATAGGTTTTTTACGCTTTCGCGAAAGCGTAACACACACAACTGCAACAATCTCATATTTTATGAGTCTCTTAAAGCAAGAGACTCACCTACGCCTGCACCTTGTTGTGTAATACATACGAAAAAGCAGAAAACCGTCGTTGTAGTACTCCACACCCTCATCAATCAGCCGGTTGCATAACAACCACCCACTCAAAAACTAACTAAACGAACCGTATTATGATTCAATCCTTTTTTATTCTCTGCTCTGGTGCAGATCGTGACGTTTTAGACACCTGCTCTCGCGGAGAAAAGAATAAATATGCTGGCATAGGAGCTACCGTATTTTTTACAGCCGTACTAGCCACCATCGCAGCAACCTATGCGCTTTTTACCGTTTTTGATAATGTATATAGAGCCATACTTTTTGGTTTATTATGGGGACTGGTTATTTTTAATCTAGACCGTTTTATTGTTTCTACACTCAAAAAGCGAAACAACTGGTGGAAAGAATTTGGAATGGCAATTCCGCGCCTTATTCTTGCGGTAATTATTGCTGTGGTGATTTCAAAACCCTTAGAGCTTAAAATATTTGAGAAAGAGATAGACCGCGTGATGCTCAGTCAAAAAAATGAGTTCACCGTGCAAAATCAAGGCGAGATACTCGCACAATACACGCCAGAAATCAATAAACTGGATGCCCAAATAGCTGCCGCAAAACAAGAAATCACTTCCAAAGAAACAGAAGTAAATAACCTATATGAAATCTACATAGACGAGGCAGAAGGTACTGCTGGCACAGAGCTACTAGGCAAAGGCCCAGTCTATCAAGAAAAGCGAGATAAACACGATGCGGCTCTTGCAGAACTCACTACTCTCAAAGCCACAAATGCAGAAAAAATAGCACAAGCCGAAGCGCAAAAAATACAACTGCGCGACGAGTTCAACACTGCTGTAAGCACGAGTCAGCCCATTATAAATAACTTTGACGGATTAATGGCGCGCATAGATGCGATGAAAGAACTCCCGTGGCTACCCTCGTTGTTTATTTTCTTACTCTTTCTTGCCATAGAGACGGCACCTATATTTTCTAAGCTCATCTCGCCTATGGGTGAGTATGATATAAAACTTGCAGACCACGAGCTCACCATAAAAGAATGGAGTGCACAAAAAGCCTTACAACGCAAGATACTTACCGAGACAGATCATATTGTAAATGATCGCGTGTATACAGATATCGCTCAAGATGAAGAGCTTTACAACTACAAGAAAAAGATGGCTAAAGAGATTTTAAAACGACAGCAAGATGCCTTCTACAGGCGGCAGACTAAAATTTTAGGATAGTCACATTTAGTCCTATGTGCTATAATGTATCTTTATAGGAAATAGGCTTATTATGAAAATCGTTATCACGCTCTTGCTTGCTAGTTTCTTATTAATAAATTGCCAGCAACAACCTACAGTTGCTCAAAATAAGGCAGCCATTACAGCTGTGTTAAGAGCACAACAAGAAGCCTGGTCACAGGGGGATCTAGAAGCTTTTATGCAAGGCTACTGGAAGAGTGATTCCTTAAAGTTTTATGGAAGTAAAGGCCTTACCTATGGGTGGGAAAACACACTAGCAAATTATAAAAAAGGATACCCTACGCTAGATCACACAGGTGAGTTGCAATTTGTGATAAATGATATGACACTCATAGAAGAAAACGCTTATTACGTGATGGGAGAATATCATCTCAAACGTAAAGTAGGAAATGCAGACGGTGTTTTTATCATCATCTTTAAGCGTATAAACGGCGTTTGGAAAATTGTAGCAGATATGTCTTGCTAGAAGGTAAATCGCATCTGTACATCGATCTCTTCTTCTTTTACAGCTTTTGCTGCATCCTTCTTTTTACGGTCTTCGGTATTGAGGTTAGATAGTGAGATGCCTAAAAGACGCACGCTATTTTTCATTTTTTCTTGATACAGTAAATCCTTTGCGGTTTCTAGTATGATGTCTTTAGACCTCACGTATAAGTCCAGCGTTTTTGAGCGGGTCTGGAGTGTAAAGTCTGAGTATTTTATTTTGAGAGTAATGGTCTTACCTGCTACTTTACTTTTTTCTAATCTTCTCTCCACTTCTTCGGCTATATGTTCTAGCTTTTCAAGCATAAAAATCTCCGAAGTGATGTTTTCTCTAAAAGTGCGCTCCGCTGCAAGTGACTTGCGTATGCGGTTAGGCTTTACTTCGCTATGTTGTATACCTCTCACAATATCATAGTAGTAAGCTCCACTTTTTCCAAAGTTGTCACTCAGATATTCTTTTGATTTTAATTTGAGATCCATCCCTGTAAAAATGCCGTGTAGATACATTTTTTCGGCAGTCTTTTTTCCTATACCGTAAAACTTTCTGATGTCTAGTTCCTCAAGAAAGGTGATTACCTCCTCTGGCGGTATGGTTTTCTGGCCATTAGGTTTATTAATGTCACTGGCAACTTTTGCAATAAACTTATTGATGCTTATTCCTGCGCTGGCATTTAGTCCTGTTTTTTCTTTTATGCGTTGTCGTATCCACGAGGCAATAACGGTTGCGCTAGGCATTCCTACTTTATTTTGGGTAACATCTAGGTAGGCTTCATCTAGTGATAAGGGTTCTACAAGATCTGTAAACTCGTGAAAAACGGAGCGTATCTGAGCAGAGACCTCTCGGTATCGCTCAAAGTTAGTCTTTACAAATATGAGGTCGGGACATAGTTTTCGCGCAAGCGCACCCGCCATAGCAGACCGCACGCCATATTTACGAGCCTCATAACTCGCTGCACTTACCACCCCACGCTCACCACCGCCACCTACAGCAATAGCTTTACCTCGTAAATCTGGGTTGTCCAGCTGCTCTACAGATGCATAAAATGCATCCATATCTACGTGAATTATCTTTTTTATAGGCAGCTCAGACATTGTATGCAAGTTACAAAGTACTCAGAAGGTTTTGTAGTATAAATCGTAACTTTGAGTATGTCTAAAACAGCAATCATACTCGGCGCCACAGGTCTTACTGGCGGACTTTTAACAGAGTTAGTCATAAAAGACCCAGCATTTTCTAAAGTGAAAATTTTTACAAGGCGGCCTACCTCTTTTACACACGACAAAGTAGAAGAGATTATTTGTGATTTACTAAACACGAGTACCTTCAAGGAGCAATTTACAGGTGATGTTATTTTTTGCTGCATAGGCACAACGAAGGCCCAAACGCCAGACAGGGAGAAATATAAAGCTATAGACTACGGCATCCCGATTGAAACGGCGCAACTGGCAAAGCAACACGGGATAGCAAGTTATATGGTTATTTCTTCTGCGGGAACTTCGGCTAAGAGTCCGTTTTTCTATGTGCGTACAAAAGGTGAGATGGAGCGCGACTTGAGTAAGGTAGGCATTGAGAACACGCACATTCTTAAACCTGCTTTTATAAATGGCCGCCCAGATGACGCTCGCAAAGGCGAGAAAGCTCTTAAAATGATGATGGCCGTTATGGACTTTTTTATGGTGGGACCGCTCAAAAAGTGGAAGTCTACACAAGCAAAAGATATTGCTAGAGCAATGGCACAACTTGCAAAACAAACAGTAACCCACACAGACATCACAAATATTGAGATTAAAGAACTAAGCAGTGCCTACCACGTTTAACCACATCACCGTTCCCTCCCAAGACCTTAAAGCCGCGATTGCGTTTTATACAGGCATTGGTATGGAACTTATTGAACACGAGCCTCAGCATCACGCACATTTTGAAAACAAGGAGCACGAAGTCATTTTTACAGCTTATTATAATCCCAAACTTCCAGAACAACCAGTAACCGTTTATTTTGAAACAGACGGTATTGAGGTGTTTGAATTACGCTTTCGCGAAAGCGTACTCAGCCCCACCATATACAGAGACTGGGGTGGAAAGGACTTAACACTACAAGATCCCGATGGGAATAATGTGGTGCTTTACCAAAAGGACACCCCTACGACCATAACTCCCTGGCAAAAATAAACGCTATGAACCTCAACCAAATCACCGTACCGTCACTAGATCTTGCAACTTCCATTTCTTTTTATGAGCAACTGGGATTGCGTCTTATTGTAAAAGCCTTGCCACATTATGCACGCTTTGAGTGCTTGGAGGGAGATGCTACGTTTTCTATACATCTTGTAGATGAGCTACCTGCAGGTGCTGGAGTAACGGTATATTTTGAAACAGAGCGTTTAGACCAAGAAGTGTCACGATTACAAGGGGAGAATGTTACTTTTGACCTATTGCCCACAGATCAGTCGTGGTTGTGGCGAGAGGCAAGACTTAAGGATCCAGATGGAAATCAAATTATTCTTTACTACGCTGGTGATAATCGCAAAAATCCGCCGTGGCGCATTAACTAAAGGCTAGATATAACAGCAATATTATGTTAGAAATAGAACGAAAATTCCTAGTAACCTCAGCAGCTTTTAAAGATGTTGCTCAAAAGGCAACTCGCATTACTCAAGGATATCTAAGTACAGATCCTGAGCGAACTGTTAGAGTGCGAATTAAAGGCGAGAAAGGCTTTCTTACGATTAAAGGAAAATCAAACGATAGCGGTACTACGCGTGTAGAAGTAGAAGAAGAAATCGCAGTAGATAAGGCGCAAACGCTTCTATCACTATGTCTTCCTGGAGTTATAGATAAAACACGTTACGAGTATACTGTAGGTAACCACACTTGGGAAATAGACGAGTTTTATGGAGAAAACGAAGGACTCACCGTTGCCGAAATAGAACTCAACGCTGAAAAAGAAGATTTTACAACACCAGAATGGATAGACAGCGAAGTGACAGGAGATAACAAATATTACAACTCGCAGCTATCTGAGAATCCATTTAAAACCTGGTAATATGAAAATTACATTCACTTTCTTAGTACTCGTACTACTATTAGGTTGTCAATCTAAGGTTGAGACAAACACTAGCGCAGTCGCAGCTTCACCTAGTAAAGCACAACAAATTGCAGATCTTAAAGCCAATGGTTTTGAGATATTCGACTATTACGATAATGATATTCAGGACACGGTAATTATGCAAAAGTATTTTCTAGCTTTTCTCAATACGGGACCTAATAGATCACAAGATGAGGAAGAAGCTTCAAAAATTCAAAAAGGACACCGCGCACATCTAGGTCGTATGTACGAGTTAGGCTATGCAGATATATCTGGACCTCTAGAAGATAGCTTAGGTATTACACAGGGAATTACAATTTACAATGTCCCAAACCTTGCTACAGCAGATAGTCTAGTACGCCTAGATCCCGCAGTACAAAGTGGCAAGCTGGTGGTTGACATAAAACCGCTTTGGGCTGGAAAAGGCTTTGCTTTGAGATAGACATTACCCTCTAGAAACCTCAACTTGCTTCTTGAGTTCATTACCCTGAGCATCTACTACGGTGAGTGTATAATTTCCTACTTCTGGTGCAATGGCTAGTTCATGAAAAACTTCTGTACTGCCTATAAAGTTATTGTCTAAATACCAGAAGAGCTTCGTCTCTGGATTGCGATGAGCTACTTTAAGCACCACATCATTTATTTCCGAATCAAAATTCTTAGGTAAAATAACGCCTTCGTTATTTTTGGGATATATAAAAACCATCGGTTGCTCTCCTGAGAATCCGCAATTAGGGAGATAGGGTGGTAACTCTTTATAATCTGGATGCTTTGCTGAATAATAAAAAGCTAATGAAGCCGGTAACGCAAAGTAATTCTTAGCCTTCATTTTATCGAGTTCATAACAATCAGAATTAACGCGATAGGTCTCACTATGATCTACATATACCTGTTTATGGTATTGACAGGCAGCACTATGCTTTCCAGCAACAGGAGCCAGAATACTTTCTGTAAGCGGGCAATAGACGCTCGCTTTCATTCCGCTTTTTGTGCATACATTTATTTCGGCAAGAGCATCATAAGGCGTGTCAAACCAATTACCGCTCATGGGTAAGCTACGAAGTATATCAAAAAACAATGGAGCCGCTGCTTGAATACCCGTGATGCCTGGTCTGCCTTCTCCATCTGCATTTCCCACCCAAACACCTATGGCATATTGAGGTGTAACACCAACTGCCCAGGCATCTTTAAAGCCAAAACTTGTCCCAGTTTTCCAAGCTATGGGCTGCGCATCTTCATAAAACTGCCAGTTCTCCTCACCATTAGGCCTATTTACCGTACGTAAAGTTTCTAACGTATTATATATTGCTCCAGCAGAAAAGACACTTGGCTCACTATGCAAACTCTCTTCTTTCTTATCACAGGTAGCACAACCCTTGCGCAACGTGTATTCCTCAAATGAAGACGCCGAGTACTCACTACTCGACTTATTAAATGTATGCAGCGTGTTTGCCATTCCTGCATAGGTTTTTGTCAACTCAAACAGGCTACTCTCTGCACCACCTAGTATCATAGCAAGTCCATAATGAGAAGCCGGTTTATTAATTCCGCCTAGGTTCATTTCCTTAAGATTGCCATAGAATTTATCAAGACCGTATTGTCGTAACAAACGCACAGCAGGAACATTAAGCGATCGAGCCAAAGCAACATCTGCAGCTACTGCGCCACTGTATTCATTATTAAAGTTTTGTGGCTGGTAATTATTAATACTCGTGGGAATATCTGCCACCAGCGTTTTAGGTAAGAGCATACCTTCATCTAGCATTCCGGCATATAAAAAAGGTTTCAGCGTGCTTCCTGTGCTTCGTGACTTTGTTACAATATCAACATCCTTTTGATGTGCCGCATCTGTAGGTGCGTTTCCCACATAACCCACTACTTCCTTAGTATTTACATCTATCACAACCATGGCAAGGTTGTAAATTTCATTCTGCTTTAACTGTCCGTAATGCTCTTTGGCCAGTCTATTTAATGAGCGTTGCAGTGGTGCTTTTATAGTGGTCTGGATGCGCTTTCCTTCAGACTCTTGTTTTATTCGCTCTACCAGGTGTGGCGCTAGTTGTGGTAATGGATAGGGTTTTCCTGGGAGTTTTTCAAGGAGTGACAACTCATAGGTTATCTCATCTATTTCTCCAGTTTCCCAGAGTTTTTTAAGGAGTTCATCACGCTTTCGCGAAAGCGTAACCTCATTTTTACCCGGTCGCACCATACTAGGATTGTTAGGTAAAACAGCTAGGGCAGCCATTTGCCCCCAGCTCAAACGATCTGCTGGAAGTCCAAAATATCGCCAAGCGGCAGTCTCTAATCCTACCACATTACCGCCAAAAGGCGCATAGGTCGCATACATATTAAGAATCTCATCTTTAGCATATCCAGCTTCGAGCCTTGTTGCCTTTATGAGTTCGACTAGCTTTTCCATGTAAGAACGTTCTGTTCCTTTTCTAGAAAGTCTAATTACTTGTTGTGTAATGGTACTGCCACCACGACGCTTATCTGTGGTGATATTTCCCCAGATTGCCTTCCCCATAGCCACGGGATTAAACCCGGGATGCGTATAAAAGTACTCATCTTCAAAAAGAAGAATACACTTCTCAAACTTTACAGGAACGCTTTCTAGCGCAGGAAAACGCCACTGCCCATCACCCGCAATACGCGCACCCAGTAATTCACCTTCTGCACTCTCCACCACCGTCGCATGCGGATCTTCAAACAATGGTGAAGGCAAGGAGAACAACCAATACATAAAAAATCCCGTCAATATAATGAGCTTGACTTTATGAGATTTTAAAAACTGTATGATGGAGGTTTTGGTCATTACTACTTCTCAGTCAATACCCAATTACCTTGGTTTCTTGCATAATAATTTGCATCATACATTGCTTCTACCTGAGTGCCCGGCAAGTAATACGTACCTAAGTAACTTGCATTGAGACGTACCGTAAACGTTTTTGTGCTGGCTTTACTCATATCAAAATAAAAGTTGACTCTATCATCTCTTATATCTGTGTAGCGTGCGCTGCCTTCTGTACCGCCTTGTGCATCTGTAAAGCGTGTATTTACAATTTCCCACCCGCTTGGAAAGATTTGTGTGAGCGCGATATTATCTACATAGTCGCGACTGTTATTACTTACTGTAATTTTTGCAGTAAACTCCTCTCCTTGACGTAGCTTATTAATCGCAATAGGATTTCCTGACCCATCCACAAAGGTGGTATTCACTCTCAGATTTTTACTATCTGTAAGCTCTTTACCTAGTGGTAATTTTCCGCTCTGTACTAAGCGCACAAACACAGTATTTTCTTTCTGATTTTTAAGTGTGATGCTATTCTTACCATCTTGTGTCTTAAGATCTCTGAGCGCTATGGCTTGTGGCGTGTTTATCACCACTTCCTTACCGTTTTTCATAATAGACAGCTGCATGGCTTTACCACCGTTTTTAGTCACCATTTTTGCCATAGCGAGTAACGCATAACTTGTTTCTTGCGTACTCAACCATCTATCTGACGCTAGCGTTTTGGCAATTGATATAGCCAATTCTTTTTGCTTAGCATCATTCATAACCACCATTGTTTCTAGTGCCATCGCTCTGTTACGATACACAGAACCATAGGTGTGGTAGTCATAATTTTTGGGCTTAAAATCAATATTTGCCGTTACTGTTAGTTCGCGAGCTACTTTCTCCTGCCCCACAAGTGCATAGGCTCCTGCTAGTCTCCATTTGCTCTCGTTTGATAGGTTTCCGTTTTCGCGCAAGCGGTTCATTGCCGCAAGATCTGGTTGTCCAGCTAGAGCAAGGGTATATAAACGATACGCTTGCATTAAGGTGGCATTATAGGCATACTGCCCTGATCGCCACTCGCGGGCAGCTTTTTTCTGGAAACGCAACCAGTTACTCATAAAAGTAAGTGGCAATGCATAGCCTTTCTTTTGTGCTTCTATCATAAAATGACCTGCGTAACTTGTGCCCCAGTCATCTGCTTCTGATTCTCCTTGCCAGTAACCAAGACCTCCATCTGCATTCTGGAATCTTCCTAGACGGGTAATTCCATTTTTGATGTGTTCTTGTGATTCGGCTTTTTGCTCATAAGTCAGATCAAAAATATCACTCAAGAATAATTGCGGAAATACGCCAGACGTAGTTTGCTCTACACAACCGTGTGGATAGCGTATCAAATATTGCATACGCTTTGTAAAATCCATAGGTGGTAATGTCGAAAATTCTAAAGCGCATTCATTTGTTCCTGCTACACCAAAGGTTGAATAATCAATGGTAAGATCTCCGCTAGCGTCTAGTTCATAATCGGTTACTTGTTGCGTGATAGGGTTTGGATTTTCTACATCGATTTCTACTTCATAGGTTGCACGTTCTCCGTGACCTTCTACAATAATCTGTACCGTTTGCACTTCTGTTGCGGCTTGCATATCAAACTCAAATGGCACTATTTTTTCTCCCACTTGCGTGAAATTTACCGTTTTCACATTCCCGTCAGACGCTTTAAAAGCTTCAGAAGTTTTTATCGTAATCTTAGCCTGCTTGATTTTACTTTCCATGGCAAACACGGTAACGGGTAAAGTCACGTGCTCTCCCGGAGATAATTTTCGCGGAAGCGAACCTAGCACCATCAATGGTTTACGCACAGCCACCGTTTTGTCTGATTTACCGTAGGCGCTTTTTGTGGCATCTCCAGCAATCACCATCGCACGTACAGAGCCTACATAATTTGGTATTTTTATAGTGTGTGATTTTGTTTCGTTTTCGCTTAAAGCAAAAGGACCTAAAAAGCTAACAACGGGTTTAAAACGTTCTGCTTTTCGGTTTTTGGCAGCACTTCCTGCATCACCTCCACCTATTGCATAAATATTATCTACACTACCCGAGTATGCACCGATTACATAATCATACATGTCAAACGACTTTACTCCGAGCGCTTCCCTACTATAAAAATGCTTGTGAATCTCTGGTGTTTGAAATCTCGTAAGATCCAGCAAGCCATCATCTACCACAGCGATGGTATAAGTCATTGCTTTGCTGTTTTTCTCACTTACCTTTATCGTATAATTCTCCTCTGGCTTGAGAACATCTGGCATGGATATTTGTGGTTGTAACACCGTATTAACATCCTCCACAAGCAACGGAATCACACCGTATAACCTGATAGGCAAATCATTTGCCGACTGTTCATGGGGCTGCAATAATGCAATGTTTACATACACATTAGGAGCCATCTCTGAGGTAACAGGAATGCGTACTTCTGTTTCTCCTTTCACCGCATCTACCCAGTACGTTTCTAGTACGCTTGTACCATTTTCAATACTTACGAGCGCTCTTCCTGCCGATGATGACGGGAATTTAATGATGGCTTTTTCTCCTACATTATATTTCTCTTTGTCTGCAGAAAATACGAGCATCTTTGCACTCTCAGGATCACTTTGTAAACCACTCCAGTTTCTATAGAAATATGCGATGCGTCCCGTAGCGTGACCACTCTCTGGGTCTAAAATTCTAATGAGATAACGACCGCTTTCTTTTTCTGGGATATTTACATTAAAACTTGTTTTTCCATTTGCTCCAGAAGTAACTGTGAAGTTTTGCACGGGCGTGTGCACTGTTCCTGTCTCGTAGCTTGAGTAATTATCATTATTACGATTCCACCACCAGCGCCATTCCATTTTAAAGACTTTTACTTCCAGCTTACGATTGCCCGCTGGATTTCCTTGTGCATCTGTTGTCGCAAGATCAAATGCTGTATTCTCATCTGTATAGTAGCTGCCGTAGGCTCTACTTTCTGGTGAGCGTAAGCCTACAAAATGCTCAAAAGGCGAGACATCTTTACTAACGACATCTAGTGAAAAATCACCACCACCTTCATAGGCCTTTGTCACAAACGTAGCTTTAAGCATTCCTGGAGCGCGCTTACTGAGTTCTAATTTCTTATTGATTTTAGTACTTCCCTCATTATCTAGTTTACCATCTAGCACATTAATTTCTACCTCATCAAAACGACGGATAGGATCATAAAAATTATATTTAGGAAACTTCTTGAAACCGCTATTTGAACTGCGGATGGTAGCGTCACTTACAATTTTGAGATTGCGTGCTGGTGCTCCGTGGAGCCATTTTACGGTTGCAGTACCTTCTATACTACCACTGGCATCTAGTATTTCATCCTTAAATTCTAAATTAACCTTGAGTCGGTTAGGCTTTATAGTTTCTACTTTAAGAGACTTATAAAATGTTGCTCCTCCTACAGAGATGGTCGCATTATAATTTCCAGTAGGAGCCGTTTGTGTTGTTGGGACAGGGAAATAGTAAAAATTATTAAGCGAGCGTTCATTATTTTGAGATGTTCCCTCTTTACTAGTGAGTACCTTTCTGTACATCAACTTCCCTCTAGGGTCTGTAACTTCAAGTTTTACTGGATGATCTTTAGGCAATGGATTTGCTTTATCGTCTAGTGTAAATGTAAGATGTATCGTATCTCCTGGACGATGCACACCGCGTTCTAAATATGTAAAGCCTTTAAGACCTTTTTCTAACTGGTTACCAGAAATATCAAACTTACTCATAGACAAACTATGCCCGTCTTCTAGTTTTAAATATGCATAATTGTTATCCTTTACTGCTATGGCAAACACAGGAAAACCTTTTGGCGTAACTCTTGCTATACCTGTCGCATCTGTAGTTACAGTACCTATAGCTTGTTTCTGATAGTTATATAATGTGATTTTTGTATTTGCTTCTGGGGTAGTTGTAATAATATCTGCCGCTGCAAAAAGGTAAGAATTGTCTTTTCCTTTCTTAACAATAAGACCAAGGTCAGAACCTAGCAGGTTGCTATTGATAAATCTTCCTTCTTGATAATAAGCAGGGTGGCAAGGATTATCTTCTTGCTCCCAGTTATACACTTGCTTACGCCATCTATAGATACGGTTATCCCAGTATTGTTCCTCTCTCGTATCTTCATCTGCACTTTCTGCTTCTGTATTTGAGTTGTCATAATAATCTTCTTCATAGTAATAATCATCATAGCTATCATCATCTACAGCGGTAGATGTATCATCTGTACACTCAAAGATTGCGTATGCTGGTTTATAACTTATCTCTATACGATATAGTGCTCCTGGATCTGCCTTAAACACCGTTGATAGATCAATACCATGAGCTTTCCACTGCCCATTATCTAGGTCTTCTTTATTTGCTATTTGTATGGTCTTCTTTGCTATCCTGCGACCTACTCTTTTTAGGTTATAGGTACTTGCATCATTGAGTTGTCCATCTTGTAAAAACTGTAACACATTATTTTCAAAAATCTTAATGATTCTTACATCTACGTGGCTCAAGCTTACGGCTTCAAAATAAAAAGGAGTACTTGCTGAATTAGGTAAAATCACCCCGTTAGTTATAGCGCGCACAGCAGGTTTTACCTGCTCAAAACTTATTGATTCTTGAAACTGCTCTTTAAGCCTATATCCATCTGTGCTTTTAATACCTTCAAAAACCTCAACCAGTGCATTTCCTACAATTTTAGTCTCTGGATATACGGTAAGTACATTACCATTTACCTCAAAACGAAGATTACCACCTTGCTGGATAGTTACCAGTCCGGCAAAATTTTGCTTGTCTTGTATAGGGTCAGAAAAGTTAATTGCTAATGACGCATTTGCTCCTCTAGTTTGATCAATACCTATAATTTTAAAGTTATTACGACCAGGGATTTCTACGGTATTTTCTCCTTTAGTTTCTTTTGCTCCTATCGCTTTACCATTCCATGATATTTCAATTTTTGAGTCCTCTTCGGCTCTAGAGATACTGTCTATTCTAAAGGAATGAAATCTAGCATAAGCATCTTGGCTAAACCATTTGATAGATAGTGCGTTTCCATTTTGTGTAGCATTTATGAGTTGTTGCGCTTTCGCGAAAGCGATATCATCACTTCCCTCTATCTGTCCTTCTAGATAGTTATATTCTTTACTATACGACTGTAATGCACGCAGATTCACTTTAAAATCTGGCGTGATAGTCTTGAAATAAAAGTGAAATTCATCCATCCCTTTTTCTAGATCATCATAGAGTTTGTCTAGAAAAACAGTCACCTCATACTCCACATCTGCTTCTAGTGGTTCACTAGGCACAAATTCTAGTAATCGCTGGTTACGCACGGTTAACTTTCCAGAGACACTTGGACTTATTTTTAATATATCTGCAGGTATTTCTTGATCTAGCTCAAACTGCGTGAGTGCCTTTGCTAGCTCCACTCTTATAGTACTCTTTACAGACTGGCGCCCCTCTGTTGTGTATGAAATATAGTCTTTAAACTTAAAAAGGTTATCTGTTGCAGATGGAGTTTTATCACAAGAAATGACAATTAGTAGTACGGCGAGAAAGGCGAGTAGATGGTTTTTACGCATTGATAGTGATTGTGTTAGGTGCCCAAAACTAATGTTTACTCATTGATAAAAAAACGTAAATCGCTTAAATAATGAGTGCTTAAATTTAAGCCGAAAACAGCTCATATTAAACAAGTTAGTGACTGATTGATATAGAATTCTGGTAGTGTGGTTACTTGTTCAACGGAAATGTTAAAACAACTAGTATAAGGCAATTAACTTTTAGGAGGATTTTAACTTTTATCAAAAGAGTACTCGCGTTCTACTTTGCAAATTCTCACTGTATAGTTGTCGTACCAATCTGATTTACCCATGCGCTGGGCACCTTGATGCTCTGCTTGTGCTTTCCAGTGAGCGATATCCTTTAATGTTTTCCAGTAAGAAACAGTAATCCCGAGATGGTCGCTATCATTTCTAGCGCCCTCTACTCCTAGAAAACCAGGCATTGTTGCCGCCAGCTCTTCCATAAGATCTGCGGCTTGCTTGTAGCCTCTTGTGCTACTGGTTTGTGTAGATGTAAAAATTACAGCGTAGTAAGGTGCTTGCATTATTCGGTTTCTATTTTGTACAGCACGGGTTTGCTTGGTGTGGCATCATTCTCAAAAGAAGCAATTTGTAAATTGAGTAAATACCTACCATCTGCCACTTTGTGCGGCACATAAATCATCTCTGTAATGGTGGCATCCAGGCGTATATTTTCTTCTACATTCCAGAAGGCGTGATGTGCTTTAAGAGCACCGCCATCTTTTTCTCTATCTACACTTGGAAGATCTATGAGAAGGTGTTTGATTCCGCTTTCGCGAAAGCGTACCATTGCTTTTTCTTCTATAAACGGCCAGTTTGTGTGAGACCAATTCATTGATTTCTTTTCGCGTGCATTAGGCAGTGTGCGTATGACCAAAGCTTCTGGAGATTTCCCTTTAAGTATACTGTGGAACTGCTTATCTCTTAGTATAAAATCGTCTTCGTCATTATCTAAGGGTTCAGGAATTACTGTAATCACCTCTGCCACAAAAAAGAAAGTTTTGAGATTTTTATTGATACTGTGTACCTTCTCTGTAATATGGCCAACGGTCTCTGTGTGGGTTCCGTGCGCGTGCGGATTAAAAGTAATAGTGGTAAAATTCACATCACCACCTTCACTCACTTTACCTACCCAATCGCCATCTGTGACTGTCTCAAACGTAGGCGGATCAATATACCAAGCCAGCGGATTCTTCTTAGATGTAAGAGGAATCGAGAGATCAATAGGTTTTAAAAGGTCTACCGTAAAGGTTTCTTTATTATGAGTGATTTTTGCCAGCATATAGTAGTTCCAAAGAAAACTAAAGATAAAAATACTCAAGTGATTTACCTAGACTCATTAAGCTCATTGCTACAAGCTATGCTACTTTAAGTTGAGTATAAATAAGTCACTTGCAATACCATCACTTAAGAATTTCCCTTTTTTTGAAACATACACACGATCGCCTTCCATAAACAAGAGGTGTTCTTCTACATGCTTTTGCGAATACTCAACAAAATAGTCTTTGTACTTCTCGCCATATAAAGTGGCTATCTCTATGAGTGATACCCCAAACTGCGTGCGCAATCTAGTCATCACATACTCATTGTATTGATCTGTAAGTGAGAGCTCTTCCACCTCTTGTGGCAACTCTCCAGCAGTGATTGCTTTTATGTACTTCGGGTTGTTATTAACATTCCACGCGCGACGATTATTATCATAACTATGTGCAGAAGGGCCTATCCCAATGTATTTTTTCCCTTGCCAGTAGGCCGTATTGTTTCTAGAGTGGAAACCAGGCTTTGCAAAGTTTGAAAACTCATAGTTCTCATAATCTGCTTCTTCCATTTTACGTATTAAAAGCTCATGATGCTCTTGAGCAACCTCGTCCTCTACGGGTGGAACAATTCCTTTTTTGATAAAGTTTTCTAATGCTGTCTTAGGTTCTACGGTAAGTGCGTATGCAGATATATGAGGTACATTAAGTTTTAACGCTTGATCAATATTTTCTTCCCATCGTTCATTAGTCATCCCAGGGATTCCGTAAATAAGATCGAGCGAACTATTAGGAAAGCTTGCTCTAGTTAATCTCAGGCAGTCTAGTGCCTCTTGAGCATTATGGGCACGGTTCATTAATTTGAGATCTTCTTCAAAAAACGATTGTACGCCTATGCTCAACCTGTTAATTCTTGACGCGGCTAGTTCGCTTATTTTCTCTGGAGTAAGATCATCAGGGTTTGCTTCTAGGGTAATTTCTGGATCTTCTTCAATCGTATAATGCTTATAACAGGCATCTATAATTTGTTCAATCTCCTCAGTGTTCAAAACAGAAGGTGTCCCTCCACCAAAGTAAACATTAGACACTTCATCATTTTCAAACTCGGCTTTACGCATCTCAAGTTCGCTTATGATTGCCGTTATCATTTCCTCCTTTTTACCCATGGTGGTCGAAAAGTGAAAATCACAATAGTGACATGCTTGCTTGCAAAATGGTATGTGAATGTAGATGGATGCCATAATTTCTAAAAGAATATTATTTCTTAACCCGCTTATCATTCTGCTTTACAAAGCTCTCCCAGCCAGAATAGCTTTTACCTATTTCTACTTTACCAGAGTTATAGTAATGACAGACTGCGGCTGCGAGTCCGTCTGTGGAGTCTAGGTTTTTAGGCAAGGTTTTTAGTTTGAGTAATGATTGCAGCATTCTTGCCACCTGCTCCTTACTTGCATTACCGTTTCCAGTAACTGCCATTTTTATCTTTTTAGGAAGATATTCTGTGATGGGGATTTCACGAGATAATCCTGCAGCCATCGCAACACCTTGTGCCCTACCTAGCTTGAGCATACTTTGTACATTCTTTCCAAAAAATGGCGCCTCTATCGCAATCTCATCTGGGTGGTAGGTGTCAATTAAATGGATAGTTCGCTCAAAAATAAGTTTGAGTTTTACATAAGGATCATTATACTTTTGAAGCAACAACTCATTAAGCAGCATGAATTCCATCTTCTTTCCCACTATTTTAATGAGTCCAAAACCCATAATTGTGGTTCCTGGATCAATCCCTAATATGATTCTTTCGTCTGCCAATGCTTTTATTGTTACTTTGTGCTCATCCTTAACAAAGAAATGAATGCCTAGATTATCTCACAAAGCTACGCAATTACTCTGGGCGACTCTTAAGATTCTCATTGTAGTACTCGCTGGATATTTTATTTATAGCAAACTCAACCGAAGCGCACTAATTAATCTCCAGTTTCAACTTTCTGAAATAAACACGTCATTGTTATATTTCTATATTATAATAGTACTATTATTTACGGTTGCCAATTGGTTTTTTGAGTTTAAAAAATGGCAAGTTTTAGTAGGTTACTTTAGCCAGTTAAGCTTTCGCGAAAGCGTACAACAAACCCTTACTGCTCATCTTGCTGGTTTTGTAACTCCAGCAAAAGCGGGTGATTATGGAGCCAAAGCGCTGTATTACCCAAAAGAGCAACGCAAAAAAACCCTCTTCTTAAATTTTATAGGAAACATGTACCAGCTGCTGGTAACGCTTGTTGTAGGTTTTGTAGGCTTAGGTATACTAGCGTTATTTACAAGTGGCACTGCAATCTTTTTCTGGGGTCTAAGTATTTTTATGACACTGGTACTTTATCAAATATTACCAAAAGTTCTCAAGCGTTTTAATTGGTCATTAAAAGGAAATGCATGGTATAAAATCAAAAGCTTCTGGAAGGCTATACCTAAAGATATCAAACGCAAGACTCGCTTATATTCCTTTATACGTTATGCGATATTTGCACATCAATTTTATATTATTCTACTGATGTTGGGAGCAGATATCCCCTACGTATTTGCCATGTCGTGTATCGCTGCAATGTATATTTTAAGTTCTGTAATACCCGTGATGCAACTACTTGATGTTTTGGTGCGCGGCGGAGTTGCTGTACTTGTTTTTGGCTGGTATTTTGTACCGGAAGAAATTGTGTTAAGCACCGTGCTCATCATGTGGTTGTGCAATGTCGTGTTGCCGCTTCTGCCAGGAGCTATCTACCTATTTAAAAATAAAAAGCGCTCAAGCGTAGCCTTATAATAAATGATCTGGATACTGCTTTTCGTTTTTATTTTTTACGGTATTATCATACTTGGCTTCACCATTAAAACAACGTATGCTGGTACTTTTAATAATCGTACTACAGTGCATGAAAACGGATTTACGGTAATTGTACCTTTTAGAAATGAAACTAAGAACCTCCCACGATTATTAACCTCACTAGCCGCCATAGATTACCCATCTCATAATTGGGAACTTATTCTTGTAAATGATGAGTCTACAGACAACTCCCTTGAGGTTATAGATCAATGCCTCAAGAATAATCCTATTTCTAATGTGAGCATTATAAACAACGTGCGTACTACAGCCTCACCAAAAAAAGATGCGCTGCAAACCGCCATTAACAAGGCTCAACATAACTGGATCGTTACTACAGATGCAGATTGCTACGTCCCAACACAATGGCTCGCCACACTAGATGCTACGATACAACAAGAGCAATCATTTATGGTCATTATGCCGGTTGCTATCGCTACCACGGCGCGTCCTTCTTTCTTAACTGCATATGAGCAACTTGACTTTTTAAGTCTAATGGGAGCAACCGCTGGAAGCTTTTATTTTGGTCTTCCTTTTTTATGTAACGGAGCAAACCTTGCGTATGATAAAGATGCCTTTATAAAAGTGCAAGGATTTTCTAATAATGATCATATAGCTAGTGGCGATGATCATTTTTTACTAGAAAAATTTCAAGAAAGGTTTAAAGATAAGATAAGCTATCTACGCTCTCAAGATGCCATTGTAATCACACAGCCACAAGAGTTGTGGAGTACATTTATAGCGCAGCGCACGCGATGGGCAGCTAAGTCTAGCGCTTTCACGTTTTGGTTCTCAAAACTTATGGGTTTATTGGTCGTGAGCGTTAATCTTATGAGTGGCTTAGGTTTGATTTATCTCGCTTTCGCGAAAGCGGAAACCCAATCTCTAATTATCATCGCACTGTTACTCAAAATAATCGCCGATGGAATTCTCATCTCAACCGAAGCACAGTTTTACAAGAAACTTTCCTACTTAAAATGGTATCCAATCGTGATGATTTGTTACCCGTTTTTAAGTTCTTATATAGCCATAAAATCAATTACTAGTAGTTACCAATGGAAAGATAGGATCTACACAAAATAATAGCCGACAACACTATCTAAAGTTATTTACTCCACCTTGAGTACTACGGGAATTTTAAATTTTGTCTTTACAGGAACCCCTTGTTTTGTGGCTGCTTTAGCTTGAGGAAGTTGTTTGGCCGCTTCATGAATCCACTGCTCTAGTTTTGGGATTTCTGCGCGAATTTCTGGCGTAATGGCAAGGGTATCAATACAGTATTTACCCTTTTCATTCACCACAAAGTTTACTACAATCGTATCGTTGAGTACTCTATTTACAACAATCGTGTGTTTACCAAAAGACTCATAAAACGTGCTCGTTACTGTCTCTTCAAAACATACTCTCAACGCCTCCCCTTCTGCTTGTGAACTACATGTATCAAAAGTAGGATACCCGTCCACTTTATGAAGATCTATGGCCTTCCAGCTTTCTGAAAGATACTCCGAAGATGAGATCTTCTTTGTTTCTATACGGTCGCAAGAAGTCATTACAGCTATTGCTGTAATCATTACTAAACCACGATGTAATAAGCCTCTCATACGTACTTCGAAAGTACGATTTTTAAATCTCGTTTAAAAGTGCTGTAAATAGGGTTAGTCCTGCGCTTTTTTTGCTTCAAAAATTTCTCTTTTGAGGATTACAATTCTCTCCTTAGCTATTCTTATCAAATATGGCTTTGATTTTGATTTTTCAGATTGAGCCACAAACTTCTCATACAATTGGACAACCTTTTCCTTATCTTCATAATAATTATCGGCTGCTACGGCAATGGCATATACGGCATCAAGGTTATCAGGATCTTCTTTAACTGCTAGTTGATAGTGCTTCATTGCCTTAGTGAACTCTTTCTTAAACTCGTAAGCTCTACCTAATGTAAAGTACACATCATCAAGCGGCAAATCTTTATACCTAAGCGCTTTGGTCGAATAATCAACGGCCTTATCGTATTCTCTGTTAAAGTTATATAACCTAGCAAGGGTTATAAGTGTACCCCAGTCTTCGTCATCATAAGCGAGTACTTTTTCATAAGCTTCTATAGCCTCTGGATACATTCTTTTCTCGTAGTAGGCACGCCCTAGTTTATTTCTCACAAACGCAGTATCCATACCTAAATCTAGTAATTTATTAAACCACGCTATGGCCTCAACCCACCATCCTTTTATGTAATAGTTTTGAGCTAGAATATTAGCTATCTTAATATTATCTGAGTAACTCTCAAGTGCTTTCTCAGAAATCTTTTCTACGACATCGTATTCTTTATGACTTAAATGATGTAATGCAAGTTCATACATGGCATTTTGGTGAGTAGAATCTAGCTGTACTGCCTTTGCAAAAGCTTTTTCTGAAGTGTCTATCTTTTCATCATCTACTTTTTTATTTAAAACTAAGGTATCCTTTACCGCGGTCTTTTTAAGCGCTCGTCCCCATTGATAGTAATACTCAGGATTGGTAGGGTATCTCATTGCCAAATCAGAAAAAATTGAGTCTGCAAGATGATGCTTTGACTTTGACAGTAATAGTCTACCGTACTCTGTTTGAGCTATGGGTTGCCTGTCATTAAGCTCTAACGACTTTTTATAATACAAAAGCGCGTCAGTTTTCACTCCTTTACCGTTATAGGCTCTTGCTATTTGCAAATATGTTCTAGCCGAAGGATCTTTTATAGATTCATACTGAGCAATTGCTTTTGTATAATCTCCCACAGCATATAAACTATCTGCAATAGCCAAAGCCGGAGCTTGTGCTCCGGCTTTTGAAAATGCTATGATACTTAAAAGTATAATTAGTTTTCTCATAGGTTACTCCGCTATTTTAAACGTAATAGGTAAGCTATACAGAACACCAACTTCTTCGCCATTGTGTTTACCAGGTTTCATTTGAGGTAGGTTGTAAATAACTCTTCTGGCCTCTTCTGCTATATCTGGATGTGATGCGCGTGCTTTAACATTATCTACTTGTCCCCTTTTATTAATTCTAAATGACACAAACACTCTATTAACTCCTGTAAGACCTAGTGGTTTTGCAATACTTGTATTGAAATTAGCATTTACATATTTTGAGACTTTATCTGACATACATGTCTTTTTATCTTCATTCCCTTCTAGTTCATTACAACCAGGGTAAGTAGGGACATTATCTATAACTGCAAATGGTATTTCGAGTTCCTCTTGAGTTTCGACAACTTCTACTTCTTCAGAGGAATAAATTCCTGAAGCTGCAAAGCTAGGATCTCCCTTTCTCATTTCCTTTAACTCCTCAAAAGTGTAGGCCTTTATATTATACCTTTCTGCAAGTTTGGTTACTGATTCTTTTAAAGACATCATCAACAATATATTGGGGCCAGTACCATCCTGTTCGTTGCCCCCTTTGTTTTTTACTTGTTCTACGATATCATTAATTTCTAGTGATTTATCATCTCGAAGTTCCTTAATAAATTTCATTTCATTAGATGAAAGCTTTGTAGAATCTGTAACTATAACACTATATAAGCCATTACCGTTCTCAAATTTTGACACAATTAATGTAAAATTTTTATTACTACTTTTTTGTTCAGAATTTTGTGCCCAAGAAACTTGCACTAGCATTGCTAGCACAAGAGGCACTATAACGACATACTTGATTAATGCACTCTTTTTTGATTTTGATTTTTGTAACATAATGATTCGATTTTTGATTAATGATTGATTGAAAAATGTATTTGTAAAAGAGAGGTTGTTAGTGCCAAAGGCAGTATTTAATAACTCTTCGTAGTATGCTTTTTTTGACGTGGCTGCTGTTGCTTTTTGATCGGCTAAGTATTCATGTACGGTACTTATCAGCTTTTGATTAAAATATATTAGTGGGTTGAACCAAAAGATAATTTTCATGATCTCAAAAAAGATAAGATCCCAAGTATGACCCTGTTTTGCGTGTATCTGTTCGTGGGTAAGAATTTGCTTTCGCGAAAGCGTATCTATATCCTCTCCAATAAATATGTACTTAAAAAAGGTAAAAGCTTCTGTACTGTTAGGGACGTTAATGATGTGTTCACCACGTCGTTTAAACGATAAATAGTTAATGAAACTTCTGATTTTTATCACAAGAAATAATGCACTTACTGCCACACCTACGAAGTAAATACTCAACCACGGAATGACAAAGGAGTTTGTATGTTCTGTTTGGCTCGTAGTTGCTTCACCTATTACTACTTCTGGTAACATGACAGACATCACCTCTACGGGAACTACGGTTTGTAAACTTGCAATTTTTATAAATGGTAATAAAAGCGCTATGAGAGGTGTCAATAGAAGGTAAATTCTATTATATACAAAGAAGGTTTCCTTTCTTAATAGGAGATAATACACTGCTAAGAATATTGCTTGAAAACAGATGACTTGGACTACATATGCTATCATGACTAGTCGTTTTTATTAATTTCTTTGAGTATGGCTTCTAGGTCTTGTACACCTACATCATTCTTTTTTACAAAGAAGCTCACCATGCTTTTAAAACTTCCATTAAAATAGCTATCCATCATTTTATGCATAGAATCATTGCTATACACCTCTTTTGTAACTAAGGGATAGTAGAGGTATCCTCTTCCTTCTTTCTCATGGCCTACAAAACCTTTGTTCTCCAATATCCTTATGATTGTTGAGATGGTGTTGTATGCTGGTTTTGGCGCTGGCATTTTATCAATAAGAGTTGCGACATTTGCTTTTTTGGCTACCCATAATAGCTGCATCACCTCTTCTTCTGCCTTTGTAAGTTGTTTCATAGTCGAGCTTTGTATTCCTTTAGATCACAATAACTTATAATCCTTATTTCTATTAATTACTCAAATATAACTAAAACATTAGTTTAAACTAATGTTTTAGTTTAACATTTTAAAAATATGCTTTTCGGCTTACTATCAGCAATTAGATAATTGAAAAATAAATTTTAAGCTATGTGCAGCAGAATGCTAATCCTCTATGGCTTAGTAGGACGCTCGTTGTGACATTACTCATAGATTACGACAATTGATAGCTCGACCACCTTCAACTTCATTAAATGGGCTTAAAACCTTCTTGAGTGAAGATTTCTCTTTGACAGATTTCTATATAATGAAAATACATCGTCTAGTGAAGTACTAGGTTGGTTTATATAACGCTTTCGCGAAAGCGTACAAATAAAAAAAGCCCCCTCTTCAAAAGAAAAGGGGACTTTGTATTAAGAAAAGAAACTAAAGACTAGTTCTTTATCACTATAAATTCTGAACGTCTGTTAAGTTGATGCTCCTCTTCTGAACATTTAACTCCGTTAGAACATGTATTTACTGGTTGCTTTTCCCCATAACCTTGTCCGGTGATTCTAGAAGAGCTTATGCCTTGTTCAATAATATATGCAACTGTTGATTTTGCACGCTTATCTGACAAGCTTAGGTTATAAGAATCCTTACCTCTACTGTCTGTATGAGATCTTGCATCTAAAACCATAGTGGGATACTCACGCATTACTGCTATTACTTTTTCTAATTCAAGCGCAGCGTCTGGACGAATATTGAATCGATCGAAATCAAAGTAAATAGGATTGAGTTCTAAAACCTTTGCAAGATCATCACCTACATTGATTGGTTTTTGGAGAAGGCTCAATACTAAGTCGTTTGTAAGTGTGCCTGTTACATCTGGAGTTGTAGTTATAGCCTCTGCAGTACTATATTCTTCTTTTGAAGCGCGTATAACATACTGCGTAACACATGTTGCCTCAAATGCATATGCTCCTGCAGCTGTTGCCTGAACCGCCTCAATTACCTCACCTTCACTATCTATAAGCTGGACTGTTGCTTCTGGAATAGGATTGCCACTATCTTTATCTGTGACAACACCCACTAGTTTAATATCACATGGTATTTCCTCTTTTAAGAACTTATAAATATCATCACTTCCCTGACCACGTTTACGGTTTGAAGCAAAGTAACCTACTTGCGTATTCTCATTCAATATAAAAGTAAAATCGTCAAAAGAACTATTAATAGGCTCACCTATATTGCTAATAACCTCTTTTTCATTACTATTTGTTCTAGGCGTTGTTGCAAATACATCAAGACCTCCAAATCCAGGATGACCGTCTGATCCAAAGTACAATACTCCTTTTGAGCTCATGAATGGAAAAGTCTCTCTTCCTTCTGTATTTATAGGACGTCCTAAGTTTATAGGTGTTCCTACAGAATCTGTTTCATTTACTGTTGCAACCCATATATCTGAAAGTCCTACGGTACCAGGCATGTCTGATGCAAAGTATAGTTTGCTATCATCTGCATTAAGTGTAGGGTGTGCTGTAGAATACTCGTCACTATTAAATGGCATTTCTACAGGTGTAGACCATTTACCGTTTTCTTTTTTAGACTTATAAATTTTAAGCTTGTTCGTTCCATTCTTTGACTTACGGTAATTTCCTTTATTGAAATTATTTCTAGTAAAGTAAACAGTATTACCATCTTTTGTGAACGTAGTGGTACTCTCGTGAAATTTTGAATTGAGTTCTCTGCTAAAAGTTTTTGGCTTACTATATGAACCCGAAGTTTCACCTACTCTTGATTCATATAAATCTAAGAAAGGCTCGTTATTCCATTTGTGTATTTTCTTTGTTGTACCACCAGTATCACGTGATGATGCAAAAATCAATTTACCTTCATATTCTGTAGGTGCAAAATCTGAGTATCTAGAGTTTATGCTACGTATATCCTCTATAGTATATTTGCTCTTTTTGTAATCAATATTACTAAGGTAATTAGGTTCTTCTGTAAAGAGCTCTGCTCTTAAATCATTACTATTAACCTCATTAAACTTAGCCATCATTGCATCTGCACGGTCATAATTTTTAAGTGCACGTAAGGTTTGTGCAAAACGGAAATAGTATTCTGGTTTTATTTCCTCTGCATAGTTACCTACAAGTTTATTGTACCATACTTCTGCTTCAACATACTTTGCATTGAAGTAATAACTATCTGCTATCTTTTGAAAAAGATCGGCAGATTTATATCCTTTCTCTGCTACTTCCAAATATATCTTTCTAGCATCTACAAAGGCATATTGATCGAACTTTTTATCTGCTTTATCAATTTTTCCTTCTTGAGCATTTACTGTAAGAACTCCTAGGAATAGGAGGCTAAGGCAAAAACAAATTATATTTTTCATCATGTAATCAAATTAGATATACTGCTAGAGTATACGTATTAAAAGAATCTAGGGGTAAGCATTCTATCATACTCATTAAAGAGTTCAAAACGAAGAAAAACTTCGAAACTCCCATCATTATACACAGTCTCTCCAAGGTCTGTGCTCTCACGATCGTAAGCGAGACCTATAAGCATACTATCTGAAACTTGAAAACCTACCAGACCACTTAATGCGGCACTCCATCTGTAAGCTGCTCCTAAGTGTAATTTTTCCATTACAAGAAAGTTTGCTGTAAGATCTACTTGAAGTGGCGCACCTGCAACTAATTTTACGAGAGTACTAGGCTTAAATTTAAGTTGGTCGTTAATATCAAAAGTATATCCCATTATCCCATAATAGTGGATACGCTCTTCTGCAATAAAGCTAGCGGAATTACTGTTATTACTTTCATCAAAATGCTCGGTTTGAATTAGATTAGGCGCACTTAAACCAGCATAAAATCTATCTGTATGATAGTATAATCCAGCACCAATTACAGGAGAAATTTTATTATCTATATTTTGAGAAAATCTAGGGTCTGTAACATCAAACAATGACAATTTAGAAAAGTCTACATCTAAAACGTGACCTCCCGCTTTCAATCCAAAACTTAATTTTCCTGAATTTGAAGTATTTATTGTATAGCTAAAGTCTGCACCAATGTACGTTTCTTGAGCTGGTCCTAATGCATCATTTACTATAGATAATCCTAACCCTACTTTACCTTCGCCTATAGGTGAGTGAATACTTAAACTTTGCGTTCTAGGAGCACCTTCAAGACCAACCCACTGACTTCTATGAAGTCCCACAATACTCGTAACACCTCTACTTCCAGCATAAGCTGGATTAATAGCAACTGTATTGTACATATACTGAGTATACTGCGGGTCTTGTTGTGCAGTTAGCGTAAATGTACTTAGTACTAGTATTGCTAAGAAAGCAACTGTTAATATTATATTTTTCATATATACATCTAATAAAATCGTTGAGTGCGTAATGCACTCAACGATTTAAAATTATTTATCTAGTTAAGTATAGATACCCAGAGTTATTGATAGTCTCTCCTACAGAATTAACGTATTCTAGTATCCAGTAATACGTTCCTACAGGTAAGAACTTATCTTGAGATATCGTAGTTCTACCTTCTGATAATCCTATGAAAGTTTTACCATCAGACCCATATCCTTCTGCATTATATACTTCTACACCCCATCTATTAAAGATTCTTAATCTATTTTCTGGGAAGTTCTCTATTCCTTGTATTCTGAATGAGTCGTTACGACCATCTCCGTTCATAGAGATACCATTGTTAAAGATAAGACCAGAACTTTGGCTCAGTACAGTAACTGTAGGATCATCATCACCAGTCGTGTCTGTTACATCGTCAGATACATCTGATATTTCTAGACCGTCATTAGTTAATCCAATCGCTAGTGCAGTGTTTACAACCTCACCGTTATTAACATCCTGTTGAGTAATAATATATACTGCTGTAAAGGTAACTGATTCACCTGGAAGTAAACTTACTGCGTCACCTATCACTTCTACCATCTCATCTGTTACTATAACATCATTCAATATCACGTTACCAGTATTAATAACATCAAAGGTATAAAGTATCTGATCACCTGCATTTGCAAACCCATCTTGATTAAAATCTTGGAAAACTCCATTCTTAGTAATCATGATATCTGGAGACTGATCTAAGATAGTCACTGTAGGATCTTCAAAATCTCCATCACCATCAACATCTACGTTTGTTGTATCAGTTGGATCATCAGATTGATCTGTAATTGTATTACCCGCCTGATCAGTTCCTTCTGCAGTTGCAACGTTTACAACTCCTCCAGCTTCAATATCACCTTGAGTGATTGTATATGTTCCAGTAAACGTAGCACTCTCACTTATTGCTAATACCGCAACTGGACCTTCATTGATAATGATTAATGGATCTACAACGATAACATTAGTAAGGTCTTCGTTTCCATTATTTGTAACTGTTAAAGTATAAGTGATAGTATCACCAGCATCAACTACGTTATTACCATTTGAGTCATTTAAAACGCCCACCTTAACAAGATCTAAATTAGGTGTTGTAACCGGAGCATCGTTATCTGTAATGGTTACTGTTCCACTTGGATCTGTATTATCAGTGTTACCACTTGTTACTGTTCCGTCTACTGTGAAGATCTCATCGTCTTCATCTAATGTATCATCCGTAATAGGAATCACAACTTCACCAGTAGTCTCTCCAGCAGGAATCGTTACTGTAACAATAGTTTCTGTGTAATCATCCTCCCCAGCAGTACCAGTCGTAGTTACAATCTCGATAACTGTATCCTCATCACTTGGGTTACTTAAGGTTACAGGAACTGTTACTGTACCAGCATCTTCATCTACCACTACATCTTCGATAGTCACTGTTGGTGCACCATCGTTATCTGTAAGTGTTACTGTTCCACTTGGATCTGTATTATCAGTGTTACCACTTGTTACTGTTCCGTCTACCGTCCTGTAGCAGCTACTCCACCAACAGTAAGATCATAAACTTCAGCTTCTTCATCAATTGCATCGTCAGTTGTTGGTACTGTTACTGTAAAATCAGTAACTCCAGCAGGAACTGTAATCGTACCATCATTATTTAATACAACACCATTAGTGAATTCTGCATCCGTTGGTAGCGTGTAATCCTCATCCTCAGTACTGTCATTTGAGATAACAAATGGATATACTTCAGCATCTGCGCTCTCTACAACTACTACATCGTGTACTAATGAAGTACCTTCTAATTCTTCTTCCGTTGATACCGACACTACACCAGCATCATCATTATCTGTAATCGTTCCTGTAGCAGCTACTGTGCCAACAGTAAGATCATAAACTTCAGCTTCTTCATCAATTGCATCGTCAGTTGTTGGTACTGTTACTGCAAAATCAGTAACTCCAGCAGGAACTGTAATCGTACCATCATTATTTAACACAACACCGTTAGTGAATTCCGCATCCGTTGGTAGCGTGTAATCCTCATCCTCAGTACTGTCATTTGAGATAACAAATGGATATACTTCAGCATCTGCGCTCTCTACAACTACTACATCGTGTACTAATGAAGTACCTTCTAATTCTTCTTCCGTTGATACCGACACTACACCAGCATCATCATTATCTGTAATCGTTCCTGTAGCAGCTACTGTGCCAACAGTAAGATCATAAACTTCAGCTTCTTCATCAATTGCATCGTCAGTTGTTGGTACTGTTACTGCAAAATCAGTAACTCCAGCAGGAACTGTAATCGTACCATCATTATTTAACACAACACCGTTAGTGAATTCCGCATCCGTTGGTAGCGTGTAATCCTCATCCTCAGTACTATCATTTGAGATAACAAATGGATATACTTCAGCATCTGCGCTCTCTACAACTACTACATCATGTACTAATGAAGTACCTTCTAATTCTTCTTCCGTTGATACCGATACTACACCAGCAGTATCATCATTTGTAATCGTTCCTTTTGCAGTTGACGCTAAAGGATCGATACTTCCATTTGTTGTACTTACAATCGTTACTGTAAATTCTTCATCAGACTCTACAACATCATCTCCATTTACTGTAACTGGGAATACCGCAGTAGTTTGTCCAGCAGGGATTGTTACCGTTAATTCCGTTGGTGCTACATAATCTGCACCACCAAGTGTTCCTGATCCATCTGTAACTGTAAATGTTACTACCGTATCGGTATCTGCAGGCGAAGTTAAGCTTACAGGGAATTCAGCCAAAACCGTAGTTCCGTCATTACCCTCTATTACCGTTACTGGGCCAACACTTACAACTGTAGCATCATCATTTGTTATTGTTCCAGTTCCTATATTATCACCAACAGTAGTGGTGATTGTTCCATTGTCCGTAGCTGTTAAGGTTACTAAGAAATCTTCATCTGCCTCAACAGTCTCATCTCCATTTACAACAACCGTTACCGTTCCTTCTGTTTCACCAGCAGGTATAGTTACTGTTAAAGTAGTAGGCACCTCATAATCATTACCTCCCTCAACACTGTTACCAGCATTCTCAGCACTATCATCTGTCACCGTAAAAGTCACCGTAGTTGCAGTATCTGCAGGGTTTGTTAGGGATACTGTGAAATCTGCATTCACAGCTCCAGCATCACCTTCAACAACAACCACATCATCAATACTTACAACTGTATCATCATTATCTGTAATCGTTCCTGTAGCAGCTACTCCGCCAACAGTAAGATCATAAACTTCAGCTTCTTCATCAATTGCATCGTCAGTTGTTGGTACTGTAACTGTAAAATCAGTAACTCCAGCAGGAACTGTAATCGTACCATCATTATTTAACACAACACCGTTAGTGAATTCTGCACTTGTTGGTAGCGTGTAATCCTCATCCTCAGTACTGTTATTTGAGATAACAAATGGATATACTTCAGCAACAATACTCTCAGTAACAACAACATCATGTACTAATGAAGTACCTTCTAATTCTTCTTCCGTTGATACTGATACAACTCCAGGAGTATCATCATTAGTAATAGTCCCCACTCCAGTATTTGCTGCTGGATTGATTGTTCCGCTAGACACACTAGCTATACTAACCGAAAATTGCTCATTATTTTCAATCTTATCATCTCCATTTATAGTAACAGGAAATACTCCACTTGTCTGTCCAGCTGGTATAACCACTGTTAAGACTGTAGGAGCCACATAATCTGCATCACCGAGTGTACCTGTACCATTAGAAACCGTAAAAGTCACAGTTGTATTTACATCTGCTGGCGCACCTAAAGTCACAGGGAAATTTGCAACAACCGTCGAACCATCATCACCTTCAACTACCGTTACATCACCAACACTTACCAATATAGAATCAAAGAAATCATTTTCTTGAGAAGATTCGAAGTTAGTAATCGCAACATTGATGATATTATCATTACCCGCATCCACATCACTTAGTGACACAGTACCAGACAAATCTGTCTCTGTTATGGTAAAATTACCATTACCAGAAACTGTAAAACTATATTGACCATTTGCATCTGTCGTAGTCGTCTGAGTTGAATCTCCCGTAAGATTAACAGCAACGCCTGCTCTGGGAGCACCGTCTACAAAAACTTGACCGCAAATAATAGGATTAGTAAGAAGTACAGACTCTTCAGGACTGTACGGCACATCTTCAAATAATAAAGAAAACTGTCTATCTTCAAAACCTAAACCTCCATTATAACCATCTTTACTTATCGTATATTCAATAGAAGAGAACGAGTTATAATATCCTGTAAATGAATAAGAATCATCTACATTAATACCATTAACAATTCCAGACCCATTAGACTCACCTATAATTTGTGTAGGTGTTTGTGTAATATTAATTTGAGAATTTGCACCATTTGTATAGTAAGCATCAGGAATCTCCAACTTAACTCTCTCAACATCCCCAGCAACATTACTATCTAGGTCTAATGCCGTAAGATACACCGATACTGCCTGACTAATATTAGTATTTGCTACTACAAAATTGAATGTAAAAACAACCTCTTGCCCATTAACCCCAGGATCTCCCTCAATAACCGGCTGAAAGGCTCTATCAAAACCACCAATAGCACCCGTTGTAGCATCTAGGTTATCTATACTATTAATAGAAGCTCCATTAATAAAGGCATCTACAGAGACTAAACAGTCAATACCAGCAGATACATCATTAAATCGAAAGATATCACCTACTTCAACCACCGTTGCTGAACCAGCCTCTGATTCTACAGTAGCGTTTGCTCCAATGAAATCTGCAGATGTTAAAACAATAGGATCATCATCGCACGATCTCGCAACAGACTGAGCGTGGATGTCTCCACTAAGAAATAATCCTCCGAAGGCTACTAGAAGGACTACGATTACATTATTTAAATGCTTAAGAGTAAATTTTATCATAAACTATAGATAGCTGAAAGCATAAGCTTTCTGTTTTAGTTGCAATTAATGGGGTGTAACTATAAAAACCATTACAAAAATACAATGGACTTAAAAAACGGATTTCAGAACTACGTATCTTCACCAAAAATTCGATTAACGAAGCAAATAATTCGATGTTATACACACGTTATAAACAATTAAAATTTTCAACAACACATTTCCACCTATGTACGCAATAAATTGCGCTAAGGTTTTGGAAAAATAAGATTAGTTAATTTATCTAATTCTCTGAACATCAGTGCAGATAAGGGATAAGCGGCTTCACGCTCTAAAAAACCACCCCAAAACGATATAAAAATGGCCTCTTAAAATATGTTAATATTCTAGCAGTCAGCGAGGTAAAGAGCGTGAATATTGAAGATAATTAACAGATTTTCATCCAATAATGAACATACAATTACGCTTTATTGAAAAAGCGTTTTCATTATGTTTAAGCAAAAAAAGAGTTTAGCTTAAAATTGTAAATTTTTAAAAAAAAAGAAGAATAACGATTTTAAGGGCTTTTCTGGATAGATATTCAAAAAGACAAGTGTGTATTCATGATTTCCGAAAAACACCCTAAAACAAGTCCTGAGGGCAATCAAAATTACGTCTGCATAATTTTTTACTATTCAAAAATAGCAAGGTAATAGAATAAAATTATGAATCAAATTTTCGCGAAAGCGTAATAAAATTATCCTTTAATCAGGTTCCAAATGTCATTTCCAAAAATCACAACCATTAATCCCATCACAATGACAAAACCAATAATTTGACCTCTTTCCAATGTTTTTTCTGAAGGAGCCTTTCCAGAAATCATTTCATATAATAAAAACATAACATGACCTCCATCAAGTGCTGGAATAGGAAGAATATTTACAAAACCAAGCCAAACAGAAAACATCGCTGTGAATCCCCAGAACTTATACCAGTCCCACTCTGGCGCCATCATCTCTACAATACCTATAGGACCTTTTACTTTCTTGTAACCTTGTACTTTTCTATTAAAGATTAATTTAAACTGGCGCACTTGTTTAGAAAGTACGTCCCAAGTTTTAGTAAGACCAGCAGGAATTGCTGCTCCTATACTATACTCATCTTTTACTAGCAACTCCTCTACGTTTGCACCTACTCCAAAGGAACGCCCCTCGCCCACTGCAAAGGTTTTCTCTATACGTTGCCCGTCTCTATCAAGTGTCATAGCAACATCTCCACCTTTTGCTTGATCAAAAATAGATTGAAACTCCGTCCACTCATTAATAGCATTTCCATTAATAGCTACAATTTTATCACCTACAAGAACGTCATTATTATAAGCTATTGAGTCTTTCGCCACAAGACCTATTGTATTACTAAAACGTGGTCTTATAAAACGCTCCTCTGCATCAAGTACAGATTTTTTTGCTTCGTCTGGGATAGGGAATGTAAGTTCATTACCATCACGCACTACAGTAACATTATCGCCTAAAAGAATATCAATCTGTACATCGTCAAAACGAGTTACCGTTTTATCGTCTATTTTTATAACCTGGTCACCGTTGCGCAATCCTATCTCCTCTCCTACTTCACCTACAGCAATACCATACTTAAGACGGTCTGCAGGCACATACTCATCACCATAATACACAAGCATTGCACTATAAATAAACCATGCAAGAAGGACATTTACCGTCACACCACCTATCATCACAATAAGACGTTGCCATGCTGGTTTTGATCTAAACTCCCAAGGTTCTGGATCTTTTGCCATTTGCTCCTTGTCCATACTCTCATCAATCATTCCAGCAATCTTCACATAACCTCCAAGTGGAAGCCAGCCGATTCCATAAACAGTATCTCCTATTTTTTTCTTGAACAATGCAAACTTTACATCAAAGAAGAGAAAAAATTTCTCCACTTTAATCCCGAAGTAACGAGCTGGTGCAAAGTGACCAAATTCATGTAAAATTACAAGGATAGAAATAGCAAGCGTAAACTGGGCAATCTGTATAAAAGTCTCCATAGAAGGATATAAGTCAAATTTTGAACGCACAAAAATAGGCTTTTAGATGCGCATACTAAAGTTATATGCGCGTAGGATAGCATTTTTCAAGCCATACTTTATATAACTGCCACTTGGATTGTAACTTTGTAAAAAAATGCACTATGGCACATCATCTAGCTCGCTATAAAACACTGTTTATTACCCTTGGTATTCTTTCTGTCATTATTATGACCTTAATATATAGCCAACTCAAAGTAGCTCCTACTTTACCGGTCTACCAACCAGATATGGTTGACAAAGAACTCGTAGACAGCACTATGCAGTATGTTAAGAAGTATCATACTATTGCAGATTTTTCACTCACTAATCAGAATGGAAAGACCATCACGCAAAAGGATTATGAGAATCACATCTACGTAGCAGATTTTTTCTTTACCACCTGCCAGACCATTTGCCCTATCATGACAGAGCATATGGTACAAATACAAAAGGAGCTAGAGGGAGATACACTAGTTAAACTACTTTCTCACTCAGTAATCCCTACCTATGATACTCCAGAAGTTTTGAAGGCGTATGCCATAAAAAAGGGAGTAGATGACTCACGATGGAGCCTTGTTACTGGTTCTCAAGAAGAAATTTTCACGCTTGCGCGAAAAAGTTATTTGGCCGTAAAAGATATACCAGGAACAGAAGATGATCTTGATATGGTTCACACTGAGAACTTTATGCTTATAGACAAAAAACGTCAAATACGTGGTTATTATGACGGTACAGATCCAGAAGCAATAGATCAATTACTTGAGGATATTGAGATTTTAAAGGCATCTTATGAGCCAAGGAAAGCTTGGTACCAAAAGATTTTTTAGAATGAATTACGTACGCTTTCGCGAAAGCGTAAAATGCATTACTTTTGTTATCTAAATTCAATCTAAATAAACATTGAAGAAAACAGTCGCCCATTTACAAAAAGGAGAACGCGCTATCATCATAGATGTGATGACAGACGAAGTTCCTCTTAAGCTACTCGAGATGGGTTGCCTACCAGGCAATGAAGTACGATTGATACAACTCGCACCATTTTCTGATCCTCTATATATAGATGTGAATGGAAGTCACCTTGCGATACGCCGAGAAACGGCTCTTCATATAATCATAGAAACGCCATCCTAAATTATGGCCAAACAGATTAACGTTGCCCTTATAGGAAACCCAAACACAGGTAAGACTTCTGTCTTTAACCATCTTACGGGTCTTAACCAACAAGTAGGTAACTACCCGGGGATTACTGTAGAAAAGAAAGAAGGTATCTGTAAACTAGATCGTGGTGTAAAAGCACACATCTTAGACTTACCCGGTACTTACAGCCTTAACGCATCATCTCTTGATGAAAATGTGGTTATAGAGTTACTTCTTAATAAGAATGATAAGGATTATCCAGATGTTGCCGTTGTAATTTCTGATGTAGAAAATCTTAAACGCAACTTACTACTCTTTACACAAATTAAAGATCTTGGCATCCCTACTATTCTTGCTATTAACATGGCAGATCGTATGGAGCGCAAGGCAATCTCTCTTGACATTCCCAAGATGGAAGAACGCCTTAAAACAAGAATTGCACTTATAAGCAGCCGTAAAAACACGGGGATTGATACGCTCAAAGAACTTATTACCGAGTACAGATCTATCAATACAGAACCTTGTATTAATGCTTCTGTAATTGCTCCAGAATATTTTGACAGATTACGTAAAGCATTTCCAAAACAAGATTTATACAAGTTATGGCTTGTAATCACCCAAGACGTAAACTTTGGAAAGCTAGAGCGCAACGAGATGAAAACCATCTCCTCTTTCAAAACTGAGTCAGAGAGTAATCTTAAAAGACTACAGCAAAAAGAAACGATTGTTCGCTACAAATATATCAATGAAGTTTTGAGAGAAACTCAAACAATAGATGTAGCAAATGCAAAAGATTTAAGAGCTCGCTTAGACCGTATACTTACACATAAGGTGTGGGGTTACGTGATTTTCTTTGCGATATTACTACTCATATTTCAAGTAATATATGACTGGTCACAGTATCCTATGGATGCGATAGACTCCGCATTTGCTAGTATGAGTGAGTGGGTGCAAAATAACCTTCCAGAAGGCAAACTCACAGACCTTCTAGCAGAGGGTATTATTGCTGGACTAGGAGGTATTGTTATTTTTATTCCTCAGATTGCCTTTTTATTCCTCTTTATCTCTGTACTAGAAGAAAGTGGCTATATGAGTCGCGTGGTTTTCTTGATGGATAGAGTGATGCGCCGTTTTGGACTTAGTGGTAAATCTGTAGTTCCACTCATCTCTGGAACTGCTTGTGCCATCCCTGCGGTTATGGCAACACGTAACATTGAGAACTGGAAAGAGCGATTAATCACCATACTAGTTACTCCATTTACTACCTGTTCGGCGAGATTACCTGTGTATTTGATTATCATTTCACTCGTGATTCCTGATGAGAAGTTTCTATTTTTTAATCTACAGGCACTTACGTTGATGCTTATGTATCTCATAGGCTTTGGTGCTGCGATAGGTTCTGCGTGGATTCTCAATAAAATTCTTAAGATAAAAAGCAAGTCATTTTTTGTAGTAGAAATGCCTAACTATAAAATGCCGCTTCTTAAAAACGTAGGAATCAATGTTCTTGAAAAAACAAAATCCTTTGTAGTAGATGCAGGTAAGATTATCCTTGCTATTAGCATTGTATTATGGGTACTAGCTTCCTTTGGACCTAATGAAAAGTTCAATCAAGCAGAAGATATTGTAACTACCCAACTAGAAGCAGCTGGAGGCATAAACGCATTTCCAGATGTGGAAGCTTACCAAGCAGAAATAGACAAACTAGTTGCGAGCCAGAAGCTAGAACACAGTTACATAGGCTATATGGGTAAAGCGATAGAGCCTATTGTAGAACCACTAGGTTATGACTGGAAAATAGGAATTGCCCTTATTACTTCGTTTGCCGCAAGAGAGGTTTTTGTGGGAACACTAGCCACCATATATAGTGTAGGTGACGCCGAAGAAGAGACTATCAAGAACCGTATGGCTGGAGAGGTAAATCCTGTTTTGGGCACTCCAAGGTTTAATTTTGCAAGCGGAATTTCATTATTACTCTTTTATGCATTTGCCATGCAATGCATGAGTACGCTGGCTATTGTAAAAAGAGAAACAAACACTTGGAAATGGCCTGCAATACAGCTTGTAGCGATGACTGCAATTGCATATGTAGCAGCACTTGCGGCTTACCAGATTTTAAAATAATTTGTAAGCTATACACTTAATTAACTACTAAGAACGCATGGAACTTATACAAAACATTATCGTGATTCTTATTTTTCTAGTAGCCTTAGGGTACCTAGTTACAAAGTTTGTATGGACACCAGCTTTTCTAAAAAAGAAAGACGACAGCGGCTGTGGCACTGGGAGTTGTGGGTGTTAATTACTCACTTCTACTCGTAAATAATAATCACTTGCTTTAATTTTTGATAAAGATGTAGGGTACGGAGCTAGCCCATTAATTGATATTACAAGACCTTCTTCTGAGTATATAGGCGCTAATCGCCCACCATTGAGTATAATTTCTTTAGTGGTTTTTTTACCACTTTCGCTAGTTATTTCTACAAGCACTTTTGCATTTCCTGCCCAGATACAATCTACTCCTTTTGGACATCTACTATCTTCAAGAACTTCAACTAATCTTATCGTTGTTGCTTCTATCTGCGCTAGTTTTCCATTATAGGCTTTAATATAAATCTTAGGAACCTCTACTGTTGTGGAGTCTTGCGCTTTCGCGAAAGCGGAAAAAAGAAATATAATCGCAACGATGTAATAAGTTTTCATAATGTTAGATTTTACACTGCCTAAACAGATAGACACCTGTGCTTTATATTTCTAAATACTCCAAAAGCAATGCCATGTTACAAATTACCCTCTAAATAAGAAAAAATCATCTTTCATATGCTCGATATGCTCATCCTTATTTGTGATAATATATTCTAACGCCAGATCTGTAAACTCTTTACCTTTTGGTGTGAGTGCAACAATCTCCTTATCAATTTTAATAAGGTTATTTTTTTCGGCGAGTTCAAGTACCGTTTCAGATCTCACTTTTTGCCAATTTATATGCTCATTGAGATGCTTCACGTGTCTCTCACTTTCCTCTTCATGGTTATTGAGGTGTAATAAAAAAGTAAGTAACGACACTTCTGTGCGCTGCTGTCGCTGTCTATACATCACTGCAATAAGCCCTTTACTGGGCGCAAAAAGATAAACTGCAAGAAATACTAGTCCTAGCACTGTAGTCATAGATCCTGCAATAGATGCATCTAGAAAATGAGCCATCCAATAACCACCAATTGCCGAAAAGACTCCAAATATCACCGAAAGCACTAACATCTTTTTTAAGTCTGATGTAAGCAAATAGGCCGTTGCTGCGGGCGCAATCATCAGTGCCACAACAAGTACTGCTCCTACCGCCTCAAAAGCACCAACAACCGTTACTGAAGAAATAGTCATTAATCCATAATGTAAAACCACCGGAGAAAAACCAAGCGCTGCAGACAAACCTGCATCAAAGGTACTCACCTTAAGTTCTTTAAAGAATGCAAAGAGCATTCCCACAGTGATGCTTAAAATTGCTCCCATCACCCACAGTGACTTAGGCCCTACATCTGTTCCACCTATAATAAGCCTATCAAAAGGCGCAAATGCTAGTTCGCCTAGCAATACCGCATCCACATCAAGGTGTACATCGTTTGCATTTTTAGCAATAAGAATAACGCCTATACTAAAGAGCGCTGGAAAAACGAGTCCTATAGCGGTGTCCTCTTTTACTAATCCAGTTTTCTGGATAGACTCTACCATCACGACAGTAATAACACCCGTCACGGCCGCCAGTAAAATTAATAGTGGCGAGTTGAGATCTTCAGTAATAAAAAAGCCAATTACAATCCCTGGTAATATCGAGTGACTAATGGCGTCACTTATAAGTGCCATTTTACGTAGCACCAAAAAGACTCCTGGAATAGCACAAGCAATGGCTACTACAGCGGCAATTAATTGTATTTCTAGTTGTGCATCCATTAGTTATTGTTATATAAGTTTGCGGCTGCATCGTATCCCTTTTCAGTAAGTGACCAGTTTTGCCCTTTAACTTTTACCCATTCCTTTTCTTCTAGCTCCTTCAATGTAGATTTTGCATATCCTTGAAAATTGTTTAGGATTAATATTGCGTGAGGGTGAGAGATGTCTTCATGTGTTTTTGCAATATCAAACATAAACTGCAATGTCTTTTGTAATTCTAAATCTCTTCTGTTTTGATATTTACGTAGTTGTTTAAAAAGAATACCTCGTCCAGGAGAAAAGATGAATGAAAAAAGCACAAATACACTAGCTACTAGCACAATCACTGGCCCTGTAGACAAGTTGTTTTGGCTAGCACTAATTGCCGTTCCAAAGACTCCTGAGAACGCACCAAATATAGCCGCGAGTACAATCATCACACTTAACTTATTTGTCCACTGCCTTGCCGCTGCTGCAGGCGCGAGTAGCATCGCACTCATTAATACAACTCCTACAGTTTGTAGTCCTAGTACAATAGCAAGCACGATAAAAAAGGTAATAAGTATATCAATAAAACGAGTGTTAAACCCTAAGGTTTTGGTGTAATCTGCATCAAAAAGTAAGATTTTAAACTCTTTCCAGAATAGTAACATTATAATTAAACAGATTCCTGTAACTACTGCCATCAATGTTACATCCTTCTCGACTAGCGTCGCGGCTTGACCAAAAAGATATTTATCAAGCCCCGCTTGGTTTGCATTTGGTTGTTTCTGTATAAACGTAAGCAACAACATTCCAAAACCAAAAAATAACGACAAAACAAGCCCTAGGGCTGTATCACTTTTAAGATGTGTTTTGGTCACCATCCCACGTATCCAGAAAGTCCCTATAAGTCCGCTTACTAAAGCTCCTAGCAACAATACATTAGTATCCTTTGTACCTGTGATTAAAAAAGCTATAGCAATACCAGGCAGCGCAGCATGAGAAATCGCGTCACCAAGTAAACTTTGCTTTCTAAGTACTGCAAAACTACCAAGCATACCACAAATAGCACCAAGTATAGCAGTACCCAGCGTGATGGTTCTGAGGGTATAGTCAGAGAAGAGTTGGGAGAAATATTCTGAAAGTTCCATGGGTTATTAGTTTGTAGGACTTAGGATGCACCGCTGGTGTCTGTAGGACGCTTCGCTTGTAGTGAAAAAAATCTAATCTAATTTTAAACTTTTCTTTAAGCCCATTATCATTTTTGCAATTTCTTGTAATTGTTTTCTAGTATTATCATTCTGTTCTTGAGAAATATACTTTTTTCTAGTTGCAACGGTAGAGCACGTAACACATTCCTTAAGAGAATCCCAGGCCATATTTAAATACCTATTGAATTGTTTATTTGTATCACCGTGACCCTCACTAATATTTAATGCTATAGAAAGAGCCGCCCTACCATATTGACTCGATAGTCGATATCTCTCTTTTTGTGGAAATGTATCAATCAATGCATCAGCTGCATCAATAAAGTCTAGTGCTTTCTGATAAACAGTTAACTTTTCAAAATTGAATACTACTTTTTCCATCTTAATAATTTTTATATTGAAATCAATTCCATGTTCCAACCTTAATTTTTTTTACAAAAGCAACGCAAACAACTTATACTACAAGCATCGCGTCCTAACAGTTCCGCAGGAACGTCCTACCGTCTACAAGCTATTGATTTACCGCCACCTTGTAATTAATACCATAAGTCTTGGTAAGATTGTCATCATTAAAGATGTCTTTTACGGGTCCGGTTGCGATTTTCTTTACATTTAAAAAAGTCACCCAGTCAAAATATTCTGGTACCGTTTGTAAATCGTGATGCACTACCACTACCGTTTTTCCTGCTTTACGTAATTCTTTAAGAATATTAATAATAGCAATCTCCGTGGTTGCATCTACTCCTTGAAAAGGCTCATCCATAAAATAGATAGCTGCATCTTGCACTAGTGCTCTCGCAAGGAAAACACGCTGCTGCTGCCCTCCTGATAGTTGGCTTATTTGTCTCCCCTTAAACGGAAGCATCCCAACTTTTTCCAGTGCTTCTAGTGCTGCTCTTTTTTCCTTACCTCCAGGACGTTTTATCCAGCCTAGTTTTCCATAGGTTCCCATAGTAACCACGTCAAGCGCCGTGGTGGGAAAATCCCAATCTACACTTCCCTTTTGAGGAACGTATGCTACAAGTTTTCGCTGCTTATCATAAGGTTTTCCATAGATAGAAACGCTCCCAGCAATAGGGTCTATAATACCGAGTATAGATTTTATAAGCGTAGACTTACCTGCACCATTAGGCCCCACAATAGCCATGAGCACTCCTTCTGGCACTTCCAGATCTATATCCCAAAGTACCGGCTTGTAGTTATATGCAACCGTAAGGTCATCAACACGAATGGCTATTTTTGAATGTGACATATTGTTATTTTAAAGCTTCTACAATAGTAGTCACGTTATATTTGAACATGCCTATGTATGTTCCCTCTACGCTTCCTGCATTACCTAACGCATCACTATATAATGAACCACCTATCACTACTTCTTGCCCTCTAGATTGTACCGCTGCTTGCAATGCCTCTATGGTTCTTCTAGGTACAGAGCTCTCTACAAAAATAGCTTTCACTGTATTGTCAATTATAAATTGAGAAAGACGCTGTACATCCTTAACTCCTGCTTCGGTAGCGGTAGATAGTCCTTGCAATCCTACTACTTCAAAACCATAACTCTTTCCAAAATAGTTAAAAGCATCATGGGCCGTAACAAGAATCCTTTTTTCGGCTGGGAGTGTAGCTATTGTAGCTTTGATTTCAGCTTCGAGCTCATCTAATTGTGCAAGATAATTTTGGGCATTTGCTTCGTAGCTTTTTGCGTTCTGAGGATCTTTTCGCGAAAGCGTACTTACCACCTCTGTTGCAAATTGCTTAAAATACTGAATATTAAACCACACATGCGGATCATAGTTAGACGCAAAATAATCTGAACCTATGAGTGTATTTTTATCCAGTGACTCTCCAAGAGGAACTTGCGTCACTTGAGTGGCATTCATCTTTTCAAAAACTTCTACAAGCTTACCCTCTAGGTGTAGCCCATTATAGAAAATCACATCTGCTCCAGCGAGTTTTGTAACATCACCAGCACTTGCTTTGTATAAGTGAGGATCTACACCGGCGCCCATCAACCCTTCAAGATTAATGAGATCACCTCCTATATTTTTTACAAGATCTGTAATCATTGAGGTGGTAGCAACTACATTTAATTTGCCATTACTTTCCTTCTCACCCTTGCAACTAATCACGCTTAAAGCGAAAATGACAATTACTATATATAGACTCTGTTTCATTATTTCTTATTTTTTATCTATTCTAAAACTAACTCCCGCACTGACCAATAAATCTTGTCCATCTGTAATACTCTGACCGATTGTTGCATCGAGTTGTACTAATGGGGCAATGGCATATGTAAGACCAGCATCCCAAAAATGGTTTGCGCGATTATCTTCTGGGAAATCCCCATAGACTTCAGCATAAGCGCCTAACTTATCTGTTATCGCATAGCCATATGCAAACGTATAAATGTATGCTAGCTCTGGGGAGTCAGCTCCATACTGACCTCCAATATTGTATGCAATACCTGATCGTTCACCAAGTGTATGATTAAACGCAAAGCGAAAATCTGCACTAGTAAATTCTGGTTTAAAGTCTGTACTTGCAGTAAATGGAAGAAATAAATGGCCTATTAACCCTATTTCTGGTTTCCATCCATTTTCTTGTGCGATCGCCACTTTTGCCCCAAAAAGTAACGGAGACATCCCGTTGAGGCTACTTGTTTCTTGATCATTGATTTTTGTCTCCACTTCTTGGTACGCCCATCCCACTCTAAGTTCAAGATTATCTAGTATCCCATAACGCAGCAGCGTAGTATTGTAACCCCACACGCGTTCCTCAATATTATTCTCTTCATACGTTGTTGTGTAAGCTCCCGTCTCTACCTGCAGGCTGCCTTTAGGCACGACCGTAGGAGACTCTGTTGCATCTGGGCGATCTGTAATTAAGCCTGGAGTTGTGGTTTCTTGGGCAAAAATAATTGCGGTATTGGCCAACATTAATAATGAAGTAAGGGTAACTAATTGTTTCAACGTTGTTGATTTTGGTAATTATTAAATCTGGATATACAGATTATCTGCTATCTTTTTGGAGATAAAAAACTGTTCTTTTTTAACTTGTATAACCATCGAGCCGTCAAAAAACTCTCGCCCTAATACTTTTATGGTTGCCCCTATTGCAATGTTCCTTTTATCTAAAAATTGAAGAAACTCTGCCGATGTTTCTCGCACTCCTACAAGTTGGCCCGTATTCCCCTTGTTTAATTCTGATAGTAACTTTTTTATAGCACTTTTAATATTTCCATTTTTATCAGGAATAGGATCTCCATGAGGATCGTAGTCTGGATAGTCAAGAAATTTGTCTAAGCGATTAATAAGCTCCGTAGAGTTTACATGTTCTAATTGCTCTGCAATATGGTGTACCTCGTCCCACTGGAAATTGAGTTTTTCCACCAGAAAAACTTCCCAAAGTCTATGCTTACGCACAATATAAATTGCTGCTTTCTCACCCTCTTTTGATAAGCGAGCACCTCTATATTTTCGGTAAGAAACCAAGCCTTTGTCTGCTAGTTTTTGCACCATATCTGTTGCACTAGACGCCTTAGTTTGCATCGTTTCTGCAAGTGCGTTTGTGCTTACCTCCTTGTTGAATTCTTGTTCAAGGTGGAAGATTGTTTTAAGATAATTTTCTTCTGCGAGTGTGTACATATATTAATCAAAGGTAATAAACAGAAGTAGAGTAGTAAAAAAATATATTTAGTCTAATCTAAAATTAAACACTAAATTAATGTCCCTTAAACGTTTGTGTTAATTAATATATTAAATAATTGTACTGAACATCACTTTCCTATATTTATCAAAATTTTATAAGATGCAAAGAGTAAAAGTCACCGCTCCCCTACAATCGTGGGATATTTTTTCAGAATACTTAGTCGCTAGAGCTACTAAAGTTGCTAGAGAACTTGACTATTCTCAGGTGGCAGATTTCATCTCAAAGTACAATTGGGATTTTGACACTTCACTACTAGCAACAGAAGATTTTACCACGATTGTAGTAACAGATCGTGACCAAGTTATCCAATGGGTGAATAGTGGTTTTACAGAAATGACTGGCTACCCAAGAAATCATGCTGTGGGTAAACACCCTCGTTTTTTACAAGGACCAGAAACCTCAAAAGAAACCAAGAAAGTTATAAGTAACACACTACGTCTTGAAAAACCTGTAGTCAAGCAATTACTTAACTATAAAAAAGACGGCACGCCATATCTCTGTGATATAAAAATCATACCTCTTTTTAATAAGGATCAAGAACTCACACACTTTATGGCGCTTGAAAAGAAAGCGCGTGTGGCTTAACATTTACTTATCGCCTGTTTACTGCTGATAAACAAGACTTAACTAAAGACATTTATTTGAAATTTAACCCACATGTAAAACATGTGGGTTTTTTGTTTTGTTACAAACTACGTAAAATGAGTTTTCGTTTTTAAGGCACCAGCTCCTTCACCTTTTCATACACAAGATCACCTTCCCAACCTCTGTAGGTGAGATAGTCTGCTAGTTTTTTACGCTTGCGGTATTTATCGGTTTCTGAGGAGAGTTGTTCATAACGCTTTCGCGAAAGCGTATTAAAAACCGTATCATACTCCTCATCTTCTATCTCAAGTAGGGCTGTCTTGAGATTATAAGCTCCTATGCCGCGTTGTTTGAGTTCTCGAGTAATTCTTACCCTCCCCCAACTCTTGTGTCGAAATTTACCCCTTGCAAAGGCTTTTGCAAAACGCTCTTCGTTTAAAAAGTTGTGCTCTAGTAAATGACCTATCACTACATCTATTGCGTCTGGTATCATACGCATGTCTCGTAACTTTTGAGCGACTTCTTTATGACAACGGTCTTGGTAAGCGCAGTAGGCTTCTAGCTTACGCTTTGCTTCTTCTACAGTATATGTTTTTACGGGTTGTTGCACTGGGCAAAAGTACTTGTTTGCAAGGATACCTTTTTTACAATAGGGCATAAAAAAACCCCATTCTCAAAAGAGAATGGGGTTTTTGCTAATTTTCAATCTTAATATCCTTACCAGAAGCGTCTGTAAAGTTATACTCAAGATACGTGTATGCATCTCGTGGCATTACTTTTACCCATTTCTTGTGATCTAAAAACCATTTAGATCGTATGGACGGGAAGCCTTTTGTTAAATAGGCTGCTACAAATGGGTGTGCATGTAGCGTCACCTTCTTTGTTCCAGATTTTAATATGCGGTTGAGCTGTCCTTGAAGTTTCTCTACAATTACAATAGGAGCTTCTATCTCATTAGTACCACCGTTAGGATTTTCTTCACGGGTCTTAATGTTCATTTCTGGACGTACTCGCTGCCTAGTGATCTGGATAAGTCCAAATTTACTAGGAGGTAAAATTTTGTGTTTTGCGCGGTCATCTTTCATCTCATCTTTGAGGTGATTAAATAACTGTCGGCGATGTTCAGCTTTACCCATATCGATAAAATCGATTACGATAATTCCTCCCATATCACGGAGGCTAAGCTGACGTGCAATTTCTGAAGCGGCGATCATGTTTACCTCAAGTGCTGTGTCTTCTTGACTTTTGGCTTTATTTGATCTGTTACCACTGTTTACGTCTACAACGTGCAAGGCTTCTGTGTGTTCAATTACAAGATAAGCACCACGGCTCATTGATACTGTTTGGCCAAAAGACGTTTTAATCTGTCTCTCTACTCCAAATTTCTCAAAAATAGGCAGTTGGTTATTATATAATTTTACAATATTCTCCTTGTGTGGAGCAATCTCGCTTAAGTAATCCTTAATTTGATAATACAACGTCTCATCATCTACTGTGATGCTCGTAAAGCTATCGTTAAAAATATCCCTTAGGATAGACGATGCACGATTCATCTCTCCTAGTACTTTGCTAGGATGGTGAGCGTTTGGAATTTTTTTGCTCATAGTGGTCCATTTGTCCACTAGATTTTGCAGGTCTTTGTCTAGTTCTGCAACTTTTACACCTTGAGCTACTGTGCGTACGATAACGCCAAACCCTTTAGGTCTGATACTTGTTACAAGTCTTTTAAGACGTGCTTTTTCTTCTTTACTCTCAATCTTTTGTGAGATAGAGATACGGTCAGAAAAAGGAACGAGAACAATATAACGTCCAGCTATGGATAACTCGCTACTTATACGAGGTCCCTTGGTCGAGATAGGTTCTTTTGCAATCTGTACAAGTACACTTTGTTTAGACTTAAGAACTTCGGCAATTTTACCGTTTTTGTCTATGTCTTTCTCAAAGGTGAAATTTTGTAAGGAATAGTCTTTTAATTTACCTGTAGTAACACTTTTTATGTATTTCTGAAGCGTAGGAAGTTTAGGACCAAGGTCATGGTAATGCAAAAATGCATCTTTCTCATAGCCCACATTTACAAATGCGGCGTTGAGACCAGAAACGGTCTTTCTTACGTTTGCGATATAAATATCACCTACGTTAAACTTATTTTTATCTTCTTCTTTATGAAGTTCTATAAGTTTTCCATCTTTTAATAAGGCAAAATCAACTACGGAGGAACTAGATCTAATGATCAATTCTTTATTCACTGTGTAGTAATTTTATCCCAATAGCTATCGGGATGGTTGATAATTCTAATTCATTACAGATTGTGGTGTATGCCATGCGCATACGTTGTGTAATAAATACCGGTGCAATAATGACTTACCCAAGGTGCGGGTAGTGCTGTTATTGCAATGTCAATGAACGCAGTATTACACCCGGAGGGTGTAATAAAAGAAAAAGTAGTCTTAAGACTACTTTTTCTTCTTGTGGCGATTTGCTCTACGTCTTTTCTTACGTTTGTGAGTCGCTACCTTGTGTCTTTTTCTTTTTTTACCGCTTGGCATAAAAATGATAGTTTTTAATTACTTATTAGTCTACACTAACGTTCGTTTTTACACCTTCTACAAAAACTTTAGCAGGCTTGAACGCTGGAATATTATGTGCTGGTATTTTGATAGTCGTATTTTTTGAAATATTTCTACCTGTTTTTTCCGCTCTGGTTTTGATAATAAAGCTACCGAATCCTCTTAAGTACACGTTATCTCCACCTTCTAAAGAAGTTTTTACTTCTTCCATGAAAGATTCAATAGTTGCTTGCACGTCATTTTTTTCGATACCTAGTTTCTCAGAAACTTTAGCTACGATATCAGCTTTAGTCATAATGTCAAATATTTAGGGGTTAAAAATTCAAGACTGCAAATATAGGGATTATAATAACAAAGAATCAAACATAATCTTTTAAAAAATAGATACATAACATCTAGCTTTGTGTAAAACCCTATTTTACATTGTCATTTTCTAACAAACTCATTTCTTGGTACTTAGAACACAAACGCGATATGCCATGGCGCAACACTAAGGACCCTTATAAGATTTGGCTCTCAGAAATTATTCTTCAACAGACGAGAGTAGCGCAAGGATTACCCTATTATTTGGCTTTTACAAAATCGTTTCCTACAGTACAAGATCTTGCAAATGCGACCGAAGAGGAAGTACTTAAACTTTGGCAAGGATTAGGCTATTATTCCCGTGGCAGAAACCTCCACGCATCTGCTCAAATTATTGTAAATGAGTACGGCGGAGTCTTTCCAAACACCTATGAAGAAATTAAAAAGTTAAAAGGAGTAGGTGATTATACGGCAAGTGCCATTGCAAGCATAAGCTTTAACGAGCCTACCGCGGTGGTAGATGGTAATGTATATAGAGTCCTCTCAAGGGTATATGGTATAGATACTCCTATAAATAGTACGCCCGGGATTAAAGAGTTTAAAGCACTAGCCCAAGAGCTCATAGATGTAAAACGCCCAGCAGATTTTAATCAAGCAATTATGGAGTTTGGCGCGATACAATGCAAACCTCAAAATCCATACTGCCTACATTGCATATATAATGACAAGTGCGTAGCATTACAAAAGAACAAAGTTTCTGAACTTCCTGTAAAGCTTAAAAAGACTAAAGTGCGTAATCGCTACCTCAACTATCTTGTCTTTAGAGATAAAGAAGGGAAAACATTTTTAAATCAACGTACCGGCAAGGGGATCTGGCAAGGACTTTACGAGTTTCCAGTAATTGAACTTGATGCCGCGCTTACTGATGGTGAAGAATCCCGCTTTCGCGAAAGCGTTAGATCCTCAAAGCATGCTCAAGAGATGAACATTACAGAGGTGGTAAGATTTAATGAGAAACCAATCGTTCATAAATTATCTCACCAGCACCTCCATACTACCTTCTGGGTGGTTGATGTAACAACCACTGGCGCAAAAGGAACACCCTTAGCAACTATAAGAGATTTTCCTGTACCTATATTGATAGGTAGATTTTTAGAAGAGTTTTTACCTCAATAGTTCGTTACTCTAAAACAGTCTTAAGCTCCTTTCTATAATCTGAAGGATTCTGGCCTGTAAAGGCTTTAAATTTTTTATTAAAGTGGGAGAAGTTATTAAAACCGCTCTCATAGCACACTTGGGTAATACTCATGGGTTGCTCTGCAAGCAGTCTAGATGCATGGACGAGTCGGTACTCATTTACAAACTGCGTAAATGTTTTATGAGTGATTTTTTTAAAATAGCGACAAAATGATGGAATGGTCAAGTTTGTTATGCTAGCCATTTCCTCTAGAGGTATCTCCTCTTTAAAATGTGTTTTTACATAATTAAAGACCTCATTAATACGGTTATTATCTTTTACATCAGAGAGCAATGAGAATCCATCTGCATTAAGTATTCTAAACTCTTTTGTAGTTGCCAGCTCATTTAAAACAGTTATTTGAGTCATGAGACGATTAAAATCTGATTGCCCCTCCATAGACTCCATCATTGCCCCTACTCTCTTTTTAGTTTCTCCAGAAAATACAATCCCACGTTGTGCTACTTGTAATAACCTTTTTATTGCCGCTGTTTCTGGAAGGTTAAAGAATGTATCGCCCAGATAATCTGCTTTCATATGTATAACGGTCTCACTCTTATTACCCGTGAGTTCATCTGTAAAACCACAATGAGGTAAATTACTACCCACAAGAATGAGTGTACCCCATGTATAATAAGACAAGTTACTTCCCACCTGTCGTCTTCCTGTACCACCGTTTACATAAACTAGCTCAATCTCTGGGTGATAATGCCACAGACTGTTATCATTAATATGATGCTCATCAAACCGTTGATACGTAAATGAGTTTCCAAAATCTGGAGTAATAGATTCAAAAGTGGGTTTATGCAGAAGCATGGCCTTTTTTTTACAAATTTATAAATGACTACAAAATGAAAACTACATTAATTTACCTTAAATGTGTTCTAAATTAACACATACACCCCTATTAACCATACTGTAGGTTAAAAATGAACATATTGCTGCACAATTAGCAGTGGCGATCCCTTAATAACCACCGTATGTTTGTACCATAATAAATAATTAATCAATTACTTAAATCAACAGTTATGAAACAGACACTAAAATTTTCAGCAATTGCATTTTTATTATTTACTGCTATCACAACATTTGCAGCTACTAGTGAGATGACACATTATGACGTACAACCTGAGCTTTTAATTGAGACTTCAAATCCAGGTGATAAAATCAAAAAAGCGTCTAACGCAATAGACAAAGATGTTTTTACAGAAGGAACAGACATGGTATATGTGAGTTTTTCTAATCCAGAATTACAAACTATCAAGCTCGAAGTGAGAGATGGTCTTAATCGTATCGTTTACTCAAAAGAGATTGACGGAGAAGCTTCTGTAAGTAAAACATTCAATTTTGAAGGGGCTTACAAAGGATACTACACTATCCAAATTGAAAATAAAAAAAAGAGCTTTAGTAAAGAGTTTGAAATACTATAATATCTGTTTGCTTGCAGTAAACAATTAGTATGCTTAGTTATCCCTAGATGGTAGTTCGTCTAGGGATTTTTTTGTTCATTTATTTCTTGTAAAAACCCTTTAATCTCAAAAAAAGAACGTCTTTAATATTTGTAGATAATGGTGTATGAGAGCATATTTTCGCGAAAGCATAACACACTTGCATTGCAATATTTACTACATTTGAAATTATGGCAGGAACAATCAATAAAGTGATCTTAATAGGTCACACGGGAGATGATGTAAAGATGAACTACTTTGAAGGTGGTAATTGTATAGGACGTTTTCCGCTGGCGACTAATGAAGAATATGTAAACCGTACCACTGGCGAGCGAGTGAGCAATACAGAGTGGCACAACATTGTAGTGCGCAACAAGGCTGCCGAAATTTGTGAGAAGTACCTCAAAAAAGGTGACAAAGTATATGTAGAAGGACGTCTTAAAACGCGCAAGTGGACAGATGATAAAGGAATGGACAGATACTCTACAGAAATCCAGTGCCAAGAGTTTACTTTTCTTACTCCTAAAGGAGAAAACCAAGGACAGTCACAAGGAGGTGGACAACAAGCACAACAACCTGCACAAGCAGCACGTCCTCAAGCACAACCTTACAACCCTAACCAACCAGCACAACCGGCACAGCCCTCTACAGACACTAGTGATGTAGATGATTTGCCATTTTAATTTAACTAAACGATAAAACTTTTGGACCCCGATCCCGAACCCTTATTTATTCTTCTCTTAACTATAGACCCTACCACTATCATAAGTATTGTGGCACTTATAGTTTTACTCATGTGCTCCGCACTTATAAGTGGCGCCGAGGTTGCTTTTTTCTCCCTATCACCTAGTGATCTTCTAGAAACAGAAGAGCAAGTTGCAGATAGAAAAATGACGGTAGTAAAGAGGCTACTCACAAAGCCTAAAAAACTTCTTGCAACTATTCTTGTTGCAAATAATGCCATAAATATTGCGATTGTACTTCTCTTTGCAAGTCTAGGCGAAGTAATATTTGCAAATATTACCGCAGAGATTCTAGGCATACCTTTACGTTTTTTACTAGAAGTAGTACTTATCACGTTCTTGATTTTACTTTTTGGGGAAATCCTTCCTAAAATTTATGCAAACCGTAATAACAAGAAATTTGCGGCACTTGTAGCATATCCGCTGCGCGTACTCGATGTAATTTTCACACCACTTAGCAGCCCTATGCGTGCTGCTACCTTATGGATACAAAGAAAATTAGGAGAACAAAAAACTAGTTTTAATGTAGATCAGCTCTCGCAAGCGCTGGAACTTACAAGTGAAGAGGACACCACAAAAGAGGAGCAAAAAATTTTAAAGGGTATTGTTTCCTTTGGTAACACAGACACCAAGCAAGTGATGCGCCCTCGTATGGACGTATTTGCACTTAATAAAGAGGATGATTACAACTATATTTTAAAGCAGATTACAGAAAACGGCTTTTCTCGTATTCCAGTCTTTTCTGAGAGCATTGACACCATCGTGGGAATCCTCTATGTAAAGGACTTACTACCTCATCTCAACGAGAAAGAATTTGACTGGGCAAAGCTTATACGCGATCCTTATTTTGTGCCAGAAAACAAGAAACTAGATGACCTTCTCGCAGAGTTTAAGGAAAAGAAAAATCACCTCGCTATTGTAGTAGATGAGTATGGTGGCACAAGTGGTTTGATCTCTCTAGAAGATATTATAGAAGAAATTGTAGGAGACATTGCAGACGAGTTTGATGATGAAAATATCATCTATTCTAAACTTGATGAGCACAATTGGATTTTTGACGGAAAAACATCTCTCAAAGATTTCTATCGAATCATAAAGCTTGAAGAAACTACTATTTTTGAAAATAAAAAAGGTGAGGCAGAGACTATTGCAGGTTTTGTGCTAGAAGTCTCTGGAGGCTTCCCTCGTAAAAATGAGGTAATAATATATCAAGACTACACGTTTACGGTAGAGGCGATAGATAAGAAACGTATTAAACAGATTAAATTCACTATAAAATCTTGAGATTTACAGCTTTCATAACATCATTTCTTGCAGCTATAATGCTCGCATCATGCGGTGGCGACACATTACCTAAGCCTAAAGGACAGCTCAGTTTATCATACCCTAGACCGTCATATTCTTTTACCACATCAGATTGTGATTATAACTTTGACCTCAACTCACTAGGCAAAGTGCGCTATAAAGATAATTGCTCTGCTGTTATTGATTACCCATCGCTTAACGGAAGTGTATTCCTAACCTATAGAGCGGTAAATAATAATATTAATGCGTTACTCAATGATGCACAAAAACTCACATACGAGCATGTGCGCAAAGCTGACGACATTATAGAAGAGAAGTATGTAAACCAAGAGCAAGGTGCATACGGAATGTTTTATGACATTAAAGGAGATGCGGCTTCCCAGTCCCAATTTTACATCACAGATAGCACCACACACTTCCTTACCGGTTCTATCTACTTCAACACAAAACCTAACTACGACAGTATTTATCCTGCGGCTATGTATCTTAAAAACGATATTAGGCACTTGATGGAAAGTATTAAGTGGAGAGAACAACAGTAGCATTTTTCAGGGTTCGCTTTCGCGAAAACTTCTCATATTCCTAATAACTTATTACCGAACTTTGCATTTCTAAATTCAAGCAATGCCAAATAATTCACTCAAGTGGATATACCTTGTCGTACTATCCATTATTTGGGGAAGTTCATTTATCCTTATTAAAAAAGGGCTAGTAGGTCTAGAACCACTACAACTAGGAGCTTTACGAATCTTATTTTCGGCATTTGTTCTGTTACTATTTGGATGGAAAAGTTTAAAAAGCATAAATAAATTAGCGTGGAGATGGATAGGAGTTTCTGCGTTGCTAGGAACCGGTATCCCTGTATTCCTTTTCGCCTTTGCCGAAACCGAGATTGATAGCGCCGTAGTAGGAATTTTAAATTCTAGTGTACCACTACTTGCTTTCGTTTTTGGGATACTAATATTTGGTGCTAAATTTATTAAACAACAGTTTATAGGTGTTCTTTTAGGACTTATAGGCGCCGGCGCTCTTATTTACATAGGCGCTCAAATAAATGAAGAGCAAAACTACTGGTACGCTTCGCTAGTAATCACAGCATCATCGCTCTATGCGCTTAATGTAAATATTATAAAACGCCACCTTCAAGATGTAAGCGCACTAGCTATTGCTGCAGGAAACTTTGTTTTCTTAATCATACCTGCACTCATCATACTTTTTTACTCAGACTTTTTTGAGCTTCCTTTAAGTACAGATACTACGATACAGCAATCCATTGGCTACATTGTTCTACTTTCTATTTTTGGGACTGCCATTGCAAAAGTGATGTTTAACAAGCTAGTACAAATAAGCAACCCAGTGTTTGCCTCCTCTGTAACCTACTTAATGCCTATTATTTCTGTGACTTGGGGATTACTAGATGGAGAAGCGTTTACAAGTCTTCAGGTTATTGCTACGCTTATTATTCTTACTGGTGTTTATATAGGGAATACGGGGAAAAGAAAGGTCTAACTAAATCTGATTCGACTCAAACAAAGGCCTCTAGATTTAAAAAGCTCATAAAAATTACTAGCTAACTTTCGCGAAAGCGCACAAAAAAAAGCGACTTACATTGCTGCAAATCGCTTTTATCAACTAAACTATCTTTTCAACTACCCTAGTGGTGGTTGTCCATTCATTATTTCTTCACTTGCATACTCTTCAAACTTCTTGAAGTTATCTTTAAAAGATCTCGCAAGCTTGTTTGCAGTTGCATAGTATCCTTCGTCGTTATTCCAAGTTGCTCTAGGTGATAGTACCTCTGTAGGTACTCCTGGGCATGTGCGTGGTTGCGCTAGTCCAAAAACAGAGTGTATGTGGTAGTGATCATGAGAAGTCTCTTGTGGTAACTCTCCATTCATCGCTGCCTTAATCATAGCACGTGTATACTTAAGTTTCATACGTGATCCTACTCCGTAAGGTCCGCCAGTCCACCCAGTGTTGATAAGCCATACATTTACTCCAGATGCCTTCATCTTCTCACTAAGCATCTCTGCATATTTAGTAGGGTGTAATGGCATAAATGGAGCTCCAAAACACGCCGAAAATGACGGTTGTGGCTCTGTAACTCCTGCCTCTGTCCCAGCAACCTTAGCTGTGTAACCACTTATAAAGTGATAAGCAGCTTGACCTGGCGTTAATTTTGAGATAGGAGGCAGTACTCCAAAAGCATCTGCTGTTAAGAAGAAGATGTTTTTAGGATTCTTTCCTACAGAAGGCTCTTGTATATTATCAATGTGGTTAATAGGATAACTCACACGTGTATTTTGTGTAATAGAAGTATCTTCAAAAGCTACATTACCATTGTCATCTAGAATTACATTCTCTAGTATTGCTCCTGGTTTGATGGCATTAAAGATATCTGGCTCATTTTCCTTAGATAGGTTAATCACCTTTGCATAGCAACCTCCTTCAAAATTGAAGATGGTGTTTTCCTTAGTCCATCCGTGCTCATCATCTCCTATAAGCTTACGCTCTGGATCTGCCGAAAGTGTTGTCTTTCCAGTACCAGAAAGTCCAAAGAAAATTGCAGTTTCTCCATTATCTCCTACGTTTGCACTACAGTGCATAGGTAATGTTTCCTTTTCTACAGGAAGGATAAAGTTTAATGCAGAGAAGATTCCTTTCTTGATCTCACCGGTATAACCAGTTCCACCTATAATGATTGTCTTTTCTGTAAATGAAAGAATTGCAAAGTTGCTCTGGCGAGTCCCATCTACTTCAGGGTCTGCTAGAAATCCTGGAGCGTTAAGAATAGTCCACTCTGGATCAAATGTTTTAAGTTCTTCAACCGTAGGGCGAAGAAACATGTTATAAGCAAACATGTTAGACCAAGGATACTCGTTTATCACTCGTATATTTAGTCTGTAATTCTCATCTGCACAAGCATAACTGTCTCGTACGTAGATTTCTTTTTCAGAAAGATAGTTGGCTACTTTTGCTTTTAACTTTGCAAAAGCCTCTTCGCCAAATGGAAGGTTAATGTTACCCCACCAGACTTTATCTTCTGTTTTGGCATCCTTTACAATAAAGCGATCTAAAGGTGATCGTCCTGTAAAAGTACCAGTGTTTACTGCTAGTGCGCCAGAGGACGCAGTAGTTCCCATATCATTTTCTACGCTTATTTCGTGTAGTTTCTCAGGGGAGAGTTGGTAGTTGATTTTGGCATTTTTGATGCCTAATTTTTCTAATGAAAGTGTCTTCGAAGCTAAGCTATCTGCGACCATAACAATGAGTTTTGTGTTGTTTTAGATCACAAAAGTAGTAAGACTTTGCTCAGTACTATAACGTTTTCGCTGTTTTATTTGGATTTTATGAAATGTATGACTAATAGAAGCCAACTTACAATGAGTAAAGTCCCACCTATTGGGGTAATCAGAGCGATTTTAGTAAAATCAAAAGATGTTAAATCATTGGTTGCCAGCCCGTATATAGAACCTGAAAAGAATAAAATTCCTAGCAACAGCAGCACCCATACTGTTTTTTTTGTTTTTTCGCTTAAAGCGAAAACTGGAATAAGCAACAACAATAAGGCATGATACATTTGATACTTTACTCCCGTCTCAAAAGTCGCAATCGCTGATGCATCAAGCACTTTCTCGAGGCCATGCGCACCAAAAGCTCCTATAATAACCGCGGTAAGACCAAAAATCCCACCTGTCACTCTTAATTTTTTATCCATGCTATTTGTTTAAGATGTGGCCCAAAACCGTACTTTAGACCAGCAGAATTCAATTTGAACTCTCATACAAAATTACAAAACTAACTACCCATGCGAAAGATTCTCGTAATAGGCGCTGGAAAATCCACGAGCCAACTCGTTAACTACCTACTTTCTAAATCTGACACCGAAGATTTACACATTACCGTAGGCGACATCTCTATAGCCAATGCTCAAAAACTCATCAATAACCATAAAAATGCTACGGCAATAAGCCTTGATGTATTTAACAAGGAAGAACGTGAGCAGGCTATTAAAGCAGCAACTATAGTAATCTCTATGCTTCCTGCTCGTTTTCATATTGAGGTTGCTAGAGACTGCGTTACTTTTGAAAAGTCTATGGTAACTGCTTCTTATATTTCTGATGAGATGGAAGCGCTTGATAGCGCAGTAAGAGAAAAAGGTCTTGTATTTATGAATGAGATAGGTCTAGACCCAGGCATAGATCACATGAGTGCCATGCAGGTAATAGATCGTATACGCGATAAAGGAGGAAAGATGATTCTTTTTGAATCTTTTACAGGTGGTCTCGTAGCACCAGAAAGCGACACTAATCTATGGAATTATAAATTTACTTGGAACCCTCGTAATGTCGTTCTCGCAGGTCAAGGTGGCGCAGCCGAGTTTATACAGGAAGGAACTTATAAATATATTCCCTATCAAAGATTATTTAGACGTACAGAGTTTTTACAGATAGAAGGTCACGGTCGTTTTGAAGGATATGCAAATCGTAATTCTCTTAAGTATCGCTCTGTATATGGTCTCGATGACATCCCTACACTGTATCGTGGCACCATACGTAGAGTTGGCTTTTCTAGAGCTTGGCAAATGTTTGTACTTCTAGGTATGACAGACGATAGTTATCAACTAGAAAAAACGGAGCACATGAGCTACCGTGATTATGTGAATTTATTTTTACCATACTCCCCTACAGATTCGGTAGAGCTTAAACTGCGTCACTACTTAAAGATTGATCAAGACGATTTACTCTGGGACAAACTATTGGAGCTCGATCTTTTTAATGCTACCAAAAAACTAGGACTTACAAATGCAACTCCTGCTCAAGCATTACAACGCATCCTAGAAGATAAATGGACGCTAGATGCTAAGGATAAGGACATGATTGTCATGTATCATAAATTTGGCTATGAGCTTGACGGTAAGCGCAAGCAGATTGACGCCACGATGGTAAACATAGGAGAGGATCAAATAGAAACAGCAATGGCAAGAACGGTAGGTTTGCCAGTAGCTATGGCAACCTTACGCATTCTTAATGGAGAGATTACTACATCTGGAGTGCAACTCCCTATTAAAAAGGAAGTCTATGAACCTATTCTCAAAGAACTGGAAGAGTATGGCATCACCTTTAAAGAATACGAGGTTGACTATCTAGGTTATAATCCAGATATCGTAGGGGGATAACCTTTTTAAAAATTAAATTACAGTTTATAACTATTTATATATCTTGTAGTTTCAATATAGAACCTTCTTGAGATGAAAATTGTAAAAGACGAACTTATAATAGATGGTATAGATAAGATAATCTTGCGCCAACTTATGGAAGATGCTCGTAAGCCTATTCTTGAAATTGCTCGTAAAGTGGGCATTTCTGGAGCTGCCATACACCAGCGTTTACGCAAGCTAGAGAAGTCTGGACTTATAGCTGGCTCTAAGTTTATCATAGACCCAAAAGTGCTAGGCTATCGCACACAAGCATTTATAGGAGTATATCTTGATAGAGCTGCAAATAATGCAAGAGCAGTACGACAACTTAAAGATATTCCCGAGGTGATAGAGTGTCATTACACTACTGGAAACTGGTCTGTACTTATCAAAATTCTCTGTAAAAATAACGAGGACTTGATGAATTTACTCAATAAAAAGATTCAAGCGATAGACGGTGTATCACGCACTGAAACCTTTATCTCGCTTGATCAACAAATAGACAGACAGATTAAAATCTAACTTTTCACGCTTTCGCGAAAGCGTAACATTTACAAATATTTACGCATAAAAAAACCTCTCACTTGGAGAGGTTTTTCTTTTAACTAAGCTTTTGTTACAGCCCAGGATAGCTACCCGTAAGGATTTCAATACCATCAATTACCCAACCTACAATAAAGAAACCTGCTGTAAGAATAAATAAGATGTTCCAGCCTATTGGGCTTCCTAAGTACCATCTGTGTGCTGCAAAACCTCCTAAGAATAACCATAATAAAATAGCTATCAGTTGGCGATCTGCTTCTACTGCTGCAGGTGAAGTAAGTACTTCTGCCTGATCATCCTCAGTAAGTGTTACTCCGTTTACGGCAGCAACTGCTGTTCTCTGTACTGGAAATCCAGCATAGGTATTTGTAACGGCAAGCATTACAAACGCAAATAATAGTGTAATTTTGAGTCTCATAGTTTGGTTTTGTTTTTATTAGACCTAACTAAATTACCTAAAAAACAGCTATGTACTTACGAAGAATTCTCTTTTTTACATATTTCCTGCTCGCAGCAACTGCTTACGGCCAACTTACTGCTTATGAATATATGGGCGTTATAAAACTTAATGACTCGGCTTTTATTTCTTATAAACTAGCCTTTGAGGAAGTAGATGGTAGAGTACAAGGATACTCCATGGCAGATTTAGGAGGAAAACATGAAACTAAGTCTAATATCAAAGGAATTTACGATAGTGAAAACAAAATATTCTCCTTTGCCGAATATGATATTGTATACACAAAATCTCCACTAGGTGAGGTAGACATGTGTCTCATAAACTTTGAAGGTAAAATGAGAAAACTTGAAAACAATAAAGCTTTTAGCGGTGACTTTAAAGGCCTCTACCCAGATAAGAGCTCATGCCTAGATGGGATGCTCATCATGTCTGCCACAGAAGAGGCGCAAGCTAGAATTGCCAAGCTAGACAAGAAGATTCAAAAATCTAAAAAGGTAAGCCAGGAATTAAAAGATAGGATTTCGGCAAAGCGCTCTGTAGATACGCTTACCATGAGTATCGTAAGAAAGAATGAAAACCTCAACGTTTTTACTAAAACTAAAGATGTTGTGATTTCTATTTATGACTCCGGTAAAGTAGATGATGATCGCATAAACCTTTATGTAGATGATGTACTTGTACTAGAAGATTACTCAATAGAAAGAGCTAAAAAGCAAATACCAATCACCATTACAAAGGAAACAACCGTCGTGCGCGTAGAAGCCCTTACAGAAGGGACCTCTGCACCTAATACCGTTAAGGTAGAAATACAAGACGGCATGAGTTTAATCACTACAAGAACGAGCCTTAAAACGGGTGAGAAAGCAGAGCTTACCTTAGTGAAGCAGTAAAAAAGCTAGTACTCATTATAATTAAGCACAAAAAACCCACGCTATAAACGTGGGTTTTTCTATTTAATATTTTCGCGAAAGCGAAAAAATTGTTGAATCTAAGCGACTAGCGCCTAGTATCTGTAGTACTCTGGCTTAAATGGCCCTTCTACTGTCACACCGATGTAATCTGCCTGCTCTGTAGAAAGAGTTTCTAACTCTACACCTAGACGTGATAAGTGCAATGCTGCTACTTTCTCATCAAGGTGCTTAGGAAGCATATATACTTCGTTGTTATAGTTTGCACTGTTTTTCCAAAGTTCGATTTGTGCTAGTGTCTGGTTTGTAAATGAGTTACTCATTACAAAACTAGGGTGACCAGTTGCACAACCTAAGTTTACAAGACGACCTTCTGCAAGAACGATAATATCTTTACCATCTATAGTATACTTATCTACTTGTGGCTTGATTTCATCTTTAGAAGCTCCGTGCGTGCTGTTTAACCAGCCCATGTCGATCTCATTATCAAAGTGACCTATGTTACATACAATTACTTTATCCTTCATAGCCTCAAAGTGCTCTGGGCGTATGATGTCCTTGTTTCCAGTAGTAGTAATCACGATATCTGCGTTACCTACTACAGAGTTAAGTTTCTTTACTTCAAATCCGTCCATTGCAGCTTGAAGCGCACAGATAGGATCAATTTCAGTTACTGTAACAATAGATCCAGCACCTTTAAAAGAAGCTGCTGTTCCTTTACCTACATCTCCGTATCCACAAACTACTACACGCTTTCCAGCAAGCATAGTATCTGTAGCACGACGTATAGCATCTACCGCACTCTCACGACATCCGTACTTGTTGTCAAACTTAGACTTAGTTACAGAATCATTTACGTTTATTGCTGGCATAGGTAATGTTCCTTTCTTTACACGCTCGTAAAGACGGTGTACACCCGTTGTAGTTTCTTCTGAAAGACCTTTAATGTCTCCTGCTAGTTCTGGATAACGATCTAATACCATGTTAGTAAGATCACCTCCATCATCAAGGATCATGTTTAATGGCTTACGATCTTCTCCAAAGAAAAGTGTTTGCTCGATACACCAGTCAAATTCTTCTTCATTCATCCCTTTCCAAGCATATACTGGTATTCCAGCATCTGCAATTGCTGCAGCAGCCTGATCTTGAGTAGAAAATATATTACAAGAAGACCAAGTTACCTCTGCTCCTAGTGCTTTTAATGTTTCAATTAATACAGCTGTCTGTATTGTCATATGCAGACATCCTGCGATACGAGCACCTTTAAGCGGCTGCTCATCTCCATACTCTTCACGTAGAGACATAAGCCCAGGCATCTCTGCCTCTGCAAGTTCGATCTCTTTGCGTCCCCAACCCGCTAGGGAAATATCTTTTACTTTGTACGGTACGTACGGTACTGTCTTTGTGCTCATAATTTGTATATTTAGCTTATTTCTTAGCAGTGGCAAATTTACGCAATACCTTACAGAAAACCTTTTAATCGATGCCTCTTTACAAAACGATAACAGTTAGCTCGAGTACAACAGTCTATATTTGGAAGATTGAAGAAGATATTACTACGCTTTCGCGAAATATAAAACTTACAGATCATTGCCAGAATAGACTACAAGGAATGAAGTCTGAGCTTCATCAAAGAGGCTTCATGAGTATACGCCATCTCCTCGCCGAAGCTGAATATACAGATTTCGATTTATATTACGATAAGAATGGGAAACCCCACCTTCATGATGGGAAACATATTTCTATCACACATAGCTACACCTTCACTGCCATTATTGTAAGTGATCAACCTGTAGGTATCGATATAGAAAAGCAACGTAACAAAATCTTGCGCATTGCTCATAAGTTTACGCCTATAGAAGAATATTACACACTTACTAATGCAGATGCTCGCATGCGCAAACTCACCATTGTATGGGGAGCAAAGGAATCACTTTACAAACTATATTCACAAGAAGGTCTGAGTTTTTTAAAGCATATAGACGTTACAGATTTTGATTTTGACGATGGCAAGACTACAGCCACTGTAAATTATGAAGGCGCAGTCTCCACCTATGATCTCACCTTTATGGAGTTTGAGGGATTTACCTGTGTATATGGATTTTGATTTTGGTCCCGATAGCTATCGGGATTGAAGGTTTTACCTGCGTCTATGGTTATTAATAATGAATAGCATTCTTTGTACTGCAATTCCTACCTTCGTGTGGTGACTATATATTCCCAAATCATACATAAAAAAGAAGAAGGCGGTAAACTACTCGCAATTCTCATAGATCCAGATAAGTTTGAATTGGATTCCGCTTTCGCGAAAGCGTACTTGAAAAAAATACCCGCTACTACAACTCACATTTTTATAGGGGGAAGTACAGACCCAGCACGTAAAACAGCAACTGTGGTCCAACTTCTAAAAGCCGAAACAGCATTACCCATAATTTTGTTTCCAGGAAATTACAATCAGGTTACTCCAGATGCAGACGCAATATTATTTTTATCATTACTATCTGGTGATAATGCCGAATTTTTAATAGGCCAGCAAACCAAAGCTGCGAGAGCAGTGCAGCAGAGCGAGCTTGAAGTAATCCCCACTGGATACTTACTCATAGACGGCGGATCTGTAACTGCCGTGCAACGAGTGAGCCAGACCAGCCCAATGTCGCAAGATGATATAGAACGCATAGTAGACACGGCACTTGCAGGACAATATTTAGGTAAAAAATGTATCTATCTAGAAGCAGGAAGCGGTGCAAAAACCGCGGTGCAACCTCCAATTATCAAAGCTGTTTGCAATGCACTTACCATCCCAGTAATCGTGGGCGGAGGTATTAGAAATTCTACTCAAATGGAGCAAGCCTATGAGGCTGGTGCAACAATGGTCGTTATAGGCACAGCTTTTGAAGACAACTCATGGAATGACTGCTAATTGAATATTAAATCAACCTTATGAAATACATCATTTATCTAATAACGGTTTTCATCACAACACAACTACTAGGTCAAACGACCTATGTAATTGATGCGGTGTCAAAAACACCGGTTTCCTTTGCTACTATTTCTTTTGGTGATGGAAGAGGAACATTTGCAGGCGATGTTGGCGAGTTTACATTTATTAGCTCAAAATATAAGGATATTGACAGTTTATACATCTCGGCAATAGGTTTTAAGGAACAAGCTTTTGCTGCCGCTAGCTTACCAAAGAAAATATTTCTAGACCCAGAAGCGAGCTTACTTTCTGAAGTTATCGTTACCGCAGAGAAGAAAGGGAAATACAAGAAAAAAAAATACAAGGAGACTACACACACTAATTATTACAACTGCTGGCTCCCTACCGTAGAAAGTGAGGTTGCTGTCCTTTTTAATCGTGAGGAAGGAAAGTCTTCAAAAATTGCACAACTGTGGATTCCTATAAACTCAGAAAAGGAATATCGCAAAAAAGGTAACATGCAATTTTCTACCTTGTTCCGCATTCAGTTTTATAAAAATGAAAATGGATTGCCTGGGACACCGGTAATACATAGAGATATTGTTTTTCGCGTAAGCGAGCAAGATGACGAGATGTACGAATTAGATATAGATAAATATCAAATTTTCATTCCTAAAGACGGGATTTTTGCCTCCTTACAAGTACTAGGATATGCAGATAAGCAAGGAAAGCTCATACAGACTAAAAAATATAATGAAATTGAAACTCCTAGAGGAATTCAAAAAGTATCTGTTACTTTTAGGCCTTTATTACCGTTTACAAATGAATTGCCATCACAAAAAACATATGTAAGGAGAGTCTTTTTTAATAATAAAAAATGGCAAGTATTTGACCGCACTTACAATGAGCATTCTGCGCTCGTTAAAACTGGAAATGTAAATTATGGAATGGGTGCATTACTGCACGTTTATCAAGAATAATAACTATGCAAATCTCTGTAGATCTTACTTTTAGTCCGCTACAAAATGATTACGAAATGGATATCATTAATTTTATAAAGCGACTACGCGACTCTGGCCTTACCATTATAGAAAATCCTCTATCCACTCAAGTATATGGGGACTATAACAAAGTGATGACTACACTTACTAAAGAAATGAAGCGCAGCTTTGAGGAAATAGGCATCGGTCTATTTTATATAAAAATTGTAAAAACAGATCGCTCTGATTATGTCGCAGATTTTTGATTTCCTTTTTGGCCAGTACGCCACATACGACACCCTAGACATTGTCTTAGAACTTATAGCAGCGATATTTACAATCGCATCTGTAGTCTACTCAAAACAAAATAACGTTCTCGTTTTTCCTACAGGAATGATTTGCACAGCAATCTTTGTGTATCTGCTACTCAAATGGGGACTACTGGGAGATATGATGATTAATGGATATTACTTCATCATGAGTGTTTATGGATGGTACATCTGGACGCAAAAAGTAGACGGCGTTGCAGTTACTCCTATTACAAGTGCTACTAGAAAGGAACACCTCCTCTCTGTAGTTATTTTTATTACATCTGCAATTTTTGTGTACATCGTATATGTCATATTTGATAAAATTGAACACTGGACATCTTACGTAGATATGATTACCACAGGCATCTTCTTTGTGGGAATGTGGCTTATGGCTAGACGTAAGATTGAGAACTGGATATACTGGATCATAGGTGACATTATCACCGTACCTCTTTATTTTTACAAAGGACTCACTTTCAGTAGTATTTTATATTTTGCACTCACTATTATTGCCATTTTTGGATATTTAGCATGGAAGAAGAACTTAGACAAGTCACCAGTAATTGCATAAGAGTTTGCCTTATTGGACCAGAAAGTAGTGGGAAAAGTACGCTTTCGCGAAAGCTAGCTCAGCATTACAACGCACCCTTAGTGCTAGAATATGCAAGAGAATATCTTCAAGATTTATGGGACACAAAGCAAAAGATATGCAGACCAATGGATCTGCTACCTATTGCCAAAGGCCAAATGAAATTAGAAAATGCTGCCGTAGCTAATGCCACAAATCTAGTTATTTGTGATACTGATTTACTCACCACAAAAATATATAGCGAGGCTTACTATGATGGCTGGTGTCCAGAATTATTAGAAAAAATAGCATTGGAAAACACATATGATTTGTATCTTTTAACGTACATAGATACTCCATGGGAGAAAGATGACCTTAGAGATCGCCCAGAAAGAAGAGAGGAAATGTTTAATTATTTTAAACATACCTTAGAGAAATATAAAAAACCATTTATTCTCGTAAAAGGCACTGTGCCAGAAAGAATGAAAACTGCAACTACATCTATAAATACACTTTTAGTTTGAATATCACAGAGCAAGACATAGAGCACATCTCAAATTTAGGTGTAACCAAGGATCAAGTAGAACAACAGTTCCAGATACTTAAGGAAGGAATTCCTTTTGCAAACTTGCGCAGTGCGGCTACTAAAGGTAATGGTCTTATTGTGCTCAATCCAGAAGAAGAAAAACAACTAGTACAACATTACGAGGATAGTAAAAGTGCAATACATCCATTAAAATTTACTCCAGCATCTGGGGCTGCTACGAGGATGTTCAAGTTTCTATTTGAATTTGTAGAGGACTATAACCCTAAAGATGGAAGTATTAATGCATACATAAATAAGAAAGGAGTTCCAGAGCTTAGATTATTTTTTGTGGGCTTAGAAAGCTTTCCTTTTTACAAGAGAATACGCGCACGCATTAAAGAAAAGTATGGCAAAGATGGAGCAGATGTCAATGAAAATAGATTGCGTTTTGTAAAAATAATGCTTGAAGAGAAAGAACTTAATTTTGGAAAAAAACCTAAAGGATTATTCCCTTTTCACAGTTATAAGAAATATGTAGCAGCAGCTTTTGAAGAGCACCTTTTTGAAGGCTCTCTGTATGCAACAAAAGACACCGTCGCCCGACTTCACTTTACGGTTTCAAAAGAACATCAAAAGAGATTTACAAAACGTTTTCATAAACGCAAAGATTATATAGAACGTAAGACAGGCATGACCTTTGACATATCTTATTCTTACCAAGACTCAGCTACAGATACGGTTGCCATTACAGAGTCAAATACTCTTTTAAGAGATGAGGAGGGAAAACTCATATTTAGACCTGGAGGGCACGGAGCTTTAATAAAGAACTTAAATGAGCAAGATGCAGATATTATATTCATTAAGAATATTGATAACGTTGTTGTAAATAAATACAAGACTCAAGTTGCTTATTATAAAAAGATGCTTGCTGGAAAGTTACTTTCACTTCAAGCAAGGTCTTTTGAATATCTTAAGAAAATTGACAATCAAAATGAACTTTTAGACAGCGAGCGTATGGAGATTGTTACTTTCTTAGAAGATGATCTATTCTTAAGGCTTCCTGCAAACTTTAAAAAACTTGAAAACGCCGCACAAACAGATCTTTTGATAAAATCACTAGATCGCCCCATACGCGTTTGTGGTATGGTGAAAAATGAAGGCGAACCAGGAGGCGGACCTTTCTGGGTGCTTCATGAAGATGGTACTGAGAGTTTGCAAATTATAGAAAGTGTACAGATCAATCCTGATGACAAGGAGCAGCAAGAAATTCTTAAAAATGCGACTCACTTTAATCCAGTAGACATTATTTGCGGTGTAAAAAATTACAAAGGAGAGAAGTACGATCTTCTCAACTATGTGGATTACAAAGCAGGATTTATTGCATCAAAAAGCTACCAAGGAAAGAAAATAAAAGCACTTGAACATCCAGGACTTTGGAATGGTGCTATGGCACATTGGAATACCATATTTATAGAAGTTCCACTAGTTACTTTCAATCCAGTAAAAACGGTAAATGACCTTCTTAAACCAGCTCACCAAGTAAAATAACACAATCATAGGTTAAATTTTGTTTAATCTTATTTATTAAAAGATAAACAATAAGTATCTTTATTTCAAAATAGAAATATGGATACCGCACTGGTATGGTTTAGAAATAATTTACGAACACAAGATAATAGCTCCTTGACTCATGCAATTGCTTCAGGCAAGCGTGTAATTGGGTTGTATTGTTTTGACCTTAGACAATTTCAAATAGGTGATTTTGGGTTTAAAAAGACGGAGAAATATCGAGCTCAGTTCCTGATTGAGACTGTCCAAAATCTCAAAAAGAATATCAACAATCTCAACATCACTTTGATTGTAACTCACGAGCAACCAGAAATAACTATACCGGAACTCATAGACCAACACAACATCTCAGAAATCTACTCTCAAAAAGAGTGGACGTGTGAAGAAAATGAAGTTACCCTTGCTGTTGAAAAAAAGTTAAGTAACGTAAAACATCACACCTATTATGATCAGTTTCTCTTTCATCCCGAAGATATTCCTTTCGATACTTTCGGAGACATTCCTCAAGTATTCACTCAATTCCGTAAAAAGTGCGAGAAAGAAGGCAGTGTCAAATCTTTACAAGAAAAAATCGAAGCGCTTCCTTCAAAAAATCTACTCGATGAAGAAAGCAGCGTACCTAACCTGCAAGAGCTAGGCTTAGATACTTTTATTAAAGACCATCGCTCTGCATTTCCTTGGAACGGCGGAGAAGACGAGGCTTGGAGCCGACTCAATAATTACTTCTGGAATACAAAAAAACTCCAGTACTATAAGAAAACACGCAACGGACTCGTAGGCGAAGATTATAGCTCAAAGTTATCTGCATGGCTGGCAAACGGATCTATATCTGCTCGCCAAATTTATTGGGAGGTAAAAAAGTTTGAAAAGGAAATCATTTCAAATCAAGATACCTATTGGCTTGTTTTTGAATTGATATGGAGAGATTATTTTAAGTATGTCTCTCTTAAACACGGTAACGACCTGTTTAAAATAGGCGGCATTCTGAATAAAGAATACGACTGGAAGCGTAATGATAAAGCCGAGCGCGAGTGGATTCATGGCAATACAACATATGACTTTGTAAATGCCAATATGATTGAGCTCAAAGAAACAGGATGGATGTCTAATCGCGGTCGTCAGAATGTTGCGAGCTTCTGGGCAAAAGAGCAACAACAAGACTGGCGCGTAGGCGCTGCTTACTTTGAAAGCATCCTCATAGATTATGACGTGCATAGCAATTGGGCAAACTGGATGTATAACGCAGGAGTAGGAAACGATCCTAGAGACAGAAAATTCAATATCAAAAGGCAGCAGGAAATGTATGACGGTAATGGCAAGTTTGTAAGACTGTGGACTCAAAATGAATTATTTTAAATGAGCACTTTACGACTTATTCTGGGCGATCAGCTCAACCACAAGCACTCCTGGTATCAAGGGCAATCTGACGATGTTATTTATTTCATGGCAGAAATGCGCCAAGAGACAGATTATGCTACCCATCATATTCAAAAAGTTGTCGCCTTTTTTAAAGCAATGCGCGAGTTTTCTGATTGGCTTACATCTCAAGGACACAAAGTGATTTATTACACCCTAGATGCGCCTGAAAACACTCAAAGCCTCATTGACAATGTTGAGCAACTTATTAAGGAAAATAATATATCACTATTTGAATACCAACTTCCAGATGAGTACCGTCTGGATGAAATGTTATCACGCTTTCGCGAAAGCGTAACAATCAAAGTAAAGTCATACGATACAGAGCATTTTATGACTTCTCGTACCGATCTCACTTCGTTTTTCGAGGGTAAGAAGCTCTTCACCATGGAATATTTTTACCGCATGATGCGCAAGAAATATGACGTCATGATGATAAACGATAAAGATCCCGAAGGTGGTAAATGGAACTTTGATCACAGTAACCGCAACAAATGGAAGGGAGACACTTTAATTCCTATTGAAAAGACTTTTGACACCAACGTATCATCTATCGTAAAGCTCATTGAAAGTGCTGGAGTTAAAACCATAGGACGCATAGACGAAAAGAATTTTGCTTGGCCTACTACACGCACTGAATCACTTGAAGTGCTCGATTATTTTTGTGAGCACTTGCTAGTTCATTTTGGCGATTATCAAGATGCGATGGATCCAGATCAAGCCTACTTATATCATAGCAGATTAAGCTTTGCAATGAATAGTAAGCTGCTAGATCCTCAGGAAGTCATAGAAACGGTTATTAACTACTGGAGAGCACATCAAGAAGAAATAAATATTAGTCAGGTAGAAGGTTTTGTAAGGCAGATTTTGGGATGGAGAGAGTACATGCGAGGCATGTATTGGAAAGAGATGCCAGCATTTGCAACGACTAATCACCTTGAGAATCATAATTCGTTGCCTGATTTTTATTGGACTGGAAAGACTAAGATGAACTGCCTTAAGTGCAGTATCAACAATAGTCTCGATAACGCTTATGCACATCACATACAGCGATTAATGATTACTGGCAACTACGCGCTTCTCACCATGTGTGATCCAGCACAAGTAGATGAGTGGTATTTGGGCATTTATATAGATGCCATAGAATGGGTTGAAATCACAAACACTCGCGGGATGTCTCAATGGGCAGATGGTGGTAAGATTGCGACAAAACCCTATGTGTCTAGCGGAAGTTACATCAACAAGATGTCTAATTATTGTAAAGGATGTCATTATAAAGTGAGTAAAAAAACAGGCGAAGATGCATGTCCTTTTAACTCCTTGTATTGGAACTTCTTAAATGAAAAACAAGAATATTTTAAAGGAAATAACCGCATGAGTATGATGTTGAGCCTTTTAAATAAAATGGATAAGAAAACATTACAAGCACATCAAGAACGTGCAGAAGACATTATTAAAAACCCCGCAAATTATTAAAAAAGAGGTAAACATAGTATGGTTTAAAAGGGACTTGCGCTTGCATGACCACCTATCCTTGTACAATGCTTTGCAAGAGGGTAAGCCGCTTCTTTTACTTTACATTTTAGAACCTTCACTAGAAGCAGATCCTCATTACAGTGATCGTCACTTTAACTTTATTAAAGAGTCATTACTTAATCTTCAGAAAGAATTAAAAGCATTTAATTCTAAGATTTTGATTATTCACGATGAGGTGGTCTCTGCTTTTAAAGAACTTATAAAACATTATAAAATTCACACCGTTTTCTCACATCAAGAAACTGGACTGCGTATTACCTATGATAGAGATCTTGCCCTAGAAGCATATGCAAATAATCTAAAAATAGCGTCACCAGAAAATAAATTTGGATGGGTAGAATTTGCAAACAACGGAGTGCAACGTAAACTAAGAAATCGTGTAGGATGGAGCGAAGACTGGGAGTGGTTTATGAAACAACCACAGATTCCTTTTCAGCCAAGAAAAGATCAATTACTATCAATAGAAGAGATTAATGCTCTAGAAGACAATTTTAAAAAAGTCTCTTTACACACACCTGCATCTAGTCCTTTTCAAAAGGGAGGGACAACGATGGCGATGCGCTACTTGGCGTCATTTTTGCATCATAATCGATACCTCAATTATGCAAAACATATATCAAAACCTAGCCTAGCTAGGAAGAGCTGCTCTAGATTGTCACCATACATCGCTTGGGGAAATGTGAGTATACGCCAAGTGTATCAGGAAGCAAAACATTTTCGCGAAAGCTCTAAAAATAAAAGTGCCATCGATGGGTTTACTTCACGATTGCGATGGCAAGCACATTTCATTCAGAAGTTCGAAATGGAGGACTCGATGGAATTTGTGAGTGTAAACAAAGGATATCACAAGCTCTCAAAAAATGTGAATGTTAAGTATCAAAAAGCTTGGAAAGAAGGCAAAACGGGATATCCTCTAGTAGACGCATGTATGCGATGTCTGTGTGAGACCGGCTATCTCAATTTTAGAATGCGTGCTATGACGCTATCTTTTTTTACGCATAACTTATGGCAACCTTGGCAAGATGCCACGTATCACCTAGCCCAGCAGTTTCTTGATTTTGAACCAGGTATTCACTACCCTCAAATACAAATGCAAGCGGGTGAGACAGGAATAAATATGCTACGCATATACAATCCAGTTAAAAATAGTTACGAGCACGATGAAGATGGTGAGTTTATAAAGAAATGGATTCCAGAATTGGCAAACGTACCCGTCGCATACATCCATGAACCGTGGACGATGAGTGCTCTTGAACAACAATTTTGCAATACAGTAATAGGTGAAAATTATCCTGCGCCTATAATTGACATTAAGATAACGGCAAAATATGCGGGAGACGTATTGTGGAAGCTTAAGGAAGATAATATTGTAAAGCGAGATGCGTATCGTATCTTAAGACGACACACGCTCGCAAACAGAAATAATTTTGATTAAAAGACTATGAAAAAGCAAGAAATACCAGAATTTACAGAACGCGAACTAGACCGTATTATAGAAATGGCTTGGGAAGATAGAACTACCTTTGACGCTATAGAAATGCAGTTTGGGATTAAGGAACAACTTGTAATCGAAGTAATGCGTCGTGAGATGAAGGAAAGTAGTTTCCGCATGTGGCGTAAGCGAGTGCAAGGACGTAAGACAAAGCATGAAGCAAAACGTGCTTATGGTATGGATGATGCACGCTTTAAATGCAGTCGTCAAAAACAGATTACACATAATAAAATTTCAAAAAGAAGGTAATACTATACTATTTACTTTCAAGTAAGGGATCACCACTATGACAAAGAAAAAACCAGACCAGGTTGTTTATAATGAAGAGAAGGGTAAGTATGATGCTGCACTTACTCCTTATGCAACAAACTTAGGAGCGCCAGCTATCGTAACTGACGATGTAACTACATGGAAAAACTCAAATATCAGTAAGGTTAACCATCAATTTAAGACTGAATATGAGGAGTTAAAGGCGCAGTATGAAGTGATGATGAAAAAGTTTGAATATAACAATCTCATCTACGCTGCAAAGTTCTCTTTCGAACCGATTGTAGGTGCTATTTACCATCTATATCGTTCTAAAAGTGGAGAGCCATTTTTGTCTTTAATTTCGCCAGAAGAATGTAATTGGGATTTTGCCGGAACCTTTGAATTAAAGGCCGATAAAATCTGGAACCGACTAGACACTCCAAAAGAGGAAGAAGAAGAAAATGAAAAATAATTTACAACAAGCCACGATAGGTGGAGGATGTTTCTGGTGTGTAGAAGCCGTTATACAACGCTTAAAAGGTGTTTCTAACGTGGTTTCTGGATATGCTGGAGGGCAAGTACCTGGACACCCTACCTATAGAGAGATTTGCTCCGGACTTACGGGACATGCAGAGGTGATACAATTTGATTTTGACCCTGCCTTAATTACCTATGCAGAGATACTTACTGTATTTCTTACCACACACGATCCTACAACCCTTAATCAACAAGGGGCAGATCGTGGGACGCAATATCGATCTGTGATTTTTTATCATAACGATGAGCAAAAAGCACAAGCAGAACAAGTGATTAAAGTAGTACAAGAGTATTATGAGGATCCAATAGTTACTGAGGTTTCAGGGCTACCTACATTTTACGACGCTACGCAAGAGCATCAAGACTACTATAATGAAAATAGACAGCAAGGGTATTGCCGTGTTGTCATAGATCCTAAAGTAGCTAAGCTCAAAAAGTTTTATGAGCATTTACTCGCTTCTTAATACTGCAACAAATTATAAGAAAGCCACATTACTCTTGAAAATAGAGTAATGTGGCTTTTTAAGTTGTGGTGGGATTAGTACGCTTTCGCGAAAGCGTAACTCATTATCTTTCCATATTGATCAATCTGTAAATCAGAATTGCCGTACGCTTTGTGAGCATTTCTATAGTTTTAACATTTACAGTCTCACTAGGAGTATGAGCTCCCGTCCCCATAGTTCCCAGACCATCTAGGCAAGCCACATACGCTGCTACAAACGAAGTATCTGCTGCACCGCGCTTTCCAGGATCATAGGCCGCAACAGCAGGACCTCCCATATCTTGACTCACTTGGCTTAAAATTTCTAGTACCTCATAATTTTGAGGAGTAGGTTGCATTGCTGGATAACTATCTTCAAACTCAACAACGGCACTTGTATGCGGTAAATTATTTGCTACAATCTCACGCATTTTTGCACGTGCTTCTTCCTTCTGCTCTTCTGAGATAAAGCGAAGACCTCCTTGCACATATGCTGTTTGTGCAACTACATTCCCTTTTCCAAAAATACTTCCTTTACTTTCTTCTGGGTTGAGCTCCATTGTGGTACCTCCCAGCATCATGCCTGGATTAAAAGACAGTAATTCTGGGCCTCTTACTTCATTATAGAAACCGTTGAGGATACGTGCAAGTTCAAAATTTGCTCCTGCTCCTACGCTTTCGCGAAAAATTCCGCTAGAGTGCGCTCTCTTTCCAGTAACTGTAACTTTCCAGTTAGAAGATCCTCGTCTTGCTACGGTAGCATTATCAAATCCTGTCGAAGTTTCAAAACCTAAAGCGATATCTGAATTCTTTGCAGCATCTATCAAATCTTTTCTGCTTATTGTAAGTGGTTTTCCGGTACTTTCCTCATCTCCTGTGAAGGCTACGGTGATTTGTGCATCGTCAAGTAATCCTGCTTCTCTAAGAGCCTTAAGTGCATATAGCACTACTACGTTACCACCTTTCATATCATTTGCGCCAGGACCTTTTGCAATAGAATCATTCACCATTTCAAATTGCTGAAACTCGCTATCGTCCTCAAAAACGGTATCTAGATGCCCTATAAGAAGCAATCGCTTCCCTCTTTTTCCTTCTGTACTAGCAAATAGATGTCCTGCTCTATTCATCTCAGAGGGCATATCAATCCAATTTGTAGTAAAACCTATATCTGTAAAAGACTCAGAGAATACATCGCCCACTTCTTTCACACCTTTTGTATTAAGTGTACCACTATTAATGTTTACTACATTTTTGAGAAACTCAATACTTTCCTCTGTATGTGTTTCTACGAGGTTTACAATTTGTAGCTCTTCTTTTGATAATTGTTTTGTAGAAGATTGCGCATGGAGTACTCCTGTTTTCGCGCAAGCAATCATTAAACTAATTACAATTAGAAATAATATCTGATGGTTCTTCATAAGTTTTATATTTAAGAGGCGATTATCTCAAAGATAATCAATGCTCAATGATTGAATTCTTGAGTTATTTTTCTTTTTTTTTCAAATGGAGGGTAGGAGTTTTTATAATTGGGCGGTTATATAACAAAGAATTAATCCTACTAAAAATAATGTTCCCCCACTTTTTTGGATTAGTGAAAACTACTTTTGAGTACAATTTCAAAAAAAAGCTGAAAAAACCTTAAGAAATATTTTTCTTGGGGTTTTCTCTTTTTAATTACTCTTCTTTTTGAAAATACCTGATTCTGAACACATAAGAATCACGATGATTATTTAAGCTCAAGAAACGCATTACTCCCAGGTAAGCATGATGAAAAAAAAGTCAAAAAAAAGTCAAAAAAATGCTTGATTTTTTTGGACGAGTGTAAAAAAGTTTTATATTTGCATCCGCTTACAAAAAGTAACACTCCTCAATAGCTCAGTTGGTTAGAGCATCTGACTGTTAATCAGAGGGTCCTAAGTTCGAGTCTTAGTTGAGGAGCTAGTAAGTAAAAGCCATACAGTCCGTATGGCTTTTTTTTGTGCCTTATTTTAAATGTGCTAAGTGACAAGCATTAATGAATGCTCACTATATAAATTCTTGCATAACCACCACCATAAGACCTAGCGCTTGCAACCTCTTGAGTCAATTAAAGCGTTTTACGGCATCATCAGCCCTCCCGAAAGCATCATTACTAGAAATATAAAAATGATGATCAAGAGCGCTTGTATTTGCTAGCACACTACTCATCTAAAGACTTAAAGATCATATCAAGAGTTGCCGTGAAAATCGGGAAAACTATAATGGGAGTTTATTTCTATTCCAAGCACCTAAGATTGCTCTAAAACAAAAAAAGCCTTTCCTACAGGAAAAGCTCTTCATCGGATTCAACTACAAATCCTACCACATGTGATGTGGCCAACACAACATCGTTAAAAGTAATCAATTACTTCTATAAACCAAAAAAAGCCCACGGACTGTGAGCTTTTTGTTGCGGTCTGGACGGGACTCGAACCCGCGACCCCCTGCGTGACAGGCAGATATTCTAACCAGCTGAACTACCAGACCGTTACTCCACTTTTTGAGACTTTGAGTATGTCTTAAATTTTTCAGTTTTTCAATCTCTAACTTTTTAATTAGAGAAGCAACATTGCTTTTGCTTCGTTGCGGGTGCAAATATACACTCGTTTTTTGATTACACAAACAAAAAATTAAAATTTTTAAATAAATTTTTGACGCTCCACTAAAAACGTGGTGAGTATAGGTGCAAAACCTTTTTCAATTACTGCTGGAATATACTTGATACGATACTGAGCACAACGTAGTTGCAAGTTTTTAAAGTACGTTTCTACCGCGCTTGTATAAATATCTCTAATATTATCTGCATATAAATTAATTGATGATCCACTCTCTACATCTACAAATTTACGCGGGCTATTATCAAATTTAAAGTCATATTCCTTCTCTTGACTATACGTATGAAAAAGAATCACCTCGTGTTTATTGTATTTAAGATGCTGCAACGCTTCAAATAATTGTTCTTGCTCTACATCATCTTGTAACATGTCAGAAAATAAAAACACCAAAGATCTACGCTTTAACTTTTCTGCAATGAGATGGAGGTGCTTGTAGGTCGCTGTTTTCTTTTCTGCTTTTGCAATAGCAGGATCTAGCACACCATTTAATTGATCTAATAACATATGGTGGTGTCTATCACTTCCCTTCTCTCCCGTGTAGAATTCATAATCGTCACTATAAATACTCATTCCTACAGCATCACGCTGCTTTTTCATGAGATTCATAATAGCGGCACTCGCAAGTGCAGAGAAGCTTATCTTATTAAGATCTGAAACGCTGTGCTCCTTTACAGCGGGATAATGCATAGAACTACTATTATCTAATATAAGGTGGCAGCGTAGATTAGTTTCTTCCTCATAGCGCTTTGTATACAGTCTATCTGTTTTTGCATAGAGTTTCCAGTCTATATGCTTTGTACTCTCTCCAGGGTTATAGATTTTATGCTCTGCAAACTCTGCCGAAAATCCATGAAACGGACTTTTATGCATCCCAGAAATAAAACCTTCCACTACCTGACGCGCGAGTAACTCTAAGTTACCGAAGCCTGAGGTTTTATTAAGTTCTGATTTGATATCCATTATGGGTACAATTTAAGTAGGTAAGATATATGTTTTGATACATTAAACACAAAGTGCGGAATAAATTCCGCACTTTGTGTTACTCATAAAATTATAAAGGAAATTATCCTTCATAAACCCCATCTGCAATCCCGTAGGCTACAGACTCCTCTGCTCCCATCCAGTGATCACGCTGGAAGTCTTTCATTATTTTTTCAAATGATTGACCACAGTTATCAGCAAGGATTTGTGCGCTCAATTCTTTTGTTTTTACAATTTCTTGTGCTGTAATTTCAATATCTGAAGCTTGACCACGTGCTCCACCAGATGGCTGGTGTATCATTACGCGTGCGTGTGGCTGTATAAAACGACGCCCTTTCTCTCCTACAGATAAAAGTAGTGAACCCATACTTGCCGCGAGACCTGTACAGATAGTAGAAACTGGACTTTTAATCATTTTAATAGTGTCATACATTGCAAAACCAGATGTTACATAACCACCCGGGCTATTAATAAACAGTTGGATCTCACCATGACCTTGTGCATCTAGGTATAAAAGACGATCTATCACGTGCTTTGCACTTTTATCATCTACCATTCCCCAGAGGAATATCTTTCTATCATCAAGCAACTGACTGTCAATTGCGTCTTGTACTTTCATTTTCTTTTCCATAAACATATGCCGCGATTACGGCTATTTATCGTTCCTGCCTAAACAGAAACCTCATCATTATTTTCTTTTAGTAATCAAAACTGCTACGTGTTGTATTGTTTTGCTTTCGCGAAAGCGTACTCTAGTAACAGCGCTCTAAAAATACAAAAAGGCTTGGCACAGTGCCAAACCTTTCTGATAATCTTATAAAAAGCTTGGATCTATAAAAGTCCGTCGATAGCTTCTGTGTAAGTTGCCTTAGGAGCAACGCCTACTTGACGTCCTACTACCTCACCGTTCTTAAACATAAGAACTGTAGGTATATTACGTACTCCGTATTTTGCTGCAAATTCTTGGTTTGCATCTACGTCTACTTTACCTACGATGGCTTTACCTTCGTATTCTCCTGCGATCTCCTCGATTACTGGTCCTACCATACGGCAAGGTCCACACCAAGCAGCCCAAAAGTCTACTAATACAGGCTTATCGCTGTTTAATACTTGCTCTTCAAATGTCGCATCTGTGATTTCTAATGCCATAACTATATATTTTAATTGTAATTCTATTTAATTCTACTATGCAAACTTAGTCAATAATTAATCCAAACCTTACAACGCTTATATCAGCTTTGATTATAGCGTCATTGTGACAGTTTATCATGAGTTATTTGACAGTATAACACTCCCTATCGTCTGCTGCCAAAAACTTGTAATGCAAAGTACAATAAGGTAGCTAGCGACCCTATAGCAGCTACAAGATATGTTCTTGCAGCCCACTTTAATGCATCTTCTGCTCCATCATACTCTTGTGGTGTTACCATATTTTCTGCCTTAAGCCATGCTAATGCACGGTTACTAGCATCATACTCTACTGGTAATGTGATGAGACTAAATATAGTCCCCATTGCGTATAATGCAAGACCTATAATTGCCACAGTACCACCTATTGCGGTAGAAGCCATTAATGCAACACCACCCATTATAACCCACATACTCATTTTTGACGCAATGTTTACAATAGGTACAAGCTTAGATCGCATTTGCAACCAACTGTAAGCTGTAGCGTGTTGTACAGCATGACCTACCTCGTGTGCAGCAACCGCCGCTGCCGAAGCATTGCGCTGCCCATAAACCACGTCACTAAGATTTACTGTCTTATCTCTAGGGTTGTAATGATCTGTAAGCTGTCCAGCTACAGAAATTACTTTTACATCTGTAATTCCATTATCGGCTAGCATTTTTTCGGCAATCTCTGCTCCAGACATCCCGTTGCGCAATTGCACTTCTGAATAATATTTAAATTTACTTTTGAGCTTGTTGCTTACTAGCATACTCACAAGCCCGATAGCTCCTACAATAATATAGTAGCCCATATATCCTCCTAACATAGTCGTTTATTTTAAAGTTGTTTTAGGTTTCTAAAGTTACAAAAGTATTATGCACAAATTAAGCCAAGATTACAATTCATCTTTTTACTATCAAGAGCCTTAAATACCCGTTGTAATGACAACTACATAAGATTATGGAATACATATGTTGTTTTTAAAAGTTCGCTTTCGCGAAAGCGTAACCCACAACCTATATTGCTAGCGGAACATATGGCACATCAAAAACCTCCGAAATCTCTTGATACACAACATCACCTCCTACTATATTCACTCCTTTTTTAAGAGTAGCATCTTTAAGACATGCAGCTTTCCAACCTTGGTCTGCAATTTTTAACACATAAGGCAGTGTGACATTGGTAAGCGCTACGGTGGAAGTATAAGGCACTGCACCAGGCATATTTGCCACACAATAATGCACCACATCGTCTATAATAAAGACTGGATCTTCGTGCGTAGTAGGTTTTGATGTTTCCACGCAGCCACCTTGATCTACAGCAACATCTACAATTACGGTACCTGGACGCATCTCCTTGAGCATGTCTCGAGTAATAAGCTTTGGCGCTTTTGCACCAGGAATAAGAACACCACCTATAATTAGGTCGTGCGTTTTTATATGTTTACGAATATTAAATTCATTTGAAAATTCTGTCACCACGTGTGGCGGCATGATGTCATTTACATGACGTAGTCGCTTCATGCTAATATCTAGGATGGTTACATGAGCACCTAATCCCGCAGCCATTTTTGCCGCTTGAATTCCCACTACTCCTGCTCCTAAGACTAACACCTTACCAGGACTCACTCCAGGAACTCCACCTAGAAGTACGCCTCGCCCTTTTACAGGCTTCTCTAGATATCGCGCTCCTTGCTGTATAGACATACGACCTGCCACTTCGCTCATAGGCGTAAGCAACGGGAGCGAACGGTCTTCCTCTTCAACCGTTTCATAGGCTATACATATAGACTCGCTGGCAATCATCGCTCTAGTGAGCGGCTCACTAGAGGCAAAGTGAAAATAAGTGAATACGATTTGATCTTTCTTAATGAGCTTATATTCTGGTTCTATGGGCTCCTTAACCTTTACAATCATCTCTGCGCTTGCATAGACCTCCTCAATCGTATCAAGGATTGTTGCACCCGCATCTATATAATGTTGATCTGTAAAACCACTATTAAAGCCAGCTCCTTTTTGAAGATGTACGCTATGACCTCTCTTTACGAGTTCATAGACTCCGCCGGGTGTGATGCCCACCCTGTTTTCATTGTTTTTAATCTCTGTAGGAACACCTATTACCATTGCTTGAATTTTGGCGTCAAGGTAACAGAAAGATAAAAAACTGCAGATTATAAAATACTAAAAATCAAGGGCTCTCATAATGATATTATCAAAAATAGCTATGAATTTCTAGTAATCTGAAAATGCTATTTTTTATCATATTTGATTTTAAAATAGAGCAACAAGAAAGAAGAAATCACTGTAACAGCATTTGCTAAGATAATGGCGAGACTTTCTTTAAGAACACCATAAACGAGCCAGAATACAATCCCTACAAAAAACATAGTAAACATAGGGAGACTCAAACCAGAGACATCCTTAGTTTTCCAGGTTTGATACACCTGAGGCAAGAAAGCCGCCGTAGTAAGTGTGGCTGCAACCAGACCTATAATTTCTATGTTATCAATTCCTGCCATAGCGACAACGTATTATTAATGTAATTACAAAACAAAAGCCTGCTCGTGAGCTATCTGAACACAAGCAAGCTATATATTAAAATCAGGTTATTACCCTACTATATTTACAATCTTACCAGGCACAATAATCACCTTTTTAGGCGTACGACCATCTAGATACATTTGTGTTTTCTCGTTTGCCATAACTACTTTTTCTATCTCATCTTTAGATAGATCTAGTGGTAATTCTAGCGTAAACTTCATCTTCCCATTAAAAGAGATAGGATAGTTCTTTGCACTTTCTACAAGATGACTTGCATCAAATATTGGGAAAGCAGCCTCAGAGATACTTTCTGAGTGACCAAGCTTGCTCCAAATTTCCTCTGCGATATGCGGAGCATAAGGAGCGATGAGTATTACCAGAGACTCAAGTACTTCTCGAGAAGTACACTTTTGTGCTCCTAACTCATTTACAGCGATCATGAATGTAGATACTGAAGTATTAAAACTAAAGTTCTCTATATCCTCTTCTACCTTTTTAATTGTTTTATGTAAAGTTTTGAGGCTGTCTTTACTTGGCGCCTCATCTGTTACATTAAAAGCTTCGTCTGCTCCATTGTGGTAGAGCTTCCAGAATTTCTTTAAGAAGTTATGTACTCCTGTAATTCCTGCCGTGTTCCAAGGTTTTGCCTGCTCAAGCGGACCTAAGAACATCTCATACATACGTAGCGTGTCTGCTCCGTATTGCTCACAGATTTGATCTGGATTTACTACGTTGTACTTAGACTTAGACATTTTTTCAACCTCGCGGCCTACTTTATAAACGCCATCTTCTAAGATAAACTCTGCGTTTTTAAATTCTTCACGCCAGTTCTTGAAAGCTTCTACATCTAGTTCATCTGATGCGTTGACTAAGGAAACGTCTACGTGGATTGCTTGATAAGATTTTCCTTCTAACAACCCAGCAGAAAGAAATTTACTCGTTCCTTCCTCTCTATACACAAAAGCACTAGTCCCCAAAATCATCCCTTGGTTGATCATCTTTTGGAACGGCTCATCTACACTTACGTGTCCTCTATCTTTTAAGAACTTCACCCAGAAACGTGAGTACAATAAGTGCCCAGTTCCGTGCTCAGATCCCCCTATATATAAATCTACATTACCCCAGTAATCCATTGCCTCCTTTGAAGCAAAGACTTCATCACGCTGTGCTTTCTCCATATACCTAAAGAAATACCAGCTACTTCCCGCCCATCCGGGCATGGTGTTGAGTTCTAGCGGGTAAATTCCGTTTTGAGACTTCTGGTCTGCGCTCGAAGTGACAAGATCGTTAGATACTACTTTGTTATTCTTAGTATCCCAAGCCCACACATCTGCACGGCCTAATGGTGGCTCGCCTTCTTCTGTAGGTAGATATTTTTCTACTTCTGGAAGTTTAATAGGTAAATGAGCAACGTCAATCATCTTTGGGATTCCGTTCTCATAATACACTGGGAATGGTTCTCCCCAATAACGCTGGCGGCTAAACACCGCATCACGCAATCTATAGTTTGTTTTACCTGCTCCTGCGCCTATTTTTTCTAACTCGTAAATCGCAAGTTTTACAGCTTTCTTATATTTTAATCCGTTTAAGAAATCTGAGTTTGTGATAACCGTAGTTGCCTTGTCTGAAAAAGCTTCTTCTGAAATATCTACGCCTTCAAAAACGTTAGGAATTGCAATATCAAATTTCTCTGCGAAGTCATAATCACGTTGATCACCACAAGGAACTGCCATCACGGCTCCTGTTCCATAACCAGCAAGTACATAATCTCCTATCCATACTGGAATAGGTTCCTTTGTAAAAGGATGCTCTGCATATGCACCAGTAAATACACCTGAGATAGTTTTTACATCTGCCATACGCTCACGTTCAGAACGCTTTGCTGTTTTTTCAATGTATGCTTCTACAGCTTCTTTTTGTTCTGGAGTTGTAATCTGAGCTACTAACTCATGTTCTGGAGCTAGTGTCATGAAAGACACTCCAAATATCGTATCAGGGCGTGTCGTAAACACCGCTACACTTTCGGCATGATCTTTAAGAGAGAACGTAACCATCGCTCCTACAGATTTTCCTATCCAGTTGCGCTGTGTTTCTTTTATTGATTCGCTCCAGTCTATTCCTTCAAGTCCTTGGATTAAACGCTCTGCATAAGCAGAAATACGCATAGACCATTGTGTCATTTTCTTGCGTATCACCGTATGACCGCCACGCTCAGAAACTCCGTTTACAATCTCATCATTTGCAAGTACGGTTCCAAGTGCTGGGCACCAGTTTACTTCCGTTTCTGCGAGATAGGTAAGGCGATATTGTAATAATATATCTTGTTGTTCTTTTTCTGTAAATGCATTCCACTGCTCTGCAGTAAATGGTGCGATATTATCATCACAGGCAGCGTTTACCTCGGCATTTCCAGTTTTCGCGAAAGCGGAAACCAGCGTTTCTATCGCTTCGGCTTTATCTGCATCCTTATTATACCAAGAATTAAAAAGCTCTGTAAAAATCCACTGCGTCCATTTATAGTATTCAGGATTTGAGGTACGCACCTCACGACTCCAATCAAAAGAAAAGCCAATTTTATCCAGCTGTTTTCTATAACCGGCAATCACATTTCCTTGATTATCTACACCGCCCTCAATATTCACCTTTGTAGTCACCGCAGGATGCTGCCCGGTCTGGATTGCATACTGCTCTGCAGGTAACCCAAAAGAATCATATCCCTGTGGATGCAACACATTAAACCCCTTTAAACGCTTGTAACGCGAGTACACATCACTTGCAATATACCCAAGCGGGTGACCCACGTGAAGCCCTGCCCCAGAAGGATAAGGAAACATATCAAGCACATAATATTTAGGCTTATCACTGTTATTTGACGCGTGAAAAGTGCCTTTATCTGCCCAGTATTGTTGCCATCTGGCTTCTATCTCGTTAAAGTGGTATTTCATGGTATATGTATTATTTATACGCTTTCGCGAAAGCGTGCTCTTCCTCATTTAAGGGGGCAAATTTACAATTAATTATGGGGAATTATATAGTAGGTAATAACATGCTTTGGTTATCATTATAATACTCACTCTTGCTTGCTTATCGTAATGTGATTTCTAGTCGCTACGCTCTGTCGAAATGACTATTTTCTTGCCTGTTGTTCTTGAGGTAATAGCAGTTCATAAATCATCTCATTTACGGGTGTAGGCACACCTAGTCTTTTACCTTCCTTCACGATATAACCATTGAAGTTTTCTAGTTCGCTAGGTTTTCCAGCCATGATATCGCGCTGAGTGGAAGCTGTGGTCTCATGCGCTTGTTTACTAATGGCTTCAAACATATTTTCAATAGTTTTCTCTGAGAGTATGATTCCTTTTGCTTTTGCCACCTCAAATACTTCTTGCGCGGTCTTGCGCATCAGTTCTTTTATATAGGGCTGCTCTCTCATCACGCCTATAGGTACTCTTGTTAATCCACCTATGGCGCTTATGGTTGTGATAAAAAGAAACTTTTGCCAGATGGCTACTTGAATATTATCTGGGACAGCCGCATTAATTCCTGCATCTGTAAATACGGACACTATTTTTTCTAGGCGCCCTGTCTTACTATTATCCTGCTCTCCAAAGAGTATTGCAGGCGCTATATCTGGATTAGAGATCACTCCTGGCGCTTCAATAAAACTTATCATACGGCAAAGTCCTGCGAGCACTTGTGATTTAGGTACCACCGAATTAAGGACCTCTACGTTACTTGCTCCGTTTTGCAAAGGGAGGTATAATGTATTTTCATCACAATATTGCAATATATCTTTTACAGCGCTCTCTATTTGATATGACTTCACTCCAAAGATGACTAGATCTGGCGTTTCAATCTTACTAAGATCATCTGTTGCTAGATACGGAGTCGCTTTAAAGTCTCCTGTTATACTTTTTACTTGTAGTCCATTTTCTTGTATCGCCTTGAGGTGTTCTCCTCTAGCAATCATGGTTACTTTATTTCCAGCAAGTGCGAGTTTCCCTCCAAAGAATCCCCCCACGCCACCGGCTCCGTAAATCAAAATATGCATCGTTTTATTGTTTTCTTAGGACTAGAGAATTCTAGTCAGTTTAAAAATACAGTAAGCGGATTTATTTTTTCTTTATAATATCTTAATTAAAAACTCTAGTATATCTTTGCAAAATCTCAAAGGGGTGCTTTTCACGAAGCTGAGATTATACCCATTGAACCTAGAACAGGTAATGCTGTTTAGGAATGAGGAACATGTCTTTCCAGATAACGCTATACAAATTAGCTTTTCTAGTGTTACCATATTTCTCTTGAGAAGCACTATGGTGCACCCTCTTCAATATGTGCTCACGGCACAGGTATGTAAATGCTAACTTATTTAGAATATTTGCCCTTTGTATTCGTAACTAAACCATATACGGATGAAAAAGATCCTATTGAGTATGATTGCGCTTGCAGGAATTACAGCTAGTGCACAAGAGAAAACAGTGGTAGACACTACAAAAGTAGAGTCACTTGATGAAGTTTTAGTTCGTTCTGTACGAGTAAAAGCCGACTCACCAATTACGCATTCCAACCTTACAAAAAAACAAATTGCAGAGCGCAACTTAGGACAAGACATTGCTACGCAGCTCAACTTTTTACCAAGTGTAGTAACAACCTCAGATGCAGGTGCAGGAATAGGCTACACAGGTTTTAGAGTGCGCGGTACGGGTAATCAAGGCATCAATGTTACTATAAATGGAATCCCATACAATGATGCAGAGAGTGCAACGACGTTCTTTGTAAATCTTCAAGACTTCAGCTCTTCTGTAGAGAGTTTACAGTTACAACGTGGTGTAGGATCTTCTACTAATGGACCTGGAGCCTTTGGAGCAAGTCTTAATATTCTTACAGATGCAATTTCTAACGAGGCATATGGTGAGATTTCTAACTCTTTTGGGTCTTTTGGTACGCGACGTCATAATGTAAAATTTAGCACAGGCTTGCTTAACGATCACATAGAGATATCTGGTCGTTTATCGCAGATTAAGTCTGACGGTTACATCGACCGTGCGTCATCTGATCTTAAATCTTACTTTTTGCAAGCAGCCTATAAGGATGATAATACGCTTATCAAGCTTATCAACTTTGCAGGGTCTGAAGTTACATACCAATCTTGGTTTGGTATAGATGCTGAGACACTAGCCGAAGATAGAACCTTCAACCCTGCAGGACAGTTTACAGATGAGAATGGTGAAACACGCTTTCACGAGAATCAAGTAGATGATTACAAGCAGGATCATTACCAACTGCACTGGAACCAGCGTTATGACAATAACTGGAGCACACAGCTCAGTATAAACTACACCTATGGTAGAGGCTTTTTTGAAGAATACAAGGAGGATGAAGATCTTGCATTTTACAGCATTGCCCCAGTAGTTATAGGTAGTGAAACCATAGAAACATCAGATATTATAAGACGTCGCTGGTTAGACAATGACTTCTATGTGGCAAGTGCGACAGCAAATTACAAGGACAACAAGATTGACTTTGTAGGTGGTGCTTACGGTAGTATTTATGATGGAGACCATTTTGGCGAAGTGATTTGGGCGCGTTTTGCTAGTGATAGTGAGACTGGTGACAACTATTACTTCGGGACTGGAAAGAAAAAAGAATTTTCTGCTTTCGCGAAAGCGAACTACCGCTTCAATTCTAAATGGAGTGGATACTTAGACCTACAGCAGCGCTTTATCTCATACACTACAGACGGAATCAACTCTGACGTTGCCGAATTTATTGTAGACGAAGACTATAGTTTCTTTAACCCGAAAGCAGGTCTTTCTTATAAAATAGACAGCGAAAACCAATTATATGCATCTTTTGCAAGAGCAAATCGCGAACCTAACCGTACAGATTTTGAAAACGGAGCACCGCGTCCAGAGCGTCTTAACGACTGGGAATTAGGATGGAGATACAACACGAGCCGCGTGTCGCTTAATGTAAATGGATATTATATGGGATATCGTGACCAGCTAGTTCTTACTGGAGCGCTAGATGATGTAGGAGCACCTATACGTGCAAACAGTGGTGAGAGTTATAGAGTAGGTATTGAAATAGATGCTGCAGTTGCGATTACTGATAAGTTAATGATACAACCTAACCTGGCGCTAAGTACAAATAAAAACAAAGACTTCGTTTTTGAAAGAGATGGTGTATTAACAAACCTAGGCAATACAAATATCTCTTATTCTCCAGATGTAGTAGTGGGTAACACCATAAGCTATAAACCTGCAGAAAATCTAAGATTGAGCTTCTTATCAAAATATGTAGGAGAACAATATCTAGGGAACATCGATAGCGACTTTTCAAAGCTAGACAGTTACTTTACAAATGATTTAAATATAAGTTATGAGATAAAGGATGTGTCTGTTTTTAAATCAATTATCCTTAACGGATTAGTAAACAACATCTTTAATATAGACTATGTGTCTAACGGGTATTTCTTCACCTATGATGATGATTTCTCAGTACCTAATGAGATTACAACAATTGAAGGAGCGGGCTATTATCCGCAGGCGGGAATTAACTTCTTAGTAGGAGCTACACTTAAATTTTAAGGGATAAACGACCTTATTATTTAATTTTCGCTATATTTAAGACACTAAAATTAAACAATGTGTAATCAGTTGGGGGACTGAACTACAAATTGTAAGTGAGAAGCCGCCTCTTTTGAGTCGGCTTCTTTTTTTACTTTTAGTTAAATACGGTGATGCTATTACCAGAAGCATTTACTCGGTAATTAAGCATTGTGTATTCTAGCACTTCATTATTAGACTGCCCAGTAAAGAGGTTGTAACTATTATCATCATCACACTGGCATTTTACATTGATACCATCTATGACCATAAGTGAGCAATCATTAGGCGCATGGTTAGGATCTGATGCTTCCCACGCAACAATGCTGCTACCTGTATTAATAACAAAAAGACCACGTATACCTCCATTTTGAACATAGATAGGGTTACTTGGGATTTCTAAATCTAGTACTTGGATAGCGCTCAATTGCGTAGAAAAGTTCACATCTAGTAAGAAAGGATTACGCTGGTTTCCATCATCACTATTTGTGCATGAAAAACAAAAGACAATAAGAATAACAAAGGTCAATATCTGACGCATAGAAGTATTTTTTTTACGCTTTCGCGAAAGCGTGATTTCAATAATTTAGGCTCGCAAGGTACCATAAAACGGTAAAGGATTTAAAATATTTTGTATATTCGTGAGACACGTCCCGAAGAGGGACTTTTTTTATGTGTATGCATAAAATGACAACATTTTTAAACTAATTATACTTAAACCGGATCTATTATGAGTAAGGTAAATTATTATACACCAGAGGGCTTAAAAAAGCTTAAGGACGAACTAAATCAACTACGCGATGTAGAGCGCCCAAAGGCGTCGCAAGACATTGCAGATGCTCGTGACAAAGGAGATTTAAGTGAGAATGCCGAATATGATGCCGCAAAGGAAGCGCAAGGTATGCTAGAAATGCGTATTGCTAAACTAGAAAACCTAGCCTCAAATGCACGTATCATTGACGAGTCACAGCTGGACACTTCTAAAGTACTAGTACACTCTAGCGTCAAGATTAAAAATCAAATAAATGGCGCTATGATGACCTACAAACTAGTAGCTCAAAATGAAGCCGACATTAAAAAGGGCCTCATCTCTGTAGACTCACCTATAGGTAGAGGACTGCTAGGCAAGGAAGTAGGTGAAGTAGCCGAAATTCAAGTGCCAAGTGGCGTGATGAAATTTGACATTGTTTCTATCTCAAGGGACTAAGTAGAACTTGAAGTTGAAGTTGAAGTTGAAGTTGAACGAGAAGTTGAAAAATGAAGATGGCTAAAGAATTATAATATGAGCGATAAACCTTTCGATTTGAGTGAACGACTGGAAGATTTTGCTGCTGCGGTTATTATACTTTACAGTAAAAAACCATCTTCATTTGCTGCAGAATATCTCGCAAAACAATTGATAAGATCATCTTGCTCATCTGCTTTAAACTATGGAGAAGCCTTAGGGGCGGGAACTACTAACGATAAAGTTCACAAACTTAGAATTTGTTTAAAAGAACTAAGAGAAAGCATGCGCAATCTCAACATTCTAGTTAAAGCAAATATATTATCCGAAGACAATCTCGCATCGCTTAGAAATGAAAACGATCAACTCATAAGAATAATCGTCACCAGAATTAAAAATAGTAAATAAGGAGCTTGTTCGAGTTCAGTTTCAATTTCAATTTCAAATTATGCCAAGCATTTTCACGAAGATTATAAATAAAGAAATTCCAGGACACATCGTTGCCGAAGATGATAAACACATCGCTATTCTGGATGTAAATCCTAATGCAAAAGGACATATACTTTGTATTCCTAAAAAAGAGGTAAATAAAATATTTGATCTTGAGGAACAAGAATATCTCGACCTCATGCTATTTTCTCGTAAGGTTGCTATCGTACTAGAAAAAGCAGTGCCTTGTAAACGCGTAGGCGTTTCTGTAATAGGTCTTGAAGTTCCTCACGTGCACGTACACCTTGTACCACTACAAACTATGGAAGATATCCAGTTTAAGAAAAAAGTGACGCTTAGCGATGGTGAGTTTAAAGAGCTTGTAGAGGTTATAAAAAGGGAGTTTTAGAAACATAAACACCTGCTATTCAATTAATAATATTTCTAACTTTCTAAACTATTTGTAAGATTTTTCTTTGTTTGTTCGTTTTTTTTTTTTTAGGTTTGAAACTCATTAATCTAAAAACCAATATATTATGAAGAAAATTTTATTTCTAATTGTTTCCTCTTTTATTTCATTTAATGCATTTGCCACAAATATAAATGACTTTAAAGAAGAACAAGGTGAAGACTGTGTTGATTTTGCTCAAGAAGGCATTCAACTAGAGATGGACACCTTTGGCCCTATGACTTTTACTGAATATAACTACGCATTTCTCGCATGGTATGATTTATGCGATCAAGCTAAAAACTAAAACCACTTAAAACTAAAATATGAAAAAAATAATTTTAACCGCTTTACTCACTATATGCTTAACGAACTCTGGATTTGCTAATGTAATAATTTCAGATTGTACGCAATTTGCTCATGATGCTGTGGCATATGAAGAAGAGCAATTAGGAGTACAATATGACTTCAACACTTATTTGGAAGTTATGAATCAATGGGACATGCTTTGCAAAGCTGCAGAACAATAAATATATTAAGAATCAATGGGGATGATAAAAGTTTATTATCCCTATTAAATTATTTGTAAATGAAATTAATATTTAGCTTACTTTTCGGCTTATCATTTTTTGTAATACATTCACAACAGTCAATAGTAACCTATAGCAAAAGGCTCTTAATAGATGATTCTGGAAAACAAAACATAAAAAAAGTTGCGGCCATAAATTCTTCCTTCGAAAAGCTCTCGTTCACTTTGAGATACAATAAAGAAGAATCTATATTTAAAATGGATGACTTCTTAGATGATGGACTTTCTAAAAATTTGAATACTGCACTTCGAATAGGTGGCGGAAATGGGGTGTATGCTTCTGACAAAAAGAACAAATCACTTCATTATATTGAATATTTTGGAGAAAACTACGTAGTTGATTACACTACTGAGTATAAAAACTTAAATTGGATTCTAGATAATAACTCAAAAACTATAAATAATTATTTATGTTATAGAGCTACTACTACTAGAACCATAGAAAACCCCACTGGTCTTTTTGAACAAAAAATTATTGCATGGTTTTCACCTGAATTGAACTCTTCTTTCGGTCCAATTGGTTATGGTGGATTTCCTGGCTTAATCCTAAGTCTTCAAATTGACAATATTGAATACACTGCAACAAATATTCAATTGAATATAATTGATAATGATATTATTGAGTTCCCAAAAAAAGGTAAATACATAACTTATAATACTTATCTTGATATATCTAAAAAATTATACGAGAAGATGATAAATCGTAAAAATTAAATTTATAAATAAACCTCTATTTACAATCCTTGAGGGAGGGGGGAAATTAAAAAAATTTGCAGCACAAAAATTTTAAAATTCATGTATATACAGTCCTACTTTTATTAGTGGGACTTTCTTCTTTTGCTCAAACTGTTGTATTAAATGGCAAAACACTGGACACCCTGCAAAGTCCTTTACCTAATACAAACATCCTCTTCTTCCCTACTATTCAAAACGAAGATAAAGTACGTTTCTCCATCACAGATCAAGAGGGTTTTTATCAAGTTACTCTTAAGGAGGACATCTCTTATTTAATGGAGATTAGCTATCTGGGATTTACTACTTATAAAGACACCATAAAGTTATCACAAGATACCACGAGAAATATCACTCTTACACCATCTACCCAAAGCCTTGAAGAAATTATTCTCACAGAGCGCACACCCATTAAAATACGAGAAGACACCATCACGTACCGCCCAGAAAAATTCTTAACGGGTGAAGAACGTAAACTACGTGACGTGCTTAAAAAATTACCTGGACTAGATGTAGACCGCGCGGGAAATGTTACGGTAAATGGGAAAGAAGTAACCAAACTTCTTGTAGATGGAAAAGAATTCTTTACGGGTGATGAAAAACTAGGAGTTAATAATATTCCCGCTGGAGTCATAGATGAAATAGAGGCGCTAGATAATTATAATGAGGTATCATTCTTAAAGGGATTAAGTGATAGCGAGCAACTGGCTCTTAATATTAAACTTAAAGATGGCAAAAAGAAGTTTGCCTTTGGAGAACTAGAAGCGGGCGGAGGTATAGAAGACCGCTATCTCTTGCACCCTACCTTATTTTATTATAGTCCAAAAACGAGTGTGAACGTTATAGGTGACTTTAATAATATAGATAAAAAGTCATTTACCACTCAAGATTATATTGATTTTGAGGGAGGCTTTTCTCGCCTAGCAGAAGATCCTAGTGCCTATTTTAAATTATATAATGATGAGTTTGCACGATTCTTATCACAACGTGACTTTACCTTTAATCGCAATAACTTTGGGGCATTATCTATAAACCAGGCCTTAACTCCTCAACTTGACCTTAGTGGTTATACCATCCTATCTGGTGGCGACTTAAAAACGCGTCAAGAAAATAGTATTACCTATTTATCTGGTCAAAACATAGATGAACAGCGAACGACAACTCAAGAGAACAGCTTGTTTTTTAGTCTTACTAAAGCTTCTTTACGCTACATGGGAGAAGAAAACCTTAATATGAACTATGAAGTATTCTTAAAAACTAATAGTGGTGAGGGAAACTCTTCTTTGGATTCATTTACAGCTACAGAGAGCACCTTTTTAAATCAAAAAAACATTCCAAGCTCTTCAGATATTACGCAAAAATTAAGTGTCAATAAACAATTTACTCCCAAGCATACTACATCTATAAATCTAAGTCATAAATATGTAGATACTGATACTCGAGGAGATTGGAATTTTAATAGACCTATTTTTACAGGTATCATTCCTATAGAAAACACTGGTGATGCTATCCTGCTTGACCAAGTGCGCAAAAACAAGGGGCATGACCTCAACTTTAATGTAAAGCACTACTGGGTGTTACAACGTTTTCACCACATCTACCCAGAAGCTGGCATACGCTACATTGATCAGCAATATGATACTAGCGACTCTCAAGAGCTAGAAAATAATACTAATAACTTTACCGCTGCTGGATTTAATAATGACCTAGACTATCGCCTTTCTGACACCTATGCAGGGATGCAATACAAAGCAAAAGCAGGTAAATTTATATTTAAACCTGGTATCTTCTATCACTATTATGATTGGAAAATAAAGCAGCTAGACACCGAGCTTCGTCAAACTGGAAAAACTGTAGTACTTCCAGAGCTCAGCGTAGACTGGGAACTTAACAGCTCTCATAAAGTAAAATTGCGCTACAATCTCAACTCACGTTTTGGAGAAGCAAGCCAGTTTGCAAATAGATTGAGGCTTAGCTCCTTTAATCAAGTATTTGCAGGTAATGAGCGGCTAGAAAATGAGTTATATCATAGTGCGAGAATTACCTATAGTAAATTTAGCCTATTTAAGGGAACTTTCTTAAATGCTGGGTTTAATTATACAAACAGGCTGCAATCCATTAGAAATAATACTGTGATAGAAGGTATAGATCAAATCAATACAATTGTCTATACTTCACTACCAGAAAACAGCTATAGTGGCAATATTCAATACACAAAACTACTAGGAGACTGTAAGATAAAGGTAGGAAGCACCGCATCCCTATCAGATTATTCGCGTGTGATAAATACAGTACTTCAAGATTTTGAATCGCAAAGCTATTCGTATTCTTTAGGTTTAGAAACGCGCTTTAAAAATGCACCAAACGTTGAATTCAATTGGAACCAGCGTTTTAATATATTTGAGTCTGCAACTACCAGCTCAAACTTTACTCAGATCAATCCATCTGTACATCTAGAGTATCGATTTTTTAAGGACTTTGTGATTGATGCAGATTATAACTTTACATACTACGAGAATAAATCACTTAGTCAAATTAATAGGTTTTCATTAGGGAATACCTCTCTGCTATATGCTCAAGAAGACAGCCCCTGGACGTTTACTATCGATGTAGATAATATATTTGACACTCGTTTTAAAAACGAAAATAGCTTTAATCAATTTCTCATAAGTGACACTCGTACATTTATACAAGAACGTACGGTACTGTTTAAAATAGCTTATGGATTTTAAATTTACAAACTACTAACCAACGCAAAAACCACAATAGCGATAACTGCTACAGCTATTGCCCCTATCACATAGGTTTGTGATTTTACTTTAAAGAAGGTTTCCTTTTCGGCGCGTTTTAGGTTGTACTCATAGAGGCGCTCAATATCTGCAGTCCATTTTACGGGATAAATAGGAAACTCACAGTGCTTGCAGTATATCTCTTCACGTACTACATCTGTCGCTTTTTTTACCCAGAAAGTATCTTTCCACTCTTGTTTGAAACTTAATTCAAGGCCACTATTACTGTAGCATTCTGGGCAGTTGCACTGTAAAATAGTCGTTTGTATGGTCTTTAATTCGGTTGTCATAAAAGAAGTACGATGTATATGGCTAGTTAGATCTTTCCATGATTCCAGATAGCGCCAAATTTTGCAGCAAGATTACGGTTTTTGCATCTCTTATCTCTCCATTTTTTAATGCTTTTAACGCTTTCGCGAAAGCATACTCAACCACAGTGATATCTTCATGTTCTGTTACCAAACCTCCGCCATTACTTACTTTTTGTTGCTCCTCGTATGACGCAAGAAACATATGAATGCGCTCTGTACTTGCGCCAGGAGTCATAAAAAAGTCACCCACTTTTGTAATGGCATCAATATCATACCCCATCTCTTCTTCTAACTCCCTAATGATCGTTTGCTCTGGAGTCTCATCTTCTATCATGCCTGCACAAGCTTCTATAAGGAAACCACTATCCTCATTAAGATATGCTGGCAGTCTAAATTGCTTTATGAGCAATACCGTTTGCCTTTTTACATTATAAAGCAGTGCGCAAGCTCCATCACCACGATCATAAACCTCGCGTCGCACCTGATCCCAAGAGCCATCTTCATTCTGATAGTCAAAATAGACTTTTTTAAGCGTTGCCCACTGGTCACTTATAACCTCTTCTTTTATATTTTTTACACGTGTATTCATTCGGCTAGTCGTAGGGAGATTTGCATAGTGGTTCCTTTGTTTAATTCTGATTCCAGTACTCTTATTCGTCCGTCATGATACTCCTCAACAATACGTCTTGCGAGCGAAAGTCCAAGACCCCAGCCACGTCTTTTTGTAGTAAAACCTGGTTCAAAAATATTATTAAACTTAGATTTTGGGATTCCTTTACCTGTATCTGTAATTAGAATTTTGGCAAATCTGGTGTCACGTGAAATTGCGATAGTTAATGCTCCTTTACCTTTCATGGCATCAATCGCATTTTTAATGAGGTTCTCAAAAGTCCACCCATAGAGTTCTTTATTAAGCATCACAGGCAATTCCCCTTGAGGAACATCCAAGGTGAAATTAATGAGTTTTGAGCTTCTCTTGCTCAAATAATCATAGGCTTCTTGTGTTTCTGCTATGATATCTACTTCTTCTAGATCTGGGACAGAGCCTATCTTACTAAAACGATTTGTAATGGTCTCTAGCCTATTGATATCCTTAGTCATCTCTGCAATATAATCTGGATCTACATTTTCTGTTTTGAGAATTTCTGTCCAACCTACAAGGGATGAAAGTGGTGTCCCTATTTGGTGTGCGGTTTCCTTTGCCATACCTGCCCAAAGCAGATTTTGAGCTCCAGCTTTTGAGGTTAAGTAATAGAAGTAAATCAATGCCACAAAGAGAATAACAATCACAATAAGCGCAATAGGAAAATACTTGAGCTGATTAATAACAGATGAGTTTCCGTAATATAAAATCTGGCTATCTACACCATCATAACCTATCACAATAGGCTCATTAATGAGCGCATACTCCTCTGCAAGTCGTTTAAAATCTTCTTGCGAGAGTTTATCTTCTTTATTGATGTTTCTAGGTGTGTAGTGATTTTCTTCTATGCTGTATAAAAGTATAGGGATGGTTCTGTTATCACCTATAATAAATTGCTGTAAGGATATAAGCTCGTCAGAAACAATGCGTGTATCCCTGTTTCTAGTTTCTAGATTAACATCACTTGTATTTGCAAATGCTCTGTAAGCAGCGGCATAAATCTCCACTTTAGAACGCTCTGCATCCTTGAGCTGATCAAAAAACAGCGACACATTCCACAATATAAGTGTGGTAATGATAAGCGAAGCGATGATGATAAACCATCTCGCAATGTGCGGCTGGGCGCTAAAGTTCATAAAGTATTCTTTGTGTTAAAGATACGGGAGAAATTAAAAACGCCGGACCTCCCTATTAATTGCTTCTTGCAATGCCAACTATTAATTTCTACCTATTTCATCTGGGTATAATGATGGAAGTGCATCACTTTGCCAAAACTCCTTTGTATCTACATCCATTACCGTAAGTGAACCCTTAAAAGCTGCTCCAGTGTCAAGATTCCAGATGTTTGCTTTATTTACAGGAACAAAGGAATTAATGCGCGTAGTGGGTGTATGACCTATATAAATCTCTTCAAATAGTTGTAAACGTTTAGGATATAGTGGGTCTTCCTTTTTGAGATCTTCTCTCATTGCACAAGCCATTTCCCAGAGTGTACGATCCCAGTAAAATGCAGTACTATGCCACTCGTATTCTGGACCGTTTAAATTTTGAAAACCTGCATGACAAAAAAACCGATTTTTATCATCTAGATAGTAATCCTCAAAAGTCTTATAAAATTCAATATGCTCTTTAATTTCTTGAGCAGATCTCTTTTCATAGCAATCAATTGTACTTTGCCCGCCATGCTGTAACCACTTAGGAGACATTGTTTTTCCTTCTAGCCATTGCTGCACAAGGTCGTCATGGTTACCACGTATTAAAGTAACTTTTTTATATTCTTTCTTGAGGCGCATTAACTCATCTATAACTGCATCACTCTCACTCCAGCCGTCCACATAATCTCCTAAAAAAATGAGATGATCATCTTGTGTGACATTCGCCCTCTCCATTGCCTGCACTAAGGCTCTGTAACCTCCGTGTATATCCCCGAAAACTAATGTTCTCATACTCTTATTCTTTCTTTTTTAATTTTTTATTCATAACGCACCTTTCTCAGAATACGCATGGCTTCCTTATATCTTCCGTAGACAGCACCATCTAAAACTTTTAAAAAAGGTTTTAAATCTACCAACTTCTGTATGGCGGTTTCAAAACCATTAAAATAACAAATCAAGTAAGTATTAGCTAGATTATACAAATCATTCCACTCCCCTTGATTAAGGTTTATACCTCGTTTAAGCTTATAAAAAATGACATTGTTGTTATTAAAAATGTGATACAATGTCTTTTTATCAATCACTGGTGGCTCAAAAACAAGCTTGGTTTCAATGGTATAAGTTCCGCTTTCGCGAAAGCGTATCACCACCTCCTCTAGTGGATAATATTTAAAGTGCTCTTGTACTCCCAAGTGTACGAATTCTTGAATTTTGAAGCAATCCTCATCATAAGTAATAGTTACCTCATCTAGTGTTGAGTAAAATAGTTTTACTTGTTCATTAATGAGCTCTATATCTACCCGAGAGTAGTACGTCTGACCTTTGACCACTTTTTTATTTCCTGCCCAGCACAACACAAACTGCTCTTTAAACACCTTATAAGTGCTCTCCATGTCTTTATGACGATGATTTACAAAGTCCATTACACCATCTAGCGTGAGACCTATGCTGTTTTTTGCGTGGTTTTCAATTGCCGCAACAATCTCACTATTTACATCTACAATATCCGACTTGAACGTCTTAGGCATAGACATACTCCCATCTCTAAAAAAAACCGTGCCACCCCAATATTTCCAGATATTACGCCGCAATGCCGTAAGCTTATCTTGTGCTCGTATGGTAACAAGTCCCACTACTTTATCCTGCGGCAAATTAGGAAAAGGAATATTCTCATAAGATATTATAGGAGGATTATCTAGGTATGCATTTATGAGATTCTGCAGTTTGCTGTCATCAAAAAATGGCACACCTATAATGGCATTTTCGCCGTCATCTACGCCTATTACTATGAACGAATTGTTCTTTGGGTTACTATTGGAAAGCGCACAAATGTGCTTTAAAAACTTTGCTTTCCCTTCTTTGTTACTGATGTCAATCTTACGCTTTTTGTCGTAGAAACTGTTCTCGTCATTATGAGCGAGTAAGTTCTTTACGAGAAGGCGTTTATTGATCATCGCATTATTTTATTAGTCAGCTTGCAATCAACTTTTATTTACAATAGTAGAAGATGCTTGTGCCGTACTAAGCACCACGAGATCAGCAATATTTACATGATAAGGTCTTGATACTACAAAATGAATAATGTCTGCAATATCTTCTGGTTGTAGGCAATCAAAACCTTGATATACCTTATCTGCTCGCTCATCATCATTTTTAAAGCGAACTTTACTAAAGTCAGTTTCTACCATTCCAGGATGCACTGCTCCTACTCTGATGTTAAATTTATTTAGATCAATGCGCATCCCTTGGTTAATAGCATCTACGGCATGTTTACTTGCGCAATACACATTTCCGTTAGGGTACACTTCTTTGGCAGCGGTAGATCCTATGTTGATTATATGTCCGCTTTTACGTGCGGTCATTTGTGGGATGACAGCTTTACTCACATAAAGCAATCCTTTGACATTAATGTCAAGCATAGCGTCCCAATCCTCTACAGAACCTGTTTGAATAGGATCGAGTCCGTGAGCATTACCTGCATTATTAATTAGTATGTCTATTTGTTTAAAATTTTCAGGCAGGTCTAAAATAGCTTTTTGTACATTCTCATTCTTTCTCACATCAAAATTGAGCGTATGTACTTGCACTAGCTTACTTAATTCATTTTTGAGCGTATCCAGTTCTTCTTGACGTCGCCCGCAGAGGATAAGGTTTATAGATTCATTTGCAAAGCGTATTGCTGTGGCTCTTCCTATCCCGCTGGTTGCGCCTGTTATAAGTGCTGTTTTCATTTCTTTTGAGGTTTTTTTTATTTTATAATCTACGCTACTTCTTCTCCTGTACTAGCTTCCAGCAGTTCAAACCAATCTTTTCTTTCAAGGTTGATCGCTACTGCTGCTACAGCATTTGTGATACGGTCTTTACTTGTAGTCCCTATAACTGGATGAATATTTGCTGGATGTTTGAGCAACCATGCTAGTAGTAGTTGGTCTTCAGTTGCGTTATACTTATCGCCCAGTTCTTTCAACTTTTTCTTGATACGCATATTCTGTGGAGTGTCTTCTCTAAAGACAGATCCCAGCGGACTCCAACTCATAGGTGTTATATGATGCTTCATCATATAATCTAGCGTTCCGTCTGTAAGTGAAGAACGCTCTGTGATAGAAATCTCGATTTGATTTGCGCTTACCTTACTTTTTGTAGCCACTAAATCTATACCTCGCGGTGTAAAATTAGATACCCCAAAATCCCTAATCTTGCCTTGCTGTTGTAATTGACTCACGGCCTCTTGCACTTCGTCTGGATCTAGAAGTGGGCTTGGTCTGTGCAATAAGAATAAATCTAGATATTCAGTACGCAGCTCTTTCAGCGATCTTTCGGCGCTTGAGATAATGTATTCTTTGTCGTATTGATAATGTTTTATGGTATTTTCTTTGCGAGCATCGCCTTTCATCTGGATACCGCACTTACTTATGATTTGTATGGTGTCTCTGGAGATATTCGCTTTCGCGAAAGCGTTACCCCATTCACCCTCAGTCGTGTAATCACCATAAATATCTGCATGATCAAAAGTGGTAATGCCTTTCTCCAAACAATGATTCATAGTCTCAATCATTTGCTGCTCGTTGAATTGCTTGCCCCAAACGCCCCACGTCATACAACCTTGAATAATTCTTGAAAATTTCATTATCGTTTTTTAATTTGCATTCTGAATAAAATTACTACTTCTAAAACTACCTAAATGTGTGCGAAGCCCTTTATTTTCCTTTATTTTTAACCAAATGTTAACAAGCTTTATAGGAATAAAATGTGATTTTGCGACGTTAGAAGTATCTGCTTAATAGAATTTGAAATTATGGAAGAAAATACTACTGCTATTGATATACAGGCTATCAATGAGAAGATAGAAAGAGAGAGTGCCTTTGTAGACATTCTCGCAATGGAAATGAACAAAGTAATCGTAGGTCAAAAACACATGATCGAGCGTTTACTTATAGGTCTTTTAGGTCGTGGTCATATTCTCTTAGAAGGAGTTCCAGGACTTGCAAAAACGCTTGCGATTAATACGCTTGCACAAGCGGTAGACGGGTCTTTCTCTCGTATACAGTTTACTCCAGATTTACTTCCAGCAGATGTAGTGGGAACACTTATCTATAACATGAAGCTTGCAGACTTTAGCATCAAGAAAGGTCCTATTTTTGCAAACTTTGTTCTTGCAGATGAGATTAACCGTGCTCCAGCCAAAGTGCAATCTGCACTGCTAGAGGCGATGCAAGAAAAGCAGGTAACCATAGGTGACGAAACTTTTATTCTTGACAAACCATTCTTAGTAATGGCAACTCAAAACCCTGTAGAACAAGAAGGTACTTACCCACTTCCAGAAGCACAAATAGACCGTTTTATGCTTAAAACGGTAATTGATTATCCAACAATAGCAGACGAACAACTTATTATACGCCAAAACTTAAAGGGTTCTTACGAGAAAGTAAATCCTGTAGTTACAGTGGCGCAAATTTTACGTGCACAAGAAGCCGTAAAAGAAGTATACATGGATGAAAAGATTGAGAAGTACATTCTTGATATCATCTTTGCAACTCGCTATCCAGAAAATTATGGACTAGCAGATCTTAAACCTCTTATTAATTTTGGAGCATCTCCTCGTGGTAGTATTAACCTTGCAACTGCTGCAAAGTGTTATGCTTTTATAAAGCGTAGAGGTTATGTAATTCCAGAAGATGTAAGAGCCGTAGTACACGATATCTTACGTCACCGTATAGGAATCACCTACGAGGCAGAAGCAGAAAATATCACCTCTGTAGATATCATTAACAAGATTGTAAATCAGATTGAAGTACCATAGTCTTTAGATTAAAAGATCATTTGTAACCCTCATATTATTACACAAAAGGCAACAAGAACCATTGGATACTAAGGAGCTCTTAAAGAAAGTACGCAAGATTGAGATAAAGACACGTAGACTGTCTGATCATATCTTTGGTGGTGAGTACCACTCTACGTTTAAAGGACGTGGCATGACTTTTTCTGAGGTGCGCCAGTATCAATTTGGCGATGATGTGCGTAACATCGATTGGAATGTAACCGCTCGCTATAGTGAGCCTTACATTAAGGTCTTTGAAGAAGAACGCGAACTCACAATGATGCTTGTAGCAGATGTTTCTGGGTCAGAATTTTTTGGTACAGATAAGCAATTCAAAAACGAGATTGTTACAGAAGTTGCTGCGACGCTAGCCTTTAGCGCCATGCAGAATAACGATAAAATAGGTCTCATCCTTTTTACAGATGAGATAGAATTATTTATACCTCCTAAAAAAGGAAAGTCCCACGTACTCCGCATCATACGCGAACTACTAGAGTTTAAGCCAAAATCTAAGAAAACAGACCTTTCTCAAGCTATTAAGTACTTAAGCAATGTAATGAAGAAGAAAGCAATTGTTTTTGTGCTTTCAGACTTTATTACAGATGGTTACGAGCAAACGATGAAAATCGCTGCAAATAAACATGATATTACAGGCATACGCATTTATGATGAGCGCGAGGAAAGCATCCCTAGTCTAGGTATTGTACAGATGGAAGATGAAGAAACTGGCGAACTCATGCTTGTAAATACAAGTTCAAAAAAGGTGCGTAATGATTACACTAATTATTACCGAGAACGTGTAGATTATTTTAAAGAAACCTTTAAACGTAGTGGTGCAGGAGTGATAGACGTAAGGACAGATGAAAGCTATGTAAAGAAGCTTCTAGGCTATTTTAAGAGAAGAGGGTAAGGTTAAAATAAAAAGCTAGATTAAAAATAATCTCGCATTAGATGATAAAAATTAATGAATAACAACATAACATACATAACAACTCCTAAGAATGCGATTCTTCGTGCGTTATCGTTAGTCTTATTGCTATTTATTTCTTCACTACAGGTTCAAGCGCAAGATGATGTGCGTGCAACCATAGATTCTACAAGTATTCTCATAGGCCAGCAAATCAATTACACAATTGAGGCGCTAGCAAATGATGGTGAAGCTGTTATTTTTCCAGAAGGACAGACTTTTAGTCCGCTGGAGGTTATTGAGAGTTATGCTATAGATACAGCAAGTTCTACCTCTGCTAGAATGAAGCTTATTAAAAAATATGGCTTGACACATTTTGACAGTGGTCGCTATGTAATCCCAAAACAAAAAGTAATTATAGGCACAAGAACGGTTGAAACAGACACCTTTCTTGTTGAAGTAAACAATGTGATTCTTGACACCGTAAATCAAGGATTATATGACATTAAACCTATCATAGAACTGCCAAGAGACTACAGCAACTGGTGGAAGTATCTGTTATGGATTATCCCAGTAGTGGTAGCGATTTCATTGTTTTTATGGTGGTTATTACGTCGCAACAAGAAACAAAAAGAAGCAGAGCAATACATCCCTCCTTTTGAGCAAGCAATGGCTACGCTTACAGAGTTAGATAGTAAAAACCTCATTGCCGAAGCTAAGTACAAAGAATACTACTCTGTGCTCACAGACGCCATACGTCGCTATTATGAGGAAAAGGTGTACGATCGTTCTATGGAAAGCACCACAGACGAGCTTATTGCCCGTCTTGAGATGGAACGCGATAGTGGTCATATCGATTTTAGCAAGCATACTATCGCTAGTATAAAAGATATTTTCAAACGTGCAGACCTAATAAAATTTGCGCGTGTTAATCCGCCAGAAGGAAAGGCACAAGCAGATAGACTTGCTGTAGAAGATATTGTAAAACAAACCAGAGAAGCATTACCACCTCCTACTGTTGAGGAATTAATGATGCAGGAGGATTATAGAGAGGAGCTTTCGCGAAAGCGTAAAAGGAAACTTTGGCTTTCTGGAATAGGCGGTATCCTCGCAATTTTACTACTCGCTACAGGAATAGGAATCGCTATTAAAGGATATAGTGAAGTGAAGGATTTTGTTTTTGGAAACATGACAAGAGAGCTCGCCGAAGGTAATTGGATTAATAGTGAATACGGTATCCCTTCTATGGTAGTAAGCACCCCAAAAGTTCTTACACGTCAGGAAGTTCCATTACCACCAGAGGCTCAAGGAAAGATTGAAGCAACGGCATTTGGATGGCAAACTTTTCCTGCAAATGTGACTATTGGTGTGTACCAATTTAAGTTCCCAAAAGGAGCCGATGTAAAAGTAGAACAATTGATATCTAGCCAGCTTGCTATGTTTGAAGCAAACGGATTCTCTGCAGATATTCTTAAGAGTGAGAAGTTTACAACACCTAATGGTGCAGAAGGTATTAAAACCTTTGGTAGTGGCTCACAAGTTATAGATCAAGAAAAAGGAACTGTAGATGCTGGAGAGTATGCGTTCATAACATTCCAAGCAGAAAATGTGATTCAGCAACTATTTATTAGTTGGCACGATGAAGATCCATACGGAAAAGAAATCGCAGAGCGCGTGATGCAAAGTGTCGAACTCCAGGCTAAAGAAAAAGAAGAGAACTAATGCTAAGCAATTTTGAATTTACTAATCCTGAGTTTTTCTGGCTGTTTCTAGCACTGCCAGTTGCCATTGCTTGGTATTTATGGAAACGCAAGAAGCAAACCCCAGCGGTAAAGCTTTCAAGCATTAAAGGTTTTAAAACTGGAAGTAGCTTACTACCTAAACTTAGACCTCTATTATTTATACTACGCCTCGCTGCATTAAGCTTAATAATCGTCGCACTAGCAAGACCTCGTAATGTGGAGGTATCTACTAAGACTAAAACCACAAAAGGTATAGATATTGTAATCGCAATAGACGTATCTGCCAGTATGCTGGCAAAAGATTTACGTCCTAATAGACTGGAAGCTCTTAAAAAAGTAGCTGCCAGCTTTATAAATGGACGTCCTAATGATCGTATAGGTCTTATAGAATATGCAGGGGAGAGTTTTACAAAAACGCCTATTACCAGCGATAAAAGTATTGTCTTGAGTGCACTTAAAAGTATCCAATACAATAACATTATAGAAGGAGGAACTGCTATAGGTATGGGACTCGCCACTGGTGTAAACCGTCTTAAAGACAGTAAGGCACTAAGTAAGGTGATTATTTTAATGACAGACGGTGAGAATAACGCAGGGCAAATAGATCCTCGTATTGCTGCAGAACTTGCTCAAGAGTTTGGAATTAAAGTGTATACCATCGGGATGGGAACAAACGGGATGGCATTATCACCGTACGCTCGTAATGCAAATGGAACTTTTGTGTATGAGAACATCCAAGTAACCATTGATGAGGAGCTACTAGAAGAAATTGCAGCCACCACCGGTGGGCAATATTTTAGAGCAACTAATAATGAGAAGCTACAAGAAATCTATAATGAGATAGATAAGCTTGAACGTACAGATGTAGAGGAGTTCAAATACACGAACTACGAAGAAAAATATCGCCCGCTTGTGTTACTCGCTGGGTTACTACTACTCATAGAATTACTGTTGAAATACACGGTCTTCAAGAGTTTTGTTTAAAAATAAATAGCGCTTCAAGAAAGCAACTATGTATCTATTAGAAGAAAAAATATGGTTTTGGTTACTGCTGGCTATTCCGGCGGTGATACTCTTGTACCTTGGTGTAATAATCTGGCAACGCAGTGCACAGAAGAAATTTGCCAATGCTAAGTTACTTAAGAAACTAAGTCCCAACAGATCTTACTTTAAGACTGGTCTTAAAGTCATAGTAGTATGTTTTGCCATATTATTTCTAGTTGTAGGGCTTGTAAATCCTAAAATAGGAACTAAACTAGAGACAGTAAAAAGAGAAGGTGTAGATGTGGTTTTTGCTATAGATGTCTCAAAATCTATGCTTGCAGAGGATATAGCTCCTAATCGAATAGAAAAATCAAAACAACTCGTTACTCAGATTATTAACAATCTAGGCAGTGATCGTATAGGTATCATCGCATATGCTGGTAGTGCTTATCCGCAGCTTCCTATTACTACAGATTATAGTAGTGCAAAGCTCTTCTTGAGCCAGATGAACACAGATATGTTATCTAGTCAAGGAACAGCTATCGGGGAAGCCATAGAACTTGCCAAAACCTACTATAACGACGAGGAGCAAACAAATAGAGTATTATTTATCATTTCTGATGGAGAAGATCACGTAGGTGAATCTTCTAATATAGCAGAGCAAGCAAACGAAGAGGGTATACGCATATTTACGATAGGTGTAGGTAAACAAGAAGGTGGCCCTATTCCTCTTAAACGTAATGGTATCGTACAGTCTTATAAAAAAGATCAAAATGGCGAGACTGTAATTACTCGTCTAGATGATACCACATTAAAAGAGATTGCCTCGGGAGCAAATGGAGAATATATTGATGGGAGCAATACTGCCACGGTAGTAGAAACGGTACAGAATTTGCTTAACGGAATGGATAAGAAAGAGTTTGAAGCAAAGCAATTTGCAGATTTTGAAGATCAGTTTCAGTGGTTTTTGGGAGCTGGATTATTACTATTGTTTTTAGACATCTTTTTACTTGACCGTAAGACTAGTTGGCTTAAAAAACTAAACCTATTCAACGATAATTAAACATCCTCACCAAATCACTCCCTCACAAGAGTGAAGTAATAGTGAAATGTACAATGAAACAGTTTATAACTAACATATCGCACAAAACGATGGCTCCTTTACAAGGTGCTAAGGACACACTATTTATAGTTGCCTTGCTCCTTTCATTTACCATCACAGCACAAGATAAAAAAGCGACTCCTCCAGAGAATCCTTATGCAGATCAAGCTCGAGAGCTCATTGTAGAAGGGACAGAAGCTATGGTTAATCAAGAAGGTGGTGTGGTTGATTTTAACGCTTTCGCGAAAGCGGAATCAAATTTAAGAGCAGCAATCTCATTGACACCAGAGAGTGTTCCTGCAAAGTATAATGCGGGTAACAATTACTACAAGAACAAAAGATGGGAAGAAAGTACAGATGCGCTGGTTAAAGCCACTGCAGTTGCTCAAACTAAGAAAGAGAAACATAAAGCGTTTCACAATCTTGGGAATGCTTTATTCCAACAAGAGCAATGGGATGGCGCAGTAGAGGCTTATAAAAATGCATTGCGTGCAGATCCTACAGATGAAGAAACTCGTTATAATTTACAACTAGCCAAGAAGGAGAAAGAAAATGACGGTGGCGGCGGTAGTGATAACGACGACAAGGAAGATCAAGACGAGGATAAAAAAGAAGACGAAAAGAAGGAAAACGAAGAAGGCGACGGAGATAAGAAAGAAGGAGAAGACGGTGATAAAGATGAAACCGATGATAAAGGAGAGGAAAAAGAGGATGATGGAGAAAAGAAGGAAGATGACAATGGAAAGCCTGAAGACAAGGATAAAAAGCAAGATGGTGGCGAGGGTGAAGAAGATAAAAAACAACCTCCACCACAGCCTAAACAGGGACAGTTATCTCCTCAACAAGTGCAAAGCTTACTAAAAGCTATGCAAGATCAAGAGAAGAAAACGCAAGAAAAGATGAACGCACAGAAGGTGAAAGGTGCTAAAGTCAAAACAGAGAAAGACTGGTAATGAAGATGAAATTAAACATACTAATTCTATTCTTACTCGCAACAATAACAACGGTTGCACAAGATGTACAGTTTAACGCAAAACTGAGTAAAAACAGACTAGGCGTAAACGAACGTTTACGTGTAGATTTTACCATGAATCAAGATGGTGACAACTTTAAGTCGCCAGATTTTGACGGCTTTACAGTAGTGGGTGGTCCTAGTCAAACTACAAGCAGACAGTGGATTAATGGGAAAGGTAGTTTTTCAAAAACATTTTCTTATTTCTTAACCCCTACACGACAGGGGAATTTAGAAATAGGCCAAGCAGAAATAACAGTAGGTGACCAGGTTTATAAGTCTCCAGCAGTTCCTGTAGTAGTCACTAGCGCTGTAGAAATACCTAAGGACCCGAACGACCCAACCTACCTAGCCAAAGAAAATGTACACCTCGTTGCCGAAGTTTCAAAAACAAGTCCTTACCTCAATGAGGCCTTTACGGTAGTATACAAACTGTATGTCTCAGAAACAACTACAGTAAGCAACTGGCGCGAGATTGAATCTCCAAAATTTGCAGATTTCTGGAATCAAAGTGCAGATGAGAAACAGTTTAAAATATATGATGGCACCTATCAAGGCAAGCCTTATAGATATGTCATCTTAAGACGCACCGTACTTTATCCTCAAAAAACTGGTAAGCTAGAGATAGAACCTCTTAGCCTCAGCGTGGCTGTGAGCGTTCCTACAAGTCGTAGAGACATTTTTGGAAGGCCACTCAGTAAAAGTGCAAATATTACAGTAAGTGCTGCAAACAGAACAGTAAACGTAAAACCACTACCAGAAGCGGGGAAACCCGAGTATTTTGGTGGAGCCGTAGGAGAATTTGAATTTGCAGTAACTACAGACAAAGACTCCCTAGACGCTGGCGAAGCATTCCAGATGAGTGTTGAGGTAAAAGGAAAAGGAAACTTAAAACTTTTTGAACTTCCAGAACCTACCCTTCCTAGCTCTCTAGAAGTTTATGAACCAGAAAATGGTGACCAGATACGCACTAACCTTGCAGGTATGAGTGGTATGAAAAAGAATTCTTACACGGTGGTTCCTCAGTATAAGGGAACCTACCCTATATCACCTCTCTCTTTTTCTTATTTCAACCCTAGGACTAAAACCTATGAGCGTCTTACGTCTGATGATATTGTCGTTACTGTAAATAATGGGCCTTTAGAAAATCCTGTGACTACGGATGCAAAGACAGCAGATGGTGAGCAGGTGGTTGCAGCGCAAAATCAGTTTCAATATATTAAGACAAAAGCCAACTTAACTCCTGTCTTAAAGGAACAGTTTTTTAAAAGTAATACTTTCTGGACCTTAGTGATTGTCCCTTTTCTATTAATTCCGCTTGCGATGATTATTCGTAAAAAGCGTGATGCGTATGCAAGCGATGTCACTGGTAATAGAATTAGAAAAGCAGATAAGCTAGCTCGTAAATTTTTAAGTACTGCAAAGAAAAGTCTAGGTAACCAAAAAGAGTTTTATATCGCAATGGAGCGAGCACTTCATAACTATCTTAAAGCAAAGCTTAGCATTACTACCAGTGAGATGTCTAAAGATCGTATCACAAGACTTCTAGAGGAAAGAAATGTAGAGACTGCTACTAATATTGAGTTTATAAGCTTACTAGAAAGCTGTGAGTTTGCAAGATACACTCCTACTGGAGACGTAGCTATGCAGCAAGATTATGACAAGGCGGTACGAGTAATAAGCACTTTAGATAAACAACTGTAACATGAGAAACGTAATCAATTATCTCGTAGTGACCGTTTTTATGCTAGCGGCCATTTTTACCACTGCACAAACACCAGGGCAGCTCTTTGAGCAAGGCAATAACCATTATGCAAATGGCCAGTTTCAAGAAGCCATAGATGCTTATAAAAAGGTGCTAGACGCAAATCAAGAAAGCGCTGCCGTTTATTACAATCTTGCAAATGCACATTTTAAGCTCAATAATGTTGCTCCCAGTATCTATTATTATGAGAAAGCAAAACAACTAGCTCCGGCAGATCAAGAGATAAAAAACAATGCCTCTTTTGCAGAGAAGATGACCATAGATGCCATCACCCCGTTACCAGAAAACACTTTTAAAAAGTGGTACAATAATGTACTTACATTACTCACTACAGACGGGTGGGCGTATGCAACGGTAATATTTGTTGCGTTGTGTACACTGCTATTTTTAGGGTACTATTTTACCGCTAGTTCTACTAAGAAACGTGCGTTATTTGTTTCATCATTAGTCAGTCTCGTGCTTGCTGTATGTTCTTTGTTATTTGCTTATTCCGCTTTCGCGAAAATATCCAAGGATAACCCAGCCATCGTATTTGCAAAAGAATCTCAAGTAAAAGGAGAGCCTACTTTATCAAGTCAAGAAGCATTCCTATTACACGAAGGCACAAAAGTAATGGTGCTGGAAACTGTCGACAATTGGAAAAAAATACTTCTTGTGGATGGGAGAACGGGCTGGATTCCCACTACAGATATTAGAGAATTGTAAAAACAACTCTTGCTCCTTTCACTCCACTACAAGAACAAATAATACACCTACTCTAGCCAATAGGGTAACACTATCAATCCCACAACTACGTTTTGCTCAAGCTTATTAAGATTAATAGCCCTTATAGGTATGTAATTAACTTAAGTATTCCCTAATAAAAGCCATAGTTATAAATGCTTGAGGCAATCATAAAAACTATTTTATGCCTTTTAGGAGGTATTAAATTTATTTATCTTTATCATTAATTATATTAAACAATGCTCAAGGCTTTTATCTTGTATTCACTAGCGTTAATGCTGTCCTTCTCTATTTTGGGCCCAGCATTTCTTGCGTTACTTGATAACGAAGCAGATATAGAGGTTGTACAGGATATTGAAGAGGAGAACAACGAGACCAAAAAAGAACTTGAAGAGTATGAAAAATTCTTCAGCGACCTTGCTTTTTTCCCGATTGAAGTAGACGAAACTGCTGAGCTTTCTAGCTATTCCTACTTTATGAGTACTTATGATTATACTCAGGATATTAATATCCCACCGCCAGACTATAGATTATCTTAACCCTGACTCTTTTACCAGGTATATGTAGAGGCGTAAACTTACGTTTCGTTTTCGCGTAAGCAAATCCACAATTTTTATTTAAAAACTGCACCTCTACTTTAATAGAAGTGTTCAAATCACGAATTATGTTCAAATATTTAAAAAACGACTTACCCGCAAGTGTCGTTGTATTTTTTGTAGCATTACCACTATGTCTTGGTATTGCTCTCGCCAGTGGTGCTCCGCTATTTTCTGGTCTTATTGCAGGCATTATAGGAGGTATTGTAGTAGGAGCTTTAAGTGGCTCTAAAATAGGAGTAAGTGGTCCAGCTGCAGGACTTGCAGCGATTGTTCTTACTGCGATTAGTGCTTTAGGTGGTTATGAAAACTTCCTTGTAGCAGTAGTATTAGGAGGAGTTATACAGTTAGTGTTTGGATTTTTAAAAGCTGGTGTGATAGGATATTACTTTCCTTCATCAGTAATTAAAGGAATGCTTACGGGTATAGGTATCATTATTATTTTCAAGCAAATCCCACACTTTTTTGGGTATGATGCAGATCCAGAGGGAGATTTTGCTTTTTTTCAAATGGATGGCGAAAACACCTTATCAGAACTAGGAAATATCGTCGGATCTATAAGTATAGGAGCAACATTAGTAGGAGTACTTGCCTTAGGAATACTCATATTATGGAGTAATGTTCTATCTAAAAAGGGAAAGATATTCCAACTTGTGCAAGGACCACTTGTCGCAGTTGCTGTAGGTATCATTTATTTTATAAGCACTCAAGGATCTGAATATGGAATAAGTACAGAGCACTTAGTAAGTGTACCAGTACCTGATAGTGTAGACAGTTTTATAGGTCAATTTGCTTTTCCAAACTTTGCAGCAATAACAAACCCAGCGATATGGGTAACAGCATTTACCATAGCACTTGTAGCAAGTTTAGAAACCTTATTATGTGTTGAGGCTACAGATAAACTCGATCCAGATAAAAATGTAACTCCTACTAACAGAGAGCTGCTAGCCCAAGGAACAGGAAATATCTTATCTGGTATGATAGGAGGACTTCCTGTAACACAAGTAATCGTAAGATCATCTGCAAACATACAGTCTGGAGGAAAGACTAAAATGGCAGCTATTATACATGGTTTCTTATTATTAATCTCTGTAATTCTAATACCAACCCTACTTAACAAAATACCATTATCAGTACTAGCAGCAATTTTACTAGTTGTGGGATACAAACTAGCAAAACCGTCTACTTTTAAAGCTATGTGGAGTGCTGGTTGGAAACAATTTGTACCATTTATAGTTACTGTAGTAGGTATCTTTTTTATAGATTTATTATGGGGTATAGGCCTTGGTCTTGCCGTAGGAATTGTTGTGGTTTTATTTAAGAGTTACAAGAACTCACACTTCTTACATAAAGAAGATATAAGTAATGGAGCTTCAAAAATGAAAATGACACTTGCCGAAGAGGTAACTTTCTTTAACAAAGGTGCTATTCTAAAAGAACTAGACAATTTACCTGAAAACTCGTATCTTGAGTTAGATGTGCGTAAAACGCGCTTTTTAGACAATGATATTATAGAAATTCTAGAAGATTTTGCTAGCAAAGCACAAAGCAGAAATATAAATATCAAACTTATCTCAGAACGTGGTATTGTAGAGAACCCACCTAGTTATATTGAATTCTTTAAACTAAGACCAAAAACAGCATAAATTATGAAAGCACATACTAAAATTTCACAAGCAAAAATGACTCCTGATACTGCATTAGAATTCTTGCAAGAAGGGAATCAGCGTTTTTTGCAAAATTTAAAAGCTAATCGTAATCTACTTGAACAAGTAAATGACACCTCTGACGGGCAGTATCCTTTTGCAACAATCTTAAGTTGTATAGATTCTAGAGTATCTGCAGAGCTTGTGTTTGATCAAGGGCTAGGAGATGTTTTTAGCGTGCGTATCGCAGGAAACTTCATTAATGAAGATATCTTAGGAAGTATGGAGTTTGCTTGTAAAGTAGCAGGAACTAAACTTCTTGTAGTATTAGGACACACAAGCTGTGGAGCTATTAAAGGAGCCTGTGATCACGTGAGATTAGGTAATCTTACTGCTCTTATCAATAAAATAGAGCCAGCCGTAGCAGCTGTAAAAGAGCCTAAAGATGAGGCTTTAAGAACTTCGGCAAATTTAGATTTTGTTGATGAAGTATCTCGTGAAAATGTAAAAATCGCCATCGACAATATTAGATCAAGAAGTGTTGTTTTAAATGACATGGAGAAAGATGGTGAAATCAAAATTGTAGGCGCTATGTACGATATTACTGATGGAAGAGTAACTTTCATGTAGTAAAAACGCTTTCGCGAAAGCATACGCTTGATACAAACAAAAATGTTAAATTAGTAGGGTGGTTCCGTTAAGAAGCCACCCTATTTTTATGCGATGAATTAACTTTCTATTTTGACACCAACCTAACCATTATGAAAAACTTCTTTAAACACCTTAAAGGCGATGCCTTTGGAGGAATTACAGCAGGTATTGTAGCCTTACCACTCGCACTAGCCTTTGGTGTATCTTCTGGTCTAGGTCCAAGTGCCGGATTATACGGTGCTATTTTTATTGCTTTTTTTGCTGCGCTGTTTGGAGGTACTCCTACTCAAATCTCTGGACCTACAGCTCCTATGACGTCAGTAAGCATGGTGGTTATTGCAGGTATTATTGCAACTTTTGATGGTGATGTTGAGAAGGCATTACCCGCTATACTTACGGTCTTTTTACTAGCGGGACTATTTCAGATAGTACTAGGAGTAATGGGTATAGGTAAATACATCAAGTACATTCCCTACCCTGTTGTATCCGGTTTTATGACCGCCATAGGTATTATGATTCTTATCACACAGCTCTTGCCTGCAGTAGGTTATTACCCTAATCAAGATGAGAGTTATGTAGATAGTTTTAAGCCAGAAGCGCAAGAGATTGTGCTCAATAAAATTTTAGAGAATGAAGCAGGAAAAGGTCTCCTAGTTTTGGAAAATTTTGAAGAAACTATACGCAAAGCAAAACTCACAGACGATACAGATGTATACAAAGAAGCGATTACGCTTGCAAAGGCATCCTCTTCTGGAGTGGTGGGCACCTTTAAAGTGATGGGACGTGCCTTGCAAAACATAAACTGGATAGAGCTTGCCCTCGCACTTGCTACTATCTTTATTATTTATGGTTTTAAACGTATCACAACCGTCGTGCCTAGTACACTTGTTGCACTGCTTGTCGTGTCTGGAGTTGCATACGTCGCTCCCTTTGAATACAGAGCAATTCAAGAAATTCCGAGCGGATTTCCAGTGCCTAAGCTTTCTATTATTACAGACTTTAAGTTTAGCATCATATCACCATATATACTCACGGCACTGTCGCTTTCGTTTTTGGGAGCAATAGATTCGCTGCTTACATCTGTTGTGGCAGATAATATGACGAAAACTAGACATAAACCTAATAAGGAACTTATAGGTCAAGGTATAGGTAATACGATTGCTTCCTTCTTTGGCGGGATTCCTGGAGCGGGAGCCACAATAAGAACGGTAGTCAATATCAACTCGGGTGGTAGGACTAAACTATCAGGTATGATTGCTGGCGTCTTGTTACTATTTATTTTACTCGCTTTAGGTCCTATCGCTTCACAAATACCCGCAGCTGTACTTGCTGGAATCTTAATTACAGTTGGTCTCGGCGTTATGGATTACAAAGGTTTAAAAGCAATCCCTAATCTTCCTAAAGACATAAAACTTGGTCCTATCAAACTAAGTTCTGAAGTTATTATAATGCTTGTGGTACTCGTGCTATCTGTAGTGTGGGACCTAGTGGCAGCAGTAGGAATTGGGCTTGTGCTATCGTGCCTTATGTTTATGAAAAAAATGGGTGACTTTACCGCTAGACAGTCTAAAGTTTTTGACCTACGCGCCGCAGAGAAGAATAAAGTTTTATGGAGTGATGAACTTATTTTTCCAGATCACCTTAAAGAGGAAGTATTTATAAAGCACCTTCGTGGTCCGTTATTTTTTGGGTATACGAGTGACTTCTCTGCACTAACTAAGCAGATACCTGCTACTGCGTCAGATGTTATTTTGCGTATGGGCCGTGTACCTTATGTAGACCAGTCTGGTGTATATGCTATAGAGGACACTATTCTCCAACTTAACCAAGGCGGAATTAATGTGCATATTGTAGGCTTAAGGAAACAGCCTAAATATATGCTAGAACGCATTAAAATTATCCCTGAGTTAATACCAGAAACTGAGGTTTACGATACTTTTGAAGCATGTATCAACTCCCTTAACAAGCAAGTAAAAGATAGATATTAAATAGATGGTGTAGGGTGTAATTACGCTTTCGCGAAAGCGTAACCATCTACATTTTTAAATATTAGAAGAGTCGCCTGTTTCAGTCGGCTCTTCTTCTTTATTGGGGTTGTAGATATCTTCATCCTTTGCTTTTTTGAGAATAGAAGGAAGAAGTGCAGGTGCCAAAGGTTGAATGATGGGATATAACACCGATTGCTCTTTTTTATCATCACCTATAAATGATATCTGACGGTCTGCGGCATCTATAAACATGAGTACTACGCTAATTAAGAAACCAAATTTAAGTACTGCAAAGGCTGCTCCTACTATCTTGTTTACAATACCAAGCATTGCGAAATTTGCCACTTTGGTAAGTAATTTTCCTGCAAGAGAGACCACAAGTACAATAATGATAAAAGTCGCCGCAAAGGCTGTGAGGTTTATGATTTGCTCGCTCCATGCTGTTTTTTCTACAAGCCAGTCCCCTACGTAATGTGAAAAGTGGATTGCTCCGTAAATTCCAGCAACAAGCCCTACAAGAGATGCTAGCTCTACAAATAATCCCTTGCGCAATCCTTGAATAGCGCCTAGTATTAAAATAATACCAAAAATGATGTCAATAGTGTTCATGCGCTAAAGATAGTAATTTCAGTTAATGGTGGTATTTTTGCAGCTTAAAATTGGTATAGATGCTATTTTATGGCATTACCCAAAAGCTTTCATCTAAGGAAGCTTAACCGCGTGAAGAAATTCACGTACAGAAGAGAAATATATGGCTAGAGACGAACAACTCAAAGAACGATATGCGGCGGTAGTTGACAAACTATCTACCCGTTTTGCAGATGGTGATAAAGGCGCTATGGATTTAGATAGCATTATCTACCTCATAGGTATACAAGAATTAGGACAGCTGGATAAAACTTTTAAAAAAGACGAGAAAATGAACTTGATGCATATTGCCATCTGTCGTTTACTTGAACCTTTTGGGTATTATCAGTATGATTATGACGATCCTGAAGGATGGCCTCACTATAAAGTGCTAGAAGCACTGCCACCACTTAAGGCTGGCGAGCAACAAATACTCATGAAAGATGCGATTGTGCAATACTTTCTTGAAAAAGGCTTAATCTCTTAAATAATGAGTATCCTGACAATTAAAAAAAAATGATTCTCAAAATATTGAATCTAAAATAAAATTCTTAAATTACTCAATACTAATCATTTAATATATTATTCATGTATAATTATCGAGTATTTTTTGCAATAATATTCTTCTTTTTAAGTCTTTTCAAGGTAAATGGACAGAATTCAAATACTGTATTCAGAGCCCCACTAATACCACTTCCAGGTTCTGAATATCTCTTAACTTCCACTCGGGACAATTGGACTGATTTCACTCAAAGTCAAGCTTTAAAACAATATCAAGCCAAAGTAGACATTAACCCATCCAGTCTTAAAGGATCACCTTATGCTAGTAGTAGTTTTAAAAATGGTACCATAATAGATTATGTGGCGAACGTTTATGACGATGTAAATTTAAGATATAACATTTATAATGATGTTTTCGAGGTTAGAAATTATCAAGGAAAAAAAGATACAGTTCTTGTTGCACGAGCTGAAAGCATTGGGATTAAATATAACGGCAGTGAATATAATTATAAAAAGTATTTGAATCGTAAAGGAAAATCCGAGGGTGGATATTTAAGAAATGTTGGATTTATTAATGGGAAAAAAGTTTATTTACGCACATTTCAAAAACTAAGACTTCCTAAAAAAGCCAAAACTACATTAGAAAAAGATGTTCAAGGTGCAATTCGCAATTATCATCTCCTTGTAATTGAATCAGAAAATGGTTCTCGTAAAGCTGAAAATTTAAATAAGCGTCAAGTTTTAAAGTTGGTTTCAAAAGAAGATCGAAATAAGGCAGAAAAAATTATTGACGATAAAGCATTGAAATTTAAAAATCAAGAAGAGCTCATAACTTTGATAACAGCAATTCAAAGTTAACAGGGTTTTACAAATCTAGTCCTACAATCTAACATTTATTAATTTTATAACTTCAATACAAATTTATATTTTTCGAAAATATAGAGGCATTGAAAATAGTGTTTAAAATTTTTTTTAGTGTTAATTTTGTTCTCTTGTAAAAGGGTTAAAAGAGCACTTATGTTAGATAAAATCAAAGATCACATTGAAAAGGTTAAATCCTTTAAAGCAGAAACTTTAGACGAGGTGGAAGCTTTTAGAATAAAATACTCTGGAAAGAAAGGACTTGTGAATGATTTTATGGCAGACTTCCGTAATGTGCCTAATGAGATGAAGCGCGAGTATGGACAAGTAATTAATACACTTAAAGCAAGTGCCCTTGAAAAGGTAAACGAGCTTAAAGAAAAACTAGAAGGAGCAGAAGAGGCTACGGCTACTGGTGATTTATCACGCCCAGGTGAACCTATTGAAATAGGAGCACGCCACCCTATCTCTATTGTAAAAAATCAAATTATTGATATTTTTTCTCGCATAGGTTTCAACGTTTCTGAAGGTCCAGAAATAGAAGATGACTGGCATAACTTTACTGCCTTAAACCTTCCAGAATATCACCCAGCTCGTGATATGCAGGATACATTTTTTATACAAACAGATCCAGACGTATTACTACGTACTCACACCTCATCTGTACAGGTGAGATATATGGAAAATAACAAGCCACCTATACGTACGATCTCTCCAGGTCGTGTATATCGTAATGAGGCTATAAGCGGTCGTTCACACTGTTTCTTCCACCAAGTAGAAGGATTGTACATAGACAAAGACGTCTCTTTTGCAGATCTTAAACAGACGCTGCAACACTTTACTACAGAAATGTTTGGCAAAAGTAAGATACGCTTACGTCCATCATACTTCCCATTTACAGAGCCTAGTGCTGAAGTGGATGTGTACTGGGGTCTTGAGACGGAGACAGATTATAAAATGACCAAAGGAACTGGATGGCTCGAGATTATGGGCTGTGGTATGGTAGATCCTAATGTCCTTGAAAATTGCGGTATTGACTCAAAAGAGTACAGTGGTTTTGCATTTGGGATGGGAATAGATCGTATTGCATTATTATTACACCAAATCTCAGACATTAGAATGCTTAGTGAGAACGATGCTCGTTTCTTAGAGCAATTCAAATCTGCTTTTTAGAGTCACACTGTCCCCTCGAGCGCAGTCGAGAGGTAAATTATTCCTTAATTAAATAGGTCACTACTGCGTCTGACCAGATTATAAATATGCGTAAAGACATTATCATACCAGAAGTTAAAAACGTCTACGTAGCTGCTGTAAAAGAGCTACACGAGGAGTTTAAAACAGAAGATTGGAATGCCTACATCGTAAACGATAATCTTGAGCCTTTAGAAATGGTACTTCTTACCGTGCAAGGCTATAATGAGAAGCAAATGACTACGCACATGCGTCACACAATCAAGCTACTTCCTGCTAAGGGATTTGCTAAGATTGAATTCATGCAAGAGGACATCTTTACACTAGACAACTTCTACTCTGTTACTTATTTTCTAGACAACCAGATGTATGAAAGACGCTTTGAGTTTCCGGCAAACTCAATCCAAGAAGACAATACAGTTAAAGTACCTGTAATGGGTAAAGATGGCGTACTAGCGGTGTAACTTTTTACGCTTTCGCGAAAGCGTAATCAAAAATATATTTCAATAAAAAAAGCACCCTTAATGGATGCTTTTTTTTAGTTAAGCTTTTCAGTGAGTTTACTAAATACCTTCTTAGGATCTTTGCCCTTATAAAGAATACTGTGTACCGCCTCTATAATAGGCACACGTGCTTTCTTATCGCGTGATTCGTTGAGTTCTAGAGCGCTTTTTGCAGCATAGTAACCTTCGGCTACCATAGACATTTCCATCTGTGCGCTTTTTACCGTGTAGCCCTTTCCTATCATGTTACCAAACATTCTATTTCTACTAAAAACAGAATAACCCGTCACCAGTAAATCTCCTAAATAAGCAGACCCATTAATGTCACGCTTCATCTTATGAGCACGCTTTACATAGCGTTTTATCTCACGTATGGCATTACTCATCAATAACGCCTGGAAGTTATCTCCATAGCCTAAACCATGTGCAATACCTGCTGCAATGGCATAGATATTTTTGAGTGTTGCCGCATATTCGATACCTATAATATCGTCACTCGTGGTACATTTTATATAATCACTTGATAAATGCTTTGCAATAACTTTTGCATTTTCCTTTTCGGCACATGCAATCGTAAGGTATGAAAGTCGCTCTAGCGCAACCTCTTCTGCATGACAAGGTCCCGCTATAACCGCTATATCCTCAATAGCAACATTGTGCTCTTCATTAAAATGAGAGCCAACGAGTTTACCACTCTCAGGCATAATCCCTTTTATGGCAGAGACTATGACTTTATCTTTTAGTGACACCGTAAGATTCTTAAGCTCACCTCCTATAAAAGCAGAGGGAACGGCAAAAATCACATAATCTGAGTATGCTACAATCTCATTAATATCATTGCTCAACATAAGCTGCTCTGGCTTAAACTCGACAGAACTTAAATAACTAGGGTTATGCTGCTCACGCTTTATATGTTCTAAAGCATAGCTGCTACGCATGTACCAACCTACGGTGTCAAGATTCTCACAGAGCATCTTTACAATCGCTGTTGCCCAGCTACCTCCTCCTATTACGCCAAATGTGGGTTTGCTCATCATCAATCTGTTTAATTCTAATTATGCTACTTACTTCTTCATCACGTTGCCTACCTTTTCTGGTAGTACCTCGTAGCCCATATTGTATAATGTGAAGCCAAAGATATCTGCATACTGCTCTATGGTTTTTGCTACCGGCGTACCAGCACCGTGACCAGCGTCTGTCTCAATACGTATAAGTACTGGGGCATCTCCTGCTTGTTTTTCTTGAAGCTCTGCAGCAAACTTAAATGAATGCGCTGGTACTACGCGATCATCATGATCTCCCGTAGTTACCATAGTTGCTGGATATGATGTTCCGGCTTTTACGTTATGAACTGGCGAGTATCCTTTAAGATAGTCAAACATCTCTTTGCTATCTTCTGCAGTACCATAATCATAAGCCCATCCCGCACCTGCTGTAAAGGTGTGGTAACGCAACATATCCATTACTCCTACCGCTGGTAATGCTACCTGCATAAGATCTGGACGTTGTGTCATTGTTGCTCCTACAAGTAAACCTCCGTTAGAACCACCGCGTATTGCTAAGTATTCTTTTGAGGTATATTTATTATCTATTAGATACTCTGCTGCTGCGATAAAATCATCAAAAACGTTTTGCTTTTGCATTTTAGTTCCTGCATCATGCCATTTTTTACCATATTCACCACCACCTCTTAAATTAGGCACTGCATATACTCCTCCTTGCTCCATCCACACTGCATTTGCAATGCTAAAGCTAGGTGTAAGGCTTATATTAAACCCTCCATAAGCATAAAGGATAGTAGGGTTCTTGCCATTAAGCTCTGTTCCCTTTTTATAAGTGATAATCATCGGTACTTTAGTACCGTCCTTTGAGCTATAAAACACTTGCTTGCTCTCATAAGCTTCCGGATTAAAATCGATGTCTGGTTTGATAAACAGCTCAGAAGTTCCAGATGCGATGTCATATTTATAAATACTACCTGGCGTCTTATAATTTGAGAAGCTAAAGTATAGCTCCTTCTCATCTTTCTCTGCTCCAAAACCTCCTACAGTACCTACTCCCGGAAGTTCTACATCACGTACAAGCTTACCGTCATAATCATACTGCTTTACTTTTGATACCGCATCCACCATGTAACTCGCAAAAAAAGAACCTCCTCCCGTACTTGGACTTAATACGTTTTCTGTTTCTGGTATAAAATCTACCCAGTTTTCTGGAGTAGGGTTTGATGCATCTACTGTTACAACACGCATATTAGGCGCATCAAGATTAGTCGCTATAAATAGTTTACTACCTATATTTTCCATCACATAACTATCAGATTCTTCGTGATCTAATACAGTTACAAAATCACTAGCTGGCTTTGTAAGGTCTTTCATGAACATCTTTCCTCCAGAAGTCGAGTTGCGCGCACTTACTAGCAAATAGCGGTTATCCTCTGTAACTCCACCACCTACATATCTATGCTTCTCTGCTGCTGTACCGCCAAAGATGAGCTTATCTGTAGCCTGTGCAGTACCCAACTTATGATAGTACAATTTATGCTGATCCGTCTTTGCCGATAATTCGCTGCCCTTGGGCTTATCATAACTAGAGTAGTAAAAACCTTCATTTTTATACCAAGACATTCCAGAGAATTTTACATCAACCAGCGTGTCTTCTATAATTTCTTTTTTCTCTGTATCCATTACAAGAATCTTACGCCAGTCACTTCCTCCTTCAGAAATAGCGTAGGCAAGTATAGAACCATCTTCAGAGAAGCTTGCTCCTCCTAAAGAGATAGTACCATCTTCGGCAAAGGTATTTGGGTCTAAAAATACAGAAGCAGTACTTGGATCTTCACCCGTTTTGTAACGATAAATAACGTACTGATTTTGAAGTCCGTCGTTTTTATAGAAGTACGTATAATCACCTTCCTTAAATGGCGAACCTACTTTTTCATAATTCCACAAGGTGGATAAGCGCTCTTTGAGCTCTTCACGAAAAGGGATATTCTTTAAGTAATCTTGCGTGGTATTATTCTCACGCACAACCCAATCCATCGTTTCCTCACTACGATCATCCTCCAGCCATCTGTAAGGATCTTGTACTTCTGTGCCAAAATAGGTGTCTACAGTATCTACTTTTTTAGTTTCGGTATAGTTCACAGCAATAGTGTTTTTTGGTGTCGCGGGCGTATCATCACAGCTTATAATAGCAGTTGTAGCAAGAGCGAGAAGAATCAATTTTTTCATAATACGGGTTGTGTTTGATTGCGTATTCAAGATACGAGTTATTACGCTTTCGCGAAAGCATAAAAAAACCCACTCAAAAGAGCGGGTTAAATATAGTATTAAGCATTTTCTAAGAAAACAAATGTCTGTAATTATTCCAATTACGATATATAAAATACCCATTGAGAACTGCTACCAAAAGTGCAGGCATAATGTTAGGTGGGTCTAGTACTGCGTGGAAAAGAACAATATTTACAGAAATAGGAATTAATGCGAGTAACGCCACAGGAAAAATCTTCTTTGTTATAAAGAGAAGTCCTACAATCACTTCTAGTCCTCCTACTAACGGCCACATGTAACCACTATCTGTAAATGCTTGAAAAAGATTTGCTGCGCCTACATTATCTCCAAATTCAAAATCTGGCATAAACCAGAAAAATTTATTGAGTCCAAAGACAAGAAGCATTAAGCCTAGTCCTATGCGTATAATTGTGTTTACTAATTTCATAATGGTTGTTTTTAAATTACAACCTTAGACGATAGACAAAGCGCATAATTACAAAGACCTACTCTTTACCGTCTAGAAGTTGCTGAAACATGTCTTTATATCGAGATACATGTAAACCATCTATGAGACCATGATGCACGTACAATGCAACGGGCATTGTAAATGTGCCAGGTGATTTTTCTGTAATTTGCCCGTAAGAGATTTTAGGAACGCTATCCTTTGCCTTAAAGAGTCGTGAGTGCGTAATAGATGAAAAATCCATCCACGGTATTGCAGAGCAATGCATCACATCATCTGTATTAATAGGCGGAAAAAGGTCGTCTGTATTTTTGATGCGCTCAACCTCACTCTGCACAGACTTTGTAAAAACCGTTATATCTGCATCATATGGAATATAACTAAAACCAAAGGTTTCATTATCTCTCATGAGCGTTGCACTAGCGCTTATAGTATTTAGTAAAATCACCTCATTATCAGGTGTAATGCGATATTTAAAATTCTCAATAGCCATCGCAGCTTCTAGCGACTTATGGAGGTAGTAGATAAATAATGATACTCCTTGCTCTTTTGCTCGCTGCTTTGCGAGCGTCATATCTACTTGCCAAGTGATCCCGAAATAAGGCTCCTCAAATTGTGAGAAAAACTCAAAATGTGCACGGCGCTTCCAGGTAGAGATATTTATTTTATTCAAAGTAGTTGTGTTTTACACAAATATAAAAAGTCCCTCACGAGGAAGGACTTTTTATAGTATTAAATAAAGATATTCTTAATAGTGTAGGATTTACACTAAGCCATTAGCTACTAGATATTCTCCTATCTGTACCGCATTTGTTGCTGCTCCTTTACGTAAGTTGTCTGATACAATCCACATATTAAGCGTGTTCTCTTGAGAGTAATCACGGCGTATTCTACCTACAAAAACATCGTCCTTACCTTCTGCATAGATAGGCATAGGGTATGTATTTGTATCCGGATTATCTTGTACCGTTACTCCAGAAGTTTCATTAAGAACCTTACGAATATCCTTCTCTTCAAAAGGCGCACGCAGCTCTACATTTACAGATTCACTATGACCACCTACCACTGGAATACGCACTGCTGTTGCAGTTACCGCAATAGATCGATCATTTAAAATTTTCTGAGTTTCATTTACAAGCTTCAACTCCTCTTTAGTGTAACCGTTATCATCAAAAACGTCACAAGCCGGTATTGCATTACGATGTATAGGGTAAGGATAAGCCATTTCTCCCTTCTCACCAGTATATTCATTTTCTAATTGCTGTACCGCTTTCACTCCAGTACCTGTAATAGATTGATACGTAGAGATTACTAATCTTTTAATACCATAACCTCTATGTAATGGTGACATTGCAAGTACCATTTGTATCGTAGAGCAGTTAGGGTTTGCAATAATCTTATCTTCCTTAGTAAGAGAAGTTGCGTTAATTTCTGGAACAATAAGTTTCTTAGTAGGGTCCATTCTCCATGCAGAGCTGTTGTCTATCACGGTTGTTCCCACCTCTGCAAACTTAGGAGCAAACTCCTTAGATGTATCTCCTCCTGCCGAGAATATGGCAATATCAGGTCTAGCTGCAATTGCATCATCCATAGAGTGGATGGTATATTCCTTCTCTTTATATAATACCTTCTTACCTACAGATCGCTCTGAGGCTACGGGTATTAATTCCGTTATAGGGAAATTACGTTCTGCAAGAACTTTTAACATCACTTGGCCTACCATCCCGGTGGCTCCTACTACCGCTACTTTCATAGTATCGTTTTAAAGAGGTTGTTTTAAAAATGAGCTTCGCTTTCGCGAAAACTTTATAAAACGTCAAAGTTAGTACGCATTAACGATTTATAAGCCGTTGAAACCTTAAAAGTTAGTTAGATATATAACAATACGTCAAACTTTGTTTTAATTACATAAAAAAACCACCTTGTTAGATAAACAAGGTGGTTTAAGTTAGAATATAATAGTGTAGCGGTTGCTACGAGTAATTATTTCTTAAGAGAATCTCTGATTTCTTTTAATAAATCGATTTCAGATGGTCCTGGATCTGCTGCTACTTCTTCTACAACAGGCTTCTTAGTTTTGTTGTAAGCTTTTACAATCATGAAAAGTACAAAACCAACGATGATCAAGTTAATGATTGCATTAATCCAGTTTCCGTACATAATTGCATTTTCTGGAATAGATACTGCTCCGTCTACCATTACTGCTTCATCAAGAACTACTTTTAAATCTGAGAAGTTTACACCTCCAGCAAAGTGTCCTATAATAGGCATCATGATGTCTCCTACAAATCCTTTTACTACAAGTCCAATCGCTCCAGCAAGTATTACCGCTATTGCTAGGTCAATGACGTTACCCGTCATGATGAAATCCTTAAATTCTTTTAACATTGTTAAGTTTGTTTTTTAGGTTAATATGAATCGAAGGTAACTATTTTTCTCAAACCACTTAACAAAAGTTTAAGAAACACGCTTTATCGAAGAATGACACGTTTTACCCGTTGACCGATCGCTGTTAAGAGTTCGTATGAAATAGACTGCATCTCGCCTGCCAGTGTTTCGGCACTTGTAGTTTCTCCAAAAACCTCCACATCATCTCCCTCTTTACAAGCTATACCCGTGATATCGACCATTACCATATCCATACAAACGTTACCTACAATGGGTGCCTTTTGTCCAGCAATCATCACATAGCCTACCCCGTTTCCTAGCGATCTAGAGATCCCATCTGCATGACCTATAGGCAATGTAGCAGTAACAATTTCTTCGGTTGCTTTGTATGCTCTATTGTATCCTATACTCTGACCAGCCTTAATATGATGGATCTGTGAGATTACAGATTTTAATCTTGCTACTGGTTTTAAATTTTTTGTCTCCTCATTATTATTACCGTAACCGTACAGCCCTATTCCTATGCGCACACAGTCAAAATGGGCTCTATGATAGTTAATAACTCCAGAGGTATTAGTCATGTGCATGAATGGCACATAATCTAACGCTTGTAAAAGTTCCTTTGAGATGTTTGTAAACTGTAATATTTGATTTAATGTAAATTCTTCTTCGGCAGGATCTTCACTGGCGACAAGATGTGAGAAAAGAGACGCTACTTTTACACTCACATTTTCGCGCAAGCGGTCAAGAATCCATGATACGTCTGTATTTAAGAAGCCTAATCTATTGAGTCCTGTGTTAAACTTTAAATGAATAGGGTAATTTTCTTGGCCTTTTCCTTTTGCAAAAGCTGTAAATAACTCCATCATTCTAGCGCTATAGATACTAGGCTCCAAGCATCGCTCTATAAGCTCATCAAACGTATCTGGCTGCGGATGTAATACTAATATAGGTGTTGTTATGCCAGCATCTCTAAGCGCAACACCTTCTGAAACGTATGCCACAGCAAAATAATCTACTCCTAGCATTTCTAGTTCTTGAGCCACAGCTCCAGCATCACTCCCGTATCCAAAGGCCTTTACTACTGCCATCATCTTGACCGAAGGCGCTACCTTTTTTCTTAAATAAGAATAGTTATGACGTAAGGCAGCTAGATCTATTTCTAAGCGTGTTATTGCCATTAGTTAGGATCTTGAGGGGTTTGCCTTGCATTATTTGTTGTGATTTCTTCGGGAGTTTCTACATCCATCTTACGTAATCTGTCTCGTAACATAGCCTTGAAGTATGCAGCACGAGAGAGTGGTTCATACTCTTCTGTCTCTCCTAGCATCACGATATCCTCACTTTGAGCTTTTCTGTAACTATATTGAGCAAGGTTCCCTGTACGAGTACAAACTGCATGAACCTTAGTCACATACTCTGCCGTTGCCATTAAATTAGGCATAGGCCCAAAAGGATTTCCCTTAAAATCCATATCGAGACCAGCGACAATTACTCGTATACCGCGATTTGCAAGATCATTACAAACCTGCACAATCTCATCGTCAAAAAATTGCGCTTCATCAATCCCCACCACATCACAACCATCTGCAAGCATAGGTATGTTTGCAGCTGCGGGAACTGGTGTAGAGCGTATTTGATTTGAATCATGCGAGACCACCATTTCTTCATCATAGCGGGTGTCTACGGCAGGTTTAAAAATCTCAACTTTTTGTTTTGCAAACTGTGCGCGTTTGAGCCTGCGGATGAGTTCTTCTGTTTTACCAGAGAACATAGATCCACAAATGACTTCAATCCAGCCAAATTGCTCTTTATGATTTACTGTATTTTCGAGAAACATTTTGTACTTTTCTAGACCAAAACGGCAATAATTCCGTTTTATTAATCCCAATGATTAAGGCAGAGGTAAATGTATCAAAATTACGTTGAAACCGCTCCACATATCTCAAAGTTATGAAGAAAACTATAAAGGCAGAACTCGTAAGTATAGCTCATAAAATTCTACAACTACGCGACAATGCAGATTATAAACAACTGGCAGATACAACTAGAACACTGCATGAAAAGCTCACCGTTCTTGCCTATGCAGAACAGCTTGAAAATGCAGAAAAACCTACCTTGGGACTTAGAGAACTAGAGGAAGTAATGGTAAATGAGGAACTTGCGCCAGCAAGCAAACCATCACCCACTAATCTAGAAACTCAAACCACTACCACACCTTCTCCTACAAGAACGCCTGCCGAAATACTAGCAGACAATCAAGCTACATACGCCGAAGCAAAAGGAACAGATGATCACCACAGACCAGATGGCACTCAATACAATGATGACGATGAGCCTGTACATGAGCCTGTGATTGAAAAAATTAAAGATATGTGGCCAGAAATGACTCCTGAGGCTGCAGATATTGATAAGGTAATAGACGCAATCATACCACCTCAACCAGCAGTAGGAAAAGCAGATAGTTTTGAAATAGGAAATGAATATGGCCAAATGCCCATTTTTGAACCTAAAGAAATTACTAATGAAGAAGTAGTAGATGATAAGCCTAAGAACCTTAATGACCGTTTAAAAACTGGTTTAAAAATTGGACTTAACGACAAGCTCTCCTTCATAAAACATTTATTCGCTGGAAGCACCTCAGACTATAATAGAGTATTAAGCCAACTAGAAACCTTTGGCTCTGCAGCAGAAGCCAACACTTTTATCTCTCAGATGGTAAAACCTGATTATAATAACTGGGAAGGTAAAGAAGTACAAGAAACTCGCTTTCTAGAGATTGTGGAAGGAAGGTATTCTTAAAAAATTGACACTGCGCGTAAATAAGGTAGTTGACGACAGATTACAGTAAAAACATATTAAGTTTTGATTAAGCATTACGACAAATGCGCAAAAGTGCATCGTTCAACGCTACCTTTTCAATTCTAAAATCAAAACTAGCTTACCATGAAAGTACAACGTATTATTTACTGGATCACCACAATAGGCATTTGTGCTATCATGCTCTACTCTGCTCAAATGTATTTTAGAAATACAGAGATGGTTGAAGGTTTTTTTAAGGCTCTAAATCATCCTACATATGTTGTGATACCGCTAGCCGTATTAAAAATATGTGCAATCCTTATGTTATTATGGAGAGGGATTCCATGGCTTACGGAGTGGGCTTATGCTGGAATATTTTTTGACGTAGTACTCGCAGCTGCCGCACACTACAAGGCAGATCATGATATCACTTTGACGCTCGTTGCATTAGTATTACTTCTTGCTTCTTACTTTTTTGGGAAAGAGGTGAGACCTATGTATCGCTAGTTTTACAACTGCAAACTATCATTAATCACTAACTTTGCGGCATGTCAAAACTCTACTTAGTCCCTACACCTATTGGTAATCTTGAAGATATGACCTTCCGTGCTATTCGCATACTTAAGGAAGCAGATCTTATTCTAGCCGAAGACACTCGCACGAGTGGTAAGCTACTTAAGTATTACGAAATAGGCACGCAAATGATGAGTCACCACATGCACAATGAACACCAGACAGTGGATACCATTGTAAAGCGTATTCAAGCAGGTGAGGTAATTGCATGTATAAGTGACGCAGGAACTCCCGCCATCTCAGACCCTGGATTTTTACTCACTAGAGCTTGTGTAGAGGCAGGTATAGAAGTAGACTGCTTACCAGGTGCAACAGCATTTGTACCTGCACTTGTAAATAGCGGCTTCCCCAATGATAAATTTATTTTTGAAGGATTTCTTCCTGTAAAGAAAGGACGCCAAACTCGCTTTCTAGCACTTCAAGAAGAAACGCGCACGATGATTATTTATGAATCACCTCATAAGCTCATAAAAACACTAGGACACTTTATAGAGTATTTTGGTGCAGACCGTCCGGTTTCTGTCTCTCGAGAGATTACAAAATTACATGAGGAAACCGTGCGCGGGACTGCTACAGAAGTACTTGCCCATTATACAAACAAACCTCCTAAAGGTGAGATTGTAATTATAGTAGGAGGAAAAAGCAAGTAGTAAGCTCGTTGAATTATTGTTGTTTGGTACGCTTTCGCGAAAGCGTAACTTTAAAAATTATAAGTCGCCGCCAGTATTAGATTTCTTCCCGCAGCAGCTATTCCAGATGAATATGTACGGTATCGCTGGTCTGTGATATTATCAAGATTTGCTGTAAAAGACCAACTATCTGAAAGCACATAACGGCTACCTAAACTAAGTTCATACCAGCTAGGCGAGTAAGGGTTTCCATCACTATCAAGAGCATATAAATGATCATTACTTTGCTGACTAGGGGCAAGCTCATCAAAATCAAAAGAGCCACTATAAGCCACCGAAGCATCTAGCGTCCATTTATTACTAGTCCATATTAAATGGTTATTACCAAAAAGCGGCGCCACGTGCCTAAACGGAATGTAACTACCATCTTCATCTTGTTCTACACCACTCGTATAATTAAACTGCCCTGTAAGCTTTAAGGTTTTTGAAAGCTTTGCATCTGCACCTATTTCTATACCATAAACCTCAGCCTTAGAGGCATTCTGTATTGCTTGCACGTTACTTAACTCTCCTTGATAAGATATCTCTGTTACTCCATCAAGATCAAAATCACGACGTACTAACGCATTCTCCAGCAAGGTGTAATAACCATTTACATCCAGCCTTAGTGCGTTAGAAAAATTGAAGTTAAATCCTAGTTCGCCATTGTAAGCATACTCAGATTTAAGATTAGGATTAGGTACTACCACAGATCCTGGCTCGCTATCAAAAATCTTACCCACATCATCAATGTTAGGTGCTCTAAAAGCTGTTCCTAGATTTGCTTTGAGGCTTACTGCCTTAGAAATTTCATGAGTGATACCTATGCTTCCTGTAAGATTTCCAGTACTTAAATCTGCTTTATCAAAAGGCAGTGCAAAAAACTCATTATTATCAGAAAAATCGGCTGCAAGTAGTATGTGATTATATCGCAATCCAGATTGCAGGCGCGTCTTCTCTGTAAGTTCTAATTGTATGCTTCCATAAGCTGCTAGAGACTGCCATGTAGATCCATCTGGATAACGAGAAGCTTGATTACTGATAGTTCCCGTAGTGATATCTGTTACTTGACCATTAGACCCTACTTTATTATGTACATACTCTAGTCCATAAAAGACTTTATTACGCTTTGACTTCAGGTTTTTTGTAAAATCTAAGCCTACAGAAAAAGCATCTACATTCTCATCTGTTTCAAAAAAATCTGTTCCGCCAAAATCGCGATCATTTCTACTTTCCTTAGAGTTCTGGTACGTAATGGTTGCTCTTGCGCGATTGTAAAAACTACCATATCCTTCTTTATCAATCTGGAGGTTGGTCATAAACCATTGTTGCGGACCATAAAACCACTCTGCCGCCCTAAACTCTCCATCTCTTTTTCTCGTTAATCTATCATAACGATCATAATCTGATGTAGTGGCATAAATAAGACCTAGGTTAAAATCCCAAGTATCGTTAGGCCTAAAACGCACTTTTTGCATCAAGTTTAATGAGTTAAAAGCTGAGCCTTCTTGTATTAAAGGATCATCATTAACCACTGCAGTATCTACACCATCTATAATTTTTACAAAATCAGTACGTAAGTAATCATCTGGGCCATGCTTCCCTTGACGCTGGTCATCATAATCTGAGTAGCTTGCACTAGTAAGAAAAGACCAGTTGCGCTTCCCTATATTGATATCAAAATGTCCTGTTCTTTCATTATTTGCAGTGTTTACACGTGCGACAGCAGTACCAGTAACTAAGTGATTTTCTGTAAATGAAAGCTTGGGTTGTTTTGTATAAAAGTTCATTACTCCTCCCACGGCATCACTACCGTAAATCACAGATCCTGGGCCTAGTAGCACCTCTGTGCGGTCTATAGTAAATGGATCTATTGAGATTACATTCTGTACGTTTCCACCTCTAAAGATTGCGGTATTAAAACGAACGCCATCTAACGTGATGAGTAACCTATTTGTAGAGAATCCTCTTATTAAAGGACTACCTCCTCCCTGCTGACTTTTTTGAACAAATACAGAGCCACTTGCTTGTAGCAAATCTGCTGCTGTTTGTGGGTTTGCGCGCTGTATATCTTCAGAGGAGATCCCTACTATTTTTTGAGGAACATTCTTTCGGCTTTGTGCAAATTTGCTTGCAGAGAGCACAATTTCTGTAAGCTGATTATCCTTCTGCTTCAAGAAGATTCTGTTAGAAAGTGCTATGATCTGAGCTTTGCTGTATTGCGCGTCTTTATGTGCGACTTCTTGAAAATAAAGGGTTTCCGCTTTCGCGAAAGCGGTCACATCTGCTCGCCCATCAAAATCTGTGAGGGCACTTTTACTTTTATCTTTATTAAAAATAGCAACTCCTATTATAGGCTCACGCGTATCTACATCAAGCACAGTGATTTTTTGGGCTTGTACAGAGACAGCTACTAATAAGAGTAGGGTAAAAAGTATGCGCATTTTAGCTGAAAATTGAGTTGAGCACCGCTAGTGATCTAGGTTTTTTAAAACCGTGTAAATGTAACTCATAATACTGTAATAGCATGTTGAGAAAAGAGGTGCGCTGTTTTTGGTTTAGTTTGATAGAAACTAGTGCATCAAAATTTGTGCCCAAGAATAACTTTAACAACTCGATATCCTGCCCTGAACGACAGTAAATACTTGCTCCTACATTTTCAAACATTCCGTCCATCAAGTTAAAGTACTCATGCTGAACCTCTGAGTCATCAGGATAAAAACCTAAATAGCTGCTTAGCTTCAAAAGAAATAATAAATGAAAATTTGCAATCGTATTATTTAAATCTAGCCATAAGCTAGCGTTCACTATAAAATCAAAGAGAGGAACGTTTTCTTCTTCCTCTTGCACAGAAGATCTAAGTACATCTGCAATAAAAAAAACAATGGCACTTTTTGCCACTTCCGTATGTAAACTCGCGTAATGCGTGACCACTTTTGCCTCGCGTATACTTTCTAAAGTTCCCTTATCCTTATGATTTGCTTCAATCTCTAAATGCGTGAGCGGTTGGAACATGGCAACTCTAAGCTTACCCTTCTTTGATTTTAAAACTCCTCTAATAAGGTAAGATTTGAGTCCGCTACTTTTTGTAAATGCTTTTACAATGAGATCTGCCTCTCCATATTTGAGAGCAGAAAATACGATGGCTTCTGTTTTTACTAGCATTATCTAATGATCATGACTTTCTCAATAGTAGTTTCTTGCAACTCTTCTGGAGGTCCCGTAATAATAATGAGGTAGACTCCAGAGGCAACTTTATGTCGCCCAAAAGCAGTAGTATCCCACTCAATACTTCCTCCCGTGGTATTTTCTTCATAGACTAGATTACCCACTAAATCTGTAATCTTTACATTAGTATTTGCAGTAAGCCCTTCTATACGCACATTACCGTTAAATCCAGGCCTTACGGGGTTTGGGTACACAAGCACTTCTTCAAGATCTTCGGCTGGTGCGGTGGAAGAGCCATCAAAAGCTACCATTCCTCTTATAGTACCAAAGTACACACTACCAGTTTCTGGATCAATTGCTACAGATTGTACCGTGTTTGATGGCAGTGGTGAATTATCTGTAGTAAAATGAAAAATCGTTTCTTGACCATTAGGACTCACATAAAACACTCCTGAATCTGCAGTGGCAAGCCACTTATTATTTGCGCCATCTACGATAATGTCTGTCACTACCTGATCATTAAGTAGCTCTTGAGCAATGCCATCTTGTAATATTATGATAGCGTTTGCACTTACCTGAGGATTTTCAAATAATTGTGAAGGACCAAATAGCACTCGCAAACCTAATCTTGTGCCTACCCACAACGCTCCGTTTCTATCTACGGTTAGTGATCGTATATCATCTATAGGTAAGTTTCCAGCACCATCTTCGCCTGCTAGACGAGCAAACGTATTTGTACCTGGATTAAAAGCAATAACACCTCTTCTGTCTGTCCCCACAAAAATATTACCATCTGGGGTAATAGCAACAGCATCTAGGTTTGCATCTTCACCAGCAAGAATCTCTTCTGTATTAAATGGAGTAAACTGTCCGCTAGGAGAAACCCGTTGTAAGCCTAGTACAGAACGCGCATTAGTCACCCAGAAATTACCTTCTTTATCAAATGCTCCTCCATTTACTCTTACATCATTTGTCGTGGTAGCCACTGGTAAAAGCGGACTATTATTTTCATCATAGAGAATACTTGGAGTTTCATCTATAATTTCCACAAGTCCTCCATTAAAAGAGCTAGCATATAATCGGGATGGATCTTGATCATTAATGGCAATGTGCACAAAGTTGCTCGCCCCAAAGAAATCTTCCTGCGGAATAAAACTCCACCCATCTGCTTCAGTATAACGACTTATTCCTTGTCTTTTAAGTGGAAATGGATTGTATGAAACAGTATAATCACCAAAAACAGACCACACAGAACCTGCGCTTGCTGCTACGTCAAAATGTGCATTTTCTAACGGTCCATTAGGTAATAAACGGGTTATGTCTCCCGAAGTTGTGATATCAAAGAGAGCCACACCAGACCCTAGAGTACCTATATACACAGCACTATCTTCTACAAGTGCAGTGGCATATTTAGGGTTGAAATCTTCTATAGCCCCATAATTTTGAACTTGGGTACCATTTACATCATACAAAAACACACTAGAGTTGAGTGTGACTATAATATTCTCTGCGCTAGATCGCACATCTATAATGGAAGTTGGAAAATTTTGAAAAACAGAAAAATCTAATCCGTTAGATGAGAATAGAAGACCATTATCCTCTTGTAAGTAAAGGTTATTATCAAATTCTATAATCTTCTCAAAAGCGCCATTTCGAGTTGTCTCCCAGTTATTAAAGTCTATAAGGTTGTCGTTTGCTACTAGTGCCCTACGCAATCCGCCATCTAGGGTTGCGGCATAAATATATGGTTCTTGTACAGCAGTACTACCTATATCTAAAAGCCCTCCATTATTACCAATAAAATAGGAGTCATCAAACTCAAGTCTCTCTACATCATAAAGTGATACCCCAAAACCTGTAGCTATATAGACAAACCCGTTGTATTCTTCAAAGTGATTGATACGCTTGCGGTCTGGCGGAATGGCTGGTTTATTGAAAATATCTACAACCGTAAGTACATCAGAAGTATTACCTACAATTACATCTATCACTCCATTTTCATAACCCACGAAGAGCGTGTCAAAACTCTCACTATAATATATAGAAGAGATTAAATTACCAGAAAGACCATTTACCGTAGTTCGGTTTGTGGTAGTGCCGTCTAGTGTATTATAAATAAAAACAGCATTCTCAGATGCTACATACACCTTATCATTACCAGAGGTGATACCAACGGTTTGGTTATAAGAAAAATGTGCTGTCCAATCTTCAGAAAAATCTTGTGCCACCGCAATAGATGAAACCAAGAATACAATAAGAAGAAGACGTATGTTCACAGCAAGAAAATCTTATTTATTTAAAACGATCAAATGTACAATTATTGCACTATGAATCGAAATGAGGCATTTACATATATTAGTACGATTTTATGTAGAGGTACGCTTTCGCGAAAGCTTAACACAAAAAAAGGGTAGCCTAAGCCACCCTTTTTAAAAACTATATAAAGCAGTTATTATACTACTCCTTGTGCTAGCATTGCATCTGCGATTTTTACAAAACCTGCAACGTTTGCTCCTTTTACGTAATCTACGTAACCATCTTCATCTTTACCATAAGTTACACATGCTTCATGTATATCAAGCATAATGTTGTGTAGCTTCTCATCTACTTCTTCTGCTGTCCAGTTGTAACGTAAACTGTTTTGTGACATTTCAAGTCCAGAAGTAGCAACTCCTCCAGCGTTTGAAGCTTTTCCAGGTGAAAACAAGATTTTTGCTTTGTGGAATACTTCAATTGCTTCTGGCGTACAAGGCATGTTTGCTCCTTCAGCAACACAGATACATCCGTTATCTACTAAAGTTTTTGCTTCATCACCGTCAAGCTCATTTTGAGTTGCACAAGGTAAAGCCACATCTACTTTTGTTCCCCAAGGTCTCTTACCTTCATGGTACTCTGCAGAAGTATACTTTTCTGTGTACTCGCTTATGCGGCCACGTTTTACATTTTTAAGCTCCATTATAAATGCTAGCTTCTCTGCATCAATACCATCGTTATCTACGATATATCCTCCAGAGTCTGACATAGTGATTACTTTACCACCTAATTGAGTTACTTTTTCTGTAGCATATTGAGCAACATTTCCTGATCCAGAAACTGCAACTGTTTTACCTTCAAAAGTTTCTCCTTTAGTTTTAAGCATACTTTGTGCAAAATATACGTCTCCGTATCCTGTTGCTTCTGGTCTCATTAATGAACCACCGTATGATAATCCTTTTCCAGTAAGAACTCCCGTAAATTCATTACGAAGTTTCTTGTACTGTCCAAACATATATCCTATCTCACGGCCTCCTACTCCAATGTCTCCCGCAGGGACATCTGTATTAGGACCTATGTGACGAGAAAGCTCGCTCATAAAGCTTTGGCAAAAACGCATTACTTCTGCATCAGATTTTCCTTTTGGATCAAAATCAGATCCACCTTTACCACCACCCATAGGTAATGTAGTAAGGCTGTTTTTGAAAACTTGCTCAAAACCTAAAAACTTAAGAATACTAAGATTTACAGATGGGTGGAAACGAAGACCCCCTTTATAAGGACCAATAGCGCTGTTAAACTCTACACGGTATCCTCTATTAACCTGTATCTCTCCAGAATCATCTGTCCACGGCACACGAAACATAATCGTACGCTCTGGTTCTACCATACGCTCAAGAAGTTTCTTCCCTTGATATTTAGGATTTTCTTCTATAAAAGGTATTACAGTTTCTGCTACCTCGTGAACGGCCTGCATAAATTCTGGCTCGTTTGGGTTGCTCTTAGCAACATAATCGACAAATTTTTTAATGCTGTCTGACATAAGTTTAATCTATTGTGAGAATGTATTTTACAAATCAATTTTTACTGGTTACAAATATACGGTATCCTTGATTTTATGCGCATTTTTTTTAGAATATCACAATGAACAAATCAACAAGTAAGATTAAACTTACAAGAAATGGGGAATATACTTGGAAATTTCGGTGTTTGACATTATTTCATATATTTGTCTCACTCAAATTACCTACTTATGAAAGCCAAGTACCTACTGTTGGCATTGCTATCTTTTATGATGGCGCATCAGAGCTTAAATGCTCAATTTGGATTTTCGCACGAACTTGGCGTTATTGCGGGTCCAGTTGCATTCCAAGCAGACTATGGTGAGCGTGGTAATCAAGAAACAAATATAGGCAATACAGGATTTGGAGTAGGTCTTGTTCATTACCTAAACTTCTCATATCAAGCAGATTGTAATTGCTATTCCCGATACACGTATTTTAATGATCACTTTAAAGTTCGTAATGAGATAGATTATCATTTTACAAACCTTAATAATTTTGGTCCAGAAACAGACGACAATGATTTTGGTGGTTTAAGACTACGTAATCACAAAGGGAAAGCAAGCGTTCTAGAAATAGGTTCTCATTTAGAATATTACCCACTTAGCATAAGAGATTTTGCAGCAGGAGCTTTTAAATTTGCTCCATATGTCAGTCTTGGCGCTCACTTTGTTTCTTATAATCCTAGTGCAACTACTGATTTGAGAGCAGATGGGAATATTTTTGGACAAGTGCTCAACCCCTACACTCAGGATCCTTTTGACACGGGACCTGCCATAATTGAAGGCTTTAATGTAGGTGATGGAGAGTTTGGGACAGGAGTTGACACACAACCTGGAACAACCTGGGCAATCGCAGGAAGTATAGGGACACGATATAAACTAAGCGTACTAAGTGATCTTAATTTAGATTTGAGATGGCACTACTACTTTTCTAACTGGGTAGATGGACTTAACCCTGACCCAAGACCTGACAATAAAGTAAATGACTGGATTTTCTGGGTCAATGTAGGATACATCTATTACCTAGATTAACTTATTATAAAGAATAAACAGAAAAGCGACTTTGATAGTATCAAAGTCGCTTTTCTGTTTTACAGGGTTAGTTTTCTAGTGCCTGTTTAAGATCTGCTATGAGATCTTCTTCATCTTCAATACCTACGCTTAGCCTCACTAAGGAATCTTTGATTCCGAGTTTTTCTCGTTCTTCTTTAGGGATAGAGCCATGAGTCATTGATGCTGGATGACCTGCAAGCGACTCGACACCTCCTAGGCTTTCGGCAAGCGTGAAAATTTGTAGTTTCTCTACAAAGCTTACAGCACCAGCAAGAGAATCTTGCTTAGTAGTAAATGAAATCATAGCTCCGTAGTCCTTCATCTGTCTTTTAGCAATGAGATGATTAGGATGATCTTCAAAGCCAGGCCAGTATACCTTGTCAACCATAGGATGAGACTTAAGATAGTGAGCAACAGCCTTGCCATTCTCGCAGTGCCGTTGCATACGCACATGTAAGGTTTTTATACCACGCAATGCCAAGAAGCTATCTTGAGGTCCACTTATGGCCCCACTTGCGTTTTGTATAAAGTATAATCTATCTGCCAGTTCCTTATCTTTTACAATAAGAGCACCCATAACTAGATCGCTATGACCTCCCAAATACTTTGTGGCACTATGCATCACAATATCGGCACCTAAGTCTAGTGGTAATTGCAAATAAGGTGTTGCAAATGTATTATCTACCGCAAACAGCACCTTGTGCTTTTTTGATATTAATGAAACTGCCTCAATATCAATAATACTCATCATCGGATTTGTAGGCGTCTCTACCCAAATGAGCTTTGTGTTTTCATTTATATATGTCTCTATATTCTTTACATCTTGCATTCCAACAAAGTGGAACTTTATGCCAAAACCTTCAAATATCTTAGTAAAAAGCCGATACGTACCACCATAAAGGTCACTCGTTGAGACCACCTCATCACCTGGCTTGAGCAATTTCATAATTGCATCAATTGCGGCTAGCCCAGATGCAAAAGCGATTCCGTAGTCTCCATTTTCTATACTCGCAAGCGACTGCTCAAGTGCGTGACGCGTTGGGTTTGCAGAGCGACTATACTCATATCCCTTATGACCGCCAGGCGTAGATTGTGCATAAGTAGAAGTTTGATATATAGGAGGCATAACAGACCCATAAGCCTTATCTGGATGCTGTTTACCATGTATTGTCTTAGTATTAAATTTCATTGTAGTGTTTTTTAGTAAAAAAGCTCTTTCTCCTTACATCATAAGAATTATAAAAATACAATAACTGATGACAAGCCATAATGATTATAAGAAGGAGTGATCTCCTAGTATATGTTGCTTTTATTTTGAGAGCATATCAACTACCTTTATCTTATGAAAAAACTGCTTCCTTCCATACTTGTAATTATTCTTTTTATAAGCTGCGAAAAGACAATCACCTATACATCTAGCACAGATAATTATTCTACAAAAGACTTTACTATTTGCAATAGCCAGCCTTGTCCAGAGATTATGTTATCTGTTCTGCATATGGAAACACCGGAAGAAGCTGCTGTCACGGTTAATAACTGGGTTCAGACTTCTACTATAAATACACTTTATAACGAGACAGAAAGTTTACCTAGCTCTATTAATGACGCCATTGAACTCTATATTAATAACTCACAAATATCATATCCAGAAACCACAGAACTTTCGGACGCTCATGAAATCACTATAGATTCTGCGATATCATTTGGTTCTAACAACTTACTATCAATAGTATTCTATTCATATCAATTTATGGGCGGTGCGAGTGGTTTTGATAACGAAATGTATCTCAATATCAATCCACAAACTGGTAAGGAATATAGAGATGACGATTTGCTCGATGATGATTTTTACGCTTTCGCGAAAGCGCAATTTGAAAAAGAATATCCGCAAGAAACATTTGACGTTACACCATCAAACCTTCCCGATAGCTACCTAAAAGAAGTAGGGTTTACCGAAGAAGGTATTGTTCTTATTTATAATGATATGGGTGTGTCCTCATTTAATATGGAAGACAAGCAAATAACAATCCCATGGGAGCTTTCTCAAGATTACCTTAACCTTTAATGAGTTTTGATAGTTGGATAATACAACCTAGGTGTAATCCTTCATGAAAGTTATTAAAATCAAGTCCATGCTCTACTTTTGACAATGTTCCTCCCGAAGTAGAAAGCGTATATTCTTTAAAATCTTTAAAAATACCCGCCTCATAATCTTTTTGAAGTGTCTTAAGAGTATCAAAAAGCATCTCGTTTATAAGGCTTAGCTCCTCTTGAGTTACATCTTTTTCTGGCTTTGTACCCTTCTTATAACTATTAATAAACTCCATAGATACAGGTGGCGTGAGACCAGAAAGTCCGTAAGTAAGAAGTTGTTGTGTAGCAATGCTATGACCTATATTCCAGATAATATTATTGTTGAAACCATCAGGTATTTTATTAAGCTCTTCAAGTGTGTGACTCTTAATAAAACGCTCTAGAAGATGGCGGTTTTTTAGGCAAATATCAAAGGTATATTCCATTGGGTTTAATTTTCCTTAAAAATAATTCATTTTGGTAGAGATAGGCGGTATTTTTATACTGTAATTGAAATACACCACCTTATTTTGAAGAAAATCTACCACCTCTCTACTTGTAATACTTGCCAGCGCATCATTTCTGAAATTAACCCTAGTGATGATGTCATTATGCAAGACATTAAATCTGAGCCTATGACGTTATCTCAAGTAGAAGAGATGAAAGAAATGGAAGGGTCTTATGAAGCTCTTTTTAGCAAGCGAGCACAATTATATCGTAAACGCGGTCTTAATGAACAGACACTATCTGAAGATGACTATAAAAATCTTATTCTAGAGCATTACACTTTCTTAAAACGACCTGTAATGATTGTAGAAGATAAAATCTTTGTGGGAAACAGTAAGAAAGTAGTTGCTGCTGCCGTTGAAGCATTTGCAAAATAGTTAAATATGAGTAAGCGTCATCTCGCCTTTCTTGCAGCCTTTGGCGCTAGTTTTATTTACGGTATAAATCACACCCTTGCTAAGGATTTGATGCCCACCTACATCGAAGCGTATGGATTTATTATGCTTAGGGTACTAGGAGCAGCGGTTCTATTCTGGATTACAAGTTTGTTTTTTCCTTCAGAAAAGATAGAACGTAAAGACTGGTGGCGTATGCTACTTTGCGCACTCTTTGGGATGACCATAAATATGCTCATGTTTTTTAAAGGGCTACAACTATCTACTCCCATAAATAGCAGTGTGGTGATCACATTATCTCCCGTCATATTGCTTGTGCTTTCTGCTATATTTTTAAAGGAAAAGATCACTTGGCTTAAAGGTTCTGGTATTGCTATAGGTCTAGTGGGCGCATTGGTTTTGATCCTCTTTGGCGCCAAAACACAAGAAAATGCCCCTAACATTACGCTAGGTAACATGCTCTTTATGATTAATGCTACCGCATACTCTGTCTATTTAATTCTTGTAAAACCACTCACTGCAAAGTACTCGTCAATTACCTTAATGAAATGGTTTTTCCTTATTGCGGTATTTACAAACGCACCTATCGGGCTTCCTCAATTTCTTGAGGTATCCTGGAGTACATTACCTCCTAATGTCATAGGAGTCATGGCTTTTGTGGTAGTAGGTACGACCTATCTTACATATCTCTTTAATGTATTTGCTTTAAAGCAGCTTAAACCATCAACTATAGGCGCATTTATATACCTGCAACCTCTTATCGCAACCATTGTAGCGATTATCTTAGGTGCAGATACGCTTACTACTATTAGAATTATTGCTGCTGCACTTATTTTCTTAGGTGTATATTTAAGTACTAAACGAAAAAAAGCAATTGCCTAAAATAACCACTCAAGAGTTTTTTACTATAAACGACATCCCTGACACCACCTTCAGAGAATTAGGTTGTGATCAAACCTTTTACTTTTCAAAACTATTTTTGGCTTCTTTTGAAGAGGCAAATAACACGATAGATTATCGGTATTTAGTTTTCATGAGTAGAGAGAAACCTATCGCTATCGCTATTCTCCAGCGTGTGCGAGTTTCTCTTGAGAGCGCATCAAGTAACCTTCCCTATTATCAAAAACTAGCCAAATCTGTACAATGCTACCTAAGCAATAAAAAAACGCACATTCTAGTTTGTGGGAATGTATTTTTAAGCGGGGAGTATGGGATATGGGTTAAACAAGGAATAGATAGAAGACGTATTTATGATATGCTTTCGCGAAAGCTTAAAACACTACAAAAAACCACTAAATCAAGTGTTTGCTTTTTGAAAGACTTTAATGCCACACAAGACACCGCTGCCAGTGTAGTAGAAAAACAGCACTTTCAATCATTTGCCGTCGAACCTAATATGCACGTAAATGTTGCTTGGAAAGATTTTGAGGATTACAAAAGCTCTTTAAAATCAAAATACCGTATAAAAGTTAATAAGGCAGACTCGTCTAGTAACGCTCTTATACAAAATTCACTTACAGCGAACGAAATAAGAACATATAAAGAAAAACTTAAATCCTTATATCTAGATGTTGCAGAGAAAGCCTTGTTTAACACTGCTTTTATTGACATTGAAACCTACGCATTACTTAAAGAGCGGTTTCCCGAAAATGTAATCATTAGCACCTACAGTAAGAAAGGGGAAATAGTAGGATTCTCAACCGCTTTTTTACATGACGAACAGCTCAGCGCTCATTATGTTGGGCTTGATTATACTGTAAATAAAACAGATGCCATCTACCCAAGAATGTTAAACGATTATATTCGATTAGGTCTTTTACTAGGGGTGAAAGACATTAACTTAGGCAGAACTGCATCTGAAATTAAAAGTACTCTAGGAGCAACGCCAGAACACTTAAGATGTTATATAAAACACCGTCGTACTGTGGCAAATATGTTTTTTAAACCATTTATACGCCAGATTAAAATGACGGAATATAAACAACACAACCCACTTAAAATTTAAATTCAATAGCATCTACTTAGCGTAGATACTATTATATCTTCATTAAATTATGGTTATCAATCTACACTAATATTGAAAAATTTAAGTAAGCTGCTATTCATTTGATCTTCGTCAAAATCTCAGTAAACTCCTCTCACATCAATATTTTTGTAAACTAGATATTGCTAAATATAGTAAAAAAGTGTTAAAATTTTTAACACTTTTTTTAACATTCACATAATTAGCAAATATATTTCTAAAAAAACTTCACTACATTTATTGCGAACAACTTAAAATCAAAGACTTATGAAGACTAATGAAATTGCAAATAATTTAGTGAGCTGGTGTAATGAAGGTAATTATGAGCGTTGCTATAAAGAATTATACAGCCCTAATATTGTAAGCTTGGAACCCGCTTGGGCAGAAAATGCGCGTGCAGAAGGAATGCAAGAAGTTGCAAAGAAAGGAGAATGGTGGGAAAATACTTTTGAAGTACATAGCAGTAAGGCCAGCGAGCCTACAGTGGCAGATAATTGGTTTTCTGTGCGTTTTGATATGGACACTACACATAAACCTAGCCAGCAGCGTTCACAAACATCTGAGCTTGCCGTATATCAAGTAAAAGACGGAAAGATTGTACAGGAGCAGTTTTTCTATGATATGCCTGGACAATAAATAAAAAATCCCGGGTTTATAATGCGTTTGTACATTATATACCCAGGATTTCCTTATTAATGCTTGCTATTACTTATCTATAGGCATTTGCCCGTGTGAGCGCATGTCTTCCTTAGTAAGAATTTTAAAATCTGGTGTTTTTGGTGCATTCTCGAGCATAGGTGTTAATGCTTCTGGTAGTCCGATAGTTTTACGAGTAGTAAGATCAATCCAAGCTCCCATCATGCTTCCGCGAGCCAGGTTTCTTCCCTTGTAATCGTAAAAATTGTGTACAAACTTAAAGAACATACCATCTTCACTAGCTCCACCTAGTTCAAACGTTACGGTAATAGGTTTACCTTGAAAAGCTTCTTTGAAGAAGAACAACTGTTCATGAAAAATTACTGGTCCTATATTATGAGTTACCATTTCTCGCTGGCTTAGTCCGTTCTCAATCATAAAGCCCATACGAGTATGAGACATAAAATTTACATAGGCAGAGTTTGCTAGATGACGATTTGCATCTATATCACTCCATCGTATATCAAATTCCTTCGTGTACATATTATAATTATTTAATGCGCTTATGCGCTATGGTTAGTGCTACTTAGTTTGTAAAATTACAATTTCAAAATCTTTTATAGACTTAAGAATAGGTTAAGAATCCCGACGTAATACCCCAAGCGCGTTGTGTACGATTTGCTGTAAAATATCGCGATTTCTCAGAAACATCCCTGTAGTACGCATTCCTTGAAAAGTGCAGAATAGAAAATAAGCATACTGTGATGCAGACTGCTTTGTATTTATAAGGTGTGCATCTTGCCCTTCTTGCACTAAGCCCTTAAAAAACTCTATTCTGTGCTCTTGCATCTTCTCGAGATAATCTCTTATTGACTCGTCCTCCCTACTAAGCTCCACTTTACAGTTTATACTAAAGCAACCTCTTCCTTGGCTATCTTTTACAATCTCCTCTATAAAATTTTCAAATACAAAACGAATTCCCTCTAGCGGATTAGATGCTCGTACTAAAGCATTTGTATATATCTTTTCATTTTCTTCTTGGTACTGTATCAGTAAGGTTTTATAAATGGCTTTTTTATTGCCAAACGAGTTGTAAATACTAGACCTATTAAGTCCCGTAACTTCTACAAGATTCCTCATGCTCGTACCGTTATATCCTTTTTGCCAAAACAAATCTCTTGCTTTTGCTAGTACAATTTCTCTATCAAAATCTTCGGTTCTAGGCATTTTATGAGGTTATAATCATGATAAATATAATTGGAATGTTTGTTTCATAAAAGAAAACATTAAATAAAACTACTTTCTATAGGTTTGATTATTACGCTTTCGCGAAAGCTTAATTCTACCTATTTTTATAATCTCTTAATAGTTTTTTACTAATAGTACACCACCTTACATAATGCCCATTGTACCCTCACGTTTTCGCGCAAGCGGACTTTTTAAAGATCCACATTTTTCGACCATTTATTCTGCAAAGATTAGACGTGTGAAGGGGATCACGCAAACTCGTGAGCGCATAGAGCTTCCAGATGGAGATTATATAGATATAGACTGGACACTCGCCGCGACACCACAAGAAGGTAACATTAAAAAAGTTGCAGTATTACTACATGGACTTGAAGGAGACGCACAGCGACCTTACATACTAGGCACCGCAAAGCTGTTAAGCAATAATGGTTATGATGTGGCTGCTATAAACTTTAGAGGATGCAGCGGTAGCCAGAATAGACTGTATAGATCATATCATAGCGGCGATACCGGCGATATTAGATTTGTAGTAAACACACTCGTTACTAGAGCATACAGCCATATTAATCTATATGGAGTAAGTCTAGGTGGCAATGCAGTGCTCAAGTATCTAGGAGAGCAAGATCACATACCCTCACAAGTGACTTGTGCTGCCTGCATAGGTGTTCCTGCAGATCTTAAAGCCTCTCTTGAACAACTTATTAAGGGAGAAAACATCGTATATCGAACCTCATTTTTAGTGCATCTTAAAGCAAAGTATCGCAAGAAAATGCAGCAGTTTCCTGATAAAATGAATAAGGAAGACTATAAAAAAATCAATAGTTTAAAACGCTTTGACGATCTGTATACCGCACCCGCACATGGCTTTGAGGATGCACTTGATTATTATGCCAGAGCAAGCAGCTTTGACTACCTTGATAAGATTACTGTACCCACCCTTATTCTCAATGCAAAGAATGATAGCTTTCTTCACGGTGATTGCTATCCTATAGCACAGGCAAAAAACTCTAATATTATACACTTAGAAATGCCAGACCATGGAGGTCATGTAGGATTCTATATGAAAGGAGAATTTTACTATAATGAACTGCGTACTCTAGAGTTTTTTCAAAAAAATATGGAGTAAAAAGTATGCGTTAGTTATCTTTATATTAATAAACAAAACTATAAATTATGAGAATTAAAGGATTTCTAGCAGTGATTGCACTAGCTACTATAATGGTAAGTTGTGGAGAAGGAGAGAAAAAAGAAACTAAAGAGACTGTAAAAATAGGATCAAAAAAAGCTGCTACAAAAGCAGATGAGAACACTGTAAATCTAGCACTTGCAGGTAATGACCTCATGAAATATGACAAGAGCGAGCTTAAGGCAAAAGCTGGACAAGAGGTAACTCTTACCTTCCGTCATACTGGAAAAATAGGGATTAAGGTTATGGGACATAACTTTGTATTGCTTAAGCAAGGTACGTCTATACCAGAATTTTCGGCAGCAGCAGCTACCGCTGGCGAGGCAAAAGACTGGATTGCAAATGAAGACCAGATTATAGCACACACAAAAATGATAGGTGGTGGCCAGACTACCTCAGTAACATTTACTGCTCCAGCAGCTGGAACTTATGACTTTATCTGTAGTTTCCCTGGACACTCTGGATTAATGAAAGGAAAGTTTATTGTGGAGTAAATCACACCACATGTAAATTAAAAAAAGCCATCACGAGTTGTAACTCTTGATGGCTTTTTTCATTACTCTATATTCTTCTATAGTAAACCGAATGTCAATTAATACGACGGTTTGCGTCTGTTTACTTTCTTTTCAGATTGTACCTTTTTAGCATTAAGGCGTTTAAGTTTTGCCATCTTAGATGGACGTTTTTTTATTCTAATTTTAGGTCTTTGTACAGCTACCTCTAGCAGTGCAAACAGGCGTTTTATCACATCCTCTTTGTTTTTGTGCTGACTACGTGAGGTTTGAGAAGCGAGCAGCAACACCCCTTCTTTTGTAAGCCTATGACTAAGTTTTTCTTTGAGTAACTCAAGCTCTACCTCTGTTATTGCAGCAGATTCATACATAGCCCAAGATAACTCTACTCTTGAACTTGTTTTATTTGCATGCTGTCCTCCAGGGCCGCTACTTCTCGTTGCCTTAAATGTAAGTTCGGTAAGTAGTAACTCCTTGTTCATTGGTTTTTATTTCTTCTACATCGCTCACTGCAATAAATTACTTCATCCCAGTTTTTCTCCCATTTCTTTCGCCATGCAAAGGGTCTTTCACAAACGGGACATACTTTTGTAGGAAGGTGCTGTTTTTTCAAAATATGAGCTTAGCTATATTGTAATTTAAGATTATCAAGCATAATCTTAGTAATGGCATCAAGGTCAAATTTATGTTCCCATCCCCAGTCTTTACGAGCTTCACTGTCATCTATAGAACCAGGCCAAGAATCTGCTATGGCTTGTCTAAAATCTGGTTCATATTCGATCTCAAACTCTGGAATTACCTTTTGAATACTTTGAACTACATCTTCTGGCGCAAAGCTTACTCCTGCAAGGTTATATGACGAGCGTATTTTTACATCCTTCTTAGGGGCGTCCATGATATTTATAGTTGCTCTAATTGCATCCTCCATATACATCATAGGTAATACTGTTCCCTCCTGCAAAAAACAACGGTAGTTACCATGTTTAAGTGCTCTGTGGTATATATCTACTGCATAATCTGTAGTTCCTCCACCAGGTTCTGTTGTATAACTTATAAGCCCTGGGTAGCGTATGCTTCTTACATCTACACCATATTTCTTATGATAATACTCACACCAGCGTTCCCCAGTTTGTTTTGAAATTCCATACACAGTTGATGGTTCCATAACCGTAAGTTGTGGTGTATTTTCTGAAGGAGTAGTTTCTCCAAAAACAGCAATACTAGATGGCCAAAATACCTTTTTAACCTTCTTATCTTTTGCTAAGTTTAAAATATGAAACAGCGTCGTCATATTAAGATGCCAAGCTTTGGCAGGAAAACGCTCTGCAATTGCAGATAACATAGCCGCCATTAAGTACACTGTATCAATTTTATATCTAAAAATTACATCTTCTACCGCAGCAAAGTCTGTTGCATCCAGAAGCTCAAAGTGCCCCTCACTCATCAGCTCTTCATTTCCTTCACGGATGTCACTGGCTACAACCTTATCTGCACCAAATCTGTTACGTAAAGCGATGGTAAGCTCCGTTCCTATCTGACCGCAAGCTCCTATGATGAGTATTCTAGATTTCATATTGTGTGTTTTTAGTAGTACGCTTTCGCGAAAGCGTATGCAAACTTAATCATAAATATTGCGCGTATATACCCAATTAACCTACTTTTGTTAAGCGCTCAGTATAAGATTTTATGAAACAGTTACTTCCTTTTTTAATTATTCTTTCATTTATTATCACCACTTCTTGTAGCCAAAAAGAAGCTTCTCCAAAACCAAAAGAGAACGTAATATTAGTGGGCAATGACACCGTACAGCTTCCCACCCCTAAAAATCTTAAAGCCGCCATACGTCTCACACCACAAGCACGAGAAGGAGTCAAAAACTGGTCATTTTACAAGGATCTTTCTGCCGCTGTTGATAGCTTACCATCTAACACTCTAGGTGAATTGCGCCTCAAAATAATAGATGTAGATGCCTTGTATATTAATTTAGAGCAAGCAGAAGAAGATCTAGCCCCAGTTACACCAGAGGCAGTACAGACTAAAGCAGTAAATGCGCGTCTAGTTGCTATAGAAACTAAGGCAAAAGTGCTCCAAAACAGCGCCCAACTCAACACTCCAGTAGCAGAGGATATTTCTAAAAAAATTGGCGAACTATATAATGCCTACCAAAATCTAAATTTGCAACTCAACGAACTTTTTGATACTAGCTTTAAAGACTTGCTAGAGGAGATAAAACAAGAAAATGAACAGGCTGCTGGCGAAAAGGCAGACGAGCAAACACCTAACTAACATGAAAATCTTATTTGTATTCTTTGCGCTAACTATTAGTACCGCATACGGTCAAGACACATCTATTATAAAAAAGGATATAGAAGTCTCTCTTAACTCTTGGCACAAAGCAGCTGCAGATGCTGATTTTGAGGCGTATTTTGGGCTAATGACCAGCGATGCTGTATTTATAGGTACAGATGCAACAGAAAACTGGCAGCTAGAAGAATTTAAATCATTCTCAAAACCTTATTTTGACAAAGGCAAAGCATGGAGCTTTACAGCTATTGAGCGTAATGTATATTTATCTACTAGTGATGATACCATCGCTTGGTTTGATGAACACCTTAGTACACAAATGGGTGTATGCAGAGGATCTGGAATTATGAAGAAAATAGATGAGCAATGGAAAGTACAACACTATGTCCTTTCTATCGCTGTACCTAATGAAAATGTCTCAGCACTCACTACTCTTAAAAAGGAATGGGATACTGGGTACATAAGAAACAAGCTCGATAAAAATTAAGCTGAACCCTGTCGTTCATTGTTAAAATCTCACCCTAAGAGCCTGTTTGTTGTGTTTTCCATAGCTTTTTAAGTATTTTACATCGATATAATTATGCAAAAATGACTATGCGTATTATATTTGATGCTTAATAAAATAAACTATGAAAAAACTACTACTCTTTACACTATGTTTGGTCACATTTATGACCAATGCTCAAATAGGATCGACTGCACCATGGATGGCGCCGTTTAATGATTCTAATCGAAGCACAGAACCTACTTTTCAAGAAATTGTTGACTCCTTTGATGCCTACTGGGAAGGAAAAGATGAAACAGTCAAAGGAAGCGGTTATAAGCCTTTTAAAAGATGGGAATCTCTGTATGCAAATTACCTGAATGAAGATGGCACTGTCATGTCACAAAAGCAACTTTGGGATGTTTGGCAAGAAATTAATAGTCAATCAAGGTCTACGCAAGCAGATGACAGCGACTGGAGAAACATAGGTCCACTTACACACACTAATACTGGCTCTTGGTCTGCTGGTCAGGGACGTGTTAATGCATTTGCAGTAGATCCTACAAATCCAAATACACTCTTCGTAGGAACACCTGCAGGAGGAATTTGGAAATCTACAGATGCTGGAGACTCTTGGACCCCACTTACAGATCAACTTCCTCAAATAGGGGTTTCTGGTATTGCTATCGATCCTACCGATACTAATATCATATATATCGCCACTGGTGATGATGATGCCGGAGACTCAACAAGTATAGGTGTTATGAAATCTACAGATGGCGGAGCTACATGGAGCACTACGGGTCTTAATGAGAGCAATAGTCCAACGACTATGAATGAAATATACTTAGATCCTGCAGATAGTAAAACATTATGGGTTGCTACAAGTACTGGTATTTTCAAAACAGTAGATAGTGGTGCAAACTGGGATAATGTAATCGGCGGTGAGTTTGATGATTTAAAGGTAAAACCTGGAAGTTCGGATGTACTGTATGCAGCAGATGCATCTAGAGTTTATAGAACAATTGATGGAGGAGATAATTGGACGAGTATTTCAACAGGTACTATTATTGGAGCAGCTAGATTAGTAATTGACGTAACTCCAGCAAATCCAGATGTTTTGTACGTTTTTAGATCAGATAATTCGTTTGGTTCTGGAACCATCTTCAAGTCATCAGATAGCGGAGATTCTTTTACTCAAACTTTTACGGGAGGACAAGATATTTTTGAAAGTACTCAGGCTTGGTTTGACTTTGCTTTTGCGGTATCAGATACTGATGAAAATGAGATTTATACAGGTATACTCAATGTTTGGAAATCTACAAATAGTGGAGCAAGCTTTACAAAATTAAATAATTGGAATGATCCTAATTCACCTTCATATACACACGCAGATATACACAATTTAAGGTTTGTCAATGGAACTCTTTATTGCGGAAGTGATGGAGGATTTTATAGTTCTGATGATGGAGGAGTAAACTTTACTAGTCATACAGATGGTCTAGCTATTGGCCAGTTTTATAGAATTGATGTAGCACCAGAAGATGCTTCTATTATCTCTGGGGGGCTTCAAGATAATGGTGGTTATGCTCGCAAAAATGGTATGTGGCAAAACTATTACGGAGCGGATGGAATGGAGAATGTTTATGATCCAAATGATCCATCGAAAGTATATGGGTTCATACAGTCCGGTGGCGGACCTTTCTTCTCAAATGATGGAGGTGCTTCACTTTCTGGCTCATTTACGTCTCCAGAGGACGGAAATTGGATAACACCTCTTGCTTTTGCTAAAGACAAACGTTTATATGCAGGTTATAGAAGTGTATATGAACTAGATTTTTGCTCTAATACTTGGGTTCAACGTTCAAGTACATTTAATACAGAAATTGACCTACTGCAAACTGATCCTAATGATGCTTCGATTATGTATGTTGCCATTAATGGCACCTTATATAGGAGTTTAAATAGTGGTGTCAATTTTACAATATTAAGAGCATTTCCAGACTTTATTTCTTCATTAGAAGTAAAACATGGTGATAGTAACATACTTTATATTGTTACCGGAGGAACGGCGGGTAAAGTATACGAAGGAACACTAACAGATGATGAAATCACGGTAAATGATATTACTGGTTCACTACCAGAAGTACCTAAATTAGTTATTAAACATCAAAGTAATCACTCTGAAAATCCATTGTTTTTAGGAACTGCGCTTGGCGTTTGGAAGTATGATGATACTACTACTGATTGGGTTAGATTTGATAATGGGTTACCTAATACAGCAGTACGTGACTTAGATGTAAATGAGTTTAATGGTGTGCTTACCGCAGGAACATACGGACGTGGCATTTGGCAAACAGATATTGAAACACAAGCTTTAACATCTGACGTGTCTGTTACATTTTTATCTCCTCTAAATAATCAAGTCATATCATGCGGAGAAAATCCTACTGACATTACATTTAGAAATAACGGTACTTCTCCTATAACTGAAGCGACTATTAACTACGAGGCTGGTGGCATTCAAAACACAATGCAATGGACAGGTAATCTAGATTCTCAAGAAGAAGTTACTCTAGAGCTTCCTATATTAGGTCTGCCTGTTGGAACCTATGAACTTATTGCTCAAATAAGTATTGATGGTGATCAAGTGGATGGTAACAATGAGAAAAGAACTTCTATAGCTATAAATGAAGTAGGTGAAATCTATGTAGTAAATGATTTTGAAACATCAGCGAGCGATTTACTTGTTCTTACGGACAATGCAAATGCGAATTGCGACACTTCTGGACAAACATGGCAGAGAGGAATTCCTAGTGGAACTTTATTAAATCAAGCTGCATCAGGTCAGAATGTTTATGCTACTAATCTAAGTGGTGACCATGGAAATAACATTAAAGAGTATCTTACTACTAAATGTTATGACATTTCATCCTTAGAAATACCAGAACTATCTTTCAAAATGGCTTTCGAATTAGAATTAGATTGGGATATTATGTATGTAGAATATACTCTTGATGACGGATCTTCTTGGAACATTCTAGGTACAGCAAATGATCCTAACTGGTATAATAGTGATACCCTTCCAGACACTAACTGTTTTAATTGCCCTGGAGCACAATGGACAGGAACTAGCGCATTATTTAATGATTATAGCTACGATCTTAGTGCATTTGCATCAGAAACTAGTATGATTTTTAGGTTTGTATTTCATTCTGACCAAGCAGAAATTAGAGAAGGTGTTGTAATAGATGACTTACGAATTGGGGCTGAACAGCTTTCTATTGACGATACCGTACTAGAAGGACTAAGTATCTACCCAAATCCATCTACCGCTATATTTAATATACAGTGGCCTGCGCAAGAATCATTATCTATAGAGGTGTTTGATATATTGGGGAAGTCTGTTGTTAAAAAGTTTAATATGCCTCAGGGATCAAGTAATTACCCACTTGACATGAGCACTTTTGCATCAGGTTTATATCTCATTAAACTAAACACTGACAAACAACAAATTACTCAAAAATTAATTTTAAAATAATTACAAAAGCCCTCTTCTCAGAGGGCTTTTTTGATTGTTTATGTAACATTTAAAATTTAATTTCGTCCTATTCAAAATAACCTAATAACGTTACTCTATGAAACTCTATAAATCGGCTGCAATCGTGGCTACTTGTGCTCTTACGCTTGTAAGCTGTAAGACAGAAGAAACTAAAGAGACAGCTCAAGTTGAAAAAATTCCTGGTATTGTACTAGAGAATATGGATACTACGGTTGCTCCTAATCAAGACTTTTACAATTATGTAAATGGATCTTGGATGAAAAACACTGAAATTCCAGATGACCGCACTAGCTGGGGAGGATTTTCTGTACTGCGTAAAGCTACAGATGCAGATGTTTTGGAAATACTTGCAGAGGCTGAAAAAAGCGGAAAATACACTGCCGGAACAGACCAAGCAAAAGCGCTGGCAATTTATAATACTAAGCTAGATACCGTAGCACGCAATAAAGCTGGGCTTACACCGCTACAACCTGCACTAGATGCAATTGCTGGTGTAACTAACTTAAATGAATTACAGACAGTACTAGCTACTAACCCTGCTGTATCATCACCTTTTTTAAGTATAGGAGCAGGAGCAGATCTTAATGATAGCTCTATGAACACTGTGTACTTAGGTGCAAATGGTCTTGGTCTACCAGATCGTGATTATTACCTATTAGAAGATGGTAAGTCTAAGGAAATTCGTGTAGAATATGTAAAACATATCTCACGCATGCTTCAAATGCTAGGAGATTCTGAAGCAGATGCAACTGCCGCTGCCGATAAAATCCTTGCAATGGAAACTGCACTAGCTACTCCAAGATTAGATAAAGTAGAGAGCCGTGACGCTCGTAACTTTAACAACCCACGTTCTATCGCACAGGCAGATGAGATGCTCACATCTATAGATCTTAAAAAGATGATTGCAGATCTTGGTATTAAGAAAGATTTTGACACGCTTCTTGTGACACAATTAAAATATACTGAGGCTCTAGATACATTCCTTAAAAAAACTTCTCTTGAAGATATCAAAACGCTAGTTCGTTGGGATACATTTAATAGTTCTGCAGGCAGATTGAGTACAGAAATAGAAACTGCAAATTGGGAGTTTTACAGTAAGTACTTAAGCGGTGCAAAAAAACAACGTCCAGCAGATGAGCGTGCACTAGCAACAGTAAATGGTTCTGTAGGAGAAGCGCTAGGACAGTTATATGTAGATGCTAAGTTCCCGCCAGAAGCAAAGGCAAAAGCAGAAACAATGATTGCAAACGTTATTGATGCTTACAAATCTCGTATCCAAAAATTAGACTGGATGGGTGAAGAAACTAAAGAAAAAGCTATCGAGAAGCTTGATAAATTTACTGTTAAGATTGCATATCCAGATAAGTGGGAAGATTACTCAACAATGGACGTAGCGGCAGATAAAACGTATTTTGAGAATATGACGGCTGTAGGTAAATGGGGCCAACTTAAAAATTATGATGATATAGGCGAGCCAGTAGATAAGTCTAAGTGGGGAATGTCTCCTCAAACGGTAAACGCTTACTTCAATCCACTTAACAATGAGATTGTATTTCCAGCAGCAATACTTCAACCTCCATTTTATAACTATACGGCAGATGAGGCTGTAAATTATGGAGGAATTGGAGCTGTAATTGGTCACGAGATCTCTCACGCTTTTGATGATAGCGGATCACGTTTTGACGCAGATGGAAACCTAAAAAACTGGTGGACTGCCGAAGATCTTGAGGCATTTACAACTCGTGGTAATGCACTTGCAGAGCAGTACAGCGCTGTAGAGGTACTTGATAGCGTTTACGTAAACGGAAAATTCACGCTAGGTGAAAACATAGGTGACTTAGGTGGTGTACTTGGAGCTTATGATGGATTACAGAAATACTATGCAGAGAATGGACGTCCAGAAAACATTGACGGGTTTACTCCTGAGCAACGTTTCTTCATGTCTTGGGCAACAGTATGGAGAACTAAGAGCCGTGATGAAGCATTAAGAACACAAGTAAAAACAGATCCACACTCTCCAGGAATGGTACGTGCGGTACAACCTTTATTAAATGTTGATGCTTTCTACGAAGCTTTTGATATTAAAGAAGGAGATGCAAATTACCTAGCTCCTGAGAAGAGAGTTCGCATCTGGTAATATAATATACTCGCTTTCGCGAAAACAAAAACCGCCTCAATCGAGGCGGTTTTTTTATGCTTATTGCTTTCGTTATTAAAGCTGTACTGTAAACTCGTAATTTAAAACACTGTCTACCGTGATACTATCTATCTGCTTAAAGGATAAGGAATCTTCTTCAGTGTATTCTGGTGGCTCGAGACCTAACTCAATAGCCTGTTTTGTGTAATACTCTTTTTTTGTAGGATGATTAGGGGACACCGCATTTATAATGTGACCAAAGGCATCTTGCTTGATTATCGCAGTCAAAATCCCAATGCAGTCATCGCGATGTATCATATTAACTGGAGCATCACCATTAGTGAGTCCCTTTCGTCCAGCAAGAAACCTCACAGGGTTTCTACTACCACCAAACAATCCTCCAAAACGAACAATCGTTGTCTCAAAAGCCGGCGTGTTAAAGAATATCTGTTCTACATCATATAACTGCTTAGCCGCATTTGTATCTGGTTGTGGTGCATCTTTCTCTGTCACCTTACCTTGAGCATCATCATAAACAGAAGTACTACTTATAAGAATCACTTTTTTAACCTCAGACCGTTCAATCACATGTAGAAAATGCGCCATTTTAAGAGCATAATTTGCACCTGTGTTCTTTCTCAAACCTGGCGGGATCATAATGAGTAGCACATCTGTATCTGCAAGCAAAGTTTCTACTAAGCCTGAGACACCACTTTCTGCTATTATTACGGGATATGCAGCGATATTACTTCTCGTAAGATCTTTTGCCTTCTCTGCATCTGTTACACTTCCTTTTACCGTGTACCCCATAAGCTGGAGCCTCGTGGCAAGTGCTTTACCAAGCCACCCTAAACCTGCAATTGTAATTTTTTTATTCATCTATTTTCTAGCAATAACTAGGGTTTTTCGTTTAAATCTTCAGCAGCAGCTATAATAATTAGCTACTTCTATACTCTTATCGAGAATTACATTACTCTTCTACACCAGTGTTGATGGTATCCTTTTTCGCTTTCGCGAAAGCGTACTCAGCAATATCAATCGTACGCTCTACTATGATAGCATCGTTAGGTACAAATGGTTTTGGCATCGTAGTATTAGGCCTCGCCGAAACTGTAAATTTTGGGTTTTCTAATAAATCGTACGAGAACTCCTTGAGCGTAAATTTAGGATTTACACCTTCTGGCACGGCAAATTTAAACTCCAGCTTGTCATTTTTCCCTCTGTAATAACTTAAAATACCTTTACTACCTCTTTTCTTATAAAGCGTCTCAGTACTATCTGCTTTTACAGCAACGCCGTTCCAAGAGATATGCTGTAAAGGAGTTTCTATAGCTGTGTACATACGCATTTGATGCACAGTACGATTAGGTGTGACTGTAAGTGTCATATACCTCAACCCATCTACCAGCGTGTCTTTATCTAGCTGCACCGTACTTTCTGGTAAATCGATTACAGCAGTTTCCTTTGCATAGGTATATGGAGTATTGTATTTACTACCTGCAGCATTACCTATGTACATAGCAGCTTGCTCTGGGTTTTCGCCTAGATATCCTTTGGTCCAGTCATCAAGTGACTTATTATATGTTGCCCAGTATGCTCGATTTGTATCTGTATTTTGATAATAAATAAGACTATTAGGTGCTTGACGATCTACGGCAGCATCTGAGTTCATGTGTGCAATCCCAAAACAAACGAGCGCTCCTAGCAAACTCAAATATGCTAAGAACTTCTTGTTTCTATATAAACCAAATACTGGCAATACTAATCCAAAAAGGAGTGTCAAAAAGATTACACTCGCATAGAGCATATCTGGTCCTAAACCTACAGGAAAGAACTGTACTAGAGGAGCTAATAAAAATATAGCTGGAGCACACAGTAATACAAGTAACAACACACTAGGCTTACGCTGCGCTATAAGCACATAAAAAGCAATTAATCCAAAATATACAGGAATAATAAAAAAGGCAGCGCCTTTTAAATAAACGGCAACAACTATATTGATAACGAGCCACATCATGAGTGGAGCTACCATATTACTTGCCGTGTTTTGTGCCACGGTGAGCCTATGATAAATACCCATGCATAAACTAAAACCTAGTAACGCAAAGGCAATAATATACCAGTGACCATTATAGATAAAAACAGGCAACATGTCTTCATAACTAGGATATACATACTTTAATAACTCCCATAATAGATAAAAAAGCCCTCCTCCTAAGATTAATGTAAGGAAGAAAGTGCTGAAACCTCTAGCAACATATTTTCTCCTCAATTGTTCCTTTTTAAATCCATAAACTAGCAATGCTATAAACAGAACAATTGCAATTGCTACCATAGGCCAGATCCATGAAAATGGATATGCAACAAAGTTGGCCACTGCAGCATCAAAGTACACATAATCTTCATCAGACTTTATGTTGGTAAGATCTGCAGCTGCAAAGTGCTTGAGTAATGGCATTAAATAATTTCCTTGGTGCTCTAGAGTCTTGCGATCCAAGTTTTCAAAAGTATCATTTACCGTATGATAGTCAAAATGGTCGTCTATAAATGCAAAGAAAAAACCGTCGATATCACCATCTTCTCTTAAGACCGTCGAGTCCGTATCATTAGGCAACATTTTGTAAATACTATACATTAATGAAGTCCCTACGGGATACTCCACTCCTGCTTCCATAAATCCATTAATGAGATTTTTATTACCGTGATTAGTCTCTACAATCATATTAGAAGGACCACCACTACCACGTGCTTCAAAGTTGAGGGCCAGTCCCACGTCTTTTGCCCATGGATGCTCATCTACAAAAAGCTGAGCGCCATCTAAGCCAATTTCTTCGGCGTCTGTGATGCAGATTATTATATCATTTACAGGAGTGACACCACTAGCAAGGTAAGCTCTTACACTTTCTAGTATGGTTACCACACCAGAACCTGCGTCACTTGCGCCATGAGATGCACTGTGTGGCGCACTATCATAATGTGACATAAGTAATAGTGCCTTACCATCACCACTTCCTTTTATGCGCGCTAGGATATTTTGAGGCTTTGTAAGATTACTGTATCCATTCCATTCCTCATTTACAAAACCTTCTTGTACTTGCGGCTCTAGACCAAGCTTGCGAAGTTCTTGTACAATATATTGTTGCACTTCTGTATGTGCCGCTGTACCTACAAAATGCGGTTTTGCTGAGATTACATTTAAATGTGATAATGCTCTTGCCGTAGAAAATTCTGTAAGCGGAGTTTCTTTATCACTTATAGTCTTAGGCATGAGTGAGTAAAAGCTCACAAATACTAAAAACAACACTAGAATAAATGAAATAATATGGGATAAACGTTTCATTGAGAAGGCAATCTATTGGTTTGGTGCTTGTAAAATACGAATTTATGAGCTTGAGTACGCTTTCGCGAAAGCGTAACCTCAGAGATTAAAATTAAATCACTAACTTTAAGAGAACAAAATCAGCAAGTTATGGCAATTAAAAGTTTTATGGGTAAGCGCGCAAAGGACACCAAAAGCAGCGCTACAGACATTAAGGTAAGTGATTACATGAGCCGAAAGCTCATTACTTTTTCTCCTGATCAATCGGTACTTGAAGTGATGAACAACTTAATTAAACACAAGATTTCTGGTGGTCCCGTGGTTAATGAAAATAACGAACTACTGGGTATTATCTCTGAAGGTGACTGTATGAAGCAAATTTCTGAAAGCCGCTACTACAATATGCCTATGGATAATATGAAGGTGTCTAATCACATGGTGACTAATGTGGATACGATAGATGGTAATATGAATGTTTTTGATGCAGCAAATAAATTTCTGGAGTCAAAACACAGACGTTTTCCTATTGTAGAAAACGGCAAGCTTGTAGGGCAGATAAGCCAAAAAGATGTTCTTAAAGCTGCTCTAGCCCTCAACGGTCAAACCTGGAAATAACGTATTACACTGTCTTTTCAAACCAAGCGAGTTCTACTTGCTGGGCTTCATATATAAAATTATTCTTGCGCTCGAGGCCTATCTTCTCTAGTACTCTGCAAGATGCTTTATTCCCTAACTCTGCCATGCCGCAGAGTTTTGTATTTGGAAAATGTTCAAAAAAGTAATCTCTTGCCGCGATTGAAGATTCGGTTGCATAACCTTTACCCCAATACTCAGGCATAAAACGATAGCCTATATCATAAAAGTTAGTGTGGCCATTCATCTCCTGCTCAAAGTTATATTTGAGTCCTATCCACCCTATCCAATTTCCTGTGCTTTTCTCTATCGCTGCCCAGCGACCTATACCGTAGGTTTCATATTGCATGCGTATATAATCTACGTAGGTTCTTGCCTTACCCATACACGTAATAGGATTTTTACCTAAATATTCATGTACCAACGCATCGCTATCTAATCGATACATGTCTCCTGTATCTTCTATTCGAACCTCGCGTAAGATTAGGTGTTCTGTTTCTATGTGGTAGGTCATAATTAATTTAAAAATTGAGAGTATGCTGTAATGTTATGCGCGCTTCACAAGCGCATAAAAATCACCGTCAAGCGGTAAGTAGCCTTGATCATACACAAAGTAATACACCGTACCTGCTTTTGTAGTATAAATACTAGTAAATAGATTAAAGTTAAACCCAGCTGCATTAAGCTTAGACTTGGTCGTTCTTGTTTTGTCTTCTGGATTGAGACGCTCTAAGATGCGATAATTCTTGCGCAACACATTATTAGTATTGCGCATAATATTTTTTGAGTCCTTATTTTGATTATTGTTGTGCGAATTACGGCATGAGTCGCTACAGAATTTTTTATCTGCGCGTCCTATGATTTTATCTCCACACTCGGGACAAGCTCTTTCCATATACTTGCTAGATACTTGAGCTCAAAGCTCAGTTGTCCATATTATGAGGTTAGTATTCTTTAATTATTCTTATAAATCTTAATGTCTAGGTCTCCGGTAGCATTCATATGAGCACGGTACATTCCCGCAGTGTTGAATTCCATCGCAACATTACCGTCTTTATCGATTGCTACAATTCCTCCATCTCCACCTAAAGCTGGAACTTTCTTTTGGATAACTTCGCTAGCCGCTTCTTGGAGCGTTACTCCTTTATATTCCATCATTGCCGAAATATCATGAGCTACCTGCGCACGTATAAAAAATTCTCCCCACCCTGTACTACTTACTGCACACGTAGCATTATTTGCATATGTACCAGAACCTATAATAGGAGCATCACCTATACGATTGTAACGTTTGTTAGTCATTCCTCCTGTTGAAGTTCCCGCAGCTAGGTTACCATATTTATCTAGCGCCGCACAACCTACGGTTCCAAATTTGCTATCCTTTATAAAAGGATCCATAAATGCCACCTTCTTATCATCATCATGATCGAGTTGTGTTTTTTCTTTATCTATTATTTTCTGTAATGACTGGAAGCGCCTTTCTGTATAGAAATAGGAAGGATTTACAATTTCTAGTCCTTGCTCTTTTGCAAATTGCTCTGCTCCTTTTGCACTTAGCATCACATGTTCAGACTTATCCATAACGGCTACTGCAAGATCAATAGGATTTTTTACTGTTGTTACTCCAGAGATGGCTCCCGCATTAAGCGTCTTACCATCCATCACACTTGCGTCAAGCTCATTTGTACCATCATGTGTAAAAACAGCACCTTTTCCTGCATTAAATAAAGGACTGTCTTCCATAATATTTATAGCTGCTGTTACGGCTTCCATACTAGTTCCACCATCGTCTAGAATTTTATGACCAGCCTTTGTAGCTTCTTCTAGTTTAAGACGATATGCTTTTTCTAGTGAATCTGTCATATTTTTTTTAAGAATAGTACCAGCTCCTCCATGTATAACAAGACCAAAATTTTGATCTGCAGGGATAGTATTTTCAAATTCCTTAGAAGCTTCTTCTTTAACTGGCATGTCACAAGACATGATTAAAAAACACGAAATAATGCCAAAAACTAATTTTTTCATAGAGATTACGATTTTGTAAGTGTCTAAATATAAGGAGAAAGAATCTGTAAAACGAACCGCACTTTTTAAAAACATCGATGAAATACACAGTATATTCTTTGAAATTTCTTACAAATCAACTTTTTTTGTGTATTTCATCGATTAAATACACAAAATATACGTTTAAGTGCAAAATAGTTTTATATTGCAGTCATAATAAACTCATAACCCCAAATTATGAAATTGATTAGCCAAACTTTATACGCACTAGTTGCGTTGTGCCTCCTAAGCGCGTGCACCAGCGAAGAATCTACAGAGATAGATACTCTTGCAAATTTAGAAACTACTATTGAAGTAGAAAACAACATTGAGCTTGCCGAAGAGGTACTTGATGTACTTAATGACTATAGGGCATCTCTAGGTCTCAATGCACTGCAATGGCACACAGATTCAGAAAACCTTGCCGTAGGACACTCTAGTTATATGGTAGCTCAAAATGCTGCTAGTCATGATAACTTTTATGAGCGTGCTGCTATATTGCAAGAAAATGGGGCAGACATGGTGAGCGAGAATGTTGCTTATGGGTTTAGAGATGCAGAATCAGTTCTAGAAGGATGGCTTAACAGCCCTGCGCACAAGCAAGCAATAGAAGGAGATTACACACATACAGGTGTAGGCATCGTAATGACAGAAACAGGAATACCATATTATACACAATTATTTATACGATAAAAAGATACCCCCAAATCAGTTTTGATTATCAACCCCGTTTACAACAGTAGACGGGGTTGTTTTTTTACGCTTTCGCGAAAGCGTACTTCTATAAATTGTATTTTTATACAAAGAATAAGATTATGGCAATTCAACAACCGTTTAATTTAAATAAGTGGATTGAGGAAAACAGAGATCTCCTCAAGCCACCCGTAGGCAATAAGAACTTATACAAAGACGCAGGTGACTATATCGTAATGATTGTAGGTGGCCCAAATGCTCGTAAAGACTACCACTACAATGAGACCGAAGAACTATTTTTTCAAATAGAAGGTACTATTGAAGTGCACGTACAAGATGAAGGAGTAAAGCGCACTATGCACCTAGGTCCTGGTGATATGTATTTGCACCCCGCTGGTGTACCACACTCACCCGTTAGGCATGAAAACTCTATAGGTCTCGTGATAGAACGCAAGAGAGTAGACCTTGATGGTAAGGATGGTTTATTATGGTTCTGCGATAACTGTAATCATAAATTATACGAAGTTTTCTTCAAGCTTAATGATATTGAAAAAGACTTTTTAGGACACTTTAAAGATTTTTACGGAAGTTTAGAACATAGAACTTGCAATAACTGCGGAACCGTTATGGAAGTAGATGAGCGATTTACTACAGATTAGTAAAAAAACAGAATAATTTTTAGGGTGTGTTTAATAACACGCCCTTTTTTATGGAAGCCTTTGAATTATCCTTAGATTTGACTCAGGACAACACCTCTATTGCAGCAGGTGTATATTAAAGAAATTATTAACCATTGAGTAAGATCGCTATGTATGTTTTCTTCACTCAATAATTCAAAAAACTATGAGCACAGTAGCAAAAGATTTTGGAATGGACGAAGCGCTTAAAATACTTGGCATTTCAGATATAAATGAAGGAACCTCTACAGGTCAAAAAAGTTTTGGTAATGGTGACATTATCGAATCTTACTCTCCAGTAGATGGACAGTTAATAGGTAAAGTAAAAACTACCACAAAAGAAGATTACGGGAAAGTAATGACCTCTGCGACTGCAGCGTTTAAAGACTTTAGAACAATGCCAGCTCCAGCACGTGGAGAGATGGTACGTCAGTTTGGAAACAAGCTTCGTGAGGTTAAAGAACCATTAGGTAAACTCGTTTCTTATGAGATGGGTAAATCATATCAAGAAGGACTAGGTGAAGTACAAGAGATGATAGACATCTGTGACTTTGCAGTAGGTCTTTCTCGACAGTTACACGGTCTTACAATGCACTCGGAGCGTCCTGGACATAGAATGTATGAACAGTACCACCCGTTAGGTGTGGTTGGTATCATTTCGGCATTTAACTTTCCTGTGGCTGTTTGGGCTTGGAACACAGCACTTGCTTGGGTTTGTGGAGATGTATGTGTATGGAAACCATCAGAAAAAACACCGCTTTGTGGTGTTGCTTGTCAAAACATAATCGCCGAAGTTCTTAAAGCTAATGATATGCCAGAAGGTATCTCGTGCCTTATAAATGGAGATTACAAAGTAGGTGAAATGATGACTACAGATAAGCGTGTCCCTCTTATTTCTGCTACGGGTTCTACTCGTATGGGAAAAAAGGTATCTGCAACTGTAGGAGGACGTCTAGGAACTTCACTACTAGAACTTGGAGGAAACAATGCAATCATTGTAACTCCAGACGCAGATATTAAAATGACAGTAATTGGCGCTGTTTTTGGCGCTGTAGGAACTGCTGGACAACGCTGTACATCTACTAGACGTCTTATTATACATGAGAGTATGTATGACAAAGTAAAAGACGCCGTTGTAAAAGCATATGGCCAGTTGCGCATAGGTAACCCTCTTGATGAAAATAATCACGTAGGACCATTAATTGATACAGATGCAGTTGCTAATTACAACAGCGCACTAGAACGTGTAGTTACAGAAGGTGGAAACCTTATTGTAGAGGGTGGTGTTCTTAGTGGAGAAGGTTATGAGAGCGGTTGCTACGTAAAGCCAGCGATTGCAGAGGCTAGTAATGATTATGAGATTGTACAGCACGAGACTTTTGCTCCTGTATTATACTTATTAAAATACAAAGGAGATGTAATGGAAGCCTTAGAGCTTCAAAACGGAGTTGCACAAGGACTTTCGTCTGCTATTATGACTAACAATCTTCGCGAGGCAGAGCGTTTCTTAAGCGTTGCCGGTTCAGATTGTGGTATTGCAAATGTGAACATAGGTACTTCTGGTGCAGAGATAGGTGGAGCCTTTGGTGGTGAGAAAGACACTGGAGGAGGCCGCGAGTCCGGATCAGATGCTTGGAAAGTATATATGAGAAGACAGACTAACACTATTAATTACACAACCGAGCTACCGCTTGCTCAAGGAATTAAATTTGACTTATAAGAGACTATATCTTTTAAGTAACTACTTATTTTCAAAACCGTTTCCCATTAAAGGAAGCGGTTTTTTTATGCGCTTTCGCGAAAATTGAACACATCAAGCCCACTCTTCTCACAATAAGCAAAACAGTATATAACCTACGTTTTGCGCTTGAACTTGATAATTATTACTCGATTAATCTCTTAAAATTATCGGGGAAATACATAATCTGCTGAATATCAAACCTAAAAAGTTGTAAGTGTTAATATTTTAACTAACTTTAAGAAACAGTAATCACCTAAAAAACAACCAAATGAGTAAGAAAACGGGATACCTACTAGGTATGCTGCTTACGATTGTTATTTGTATGATTCTCGCATGGATTTTTTGTTGCAACACCACTGGAAATAGTGATTTGCAAAACAATCAAAGAGAAAAAACTATTGACAATCCTCCTGCAGTAGCTACTCCAGAAGTAGCAACCTCAATGGCCTTTAACCTTAAAGGACCTGACGGTAATTTTGCTTTTACAAGCAATGACAATTTTAACTTCAACACCTCATCATTTTCAATACTACCTCCTATTTCTGGGAAGGTTACAGATGGCGTAGCTGAGCTCAAAACATACTTTGAGACCACAGGTAATGAAGATAAAATGATAGACATCACAGGATATTATGACAGTGGAGAAAAAAACACCTCAGCATTTGCAGATCTTGGACTTGCGAGATCTAATTCTGTAAAAAACTATTTTGTTGATCAAGGAATTTCTTCTAGCCGCATTAATACGTATGGAGAACTACGCTCATCACTAGTTCCTGATAACAACGTGTACAAAGGTCCTATGGAATACAGGATCTTTAATCAGGCAAATGGAGATCTTGATGCTACTAATACGGCACTACAAGACATAGAGAATAGCCTAAGAGCAGACCCACTAGTATTGTACTTCGATTATGGAGAAGCCTCTGTAACGCTAAGCGAGAAACAACGCTTACAAATAGGAAACATAAGCCGTTATCTAGATAAAAAAGAAGGTGCAACCATCACTGTAGAAGGACACACAGATAGTCAAGGTAGCCTCACAACTAACGATAGATTAGGATTAGAAAGAGCAGAGTTTGCTAAGGCATACCTCGCAAACAACGGTATTCCGGGATCAAAAATTAAAACAGTTTCAAAAGGAGAGCGCAGCCCTATTGAAACAAATGATACCGAGGAGGGACGTAATAAAAATAGACGCGCAGTCATCACATTAAACTAACAGACCAAAAACAAAATAATTATGGATTTTTCAAACATAGCTTGCTGGATATGGCCACTCATCGCGGGTGTCATCTGCGGTATTTTAGGATATTTATTGGGTCGCCTTTTTGGCAGTAGTACTAATAAAACAATAGACTACAGCGCAGATCTTGAAGATTGCAAGCGTAAAACAGCATCTCTACAAGCAGATCTAGATGCGTGTACTCGTAAAACTGCATCCTTAGAGGCAGATTTAGCTTCAAGTGAGTCTAAGCTTAGTCTAGCAAAAAAAGCTCCCTTGGCGGCAACTAGTACCGCGAGCATCGCAAGTTCATTTGCGGCAGGGGCAGCTACAAGTAAAACAGTTATTGAAAATACAAATACTAGTGAACCATCACCATCTATAGGTATTATAGGCGTACCGTTTGATGCAGCAGTTGCAAAAGGTGCCTACGGGAAGAAAAAAGTAAGAGAGAATGACCTCACCATTGTAGAAGGTATAGGTCCAAAAATCTCAGAGCTCTTCCATAATCACGATATTAAAACATGGGCAGCACTAGCAAGCACCTCTGTAGAGAAGTGCCAGGAAGTACTTAATTCTGGTGGAAAACGCTATGAAATACATCGCCCAGGGACATGGCCTATGCAAGCAGAAATGGCAGCACTAGGAAAATGGGCAGAACTCAAAAAATGGCAAGATGAGCATGATTACGGTAAGGCGTAAATAGCTCTATATATTCCATATTAAAAAAGTCCGCTATGATATTTTTCATAGCGGACTTTCATTTTGTAAACAGTTGTTTTCTATAATAGTGTAGCGTCTAGTGTGATTTCTGCTTTCATAAGCTTAGAGAGTGGACACACTTCCTTTGCTTTTTGAGCAATCTCTTCAAATTTCTCTTTTGAGATATTTGGCACTTTACCTTTGGTTACTAACTTAATTGTGGTGATTTCGCCGTCTTCAAAAGTTACGTGAGCGTCTGTGTCAAGACTCTCTGCAACAAAATCTTCTTCATTTAATAAGAAACTTAATTGCATCGTGTAACATCCTGAATGTGCTGCACCTATAAGCTCTTCTGGGTTGGTTCCTACTCCATCTTCAAATCTTGTCCCAAATGCATATTGTGCTTTATCTAATACAGTACTTTCTGTTGATATTGATCCTTTACCTTCTTTCCCACTTCCTGCCCAATGGGCGCTTGCTTTCCTTGTAAACTTCATAATTGGTAATTTAAAACGACAAGAACATGTCCTTATCGCTGCTGTTAATATGAAGTAAAAGTAATTAGATTACGCTTTCGCGAAAGCGATATTAACAGCATATAACATCATCTTTAACAAAGGTTTATAATGACCTCAACTAATAGTCTACACTTGTTTTGAGGAAGTTAAAAGTCATTAACCTATTTGAGTGCCATTTGCTACTTCTCTATCTGGAGCTATTAAAATAACATCCTTATCATTGCCCAAACCTCCCAAAACGAGACACTCACTCATCATCGTTGCAATTTGCTTAGGCGGAAAATTAAGGACTGCAACCACTTGCCTTCCCACTAGTTCTTGAGTAGTATATAACTGAGTGATTTGTGCAGATGTTTTTCTTTTACCGTGCTCACCAAAGTCCACAACCATTTTATAGGATTGATTTCTAGCCTCTGCAAATACCTCTGCAGATAAGATGGTGCCTACTCGCATTTCTACCTTAGTAAAATCACTCCAAGTTAAATTTTTATGTTGGTTATCATCCATAGTTGACTTTTGAAACAGAAACTACATAGCTCATGAGTTAGTTAATAATCTACATTACTGCTAGCCATTATTTGCTAGCATAACAATAACTCCTATCATAATAAGACCCGCTAGTATCGCAAAGAAAATCTTCCAGAATGAATATGGTCGTTTTCCAGAGAGTGCTCCCGTTTCTCCATTAACAAAGAAGTTATATTCCTTACCGTTATAGCGGTATGAACTCACATAAACAGGTAATAAAATGTGTTTAAACGTCTCTTCTGCAAGCTTCATGTCTATAGATGACACTCGTTGTGTATCACCACCTATGTCTCTAGCTGCCCACGTAGATGCTATTTGCTTTGCAACATCACGAGATTTACCATAACCATCTTTAAGAGGAATGGTATATTTTTCTGTCACAAAACCAGATAAAAATCCGCTATTGAAGGGTTGTAATTTTTTAAGATCCCATCTAGCAATTTTAGAAGGAACTCTTCCTGCTCGTTGTTTTGAGGCTTCTACCAAGGTGTCATCTACAAATCCAGATACACTGCCAGAAGCAGGATACCATCGCGTTTTTCGCACCTGTCTAGATTGCGTTTTTCCTTTACTATCTCGATAGGTTTCTGTTACATAGTAGTACTCCCCTCGCTGGCCAGTATAGTTTGCAGCAAGCTGCGCATCAAAGGTCCAGTAAGGTAAATACAGTCCCTTTGTAAATTGTGGATCTAGTGAAGCTTTCTTTAATTTATTAGGAGCCCACCACAACCCATTTACCCACTTTTTAAAAATAGTAAACGAGGCACCCTGATCTATTTGAAATGGCAATACAGCTCCTGGCAAGATCCAGTCTTCCTTACGCATATCTTCAAGTATGAGCGGCATACTGCAATACACGCAATGCAGGGACTTATAATGCTCTTCTACATGCTGGTTTGCCCCACAGTTTTTACAGTGAAGCATTGAGATTTCTTCGCTGTTTTTTTGATCTCCCATTTTATCCAAATAAGGATAAAGCTCTAGTTCTTCAAACTTACTGGTCTCAAGTGATATTTTTTCTTGATGCCCGCAGTACTCACAGGTAATAGACGTTGTACCTGGCTTATACTTAAGCTCTGCACCACAATTGATACATGCCTTTTTAAGTTCAGTTTTATGAATGGGTGTTTCTTCCATATAGGAATAATAATAGGTGCGTATGTAGAAATACGCACCTCAAAAAGTTTTAGTTATAAAATATTATTGTGGTAACGGCGGCGGTGTGTTACCTCCTAAGAAAGACTTAAGCTCTTCCACCTCTTGCAATGCAGTCCATGCAGCCATTCCCTGTTTCCACACAAGACTCTCCTTATTGATAGTGCGGTTTGCAAATAAAGCCTTGAGCTGATCGATACCTACGGGTCCTTGTTGCGCACCGTTTACAGCATAAAAATATTGTACTGCGGCTGGCATAGGTGGAGGCATCATTCCTCCTTGATTCATTTGGGGTTGTGCTTGTTGTTGTCCTCCCATTTGTGGAGACATCATTCCGCCCATTTGTTGCGCAAGAACAAAGCCCATTCCCATTCCCATTCCTGCTCCTGCAGTACCACCTTCATTAATAGCTGCAGCTTCTATTGCTTTTGCGGTTTTGAACTTAGTAAGTTTATCTAGGTCTATTTTATCCAGACGACTGTATTCAAATATTTCTTTCTTGAGGTCTTCTGGCATCGACACATTCTCGATGTAAAACTTCTCAAGAGAAATACCTACAGACATGAACTCTGGCTTCATTACCTCTTGGCACGTATCAGAAAGCTCAGACGTATTTGCAGCATACAGCTCTATAGGAAGATTTGCTTCTCCTACCGTATCTGTAAATCTTGTTGCAATGAGACTTTTGAGATGCTCATTAATCTCAAAATTAGTAAAGTTGTTATCTGTCCCTACGATGTCTACGATAAACTTTCCAGCATCTGCAATTCTAAAGGCGTAGGTTCCAAAAGCACGAATCTCAACCAGTCCAAAACGGTCATCACTTAATGTAATTGGGTTTTTAGTTCCCCACTTTTCGTCTGTAAATAAGTGTGTGTTTACAAAATAAACTTCTGCTTTAAATGGAGAGTTAAAGCCATATTTCCAACCTTTAATAGTAGATAATATTGGTAAATTTTGAGTAGTCAGGTCATATGTTCCTGGTGTAAAAACATCTGCCAGTTGGCCTTCATTTACAAACACTGCCGTCTGTCCTTCACGTACAACAAGCTTTGCACCATTTTTTATCTCATTTTGATAGCGCTCAAAACGGTGAGCAATGGTGTCATCTGTATAGTCTAACCACTCGACAATATCTATAAACTCATTACTGAGTTTCTCTTTAATTTTATTAAAAATATCCATAGGTTGTGTTGTTTTATTTTGTGTTTTAAAGTTATGAAAAAATAGTGCACAAAAAATCGGCTATTGTTATTCCTAACATAGCCGATTCAAATAGGTTACTTTATAATAATTAGAGTTCCGTCGGGCAATAATATACTGATGTCAGTAATTTCTAACGGAAGGTATCTTGCGAGATTCACAAGATATTTAAGTTCGTGTATGATTTCTTCCATTATTACACCGTTTTAAATCTTATTGTAACCTCACTATATAATGTAGCATTACTACTAGCACTTTTTGTACTAGCAGGCCTTGCAATAATTCTAACAGAAGGAATGGAAGCTCCTATAGATCCTTTTTCAATCATTGCTGCCTTATCTACCATAATAACCTTGGTATTTCGCTCAGAATCGAATACCTCTTTAATAGAAATTCCTTTGATAGAAATTGGAGTTGCTTCAAGATTTACAATTGATTTTATATCGCCTTTGCCTATTACTATATCCTTAGCTTCAACTTTTGACTTCATTTTTTTAGCAAGGATAGGCTTAGAAACTTGAGACTCTTGATAGTAATTAGAAAGTTCAAGCTTTGCTTTGATTTCTCCAGAATCAACAACTAATTGGGTAGACTCAGCTCTATTAAGGAGTAACTCAATAGAACCTTTATATTCATCTACAAGATTTTCTATCGTGAGGTTTTTAACCTTTTGAACACCGTCCTTAGTCAATTTACCACGATACACAATCCCTTTAAGACTATCAAATTGAGTTTCAAGATAGCTTAATTGATCATCTGTAATTACACCTAGATTTTCAATAAGCGCTCCAAATTGAGCAAGCTCTTTATCAGCTATCATTTCTTCGTTGAGGTAATCTTTTTTAAAGGCATCATATGAAAGATTTAATGCTTCTTGAAGCTCTCTGTATTTTTCCAGTTGGTGATTTTGAGCGGAAAGGGTAGCGTCAAATGTTTCTTGTAACAGCTGCCCCACAAATTCTGAAAATCCTAAACCTACTTCGCTAAAATTTTCCATATCCTATCCGTTTAATGGAGCATAATCCGTTTTGAACTTGATTAGTACTCGTCCAAAGATGTCAACTTTAGTTCCACTAGAATCTCTTTGATACGACTTTGCTGTGTTTACAGTAACAGTTCTACTCACATTTTTTCTTTTTCTCTTTGATCTAAAAATCCCGATGATTCCCCCACCTCTCACATCCTTTGCTTTGGTCTTAATCTTTGCTTTTTGGTTATAGCCGCTACTACTCCCTGAAGTACTATTATTCCAGGTAGAAAAAGTAATCTTAGTCTCTATTTCTCCTTCAGTTACTACTAATCGCATTACACCTTGCTTTGCTATGGTTTGTAACAGACCATACTTGTTTGAAGCAATGAGTGAAGCAATAGCATCGTTTATCTCATTATAGGTGGGAAGGTGATCTGCGATAGCTTCGGCTCCCTCAAGCACTTTTTCATTATATTTATTAAGCGCGTCAAGACCTTGCATTTCACTAGGATCGTTAATTTTATCTACAAGTCCTGTTGCTACTGGAGCGAGTGCATTAATAAGACCTCCCCACCATTTATCGTCAACTGCTGGCTTATCTGCAGCGGCTGGTGCTCCAGGTGCGCTGGGAGGTTGTAATTTATCCAAGTGTTCTGTTATGGCGGTGGCGTCTGGTTCAGGGAGGTCATAAGCTAGTACAAACTCAGATATTTGATCAAAACTAACGTCGTCTTTTGTGTTGTTGATATAAGTAGATAAATCATCTGTAAGTGAAGATACAAATGCTGCATACTCTTCCATTTGTAGAATATGAGCTTCTACTAAAGAATCAAAAACACCTGTAACTAGTTCTTTTGTAAACTCTACAAATGGAATATCTCCAAATCTTGAAGCTGTGTCGATTGCATAATTGTCATTCATAATAATTAGTTTAAAAGATTAATTTGTACAAATATGGCTTAATAACACAACTACCTCCATCTATAAAAACCTATTTGTCAATAGGTTAAATACCTATTAAAAAAAGGAGCATAAAAAAACCTACTATTGTTCCCTCAAACAATAGCAGGTCTTAATTGCCTATATAAAGGCAACTCAAAACAATGTATAGTGGCTTATCATCTATCCTTGGTACTCATATGAGCTTCCATCTGGAAACTCTATTGAGAAATAAGAAACATCAAATTCCTCATCTTGAAAAATTTCTTCTAGAAGTCCCCACTCTTCCGTATTTGTATTCATGACATATCTTTTTAAGTGATTAATACATTACAAATATGAACCAGATTTATGGGTCCCTAAGGGATATAATGGCGTTAATTTACAAGGGCTTACACCCCTATATTTATAAGTGGTTTTTAAATGCGTCATACAAAACCTTACTAATAGAGCTGCTAGATACCTTTTCAAGCAGCGCTATAGAGGTTCTTGTTAAGCTTTCGCGAAAGCGTTATTAATACCCTCAAAGAATTCCTATTTTTGATACACTTTTAAAATCAATATGTATGCTCACGATAGATCCTAAAGAAATTCCAGTTCCACAATTATTTGCTCACCTTACAGGTGCTGTCGGACCGCGTCCTATTGCATTTGCAAGTACTGTAGATAAGAATGGTAAAGTAAATCTTGCTCCTTTTAGCTTTTTTAATGTCTTTGGGGCAAATCCTCCTATTCTTGTGTATTCCCCTTCTAGAAGTGGTCGTGATAACACCACAAAACACACGCTAGATAACGTACTTGAAGTACCTGAATGTACTGTAAACATTGTAAACTATGCAATGGTACAGCAAATGTCACTGGCAAGTACGGCTTATGCAAAAGGTGTAAACGAGTTTACAAAGTCTGGACTTACTGAAAAACCATCTGAGATGGTGCAACCTCCTTGCGTTGCAGAGGCTCCTGTACAGTTTGAGTGTAAAGTAATTGAGGTAAAGCCACTAGGTGATCAAGGTGGCGCGGGAAATCTTGTAATTTGCGAGATTTTAAAAATGCATATTAATGAGGAGGTATTAGATGCTCATGGAGCGATAGATCCTCTCAAGATAGATCAAGTCTCACGAATGGGTGCAAACTGGTATAGTAGAGCAAAAGATGGACTTTTTGAAGTGCCTAAACCAGTTTTGAGAACAGGTATAGGGGTGGATATGATCCCTCAAGAAATAAGAAATAGTACGATACTCACTGGTAACGACTTAGGTATGTTAGGTAATGTAGAGCAGCTACCTACCGAAGATGAGATTTCTGACTTTATAAAACAGCATGAAGATTTAAGAACAAATCTTGCTACAGCAAGTGAGGAAACAGTGCATAAACTAGCAAAGGAATATTTAGATAAAAAAAATGTGGACAATGCGTGGAGAGTTCTGCTCGCAAAACGCTAGGATTTTCATAAATTTACACCCTAATAATTGAACGCGATGGAAGTACAAGGTAAAGTAAAGATGGTCGGTGAGACTCAAACATTTGGGAGCAACGGCTTTAGAAAAAGAGAACTTGTCGTAACGACAGAAGAGCAATATCCACAGCACATTATGGTGGAGTTTGTACAAGATAAAACAGATCTTTTGAACAACTATGCTGTTGGTCAAAACGTAAAAGTGAGCATTAACCTAAGAGGACGCGAGTGGGTAAATCCACAAGGTGAGACTAAGTATTTTAATTCTATCCAAGGATGGCGCATTGAGAATGTAGCTGCTGAAAATGCAGGTGGTGGTCAACCACTTCCTCCTATGCCTCCTGCAGATTCATTTGAGCCTGCAACAAACCTTAATAGTGACGATCACGACGATCTACCATTTTAAGACGATAAAGGTCAACGTATTGATTTTTGAACCCAAAACAATTAACTTGTTTTGGGTTCTTTATTTTTACACCTTTATCAACCTATGATTGTATACGGAGTTTGTAAAAGTTGCCATAACCACTTGAGCCTAAATGTTCTTGCGGATACACGCACAGAACTCTCAAAACAAATAGGTCCAAGCATTTCAAAAAAATGTACCCGATGCGGGGTCACTACCACCTTTACTATAAACCAGCTTAAAGCAAAACTCTCAAAACGCATACGTCATGCGGTTTTGGAGGTTGCAATTGTAGGTGTTGTAATATTATCTTCTGCCTACTACTTTCTCACAGACATCACCTATATCGCCTTAATTATTGCACTTTACACGCCACTTGCAATAGGCTATGTGTGGCATACAAGAAGAAATTTTAAGTTAATTGATACTTTTAATAGAAGCAAAGCCTAGTTATCTTTGTGTATAGCTATTAATTATACTCGTGCTTTTACTCCCAGAAGATCAACATTGGAATAATGAACCTTGGTTTCCAGAACATCATCTGGCAGACGAGGAAGGGTTACTTATGGTAGGTGGTGATCTCACTACAGACTGGTTATTGCTTGCTTATAATTCTGGCATTTTTCCTTGGTATAATGAGGGACAGCCTATTTTATGGTGGACACCGGACCCACGTATGGTAGTAAAACCTAGTGATGTACACGTATCAAAATCTATGCGTAAGGTGTTACGTGACAATCAATTTATAGTTACCTATAACCAGAATTTTCTAGAAGTCATACTTGCTTGTAAACGCATTAAACGCAACGGTCAAGACGGCACGTGGATTACTAATGATATTATAGATGCATATCTCAGACTACACGAACTAGGTCATGCAATCTCTGTTGAGGTTTGGCATGATGAAAAATTAGTCGGAGGTCTTTATGGAATAGATCTTAAGGAGAAGGGAATATTTTGTGGAGAAAGCATGTTTGCAACCATGAGCAATGCCAGTAAAGTGGGATTTATTACGCTTTCGCGAAAGCTAGAAAAAGAAAATTACCACCTCATCGATTGCCAGATGTATACAGACCATCTAGCGAGCTTAGGTGCCGCAGAGATTCCGAGAGATTTATTTCTTGAATATCTACAGTAGGGACGCAATGCCTTGCGTCCCTACTGCACCTTATTATATCTGAAGCAGCTTACTTCGTGGTCATTTACCATACCAATAGCTTGCATGAATGCATAGATAATGGTGCTTCCCACAAATTTGAATCCGCGTTTTTTTAGGTCTTTTGATATGGCGTCACTCAGCGGAGTATTTGCTGGTGCTTCTTTGTACGACTGCACCTCATTTTGGATAGGAGTATTATCTACATAAGCCCAGAGATACTTAGAAAAACTCCCAAACTCTTCTTGAATCTCCATATATAGCCTAGCATTTGTGACTGTACCACGCACTTTTAATTTATTTCTGATAATGCCGGCATCTTGCAATAATGACTGGATTTTATCTTCTTTATAAGCTGCAATACGCTTGTAGTCAAAGTTATCAAAGGCTACTCTAAAGTTTTCTCTCTTTTTTAAAATAGTAATCCAACTCAATCCCGCTTGAAATGTTTCTAATACAAGGAACTCAAAAAGTAAATCCTCATCTCTCAAAGGAGTTCCCCACTCATTATCATGATAAGCTTCATAGAGATCATCACCTACACACCAACCGCATTTGTTTTTTGTCATCATTGATCATTTGGGATTCTAAGGTGAAAGATAGTAAGTTTGTAGCAGAGCTCACGACATATGTGCTATGGAAACAATGGAAAAAACAAGAACACAATTAATAGCAGAGGGTCTCTCTCAGGCTATTTCATATCAAGATTATAGAGTACTTACAGAGACTCACGCCCTAGAAGGAACTAATACAGGTCCAGAAGTGACAGAGGCGCTACATAACTATACAATGCTTAATCACAAGCGCATGAAACGTCTAGACAAGACACTCAAGCTCTCTGATGATGTACAGCAACAAATAAAAGATTTTAAAGGAGATGTAACCTGGCTAGTACTTACAGAGAGCTGGTGTGGTGACGCTGCTCAAACGATGCCTATGATGCAAAAGTTTGCAGACCTCAACCCTAACATTAAATTTAAAGTTGTTCTTAGAGATGAGAATCTTGATCTTATGGATCAGTTTCTATATAATGGAGGACGTTCTATTCCGAGACTTATCGCTGTAAATAGCGACACAAATGAAGTGATAGCAGACTGGGGGCCACGTCCATCTGAGGCTACAAAAATGGTTAATGACTATAAGGAAGCCCACGGTAAGTTAACGCCAGAATTTAAAGAAGATTTACAAGTGTGGTATAATAAAGACAAAGGACAAGGAACTGCCCAAGATTTACTTAAACTACTTAAGTAAGCTCTTACCCTTGAAAATCAAAAGTCACACTCCCTAATTGTGTGGCTTTATTTCCTTTATCAAAGTAAGCTCTTGTTAAATACTCCATTGCCTGATCTATGAGACATCCATTTGAGCTTGTAGAGGCACTTTTATTATAATCCTTATCAATGATAGTTCCTTTATCGTTTACGGTGATATTCACTACTATTTTACCGTAAGCATCGCAGGTATACACAGGATTAGGTAAAACTATTGCAGTACGGCCTACTAGATCGTAAGAAACCGTACTATGTCTATAAGCACTTTTCTTTTTCTTATTACGTGCAGCTTCTCGAGCATCTATAGCCGCTTGTACCTCTTCTCTTTTTGCTTCTAGATTACCTTCTCTAGCTTCTTGAAGTGCCTTAAGCTTAGCCTCATAGTCGTCATTAAGTTGCTCTACACTATTCTGCTGTTGAGCTTCTATTGCTTTTCTAATTTCGTCGTTATCTTGAAAGCTTCTATTTTCCTCCCTAAGTTGAGCGGTATTGTAGGCTTGGTTCGTTTTTGAAATACGACGCTCTTGAACTTGATCTTCTTGTTGCTCTTGAAGCTCCTCTACTACCTCCTCAGTAATTACAGGAATCTCTATAAACTCCTCTATCTCTCCTTGATATGGTTTTACTCCCAGAAAGAAAAAAACGAGCACAAGTAAAATTGCCCCCGTAACGGTAATTAGTAAAGCCTTATCAGAATGAGAAATCTTCATAAAGAACTAAAATAATAAAAGAAAAATAGGTCAATCGCCTAATAACAGCGTTTCACGAATTATTCCTCCGTGGAACCAGCTGTAATTTCGGCTATAAATCCATCAAGAGACTGTGCATCATCTACGTTGTAATCACCTATTTTGGTTCTTCTCAACGCACTTAAGTGAGCTCCACTTTTGAGTCCTTCGCCAAAGTCAAATGCTAGCGATCTAATATATGTTCCTTTACTACAGCGCACTTTAAAATCTACTTCTGGCATTGCAATACGTGTGATTTCAAAAGATGAGATATTAATCTCTCGTTTAGGAATATCTACTTCTTCTCCTGCTCGTGCAAATTCATACAAGCGTTTCCCCTCCTTTTTGAGTGCAGAAAATACTGGCGGGCGTTGCATGATGTTTCCTTGGTACGCTTTCGCGAAAGCGTAAATATCCTCATCAGTAATATGTTCTGTAGAAAAAGTTTGATCTACTTCTGTCTCAAGATCATAACTAGGCGTAGTACCACCTAAAACAATGGTGCCCGTATATTCCTTTTCTTGCCCAACGAACTCGTGTAAGCGCTTTGTAAACTTCCCCGTACAAATAATCATAAGACCCGTTGCCAAAGGATCCAACGTACCCGCATGACCTACTTTAATCTTCTTAATATTAAGGTTCTTACGTATAAGCCAGCGCACTTTGTTAACCAGCTGGAACGAGGTCCACTCTAGCGGTTTATCAAAAATGAGTACTTGCCCATCTTTATAATCTTGATCTGTAAGCATAGCCAGCTTGGTTTTGTAGGTTTTGTTAGGGACTAAGAGGCAAAGTTATCAAGATAATGCTATTTAACTAGAAATATCACGCATAACTTATTATGCTTTTTATGATATCAAAATACTCTTATTGTGGTTTAATGATATATTTTTATAAGAAATCACCTCCTTATCTCCGTAATAAATAAGAGATATACTTTAAAATAAAATATGTCCCAGTTGCAAAGAATTATTGTTTTAGTAGGTTTAATCCTAATGTGCACGCAATGTTCATCTAATGATGGGTCGTCTGATGATGCAGTAGAAGTTACTGTTCCTGTAGTTACACCAACAGATGAAACAGATGACGATGGTACAACAGATGAAGCCAATGCTCTAGACACCGAGGCCTTCTCATTTGAGCCAAATTTAGTTATAGAAAATAGTTTCAATACGGGTGGTTGTATACCTGGACCTTGTGATACAGACGATGAAAATCTCGATGACATTTTTGAAAGTGGACAGCCAGATGACGAGTATTTTTATTCTTCTAATAACGGAACCATTTTGAATTTGAAGTGCCAACTAGAAAAAGGAAGAAGAACCGAGTTTAAACAATCCTCAGAAGGTCCATTAACAACACCATCTCGCATGGAATTTGAAGCAGTATACTTAGATATTCCTACAGAAGGAATAACCATTGCGCAGGTTCATAATAGAGGTGGTAGTTCTAATAAGCCTTTTTTTAGACTTGAATTGCATAATGATGAACTAGAAACTGTCGTACGAAGAGATCCAGAAGTAAGCTCGAGTGATACAGAATTTGATAAAGATTTTTACTCTTTTGTCAATGGTGCAAACTATAATGCTGAGCCTTTAAAAATCATTATTGAAAAAGGTAATGGTGTTGTACATCTTATTGTAGCCCAGGGAGGTCAAACGCTTATAGATGATACTTATAGCCCTGAGGTAGGCACAAACTGGATAGAAGATAATGGTATTGCAAATGGATATTATCTTAAGGCTGGAATCTATAATCCAGCTGCAAACCATACTGAAGCTATTGAATTACAGTATTCAATGTTTCACTTTACATCAGAAGACGAGAACTAGAGATAAAACGTATTAAGCTTGATTATAGATGGAAAATCCTATTGCAATTACTCCTACAATGAGACAGTAAATAGCAAACCAAGAGAGTTTACTTTTCTTAACAAGTTTAATCATCCACGTACAAGCTACAAGTCCTGCTACAAAGGCAGCTACAAAGCCTATTACTAGTACAGATACGTTACCCGTTTGTGTGGTAAGCGCTCCATCCATAAGGTCTTTTGCAATCTTCCCAAAAATAAGCGGAATCACCATTAAAAATGAAAAACGCGCTGCTTTGCTCTTATCATTACCCAATAACACAGAGGTAGATATAGTTGCTCCACTGCGAGAAATACCAGGAATCATTGCCACTGCTTGAGAGACGCCAATTATAAATGCATTTGAAAAAGTAACATTCTTTTGAGTGTCTTTTGCTCTATCTGCGAAGTATAATAGCACCGCAGTTACAAGAAGCATACAGCCTACGAGCATGATATTTCCTCCAAAAAGCGCTTCTAGCTGTTCTTCAAAAAACAGCCCTACAATTACTGCAGGAATCATGGATAACACGATTTTTGCCGAAAATTGTGTTTCTTCATTCCACTCGAATGAAAACAATCCGCTCAAAATTTCTACAATATCTTTTCTAAAAACTACGATGGTAGAAAGTGCCGTGGCAAAGTGCACAACAACGGTAAACATCAAGCTTTCTTCTGGGACAGAAGTGTCTCCTAAGATTGCCTTCCCTAGTTCTAAATGACCACTAGAAGAAACTGGTAAAAACTCTGTGAGTCCTTGAATGACACCAAGGATTAATGCGTCTAAGTTATCCATAACCGCAAAGATAAGATTGTCGTTATAAGGGGCAAGTGTTACTTCCCTTTATTAGGGTTAAGTAGTATCGCATATACTTCTATACCAAAACCTATGAGAATCACAGCAGGTGCTAGACGTATACGTCTCCATGAGTAGATCTCAGGATTAAAAACATTAGGGTCGTCACTACCACCACCAGACATTAGTATAAAGCCTAAGGCAATCACACCAAGTCCAATAAGCATCCAGGTAAAGTTCTTCTTACCAAAGATAAATTCGGTTTCCTGTTTAATGACTTCTTTACGTTTTTGTTCTCCCATAGTAATACTTTTATACTGCTAGTAGTATAATTCGTCTGTGCGCAAATTTAAGAAACGTTGTGTTGCAAGAAAGGTGCTAAACCAAGTAATCACGATACCCATCATAAATACACCTCCAAAAAGTGCTCCTAATAGTAGTGGATCATCAAGTAATGTGAGTTGAGGAAAAGTCTTGTTTGCATAATACAATACTCCAGCCATCCCTGCAATGGCTATAAGCGCTCCTATAATCCCTAAGCGCACGCTTTTCCAAACGAAAGGCCTACGTATAAATTTCTTTGTTGCTCCAACCATCTGCATGGTTTTTATGGTAAAACGCTTAGCATACACGGATAATCGTATAGAACTATTAATAAGCAACACTGCTATAAAAGTGAATATCCCTGAGATAATAAGAATCCACAGGCTCATTTTCTTAATGTTGTCGTTAAGAAGTGAGATTAACGGCTTGTCATACGTCACTTCCTCAACAAAGTTTTTAGAAGCAATCTCTGCAGCAATTTCTGATACTTTCTCTGCTGACACGTAATCTGCATTAAGGTATAAATCTATGCTATTTTGTAGTGGGTTTTCTCCAAGGTAGTCTACAAAATTTTCTCCTAAAGCTTCGCTATGTGCTTCAGCAGCTTCTTCTTTTGATACAAACTGTATAGATTTTGTGTATTCTGCCAGTGATAAAGACTTCTCAAGCTGCTTCATCTCCACATCTCTTGCTCCATCTTTAAAGTAAACACCTACTGCAATAGTCTCTTTAAAATAGTCGGCTACTTTTTTGGTGTTAAGCACTAGTAATCCTAGTATTCCCAGTAGAAATAGCACCAAAGCAATACTAATCACCACCGAAAAATAGGAGGTAATTAATCGTCGTTTCTGGTATTTCTCAAAGGATGAACTCATCTGCTAGGGTTTTGAGTAAAAGTAGTAAATCCTACACACTCCGTTATCAAACGTATAGATTCTGATTGTATTATTTTAAAAAATAATTTATAAGAAGAGATCACTCTCCACATACGCATCTATTACAAGCTGCTCGCCTTCCTTCCCTTTTATACTATTGCCATGCTCCATTCCTAAAACTCCTTTAAAATCGCGGCTATGAATGTATTTAAATACATTTTTATAGTTAATCTCTCCAGAAGTAGGCTCATTGCGCCCCGGGTTATCTCCTATCTGGAAATAAGCAATCTCGTCCCAGCACTGTTCTATGTTCGGGATTAGGTTTCCTTCTTGAATTTGCTGATGGTAAATATCAAATAGAATCTTGCACGACGGACTATCTACTGCTTTACAAATTTGATATGCTTGCGGTGACTTAGATAAAAAGAGTCCTGGGTGATTTCTAAAATTGAGTGGTTCAAGCACCATTACAATTCCATGTGGTTCTAGAATGGCCGCAGCTTGTTTTAAAGTCTCTACCACGTTTGCCGTTTGATATGCCATGTCTTGACGCATATCCACATGACCAGGTACGACTGTCATCCACTTTGCATTTACACGTTTGGCAACAGTAACAGATTTCTTAATATCACCTAGAAACTCTTCTCTCCATTCTTGCTTTCCGCTCGCTAGATGAGGTGTTGTCCAGTATATTTTATGAGCTACAAAAACTCCCATAGTCATCCCGCGTTCTTTCATAACAAGTGCCATAGCCTCTTGTTCGGCAATGGGACGGTTGCGCATCTCATTATCTTCGAAGGCGGTAAATCCCTGATCTGCCATAAAGTTGAGCTGATTGATCACATTTTCTCCAGCGAGCTCTTTAAACATACCTACATGTGGAGCATAGTTGAGATTAAAAGAGTGTGCTCCATTTTTCGCTTTCGCGAAAGCGGAAACATCTCCCATCCCATTAACCATAGCGTTTACCCCAATACTACCTAAACCTAAAAAGGAACCCGTGAGAGCTCCTTTTTGTATAAATTTCCTTCTGTCCATAACTTATTAATATTCTTGCAATGATTGCTAGTGTATAGCTATTACAATATTGTCATTTATAGCATTCCATTTATTAATTACATCTGGTGTAATTTATAGAGAATATGTCTTTCCTCCTGTTGCTTCCTCTAGTGGTAAGCAACCTACTTGTTTACCTGGAATAGGCTCATAAGCGAGTACATTTTCTCCTATTTCTTCTGAGGCTTTCCATCCCCATATAGTCATTCCTCTTATATTTCCTAAAAGGCTAAAAGAACCAGCATCTGGATCTACTTTTACCGTCTTGTCATTCTCGTAAACTTGATAAAACTCACCTAAACCTTTATTGTAAATAGCTTGTTCTTCTTGAGATGCATTAAGGTACTTTGTGAGTAAGGCATCATAATCTTCTGCTTCGGCATCTTCAAATGTCTTTCCAGAGGCGTCTTGCAATCTATTTGCAAGTGCGTCAAACCCTGCTAGAATTTGCGTTTTACCTTCTGCATCTACTGCTTGATTCCAGTAAGTATCTATAAACTTGTGTACACCTACATCTACCGCTCCTGGGATCATCTCGTCAGAAGGAATAATAAGATCTACCATATGGCGCAATGCTTTACCTTGAGACTTGCTTAAAAATACAGGCTCAAACACCGGTCCATCTGCTTTACAACTTTGTAAAAGGCTCAATATCGTAGGTGTTGCAACAAGTGCTACTCCACCTAATCCTAAGTTCTTTATTAATTGTCTTCTATTCATCTTACGCTTCTTTTTTGATTTGAGCAGCAGCGTGATTTGCAGCACGTGCGCTAAAAGCCATATATGTGAGTGATGGGTTTACACAACTTGCAGAGGTCATAAACGCTCCGTCTGTTACATAAACGTTAGGAACAGCATGCAACTGGTTATTACCGTTACAAACTGATGTCTTAGGATCACGACCCATACGAGCCGTACCCATTTCATGTATTCCGTTACCCGGAGCACTAGGATCATCCATAGTCTGGATATCTGTAAATCCAGCCTTTTTAAGCATATCTTTTGCACTTGCAATCATATCCTTACGCATTTCCCACTCATTCTCTTTCCACTCTGCGTCAAAGTTTACCTTAGGTTGTCCCCATTTATCAAGATCATTATAATCTAGCGTCATTTTGTTCTCATGGTAAGGAAGACATTCTCCAAAGCCCATAAGACTCATAGTCCATCCTCCTGGTTTTTGAATCTCTTCTTTAAGCTTTGCTCCGTATCCTGCTTCGGCAATTTGTGGTTGGTAATCACCACGACCTGCACCACCTTGATAACCGTAACCACGCTTAAAGGTTTTTTGATCTGTTACTCCGCCTATGTTTCTAAAACGAGGAATATATAACCCATTAGGACGACGTCCTTTGTAATATTTGTCTTTATCACCATCCCACTTTGCAGTTGCTCCTGCTTTAAAGTGGTGATCCATTAAGTTGTGTCCTAGCTCTCCAGAGTCATTACCCATCCCGTTAGGAAAACGCTCACTCTTAGAGTTCATAAGAATACTAGCAGAGGCAATTGCAGAAGCACAAAGGAAAACGGTCTTTGCTTTAAACTCCATAGTCTCCATGGTCTCTTGGTCGGTAACTTTTACTCCAGTTGCCTTCCCTGTTTTATCATCATACACCACTTCTGTTACGATAGAAAATGGACGTAACGTCATATTTCCTGTACGCTCGGCAGCTGGTAAAGTAGATGAGTTACTTGAGAAATACCCTCCAAAAGGACATCCTCTCACACAGCGATTTCTAAACTGGCAAGCAGAGCGACCATCATAAGTTTTTGCTCCTGTAATGTGCGCAACACGCCCAATAGTAAGTAAACGACCGTCTTTGTAATTTTCGGCCATGTTTTTCTTAAGTACTTCCTCTACACAGTTAAGTTCCATAGGAGGTGAGAATTTACCATCAGGTAATACTTCAAGACCTAGACTCTCTCCAGAAACAGAGATATACTCTTCCACCTTATCATACCAAGGAGAAATATCGCTATAACGCACTGGCCAGTCTACAGCTATGCCTTCTTTTTTATTTGCTTCAAAATCAATATCAGATAAACGGTAACTCTGGCGTCCCCACATAATAGAACGACCTCCCACGTGATATCCACGTATCCAGTCAAAACGTTTTGTCTCATTATAAGGATGATCTACATCATCTACAAAAAAGTGACGACTCTCTGCTTTATGAACATAACCCGTACGAGCTTGCTTCTCATAACGAGCCTCTACTTCTACACTATTATTACCCTTTAACTCAAAGTCCCAAGGGTCTTTATGCATAGTAGGGTAGTCTTCAATGTGATTAACCATACGACCACGCTCTAAAACAAGCGTTTTCATACCATTCTCACATAACTCTTTTGCTGCCCATCCTCCGGAGATTCCTGAGCCTACGACGATTGCGTCGTACATTTCGTTTTCGTTGGCTGTGTTCACTATATATTGTATTAATGAAAAAAAATTGTGATGTAGTTTACCAAATATATAAATTTTAAGTTGTTTTTTGTTAATATGAGAAAAAGGTTACCTTAGTCAAACACTAGATTTAACAGTAATTCACGGGCGAAAACGTTATAGTTCTACCCTCCAATTAAATTATATTATGAAAAAATATCTTCTAGGAGCATTTTTATGCGCATTTACACTCTTTTCTTGTAAAACAGATCAAAAAAAAGAGGGTGATAACGCTTCCGCGAAAGCAGAAATTGAAAATTCTCAAAAAACAGCTCCAACTTTCAAACATTCGCTAGCTCAATGGTCACTTCACAAACCGTTTCAAGATGGTACTATGGACCCGATGGAATTCCCGCAAATTGCCAAAGATCTTGGTTTTACCGGAGTAGAATATGTGACACAACTATATCCATCTGTTGCTGAAGTAGGGACAGATTATAAAGAACGTGTAATGAAACTTGCAAACGACCTTAATGATAAGGCAACTGCTGCAGGTATGGATAACGTTCTTATTATGGTTGATCACGCTGGTGAACTAGCAGATCCAGACCCTAAAAAACTAGAAGAAGCTATTGCAAATCACAAAATATGGATGGATGCAGCAAAACTTATGGGAGCACACTCGGTAAGAGCAAATCTCTTTGGAGAGCTAGATCCTGTAAAATGGCATGCTCTATCTGTAGCATCTCTTAAAGAGCTAGGAGCTTACGGTAAAGAAGTAGGTGTAAACGTAATCATAGAAAACCACGGAGGATGGTCAAGCGATGGAGAAAAGCTTATTGCTGTGATGAAAGAGGTTAATATGGAAACAATAGGTGTCTTACCTGATTTTGGAAACTTTTGTGTAAAACGCGAAGGTGGAGAACGCTGGAGCGCTCCTTGTGTGTTAGAATATGATACTTATAAAGGAATAGAAGAAATGATGCCGTATGCAAAAGGAGTGTCTGCAAAGTCATATAACTTTGATGAAAATGGTAATGAGACAAAATTAGACTACCAACGATTAATGCAAATCGTTGCCGATAGTGGTTTTGAAGGATATGTAGGTACTGAATATGAAGGGCCACTGGAAGATCCAAAAGAAGGTATCGCTCTTACTAAAGCACTAGTTCAAAAATCAATAGACAACCTTAAATAAACCCTATGAAATCAACTACTAAATTCCAGTTATCTTTTATGATGTTCCTCGAGTTCTTTATTTGGGGAGGCTGGTTTGTAACCTTAGGCACATTCATGGGCAATAACCTGAATGCAGAAGGAGGAGAAATTGCAGCAGCATTCTCAACACAATCTTGGGGTGCTATTATTGCACCATTTATTATAGGTCTTATTGCAGATCGATTTTTTAATGCAGAGCGCATACTAGGTGTACTTCACATCATTGGCGCTGCATTAATGTATATGATGTCTCAAGCAACAGACTCGGCTGTCTTTTACCCTTATGTTTTAGGGTATATGATTGCTTATATGCCTACACTGGCACTTGTAAATTCCGTTGCGTTTAATCAAATGAAAGATCCTTCAAAAGATTTTCCATTCATACGCGTATGGGGAACAATAGGGTGGATTGTAGCTGGATTGTTAATCAGCTTTGCTTTTGGATGGGATTCACAAGATTCTATTGCATCAGGCATGCTTAAGAATACATTTGTGATGACGGCTATAGCTTCGGCAGTATTAGGCGTTTTTAGTTTTACACTTCCTAAAACACCACCAAGTGCAAAAGGAGAAAAAGTTGCTATCAAAGATATTTTAGGTCTTGAAGCGCTAGGTTTACTTAAGGATAGAAATTTCTTAGTGTTTTTCCTTTCTTCTGTACTTATCTGTATTCCACTTGCATTTTACTACCAAAACTTAAGTCCGTTCCTTACGGAATCTGGAGTAGAAAAATCTACAGCCCTTGCTTCTATTGGTCAAGTATCTGAGGTAGTGTTTATGTTATTACTTCCTTTCTTCTTTAAGAAGTTTGGGTTTAAGAAGACTATCCTCGTAGGAATGTTAGCGTGGACATTACGTTATTTATTATTTGCTTACGGAAACACTGGAGATTTATTCTTTATGGTTATCACAGGGATTGTACTTCACGGTATCTGTTATGATTTCTTCTTCGTATCTGGACAGATTTATACAGACAGCAAAGCTGGACCAAAAATTAAAAGTGCCGCTCAAGGACTTATCACACTTGCTACTTACGGTGTAGGGATGTTAGTAGGTTTTTATGTGGCAGGAAAAATAACAGATGCAAACATTGTAGGTGAAGGTCACGATTGGAACTCTGTATGGATATTCCCAGCAATTTTTGCAGCAGCAGTATTTGTGATATTTGCAGTGCTATTTAAAGAAGAAAAAATAGAATATACGGAGTAGTAGTTCAGGCTTAAAAAGTTGTTCCCCTACCTTGAAGGGTGGACGTTTTTAGGACAAGTAATAATATACTCAGTATAAATAAAAATCTAAAAAGTCGATTTACACACCCTTTAAGACAGGGAAATGGAAATCGGCAAATAAAAACACAACACAATGAGCAATAAAATAAGATGGGGCGTCTTAGGTGGCGGCGGAGATAGTTTAATAGGTGTGTTACACCGCGTGGCGGCAAGTATGTTTGACGCATACCAGCTAGTAGGTGGTTCTTTTAACCCAGATATAGAGATAAGCAAAGACTTTGCTACTCAAATAGGCATCCCGACAGATCGTATATACAAAGATTTAACGGAGCTTATAGAAAAGGAAACCGCGCTCCCAGTAGACCAGCGCATGCAAGTGGTATCTATACTTACACCTAACTTTTTACACTTCCCGATGGCAAAGCAGCTTCTAGAAGCTGGCTTTAACGTGATTTGTGAGAAGCCTATGACCATGACGCACGCAGAGGCGCTGGAGCTTGAGGCTATCCAAAAGAAGAATGGCAACGTTTTTGGACTCACACACACCTATACTGGGTATCCTATGGTACGCCAGATGAGGGAAATGATAGCAAATGAAGAACTAGGCGAAATACAGAAAGTAGATGCTCAGTATTACCAAGGCTGGATTAATACCCTCATACATGACAAGGAGCAGCGCAATAGCACCTGGCGTTTAATGCCTGAAAAATCTGGAATTTCTTGCTGTCTTGGTGATATAGGCGTTCACGCTTACCAGATGCTAGAGTTTGTGACTGGTAAGAAAATCAAATCTGTACTTGCAGACCTCAACCATCTATATGCAGATAATGAGATGGATATAGACGGCACCGTATTACTACGCCTAGATGAATACACAAAAGGTGTGTTGCGATCTAGTCAAATAGCAACAGGTGAGGAGAACAACTTTACCGTAGCTGTTTATGGTACAAAAGCAGGTCTCAAGTGGGAGCAAGAAAACCCTAATTATCTCTATTTACTAGAAGATGGACAACCTATGCGCGTGCTTAAACCAGGCCACGCTTATAACAGTGCGCTATCGCTAGACGGCACAAAACTACCTCCGGGACATCCAGAAGGTATTTTTGACGCGATGGGTAATATCTATAAAGGTGTTGCAAAGGCAATACGTGGAGAAGACTACAATTCAGGCGAGTTTCCGGGTATGACAGATGGTGTGCGAGGTATGAACTTTATAGAGAAAGCCGTACAATCTCATCGTGATGGGAATGTGTGGATAGACCTAGAGTAGTATAAGAACGCTTTCGCGAAAGCGTAAAAAGCAACAATTAAAAAGATTCTCACCTTTGCGAGAATGAAAAAAAATATATCCAATGAAAACAATAAAAGGACCCGCAGTATTTCTCGCCCAATTTATGGATGACAAAGCACCCTTTAATTCGCTAGACGGATTATGTAAATGGGCAGCAGACCTTGGGTATAAAGGAATACAAATCCCAACTTGGGAGAACAGATTAATAGATCTTACCACAGCTGGAGAAAGCAAGACCTATTGTGATGAACTCAAAGGAAAAATCAATAGTTACGGCTTAGAGATTACAGAGCTCTCTACACACCTACAAGGGCAACTGGTTGCAGTACATCCTGCTTATGACTTGATGTTTGATAATTTTGCTCCAGACGATTGTAAAAACAACCCAAAGAAGCGTACGGAGTGGGCTCGCAAGCAAGTAATAAGCGCTGCACACGCAAGTAAACATCTAGGTCTTGATGTGAGTGCGACGTTTAGTGGTTCGTTACTTTGGCATACAATGCACCCTTGGCCACAACGTCCTGCAGGACTTGTTGAGATGGGGTTTGAAGAACTTGCAAAACGATGGTTACCTATACTCAACACTTATGATGAGTGTGGTGTAGATGTGGCTTATGAGATTCACCCTGGTGAAGATCTTCACGACGGAGTGACTTTTGAACGTTTTCTAGAAGCTACAGGTAATCACAAGCGTTGTAATATTTTATATGACCCGAGTCACTTTGTATTGCAGCAGCTAGATTACATCGCATACATAGACCACTATCACGAGTTTATAAAAGCCTTCCATGTAAAAGATTCTGAGTTTAAACCAGATGGGAAGCGCGGTACTTTTGGCGGTTACAGTGACTGGCAAGATCGCGCTGGGCGATACCGTTCACTTGGAGACGGGCAGATTGACTTTAAAACCATTTTTACAAAACTCACAGAATACAGTTGTGACGTTTGGGCAGTGATGGAGTGGGAATGTTGTGTAAAAAGTCCTGAACAAGGAGCTAGAGAAGGTGCACCATTTATCGCTTCACATATTATTGAGGCTACACAAAAACGCTTTGATGATTTTGCAGGTGAGGATATCGACAAAGAGCAGTTGAAGAAGATACTTGGACTTTAAAAAACAACCTTTATTTAAAAAAATAGATTATGAAATTATACCATTTAGGAATTATCGCAACAGCACTAACCATTACATCGTGCGGCTCAGGAAATGTGGGTGATGAACCAACGAAACCAGAACAAACAGAAGTATGGGGTCCAAAACCTGCAAAGGTGGCCATAAACGGGCAGACCGGTATCCCTAGTGATGCTGTAGTATTGTTTGACGGCACAAACCTTAACGCTTGGAAAAGTAAAAACGACGGCGGCGCTCCTAAGTGGACGATTAATCAAGACGGGAGTATGACCGTAAAAGATAAGACGGGAGATATTGTGACCAAAGAGGACTTCGGGAGTGTGCAATTACACTTGGAATGGCGCAGTGATCCAAACAACACACAGACTAACCAAAACAGAAGTAATAGTGGTGTGTTTTTTCAAGGCTTATACGAAGTACAAATATTAAATAACAATGATAATGACACCTACGTAAACGGTATGGTAGGCTCTATCTACAAGCAAAAAGCTCCAGACGTGATGGCTGCAAAACCTACAGGTGAGTGGAACACTTATGACATTGTTTTTCACGCGCCAGAATTTGACAGTGCAGGAAAAAGAACAAAAGCAGGTACGCTCACAGTATTACTCAATGGTGTGCTTGTTCAAGATCACTATGAATTACAAGGAAGCACAGAGTATATAGGATTTCCTAAGAACAATGCCCATGGAGATGGACCAATCATACTTCAAGATCATGGCGATATGAGCGGTGTAGGTTATAGAAATATTTGGTTACGTAAATTAAATTAATGGACTTACCTACAATACTTACCACACTAGCGCCAGCACTCATAAGTCTAGCATTATTTATAAATACGCGTTACTTCCCACCGTCAATGGGTAACTCATTCTTAGCAAAATCTCCAGAATGGTGGATGAGAGATCAAGCCACTTGGAATAGTGCGTACTCGTTTTTGGCTCAAAAATATGGCATCGGTACTATTGCACTTTTTGCAATTTGTAGCTGTTTGTTCTTTCTTGAAAGCCCTTATGCAGCATACGGCGGTTATGTTGCGCTTATCGCTTATGTGATTTTAGCAAATTACCAGGTGCGCTCATATATGACTGACAAAATAAAATAACATTGTCTCGCTTTCGCGAAAATTTGATTGCATTCACTAAACGTCTTGAATGATTGTATGTAGGCACGACTTAAATACTCTTAATTACAAGATTATAGGAATACAACTATGCTTTCGCGAAAGCGTACAAACCCCATTCATAATTAATAACTGAACCTTTATCTTTGCCGAATGATAAAATCGATGACTGGTTTTGGGAAAAGTGTACTACAACTTCCTGGAAAAAAAATTACAATAGAGATCAAATCGCTTAATAGCAAAAATCTAGATCTCAATGCTCGTATACCTTCTACCTATCGTGAGAAAGAACTTGCCCTGCGCAATATGGTTGCAAAAGCACTAGAACGCGGCAAGATTGATGTAGGTCTTTATGTAGAAAGTACTGGAGAAAACACCAATACAGTTATTAATGGAACGGTGGTAAACGCTTATATGGCTCAGCTCTCTGATGCTGTGAGTGGTAATCCTAGCGAGACAGAACTTCTTAAAATGGCAATGCGCCTACCAGATGCTCTTAAAACAGAACGTGAGGAACTAGATGAAAATGAGTACACATCGATTGTATCAAATCTAGAGGAAGCACTTAAGGAAATAAACAAGTACCGTCTAGATGAAGGGAATTCTCTTAAAACGGAGTTTGAACTACGTATTGCAAACCTACAGCGCTTGCTGGAAGAGGTTATTGTACTTGATGTAGATAGACTGAGTGATGTAAAAGTAAGGCTTGAGAAAGCTGTTTCTGATCTTAAAGTAAATGTAGATGAGAATCGCTTTGAGCAAGAGCTTATCTATTACCTAGAGAAATATGACATTACTGAGGAAAAAGTTCGCTTAAAAAATCACCTAGATTACTTTACAGAAGCGCTAGAATCTGATGATTCTAACGGTAAGAAACTTGGCTTTATAGGTCAAGAAATAGGTCGCGAGATTAATACAGTAGGATCTAAGTCTAACTATGCACCTATGCAGCAGCTAGTAGTGCAAATGAAGGACGAACTAGAAAAAATAAAGGAGCAAGTTTTAAATGTACTCTAATGGCAAAGCAACCAGAAGATAATAATAGTGAACATCAAGGAAAGCTCATCGTATTTTCGGCACCTTCAGGAAGCGGAAAAACTACGATAGTGAGACACCTTCTAGCACAAGAAGAATTAAACCTTGAGTTTAGTATCTCTGCAACGAGCCGTGAGTCTCGTGGAGAAGAAAAGAATGGGAAGGACTATTATTTCATAGATCTCAAAGAATTTAAAAATCACATCAAGGCAGACGACTTTCTAGAGTGGGAAGAAGTATACCGCGATAACTTTTATGGAACACTGTGGAGCGAGGTACAACGTATCTGGGCCATGGGCAAACATGTGATTTTTGATATTGATGTTGTGGGAGGTTTACGTATCAAAAAGAAATTTCCAGATAAGACACTTGCTGTGTTTGTAAAACCACCTAGTGTAGACGAGCTTAAAATACGCCTTAAGAAGCGTAGCACAGAGAGTGAGGATAAGATTAACATGCGTATCGCAAAAGCTTCTGTAGAGCTCGCTACGGCACCACAGTTTGATCATATCATTCTTAATGACAATCTAGAAAAAGCTCTTAAAGAGGCGGTCACACTTGTTACCGATTTTGTAAAATAATAGCTCAATGACATTACAAGATTTTAAAACCAAACTTGCTACCACACCTAGTGATATTCGATTTACCGATACCATGGAGGTTATAGAATCTCTATATACTTTTACGCCTAGCTCCTTTACAAACGGAAACATTCGTAATGATAGCGGTGAAAACAATGGCTCTTGCAAGTTATTCGGTTTTGCAAAAGACCAAGGATTGAATAAAAGTGACACACTACACTGTTTTGGCGCATATTACAGAGAAGATGTACTACAAAACCCAGAGGGTACAGATCACCAAAACATTAGAAACTTCATGCAGCACGGCTGGGAGGGTATTTCTTTTGATGCAAATCCTCTCCATAAGAAATAATTTTAAATACTACTTCATTGAAAATAGGTCTCTACTTCGGAACATTTAACCCTATTCACATAGGGCATCTTGCGATTGCAAATCACATGGCAGAGTATAGCGACCTAGACAAAATCTGGATGGTCATCACACCGCACAATCCATTTAAGAAAAAGAGTAGCTTACTAGACAACAATCATCGTTATCAGATGGTCTTAGAAGCTCTTGAAACCTATGATAAAATAGAGCCAAGCAATATTGAGTTCAATTTACCACAACCTAACTATACAGTATACACACTAGCTCATCTAGAAGAAAAGTATCCTCAGCATGAGTTTTGCTTAATCATGGGAGAAGACAATCTTAAAAGTCTTCATAAATGGAAAAACTATGAGGTTATTCTTGAACGTCACGACATATATGTATATCCTAGAATCTCTGAAGGCACAGTTGAAACACAGTTTGACAACCACTCAAAGATTCACAAAGTAGACGCTCCTATTATGGAAATTTCTTCTACAATGATTCGTAAAGCTATTAAGGATGGTAAAAATATAAGACCCTTATTACCCCCTGAGGTTCATACTTACATCGATCAAATGAACTTTTACAAATAGGTCATAATTGTATGTCTAAACGGGATTTGACACATCAAAATAGCAAAGAGGCTACCTACTACGGTATGTTGATGGTTATTTCATTTCTTGTACACCTCGCTTTACAACGTGTAAAAGCTTCAGATAATGATTTACCTGATTTTCTCTTGGGATTTACGGTTGCCTTATTTATTGCATCTAGTATACTTACTATCATCAAATATCTCAAAGCTAGAAAGGAACCTCAAAGCCCTAAGCTCGCTAAGGCTCGCGTTTTTGCAATTATATCAGTTATTTTCTGGCTATTTTTCTTAATGAAACTTTCTAAAGAAGTTTTAGAGGTTTTTAGTCAGCTATCTTAATTACTACAAACAAAAAAAGAACAAACATTCCAGACTATCGTCTTTCATATTTGTTCTTTTAATTAGTCTATAATCGCGCTTGAGCGCTTTCTTTTATTTCTCTAAGTGAGGAATACGTAATACTTGACCTGGATAAATCTTATCTACATCCTTAAGCATTGGTTTGTTTGCTTCAAAAATTTGTGGATACTTCATTGGGTCTCCGTACATCGCTTTTGAGATCTTGCTTAAAGAATCTCCGCTTACTACTGTGTAGAAACGAGCTTCTGGCTCTGGATTCTCTACCGTAAGTCTATCATCTACCGTTGCAATACCTGTAGAGTTTCCTACTACAAGGATTACCTTTTCTTTAGTTGCTTGATCGTTTGCGCTTCCAGTAACTACAGCAACATCTCCATCTATTGAGATATCAAGGTTATCAACATCAAGACCTAAGTCATTAATTGTTTCTGCCATGTTACTTGCTGCTTTAGCATTTGCCATTGCAATTTTTTCTTCGGCTACTGCTGCTTTTTCTGCTGCTTCTTCTGCATCTGTTTTTCCTATTCCAAAAACTTTTGCTCCTGCATTTTTAATGAATGAAAATAATCCCATAGTTATAATATTTAGTTAGTGTTTTTATTGAGTACGGAAGTTACAAAAAAGCTAGAGTTATCAATCTATTGTTATGATGACTTTAGTAAATCTCAACGTATATTAACCCTTACCTAACATTTAAGCAGATCATCTATGTTTTTGTAGAATCTCATTCACATGAGCCACTTTCCAAAAAAAGAGAATCCTCACACTAAGTAACACTTAGGTAAGGATTCTCCAACTAAATAACCAACCAAAAATTCTTGAATCACACTGCCGTGGCTAGTGCAGTGATTATTACTTTTTAAGCGCTGCTGCTTTCTTTGCGGTAAGCGCTTTTATTTCTGCTTTAATGTCTGCCGTTTTCTTACGAAGTTTCGGCGCATTTTTACTCTTTCCATCTGTTGCTGTTCTAAACTGGATATACCCTCTACCTCTAAACTGGTAAGTAGTTCCCGTATTTACTTGATACAGCTCTATCGTTTCATCATCAATAACGGTAAGGTCAAAGAACTCATTGTCTGGAAAATTATAATCTAATGTTAAAGTCTTCAAGTAGAAATCTCCAGGCACATCATTAACATCATAGATTCCATCATAGTCCCAAAAAATGTTATTTGTAGATGTTCCGTTTCCATCTTCAGAGCTTCTAAAGTTTCCAGACTGTCCCGCAGGTAGAAACTGTAAGAAATTCTCATTATCAAATGGGTTTATTGCTCCTTCTTCACTAGTATATATTTTTTCCCAAGCTTCAAATTCTTGTAAGAAGTAGTGGATATTGTTATAGAAAACCAAGTCATAGTCAAAAGTGCTTCTTTGGTATCCTACTAGAATATATACTGCTCCTGTAGACGGGTGAAATAACTCTATCTCATTGCTAGATAATACACGTACATCAAAAGAATAATCTCCATCTAGATCATGATAAGCATCTAGCTCATACCCAAAAGTGTCATATGCTCCCACATCAATACCAAATCCTGCACCATTCTGACCTAAACCAGACAAGTTATTGTTTGCAAAGATGGTTCCGTTTCTAAAGGATACTGTAAATGCCTTTTGTAAAAATGGTACGGTAAGATTACCAGAGGAGGCATCGATATCTACATAAAATATTTCATACTGACTTAACACTTGGTTAAGTGAAGGTCCATTATCTACTTCAACATAAGGATCTACTACTACGATCTCTTCTGTATAACAAGAAGTAAATAGGGCTGCGATAAGCGCTACTGCAAATAATTTTTTGATCGTTTTCATACTGTTCGTTTTTTAATTCCCTTAACAGTATTCAAACGGCGTGCCAAAAATATAACTATCTAATTATTAGTTTATTATGTTTTAATTTCTCTTTCGCGAAAATGTTCTCAACCTCATAAAAGTGCATTATATATAAAGTATTCACTTACGATGAGAGCAACTAACTCATAACCAAACCTCTCAAAATATTTTAAAGATTACGTCAACTCAAACAACTTCCCAGGTAAAGGTCTTACCACTCCTTTAAGTTCCATTTGCAATAATATACTCGCGATTTTAAAGGTGGGTAGCTTGCAGTTGAGAGCAATAATATCCATAAGCTCTTTACCATTCTCGTTAAGGAATCGCCACACTACCTTTTCTTCTTCTGTGAGTTCTACAAAAAGTTGTTTTTGAATGGCTGGCTGCTGCTTTTCTTCTAGTTTCCAGTTGAGAATATACACAAGGTCGGCTGCGCTTGTCATGAGATTTGCTCGTTGTTGTTTAATGAGATTATTACATCCTAAACTTTGCTTATCGTCTGCTCGACCAGGTACTGCAAATACATCGCGATTGTAGCCATTTGCAAAATCTGCCGTTACAAGTGATCCTCCTTTCTCTGCAGATTCAATCACAATAGTAGCCTCAGAGAGGCCCGCTATAATCCGGTTGCGCTGCAAGAAGTTAGTATGCACAAAACTACTACGACTCCAGAAATCTGTAACAAAACCACCGTTTGCCTCTACTCCGCTCATATACTTACTATGTACTTTAGGATACACTTGATTAAGGCCGTGAGCAAGTACGCCTATGTTTTGTAAACCGTGGTCAATACACGCTTTATGTGCTGTAATATCTACACCATATGCAAAACCAGAGACAATAAGCGGATTAAGCGGAGCTATCTCTTTTATAAACTTTTTTAAGAAATGTTCACCATAAGTAGTGATTTTACGAGTTCCAACAATACTAATGATGCGCGGATTATTCCAGTTAATATTTCCTCTAGAAAAGAGCACAACTGGTCCATCTATACAATATTTCAACCGCTGTGGATAGTCTGGGTCCGTGTAGGTAGTTGCCTTAATATCATTAGACTGAATAAATGAAAGTTCTTCTTTCGCGAAAGCGTAATACTCCTCCTCACCAAAGGCACTAAGTTTATGATTTCCTATACCATCTATTTTGAGAAGCGTGGTTTTAGGCTGTTTTAGTACCTCCTCTGCACTCCCAAATTGTTGTATTAATTTCTTGATGGTACCATCACCTAGATTAGGAGTATGTTGTAATGTAAGCAAGGAAAGCAATTCTTTTTCGGACATTAACTGTTGATTTTAAGACATCTAAGTAACAACTATTATATCTGTTAATAAAATAAATCACTAAATCTTGGAGGGTTGTGCATTTTGATTAATTTTGAATTATGCAGTTAGATCAGTACATAAGCGATTTATTATATAGATATGAATGTGTGATATTACCTGGTTTTGGGGCGTTTTTGACTCAAATCCAGAGTGCACAGATTCACTCAACAACCCATGCCTTCTACCCGCCTAAGAAGAAACTTTCTTTTAACGCGCAACTTACAGATAGCGATGGATTGCTAGCAAATTATATTTCTAAAACTGAGATGATCCCTCATGAGGAAGCGAGTACTCGTATTAAAACATACGTGCGTTTTCTTTTTGACAGTCTTCGCAAGGGAGAAGCACAAACACTATCAAACATAGGTACTCTTTCTCTAGACACAGAAAGCAGGTTACAGTTTGAGCCATCATACCACCTTAATTATCTTACAGATTCTTTTGGTCTTTCTTCATTTACCTCTCCAGAGATTTTAAGAGAAGTATACAAAGAAGAAGTTACTGCTCTAGAAAGCACAACTCCTATAGCTTTTACTCCAGAACGCAAGGCAACGAGCTCGTGGATGAAGTATGCAGCTGCAGCTGTAATAGCTTTTGGCCTTATAGGCGCTGTAGGATTTAACTATGTAAAAGATGTAGAGCAGCATAACTATGTTTCTCATCAAGAGGCAAAAGAGCAACTAGAAGATAAAATTCAAGAAGCTACTTTTGAGATACCTAATCCGCTACCAGCGATTAAGCTATCACTTACGAAGCCTGTAGGGAGCTATCATATTGTTGCAGGAGCTTTCCGTATGGAAGAAAATGCACAAACACGTGTGGACCAACTTACAGAACAAGGTTTTAAGGCTCGCAAGATAGGAACTAATAAATATGGCCTTCATCAAGTAGTGTATGGAAGCTATACAGACTCTCAAGAAGCTCTTGCCGCATTAAAGTCTATACGCAGTACAGATAATAAGGAAGCGTGGCTTCTTGTGCAAGAAATGGAATAATCCTTTATTAGATTTTCATTTTTAACCTTTCGAGTTTGACGTACCTTTGCGCCAAAATTGAAATGTAATGCAAGCACGTACGCCTACTGATTCAAAAACAACACTAACAGATTTAGTACTCCCTAGTGAGACTAACCCTTTGGGTAATCTCTTTGGAGGTGAGTTACTCGCTCGTATGGATAGAGCTGCAAGTATTGCTGCAAGACGACACTCTCGTCGTATAGTAGTAACTGCATCTGTAAACCACGTAGCCTTTAACCGCATGGTTCCTCTAGGAAGTGTAGTAACTGTAGAAGCAAAGATTTCTCGCGCTTTTAGAACCTCTATGGAGATAGTGATTGATGTGTGGATAGAAGACCGTGAGAGCGGCTTAAAATCGCAGGCTAATGAAGCAATCTATACCTTTGTTGCCGTAGATGAACAAGGAATCCCAGTTTTAGTACCACAGGTAACTCCAGAGTCTGATCTTGAGAAGAAACGATATGACGCCGCACTGCGACGTAAGCAACTATCGCTTGTGCTTGCTGGTAAGATGAAACCAGAAGACGCAACAGAGCTTAAAGCTTTATTTATATAACACAAAAAAGCCTCCTATTGGAGGCTTTTTTTATGCTTGTGGTGGTTACCACTTTTCTACTTCTTCTTTAATAGCTTCTTTGGTTTTTCCAGTTTTTTCTTGGATACGACCTACAACTTCATCAAATTTTCCATCTGCAAATGTCTCGTCGTCGTCAAAGTGCTTTCCGTATTTCTGTTTAAAATCTCCTTTTACTTGATTCCACTTTCCTTCTAGTTCTGTGCTGTTCATAATCTTCTCTTTTTAAGTTCACTACTAAATTACTTTTAATGAGCGCTTTATTGTAATAAGAGAGTATTAAAAAGTGTTATGGTTATCCTAAAACTTACATTACTAAGAGTGCTTAGACTAGAACTTAATACCCGTTCTTAATTTTATAGGATGTGACAACTCGTAGTTAAGTGCAGGAGCTGCATCATTTTTATATACAGGTGTAAAAAACTGAATGCCTGCATCCCACTCTGGTGTAAATTGTACATCAACTCCCATGGTAGGAGAAAGTTCTGTAAACATCGCCCCATTAGTATTAAGTCCTCTCACCACTTGTCCTTGTAATCCCATATAAGTGCTTATACCCTTTGTAGCCTGATATCTAAAAATAAGCGGAAACTCAAGCACTTCATCATTGCCTACTCTTGATCTTGATATACCCATTTGTATCATGGATTTATAACCTACAGAGGCGCCCACAAATAGCGTACGTGTTTGATCATAAAATTCCTTGTTGAGTTCTCCCACATTATTAGCTATAGCTCCTACAGCCTTAATATTTAAAAATGATTCTCCAGAGGCTGGGGTTGCTTGAGCGCTCATAAACGAGGTGACACATAAGAAGAGTAGGTAGATATAATGTCTCATACCCTAAAATTACACCATGCCTAACACTCTTGTGTTAAGCTTATTACAAAATAAGCTAGGTAAATGCCAAATAGTAATAAGTGTTACGCTTTCGCGAAAGCGTAAAAAAAGGATTACATATTAAGTACCCAGTCTGATGGGTTGAGCTTTGAAGTGTTTTTACGCACCGAAAATTTAAGAACACTCTTACCGCTGAAGGCATTGCGCGTGACTTGACCTATCTCTTGTTTAAAAGAAACTTGGTCGCCCTGCTTTACCTTGATACTCTTAAGGTTTGTATAGACAGTGAGATAATCTCCATGACGTATAAAAACAGTGATAGCACCTCCTTGCATATCTTGTATTTGAGTAACCTCTCCTGCAAATACAGCTCTCACAGCTGCGTCTGGTTCTGTCTCAATATCTACACCGCTATTAGTAAGTGTAATACCAGGAAGCGTAGGGTGTGCAGATTTACCAAAGCGACGAGTGACTCTACCTCGCACTACTGGCCATATTAATCTTCCTTTGTTTCCAGAAAACTCTTTGGCTAGTGCAACCTCTGCAGGAGTCATTGCAAATGTCTTACTGCTAGCCGACTTTCCAGCTTTCTTATTACTCGCTGCAATAGCATCTGCAATGAGTTTATCTATTTGTCTATCTATACGATCTGCCTCTTGTTGTTTCGTTTTAATCTGAGCTATGTAGCTACTGGATTTTTTACGAATCTCTTTTACAAGTTCATCTTGACGTTCTTTCTCTTTATCAAGCTCTCGTCTAGCTATACGATTCTCTGCAATAAGGGCTTCCTTATCACCTTTTTGTTTAACTAGCTTCTTATTTGTTTCTTGAATGAGTGTGGTGCGCTCCTTAATCTGCAAGCCTTGCTTCTTGCGGTAATTTGCATACTGCTTCATGTATTGCGTACGCTTATATGCTTGCTTGAAGCTCTCACTAGATAAGAGGAACATAATCTTACTTTGACCGCTCTTACTCTTATAAGACTTACGAATCATATCACTATAATCATCTTTGAGTATGGTAAGTTCCTTGCGTAGGTTTTCCATTTTCTCGAGGTTCTCATTAATCTCCCGAGTAAGTAAATTAGCCTGACTATTAGTGACCTTGATAAGATCTGACCTAAGTCTAATTTTTGTGTCAAGGTCTTCTACTTGTGTGAGGATGGAAACCTCTTTCTTTTTATTTGTTTCGCGCAAGCGTTGCAACTGTTGCATTTCCTTTTTAAGAGCCTCTCTGCGCTGTTCTAGCTGTCTTTGCTTTGCAGACTGCCCAAGGGCTGCTTGTGACATAAATAACGTCAAGAAACAGCTTACAATAAAGATGTATGCTAACTTACTTTTTTGCATTGAGCTTGATTTCTTGGTATCCAGAAGGAATAGAAAATGGCATGCGTACCTCTCCGTTTAAATCTATATCGCGATACTCTATTTGCACTTGAGACTGGTTCTTACCATCATCTGCAAGGATATCTAGCAAGTAAGGAAAGATCTTATTTCCTACTTCTTTATAATCACCATATGCAATATCAAGTGATCCTCCATTATCCTTTTGCTCTATACGTTGTTCTTGAGTAACAAAATTTTGAGTATTAATCCCAAAGAATAAATTCACTTCATCAAGTTGCTTTCTTGGGGTAACCTCGTAGCCATTTTGAGTTTCCTTAAATGTATACTTCCCTTCTCTCAAATCATAAACAGTTTGCCCAGTGAGTAAACGTTGCAGTTGGAAAAAGTCTATTTCTACACCGAGATATTGACTTAAAAATGCAAAGTCACCGTCAAAGTATTGATTGTTGAGCTTATCATAAAACTGCACCTTTTGTGGAGTTATTAAAGCACGAGCACCAGAAAAGCCTATCAAAGATGCATTCATCCAGATTTGTTTATCCTTTTCAATACGGATAGTAAGAGTAACTGTAGGCTTTGTTCCTTTTTTATCTCTGTACTTAATTTTTGTACGAGCGTCAAAAGTTGTAAAATCTATCGCATTATTATAATATTCCTTTACAAGACGCTTAGAAGAAATATCTTCTACTGTCTCTGTTGTAGTAACTTTCTTTGCACCACCGCAACTTGCGAGCACTATTACTAATAATATGTAGCCTAGCTTCTTCATTAATTTCCTTGTGCTTTAAGTTCTTTTACTTTGCTGTAATAACGAGTTGCTTTTGTAGCATCTCCATCACCAGTGTGTGCATCACCTAGTTGCTTGTAAAAGTCCATCTCCATAATCAAATCTTCAATAATATAATCTACACCAAGTTCCAGCTGATCAATAGCAGCTTTGAACTTACCTTGTTTATTTAATGCCACGCCATAAGTAAGATACAATAACGGCTGCGATGGATATAAATCAAGACCATCTGCCACTACATCTTCTACTTTTTCAAAATCACCTGCGTCTAGCAATAATAAACTTGTGTTTTTTATAAGTTCGAGATTTTCTGGCTCACTATCTAACGCCTTAATAAGGTATGGCAATGCCTTCGCTTTATTTCCTTTTTGAATGTAATAGGTAGCTAGCTCTTGATAAATATTTGCATCAGCTACTTGCGTGTCAAAAATTGCAATAGCTTGCTCTAGCTCCGGCTCGTACTTAGGATTTCTATTTACAAAAAGCACAAAATCATTAAGCACGCGATGCTTTGCTGGCGGACTCATACGCGTACTCTCAAGTACCTTTTGCATAGAAGCAATTGCTTCATCTATCTTCCCATCATTAAGGTTGAACTTGTATAACGCTAAGTGAACTTCGTCTGCATAAGGATTAACCTTTTGTAGCTCAAGTGCTGTTTCGTATGCCTTTTGTGTGTCGCCTTGCTCACTGTACAGTAATATAAGTTTGAGGTACTCTGCCTCGCTCTTTGGATTAGAAGCAATATTTTTTTCTATCTCCTTTACCTGTCTATTCGTATTACCAGAAAGCGCATATAATTTGCTCTTTAATCGATCTCGATATATGTCACTTCCTATCTCGTCATCTAGCTCTTCAATGAGGTCAAGTGCTTCTTCGTATTGCTTCGTACTTGTATAGATGCGTGCAAGATCTTCCTTGTACTGCACATCAAAACCTATTAGCTTTTTTACTGTGGTAGCTGCAGCCTCATAATCTTGCTGCTGGAAATGAACTTCATATAGTGCCTCTAAAACATCTACATCATTAGGTTTGATATCTAAGTACGTATTAAAATCTGAGGCAGCCTCATCATAGTTTTTGAGAAATACTTGGTTTTTCCCTCTTTCAAAATATAATATGGCAAGCTCAGGTTCTACAGCGATACACTTATTTAATGATGTGATGGCGCGTTCATAATTTTCAATCCCCTTTTGCTTAAGGGCTTCAAAAAAAGCTGTTTGAAAAGCATCTGACACATCACCTAAGTCATCCACATTCTCATCTGCAAAAGGTGTTACCTCTTGCGGTTGCTGTGCGTTCATACGCTTTCGCGAAAGCGTAAAAAACACGGTAAATATGAGTATGTAAATCCCTTTGTTCATCACTTTATATTATTTCATCACTGTGTAGTCTCCAAGACTTACACGCGTGTGTTCTCCATTATACTGTACTTTGTTACCTATCATGGCTTCTGTCCACTGTGCGTTTTTTATAACACTATCTTGCTGGATTAAGCTATGGCTTATGGTACTATCTTCAATAGTTGTGCCAGCTCCTATCGCAACACCCGGACCTATAGTACAATTTTTAAGAACTACGTTTTCACCTATAAAACAAGGTTCAATAATAGTTGAGTTCTCATTTACCACAGAGTCTGCAATTAGTTGCTCTTCTTTTTCATCGTGTAAGAACTGTAACATCTTAGAATTAGTATCTATAGCTACTTCTTTATTACCACAATCCATCCACTCTGTAACGGTTCCCGTTTTGAAAATACGCCCTTCGGCCATCATTTTCTTTATACCATCGTTAATCTGGTATTCACCTCCATTCATTAGATTTTCATCTAACACTTCTTGAAGCTTCTCTTTAAGAACGGCTACATCCTTAAAATAATATATCCCTATAACGGCTTGATCAGATACAAATGTTTCTGACTTCTCTACAAGCTCTACAATTTCTTCTTTGTCATTAAGTTTTACAACTCCGTAAGCCTCAGGATTAGGGACTTTCTTAGTCCATATAACACTATCTGCCTCTGGATCTAGCTCCAGATCTGCTCGTATTAGTGCATCTGCATATGCGATTACCGCAGGACCGGTTAAAGAAGGCTCTGCACTCATGATTGCGTGACCAGTTCCTAATGGCGCTCCCTGACGATAAATAGATGCTTTTGCACCAAGGCTTTGTGCAAGTTCCTCAAGTTGTGCAATTACAGCATCTCCAAAAAATGTAGGATCACCAAGTATAAAAGCAATCTCGTCTACTGGTTGCTTTAAAATTTTTGCAATATCACGCACTAAACGATGCACAATAGGTGCTCCTGCAACAGGAATTAGTGGTTTAGGTATTGTTAAACTATGTGGTCTTAATCTCGAGCCGAGTCCGGCCATTGGTACTATTATCTTCATCTTTTATAAATCTTTATTTATTCCATTTACATGGAATTTAATACTTATTGCTTTTAGAGAGAGCAATTCTTACCTACGCATAAATTTACTTAACTCCTGTACTCCCAAAACCGCCTTCACCACGATCTGTAGTTGAAAGTTCTGTTACTTCTTCCCATTGTCCTTGCTCATGCTTTGCAATGACCATTTGTGCAATGCGCTCGCCATTTTCAATTGTAAACGGCTCATTAGAAAGGTTTACAAGAATTACTCCTACTTCTCCTCTATAATCTGCATCTATGGTTCCTGGAGCATTGAGTACGGTGATTCCTTTTTTGGCTGCTAGTCCGCTACGTGGTCTTACCTGTGCCTCAACACCTATAGGAAGTTCCATAAATATTCCGGTAGGAACAATGGCTCTTTCTAATGAACCTATCGTGATTGACTCTGTGATATTTGCACGTAAATCCATTCCTGCACTAGCAATGGTTTCATAGTGAGGAAGTGCGTGTGCACTTTTATTAATTACTTTAATCTTCATTATAATCTATTTCAATTCCGCGTCTGCGGTGTTTTTATTAAACTATGAGTTGACTTTATTTTCTTTTCAATAACCTTAATAAAAGCTCTTTTTCGCGAAAGCTAATAAAGCCTATTAAAACTACAATCATACCGACTCCTACAAGATACAATGGCAAGCTCCCAACACCAAAATAATCTCTAAAACCATAAAAGAAAACGCAAGAAAATGTAATACTCATGACTAGGTACAAAAGTATATTTTTTACATCATAAGGAACTGCTAAATGTTTGCGTCCCATGAGATAAGATACAACCACCATTAATCCATAAGCACTACAGGTAGCAATAGCACTGGCGAGATATCCTATTCTAGGTATCAACGTTACATTTATAACGATAGTGAGAATGGCACCGCCTACAGAAATGTATGCACCATATCGAGTTTTATCTGTCACTTTATACCATACGGATAGCGTTTGATAAATTCCAAAAAACAGGTATGCTACGAGAATGAGTGGCACGATGTACATGCCTTCCCAATATTCTTCTCCATCTAACAAAATCACTTTTACAACGTCTACGAGGACCACATAAGCAAATAATGCAATAGAGCCTAAGACTACGAATGCCTTTGTAATCTGAGCATACATGACTTGTGCATTTTCATTTTTTGCTTCGCTAAAAAAGAAAGGTTCAATCCCTATTCTAAATGCAGTAGCAAACAGTGTCATACCAATAGATAATTTATAGCAGGCGCCGTAAATAGCCACTTCCCCTTTGGCAATGTCTTCTGGTAGTATTTTTTCTAATAGAATCTTATCAAAAGATTCATTGATCGTAAAAGCTAAGCCTGCCAGTAAAACAGGTGTTCCATACGTAACCATCTTCTTCCACAAATCTATATCAAAAGACCACTTTACAAAATATGGCTTGATTACAATTAAAAAAGTGAGAACACTTGGTAAACAAAGCGCTATGAAAACGAGCTCTATCTTATCTGAAGGCAACCAACTAGAAACACTATCTAAACCAGGTAGCCATACTAGTAATATTACAGAGAGTCCTGTTGAGATTACAACATTGAGTAATTTTATAAATGCATATGTTCCAGACTTCTTTTGCGCTCTCATATATGCAAAAGGGATTACGGTAAGCGTATCAAATGCAATGATTAGTATCACCCATCGCCAGTATACAGCAGGAACGTCGGATATTTGAGATAGCGTATCAATACCCAAAAATGCTATAATTGTGAATGCAACTGTAGAAACCAGTAAGGCTATAAGGGATGTAGATAGCGTCTTAGCACTATACTTATCATCATTAAAAAATCTAAAAAAAGCGGTTTCCATCCCGTAGGTAAGAAGCACGTTGAGTATCATCACATAAGAAAATACGATAGTCACTTCTCCAAAAGCCTCCTTATCTGGCAAATATCCAGTATAGAGACGTGTGAGTAGAGCCGTAAGTACGCGCGGTAATACCGTCGCGAGACCATACACAAAGGTGTGTTTGAAAAGGCTTTTAAGAGAACTCAAATAATTATGTATTTAAGTAGCCAAAAGTACAGAAATTATACTAGCAACTAGTTACGACCACCACGTGGTTTCTGACTAGGGTAGGCTTTAGTTTCTTTCTCTACCACGTTTGCGATTTTAGCGTATTTAAGCACTCCATTATCGCGGTAAGTTATACCAGCTTCAGATGGTGATAATGTAAATGGAAATGTATCATTTTTAACGGGAGGAGTATTTACTGCCTCACCTTCTGCATTATCAGACATTACAAGATCTTGATTGGGACCTTGGTCTGTTCTAAAGCGAGCGACATAATTATCACTACCACGCATAATTTTTCCTACGCTTTCGCGGAAATATACGTTTTCTAATACCACATCTGCTTCTAATGCTTCTATGTCTAAATAGAACTCTATTCCCGAGCCTCCCTGAGACATGCCAGCAACATACGTATTATAATATGCTGGACTTGATGCAAAAGCTGGTTGAGATAGGACCATAGTTTGTTGAGTATCTGACACAGCAGTAGACTTACATTGTGTGAGTAATAATGAGGAAAATCCTATGCCTAAAATCGCTACTAGTTTGTACATTTTCATAATTAGTTGTTTTGAGTTCATATTCAAAACCCTTGCCATAAAGGTAGTAAAGATTATTCTTGTGGATATGACTTCATTTAAATGCAGCGCCTATGCGCTATTACCCCAAAATAATGTGCAAAAAAAAACCCCAACCGTTTCCGATTGGAGTTTACTCTATGAGTTATAATAGTGATATTTAGATCAGTACTAGTTATTCAAAGCCTCTGCTCCACCTACGATCTCTAAAATCTCGTTTGTAATAGCTGCTTGACGTGCTTTGTTATATTGTAATTTAAGCGCATCTCTAAGCTCTGTTGCGTTGTCTGTTGCTTTGTGCATGGCAGTCATACGCGCGCCGTGCTCTGATGCTACAGAATCTCTAATTCCTTTAAAAAGTTGCGTTTTTAAAGCTTTAGGAATTAATCCTTCAACGATTTCCTCTTTAGAAGGCTCAAAGATATAATCTGCAGTTGCTGCTGCTTCCTCTTGTACGGTTGCTACAATAGGTAAAAACTGCTCTGGAGTTACAATTTGAGTTGCTGCGTTCTTAAATTTATTGTAGATAATGTCAATGCGATCGTATTCACCAGCTTCAAAACGAGCCATTAGATCTTCTGCAATTGCGGCTACATTATCAAAAGTAAGATCATCGTAAATATCATTGTTATTTTCGATTACCTTAAAAGTCTTTGCTAAAATAGCATCAGCTTTTTTTCCTAATGTAACTAAGTGCACTTCTTTACCAGCATACTTTGCGGCAACACGTGCATTAACACCTTTGATAATATTTGTATTAAAAGCCCCTGCAAGACCTCTGTTTGATGAAATAGCTACTATAAGTACCTTCTTTATCTCACGATCTTCTGCAAGTTTACTTCCAGAATCTGCATCTAGTGTAGCGCTTAAGTTCTGTAAAAGCTCAGTAAGCTTATCAGAATATGGGCGCATTGCTGTAATTGCATCTTGTGCCTTTTTCAACTTTGCAGCAGATACCATTTTCATGGCACTAGTGATCTGCATCGTAGAAGATACCGATGAAATTCTGTTTCTTATTTCCTTTAAGTTTGCCATCTTCTTTAAATTCCCGTAGTCTCAAGCATTACATCTTGAACATCACGATTTGTCTTTAATTTTGACAAGTCTCCCGCTCGCGCGGGAGTTGTTGAATTACATTTTTCGCGAAAGCGAAATACTCTTAGATATACTTTGCAGATAGGTCTTTTGCAACAGCTACTAATGTATCTGTAACCTCGTCTGTAAGTTTTCCAGATTTAAGTGTATCAAGGATACCTCTATGCTTAGCGTTTAAGAATTCGATATAATCTGCTTCAAATTCTTTAACCTTATTTACTGGTACGTTACGTAGTAAGTTTTTAGACCCTGCATAAATAATCGCAATTTGATCCTCTACTGTAAACGGTGTATTTTCTGCTTGCTTAAGTATCTCTACGTTACGCTTTCCTTTTTCAATTACGTTAAGGGTAGCAGCATCAAGGTCAGAACCAAACTTTGCAAACGCTTCCAATTCACGGAAAGCTGCTTGATCCAGTTTTAAAGTACCTGATACTTTTTTCATTGATTTAATCTGTGCGTTACCTCCTACACGTGATACCGAGATACCTACGTTAATAGCTGGACGTACACCAGAGTTAAATAAATCTCCATCTAAGAAGATTTGCCCATCTGTAATAGAAATTACGTTTGTAGGGATATAAGCAGATACGTCACCCGCTTGTGTCTCAATGATAGGAAGTGCAGTAAGTGATCCTCCTCCTTTTACGATAGGCTTAAGACTATCAGGAAGGTCATTCATTGTTCTTGCAATCGCATCATCATTAATCACCTTTGCAGCACGCTCAAGTAATCTAGAGTGTAAGAAAAATACATCTCCAGGGTATGCCTCACGTCCCGGTGGACGACGAAGAAGAAGTGATACCTCACGGTATGCAACTGCTTGCTTAGATAAATCATCATAAATGATTAATGCTGGACGACCTGTATCTCTAAAATATTCTCCAATAGCTGCTCCTGCAAATGGTGCATATACCTGCATTGCTGCTGGGTCTGATGCGTTTGCTGCAACTATCGTTGTATACGCCATAGCTCCAGCCTCTTCAAGTACATTTGCAATAAGTGCAACTGTAGAAGCTTTTTGCCCGATGGCTACATATATACAATGTACTGGCTCACCAGCATCGTAAAATTCTTTTTGGTTAAGGATAGTGTCAATACAAACAGTAGACTTACCTGTCTGACGGTCACCAATTACAAGCTCACGCTGTCCTCTACCCACTGGTATCATCGCGTCAATTGCTTTGATTCCTGTTTGTAATGGCTCTGTTACTGGCTCACGAAAAACAACACCAGGCGCTTTACGCTCAAGTGGCATCTCATAAGTTTGTCCAGCGATAGGTCCTTTTCCATCAATAGGAAGACCTAGTGTGTTCACCACACGTCCAGTAATACCTTCACCTACCTGGATAGATGCGATACGCTGTGTACGTTTTACGGTGTCACCTTCTTTAATAGATAAAGAAGTACCTAAGAGTACAACCCCTACGTTATCTTCTTCAAGGTTAAGAACAATTGCTTCAAGACCACTTTCAAACTCAACAAGCTCACCATACTGTGCGTTTGCAAGTCCGTAAATACGAGCGATACCATCACCCACGGTCAATACTGTTCCTACTTCGTCAAGGGAAGCTGTTGCTTCAAAACCTGAAAGTTGTTTCTTTAAAATTGCCGAAACTTCTGCTGGTTTAACTTCTGCCATTTGATCTAAATTTATAAGTCCGCTTTCGCGAAAATTTTCTCACCGTACGATGAGCCGTTTATTTATAAACTATTACTAAATTCTCTTTTTAATTTGCCTAACTGGCTAGCAATACTCGCATTGTATTGCGTATCACCTACACGTAGTACAAAACCTCCTATAATGCTCTCATCTATTACATTAGTTAGGGTTACGTTTGTACTTCCAGTAAGAGCTGTCACTTTTGCTAAAACTTTAGTTTCTAGCTCTGGTGTTAAAGCTACTGCGGTTGTTACCGTTGCAGCTTCAATTTTATTAGCTTTATTATATTCTGTAATAAAGCTCTGTGCTACGCCGCCTAACAAGTTAGCTCTTTTATTATCTACAAGAACATCAATAAGACCAAGAGTCTCCTTTGTTCCGTCTGTAAATACTTGACGTAGTACTGCACGTTTATCGTCTGTTTTGATAATCGGACTGTTAAGAGCATTGCGAAGACCTTTACTTCCTTCTAGCGTTGCTGTAACAGATTTCATATCATTTAAAACTGCCTCAATAGTACCATTATCTTTTGCAAGATCTAGTACTGCTTTTGCATATCTTATTGCTGCTCTACTCATAGTGATGGCCGCTTAAATTCTATTAGTTTAAAGTCGTGTTTCCTAGCATCTCATCTACGAGCTCTAGTTGCCTTCCTTTATTTGAAAGTTCACTCTTTACAACTTTCTCTGCAATCTCTACAGATAGTGCTGCAACCTGACCTTTAAGATCTGCGATAGCACTCTTACGCTCAGCTTCGATTGCGGCCTGCGCTTGTGATACCATTTTATCTGCCTCAAGTTTTGCTTCTGCCTTAGCATCGTCAATCATTTTAGCCTTCATCTCACGAGCTTCTTTAATCATAGACTCACGCTCTGCACGTGCTTCTTTTAAAAGCTTCTCGTTATCTGCTTGAAGATTTTGCATGTCTAGCTTTGCTTTTTCAGCAGCATCTAGAGCTCCTTGTATTCCTTCTTCACGCTCATTAAGAGCATTCATAATAGGCTTCCAAGCAAATTTTACCATCAATAAAATGATCAATAAAAAAAGGACTGTTTGTTTTACAAACAGGTCAAGTGAAAAATTGTCTAATAATTGTTCCATCTCAAAAGTGATTCTTTGTTCTTTTATTCTTTGTTTAATGAAATTCAACTCCTGTAACCAACCGTTACAGGAAGTTGAATTTTAAGGTTGATTTGGATTAAGCTCCTAAAATTAGGGCACCAAATGCAAGTCCTTCTAAAAGTGCAGCAACGATAATCATCGCAGTCTGGATCTTACCAGCAGCCTCAGGCTGACGAGCAATTCCTTCCATTGCAGCTCCACCAATCTTACCAAGACCGATACCACCTCCAATTACTACTAAACCAGCTCCCACTAAATTTGGGATCATTGGTGCTACTTCTTGTACTAATGCTAAAGACATAATAGTGTATATAAAAAATTAAACAAATAAAAATTCTTAATTAAGTGAAGTTCTTTCTAATAACCTCAGTATCCTCTATCGTTTCACCATGCTCGTCATGTAACTCCTCGTCATGATGATCATCTGCTACAGCCATACCAATAAATAGAGCTGACAATGTAGTGAATATATACGCCTGTAGAAATGCTACTAGCAATTCTATAAGCATAATAAATAGTGACAAGAATAATGATACTATAGTAGAACCTGCAACGCTTAGTGAATCTTGCAATAAGATTCCCACAGCAACAAGACTCATAACTACAGTGTGACCTGCCGTGATGTTTGCAAATAAACGTACTAACAGTGAAAATGGCTTAATAACCAATGTACCTGCAAGCTCGATAATACCTAATAATGGTCTGAACACGTAAGGGATACCTGGCATCCATAACATGTGACCCCAGAAATGCTTGTTACCGCTAAATACGTAAATCACTAATGTAATAACAGCAAGTGCTGCAGTTACCGCAATCTGACCTGTAACGTTAAAACCAAATGGCATTAAACCTACAAGGTTAAGTATCCAGATGAAGAAGAATACTGTAAGAAGGTATCCAGTAAATTTTCTATAGCTCTCCCCAATGTTTGGTTTTGCAATCTCGTCTCTCACGTAAATTACTAGAGGCTCAAGTACTCGTGCAAATCCTGTTGGGATATTTTTTTTCTTGTATTGTCTTGCTAGTCCTGAGAACCAGATTAACATTAAAAGTCCTATTAGTAAGATACCAAAAACACTTTTTGTTATTGAAAGATCAAAAGGTTTTGAAGCATTTGTAGCGTGGTGATCTTCATCATAAGTAAGACTTGTTGCTCCTGCATCAAGTTCATAGATACGACCGTGATTTTTTACAAAGCGGCTTTCTCCCTTAGTTACGATTACCTGTCCTTCATCATCATGATGAAACTCAGAAGACATAAACGCAGTAAATCCGTTTTCTCCCCATAACATTACAGGAAGTGGAAAGCCCCAGTGATGCTCTACTCCATTATCATCAAAAGTTGAGAATAAATGGAAGTCGTGAGAATCCTTTAAGTGATGCTGTATATAAGCCTTTACCTCCTCTTTAGTATTAACTGGATTTCCTTTTTCTCCAGTCTTTCCAGCATCCGCTTTCGCGAAAGCGTAAAAGGGAATACTAAGAACAAAAACTAATACTAAAAGTGTGATTGATTTTGATGCTACCTTCATTCTTAAATTTTCAATAAATAACGTAACCTTAAATTTTGTGCAAAAATACTCATTTTCTTGAAAATAAAATGCATTTCTTAATTATTTCAAAATTAATCCGCTCTGTTTAGCATTTTAACAACCACCATCACCTCATAAATTATGAAAATAGCAATAGGAATGAGTAATGATAATTTATCTGACTTTGTTAATTGCAAGCTTGTAGACAGCAATTCTCTAAAAATCACAAAGAAGAGCATCATTTTTAAAACAATAGATCCTAGGTATAAAAATCCTATTTGATCCTTAAACTCTTTTAAAAAATAAATTATGAGCTCAAATGTTAAAACAAAAAATAGAGATAATGAAGCATGAAAGATATATACATCTCTCAAGCTGTAAGGAGGGGAGCTATCTAGTGACGTTAACAAGTAATTATGCAAGCTGTAACTTATAAAAAAAGTGATTACAGCAATGATTACATACAAGAGTAATTTTTTTATCACGACTACTTGTTAAGTTGTATTACTCCTTTGATTACTATATAAATGGAAAGAAAAACTGATAATAATGTGATTGTAGTCTCTAGCCAATTTGCCTCATACCGCACATCGAGCCATTTTCCTAATAAATTACCTAAGTAGATAGTTACACCCATCTGGAAAGGTATGGTGGAAAATTTAACCCATTTATTAAGCTGAACGTTCTTCTTTTCCTTTGCCATTTGACAATGATTTTACGCTTCCCTTCATAACGCAAGATGCATTAAAGGTTGCTCCTGGCTCTACAGCTAGTTTACCAGTAATTACTTCGCCTTCAATATGAGCAGCTGTTTTAATAGACAGAAGGTTCTTAATTTCTAATTTACCTTCTATTTTACCTTCTACATCTGCATCATTACAAATAAGAGTTCCTATGACCACACCTGTTTTTCCTATAACGATTTTATTAGGTGATGTAATATTACCATGTATAACTCCATCAATACGGAAACCACCTTCTGAGGTTACATCTCCTTTAAGTGTTGTACCCTGGCTTATACGGTTCTGCTGGTTAGTGAGGTCAGGTCCTTTTCCTTTCTTATTGTCTGAAAACATCGGTAAAAAATTAGTCAGTTAATTTGAATCTTGTGCTTTGTAGGCATCAAGATTTTTATGCATTTGTATTATTTTATAATTCTCTGAAGCGATTACCATACTAGGTAATGTTATCAAAATATCTTTATTAGTACTAAGCAACTCTACGAGACCTTCTGCTTGCCTGCGGCTACTTAAAAAATGAACTACAACAAACGATTGTTGTGCGTCATAAACATCAATGGAGGTTGAGAACTCCGTATAACCCACCTCATCAAAGCTTTCTAAAAGCTTTTTCTGTAAATCCTTTGCTCCTTGAATATTACTGTTATTAAATGGGTAGACTATTTTGTAGTTAATTGCAATTGCCTCGTCATCAAACTGATCAAACTTCATGGTAGGCAGCGCATTTTGAAGTAAGCTTTGTGCTTTTTTCCCTTCTTCTGTGCGAGGATATGTGAGTGCTACATAGCTCAACCCTTTTTTATAAGCATCATATCCTTCATATCTACCAGCAACTGTTGCCTTGAGTAATTCAAATTTTGGCAAATATGGATCGCCATAAAACTGGTCTATCCTTTTATTTAAATCACTCTCAAGATTTGCAAAGTTTTGATTTTGGAATCTCTTATATAATCCTTTGTACACCTCTTCTGGCGACTCTGCGTCGGCTTCTAATGCTTTGTCTGGATTATTAATGCGGGTAGCATAACGAGAGTCTGGATATTCCGCTGTGATTTTATTTTTATAAGTATTCGCTTTCGCGGAAGCGTTCATAGCCCCATACACTTGGTAGAGATTGTATAATGCAGGAAGCACTAACTTTTCATCTGGATTAAAAGCTAACAATTTTTCTAATCGCTGCGCTGCCAAAGGGTATTCTTTAAACTTTTCCTTATAAATAAGCCCTAGTTGAAAGTATGCAAAGTCACGTTCTTTTAATAAACTATCTACCTGCGTTTTCTCTCTTGGTAAGGTTGCAATATAATCTGCCGCAGTCATCGCCTTCTCACCATCAAGCTCTGGGTTATCTAAAGCTACTGGCAACGTACCAGAATTGAGTGGTACAGACTGTGTAGATGATAACCTCCATCCATCTACAAGGCGACGCTTTCCCCATCTTTTTTCAAAAGACTGTTTCCCATAAGAAACAGCTACATCATTATAGAAATAAAATTCTCCTGGCTCACCTCCTATTGCCCTTCCGCCACTGCTTGAAGCATTAAAAAATTCATTGTTTCGTATGTTATCAATGCGCGCAATAGAATCTGCCGCTTTCTTTGCTTTAATTTGAGCAATATAGTTATCGAAATAAGCTGTAAGCGAATCTTCAGAAAGTGTAACAAGCGCTATAATACTGTCATTGCGCTGTGTAAGGTTTTCGTAATCTATAACGTCGGTTAAATTCTCACGCTTTTTCTTGATAGTACGATACTCACGGCTGCGATCACTTATCTTACCTATCACGCTATCATAATAAGCTCCTGCAATTTTATAAGAGGCTTGCTCAAAACTATAGTCTGCAAGTGCTAGGTAATCTCTAGAAAACAAATAATCATCTGTACTACTTTGTCTCAACGACTTATTATAATTTGCAATTGCAGAGTCTTCTCTTCCTGTTTTCATAAAGAAGTCTGCCTTTGCATAAAAGATTTTATCTAAAAATGGTCTGTTTTCACGGTTACGTACCATCTTATCTAATCGCTCTCTCAAAAGCAGAGTATCTGCTTCTTGATAATCATAATTACGTATCTGCTCTATATTAGCGTTTATGTGATACTTGCGGGGAATCTTTCTATTAAGATCAATTACTTCTTGGAATGCTAGGTTTGCACTATCCTTTTCTCCTAAACGATTGTAGAGTTGTCCTTTAATATAATTATAACGACCTCTCTCCTCAGATTTACGAGTTAATTTTGAAGCGTCTTTAATGTAAATAAGAGCACTATCTAGTTTATTTAAATTGAGATATGCTTGAGCAAGCATCGCCTTTGCATCTGCAATGTCTTGATCCTTTAATTTATTTTCAACCTTAAATATTTTCTCCAGATTAGCAATTGCAACCTCATTATTTTCAAGGCGGATATTCGTCTTTTCTTTCCAGACTTTGGCTTGCGCTATATTATTACTTTTAGGATAGTATGCCAGCACGTAATTAAAGGCCTCTAGTGCAGGCACAAACTGCTGATCGTAATAACGTGCTTTACCTAAAAGAAGAAAAGCTTCATCCATTTGTGGGTTACGCTCCTCACCATCTATCTTCATAGCATGGTTTTGTATTGCTTTAATAGCTTTTTCTTCTGCTCTTAGAAAATTAGGATCTCTGTTCTCCTCACCTAGTGCCGTATTTTCCTCAAAAACGATACGCTCAATGGGTAAGATATCCCAGTAATTATCATTAAAGGTTTGCACGAGCGAGCTTTTGCCTTCTTCAAGGGCTACATTACCGTTATATAAAGTATTAAACTCTGTAGTAACAGCATGGAAGTTACGACTCAAAAAAGAATCGTTCTTACGAGAACAACTCGATAGAGATAGTGTGATAACACCAGTAATGAATAAACGTTTTAAGAGTAATTTCAAACCTTATTTGTTTTTACTAAAAGGAACTGTAATTTACCTTTATTAGTATGGAAGCTCGTAAAAATACGCTTCTTTTTGAAAAAACGAAGATTTCTATCAGTAATTAAATAGTATTCACTTAGTAAGAAATGTCCTCTTCACAACAAATAAGCAGCAAAAGCACATTTTACGCAATCGTTTGAAATTTTATTATAAAAATTACCCCATGTTCATCATTGATTGCAAGCACTTTAGTACATTTACAATTCAGGCCGTTTAAACGGTTTGAACAATTAAGTTGGGGAACTTAGGAAATGGTTGCTTTATTGTGACCATTTTTTTTACCCAAAACTTATATCTCTGTGATCACCTCATTACCAGCAAAATAACCTTCTAACTCTTTAAGAGTCGCTGGTGAGGTAATAATGTCCTTTACAAGTTCTCCTTTCTCAAGCACTACAATACGCTCACAAACTTCTGTAACATGCTGTAAGTCATGACTTGAAACAAGTACTGTAACCTCCTTGTCAATGGCCATTTGCTTGATAATTCCTTTGAGTCTTATTTGCGTAGTTGGGTCCAGATTTGCAAAAGGTTCATCAAGAATAATAACATCAGGCTTTCCTATAAGCGTTGCCACGATACCCACTTTTTTCTGATTTCCTTTAGAAAGATCACGCAAATACTTACGCTTTCCTATAATCTCATCATTAAAGAAGTCTTCAAAAGTTGCAAGCAACGCATCTACATCTGCCTTATTCTCGCCTCGCAAGTCTCCTATAAAGTAAAAGTATTCCTCTGGTGTTAAGTAACCTATGAGAAAAGTCTCGTCTATAAAAGATGCGGTGTGTGTTTTCCAGTCTTCACTTTCATTTACCTTTACTCCACCATTTTCTATATAACCAGAAGTAGGCTGGATAAGATCTAGCAAACAGCTAAAAAGTGTTGTTTTTCCCGCTCCGTTATTACCTACGAGTCCAAAAGATTGTCCCTTAGGAATCTCAAAACCTTCAAGATTAAGAACTGTTACTCCACTATATGATTTTGATAAGTTGTTTATAGTAATCATAGTCTCTGTTATTTAGTTTGTTTGTAAGCATCAAGCGTTTTATACTTCTCGCTCTTATATATTTTAATAATCTGGTCAAACACTTTATCTCTAAAGGCAAAACCTATCAATCCTACTATAGCAACAAGTGCATACCCTAGCATAGGCCCCACTGTAAAGTGACCTATAGCATATAAAGCCATTGGTCCGAGCATCTTTGGCAAGCTCACGAGTAATGTTTTAAGGTTAAAAGAGCTCTTATCACCAAAGGCTTTTTTACCACTCTGCAAGTCTATAGGTGTTTTTATAAACGCACCACCCAGTAATACTAAGTGAGCGTTAATTCCCATATTAAAAATGGCGCCTACAATGATGGCGAGTAGTACATCTACCCCAAAGTAAACATAAGGAATACAAAGTATTGCAGAGATAAGAGTGGCGATTACTACTAGTAACCACTTTGATTTTAAATACTCTTTATAAGCAATATTTTGCGTCATCATGAGCGGATAGTAAGCACTATCCCATGATGGAACAAACTGACCAAAACTGAATAAAAACCCTCCCGACACAAACACTGCCGCAAACATCATCCAGAACGGACCACTATAAACCTCTATAGCATCTCCAAAAAACAACAATCCATAAAACAAAAACATCATACTCATAAAGACCGTAGTCTTAGAGCGTTTATTTCTCATTATAAGTCTAATGTCATTTTTGAGAAATGTAGATTGTTTCCCAAAACGGTCTAACCATCCTAAATCTCCACCGCTTGCTTCACTCACCTTTTTTGCAAGCCCTGCATCTAGGTATAGTCGTGCTAAGAAATATTTAAATGCAATAGTTGCCACCACAGCAAGTAGTGCTATAGGGAATATAACCGTCCACTTAATTTCATACAGCCCTTGAAAGAATGGCTGAGTGAAAGCAGTAATATCAAAATATTCATAATACTGGGCAGCGCCTAGAAGTGCAAAAAGTGCTCCCACACCTATTACTAACCACAACTTATCATTCAAAAAGACATTGATAAAGTTATTTGCATATATAAAACAGAACATCGCAATATGCCACACCAATACTCCCAGCGGATTAAAGTCTTGTGTAATTAATACAATAGAGAATGGAATAAAGAAAAATGCATGCATCCAGTTCCAAAAAGAAAGTACCGTCTTGCCTAATGCAAATTTTACAATTTTGGTCTTCTTAAAAGGCAGTAGTAATAGTGGTTTAATGTTTACTACTGGCATTTTCTGACCCATATATCGTATAATGAGATCACCCACTACATAATAAATCATAAACATATTTACCGTAGCAAATGGTTCGAGATCCATTTTCTCAAGAAGGAAATAGAGTCCTACACCTGCACCTCCTAAGTACAATATCATCATCAACACCCCAAAAATCATCAAGATCTTGAGAGCGAGGTTGGTTTGAAAAGAAGCACTTCTAAAAAAAGCCTTCCACTCTAGACTTATAAATTGTTTTACCATAATTACAGGTTATTTAGCGAGGTATAGGTATTTAAACTCTCGATAATGTTACATACAAAACGCAATCGTTTGTATTTTTACAAAAAAAACATAATGTCACAATTCCATACACTTCATATACAAAGCATTACGCGCGTTACAGAAAAATCTGTGGCAGTAACTTTTGCCGTTCCAGATTCACTTAAAGAAGATTTTAACTTCTCTGCAGGACAATATATAACTTTAAAAACTCAAATTAATGGTGAGGAAGTTCGTCGCGCATATTCTCTTTGCAGCACTCCTCAAGAAGGACTTACTGTTGCGATAAAAGAAGTTGAGAATGGTACCTTTTCCACCTATGCAAACCGTGAGTTAAAAGAGGGTGATACCATGGACGTTCATACACCAGAAGGACGATTTAAAATTGAAAATTCCGCTTTCGCGAAAGCGCAAACCTACGCAGCCTTTGCCGCAGGATCAGGAATCACGCCTATCTTATCAATGATTAAGACTACTTTATCACAGTCTGCAGATAGTAAATTTGTTCTAGTATACGGAAATCGCACCGAAGAAGAAGCTATGTTCCGCGATGAGTTAATAGCCTTACGTGACCAATATAAAGATCGTTTCTCTATAGAGTTTATTTACTCTCAAACACGAGTAGATGGAGCACATTTTGGACGTATAATGAAAGCTACAGTTAATTTTGTAGTGAAAAATAAATATGCAGCAAATGACTTTAACGAGTACTTCTTATGTGGTCCAGAAGCCATGATTAAAGAAGTTTCTAAGGTGCTTAAGGAAAACGACACCAAAGAAGAAAACATACACTTCGAACTTTTTACAGCAAGTACAGAAGAGGTGACTATTGACGCCAACCTAGATGGTAAAACTGCTATCAAAGTAGTTTGTGATGATGAGGAGTTTGAATTTACTATGGAGAAGGATGCTGTTATTCTAGATGCAGCTTTAGATCAAGACATAGATGCTCCACATTCTTGTCAAGGCGGCATATGCAGCAGCTGTATTGCTCGTGTAACAGAAGGAACGGCAGTTATGTCACAAAACCAAATCTTAACAGACTCAGAAGTAGCCGAAGGATTAATACTTACCTGCCAGGCCCACCCTACCTCAGCTTCGATTGTGGTAGACTATGATGATGTGTAGTCTTTTACGATAACATATTTTTAAAACTCATTAGGTATAGCTACTTAATGAGTTTTTTCTTTTTAAACACTTGCATGTACTTATCATTTGTAGATATATTGCAGGCTTCTTTTTAGGAGAATGAAAATTTCGACAAAAAGATAGCAAGTAAAAGAAATCACTAAACAAATTAAACAATGGATGTAAACCAACAAGAATTCCCAATATTATCTACGCTACCAGCTCAAGAACTTCAAGCCCACGTTGATAGCTATATATTGTTTATGAAGACTACCTATAATGTAAGATATGTAGGTTTTGCAGTAGCTGGACTATTTGGTATTTACAACATTTTTATTTCTGGAAAACGTGTTACTTATTCAGAGAAGAATATTATAGAAATGACAATGCTCACCCTAGGAGTCTTAATAATAGCCATACTTATTTGGTTTTTAGTGTCCATTCTTAAGAAAAATGCCGCACTGAAAAAAGGACTAAGAGCAACTGCCGAAAAGCATGCCTTAGATAAAAAATCATTTTTAAAGGAATTTAATAGCCTTGTCATCGCTCAATATGGTGGTAAAGGCGTTTATAAAATATAGCAATCAAGAATATCAACAAACAGCTTATATTCAATTAGTTAATGTTATCTACATTTCATGTAAAACTATTTATATTTATTACATTGATGTTTTAACTGTAAACATCTAATCATGAAACTTATACAATCCCTACATGTCGCTACAATATTTATTTTAACCACATTTTCGCTCTTTGGACAGCAAAGTAGTGTTACCGAGACTAATTTTAATGCTCTTTCCTCTATATCAAATGCTGGAGCACCTAATACTATAGGCACAGCATCAGGAAGTTCGAGTATGTTTTCTTCTTCGCCAACTAATGTTGAAGGGTCATATTACGTATTTGAAAATTGGGAAAACAATGCTGTAATTGAATTAAATAATGGCAAAAAATATGTCTTAGAGCAAAACTTCAATATTAACGCTTATAAAGGTTCATTTGAATCAAAAATATCAGAGGAATCTGTGTACATATTTGAACTTGGTGACATTAAAAAAGTAAACATTAACTACAATCCTTATGTAGTTAAGTATTTTAAGAAAGAAAATAAATTTGTTCTCTTTCAAGAGTTAGGAAATTATAATGGAAAGACTTTATTAAAAGACTTCAAAGCAGAGCTTATACAAAGAGGATCAGACCCATATAGGGGTAATTTAAATGATCAAATAGTTATAAATAGTAATTATTACATCTCTCAAAATGATGAAATAATAAAGATAAAACTAAAAAAATCTTCTATTATCAATCAATTTGATAATGAGTCTAATACAGTAAAAACCTTTATGAAAGATGAAAAGTTATCCTTTAAGGAAGATAATGACTTAAGAAAGCTCTTTAGATTTTTGAATAATTCTTAAGCTTTATAACCCCTGCATTTTAACCATCATTACTCATTTGCAAAAACAATTACTCTCCCTACTTTTAATCCATGTGGACCTATTACCGTGATGTAACTTTATACGCCGCAGGCATTTGCTTAGTGTTTGGGCTTGTTCACGTTCCCGCTAGTGAACGTATCGCTGTAGGTATAATTACCACCATCATTATTTTTGGAGTTTTTGGCACTGGTTTAGGCGTTTTGGCATTTGCGTATTTTCAGAAGCAGCAATATTATATGTATTATAATCTTGGTTTTACAAAGCGCTATTTGATACTACGTGCATGGGCGGTAAATTTTGTTCTTGCCTGTATCCTCACTGTTTTTGTACTGCCGTTTCTATGAAAAATGAAATCAATGTACACGGTCTCTACAAAAACTTTGGAGGGAAAAACATACTCACAGATGTATCCTTTAATCTTAGTACAGGAGATGTCTTAGGACTTTTTGGAAAAAATGGATGTGGAAAATCTACCCTTCTCAAAATTCTTTTTGGAACACTTAAACCTACGCGCTTAGAGCTTAGCATAAATGGTACATCCATAGCACCTAAAAACATCATACCTGAGCAACTTATCGGTTACTTACCGCAAGAAAGTTTCTTGCCTAAGCATTTAAAAGTGAGAGATATTATTCCCCTATTTCATGAAAGTGGTGATGCTCAAGACACCATCTTTAGAGCTCCATTTATTGAGAAAATTGCTTCAAGAAAAGCTGGCCTACTCTCTATGGGAGAAATACGCTATCTAGAATTACTACTTGTCGCAAACCTCACCCATTCATTTTTGATGCTGGACGAGCCTTTCTCTATGATAGAACCGCTTTACAAGGAAAAAATAAAAGAGTTTTTAATTTCGTTTAAAGCGAAAAAAGGAATCATACTCACAGATCACTATTATACAGATGTATTTGATGTTTCTACTAAGAACTTGGTATTAAAAGATGGTGTTGCTCATGAAGTTCATACCTCAAAAGATCTGAAAAATTTTGGTTATTTGAGGTAAGCAAACTTTCTGAAAATTTCCGCCTTGAGCTTCTTGTGTGATCTCTCCTAGCGTCGAGATGACATCTCAAATTTTCGCGAAAGCGTACTTCTATATAAACTTCTTAATAATAGTAGCTACAGGCTCTATAGCAGTCGTTTCTTCTATGGATGGACCTGCTACCCATACTGTTTTATATGTAGCACTCTGAGCAGCTTTTGTGGTGTCACGCATTCCTTTTGCAAAGCGAATCGCTTTTACCCACTTCTTAAGTTTCTTATTCTTATTGAGTAAGCCTTCTAACCACGTTTGCTTAGTCCCTATCTTTTGAACGTAAGGCGTGTTTATGACAGTACAAGGTGTACCAGAAATCTTTTGAGTCATCACGATATCCTTAGCTCCAAAGTCTACACAAGCTTGCTTGTATTCTTGAGATACTGGAGCCTCTTCTGATGCTATAAAAGGGCTTCCTATACTTGCTCCTATAGCACCATAAGACATGGCGCGCTCTAGATCTGCTTTATTTGCAACGCCTCCAGCAGTGATTACTGGAATTGCACAATTTTCATCAAGTTCTTTTATTAATGCTTCGGGAGCGATGTTACCTCTGTGTCCTCCTGCTTGATTATTTACAGCCACAAGAGCATCACAGCCCATAGCCTCTACTTTTTTTGAATAACCAAGGTCTGTTACATCACAAAATACTTTGATTCCTTTAGGTTTTGCCTGCTCAATCACCATTTGTGGTGATCCTAAGGATGTAATTATAAAGTCTACCCCTAGCTCACAAGCCGCTTCCAGCTGTGCGGGGTATTTCATGTTTGACTTATTTACAATGAGGTTAATACCAAAAGCTCCTCCAGGAACTTTGGCAGCCTTAAGCTCAGTAATTGCAGCCTTAAGCTCATCTATCGTTCTATAATTGAGTGCTGGCACACAAGCAGCAATTCCGTTTTCCATTCCGGCTTTGAGCATCGCTACATTAGATACCAAAAACATAGGTGCCATAATGATAGGATGTGTAATTCCAAGTAAATCTTTTAGGGTAGGTTTTGTTGTGCTCATAACATTCAATTTAAACAAATATAATCAATCTTACTATGCGTGCATAATACTTTTGGGCTAGATTATAGTCGTAACTTTATCAACAATATCAATAGGTAAGATGGTTGTCATCACATCCTCATACCCTTCTGGCACTACGTTTCCATAAATAGAAGTCGGTATTTCTGGATACTTTTTTCTGTCCGAAAGTAAGCAGTTTGCTTCTTGATTAAATGGTGCAAACCCTGCATGTGGGTGCGTTACTCCCCACAACGTTATGGTAGGAATCCCATACATTGCTGCTAGGTGTGCATTACCACTATCCATAGCGATCATACCATCCAGCTGACTGATAAGATTTATCTCTTCTTTAAATTTTAGTTTTCCGGCAACCACCTTTGTCATTGCACAACCTTGCGAAAGATCTCTTAGTATCTCCACCTCATCTGGCGCTCCAAAAAGGAATAAATTGTATTCCTTTTTACCATCTAACTCTCTAATAACTTGTTCCATCAAGTCTAGTGGATATTGCTTTCCTTGGTGTGCAGCAAAAGGCGCAATGCCAATCCACTTTTTATGACAACCAGCAGTAAACTCTACAACTTCATTTTGTTTGTTAGGTTTAGGGAGTGATTCTGGTATAAAATGACGTCCATCTAACCCTTCAATGACATTTTGATATCTAGCTATTGTGGTCTTGAGGGCTTTAAAAACTTTATCTGTACTTCTAGTAAGTGCTTTTTTATCTGGTCTACCTTTATCTAGGCAAACGCTGGGAAGATTAAGAAACTTACGCAGCATTTTTGACCGAATTACATTGTGCATATCTGCGACATATGTAATTCCTAACTTTTTGAGTTGGCGCGATAATTTCCACATACCGCTTACACCTTTGTGTATGGTATTAACTTCAGCAGCGATAAAGGTTACATTAGGTATTGCCTCAACAATAGGCCTAAAAAAAGGTTTTGAAAGAAAGGATATTTTTATTTCTGGGTTCGCTTTCGCGAAAGCGTACACCACAGGCACTGTCATCGCAACGTCTCCCATTGCAGAGAGACGAATGATGAGCATGTGTTTTTGTTGAGCCATTATACAGCCGGACTTGTGAAGGGTTTATCGATTTTAAACTAAAACCTTCAACAGATAATTATTTTTTAATGTTGCGCAGTACTGGGTTGAGCTCATCGTCATTGTACATCTTCATCTGCTTATAGACTTTCATGTATTTATCTCCCTTTGAGATATCCTCAAGTAAGGTATCTATCGCTGTCGAAAGATCTACGCGTTGCTCAAGTAATATGTCAAGTTTTGTTTTACAAGCAGCAAGATGCGTATCACTAGCATCTGCACGAGTTGCTTCCTCGTTCATATGGTATACTTTGAGTGCTAGAATTGATAAGCGATCTACTCCCCACGCTGGACTTTCTGTATTAATAGTGGCGCCCTCTTTAACCTCAACACTGTTATATTTTTCGAGGAAATAGCTGTCTATATATTCTACCATATCTGTACGATCTTGGTTAGAAGCATCAATCTTACGTTTTAGTGTCAAGGCTGCAACTGGATCAATCTGCGGATCACGAATGATGTCTTCATAATGCCACTGTACCGTATCTATCCAGCATTTTCTGTACAATAGGTGGCCCAATAAATCTTCGCCTTTATCGTATTTATTGATAAATGGTTGGTCTACCGTATTTACTAAATGATAGGTATCGATTGCTTCTTTAAAAATGGCATTTGCCTTTTCTGTAAACATAAAATTGTTTTCTATAATGTAATTATTCTATAATGCAGAGTACTTCGTATAAAGTCTAAATCCTCTAAAGAATACGTGCAACATGCATTGTTTACAAAGATATTATTTTTTGATTTGGAATTGTTGCCTTCCATAAGTCATAATAGCATCGCTTAATTTATGAGCAAGAATGACGTAATTAAGGTAGTAGATGAATAAGAATAGGTAATAATACGATAAACCATAATAAGCTTTCTTTAAACAACAGGCTCTCTGTGTTCTCTAGATAATTGCTTACAATAATGGTCATTACAGGTATAATAAAATACCACTCTGCTCCTGTTTTTGTGGTAGTAAACAAGATTAACAGTAATCCCACAGCTAGTATTCCTAAAATAACCGAGTATCTACTTTTTGATCCCGTAGAAGCCCTTCGTTGTTCCCCCAGATACTTCCAGATGGTCCATAATAATGTCCCTATAAAGAAAGCGATTGCAGCGAGCACTTGTAGATTATTATAAGCTGTAAAATCTAGCGATATAGATTGGAATGATAACGAAACCTCAGACGGATCACCCACTTGAAATAATAAAATAGAATAATAAATCACACTAAAACTCAGTAATGCTAGTAGTGGAATAAAGAGATATCTTACCACAGTAATTCTATAAAAAAGCAATGCTAGATAAATCGCTATAACGTAAAGCCAGCTAAAATAAAAAGCTAGTGAGGCCAATAATATCCACAACGCAGCATCAAAAATCTTGCGTTCCATATGTAATTCTGACTTGAAACTGATGATCCTACGTAGCGCAATTAAGATAAAAAACCCAGCTATTAAAATGGCGTGATCCTTTAGAGCGACTGGTAATGCCAGGCTAAATGCTGCAAATAAAAGTACTCCATAAGATGATCGCTTAGTAAGATCATTTTTTTGAGAAACAAAACTTAATATAAACATTGTGAGCACATAAAGTATCCACATACCTAGTGTTGTAAATGTACTTAGCCATGTAAATGGCTCAGTAATTATGTCCCTATGACTATAAAAAAAGCCCAAGGTCATATATATCAAAACAATTGCAATAGCGAGTGGTTTTGATGACCCAAAAAATCTTGTGAGCATAGCTAGTTTTTTTCCTATTTTTGCAATAACATCTTTATAAGATGCATAATTAAGATTTCAATATTGTAAACATACAACATTATGAGTTTGACAGGACTTTACGAAGGCATTCAAGAATTTGCAGAAGCAACTTTATTTGCACCTTTCAACGCACTTGCAGAATTAGAACTGAGCAACTGGTGGCTAGCTAACGGAATCAACTGGTTCTTTATGCTTATTTGTGCTGCAGCTATCGTATACTGGGTTATGGAAATCAAAAAGTATGACGATAACGACACAGAATATCGCGAGGCAAAAGCTCACGGCTTCTTAGGTAAAAACAGCGAGCTAGAAAGCAACCTTTAATTTACTATAGGTCAAAACCTATATCTGTACGATAATTCATCCTATCAAAATGTAGTTTTTCTATATTCTGGTAGGATTTTTTTATGGCCTCTCTGTAATCTTCATGGAAGGAAGTGATGGCAATCACTCTACCACCATTAGTAACTACTGCGCCATCTTTTTCTGTAGTTCCTGCATGAAAAGCTATAGAACCTTCAATTTTTTCAAGCCCTGTAATTACTTTTCCTTTGTGATATGCCTCTGGATATCCACCAGAAACAAGCATCACTGTTGCCGCACTTCTAGGATCTAGCTTAAACTCTTGCTGGTCTAATGTTTGATTATCAACAGCTTTAAAAAGTGATACAAGATCAGACTGGATACGTGGTAATACTACCTCTGTCTCAGGATCACCCATGCGCACATTATACTCAATTACCTTAGGGTCATCTCCTACTTTAATAAGACCTATAAAAATGAATCCCTTGTAATCTATATTTTCTTTAGTAAGACCATTAACCGTAGGCTTCACAATACGGTCTTCTATTTTCCTCATAAAAGCATCATCTGCAAATGGAACAGGGCTTATTGCACCCATTCCCCCGGTGTTAAGTCCTTTATCACCTTCACCTATGCGTTTGTAATCTTTGGCAGTAGGAAGCACTTTATAGTTTTTACCATCTGTAAGCACAAATACACTAAGCTCGATTCCGTCTAGAAACTCTTCAATCACTACGGTCGTACTTGCATCGCCAAATTTACCACCAAGCATGCTTGCTAGTTCCTCCTTTGCCTCATTAAGATCTTCTATGATTAAAACTCCTTTACCCGCCGCAAGACCATCTGCTTTTAAAACATATGGAGCATTTAAAGTTTCTAAAAACGCTTGTCCTTTCTCTAGTGTCTCTGCTGTAAAGGCTTCGTAGGCAGCCGTAGGAATATCATGAGCAATCATAAATTCCTTTGCTCGTTCCTTACTTCCTTCAAGTTCTGCCCCTTCTTTACTTGGCCCAATGACAGCAACGTTTTTAAGAGACTCATCTGCTTTAAAGAAGTCATATACTCCTTGCACAAGTGGATCCTCAGGTCCTACAACAACCATTGTTATTTGTTCCTTAATCACTAAAGCTTTGATGGCTTCAAAATCGGTTACGCCTATGGCAACATTCGTTGCAATTTGAGCAGTACCTGCATTACCTGGTGCAACAAAAAGTGAATCACATTGCTCGCTCTGTGCTAGTTTATAAGCAAATGTATGCTCGCGTCCTCCAGAACCTAAGATTAAGATATTCATTATGGTGTATTTTGCGTTTAGACAAAAATAAATGTTTGTATTTTGGCTCCCTAATTAAGACGATGTGAATTTATTCAACTGGGCTTTAAAAATGAAAGGATTTGATACCGCTTTCGCGAAAGCGGAATTGCAACGTATCATAGATATCCCAGAAAATCAATATGCGGCTTATATATCTGAGCAGAAAAAAAAGATTGTTACCCATCACGAAATCTATAATTCATTTTATAGAAATCTTCTTACCGAAAGAGACGAAAAAGATTGGGAAACACTGCCAGTGCTAACAAAATCAGATTTACAACAGCCTCTTGAAAATAGACTTTCTCAAAACTACGACCGCAAGAGTGTATACGTAAGTAATACTTCTGGTTCTTCTGGACATCCTTTTATTTTTGCAAAAGACAAAGTTGCTCATGCCTTGAGCTGGGTCAGTTTTCAACATAGGTATAATTGGTATTATCTTGATCTGGATACGTCAAAACAGGCCCGTTTTTATGGAATCCCTCTCAATAAAATCGGATATCGGAAGGAAAGGCTCAAGGACAAACTAGGCAACAGATATCGTTTTCCCATTTTTGATCTTTGCGAGCACAAGCTTGCTGGTATGGTTGATAAATTTAGTAAGACACCTTTTGACTATATCAATGGCTATACAAGTAGCATTGTGTTACTTGCTAAGTACTTGAAAAAGCACCAACTTATACTCACCGATATTTGCCCTACGCTTAAGGCATGTATTGTCACTAGTGAAATGCTATTTCCCGATGATTTACAATTAATGGAACAGCAATTTAATGTCCCAATCATCAATGAATATGGAGCCTCAGAAGTAGGACTTATAGCCTTTCAAAACAAGAAGAATCAGCTTGAGGTAGACAGTGAACTGTTATTTGTCGAAATTCTTGATGATAACGATAAACCTGTGCCTCAAGGTGTTGTAGGGCGTATTGTTATAACGTCTTTTTATAATAAAGCGCATCCCTTTATACGCTATGACATAGGGGATATGGGGTCATTATCTCCTCAAAGCACACTTAAAAAACCTATTTTAGAAAATCTACAAGGTAGAACAAGTGATATTGCACGTCTTCCTAGTGGTAAAGTAGTTCCTGGCCTCACATTTTATTACGTGACCAAAAGCATTATAGAGGAAGATGGCAATGTAAGTGAGTTCATTATTGAGCAAACTGCTCAAGATTCCTTTACATTTATTTATACCTCTGAAAGACCACTAAATGCTCACGAGAAAATAAATATTGAAAAGGCTACCGCCAAATATCTTGAAAGTGGACTAAAACTATCCTATAAAAAAGTAGCTATGATGGACCGTAGTAATAGAGGAAAGCTCAAACAGTTTACATCTCTAGTCTCTTAGACATCGTATCGCTGTATCCACTTAGGTCTCATTACAAAATACTCCCAGAAAAAGCGTACTAAATATAGTGTGGCTGCTATATGAGAATATCCTAGGCAAGTTTTGTAAAACTGGTAGTTGTACTTAACAAGATTTAATTTATTTGAGCTCATTGAGCCTTCACGTACTCTATAAAAAGCTAGGTCTTCTTTTAAGCCTAAGGCTGGTTTCCCACTCTTCTTTATAGCATCTAACCACAGCGCCCAGTCTTGTCTTTTTCTAACGTCTGGAGCGCTTATTTTACCTATTGCCGATACATTGTAAATACCCGTGAGATTTCCCACATAGTTATTACTATGTTGTTTCTTGTAAGTGAGTTCTGGTAATGCCACGATGCGTTTTCCAAGTGGTTTTCCATTTTCATTAATATGCACATAGCTGGTATAAGAAACGTCACAACTTGTTTCTTGCATGAAAGCAATTTGTTTAGATAACTTTTCTCGATGCCACAGGTCATCAGAGTCTAAGAAGGCTATAAACTTACCTTGTGCAGCTTCTGTTGCAATGTTGCGAGTGTGTGCGGCACCACTATTTCGCGAAAGCGTAATAAGTTTAATTCTATTATCAAGAGCTATTAGCGCTTTTACAATTTGAACAGAATCATCTGTTGAGCAGTCATCAACGATAATTTGCTCCCAGTTTTGATACGTTTGTGCTTGAATACTCGCGATGGTTTGAGCAATAAACGGTGCTGCATTATACAGCGGAGTGATAATGGAGACTAGTGGCTGTATATCTTTTTTAGTAAGCTTTGTCATCTCCTACAATAGCTTTGTAAATAGTATTAAAAACAATTTTAATATCTAAAAAGAGTGACCAGTTTTCTACGTAGAATATGTCAAATTTTACGCGGTTCACAATATCTTCATCGGTCTCAATTTCTCCTCTATATCCACTTACTTGCGCAAGGCCTGTAATTCCAGGTTTTATGAAGTGACGTACCATAAATTTATCTATACGCTCCGCATACATATGAGTATGTCTCACCATATGAGGTCTAGGCCCCACCACAGACATGTCTCCCTTAAGAACATTTATAAATTGTGGCAACTCATCCATACTCGTTTTACGCAAGAAGCTACCTACTCTAGTAATACGACTATCATTTTTACTCACCTGCTCAATATCTGCCTCTTTATTATCTCGCATAGATCGAAATTTATAGCAGTAAAACTCGTGATAATCTAATCCGTTACGTTTCTGTTTGAAAAACACAGTTCCTTTAGAGTCGAGCTTTATTAAAATAGCAAGTAATGGCGTAAGCCATGATAATATTCCTACAAGTACAGCCACAGAAAGAAAAATGTCAAACGCGCGCTTAATAAACTGATTAAGCGGTTTATCTATGGGGATAGTACGTAGTGACAAAATAGGAGTAATCCCAAGATATTGATATTCTAGCTTTTTTGTGAAGATCTCACGACTGTCTGGAATGAATTTTAATATCTTAAGATTATTATCTGTAAATTCAGATATTTCTCTCAATTCTTCATTTGTAAATTGCTCTACTGAGCAGTATACCTCATCTACATTGTGCTTTAATATGTAATTAAATATGCTATCAAGAGAAACACTTGGGTCTTTTATATCAAAGGTGTTACTCACTACATAGCCATACCTTTTATTTTCATCAAAAAACTTTTTAAGCTCCTTAACTTGTACATTCCAGCCTAAAATAACAACACGACGATGGTTACCTCCTAAAACAGCCCTGTATGTTTTCAACAAGTAAAATATCCCAAATTTATTAATACCTATACCTATAAAAACATATAATACATATAGAAATACGTCAACAGGTGATGCATCTATTTTTTGAAATAGCCCAAAAAATGCAAAAACAAGTAGCGCAAAAATGAATAACTGTAGTAGTAAAAGTGAGACAATGCGTGTGGGCTTTGTGTATCTATATACCTCATAAAAATCTGACTTAATTGTTGAAAAAATCCAAGTCGTCGTGATATACAATGAGAACACCACAAAATCTTCATTCATAATGAGGCATACCCTAGCTAGTAATAAAATAATTACTAGGTCTATAACATAAATTATGGGTCTTATGTAAAAGGAATACCTACCTACGCGTTGCGCCATACTTATTTACGTATGTGTTTTGAAAAGTCTTTATGTTCGCTTTTATATAATTGCTCTTGAGATAAACTTTTAAAATACTCAAACGTCTTTTTCATACCCTCTGCGCGACCTACCTTGGCCTCCCAATCTAATATTTCCATTGCTTTAGAAATATCAGGTTTACGTTGCATCGGGTCATCTACCGGTAAGTCTTGGTAAATTACCTTTTGATCTGTTCCGGTAAGTTTTATAATCTCCTCAGCAAAGTCTTTTATCGTGATTTCATCTGGGTTACCTATGTTTACTGGTAGTGCATAATCACTTAATAGTAGACGGTAAATCCCTTCTACTTGATCATCTACATAGCAGAAAGAACGAGTCTGTAATCCGTCACCAAATATCGTTAGATCTTCTCCCCTGAGCGCCTGTCCCATAAATGCAGGTATTACTCTACCATCATTAAGTCTCATGCGAGGTCCATAGGTGTTAAAGATTCTCACTATGCGGGTTTCTAAGCCATGAAAACGATGATAAGCCATCGTGATAGATTCTTGAAAACGTTTTGCCTCGTCATATACCCCTCTAGGTCCTATAGTATTTACATTACCATAATAATTTTCATCTTGAGGATGTACCAGTGGATCACCATAAACTTCAGAAGTTGATGCAATCAAAATACGGGCATTTTTAACCTTAGCCAACCCTAATAGGTTGTGTGTTCCTAAAGAACCCACTTTAAGTGTCTGGATAGGAATTTTAAGATAGTCTATAGGACTTGCTGGTGATGCAAAATGCAAGATGTAATCGAGTTCACCAGGTACATGTACAAATGTTGTAACGTCGTGATGATGGAACTCAAATTGCTCTAACTTAAAGAGATGCTCAATGTTTGATAAATTCCCTGTAATAAGGTTATCCATACCAATTACATGAAAACCTTCTTTAATAAATCTATCACATAAATGAGACCCTAAAAATCCTGCAGCACCCGTAATTAAAACTCTCTTCATAATTGGTTGATTAATCTATACAGACTTAAAAATCTGTGTTCGTAAAAATAAGGAAGTATTAGCTGCTTGTAAAGCCTAAGCCTTATAACCTACTCAGGGTTTGAGAAAATTTCTCTAAAATAGGTTTCCTTGCAAATTTTTCAAGTACATACTTTCTCGCAGCAGTACCTATAGTCATAGCTATTTCAGGAGCCGAATTGAGAGTTTCTAGCTGGCTCAATATTATATCAACATTAATAACGGAGTTATAATATCCACCATTTGAATCTTTTATAATCTTAGCTGGCTCTGCGTCTGGGTGACCGGTGATGATAGATGGTCTAGCACTAGCCATCATACCTATAATTTTAGAAGGCATAACCGTATCTACAACTTCGCCTTTTTGAAATAAAATATGCACATCTGCACTAGCGAGTAAACTTGACAACTCTATAAATGGAACAGGCGGATAGAATTTTACTTTAGTGTCTTTTAGATTTTCCTTTAGAACCTCCATTTTTGCCCCTGCTCCTACTACAATTACTTCAAACTTATTAAAATCTAATGCTTTAACCACATTAGTAAATAACTGCCAGTCTTGCTTATCTCCCACATTTCCAGAATACAAAACACTACACTTATCATGAGAAAAATAAGGATGTACTTGTGACTTAGATGGATCACTCTCGGCTGCATCTATCCAGTTAGGTAGATAGTAAGTTTTGGAAGTGGTTTTCTCTTTAAGTTTGGCAAGCATTGTTTGACTTATAGTACTTACATAATCTGCTTTATTGAGAATACTACGCTCTAATTTCATCAAAGCTTTATATGCCATACTTTTACTTTCAACTCCAGACGCAAGACCCGACTGAAAAGCTGCATCAAATTCAAAATCTTGAATGTGAATCCAGTGTTTTGCGTTACGCTTTCGCGCAAGCGTATTACCTAACCACGCACTACTCGTAAAAGGAATTACAGAGATTACAATGTCACACGCTGCAATATGTTTGAAATTAAAGCGTGATCCTATCGTAAAATCGGCTATGTGTATAACGCGATTTAAGAATGTAGGCTCCTTGGGAGTAAACTGCTTATATCGGTATATATCAATGGCTCCCTTCTTCTCATGCAGATAAGTTCCTTGGTTTTGATATGATTCTGCTATCTCCCATTTTGGGTAATAAGGAAATGCTGTAATCACCGAAAGCAAAGCACCTTGTGATTCCAGATATTCTGCTAGTTGTGTGCTGTAAAGTCCTATTGCCGTGTCTTCTGGATAGAAGTTTAAGGAGATAAGCGTGATATGTTTGCCTTGTAGGTTATTCATAGGGCTTGTAAAAATAGTTTAATTCAAATCTATTAAGTAATTATTTGCACTCTCATAAGCATAAGGTTTTACTTTGCAAGTAATAATGTAAGCGACTAGCAAACTCTTTATATGTGGAGGTAATTAACTTCGCTCAATACCTTGTAGACAACAACAACTAATCTCAAAAATATCGCTAGGTATGCTTAGGGTTAAGCTTATAAAACAGATTGATATATTTCTTCTAGCTTAGATACATTATCCTGAGCAGTATAATTCTTGAGAAACGTATTACGAGCGTTCTTTCTCATAGTTTCTTGATCTTGGTAATCTAATTTTAAAATAGCTTTTGCAAGATCATCAACGTTATCTAATGTATAATGTAATCCATTACCTTCATGTTCTACTAATTGCCCAGCATTTCCAAAGGATGGAGCAATTACCGGAGTACCGAAGGAAAAAGATTCTATAATCACTAACCCAAAAGTCTCGTACATCTTAGATGCTGTAATTAATGCTTGAGCATTTTTATATAAGCTTGATAACTCTTCTCCATCTTGATTTCCTACAAATTCTATATTATTATTTATGTGTGAATAATTCTCAACAACTTCATAAAGGGGACCTGTACCCGCAATTTTGAGTCTTTTATTTGCTTTAATACAAGCTTCTATTACGTTTACAATTCCTTTTTCATCTGAGAGACGCCCTACAAATAGTATATAATTCTCTTTGTCATAGAGGTAGCCTCTATCTTCTGTAAAATTTGGCTTGATTACAACTTGTTGCTCTCTAAAAGTTATGTGAGATTTTTTAAATATATTTTTAGAAAACTCACTTAGTAAAATCACTTTGTCAATATAAGACGACCATGTATGTAGGTATTCATGCAAGGCATTACTAAGTACTGGAAATACCGTAGCAACCTTAGATTCTTGATAACAACCATGTTTAATAGCAGGAATACCCCATTTACTTGTTATACAATCTTCGCATGGTTTTCCATCTCTAAAGAGGAGCCCGTTACTGCATAGTATTCTGTAATTATGTAATGTAACTACCACAGGTATATGAAGCTCTTTACAAGCGTAGAAAACCGAAGGTGTGATTATAGGTAAAAAATTATGGACGTGAACCACGTCAGGTAAAGTCTCCTTTAAGAATGTCTTGATTAATTTTTTTTGAGATACCGAATATGGTAGTGATAATGCCGTTTTTAACTTTCGCGAAAGCGTATTAATATTATTGTTATTTACAATATATTGAGAGACTTTATGACCTGCTGCTTCTAGTATTAATTTTTCTCGACTTACAACGATATCTTCACCGCCTATGTCTTTATATCTATTGTGTATTTGGACTATGTGCATTTGTTACTTAGGGATATTAGAAGTGAAATCAATCAAAAATGCAGATAATTTAATCCCTTTTCACAGTTCAAAATGATGCCTACATTAATTTATAAATTCGAAAAGTGTAAAGCTTCTTTATATACGTTGCTTATGCTTTGCCTTCCATGATAACTGGTTTAAAAACATCTGCTCCATTATATATTGTATAAAGCGTGTAAGTATATAAACTCCGACAAATATGCCTATGTAATAAGAAAATCCATTTGCAAAATCACCTCTCAATAAGAATAATAAATGTATAGAAAAGTAGAGTGCTAAAATCTTCTTGAGATAGTCGTCGCTTTTAAACCATGAAAGAAACTTTATACATGTGATTGCAAGAACAATAGCTATTATAACGACTCCAAAAATTCCCAAATTAATGTAACCTTCAGATACTAATGGATTAGATAAATTACTATAATGGAATCCATGATATTCAATAAGGTGTTCACCTACTAATTTTCCAGTGGTTATGGGTTTTGCCTCCCATAGACTACGAGGAATAAAAAATAATAAGCCACTTAGCAATTGATTTCCGTATGAAAAGCCCTCATATTTTACGTAATCTATGGTGGCCGTAATATTTATAAAAGCATCATAGTGTAATGTGTTAAAAACCTGACCAATACCATAACCTTCAAGACTGTCCAATAACACTCTAGGTTTGTTTAAAATCTCCTTAAACGTAGCTGTTACATGCGTGAGCATGGCAGAGAGTGGAAAAACTATAATCATTGAAAAGAACATAAATAGCGTCATTTTAACATTGCTATTAAGTAATCTAGGTGCTATCAAAAATATAATACAAATGTAAATGGGACCTAAAGCGTTGCGCTTTTCTGTTAAAGGGTTTTTAAACCATAATAAAAACGCTCCAAGAATTAAAAAAAGGAAGGCTACAATAACGATGTTCAATGGTAGCTTTTTTCGCTTCTCAAAATATTGAAAGCATAGTACAATTCCTGCAAATGGCATCATAAACAGCACCTTCTTCCACAACAAGAGCATCCCTATCGACGCAGACGAGGGTGTCCCACTATGTCTTCTTATTTCTTCTTGTACAAAACCGAAGCTAGCAATAAAAACAAGCAATGTAGCGATTGTGATTATACTAATTAATATTGGTAGGGTTTTATATTTGGTTTGATCATATACTGGAATAACTCTCAGTGTTCTAAACTTTTTAAAATAAAGATATGCTGCAGCAAAGGTCAAGTTAAATATGATTACAAGTACATTTGTGTGTACAATCGCAGTTTGGGAGTATTTTAAATTAGTTATGAAAACTCCATTTGCAAGGTTTAATTCTCCTATTTGAAGAACTGGAGAAAGTATAAAAAATAGAAAGCTGAAGACAAGAAAGACAGAAATGAAAGGAGAAAACTCTTTCTCCTGATGCAAATGCCACCAGAACATCCCAAATAACAAAAGATTGCTAACAAAGAACGATATCCACACAGAAGTATCTGCACTGAATGTTGCAAATAGAAATATACTTATCAATAGATAAGATACCATCAATATGAGTTTACCTAGCATAAATCTTTAAACTTGAATATTCACTCTCTTTAAATACGCTTTGAGCCCTGAAAATATTATTCTTAACAAGGTTCAACTAAAACACGCTCTCAATCAATCTTGATCAGGTAAAGCAAAAAGCGATCTTGCAGCAAGAAAATTAAAAAACAATGCAAAATAAACAACTCCCGCCTCCTTCTCCAAAATATTATCTGTAAGCATTAAAATGCCATAAAATATGATTAATAAGATGAGTAATTCATTATTAAACCTAACTGCAAAGATAAAGTTTATAATGAGCGTAGCTAAAAAGGCTAGAAGTGCTACAGCACCACCTATAATTAAGAAGCTCAGAAATTGATTGTGCGCATTAAATCTTCCTTCTTGTAGCACAGGTATTCCCAAATCGCGATACTTATCACTTAAAACGGAACGATAATCACCTACACCATAACCCAGAATAGGGCTTTCTAAAATTACATCCTTTGCAACGCGATAAATAGTATATCTAATATTTGTAGAGGTAGCTGCTCCTTTTCCTACTACTTCAATTTTTTTAAACTCTAAAAATTTATTTCTAGTGCGCGGGATTGCAACTACTAGTATCAAAAGTCCTATTAAAGCAAAAAGATAAGGTCTTATAGTTAATTTTTTTCGTTGGAAAAGCACAAATAGAAAAGCAACTGTAGTTAAGGCTATTATTGATCCTTTCTTAGCATAAATAACTAAAAAACAAATTAATATCACATCAAGTACAATCAAGCCTATCATTTTCCACCTTATTGATAAAGACGGTAACACGTATAATGAAAAGAGAATCGCAATGCTGCAGTGCATGGACAAGTATATGGCATGCATCCCGTATTTACCTACGTCTAATTTCATAGCCATAGGAAAGTGCTCTATTATTTCCTCAAAACTATAATTAGTAATATAAAACCATATAAAGGGTATGATATTAAATAAAACTACCGTAATTATATATGTAGATAAGTACTTTTCCTTATTCCTATATAAGTAGCTTACATCCTCTTGAGAATACATCGAAAAGCAAAGCGGAAATATTGCAAGTGATAAAAACATGGTAAGTCTTTGCACACCGTAAACAACGTTCTCACTATACAGTAAAGTAATTACCATTACTATAAAAACAACACTATTTACAAGGAAAAACTTAAAATTGAAGCTATTTCGACTTTTAAAAAAATGCATGCCACTTACCACAGCAAATAGACCTATAGCGATAGATTTTATATTAGACGGCAATAAAACAGACGCAAATAATAACAAGAGAGCACCCTCTACTAATCTGATGCTTTTGTGATGCGTTTTTATATCCATTTAATTAATCGTTATCTGAGAAGTATGGCTGTTTTCTTTAGTACTAGTAATAAAAATTATAGTTTGTAATTGACAAGCTAGTGCTGACAAAAGCTTATGTTCTATACGTTTTTAGCAATTTACAAAATACTCGAGCCATCGCCTCCACAGAATAATTCTCTGCACAAAATGTCGCAATTTCATCTCTTTTAGACAACCAAAAATTAGTGTCATTATAAATGTTCAATAAGCTTTCGCGAAAGCTTAATTCACTATTTGTTTCAAAAAAAATAGCATTTTCACCATCTAAGACTGCCTCAATTTCAGGGGAATGATCTTCATCGCGTGAGACAATCATAGGTACACCGAAGCCAAAGCTTTGAGTTATTGATAATCCCACATAACCAGGAGACACACTAAAATAGCTAGTTCCATATAATTCCCTCAAACGACTTTCATCACTTATATGACCTAATAGTTGTATTCTTTGAGCTAAACTGTTTTCTATTATAAAAGTTTCTAGAGCTGCTTTTTCTTCACCATCTCCTATTATAAGAAGCTGTACATCATTTGGTATATAATCAAGAGTATTACTGAATGCTTTTGCAAGAAAAAGTGCTTTTTTACTTTTTGTTAATCGCCCCACATAAATAAGATGTTTAGGATTTCCAGCAGTTGCACCCATTTGAGATTTATTAAGAAGCGCATTAGGAGCAGCAAGAATAGTTTTATGAGGCATTCTCTCTTGAAGTTCTAATCGCTGTTTATTAGTATATACCACAATAGCGCTTGCAAGCTTTCGCATGAGCTGTCTCAAGGTATCAGTACTTGCATCTTTCCCTTGTCGTGGCCACGCGTGACCCCAAAGTATTGTTTGTTTTCCTACTATTTTTCTACCAATTAATAGTATCCAATTAGAAATTATTCTAGGGTTGAGTTCGAGCACTAACAGATTATCACTCGCTATTAATTTTATGACTTCAAATTGAATTAAAAATCTAGCGTTAAAAAGGTAAGTATTCTTAGTTTTCTTATGAGGGATTGTCGCGTCAGACTGTATAGACTTTTCAAAATAGTGACTACCACTATACAACTCAAAATTATCCCCTAAATTATCCCTTAAGGCTTTAAAGAAACCTTTCCTATAATCTGGGACAGCCGTTTGAATAATAATCAACTTTTTATCTTTAGATAGTTCCAACAGGTCTCGTTTTAATAAAGTAATATATTGAGAATATTAATAGAATAGCTTCTATAGAAACCGCCGTGATAACTGCTCCAAGTATCTCAAGCTGACTAATAAAAATTAGGCCTAATATTATCCCACAAAGTGCTGAAAAAGCTAATGTCTTCAATCGGGACATGAAATCTCCAACAGCAGGAAAATAATGGGCGATAAAAAGCATAAAATAACTAGTGAAAATAATATTAAGTGCAAGTATGTAGAAAAGATAACTGTTTTCATTTATAGCTACATTATCATACAATATATTTAACAACCACCCTCCGCATATTAAAAATGGTAGCGTGATAATAATTGCAAGCAAACCCACTATAGGTATCATTTTCTTTACGTATGCCCTTTGTTTTAAACGTGTTTGAGTAACTAACCATGGAAATAATGCTTGGTATAGAGAAACAAAAACTCCTTTTGAAGTTGTTATAAGCTTTTCCATACTTGTGTAAATTGCTACTGTAAAGTCATTAACAAAGAAGCCTAATATTAAAATTGGAATTGTATTAATCAATCTAGCAGCAAGGTTAGATATAAATAAGCTAAAGCTTTCCATCAATAATTCTTTTGCTAGTGTTAAACTAGGTCTAACAATGGAAACATATTTTAAAGCTAAAATAACACTTAGAATTCCTGCTAGGATATACCCTATTCCCATAAAAAACGGAACTTGAACATAATGCGAAACGTCTCTTATAAATACAAATATAAGAAGTGTAAATACTCCTTTTGCTAGAAGGCTTAAGAGTGCCATTACTTTCATCTTCTCTATTCCTTGAAAAAACCAATCTACAAAGCATGCCTGTCCAACTACCATAAGGTAACTTAATAGAAAAACTTCTTTTTCAACTTGAAATTTAGGCACAATAAAAACAGCAAGAGAATATAAAATAAATACACTTGTAGCAATAGCAATTTTTATAAGAAGAACGGTTGAAAAGACGATTGCCATTTCTTCCTTATTAGTTCTCTGTAGAGTTATACGCCTTGTTGCACTAAGACTAAATCCATAATCTACAAAAATGTATAGTACAGAACATACGGCTTGTGCAAACATAATAAGTCCAAATTTTTCTAGACCCAATACTGAGATTAGATAAGGAAAAGTGACTATTGGTAATACTAAGTTTGTAACCTGAATAAGTAAAAGCGAGATATAGTTTATAGAAATTCTTTTCCCAAAAGAGGAATTCATTAATGTCTTAATTTCTTGAAGGTTTTTCAAACTCTAATGTGATTGTTACATTTAAAATTCAGTATTATGAATCTCAAATAATGGTGCCGTTTGAACTCTATTTAAAATAAATTCAAAATCACGTAAATACAATGTGTTATATTTTCCATATGATGTGCGTAAATCTAAAGTACGTGTAAAAGGGTCATAATCATACGGCTTAAAACCACTTTCTATAAGCTTATTGTGAATTTTACTATCATCATCCCCATATCTTTTAGAAAGTCCATTTAACTCAATGATTATAGCTTGTAATTCCTTATTTGAGATTGATTTCTCCATTCCTTCTAAAACGGCAGATTCAAATCCTTCTGTATCTATCTTAACAAGTGTTGTTTTATTTAATTCAAACAAATTATCAAAAGTGTCTACAAGGACCTCTATTGTATTTTTTTCTCCTTCTACAGCTACATGATTCATTGTGTCTAATCCGGCAGTAAATAAAATCTCCCCTTTAGTACTGCCCACACCCATATTAAAAGAATTCGTTATATCTTGACTATTATTCAGCCTTATATTTTTTTGCAAACTTTCAAAGGTCTTAGGGACTGGTTCTACAGCATAAGTAATAGCGCCTATCTCAGAAGAAGCAAGTATACTATAACTCCCCACATTTGCTCCTATATCAATAAATTGATCCGTATCTCGCAAAAAATGAAGTAGAAAAGCCATGTCATTAAATTCTTGAAGGCCACAGTATATGTTCTGGGTTGCTCCAGTCATCCCCTTAGAGACTAATAACTTACTTTTAGTAGCAAAATTGCAAATAATAGGCCTATTAAGAAACCTACTCTTCAACTGCCATTTGCCAAAACGTAAAAGACCCCCCACTGGATTTTTCTTATTAAGAGGGTGTGAGACAATAAATTTAAGTGTGTTGTAAAATGACATTTTTATCCGTTCTTGGTATCTAGATACCAATTATATAATCTATTAACTCCATCCTCCAGCGCTACCGTATGTTCCCATCCTAAACTATTAAGTTTTGTAACGTCTGTAAGTTTGCGCGGGGTTCCATCTGGTTTTGAGCTATCAAAAATTAACGCTCCTGTAAAACCTATCGTTTCTTTGATGAGGGTAGCTAACTCTTTTATAGAGATATCCTCTCCTGTGCCTATGTTGATGTGTGTATTCCTTACCTCGGTGGTGCTTCCTTTTACATCGTCAAAACTTGTGTTTTCTAAGATATGTACACAAGCATCTGCCATATCTTGACTCCATAAAAATTCTCTTCTGGGTGTTCCTGTTCCCCATATCTCAACACTTTCGGCTGTTACACCAAATTTTTCTAGTATAGGCTGCGCTTTCGCGAAAGCGGAAACATCAAGATCCTTACAAACCTCATCATTCCTTCCTTCAGACAGTAGTTTTGCAAGGTGAATTTTTCTAATCAATGCTGGTAGCACGTGAGATTTCTCTAAGTCGAAGTTGTCATTAAATCCATATAGATTAGTAGGCATCACCGAAATGAAATCTGTTCCGTATTGCAGATTATAACTCTCGCAGAGTTTAATACCTGCTATTTTTGCAATAGCATACGGCTCATTTGTGTATTCTAAAGCGCCCGTAAGTAGCGCCTCTTCTAACATAGGTTGCGGTGCATTTTTAGGGTAAATACAGGTACTTCCTAAAAACAATAACTTCTTAACTCCGTGTACATAACTCTGATGAATCACATTATTTTGAATCATGAGATTCACGTACAGAAAATCTGCTCGGTATGTATTATTTGCAATTATCCCTCCCACTTTGGCAGCTGCTAGGAAAACATATTCCGGCTTTTCTTTTTCAAAAAACTCTTGTGTTGCGACTGTGTTTGTTAAGTCAAGTTCCTTATGAGTACGTGTTATTATATTCGTATAACCTTTTGCTTCAAGTGTATTTACAATGGCGCTCCCTACGAGACCGCGATGTCCAGCAACAAATATTCTAGCGTTTTTAGGTATTGGTGTGTTACTCAAAATAATTCATCGTTTTATATCCGCCTTCTTTGAGATAGCTGTCTTTCTTCATCAGCCTTAGGTCACTTTGCATCATATCATCTACAAGTCCTTGTAGTTGATATTCTGGCTTCCAGCCAAGCTTGTTGTAAGCCTTTGAAGCATCGCCTATAAGTAATTCTACCTCTGTAGGTCTAAAGTACTTAGGATCCACCTCAACAACTACCTGCCCTATTTTTACAGGGTAATCTGCATTTTCTGATGCAGTAACAATTCCTTTTTCGTCTATTCCTTCACCTTCAAATGACAACGTAACACCTATATGAGCAAATGACATTTTAATAAAGTCACGTACCGTCGTAGTCTCTCCCGTGGCGATTACCCAGTCTTCTGGCTCATCTGCCTGCAAGATCATCCACATCATTCTCACATAATCCTTAGCATGACCCCAGTCACGCTTTGCATCTAGGTTTCCTAGATACATTTTATCTTGTAAGCCTAAAGCAATTTTTGATGTAGCTCTAGTAATCTTTCTAGTCACAAAAGTTTCTCCTCTTACTGGAGACTCGTGATTAAATAAAATACCGTTACACGCAAACATATTGTAAGCTTCACGATGGTTTACGGTAGACCAGTATGCATATAACTTTGCTACTGCATAAGGACTTCTTGGATAGAAAGGTGTTGTCTCAGACTGTGGTACTTCTTGTACCTTCCCATATAATTCTGATGTACTTGCTTGATAAATACGCGTCTTTTTTTCAAGACCTAAAGCTCTCACTGCTTCTAATAGTCTTAGGGCACCTAGTCCATCTACATTTGCTGTATACTCTGGCATCTCAAAGGATACCTGTACATGGCTCATTGCGCCGAGATTATAAATCTCATCTGGCTGTACTTCTTGTATGATTCTAAACAGATTTGTGCTATCCGTAAGGTCTCCATAATGAAGAAAAAATCGCTGATTATCAATATGTGGATCTTCATAAAGATGATCTATTCTATCTGTATTAAATAAAGACGATCTACGTTTAATACCGTGTACCTCATAGCCCTTCTTAAGTAAAAACTCACTTAAGTACGCTCCATCTTGACCAGTCACACCGGTAATTAATGCTACTTTATTACTCATAAATAATTATTAATATGTGGGAGAAACTATCCTTTTAGGACCACCGTTTCACGCTTGTATGATTTGTATACACTTACAATCCCTGAGAGTATTAGAAATATAATCACTAAGCCTAATGGGAAAATAACAATCAAATTATCTGTTATAGATGACTTCTTTGACACTTGAATGTCACTTACGATTACTGCCACATCAGTATAACTCACGTAATCGTTTTTTTCAACTTCTAAATTTCCTACTAGATTTGATTTAGTATGAAATAATGATGCTAGGTTCTCATTTTGATTATTAAAATAAAACCCTTCTCTGTCTTTTTGTTCTGATGTACCAGTATCCTTACTAAAGGAATTAATAAGCTCATTTATCTGAGCAATAGATTGTTCTTCACTTTCAAGATAGATTTTATGATTTTTAAGACCTTCCTTTTTAAGTTCTTTAGCATAAGGGCTATCATTAATAAAAGATAAGAAAGACTCAACATCTCCTAAACTCTTATCACTGTCAAATACTATTTTGAGTTTGTGAAACTTAAACTTAGATAAAAATCTATCTGTTGCAAACAACTCACGATCATCTTTAAGCTTAAACTCTCTAGTCATTTCTCCAAGCGCACCGTCATTTTCACCTATATAATTAACTAAGTCTATGACCTCAACTACGGGCTCTACGCTCACCTGTTTAATGCTATAGCTTTCTGAGGATTTACCTAGAGATGTTATAAAATCTTGATCATCTTCTTCAAGGTTATTATTAAACTGCTCTATTGCCGTATAGACGTAAGCCTGGCTCGTAAAATTAGTTTTAAGCAACAGATTTGACTCATACGATGGTTTCTCCTTCAAAACGAACCCTAAAGCTATTCCAGCAACGATGAGTAATAAAAACACCCACCACATTTTAATTATAAAATCAATAATTCTAAAAAATGAATAAACCACATTTTTGAATAATCTACCTATCAAAGAAAAGATGTCTGAGAGGTCCATTTCTTGCTGATTTCCAGACTGATTGTAGTGATCGCTCATGTGCTTACTTAAAATTGAATGTTAGTTGTAATATATTCCTACTTATTAGTAGTAAATAGTTGGTGCAATATCTTTTCAGTGATTAGGTATGTAGGCTTCACTCCTGTAGTTCCTAGTCCGCCAGATGCTAGTGTGCTTCCTGTTTCTAAAGGGTTATCACTAGCATAGTATGCATATCTCACTTTTACATCTTCTTGAATGCTCTTACGAAGTTTTGCGGCAGCTTGTATTGCTTTTTGATAGTGTGCTCCTTCCATTTCTAGACCTATCACACTCCACGTACTGTCATGGAAGAATTTAAGGATATCTCTATTTTGTAACGAGGTTCCTAATACAGAAACCATAGCACCTTCAAAAACTTCTAATCCATGTCCTTCAAAATCCTCTTTAGTAAGTTCGTTCTCAAAAGGATAATTATCTGCTGTTCCTTCAAAAAGGTGTGCACTTGGAATCATAAGATCCCCCTTTCCACCTTCTAGAATACCTGCTTTACCCATGATAGACACAGAATCTACATCTAAGTATGTTTTCTCCTCTCCTTCTTCATAAGGCTTAAGAAGCTCTTCCATAGTTTCATAAGCTTGCTCTCCAAAGGCGTAGTCCATTACTATAATAACGGGCTGTTGTTCCTTTTTTACATCGTTGCTACAGAAGTCATTTTCAGCTACTGGTAGCTTACACATGTCAAAAATTTGCACATTGATATTAGTACCACTATCATCTGGCAGGTATATCATTCCGTTTTGTAATGCGACTTTCTCTACTTTAGCACGTAGAGCTGCGTTACCACTATTACTAAGCATTTCATACACCTCTAGTTTAGACTTTTTCTTAAGTTCAGACTTAAGTGCAAGTGGCGCATACAGCGTATTCATTACAGAGTGCATGTTTGCACTAATAATATGAAGAGGTCTACCTAAAAGATTGTTTTTCTTCAAAGTCGCTTTAATATCATTTGCCCAGATCTCACCGTGTATGTGATGACCTAATCGTTCTCTTAAAACAGGACTAAAGGTAACTGTGCGCTTCTCCTCTTTAAGTACTTCTGCTATCGCAAGTTTACCTAACCAGTAAATAAGCTCAAAGAAGCGCTTGTTATTAGTGCGCGTATTAAAAAGAGGTGCAATTGCTCGTACTTCTGCAAAAGTGCGTCCTAAGATATTTGCGGTATGCGTAGTTGCAATCTCCCAGCTATTTTGATCTAGCTCTTCATTGTTTAAAACTGCTTTTTCTAGCTTTTCCCAATCACGTATTACAGCGCCTTCATCATTTATGAGGACACGTTTCATAATCTTATGAGACTCAATAAATAGGAAGGTCACGTGTGTAAGAATATCATAAATTTCAGAACGACCACGCGTGATCTCGATATTCATTTGCTCCTCATCTATACGGTAGCAATTACGACGACGTTTTGCTGGAATAATAGGTTCAAAGTGGCTGTTTTTGTAGCCTTCATCACTTGTTAAGTTAATGAATCTACATTGCTCTATTCCTTCTGGAAGTCTATCAATAACGTAAAGAAGACCATCTAGTTCTACTTTTTCTTCGGCAATGGTACCGTAGATTTCTGGTCTTAATATAAGTAATGACTCTCTAAGTGTCTCTCCAGAGACACCCATAGGTTTATAAAATCCTCTGTTAAAAAGGTGACGCATTGTAATATACATGCGTTCTATAGCGCTGCTGCTCTCTTGGGCTCTTGTACGGCCCTGTGTTTTGTTTGTGCTCATAATTGGGGATAAAGGTACTTAATAGAACTTGACCATGGTAATTTCATCGCCAGCTTACCTATTAAATACTATTTTGATTGCAATAGATCGGCAATCTTTCGATCGTTTGAAAGACGTGGAATTTTATTTTGACCACCTAACTTTCCTTGTGATTTCATGTAATTATTAAAACCATCTTTTACCACCTTGGTGATTTTTAATGGCTGGAGTACCTTTCCTGTGATTAGGTCTAGGTAGTATGAGTTTTGAGCTTGTAGTGAGGAATCTAACGCTTTCGCGAAAGCGTGTAAATCACCACTCCCCTCATTTTCAAATTCTATAAACCATTCATGATAAGGTAACCCATCTTGTGGCGCCACCTGCGGAGCTACGGTAAACTCGGTCACTTTAATATCTGTTCCTGCAGAGGCTTCAAGCATGGCCTGCTCTACTTCCTTACCTATCACATGCTCTCCAAAAGCCGAAATAAAGTGCTTGATTCTCCCAGAAACCATAATACGATACGGCTTGAGACTCGTAAACATCACGGTATCTCCTATGTTATAAGCCCATAGTCCTGCTGTGGTAGAGATAATCATCACGTAATTTACATCAAGCGCTACATCCTTAAGCGTTATCCTTGTTGGGTTTTCATTAAAAAACTCTTCTGCTTTTACAAACTCATAAAAGATACCGTTGTCTAGTTGCAACAGCATTCCTTTCTCTGTCTGTGTGTCTTGAAAGGCAAAAAACCCTTCACTGGCTGGATATAACTCAATACTATCTACGCTTCTACCTATAAGATCTTCTAACTTGCGACGGTAAGGCTCGTAGTTTACACCTCCGTACACAAATAACTGATAGTTTTTAAAGAGCTCTCCCACGGTTTTACCGCTCTTCTGGATAAGACGCTCATAATACATCTGTACCCACGGAGGAATCCCTCCTATGAGTGTCATATCTTGGTCTATTGTTTCGGCTACAATCGCATCTACCTTTTGTTCCCAGTCTTCTATACAATTAGTCTCAAGACTAGGAAGCCTATTCTTCTGTAAATAATTAGGCACATAGTGTGCAACAATACCAGAAAGGCGGCCTAGTTTGATGCCATTCTTTTCGGTCATCTCTGGGCTTCCTTGTAAAAAAATCATCTTACCATCTACAAAGTCTGTATTTCCTGTCTCTGCGATGTAAGAAAGAATTGCGTTACGCGCACTGTTAGGGTGCGTTTCCATGCTGTCTTTTGTAAGCGGAATGTACTTTACCCCAGAGGTTGTTCCAGAAGTTTTTGCAAAATAAAGAGGTTTACCTGGCCAGAGAATATCTGGTTTTCCAGCAACCATTTTATCCACATAATATCGCAAGTCTTCATAATCTCTTATGGGAACTTGCTTTACAAAATCTGCATGTGATTTTATAGTATCAAAACGGTGATCATTACCAAAGGTCGTATACTGAGCAGCATCTATAAGACTCTCAAAAACCTTGTGCTGAGTCTCAATAGGGTTGTCTGCCCATTTTTTTATACTTCGCTGTATGTACGACGCAAAAATTTTTGCTCCAAAAGACTTTATTGACATTAGTTAAAATCTATAAAATTAGTCGGATTTATAGGGTACCCATTACTCCACAACTCAAAATGTAAGTGCGGTCCAGTACTATACTCACCTGTGTTGCCCACCGTGGCAATAACTTCTCCTGCTTGAACCAAGGCTCCTTGTGACTTATTGAGAGAAGCATTGTGTTTATATACGGTAATAAGGTTCTTACCATGATTGATGATAAGTACATGACCTGTCTCTGCAGTCCACTCGGCAAAAATCACAGTTCCATCTGCTGCTGCTTTTACAGGAGCATCTTTTACCGTTACAATATCTACTGCAAAGTGTTTTTGACTAGCATTATATGCAGATGATATGGTTCCTTTTACTGGAGGAAACAGTGAGAAATCTGTATCCTCAATAGCTTTATCAAACACATTGTACTTGTCTTCCTGCTCTACTGTTTGCCTTAGTAAGCTATCTTCTCTACTAGGAAGCACATATATTTCTTCATCATTAAATACGGCATCGCGTATAGAATCTCTATCAAATTCTAGCTCTTCTACATCACCACTCAATACTCTACGTATAGAAGAGTAGTATTGCTCATTTACTCTAATTGCATTTTCTATAGAATCTGTTTTTGCAACGAGTAGCGTCGCATTGCGCTTGAGTTTTGTGCTTGAGTAACCAGGAATATATTCCCTTAATGGTGTAAATGCGATAAGTAAAGTGGTAAGTGCAATAAGAATAATAGCAGATATACCTACTAGAATAAACACATTGAGTCGTGTGAGTTTAAAAGAAATACGCTCCTCAAAAGTATCTTCATTGAGAATAACTAAGCGATACTTGTGCAGTAGCTTTTTTGCAATCTTTTTTTTCTTCTCTTTTTTTTCTGCCATTTGAGATACAAATATACTTTTTAGATATGAGATAATTGATGTCTTTACGCTTTCGCGAAAATTGGATTGCGATAACCACTCAACGTCAATTAAGTCCTTTTTATCACTTTAACGCTCGTATGTCTGTTTTCTTACTATCTTTGTTTTTCTAAAACAGATGAAGATGAATTTTTTAGCAATATTTTTAGGAATGGTAGGCCCTTGGCAAATAGGACTTATTGTATTAGTTGTTTTATTACTTTTTGGAGGTAAGAAAATCCCTGAAATGATGCGCGGCTTAGGTGGCGGTATCAAAGAATTTAAGAAAGCGTCTAAGGACGAAGAAGACGATATGATAGAAGAGAAGAAGTAATACTCCCTCTTTCTTATATAGAAAAACCGCATAGCTCTTTAAGTTATGCGGTTTTTTTATGTGTATCACCTTTCGCGAAAGCATAATTTCTAAAAGTCATTTATCAATCTACTAGGGTTTTGATATGTACTAAAGACTCTTAAAATAACAATGTCATCACCTTCTCTATCATACACTATTTTATAATGTCTTATTATAATCCTTCTAAAGGTATTATTAATTTCATCCTTTTGATATTGCTCAAAGTAAATAATAGTTTCGCTTGCCTCGATAATATCATTAACCACATTTAGAGCGCCTTGTGGTGATTTCTTTACATTCTTTATGTAATTGTAAATTTGCTTTAAATCTCTTTTTGCTGTATTGGTCCAGACAGTATTAAGCATCAATTACCAATCCTTTATTTCTTTCTTAAAATCATCAACAGCTGTATACTCTCCTCGTTTATATTCTGATTTTGCCTCCTGTAGCTCTTGTTTGTATTGTTCTCTACTCAAAGGTTCTCCCTCCACGGTATAAGCAATTACTTCAGATTCTTGATAGCTTATTGCTAGCGCATTTATCATTGCAAGTAAACGCTCATCTGCATCTTGCACTTTTTTTAAAACTTCTTCTCGTAACTCTAGTACTCCCATAATATACTGTTTAACAACATAATAAAGATAACGTTTTTACCTCAACCTAGCACTCTTCAAGATACTCTCAAGCTCAAACATATTATCACGCTGGTCTTGTGAAGGGGAGAATATAAAACCTTCTAATATCAAGTATCTTCCATTTTTTTCATCTCTTACGGCATAGTTTACGAAAGGCCCAGCCATATAACGACCGTCTACTTCCCATGTTCCTTTAGTCTCATAAGCTAGTTTTCCATCTATCTCTGTTTCTTGTAAGTATGGTGAGAAAGCACGTTCTGTAATAAAGCGACCGTCATCTACTGGTATTTTCTTTCCTCCTATAGAATCACGCATGCGTATAATGTTCTTGATTGTTAAGGTATCCTTATCAATTGCTTCTAGCGGCACCTCGTACACTGTGATATTCATGTTACCGCTGCGCTTAAGCTCTTTACGCATCCAGAAGAAATCTGCTTTCTGTTCTGCATATCGATAAGCATTAGGAAAGTTAAGTCTTACTCCAAATACCTTTTGTAAAGAATCTGTTTTCTTTAGTGCCTTTTTAATTCGACTTTGGTTTGCAACAAGTTCTTGTTCTTTAAAAGCAGTTACAATACGTTCCTCATTATCAATAATAAGATTTGCAATTTGTGTATGGCTACTTCCAGTAACAATTACTCCTGTTTGTGGGCGTGCGTACTTATCTTTTACAATAGTTAAAGAAGCACTATCTGCTGGTTTTATTTGCAAATAAATTCTATTCTTAAGTAAAAAATCACTGAAAGCCTCTGGCGGAATCTGATCTATAGAAAACTTAGGCTCCTCACGTGGTAATCCATACACCGGATCTGCCAGCACGTCGCGTAGCGCGTCTCCTATAGCTCCTTGCCATTGTGCTTTAGTCACAATCACCTTAACGTTGTTAATATTACCTACAGACTGGCTTAAAATGCGTTTACCGTCATTATCCCCACAAGAAAAAAGTAAGGATGCTGTTACTATACTTAAAAATATTCTTTTTATCATATTGCTATTATTAATGATTAACATCCAGACATCACAAGGACCGTGGTGTAATCTATATCTCTCTTAATTGTAAAAAAACCTCCTAGTATATTGTCGGTAGGTCTGTATTCTGTAAGGTCAAAGTTCCAATGATTCTGACCATAATCACCAAAAATCTTATTAACCGACTCTACCCACAACAGCACAGATTCTCTATTAGGGTTTGATATCGTTAGTACTTCTCCAGTTGCAAGTGCTGCGTCGCCACAATTGCGTTTTGTGTAAACGATTCCATTTTCAAAAGTTTGTGTAAATCCACAATCTCCGCCACCATTAGGTGGAAGAATTTCCTTGTCTGAAATGGCTTTATAATTATCTATCAAATACGTGTAAACAGGATTTTTTATAATACCTTTTTCATTTCCTTCACTATTTACTACAGTATAAGCCGCAGCATCATACGGTTTGAGAGTTACTTCTTGTGCAGCAAGTACTGCTGTAAAGCATAAGCTTAATGAAAGAAGTAACTTTTTCATAATTGATTTATTTAGAAACACGTAGTTTCATTCCAGGCTTCAGTTTACTACTACTAATATCATTCCAAACTTTAATATTATCAATGCTTACTCCAGGAAACTTATTTGCAATTTTCCAGAGTGAGTCACCATTTTGAACAGTATACGTTTTCTTTCCCTTTAATGAAACAGTTTTTGAGCTACTACTTGTACTGCTATTGGTAACAGGTTTTCTTGGGTAAATAGTTAATCGCTGCCCTATTTTAAGTGCATTTGATCGTAGGTTATTCCACTTCTTGATTTGGCTTACACCTACTCCGTATTTGCTTGCTATCTTTCCTAGATAATCACCGCTACGCACTCGGTATCTAACCTGAGAGCTTGCTGTAAGTACTTCTGGTAATGGTTTTTCACGTTTGTCAAGTTCAGCTTTCGCGAAAGCGTAAATAGCCTGTTCATTTTGTACAAATTTACCCACACTCTCGATAGGAAGTCGCACGTAATATTTCTTGTCCTTTACCACTGGAATAATATCCAATTTATACTGAGGATTTAGGAATTGAACAATCTCCAAAGGAATTCCCACGATACTAGAAACCTGATCTAGCGCAATGCTTTGTTTTATGTGAATGGTATCTGTTGCAAAGTAGTTTATAGGTGCTCTTTCTGGTGTGTATCCATGCTCATCTGCATATTCAAAAAGATACATGGTGGCTAGAAACGCAGGTACATAACCAGCGGTTTCTCTCGGTAAATTCTTTCTAATATTCCAGTAATTTGTAGCACCTCCAGAACGTCTTATTGCTTTAGACACATTTCCGGGACCAGAGTTATAAGAAGCCAGTGCCAGATCCCAATCTCCATGAATGTCATAAAGTTGTGATAAATAAGCACAAGCAGCCTCTGTTGCTGCAATAGGATCCATGCGATCATCTACATAGCTGTTTACCTCAAGGTTAAACATTTTACCCGTTGCAAACATAAACTGCCATAAACCTGTTGCTCCTACTCTAGATTTTGCTCTTGGACGCAGTGCACTCTCTACAATGGCGAGATATTTCATCTCTAGAGGGATGTCATACTTATCGAGACGCTCCTCAAACATAGGGAAGTAAAACTGGCTCACGGCCATAAGCTTCTCCATAGCTGGTTTGTGACGCTTTAAGTAGCGATTAATAACGCTTTCTAGCGAAGGGTTATACTCCACGTTAAATGGAGTACGCGCATTTATTTCGGCAAGGCGTTTTTTAAGCGTATCTGTAGGAAGTTCTAGGTTTACTTCAGGCTGGTACGTGTGGCTTTCACGTATATTATTTATAGAATCAAATAGATCCATTCTTGCCAGTTCCTTACGCCAGCGCATATCTATAAGTGCTGCCTGAGGGTTATCTGGTAAGTTGAACGTTATAGAATCTCTTACTTGTGTATCTAGTAATACTTGAGGTAAATCTTGAGAGATTGTATTGGTAATGACAGTATCTACTACTTTGATAGTATCTCTTTGGAGTGCCGGTTTTTTATCTTCTTTGATAACCGGAGCTTTCTGTTTATAAGCCTCATATGAGAGGGTGTCTTGCGCTTTCGCGAAAGCGGAAAACAAGAGTATAGAAGCTACTAGGGATATTTTAAAATTATGTTGCATTTGAGTCATAGTCAAGGAACGAAAGATACGGGAAAATCGTATGGTTTTAAAGAGAGGAAATATAACTTCTAGCCAGCACAACTTCTGTTAGGTATATAAATAATAAGACCACCTCAAGAGGTGGTCTTATCAATTGATGTTTTATTAATTATTCTTGTATAGCAGCTATACCTGGTAATGTTTTACCTTCCAGCATCTCAAGCATTGCACCACCTCCAGTAGAGACGTAGCTTACTTTTGTATCAAAACCAAATTGCTTTACAGCCGCAACACTATCTCCACCTCCTACAAGTGAGAACGCACCGTCCTTTGTAGCTGCAGCAATACTATGCCCTAGTGCAATAGTTCCTCCTGCAAATGTTTCCATCTCAAAAACTCCTAATGGTCCATTCCATAAAATAGTTTTTGCACGCTTTGCTACTTCGTCAAAAAGTTCGCGAGATTTTGGTCCAGCGTCAAGGCCTTGCCATCCATCTTCTATATGCATGATATCGCACACCTTTGTATTTGCATCGTTTGAGAAATCATCTGCAGCAATAACATCTACTGGTATGTGAATTTGTACTCCTTTTTCTTTGGCTTGTTTAAGAATGTCAAGCGCAAGCTCCATTTTATCATCTTCACAAATAGAGTCTCCTATGGTACCTCCTTGCGCTTTAATGAAGGTAAAAGCCATACCTCCGCCTATAATCATCTCATCTACTTTATCTAGGATATTCTCAATAACTGTAATTTTTGAAGATACTTTAGACCCACCAAGAATAGCTAGTACTGGCTTCTCACTGTTATTAAGCACGCGATCAAGACTCTCTATTTCTTTTGCTAGTAAATAACCATAGCATTTTGCTTCAGGAAAGAATTGAGCAATGATAGTAGTAGAAGCATGCGCACGGTGTGCGGTACCAAAGGCATCATTTACATAAATATCTCCTAGCTCACTTAATTGCTTTGCAAAGTCTACATCACCAGCTGTTTCTTCGCTGTAATAACGAAGGTTTTCTAGTAGTAATATTTTACCCATTTCAAGGTTAGATGCAGCCTCTGTGGCTTTTGCACCTACACAATCCTCCACAAAGTTTACTTCTACACCAATGACTTCAGAAACTGTTTTACAAATCTGAGAGAGAGAAAACTCCTCTTCTTTGTTTTTAGGTCGACCTAAATGAGACATAAGGATAGCAGATCCTCCATCTTCTAATACTTTCAAGATTGTAGGTTTTGCAGCCTCAATTCTTGTAGTATCAGTAACATTACCATTCTCATCAAGGGGAACATTAAAATCTACGCGAATTAATGCTTTCTTATTCTCAAAATTAAAGTCGTCTACTGTGATCATTTTCATTGGTTTTGCTAACAAATATAATAGATACAGAGGATAAAAAATGCAGTGATTCCTTTATATTTGAAGCTATGCTGTTTTCAAACGTTATCGGGCAAGATTTTATTAAAAATCATCTCACAACAAGTGTTGATGCAGGGCGTATTGCTCATGCTCAACTTTTTATAGGTTTATCTGGCACAGGGGTTTTACCCATGGCTATTGCTTATGCACAATATATTTTATGTAATAACGCTCAAGGCGAAAATGAGGGAGGATCTCAAGCTTGTAATTTAAAGTTTGAACACTTATCGCATCCGGATTTGCACTTTGCTTTTCCTGTAGCAACTACTCCCGAAGTAAAAAGCCATCCTGTCTCTAATAATTTTATGAGAGAGTGGCGCTCGTTTATTACAGAAAACCCATATGGAGATCTCTTTGAATGGCACCAGCATCTTGGTATTGAAAAAAAACAAGGACAGATAGGTGTAGATGAAGCTTCTGAAATTAATAAAGCTCTCGCTTTAAAGTCATATGAAGGTGGTTATAAAGTAATGATCATTTGGGCAGTTGATAAAATGAATACTGCTGGATCAAATAAACTTCTCAAACTACTAGAGGAGCCACCAGCAAAAACTTTATTTATTCTCATTTCTGAAAATGAGGATAGCATTATAGACACGATAAAGTCAAGATGCCAAGTATTACATTTCCCAAGATTAAGCGAACCACAAATTGCCGATGCTTTAATTACTCATCATAAAACTCCAGATGCTGAAGCTCATAAAATAGCTCATCAAGCACAAGGAGATTATCAGCAAGCGATGCATTTATTGCATCACGATGGTGATGATATTCAGTTTGAAAAATGGTTTGTTACTTGGGTGCGTACAGCCTTCCAAGCAAAGGGTAAAAAAGAAGCCGTTTTAGGACTCATGGAGTGGAGCGAAATCATAGCAAAATCTGGCCGTGAAACCCAGAAAAATTTTCTTGCATACTGTGTTCAATTTTTCCGCCAAGCTTTGCTTAAAAATTACAAGGCAAATGATCTTGTTTTTATGGAACCAGAGACCGGTTTTGATCTTTCAAAATTTGCCCCATTTGTTCATAATAATAATATATTTCCTATTGTAGAAGCCATTCAAGAGGCTTCGTATCACATAGAACGCAATGGAAATGCTAAGATTATCATGACAGACCTTTCTATAAAATTAACTCGATTTCTACATCGTAAGAGTTGATTATATCAAATAGTTATGTCTATATTTAGTTTTGTCTAAATAAATTTTTAGATAAACAATCGATAGTGTACGCTATCTATATACTCAGATGATCTCAGATCTTTCACTAAACGAGAACATTTAAAGGCTCTATAATCTGCCGGTGCGATTTCTACCCCGCTAAGCAGTACCATTTGGTTAGTGAAATCTTATTAAATAAGCTTGATTATCTTGATGAAAACTACGTAGATTTTACGGCGCGATCTAGTCATTTATTGATCAGATAATCCATCAAAATTAGACATAAAAAAAGCGATGATTTCTCATCGCTTTTAAAGCTATTTTAAGGACTTGAATCTAGTCTTCTTTTGGAGCATATTCTCCATTCATTTCTGTAAGAATTTCTTCTGTAAGATTTAACTCATCTTTACCATAAAGAACACTTCCAGCATCGTTAGATCCATAGATATAAGAGTACCCATTTGTCTTTCCGTAAGCCTTTACTTTATCCTTCACTTTTGTAATAAGTGAGTCTATTACTTTCTGGCTTTCTACTTGTAGTTGACCTATTCTTGCCTGGCGTTCTTGTTGTAATTGTTGTGCCTCTGCTCCTAGTTCATTGTAAGTTTCTTCTTGTTTTTTACGTGACATAGACGGTCCGTTTTTTCTAAACAAGTCTTCTTTGATTTGGTAAGACTTAATCTTAAGCTCTAATTCGCCCATGATTTCGTCATTTTGCTTTGTAAAACGATCCTTTGCGCTTTTAAGCTCTGCATATTCTGTAAGTAACTCTTCAGTATCTACAAAACCTGTTTTCTCTGTTTGACAAGCTACAGCCATCATAGCCGTAACAAGTAGCATTCCTATTTTTTTCATTGTGTTATTTTGATTATTTGATGCGAAAATAGGTAGAATCCATTAAAACTTAATTAAAATCATGTCTATTTCCATTTTGACTCTTAAATAAATATAAATAGACTTAAAGTGAGCGATTATTCACTAAAACTTGAATCTTTTGAAACCTACACTTAGAGAATTAATTGAGAACGCTACAATTTAAAATAAGGAAGTAATTTGTAATTAATAAATACGATATACTGAAAGCATTAAAATTGAAGAGAAGTGAAATAATCAGGAAGATTGATAAACACATTACAGGGGATAGTAATTGTGTGATTTAAAAATTGACATTGTTGATTTAAAATATTCCACGTGGAACATTTTACAATAAAATGCATTTTGAGCAGAAACATTGAAAACTAAATTCTCAATTCCAGATTAAATAAAAAAAGGTCAAAATTGATTGGAATAAGCCATCATAAGAAAAAGTAATGACCAAAAAGAGAATTAATAATAAAATCTTATTAAAAACGAAGCCTATAAACACTGTTTTTAAGCGGTTTCAGCATTTAGCCATATACATTTAAGGCATTCGTACTCATAAGCCCTTAAAAGCGCTTATTTGCAATTTAAGCGTGTTTTAGGACATAAATATGAGATGAATAACCTCCAGACCGCTTTGCTTTACGATTTGACTTGAATCCAGTTACAAATGCAGTGAAGAAATTCATTTTACCACTTTTATACTTTTCTGAAAGAAGACTCACATAATAGGAATCAAATTTCATAGGCAGTGTTTTTACTAATTGTAAATCTTGTTCTGCAAAAAGTCTTTTTATAGAAGTTTCTGAAAAATGGTATAAGTGCCTTGGCACATCAAAAGCTGCCCAATATGATTTATAATAACTAGCATCAAAAGATTCAAAATTAGGAACGGCAATAAATATAGTTCCATTTTTTGCTAGTTGCTTTTTCAACCATGCTATTTGCTCTTGTAAATCGTAAACATGTTCTAGCACATGCCACATAGTTATCACATCGTATAACTCCCCTCCTACTTCATCGATAGTGTTATAAATATCGAGTCCTTTATGTTGAGCCAGCTTTTTAGCTTTATCATTTGGCTCTACTCCTTTTACGTTCCATTTTCTTTTAGATAGAAATTCCAAAAAATCTCCAGTTCCAGCTCCTATATCTAAAACAGAGCCTTGGTCAGGATTAAACATTTTTAAGAGTTTTTGCTTTCGCGAAAGCGTGATACCTTTTATAGTTTGATATGCGATTTCAAATAAAGATCGTTTTCCATCTGTATGAGATATATAATCTTCGCTCTCATAATATGAAGGAAGTTTAGAAATTTCCGGCTTAGGAATTGTGAAATACATGTGGTATTTCTCATCATACTTTAATGTAAATTCCTCCCCACTTACCGAATGATCTTTTACTTTAAAATCTTCTTTCATCAACTTTGTTTCACGTGGAACTTATACTATTTAAAAATTATCGTCCCATATAAACTAACATTACACTTATGTCTGAAGGAGAAACTCCGCTCACTCTAGACGCTTGAGAAATTGTAGTTGGCCTAATTTTAGATAATTTTTCCCTAGCCTCAAAAGACAGAGACTTCAGTTTTGTATAATCAAAACCTTCTGGGATTTTAATATTTTCCAATCGCTGTAACTTATCAGCATTTGCCTTTTCCTTTGCAATGTAACCTGCATACTTAACTTTAATTTCTGCTTGTTCTAATACATCACGATCAAGATCTTTCTCCTCAATATAGGCAGCTACTTTCTCAAAGCCTTTCATATCATCAAGCGTGATTTGGGGTCTAGAAAATACTTTAAACATTTTATCAGATTGTCTCATAGGAGAAGATCCTCTCTCCTCTAGTATATCATTTACTTCTTCAGGAAGAATACTTGTGTCTTCAAAAAACTTAACAAGATCATTAGATTCTGCCTGTTTCTTTTCCATAGTAATGAGACGTTCCTCAGAGGCTAAACCTACAGCATTTGACATAGGCGTGAGACGCTCATCTGCATTATCTTGACGCAACAGTGTTCTATACTCAGCACGAGAAGTAAACATCCTATACGGCTCTTCTGTACCTTTTGTGATTAGATCATCTATAAGAACCCCTATATACGCTTCATCTCTTTTGAGCATGAAAGGATCTTTCTCATGCACTTTAAGGTGTGCATTCATACCAGCCATTAATCCTTGAGATGCTGCCTCTTCATATCCTGTAGTTCCATTAATTTGTCCAGCAAAATATAGCCCGCTCACAAGCTTAGTTTCTAGCGTATGTTTTAACTGTGTAGGCGGAAAATAATCATACTCGATAGCATATCCCGGACGGAAGAATTTTACATTCTCAAAACCAGCTACAGACTTTAATGCTTTAAACTGGACATCTTCTGGCAAGGATGTAGAGAATCCGTTTACATAAATTTCGCAGGTATTCCACCCTTCTGGTTCTATAAATAATTGATGTCTATCCTTATCTGCAAAGCGGTTAATCTTATCTTCAATAGACGGACAATATCTTGGCCCGAGAGATTTAATTCGACCATTAAACATAGGCGAGCGATCAAAACCTTCTCTCAAAATATCATGCACTTCTAGCGAAGTATAACTCATATGACAAGGACGCTGATGTGTAAGCGGACTTGTTTCTTTACTATAACTAAACTTCTCTGGAACTTCATCACCTGGCTGAATAATCATCTTAGAGAAATCTAACGATCTACCATCTACTCGTGGCGGTGTTCCCGTTTTCATTCTTCCAGACTCAAAACCAAATCCCGCTAGTTGTTCGGTAATACCAGTAGCTGCTCTTTCACCTGCTCTACCTCCACCAAATTGTTTATCTCCTATGTGAATTAATCCATTTAAAAAAGTACCATTAGTTAGCACTACAGATCTTCCTCTTACTTCAATTCCAAGAGAGGTTTTTACACCAACTACTTTATCATTTTCTACTATAAGACCGCTCACCATCTCTTGATAAAAATCAAGATTCTTAGTTCCCTCAAGCTTCATTCTCCACTCCTCTGCAAATCTCATTCTATCAGATTGCACACGTGGCGACCACATGGCAGGACCTTTAGATTTGTTAAGCATCTTGAATTGTATCGCTGTCTTATCAGATACGATACCGCTATATCCTCCTAGTGCATCAATCTCTCTTACTATTTGCCCTTTTGCAATTCCTCCCATCGCAGGATTACAACTCATTTGGGCTATGGTTTGTAGGTTCATAGTTATAAGAAGTGTAGAACTTCCCATATTTGCAGCAGCAGCGGCAGCCTCACAACCTGCATGGCCAGCACCTACTACTATAACATCGTATGTATCTTGAAATAGACTCATTGTTTCACGTGGAACATTAAAATATTAATATCTCTAAGAGAAGTTACGCTTTCGCGAAAGCGTGATATACATTCTTTTAAAGGCGTGCAAAGATACAGCCTTTAATTCTCTCTAACACAACTTCCCGCTGGGACAGATGTTAAACCTTGAAATAGAGCGCTGTAAGAAAATTACTACTTATCTAACTGATAAATATAAATTTTCCTTTGCTCTCATCTCCTTAGCCTCATCCTCACTCTTATCTTTATAACCGCAATAGTGCAGTAGTCCATGAACCATAACACGGCTTAATTCGTCTTTAAAAGAGGTTTTAAAATCTGCAGCATTATCCTCAACACGCTCTACAGAAATATATACATCCCCACTAATTACATCTCCACTCGTGTAGTCAAAACTGATTACATCTGTAAGAGTATCATGATTCAAATATTCAACATTGAGTTTATGCAAGTAGGCATCATCACAAAAAATGTAATTGATCTCCCCCATTTGTTTTTGCTCGGCTTCTATCACAGATGTTAACCACTGAAGTAACTCTTCAGGATTTGATAATTCAAAATCATTTGTACTATTAAATTCAATCATTGTTTTTCTGGAAGTAATCTTGCACTTTACGCTTGTATTCTTCCTTAAGCGGAAGTGCATTTCTGTTTAATATTTCTGTCGTATTAAAATACTTTTTGGCTTTTTCAAGCGCACTATTCACAGGGTTCGCAAACTCTTTTAAGTTGGTATTTGCTTCACGCTTATTCTCTTCCCCTTGTTGTAACGTTGCCTCTTTAAGTTTAAGTAGTTCGTGCTTAAGATTAGTCATACGTTGTAACGTTTCATTATTAAAACCTTTGTCTAATAATTGCTGCTCAACATCCTTCATATCCTTAACTAGCTTCTCTGCATTATCCCCAAGACCTTCCCTTTTAATAGCATCTTCTAGTTGTTGTCTTAACTTAGACTGCTCTTTATAAATTTCATAAAGAAGTCCCTGCTCATACTCGTCGCTTTGTCCATCTCCATTTTCTCCATTTCCATCACCTTTTAAATCGCTATTACTCGAGCCTTTTCCTCCACCTTGACCACCTTCACCTTCGCCTTCTTTTCCTCCCTCGCCTTCAGATCCAGGTTGATCACCGCCTCCTTTTCCTTGTCCTTCTTTAACTTCAGAACCTTCACCAGACTCTCCTTCCTTACCTTCACCTTCTTTTCCTTCTCCAGGTTTTTTACCCTCACCCATTTTCTTATTGAGCTCTTCTTGACTCTGTATGATATCGGGGAGTTGTTCCCCACTTCCACTGCCAGAACCCATGCCCATACCTTTTCCTTTACCGGAGCCGCTACCAGACATCATTGCATTTTGCATATTATCTAACGTCTGACTAAGGAAGTCTGCTAGTTTATTAGTTCCAGTTATAACATATTGCTGGCTACTTACACCTTGCATTATTTGATTTTCGGCAAGTCTTGAAAGTGCTTGATCCATGCTGTAATCAATATCGACTAAAGTCTCATTGATAATCTCATCCAGTTTTGGCTGACGTAATGACAAGGCATATAAACTATCATCTATATGTTTGAAGTTTTGTTTGAGTACATTTTGCCTTCTTAACTTACGTGCATAATTAGGATTCTTATCATCCATCTTACGAAATTCCATCATGATAGCTTCTTCCTCAAAACTAAAAACAAGAAGATTATCTAGTATCTGGCGTAACATCTCTGTATCTTCTTCAAGACTTTCTTCTCCATCCATTTGCATTTGAGACTGCATATACTTGCTCATTTGCTTCATCTTCTCTGCAGCCTTTTTTTGCTTTTCTTGAGCACTCGATTTATCTTGAGGTGTTCCGTCTTGTTGTTCTTGATCTTCTTGTTTTTCTAATTCTTCGCTAGCTCCCTCCTGCTCTTCTTTAATTTCTTCTTGTTTCTTTTCGTCACCAGGAAGGTCCATAGGTTTTTTAAGTTCTTGGTTTTCTTTCTCAAGATCTTTTAATGCTTCCTCAAGTTTTTTGAACTCTTCATTGAGTTCATCTTGCTTTTCCTTAGTATTTTCTTTTCCTTCCTTCTTACTTAAGTCTTCTTGTTTTTTTGCGAGTTCCTCTAAGTCACGAGCAATTTGCTCGGTCTTTTTCTGAACATAATAACGCTTTGTAAGCTCAACCATTTGCTCTAGGTTGCGCTTGTTATTTTTATTTTGCTTTTCAAGTTCCTCAAGTTTTTCAGAGAGTTCTTCTTTTGGCATTTTCTCTCGAAGCTCTTGTAATTCTTTTAAGAGCTTTTCGTTTTCCTTTGCTTTCTTTTCTTGACGCTCTAGACGTTCCTTCAATTTTTCTTTATCCTCATCTGTAAGTTCTTCTTCTTTTTGAAACTCATCTAGATTCTCCTTAAGTTGTTTAGAAAAATCTTTCATCATTTCCTCTTGCTGCTTCTGGCGTTTCAGAAAACTATCAAGTTTCTTTTGATCATTAAAACTCAGTTGCTTTTTCTCCTTCTGAGTTCGTGAGATTTCTTGTAATTCCTTCTCACTATCCTTCATCTTCTGTAAGGACTTATCAAGATTACCTATAGATTTTTGTTGCTGCTCAAGCTGTTTGTTTTTAAGCTCATCATCTGTCAGTTTTACAAAACTATATATCGTGCTCTTCGTACTTTTAAAACGATGGATGGCATCATTATCAAAAACCTCAAAATAATACTCATAATTTACTCCTTCTTGTAAATCAAGATTATTAGGGAATGCATATATAAACTGATCTACATTACCCTTTGAAATACTGATTTCCTCATACTGTTTATTATCACTCTCTGCAGGATAATAAACAATTTGTAATTTTTTAAGCCCGTAATCGTCGCTTACTTTTCCGTAGAAATAATTCTGCTGCTCGTTTACAGTATCCTTTTTTGCTTCCAAGGATATTTGAGGATACTGATCTTTTATGACTTGTAAGTTATAAGCCAGATTTTCATAGTTTTTTAGTTGACTATTACTCGTACTTACTTCATAACTCGTGTTATTATAGATACGTTTTACTGCTTTAAAAACTTTTGAGGTTGTCACATTTTCGCTTAAAGCGAAAGGTATAATAGTATCCTTAAGCACAAGATCTACACCTTCCGTCTGCCTCGTACTTATATTCCAAGAAACGGTAGTTCCTTCTGGAATGATTGCATTACCCGTATTTTTTACAGTCTCTTTTCCCTTGCGAGTATGTGCAGGATAGTTGAGTTCCATATCAAAATCCATAAGTACAGGAACCTTGAGTACCTCGATAGTATAAGGCTGGGAAACGACTTTATTACCTTTAAGATTAAATGTGATATTCTCCGTAGGCTGTTCAAATATATAGCTATACTCTCCCGGAGCAATTTGCTGTAAAAAATACACCTCATCATTAAATCGCACAGACGCCTCCTCAGGAATTATATCTCCCAGTGTGCGCACGCGCAACTCAAAATCTTTATTTTCTATCGCCTGTAAATTCTCATTGACTACATAAAAACTAAATGGAGCTGGTGGCTCATACGCCTCGTTGTAATTTACAACACGCTCATAGCTTGTTGAGAAAACCTTTTCCTTCCCCGCATAGTTTGCAATGAGAAATATAACTACAGGTATTGCAGCATATTTGAGGTACTTCTTATTTTTTGTAAAATCTATAGCTAGTCTAAAAGGGATAGGCTCAAGCTCTTCACTCTTCTGCTCTATGCTTGCGAGCATTAACTCTGAGTCTGTTACTTCACTATGTAATTGCAAGGTGTTTATAAGCTTGTCGCTTACTTCTGGAAAATAATTTCCTATCAAACTAGCGGCATCCTTATAGTTGATACCTTTTGACAATTTAAATAATCTGGCTAGTGGTATTGCTATAAACTTGATGAGTAAGGCAATTTCTACAACTATAAACGCCCAGAAAAGAACCGTTCTTCCCGCAGGACTGAGCCAGAAAAAGTACTCAATGAGCAGTGTGATTAAGAAATAAAATAGGCCTAGTGCAAAAAACAATATTGCACCGCGCAGCAATTCATTAGTGTAATATTTTCTAATAAATCCCTCTAGCTTCTTCTCTATTTTTTCAAATCTATTCGTCATCTATCCTAATTCTCTTTATAGCAACCTCTAAAGTACTATTTTATTATGTTTTAAGAGGATGTCAACATTTACAAAGATATCACTGTGAACTTCATAAAAAACTTTAAACGGTAATCGTTAAGCCTTTTTAAAGGCTTAAAAGTATCTTTGCACAAAATCTAAGACTATGTCTCAAAACGTTCGGGTGCGATTTGCACCTTCACCTACTGGGCCATTGCACATCGGTGGTGTGCGTACGGCGCTTTTTAATTATTTATTTGCAAAAAAACATGGAGGTACTTTTATCCTCCGTATAGAAGATACAGATCAAAATCGCTATGTACCTGGTGCAGAAGATTATATACGTGAAAGTCTAGACTGGTGCGGGATATCGTATGATGAGGGGCCTACAAAAGACGGTGGTTTTGGACCTTATAGACAAAGTGAACGTAAGGATAAATATCACGCTTTCGCGAAAGCGTTAGTAGACTCAAATAATGCTTACTATGCATTTGATACTGCCGAAAGTCTTGATACACACAGAAAAGATCATGAAGCAAACGGCAAGACCTTTATCTATAACTGGCACAATCGCCTTAAACTAGATAACTCTCTCATTCTATCACAAGAGGAAACAGAGAGACGTATTGCCGCTGGTGAAAACTATGTAATCCGCTTTAAGTCTCCACAAGATGAAATATTACAACTACGTGATGAAATACGTGGTGCTATGGAGATTGATACTAACATTCTAGATGATAAGGTGTTATTTAAATCTGACGGAATGCCTACCTATCACCTAGCAAACATAGTAGATGACCATTTAATGGAAATTACTCATGTGATACGTGGTGAAGAGTGGTTACCATCTCTAGCATTACACGTGTTATTATACAGAGCCTTTGGATGGGATGCGCCAATATTTGCTCACTTACCACTTATTCTTAAGCCTGTAGGAAAAGGAAAATTAAGTAAGCGTGATGGTGATAAACTAGGATTTCCAGTATTTCCGCTACAATGGGAAGATCCAAAATCAAAAGAAATCTCATCTGGATACAGAGAAGACGGTTACTTTGCAGAAGCCATGGTAAACATGCTTGCCTTTCTAGGATGGAATCCTGGAACGGAGCAAGAAATTTTTAGTCTAGAAGAACTTGTAGCAGCTTTTGACTTAAAACGTGTTAATAAAGCTGGAGCAAAATTTGATCCAGAAAAGACTAAATGGTTCCAGCAGCAGTATATGCAAGAATCTCCTGTAGCACTTATAGCAGATCAATTTATGACATTCTTAAAGGATAAGAAGGTTACCGTTACAGAGGAATACACTACACACGTAGTTGATCTTATTAAAGAACGCGCCATATTTGTAGAAGATTTATGGACATTAGGAAGTTACTTCTTTACTGCTCCAACGGAGTTTGATGAAAAGGCAGCGAAGAAAGCTTGGAAAGAAGATACTGCAGCCATCATGGAAGAGGTAAAAATTATCTTATCTGGAGTATCAAACTTTACCACTATTGAAGCACAAACAGCTCTTAAAGAGTGGATTGTAGCAAAGGAATTAGGTTTTGGAAAAGTAATGCAACCTTTTAGATTATCACTTGTGGGCGCTATGCAAGGACCTGATGTTTTTGATATTGCTACCACCATTGGTAAAGAAGAAACATTGCGACGTATAGATTATGCAATTACCACACTAGGATAACTGTTATACATCACATTATTAATTAAGGCTACAAATCATTGATTTGTAGCCTTAATTTTTTACAGATAGTTTATAAATAAAAGACAACTCCAGCAGCGATTATTGATGCATTGCCTTTAAAATCTCTCGCATTGTTATCAATCACAAGGTTTTGATCGTTGAGATTATTGAGGATGTTTGTAAATCCATATTGATATTGTAGCGTGAGTCTTACGTGTTCAAAACCTCCTGTGAGTCCTATGACACCAAAACCATTTACTCGAGATATTTCTTGTATGTCACTTGCGGTAAGAGTAGTATAACCGCTTACTATATTTGTATTTTGATTAGAATTATCTAGCTTCATTTTACTGTTAATAAGTAGTGCAGGTCCAATGTCTACTGCTAGATGGTTTGCAATTAAATTATAACTGAGTAATAGATTAAGTTGAGCACCTATAATATTATATTGAGTATCCTCACTAGTTAGTTCATCTAAAGCTGTTGTTTGAACTGTAACCGTAGTACTTAAAAAATCAATCCCGTAAACCATACCCCAGTTATTATACACATTTCCTCTAGTAGTAAAACCTGCTAGAAAACCTGTCTCTCCTTGTACATCAAAATTCTTTGTATCTATATCCATCAAAGCAGCTTTACCTTGAAGGCCTATACGATTGTAGTTACCACTGCTCTTGTAAGATTGAGCATAAATAGTTGTTGACGTAACAAGTAATAAAGCGAGAAGTGATAGATATTTCATAGGGGATTATGTAAAGAGGTTATGCTTAGTTAATGGTTCTAAGGTATAATAACTTTGAGGCAATCAAGAAACTTTTAGTTTATGTGTTACATTTTATCGATTATGGCTACTTATCTTTAAGATTACAATAATCACCATCAATAATTTTTAAAAATATCCAATATGGGACAGATTCTTTTACCAGTATTAATAGTACTAGCCATACTTATAATCCTTTCGGGGATATTTATGGTTAAGCAACAAACCGCCGCCGTTGTGGAGCGTTTTGGAAGATTTATTGGAGTGCGTAACTCGGGGCTTCAATTTAAAATTCCTGTATTTGATAAAATTGCAGGTCGTATCAACTTAAAAATACAGCAGCTCGATGTTGTTGTTGAGACTAAAACTAAGGATGACGTTTTTGTACGTCTTAAGATATCTGTACAGTTTCAAGTAGTAAAAGATAAAGTGTATGATGCATTTTATAAACTTGAAAATCCACACGATCAGATTACTTCCTATGTATTTGATGTAGTAAGAGCAGAAGTTCCAAAAATGAAACTAGATGATGTTTTTGAGCGTAAAGATGATATCGCCATTGCAGTAAAACGTGAGCTTAACGAGGCTATGTCTAGTTATGGTTTTGATATCATTAAAACGCTTGTAACAGACATAGATCCAGATATGCAGGTAAAGGCAGCTATGAACAGAATTAATGCAGCAGAACGCGAGAAAGTGGCTGCAGAGTTTGAAGCAGAAGCAGATCGTATCAAGATTGTAGCAAAAGCTCGTGCAGAAGCAGAGTCTAAGCGCTTACAAGGACAAGGTATTGCAGATCAAAGACGTGAGATTGCTCGTGGTCTTGAAGAGTCTGTAGATGTACTAAACAATGTGGGGATTAATTCTCAAGAAGCATCTGCACTTATTGTTGTGACACAACACTACGACACATTACAATCTATGGGAGAGCAAACTAACTCTAACTTAATTTTAATGCCTAACTCACCACAAGCTGGAAGTAATATGCTTAATGATATGATTACTTCCTTTGTAGCTTCTAATCAAATAGGAGAACAAATGAAAAAAGATAATGAAGCAAAAGGTATTGTTAATAAGAAGAAAAGAGACACTCAAGAAGATTAATAATTACCATTGATCTCATAAAAAAACCCCGAGAACAAATTGTTCTTGGGGTTTTTATTTATTTATAAAATAAGTCTTTACACTTTGTAGTCACCTTTCTTATTGACTTCCTTAACACGCTTGTAACCAAAAATTGTACCTAATAATTTCGTAACTACTGCTTTTTGAATTAAAGATCCTAAGACAGTTCCTAATGATGATACTGGAGAAAATCCAGAGCTCATACCATTTTTAGCTCCATTTACATTTAGTCTTACCTCCTCCTCACTTATTTGTCTTTTAAGTTTGAGAATTTTAAGATCATGCTCTATTTGTTCAAAACTACTATATTCTCTCATCAGTGTTTATATTTTGAGTTGCTACAGGAGCTACTGGTGAAACATCTGGGAGTGAATCATCACTAAAGGCAAGTTTACTGTATTTCTTAAGTAACATAGTTTCGAGAGGCTTTGCAGCAAAAAGAAATACTAAAAAGAATATTACTAAGTAAATTCCTCCTACAATAAAGAATCCTGCACTCAAGCTATCTAGAGACTCCCCTATCACAATTGAAAGGCCTATAGAAAAGAACATCATTGCTATAAGACCAAAAGTTGCTCTCAAAGCTAAGTTTGCACTACTTACTAATCCTCTCATTCCATTTTTGAACAAGCTTAGTTTGTAGTATTCCGCAGTGACTTTGGCATATTCCTGCCCGTTGTCTGTTAGTCCTTTTAAGTTATTTGTTAACTTTTCAAAAGCCATATCTGATTGGTTTCTTTTGGCTTATGATAATGCTTTCTCCACTTTGGCTACATTTTTATCTACAACAGCATCTTTTTGAAGTTTTGCATTTTGTACACGTAATTCAGCTAATTTTGTTTCTAAAGTTGAGATTACATCATCTGCTTTATGACTCGCTGTTGAAATAGAGTCGTTTAACTTTTCTTCAAAAGTTAACTTAGCTTTCTGAGCATTATCAGTAAGTGAGCTTCTTGTTTCCTTAAGTTGCTTTACTAATTTATCTTGCTCTTTCTTAGCTTTCTTAGAAAGATCTTTTCTAGTTTTAGTTCCTTTTTCTGGAGCATATAAAATTCCTGCTGCTGCACCTATTGCACCACCTAAAACTAACGCTAACAATGTATTACTTGACTTACTCATATGATTCTATTTTATATTAATAATTGGTTGAATGTAAAGATATTTTGATATGCTTCTTTTCTCCGTTAATAACCGGTTAATATCTCTTTAACCAACTCATAATCTTTGTTAAAAGTAGTCTCTTATCATCCTTAAATGAGACATTTATGCCAATAATTGTTAAAATATAGATCCTAGATATTAAAATCTAGACGCTGCTTCTTGTAATATTTCGTTGCTATCTTCTTTTGCCTTTTCAACAAATGCTTTGGCTCCTTCAATGTCATTAATAGTTTTGTTTTGCGCTTTCGCGAAAGCGTACAAACTCTCAATACCCGCAATACGAGTACCCACCTTTTTTGCCGAAGTATTAAAGAATCCTTTTACCTCATCCTCTGTTAAACCCGCTGCTAACTTTTGTATATCTGCAACAGCCGCAATACGTTTATCTTCTGGTAGATTTGCAAGTTTCTTACCTAGTTTATTAATCGTACTAAGAGCTGAAGCTTTTTGCTGTTGCTGTGGTTTTGCTTGACCTTGCGTGTTACCTTGTGCTTGTTTAGGCTTTACTTTTGCCCATGAATCACGCAAACCTACCGTTCTATTAAAAATAAGGTGATCTGCTGTAGATTCTTTATCTACATTAAAATATCCCTTGCGCTGGAACTGGAATATATCCCCTACCTCAACGTCTTTAAGACTTGGCTCAAGATATCCAGTGATTGTAGTAAGACTGTTAGGATTTATAAATTCCATAAAGTCTTTATCCTCATGACCATCAGGATTTTCATCACTAAATAGTCTATCAAATAAACGTACCTCTGCTTTAATCGCATGAGCAATAGAAACCCAATGTAGTGTTCCTTTTACATTGCGCTTAGAAGCTTCTGTACCGCTTCCAGATCTACTCTCTGGATCATAGGTACAGTGTATCTCTGTGATAACTCCGTTCTCATCTTTGATAACCTCACCACCTTTAATGATGTATGAATTTTTTAAACGTACTTCTTTATCTGTAGTAAGGCGGAAATACTTGTTTCCAGCATTTTCTTTAAAATCCTCACGTTCTATGTACAACTCTCTACTAAAAGGAACTTTACGCTCTCCAGCAGCCTCATCTTCTGGATTATTCTCTGCATCTAGCCACTCCTCTTTACCTTCTGGATAGTTAGTAATCACCAGTTTTACTGGATCTAATACTGCCATTACTCTAGGAGCAATGTTATTTAAATCCTGACGAATGTGGAATTCTAACAATGCAACATCAATCACATTCTCACGCTTTGCAACTCCTACTGCATCTATAAAATTACGTATTGCTGCAGCTGTATAACCACGACGTCTTAGTCCAGAAATAGTAGGCATACGTGGGTCATCCCATCCAGAAACTACTCCTTTTTCTACCAGTGTGAGCAACTTGCGTTTACTCATAATTGTATAGTTGAGGTTAAGACGTGCAAACTCGCGCTGCTTAGGACGTAAATCCTCACCAGAGTATACTTGGTCTAAGAACCAATCATAAAGTTCTCTGTGAGGCTTAAACTCAAGCGAACATAAACTATGACTTACCTGTTCTATATAATCACTCTCTCCATGTGTCCAGTCATACATAGGGTAGATACACCAGTCACTACCTGTACGGTGGTGATCTTTGTGCAACACACGATAAATAATAGGATCACGCATTAACATGTTCACATGCGCCATATCAATCTTTGCACGTAAAATATGCTCTCCTTCCTTAAACTCACCCGCTTTCATTCTAGCAAAAAGGTCTAAGTTTTCTTCTACCGTACGATCACGGTAAGGTCCAGGCACACCAGGTTGTGTAGGTGTTCCCTTCTGCTCTGCCATTGCCTCACTAGATTGAGAATCTACATAAGCTTTTCCATCCTTAATAAGCTGGACAGTCCAATCATATAACTGCTGGAAATAATCACTTGAAAAACACTCCTTATCCCATTGATACCCTAACCAAGAAACATCTTCCTTGATAGCATCGACATATTCTTGCTCTTCTTTTGCTGGGTTAGTATCGTCAAAACGTAAGTTAACCGGTGCCCCGTACTTCTCCCCTAGCCCAAAACTTATACAGATTGCCTTACAGTGACCTATATGTAAATACCCATTAGGTTCTGGTGGAAAGCGAAAACGCAAATCCTCTTTAGAATAGCTCCCTTTAAGGTCTTCTTCAACAATTTGTTCTAGAAAATTCAATGATTTATTATCCTCTGTCATGATGTATGATTGTAAGGGTAAAATTAATCAATTTGTAGTTGGATTTAATAAGTGTTTTAACTGATGTTTTTATTGCTTACGCGAAAACTTGAAATCATTATGTATAAGCATTCATACAAACCATTGTACTAGGTAACTCTCTTACCAAGCATAGTATCAAAAGCTGTTGTTTATAACTGGCTTATGAGGTTTAAACTGTCGTTGTGTAACATTTTAAAAAAATAGACACTCATCTATTATAACAACAATACACTATGAAACCACTTAATTATACTTGCGTAAAATGCCAAAACCATACTTACAAAATAGGCGAAATGCGTGCTACTGGTAGTTTTCTAACAAAATTGCTCAATATGCAAACAGAAAAGTACAGCACAGTAACATGTAAAAATTGCTCATACACGGAGTTTTACAAGGCCAAAACTGGAGCACTTAGTAACATTTTTGATTTGTTTGGAGGATAAGACAAGATTAAACCTCGTGTTTTAAAAATGCAAAATCATGTTTTGAGTTGTAACTTTGGACACTTATAAACAATACCATATCATGGGAAAAATAAGAGTAACAAACATACGTGCATACGCCTACCACGGCTGTCTTTCTGAGGAAACTGCCATAGGATCAGACTACAGAGTAGACGTAGAGATTGAAGCAGATTTATCAAAAAGTGCACAAACAGATAAACTTGCAGACACGGTAGACTATGTATTGCTTAACCGTATTGTAAAAGAAGAAATGGCAATTCCTTCTGCATTACTAGAAGTAGTGTGCGAGCGTATTTTAGTCCGATTTTTTAAGGAAGAAGCTCTTATACAGCTAGCTACGGTTGCAGTATCAAAAGTAAATCCTCCTATAGGTGGAGATGTAGAGATGGTTACTGTAGAGCGTACTCGAGTACGTTAATACCTTTATTCTCAGAGGTAAAACGAGTTAAAAATTCGTAAAAAGAATTTGTATTATTTATAAAGAAAAAAAAGAATATCTCATTTCGATATTTGTCAGTACTATTCCTATATTTGCACCCACATAAGGTGTCGTGGCCGAGTGGCTAGGCAATGGTCTGCAACACCATCTACAGCGGTTCGAATCCGCTCGACACCTCAAAAAGGAACTTCTAACGGAGTTCCTTTTTTTTTGTTCTCTATTGTAAAGACTTAATTAATGGATGGTGTCTGGCTTGATTTCTGGAATCTCTTGAAAACGTTCCATCTCTTGCTGGATATTAAACTCATCTGAAGGAACAAAACCTTTTGTTACCAGTACAAGACCACAAAAAATAAGAATAAGACCTAAAACCTTTTTTACTTTAAAAATTCTGCGTGGTGTGAGGTAACGCTTAAGTTGCTTTGCGAGTATTATTTTACCTAAATCCGTAACGAGATAAGCACCTATCATCCCTATAAAGAAACCTAGTAAACGGTCACCATCATTCTCTACCGTAGGACCTACAATTATTAAGATTCCCAACCAGAAAACAAGTACTCCTATATTGATAAAGTTGAGTAAAAATCCTTTTATAAATAGCTGTAAATAACCACCTTTCTTCACTTTGGCTCTGTTAGGATCAAGTGCATCTCGGGTAGGTTTTTTAAGATAAATGGTAAGTCCGTACACAATTAATATCGCTCCTCCAAAAACATAGAGACCCGGCTGGTTGCTTAAATTTTCCAGTAGTTGATAACTACTTAAATATGCAACTACTATAAACACGATATCTGCAATGATAACACCTATATCAAAGGTAAGTGCAGCTCTAAAACCTTTGGTAGCCGCCGTTTCTAGTAACACAAAAAATACAGGGCCTATCAAGAACGCTAAGAAAAATCCTAGAGGTATAGCCGTGTGTAAATCTTGAAACATATAGAAAGTGCTTTACACAAAGTTAGACAAAAGCATACAGTAAAAAGAAAAGGATGCCTACGTATGTAAACATCCTTTGTATATATCTATTGATTAATAATTTAAAGTGCTTTCAAACCTGTTATAGAAGATTGCACTATGATCATAATAGCTTACATTATTTTGATACGCCCTCCAAAAGTACGACGACGCTTCACCTCTGCTGGGTTACCATAAATTACTATATCTCCACCTGCTCTTATTGTTAGATCTGCTAGTTTACTCGCATAGGCTTCTACTTCTCCTCCTGCTTGTACAAATATCTCGGCTGTTTCTGTTTCTAGATCTCTACCCTCATAGATGCCTCCTGTGTTCACTTTAACCTTTTGTAGGGTTGCTTGACCACTTGCTTCTATAATACCTCCTGTAACGGCTCTTAAATGCGCTTCTTTTACAAGTAAGCCTACTTTTACACGAGCACCTTCTTGCATTTTAATCTCAATCTTGTCTTGTTCTATGAGTTCATTTGAGGTAATTACAGCTCCTTCATTTCCATCTATTACTTGCAGGTTATTGTAATGCACATGTACAAAGGTTTTGTTTCCATCAAAAATAAGATCGAGATCCATTTTGATTTTTAATGTTCCATCCTTGTTTACTACTTGTACCTGGCTTACATCTTCACCCGTAATAATTACTTTATTCTCGGTAGACTTTACAAGATTTACTACAATGCGATCGTACACTTTTACTTCTGTAAAATCTCCTACGTCTTTTGTAACTGGATTTTGAGCAAATGCTGTTGCTGTAATAACTAGCGCTACTATCGTATATATAAATTTCATATTCATTGTTTTTGTTTGATATAGAGACACAGCTATTAATAGATTGTTACAGTTTACAGCTTAATGCCTCTTCCCTTTCCATGTTCCACCATAGGTGTAACTTTCTTTATAACGATGTTTATCGCAACATGTTTCACATATAAAAACCCACTCTTTGGCGTGATTTAACCTTGCTCTAAAAGCTACAGTTATTTCTTCATTGCAAGTATGGCAGTTCTTTGTTTTAATATCAAATTCTTTATGAAACAGTTCTTTGTGAGATGTGTTACGCTTTCGCGAAAGCGTATTTAAAAATCTATCTTCTTCTTAACTCAAATAAATCTTTACGACGATCTCTTAGGTTCTTAACAGCTCCAAACTGGTTGAGGTTACGTAATAAGTCTATATCACAATCTGCAATAAGAATCATCTCTGTGTTAGGTGTAGCCTCTGCCTTAATCCCGTTTGCTGGAAATGAAAAGTCACAAGGAGTAAACACCATAGACTGTGCATACTGGATATCCATGTTATGCACCTTAGGTAAGTTACCTACACTACCTGCAATGGCAACGTAACATTCATTTTCAATAGCTCTTGCTTGTGCGCAGTTACGTACTCGAGAGTATCCGTTTTGAGTATCTGTAAGGAAAGGAACAAAAAGAATATCCATACCGTCGTCTGCAAGAATCCTACTTAGTTCTGGAAACTCAGAATCATAGCAAATTAGAATTCCTATTTTACCACAGTCTGTATCAAAAGAGTGCAGTTTATTACCTCCTTGCATTCCCCATACTTTTGCCTCATCTGGAGTTACGTGAAGTTTTTCATAACGTTCTGTACTTCCATCTCTACGGCATAAATAACCTACGTTGTATAGTAAATCATCTACCACTTCTGGCATACTACCTGTAATGATATTGATGTTATAAGATATTGCTAACTGTGAAAAACGATTTTTAATCTCCTCAGTATGTTTTGCGAGCTCACGTATTGCTTCTGAAACTGGTAGGTGATTATTTTCTGCCATAAGCGGAGCATTAAAGAACTCTGGAAAGAGTGCAAAATCTGATCGGTAACCAGATACTGCATCTACAAAGTACTCTGCTTGCTGCATGAGCTCTTCAAGATCTTTATACAAACGCATTTGCCACTGTATTAAGCCAAGTCTTACTACCTTTTTTTGTGTAGCTGCAACAACAGATTTTTTCTCGTAGTAGATGTTATTCCACTCTAGAAGTACGGCAAACTCACCTGAGTCTTCATCACCAGGTAGATATCCTTTTAAAATCTTAGCAGGGTGAAAATCATTATTAATCTGGAAGTTTAATACCGGATCGTGGATTTCTTTGCGTTTTACCTTCTCAATATATTCCTTAGGAGTTACAGAATCTGCGTGTTTGTGGTAGTTAGGAATACGTCCTCCAAAGAGAATTCCTTTTAAGTTTTGCTCCTCACAAAGTTCTTTACGATAATCGTATAATCTTCTTCCTAAACGTAAACCTCTGTATTCTGTCTTAATAAAAACATCGATACCGTATAGAATATCTCCATCAGGCTTATGCGTATTGAATGTATAGTTACCTGTGATTTGTTCATAAGTATGAACACTGTCAAAAGTAGATTCATTGAGTTTTATAGAAAGCGCGCAACCTGCGAGTTTTCCATCAATTTTAATTACTACTTGACCTTCTGGAAACTTATTGATGAGTGCAGTGATTTGCTTCTCATTCCAGTACATGTCTGGCATATTAGAATACGCCTGTATCATTGCACTTTTAAGTTCTTCGTAATCGTTGAGCGTAAGATATTTAAGCTCGATATTTTCTATGGATGTTGACATGTAGTATGGTTAAGAAGATCGATTTTTAATTCTTCTATAAGATCACAAAATTAGTGCGCTTTTTCTTAATAATTTGCTAAACTTTTAAGAATAATTAATAGCATAAAAAAAACCATCACACTTATGATAGTGTGATGGTTTAAACTTTAATATAAGTAATAAGTTACCTACTGATGCAACCCTTCCTTTACACCCACAAGTGTAAAATCAAGATGCTTCTTCACTAGATCTGCTTCTTTTACTTTTACTATTACTTCATCTCCTAGAGTAATCTGGTTACCAGATTTCTGCCCTATTACAGAGTAGCTATCTTGATCAAATTCATAGTGATCACCTTTAATATCTCTTAAGCGCACCATTCCTTCACACTTGTTTGAGATTATCTCTACATAAATTCCCCATTCTGTAACTCCAGAAATAACACCTACAAACTCTTCATCCTTATGATCTTGCATGAACTTAACTTGCATATACTTGATGCTGTCTCGTTCTGAACTTGTAGCTAGCTGCTCCATTTGTGAAGAGTGCTTACATTTTTGCTCATACTCTTCTTCACTAGCAGATTTACCACCATCAAGATAATGCTGCAATAATCTATGCACCATTACATCTGGATAACGACGTATAGGAGATGTAAAGTGACTATAATAATCAAAAGCAAGACCGTAATGACCTATATTTTCTGTAGAGTATACTGCCTTACTCATGGTGCGTATAGCAAGTGTATCTACCATGTTTTGCTCCTTCTTCCCTTGTACATCTGTAAGAAGTTGGTTTAAAGAAGAGGTCGTAGTCTTACGATCTTTTAAGTCTAATTTATAACCAAACTTCCCTATCACTTTTTCAAGAGATGCTAGTTTTTCATCATTAGGCTCGTCGTGTATTCTGTATACAAATGTCTTTTTAGGAGCTTGCTTTCCTATAAATTCAGATACTTTTCTGTTTGCAAGTAGCATAAACTCTTCAATAAGTTTATTTGCATCCTTAGAGGTTTTAAAATAAACGCCTTCTGGATTCATATCATCATCCAGCTTGAATTTCACTTCTACTTTATCAAAAGAAATAGCTCCATCCTTCATGCGCTGGCGACGCATGATTTTTGCAATTCTGTCCATTTCTAATGTTGCTTCTACAAGCTCATCAGATACTTTATAAGCTTCTCCGGTAAGAGATACTTCGGCTGGGATGAGGTTTGATCTGCTTTCTATGATTGCTTGTGCTTCTTCATATGCAAAGCGGGCATCACTATAAGTTACAGTACGTCCATACCAAGAATCTACTATTTTTCCAGAGTCTGCTTTCATTTCAAACACTGCAGAGAATGTATACTTCTCTTCATGAGGTCTTAATGAACACGCACCATTACTCAATATTTCTGGTAACATAGGTACTACCCTATCTACAAGATATACTGATGTTGCACGCTCATAAGCTTCATCATCTAGTATCGTTCCCGGTACGAGATAATGACTTACATCTGCAATGTGAATTCCTATCTCATAATTACCATTCTCAAGTTTTTGAAAACTTAATGCATCATCAAAATCTTTTGCATCCTTAGGATCTATGGTATAAGTGAGCACATCACGCATGTCGCGACGTTTTGCAATTTCGTCTGCTTTTATAGACGTATCTATCTTATTTGCAAACTCTTCTACCTCTTCTGGAAACTCATATGGAAGTCCATATTGAGCAAGGATAGAATGTATTTCTGTATTGTGTTCTCCTGGTTTTCCTAAGACCTTTGTAATTCTTCCAAAGGGAGAATCTGCCTTATCTGGCCAGTCTTCTATAGTTACCACCACCTTATCACCATCTTCTGCCTTGCCCAGCTTTTTAAGCGGTACAAAAACATCGGTGTACATCTTGTTTGACTCAGAAGTAAGTACAAAAGCAAACTTCTTTTGAAGTTTTACCACACCAACAAACTCTTCAGTTTTGCGCTTAATTATTTTTGTAATCTCTCCTTCATGCTTCTTACTACGGCGCTGGCGGTAAATATATACCTCTACTTCGTCACCATTTAAAGCTTTATTTAAGTGATGCGGTGGTACATAAATGTCTTGTTCGAGATCATCTACCATCACATAACCTCCACCTTTTCCAGATACATCTAGAATTCCGGTGTGGTAATTTTTATTTGAAGCAATCTTAAACTGGCCGCGTTCTTCTTCTATAATCTGCTCTTTGGCCTTAAGTTGCTGTAAGTGTTTGATAATTTGGTTGCGGCTGGATGGATCGTCTACATCAAGTTTGGCCGCTATTTGTTTGTAATTGTAGGTTTTTTGGTGATCGTCTTTTAATATTCTAACGATTCTTTCTGAGAGGTTTGATATTTTTCCTGGTCCTCTCCTTCTCTTCTTGCTATTCATCTATTTTATTTCTGTCACAAAATTAGTCCTAAAAAGCTCAACTATAGCTTTTATGTTAAAAATTTAAGGTTTAGTAACGTTTTGTATACTTTAATTTGTTTTTATACGCTTTCGCGAAAGCGTACTTTAAAGATATAATATCTAATGCAACTCTTATACCGTTTTTACACAGTCTCACAACCCTAACAAGATCTATACTAAAGTTTAACACTCTAATTTTAACAAAATATTAGTATTATCTTAATAAAATCTTAATTTTGCTGTAACGTTTTGATTTTTATTACGTCTTTAAGTAGATGACAACTATGAATACCTCCAAATTAATACATAAAAACACGATTCTGCTCCTTGCTATATTCTTAGTAGGGGTAATCGTTGCTGTGGTATATATCAATGCAGCTTTTGAAGAGGAAACAAATAGCCGTCATACTACAGCACCTGCTACAACGAAAGGAGTTTCTTACCACTCATAAATTTCATTTAAGCTTTTCTTTTAAAACGATTCCTTCTTCTTTTTTACAAAAGATAGAAGAATATACTCATGCCTTCATCTTTCTAGTATTTTCCTTTTCAAGTATACAGAAAGTCAAGTACTACGCTTTTAAAAATAAATCACTTCAGGATAATCAAAAGTAGTCACTCCCATTTTTTCATTCAATTGACTAAAGAGAGCTTTCATTTTACAGAATTCAATTTTTTAAATTTTAGATGTTATTCACATATATATATATATCATTTGTTTTCTTTTAAAATTTTAAAAAATAATGATGCTTATTATATACTGTGAATAGCGGTATAACTTTTAAGAAGGAATATTGTAAATATCACTTTTTGATAGTTGTTCACACCTTATCATACAGTTATGATATTGTTTTTCTACTGAAAACATGAGGTTTATGAATCACTATTAACAAATGTTGATAACCATAGATTATTACAAATTGCTCATAAGTCGAGTTATCAACTTATTAAAAATCGGCTCTTTTTGTGCTCATAAAATTGATCACTATTAAGCAAAGAAAAATTTGGTTCGTGTACACTAAGTCTAGTATTGTTTTTTTAATCTTAATCTGCAAGTAGAGTTATCATTTACCGTCAAAAGTTATTGACAAACGCTATCAACAGGTATTCAAGGGTTATTAACAATAGTCTAGAATTGGAATATTTGATCCCTAATTATGACAATTCACTATGTAAATACTAAGTTAAATAACTATATGTTAGTTACTTAACGTTATTAACAATTGTCGTGCTTTATACCATAATGTAGTTAAGAGCTATCACTCACCTTATTGTTCATATAAGAAGGATATCACGTTACCACTTATTTATAAAACGAGAATGCTATTCCTTAACTTTGATGTGTAAAACAAACGTACTATGAAAATCTCTATAGGTAACGATCACGCAGGAACCAGTTATAAGAATCTTATTGTAAATTTTTTAAAAGAAGCTGGACATACCGTTAATAACTACGGTACAAACGATGATGGAAGTGTTGATTATCCAGACTTTGGACACCCTGTCGCTAGCGATGTAGAAAAGGGTGAGGCAGATTTTGGGATTGTAATTTGTGGTAGTGGTAACGGTATTGCCATGACTGTTAATAAACATCAAGGTGTAAGAGCAGCATTATGTTGGATTAAAGAAATTGCAGTGCTTGCACGTGAGCATAACAACGCAAATGTAATAGCAATTCCTGCCAGATATACTTCAGAAAATCAAGCACTAGACATGGTTAAAGCTTTTCTCGCAACAGATTTTGAAGGCGGACGCCACCAAAGACGCGTAGATAAGATAGCTTGTAAATAACTCAAAAAAAATTCGCTGCGCGATATACATATGGAAGAAGCTGCCATTCATTTTATTATAAAGAAGTACGAGTTTATAAGTAGAGACGAGTTATACGCCATACTACAGCTCAGATCTGAGGTTTTTGTTGTAGAACAAGATTGTGTGTACCAAGATATAGATGGTAAGGATGACAAAGCGGTACACGTTCTAGGTTATAAAGACGACCAACTCATTGCTTACACACGTATTTTCAAACCAGGTGCATACTTTAATCAAGCCAGTATAGGTCGCGTTCTTGTAAAAGAAAACCAGCGAAACTTTAAGTACGGTTATGATCTTATGAACGCATCTATAGAAGCCGTGCATAAATACTACGATGAGCGCATTATAAAAATATCTGCACAGAAGTACTTAAAAAGCTTTTACAACAACCTAGGTTTTAAAGAACAAGGAGCAGAATATCTAGAAGATGGGATTCCTCACATTGTGATGATCAGAACATAAAAACAACGTATAATTATTGAGATAATTATATGGTTGAGTTACGCTTTCGCGAAAGCGTAAGACGTTTAATAAAAAGCTATAATGATGACTCTCAAAACTTTTGAAACAGAGCGATTATTACTTATACCTACTACAGTAGATGACGCTCCATTATTTCTTGAATTACTCAATATGCCTAAATGGCTTGAGTTTATAGGCGATAGAAATGTACACAATCTTATAGAGGCTCAAACCTATATCAAAACAAAAGTGCTTCCGCAGTACGAACGTCTTAGTTATGGCAATTATACGGTAATTAGAAAGGCTGATAATGAAAAATTAGGCTGCTGTGGTCTCTATGACAGAGAAGGTCTAGATGGTGTAGATATAGGTTTTTCTTTTTTAGGAAAATTTGAAGGAAACGGCTATGCATATGAAGCTGCAACTTGCTTAAAAAACGCCGCCTTCAATATATTTAAGATACCTACACTAGGGGCCATTACCATGGAAAGTAACATCGCCTCCCGAAAATTACTAGAAAAACTAGGCCTTAGCTTCACAAAAAATATAGAGCTAGAAAACGAAGAACTGATGTATTATGAGCTTGAAAATGAAGGACTGTAACAACTACTTCTTAGCCTTTACCTTCTTGATATAAGTTACATAAATTTCCACACGCTTATCATCTGCCGGGTCACCACCTAGTGGAAACCTACTCCCGAAACCTTGATAACGCATGCGTTTTTTGGCAACTCCTTGATCTGCGAGATAATCATAAATGAACTTTGCTCTTGCTTCAGAGAGATTGCGCTTGCCAGTTTTAAGATTGATACCATCCCGACCGTGATCTACACAACACACATGACCTTGAATCTTAAATATGATTTCTGGATGTTCTTTTAAGTATTTGGCTAGTTTTTTTAAATCATTGTATGACTTCCCGTGTATGTAGCTATAGTTGGTTTTAAAGAGGATGTTTTTAAGCAAAATACGATCTCCTTTGGCTATAGTGTCTTCTTCGTAGTTTTTATAGCGATCTATTTTGGTCGTGATTTCTTCAGCCACTTCTACTTCTTCTGGAGTAGCCTTACGGGCTTGTTTTAGAGAAACGATAATTTCTACTTTTCGATTAAGTTTACGTTGTATCTCGCTTCCCGCATCATCTAATCTGGTGAGTAAAAGCTCTCCCTTTCCATCAGAATTTTTGATAATTGTGTCTGCAACACCTTGCAACATAAAAATGTCCTTAATGGTATTTGCGCGATCTTGCGAGAGACGTTTATTATAGGCATCTGTGCCACGATCATCACAATAGCCATAAATAGATATATCTTCTATTTTATCCTTAGGCAGCGATGCGATAAAGCGATTTAAAGACGCTAACTCCGTTTTAATAAGCGCCGATTTATCTGTGTCAAAAAAGGTTTCATGAGTGCGATCTACTTGCGCACTTGCAGAAAGTACACAGAGGTAACATGCAATATGTAAGGCAGGAAACTTAATAATTTAGAATCTTACTATAGCGTTTACTATCATTGAGCACAGTAGTCGCTTCTTTAATTTCTGTATTGTTAATAAGCTGGTATTCATACAGTCCGTCACGATAGAAGTATCGTTTTACAATCTCATCAATCAGTAAATTTTGAATCTCTTCTTGACGTTCATCTATCGCTTTATTTTTGGCTTGTGCAATAGCATTGTCTAGTTGTGAGTATGCAGATTGTACTTCTTTTTTAAGATCATCTTTTTCTGCTTGAAGAAGCGCTTTTGCAAATGCTTTTTCAGTCTCGGTCTCATAGTTAAAACCTGTACGTGTCAAGAAGCTTTTAAAATCACTAAAATCAGCCTGAGACCATGAGAATTCGCTCATATCGCTGTATTGATGCTTATAATAATAATCTGTAGCATATTCAAAAATAGCATTATCCTTAAGTAATGCCGTAGTCACAGGACTAAGCTTTGCAGATGATACTTGAATGTCTGGTAGTACACCACCACCATCAAAAACCTTACGACCGTTCTTAGTTTTAAACTCGTTATAATCTTCAGAATTCGTACGCACGGCATTACCATCATTATCACGATTCCAGTAATCTAACGCTTGGATACAACGTCCAGAAGGCGTGTAATATCGCGATATCGTAATCTTTACAGAAGTTCCATAAGTAAGAGGCTTAGGACGCTGTACAAGGCCTTTCCCAAAGGTTCTAGCTCCCACAACTACCGCGCGATCATAATCTTGTAAACCACCAGATACAATCTCAGATGCAGAGGCAGATCTACCGTTTACAAGAACTACGAGTGGTATTTCAATATCCACCGGTTCTTGCTGGGTTACATAGGTTTTATTATACTTTTTTACAACAGACTTTGTCGTAGTAATAAGCGATCCTTTAGGTAAAAATAGATTACAGATATTGATAGCTTCACTTAGTAATCCACCACCATTACCACGTAGATCTAGAATGATTTTTTTTGCCCCATCCGTCTTTAAACTTACGAGCGCATCCTTCACTTGGCTTGATGCTTTTTTACTAAAAGTAGTAAGTACGATATACCCAGTATCTCCATCAATTAATTTTGAAAACGGAACCGCATCAATCTCAACAGAAGAGCGTTTTATCGTAGTGGTATTCGTTTTTCCTTGACGTTCATAAGTGATAACGACCTCACTGTTAGGCGCTCCTTTTAATAAATCTCCAGCATCTCCGTCCATATCTGCAACGGTGATATCTCCTATTTTAAGGATATTGTCACCCGCTTTTAATCCTGCTTTATCTGCTGGATATCCTTTCCGAGGTTCAACAATGGTCATTTTATTAGCTACGTTTCTTACCGTTGCTCCTATACCAGAGTAATCTCCAGAGCGATTAATTTTGGCATCTTCTACCTCTTGCTCAGTCCAGTATTTAGTATAAGGATCAAGATCTGCCAGCATCCCTTCTATTGCACTATCCATCAATTCTGCAGGGTTAGTCTCATCTACATAATTCATGTTAAGCTCCTTAAAAAGCTCTGTAAAAATTTCGATTTGCTTTGCAATTTCAAAAAAGTCACTTTTAAAACTTACCGTTCCTATACCAATCGCAACCGCAATGATGGGGATGAATATTTTCTTTTTCATAATCTTTTATATCTGTAGTAGACCGTAACTGTGAGTATAACGCTTTCGCGAAAGCGTACGTATATTATTTACTTTTCTTTTTTATCCAGCGACGCACAAAAAACGTGCTTACACTTAACAAGATAAGAAATGGCCAAAGATGCAACAAACCTAAAAAGAATACTGAAACACCGTTCCAGCCACTTTTAAGGGCATTCATCATTTTTGAACCATAGGAGTTTGTGACCTTAGTCGCCACCTCGTTCTTATAAAAATGTATGTGTAGTGTACTGAGCGAGACTTGGCTTTGTAGATATTTAAGTCTTCCTTGTTTTGCTTCTATTTCTTCTCTTATTTCTGCGAGTTCGCGTTCTATCTCCAGGATTTCCTTGACATTTTTTGCCTTAGAAAGTAAGTTGATGTAACGATCTTCTAGCGCTCGCTTTGCTTTAAGGCGGGCGTTGAGGTCTACAAATTCTTCTGTAACGTCTTTTTGAGAGATAGTCTTCTCGTCAAAATATGCTACACCTTTTGAAATCTCATCAAGTGCCATCTGGAAATTACGAGTAGGAACACGTATCGTAAGATTTTGAAAAACGCCACCATAGCTTTCTTTACCAGAATTATCATTCTGTATATATCCTTCAGTCTTTTTTATAACTGTAAGAATATGTGCGTGCGTTGCCGCCATATCCTGAGTTTCAAAACGTAGATTTCCTGTTTTGATAATTTTTTGTGTAGTGGCTTGAGTATCTGGAGCAGTTTCCTCAAGTACTATTTCATCAACCTCCATATCGTCATAAGACTCGTATGCTAGTCCTGGTTCGCTAGTGCTAGAAGTACCGTTATTAGCATTCTCACATGAAAGAATGAGTAAAAAACTAAGAAGTAGTAGGAGCTGTCGCATCGTTAAAACGTTTTATAAGTTTGACCATTGCCTTATGAAGAACTGCTTGCGGGACTTCCTCTTGGCCTGTATATAAAATAAGCATCGCAAATGTCGTGCCTTTTGTATCTATAAGGTCTTTATGTAAACGATAGGACTCTCGCATTAAACGTTTTATGCGATTACGAGAAACAGCCAACTTAAAATTACGCTTAGATACAGAGACTCCAGCTTGGACCATGTAAGCATCAGTAGATAGTGGGGTCTCTATATAAACCATCCTAAGCGGAAAAGACTTTACAGACCTTCCCTCTATAAAAAGGGTGTCTATCAATTTTTTAGACTTTAATTTTTCGGCTTTTGGATAAGTGTGTGGCATTGTGGGTAAAGGTAGGAAATAGATTTACAGAGTTTATAAACTTCAATGTCTAAAATAATAACAAGTGCATCTTTAATCGATGAAATACAACATGCTATAGGTGAGGGAGCTAATTTTATATTCGAGTAAGAAAAATAGTATCTTTGTGGCAATCAAATCCCCAAATTATGATTCGTACTTTACTAGTTTTCTTCGTTTTAGGTGTTTCCATAAGTAAATCATGGTCACAAGTAGGCATTAATACAGTGGAGCCAAAAGCAACTTTAGATATCCGTGCTTCAAGCCAAAATTTACCTCTTGCTGATGACGGTATCTTGATTCCTGTTGTAGATCAGTTCTCTGCAGTTAACCCAACAACAGATCAAGACAGAATGCTTGTTTTTGTAAATGGAAATAATGCGGCAGTACAGAGAGGTTTTTACTATTGGGATAATGCTTCATCTAGATGGATACCATTTGTACGTCAGATAGATGATCTTATAGATGGAAAATCTGATATGGATGGTTCAGATAATGGATCTTCAATATTTTTAGGCATCGATGCTGGAAAAGTAGATACCGCTACAGATAACAGAAATATAGGTTTAGGCTATAATGCACTAATTTCTACTACAGAAGGAGAAAATAATGTGGGTATAGGTTTTGAATCACTTTTTGAAAATATAGATGGTTCTAATAATGTAGCTATTGGATCTAGATCACTGTACTCTAATGATTTTGGATTTCAAAACACTGCCATTGGTAATAGTGCACTATTTAAAAATATCACTGGTAAAAATAATGTAGCAATAGGATTTGAGGCCTCTACATTAAATGAAATAGGGAATGATAATGTTGCTATAGGGGTAGCTGCCCTTAAAAGTAATATTAGCGGAAGTAATAATATAGCCCTGGGAAGAGGGGCGATGGAAGGCAATCTAGATGGTTTTCATAACGTTGCTATCGGTTTTCAGTCTCTCAATTCTAATACTAACGGAAATCAAAATGTTACCGTAGGATATGCTTCTATGAAAACTAACCAAACAGGAACTTTTAATGCTGCCTTGGGTTATGAAGCAATGACCAATAACGACTCTGGAAAGGAAAATGTTGCCATAGGAGCTAGAGCAATGCAAGGAAATATTTCTGGTAGTAATAATGCTGTGGTGGGTCTCACAGCCCTTTATTCAAGTACGACAGGAAAACGTAATGTGGTTATGGGTAGAAGTGCAGCATTAAAACTTAATGGAGATGATAATGTAATGCTTGGTTTTGAATCTGGTTTTGAATCACTCACAGGAAAAGGAAATGTCTTCTTAGGAACAAAAGCTGGACGTGAAGAACTAGGAAGCGATTTACTATACATCGAAAATTCAAATTCCTTAACGCCACTTATTGGAGGTAATTTCATTTCTAATAGAGTGGGAATTAATAGACCAGTTAATGTCCTTTCAAATACTTTTGAAGTAGGAGGGACTGCCTCAAAAACTACTGCAGGAAGCTGGTTAGCAAATTCAGATAGAAGATTAAAAAAGAATATTAAAACTATTTCTGGAGAAAGCGCCTTGAGCAAACTGCAAAAAATGAGAGGCGTATCTTATGAATGGAATGATACACAGACAGGAATAATTCGCCCTAAGGGTTTACAATACGGTTTTGTTGCTCAAGAGCTTATGGAGGTATTCCCATCTAAAGTTACAAAAGATGCAAAAGGTTTCTATCAAACAGCTTATGGAGACTACGATGCTTTCTTTGTGCAGGCTATCCAAGAACTTACAGATAAGCTCAACGAAAAAGACGCTAAAATCAAAGAACTTGAGGACAGAATTTTAGCAATAGAGAACATGCTGAAAAAGTAGATGTTACCATTCTAATCAATCTCAAAGAGGAATACAGCACTCATTTTTATGTATAAAATCCATATTTAAGGAATATATCCATAAATTTGTAGCGTGAACGAACTACAACCTCATAAAGTAAAAAGAGCCAAGGAAGATTATGCAGGTAATCGGTCTGTGCAAACGGGTTTTCCTAGTCCTGCAACGCACTATCGCGAGCCTATGATTGACCTCAATAAAGAGCTCAGTTCTTCTCGAGATGCAACTTTCTTTGTACGCGTAAAAGGGGATATATGGAAGGACTACAATATTCTAGATCAAGATGTTTTAATTATAGATAGAGCTTTGCATCCTAGTCAGGGCAAACTTGCATTAGTAGTGACTCCTGACGGTTTTGATGTACAGAGGATAGACACCAATAAAACGGTAGAACTCTGGGGAATGATAAGCTATATAATCCACAAGGCACTATGATTGCGATGGTAGATTGTAATAGCTTCTACGCCTCGTGTGAGCAAGTATTTCGTCCAGATTTGCGAGGTAGACCAGTGGCTGTACTGAGCAATAATGATGGTTGTATTATCGCAAAAAATAAAGAAGCAAAAGCGCTCACACACATTCCTTATCGCGATCCGCTATTTAAAATCAAGGGATTGCTGGCTCAAAATGATGTAACCTTATTTTCTTCTAATTATACGCTCTATGGCGATATGTCTGATCGCGTGATGAATGTGCTCAGGGACTTCTCACCAGCCGTTGAGGTGTATAGTATAGATGAGTCATTTGTAGACCTATCTGGTATTACCCACGTAAACCTCGAAACGTACGGTCACCAAATTAAAGATGCCGTTGTGCGACGCACAGGAGTGCCAGTAGGTGTAGGGATCGCACCTACTAAAGTCCTAGCAAAACTTGCCAATAGAATCTCAAAGAAGATAGCACGCTTTAATTATGTCTTTGTCATGGACACCGAAGAACGCCGTATAGAATGCCTCAAATGGGCCGAAACAAAAGATGTCTGGGGACTTGGTAAAAAGCATGTAGAACGCCTGGCAAATGTGGGTGTTTTTACAGCTTATGATTTTACACAATTGCCGCTAGCGTGGGTACGTAAAGAAATGACGGTAATAGGGGAGCGACTCTGGCGCGAACTTAATGGAGAATCATGTATTCCTTTTGATACGCTTCCGCGAAAGAAAAAAGCAATAGGTACCGCAAAGTCCTTTGGTAAAAAGCTGGATAATCTGCCTCAAATTGAGGAGGCTTGTGCTTACTACATAAGTGAAGTAAGCGAGGTGTTACGTTTCCAGAAATGTTGTTGCACACAACTGCGTATCTATCTTACCACAAACTACCACAGCACAAATGATGTGCAACACGCAGACAAGACCATTATAACCTTGTCGGTGCCCACAAATGATACATTCATACTCATAGTAGAAGCTAAGAAAGCTTTAAAGCGAATCTACAAGCCAGGCTTTAAGTATAAAAAAGTAGGAGTAGACCTCTTAGGCCTCATCCCAGAGGAGCAAGTACAAGGTAATCTCTTTATGCCAGAAGCGACCGGAGATAAACGCCTTATAAAAGCCTTTGATGCTATTAATAACCGCTACGGGAAGTCCACCGTTTCTGCAGGATTATCCGGTACCACAAAAAGTAACAAGGAATGGGAACTCATCAAAGAAGAGCGCAGCCCAAGATATACCACGCAATGGGATAGTTTGCTGGAGATAGGGAAATAAAAAAACCAACCCATTGCGGGTTGGTTTATAATATTATATTCTTAAAAGAGTTCCTTACTCTTTCTCCCAAACGTTATCTGTTTGATCAATGTCTGCCATCATTGATGTAGGATCAATTTTCATCATTTTTACCTCACTTAGTGGTGCATCAATGGTGAATGTATATGTAGGGTTTGTCCAAGGCCAGTCTGCTAGTTGCTCACGAGTGATGTTTGGTGTTGGGTTTGGCTTTTCGGCGCGCATCATACGTAAAGGCATGTAGTATGATTTTTGAGAACCATCTGCCATATCAACATAAAGGTCTATAGGCATAGGCATGAGTCCTTTTCGCGTAAGCGTAACCTTTGTTTTATTACCATCTGCTTCTACACTTGTGATTCCATAATCAATAGTGTTTGTAGTCTGTGCCCAGTCCATTAAGTACCAGTCTAGCTCCATTCCAGAAACTTTTTCTGCAGTTCGTTTGATGTCATTAGGTGTAGGGTGTTTAAAAGAAAAATCATCAAAATACTTTCTAAGTGTTTTCTTAAGGTTGTCTTCACCAATAACGTATCCTAACTGTGCAAGAAATACAGCTCCTTTACTGTATGCTGCGATGCTGTAAGGCATATTCTCGTTATAACGATCTGCGTGCGTAGTTTGTGGTTGCTCTTTACCGCTTTTAACAAGGTAATAGTACCCTCTGTACGATCCAGAAAGTGGATTAGGATTATCACCTCCTGTAAGTTCATTTTCGGCAAGAGAAGAGATGTATGACGTAAATCCTTCATCCATCCACTCGTGCTTTGCTTCGTTACTTGCTAGTAAGAACTGGAACCAAGTGTGTGCCATCTCGTGTGCAGTCACACCAAAAAGGCTTCCAAATTTACGCTCACCAGTAATAAGTGTGCTCATCGCATACTCCATACCACCATCACCACCTTGTATCACAGAGTACTGCTTGTATGGATAGGTACCTACGTGCTTATTATAAAAGGCAAGTAAGTCTGCCGTCATAGGCTGGAGTTTCTTCCAGTTTTCTTTAAGTGATGCTTTGTTTTTATAGAAGAAGTGAAGCTCTGTGTCATTTTCTCCCATGATGATGTCGTGCACATAATCAGGATCTGCAGCCCAAGTAAAGTCATGTACGTTAGGTGCTTTAAAGTGCCATTGTAATTTACCACGCTTTGCATTTTTACCTGGCTTCATAGAAGTTCCTGCATACCCATGACCCATATCTTCTGGATCTTGTAAATATCCTGTACCACCTACTGTATAGTTCTCATCAATATTGATTTTTACATCAAAATCCCCCCATACTCCGTGAAACTCACGGGCGATATAAGGATCTGCGTGCCATCCTTCAAAATCATATTCGGCCATTTTTGGGTACCATTGTGTCATAGATAGTGCAACACCTTCTTTGTTGTTACGACCACTACGGCGTATTTGAGTAGGTACTTGACCTTTAAAATCCATCTCAAAAGTAGTAGTTGCTCCTGGTGCAATAGGAGTTGCAAGTTGTACTTCAAGTACCGTTCCCGCTACTTCGTAAGTCAACTTCTTACCATCTTGAGTAAGGCTATTTACTTTAATAAACCCAATCTCATCTGGAGCTAGCTTACTGATACGATCTTTTACACGACCATCTGGATCTGCAATGTTGCGTGAGCGTACATCCATCTCACTTCCAGGTTGGAACGCGTTAAAGTATAGGTGATAAAATACACGGTCTAGCGTCTCTGGAGAGTTGTTTGTATACTCTAGCTTTTGTGTACCATCATATTGATAGTTTTTTACATTCATGTCGATTTCCATTTCGTAATCGACGTGCTGTTGCCAGTAAGAGGTGTTGTTTTGTGCATACGCTTTCGCGAAAGCGAACAACGATACCATCACCAGTAATTTGTAAGCGTTTTTCATTATAGATTGATTTAAAGTTAAAATCCCAAACTCCGTTATTGAGGAGTTTGGGATTTTGAGAAATTACTAAAATTATTTTTGTAGTTCTGCTAGTTTAAAAGCGTTGTACATATTTACCATTTCGCCAGATTTTGATACTTCATTGAAGCGTGCTTGCTTCTCTGTATCTCCACCTAGAATTACCGAAGTATTAGTAGTAAGACCACTCTTCATGATAATGTTTTTAACCTCGTTTGCAGAAAGCTTAGGGTAGTAGCTACGTAACATTGCAGCAACTCCAGCTGTGTTAGGCGCAGCCATAGACGTACCGCCTAGATACTCATACGTATCTTCTGGTGTAGTAGAGTAAATATCTACTCCAGGAGCAAATACATCTACATTAGATTTCCCATAGTTTGAGAAGTTTGCAAGCAACTGGCTTCCATACTTAGGTGCTAGAGCGCCTATTGTTAAGAAGGTATCTGCCATTTCGGTTACGTTATCTAATTGATCATTAGGATATACACGGTTTGCTGGATCATCAAGAGATAATCCTTCATTACCTGCAGCATTTACGATAAGCACATCATTTTTGGCAGCATACTTTATTGCATCGTATACCCACTCCGGGTTTTGTGCATAATACTTTCCAAAAGAGGTATTAATCACCTTTGCACCATTATCTACAGCGTAGCGTATTGCAAGTGCGATATCTTTATCATACTCATCTCCATCTGGCACTGCGCGCACTGCCATTATCTTAATGTTGCTATTTGCAACACCATTCATTCCTTTACCATTGTTACGAGTTGCAGCAATGATTCCCGCTACGTGCGTACCGTGTTTTGCACCGTCTGGCTCAGGACCATATACATTGTTATTACCGTACTTAGTATCTGTAATATCGTAAGGATCATCACCTAGTACTTTTCTAAAATCGGCTGTTTTATTATAGTTTGCTTCTAGCTGACCAGTAAAGTATTCAACACCTTCATCTATGTTTTTCATAAAGTCAGGAATACTCTCTGTGTACTGAAACATTTGAGTAATAAACCCAATGTGGTTCTGCATCTCGGCAGAAGGGTTTTTAATAGTTGCAAGATCTGCTTGCGTGTAATCTTCTTTTCCTAATGCTTTAACTATCGCAGGATGTGAAGATTTAAGCTGGCTAGCAATTTGCTCGTATTGTGTTTTTTGACGCTGTGCACCTGCAACTTTCTCGTCATACTCAGCTTTTGCTTTTTGATATTGTAAGAAGATATCTTTTTGAGACGCAGGAATAGTTGCTAGTGTTTTACCAGCAAACTCACTTTCAAAACGTTTGATGATACGTACAAATTCAAGTTGCTCTGCACCTACATCACCTAGAAAATTCCAGCCATGTATGTCATCTATATATCCATTGTTATCGTCATCCTTACCGTTACCAGCAATCTCTTTTGGATTCGTCCAGATACGACCTTTAAGATCTTCATGGTTGATATCAATACCAGAATCTATCACAGCAACAATTACTTGCTGTCCAGACTTACCAGGAAGAATTTCGGCATACGTACGATCTACGCTCATGCCTGGGATGGTATCAGTTCTAAGATCTCTTGAGCTCCATGCTTGTTTCTCACTTTCTGTAAGTGCAGAAACTTTGAGAGGGTTGCTATCTACATTTTCTACGGGTACAGTTACCAGTGCAGATGGAGTCTCACAAGAGGCTAAAAAAGTGGCAGCCATTGCTGCAATCACAAGAGATTTTGTGTGTTGTAAATTCATCATATTAGTTAAATAAGTCTTTAAAGGTATAAATTTCATTTGCACGCACGCCTTTCTCGGTGTGCTGTACGGTAATAATTTCATTGTGAGCATCGTGCTCTAGCCATAGATAGTAATTATTATCTGCAGCGATATTTAAGAAATGTTCTTTCTCGCTTATAGAAAGTAGCGGTCTTGTATCATAACCTGTCACATAAGGAATAGGTAAATGCCCTAGCGTAGGGAGCAGATCTGCCATGAAAACAATGGTCTTACCTTGATACTCAATATGTGGAAGCATTTGCTTTTCTGTATGACCATCTGCAAAGAGAATACCAAAGTTGAGTTCGCTATTTTTTTGAAAAGCCTGTTTTCCTCGTTCTATAAAGTGAAGCTGTCCACTTTCTTGCATAGGGATGAGGTTTTCCTTTAAAAAACTAGCCTTCTCTCTATTGTTAGGCTCAACGGCCCATTGCCAGTGATTTTCATTGGTCCAGAATTTTGCATTTTTAAATGCAGGTTTATAACCTGTTCGGTCTTTATTCCACTGGATGGCTCCACCTACGTGATCAAAATGTAGGTGCGTCATAAATACATCTGTAATGTCATCACGGTGAAAACCATATTGAGCAAGTGATGCATCTATAGAGTGGTCTCCCCACTGGTGGTAATAGCCAAAAAACTTTTCAGATTGCTTATCACCCATTCCATTATCAATGAGGATAAGTCTGTTGCCATCCTCTATAAGCATACATCTAGCGGCGATATCTATAAGGTTATTAGCATCTGCAGGGTTTGTTCGGCTCCAGATAGTCTTTGGAACAACGCCAAACATGGCACCACCATCTAACTTAAAATTTCCGGCTTCAATGGGATATATTTTCATAAATAAGGTTGCATCTAAGTGGGATTACTACAGTTACGCTTTCGCGAAAGCGTGAAAAATGTAAAAAAGAGTACTATTCCCAAAAACAAAATCTCTGCAAAATACCAAAAAGGCGCTTTTTAAACGGTTGGCACCCCTAGTTTTTAACAAAGAATTGTAACTTCACAACGACCGCCAAAAACGGAAAAACACTAATATCGCATCAAAACAGAATTACCATGTTAGAACTCGCTGGAATCATTATTTTAGGAATCATTGCACAATGGGCCGCATGGCGTTTAAAATTACCAGCAATTTTACCATTACTACTCATAGGTCTCTTTGTAGGACCTGTATCTACTTTAATCTCTGAAGATGGTACAAAATGGATAGAACCTATATGGAATGGGGAAGAAGGACTTTTTCCAGGAGAGAGTTTGTATTGGTTTGTATCGCTTGCCATATCTATTATCCTTTTTGAAGGCGGACTTACACTAAAACGTGATGAAATTAAGAATGTAGGTCCAGTAATTACAAAGCTTATTTCTATAGGAAGCCTTGTAACATTTTTAGGAGCAGGATTTGCTGCCTACTGGATATTTGGACTTAGTCTTCAGATCTCTTTATTATTCTCAGGACTTATCATTGTAACAGGACCAACAGTTATATCGCCAATTTTAAGAAACGTACCTGTAAAGCGAGATATCTCTACAGTACTTAAATGGGAGGGGATTCTTATAGATCCTATAGGAGCACTTGTGGCAGTATTAATGTATGAATTTATCTCTGTAGGAGAAGGAGCAGCTTTTACAAAGACGGCCTTAGTGGAGTTTGGTAAAATTGTACTTTTTGGAAGTACGTTTGGGTTTACGTTTGCTCATGCGCTGGCTTTTATTATCAAAAAGAAGCTTGTACCACACTACTTGATGAATGTATTTACACTAGCCGCAGTGCTAGGTGTATTTGTAATGTCAGACCAGTTTGCTCACGAGTCTGGACTACTTGCAGTAGTTGTAATGGGAATGGTACTAGGAAACATAAACCTTCCTAATATTAAGGAACTACTATACTTTAAAGAGTCGTTAAGTGTCTTACTTATTTCTGTGCTGTTCATCTTGCTGTCGGCAAATATGAATCTTGTGGATCTTGAGTTATTATATCGCTGGGAGACACTAGCGCTATTCCTTGTCGTGGTATTTGTGATACGACCTATAGGCGTCTTCTTGAGTACTTGGGGATCAGACTTACAGACGAATGCCAAGCTGTTTATTTCATGGGTAGGACCACGAGGAATTGTAGCAGCAGGTATTGCTTCACTTTTTGGGTCTAAGTTGTTAATAAAAGGAGAACCAGGAGCAGAGTACATCACACCATTGGTATTTATGATTGTACTGGGTACCGTATTATTGAATGCAACTACTGCACGATTATTTGCAAAGATGGTGGGCGTATTTCTTACTAAATCTGAGGGTATTCTTATTGTAGGAGCGTCAGAAATGCCACGATTAATAGCCAAATATCTTCAAAAAAATGGTCGTCACGTTGTACTTCTTGATAGTAATTCTAATCATATACGTACCGCAAAAGAAGCTGGGCTCATGGCGCTAGAAGCAAATGTCTATGCAGATGATCTTACAGATGATGTTGAGCTTAGTGACATAGGATATTTAATGTCATTAACAGGAAACAGCGATATTAATAAATATGCGATTAACCGTTTTAGAAAGCAGTTTGGAGAAAATGGAGCTTACCGTCTTATCTCTAAGAGAGAGATGGATAACATCGCACAACTACCTAAGGAAGGATTATTTTCGGCAACAGATGACTTCTTTAATATGACAGATGTTACGAGACAGTATCCTACGATTAATGAGGTTGCTGTATCCTCAAAGGAGGAGTACATGGCTATAGGAAAACTTGTGGCAGATGATAAAAATATGATTCCGCTGTTTGTAAAGAAGAAGGATAATACCTTAGAAATCATTAGCTCATTTATACAAGACGTGGATGTAAAATCTTTTGAGGGAAGCCACTTAATTTACCTGGGAAAACCGATTACCGATGAAGATCTAGCCAAAGTAACCGAAGCTAGCCAGACACTATCGAGTGATGATGGAGATGTTATTGTCCCAATAGGTGATTAAGATATACCTTAAGACAGCCTGTTGTAATACTTTTTCTTGTAAAAGAAGACGAGCATGCCTGCTCTAAAAAGCATCCATACGATAAAGGAGAGCCAGATGCCTATCACACCCCAGCCTAAATATTTACTTATATAGAGCACAGGTACAAAACCTACAAAAGTAGCTAGTAATAGCGTGTTGCGTAGCCACGCCATCTCACCAAGCCCTTTAAAAATGGCATCTAGTGTGAATGCTACAGCATTAATAGGCTGCATGATAATTACCATAAAAAACACTCCGTAAAAGACAGAGAGTACCGTTTCTTCATTGCTAAAAAGAAGACCTAGAGGTTTGTATAAAAAGGTACAAACAATAATTAATACAGCCGAAACAACGAGATTGTAATGAACAACTTTCTTGGTTAATTGCCATAGATTAGGATAGTCCTTTGCGCCAAGTAGACGGCCGCTTAGCAGGTTTCCTGCAGCACCATAACCATCGATAAAAAAGGCTGTAAATAGCCATATATTGGCAGCAATAGTATGTGCCGCCACGGTTTCATCACTTATTGCAGTTGCTTCTCTCACAGCAAGCACAAGCGCCACGTTAAGAGAAAATGAGCGTACAAATAAGTTAAGACTCATGGAGATAAGCCTTTTTATTTCTGGATGTAAGGGCAATGTAAGTTTAAGAGAAACCTCTGTTTTCACTAGTAAAAGTATGAGCGCCATAATGGCCATAACTCCTTGAGCAATCAAGCTAGCCCACGCAGCTCCTTTTACACCAAGCGGTTCGATAATTCCTTCTATACCGTACACTAATGCAATGTCTAGACCTATGTTTAAAGAAGCACCAATGATGGCAACAATCATAGGCCAAAAAGTGTTTTGCAATCCTCTAAAAATCCCAAAAACAGCAAACGTAAATAAGGTGAGAGGGAACCCCCAGACTCTAATATTATAGTAATCAATACTTAATGAGAGGACTAAACCTTTTGCATTGAGTAGCGTGAAAATTTCGGCAACAAAGAAATAGGTACTGGCAAGTACCACGATACTTAAGATGATATTAAAGTAAATTGCTTGAGCAGGAAGAACCTTAATATCCTCTAGTTTTCCAGCACCTAGATTTTGAGAGATAATGGTAGATATCGCACTACGTGTTTGACCTAAAATCCATATGAGCATAGATAAGAAAGAACCCACAATCCCTACGGCAGCAAGTGACTCAACGCTATTTTCTGCCATGTTACCTACTACGGCGGCATCTGTACTAGACAGTATAGGCTCTGCAATACCAGCAATAAGTGCTGGAATGGCAAGCTGTTGTATACGCTTGAATGAAATATCTATATTACTTGTGGAGGTATTGATAGGATAGTTTTTTAAATAGAAAGATCAATAAAATGTAAAATTACAGACTAATAAAATGATAACCCACCTCTAGAGAACTCTTTCGTAGCAGTAAAATGGGTGCTCACTTTGTTTTGGAAAATAGATACTCCCTAGTTTCTCATAACCTCGAGCTTCATAGAACTTTTGATTACGTTTATTTTGAGAAAAAGTATCGAGACGTATGGACGGTGCCGATTGCGCTTTCGCGAAAGCGTATGCATAATCCATTAGTTTGCGAGCGTTTCCTTGTCCTTGATAATCGGGATGTACGGCTAGTCTATGGATGTACAAATTATTTTTTGAAGGGGTGAGCCAGTCAATGTCTAGATACTCATCATCCATTAATGTTGACAACACAATGGCACCTATAATGCTATCATTCTCCTTGAGAAGAAAGAGCTCATCACGAGCAATATCTTGCTCAAAAGCAGTGGCAGTAGGGTAGTGCTCATTCCACTGAAAGATATTTCTTGAGATCATTTCTTGTGCACAGGCACGAGTAAGTGAAAGGATTTCAGGGATTTCTGAATTTTTTGCAGGTACAATCACAGATTAAAAAGTATTTTTGTGTTAATAGGTAAAAATACAAGTTACAGTATGAAAAATATTCTCGTTCCCATAGGTTCTTCAGATAGCGCTTTTAATACGCTTCAATATGCAATAGATCTTGCACAAGAGATTGATGCAAATGTGTATGCGATATCAGTCTTTCAAGAGTTTTCTAAAGCAGGTAGTGCTTCAAAGCTCAATACCGTTATTAAAGAAGAGTCAGAAAGTAGGCTCGAGAAAGTTGTAAATGGAGTAGACCACAAAGGAGTATCTGTAGTTGCTCACCCTATTAAAGGAGGTGTGATAGAGGGCGTAGAGCGCTTTAATAAGCACGTTCCTGTAGATCTTATGGTGTTGTCACCACGTAGTAACTCTGTGCGTGATGAGGTGTATCTAGGTAACATGACAGGGAAGCTTGTAAAGGGAACTGATATTGCTGTACTGGTAGTACCAGAGAATGAAAAATTTAAGGAGCCTTCAAATATTTTAATGGCTTTTAAAAATGGAAAGTTTGATAAAAAACGTCATTTAGAACCATTGAGAAAGCTTCAAAAACATTTTGGGACAGAACTTCACTTACTGCATGTGGAAACTCCAGAATCTGACGAAGCTATGAAAGAAGTCTCTGATGATCTTAAAAAAATGAGCGCGTCTTATAAAAACACAACAAATGCAACTACCTATCAAGGAGTGCTAGAGCACTTCCAGTCTGTAGAGCCAGATATGTTATGTGTTGTGCGTAGAAAACGTGGTTTCTTTAAGAAACTATGGGAGAAAAATGTTGTACTAAAGAAAGAATTCTTTACGACAAAACCTCTTCTTATTTTAAGAGTACAATAATATTGATTATGATGGGGGATTAGCTCATTTGGCTAGAGCGCTTGCCTGGCAGGCAAGAGGTGACCAGTTCGAATCTGGTATTCTCCACCAAGATATAAAGGCATTTACAGAGTTTCTGTAAATGCCTTTTTGTTGGTTGTTACGCTTTCGCGAAAGCGTAACAACCCTTAAACCTCCCTTTGTGTAAAAGGAATTTCTGGATTGAGTATCTCTGCTATGAGTGATTTTAAAACTCCTTCAAACTCCAAAAGTGTATCTTCTGTGACCTGCTCATTTTTATTATATCTAAATGGAAGATACCCCGATTGTAAATTTTTGAAAGATATGATACCAACGCTTACTGGGAAATCAAGCGGTTTTTTCTTGTTAAGCATATAAGCATACATCAAGACCTGAAAAGCTTTTTCAAACTTCCCTTCTGGTAATAGTAAATCATCAAATGCAGAGAGGTTCAAATCCTTCTGCGCTACTTTTCCGGTTTTATAATCTACGATGTTGACATTGTTATTGCGTTGTTCTACTAAGTCTACTTTTCCTCTCAAAAATATATCTTCTGTAAGCTGTATGTTCCTTAAATCATCTTCTACAGACATAATGATTACGGTATCACCCTTTTTAAGGAGTCCTTTTTCTCTTTTGAGGTAATTCTCTACATAACGGGAAACTATTGCGTAGACAATCTTATTTTTACCCTCACTGATATGATTAAGTCCATATACCTGTTTAAATTGGTTACGAACTTCAACTTCTATCATTGTAAGTAATTCTTCAATGATAGTAACAGTTAATTGTTGTCCTACATGTGGTTTATATAATTCTTCAAGTGTATTATGAACTATAGTACCCATGGTATTTGCTGCCACAGTTTCTTCTACTTCATTGCTAGAATTGATGCCGAGAACATATCGTTCATAAAATACGATAGGATCTCTCAAGTAAGTCGTGAGAGCAGAGGGCGAAATACCTTTTTTAAATAAGTTCTTAAGAGAATCAATAATTGTTGTGTTCTTAGAAATATAAGGTAATCGCTCTTCAATCTTTATTGTAGTTGGAGTAACGACGTGTTTTTTTATACTGTGTATACCTTCCTCTTCTATTTGTCTTATAAACCTGCTCTTCTCGCTGCTTCCTAAACCAGTACTATGTGTGGTGTATAATAAATCTACAGTGTTAGCCCTGTGTAATAAATGATAGAAGTGATATGCATAAACCGCATCCTTCTCTGAGTAGGTGGGTAAATTATAGAGCTTTTTTAAGTCATACGGGATATATGAATTCTGACTTTTCCCAGACGGTAATATTCCCTCATTTACAGAAGTTATAATGACATGTTTATAGTCAAGTACTCTAGACTCTAATACACCCATAATTTGAAGACCTTGCTCAGGATCACCACGCAAGTCTATGGTTTCTGAAGATAATATTTCTCTATAAAAATGAATAAACGTTGGTATATCTTTAATATGATCCTGCGCATCCATAAGCTGCTTGAGCATATTAAATGCTACGTAAAATCCATAAATGTATTCTAGTTGTAATGTGTTGTCACCAGTATCAAATAATGCTCTCAGTGCTTCTATGATATGTATACAGTTTGCCACTGCATCTTTAGGGCTTTCATTCCAGGTTTTAAATAGCAAATTAAAAACAGGATCTGTACTATCACTACTAAGCTCAGCAAGTTGTGGAACACTAATGAATATAAGATTATTAGTAATAATCTCTTGTTCTAAATGCTCTGTCTGTGACCCTAGTAGTGCAGCAGATAATGGATTGCGAAGAATATTTAAAGCATCTTTAAAATAATAACCGTTTTTATGAGGGTTCTTTTTTAAGGTAATGAGCTGGTCAAAAAAGGAGGCTGTGGGCGTCTTACTCAAAGGTAATCCCATAGTAATATTCACCTTTTGTATAGAACGAGGTAAGGCATTAAGAACTGGTAATAGAAGAGATTCCTCTCCTAATACAATCGCAGTATTAGATAACTCTTGACTTGATATTTTAGAAAGGATTGTTCCTAATGTTTTAGCCTGTAAAATATCTTGAGAGCATGCGTATGTAGCAATATTTTTTTGAGCACTATAATTATCAAAGGTCCAGTTAAAAGGATTTGAGCTATAGTACGACCACTTAGATTTATAGTTTTTTACAAACGAGTTAGTCTCGTGAAAAGGATTATTCAAAAAAGATTTTTCGGTATCCCAGTATATTTCTGCGTTGCCTTCTGAAAGCAAAGCTTGAATGAGTTGTTGTTCAGCAGTATTTAAAGCGTTGAATCCTATAAACACATGTCTAACATTAGGTGACGAATGTATATAGTGCTCTATAGTCTCTACAGCTTGTCTGTAGACATATCCTTGATGTACTGCACCTTTATCCAGTGATTTTGAACAAAAGACCGTATAGATGTCAAATAAGCTATTCCAAAAATCAATATAGTTGAGTACTAATTCATTCTTTGAGGAAGACCAGTGATCAGAGAGTTCTTTAATATCCTTTAGATGATTAAATACTTCTGACTGATTTAAGAGAAATCTGTCTATCTCGTTGAAGTCACTCAAAATGGATTGAGCCCATCCACAGAACGTCTGGAAATCGGCAAGCTTTTCCTTGGCCACAACTTCTTTATAACTTTCAAATAGGATAAATATTAAGTCTATGTTACTAGCAGATTTTAAACCGGTAACATGACTAATAAATTCTTCTATTGAAAAAACTTTAGGAGCAAACGAAGTGGTGATTGCTCGTGAAGCTATTTTTTTTGTAAGTGTATTTCCTGCACGACGGCTAGGAAGGATATAAATGATATTCTCGTTTTCAGAACCTTGTTCTTTATCAAGTACTACGTCAATAAAAGTTTGCATAGTCTAAAATAAAAAATGCCTCGCAATTGCGAGGCATTTTTAAGATTATAAAAATCTTATTTTCTATTGCTCAAGAATAGAAAGCTCAACACGTCTATTTTCTTGACGTCCTGCAGCAGTTTTATTTGAAGCAACTGGTCTAGCTTCACCAAATCCTTTAGACTCTAAACGAGACGCTGGGATTCCTTTTCCTGTTAAGTAGCTTCTTACTGAAGCTGCTCTCTGATCAGAAAGGTTTAGGTTATAAGCATCACGTCCTCTATCATCAGTGTGACCTTCGATAAGGAAACGAGTTGTTGGGTACTCCATCATTACAGATGCTACTTTATCAAGAGTTGCATAAGATTCAGATCTGATAGATGCTTTGTTGTAATCAAAAAGAACTTTTTTAGTTTCTACGTTTAGCTCGTTAAGAACTTCAACAGATACTTCAGGACATCCGTTATTTGCTACAGTTCCTGCAACATCTGGACATTCGTCATCTTTGTCAAGTACACCGTCACCATCTTTATCTTCAAAAGGACATCCGTTGTTTGAACGTGGTCCAGCTTCATTAGGACAAGCATCATCAGCATCTTTGATTCCGTCTCCATCAGCATCAGGACAACCACCTAAAGCAGCGATTCCAGCAACAGTAGGACAAGCATCCTTAGGATCAGGAATTCCGTCTCCGTCAGTATCAGGACAACCATCAAACTCAGCTAAACCAGCAACAGTAGGACAAGCATCTTTAGAATCTTCGATACCATCTCCGTCAGAATCAGGACAACCGTTAAATTCAGGTAAACCTGCTACTTCTGGACAAGCGTCATCTTTATCATATATACCATCACCATCAGTATCTTTTCCTCCGAAAACAATACCTATAGCAGCAACGTGTTGGAAGTGCTTAATACCGTCATCTTCAAAAGCATGCTTATATTTAGATTGTAATCCAAGGTTCAGGTTTTCACTTAACCATATTTTTACACCAGCAGCAGCATTTGCCGTTCCAAATCCATCAAGGTTACCATCAAGAGTACTTTCTACCCAAGTATAACCAGCACCTACAGAAAGGCTAGGGTCAAACCATCCACCTTCACCGTTGATAAGATCTCTTAAGCTATAAGAGAAATCTCCATCAGCACCGTAATACTGTAATTCATTTCTAGGTCTTGCATCACCTAATTTTTCAATTCTGTTAATAGAACCAGAAACGCCAAAAGCGAATCCATCTCCTAAGTAACGCGATACATTAATGTAAGAAATAGATGGAAGAATATTCCAGTGATCTTCTACATTATAAAATTCTTCAAAAAGGTTTCCTCGTAACCCTCCTGGACCTGGTGTGTTTGCGGCATCTCCAACTGGAAATGTGTCAACAGCATTAACTCCGATAGAGAAAGCCCAAGGGTTGTTTGCGTCTTGTGCATTTACTGATGATCCTATAGCAAGAATCATAAGTGCTGCAACTAAAAATCTGCTAAGATGTTTCATTGTTTAGTCTTAAATTTAAGTGTTAATTATCGTCAAAAGTAAGTTGTTAAAATTAATCAACAAAGGTAAATGTACTAAATTTTTCCTAATGCCCCTTATTTACAAGGGCTGAGGCGACATTAAACCACCTTTAATGCTTTACCAACCTTAGTAAATGCGTTGATAGCCGTATCTAAATGTTCTATGGTATGAGCAGCACTTAATTGCACTCTGATTCTAGCTTTTCCCTTAGGAACAACAGGGAAGAAAAACCCTATTACATAAATTCCCTCTTCTAATAATGCATCAGCCATGTTTTGAGAAAGCTGCGCGTCATAAAGCATAACGGGTACAATAGCAGATTCACCATCTATTATATCAAAACCAGCATCTTTCATTCCTTTTTTGAAATATGCAGTATTGTGAGCAAGCTTATCTCTGAGCGAGGTGTCTTTTTCTAGCATGTCAAAGACCTTGATAGAAGCACCTACAATTGCCGGGGCAAGAGAGTTTGAAAATAAATAAGGACGACTACGCTGGCGCAGTATCTCTATAACTTCTTTCTTTGCTGTAGTATATCCACCCATGGCACCTCCCAGTGCTTTTCCTAATGTTCCAGTGATAATATCTACTCTCCCTAACACACCCTTTTCTTCAAGAGTACCTATACCGCGATCGCCTATAAATCCAGTTGCGTGACATTCATCTATCATTACTAGTGCATCATACTTATCAGCTAGATCACAAATCTGGTCTAATGGTGCAACAAGTCCGTCCATGGAGAATACACCATCTGTTACAATGATTTTATGACGAGCACCATTTTCATTTGCTTTTTTAAGTTGCTCTTCTAGATCTGCCATATCATTATTTGCATAGCGATATCTTGCGGCTTTACACAATCTAACACCATCTATAATAGATGCATGGTTTAGAGAGTCAGATATTATAGCATCTTCTGCGCCTAATAGTGGCTCAAAAACTCCACCATTTGCATCAAATGCTGCAGCGTATAAAATGGTATCTTCTGTACCATAAAACTTAGCAATACGATGTTCTAGTTCTTTGTGAATATCTTGAGTACCGCAAATAAAGCGCACAGAACTCATACCAAAACCATGCGTATCCATAGTGTCTTTGGCTGCTTGTATTACCTCTGGATGTGAAGAAAGTCCTAAGTAATTATTTGCACAAAAGTTAATCACCTTTTCTCCTGTAGAAATAGTAATCACAGCATCTTGCGCAGATGTAATGATGCGTTCTTTCTTATATAGTCCTGCCTCTTTAATTTCAGCAAGTTCCTTTTGTAAATATTGTTGAATATTACCGTACATGTGTTTGATTTTTTACAAAGGTATTAAACAGTTATCACATCTACAGTGGCGTCTATATATACTAGAAATTTATTAGCTACTTTAAAACCCATTTCTTCATAAAGTGCTCCATACATAGCGATTTGTTTACTGTGTGATGGATTATGCATTCCTGTTTTATAATCTATAATGGTGGTATCACCATTAGGTAATACAACAACTCTATCAGGTATGTAAAATGAGCCGTCACTAGATAAAATCATTCGCTCGTTGTAAACCGTATTTTGATCTTGGTAATAATCGGTTAGTTGCTTATTGCTAGTAATGTTGTGAAGAACATTATTAATGGTTTCATATCCTTCCTCTGGGATAATACCTTGCTTTACGGCATCTTCTAGTACATGCTGGACGTCTGTATAACTATTAATCTGAGCCATTAGCTCATGGATGAGATTACCATAGGTAATAGCATTTTGTTTTTGTTCATCCCATAAAAAAGTGGCCTGAGTGATGATCTGAATGCCCAATTCTTCTTTTGAGGTAGAGATGATGGAAGGAACAAATGAGGTGTAATCTGTTTTGTTGTCTTTTATTTTTGCAGGTGTCTCACGTCCAAAAGTATAGGTGCGCTGATCTTCATTCCATAGATTATTTGTTTTAAGATAATCTATAAACAAATCGCTGTAGGTATTTATTTTTTCTTTGCTTTCGCGAAAGCGTGACAACACATATAATCGTTCTGCGGCTCTTGTGAGTGCAACGTACAAGACATTAATAGTGTCAAATTGCTGTTCATTATTTCTCGTTTCATATAGCGTTGTGCCAGCTTCACCGAAATCTTTAAGAGCACTATTATGGGGAACCATCAACGTTTTAAATCCTCCAAATGCTGGGTCGTCTATAGGATACCATTGATGTTCTCCTCGCACTCTATATAAATCTGAACTTGCATAAGGGTAGATGACAATAGGAAACTCTAATCCTTTAGATTTATGAATGGTCATGGTCTGTACAGCGCTATCCTGCTCTGGAGCAACAATACTCGACTTCTCTTTCTTTTCCTCCCAAAATTCTAAAAATCCAAGTATCCCGCCAGTTTTACTTTGTGAATAACTATAAGCTAGATCTAGGTAAGCAACCACATATGCATCAGAGATTGCTGTGAGATTAAAGGATCTAATGATTGACTCTAAATATTCATAAAGCGGTAGCGTTTGCATGTAGTCAATGTGAACAAATACATCAAATTGCTGTAAATGCTCAATAAACTCTAAAAATGTACACGAGGTATTGCTACTATAAAATGTGTGTGTGTCTTCCACATTATAATAAGTAGCCAAAAAGTAGAGTACAGGCAGTCTATTTTCTATTTGACTAGGGTAGGAGAGCATTGTTGCAAATGCATGAATAAACTGTACTGTGCTAGAGTTTGAGATAAGCAAGCTCTCAGAAGACACTACTTCTACATTTGCCTCTTGAAGGGCAGTTGCTATTAATGAGCCATCTATATTATTTCTCGTAAGTATACAAATGTCACTATGCAAGTAGCCTTGGCTAGTAGCTTCATTTATAATTTCAATAATGCGCGCAGGATATATCTCATTCGCTTCTTCTTTATTATCATACTCTAAAAACTCAAGAGAGACAAAGCCCTTTGTGTTACTATTAGTTTGTTGTGAGTTGTCTTTATAATAAATTTCTCGATATAGTTCGTTATCAAAGTGAGTTGCGAGATGTGTAAAAAACTGATTATTAAAGTTTATAATTTCGGCGCTACTTCTGTAGTTAGTCTCTAGACGGTCTATGGTTGCTGGAATAGAAAAGGGGTTTGTTTGATTACTCAACGCTATAAATTGCTCTGCTTCTCCTCCTCTCCATCTATAGATTGCTTGTTTAGGATCTCCTACGAGTAATAATGAATTTGCCACAGTATCTTCTGCCTGGCTACTTATAGTGTTGTCTATAAGCGGGGTTAAATTGTCCCATTGCATTACCGAAGTATCTTGAAACTCATCTATAAAGTAGTTTGTATACCGCTCGCCTAGTCTTTCATATAAAAAAGCGGCTGGTTGATCTTTGAGCGACTGAGCAATAAGTGCATTAAAATCTGAGATGAGTAACACATTTTCATCTTCCTTTATAAGTTCCAGCTCTTTCTTGATTAAGTGCAATACAGAGAGTGGAATAATCTTAGATCTAAAAGATTGTAACATACTTTGCTGAGAAGCAAGTTCCTTAAGCTTTAGGAAGGTGGCTATAAAATGATCTCTATGCCCATCAATAGTAGCTTTGATATGGTCTTTTTGAGTCTTTGTATAAAAGGTGTAAGACGTAATATTATCTTTATATGCCGATCCTGTATACGCAAGCCCTTGTACACCATTTGCAACTTGGAGCATGAATTTATAAAAATATCCACTCGCAAAACTTTTTTGATTTAACCCTAGTTCGTGTATCAATGCTATGAGATCTTCTCCTAGCTGTTTTTGTGCGGAGGAAAGTGACGTAATCTGCGTATGCAAATAGCTGGTTAATGTATCAAAATCTGCAAGAGACTTATCCTTAATGAGCTCTAGCGCTTTGAGGTCGTTTTCATTATGCAGTAAGTTTGCTATTTCTAGCAAATCACGGGCAATGTCCCAGCTCTTATCATCATCTGCTTTTTCTAAAGCAAAATTTATTAGGACTTTAGTAATCTCATCATCTATGCCCACCTTTGCTATAAGGGCATCTACTGCCTGGGCATTGAGTGTTTTTTGATCTAACGAAACCTCAAAACTGCCAGAGATATTTAGATCTTTTGCAAAAGTGCGTATGATTCTATGGGTAAGAGTATCTATCGTTACAATGTCAAAGGCAGCATAGTTATGTAGTATGCGATTGAGTATTTCTTTAGCCTTTTTTATTACAGCATCCTCAGGCAACCCACTAGATGAAACTAGGTCGTCTAGCATGTCTGGTTTTTTAGTGCCAGGCTCATAATGACCTAAGTTTTTGAGCGTGTCTAGCACACGATTTTTCATTTCTGCAACCGCCTTATTTGTAAAAGTAATAGCAAGAAGATGTCTAAACTTATTGGCATCATTACTCTTGAGAAGAGTAGTAATATATTGCTTTACTAGACTGTATGTTTTTCCAGATCCCGCAGAAGCATTAAGTACGATAAACGTATTTGTTTCGGTCATAGTACTAAGATAGCAAAAGCGACTTAAAAGGGATAGTATTGTCATTATCTTAGTAATATTTAATTCACAGTAAGAGACTAATAGAAAATATAGCAGACGTGGTAAGTTTATTACCTAGTGACTGTTTCACAGTTGAAAGAAATGTTTTTTTTGCTTTCGCGAAAGCAAAACCTAACTTTTATAAGAAATCTATAACATAAAGAGTAGCTTACTTTATGTAACTTTGTTAAAATTTGAAAAGAAGTTTAACCAAAAACGAAAAAGAAATGTCATTTACGTTACCAGAATTACCATACGCTAAAGATGCACTAGAGCCTAATATTGATGCTAAAACAATGGAGATACACCACGGTAAGCATCATGCGGGTTATACTTCAAAGCTTAATGCTGCTATTGAAGGAACTGACCTTAACGGAAAAACAATAGAAAATATACTTATCAACCTAGATATGTCTAACACCGCTGTGCGTAACAACGGTGGAGGTTTTTACAACCACAGACTTTTTTGGGAAATAATGTCACCAGACGGCGGAGGCGAACCTACGGGAGAACTTGCCGAGGCAATAAATGCTGCTTACGGAAACTTTGAATCTTTTAAAGATAAATTCTCATCTGCAGCTGGAGGACAGTTTGGTTCAGGATGGGCTTGGCTTTGTGTACACGAAGGTGGAAAAGTTGAGGTATGCTCAACTCCTAATCAAGATAACCCACTAATGCCTAAAGTAGGGTGTGGAGGTTTTCCTATCTTAGGACTTGATGTATGGGAGCATGCATATTACTTAAATTATCAAAACAGACGTCCAGATTATGTAAACGCATTTTTTAATGTGATTAACTGGGAAAAAGTGTCTGCACTATATGCTCAGAACAAATAAGAAACAACTCTTATTTTAATTCTTAAAGCCCACTTTTATAGTGGGCTTTTTTATGCAGTCAGTTTGTAGGTAAATTCCTTCTTTAATTTCTTGCGTAAATTCTATTTCAACTTTTTTACTTACATAAAACGGCAGGTTTAGAATAAAAATATAGACTGATATGGTTTTATTTTAAAGGTGGTTTTGAATCCTATATTTGGCAATGATAGCTCATTATCAATTAGATATGTTTAGTTGGCTAAAAAGAGTAATTTTTCAATCAAAACTTAATTACTTTAAAGATTGTATTTGAAGCTTAATGATGAGGTCTTAAAACTTTAAAAATTGGGCATAAAAAAAGGTGGAAAGATCCACCTTTTTTTGCCCCAAATCTACCATGAACTTAACCTACTTATGCTATGGCAATGCTAATATAAGAGGGTTTTAGTCAGTAGCAGTATGTTTTAGACCAAAGGCATAAATTTTAGACGAAATACACAAATAATTTTTAAATTGTGATATCTTTAAGACCAAATGCATATTTTTTAGTAGGCTCTCTCTTTATTTCCTTCTACATAATTAATGAATGCTTTGTTTACAACGCGGTTACCTCCAGCTGTAGGATAGTCTCCAGTAAAGTACCAATCTCCAAGATTATCAGGACACGCTTTATGCAAGTTTTCTACCGTTTGATAGATGATATCTACTTCTGTTTTTACTGAGCTATCCGTAAGTAATTCTGCAATCTTTTTAGAAACTTCTCTCTGTTCAAAAGGAGCATATATATCCTTAACGTGATTCTTTACTTCTTTGTCATCTAGATCTACTTGAGCCTTACATTTTTCATATACTTCTTGTATAAGATCTTCTTTGCCATTTTCTTTGAGTAAAGCAATCGCGGCTCTAAAAGCTATAAAATCTTCTAGTCGCGCCATGTCAATACCGTAGCAATCTGGGTATCGTATTTGAGGAGCACTGGACACAACAATAATTTTGGCAGGGTTTAAGCGTGCCATCATTTTGATAATACTCTTCTTAAGCGTTGTACCGCGCACAATGCTATCGTCTATAATTACGAGTTTGTCTTCTGGCTTAATAACACCGTAGGTAACGTCATAAACGTGCGCTACTAGGTCGTCACGACTACTATCTTCTGTAATAAACGTACGAAGCTTAGCATCTTTTATGGCAATCTTTTCTGTGCGTAAACGCTGTGAGAGAATCTCTGTTAGTTCACTTTCATTTAGATTTCCCTTGGCAGCAAGAATCTTTTGTCCTTTTTGCTTATTTAGTTCGTCTTGTGCAGCCTCTACAAGACCGTAAAAAGAGGTCTCGGCGGTATTAGGAATAAAGGAGAACACAGAGTTCTTGGTGTCGTGATTAATGCTTTCAAGTACACGAGGCATTAATAAACGTCCAAGCATTTTGCGCTCCTTATAGATTTCTGCATCAGAACCTCTAGAGAAGTAAATGCGCTCAAAAGAACATGCCTTACGTTCTAATGGCTCTATAATTTGCTGTATGGTAAGTGTGCCATTCTTTTTAATGATTACGGCAGCCCCTGGATCTAATTCCTTTACTTCATCAAAAGGCACGTTAAACGCTGTTTGAATCACAGGGCGCTCACTAGCTACGACAGCTACTTCATCGTTTTCAAAATAATATGCAGGTCTTATTCCCGCAGGATCTCTTAAAACAAAAGCATCACCATGACCTAAAAGTCCAGCCATTGCATAACCACCATCCCAATCTTTTGAAGCCCTTCTAAGTATTTTACCTACTTTAAGCCTTTCTGCTATTTGAGGAGAGGCTTGTTGTTTATTAAATCCTTCCTTTTTTAATTTCTTATAAAGTTTTCCAACTTCATCATCCAGAAAATGGCCTATTTTTTCCATTACTGTAATGGTATCTGCCTGCTCTTTTGGGTGCTGTCCTAAAGAAACCAACTTATCAAAAAGCTGATTTACATTAGTCATATTAAAGTTACCTGCAACGATGAGGTTACGGTGCATCCAGTTATTTTGACGCAAAAATGGGTGTACACTCTCAACGCTGTTTTTTCCAAAGGTTCCATAACGTACGTGACCTAGTAACAATTCTCCTATGTAAGGAACATTACTCTTCTGCCAGGCTACATCATCCTTCTTATCAGGATTTGCAGTCATAAGCTCGTTTATACGACCATTAATCTCTGCAAAAATATCTTGTATAGGCTGTTGTGCTGTAGATCGCTGTCTAGATATATAGCGTTGTCCTGGAGCGACATCTAGTTTTATACTAGCAAAACCTGCACCATCTTGACCACGATTGTGCTGCTTTTCCATCATTAAGTACATCTTGTTTACCCCGTAAAAAGCAGTACCGTATTTCTCTTTGTAAAATTCAAGTGGTTTTTTTAGTCTTATAACTGCAATACCACATTCATGCTTGATAGCGTCACTCATAGCTTGTAAAAACAAAAGCGCTCCAAAAATGGAGCGCAGGGTTTAGTTGTTTATGTTTATGTCAAATTGCACAAGTTTTTTAAACTGATGCAGTCTCTCTTTTATTTCTTCTGGCGTCACAGATTGTAAACGCTCTGTTCCAAATTTTTCTACCGTAAAGGAGGCAAGGCAAGAGCCATAAATAAGAGCCGTCTTCATAGTTTCAAAAGAGGTGTCTCCTGCTTGAGCTATATAGCCAGCAAATCCTCCAGCAAAGGTGTCTCCAGCTCCCGTAGGATCAAAAACATCTGCAAGTGGTAATGCAGGGGCAAAAAACATATTTTCTCCCTCAAAAATAAGAGCTCCATGTTCTCCTTTCTTTATAACTACATACTTAGGTCCCATCTCGTGGATTTTCTTTGCAGCAGTTACAAGTGAGTACTCTCCACTTAACTGGCGAGCTTCCTCATCATTTATAGTGATAACATCTACTTTTTTGAGCGTAGTCTTAAGCTCATCAAGTGCGATATCCATCCAGAAATTCATCGTGTCTAGTATTACAAGCTTAGGCTTTACTTCCATTTGCTCAATAACACTAAGCTGTACTTGTGGTTGTAAGTTACCTAGCATTACAATAGGTGCTTCCTTATGTGATGCAGGAACCTTAGGAGAAAAATCTGCTAGTACATTAAGTTCTGTAGCTAGTGTATCTCTAGAGTTCATATCATTGTGATACTTACCACTCCAGAAAAATGTTTTACCACCTTTTACTACTTCTATTCCGTCTGTGTTAATTCCTCTCTCTGCAAGAAAATCAAGATATTCTTGAGGGAAGTCATCACCTACAACGGCAACAATGGCTGGATCAACATTATCAAACTGTGCCGCAGCAAGTCCTATATAAGGAGAAGCTCCTCCAATAATTTTATCTGTTTTTCCAAAAGGTGTCTCTATTGCATCAAATGCACAAGAACCAACAATAACCAATTTACTCATCTATAATTTTTGTGCAAATATACGGTTTTGAATGTTTGACAACTCAACTTTAAGGAGACCGCTTTCGCGAAAAAATGTAATTTCAACTACGTAAATAAATTAGCAATAAAACTTTTTATAGTATCCCAGTTTTTGATGACAAGCATTGTAAGGAAAGCCGAAATTGCTATTGTGTAAATTCTCTTTTTTTCTCTTTTCATACTGACACTTATTTCCTCCCAAAATCTGCTGGAATTTCTCCCCAGGCCTTGGTTTCCCACTTCACAATCGTAGTAATGTAGGTATTTGTTTTAAGCCATTGCTCTGCGCGCGCGATTAGTTCAAATACATCTTTGTTTTTTGGGCTTTGCTTGAGGTTGGTCTTGCAATGTTTCTTTTTTACCCAGCCTATTGCTATGCGGGAGTCACTATATATAAGACGGTCACTACCTATCTTTTTTAAATAAGCTAGACCATGCACAAGTGCGAGAAACTCTCCTATATTGTTAGTTCCTTGCTTAAAAGGCCCTTGGTGAAAGAGTTGTTTTACCGTTTGAGTATCTACCCCGCGATATTCCATGATGCCTGGATTACCAGAACTTGCGGCATCTACAGCAATAGAGTAGAGGTTGGGGAAGCCATATTTGGCTTTTTCTTCGGCGGTGAGTACTTTTTTCTTTTTTGAGGAGCCTTTAAAGTCGTTATAGTTTCCATTATATGCGTTTTTTGCTTTGGCAAAGGTTTCAAAACTCTTGTATTTTGCGCCGGCATAACCATCTATCATCTTCTTGCATTCCTTCCAAGACTCATAGATTCCAGGTTTTTTACCTTCCCAGACTACATAGAATTTTTTTGTTTTTGCCATAGTTTAATATCATTCCTGCGAAGGCGGGAAATTCATCCCGAAAGCGTTGTGTAGAATCAAAAGTAAACGAAATTGATGATTTGCTTTGAAATTGAAGATACTAATCCGTCTATCTAGGTCCTCGGATACCAATATAAAATCAAGGGTAAAAGTAAAATAGTTAGACGATTTTGGTTTTTTTGAGAAAATATCGTGCGGAAAGATTATAGAGAATAGGCAGAACCCAAATAATAAGATCCAAATTACGACTCCAAAATTTAGAATTTGCAAACGATTTTTGGTGTAAAACGTAAAGCAAAATAATAATCCAAAGAGCGGCAGGTATTAAAAATGCATACTGAGGTCGCTTGTCGTTGGTATAGAAAAAATTAAATGCATTGAGAAAAGCATTTAGTAATGTAAATAAGAATGCATATACTAGGGACATCAGCCCAATCCTTGCCCCAGAATACGTATCCACATCTACTAATAAAGTACGCGTATTAGTGATTACAACTACTGCGATAAAACTAAATGCAAGTTGATAAACATAAAGCTTGGCTACTTTATTCTTCATTTCAAAAATTCCGCAATCACCTCTGGAAAATGAGCGTGTTCTAGTTGGTGTATTTTTTCGGCAATTGCTTCTGGAGTGTCTTCTTGGCTTACTTCGACCTTGGCTTGAAATAAGAAATCTCCTTTGTCATATTCTGGCGTTACTTTATGTATGGTGATGCCTGTATATACTTTTTGAGAAGGATTTTTGTTGTGTTGCGCTTTCGCGAAAGCGTAAACAGCCTCATGCACATTCATGCCGTACATCCCTTTTCCTCCAAAATCTGGGAGCAATGCTGGATGTATATTTATGACCTTTTCTGGAAACGCCGAAATTATTTTTTCTGGAAATAGCCATAAAAAACCTGCCAAAATGATGACATCTGGTTGTGTAGCTTTAAGAAGATGGAGTACATCATCACCTTTATAGAAAGCTTTTCTGTTAAAACTAAACGCAGCAACATCAAGGGCTGAGGCCCTTTGTAGTACTTTGGCACGCGGATTGTTACTAAGAACTTGCACGACTTGTGCATCCGTACGATCCTGGAAAAACTCTATAATACGCTGGGCATTTGTACCGTTACCCGAGGCAAAAATCACAATTCGTTTCATTTTTCTTGTTGCTGTTGTGGGTGCGAAATAAAGAAATATTAGTAACTATTTGAAGGTTATGGAAAGGAACTTATTTTATATTTCCGTAAATTACCTTCACATTTTTGAGTTGCAAACTTGTTTAACGGTAAAGTTTGTTATTTTTGCGACTTAAATAAAAATTTAAATTAGAAAATTATGTCAGACATTGCATCAAGAGTAAAAGCGATTATCGTAGACAAATTAGGAGTAGACGAAAACGAAGTTGTAACGGAAGCGAGCTTCACAAACGACCTAGGCGCTGATTCACTAGACACAGTGGAACTCATTATGGAGTTTGAAAAAGAATTTGATATCCAAATTCCAGACGATCAAGCAGAAAATATTGCGACAGTAGGTCAAGCAGTATCTTATATAGAAGAGGCAAAATAAGTCTTTATTTATGGAGTTAAAGCGAGTAGTAGTTACCGGACTTGGTGCACTTACCCCGATAGGAAATAATATTCAGGAATACTGGGAAGGACTTTCTACAGGGAAAAGCGGGTGCGCGCCCATCACCTATTTTGATGCAGAAAAGTTTAAAACGAAGTTTGCTTGTGAACTTAAAAACTTTGACGCTCTCGACTTCTTTGATAGGAAAGAAGCTCGAAAGCTCGATAGATTTGCTCAGTATGCACTGGTAGCCTCAGATGAAGCTATCAGTGATGCGGGCATTGATCTTGACTCTGTTGATAAATTTAGGGTTGGGGTTATTTGGGGAGCCGGTATAGGTGGTCTGGAGACATTCCAGAATGAAGTCCTCAACTTTGGTGCTGGAGATGGCACCCCTAGATTTAACCCTTTCTTTATACCTAAGATGATTGCAGATATTGCTCCCGGTAATATCTCTATCAAGCATGGCTTTATGGGACCTAACTATACGACGGTTTCTGCTTGTGCTTCTTCTGCAAATGCAATGATAGATGCCTTTAACTATTTACGTTTAGGGCAATGTGATATTATTGTTACAGGAGGATCTGAGGCTGCGGTAACGCAGGCTGGTATGGGTGGTTTTAATGCAATGCATGCGTTGTCAACTAGAAATGATGATTTTGAAACGGCTTCAAGACCCTTTGACGCAACTAGAGATGGTTTTGTATTAGGAGAAGGTAGTGGTGCATTAATCTTAGAAGAGTATGAACACGCTAAGGCACGTGGTGCCAAAATTTATGCTGAGGTTCTAGGTGGCGGTATGTCTAGTGATGCTTATCACATGACGGCACCTCATCCAGACGGTATAGGTGTAGAGCGAGTAATGCTTAACTGTTTACGTGACGCAGGTCTAACACCTGAAGATGTAGATCATATTAATACACACGGTACATCTACTCCACTAGGTGATGTAGCAGAGCTTAAGGCTATCAAAAAAGTATTTGGTGATCATGCAAAAGAAATAAATATTAATTCTACTAAGTCTATGACTGGACACCTTCTAGGTGCTGCTGGGGCTATAGAGTCTATTGCTGCTATCCTTGCGATGCAACATAGTCTTGTTCCTCCTACAATCAATCATACTACAGTAGATGAGAATATAGATCCCTCTTTTAATTTAACGCTTAATAAAGCACAAAAGAGAGAAGTAAACGTAGCAATGAGTAACACTTTCGGTTTTGGAGGTCACAATGCTTGCGTATTATTTAAAAAACTTGACGCTTAGATTATAATGAGCGCATTTAAAAAAATATTTAACTCTCGTGCTGAAAAGGACGGGAGTTTTTTTATGCGAATGCATGCCATCATAGGCTTTAAACCGAAAGAGATAAAGTACTATGAGAAAGCTTTTACCCATCGTTCTCTAGGTCTTAAAAAGGAGGATGGAAACCCTCTTAATTATGAGCGATTAGAGTTTTTAGGAGACGCAATGCTCGGGTCAGTTATCGCAGCACATCTCTTTAATGCTGTACAAGGTGGTAATGAAGGATATTTAACTAAAATGAGATCTAAGGTTGTAAGCCGCAAGCACCTCAATGAGCTAGGCAGAGACCTCAATCTTGTGAGATATGTGAGAGCAAGTATACCCCTAGATAACTTTGGGGTTAATATTCACGGTAATCTTTTTGAAGCTTTAGTAGGCGCTATATACCTTGATCGAGGTTATAAATATTGCGAGAAGTTTATAGCTAAACGTGTTATAGAGCCCTATGTAGATATAGAGAAGCTTGAGGGCCGTATCATTAGTTACAAGAGTGTATTAATAGAATGGTGCCAGAAGGAAAAGCGCACATTTAAATTTGAAACTTTTGAAGATACTGGTCAAGACACTGTAAAGCATTTTGGAGTAAAACTTTTTATAGATGGTAAGGTTGTTGCAAAAGCTCGTGCTACAAGTAAGAAAAAGGCAGAAGAAATAGCCTCCAAACGCACCTTCTATGCTTTTCAACGAGAAATTGAAACTCAATAACGTAAGTTTATTAATTGATTTTACTACATTAGCTTTTTAATCATCTTTTTCCCCTAGAAGATTAAAGATTAGAGTCTTAGGGCTCCACCCCTTATGTTAGTAAAATTTCCAAAGAGATACTATCTCGTTTTTGCATTCCTTGCACTCATAACGGCAATTGCTGTTTATTGGGGTACATCTCGCATAATACAACAAGAGGAAGCTGCTCGTACACTTAACTTAGAAAGAGCAAATAGAGAAGCTGCAAAGGAATTTCAAGAAGCTCTTAATAATTATGCAACTCTAATTTCTGGAGTAAAAAGCTATATTGAAATATCTAATGGGAGCTTTACTGAGAACGATATATCTTCCTTTATAGAACGGCAGCTAGGTGGACTTATCATGGAACGTCCCTTTAGTGTTTCATATATTGATACGAGCCATATTTTTATTTTTGACTTTACCATGCAGCCTGTACCTAATGCACAATTAGTAGGTACTTCTATAGGTAAAATTATAGGTAAGGAAGGAATGTCAAGAATGGACTCTTTAATGCGTAAGAGTGATTTTTATGCCTCAGACCCCACAAATTTATTAGAAGGTAGAGTAGGGCTTCCATTAGGATTTGGTGTTTTGGACAGCCTTGGTAATTCTATGGGTTATATAACTAGTATTGCAGAGTTTGCCCCTATTTTAGATAAAGCATATGTTCATACTAATAAAGATGATTTTGTCTTTAAGTTTAAGAGTAGTAACGGTAATTACTTTGATCGTAGTAGAGCCCATAATGGACAAAAAATATATTCTGTAAATGAGGATCCAGAGTTTTTTAAAAACTTTGATGTCAAAGAAGAAACCTATATCTCTAGTGTAGTCCCTTTTTACAATAAGGAATTTATGTTAAGCACCGCCTATAAGAAGTCTCATGAAGGTTTCTTAGCGCTAGGCGTTACATCATGTTTGTGGTATCTCGCCATATTAGGATTTATGTTCTTTTTGATAAGTCAGTATTATTTGTATGAGCGTAAGAACAAAATTATTGCCTCACAAAAAGTCCGATTGTCAGAGTTAGTAGCTACTAAAAATAAGTTTTTTTCAATTTTAGCAAACGATCTTAGAGGTCCTCTATCATCCGTAATAAACTTTTTAGATGTGTTAAAAGTAGAACACGCAAATAACAATCAAACCACCACTATAATAAACTCTCTTGAAGACTCTAGCCGAAATAGTATTTCATTACTTGACAACCTTCTGAAATGGTCAAAACTTCAAACAGATCAAGTTGAATTTACTCCTGTTGCATTAGATATCATGTCTATTACAAAAGATCAAATTAAAATACAAAATCATGCTCTTCAAAATAAAGGGCTCAATATACGTCTAGAGTCAAGCTTTAAAGGTGAAGTAGTAGGAGATAAAAATATGGTGGCGACCATAATTAGAAATGTACTATCTAATGCAATTAAGTTTTCACACGATAATGATATCATAGTTATTGAGCTTACAAGGCTAGATAATAAGTTTGTTTTTAGTATTGAAGATAACGGAATAGGGATTCCAGAACATGACAAGCAACGTCTCTTTGACTTAACTGAAATCACAAGTCGGGTGGGTACTAGAAACGAGAAAGGTTCAGGTTTAGGACTAGTTTTAAGTAATGAGTATCTCAATGCTCATAAAGGAGAATTACATATAGAAAGTGAAGATGGTAAAGGAACTCTCGTTACATTCACATTGCCTTTAGATTAAATATTTTACAATTTCTAGCGAAAACGTTTACGTAACTTTAATACCTCTCACGTATTCCTTCGGATGCTTCTTTGTATCTTTCTAACTTGCTTAAACGTTATGGGAATGTATAAAATTCTTTTGGAAGACTCCATTGGTTATGACTTTACGCTCATAGCTATACATGGTTCATTAGAGCCTTATTACTTGGCATACTTACTTAATAAGAATCTTGGATTAAGACTATCTCGTTCTCGTGAAGACCTCATTATTGGCAATCGAGAAGAAGAGGCAAGCTATCCCTTTTTTGAATTTAATGATGAGCATCAGTACGTAGATTACTATGTATTATCAAATAAGACAAAGATAGAAGTAGAAGCTAAGGCTGTTGTAGGTCTTTTTGAATCAGAGAAAACACTTAAGACTACCTACTTTATTCCTGAGATGCCACAAGTAGATTATTTTATAAAAGTGGTTGAGGATGGTAACGCTTTCGCGAAAGCTAAAGCACTAAAAATTCTCAATCAAATATCACATATTGTTACCGCTTATGAAGTAGACGTAAGCTCGTTAAAAAATAAAGAACACTTAATTTTTGAATAATGCAGAAAAGAAAAAAAACCAAGATAGTTGCAACGCTAGGGCCAGCAACTAGTAAGCGACAAGTATTGCTAGACATGATGAATGCAGGAGTAGATGTATTCCGCATTAACTTTTCACATGCAGACTATGAGGATGTTAAGGAGCGCGTAGCTATGATTCGTGAGCTAAGCGAAGAGACTGGATACAACACGTCAATACTAGCAGATTTACAAGGGCCAAAACTTCGTATAGGAAAAATGAAGGAAGAGGTAGTTGTAAATCCTGGAGATAAAATTACCTTCTCAACAGAAAGCGAATTTGAAGGAACAAAGGATCGTGTTTATATGAATTATAAGCAGTTTCCTCGTGACGTAAAAGCAGGTGAGCGCATTTTACTAGATGATGGTAAATTGATGTTTCAAGTTGATAAAACAGATGGTAAAACAGAAGTTGAGGCTACAGTAATTCAAGGAGGACCGTTACGTTCTAAAAAAGGGGTAAACTTACCTAATACAGACATATCACTTCCAGCACTTACTAAAAAAGATGTAAAAGATGCAATTTTCGCTTTAGGACTTAAGGTGGACTGGATGGCACTTTCTTTTGTAAGACATGCAGAAGACTTGCAGCAATTACAAGAGTTGATTAAGAAACACTCTGATCATAAAGTACCAATTATTGCCAAAATTGAAAAGCCAGAGGCTGTAGCAAATATTGATAAGATTGTCGCTTATTGTGATGCTTTAATGGTGGCGCGTGGAGATCTAGGTGTAGAAATTCCAGCACATGAGGTGCCGTTAGTGCAAAAGCAATTAGTATTGCGCGCAAAAAAAGCAAGAATACCAGTAATCATTGCTACACAGATGATGGAAACAATGATTTCTAGCCTTACGCCTACACGTGCTGAGGTAAATGACGTTGCAAACTCCGTAATGGACGGAGCAGATGCAGTAATGCTTTCTGGAGAAACTTCTGTAGGTCAATATCCGGTACAGGTGATTGAAAAGATGGCTTCTATATGTCGTAATGTAGAAGATTCAGATCTTATTAAAGTTCCGCAGGCACCACCACACATTAAGACTAAACGTTACATTACTAAGGCAATATGTTATCACGCGGCTCACATGGCAGATGAGATAGATGCAAAAGCAATTACTACTTTAACAAATAGTGGTTACACAGCTTTTCAAATCTCTGCATGGAGACCGTCATCTCATATTCTTGTATTTACATCAAACAAGCGCATACTTACACAGCTTAATCTATTATGGGGTGTAAAAGCATTGTTTTATGACAAATTTGTAAGTACAGATGAGACGGTAGAAGATATAAGACAAATGGCTTTAAATACAGAATTAGTAGATAAAGGAGATATGCTTATCAACCTAGTAGCAATGCCATTACTAGATAAAGGAATGGTTAATACACTTCGAGTTTCTGAGGCGTAATTATCTGTATAGTGCATAAAAAAAGGGTAGCCAGCGGCTACCCTTTTTTTTGTTAATGAGATTTACAGAGATATTTCTTCCTCTATGATTACAAAGGCATTATCAGATTTTTTAATCACGACAGTGCGTTTATAATCTCTTAGCGCATAGGAGTAAGTAACATTTGCTATATCACCCTTAGGAGTAATATTGATAGTAAGTTGATCAGTTTGTGTACGATCTCTTTTATCTCCATTTATGATAGTCACTGGTTCTTTTCTATTTGATAGTTCAGGATTTATCCCTTTAGGAAGATTAAAGAGACGCTGAGAAATTCGGTATGCTTCATTCCAGTTTTTTGCAGGAAGCTCTAGCGTTGTAGTCATTCCATAATCCTCGCCCTTTTTATTAGCTTTCTTAATTACTTTAATAGGGTGTTCTGGAGTGCTTATGCGGTTTGTGTATGCTTCTAGACCTTCATTTGGTTGCGGTGGAGCAAGCGACGTTAAATAGCCATTAAAAGCAAAGCCTGTTGCACCTTGATAGTTCACTTCTATCATCTCACCAGTAATTCCATCTACGGTCATTTCTGTGTACTCAGGATTACTCAATAGAGATACTTGTGCACCATATGGGAGTGTGAGAATTTTTTTTGAGGTGAGATTTGTTCCAGATCTTAGTGATAAACCAGAGGAGGAATTCACATAAAAGTGAGTTGGAGTCGCGAGGATTTTTGGAGTTGCGATGGCAAGGGTTTCTTGAGTAGCATGTTCATTCTTATTTTCTGTTGAAGAATCACAGCTTAAAAAGATAGTGAAGCAGGTTACGGAGAGGATGATGGTGTTGATTTTCATGATGAATGAGTTTTTAGATTAAACATTTATCAATAGAAACCACGATATGTGCCAAATATTAAATGGAAAAGGTTAAAAAAACGATAAAATCGCAACAACGTGCGGTCTATTTAATTATTGCTTGAGAATTGTTTAAAATTCGTAACCTAGACTTATAAACCACTCACTACGTTTAACTTCTGGGCTATAGGTATATTTAAGTCGCAAAGGACCAAGTAACGTTTCAGAGCCATAACCTAGAGAATAACCAGAAAATGTAGCTGGTGGCAACCAGTTATCTGGATTGTCAAAAATATCATAACCTACATTTGCAAAGTTTGCCGAGAGGTTGAGGTGATTTTTTGGAAAAATCTCAAAGTCAACCTCAAAAAGTGCTTTTACATAGCCATCTCCAGCAATACTGAGGTAATCATACCCTAAAAATGGAACAATGTTATTTACTTTCTTTGCACCATAACCTCCTAAGAAAAAGTCGAGAGAATTATTATCTGCTCCACCTACTTTAAAGCCTCCTGCCGCCTCAACAGTAGCGGTAAATACACTACCTATACTACCAGCATATTTAATACGTGCATTTGCAACCCCAAACTCTGTAAAATCATTATTGTAATCTGATGAGGCTAGAAATAAATCAAAGTCTGCATCAAAAAGAACTCCTGAGTTAGGAAAGTACTTATTATCTAGAGAGTCATATTTTAATTGAGAGTATAATCCTCCTAGGTTACTTCGTTCAAAAATAACAGCTGTTTCTTCCTCATTAGTGGACACAACAGTTTCTGTTTCTATATCTAAAAACTTATGCTGTATACCTATGTCAAATGTAAATTGTTTCGCTAGTAGCGTTTGTATATAAATTCTGTTTGTTAAGTCTTGATAATTAAGGCTCACTCTGTTAATGCCATCTAGAGATATGTCGCGTAAATCTTCAATAAGACGAGCGCTTACGCCTTGTTCAAAAGAGGTATAAGAAGAGTTTACTCCCACACTCCAGTAAAAACCTTTATCAATGTAGTAATCAAAATCGTATCTAATATTGTCTCCTAGAATAAAGTCTAAAGAAGCAATATCATTTTTAAAAAGCACACCTTTTTTTGTAAAATTAATAAGTGCAGCAGTGCGAAAAAGGTCATCATAATGTAATGCTAGGCGCAATGATTGCGTGCTACTAGACTCTTTTAACTCAACATGGAGTACAAACTCATCATTTACCTTCTGAAGTCTATGTCCTATTCTATTAAAGTTTTCGGTGGCTGTGAGGTTATTGATGCCATTATAAAAATCATCATAAGATACCGTTACAGGAGGGGTAAGCTTTAATTTTCCGAGAATGTAGGCTCTCGTATATTGCTCATTTCCTGTGATACTCACGGCGGCAATCTGTAATGAATCTTGTGGAGTGGGTTTTATACGCTTTCGCGAAAGCGGTTTTTGCCTCATTGCAACTTGTTTAAGTGCATCATACTGTTCCATTGCCTTAGTGCGACCTGTGCCCATAATGACTTTGCCATCATTGAAAGAAACCACAGAATAGGCATCAATAGAAGGTCGTATGTAAATATCTGTTTGTGTGCGTTTTTCCTCCATCGCCTTGGCGGTGCGATAGTTATTGATTTGCAATAATACCTCAGATGCAGATTTGAGATTGGACCTACCGCGCAGTGTATCTTGTACATCCACACCAATAATAATGTCCATCCCTTTTGCTCGCAGTTCTTCTACAGGATAGTTATTTGTAACACCTCCATCTATAAGGAGTTTTCCGTTTATGAGTACTGGACTAAATAATGAAGGTAATGCACCACTAGCGCCAAGCGCTTCAGGGAGATAACCTTTGTCTAAGATGACTTGCTCTCCTTTTTCTACATCTGTAGCGATGCAGAAAAAAGGAATAGGGAGTTTGCTAAAATCATTGATGTTCGAAATGTGATCGAGATTTTTAGCCAGTAAATTATAGGTATTTTGACCTTTACTTAAAGAACTAGGTAGGGATAACTTGAGATGATCAAACGGTAGAGAGATTACATATCGCTCTGCATCATCACGCTCGTAGGAGGTCTTTGCCTTACGGGGTAAATTATCTTGAATAATATTATTAAAATTTACAGAGGTAAAAATAGAATCTATCTCTGCGGCATTATATCCAGAGGCATATAGTCCTCCTACAATAGCGCCCATACTTGTACCTGCAATATAATCTATGCGCACACCAGCTTCCTCTATAACCTTAAGAACCCCTATGTGCGCAAAGCCTTTTGCGCCACCACCACTAAGTACAAGACCTACTTTTACATCCTCTTTTTGCACTTCTTGCGCAAATGCAGAGAAGCTTAATATAAAGGCTGTAATCAGTATGAAGTACTTCATTCTTTAATGTGGTAGTGATTATATATGATAGCTGCTTTTGATGGTCCTATTACCTCTGTGAGACTCTTTTTACTTGCCACTTTTACTTTTGAAACAGAGCGGTAATGTTTTAATAAATCTACAATTGTTTTTTCACCTATACCACGTATTGTGTCTAGTTCTGTTCCTAGGGCTGCATTACTACGTTGATTACGGTGAAAGGTAATACCAAAGCGGTGTGCCTCATTACGTAACTGCTGTATGATTTTAAGGGTCTCACTCTTTTTGTCGAGATATAATGGAATACTATCACCAGGATAAAATAATTCTTCTAGTCGTTTTGCAATCCCTATGATTGCTATTTTGCCACGCAAGCCTAGATCATCGAGTGCCTTTACACCACTGGACAATTGCCCTTTACCACCATCTACAATTATGAGCTGAGGTAATGGTTGATCTTCGGCTAGGAGTCGTTTATAGCGTCTATAAACTACTTCTTCCATACTCGCAAAATCATCTGGACCTTCAACTGTTTTGATATTAAATTTACGATAATCACCTTTACTAGCCTTTCCATTCTTAAAAACGACGCAGGCGGCTACAGGGTTTGAACCTTGAATGTTTGAGTTATCAAAGCATTCTATATGCCTAGGCTCCTCACTTAGTCGTAAATCTACCTTCATTTGTGCCATGATACGGTTAGTATGGCGGTCTGGATCTACAATTTTAGTTTGTTTAAAACGCTCCATCCTGTAATACTTAGCATTACGTTCAGAGAGTTCTAGTATGCGCTTTTTGTCACCCAGTTTAGGCACCGTGATTTTGTATTGATTACCTAGCTCCACGTCAAAGGGAACATAAATTTCCTTGGAGTTATGGTCAAAACGTTGCTGTATCTCAATAATACCTAGCTCTAGTAATTCTTTATCGGTTTCGTCTAGTTGCTTTTTGAGTTCTAGGGTATGTGATTTAATAATAGCGCCGTGCGATATCTGTAAGAAGTTTACATACCCATAACCCTCGTCACTTATAATAGAGAACACATCTACATCGCTTATCTTAGGATTTACAACCGTACTTTTAGATTGATACCCCTCGAGTATGTCAAGTTTTTCTTTAATGCGTTGCGCATCTTCAAACTCCATGGCAGCAGCGTGCTCCTTCATTTTTTCGCGAAAGCGAGCTAGAGAGTCTTTAAAATCTCCTTTTACAATCTGCCGTATATGCTCTATGTGCTCGTGATATTCTTTTTCTGATTGCTTGTCTTCACAAGGGCCTTCACAGTTACCTAAATGATATTCAAGGCATACTTTATACTTTCCAGCATCTATCTTATCTTTAGAAAGATCGTAATTACAGGTGCGTAGCTTATAAAGGCTTTTAATTAAGTCTAGAAGCGTGCGCACTGTTTTCATGCTGGTGTATGGACCATAATACTCGCTACCATCTTTTATGAGCCTGCGAGTAGGGAAAATCCTAGGGAAGCGTTCATTTTTTATACAAATCCACGGGTAGCTTTTATCGTCCTTAAGTAAGACGTTGTAGCGTGGCTGATATTCTTTTATAAGACTGTTCTCGAGAAGAAGCGCATCTGTCTCGGTCTCGACCACGATATGCTTCATCTCGTGAATCTTTTTAACCATCGTCCTAATACGACCGTTATCTAGGGTTTTATTAAAATAGGAAAGTACTCGTTTTTTTAAGTTCTTTGCTTTTCCTACGTAAAGCAGTTTTCCGTTTTTATCGTAGTATTGATATATTCCCGGACTTGTAGGAAGTGTTTTGAGTTGAAGTTCTATTGGAGCAGCAGGCATACTCAAAGATAATATATGAGGCCGATTACGCTTTCGCGAAAGCATAAAAAATCGCATTAAAATCTTTATAAAGAAAGTACATATTTTATACCTTGCCATACTATGCCAAAACGCACTATAGGTCGCACTGACAAAGCAGATTTTCCAGTTTTAGGATTTTACGATATTGATATTAAGATCGATACGGGTGCTTACACCTCCTCAATACATTGTCACAGTATTGTTGAAAAGGAAAACAAACTAGTGTGCACATTCTTTGATGAAGAGCATCCACTCTATAATGGTCAAGAAATGATTTTTGAGGAGTATGATATTGCCGTTGTGCGCAGCAGCAATGGAGAAACTCAATATAGATATCAAGTTCAGAGTAGTATTACTATCTTTAGTAAGACTTACAAGATATCATTAACGCTCTCGTCAAGAGAAGATATGAGGTTTCCTGTTCTCATAGGAAGGAAATTTCTAACAAAAAAATTCATCGTGGATACAGAGTTTACAGACGTATCCTATAATCTTAAAAACAATGAATCTAAAGATATTATCTCGTAACCCACATTTATACAGTACATCTAGACTTGTAGAAGTAGGATTAAAGAGAGGGCATAGCGTTGAGGTGATTGATCCCCTTAAATGTGACCTTATCATAGAAAAGAAAAAGCCTACGGTCTTTTATAAAGGACGCACGCTAGAAACAGCAGATGCAATTATACCTCGTATAGGTGCTTCTATTACTTTTTATGGTACTGCTGTGGTAAGACAGTTTGAGATGATGGATGCTTTTACGACCACTACGTCTCAGGCACTTGTGAGAAGTAGAGATAAACTGCGTAGTTTACAAGTGTTATCTAGATCAAAACTAGGGCTGCCTAAGACTATTTTTACAAACTACTCGAGAGATGTGGAGGAGATGATTGCTCATGTAGGAGGGGCACCTCTTATTATAAAACTTCTTGAGGGAACTCAAGGGTTAGGTGTAGTACTCGCAGAGACCAAAAATGCAGCAGAATCTGTAATTGAAGCTTTTAATGGACTAGAAGCCCGAGTGATCGTACAAGAATATATCAAGGAAGCAAAAGGAGCAGACATTAGAGCATTTGTAGTAGATGGTCAGATTGTAGGAGCTATGAAGCGCCAAGGTAAAGAAGGAGAGTTTCGTTCTAATTTGCATAGAGGAGGAACTGCAGAAATTATAACCTTAACAGACGAAGAGGAAAATGCAGCTATAAAAGCAGCAAAAGCCATGGGTCTAGGTGTAGCGGGTGTAGATATGCTGCAAAGTGATCGCGGCCCACTTATTCTAGAAGTGAACTCATCTCCAGGTTTAGAAGGGATCGAAAAGGCTACTGGAAAAGATATCGCCAAAACGATTATTCGCTATATTGAACGTAATATATAAGAGATTGTGCCAAAAATAGACGACAATAACATCCTCACATTACTAGGCGAGCAAGTATTACCTGGTGAGAGCGCTACTATAAATTTTAATATTGCAAAGCTTTATACGGCCACCTCTGTAGAGGTTCCCATTATTATAGAGCGAGCAAAAAAGCCGGGTCCAGTAATTTTAATTACTTCTGGAATTCACGGGGATGAAATTAATGGAGTTGAAATCGTACGCCAGCTCATCGCAAAAAAGATAAATAAGCCTAAGCTAGGAACCATCATCTGTGTGCCGGTGGTAAATATCTTTGGATTTTTAGATATGAAACGCACGTTTCCAGATGGAAGAGATCTCAATCGTGTATTCCCAGGTAATCCACGAGGATCTCTTGCGAGTAGATTTGCTTACCAATTTGTAAAGAAAATATTACCAGTAGCCGATATATGTTTGGATTTTCACACTGGTGGAGCATCTAGATTTAATGTTGCTCAAGTACGCATAGAACCCTCAGATGAGACGTCCTTGAAGTATGGTTCTATCTTTAACGCACCATTTACGCTTCATTCTAAAATGATACCAAAATCATATAGAGCCACTTGTGCGAGAATGGGAAAACCAGTGATTCTTTTTGAAGGTGGGAAGTCTAAAGTAAGTGACAAGGAAATTGCACGACTAGGAGTTTTTGGAACCATGAGAATATTAGACCATCTAGAAATGCTTGGTGCTAATTTTGAAGTGCCAGAAGTTCTAAAAGAATCGGTAACGGTAGATGCTACTACGTGGCTTAGAGCACAATATTCTGGACTATTACATACTAAAGTGAGTTGTGGTGAGCGGCTATCTGTAGGCCAGCATATAGCTACAATCACAGATCCGTACGGTAAGTTTCGTCATGTTGTTAAGGCAAAAAACGAAGGATACGTGATTAATGTAAACGAGGCATCGCTAGTCTATCAAGGAGACGCAATTTTCAATATATCTATAGACCGCATACCTAATGATGACCAAGCAGGAGCTTAGAAAAAAGTATAAAGACTTAAGAGCTGCACTTACACAAGATGAGCGCGACGAGCGAAGTTTAGAAATCGCAAATCAAGCGCTCTCTATGAATATATGGAATCATGATTACTATCATATTTTCCTACCAATAGACCGATTGCGCGAAATAGACACTCAGTATCTTCTCTCCATTCTAGGAGGGAAAGATAAGAATGTTATAATCTCAAAGTCAAATTTTCAAGAAAACACGCTATCTCATTATTTACTCACAGACAATACTAAAATAGTAGTTAACGAGTATGGAATACCAGAACCCGAAGATGGAATAGAAATATCTGCATCTAAACTTGACGTTGTATTTATCCCACTTCTTGCTTATGATGAGCAGGGCAATCGTATAGGATACGGTAAAGGTTTTTATGACCGTTTTCTTGCTCAATGCAAGCCAGATGTTATAAAAATTGGTCTTAGCTATTTTGAGCCAGAAGAGCATTTAATCGACATAAACACACAAGACATCGGCATAAATCGCTGTATTTCACCGAAAAAGATATATAGTTTTTAAAAAATTATGAATATTATGGTATATTCATCACTATATAACTTATAGTGATGAATTTATCTAGATTGTCTTTAAAGGGAAAAAAGAATGCTGCCGTAGAAAAAAATATAGCGAGCACTTCCGATTATTTTTCGATGGATAATTTCTACTATAGACAGATTTCTGAACTTACGGGAGCAGGAGGATGGAGTGTCGATTTTAAGAATAAAAAGAGCTTCTTTGATGAGCAAGCAAGAAATATTCTTAACGTACCTAAAGACTATAAGCCCACATTAAATACTGGTTTTAATTTTTATGCAGAGGAGCATATGGATAAAGCCACAGCACTCTTTTTTGATTGTGCTCAAGGAAAATCTTTTTCTACTCATGTAAAGATGAGAACCTATGATGGAGAAATATTCTGGGCAAAAGCAAGTGGACGTCCTCTTAGGGATAATGATAGGGAGATTATAGGTATACGTGGGGTTTTTCAAAATATTCATGAGGAGAAGCTTCGTGAAGAACAGTTAGAGCAGTCTTTTAGGTTAATACAAGGACACAACTCAAGGCTATACGATTTTGCTCATATTATTTCTCATAATTTGAGATCCCAAGTTGGAAACTTACAAATGTCTGCGGCGCTATTTGACACCTCAAACCTAAGTGCAGACCAAAACGAATTACTTCAGAATTTTACAAAAATTGGAAAGAGTCTAGATATCACCTTAAAACATCTCAATAAGATAGTAAGCGTACATAGCGTAGCTAGTAAAACTAGAGATAGCGTTGTAATTGATGAGGTATACAAGCGCGTAGTCGCCGGATTATCGCAAACAATAAGAGAAAATAAGGTCGTAATGTATACAGATTTCTCAGAAGTAGAGGAGATCCCATACATCGAAGCGTATCTAGAAAGTATTTTGCAAAACTTAATTACAAACGCAATACGATATAAGCATCCAGAGCGTGATCCAGAAATCTCTTTATATACCTATGAAGAAAATGGAAAAGTACACCTTCTTGTAAAAGACAACGGATTAGGCATAGACTTAGAGAAGCATGGAGAAGAGCTTTTTAAAATCTATAAAACTTTTCACGGTAATGATGATGCCTTGGGTCTAGGCTTGTTTCTCACTCGTAATGAAGTAGAGGCAATGGGCGGAGAAATCAACGTAGAGAGTAAAGTAGGTAAGGGATCAAAATTTATAGTAACGTTATAATAAACCAGCACACACCATTAACAATGGCGGAATATCCGATAGAAATAGCATGTATAATTGACGACGATGAGATGTACGTTAGTTTAATCACAAAGGTGATAGACATACGTAAACTTGCAAAAAATCTTATCGTTTTTAAAAATGGCGAACAAGCTCTTGATTACTTCGTCAAAACATTCTTACATAAGGAGGAACAAGCTATCCCGCAAATAATCCTGCTGGATCTCAACATGCCGGTAATGGATGGTTGGAAGTTTCTAGAAGAGCTCAGCAAGTACAACTTTCCAGCACTTAAAAATAGCACGCTATATATTGTAAGCTCCTCTATAAATCCGGTTGATATAAAGCGATCTCAAGAATTTAATCTAGTAAAAGACTTCTTAGTAAAACCTATTGGCCTTGACGACCTAGCAGCGGTCTTTAAAAAGGAAGTGGCCTAAGCTTCAATCTTATTATCTTTCTCGTCCTGAGGAAATACTCTTTTATTAAATACAAGCAGTATTCCTACTCCAGTGCTTATTGCCATATCTGCTATGTTGAAGATAGCATTAAAGAAAGTAAATGTTTTACCACCTAAAAATGGAACCCATTCTGGCCACATTGCATCTTGAATAAACGGGAAATAGAGCATATCTACCACCTTCCCAAAGAGAGGGTCTGCATATCCACCACCATCAGGCATAAAAGTTGCAATCTGACTCGTTGTACTCTCGCTAAAAATAGATCCATAGATAAGCGAATCTATAATATTACCTACTGCTCCAGCAAAGACGAGCGATAGTGCAATCACAAGAAGCTTAGGTGCGTTATTTACTGCAGATTTGTATAAGTAGTACCCAATTACAGGCGCTATGATAAGTCTAAAAAGTGATAGGGTAATCTTACCGTATTTACCAGGCAACTCTACTCCCCATGCGGCTCCTTGATTTTCAACAAAAAAGATTTGAAACCAGTCTAAACCAAAAATCTGGATACTCTCACGTAGGTAAAAGTTAGTTTTTATATAAACCTTCAATACCTGATCTACTAATAAAATCAGGAAAACAATAAGGGCGACTTTCTTAAGAGACATAATTATATTTTGACAAGGGACAAAAATAGGTTATTCACAACGATTTTGCTATCGTGATATCACCATGTATACTTTCTAGCGTTATAGGTGATCCTAGTGTGATTTCTGGCGATATAACGATAATACCGTTACGAGATTGTGCAGTAATACTCGCTTTATCAATATCAAGATAGATACTTCCAGAGATGGTGTTTATAGTTGCGCTTTCGCGAAAGCGGAATCCTTCTCCCTTAAAGTGTCCTCTTCCCAAATCCATGTGTACTTGCCCGAAGGTTCCTTGCGTATCTACACCTGCAAGAGTGCTATATACAGATACGTCTAGTCCCACAGGAACAGTTATTTCAAGCTCAATAGCCATCACTTTATGCGCAGAGAGTTTATCATTAAAAGGCTCGTAATCTGGTGTCTTGCCTGTTGTAATTTTAAGTACGTTTTTGGCGATATCAGTGTTTAATAAGGTAGACGCAAATATTTCTCCGTCTATAATGGTATGCACGGTAATTTGATCAGTATCTGCAGCGGTAATTGTAATCTCAAAAATCTCATTACTATTAATGTATAATTCTTTTATACTCGCAGCATCATAGGTTTGCGACAGCCGCTTTTGAGCAACCATAGCAGTAGTAAATAAGGTAAGTAATAAAGCGAGAGATATTCTCATTATAAAAACTTTGTAAAAATTAAAAGCGCTCAGAGAGCGCTTTTTTATAACATCCTTTTGAGAATGGAGTACTTTGTAATTCTAATCTAAGAAAGGACTTACGCCTGCATATTCTTAGCCTCAATACTCAATGTAGCGTGTGGTACTAACTTTAATCGCTCTGGATTAATAAGTTTACCAGTCACACGACAAATTCCGTAAGTCTTATTCTGTATGCGTGTAAGTGCATTTTTAAGATCACGTATAAATTTTTCTTGACGTATAGCAAGAGCGCTGTTTGCCTCCTTACTCATCGTCGCACTACCTTCCTCAAAAGATTTAAATTGTGGAGAGGTGTCATCTGTACCATTATCTCCATCATTGAGATAAGCACTTTTGATAAGCTCAAGATCGTGTTGTGCTTTATCTATCTTTTTAAGAATGAGCTGCTTGAATTCCTCAAGCTGCGCATCATTAAATCTTTCTTGTATATCGTCTGCCATTACTAGTGTTTTGAAATGGATAAAAATGTTGTTATGTCGTCAAAAGCAATCTCCAGTCCATCACTTAATTTAGGTACTAGTTCTAGAGAATCTGCTAGTGTTTCTGCTTTAATATAGTCTGCGTTAGTCAGTACTGTCTGAGCAATTGACGGCTCTTCTTGTAGCTGTATATGGATACGATCTGTCACTTCAAATCCAGAGTCCTTACGTAGGTTCTGTATACGGTTAACCAATTCTCGTGCCACACCTTCTTTTTTGAGCTCTTCACTTATTGTAACATCTAGAGCTACTGTTACTCCAGCATTACTTGCAACTAGCCACCCTTCAATGTCTTGCGATGTTATCTCAACGTCACCAGCCTGCAAAATAGTATTTTCTCCATTAATTTCGACGGTTAATTCTCCATCTTGCTCAATTTTTGCAATATCCTCAGCTTGTAGTGAGTTTATCTTGCTAGCAATGAGCTTCATGTCTTTCCCAAAACGAGGTCCTAATACTTTAAAGTTAGGCTTAATTTGCTTCACTAAGATCCCAGAATCGTCAGAAATAAGCTCAATCTCCTTAACATTTACCTCAGATTTAATCAAATCTGCTACGGCAAGTATCTCATTCTTATCATTTTCATTAAGCACAGGGATCATAATACGCTGTAAAGGTTGGCGCACTTTTATCTTCTCTTTTGCTCTTAATGATAGTGTTAGTGAGCTTACTATTTGTGCTTTTTGCATTTTATGCTCAAGAGCAGCATCTATATAAGTTGCATCACTCACTGGGAATTCTGCAAGGTGTATGCTCTCAAAATCTTCTTTTCCAGTAGCAGCATTGAGATCCTTATAGAGTTTCTCCATAAAGAATGGTGCAACAGGAGCACTAAGCTTTGCTACGGTCTCAAGACACGTATATAATGTCTGGTATGCAGAGATTTTATCTGTGGCATATTCACCTTTCCAGAAACGTCTTCTACTTAATCTTACAAACCAGTTAGATAGGTTTTCTTGTACAAAGGTGTCTATCGCTCTAGTTGCTTTAGTAGGCTCATATTCTTCATAAAACTTATCTACAGTTGTGATAAGACTATGAAGTTCTGATAGTATCCATCTGTCTATTTCAGGTCGTTGAGAAAGTTCTATTTCCGCTTCCGCGAAAGAGAAATTATCAAGATTTGCATACAGTGCAAAGAAGTTATACGTGTTGTAAAGTGTCCCAAAGAACTTACGTTTTACCTCTTCAATTCCTTCTAAATCAAACTTGAGGTTGTCCCAAGGGTTTGCATTAGAAATCATGTACCAGCGCGTTGCATCTGGCCCGTATTTTTCTAAGGTCTCAAAAGGATCTGTTGCATTACCAAGACGCTTAGACATCTTTTGCCCATTCTTGTCAAGTACAAGTCCGTTAGAAACTACATTTTTATAAGCAACATCATCAAAGATCATCGTTGCAATCGCGTGTAGTGTATAAAACCATCCACGAGTTTGATCAACACCTTCGGCTATAAAATCTGCTTTACGCCAAGTGTCTTCTACAAGTTCTTTATTTTCAAAAGGGTAGTGCCATTGTGCATAAGGCATAGATCCAGAGTCAAACCATACATCTATAAGGTCTGCCTCACGTGTCATAGGCTGCCCACTATCTGAAACTAGCGTAATTTTATCTACAATGTTTTTATGAAGATCTACAAGCTCATAATTCTCCTCACTCATATCGCCCACTTTAAACCCTTCAAAAGGATCTGCATCCATCACACCTTTGTCAAGTGCTTTTTGGATTTCGGCTTTAAGTTCGGCTATAGAGCCTATGAGTATTTCTTCTTTTCCATCTTCGGTACGCCATATAGGAAGCGGTATTCCCCAGAAACGGCTACGTGATAAATTCCAGTCGTTTGCATTTGCAAGCCAGTTTCCAAAGCGTCCTTCACCTGTAGACTTAGGCTTCCAATTGATGCCAAGGTTAAGCTCGTGCATACGATCTTTAAAATCGGTCACTTTTATAAACCAGGAATCTAGCGGGTAGTAAAGTACTGGCTTATCTGTACGCCAGCAATGTGGGTAACTGTGCACGTACTTCTCTACCTTAAAGGCTTTATTTTCTTCTTTTAAGCGTATCGCAAGTTCCACGTCCATAGAACGTTCTGGAGCCTCACCATCTGCATAATATTCATTCTTGATGTACTTGTTTCCAAACTCTTTGAGCTCAGGGCGAAATTTCCCCTGAAGATCTACAAGCGGCACAAGATTACCATCTTCATTCTTAATAAGAAGTGGCGGAATTTCTGGTGAAGCTAGTTTTGCAACCAAAGCATCATCTGCACCAAAAGTAGGTGCCGTGTGTACGATACCTGTTCCATCCTCTGTAGTTACAAAGTCACCAGCTATCACACGGAAAGCATCTTGAGGATTATCATTAGGTTGTACAAAGTCAAATAGTTGCTCGTAGCGAAGTTCAAGAAGGTCTGCTCCTTTAAATTCTCTAGCTACGAAGTATGGTATTTTCTTATCTCCAGCATTGTATGTGTCCAGTTCTTCTTTCGCGGAAGCGGAAACAAATTTTTTGTCAAACTGCTTAGAGACTAAGTTCTTTGCAAGGATAACTTTTACTGGCTCAAATGTGTACTGGTTAAATGTCTCAACGAGTACATAATCTATCTTCTTCCCTACGGTAAGTGCCGTGTTTGAAGGTAGTGTCCAGGGTGTCGTCGTCCAGGCGATAAAGTAGGTTTGCCCATCTGCAAGTTCTTTTGCAAGTGGGTTTTCACCTTGATCTGTGATTTTAAATTGTGCAACCACCGTAGTATCCGTAACATCACGGTAACATCCAGGCTGGTTAAGTTCGTGAGAGCTTAAGCCTGTTCCTGCCTTAGGAGAATACGGCTGGATGGTGTACCCTTTGTACAGTAAATCTTTGTTATAGATTTGCTTAAGGAGCCACCATACGGTTTCCATATATTTGGCCTTGTAGGTGATGTATGGATCTTCCATATCTACCCAGTAGCCCATTTTTTCAGTAAGGTCGTTCCAGATATCTGTGTAGCGCATCACGGCTTTTTTACAAGCTTCGTTATACTCTTCTACAGTGATTTTTGTGCCAATATCTTCTTTGGTAATACCAAGTTCTTTTTCAACACCAAGTTCTACAGGAAGTCCGTGTGTATCCCATCCCGCTTTACGCTTTACCTGAAAGCCTTTCATCGTTTTGTAACGAGGAAAGATATCTTTAATCGCACGTGCTAGTACGTGGTGTACACCCGGCAGTCCGTTTGCCGAAGGTGGTCCTTCAAAAAACACATACGGTTTTGCTCCTTCTCGAGAAGTAACCGACTTCTCAAAAACGTCATTTTCTTTCCAGTAGGCAAGTACCTCGCTAGCGATGTTAGGAAGGTCTAATCCTTTATATTCAGTGAACTTAGCGCTCATTTTGTAGTCTTTAAATGTTGTGCGCGAATTTACGAGATTTTTAGGCAATAAAGAAGTGCCTCAAGATGATAACATCTTGAGGCACTTCTTTGAAATCTATTAATGACTAAAGTTTGTAAGCAAGCCCCAGTTGAAATACTGAAGCCTTCACAGAATTTTGATTAGTAAGACCTCTAAAGTAGCCTAATTCAATCATCATGTTCTCCGAAGCTTTATAGCCTATTCTTGCGCTTGCATCAACCCCTATTTTATCATCATCTTGAAATCGAGAAACTACTAGCTCATCACCGTTCTCTACTTCTGTTTCGAAGCTTAGTGTGTAGGTAATTTGCGGACCAAGAAATAAGCTAAAGTCACTACCAATCTTATATTGTAATAGTATAGGCAGCAGAAGCTTACTCTGTTTTACATTTACATCTTCTTCATTCTCAAAAAATGTAGGGTCGTTTTGATCAAATACTAGAACTTGGCTATAATCTATGTCTAGTTTAGCTCCTTGACTGCTGTAAAGCAATTCTGGTTGTAGCGAGAACTTATCACTGAGGCTAATGTTTATAAAACCACCTGCATAAAAGCCAACTTTGGCATTGAAATCTAAAAAATCATTATTTGAATCTTCAAATTCATAAACGAGATTAGCGTAATTGAGTCCACCTCTTATGCCATAACTTATATCATTTTGAGCATAAGAAACTGTAACTATAAAAAGACAAATTGTTAATGAGAAAATTATTTTTTTCATTCTTTTAAATTAAATTTCAAATATAAACTTACACGTGTTTTCCTACTTCAAAACCGTGCTTTCCGAGGTATTGATTTCCAGAATCTATGGCGTCTTCCTCTAGGGTAGTTCCCATGGAGTCATTCCAGCGGTTAAGGTATCCAAAGAGTGAAATCACTCCCAGCATTTCTACAATCTCACCTTCATCCCAGTATTTATATAATTCTTCCTTGATTTTTGCGTCTACGGCATTTGGCACTTGACTTGCTGCAAGTGAAAAATCAAGCGCAGCACGCTCTGCATCAGAAAAAGCAGCGTGATGTCTGTATTCCCAGATGTTATCTAGTTGTTCTTGCTCTGCGCCATAACGTTCTGCAGCACGTATGGCGTGCGCCTGGCAATAACGACATCCAGTAGCATTACTAGAAACCCAAGCAATCATACGTTTCAATGCAGAAGTTACTCGGCCTTGATTTGCCATCACGGCTTTGTTAAGATTTATAAATGCTCGTGAGATATCTGGACGGCGCTGCATTGTAAGTACAGAGTTAGGACAAAAACCTAGCGTCTCATTAAAAAATAGCGCAAGTTCTTTGGTTGTCTCATCATGTTCGGCAGAGAGTGGTGTTACTAATGGCATCGTATATATTTTAAATTAATGTTCTTATTTACGCTTTCGCGAAAGCAATATAGGCATTTTATCTACCAATTTTGTACCTTCATATTTCAAGCAAAACACACATAAAATGGCTGGACATACAGTAACTACAATTTATAAGCAAGGAATGCAATTTGAAACAGATAGCCCTACGGGTTATAAGGTTTTAATAGATACTTCTCCAGAAAATGGAGGTAATAACGATGGAATGGGGCCTAAGGCGATGATGCTTTCTGGTCTTGCGGGATGTACTGGTTTAGACATTGTTTTTGTGCTAAATAAAATGAGGGTAGACGTGCCTAAATTTAAAATGATTGTAAAAGGAGAACTCACAGAGGAGCACCCTAAAACATATCACACCGTATGGCTAGATTATCACTTTTATGGTGATGACTTAAATGAAGAAAAAATCCAAAAAGCAGTAACACTCTCTGAAGAGCAATACTGTGGAGTGATGGAAATGTTCCGAAAATTTGCCGATTTAAAAGTAGGCGTACACTTTCACGCACTTTCTGAATTAAATGAAGAGAGCGAAAACTAGAAAAATGAAAAAACTATTGAGTTTCCTGTGCATGCTTCCTATAATAGCAACTGCTCAGGATTCAAAAACTTTTACTAGAGATAAGGAATTTTACATACGCGGCAACACTGCCGTGGTGGGTAATAATATATTAAGCAAAGACTCAGAAAAACCATTTAATGATTTCGAGAAAATAAACGACGAGTTCAAAATGCGCTATGTGGATATTGATAATGATCAAAGCACATGGAGTTCAAGTAGCGCTCACTTAGCGTTAAGAGAAGGAGTAAAGGTTGTGTATGCTGGATTGTATTGGTCGGGAACTTATCATGGTGAGCGCAGTGGAAAACGTCTCAAAGATGGTCAGGTTTACCACAAAAAATTAGACGATCGTGCTCATGATATAAGAGCCGTAAAATTAAAATTACCTGGTGGCACGTATGAGAATATACAAGGCTCGCTCATTTATGATGGCGAGGATGCGACACATAACTCTATAAGCTCTCGAGCGCCTTATGCATGCATGGCAGACGTTACAGCATTAGTACAAGGTGATATTAAAGGCCAAGTGACTGTAGCAAATGTAAGTGCAACCCAAGGTGAAATCATAGGAGGAAGCTCTGCTGGATGGTTGTTGTATGTGGTGTATGAAGATGAGACACAGCCATTGCAATATGTGACTACCTTTCACGGATTTGAATTTGTAAATAAAAAAGCTATTGAAGTCGATTTTGGTAATTTTCAATCTTCAGAAAAAGGAGAGTTAGAAACAGCGATTACCATTGGAGCTTTAGAAGGTGATGGCACACTAGGTCGTGATGAGATCGGTATTTTTGATCCTAAAACGAAGGTTTTTGTTACGCTAGATAATAGCGTGAGAGCATCAAGTAATTTCTTTAATAGCACCGTAACTATTAATGACAAGAGAGCCACAAATAGAATTCCTAATAGTCTAAATACGTTAGGCTTTGATCTTGCAAAGATAAAGATCCCAACTGCTCAGAATACGATTATAGCAAATAGTACAGGAGGAGTAAAAATGAGATTTAAGACAAGATCAGATCGGTTTTTCTTATTCTTTACTGCATTCCAAACAACGATAAGTGAGCGTTATTATAAAGAGAAAAATAACAATGCCACTAGCGTTGCCTCTACTGAGCAAGTGGTAACGGCGCAACCACCTAAGAAGGTGATCACAAATCAGCAAGTAGCTATTGCGGTACCTCCAGCTCCAGACGAGCCTAAGCCAGCATATGTTGCGCCAGAAGTGGTAAACAAAGAACTTGCTTCGCTACTTGAAAAACCGTCGCTTAAGGTTGGAAATATAGGAGCCGGATATTACGTAGTGACTAACGTATTTTCAAACGCAACAAATGCCGAAAACTGGATGGCTATTCTTGCCACAAAAGGTCTCGAGCCTCAAATGTTCTACCGCCCAGATAACAACTACTTTTATGTGTTTGTAGATGCTGGAATGAATGCAGCCGCACTCTATAAAAAACTTGAAGAAGTAAGAACAATGCCCGACTTAAAAGAATCATGGATGCTTAAAATTAATCTTGATTAATGCGTTGGACTTTAAAACCAAAACCAGAAGCACAAAAAGTTACTAATCTTGCCAAAGAACTTGGAGTAGAGGAGCCTATTTCTCGTTTACTCATACAGCGTGACATAGACACGTTTGAAAAGGCAAAACAATTTTTCCGTCCGTCTCTAGATGACTTACATGATCCATTCTTAATGAAAGATATGGATGTTGCGGTAGCACGTATTGAACAGGCAATAGCTCAAGGCGAAAATATTCTTGTCTTTGGTGATTATGATGTAGATGGTACCACGAGTGTCGCCTTGATGAGCTCCTATCTCGATACAATCCATCCGCAGGTGGCGACCTATATTCCGGACCGTTATGCAGAGGGTTATGGTGTTTCTTATATGGGGATTGACTTTGCTGCAGATAATGATATGACACTCATTATCGCACTAGATTGTGGTGTAAAAGCGATTGAAAAGGTGGCTTATGCAAAAGAAAAAGGAATTGACTTCATTATTTGTGATCACCATAGACCCGGTGATCAGCTACCAGATGCGGTTGCTATTTTAGATCCAAAAAGAGAAGATTGTTCATACCCATATGATGAGTTATGCGGTTGTGGTGTAGGTTTTAAATTAATAAGTGCAATTGCGCTTTCGCGAAAGCAAAACTTTGAAGAGCTTCTTCCTTATCTAGATCTTGTTGCTACGGCAATAGGTGCAGACATTGTGCCTATTACAGGAGAAAATAGAATCCTTGCTTACCATGGACTAAATGTGATAAACCAAGCGCCTCGAGCAGGTTTTGAAGCCATTATAAAGCAAGTCAAAAAGCAAACGCTTACCATCACAGATGTAGTTTTTATCATAGGACCGCGTATAAACGCCGCGGGAAGAATGGTACACGGTAACCATGCCGTAACCTTATTACGGGAGACAAATCTTGATGCAGCCATCAAATTTGCATCAGAAATAGAGCAATACAACTCCGACCGAAAGGAAGCAGATAAGAGTATTACGCAGCAAGCCTTAGATCAAATTATAGAGAGCAAAGAAGAAGGAAATAAAACCACCGTTGTTTTTCAGGAAGACTGGCATAAAGGAGTGATAGGGATTGTAGCTTCAAGATTAATAGAAACATATTATCGTCCTACGCTAGTATTTACAAGAAGCGGAGATAAATATGCGGCTTCTGCAAGATCTGTAAAAGGTTTTGATGTATATAACGCCTTGCACGAATGTGCTGAGCATATAGAGCAATTTGGTGGGCATAAATATGCCGCAGGACTTACACTAGCTCCAGAGCAGTATGAAGCATTTAAGGAAAAATTTGAACAGGTAGTTGCTGCTAGTTGTGATGAGCGCTTGCTGGTTCCAGAAATTGCCATTGACTCAGAGATAGACCTTGCAGATATCACGCCGAAATTTCACCGTATTTTAAAGCAGTTCGCTCCTTTTGGACCTCAGAATATGTCACCTACATTTATGACTCAAAACCTAGTAGACACAGGTTATGGTAAAAAAGTAGGGGCAGATCAAACACACTTAAAAGCTACTGTAGCACAGAATAATAGAGGGCAACGTATAGGATGTATAGGTTTTAATCTAGGAGATAAATACGAACTTATTGAAGATAAAAAAGTCTTTAAAGCCGCTTATTCCCTTGATGAAAATGAATGGAATGGGAATGTGAGTTTGCAGTTGCGATTAAAAGATATTAAGGCTTGAGATCAAGTTTTTCATTTGATAAGGAATAATTAATCTGCATGCATTTGTTAGAATAAAAGAGCATGTCTATGCTTTTGTTTAGTGCAGGAGGTATTCTTGCTTCATTTAGAAAATTGTTCGATAAATATGTTAAAAATTTGTGATATGGGTTATGTTTTCTTAAATTTATGTTAACACTTAACATAAATACACCTCTATGGCAACCACAAAAAAATCAAACAATGAGATTTACGAAATCATTGAAGTAGCATTAGTGACCTTTTGTTTGGCTATAGTAATGATTGTATTTTATCAGTACAATGATTCAAATGCTATTGAAGATGCTCATTCATCTTTTGCAAGCTCCATGGATACTTGGGACAAGCAAATAACGAGTACAATAAATAATTAAAAGGCTCCATATCTATTAAAAAGTAAAAACCCCTTCAATTGAAGGGGTTTTTACTTTTTAAGTTTTATTTCAAAAAATCCAAGATTAACTTGACAACCTCCTTGGGCTTTTCCTCTTGAATAAAGTGCTCTGCTTCTATAATATGGAAGTTCTCATCGTTAACTTGTAGGTTCTTTTTAAGCCTTTCTTTTTGAGGTTCTATGAGTAGAAAGGAATCATCACCACCCCATATTACTGCCGTAGGGATATCCAGTTCTTTTATCATATCGCTATAATCTGGCAAGTCATTACAAGTTTGTGTAAAGAAGTAATACATACCTCTAGTTTTTCCTTCTCTTAGTGGTGTTTTATAACCAGTAATATCTTCCTTGTTGAGGTTGTTCTCCATCATTCCAGACTTAAAAAGCTTCTTAAGCATCATGTTTGTAGTAATGCCGTTGCGATAGCTCCACATTGCGGTACGCGCCATAAAACCTTTTTTAAAACGAACAGGAGGCTCAAAGCCTTCTTCATAAATGATGGTATTGAGAAGCACGAGTCGCTCTACTTTTGATGGGTTTTCCTTTATAAGTTCCCATGTCCATAAGCCACCTGCGTCATGCATAACATGCGTCCAGCTGTCTATGTTTAATGATTCCATAAGTGCTAGAAGACGCTCTGCGTGCTCCTTCTCAGAATATATCTCATAACCCTTAGGATTATCACTATTACCATAACCTAGCATGTCTGGCACAATCACTCGGTAACCTTGAGCTACAAGTGGGTCAATCATTTTTCTATATAACCATCCAGAAGTAGGCACACCATGTAATAAGAGTATGACTTGATTTCCTTGACCGCGATCTATATAGGTAATAGCGCCATCACTAGATGTAAATGTTTTCTGTTCCTTTCTAAAACTATCATAGGTAGTCTGTCCTTCTCTTAAAATCGCAGATTGATAAGGTTTACAAGAAAATAAAGCAAAACCACATAGGGCAATAAGAAGTAAACGCATGGATAAGTATTTGCTTAAAGATAACTAAGCAAGAAGTTTTACAGACTATTCCTTCTCAAATTCCTTGAGTTCAAATCCATTTTCATCATATACTCCATAAGTGTAATGATGTATCCAGTCTCCTAGATTATAATATGTGGAGCGCTCGCCCACTTGGATAGTCATAGGTAAGTGACGGTGTCCAAAAATAAAAAAATCAAAATGCTCCTTCTCTAGTTTGCGCTTAGCATACGTAGCCAGCCATTCCTGATCTTCGCCTAGAAAAACGTGGTCATCATCACCAGATATGAGTTTGTTTTTTACAGACATGTATTGAGCAATTTTCATCCCAATATCTGGATGTCCCCAGCGAAAGAGCCACTGAAAAAACTTCCCTCTAAACACCTTTTTCATGCGCTTGTAACCCATGTCTCCAGGACCTAATCCATCACCATGACCTAAAAAGAACTTTTTATCATTTATTGTAAAAACTTCCGGATCATGATAAACAGGGATACCTAGCTCATCTTGAAAATAGCCGTTCATCCAGAGATCGTGGTTACCCACGAAAAAGTAAATCTCAATACCTTCGTCACGCATCTCTGCTAGTTTACCTAGTGTGCGCACAAAGCCTTTGGGTACTACAGTCTTATACTCAAACCAAAAATCAAAGAGGTCTCCCATTAAGAAAATGGCCTGTGCGTCCTTGCGTGCCATCTCTAGCCATCGCAAGAATTTACGTTCACGAGGGCGACTTTCTTCCATAGTAGGAGCGCCCAAGTGATTGTCACTTGAGAAATAGATTTTCTTTCCTTTGGGGAGTGTTATCTTCATTTAATCTTGATCTGCAGCGTGCCATTCGGCATAGCTGGTTGCCGTTTCAGACAGCCGTAGTGAGTGTAATTTTATACTATCTGGTAAAAATGATTGAATTTTTGCAGCAAAGTCTATTACCATCATTTCACTTGTAGGCTGATAGTCTACTAGAAGCACATCATGGCCGCGGTCAGATAGTTCTTTTGCAAGCTCTACGTGAGGCGTATTTTTATTAAAAACGGTGGCGTGATCAAAAACATTTACAATCTCACGATTTACAATTTTCTTTAAATCGCCAAAATCGATAACCATCCCCAGTTTAGCATTACCTGTATCAGAAATAGGCTGTCCTATCACGGTAACACTTAGTTTGTAACTATGGCCGTGCACATTTTTACACTTTCCATCATAGCCATATAAGGCATGACCAGTCTCAAAGGTAAATTGTTTTGTAATTCTAATTTTTGACATACTGTATTATTGGTTTTCGCTTTCGCGAAAATTGAAACTTGAACGACCTAGCGTCTGTTTCTAAATTTGTTGTACAAAACTACGATAATCAATACAAGTCCCAAGATGAGGAACAAACCGTTACCGCTTAAAAAGCTCATGAAGTCCATAATATTTCAATTTTAGTTTATTAATATCCAACCACTTCACGCACCCTCTCAATCACTCCATTTGCAACCTTGGTTGCTTTTTCTGCTCCTATTTTTAATGCAGCATCAATCTCGTTGAGGTTGTCCATATAATAATGGTATTTCTCACGCTGTGTTGCATATCTCTCTATAATCACTTCATAGACAGCTTGCTTTGCGTGACCGTAGCCAAAGTCTGTGCGTTTATAATTTTCGCGTAAGCGGTCTATTTGTTCTGGTGATGCTAGTAATTTATAAAGGTTAAACACATTACAGCCCTCTGTTTCCATAGGTTCCTCCATAGGGGTGCTGTCTGTTTTAATCCCCATAATTTGCTTACGTAGCTTCTTGTCTGGTAAGAAGATATCAATAATATTTCCTTTAGACTTAGACATCTTTGCGCCGTCTGTACCTGGAATATACATGGTTTCTTCATTGTGACTAGCTTCTGGTAATACAAAAACCTCCTTACCTGTTGCTGCGTGAAAACGGCTAGCAACATCACGAGTCATTTCTATATGCTGCGCTTGATCTTTACCTACGGGTACAACCTCTGCATCATACAGCAAGATATCTGCCGCCATAAGCATAGGGTAGGAGAATAATCCAGCATTTACATCCTCTAGGCGATCTGCTTTGTCCTTAAAACTGTGAGCGAGTGTAAGTCGCTGGTATGGAAAGAAACAGCTCAAATACCAAGTAAGCTCTGTAGTTTGAGGCACATCGCTCTGTCTATAAAATACAGTATTGTTAATGTCAAGACCAAAAGCAAGCCAGGTAGCTGCCGTGCTATAGGTATTATGACGGAGCTGTGCGCCGTCTTTTATCTGAGTAAGCGAGTGCATATCTGCAATAAAGAGAAATGCCTCGTTTGCAGGATTATTTGCCATCTCGATGGCAGGGATAATCGCTCCTAATAAATTTCCTAAGTGGGGTGTACCTGTACTTTGTACACCAGTAAGTATTCTTGACATAAAATTAAGTAAAAAGCAAAGTTAACTTTTTCTACGCATTGGCTAGGGCGAATTACCTATTTTTGGCACCATGCATTTTTTAAGAAACATAGCGGTTGCTGTTTGGAAAGTATGGTTTTACTTTTTAATGCTTGTGGTGATACTGATTTTATCTCCACTTCTCATTATTAGTATCCTCAAAGAAACGTGGTACGGAATGTTTTTTCGTCTAGCGCAAATATGGGCTCGTACGATTATGTTACTCATGGGATTATTTCCAAAAGTAGTAAGAGAAGAGAAGTTTGAGCGAGGCAAAGGATATATGCTGGTGAGTAACCACACCTCTATGATGGATATTCTGTTAATGCTTCACCTTGCAAAAAGTCCTTTTGTATTTGTGGGTAAAGCAGAGCTAGCAAAGCTGCCACTCTTTGGTTTCTTTTATAAGCGCACTTGTATCTTAGTAGATAGAGGTAATGCGCGCAGTCGTAAGCAAGTATTTGATCAAGCACAACGACGCCTTAGTCAGGGTTTTAGTATCTGTATTTTTCCAGAAGGTGGCGTTCCTAATGATTTGTCACTAGTGCTAGATACTTTTAAGGATGGAGCTTTTAGACTAGCAATAGACCATCATCTTCCTATTGTACCCATCACCTTTTATGATAATAAGAAGCGATTTCCTTACTCATTTTTCAAAGGAATTCCAGGGGTGATGAGAGCAAAGGTGCACCGTTTTATCCCTACGGTAGCGATGACGCAAGATGATAAGAGAGCCTTAAGAGAGCAAACACGTGAGGTTATCTTACATGAATTAACCAAGTAGATAAGACCGCTTTCGCGAAAGCGTATACATAAAAAGGCTCCGTAACCAGCGGAGCCTTTCTTGTTATCATTGCAAGAGCAACGATTACCTAACCAACTAAAAAACTAACCTAATACCAAGTAAACTACACTTGGTATAGCTTCTTTACTAGAACTTATAGCTTACGCCAGTATATACACCTATGTAATACGGCTGAAAATCTACCACCTTATTATCAAAACTGTTGAGTTGATATTTAAGTGAAGGTTCTATATTAAATATGATTTTTTTTGTGAATTTATAATCTAAGCCTACACCTAAGTTTGTGGTAAAACTCACCTCATTTACACCATTTGCTGTCCCTAAACTTGTAGTGAGCTGTGATGACTTTAAGACAACGTCATTCTCATTAAGAAATAAAGTGCTTACTCCACCTATAAGAGATAGTCCTACGCGTTTATCTGAAATTACGTAAATAGCTTCTAGCGGTACTTCTAAGTAGCTTAGTTGCTGTTGTAGGGAGCCATTTGAGGATGCGCCTATTCTTGATATAGCGTTGTCTGCAGTAAAACTATGTTGAGTAGCGGGATTGTCTAAAATGGCCAGTACTTTTGCATTGTCATTAAATGAAATACCTCGCACACTGCGTCCTAATCCATTGGTCGAAAAGGATATCTCATTAGTATTATAACTCAAATCTACATTGCTCACTCCAGTACGTATCTTGAATTTTGGACTTATAGCATAACTCACTTGAACCCCATAACTTAAATTCACATCACCAGATTTATCATTATCTGCAAACTGTTTGTCTAATCCAGAGCCACCAAAATCTCCATAGTAAACAGGAGCGGCTACAGCACCTACATCCCAGCGCTTTATTGCAGTGTTGTCATCTACTTGAGCAAGCTCGTCCTCTTGCAAGGTTTCTATTTTCTGAGCTTCGTCGATGAGGTTTTTATTGTTATTAGAACTCTCGTCTAGTGTGCTTGTTTGAGCAATCGCATTGGTAATTTTTTGTGGAGAGTCATTATTTTCAACTTCAGCTTTATTTAGATGAAGCGGGCTATCTGTGTTTCCTGTATTTGGTTGAGATGAATTTGCTTGATAAGTAATTCCCGCAGTGTTTTGCTCAGTTGTTGCGAGGTTTGCTTTGTTTGGACTGTTTTGAGATCCATTCCTAGAGTTATTGTCGTCTCTTCTAGATGCTAGAGTAGCACTTTCAGGATATCTTACTGTCGTATTGCTTTTTGTATTCGAAGTAGTTTGGGAGTTGGTAGTAGTTGCAAGTTTATTGCTTTCCTCATTACTTGTTGATACTTGAGGAGTAATTGACGTTGTTGCCGTGTTCTCTTCTAAAACTGCGTTTTCATCATTTATGATTGGAGTATCTACAACCTGAGTATTCTCTTGATTAGGAGTATTGATAAATAAGCTACCTATTCCAAAAAGCAATAGGAGCGCAGCAGCTATACCGCCCAACTTCCACCATAATGGAATTACCTTTTTATCTTCTTTTTCTTTTTGTGCTGCAAGAATATTACTCCACACATGGTCGCTAGGATGCGATTCAAAATCTTTGAATTTCTCTTGGAATAATCTATCTATGTTCTTCTTCTCCTTCATTATTGTATGTGAGATTTGCTTTTGGGGTTAAACTGGCTCATCTCTATTTTTTCTTTTAATATTCCTCGGGCGCGTGCAAGGTTTGATTTTGAAGTACCCTGAGAAATTGTAAGCAATGCTGATATTTCTTTGTGCGAATGCCCATCTAGTACATAAAGGTTAAAAACCATTCTGTATCGATCTGGAAGCTCTTGTATAATCTTAAGTAGGAAATCGAGAGGAACACTTTCTTCTTCTATCTCAACTTCTACTTCCTTTATATTTTCTTCATTAACTAGGTTAAAAACACCTGGTTTTCTATAGCGCTGTAGCGCAGTATTTATAACAACTCTTTTAAGCCATCCTTCAAACGAACCTTTGTTTTTGTACTGACTTACTTTGTCAAAAATGGTCATAAAGGCATCTTGCAGAATATCTTCTGCTTCTGCATAATTAGGAGCATACTTTAAGCATACAGAAAACAAAACGCTTGAATAGCGATTGTATAATTCTGCTTGAGCCTTAGGTTGCTTCTTCTTACAGTTCTTTATGAGTTGGTCTTGACTCAACCGGTTGTTTGGTTTTAATGTTCTCATAACAAGATAAGAACAGATATCTATTTAAAGTGCTCATGAGCTACATTATGATATCATTTATGGACGTCTACTCGTATACTTTCTATAAAATTTTACCTGGTTAACACTACGTAGATGCTAAAAAAATAAAAAGGTTGCGTTTAAAATGCAAAAACCTCCCTTATGGGAGGTTTTTATTATCAATATGATATAATTGCTTACTCGTTAGATAATTTGATAGCTTCATGAATTTTTGCTTCTAACTCATCCATAAGGTCTGGATTATCTAGTAATAATGCTTTTACAGCATCACGACCTTGACCTAACTTAGTATCTTGATAGCTAAACCATGATCCAGCTTTCTTTACAATCTCATAGTTTACACCTATATCAATAATCTCTCCCACTTTTGAGATTCCTTCCCCATACATGATGTCAAATTCTGCCATACGGAAAGGTGGAGCAACCTTGTTCTTTACAACTTTAACTCGGGTCTTATTACCCATTACGTTTGCGTTACTATCCTTAATCTGTGTAGAACGACGTATGTCAAGGCGTACAGAAGCATAAAACTTAAGTGCATTACCTCCCGTTGTAGTTTCTGGATTTCCAAACATAACCCCAATTTTCTCACGAAGTTGGTTAATGAAAATCACAGTACAATTAGTTTTACTAATGGATCCAGTAAGTTTACGAAGTGCTTGAGACATTAAACGAGCGTGAAGTCCCATTTTTGAATCTCCCATCTCACCTTCTATCTCACTTTTAGGAGTAAGTGCAGCAACAGAATCTACTACGACGATATCAATAGCTCCAGAGCGTATAAGATTGTCTGCGATTTCAAGTGCTTGCTCTCCGTTATCTGGTTGTGATATGATCAAGTTATCAATATCCACCCCTAGCTTTTCTGCATAGAAACGGTCAAAAGCGTGCTCTGCATCAATAAATGCTGCAATCCCTCCAGCTTTTTGAGCCTGAGCAATGGCATGTAATGTCAAGGTGGTTTTACCCGAAGATTCTGGCCCGTAAATTTCAATTACACGACCTCTTGGATATCCTCCTACACCTAAAGCAACATCTAGCCCTAGAGAACCCGTTGGTATAGACTCTACATCTACGATAGCTTGATCTCCCATTTTCATCACAGCTCCTTTACCGTAAGTCTTGTCTAGCTTGTCTAGGGTGAGTTTAAGGGCTTTTAATTTTGCATCTTTTTCACTACTCATATCTTCAGTTTTGTATTGTAAATTTAATTGTTAAATAATGGGTAAACAAGGTGCGCTTTCGCGAAAGCGTAATATTTTTAACATAATTCTTGTCGATGATGACGCAACCATTTAATTATTATTGCATCTTAGCAACGAGAATAAGTCTAACGCACACCAAACACATTATTCCCGACGTTTTGTCAAAGATACTAAAATTTGGAATCTTTACTAAAATTAGGAAGGCCACAGCTACAAAGTATTAAAAAAATTACGACGACATTAAATAAAATGTAAACCTGAATTAGCCAAAATTCACAAAAAAATGCCCGCAGGATAGACCTCCGGGCATTTTTTGTTCCCTTAATTCAAAGACTTATATTTGCCGAAGAAATAATTCTTTTAACTTAAAACGAAGGTATAGCATGCAACTGTACAACAAATTAAGCGCAAAAGAGAGAGCACAGCTTATAGAAGAGGCGGGAGAAGAACGCCTTACACTCTCTTTTTACCAGTATCATAAGATTGGAAACCCAGAACTTTTCAGAAACCACCTTTTTGTGGCTTGGGATGAGATGGAAGCCTTGGGACGTATTTATGTGGCAAATGAGGGTATAAATGCCCAGATGTCTGTTCCAGCCAAAAAATTTACAGCATTTAAGGAATTTCTTGATGGGATAAACTTCCTAGAGAATGTACGCCTCAATATTGCGAGAGAGCAAGACGATAAGTCGTTCTTAAAACTCAAAGTAAAAGTGCGTAACAAGATTGTTGCAGATGGACTGGTAGATGATACTTTTGATGTAACAAACAAAGGAGTTCACGTAGACGCTTCTACTTTTAATGAGCTTATAGAAGACGAGAATACAGTGCTCGTTGATATGCGTAACCACTATGAGAGTGAGATAGGGCATTTTAAAAATGCAGTAACTCCAGATGTAGATACTTTTAGGGATAGTCTTGATATTATTGAAGAAGATCTAAAAGATCACAAGGAAGATAAAAAACTTGTGATGTACTGCACAGGTGGAATACGTTGTGAGAAAGCAAGTGCTTATTTTAAGCACAAAGGCTTTAAAAATGTTTTCCAGCTAGAAGGAGGAATCATTGAGTATGCTCGCCAGGTAGAAGCAGAGAAGCTTGATAATAAGTTCAAGGGTAAGAATTTTGTGTTTGATCACCGTCGTGGAGAGCGTATCTCAGACGATGTTATCTCAAACTGTCATCAGTGTGGTACTCCTTGCGATGAGCACGTAAACTGTGCAAATGAAGCTTGTCACTTACTTTTTATACAATGTGATGAATGTGCAAAGGCCAATGAAAAATGCTGCTCTACAGAGTGTGCAGAGATTAATGCACTGCCATACGAAGAGCAAAAGAAATTACGTTCTGGTAAAGGAAATAGTAATAAGATTTTTAAGAAAGGTAGATCAGAAAAGCTGGCTTTTAAGAAGTAAAAAGCAGAAAAAGAATCTGTTGATTTTGATTTTGGAAAAGGCGCTATAGATTACCTATCTTTATCGATAGTTCATTGTGAACATAAATATAACGCGTACACGCGGCTGTTACTCTCTTAACGATTGATATAGAGCGATGTACATTTAAATATACAAAATATGGCATGTGGCAGTTGTGGCACAGGTGAAGACGGATCTCCTAAAGGTTGTAAGAACAATGGAACCTGCGGAACCGACGGATGTAATAAACTTACAGTCTTTGACTGGCTTTCTAATATGTCCCTTCCTGATGGACAAGAAGCTTTTAACTACGTAGAAGTACGTTTTAAAAACGGACGTAAAGATTACTATAAAAACGAAGAAAAAATCACCTTAAGTATAGGTGATATTGTAGCCACTCAAGCAGAGTCTGGTCACGATATTGGTATGGTAACTCTTACCGGTGAGCTTGTGCGCGTGCAAATGAAGCGCAAAAAAGTAAGGCAAGACACTCCAGAAACGCTTAAAATTTATCGCAAGGCATCACAAAGAGATATAGACATCTGGACTACGGCGCGCGAGAAAGAAGAAAGTATGAAGGTGCGCGCTAGACAGATAGCGATACGTCTAGATCTCCAAATGAAAATCTCAGATATTGAGTTTCAAGGTGACGGTTCTAAAGCGACATTTTATTATACGGCAGAAGATCGTGTAGATTTTCGCCAACTCATAAAAGAATTTGCTCAAGATTTCCGCACTCGTATTGAGATGAGACAGATAGGTCTGCGTCAGGAAGCGGCACGTCTGGGTGGTATAGGTTCTTGTGGTCGCGAACTTTGTTGTTCTACATGGTTAACAGATTTTAGGTCTGTAACTACGAGTGCTGCTAGATACCAGCAATTATCACTTAACCCGCAAAAGCTTGCTGGACAATGTGGGAAATTGAAGTGCTGTCTTAATTATGAGCTAGATGCTTACATGGATGCGCTCAAAAGTTTTCCAAAAAGTGAGACAAAATTATACACTCAAAAAGGAACTGCAGTCTGCCAGAAAATTGACATTTTTCAAGGACATCTATGGTATGCCTACGAGGGAGAATGGATGAACTGGCATAAGCTTACTACAGATCATGCAAATGAGATTATAGCTGCAAATAAAAAGAAAGAGCCGGTTGCAAGTCTGGAAGAATTTGCTGCCGAACTTATAGAAGAAACAGTAATAGACTTTGGCAATGTAGTGGGACAAGATAGTCTTACTCGTTTTGACAAGCCTAAAACTACAAACAAGCGTCGCAATAGTCGTAAGAGAAAACCTGCTGGTAAAGGAAACAAGCCTCAGGGAGATAGACCAAAAGCTAAGGATAGAACTCCCAGAAAACCTAATCAAGATGGTGCAAAAGGTCCAAGACCTGCAGCAAAGAAAGGACCAAAACCTCAAGCAAAGGGACCTAGACCAGAAGGTAAAGGCCCAAAGCCTCAAGCAAAAGGACCGAGACCTGAAGGTAAAGGACCTAGGCCTAAAAGCAGAGGCCCAAAGCCGCAAGCTCAGGGAAACAAACCTAAAGATGCAACGAGCCAAAAACCAACTCAAGAAGGTCAAAAAGCTGGAGGATCAAAGCCTGCAAATAAAAATAAAAGGCGTCCTCAAAAACCAAAACCTAATGCGTAACGTATTACTATTGATACTCATTATTTTATGTGTTTCATGTGATTCAAAACAAGTGTATCATTCATACACGTCGTTAGGTAGCTCATGGAATATTAATGAACCTGTGATATTAGAAGTAAACGAGCTTGATAGTGTGCCATTATATAATGCATATATCACCGTTCGCAACAATAATCAATACCCATATAGTAATCTTTTTTTGATTACAGAAATGCAGTTTCCACAAGGGCGTACGTACACAGATACTCTTGAGTACGAAATGGCAAATCCAGATGGAACATGGATGGGTACTGGTTTTGGAGATATTAAAGAAAGTAAATTGTTGTATAGGGAAGGAGTACGCTTTCGCGAAAGCGGAACCTACACCTTTACTATAGAGCATGCAGTAAGAAAAAACGGAAACATCGCCGGAGATGCCTATCTAGAAGGAATTACCGAAGTAGGATTACGTATTGAAAAGCAAGAATAAAAAGATCATAATGGCAAAACAAACACCTCCAAAAAAAGCTCCAAAAAAAAGCGAAGGAGATTACAGTAAATATATTTCTTGGTTTTGGCGACTATTTGCAGGAGGAGTCACACTAGCAATACTATTGTTTTTACTAGCAAGTTGGAATGTTTTTGGAACACTCCCCACCTTTGAAGAACTTGAAAATCCAGAAAGCAACCTTGCTACAAAAATAATCTCTGTAGATGGAAAGCAACTGGGTACTTATTATAATGAAAATAGGACTCCTATTAAATATGATCAATTACCGCAAAACCTTGTTGATGCACTAGTTGCAACAGAAGATGAGCGTTATTATGAGCACTCTGGTATAGACTTTAGAGGTACAGCCAGAGCGATGGCTTATCTAGGTAAAAACGGTGGTGCAAGTACAGTAACACAACAGCTTTCTAAGTTGTTATTTTCAAACCCTCCTAGCTCTACACTGGAGCGTCTTCTTCAGAAGGCAAAAGAGTATGTAATTGCAACAAGGCTAGAACGCCAGTATACAAAGCAAGAAATCATTGCGATGTATCTCAATAAATTTGATTTTCTTTTTAATGCTATTGGTATAAGTTCTGCCGCTCGTATTTACTTTAATAAAGATGTAAAAGATCTTGATTTGCATGAAAGCGCTGTTTTTGTAGCAATGCTTAAGAATCCAAGACAGTATAACCCATACCGTGAGATATCTAAGGAAAAATCACTAAGAAGGCGCAATCAAGTCTTCAAGCAGATGGAAGTAAACGGGATGATTACTACTGCCGAAAAAGATTCCCTCACAGCATTACCTATGGAAGTAAAGTTTACTCCAGAAGGACACGCAGATGGAACGGCAACGTACTTTAGAGAAAATCTTAAGAAATTTATGGCTTCATGGATTAAAGAGAATCCTAAAGGAGAAGATGCAGAGGGTAATACCACGTATTATAACATTTACCGTGACGGTCTTACAATAACTACAACTATAGATTCTCGTATGCAGAAAATGGCAGAAGATGCTGTTGCTGCTCACATGCCAAGATTACAAGCCGAGTTTGATAGACAAAACGAGAAAAACAAAACAGCTCCTTTTAGAGATATCGAAGAGGAGGATGTAGAGCGCATTTTTAATAATGCTATAAAGAGTTCATCTCGCTGGCGCAAACTTAAGGCGCAAGGAAAAACCGAGGCTGCAATTAGAAAATCATTTGATGTAAAGACAGACATGACCATTTTTACATGGGCAGGAGATGTAGATACATTAATGACTCCGCGTGATTCTATACGTTATTACAAGAAATTCTTACGTACAGGGATGATGTCTATGGTGCCTCAAACTGGAGAAGTGAGAGCATGGGTAGGTGGTATTAATATGAACCACTTTCAATATGATCACGTACAGTTAGGAAAACGCCAGGTAGGATCTACCTTCAAGCCTTTCTTATATGCAACTGCTGTAGATCAACTTCATTTATCTCCATGTGATACATTACCTAATACGCTTTATACAATACCTGCAGGGGCACACGGTAACACAAAGAATTGGACACCAGAAAACTCTGGAGGAGAGATGGGTGGTATGATTACTATGAAGGAAGCACTTGCTCAATCTGTAAATACAATTTCTGCGAGATTAATGGACAAGGTAGGGCCTAGACCAGTAATTGATTTAGTAGGTAAGCTAGGAGTAGATACAAAGGATATTCCAGTAGTACCTTCTATCGCGCTGGGGACAGCAGATTTAAGTGTGTACGAGATGGTATCTGCTTACGGAGCTTTTGCAAACCAAGGGGTGTATGTAAAACCACAGATTGTAAGTACCATACAAGATAAAAATGGAACTATTTTATACCAGCATGTTCCAGAAACTAGGGATGTGTTAAGTGCAGAGAGCGCTTATGTGACATTGCAGTTAATGGAAGGAGTAACGCGCTCAGGTTCTGGAGCAAGATTACGTCACACATGGCGTAAAGATGCAATATATCGCAATGCCGTAACGGGTTATCCATACGGGTTTGATAATGCAATAGCTGGTAAAACGGGTACTACACAAAATCAAAGTGATGGATGGTTTATGGGGATTGTCCCTAACCTTGTTACTGGAGTTTGGGTAGGTGGTGATGATCGTGCAGTTCACTTCCCAGGTATTGGTTATGGTCAGGGAGCAACAATGGCATTACCTATCTGGGGAATGTATATGAAAGAAGTATATAAGAATGAAGACTTGGAGATTTCTAAAAGCGAATTTTCAAAGCCTAGTAACTTAACAATCACAACTAATTGTGATGATTATAAGAGTTCTGGTGTAAGCGACGAGCTACCAGATGAGCTAGATTTTTAATAGTATAATACAGACATAATGATAAAGAGTGCGAGCAATCGCGCTCTTTTTTTTTGGATTCATTTTTAGATGTTCAATTACGCTTTCGCGAAAGCGTAATTTGATACAAAATCCGTACTTTTAGTACTTATAAACTAAGAATATGATAACAAAGAAAGTGACTGGAGTAGACGCCGCACTAGAAGGTGTTGAAAGTGGAATGACAATGATGCTAGGAGGTTTTGGTCTCAGCGGTATTCCAGAAAATTCTATAGCTAAACTAGTAGCTCTTGATGTCAATAATCTCACCTGTATTTCTAATAATGCCGGAGTCGATGATTTTGGACTAGGGCTGTTGTTACAGAAAAAGCAAATAAAGAAAATGGTTTCTAGTTATGTGGGTGAAAACGCCGAGTTTGAACGCCAGATGCTTAGTGGTGAGCTTGATGTAGAGCTTATACCACAAGGAACACTTGCAGAGCGATGCAGAGCCGCGCAAGCAGGATTTCCAGCCATATATACACCAGCAGGATACGGAACAGAAGTAGCCGAAGGAAAAGAAACGAGAGAATTTGACGGAAAGATGTATGTGCTAGAACATGCCTTTAAAGCAGATTTTGCTTTCGTAAAGGCATGGAAAGGTGACGCTGCAGGTAACTTAATATTTAAAGGGACTGCAAGAAACTTTAATCCCAATATGTGTGGGGCAGCTACCATAACTGTTGCAGAGGTGGAAGAGCTTGTGCCGGTAGGGACACTAGACCCTAATCAAATACACATTCCAGGGATTTTTGTACAACGTATTTTCCAAGGAGAAACGTATGAAAAGAGAATAGAACAACGCACCGTTAGAACAAGAGACTAATTATGGCTTTAGATAAAAATCAAATTGCACAACGCATTGCAAGAGAAGTACAAGATGGATATTATGTAAACCTAGGTATCGGTATCCCTACGCTTGTTGCAAACTATGTACGTGAAGATATTGACGTAGAGTTTCAAAGTGAGAATGGAGTGTTGGGAATGGGACCTTTTCCATATGATGGAGAAGAGGATGCAGATATTATCAATGCAGGAAAACAAACCATCACAACCTTGCCAGGAGCAAGTTTTTTTGATAGTGCTACTAGCTTTAGTATGATACGTGGTAAACACGTAGACCTTACCATTCTAGGTGCTATGGAAGTTGCAGAAAATGGTGACATCGCAAACTGGAAAATACCAGGTAAAATGGTCAAGGGTATGGGTGGAGCAATGGATCTCGTTGCAAGTGCAGAGAATATTATTGTAGCCATGATGCATACCAATCGCGCAGGAGAATCAAAGCTTTTGAAAAAATGTAGCCTGCCACTTACTGGTGTAGGATGCGTAAAAAAGATAGTGAGTAATCTTGCCGTACTAGAAGTTACCGAAGCAGGTTTTAAACTGCTTGAGAGAGCTCCAGGAGTATCTGTAGAAGAGATTCAAGCAGCAACCGAAGGAACGTTAATTATAGATGGTGATATCCCAGAAATGAAGTTTTAATATACTTCAGTTTAGTAAAACATAGTCTCCAATTATCTTACGACCATTAAAAATGGTTTTTTGAGATAGTTGGAGATTTTTATTTTAAAGAAACCTTGTGGTTGTATTCTCGTCTTAAGATCACACAGGTTTTACCCTTCTCAGGTTCTATTTTTTCTTCATAAACAATCCTTTGATTTGTGTGAGAGCATATGGATGCTCTAATAATAAATATGCTTTATTTAAAACGCTTCCCTCAAGATGGTTTTAATGAGCTCTATATGACTATTTATCAGTTGTTAAAAATGTAGAGCGCTTGCTCCTTGATTTTGCCTTAATAGAGAATATTCCTACATTTTGCACTGTGTTTTATCTACACAAATTAAAAGAGAGGTTTCCTAGCTTAAATTCGAAAAAATCTATTAATGACGTTTAAAAACTCAATATTTCGATGAAATACACAATATTTTAACATTACAGCAAATTTTCTTAATCAAAAGCCTTGCAGATGTGTAATTTTATAGTACTTTAGCAGTCCCCCAAATCAAGTAATTGATTTCGATTAAATGCTAAGTAAGTTCGTTAACGAACGTGGTAATTTAGTTTTATAGTATGACTTAAACGTATAAGAGTGTTTTAAGTTATGATTTGTTAGAAATCCGCGGGGGGAGCCCTGCGGATTTTGTTTTAAATCTCATTTGTCTTTCATCCCTACTATGGAAAAAATAACAAACTCCACGAGATCATTTGTCTCTGGTGTAAAACATGCTGCAGATTTTACCACAAATTGTGCTAGGCTAGCAAAGAAGGTATTTCTATTTATGATCTAGTAACGCTTACATTCCTTTTGGAATGGCATGAATAAGTTTTTGAGTATACTCCTTTTCTGGCTGTTCATAAATACGATCTGCATCTCCTATCTCTTCTACTTTTCCTTTATTCATAACCACTAGTTGGTCAGACATGTATTTTACCACAGCAAGATCATGCGAGATAAAAATGTAGGTAAACCCAAAATCTGTCTTGAGTTCATTAAGAAGATTAAGCACCTGTGCTTGTACAGAAATATCAAGCGCACTCACAGACTCATCACAAATAATTAATTTAGGGTTTACGGCAATCGTACGAGCAATCCCTATGCGCTGTCGCTGCCCTCCAGAGAACTCATGAGGATAACGATCATAATGCGATGCTTCGAGACCTACGCGTTCTAGTAACTCTAGCACGCGCTGTTTTCTCAAAGATCTAGAATCGTAAAGTTTATGGACTTCCATAGGCTCTATAATAGCTTGTCCTACAGTAAGCCTTGGATTGAGAGAGGCAAAGGGATCTTGAAAAATAATTTGTATTTCCTTTCTTAAACTTCTCAGCGCTGCTCCACGCATCTCATTAATAGCCATTCCTTTGTATAAAATGGTTCCTGCAGTCGCTTTATCTAATTGCAAGATGGCGTTTCCCAGGGTAGATTTACCACAACCAGACTCGCCTACTAGCCCAAGAGTTTCTCCCTCATAAATGGAGAATGAAACATCATCTACGGCTTTAAAAGCGATATCTTGAGCGAAGATTCCGGCACTAGAAAAGTATGTTTTTTCTACATTAATCACCTCTAGTAAAGGTGGTTGTGCATACAGATTTCTTAAATGTTCGGCTCTTTCAGATGTTGTTTCGGCTTTAGAAAGTGGTTTTTTATCTAGGTAATCTTTTATCGTTGGTAACTTTTTAAGACGTTCATCTAGAGACGGTCTTGCACTTAATAATGCTTTTGTGTACTCATGTTGTGGGTTTGAAAATAACGCTTTCGCGAAAGCGTACTCAACAATATCTCCTTTATACATCACAGCAACCCTGTCTGCAATCTCGCTCACTAAGGAAAGGTCATGAGAGATGAAAATAATACTCATCTGATTTTCTAACTGTAATTCCTTAAGTAGTAGTATAATCTCCTGCTGAACGGTAACATCTAGGGCAGTAGTAGGCTCATCTGCAATAAGAATTTTAGGCTTACAAGCGATAGCCATTGCAATCATTACGCGTTGTTTTTGACCTCCAGAAATCTCATGAGGATACGCGCGAAAAATCTTCTCCACACTAGGTAGTTTTACCTTTTGAAATAAGCGTAGCGTTTCTTCTTTGGCAGACTTTCGGTTGAGCGAAGTATGTTGTAAAAGAATTTCTACCACTTGCTCACCGCAACGCATTGACGGATTGAGACTACTCATAGGTTCTTGAAAAATCATGGAGATTTCATTACCTCGTATTTTCTGAAAATCCTTTTCACTAGTATCTAGTAATGATTGATTTTCAAAAACTATGGTGCCTTCAATAAGTGTGTTTTTCTTAGGTAAAAGCCCTAGAATGGCAAGTGATGACACACTCTTTCCAGACCCGGATTCACCCACAATCGCAAGAATTTCATTTTTATAAAGATCAAATGAAATGTTATGTATTACTTCTTGTACTTCCCCTTGCTGTTTAAAGGATATAGATAGTTGATCTACAGTAAGGATTTTTTGTGGCTGCATACTTCAAAAATACGATTTCTTACGGTCTGTTATTAAAAGGATACATCGCAATTTGTAACACAAAAATGAGCTTGATTTGAGACTTTTATGGTTATCATAATATTTCAAACATTATTAAATGTATTCAGCTATAGAAAATGAGTAGTTCTTGTTTAGGGATTCATCCAGTTCTTCACACAAATCGTATTTCTTAAAAAAATCTTAAAAATTTTTGTGTAGTTCGTCGAAAAGATTATGATTTCTTCAATGAAATGACGTCATTTACTGAGTAAGCATATAATTTTAGCAGAATTTTTGCTGTAAAATGTATTTTATTAAGATTTCCCTATAATTAATTTAAAACTACAGTATGAAGAAAATCTACTCCTTTTTCCTAATGTCATTACTATTAGGAACCACCGTTTATGCACAGACCAGTGTGGACGGAATCGTCCAAAATTATCTAAGTAGCAATGCAGAAGAAGTTGGCTTGAAGTCTACAGACGTTGCTCAATGGAAAATTACTGACATCGTACCTTCTCTCAATCCTGAAATACAGCACGTTTATGTAAAGCAAATGTATCAAGGTATTCCAGTACAAAACGGAACATACAAACTCACCGTAAGAGATGGTAAAGTTACCTACGAGATAAACCAGTTTGCAAAAGATGTTGCTCAAAAAGCTGCTGGAGCATCACTTTCATTGTCTCCAGAAAACGCAATCTTAAAGGTTGTAAATGCTCATAGTCTTAAGACACCAAGCAATCTAGGAGTTACAAAATCTTCTGGTAATCTTCTTGAATATGCAAATTCTGGAATAAGCTTAGAGCCTATCAAAGTAGAAAAAACATACCTAGCAATAGGTGATAAAATGCACCTCACTTGGAATGTATCTCTTTACCAACTTGACGCGCAGCACTGGTGGAATGTAAATGTAGACGCATCTACAGGAGAAATTCTCAAAACTACAGACTGGGTGATTTCTTGTTCTTTTGAAGATCCTAATCACACAGAGCATGGTCATACAACTACAGAAGAGCCAGTAGTAAATTATGGGCCGCGCAGTGCTGCTGAAGCGAGCTATAGCGCAGCTGCAGTAGGAGGAGGTTCTTATAACGTATTCCCGCTAGGGATTGAAAGTCCCAGTCACGGTAACCGTGTTGTCGTAACAGATCCAGCAAATGCTAATGCTTCTCCTTATGGATGGCACGACACAAACGGAGCTGCTGGTGCAGAGTTTACAACAACGCGTGGTAATAATGTACTCGCGCAAGATGATACTAATGGTAATAATGGAACAGGTACAAGTCCTAATGGAGGAAGTGCTCTTAACTTTGATTTTAGCCTTAATTTAAATAACACTCCGTCTACTTTCTTACCAGCAGCTACTACAAACTTATTTTACTGGAATAATATCATGCATGATGTATGGTACCAATATGGTTTTACAGAGGCGGCAGGTAATTTTCAAGAAAACAACTATGGTAAAGGCGGAGCAGGAAGTGATTCTGTAAATGCAGATGCTCAAGACGGCAGCGGGACTAACAATGCAAACTTTGCAACACCACCAGATGGTCAAAACCCTAGAATGCAAATGTTTTTATTTACTGGACCTACTCGTGATGGTGATTTTGACAATGTAATTATTGCACATGAGTATGGTCATGGTATTTCTACACGTCTTGTAGGAGGACCTGGTACAAACGCATTAGGAGGTTCTGAACAAATGGGTGAAGGATGGTCAGACTGGTTAGGTATGGTAATGACTATACGACCAGGAGATACAAGAGATACCGCGAGAGGAGTAGGAACCTATGCAATAGGAGAGCCTACAACAGGGGCAGGAATACGTCCTACGAGATATGCTACAGACTTTGCTGTTAATGGAACAACATACAGTGATGTTCCGGGATTAGTAGCACCACACGGAGTGGGGTATGGTTTTGCAACTATTCTTTGGGATATGACTTGGGATCTTATTGATCAAGAAGGATATGACCCTAATCAATACAGTGGTAATGGCGGTAATAACATCGCAATGTCACTAGTAATAGAGGGACTCAAAAACACTGCAAATAATCCAGGATATGTTTCTGGTCGTAATGGAATCTTACAAGCAGACCAAGATCTTTACGGAGGTCAGTACAACTGTTTAATATGGGATGCTTTTGCTAGACGTGGAGTAGGTGTAGATGCCGTAGAAAATAGCAACGGAGGAACAAACACAAATTCAGATCAAGTAGTATCATTTACAAGTGGATGTTCTGGACCACCAGCGCCAGTATCTTGTACTAGTACCGTAGCGTCGTTCCCGTATGCTGAAGGTTTTGAAAACACAATTGGAGCATGGTCTCAAGACACATCAGATAATATTGACTGGACAGTAAACTCATCTGGTACACCATCTTCTGGTACAGGACCAGCAGCTGCAAATGAGGGATCATTTTACATCTATGTAGAAGCATCTGGTGACGGTGCAGGATTCCCGACTAAGACAGCAACTTTAAATTCTCCTTGTTTTGATCTAACAGGAGTAAACGGAGCAGAAGTAACATTTAGTTACCAGATGACAGGTAGTGCTGTAGGGACTGTACGTCTTGAAGCAAGAGATGATGCAACGCAAACATGGGATGAATTATGGGTGCAATCTGGAGATAAAGGAGCGGCTTGGCTAGATGCAACCGTAAGTCTTGCATCTTATGATGGAGCCACACAATTACGTTTCCGTGCTACTACTGGAACTTCTTGGCAGGGTGATATTGCTATTGATGGCTTTGCTATTGATGGTACTGCTCCGGCAGATACTCAAGCACCTACTGCGCCTACTAATCTTGCAGTAACAGATGTTACTACAACATCTGTAGCTTTATCATGGACAGCAGCTACAGATAATGTAGCAGTAACAGCATACGATGTCTTCCAAGGAACTAATAACCTAGGAGAAGTAACTGCTACTTCGGCAAATATTACAGGTTTAGTAGAAGGAACTACCTATCAATTCACGGTTCGCGCCAAAGATGAAGCAGGTAATATTTCAGGAAATAGTAATACTGTAAGTGCGACAACTGATACTACTGCACCACCTAGTGGGTGTGTAGGTACAGCAAGTGCTCCATATAGTGAGAGTTTTGAGTCAGGATTAGGTCAGTGGTCACAAGCTACAGGAGATGATATAAATTGGACACGTGATGCTTCAGGAACGCCATCTAATAATACAGGGCCAAGTTCTGGAGCTGATGGATCTTTCTATTTATATGTAGAAGCGTCAGGTAATGGAACAGGTTTTCCTAACAAAAGAGCGATTATAAACTCACCTTGTTTTGATCTAACAGGAGAAACAGAAGCAAACTTTACCTTTGATTATCACATGTTTGGATCTACAGACGGTGGTCGTATAGATCTTGAAGCAAGTGCAGATGGAGGTACGACATGGATAAGCCTATGGAACCAAACTGGAAACCAAGGTAACCAGTGGAATGCTGTAACAATCAATCTTGATGGATACACTGGCGGAACAGTGCAATTACGTTTCAACCGTATTACTGGAAGTACATGGCAATCTGACGTTGCTATTGATAATGTAGTACTATCTGCTGGAGGGGGAGGAGGTGACACAGGAGCGCCATCTGGATACTGTGCATCAAATGGAAATAATACTAATGATGAGTATATACAACGTGTACAAATAGGAAGTATTAATAATGCAACCGGAGCATCTGCTGGCGGTTACGGAGATTTTACAAACCTTTCTACAACATTAGGAAGTAGTAATACAATCACAATTACTCCAAGATGGACGGGAACTATATACAATGAGGGATACGCAGTATTTGTAGACTGGAACCGTGATGGAGACTTTACAGATGCAGGAGAGACCGTATACACGAGAGCAGCAACATCTGCTACTCCAATAACAGGAACATTTAGCGTGCCTTCTGGAGCATCTCAAGGAGCAACGAGAATGAGAGTCTCTATGAAGTATAATGGGATCCCTACAGCTTGTGAGAGCTTCCAGTATGGAGAAGTAGAGGATTATATTGTAAATGTGGTAAGTAGTGCTGGATTTGGAGCAAATGATGCTCAGAGCAGTCTAACCGAAACAGCAGGAAGTGGAGAATTCTCTATATTCCCTAATCCTGTAACTCGCGGAGAACTTTCAATTAACTTAAACGGCACAGAAGCAACCGCTGTGACTATCTATAATTTATTAGGTCAGGTAGTACACAAAGGTAATTTTGAAAACACACTTGATGTTTCAAGATTAGAGACTGGTGTTTATATTCTTGAAGTGGAAACTGCAACTACAAAAATGGTAAAACGTTTTATTAAGAAATAGTGTTCATTTCTTAGTGTAGTAGACTATAAATAAAAGCCCGATATCAAATTGATATCGGGCTTTTTCTATGTGAATAATTATGCTTTCGCGAAAGCGTACTCAACTTAATAAAACAACATTATCACTTATTGAGAAATTTCTTAAATTCTTCTGTGGTGTATATTTTCCAGATACCTAGTATTCCTGCAATGAGCTGTAAAAACGTACCGCCACTTAATAATTCTGGAGCAAACTGCCAGTGTAATATTTTAAACATGGCACCTAGTACTGTACAGATAAGTCCTGCTATAAATATTGCTAAAATGTGTTTTACCTTCATGATGAGTAGTAACTAGTTATACAGAAATGATTTCACTCTCTTCGAGTAGTTTCTCATTGCGCAGTCTCAATACAATTTGAGCAACAGCAACGGTATCTTTTTCACAATATACTACAATACGTTTTATATCCTTTTCTTCGTAGTAGACTGCCCTTACTTGGCTGCCGTCTATATCGTCCTTAGGAGAAGGGATGCCGAGTATTTTTGTGAGCAGTTTTAAGGAGGTGTAGTGTTTATAATCTCCAAACTTCCATAAATCTAAGGTGTCAATGTGAGGTATCTCCCAAGGTTTTTTCCCAAAGAGGTTAAGCTTATGAGGCAATGTAACGCCATTTATAATCATCCTACGAGCGATATATGGAAAGTCAAACTCCTTACCATTATGAGCACAAAGAAGATGCTGTTTGCCATTAAAATGTGTTTCTAATAGGGTTTTAAAATTATTAAGGAGGAATGCTTCATCATCTCCGGCAAAAGAGGTGGTTCTAAATCTTTTGCCTTCCACACTAGCGTTGAAGTAGCCTACAGAGATACATACGATTTTTCCAAATTCTGCCCAGATTCCGGCACGCTCATAAAAAGCTTCTGGTGTATGCTCGTCTTTGCGTAAATATTTTGTTTTATCTGTATAAAGTAACTTTTCAGTTTCATCTAGATCATCATAAGAAGCATGCTGAGGTACGGTCTCAATATCAAGAAAAAGAATATGTTCTAGTTGTAACGTATCTATCATTTGTCTATTTGGTTAATTTCAAGCCTAAAGCCTTATTTAATGATGTTAAAATACAATAAAATGCTAATTGGCAGTGGTTTATGTATTTTGAAATTTGCAATTAGGTTATCCGTAAGATCATTTTCGGTAGATACATATTAGTTTTTTTTGCTTTCGCGAAAGCGAGATTTAAAGCATTACCTCAAAACAATGAGCCCTGAAGAACGGGACTTTCATGTGCTAATAGCCATTTTTTTCGATGCAATCCGCCAGCATAACCAGTAAGAGAGCCATCGCTGCCTATTACCCTGTGACAAGGAATTATTATAGAAATGGGGTTTTTGCCATTTGCACTTGCTGCTGCGCGTATGACCTTAGCATCACCCAGCTGTTTTGCCATGGCGAGATACGAGGTAGTCTTCCCAAATGGTATCGTCTCTAACTCCCTCCACACTCGACGTTGAAAATCTGTTCCTAACGGATCAAGCTTTAGAGAAAAAGTAGTGCGCTCTCCCGAAAAGTATTCTTGAAGTTGGGTGGCAGCATCCTCCAGTACATCTGGAATTGTAGAAGAAGGCGTTACATCTGTTTCGATAAATAGCACAGAACTCAGACCATCGCTGGTGCCTTCTAGCTGTAATAATCCCATAGGTGTAGCTATAACTGCGTGTTCCATTATCTCAAATATACCATTTAAGAAGTTGTTTATCTTACTACCAATCAGTACTTTTATAGATTATAATATCTACATATGCGGCTCGCGCAACACCTTACTTATCTTATTTTCAGCTTATTTTCTTTCATAATAATGGCGCAAACGCCATCACAAAACATAGAAAATTATCAAAGCAATACTCTGGATCTTGCTGCTATCCAATTGCAGAATCAAGAATATAAAAGTGCTATCCAAACGCTCGATGAGGTTCTTAAAAGAGCGCAAAATCAAGATGATAAAAACAAGCAGTATAGTGGTTACTCCATTCTAGGTAATGTGTATTTATCATTACAAGACACCACAAAGTCACGTAATGTTTTTGAGAAGGCATTAGTGATAGCTCAAGAGCTTAAAAATGATACACTACTAGCATCCTCCTACAACGATTTAGGAAAGTTATATGCATCCTCTGAGGAATATCAAGAAAAGGCAATTAACTACTTGCAAAGAAACATCGAACTCATAGAGAAGTTAGATGGCTCAGATAAGTCACTTGCAGCCCGCATAAACCTCGCAACACTGTACTTAAAACAAGAAAATTTTGAAGAAGCTTACCCTGCTTTAATGCAAGCAAAATTTGCCAGTTTAAGAGATTCTTTAGATCGTAAAAGTCGTGCACGAGTACTCACATTGTTAGGAAGATACTACACTAGCAGTAAACAAGAAACACTCGCCGAAGATGCTTTTATGGAAGCGATAGACATCAGCTTCTCAGAAGGCTTAGTAGCCGAAGAGGAGGAAGCTCAAAAGCATCTTGCAAAATATTATGAAAACAATAATAATTTTGAGGCAGCATACTACCATTCACAGCGACAATTACAGCTAGCAAACGAGGTTTTTAAAAATGAAAACCAAAAGGAGTTACAAGTAGCAAGTGCTCAGTTTTACTCTCGAGAGAATGAACGTGACCTTGAGATAGCAACAAAGGAAAAAGAACTTTTAGATAGATTGGCTGAGAGTTCGCTTAAGACCACGACAGCACTCCTTTTTGCTTCATCCATATTACTTGTGGCGCTTTTTATAATTTTCACATTGTATCGAGCACGCAAGCAAAACTTATTGCGCTTACGCGAAAAAAATAAGCAACTAGAAAAAGCAAAAAATGACGCCGAAGAGCTTTCAAAGCTTAAAACCCAATTCTTCTCAACAATAAGCCACGAGTTACGTACACCGCTTTATGGTGTTATAGGGATTGCCTCAATTTTGCTTGAAGATACCGAAGTAAATAAGCATAGACATGATTTGAGGTCGCTTAAATTCTCTGCAGATTATCTGCTTGCACTCATTAACGATGTGCTCCTTATGAGTAAGATGGAGGCAAAAAACATTAAGCTTGAGCACACTCCTTTTAAACTCAATACACTCTTACGAAGTATTACGCATTCATTTGAATTTAGTCTAGAGCAAAACAATAACAAGTTACACTTAGAGATAGATAAAGACCTTCCTAACCAACTTGTGGGAGACTCAGTAAGGCTATCTCAAATTTTAATGAACCTGATAGGAAACGCCATTAAATTTAATGAGAATGGAAATATATGGGTGCGTATAAAAAAGGAGTCTATTACTGCTGATGGGTTTTATAGAACGGCATTTAGCATAGAAGATGACGGCATGGGAATTCCTAAAAATAGCCAGCAAAGTGTTTTTGAAGAATTCTCTCAAGTAGAAAATAAAAACTACAACTATCAAGGTACTGGCCTAGGATTACCTATTGTGAAGAAATTACTAGCGCTTTACGATAGCGATATAACATTGGTAAGTGAAGAAGGAAATGGTGCGACATTCTCATTTGTAATTAACCTAGAGAAAGCCACGGGAATAGCAGCTGTAGAGCAACAACAACTAGACGCTATAGAAAGTGTACATACACTGCAAGGAGCGCATCTTCTAGTAGTAGATGATAACCGCATTAACCAAAAGATCACTCAAAAGCTTCTGGAAAACAAAGGCTTTACATGTGACCTCGCTAGTGATGGTATAGAAGCAGTAACTATGGCTCAAAAGGAAACATATGACTTAATCCTTATGGATATCCATATGCCTAAAAAAGACGGTGTCGAAGCGACTAAGGATATTAGAAAATTTGACACAGATATCCCAATAGTAGCACTCACAGCTGTGGAGATTGATGAGATACGTCATAAAATCTACAAGGCAGGGATGGATGACATTCTAGTTAAGCCTTACGATGTATCTCTATTCTTAAGTGTAATACTTCGTAATATAAAAAACAAAAAGGCACAAACAATTTTACCTACTGGAGAAGAGCTTCTAAATTGATGTTATAAACCAGAAGGCTTATTTTCTGGATTGCTGTCATCATAAAGACCCAACGTTTTTGCGCGTTTTTGCCAGTTTTTTCTAGCTAGTGTTTGCAAGTCGGCAACGCTGTCGCTTTCATCCATGATTTCTAGTCCTAGTAAAGTTTCAATAACGTCTTCCATGGTAACGAGACCACTCATAGTTCCATACTCATCCACCACTAGCGCTACATGGTTTTTAGTAGAAATAAGCTGATCAAATAGATCTGGAATAGGCAAATTGCGCTTCGTAACAAGAATAGGACGTTCTATCTCTTTTAGGGTAGTTGAATGTTTGTCTAAAGCCATTTCGCGATACACTTCGCTTTTTAAAACAATACCTGTGATATGATCTCTTGTTCCTTCAAAAATAGGAATACGAGAAAAACGTAATGATTGATTCTCAGCAAAAAAGTCGGCAACGGTGGTTGATGCGTCTGCCATTTTGATCACCGTACGAGGCGTCATGATATCTTTAGTAAGCACCTCTTTAAACGTAAGAAGATTATTAAGAATTTTTGATTCACTTTCTTCAAAAACACCATCTTCACCCGCCATTTGTGCCATTGCAGTAAAGTCTTCACGGCTCAACACACTCTCGTGATGACCACCGCCACCTACCATACGCGTAAAAAGCTGTAGTAACCATAAAATACCTGTGTATTTTAAACTGGCCACCATAATTGTGAGCGTCTTTGCAGAGAAATTTGCAAGAGACTTCCAGAATTTTGCACCTATAGTTTTTGGTATAATCTCACTCGCAATTAAGATAAGTAGCGTCATTAAAGCAGATACAAAACCAAGAAAATTGATCTCTGTAAATCCAAGGTTAATAACAAATTCCGGGTATAAATCTGCAGCGACAGTACCCACCATCATTGCACCCACAGTATGGGCAAGCGTATTTAGGGTAAGGATTGCGATAAGTGGTTTATCTACATCTTTTTTAAGCTCTTCAAGAGTTTCAGCATAGGCTTTTCCCTCGTTTTTCTTGATGTTTATAAACGTAGGTGTCACACTCAGAAGTACAGCTTCAAGTATAGAACACAAGAATGAAAAAAAGATTGATATAGTTGCCCACAACAGTAATTGACCCATAATAAAGTGATTGTTTTATGTAAATGTATGGAAAAAGCGACGATACTTTAGCGGTGTTAGACGTACTTTATATGTAGGCACGCTTTCGCGAAAGCGTAATTAATCACATCATTGCTAAATCATAACAATAATTTAAGACCAAACACTTGATTTTTGGGTAGGTTCGCATCTCTTATAATTAGATATGAAAAAGCAAGAATTAAAGGCAGTACTTTTTGATTTTGACGGAACTCTAGTAAACTCCGAATCATTGCATTTTGATGCATTTAATGAGTTGCTTGAGCCGTTTAATATCGAGTATTCTTGGGAGGAATATGCAGCGACTATGGCTGGAAAGCCAGCATACTATGCATTAGAACAAATTATCAAGGAACATAATCTTGATGTTCCATTTGAAGAAACGCTTAAGAGAAAGGAAGCGTTGTCTTATAAAAATCTTCGTAACTCGCCAGTTACATTTATGCCTCATGCAATAGAGACGCTCAATTATTATAAAGATAAGGGAATCACCCTAGCGCTTGTCACAGGAAGTGATCGTGAGATGGTAGACATTATTTTTGGTAAGGAAGATCTCGCACACTTTTTTGAGATTACAGTGACTTCCTCAGATGTAAAGGATACAAAACCTAATCCAGAATCTTACCTCAAAGCACTTGGTGATCTAGGTCTCCAGCCAGAAAATTGCATCGCTATAGAAGATACACACAGCGGTATGACTTCTGCAAAAGACGCAGGATTGCAGTGTTTAATAGTACAACACGACATTACACAACATAAGAGGTTGCAAAGAGCAGATGCACTCTTCACAGATTTAAGAGAAGCAAGAGCACATATTGAAGAGTACTTTTCTTTCTAGAAACTTATTTTTTCGCGAAAGCGGAAACTTTACTTAGGCTTTTCAAAAACTTCTTTAAAAGTAAATGCGTGTTCACTAGCACCATTTTCTTGGAGATAACCGAGTCTTTCAATCGCCTCTTTTTCTGTGGGAGTAGTTCCAGCTTTTATCCACCATAACGCATAATGTGCTTCACCATACTTTTGAAACCATTCCTTCTGGCGTTTCATGATGGCAGTGTGGAACGTCGTATAAGTATACGCTCTAAGCGACTCAACATCTTCCCACACGGAGAAATTTATAAGTATCTGCTCATTTGCTAGCGCATTAGGTTGAGGTGCGGCATTCTCATCAAAGACATCCCGCCACACAAAACCTTTAGATTGTTCTGCAAGCGCGTTTACCTCATCAGTATGATCTCTAAAATCCTTCATCTCGGGATCATTTATAGAGACCCCTTTCATTCGGGCGACGTTTACTTGAGCGAGGTGGTAGTTCATATAGTTACTTTCTAGACCTGCGAGGTTTTGCCAATAGGCAACCTTGTAGGTCTGGTTATTACAGCGGATTTACCAAACCAAGTTGTTATTAATTTTTGGTAATGCTTGTCGTTCAGACCTACAAGGAAGTCTTCGTTCCTCAGACTATACCTCGCAGGTCGTTGTGTTATTCTAATTAACTAATCAGCTTTACGACATCCTTTGCAAAGTAACTTGCCATCATGGTTGCTCCTGCACGTTTAATGGCGATTACTTGCTCCATCATCACGCTATCATGATCTAGCCAACCTTTTTCGGCAGCGGCTTTTAGCATTGCATACTCGCCACTCACTTGATATACGGCAATAGGTACATTTACTGCTTCTCGTAGGTCACGCACGATATCTAGGTAGCAAAGGCCTGGTTTTACCATAACGATATCAGCTCCTTCCTCAATATCCATGAGCGTTTCTTTAATCGCCTCATCACGATTTGCAAAATCCATCTGATACGTTTTCTTATCCTTTGGAACATCTTTGAGATCAACTGGGGCGCTATCTAAGGCATCACGGAAAGGGCCATAAAAGGAACTTGCATACTTTGCGCTATAGCTCATAATACCAGTGTTATAAAAACCTTCATCTTCTAGCAATGTGCGCATCTCAAAAATACGACCATCCATCATATCACTTGGCGCAAGAATATCTGCACCTGCACGAGCGTGGCTTAGTCCCATTTCGGCAAGAACAGCGGCGGTATCATCATTTACAATCTCTCCGCTTCCTACAATCCCATCGTGGCCAAAAGAAGAATACGGATCTAATGCCACATCTGTCATCACAACCATTTCTGGGCATGCATCCTTAACCGTCTTAATTGCACGCTGCATAAGTCCGTCACTATTAAGAGCCTCTGTTCCAGAGTTGTCTTTAAGGTTATCTGGCACTTTTACAAAAAGCAGTACAGATTTTAATCCCATTGACCACAACTCTTTTACCTCTTTGGCTATGAGTTCTAAGCTATACCTGTAATACCCAGGCATAGAGTTAATTTCTTCTTTCACACCCTTTCCTTCCACCACAAAAAGTGGAACAATAAAATCATTAGGAGTGATGTATGTCTCACGCACGATAGAACGTATAGCTTCTGAGGTGCGTAGTCTGCGATTTCTGCGTAGCATAAAAAAGAGGTATATAGATTTATAATCGTCTCGTTAGGTGACCACAACTCTTTTACAAATAGTCGTTCGTACTTCGAATTGTGTGCCTTATATTTAAACAAATTTACCAATTAATTTACCACTCCCTTTGCTTAAAGAAGCCTTTCATTTCATATACCCGTGGCGCACCTATCAGGAGCGATTTTTAAAGGATTTTAAAAGCCATGCTTCAGATGATCATTTGCATGTAGTCGCACCTCCAGGCTCTGGTAAAACAGTGCTTGGCCTTGAGATGATGCGCCGTGTTAACCAGAAGACGCTTGTACTTGCACCTACAATTACAATAAGAAACCAGTGGGAGCAACGTATGTTTGAGTGCTTTGTGAGCGAGGAAGATTGTACTATTCCGCTTTCGCGAAATATAAAAGAGCCTGCACACATCACTTTTGCAACTTACCAATCACTACACGCTTTTTCAAAAAATGAAATGGAAGGCGACATGGATCGGCTGGTAGCTTTTTTCGCGGAAGCGGGCATCAAACATATTGTATTAGACGAAGCACATCACCTTAAAAATGAGTGGTGGAAACCACTTTTTGCCCTCAAAACACTAGAGGGAACACTCACCGCATTGACCGCCACACCACCTTATGATAGTGAGCAACGAGAAATAGCCAAATACTTCCAATTATGCGGCCCGATAGATATTGAAATAAGCGTTCCAGAATTAGTAAGAGAGGGAAATCTATGCGCACACCAAGATTACATTTATTTCTCCGAACCAGACGAAGCTCAAATTCAATACATTCTTAAATACCGAGTAAAATCAAAGGGTTTCATTGATTCATTGGTAGAAAATGATAATTTTGGAACGTTCGTTTTAGAACATACTTTGTACACATTGACAGATGGATTACTTGATCCTATCTACGAGAAACCAGATTTTTACGTTGCCATTCTCGTGTATCTTCAAGCACGTGGTCATGAGATCCCAAAAGAGAAAATAGAGGTGCTGGGAGTAGATACTGAGAAGGCTCAATTACCACTTTTTAATCAAGAATGGGCAGAGCGATTATTACAACCTATACTTGTTACAGACAGAGAGCTTTTTCTAGAAGATGAGGAAATGCTGCTGGATGTAGAAAAGCAGTTGCGTAGAGTTGGCGCCTTTGATAATAATAGGGTGAACTTTAAAGGAGAGCGTCAGCTCTATAAATCACTTGCGCAAAGTCCAAATAAACTTAAAAGTATTTGCGAGATCATAAATTTTGAATCCCAAGAAATGGGAGCAGATCTTCGTGCAGTAATCCTCACTGATTATGTGCGTAAAGAATTTTTAGAAAGTGTAAATGATGACCTGGAAGATGTAAATAAACTTGGTGTTGTTCCAATTTTTCATCACCTACGGCACTCGCTTGTGCAACACGTAGAAAGCTGGCAAGGAATAAACAAATTAGAAAAACTAGCCGTTCTCACGGGTACACTTGTTATTGTGCATAAACGCTTAGAAAGCGAAATCATCAAAGTACTTTCTAATGATGATTATACCATTACACCTCTTGATGGGACGGAGTTTATCATTGTAAAAACAAAGGAACGAGCAAAGAGCATTATTGTGAGTGTGATTACTCAGTTATTTACAGGTGGTCACATACAAATTCTGGTAGGCACCGCTGCCTTGCTAGGAGAAGGATGGGATGCTCCTGCTATTAATACTTTAGTACTTGGTTCCTACGTAAGCTCTTTTGTAATGTCTAATCAGATGCGTGGTCGTGCTATACGTGTGCAATCTGGTAATCCAGATAAAGTGGCTTCCATCTGGCATCTCGCGTGTATAGATCCTACCATAGATGGCGGTGGTGAAGATGTGGCAAAACTTGTAAAACGTTTTGACGCCTTTTGTGGAGTATCCCTTGAAAATGATCCTTTTATAGAAAATGGCGCCGATCGCTTTGCACTGCCTACAACTATTGTCAATAAAGAAGTACTTAATAATAAAATGCTGCAGCTAGCAGCAAAGAGAAGCCATATTAAAGAGCGCTGGAATAAAGCTATAGGGACTGGAAAGTTACTCGTAAGAGAACTAAAGTTTGATTTTAGCCCCAGTACCAAGAAGAAAGAATCCGAAACACAAAAGGTCTATTATAAAGATGCTGTAAAGTATAGTTTTATGCAGCTAGGCGCCGTTATTACTATGACTATCCCGGAGGTGATTATTAATAATGTAGGCAGCTATTTTTCTAAAGGGATGTTGTTTTTTATTTATGCTACTCTTGGCTCTATTGTTCTCGTATTAGCACCTAAAACTTACAAGGCGATTGTCAAGTATCTTAAATTTGGGCGTATCGATAAGCAAGTGTATAAAATGGGGCAAGTGGTGTTAAAGTCACTGCGTGAGCGATTACTCATTACCACCCAACTACAACAAATTAAGCTCGGCGTAGAGTATTTACCTAACGGGGAGATTGCTTGTTTTCTCACAGGCGCCACGGCAAAGGAGGAAATACTTTTTGTAAACTGCCTGCAAGAACTTCTAGAACCCGTAGATAATGCACGCTATATGATTGAACAATCGGGTTGGTTTCAAGAGAAATTTGGACTTGCAAACTACTACAGCGTCCCGTCTATATTTACAGCCAATAAGAAAGATGCTGCCTTGTTTTTCAAGTACTGGCAGATTTTTGTGAGTGATGACGCACGACTGACTTTTACAAGAACACGGGATGGAAGGAAGCAATTACTTAAAGCACGTTTTCACTATTTGAATACCGAGAATGGCCTCAAAACCAAGACGAGTGCTATATGGAGGTAAGAGGTTTTTCGCTTTCGCGAAAATGGGCTTAATAAAAATTTTAATTTTTTAAAGTTTAACTATCCTATTTGTTATAATTGAATTTTGATATTTATAACGTATAAAATACAGTCCACTTTCTAAAAAAGAAATATTTAATTCGTTATCAATTGCTTGCATTTTTGTTATTTGACCGGTCATTGATATTAAAACTATGCTTTCAATATTTTCTGGTAATTTTAAAAAGCCTGACGTTGGATTAGGAAAGATGCTCTTAGTATTTAAAGTAACCCCATTATTGTTGCTTAAAATTGTTTCTTCTAAATTTATTATAAAAGTTAAGTCACAATGGTTAAAACTTGCATTAGCGTCAAATTCATCTAGATCAGTTGAGCTTATAGCGTAACCGTTTTGATAAAATTCACCAGTAGGGTTTATGCACCCTGCTTTAAACCTAATGGTATTACTCCCGGCTATTTCACATTCTTGATTCAGGCAGAAGAGGAAAGCATATTGATTATCGGGTTGGAGTATTATATTTTCATTTATGCTTATGGAAGTTTCATTTGGACTACTATTTATAGCCACTAGGTCATGTTCGTAAATAATATCAGAGTTAGGACCTTGCAATAGTTTAAAAAATAAATTTTTAGATTGATCTTCATCTGAGTAGATAGTTAAATTAGTAATTGCTGCTTCTTGTGAAACAGTAAATATTTGGCCAACCCCGACGTTTGATGAATAAAGCGAATTGTCTACTAACTGTTCTATTGTGATTTGGGAATGTACTTTAAAAGAGAATATTAATAGTAGAAATAGGATTTTCTGAATGTTTTGAATCATCTTCTTAAGATTGTTTTCTTATAATTATCTTGTTGTCCGTTAAATAGTTCGGATAGTTTTATTAAGAAACCCACTCCTTCGGCTCCTGCAGCACTTTAATTAATCGTTCTTCTTCGCTTCCAGGTTCTGGGTGGTGATCATATTTCCACTGTACTACGGGGGGAAGGCTCATTAAGATACTTTCAATGCGGCCATTAGTTTTTAGACCAAAGAGGGTTCCTTTATCGTGTACGAGGTTAAACTCTACGTAACGACCACGGCGTACCTCTTGCCAGTCTTTTTGTTCTTTCGCGAAAGCGGTATCCTTTCTACGCTCCACAATAGGGACGTATGCCTCTAAGAAACTGTCACCCACAGTGGTCACAAAGTTGTACCAGTCTTGCATAGAGCGCTCTTCGGTAGCTTTACAGTAATCAAAAAATAAACCTCCTATACCGCGACCTTCGTTGCGGTGTGCGTTGTAAAAGTACTCATCACAACGCGCTTTATATTTTGGGTAAAAGTCGGCATCGTGTGTATCACAAGCATTTTTACACGTCTGGTGAAAATGAGTGGCATCTTCATCAAAAAGATAGTATGGTGTGAGGTCTTGACCTCCGCCAAACCATTGGTCTACAATGTTTCCTTCTTTGTCATACATCTCAAAATAACGCCAGTTTGCGTGTACTGTGGGTACCATAGGACTGCTAGGATGAAGCACCAGTGAGAGACCGCAGGCAAAGAAATTTGCATCTTTCACACCAAAGTGTTTTTGCATTGCCTCAGGAAGTATACCATGCACTTGTGAGGTATTTACACCTCCTTTTTCCAAAATATTTCCATTTTCAATCACACGTGTGCGACCACCACCACCTTCTGGGCGTTTCCAGTTATCTTCTTGAAATGTTGCTTTACCGTCAAGTTGCTCCAGTTTTGAAGTGATTTGATCTTGAAGATTGAGAATGTAGGCTACAAATTGTTCTTTCATTATATGCTTTTCAAACCCAAAATAGTGGGTGTATTGTTAATTGTTATGTTTTACTCTGACTATACCTCTTAGCTTAGGATGTTCTGGAATTTTTAGTTTTTACTTCTCAATCTATACCTGGCAATTACAAGCTAATTTACAGGCACTATACTTTTCTTTTTATCGAGGAGTGTTACCGTCTGCACAGTTGCTGCAGTTACAGAAACAGGTAATACTAATATAATTCCCACTATGGGAATTAGTAAAAACAGCATAAATACCATCCCATTCCCAATGGCTTGTCCTTTGTTACTCTTTACAAAATCAATGCTCTCGCGATATTTAAAATGACGTTCTAGAGTGTAATCCATATTACCAAAACCTGCATAATAGGATTGTGTGAGAAAAAGTAATACGGTTGCCGCTATGCTACCTATAATTGGAATAAGATTGAGTAATAAAATTGGGATGGTGATGAGTAATTCCAGCCCTAAGTTACGCACGTTAATACGCACACCTCTCACCAGTTGCTCTGCATTACTTGTGTCTCTGTGTGCGTGATGTTCTCCTTTTAAATATGCCTCTATTTTTTCTGACACAGGACTCATGAATGGCGCGCTTAACGCCATGATAATGTGTTTGTATAGAATAAGACCTATGGCAATTATTAAGAGTGCGCTTAAGATTTGAGCAATGGTGTCAAAACCTTGTGCGCCCCATTCCCAAGGCCATATTTGGGCAATCCAGTGGCCTAGATTATCAGAAAATCCCCATGCAGATAATCCTATAGCTGCTGCTGTAATAAAGCTTATGATCATAGGGATGGCAAAGTATTTCCAAAGTCCCAGCTTTGAAATTAATCCAAATGATGTTCTATAGGTTTGTAGTCCGTTGAGAATGCCTTTTATCATGAGGTGCGTTTAGCGTGTTTTCAGTACAAATTAGGCTTAAAGATAATCACAGTTTATCAATTATTAGAGGGTCTCTTCTATGTAAATGAGTTCATTACAATGATTTTTAAACTGATTTTCTACAGTACGCTTTCGCGAAAGCGGAACCATTTTAAGTAAGTGCGCGACAAAGAAATGCTCTTCTTCTGGGTGAAACTGAGCTATTATATCACGGCCTACACGGTTATTGTGCAAGTCCATCGCTCTTGCTAGGGCAGCGTTTGGTGAAAAATCTTCATGCCAGTCTGTGATTTTTTTTGACCAGGCTAGTGATCGTTGTAAAGGCAAGCCTTTTTGAGTGCTATAATGAACGAGAAGGACATTCCACAATGCATGGCGAAAGGCATTCTCTGGCCCATTGAGGTGCTGCTTGTCACCATATAACTCATCGCAAATTGTGATCGTGCGACGTGTTCCTCTTATTGTGGGTAAAATGAATCTGGGGTGGCGCGCACTGAGCCAGAACAAACTCAAGAGCTGTCTATAATCCATAGATCGTAAGACAGCTCTTAGGTTCATTATGCTTTGTATTCTTTTACCGCCTCAATAAACGCTCCTGCATTTTCAATAGGAATGTTAGGTAAAATACCGTGACCAAGATTTACAATGTACTTGTCTTTTCCAAATTCATTAATCATCTCGTGCACCATTCTCTTAATCTCACTAGGAGGAGAGAATAAACGAGTAGGATCAAAGTTTCCTTGTAATGTGATATTACCACCAGTAAGATAACGGGCATTGCGTGCAGAGCACGTCCAGTCTACTCCTAGTGCAGATGCTCCAGATTTTGCCATTTTATCAAGTGCAAACCAGCATCCTTTCCCAAAAGCAATTACGGGAGCCTCATCTTTAAGCGCATCGATAATTTGCTGAATATATTGCCACGAGAATTCTTGATAATCTACTGGTGAGAGCATCCCTCCCCAGCTATCAAAAACTTGTACTGCATTTACTCCTGCTTCCACTTTTTTCTTAAGGTAAGCAATGGTAGTATCTGTGATTTTTTGAAGTAAAGCGTGTGCTGCTAGTGGTTGTGTAAAACAAAACTCCTTTGCTTTATCAAAGTTTTTTGAGCCTTGACCTTGCACACAGTAACAAAGAATCGTCCATGGAGAACCTGCAAAACCAATTAATGGAATCTCATCATTAAGTTTCTCTTTAGTCATCTTGATAGCGTCCATCACATACCCTAAAGTCTCATCGATATCTGGAACAATTACTTGCTCCACATCCTTTGCAGATCGTATAGGGTTAGGTAACCATGGACCTATATTAGGTTTCATTTCTACCTCAATATTCATCGCTTGTGGTATCACCAGGATATCAGAAAATAAAATAGCAGCATCCATACCATAACGACGTATAGGCTGTACGGTAATCTCACTTGCAAGCTCAGGAGTCTGGCAGCGTGTAAAGAAATCATACTTTGCTTTGATTTCCATAAATTCTGGAAGATATCTTCCAGCTTGACGCATCATCCATACTGGTGGACGGTCTACAGTTTCTCCTTTAAGTGCTCTTAAAAATAGGTCGTTTTTTATGCTCATATCTCTAGGTCTGTTCGAGCGCAGTCGAGAACTTAATTGTACTCTTATGATAAACCTCTCGACTGCGCTCGAGGGGACGATTTTATGTTTTTCTAGACGCTTAAATTCTAGATTCTTCTTTCAATGTTTTCACCGCCTTAGCAATCGTGCTTTCTATACTTGTTGCATTAGACACAACTACCTCTTTAAAGTGTAGTCTTGCCGTTGTTGCAGTGGTCTCGCCTATGCAAAACGCTGTGCTGTCTATTGCTCGTGTGTTTTTGTTCGCTTTCGCGAAAGCGTTAACACCGCTCGGACTAAAAAAAAATATACCATCAAATGAACGGTCAAAAGACTGAGCTATTTGATGTGTTTCATAAACTACCACTTCATCGCACACTACATTATTTTCTTTGAGTAATGTAGGTAATTCATCTCTGCGCTGTCTCCCGCAGAAATAGGTGAATGGTTCGTTTTTATGGTTTTCTATTATAAAACGAGCCAATTCTTCTCCATTTCGAGCTGTTTTTGTCGTTTTTATCCCGATTTCGGCTAAAAGCGCTGTTGTTTTTTCGCCAACAGTAAAACAACTTTTTATACTTTCTAATTGTTCACTAGAAAGATTGTTAAGTAAAGCGCGTGCTCCATTTTGACTAGTGATGATTACATTTTTAAGCTTTCGCGAAAGCGTAAAAGCAACCTCTTGTGTGCGTATCGCATCATATTCCACAAATTGTAAACCTGCATTGAGAAGTAATTCTCGCTGGTTTGGTTTTAATTTTTTTGTGGATAGCACGGTCATTTTTTTAAACTACTCTTAATCTCCTTCATTAACTCTCGTCCTCCATCATCAAGAATATCAAGGGCGCAATCTGTACCAAAACCAACAGCATTTGCTTTTGAAACAACCTGCTCTACTTCAATTTTTGTGGCACCATCTAGAGAGAATAATACTCCCCTAAATCGTATGTCGTCTCCTATTTCTTCTGCAAGAGCTCCTATAGGTGCTGTACACCCACCTTCAAGGGTTTTTAGAAACTCACGTTCTATATAAGTGCACAAAGCCGTAGGCTTGTGGTTTAGTGTGGTGCATGCATCTAGACAAAATTGATCCTCTTCCATTGCGACAATGAGCATGGCTCCTTGTGCTGGAGCAGGAAGCATCCAGTCTAGTACTTCGTAATTTTCTGGAAGTACATTAATACGCTCTAACCCAGCCTTTGCAAATATGGCACCCGTCCAGTCACTATCTTCCAGTTTTTGAAGTCGTGTATTTACGTTACCGCGTAAATCTGTAGTCTGATGGTTAGGGTATCTATTGAGCCATTGAGCCTGTCTTCTTAAACTTCCCGTAGCAATTGTGCATGGTTGTTTGTAGTCTGGTGCTCCTTTATGTACAAGAATATCTTCGGTTGCAGCTCTTTTGAGAACTGCAGCTTGCACAATCCCTATAGGCAATGCGGTGGGAACATCTTTCATGCTGTGTACAGCAATGTCAACGGTGCCGTTAAGCATTGCAACATCTAGCGTTTTTGTAAAAATACCTGTGATTCCTAACTCGTAGAGTGGCTTATCTAAGATAAGGTCTCCAGTAGATTTTACTGGTACAAGTTCAGTCTTGTATCCGTTTGCTTCTAGTTGTGATTGCACGGTTTTAGCTTGCCAGAGTGCTAGTTCGCTATCTCGAGTACCAATTCGTATGGTTTTACTCATTGTCGTTTTCGAGTTGAAATATAGATTGTATAAGTGCTATACTTTGATCTGTAGATCCGTTTGCGTTGCGTAAATGGTGAGCAAACTGATTTGTAATTTTTTGAATAATCTTGTCACTCATAGCAGTTGCACTCGCCTCACTAAAATCTGGCGTTTTCTTACGTACATTTTCAATCTCTGCAGCTTGTACTTCTTGAAGTCTTACTTTGAGAGCTTTCATGGTAGGAGCAAACTTTCTAGTTTGTAACCACACATTAAACTCGTCTGTGATTTCTGCAATGATCGCCTCTGCTTGAGGAATATAACCCTGGCGACGTTTTAAGGTCGCGTCTGTCATTTTTGATAATTGATCTAAGTGAAGGAGCGTGACATTCTCAAGCTCTTCTACATCATTAGACACATTTTTAGGAATAGAGAGATCCAGAATAAGTAGCGGTTTTTTACTGTGTAGTAATTCTTTACTTATTGTAGGTTTCTGAGCACCTGTAGCAACTACAAGGATGTCAGTTTGTGCAATCTCACTTTGTATATCTGCATATTCCTTTACGAGTAAATTAAATTTACCTGCAATTTTTTCTGCCTTTTCTTTAGTTCTATTAATGAGCGTGATATGCTCATTTTTAGTATGCTTTACTAAATTCTCGCAAGTATTGCGACCTATTTTTCCAGTACCAAAGAGAAGGATATTCTTATCTGAAACATAAGGAACGCGAGCCATAATATATTGAACAGCTGCAAAGCTCACAGAGGTAGCTCCACTGGAAATCTCTGTCTCGTTCTTAATACGTTTACTAGCTTGGATAACAGCATTTACTAATCGCTCCATAAATGGATTGATAAGTTGTAATTTCTTAGCACGCTTAAAACCAATTTTGAGTTGGCCAATGATCTCAAAGTCACCTAGAATCTGACTATCAAGACCAGTCCCTACTTTAAAGAGGTGTGCAATTGCATCGTCGCCTTTATGTAAATATGCAACGTCAAGAAATTCTTCAATGGTTCCGTGGGTGTGCTCGCAGAGAATTTTAACAAGCGTCATTGCGTCTGGAGCAAAGCCGTATAACTCTGTTCTATTGCAAGTGGAAATAACAGTAAGAGCAGTTACTCCTTCATTTTTGGCACCTTTAAGAATTGCCTCTTGAGCAGTTTCAGATATTGCAAAATGACCGCGCGTAGTTGCGTCGGCTTTTTTGTAACTAATACCTATGGCGTAAAATCGTTGTCTTTTCAAAAGCAAATATTCATTTCCTCTGATACTATCAGGGACGCAAAAGTAATAGTCACTTTCTTAAAAAAATAACGCTAGCGGTATCATTTATATCGTACAAGGTGTAAAATGAACGATAGAAGACGTAATTTTACATGAAGCACAGTGTTTACAGTAAAGTAGATGCCCTTGCTATTTTGTTTATTTAGAGCGATTCTAAATAAAATAATTACTTTTGCTATGGATGTATCACAAAAAAACAACGCTGAAAGCCTAATTAATGAAACCCTCATAGAAGATGGCTTTTTTATATTAAGATTTGATAATGAATCTGCTCAAAAACAGCAAGTTGAGCGTACGGTAAATAGTAGTTACATCCAGTTTCACTTTTGCTTGAAAGGGGCAGCTATTTTTAATTTTAATGATGGCGCTTATCAGCTACCTATACAAGAAGAAAACTCATTATTACTCTACAATCCGCAGCGGGATTTACCTATGAATTTAGAGCTAGCTCCAGAAACTTGGGTCGTTACACTCTTGATGTCTATTAAAAAGTTTCACAATTTATTTTCAAACGAGGCGAGTTTTATACACTTCTTGAGTGATGAAAATAAAGATCGTAAATACTATAAAGATGGTAGCATTTCTCCTAGTATGGCGATTGTGCTTAATCAGTTAATGAATTACAGCCTGCATCCTTCTATCCAGAAATTATATTTTAAAGGAAAGGCTTATGAGCTGCTTAGTCTATATTTTAATCGTCCTGCAGATGCAGATATTGAGCAATGTCCTTTCCTTGTAGATGAGGATAATGTTCAGAAAATAAAGCGTGCTAAGCAAATTATTATTGCTAGAATGGATGCACCACCTACATTGAGCGAACTGTCAGATGAGATAGGTTTATCACTTAATAAGCTTAAAGAAGGTTTTAAGCAGATTTATGGAGATTCGGTGTTTAGTTTTCTGTTTGATTATAAGATGGAAGTTGCGCGCCAGCTGCTAGAAACAGGATCCCACAATGTGAACGAAGTAGGATTAAAGGTAGGCTACAGCACCGCAAGTCACTTTATTACGGCATTCAAGAAGAAATTTGGTACTACGCCAAAAAAGTATTTAATGAGCTTAGGGTAAAAGTTATCACGCTTTCGCGAAAGCATAAAAAAGACAATACCAGTATCATAAAGTCTTATGGATAACATGAGGATGATACGATTGATATACTGTATTTTTGTTAAGGAAAAACTGAGAATAAATGAACAAAGGAGTTTTAATGGTAAATCTGGGATCACCAGATAGTACAGACCCAAAAGACGTAAAAAAATATTTAGGCGAGTTCTTAATGGACGAACGCGTAATTGATGTTCCTTATGCAGCACGCGCATTACTAGTAAAGGGAATTATATTAAATACACGTCCAAAGAAGAGTGCAGAGGCTTACAGTAAAATATGGTGGGATGAAGGATCACCGTTAATTGTACTTACACAGCGCCTTCAGAAAAAAGTGCAAGAGCATACAAAGTTGCCTGTTGAGATTGCGATGCGTTACGGTTCTCTATCTATTAAAGAAGGACTCCAGAAATTGCATGATCAAGGAGTAGATGAGGTGATGCTTTTACCACTATATCCTCATTATGCAATGGCAACCACAGAAACCATTACGGTACTTGCAGAGGAGTTAAGAGCTGAGTTTTTCCCAAAGATGAAAATTACAGATGTAAAACCATTCTACAAGGATGCAGATTACATTAAAGTATTAGGAGATTCTATTGCAGAGAGTCTTGAGGGTGTAGATTATGAGCACGTATTATTTTCTTATCACGGAGTTCCTGAGCGCCACATACGTAAAAGCGATGTAACTAAGGTACACTGTAAAATTGATGGTTCATGTTGTATGTCTGAGTCTGCAGCACATGAATTTTGCTACAGGCACCAGTGTTATGAGACTACTAGAATGGTAGGAGAATATCTAGGATGGGAGCCTTTAAAGTTTTCTACTAGTTTCCAGTCTCGTTTAGGTTTTGATCCATGGTTACAACCTTATACAGATCGTACTATTGAGCGCATGGGAAAAGAAGGATTTAAGAAAATGGCAATTGCTACACCAGCTTTTGTTTCAGACTGCTTAGAGACCTTAGAAGAAATTGCGATGGAAGGAGAAGAGATCTTTCACGAAGCTGGAGGAAAGGATTTCCATACCATTCCTTGCATAAATGATCGAGATGACTGGGCTGCGCTTATCGCCAAATGGGCAAATGAGTGGGCACTTGTAGAAAGTGGCAAAGCTATAGCTTAATAAAAGCTATAAATACATTACTTGAAGTAATGGAAAGTGAATTTTGCTTGATATAATTACCTTAACGGTTCTTCTGTGAGTGGTGATTTTTCACCAAATTTCACTTTCTTTATTTCTTTTTGTGCCTCCTCAAGGGTATCAAAAACAGTGAGTTTATATTTTGAAAAATTTTGCTCAAACTGCACTATCTGCTTGGTGTTAAACTTTTGTGCAACCACAAACATTGCATTAATATCTGCATAATAAGGACACTGTATATAAACAATAGGGTCGATTGTATAATCAATGGTTCTGTCAAATATGAATCCATATTTTAAACCGTTGTAGAAGGGGCGAGATTGCTCATGAAGAGCTATTGCTTTAGGAACATCTAGAACGATACCTTCATTCATTTTACAAACCACATAGGTTTTGTAAAACTCAATTATAGCAAAATTGAGATCTTTTTTTTGTAGTAAATCATCCATAGTTGCACTAGTTTGGGAGGTTTCAATGTCTTGAAAAACATCAGTTTAAATAGGGATAGTAGGTAATTTAAGAATTATATATTTGATTGACTGTTAACTACACACTAAATAATATTTTAATTGTACCATAGCAACTAGTATTAAAACTCAATATTAACTTGGCAAATAAAAATTCTACAGCCTTAGGCACAGAGCCCATTTCAAAACTATTGGTTAAGCAAGCCGTTCCTGCATCTATAGGAATACTTGTAATGTCGCTCAATATGATTGTAGATACCATTTTTGTAGGGAGATGGATAGGCCCTCTTGCAATTAGTGCTATTACAGTTGTTATTCCTGTAACATTTTTTATAGCAGCTATAGGGCTAGCAGTAGGTATAGGAGGTAGTTCTGTACTATCCCGCGCCTTAGGATCTGGTGATGATGATAAGGCACTTCGTGTTTTTGGTAATCAGATCACACTTACCTTTCTAGTATCTGGGCTTCTAGCAGTCTTAGGGCTTGTATTTCAAGATACGCTCATTGAGTTTTTTGGAGCAGATGACTCCTTTAAAGATATGGCGCTTACTTATTATCGTATTGTGCTTTATGGCATTGTCATGCTCGCTATGTGCATGATGGGTAATAACGTGATACGCGCAGAAGGCAAGCCTAAGTTTGCTATGTATGCTATGATTCTTCCTGCAATAGGTAATATAGGTATGGACTACGTACTCATAAATGTACTAGGTTATGGCATGGAAGGTGCCGCCTGGGCAACTTTTATTAGTTATGCTATATGCTTTGCATTTATCGTTTGGTTTTTCATATTCAAGAGCGAACTAAGAATCGTAGCCGAATGTCTCAAACTTAAAAAGAAAGTCGTTTCAGAGATTTCAGGGCTTAGCGCAGTAACCCTTGCACGTCAAGGAGTGATATCTGTGCTTACTATTTTACTTAATAATGTACTTATCAATTATGGAGACGCTCTTGACGTTGCGAGTTATGGGATTATAAGTAGGATGTTAATGTTTGCCCTGTTTCCCGTGATAGGGGTTACACAAGGTTTTATGCCTATCGCTAGCTATAATTATGGCGCAAATCAATATGATAGGGTGCGAGAAACTATTAAAACATCTATCATTTACGCAGGAGGATTAGCACTCGCCATTTTTATCATTATTATGGTAGTTCCAGATTTCTTTGTCTCATGGTTTATAAGTGATAGTCATGCAGACGCTCAGGCTATTGCAGATAATAATATACTAATGGAGCGCACACCAGATGCTTTGAGATGGGTTTTTGCGGCGACACCAGTAATTGTGATTCAATTAATAGGCGCTGTCTATTTCCAAGCGATAGGTAAGGCCGTTCCTGCATTATTACTCAGTCTTACAAAACAAGGTTTTTTCTTAATTCCGCTTGTATTGATATTACCTAATTACTTGGGAGTTTTTGGCGTTTGGATTGCATTTCCTATTGCAGATGTACTATCCACAATGGTTACAGGATATTTCTTAAGGCGTGATGTGACTAAAAATCTTACAGTAGCAGAAGAATAGAAGTACTACGCTTTCGCGAAAATGTGAATTACTTTAAAAAATCTTATTTCCGTCATTTCGAGCTTGTCGAGAAATCACATGACGTGAGCAGTTGTTGATGAGAATGATTTATTAGAATTTTTCTGAGCTTGATGCGAGATCTCTCCTTTGTCGAGATGACTATTGCTTGTCATTTCGAGCTTGACGAGAAATCTCATAACAGTGAGCAGTTACAGTTGAATATTGTTTTATTGATAATATCCTGAGCTTGATGTGAGATCTCTCCTTCGTCGAGATGACGATTGTTTGTCATTTCTCCTTTGTTGAGATGATAATAATGACGTTAATTTTATAGAGATTATAGGGTATACGCTTTCGCGAAAGCGTTAAAAACTCATCCTTGCTTCTTACTTCATAGAGAATTGTGTAATTTTCTTAGCTATAACAAACACAATCCAAATGAAGACAAAATTATGCTACCTATTACTGGCAGTGTGTTCAGTACTATCTTTTGATACGTTCGCACAATCACCAGATCCTTCTACTTACGAAGCTTTAGAATATAGACTCATTGGTCCTTTCCGAGGTGGTCGAAGTGCTGCCGTTACTGGAGTGCCAGGTCAGCCTGACTTATTTTATATGGGAAGTACTGGTGGCGGTGTGTGGCGCACTACAGATGGTGGTAAAGAATGGGAAAATATCTCCGATGGATATTTTGGAGGTAGTATAGGAGCTGTTGAGGTTTCAAAAAGCGACCCAAACGTTATTTACGTAGGTGGTGGAGAGAAAACTCTCAGAGGGAACGTATCTTCTGGATACGGAATCTGGAAGTCTGAAGACGCAGGAAAAACGTGGATCCAGTCGGGTCTTAAAGAAAGCCGCCACGTGCCAAGAATACGTGTCCATCCTACTAATTCTGATATTGTATATGCTGGCGTTTTAGGTAATATCTATAAGCCTACACAAGAGCGCGGTGTTTATAAAAGTACAGATGGAGGGAAGACTTGGAAAAGAACCTTATTTTCAAATGCAGATAGTGGTGTAGTAGATTTAATTATAGACCCAAACAATCCACGTGTGTTATATGCAACAACTTGGAATGCTCGAAGAACACCTTATAGCTTGAGTTCTGGTGGAGAAGGATCTGCCGTATGGAAAAGTACAGATAGTGGTGAAACGTGGAAAGAGATTTCTACAAATGATGGTTTTGCCGAAGGTATCTTGGGTATTATGGGAATTACTGTTTCACCAGCAAACAGTAACCGACTATATGCAATGGTAGAAAACCAAGAAGAGGGTGGTTTATACACATCTACAGATGCAGGAACAACTTGGAAAAAAATAAACGATGAGCGCAAATTGCGCCAGCGTGCTTGGTATTACACACGTCTATATGCAGATACTAAGGATGAGAATACGGTGTACGTATTAAACGTGCGTTACCATAAATCTACAGATGGAGGTAAAACTTTTAGTACGCATAACGCACCACACGGAGATCACCATGACTTATGGATATCTCCAGAAGATCCTAACCGAATGATTATAGGTGACGACGGTGGCGCACAAGTGTCTTATGACGGTGGGCGTTCTTGGAGTACGTATATGAATCAGCCTACGGCTCAGTTTTACCGTGTGACCACAGATAATGCATTTCCATACAGAATTTATGTAGCACAGCAAGATAATAGTACAATACGCATCCCACACAGAACAGAAGGTGGATCTATAGGAGAGACAGACTGGGAAAGCACCGCGGGAGGAGAGTCGGCACATATTGCGGTAGATCCAGAGGATAATGAAATTGTGTATGGAGGTAGTTACGACGGATTCTTAACGCGTGTAAACCACGAGAAAAACACGGTACGTAGCGTATCTGTATGGCCAGATAACCCGATGGGACATGGTGTAGAAGATATGAAATACCGCTTCCAGTGGAATTTTCCTATCATTTTCTCAAAACATAACCCTAAGAGGTTGTACACATTCTCACAAAGCGTGCATGTAAGTGAAAACGAAGGTCAAAGCTGGGAAGTAATAAGTGGTGACCTTACGACAAACGATCCAGAAAAAATGAAATCTTCTGGAGGACCTATCACACAAGACAATACCTCTGTAGAGTACTACTGTACCATATTTGCAGCAGCAGAGTCTCCTATGAAGGAAGGACTATTGTATGTAGGTAGTGATGATGGACTTGTACACGTTACTCGTAATGGAGGACAATCTTGGGAAAACGTAACGCCTAAAGGGATGCCAGAAAATATGATGATAAATAGCGTAGAGCCATCTGCCTTTGAAGAAGGAACTGCTTACGTGGCAGGAACTAGATACAAACTAGGTGATTTTGCTCCTTATTTATATAAAACCACAGACTACGGAAAGTCGTGGAAAAAAATCACCAATGGTATACCAGCAGAGCATTTTACACGTGTAGTGCGAGAGGATCCTAAGCAAAAGGGATTATTATACGCCGGTACAGAAACGGGAATGTACATCAGTTTTGACGATGGTAAAAACTGGAAATCGTTCCAACTTAACTTGCCTATCGTTCCTATTACAGACCTTACGATTAAGGATGATAACCTCATAGTAGCAACACAAGGACGTAGCCTTTGGATTATAGATGACCTTGGGATGTTGCATCAGTCCGCTTTCGCGAAAGCTGGAACAAATAAATTATTTAAGCCAAAACCAACCTACAGAATGGGCGGAAACGGTGGAAAATCAAGCCTGACTACTGGAACTAATCATCCAGGTGGTGTGATGACTTACTTCAACTTGAAAGAGTTTGACACTAAGAAAGATACCGTGACGCTATCTTATATGACGATGGCTGGTGATACACTCAAGTCGTTTAGCACAGGTGCTAAGAAAAAAGGTGAAAAGCTGAAAGCTAAGAAAGGTGGGAATATGTTTGCATGGAACACACGTACAGACGGCGCCGAAAAGCTTGATAAAATGGTATTATGGTGGGCAAGTTTAGAAGGACCTAAAGCGGTACCTGGAAATTATAAAGTAGCTCTTAATGTTAATGGTGAGGTGCAAACAGAAACGTTTGAGATAGTGGCAAATCCAAATGCAGAGGCTACGGTAGCAGATATGCAAAAGCAACATGACTTTATATCTGATGTAAATAAATCTGTAGACAGAGCGCACCAAAGCATAAAAAAGATTAAGAAAATTAATAATCAGCTCAAGTCGTTTACTACGCAATACAAAGACGATGGACGTACTGCAGATTTGCGTGAGAAAGCAAATACAATGCAAGAAGAGTTTGGTAAGATTGAGAAGGAATTATATCAAACTAAGAATCGCTCAGGACAAGATCCACTTAACTTCCCTATTAAGTTAACAAACAAACTAGGGCACTTAAATAGTCTTGTGGGTATGGGAGATTTTGGGCCTACAGATCAAGACGTAGCTGTAAAGAATGAACTTACGGCAGCCATAAATACACAGCTTGATGCCTTTGACACAATGCTAGATGCAGAGGTAACTAAATTTAATGATGAGTTTAATAGCTTGAAGTTAGATTACCTTTTTGTGGAGGATGCAAAGGAGTAGGTAAAGTAATTTTATTATTTGAAAGGCGCAGAAGAAATTCTGCGCCTTTATTGTTTTGTGTACTATTACCCTAAAATCCTCATATCATAATTTCCTTTATCTTTGTTAGAAAGCCACTATTATGGACTTAGATGCAACTAAAATCAAACTCGTAGAACTCTTACTTAAAGTGAAAGAGGAGGGCACTTTGTATAAAATAAAGAGCATTCTTGATGAAGAAGCGCCTACAGATTGGTGGGATAATTTAAGTAACGAAGAAAGAGCAGCTATTGAGCTTGGAAAAAAGCAAGCAGATGAGGGTTTATTGATTCCGCACGACGAGGTAATGAATGTTTTTGATAAATGGCGTACAAAGTAACGTGGACGCCTAACGCGAAGGAAGGTCTTCAAGATGTTATTCTTTATCTTGAACAAGAATGGACTTCAAAAGAAATTTTAAAATTAGATATTGCTATTTCTGCTACGGTAAAAACGATTTCCTCAAATCCATTAAGTTTTCCTCTTTCATCAACAGTATTTGAGGTACATAAAGCAGTTGTAGATAAAAATAATTTTATAGCTTACGAGGTCTTACAACATATTAATGAAGTAAGAATATTAGCTTTTCAAAGTACTAAGAAACTCCCTAAATACTAATGGCAGAATACTACTTTTATTTTAAATCCCTACACATCATCTTCGTAGTCACTTGGTTTGCAGGTTTGTTTTACATGCCGCGTCTTTTTGTATATCAGATAGAAGCTAGTGAAAAACCGTCGCCAGATAAAGAAATACTTGGCAAGCAACTTGGCTTAATGGCACACCGCCTTTGGAAGATAATTACAGGCCCCTCTATGGTGCTTACTGTGATTTTTGGGAGCTTGATGTTTTATATAAGCCCTGGTCTTTTTAGCGCTCCGTGGATGCATATTAAACTAGCATTCATAGTACTCGTATTTTTATATCATTGGAAAAGTTGGCGTATACATAGAAGTTTACAAGAGGGAGTTTTTAAATACTCATCCCGCCAGATGAGACTGTGGAATGAAGGCGCAACGCTTATCTTATTTGCAGTGGTTTTCCTTGCAGTCACAAAAAGCACAACCAATTGGATTTTTGGAATGGTAGGCCTCGTAGGTTTGGCAGTATTGTTGATGTTAGGCATTAAATTGTATAAGAAAATACAAGACAAAAACCCAAATGCTTAATGCTCACTTTTAATCGTACCTCACTAGGAACAAAGATCTTTACTTCCATGCTCACGCTGGTATTGATTGCCTTTTTAATGATAGCAGGGGTCACTTATTTTCAATATAAAGAGCAGATAAGAGATTATAATGAGGAGCGATTAGAGCGCAAGGAGTCTTCCATAAGAAAGACAATAGATTTTGTTTTGAATAATACTAGCTACGAACTCAAAACCGAAAAAATCCCATATATCTTTAAGGAAAAGATCTATGAGATTGCAAGTATACAAGGTGAGAATATCAGTATGTATGACCTTGAGGGAGAGCCATTGATATCATCAAAGGATCAACTATTTGATAGCCCAGAACAAAAGAAGCTTTGTCTAGAAACACTCCAAAATCTTGAAGAATCTGAAGAAAAGAGATACGTAAATCAGCTAGATGGAGAAGTATCACAACAGCTTTCATACTCATTTATAAACGATCCCAAATATAAACCACTGGCTATATTAGAAATCGAGTATGAAGATAGCGAGGCTTTTATCAATAAGGAGCTTCGTGAGATTTTATGGCGTCTTGTGGTTGTAAATATATTGATGGTCATCACAGCTATTCTACTAGCGTATTTTCTGGCTAGATATATTACAAAAACACTCAAAACGGTAGAGGATAATATCAAAGAAACTCAACTAGACAAACGTAACGAGAAAATTGATACTACAGAGCTCCCATCAGAACTTACAACATTGGTCAATGCCTATAATCGTATGATTGATGAGCTAGAAGGCAGTGCTGTGAAGCTTGCGCAAAATGAACGAGAAGCCGCTTGGAGAGAGATGGCAAAGCAGGTGGCTCATGAGATTAAAAATCCGCTCACGCCTATGCGGCTTACGGTGCAGAGTTTTGAGCGCCGTTTTGACCCAGAAGATCCAGAGGTTCACGGTAAAATTAAGGAATATAGCAAGACACTTATTCAGCAAATTGACACGATGAGTAGTATTGCTAGTGCTTTTTCGAACTTTGCAGATATGCCAGCGCAGCAAAGCGAGATTCTTAATGTGCCTAATATTGTAAAGCTTTCCGTAGATATATTTAATGAGCGTTACATCTATTTCTCTAGTGAAAAGGAAGAGCTGTTTGCAAATTTTGACAGGACGCAACTGATTCGCGTGGTTACTAATCTCGTGAAGAATGCAGTACAAGCTACAAAAGACACAGATAACCCTAATATTATCGTAGCAGTACAAGAGCTAGATACTAAGGTCGAGATTAGTGTTATAGATAATGGAACTGGCATTACAAAAGAAAATGAAGCTAAAATATTCGAACCTAAATTTACTACCAAATCAAGTGGGATGGGACTAGGACTAGCAATGGTAAAAAATATTATGGAGACCTATAATGGAAGTATTACCTTTACTTCAGAAGAAGGAAAAGGAACCATTTTTAAGGTTGTTTTTCCAAAATAAGACGTCTCAAGGCGTAGCGATTAAGGCTTATACGAACCAACATTAAAAATCAACATAGTACTATGTACAATAATATTCTTTCAACTACAGAAAACGGTATCACTACCATCACAATCAATCGTCCATCTAAGCTTAATGCTTTAAACAAAGAGACTATTGAGGAACTTCATAACGCTTTCGCGAAAGCGGAAGAAGATGCAACCGTACGCGTTGCAATTATAACCGGTTCTGGCGAAAAAGCTTTTGTAGCAGGAGCAGATATCTCTGAGTTTGCAAATTTCTCAGAGTCTGAAGGGGCAGAACTTGCTCGCATGGGACAAGAAATGCTATTTGATTATGTAGCAGATATGGGAACTCCAGTTATCGCTGCAATTAATGGTTTTGCGCTAGGCGGCGGACTAGAACTTGCGATGGCGGCACATTTTAGAATAGCTAGTGATAATGCACGTATGGGACTGCCAGAAGTAGGCCTAGGAGTTATCCCTGGATATGGAGGTACACAACGTTTACCACAATTAATAGGTAAAGGACGTGCAATGGAGATGATTATGACTGCAGGAATGATAGACGCAAATACTGCACTTGATTACGGTCTTATCAATCATATTGTAGCACAAGAAGAGCTTCTGCCACTTGCAGAAAAGCTAGGAGGTAAAATCATGCGTAATTCACCTATGGCAATCGCAGCAGCAATTAACGCAGTAAATGCCGGATTTGAAGATGGTGTAGATGGTTATGACACGGAAATTGAAGAATTTGGAGGTTGTTTTGGAACCGACCAGTTTATTGAAGGAACAACAGCATTTCTTGAGAAGAGAAAGGCTGAGTTTTAGAAAGAAAGAGTAATATCTCGTTATAAATTTAGAGGTTCGTCTATCTTTAGATAAAATAATCACAACGCTACGTTCTTGATAAATAGATTGGGATACTGAAATGGATGATTATTTAAAAACAACTATTTAAAATCAGGTATTATGGCAAAGAGTAAAGATTCAAAGAAGAACGTGAAGAAAGAACCTACTAAAACTGCCAAAGAGAAAAAAGCAGAAAAGAGAGAGAAAAAAGCAAAATAGGCCATTTTATTCATTTCCATAAAAAAATCCGTAATTGTATGATTGCGGATTTTTTTTGTTTTTAAATGAAATAATTATAACTCCCATCCCTCGCGGTAGTCACGCTTCACCCAAGCATTTGCTTCCTCATAATTAATTACACGCATATTATCTCCGTCCCACTTAATCGTACGACGTCCAGGATAATTATACGGATCCCAGTCTCCTGATTTTTTACCTTCTTTCAATTCTTTGTGTTGGTAAGCTTTAATCGCAAGATTGCCCATAAGTACAGCTTCTGTAAGCGGCCCTCCATAAGAAAATGGTGATGAGGTAGTACCGCCATTGATACAGGCCTCAATCCACTCTCCTGCGTGACCAGCGGTTACCCTTTTTATAGTTTGCGGTATTTCCGCCATATCGTTCATACGCTCGCTAGGTAGTAGTCGCGGGTTTGCACTATAGGTATCTGTAACCATAATCCCATCACTACCGTGAAAAATGCTACCACCACCGCCATCACCTGGCTTCTCACCTTCTCCTAGTTCGCTAGGTAAATCCGGCATAATCCCTCCATCATACCAGTTTAGGCCCACGTCACCTTGCGTAGGCGAGTTAAACTTTAATCGTACTATAGAACTTGGTGGGCAAGCCTCGCGATAATCTGCCTCCACAAAATCACCAGACCAAATGCTCGTACAACTAGCCTCGGCTTCATAAGGAAAACCTAAATTTAATGCTTTAAATGGAGTTTCCATAATGTGGCAACCCATATCTCCCATGGCTCCTGTACCAAAATCCCAAAAGCCACGCCACTTAAAAGGCAGATAATTTTCATTATAAGGTCTATAACTAGCAGGTCCTAACCATAAATCCCAATCTAGGTTTTCGGGCACTGGATGTCCTTCTGTTATGTGTTTAAATCCTTGTGGCCACACCGGACGATTAGTCCAGCAATCTACGCGGGATACAGTGCCAATTACTCCGGAGTTAATCCATTCCTGCGCTATTCTAATCCCATCGCCAGAAGCTCCTTGGTTTCCCATCTGGGTTACAATGCCTTGTTGTTGTGCTACGGTTGCCATTAAGCGAGCCTCATAAATATTATGCGTAAGAGGCTTCTCTACATAGGCATGTTTATTCTCACGCATAAAAGGTAATGCGATGGTAGCATGCGTGTGGTCTGGTGTTCCCACCATTACAGCATCTATTCCTTTAATATGATTGTCAAATAACTCCCTAAAGTCTCTATACGTTTTGGCTTTAGGATGCATGGCATAGCTCGCAGCACCCATCTTATCATCTACGTCACACATAGCTACAAACTTCACTTTACCATAGTTTGTAAGATCATTTACCACGCCACCTCCGCGACCACCCACTCCTATTGCTCCTATATACAAAGTATCAGAAGGAGGCACGTGATTTCCACCTAGCACAAAGCTGGGGACGATAGTAAAAGCAGCACTAGCTGCAGCACTTTTTTGAAGAAAGGAACGACGTTTCATAAGGGTTGCTTGTTTGAATCTCTCCTAAAGATATTGAAAATCAATTGGATATAATGTTTAATAGGGGTTGTTGCGCTTTCGCGAAAGCGTACACAACAACCATAATTTAAAAAGAATAAATATTCTTTGTGAGCGGTATACCACTGGCAGCATTGGCTAAATTGTATTTTGAATAATTATGTAAATAGTAAAGTTTACTTGGTGTAAACCAATTATTTTTTGAGATTAAATGTTTGATATGTGGATGTCTACTAATATCAATTATATCATGCTAATTATATGTAAAGTGAAGATAATGAGCGAGTAAATGTAAATTTATAGTGGTTTTGGCATCTTTTTTGTTAAAATAGCTTAATCAATCAAAAATCACTTTTATGAAACAATTTACTTTTTTAATCATTCTTTTTTTTAGTTCTCTATGTAGTGCTCAGTATGTAATAACTATAGAGGCTAATATTATTGACAGCGATACTCGTTTAGGTATTCCATATGTGAATGCTGGTTTCGTGGGTAAAGCAATTGGAACCGTAACTAATAAAGATGGTTTAATGTCCTTGCAATTTGATGAAAGTAAAATTGTAGATAGCGATATCATCCAATTTTCAGTTGTAGGGTATAAAACACAGAGCTATTCTTTTGAAGAATTGGTTAGTAAATTTCAAAAAGATAACACTATTGAACTCATTAAAGATGTCTATGGTTTAGATGAAGTGATGCTGACTTCAAAATGGGGAAAAGCAGTGCGATTTGGGTCTAAACAGCGCACTAATGAATTATTAGCCTACTGGAAAGATAAGGAGGCATTAGGGGGAGAAATAGCTAGCTTTATTAAGATTCCAAAAGGAAGGCATAAATTATCAAAGGTTAGCTTCAATGTTGTTGAAAATATTTCCGATAGTATAAAAATACGTGTGAATATTTATAATTACGATAAAGGATTCCCAAGAGAGCAATTTCTGTCTAAGCCTATCTACCATACTATTTCTTCTAGGGGTGGTATTGAAACTATAGATTTGATACCAGCTAATATTGTTGTAAGTCAAGATATAGTTCTAAGCATAGAGCTCCTAGAAGTTTATGGTGAAGAGTTAGGTCTTGCAATCTCTCAAAGTCTTAATTCAAAACGATCTTTTTTAAGGTCGGTCAGTCAAGACGGTTGGGTTAAACAAAATTCAAACGGTGTAGATTTATCTATACTAGCAAAGCCATCACTTCAAAATGATTCTGAGATTTCTAACATCAAGGTGGATCGTGTTTCTATTCTTTGGGATGTATCTAGGTCAATGATGGATCGATCTTTAGATAAGGAAATAGAACTCTTGAAAGAATATTTAGGTGATGTCAACCCTACAGAGGTTGATGTAATTGTTTTTAGTAATACAATAAATGATAAAAAATCTTTTAATTACGGATCATCGCAGGAAGACTTATATCGGTTTTTAGAGAATCAATCATATTTTGGTAATACAGATGTTAGTGAATTGGCAGAAACTCCTCAAAATTCTGATGTGACTTTTTTATTTTCTGATGGGTATATTAATTTGGGGAGTCATGATCCTATATATACATCCGGGGATTTTATAGTTGTGAGCAGTACTCCGAGTGCTAATCACATAGTTCTCAATGAATGGGCTCAATATAATGAGGGTAAGTACATACCATTGTACAATAGAAAAATAAAAGAAGCCAAAAGTTTACTGAATACATCTGACGGTGTATTTATTGAGACTATTGAGATTTCGGAAAATGATAATAATACGATATCAGGAACCGTGTACTTTGATGAGCAACCACTTTCGGGAGTTTTAGTAAGTATGAATAATACTTTTAAGGAGGTTAGAACAGATCGTAGTGGGCGTTTTAAAATCTCTACTAAAAAAGGGGATGTATTAAATTTTGAATTCCTAGGTATGGACTCAAAACAAGTAGTTGTTGAGGACAATATAAGAGATCTCTCGATAAGGTTAACTAAATCATTTGATGTTCTCAATGAGGTGGTATTAACGGGTAGTGGTGCTGTAAATAAGAATAAGCAATCTTCTGTTGAAGAAGCTTATGGTATATTGACAAAAGAGGATTTTCCTTCAGGAGCAAAGTATGTAGCAGATGTTTTAAAAATTGTTCCGGGATTAACGGTAAAAGGAACTGGTCGATTTGCTCAATTTATAACTAATGTTAATCCAATAGGATATTTTATTGTAGATGATATTCCTTTTACATCATTGCCACTATATCTCGACGCTAGCTCTATTTCTAGCATATATGTAATGCCAGGTGATATGGCATACTTTAAATATGGATCTGCAGCCAGCAATGGAGCAATCATAATCAATACAATAGTAAATAAAGAGGCAAATAGCGCCTTAGTAAAAGGGAATGATTATGAAGGAAACCTTTCTCAATTAGACTATTCTAACTCAATAAATAGTTTTGAGAAAAAACTTTCTGACAAGGTGATAGGTGTTGATAAAAAAATTGAAGTTAGAGGAAAAGTTTTATTAAATAACAAACCTGTTTATGGATGCTATGTTATTGAAAAGGGATCACTTAATGAGGTGATAACAGATAGTAATGGTGAGTTTGTAATCACTACTCAAGAGGGTGCTATTTTAAGTTTTGAGTATAAAGACACTAAGGCAAAGGAAACCATTATTTTAGATAACTCGTTCTTAAAAGTGGAACTAGAATCTCAGTATGAGATATTAAATGAAGTAGCTCTTACTGGTGAGGCAAAACAAAAGAAAGATAAAAACTTAACTGATAAGGAAAAGAGACTTGCCCAAAAAGATAGATCCGGGATAGGATATCAATCGATAGATAAGGAAGACTTTAATCCAGGTGGTTTTTCATTTCTAGCAGACCTAATAAGAGGACGTTTTCTTACTATTCTCGTTAAAGGAGAAGGTGATCAAGCAACCTATCATACTAGAAAGCGATCATCAATTCTACAAGGTGATGAGATTCTATTTGCTGTAGATGGAGTGTTGACTCAAACACCTCCTACATTTCTTGATTTAAATAGAATTGAAAATATAACATTTAAGTCTACACTAGCGGGAACCAATAAGTATGGTGCGCTAGGACGAAACGGAGTTATAGAAATTACAACTATGGGTGGAGAGTTTATAGATACTAAAGAATCACAAAGTGCACTCGCAAAAAATAATGATTATCAAGAAGGTGCAAAAATTTTTTCGTCGTCTAGAAAGACTGGAATATACAATGCAGCAACTACGGAAAATCTAAAAACATTGCAGCAGCAGTTTTTGAATAAAATTGACGAAGATCCTTTAGATGTAAATAACTATATAGCTTATTATAGGGTTTTAGAACCGCTAGACAAAGATCAAGCAGTTAGAGGACTAACAACAATCTTAGACATAGCAGACAGTAATACAAGGGTGTTAAGGTCGCTTGCTTTTTTTTTAGAAGAACAGAATTTATATAAACAAGCTTTAAAAATACATGAGCGTGTTTTAGAATTAGCTCCAGAAGAGTCGCAGTCACACCTCGATATTACACAGTCGTATAAAAGAGAAGGTAAATTTGTTAAGAGTTTTGAAACTCTCAAAAGGATACTCTCTGCAGATTCTACCACTTATAATATTTCTCCAGAACTCATTAAGATAGCTGACACAGAACTAAGACATCTTCTTACTAAAAATAAAGATCGTATAAATTATGATGAAGTGCCTTCGGCATTTTATGAGACGGTACAATTAATTGATAAAAGGATTTTAATTGAATGGAATGACCCTCAAATGGAGTTTGATTTACAGTTTGTAAACCCTGCAAAAAAATTCTACAATTGGTCACAAAATTTGAGTACACCAGATAAATCTGATGTTATCACTAATGGTTTGTTATCAAAGGAATTTATAATTGATGATGACTCTAATAAAGGTGAGTGGATTATAAATATCACAAATAACACTTTTAAGAAGTCAAGAGTACCTCTCTTCGTAAAGATGACGATACAATCGAACTATGGCGGTATTGATGAGCAAGAACAAATCTTGATTATACCTATCTCTCAGTTAGATCAAAAATACACAGTTCAAAAAATCACAATGTAGATTGCTATTATAAAAGCTTCTTTTCATTAAGTAATTTATACTTTACTATGTTATACGCTTTCGCGAAAGCGTAATAGAGGAGCTATGAAAAAGGCCTGTAAAAATACAGCAGTCAGCGCCACACTTGAAGAAAATAAGATTTCTATAACAAGTGTAAAACTAAAAATGAAGTATCTTGGGACTATTACAAATGATAACATCTCAGGAACCTACACTCAGCTAGGTACTGACTATCCATTACAATTAATGAAAACAGAAAAAACACTTCCAGGAAATACATCATTACCGTCATCAAGCGAGGCACTTGCAAAGCTAATTGCGCAAGAAGATGGGGATTTTAAATATAAAGTAGAAGATTACTTCCAGACGCCAGAAGCATATGCGTTTAAACTTTCACCAGATGGAAAGTACTTGTCGTACATGAAGCGTAGAGAAGATGGAAAAAGAGATTTATTTCTTAAAAATACTGCTACACAAACTGAAATCAAGCTTGTAGAACAGCAGGAAGATTTAATACGTAGCTACTTCTGGGCAAGTGAAGATCGCATTGTGTACTCTCAAGATAAAGGAGGTGATGAAAACTACCATCTTTTTGGAGTAAATCTAGACGGTAGCGGTAATGAAGAGTTAACACCTTTTGATGAGGTACGCGTAGCCGTACTAGCTGTTCTTAAAGAAGATAAAGATCACGTTATCGTGCAGATGAATAAGGACAATCCTGCACAAGAGGAGCCTTATAAATTAAACATCAACACGGGTGCTATTGAGAAGCTGTACACCGTACATGAGGGAGATGCACCGGTAGCAGGATACGATTTTGACAAGCATGGAAACTTACGTGCAATCTCAAGAATTATCAATGGGATAGACATGGAGTTGCTTTACAATATAGACGGTGAGTTTGTAAAAATAATGGAAGTCCCTTTTGGAGAAACTTTCGGTATCAGTCGTTTTGATTATGCTTCAGATAATCCGGATGCGGCTTATGTGGTTTCTAATCTTGAGACAGATAAAATAGAGATTCAGCGTTATGACTTGCGAGCAAATAAGGTGCTGGCAACGATGTACAAGGATGAGACATATGATGTGAGCGGAATTACGCTTTCGCGAAAGCGTAACTACGAGATTGATTATTTTTCGCACAATGGTGAGAAAGCGGTTATCGTACCTGTAAGTGACACCTATAAAAAGGTGCAAAAGCGTTTGCAGAAAGATTTTGGCGACAAAGATTTTTACGTTGTAGGACGCACAGATGATGAGAGTAAAATGATGGTGGTAGTAACGAGCGATCGCATTATAGGCGAGTATCACCTCTATGATGTGGAAGAGGATACGGTAACGTTACTGTATAAAATTCTTCCTCAGCTTGAGGAGCAAGATATGGCTGCAATGACTCCTATCACTTTTAAGAGTCGTGATGGGATTACATTACACGGGTATGTTACCATGCCTAATGGAGTTAAAGAAGGTCAAAAAGTGCCTATGATTGTAAATCCGCATGGAGGACCGCAAGGAATACGTGATAGCTGGGGTTTCAACCCAGAAGCACAATTATTTGCAAGCCGAGGGTATGCTACGCTAGCAGTAAACTTTAGAATTTCTGGCGGATATGGTAAGGAATTTTACACCTCTGGTTTTGGACAAATAGGTCGTAAAGCGATGGATGATGTAGAAGATGGTGTTGATTATGCAGTTTCCCTTGGACAGATTGACAAAGATAAAGTTGCTATTTACGGTGCAAGTCACGGTGGATATGCCGTGCTACGCGGAATGACCAAAACACCAGAAAAATATGCTTGTGGTGTTGATTATGTAGGTGTAAGTAACTTGCATACTTTTATGGAAACTATCCCGGCGTACTGGGAGAAGTATCGTGATATGTTGCATACCATCTGGTACAATCCAAACAAACCAGAAGAGAAGAAAATCATGGATGAGATTTCTCCAGCCTTGCATGTGGACAAGATTGTAAAGCCACTATTTGTAGTGCAAGGAGCAAATGATCCTCGAGTAAATATAGACGAGGCAGATCAAATTGTGGAGCAGTTAAGAGCTCGCGGAGTCGAGGTGCCATACATGGTGAAGTATGATGAGGGTCACGGTTTTGGGAAAGAAGAAAACACGCTAGAATTGTACAAAGCAATGATGGGCTTCTTTGCAGAGCACTTAAAACAAGAAGAAGTTGTTGCTCTTAAAAAGTAGATTATATTTTACGCTTTCGCGAAAATTTGAATAAAAAAAACCCTGAATGTCATTTGACATTCAGGGTTTTTAATGAGATATAATCTGCTATTTTAATCCTTCCCACTCGGCATAAAATTGGGCTAGGAAGCCTTCCATATATTGGTGACGTTTCTCTGCCATTTTCTTACCGGTTTTGGTGTTCATTCTATCTTTTAATAGTAATAGCTTTTCATAAAAGTGATTGATGGTAGGAGCGGTACTTTTTTTATACTCCTCTACTGTCATATCTAGCTGAGGCGCTATTGCTGGATCGTAGAGTTTTCTGTTTTTAAACCCACCGTAGTTAAAGGTACGTGCAATCCCTATGGCTCCTATTGCGTCTAGTCTATCTGCATCTTGTACTACATCAAGCTCTGGGGATGTAAACGCTTGTGCTTTGTTTCCTCCTTTAAAAGAGATGTTTTTTATAATCTGTACGACATGCTCAATCACGGTACTATCGCAGTTTTGACTTAACAGAAACTCTGTAGCCATTTTTGGAGCAATGGTCTCATCACCATTAAAAAATTTGGAATCTGCGATGTCATGTAATAATGCACCAAGAGCTACTACGAGAGGATTTACTTTTTCTCCTTCGGCAATCTTTACGGCGCTTTTATACACCCGTTCTATATGAAACCAGTCGTGACCACCTTCGGCGTTTGCAAGGGTAGTTTTTACAAAGGTGATGGTGTTGTCTATGAGTTCTTGGTGTTCTTGTGTCATCTTTAGAAGGAATAGGATAGATTATAATCTCAAATGTCGGCAGTTTGATTCATACCTACAAGGTTACTTACGGCAAAACTATGCAGTTTGAATTGTTACTTTTTCGCGAAAGCGCACTGATAACAAAATTCATACGCATAAAAAAACCACCCTAAAAAGAGTGGCTTATTTTTTATTGCCGTCTAGCGACTAAAGTCTACAGACTACTTTACGTGCTCGTTAAAAGCATCCATAAGGTTTTCTGCAATCATTTCTGCAGGTCTTCCCTCAATGTGGTGACGCTCTAACATATGTACTAATTCGCCATCTTTAAAAAGCGCCATAGAAGGGCTTGATGGAGGAAATGGTACCATAAAAGAACGAGCAAGATCTGTTGCCTCGCCGTCTACTCCTGCAAACACAGTAAATAAGTTGTCTGGCGTCTTCCCGTTTACTGTAGCATGTACAGCAGCTGGACGTGCATTACGAGCAGCACAACCACAAACAGAGTTTACAACCATAAGGGTCGTTCCTTCTTTTTTCATTGCAGCGTGTACGTCGTCTGTTGTATGTAATTCTGTGAAGCCATTTCTGGTAAGATCTTCACGCATAGGTTTTACTAAATCTGGTGGATACATAATCAATATATTTTGATAACAAAGGTACAAAAAGTGTTCCTCCTTTGTATGACGGAAAATATGGCAGATTCTTACAATTATTTCCTACCGCTTTTATAACAAGCTGTAACTATGGCACAAAAGCGTAACAAACAGAATTTGCTCTCGTCTAATCTTAAGAACTCGTAGATTTGCAGTTCTAAAAGATTGAAAAGTACATATGACTAAATATATAGGAGCCGTAGTAGGTTGGTTTTTGGCACGTGGGTTTTTTGGCGCTGTCATAGGCTACTTTATCGGTAGTGCGATAGACATGATGATGAGTAAGAATAAGGGCGAATCTGAAGGTGGATCTCGTGGGCAACGCTTTAAAGACGTTTTTGAGCAAGCCACACAGCAGAATGTCTCACCTGGCGATTTTGAACTTAACTTGCTTTCACTCGCATCTATCGTGATCAAGGCAGATGGAAAAATAAGCCAGACAGAGCTAGACTATGCTAGAGCCTACTTTGTGAGAGCATATGGAAAGGAGCGAGCAAATGCAACCTTTAGAACTTTTAATGATGTGATTAAAAATCGTGAGATTTCGGCATCAAACATATGTACATACCTTAATGCGAGAACACGTTATGAGGTGCGATTACAGATTTTACACTTCTTATTTGGCATCGCAGGAGCAGATGGGCAAATAAGTCAGCCAGAGGTAAATGTGCTGGGTACAATTGCAGGATATTTTAGAATCAACCATCAAGATTTTGAGAGTATCAAAAACATGTTTGTTAAGAAAGCAGACAGTGCCTATAAAATACTTGAAATAGATAAATCTGCTAGTAATGATGAGGTGAAAAAAGCCTTTAGAACCATGGCCAAAAAATATCACCCAGATAAACTTATGGACATGGATGAAGCCTACCGAAAGGGTGCCGAGGAGAAGTTTAGAAACGTGCAAGAAGCTTACGAGCAGATTCAAAAAGAACGTGGCATTTAACGTCTTTCTTAGTATAACCTTACTATTTCTTTAAGATACATTGTGTAAAGCACTGACTAACTTTGCAGCAAAACAATGTTATGAAGACGCCTTCCGTATTATTTTTTGATGTTAACGAGACACTTTTAGAGCTTACAGCTTTAAAAAAAAGTATCACTACTGTTTTAGATGGGAGAGAGGAGCTTGTGCCATTATGGTTCAGCACGTTATTACATTACTCACTAGTTGAAAACGTAACAGGAGATTATAAAGATTTTAGCGAGATAGGTGTCGCAGCATTGCAAATGGTAGCCGCAGGCAATGATATTACCATTACAAAGGAGCAAGCTGAAGATGCGGTAATTAAGCCTTTTAAAAGTTTGATGCCTTATAAAGAGGTAAAACAAGCATTAGAGGCACTCAGGGATCAAGGCTTCAAGCTCGTTGCGCTCACAAATTCATCAACTTCTGGACTAGCCGATAAGTTAGCATATGCTGGAATAAAAGATAATTTTGACACCTTGTTGAGTTGCGAGACTGTAGGAGCTTTTAAACCTAGCTTAGAAGTTTATAGTTGGGCACTTTCAAAATTGAATGTACAAGCAGAAGATGCTATGATGATTGCTGCTCACGGTTGGGATATTACTGGTGCAAAAAAAGCAGGAATGCAAACTACGTTTATAAGCAGGCCAGGTAAACAAATGTATCCACTAGCTCAAAAGCCAGATTATACTGTCGATACACTCGATGGTCTGGTAGACATCTTTTCAAATAAATAACCTACTACTTTTTAAATAACACCTCAAATGCTCCTTTTATAAAAGGAATTTTAGGCGCACTTAAAATAACTGCAAGCTCGTCTTTATAGGATGATTCTTCATCTAGAAATTTAAAGATATGTGCGGCTTTTCCTTTTTTAAACATGCGTGTGAAAATCTCTGCACCACGTTCATTGTGCGCAGCAAGCACTTCAAGTAATACGCCATCATAAAAAGTCCAGCGGTTTTTAAGGCTATAATTTTTTAGAGGTTTACCACTTTTTAAAAAATCAATAAGCGCTGCCGATTTTTTCAAGGTGTGCTTAAAAGTATATCCTGTACTCGCTTTAGTCCACCCGCCTGCGGTACCTATATGTAGCACATGCTTGCTATTATGTTGAGCAAAATCATAAGTGGTCATAGGGATACTCCCGTATTCTTGATCTGTGATTTCATAATCTGTTACTCCAAGATTATTTAAATAATCTTTTATAGCTTTTTCATATTCTTCCTTTGGGAGTAAATCTTTAGAAAACAATGTGTACTCTACAAGTGCTTCGTGAGTCGAAGTAGGAAGTACATACATAAATCTGCAATTACCATTTTGAGGTATGCTAAAATCCATGTACGTTGCTACTTTAGGGTTAAAAACAGCCTTGTCAGTTTTTACAAACCAGCCTATAAAGTGCTGTTGCAATACCACAGCTTCTTGCTGATTTTCTAATTGCTTTGGTTTGTAAATGCTATTTAAAATTGTGGTAGCATGATATTCAAGATCAACAGTTTTTGCTATTGCTCCGTTTTCTTTTTCAGTGACTTGTGTTACTTTACCTTGTATAAACGTGATATTGCTATGTTGCGATAATTCCGCTTTCGCGAAAGCGTATAATTGTTCACTCTCCACCTTTTTGTAGGTATATGGAGATATGTCTATGGTCGTACTTTGTTTATTTCCTTTAATGAGCACCGAAGGCCAAGAGTAAGAAACGACACTTTCAAATAGATCTGGAATGGTCTCCCAAAAACACCAAGTGCGATCGTTTTTTTTATGGAGATCTTGATCGATGATAGCAATAGACACATTTTTAAAAAAAGGATCTCTTGCCATACGAAGCGCTGTTGTTAGTCCAGAAAGACCAGCACCTAGAATAATATAATCGTATTGATTTTGCACATGATAAAGATACGGGGAAGTTGTAAAAGAAGTAGCGTCATTTGTAACTTTACAAAGTGACTCAAACTACAATATTTAATAATACATTTTTACTACATCCTACTGGCGCAATGTACTGGAAGGAGCAAGATGTATTACTCATCGCCGATGTGCATTTTGGGAAAGTAGCTCATTTTAGAAAACACGGTAGTGCCGTTCCTCAAGAGGCGATACAAACTAATTTTGAGCAGTTGGATAAAGCAATTGCTTATTATAACCCTAAGGAGGTTTGCTTTCTAGGAGACTTATTTCACTCTGATCTTAATATAGAATGGGCTTATTTTGAAAAATGGATAAGTGACCAGACTGTGAGATTCACGCTGGTGATTGGAAATCATGACATCATCTCTCCATTACGATTTGAAGGACTGGGCATTACAATTTATGACGAAAGAATCATTGATGGTTTTTTACTCACGCACCATCCTGAAGAACGAGATGGGCTATATAATTTTTGTGGTCATATTCACCCAGGAGTTCGACTGCAGGGTATGGGAAGACAAGCGCTAAAAATGCCTTGTTTTTTCAAGAAGAAAAGCCAACTCATATTACCTGCCTTTGGAACTTTTACAGGTAATTATTTATTAGAACCAGAAGAAGGAGATGAGGTATTTGTACTAACTCCAAATGAAGTAATTTTAATAGCATAATTTATGTGCAGCATCATGAGGAAATACTAGTTCCTGCAATCTTCTTTTTAATTACCACGGCACACATTTTTAATGGTCTGAGCAATAGTCTAACTTTGCAGCTTTAATACAACAGGTGATGGATAAAGACAAATTAGAGCTTTCAAAAGAAGAAATGACTGCCTACGGATACCGTATTGTAGATGCCGTAGTAGAACATTTTGACACACAAAATAGTAAGTTTCCTTTGGCTTCTGGAACTCGTGAAGAAATGGATAAGATGTTTCTAGAAGAAGCGCCAGAAAAAGCTTCAGATCCACAAGAAGTACTTGAATTTGTGATAGAAAAAGTGATGAAACAAAGTGCGATTTCTACGCATCCTAAGTCTTTTTCATTTGTTCCGGGACCTAGTAACTACGTGAGTGCTATGTCTGACACGCTAGCTACAGGATTTAATATATTTTCTGGAGGCTGGTCACAATCACCACCTGCAGCAGAGCTAGAGATTGTAACTATAAGTTGGTTACTCAAGATTTTTGGTTTTCCAGTAAAAAAAGGAGGAGGGATCTTTACAAGTGGAGGATCTATGGCAAACCTTACTGCTATTGTTACTGCTCGTCGTGTGATGTGCGGAGAAGATTTTGCAAATGCAGTTATTTATCTTTCAGATCAAGCACACTCATCAAATATTAAGGCGCTACGTATCGTAGGCTTTACGAAAGATCAAATACGATTAATCCCAACAGATTCAGAGTTTAAATTTTCCACTATAAAACTTCGTAGTGCTATCGCTCGTGATAGACTGGAAGGATACAATCCGTTTTGTGTAATTGCTACCGCAGGAACTACAAATACGGGAACAGTAGATCCTCTTACTGAAATTTCAAAAATCTGTAAAGAAGAGAAACTTTGGTTCCACATAGATGGAGCATATGGAGGAGCGGCGATTCTTGCAAAAAACGGAAAGGAACTTTTAAAAGGTATTTCAAAAGCAGATTCTCTTACTGTAGATCCGCATAAGTGGTTTTTCCAACCTTATGAGATGGGTTGCTTGTTAATACGCAATCACAAATACCTGAAAAGTACTTTTGTTGAGAAGCCAGAGTACTTAAGAGATATAGAAGGTAATGAATCTGAGATTAATTTTTATGATCACGGTGTCCAACTAACAAGACGTTTTAGAGCACTTAAATTCTATATGTCTTTAAAAACTTTTGGACTAGAAGGATTTAGAAATGCCATTACATACAACATTAAAATAGCCGAAAAGACCGAAAAGCTACTCCGTAAAAGTAAAAAGTGGGAGATTGTATCACCTGCTACGCTTGCGATTATTAATTTTAGGTACAATCCCTTAGGAAATAAATTTTCAGAGAAGCAACTAGATGAACTCAACCAGAAAATCTCTGGTATGGTAACAGCATCTCGTGAGGCTCAACTAGTAACTACGATACTTAATAAGCAAGTAGTGCTGCGTATGTGTTTAATTAATCCGCGCACTACTTTTGCCGACGTACAAGATACGCTTACACTTTGCGAGAAATTTGCAGATGAGATTTTAGGATAAGCAAAGCCTTGGTTTTGTGAATATTTTAGCAGTAGCTATGGGTGTTTGAAGATAGTAGCCTATGTAACTTTACTAAAAATCAGTGATTATGAAAAAGACCTATGCGATTGTAAATTTTCTTTCTGTGTTATTGGTTCTTGCTGTAAACGGACTTTCACAAGCCCAGCGCTGGAACGATACTACCATAGGCGAGGCATCTGATAAGTATGAGAATTTATTTACGCCAGCAGGATATGCATTTTCTATCTGGGGTGTCATTTTCTTAATGCTATTAGGGTATTCACTTTTTCAAATTCGCCGCGCTTTCTTTAGTAAAAAAGAATCTCCTTTCATTGTACAGACTGGCTGGTGGTTTGCTATTGCAAATTTTCTTAATGCGGCATGGGTGGTTGCCTTTACGTATGACTACATAGGATTATCTGTACTTATCATGCTAGGAATTTTGTCTAGCTTAATTCTAGTAATCTCGCGTACTAATATGGAACGATGGGATGCTCCTGTTGAAGTTATAGGACTTGTGTGGTGGCCTATTTGCATCTATTCTGGATGGATTGCAGTAGCAACTATTGCAAATTTTTCCGCCTTTTTTGCAAGTATAGGTTGGACCGGAGGACCGCTTAATGAAGTAGTATGGACTATGGTGATGATCACAATTGCAGTACTTATAAACGTACTTATGGTGTGGATGCGCAATATGCGCGAGTTTGCACTAGTAGCTGTGTGGGCACTTGTCGCGATATTTATAAGACATAAAGATCAGCATGAAAGCATTGCTTATTATGCATTATTAGGAGCAGTAGTGTTAGTAATAATTACAATGTTACACGCCTTTAAGAATAAAGAAACCGCTCCTCATTTAAAATTCAAGGAACGGTTTCTTGATAATTAAACCATACTCTGCATATCACTAGCAAACGTAGGATATGCAAAAATCGTTTCTCTAAACTGTGTACACGTCATCTTTTGCTGTATTGCCATAGCAAATAGATTAATCATCTCACTTGCCTCTGGTGCAAGTATCTCTGCGCCTAAGATTTCATCGTTAGGGCCTTTTATGGTTTTGTAGCAATAGTCTGGTGAGTTAAGACGCTTTATACTAAACCAGTCTGGAACATGCTCTTCTAGCACTTTGTATTCAATTCCTTGTGCCTTTGCTTGTTCTTCGGTTAAACCTACAATAGCGAGTTGTGGCGTGGTATAAACCGCGGTAGGAATCGCAGGAAAGGTATATGCTTTGCGCTCGCCAGTTGCGAGTTGTATCCCTACATGTTTTCCTTCTAAACTAGAAAGCGGAGTTAATGGTAAAGAGCCACTATCTGCCACATCACCACATGCATACACATTAGGATTAGAGACGCTCTGTAAGTATTTATTCACCTTGATTCCTCTGGAGGTTGCTTCCACGTTACCTTTGTCAAGGGCGAGCATGTCAATAGAAGGAACACGTCCAGAAGTATTAAAAACCATTTCGGCTTTTAGTTCATGCTCTTTTCCGTCTTGCTTGTAATAGACACGTGTGTTTTTTTGAAGCATTTCCGCCCCTATTACATCTGCTTCAAAAATGAACTTAATTCCTATATCTGAAGATGCTTTCTGGAGCTGGTCTGTGATTTGCTCGTCAAACATTTTTAGCACACGCTCGCCTCGATCTATTACAGTAACATTTACACCACAACGAGCAGCAATATGTGCAAATTCCATGGCGATATAACCTCCACCTACAAAGATGATGCTTTCTGGAAGCTCTGGAAGCTCAAGAAAATCGTCTGATGTTTTAAAAAGCTCAGCTCCTTTAAAGTGAAGTGGTCTTGGGATAAGTCCGGTGGCAATTACCACTTTATCTGCAGTCACCTTTTTGCCTTCTACAATGAGTAATCCTTCTTCTATAAATTCTGGAGACTGGTGATACATGGTAATCCCAGCTTGTTCGAGAGAATCTTCTGTTTTTACAGGCATTGCAGAAACAAATTTTTCCTTAAATTTTTGCAGCGCTTGCCAGTTTATAGTAGCTACGTCTGTAACTCCTACCTCTGCCATGTGCGAGGTGCGAGCAATAATTTCGCTAGCGTTGAGTAATACTTTTTTAGGATCGCAGCCTCTATTTGCACATGTACCGCCAAACTCACGATTATCTGCAATAGCTACTTTCATTCCTGCCTTTGCGCAGCGCGTTGCCACCTGTCTTCCCGCACTTCCTGTACCTATAACAAATATGTCGTAATGTTCAAATCCCATCTTTTCCTTTTTTTATAAAGGTAGGGAGCACACACTTTTGTTGCTGTTATGAAAATGGTAAAATGTCAATCACGCTTTCGCGAAAGCGTATGATTAACCACGACAAACCAGTGTAGTTGTAATTACTGTGAGCTTGTAAATCCATCTACTACCGTCTTTGATGTGCCATCTATTGCAAAGGTGTTGTGACGTAAATTTTTAATAAAAATGAAGAAGAAAATCACATAAATCATTTGTGAGCCTACCAGATCCCAGTCTTCTTTAAAAGAAGTGCCCGCCATTAATAATGTGATTAATATAAAACTAAGTGCCGCAGCAAGACGTGTTTTAAAACCTATGATGAGTAGCACTCCTAGTACAAGTTCTACAATAGGAAGTCCAAAAGCAATAGGCTCTACAAGTGCAGGAGGCAGCATAGTTCCTTCAAAACCTTTTGATAGTCCGCTGGCAAAACCTTCCATTTTAGGAAGTCGCACTACACCGTGCAATAAGAAATTAATACCTATTGTAATACGCGCGATTACAAATGCAAGCTGATGATCTGTCCAGTTTTTCATAATTTAAAATTATAGAACCTTAAGGTAGCGTAGTGTTATGAAAATGGTAAAAAGTAAATAACGCTTTCGCGAAAGCTGTTGCACTCCGTATCTTTGTAAAAAATCTAATTACTTGAGTAACATCCAACTCTCGCAACACTTTGCACAGTCTCTGCAACTGCAGAAACTAGGGGAATCTATTGCCTATTCTAAGGAAAATATTGCAAATATACAGGCCAAAGGCCTTGTGGGCTCTGCACTGTCATTTATGATAAGCAGCGCTTTTGAAAAAGCAGAAACGCCTTTTCTCATCATTTTAAATGATAAGGAGGAGGCTGCCTATTTTCTTAATGACTTAGAGCAATTACGTAAAGAAGAAAATGTACTTTTTTATCCAGGAAGCTATAGAAGGCCTTACCAGATAGAAGAAATAGATAACGCAAATATTCTGCTGAGGGCAGAGGTTTTAAACAGAATAAACTCTCGTCGCAAGCCAGCATTGCTAGTTACCTATCCAGATGCGCTTTTTGAAAAAGTAGTTACTCGTAAAGAACTAGATAGACAGACACTCAAAATAGCCGTGAGTGATCAGCTCTCGCTGGATTTTGTAAATGAGATGCTGTTTGAATATAAATTTAAACGTGTTGATTTTGTAACAGAGCCTGGAGAATTCTCAGTACGTGGAGGGATTGTAGATGTGTTTTCATTTTCTCATGATGAGCCGTATCGTATTGAATTTTTTGGTGATGAGGTAGATAGTATAAGGACGTTTGATGTGGAGAGCCAACTCTCAACTGGGCAGGTAAAAAAGATTTCGGTGATGCCTAATGTGGAGAACAAGGCATTAACAGAAGTGCGACAGAGTTTTCTAGAGTATATCTCGCCTAAAACGATAGTTTTTATAAAAAACAGATCACTTCTAGTAGATCGTACTGATAAAAATTTCGCGAAAGCGGAAGAAGCATTTTCTAACCTTGACTCAGAGATAAAGCGCAACTCACCAGAGGAGCTTTTTATGCATGGAGCTGCATTACAGCAGCAGTTAGGTCAATTTACTACGGTAGATCTTACCGCAAAAATTGACGGCGCCACAGCAGATACAATAATCACTTTTGAGCAGCAACCACAACCTTCTTTTAATAAGCAGTTTGACTTATTAATTGCAAACTTGAATGAAAATTCGGCAAAGGGTTATAAGAATTATATTGCCTGTGTGACAGAGCAAGCTGCAAAGCGTTTTCATGACATTTTTGATGATGCAGATGCGATTGTAAAGCAATATGAAACAGTGGTACTGTCATTATATCAGGGATTTATAGATGATGAGCAGAAAATAGCGGTCTACACAGATCACCAGATTTTTGAGCGTTATCACAAGTTTAATCTTAAGAATGGGTATGCAAAAAAGCAATCCATTACGCTTAAGGAATTGAGCCACCTCTCCGTAGGTGATTATGTGACGCATATTGATCACGGGATTGGAAAATTTGGTGGATTACAGAAAATTGATGTAGAAGGAAAGCCGCAAGAAGCAATCAAATTGATTTACGGCGAGCGTGATATTTTGTACCTAAGTATTCACTCGCTTCATAAAATCACAAAGTATAACGGTAAAGATGGCAAGCCGCCACAAATATATAAACTAGGAAGCCAGGCTTGGAAAAAACTTAAGGCAAAGACCAAGTCTAGAGTTAAGCACGTTGCGTTTAACCTCATTAAATTATATGCAAAACGTAGGTTGCAAAAAGGCTATGCCTTTGGGCCAGATACGCATATGCAGCATGAGCTAGAGGCAAGTTTTATTTATGAAGACACGCCAGATCAAAGTAGCGCTACCGAAGATGTAAAGCGCGATATGGAAAGTGAGCGACCTATGGATCGCTTGGTGTGTGGTGATGTAGGTTTCGGAAAAACAGAAGTTGCAATTCGCGCCGCATTTAAAGCGGTTGACGGAGGAAAGCAAGTGGCAATACTCGTTCCTACAACGATTCTAGCCTATCAGCATGCACGTACATTTAAGGAGCGTCTCAAAGATTTTCCTGTAAAAATTGATTATCTCAACCGTTTTAGAACGGCTAAAGAAAAGCGCGAAGTGCTAGCGGGCATCGAGAGCGGAGCCATCGATATAGTGATAGGCACGCACCAACTTACTAGCAAAAATGTAAACTTTAAAGACTTAGGACTTCTCGTTATAGATGAGGAGCAAAAGTTTGGCGTTGCGGTAAAAGATAAGCTCAAAACTATTTCTGAAACTGTAGATACGCTCACACTTACAGCAACTCCTATCCCGAGAACGTTGCAGTTCTCGCTCATGGCAGCAAGGGATTTAAGTACCATAAATACAGCGCCACCTAATAGATATCCTATAGAAAGTAACGTAGTGCGCTTCTCTGAGGAGGTGATACGAGATGCGGTACAATATGAAATACAACGTGGCGGTCAGGTATTCTTTATCCATAACCGTATTGAAAATATCAAGGAAGTTGCGGGTCTTATTCAGCGCCTTGTGCCAGATGCAAAAGTGGGAGTAGGTCACGGGCAAATGGAAGGAAAAACGTTAGAAACAAAGATGCTATCGTTTATGAATGGCGAGTTTGATGTGCTAGTATCTACCACTATTATTGAGAGCGGACTAGATGTGCCTAATGCAAACACGATTTTTATAAATAACGCAAATAACTTTGGTCTGTCAGACCTTCACCAGATGCGTGGGCGTGTGGGACGTAGCAACAAGAAAGCATTCTGCTACTTCATCACACCGCCATATAGTGCCATGACAGATGATGCTCGTAAGCGCATCCAAGCACTGGAGCAATTTTCTGTACTAGGAAGTGGTTTCAATATCGCGATGAAGGATCTTGAGATACGTGGTGCTGGGGATTTACTAGGAGGAGAACAGAGCGGATTTATCAATGAGATAGGTTTTGATACTTACCAGAAAATCTTAAATGAAGCCATTGAAGAGCTTAAGGAGGATGAATTTTCAGAGTTGTATAATGATGATCCCGCTTTCGCGAAAGCAGAAAAGGATTATGTAAAAGACACTGTAATTGATACTGACTTTAGTCTGCTATTTCCAGATGACTACGTAAACAATATCACAGAACGCTTAAACTTATACACGCAGCTCAATAATGTAAAAACAGAGGAGCAACTGGATGATTTTGAACGCCAACTCGTAGATCGTTTTGGGCCATTACCAGAAGAAGCTGAAGATTTGCTAGATTCTGTTCGTATCAAGTGGGTAGCGACCAAAATAGGTCTCGAGAAAGTGGTTCTCAAAAATGGAAAACTCACTGGCTTCTTTATTGCAGACCAGCAGAGTGCCTTCTATCAAAGCCCAGCCTTTGGCCGTGTGCTTAAATTTGTACAAGAAAACGCATACCGTATTGGGATAAAAGAGAAAAAACTATCTAAGGGACTGCGATTACTCTTAAAATCTGACGATGCTAAGACGGTAAATGATGTGGTAGCATTGCTACGACCATTAATGCCAGAGAGTACAAAGAAAAAAGCAGCAGAGCTGCCTATGGATGATGGCGAGTAAATCTTGGAAACCAACGCTTGCAGTAATTGCTGCAATTATCACCATTATAGGTTTGGTAACTGGGAAGTTCCTCTTCTTTGTGATATGGCTGCCCTTAGGATGGCTATTTAATTCAAAAAAGGAAGATCGTGTGGACTAGATATTCTTTCTCCTTAATGTGTATTTGTGTTTTGCTACAGACATCTATGTGTCGTGCGCAAGTACAAGATGCTGTAAAAACGGAAAGAGAATACCGAATTAAACCCGAGCTTGTTCCACAAAAAGCAAAAGACTTTATTGCCACCTTCCATATAAATCGTTCTGTAAAATGGCTACAAGAAGTAGGTGATGATGGCGCTAGTATTGAAGCAAAATTTAGACATCAAGGAAAACGTCATAGTGTAGAGTTTACTAGAGATGGAGACCTAGAAGATGTAGAAATAGTTATTGGGTTAGGAGACTTACCTGAAGATACAAAACAAGAGATAACCAGCTATTTTACGCAAGAATTTGATTATTTTAAGGTAGAAAAAATACAAGCACAGTATAATAATACGGTAAAAGAAATAATAAATAGGACTGCAAAAAAGCTCGTAGCCTCAACACTCATTCCGCATTATGAGGTCGTTGTAAAAACACGTAATTCGGGTAGAAAATCAAAGCGTTATGAAGTTCTCTTTAACGAGAAAGGAGCCTTCATAAGTAGGTCTCAAATAAGCATACGACGTGATAATATTTTACGCTTTTAAGTATGTTTAAATTCTCATCCTTTACACTCATATTTTTTACGAGCACGTTGCTTTACGGGCAATCGCTTTATGAAGTGGGTATACTTCCAGAAGTAAATATTGGCACAAAAATCAATGCGCTGTGGAACATCAATGTAGAATTTGCGCCACGTTTTGAAGTAAGTGAAGGCGATTTTAAGGGTGCTAATGATACAGATGTATTTTACTCCTTGCTAGATGTCACGACGGTTGCCACGCGCACTGTGGGAGTAGATGCAAAAGTGGGGATAGGATATTTAGCCCGTTTCCGTGATAAAAAACTTATACATCGCTCGATACAACAGTACTCTTTTACCGTCCCTTATTTTGGTTTCCGTTTGGGACATCGCTTCCGTACAGATCAAACATTTAGTGCTAACCAGAAAGCTGAGTTTCGTGCGCGATACAGACTATCTTCAGATATATCGCTCAATGGCGAGTTTATTGACCCAGGAGAAGTGTATTTAAAACTAGGAAATGAGTACGTGTATTCTATCCAAGGAAATGTAACAGATCTGGAAGTCAGGATTGTTCCTACTTTAGGCTATTTCGCAAACGATGCAAATAAACTTGAGATTGGCGTAGACTACCGTATCGATTCATTTCTCGATGCTACTGCAAATCATCGATTCTGGATAAATCTGGGATATTATCTGAGTTTGTAGGGTTGCGCTTTCGCGAAAGCGTAAATGAATTAAGTGAAATTCATTTTTGATTAATAATTATAGTCTGTCATGCCTTGAGACATAACTGGGAATTGTAAACCCGCGTATCTCTATATTAGATGATGGAAAGGTTATGACAAATAAAAGAGGTTTACTTAGAAATGTTGAGAATCCATTATGAAATATATCAAAACCTATAATCAAGACCTAGCATTACATATCGCCCTATAAGTTGGGTTTGAGATGTGAAAGTGGATACTCCGGTGAGTGATGAAATATTGAATGAGTCACTATCAAATAAGTTATGAATTCTCCCGTGAGCTCTTATAGTTTTTGGAATGACATCATAATCTGCCTCTATACTACTAAAGTAAAAGTTAGAATCAATAGGTAGGTTCCCAAAGAAGTACTTTTCATTCTTGAAGTACATGTTAAACTTGTCATTTATATTTAAATCGATGTCTAAAAACATTTTGTTATTAGTCACGCTATTATTAAATGTACCTATGTCAAATGCAGTTTTAATCCAGTTTACACCAAGATTGTAATTAAAAATACTATTAAAATCTGACCTTAAAGAGAATCCATACCCCAACTGATTGGAAATGACATTTCTTTCTTGATTATTGATAATGTCGTTATAATTATTTGTCAAAAACTGCCCGTTAAGTTTGAGGTTAGTTTTCATAAACTTTAAGAAGTAATCAGTGTGAACCTCTGCTTTGAATTGTTCAGATTTCTGTCCAGATACCGCAGTCACGGTATTAAATTGAGGAGAGAGTAAAGCGTCTACCGAGTAGAAATTTTTAGTGCTACTATAATCTGCAATGGCAGATGCAGTAAATCTGTCAGTCCAATTCCCGTATGTATATTTCAAACTTGATTGAAAAGTGTTTATAATGTCATTTTTTGCATTTCCTTGAATGAAAGCTCGATAATTTCTCAGGATATAACCCGTATATAAATTCCCTAAGCCCGCTGTGTTCTGATTAATTGCGAGTACTGTTTCAAATTTGTGATTTTTGATAGGAGTAAGATCTATTTTCAAAAAAGGATTTATCTGAAAGAAATGCTGTGAGGTTGAATTTGCATTATCTTTTTGAGTTGTTTTTTTGAGAGAAGCATCTAAGGAGAATTGAATATCTACTTTATCTAGATCATAGCTTGCTCTTAGGCCTGCATAAGTTTGTTGATTTTCTAGCGTAAAATTGTTATTAAAAATAGCATCTGATGCTCGCTCTTCACCTGCAGTGTTAACGCTATTTATATCACTTGTTAAGTGTTGATTTTGGCTGTCCAGTCCTAAGACAAATTCGTAGTTTGACTTCTCAGAATTAGTCACAAAAGCAGCTTGAGCACCAGTAAATTCAGAAACTTCTTTGCTTCGAGCACCAATCCCTAAGACCGTTTCATTATCTGTGACAAAATCTTCATATATATTAGGGCTTATATTATATCCTTGAGGCTTACTGTCTTTTTTATATTTGCTGGTGAGTACAATAGCTTTATTACTATTTATACTTCGGGTATAGTTTCCTTGTAATTGAAACACCGAGGCATTGTTTTTAAGGTGTTCACGTATGTCTATTTCATTTTGAATTAAATTGTTATTTATTCGCTGGTTACCTGTATAGTATAATGCATCAAAATGTATTTCATCATTATTACGGTTATAGTCTAGCGCTATCTTACCAGCTGCTAGATTGTCTTTTTGTTGGATGTCATAGCTTTCTTCTAGTGTAAATGGGTTTTCCACCAAAAATGTGGTAAACTCTTCTTGATTATAGCGTTTTTTATCATAAGTAAGAACTCCGTTTACGGTAAGTTTAAGGTCTTTTGAAAAGGTGTAGATGTCTGCTAGAGATAAAAATTGAGCGTTATTTCTATTTGAGATACGATCGTCAAAGGTGGGTCTAACTCTATCCACATCAATAAAAAATGTAGCATTTGCATTTGTGCCAAAATTATACAGACGGTTGTTTGAAGAAGGCGATAAGATTCCGTCAATATTGTCTGCTATTTCATCTCCTATATTATTAAAATCTTGAAAAAGATATGCCTTATTCTTGTTTAGTAATGAGATTGTATTTGACTTGATTTTATAGCGACCATTAAAGGTTGCTCCAGCATCTACATTACCAAACAGGCTACTTTTTCTATCATCTTTAAGTGTGAGGTTAATAGCTACTTCGTCGTTTTTCTGAACTTGTTTCAAAATTTTGCTATCGTTGTAGTTTTGTAGAATTTCTATTTTATCAACTACCTCTGAGTTTAAGTTTTTTGATAAAATTTTATAACCCTGACCAAAGAGGTCATCATTATCAATCTTTATCTTTGATATCGCTTTTCCTTGAAAAGTGATATTACCACTATCTCCTATCTGTATCCCAGGTATATTTTTTAATAAATCTTCAAGAACTATTTGGCTTTTCCTTTTAAAGGCATCCGCTTTGAAAATGAGGGTGTCATTACGTACTTCTATATTCTTTTCTACATTAAGCACAACTTCATCTAGACTTGTAGTTTCTGGAATTAAAGGAATTTCAATAGGAAGTGTCTCTGTAGCGGTGATATTTAACTCTTTTTGATAAGCGCTATAGCCTAAGCTAGTTGCTTTTAAAATATACTTGCCAGCGCTAGGAATTGTAAGAGTAAAGCTACCCTTAAGGTCACTACTTGTATAACTAATGATTTTATCATTTTGAAATAAAAGCAAATTAACCTGACTTATGGCTAGTCCAGAAGTGTCAATAACCTTACCTCTCAAAGACGTTTGTCCTCGTAAAGAAGTAATAGATGTGCAAAGGATGAATAATAGAAGTAATAAAGTGTTTATTCTTCCCATTCATAAGCTATTTCCTTACCACCTCTTTTTCTTGCTCTTCTTGAACCAGAGCGTCTGTACTCTCTAGGTAATCGAGACGCAATCACTGGAGAGCCATTTGCTCTCCACTCATCATCTAGCGAAACAAATTCTTTTAAAGAGATGACCTCATGAGAAGTTATAAATGCATCTTGCTCTTGTATAAAGGATGCGAGTTCTGTTACCTTTTTCTTAGTAATAGTAACTAATTGCCATTTGAGAATTCCATCATCTGCCTCGGCATATACAATTAGACCAGGTAGTCCTTGTAACTTCCAAGGGCCGTAGTTGACAGGTACTGAGAGGTCAACATAGGCTTTGTAATCTCTTCCTCTAAAAGTGGTTGCAAATTCGGTGCAATTTCTATTTGCTATTTTTTTAGAAATTCCCGTAGGTATCCAAGTGTTTGGTTTTATAACTTCTTCAGTTACATACACATCATTGCCTATGGAGTTTACATTAAGAAGTACTTTTTCTTCTAGATTTATGATTGTATTCTCATTAGAGTGACCAAACTTTATATTTATTTCTGGGACTCCATCTGCTGTATCTAGATTAAGTTTGGGGAGGTTTTCTAGAAAGATAGGAGCACTAGTTTGATAACGTACTTGGTTATTATGTTTAAAAAGGGACCCTTTCTTTACTAAGGACTTACCTAAGTTATACTGAGCTTCATATTCAAATATATGTAGTTCGTTTTGAGCTAATAAAGTACTAGATATAAAAACAGATAATAGAACAATTACTTTTTTTAAAAACATCTGACTTTATTTAGTGGATTATTGAGCTCATCTCTGCAAAATATAGCTTTAAAAGCGTGATTTTGTATGTTAGTCAGCAAAATAGCACATAAAACAGAAGTAGAAAAAAGGAAATCCACAATCAATAGCGAATTAACATGCTTTTAATATTGTAAAATTCTGTGTTTGAGGTGTAAAACAATGTTGAGATTTGGAGAAACCCTAAAGACTAGCCAGCTTTTTTGAACTTTTAGGATTCAAATATCTTTTCAAAACTCCTCCCTTCACATTATTTACATCAAACTCTACGATAAAAGCATCGGGATCGCAGGAGTCTATGAGTTTGTGTATTTTGCGCAGGTGTATGCGGTTTATCACGGTTTGTATCACGCGGCGTTCATTATTATGACCCGTACTTCCATAACCTGCCGCGGCTTTGTAGACGGTAATACCAGTGCCAAGCTCATTAAGAATCTTTTGTTCTATTTCTTCAGATGACGGTGATATGATAGTAATACCTATAAAGTCTTCAAATCCCTCTATAAAAAAATCGATAAACTTTGCCGTAACGATATAGGTAAGTATGGAATATAGCGCTACCTCTACACTAAGTACTAATGCGGTGATAATAAATAGAATAATATTGAAAGCCAAAATGGTCTTACCTATGCTTATACCAAAAAGATCAAAGACATAAATTCCTAGAATTTCAGATCCGTCGAGTACCGCACCGTTGCGTATACTAATACCGATACCAGCTCCTAGAAACATACCGCCAAAAATTGCAATAAGCAGCTTGTCTTCTGTTATTACTGGGAAGGACTCAACCCCGATAAGCACTGCTAGTATTAAGATGGACACCGTGCTTTTTAATAGAATATTTCGCGAAAGCTTATAAAAACCCAACACAAGAAACGGAATACTCACAATAAAGAGCAGTAAGGAGATGTCTAGATCTAATTTTTTACTTAATAAAATCGCGATACCCGTCGCTCCACCATCCAGAAAACCATTAGGCAGTAAAAAGGCTTTGAGGCCTATACTCGCAAGGGCGATACCTATTGCTATTTGTACATACTCAGAAAGTGATTTTAATATAGCTGTCATACCTTGGTGGTTTTGCGTTAAGGTAGCCATTATTTCATTTTTTAAGACTTAAAACGGCATTGAACAATCATTAGGAGCGTTCATTCTCTATGGCTTTGGTTTTAGGTACGCTTTCGCGAAAGCGCAACCTCAAAACATCATTAACTCCAGTTTATAATACAGAGATAAAGCGGCATCCCTAGGGTGATGTTAAAGGGGAATGTAATGGCGAGTGCCATAGGTAAGTATAGGCCTTCGTTTGCTTTAGGCGCAGCGAGTTTCATAGCTGCAGGGACTGCAATATAGGAGGCACTAGCGGCGAGAATGGCAAACAACAACCTGTTGCCTACAGACTCTGTTATAAACCCACTTAGTAAACTCACGATAATACCATTTACAATAGGAACAGCGATTGCAAATACATAGGGAAAAGCACCATACTCCTTGAGACTTCCTATTTTTTTACCACTTGAGATTCCCATATCTAGTAAAAAGACGGCGAGAAATCCCTTAAAAATATCTGTGGTAAAAGGTGCAATACCTTGTGCTTGTGCGTCACTTGCCATAAAACCTATGATAAGACTTCCTATAATTAGAAGAACACTACCATTCGTCACCGAGTGCTTTATGATACTACCCATAGATACTGTCTTGTCACGGTTTGCGGTAAAGACCATCATTAATAATACACCTATAATAATGGATGGTGCCTCCATGATTGCCATAACTGCGACCATATAACCACTGTAGGATATCTGCTCCATATCGAGATATGCTACAGTAGTTACAAAAGTCACTGCGCTAACGGAGCCGTAAGCAGCGGCGATAGCTGCAGCATTTTGAACTCCGACGCGCTTTTTGAGCGTAAAAAACGCATATAATGGAACCACAAGAGCTAGAACGATTCCAAAAATTAAGGACCAGACAATCTCCATATTAAGCTCTGAGTGAGCTAGCTCTTGACCTCCTTTAAATCCTATGGATAATAGTAGGTATAGCGATATAAATTTTGAAGAACTAGGCGGTATGGCTAAGTCACTTTTGAGTTGTACCGCTAGTAATCCTAAAAAGAAAAACAAGAGTGCTGGATTAGTCAAGTTATCAACTAGTAGGTGTAAGTCCATAAATATGGGTTAGATATTGTCGCGAGGTGATTACTTTTTTAGATTTATTTGAACGGTGCTTTTTATTTCTAGTTTGCAACCTTCTGCTCGTATGGCGCTTAAAAAGTCTTTTAATTTTCCTTTCTCATCTATAAGTTCGATGATGCGGCCGCTATCATACTCACATGCATCGCCTATGTTGCCTTCTGTGCGGCTTAAGCGTTGTAATTTGTGAAAGTTTATTTTCTTGTCAAGCATTGCGTGTAAAATATCTCCAGCTTCGGTTGCTGTAAATACTCCATCTATAAGGTTGATTTTTTGATCTGTCATTGTGAGTACGTCTGTTGTTTGTGTGTTCATGATAGTATGTATTTAAAATGTGAATGAATTATGACTTTCCGCCAGCAATATTGATAAACGAGATGAGTAAGATTAAAAACGAAGCAGATGCTATTTCTTTAAAAAAGAGAAAATCACTAAGGACAGATAGCGCTACGGCCATGATGGGAATCGCTATAAGCACTACCTTTTGAATAGTTTTAAAAAGGGAAGCCCATTGTATTTCAGGTTGTGAAGTGCCTTCTTTCTGAGAATAATCACGAGCGTTGAGTGTGGTCATTTTAAGTTTGTGTAACATATCTCTATTTTTTGATGGTGCAAAGATGTGGGCTGGAGTTCATATATTTTTATTTATATTTATAATGAATTACATAAATTATTTTTATGCATTATACATTGCACCAGCTTCAAGTTTTCTTGAAGGTCACAGAATTTAAGAGCATCACAAAAGCTGCAGAGGAGCTACATCTCACGCAGCCAGCGGTCTCGATACAGATTAAAAATTTTCAAAATCAGTTTCCTATTCCGCTTACGGAGGTCGTGGGGAGACAATTATTTGTAACAGATTTTGGCGAAGAAATTGCAGCTGCAGCACGTAAAATAATAGCCGAAGTGGATGCAATTAATTACAAAACGATGGCTTATCAGGGTCAGCTGTCGGGTAAATTAAAGATATCCATCGTCTCCACGGGTAAATATTTAATGCCCTATTACATCGCAGATTTTATGAATATGCATCCTGGTGTAGATTTAGAAATGGATGTGACAAATAAGACTCGCGTGGTGCGCCATCTTGAGAAAAATGAAACAGATTTTGCACTGGTATCTGTAGTTCCAGATCATATCGCTATAGAAACTGTCGCGCTCATGCCCAATAAATTATTCTTAGTAGGAGGCAGGCAGCATACTTATTCTGGTAAGGCCATATCAAAAAAAGACTTTGATAAATTACCTGTGGTGTATAGAGAAAAAGGATCTGCAACACGGGCAGCTATGGAAAATTATATTGCAGACAGACAACTTCCCACCCGTAAAAAAATAGAACTCACCTCAAATGAAGCGGTAAAGCAAGCTGTCATTTCTGGAATAGGTATTTCTATACTCCCGTTAGTAGGGCTTAAAAATGCACTTACGAGCGGTGATGCTCAAATCATCCCGAGCAAAGGATTGCCTATTACCACACACTGGAATCTCATCTGGCAAAAAAGCAAGCAGCTTTCTCCCACCGCACAAGCCTTTGTGAGTTACCTCGAGGAGCATAAAACAGCGCTTAATGAGAAGCATTTTGGATGGTTAGATACGTATTAAAGGGTACGCTTTCGCGAAAGCGTAAAACGTGCAAAACGTTGTATTTACTGAAGTGACATGCAAATGTCGGGTTAAATACTGCTCAAAAAATGAAACAAATCATAAACGAGCCATACTATTGTAGTGTAGAACTTCTTGTACATTTGATGCGCATCATTGCAAGGCAAAACATTTATGATGAAACAACCAGAATTAGGACAAAAGATTTTAGAACTGCGCAAGCAGAAAGGATTAACACAAGAAGAACTTGTGGAACAGTGTAATATCTCTGTGCGCACAATACAACGCATAGAAGCTGGAGAATCAATGCCACGTATTTACACGATTAAAACAATCCTCTCTGCACTAGATAGAGATCTAGATGATTTACGAGAAGATACGGTCTTTGAGACCAAGGTCAAAGAGGTGATGCTTTTTGAGATAGATCAGACAAAAGATGTGTCATTTCTATTCACACAATTACATATTGGATGGATTGCAGGAATCTTAAGTATGATCGTTTTTGTTTTTGAATCTATTGACGACATTTATCTAGTCACTCAACAAACTTATTATTTCGGGAAAGTTTTTACTATTATACTTGGGTTACTTTCTATTGTTTTCTTTTCAGTATTTATGCGCACTTTCATACTTATTGGAAACTTATTTAAGAATACTTTTTTAAAAATAATTGCCACGCTATTTATTATCATAAATGCAATTCTTGCAGGATATGCCCTTATTGACATGAATTATGTTGTCATGCCTATGAAGGCTTACGGTATTATGTACGTAGTGTTTTTTGGTGTGATGTCAATTTTTTTTGGGTATAGCTTGTTTAAGCTTAAAGGCCTAGGGCAGTTGCCACAAACATCTGGTATTATACAAATGGTACTCGGTTTTATGATGCTGACAATATTTCTTGCTATTGTAGCAGGACCGGCAAGTATACTGGCACAAGCTATAAATGTCGCACTTATACTAAAAGTGTATGAGACAATAAAAAAGCAAGTAGGTTAATAAGAACTATCATTTTAAAAAAAGTAAAACGCATCCTCAAAATGCTCAAGGCGTTCTTGCTTTGAGTTTTTGAGTACTGCGATAATATCAAAACGTACTTCTACATCTAAATCATTTTCTAGTACATACTCATTTGCTACTTTAACGATTGTTTTCTGTTTTCCAGGACTTACAAAACTCTGCGGATCGCCAAAATAATCTGAGTTACGGGCTTTTACTTCTACTACAACGAGGACGCCTTCTTCCTTCTGGCAGATAATATCAACCTCTAATTTGCCAAAAAACCAATTGCGTTCAAGAATGGTGTAACCCTGCTTTATTAAATGCAGGGTTGCTAGTTCTTCTCCGTATTCGCCTAGTTCTTTTGGGGTCATTCTTCCTTTTTCATTTGAGGTTGGTCAACCACATTAAATTTAAAAATATCAGGGCGGGCATAGTGACCTATCACATCAAAATCTAATTTACTACGAGTGATTTCTTGTAAATCAATCTCTGCAGTTAAGGAACCAGCTTTATCAAACAAAGGTCCTGCTATAATCTTACCGCTAGGACTCACAATCACACTACCTCCTCGAGACATCATTTCAGGTTCGTCTACGGCCAGTAATTGATGTTCCTTAGAATACATAGATTTTGTAAAAAACTGATTACATCCTAGTACAAAACATCTTCCTTCTAGCGCAATATGTTGCATGGTAGAAGTCCAGCTATCTCTAGCATCTGCTGTGGGCGCAATGTAAATTTCGACCCCTTTATTGTACATAGCCATTCTAGCTTCTGGCATGTAGTTTTCCCAACAGATAAGACCGCCTAGCTTCCCTATATCTGTATGAAAAGTAACGAGACCTTCTCCTCCGGCTTCTCCCCATATGATGCGTTCAAAACCAGTAGGTTTTATTTTACGGTGTATACCTAGTAAACCTACTTTAGGAGAGACATAAAGCATACTGCAATATAACGTCCCGTTGATGGCTTTGCGCTCCGTAACACCAAGAACAATGTAGATGTTATTTTCTTTTGCCAGCGTTTCTATTCTGGTTAAGTCCTCACTTTCTGCGTCAAAACTATTTTCGTAATAGGTGGCAAATGTCGCTCTTCCTTCCTCTGTGCGGCTTCCTACCTTAGTGCCAAACATGAATCCACGTGGATATCCAGGAACAAAGGATTCTGGAAAAACGATGAGCTCACTTCCTTGTGCGGCGTGTTTTTTTGTGAGGGTTTCTACTTTTTGAAGGGTCGCTTCTTTATCAAAGAAAACAGGGCTATCTTGTATTAAGGTGACTTTAATTTTCATAAGAAATTGTTGCGTTTGTTTTAGTTACCTCTAAGGTTATTTCGCTCCCCAACTTCAATGCGTTATTATTATCTACATGTCCCGCAGGAAAATCAAAAGCTACCGGAAAGTCACATTCTTTTACAGCATCTAGCACAATCTCTTGTGCCGTTTTACCGAAAGGGATTCTGTTATCGTGCATCTTAGTCATGCCGCCCACCACCATGCCGACACAGTGATCCAGCATCCCGTTGCGTTTTAGGTTGACAATCATTCTATCTATATGATAGAGGTACTCATCGAGGTCTTCTATAAATAATATTTTATCAGTCGTATCAAGATCAGAGTTGCTTCCGCAAAGGCTGTAAAGAATAGACAGGTTTCCGCCTACGAGCGTCCCTTTTGCAGTGCCTAGTCTGTTAAGCTTATTTGTGGTGTTGTAATCAAAGTTAGGTTGCTCGCCAAAAAGGGATTGTTTTAATGACGCTTTCGCGAAAGCGGTATTGTCATCAAGAGATACAGGCATGGTCGCATGTATCGTTTTGAACCCGATTTTGTGAATGTGGCTATGTAAAACAGTCACGTCAGAGTAGCCAACTATCCATTTAGGATATTTGACAAACTTGTAAAAATCTAGATCATCTACTATGCGCACCGTCCCGTAGCCGCCACGAGCACACCAGATAGCTTTAATCTCCGTATTATCCAGCATTTGCTGAAAGTCTTGTGCTCTCTGAAAATCTGTCCCAGCATACTGATTATCTTCTAGTCCAATGGTGTTGCCTAACACGGGAACTAAGCCCCAGCTTTTAAGCAAAGCAATGCCGTCTTTGAGTTCTTCTTTAGAAATTTTACGAGCCGTAGCAACGATTGCGACTTTGTCGCCTTGTACAAGATAAGGAGGTGTAATCATTAGTGTATTTTTCACACCTCAATATACTAACTTAACGGCAGTTTGGATTTTAAACCAACTGGTAATTTGGTGAAAAGGTTAATTACTTATTATTTTAAAACTAGGTGATTTGAGAGGTGCTTATAACTCCTAAACCATGCTCCATAGCCCCGATAGCAATGAAAATCCCGCAACCTAGCGATAGCAAGGTGAGGAATTGTAATGAATAGCGGGAAGAGGCAGCTGCTTATTACAACTACTGCAGCGCTCCTAGCATAACAATACCGAGTTAAAGCTAGATTACTTTATAGATACTCCTTGCTTGTTTTTCTTTATTTTTGTCGCTTCTTAAAGAACACAATATGTCTCAGAATCCACAACGATATACAATTACAGCGGCACTGCCGTATACTAACGGACCTATACACATAGGCCACCTTGCAGGAGTGTATGTTCCGGCAGATATTTATGCGCGTTACCAGCGTATGCAGGGAGCAGATGTTGCTTTTATATGTGGTAGTGATGAGCATGGAGTGCCTATTACAATTAAGGCAAAAAAGGAAGGGGTAACTCCGCAAGATGTAGTAGATAAATACAATGCGATTATCAAAAAATCTTTTGAAGATTTTGGGATCACTTTTGACAACTACTCACGTACCTCTGCAAAAATTCACCATGACACAGCGTCTGAGTTTTTTAAAAACATGTACGATCAAGGTAAGTTTATAGAAGAAACTAACGAGCAGTTGTATGATGCAGAGGCAAACCAGTTTCTTGCAGACCGTTTTGTGACGGGAACTTGCCCTAAGTGTGGCTTTGAAGAAGCTTATGGAGATCAGTGTGAGAGTTGTGGTACGTCGCACAACGCAACAGATTTAATTAATCCTAAGAGTGCGATTACGGGAGCTGTACCTACACTTAAGGAAACAAAACACTGGTTTTTACCACTAGATCAATACAATGACTTCTTTAAGGAGTGGATCATAAAAGGACATAAAAAAGACTGGAAAACTAATGTATACGGGCAGTGTAAATCATGGATAGATGATGGACTACGTCCTCGTGCCGTAACTCGTGATCTGGACTGGGGAATCCCTGTGCCAGTAGAAGGAGCAGAGGGCAAGGTATTGTACGTTTGGTTTGATGCGCCTATTGGCTATATTTCTTCTACAAAGGAGTGGGCAGCACGTGAAGGAAAGGATTGGGAACCTTATTGGAAAGATGAAAACACAAAATTACTTCACTTCATTGGGAAGGATAATATCGTTTTTCACTGTTTGATTTTTCCTGCAATGTTAAAGGGACATGGTGAGTATATCTTGCCAGATAACGTACCTGCAAACGAGTTTTTAAACCTAGAAGGCCGCAAGCTTTCTACGTCAAAAAACTGGGCAGTATGGTTACATGAGTATCTGGAAGAATTTCCAGATCAGCAAGATGTGTTGCGTTATGTACTTACCGCAAATGCACCAGAATCTAAGGATAATGATTTTACTTGGAAGGATTTTCAAACTAGAAATAATAGCGAACTCGTGGCGATTTTTGGTAATTTAATTAACCGCGTGACGGTGCTTACACATAAGTATTATGGAGGTGTTGTGCCTACGCCTGGAGCTTTTAATGAGCTAGATAAAGAAGTGCTAGATGCTATAAAAGCATATCCAGCGGTGATAGGTAGTAGTATTGAAAAATACCGCTTTCGCGAAAGCCAAACAGAATTCATGAACCTCGCTCGTCTAGGAAACAAATACCTAGCAGACGAAGAGCCGTGGAAGACTATTAAAACAGACGAAGAACGCACTAAAACAGTGATGTATGTTGCATTGCAGATTGCAACAGCACTTGCTGTGTTAAGCGAACCATTATTACCACATACAAGTGTAAAGCTTAAAAACATTCTTAGTCTACCTGCGAGTGAGGCTCAGAACGCATTGCAATGGAGTGATATATCATCTAAAGAAGTGTTACTATCAGCTGGACATACAATTAATGAATCTCAATTGCTCTTCTCAAAAATAGAAGACAGCCAAATTCAGATTCAACTAGATAAACTAGAAGCAAGTAAAGCTGCAAATGAAGCAGAAGCCGCTGCCGAAAATGCGGTAGTAGAGCCACAAAAAGAACTTATAAACTTTGACGATTTTACAAAACTCGATATGCGAGTAGGTACCATCATTGAAGCAGAAAAGATGAAGAAAACGAAGAAACTCCTCATCTTAAAAGTAGATACAGGTATAGATGTGCGTACTATCGTTTCTGGTATCGCAGAGAGCTTTACTCCAGAAGAAGTAATAGGGAAACAAGTAACGGTACTTGTAAACCTAGCTCCTAGAGCACTACGCGGTGTAGAGAGTGAAGGAATGATCTTAATGACGGAGGATGCCTCTGGTAAGTTGGTGTTTGTAAACCCTGATACGGATGGGGTGAGTAATGGGAATATGATAAGTTAAGCGTGTGGAGGTTTTACAATACGTAATCAAAAGCTCAGGCTTATCAGAAAAAGGTGTAAAAAACACACTAGATCTCCTCAACGAAGACTGCACACTTCCATTTATAGCGCGCTACCGCAAGGAAGCGACGGGTGGACTAGACGAGGTAGAGATTGGAAAGATTATCGAGCTTAAAGAGCAGTTTGAAGCCCTAGAAAAAAGTAAAAAATCAATTCTTAAATCGCTAGAAGAGCAAGACGTTCTTACCAGCGAACTCAAAGATAAGATTGAAAAAACGCAAGATCTTACTACGCTAGAAGACTTGTATTTACCGTACAAGAAAAAGCGTAAAACGAAAGCCGAGACAGCACGTGTAAACGGACTAGAACCACTTGCCAAAATCATTATGTCTCAAAATGCGCAAGATCCAGAAGGGCTAGCGCATCGATATACTAATAAGGAGGTTCCGGATGCACAAAGTGCGCTAGAAGGAGCACGTCACATTATAGCTGAGTGGATTAATGAGCGCATAGATATACGCGATAACATCCGTGAGCAGTTAAAGCGTTTTGCCACCATAGAGACGAAGGTGGTAAAAAAAATGGCAGATGAGGAAAAAGCGCAGAAATTCCGTGATTATTTTGATTGGTCTGAGTCATTAAGCCGCTGTCCTTCGCATAGGCTCCTCGCTATTTTAAGAGCCGAAAATGAAGGTTACATTCGTGTGAAAGTTGTCATTGACGATGACCGCGCGCTTGACAAAATAGAACGCAAACTCATACGCTCTCGTGGAGATAGCGCTGCACAGATTGAGCTTGCTATAAAAGACGCTTACAAGCGACTACTATTTCCTGCACTTTCAAATGAAACGCTATCTGAAGCAAAGAAAACTGCAGATGAAACTGCTATTCAAGTTTTTGCAAAAAACTTAAAGCAGTTACTCCTTGGTTCGCCTCTAGGAGAGAAACGTATTCTTGCACTAGACCCAGGTTTTAGAACGGGTTGTAAACTGGTGTGCCTTGATGCACAGGGACAGTTGTTACATAATGAAACTATCTATCCACACGCACCAAAAAACGATGATACAGGCGCTATAAAGAAGATTTCTAGTCTTACAGATGCTTATAAAATTGAAGCAATCGCCATAGGTAATGGTACGGCTTCCCGCGAGACCGAAAGACTCGTAAAACGCATTCACTTTAAGAATGCGATGGAGGTTTTTGTGGTGAGCGAGGCAGGTGCATCCATCTACAGTGCGAGTAAGATTGCCCGTGATGAGTTCCCTAATTATGATGTGACAGTTCGTGGTGCAGTTTCTATAGGTCGTAGGTTGCAAGACCCGCTGGCAGAGCTTGTGAAGATAGATGCAAAGTCAATTGGTGTAGGCCAGTATCAACATGATGTGGATCAAACCGCACTTCAGAAATCATTGGATCAAACGGTAGAAAACTGTGTAAATGCCGTGGGTGTCAATATAAATACTGCAAGTGCTCCGCTATTGAGCTATGTATCAGGTATTGGACCAAAACTGGCCGAGGGCGTAGTACGCTTTCGCGAAAGCGAAGGACCCTTTAAAACACGTCAAGAGATTAAAAAGGTACCACGTCTGGGAGGTAAAGCATTTGTACAAGCCGCAGGTTTCTTAAGAATCACAGGTGCCGAAAATCCGCTAGATAACTCGTCTGTACATCCAGAAAGGTATAAGCTCGTTGCAAGTATCGCCAAAGACCAAAAAGTCTCTGTCGCCGAAATGATAGGAAATACAAGCCTTCTTAAATCGATAGACCTTCAAAAATATGTAACCGATGAGGTAGGACTTCCTACACTCACTGATATTATAAGCGAACTAGAAAAGCCTGGGCTAGACATTAGAGAAAAAGCAAAGGTGTTTACTTTTAATCAAAATATACGCACCATAGAAGATGTACAGCCAGGTCAATTGCTACCAGGGATTGTAAATAATGTAACCGCTTTTGGAGCCTTTGTAGACATAGGTATTAAAGAAAGCTGCCTCATACACATCTCAAACCTTGCAGATGGTTTTGTGAGTGATGTAAGCGCACACGTAAGTTTACAACAGCAGGTGATTGTAAAAGTACTGGAAGTTGATATCGCAAGAAAGAGGATACAATTGAAGTTGGAGAAGTAAAAATTTTGTCACCTCGAGCGTGTCGAGAGGTCTCACAAGTAGCTAGTCATTTTGTTTTTTTGAGCGCTGACTCCTATGTGATTTCTCGACAAGCTCGAAATGACGAGGGATTGTCATCTCGACGTAAGGGGAGATCAAGAAAGTAGCTCAAGAGCACAACTTCCAGAAAACTTGATTGTTTGTGTTGTAGCCGCAGTCACCTCGATTTTGTCGAGAGGTCGCACGAGTTGCTCAGATACGCACTTACTCCTATGAGATTTCTCGACAGTCTGTAAATGACGAGGGATTGTCATCTCGACGTTAGGAGAGATCACACGAGAAACTAAGAATTTACTCTTTAAAACACTTCACTGTTTAAGCTTTCCCAGGTAGGATTAACAGTTTCTATAAGCTGGTTTTTCTTTTTTCTACTCCACCTTTTTAATTGTTTCTCTCTAGCAATAGCATCTGTTGCATATTGGAAACCCTCATAATAGACGAGTTCATAACAATTGTACTTACCTGCAAATGATTTTTTCTCATTTTGAGAGTCAAAATAATGCTGACTAATCCTTCTTTGAATATTGTTTGTTACGCCTATATATACAGTCGTTCGGTATTGGTTTGTAGTTATGTAGATATAGTAATTGGTAAACATAATAGATTGTAAATCATAAATATAGCGTATTTGTAAGAAAGCATTCTTGTCACCTCGAGCGGGTCGAGAGGTCACACGACTAAATTTTTATGCGCTTACTCCTATGAGATTTCTCGACAGGCTCGAAATGACGAGTGATTGTCATCTCGACAATAGGAGAGATCACACGAGTAGCTCCTCATTTTTTTTTAACACTCACTCTTATGCGATTTCTCGGCAAGCTCGAAATGACGAGTGATTGTCATCTCGACAATAGGAGAGATCACACGAGTAGCTCCTCACTTTCTTTTTTTTATGTTCTCACTCCTATGAGATCTCTCGGCAAGCTCGAAATGACGAGGGATTGTCATCTCGACGATAGGAGAGATCACACGAGTAGCTCCTCACTTTCTTTTTTTATATGCTCACTCTTATGCGATTTCTCGACAAGCTCGAAATGACGAGTGATTGTATATTTGTATACTCACCATAATATACTTAATGCTCAAAATCGCATTCCATCCCATTTACAAACACCCATTGCCGGAGGGGCATCGCTTCCCTATGGAGAAGTATGATTTGCTTCCTAAGCAGTTAGTATATGAAGGTACGTGTGATGCAGATAACTTTTTTGTCCCTACACAGGTAGCTCACGAGCATATTTTACGATGTCATACTACAGAATATGTAGAGAGTCTTAAAGCACTTACTATTGACCCAAGAGTACAGCGAAAAACCGGTTTTCCGCTCTCACAAGAACTTGTAGATCGTGAATTAATCATCACTCAAGGAACCATTGATGGGTGTCACTACGCGCTTGAAAATGGTATTGCGATGAATATTGCTGGAGGTACGCACCACGCTTATACAGATCACGGAGAGGCATTTTGCCTTCTCAACGATCAAGCAATTGCTGTGCGATATTTACAAGCAAACGAGCTTGCAAAAAAAATTCTCATTGTAGACCTCGATGTTCATCAAGGTAATGGAACGGCAGAGATTTTTACGGGTGACGATTCGGTGTTTACGTTTTCTATGCACGGTAAGGCAAACTATCCTTTTAGAAAAGAAATCTCAGATCTCGATATTGCACTAGAGACCGATACAGGTGATGTGGAGTACCTCACTATTCTTAAAAAAACATTGCCTAATCTCATTAAAGAACAACAACCAGATTTTATCTTCTATCTGTGCGGAGTCGATATTTTAGCGAGTGACAAATTGGGTAAATTGGGATGTAGCATAGAAGGTTGTAAAGAGCGCGATCGGTTTGTGTTACAAACCTGTTATGATTTAAAAATCCCTGTACAATGTAGTATGGGCGGCGGCTATTCTCCAGATATAAAAGTGATAATTGACGCGCACGCAAATACCTTTAGAACGGCACAAGATATTTACTTTTAGTGCAATCTTTCGTAAAGCAATTATTTCTTTTTCCGCATCAACTTCGCAGTCATTTTTTTGATTCTATCGGCTAGTTTTTCGCTGCTCAATTTTTCGCGTAAGCGGTCTGTAATAATAGGGAAAGATAATGGCGTAGGTTGCTCGCAATCCATCCAGACAATTTCTTGCGTCTCTATACGCTCAAGCGCTTGCTGCAATCGACCTTCTTCTAGTTGATGCTCAAAAGTCTCTGTAAATGCTTGTTGAAACAGTAAGTTCTCTGCCTCATAATCTCGGAACACATCAAAAAACAGCTGACTACTACTTTGTAGGTGTTTCTGTTTGATTTGCTTGTTTGGGAAGCCAGTAAAAACAAGCCCAGAGATTACCGCAATATCTCTAAATTTTCGTCTGGCCATCTCCGTAGCATTAAGACTGTTTTGCAAGTCGTCGTGCATATATGCCGTCGTAAATAAGTCGTTATCTAGTAACTGCTGTATGTCTATAGGTTGGTCTGAAAGTAGCTCAAAACCGTAGTCATTAAAGGCGAGGGAGAAGGTGATAGGGTCTAGCAGGCTCAGGCGATACCCAAGTAAACTTCCCATTGCCTCGTGCACAAAACGACCTTCAAAAGGGTAAAAAACGTGATGGTAGCCATCGCGTGTTTTAAAAGTCTCAATGAGCAGTTGCTCATCACTCGGGATGATGCTCTCTACCTTTTGCTGTCTAAAAATATGCTCTAGCGCATTAATCTCTAGAGACCGCTTTCGCGAAAGCGAATTCCCAGTATAAAGTTCCTCCCGTAGTAGTTGGGACATTTGGCTGCTCAAGGTAAGTCGGCCGCCCATCCACGAGGGGACTTTGTTAGTTTTCTTTGAGCTGTTACGCACGTGCACCTCCATATTTTTGATACGGATAAATTCTAGGTTGCGACCAGCAAAAGTAAACACATCACCACGCGTTAATTTACTGATGAAAAACTCCTCAATAGTGCCTATGTAACCACCTTTTTGATATTTGACTACAAGATTTGCATCGCTCACAATAGTGCCTATTTGTAGGCGATGGCGCATTGCCACCATACGAGAATTCACTTTAAATCTGCCGTCCTCAAGAATCTCCACCTTCTTATACTCATCATAAGCTTGTAGAGATTGCGCACCCATCGTCATAAAATTAAGGCACCATTCCCATTGCTCTTTTGTCATTGCCTGAAAGCAAAACGTAGTCTGTATCTCTGGCCAGATATCTTCGGGTAAAAATCCGTCAGACACGGCTAGCGTCACGAGATATTGAATCAGTACGTCAAAACTATTGAGATACGGAATTCTATCTTCCACCGTGCTTTCCTTAACGGCGCGCTGCAACGCAGAGGCTTCTACTAGCTCTATGGCGTGTGTAGGCAAAAAGTAAATCACACTCTCCTTGCCAGGGCTGTGACCAGATCGCCCAGCACGTTGTAAAAAGCGAGCGACACCTTTCGGGCCGCCTATTTGGATGATGGTTTCAACAGGCGCAAAGTCTACTCCGAGATCAAGGCTAGAAGTACAAACTACCGCCTTGAGAGAGCCATTCCGAATAGCGCCCTCAACCCAGGTACGCGTCTCTTTATTGATACTCCCGTGGTGCATTGCAATCTCTCCAGCATACTCAGGATGTGCCGCAAGAATACGCTGAAACCAGATTTCACACTGGCTGCGTGTGTTCGTAAACAGTAAGGTCGTCTTGCTGTTGTTGATAATGGGTACTACGTATTCCAGCAAATGCAATCCCAAATGACCACGCCAAGGAAAGGTTTCCATCTCGTCTGGAATTATAGACTTGACAGTAATTTTTTTGTTGATGTTTGCTTTGATAATTACGCTTTCGCGAAAAGCGTCACTTTCATAACCCAGCAATACTTCTCGAGCTTGCTCTAGATTGCCAATAGTAGCCGAAATTCCCCAAATACGCATATCTGAAGCGACAGTTTTCAATCGGCTCAAGGCGAGTTCCATCTGTACACCGCGCTTAGTCCCTAGAAGTTCGTGCCATTCATCAACTATTACGGCAGAGCAGTCTTTAAAAACTTTCTCATACCCTTTGGAAGCAATCAAAAGCATCAAGCTCTCGGGCGTGGTGATGAGCAAGTCTGGCATAGAACGTTTTTGCTTGGCACGTTCAGACTGAGAAGTATCGCCATTGCGTATTCCTACCGTCATCTGTGTGCCGAGATCTTGTGTAATACGAGAAGCCGAAAGCTCAATCTCATTAGAAAGCGAGCGCAGCGGAGTGATCCAAATGGCCTTTAATCCTTTTTTATGTTTGGTCTTGTAATCAGGGTTTCGTTTGATGTAATTAAGAACCACCGGAAACCAAAGTGCATACGTCTTACCACTCCCCGTAGGCGCATTAAGCAATCCATTTTTACCCGCAAGAAACGCCTTCCACGTTTGTTTTTGAAACGGAAAAGGTTTCCAGTCTTGCGACTGGAACCAGTTATTTGCGATATCTAGTAGTTGCTTATTATTCATAATTACGAGTGTAGCGAAGTAATCTGTTGCGATTCAATAACCACCAAACCAAATACACCTATTACCATATTTCTTTTATTAAATAATCATCATTCCCAAGCGAAGCGTAGGAACTTGCCAAATCTAACCAATCAGGATTTTTACTTTCGATTAATGAAATTTTCCGTTTTCTATTTCCAGATTTCAACTGCTTTTCTCTTGCGAGAGCTTCATTATGCATTTCAAATAATTCGTAGTACATCAAGTTGTAGCAATTGTATTGCGCGCTAAAAGACTTGGGGTAATATTTAGTCTTATGTTGAGCCATTCGTATTTTAAGATTGCGAGTCGCTCCTACATAAAGAACAGTTTTATTCTTATTAGTTAGTATATAAGTGTAATATGGTATCTTAATGAAGTTGATATTGCAAATGTTCTTACTCTTATGCGGAGATTTATATGTTGCTTTCTAGCACAATTATTTTGTGGACGGAAGAGATTCCTTCACAACTTGCCCTTCGGCCTCGTTGCTCGGAATCATCCCTTTCAAATCCTCTAGTGTATTTGCATCTTCTATCTTCTTGTCGTGTCGCCAGCGCAGCATTCTTGGGAAGCGCGTGGCTATACCACTTTTGTGTCTTTTGGATAACGCTATACCTTCAAAGGCAATTTCAAACACGTGATGCGGAGTTACAGATCTCACTGGGCCAAAACGTTCTAACGTGTTTTTTTTAATCCAGTTATCTACTTTTCTAAACTCGGCATCTGTTAGTCCTGAGTAAGCTTTTGCAAAAGTAACGAGCTCGGTTTTATCTTCATTCCATAACCCAAAGGTGTAATCTGTAAATAAATTACTTCGTCTACCGTGACCACGCATTGCATAGGTGAGCACAGCATCAATGGTGAGCGGATCTACTTTCCATTTCCACCAGTCGCCTTTTTTTCTACCTACGCGATAGGGGCTGTCTTTGCGCTTAATCATTAATCCTTCAGAGCGCATCTCTCTACTACGGTCTCTTTCTTGTGCCATTGCTTCCCAACTATCAAACTCCATTGTTTCAGAAATGCCTATAGGCAGAACTTTATCTGTGATATTGCGATATAACGATTCGAGTATTGTTCTCCTTTTCGCGAAAGCGATCTCACGCAAGTCTTTTCCTTCCCATTCTAAAATGTCATAAGCCTTGATAATCACAGGCACTTCTTTGAGCATTTTCTTGCTCACCGTCTTACGTCCTATACGCGCTTGTAAGTCGTTAAATGTGCCAATCTGCCCATCATAAAAAGGCAGTAACTCACCATCTATGACCGTTCCGTCTGGTATGTGTTCTTTGAGAATCTCTAGTTCTGGGTACTTATCTGTCACTAGCTCTTCACCGCGACTCCAGATAAAAATCTCCCCATTACGAAAGATGGTTTGTGAGCGTATACCGTCCCATTTATGTTCGGCCAGAAAGTCTGATACATTCCCTAGAACAGAAGGTTCGTCCTCAACTGCATAGGCAAGATAAAATGGATACGGTCTAGAAAACTCTTGACTTGCATCTTCTTCGATAACCAAGTCGTGAAAGGTGACCGTCTGCGGTTTCCAGTCGCCCATTAATTTATAAGCAAGCACGTCTTCTTCTATATCTGTTGCTTGTGATAATGCACGTGTCATTAACTTTTGACTCACGCCTATTCTAAATCCTCCGGTAATAAGCTTTGTAAATACAAAACGTTCATAATAGTTGAGATTTGCCCAGTTATCAAAGAGGTATTCCTTTTTCTCTTCATCCGTTTTTCGCTTAAGCGAAATCATCTCTTCCAGAAACTGAGTAAGCGACTTCTCTGAAGATGCTGTTGCCGCTGGAACCACAAGTGCAATCGTTTCTGCTAGGTCACCCACGATGTGATAACTTTCTTCAAAAAGCCATAATGGAATGTTAGATAGTTCGCTCGCCCATTCCCTAAGTAAGGTTGTGTTTACAGGTCGTGGAGGGCGACGGTGCGATAAGATGGCAATCGTCCACACCTTATCTTCATCTGGCGCTTCTCTGAAGTAATGCGCAAGTGCCTTGACCTTCTCGTTAGTCTTATTTGTGGAATCGAGTGTCTTTATGAGTGCTGCAAATAATTTCATACGCTAGTTTCCTCCTCCTCTTTTTTTGCATCTCCTTCTGCTAGTTCGCCTTCATATTGCGTTTCTTCTGTGCGCGCATCATACCCTATACTGCGTAGGTATTTGGAAAATATATCTGTGTATCCGTGAGTACAAATGATTTTTTCTGCACCTGTAGCTTCTATACTTTCTAGTAAGCTAGGCCAATCGCAATGATCGCTCATTACAAATCCTTTGTCAATAGCTCTGCGTCTTCGCGCTCCTCTAAAAGCCATCCAGCCGCTTGCGCTTGCAGTTACATACGGTACCATCTTGCGTATCCACGTACTGCCGTGAGTTGCTGGTGGTGCAAGGACAATACTTCCTTTAAAATCTTCTTTTTTAGTATCTCTAGTAATGAGTTCTGTAGCAGGCATATCAATCATAGGGCGCAGGATCTCTGTCATTTTTTCTATAGCGCCGTGTGTAAGTATCTTGCCGATGCTCGGGTCAAGATGTTTGAGCAGCCGTTGCGCTTTACCTAAGCTGTAGGCAAAAAGTACAGAGCATTTCCCTTCGGCTTTATTTTGTGCCCACCAGGTGTTTATGTCGTGCATTACTTCGGCTTGTGGAGTCCACTTGAAGGCTGGGAGTCCGAAGGTACATTCGGTGATGAAAGTGTCACATTTTACGGGTTCGTAGGGCTCAGAAACGCCATCAATTTCAGTCTTATAATCACCTGTAAACACCCACACTTCGCCCTTGTGTTCTACACGTATCTGACTAGATCCAGGAATGTGACCAGCTGGGTGAAAGGTGAATTTTACATTGTTGATGTTTACGCTTTCGCGAAAGCGTACCCCAGAAACATTGATATCTCCCAATCTATGAGAAATGATAGGCACATTGCTCTCGTGTGTGATGTACTGTTTATGTCCCCACCGGCTATGGTCTGCGTGGCCGTGCGTGATGAGGGCTTTATCTACAGGTTTCCACGGGTCTAGATAGACCTTTGCGGGCGGGCAGTAGATGCCCTTATCTGTAAATTCTAGAAGTGGTTTTTTCAAGTTTTTTTCTTTTTCATCTTAAAGATACGGGTCGACATACCTTTACATTAGGGTTTTAGGAAAACTTTAGGGCATAAAAAAGCCTCTTTATTGCAAGAGGCTTTTATGAATTTTAAGATCAATTATTATTCGATTACTTCTAAATGGAGTATGATTCCATCACTTGAGCTGTCTTTAGATTTGTCTACGGTTTTATAGTGAACTAAATATTCTAGACCTACATTATCATTCTTTGTAAGTAGCTTACCATTAATACTTGTAGTAGCATCAATTTCTAAAATTCTAGGCTCATTGTCGCCATCAGTAAAGAAGAAATATCCTCCCTCGTAAGCGTCAAATGTGAGATGCTCTGTAAATGCTTCTTTAGAATTCTCTGTTGTCTTAAAAGGGCTCATTCCTAATAAAACAGTGCTGAATAATATAAGTATGGTCTTCATAATATCGATGGTTTAGTTAGCTTCGGTAAGCTGATATAGTTGCTTACTGAGTATAAATATAGCGCTAGTCTTAGCCTATCGATTTTTAATTAACCATTGTTTGTGAGAGAATGTTAAGGGTATGAAAAATTAACAACATGATACTGTGGAGGATTTATAACTTCATTATTATAAATGTAAGAGTGATGATGTAGCTTTGAGAAAAAGAAAAAAGATGAACCTATCCTTAAGTATTCCCGCATTGCTATTTCCGGCAATATCACTTACGATGCTAGCTTATAATGCCCGTTATCTTGCAATTGCAGGTTTGATACGTAGTTTACATGCTTCTTATCAAGAAACGCACTCAGAAGGAGTAGGACTACAGGTTAAAAAGTTAAGAAAACGCCTTACAATAATAAAAAACATGCAAGCAGTAGCGATTGTGAGCTTTCTACTCGCGGTAATTACGATGTTCTTAATTTATATAGAAGAGGCTTTTTATGCAAAGATTGTCTTTGGGATTAGTCTATTTGCATTAATTCTGTCGCTTGTGCTTTCATTAATAGAAGTACAACTTTCTACAAAGGCGCTTTCTATACAGCTACGAGATATGGAATAAAAAAAGCCTCAATCGTTACAGATTGAGGCTTTTGTACCTAGGATGGGAATCGAACCCACACTTCAAAGAAACTCGAGTTTGAGTCGAGCGCGTCTACCAATTCCGCCACCTAGGCTTTTTGGAAGTGCAAAATTAAAGAATTAATTAAAATACAGCGTATAAAACATCATTTATTGTACTGCTCTACTCATTTTTAATTCCTATTTTTGCACCTCCTTAGAGGGAAAAGAATTGTAATTAAACCATTTAACTGTCACAACTGATGACCGCTACCGTACCGCAACCGAAGATATTTGCTTGTCAAAACAGCAAACCACTGGCCGAAAAAATTGCAAAAGCCTTTGGGCAGCCGCTGGGTAACGTCATAACATCGACATATAGTGATGGAGAATTTCAACCTTCTTTTGAAGAATCTGTACGTGGATCACGTGTATTTATAATAGGAAGCACAATGCCATCATCAGATAATATGATGGAAATGTTATTGATGCTAGATGCTGCAAAGCGTGCTAGTGCAAGACACATAACGGCAGTGATACCTTATTTTGGATGGGCGAGACAAGACCGTAAGGATAAACCTAGAGTGCCTATAGCTGCAAAGCTTATGGCAAACCTACTGGAAACAGCTGGTGCTACTCGTATTATCACGATGGATTTACACGCAGATCAAATACAAGGTTTCTTTGAGAAGCCGGTAGATCATTTATTTGCGTCTACTATATTCTTGCCTTATTTAAAAGGTTTAGGATTAGAAAATCTTACGATTGCTTCTCCAGATATGGGAGGTAGTAAGAGAGCTTATGCATATAGCAAGGCGATGGAGAGTGATGTAGTTATATGCTTCAAGCAACGTGCAAAAGCAAATGTAATCTCACACATGGAACTCATAGGTGAGGTAAAAGGGCAGCACGTAGTGCTTGTAGATGATATGGTAGATACTGCTGGAACCTTAACAAAGGCAGCAGATTTGATGATAGAAAAGGGTGCGCTTAGTGTACGAGCGATCTGTACCCACGCTATTTTAAGTGGTAACGCTTATGATAAAATAGAAAACAGTAAACTGGCAGAATTAATCGTGACAGATTCAATTCCTAAGGAACACAAAAGTGGAAAAGTAAGGGTATTGACCTGTGCGCCACTTTTTGCAGATGTAATGCACCGTGTTAATAGTAACACGAGTATTGCTTCGAAGTTTATTATGTAATATTTTTTTAACTATAATTATTTAATATGAAATCAGTTTCGATCCACGGATCTAAAAGAGAAAGCGTAGGCAAGAAAGCTACAAAGGCCTTACGTAATGCTGGACTGGTACCTTGCGTTGTATACGGAGGGGACACGCCATTGCATTTTAGCGCACCAGAACTAGCGTTCAAAGAATTGGTATACACTCCAGACGCGCACACAGTAGAAATCGAATTAGACGGTGTAACCGTAAAGGCGATACTTCAAGATATCCAGTTCCACCCGGTAACTGATCGTATTTTACACATAGACTTCTACCAGATTTTTGATGGTAAAGAAGTAACTATGAATATCCCAGTACACTTCACAGGTAACTCTCGTGGAGTAATGAATGGTGGTGTTTTACGTAAAACTAACCGTGTGTTACGTGTTAAAGCACTTCCAAAAGATCTTCCAGATTACCTAGTTGCAGATATTACTAGCTTAAAAATAGGAAGCAAATTATACATAGGAGCTTTACCACAAGAAAACTTAACTCTTATGCACCCTGATAATACAGTAGTGTGTCAAGTAAGAACTTCACGTACGGCAATCCTTGATGATGACGATGATGAAGAAGAAACTGAAGCTGGAGATGTTCCTTCTTCTCAAACAGATGATGCAGCTGCAGCAGCAGAGTAATCAATCCGTTATATTTAATACAAAAGCATCTCGTTCTTCGAGATGCTTTTTTTATTTTTATACAATAGTAAAACGCTCGCTATTATGGGACACCATGGATAGTAGCGGTAAATTATAAGATAATAAACAGCAAATGATGCGCTCTTTTTTCGGTAGACTATTTGGTAGAGTAACGGTAGAAGAGGAAGTAATAGACCCCATGAAAAAATTTCTCATCGTTGGTTTAGGAAACATAGGTCCTAAGTACACAGAAACTAGGCATAATATAGGATTTAAGGTGGCAGACGCTTTCGCGAAAGCGCAAGAAACCACTTTCGAAACTGAAAAACTAGGTGACATCGCGCGTACCAAAATAAAAGGCAAAACCGTTATCTTATTAAAGCCTAATACCTTTATGAATTTAAGTGGTAAGGCTATAAGATACTGGTTGCAGCAAGAAAAAATTCCTGTAGAAAATCTTCTTGTGATTACAGATGATTTGAACTTGGAATTTGGAACCATAAGAGTGAAAACAAAAGGTTCTGCTGGAGGACATAATGGATTAAAAGACACGCAAGCTCAACTTAATACTTCTGCATATAATAGATTTCGTTTTGGCATAAGTGATGCGTTTTCAACTGGACGTCAGGTAGATTATGTGTTAGGAGAATGGACGCCAGAGGAGCAAGCAAGCCTTCCAGAGCGACTGGATATGAGTTGTGAGGTAATCACTTCTTTTGTGAGTGGAGGAATTAATAATACAATGAACGCGTACAACGGTAAATAATCTTGAAAACTCACAATAGCGCACATACATTTAACTCAGAAAAAGGAACTGTCGTTACGATAGGTACCTTTGACGGAGTACATTTAGGGCATCGCCAGATTATTAATAGGCTTAACGAAAGTGCGCGGGCAAATGACTGGGAGTCATGTGTACTTACCTTTTTTCCACATCCTAGGATGGTGTTACAAAAAGACACTTCGCTCAAGCTTATAAACACCATAGATGAGCGAGCGCAACTATTGAAAGGTCTAGGTCTAGATCACCTCGTGATTCATCCTTTTACCTTAGATTTCTCAAGGTATCATGCAGAGACTTTTGTTGAAGAGATTCTTGTAAATTCTCTTAACGCAAAGAAAGTAATTATAGGATACGATCACCGTTTTGGACGCAATCGTAATGCAAATATTGAGGACCTCAAACGTTTTGGAGAACAACTAGGTTTTGAGGTGGAAGAGATATCAAAGCAAGAACTAGAGGATGTAGCTGTAAGCTCAACTAAAGTGCGTAAATCACTAGAAGCAGGAGACGTAGCACTTGCAAATAGCTACCTCGATCAAGCTTTTATGCTTACGGGAACCGTTGTAAAAGGCAGAAGTCTAGGTAGAACGATAGGGTATCCTACCGCAAATCTAGACATAGCCGAAGATTATAAACTAATACCCGCGCAAGGCGTTTATGTCGTGCAGTCTCGTATTAATGGAGGCGTTGTCTACGGAATGATGAATATAGGCACAAACCCAACAGTAGGAGGAAGTGCGCAAACTATTGAAACCTATTTCTTTGATTTTAGTAAGGACTTATATGGACAAGAGCTAGAAATACAATTGCTAGACCGTATACGCGATGAGAAAACCTTTGCGAGTGTAGATGAACTCGTAAAAGCGATGAAAGAGGATGAGAAGTATGCACGCGATTATATAAATAAGCTCTAATCAAATAAGATGTCACTTAATAAGCTCCTCTTTACTAGAATAGATAACAGCGCGCTCATTGTGTTTCGCGTTTTTTTTGGTTTTCTTATTATTTGTGAGGCTTGGGGAGCGCTTGCTACCGGGTGGGTGCGACGTATACTCGTAACACCAGAATTTACTTTTAACTTTATAGGTTTTGACTTTTTACAAACATTTCCAGGACCTGGACCACAAATGTATCTGTGGTTTGGTTTAATGGGAGTCTTTGGGGTGATGGTAATGCTTGGTTTTAAATATCGTGTAGCGATTATTGGCTATGCAATTATGTGGAGTACCGTGTATTTCATGCAAAAAACAGCCTATAATAACCACTATTATCTATTAATGCTGCTATTATGGATTATGGCAATACTCCCTGCAAACGCTGCGTTTTCTCTTGATGCACGCTTTCGCGAAAGCATAAGAAACATAAGTATGCCACGCTGGGTGACTTTGTTTATCATTCTCCAACTGTGGATTGTCTATACCTACGCGTCTATTGCCAAAATATATCCAGACTGGCTAGATGCGACGGTACCAGAGATATTAATGCGTGGTAAGAAGGATTACTGGCTCGTGGGTGGTGTGCTTCAAAAGAACTGGACACACTGGATTATTTCTTACGTAGGAATCGCATTTGATGGACTAATCATCCCACTATTGCTGTGGAAACGAACACGCACGTGGGCATTTTTTATATCTATATTCTTTCATCTCTTTAACTCTTTTGTGTTTCAGATTGGGATTTTTCCATATATGTCACTGGCATTTACGGTATTCTTTTTTGAGCCGAGGACCATTCATAATTTGTTTCTTAAACGCTGGAAACCGTTTTACGAGCGCAGCGAAGTAAACTCTTACCATCAAGAAATTACAACTGATTCATTTAGTGACTCACCTCAAACTTTAATTATTCCTAAATATAAAACAGCAATGCTTGCTGTGTTTGCAGTATATTTTATAGTTCAAATAGGCTTGCCACTGCGACAGCATTTTATACAAGACAATGTGTTGTGGTCTGAGGAAGGACATCGTTTGAGTTGGCGTATGATGCTGCGCTCTAAAGGTGGAACGGTTACGTTTACAGTAGAAGATAAGGCAACTGGTAAGCGAACTACACTAGACCATAAAGAGTACCTTACAAAAAACCAACAACGCAATATCAGATCAAAGCCGGATGTGATATGGCAATTTGCTCAATACATTAAACAGCTCAAGAAGACAGAAGGGCAAGATGTAGCGGTCTACGTAAAATGTAGAATTCGCATAAACGGCCGTAAATCACAGGAGCTCATAGATCCAGGAGTGGATCTGGCGAGTGTAGACTGGAACTGGTTCTCTCACAATCCTTGGGTGCTAGATAGCGATGGTTATCTGGATGATAAGGGGTTGTTTCCTAGTTTTAAGAGTATTTCTGAAGAGGAAGATTCTAAAAAATTATGAGATTACAACCGCGACTTAAGCAGTTCGTAGAATCAGTACTTATCAATTAGCAAAAGATTCATTTTCTTTAGTACATTTCCTTAAATTTACCTTTTCCTTTAAAAACCATTCCACTATGCTAGAAGTAGCACACATTAGAGAAAACAAAGAAGCTTTCGCGAAAGCGTTATCTAAAAGAAATATAGACGCCGCAACCTTACTTGATCAAGTAGTGGCGGCAGATGATCTTCGCCGTAGTTCGCAGGCGCAACTTGATGAAGTACTTGCAGATAGTAATAAGTTTTCCAAGGAAATAGGAATGCTTTTTAAAAGTGGAGAAGCTCAAAAAGCAAATATTCTCAAAGAGAAAACTGCAGGTTTAAAAGAGCAATCTAAAACCCTCCAAGAGCAATTAAACACTGCTTCTGAGGATTTGCAAAACTTGCTTTATCAAATTCCAAACATCCCACATGATAGTGTTCCTGAGGGTAACAGTGATGAGGATAATGAAGAAATCTTTCGCAAGGGAGATATTCCTGAGTTGCATGAAGCAGCACAGCCACACTGGGAGCTTGCAAAGAAATATGATATTATTGATTTTGAACTAGGGACTAAGATTGCTGGGGCTGGTTTTCCAGTGTATAAAGGCAAGGGAGCACGACTACAACGCGCGCTTATCGCTTATTTTTTAGACAAAAATACAGAGGCTGGATATACAGAATACCAAGTGCCGCACCTTGTAAATGAGGCGTCAGGTTTTGGTACTGGCCAACTTCCAGATAAGGAAGGGCAAATGTATCACGTGACCGAAGATGATTTATATTTAATCCCTACGGCAGAGGTACCTGTGACAAATATGTTTCGCGGTGATTTACGCAATCATAATGAACTGCCTATTACATGTACTGGGTACACACCATGTTTCCGTCGTGAGGCTGGTTCTTATGGTGCACACGTGCGTGGCTTAAATCGCTTGCACCAGTTTGATAAAGTTGAGATTGTACGTATAGAACGTCCAGAAGATAGTGCGGCTGCACTAGACGGGATGGTAGATCACGTAAAAACAATACTTGATGAGTTAGAATTACCATACAGAATTTTACGTCTTTGTGGTGGTGACCTTGGGTTTACAGCGCACCTAACTTATGATTTTGAATTATTTTCTACAGCGCAAGATCGCTGGTTAGAAATTAGTTCTGTGTCCAACTTCTTAACCTTTCAAGCAAACCGTTTAAAACTTCGTTTTAAGGATGAAGATGGTCAGAACAAGCTTGCACATACACTTAATGGTAGCTCACTAGCGCTGCCACGCGTACTTGCAGGAATTCTTGAAAACTGCCAGACGCCAGAAGGAATAAAAATTCCTAAGGCACTTATCCCTTATTGCGGATTTGATATGATTAACTAATAACGCATTAACAGTGATAAGAAACGTGTCAGAGCAATTGCTATGGCACGTTTTTCGTTATCTTTAGGATATGAAGAAAAATTGGTTTTTAATACTCATCTGTGTGTTTGGTTTTTTCGCTTTCGCGAAAGCGCAAACAGAACAACTTGCTCGCAACTATGCAGATCAAGGTGAGTTTGAGAAGGCCATCATTTCTTATAAAAAAGCATTACTTAAGCAGAAGGGTAATCATGTACTCATTACCGGTCTTGTAAAAAGCTACCAGCAGTTAGAAAAATATAAAGAAGCCGAAAGTGTGCTTAACGAAAACCTTGCCGCTACTCGCGATAAAGGTTTTTATTATGTAGAGATAGGTTATAATCATCAATTACAACAGCGAGACTCTATCGCTCAGGATTATTATAACCAAGTAATTGCAGGTATAGAGAGTAATACTATGAGTGCATATCGCGCTGCTCGGGCTTTTCAAGAGCATAGCTTGCTTACAAGGGCTGTTCAAGCATACGAGATTGCGATGGCAAATAATCCAAGAGCAAACTACAATGTGCAACTAGCTAGACTTTATGGAGAGCTAGGAGAGGTAGAGAAGATGTTTAATGCCTACTTAGATCTTATTAATAAGAGTGAAAACTATGTACAAGCCGCACAACGCAACTTTGCGATTTACGTAAATGACGACCCGCTTAATGAGGCTAACATCATCTTTAGAAAGACCTTGTTAAAACGATTACAAGCAGAACAAAATGTGCTTTATAATGAGTTGCTTAGTTGGCTTTTTATACAGCAAAAGGATTATAGAAAAGCATTTGCACAAGAAAAGGCGATTTATCGTCGTACAGAAGGAAGACATGAAGGCATCGTAAATCTAGCCGAAATAGCGATAGAAGAAAATGCTATTGAAGATGCGACAGAGATATTAGAATTTCTAAGAGATAACGTAGTTGCGGGTAGTGTTAAGCTTTATGCAGAGCAACAGTTAATACAACTAGCGGTAAAAAAGGCAGTCACGGCAGAAGATGAAGCGCTTGTCAAAACACGTTTTGAAGCTTTACTTGATCAATATATCAAGAAAGAATACACGGTACCTTTGCAAATAGACTATGCACATTTTCTTGCTTTTAAAATGGAGCAGCCAGATGAGGCTATTTCATATCTTAAAAAGGGAATTGAAATCCCTCGTGATAGATTTGACCACGCTCGTCTCAAGATGGAGCTAGCAGATATTTTGGTGCTTACAGAAAAGTTTAATCAGGCACTTATCTATTATTCTCAAATTCAGAATGAGATCCAGAATAATGTAATCTCGCAGGAAGCTCGATTTAAGGTGGCAAAGACGAGCTATTACAAAGGAGATTTTGACTGGGCAGAGTCGCAACTCAATGTCTTGAAGGCTGGTGCAACACAACTTATTGCAAATGATGCACTAGAGTTATTACTCGTTATTAGAGATAACTCTATGGATGATAGTTTACAAACGGCACTTAAAAAATATGCCACTGCAGATTTGCTAGCTTTCCAAAACAAGCCTGAAGAGGCTATCGCATTATACGATGATATTTTAGGGAAGCACAAGGGAGAAAAGATAGAAGACGAGGCATTGCTTTCTCAGGCTAAACTGTATGAGCGTAAAGAAGCTTTCGCGAAAGCAGAAAAAAACTACCTCACAATCATAGAATATTATAGCGATGGCGTACTAGCAGATGATGCTTATTATGGCTTAGCAAGATTATACGAAGGACCACTCAATCAACCAGAAAAGGCAAAAAATAATTACGAACGCATTATTTTTGACCTAGCAGACAGCATCTATTATGTAGAGGCACAGAAGCGATTTAGGAACCTGAGAGGAGATGCAATTAATTAGAAAACATAGAAAATGCTTATATATAACGTTACCATAAACATAGAAGAATCTGTAGAAAAAGAATGGCTTGCCTGGATGCAACAAGTGCATATTCCAGAGGTGATTGCTACAGGTAAATTTGTAAAAGCATTAATGACTAGAGTGCGCACGGAGGAAGAAATGGGCGGAGTGACATACTCTGTTCAATATGGTTGCCCTAGCCAGCAACATCTAGATGCTTACTACGAGCAAGATGCAGATAGACTAAGACTTGCGAGTAATAAGTTTGCTGGTAAGTTTGTCGCTTTTAGAACAGAACTAGAAATAATCAGTCAGCACTAATGGCGAAGCACAGCTCAAAACGTAAGTTTGAAAAGCCACATGCACATCGTGATACGCACGATCAAGGCATTAAGGCAAAGAAGCACTTAGGACAGCATTTCTTAGGAGATGAATCTGTTGCAAAGAATATTGCAGACACCCTTACTTATGTGGGATATAGTCATGTGCTAGAAATAGGTCCTGGTACAGGAGTACTTACAAAGTATCTTCTTGAAAAACCCACACATCTTAGTGTGATGGATCTCGATAGAGAATCTATTGCTTATTTACAGAGTGCTTTTACACTAGAGCATAAGCTCAATGATGTGCATTTTACGGTTCTTGAAGCAGATTTTTTACGATATGATCTCGATACGATATATCCAGGGGAGCAACTTGCAATTACTGGCAACTTCCCTTATAATATTAGTACTCAAATCGTATTTAAGACCATAGAACATAAGGAGCGCATACCAGAGTTTACCGGAATGTTTCAGAAAGAAGTGGCTGCTCGTATTTGTGCAGATCACGGTAGTAAGACTTACGGAATTATGTCTGTACTAGTACAAGCTTTTTATGATGCAGAATACCTATTTACGGTACCGCCTACCGTATTTATACCGCCACCAAAAGTAGATAGTGGTGTTTTACGCTTAAAGCGAAAAGAAGGATATCAAGATATAGGTTGTACACAAGAGATGCTATTTAAGGTTGTAAAAATGGCTTTCCAGCAGCGCAGAAAGACCTTACGAAATAGTCTGAAAGGGATGGGACTAAGTGATGAGTTTAGAGAGCGAGAAATCTTAACGAGGAGACCAGAACAAATATCTGTACAAGAATTTATAGCACTTACGGCAGCAATTACAGATGATATCGCTACTTCATAAATTCTATGAGGTAACTATTCTATCTCCGTAAGCGCTTTTCCTATATTTGCCCAACTACCAAAAATTACCCTATGCAATTTGAACTCACTAGCGATCTTATCGATCAAATACAAGCATATGTAGCTGTTCAAAATGAGACCGCACTTAAAGAGTTGCTCTCTGAGCTTCACCATGCAGATATTGCCGAAGTATTAGATGAGGTAGATGCAGATGAAGCTGCATACCTAGTTCTTTTACTAGATAGTGAGCAAACCTCAGAAGCTCTTATGGAGCTTGACGAGGACGTACGCGAAAAATTACTGGGCAATCTTACTCCAGCAGAAATAGCAGACGAAGTTGATGAAATGGATACCGATGACGCGGTAGACATGATTGCAGAGCTTGATGATGATGTGCAGCTTGCTGTTATTAATCAAATAGAAGATGAGGAGCACAAGGCAGACATACGAGAGATGCTGCAATATGATGAGAATAGTGCTGGTGGATTAATGGCAAAAGAGCTCATAAGAGTAAAGGATTCTTGGACTGTAGGTGGTTGTGTAAGTGAGATGCGTCGTCAGGCAGAAGAAGTCACTAGAGTACACTCCATTTATGTAGTTACAAAAAGAGACGAGCTTATAGGTCGCTTATCTCTTAAGGATTTACTTACCTCTGATACAAAAACTAAAATTGCCGAAATATATATTCCTAAGGTTGATTCTGTAAATATTAATGACAGTGCAGAAGATGTAGCTAAGCTCATGCAGAAGTATGACCTAGAGGCGATACCGGTGGTGAATGATAAAAATATTTTAATGGGACGTATTACCATTGACGATATTGTAGATTTTATAAAAGAAGAAGCAGAAAAAGATTACCAGATGGCTGCAGGTATCTCTCAAGATGTTGAGGCAGATGATAGTATTCTTACACTCACACGAGCAAGATTGCCATGGCTGTTTTTAGGCTTAGTAGGTGGAGTAGGAGCTGCGACTATCATGGGGGGATTTGAAGATATACTAGAGAGCTACGCATTGCTCTTTTTCTATACACCGCTTATTGCAGCGATGGCTGGAAATGTAGGTGTACAGTCTAGTGCGATTATTGTGCAAGGATTGGCTAATGATGATGTAAAAGGAAGTATAGGTAATCGTCTTGTAAAGGAAATGCTACTAGCAGCACTTAACGGACTCCTATTAGGACTTGCGTTGTTTGCCTTTACGGCATTGTGGTATGGAGATGTGAGAGCAGCGATTGCAATCTCTGCATCACTTTTTGTAGTAATTATCATGGCAGGAATTATAGGTACGTTTATTCCATTATTTCTGCACAAACGTGGGATTGATCCAGCGATTGCAACGGGACCATTTATTACTACAAGTAATGATATTTTCGGAATATTAATTTACTTCTGGATTGCAAAAATGGTGTTAGGTATTTGAAAAAACAACCGTTTTCATATCACCTCACCGTTCCACCATCTGCTATAGATGTATTGGGTCACGTGAATAATGTAGTATACTTAGATTGGGTGCAAGTAGCTGCATCAAAACACTGGAATGCTGCCACATCAACTTATTTCAAGGATGAAGACCCAGAGGAAGAACGTCTAGGGATTCATAAAATGGCGTGGGTCGTTATGGATCACCATATCAAATATAAAGCAGAAGCTTTTGAGGGTGATGAGATTGTGGTCACCACTTTCGTGAAAATGTTTACTGCCGCAACCTCTGTCCGTCACACAGAAATACGACGTAAGGGAGAAGAAAAAATTCTTGTAAGCGCAGTAACTAATTGGTGCTTACTCAAAATGCCCGAAGGCAGACCTATGCGTGTGCCTAAGGAGATATTAGAATTGTTTTAATAAAAAAAAGTGCAGTCAGATGACAGCACTTTTTTATAGTTATTATTTCTAATACTTTTTCTTATTTAATTCCCAGTTGAGTGAAGGTTGCTGTAAGTTGTTCACTAGAGGGTTTTGGCGCGTCAGCACTTAGAATATTTCCATTAGGATCTATTAAAATAAATCTAGGAATCTCACGTATGGCATAATCCTTAACAAACGCAGATTCAAAGTTGTTGTCTGCGATTAGTTGTGAGCCACCAAGAGACTTGTTAGTCACCATCATTCTCCATTTATCATAATCCTCCTCGAAGTCTATAGAGATACTTACAAAGACTATGTTTGCATCTTTATACTCGCTTTCTAGCTTTTTTAAACTTGGTATCTCTGCAATGCAGGGACGGCACCATGTAGCCCAAACATCTATGTAAACATATTTACCTTTGAAATCTTCAAGTTTAGTTTTTCCTCCTTTAAAATTTTCGAAATCAAAAGTGGGAGAGCTTTTTCCTTTAAGAAGATTGCTCACTTTTTTAAAGCGATCTTGTATCGCTTTCTTAGTCTCATTAGCAGTTGCTAGATTTAGTAGCTCTTCTTTGACTTCTGCACTATTTTCTTTAGGGATATATAAAAACAAAATGTCATAAATGCTGGCATCACGTATAGAAGGACTTTTCTTTTCTTTCAAAATTTTGATAATTTCTTCAGTCAATCTTTCATCTCCGCCTCTTTTGTAAGCATCATCCTTTACTTTATCTGTAATCATCCATCGGTACTTTTGAAAACTAGAGGCATACATTTCATTGTCTTTATCTAAGTTATTGTACATGTCCTTGAATGCTGCGGGAACCTCGAAAGTTTCTAGTTGATGAATGTTTTTGTACCAGAGTGGATATTCATTGTAAATATATATTTGATCAAATTTTAAAGCTTGTTCTTCTAGTATTTTAAAGGACGTATCTGCAGTGAGACTAGAAAGATTTTTTTTTAAAGAATTGAATATACTGTCCAATTTTTGTTTAAAAGCTTCTGGTTCTTTCCCAACTAATTCGGATGAGTTGTCGCGTGTTATTGTTAATGTATTGGATTTCTTAGCTAGATAGTCAACAATAGCTTGATTACCTCTTGTAATTTGCAGTGAGGGATTATCTGTCTTAAGGTCTACTGTAAATGCTGTAGTACTTCCTTTTTTTATAAACAACGGAAAATCAATCCCACCTGCGCCTGTTGTTAAATATGCATCAGCATCTATATCTAGTGTATCAGTAAAACTGCCATTTTCATCTAATTCACTTAGGCGAGAAACCCTTAAATTACCCCAAAGATATGCCTCTGTGGTTGTAGCGTTTTTAAATGTTCCTTTTATGATTGTTAACTGTTCTGGACTCTCTTCCTGGCAACTACTTACGAGCAATGCAATACCCAAAATTGCCAGCATAAAATATGGTACTTTCATATAGATGATTATTTAATGTGTAAACTACTGTATTTTAGTCGATAGGTCAAAAAATTAAGTTTTTAATAACTTCTATTGCTTTTAAACAACCACTTTAAATACCTTTATTGTAAATACGATACGATGAAACCCATCAACATAAAAGAAAAGCACTCCAAATTTGATAAGCAATGGCATCCACATCAGATTGCCACGGTAGATGATATGCAAGTCTTGCTTGCTAAGATTTCTGGATCCTTTGTATGGCATAGTCATAAGGATGAAGACGAGTTGCTTTATGTGCAAAAAGGGGTGTTAGAAATGCGCTTTCGCGAAAGCGGAAACCCAGAAAATGAGTGGTCTGAAATTGTAAATCAAGGCGAAATAATTGTCGTGCCTAAAGGTGTAGAGCACTGCCCTACAACCAAAGAAGGTGAAGAAGTGCACCTACTACTTTTTGAGAAAACAAGTACTGCGCATACAGGTGAAGTAAGTCATGAAAAAACACAAACTAGCTACCCTAAAATTTAAACTAGGATTATGAACAATAAAAAAATTGTAGGTGTTATTATCATGGCAATTGCTGGAGTGTTGATTTTTGGTTTTGACGATGTAACTGGAGGTATAGGTTTTGTGTCTGGAATAATGATGGCAATAGGGTTAGGTCTTTTTTTAGGCTGGATTCCTGTGAGAAAAAAATAAAAAACATTTAATGAAGATATTACACTTAGATAATAACCACCCACTCCTTATGGAGCAGCTCACCGCTGCGGGTCATGAGAATGTGGAGAATTACACAATTACAAAAAAGGAGACAGAAGCTATCATTGCTTTATATGATGGGATTGTGATAAGAAGCCGTTTTAATATTGATAAAACGTTTATCGACGCAGCGCCCAATCTCAAATTTATTGCTCGTGTGGGTGCGGGACTGGAAAGTATTGATATTCCTTATGCAGAGAGCAAGGGAATTTATCTCATAAGTGCGCCAGAGGGTAATCGAAATGCCGTAGGAGAACAAGCGCTAGGAATGTTGTTGAGTCTCTTCAATAACTTAAATCGTGCAGATGCAGAAGTAAAAGCAGGTAACTGGAACCGAGAAGCAAACAGAGGTGTTGAGCTAGAAGGCAAGACGGTCGGAATCATAGGTTACGGTAACATGGGAAAGGCTTTTGCAAAGAAGCTTCAGGGTTTTGATTGTGAGGTGCTCTGCTATGATATTAAAGAAAATGTGGGAGACGAGCGTGCACGCCAAGTATCATTACAAGAATTTCAAGAGCAAGTAGATGTTGTGAGTTTGCACACACCTTGGACTCCGCAAACAGATAAAATGGTAGATGCCACTTTTATGAATGCATTTGCAAAACCATTTTACCTCATAAATACCGCTAGGGGGAAATCTGTAGTTACTGCAGATCTGGTATCAGCTATGAAAAGTGGTAAAGTATTAGGTACAGGACTTGATGTGCTAGAGTATGAAAAGCTCTCTTTTGAGAATTTATTTACCACAGACGGAAGTTCAAATCTGCCAGCACCATTGGAATACCTTATTAAGCAAGACAATGTACTACTTACTCCGCACATCGCGGGCTGGACAGTAGAAAGTAAAATCAAATTATCTCAAACGATTGTAGATAAGATACTGAAACGATTCGCTTAGATTCAATCTATTAATTATACATATAATACTATGAGTTTAGTAATAAAGAAGTTTGGAATGATTGCCTTTTTTATAGGCTTGCTTGGTTTTTCACTAGCACTGTATTTGGGTAAGAGTCTTGATTATGGCACACAAGAGCTCGTAGGATGGGGAGTTATGGGTATGACAGCGGCTATGGTGTATTTTGGTGTTGCTTATCAGCGTGATACGGTATATGCTGGAAAAATATCTTTCGGGAAAGCTTTAAAAACAGGAATTATTATTGCGGCTCTTGGAGGGTTAGGAGTGGCGCTAGCAGACATTGTGTATACCTTATTTGTAAACCCATCCTTTTTTATAGAGTATAATGACTATGCTATGGAGCTTGCTGTGGAGTCGAAGAATCCAGTTGCTATCTCTCAGCTTAAGGCTCAAAGAGAAATGTATAGTCAATATAGCGGGACAGAGATGTCATTTATTGCTGGACTTATGATGTTTGTAATGACGTTTATACTTGGTTTTGTGGTTAGTCTTATTGCAGCATTTATTCTCAAGAAAGAGTAAGTCACTTAAATATATAGCGTTATGAAAAGAGTCACAGGTATAGGAGGAATGTTTTTTAAAAGTGAAGATCCAGATGCACAAAAGGCATGGTATAAAAATCACCTAGGCATTCCTACAGATCAATACGGCTGGACATTCTGGTGGCGTGATGAGAATGGAAAGAAGTGCTCTACACAATGGAGTCCTATGAATGATGATACTACCTATTTTTCTCCTAGTAAAAAACAATTCATGTTTAACTTTAGGGTTGATGATTTAATTGCTTTATTAGCTGTCCTCAAAGAAGAAGGTGTAACAATTGTAGGTAAGGTAGAAGAATATAGCTATGGGAAATTTGGCTGGATACTTGACCCAGAAGGAAACAAAATCGAATTGTGGGAGCCTATTGATAGTGAGTTTTTAAAGGAAGAATAGCGTAGAAGTATCTCAATCTTTTTTGTAGTTTTAGAGCTAATTAACCAACAACCAACCAGATGAGTTTAGAAGACGAAAAAATACCGGGTGACAAGCCAGGTAATGATGCAAAAAACATGGCAGACGATGCAAAGAAAGCTGCAAGTGATTTTGCTAACGAAGCAAAAGATACTGCCAATGAATTTGGCAATAGTGCAAAAGAAGAGTGGAATAAAGTAACTAACGGTACTGATAACAAAAAAATGCTCGCTGGTCTTCTAGGGATCTTTCTTGGGGCATTTGGAGTACATAAGTTTATTTTGGGATATCAAAAGGAAGGAATTATTATGCTTGTTATAAGTATTGTGGGTATTATTCTTTCTTGTGTAGGGATAGGTGTACTAGTAGTCTGGGCAACAGGATTAATAGGATTAATCGAGGGTATTATTTATCTAACGAAATCTGATGAAGAATTTTATAATACATACCAAGTAGGTAGAAAACCTTGGTTCTAGTATAATAGAAGCCCAGCTAGTCTGGGCTTTTTTGTTAAATATTGTATCGTAATATAGCGATATTACAATTTATGTATATCTTTAGAGTATAAACAACGCAATATTATGGGAGTTACAAAAAGGCATATACATTCTATGAGGGCAAATCAGATTGCAGATCTGGCAAAGATTCTCTCTAACCCGGCACGTGTGGCTATCATAGAATACATAGGTGATTGTGATGGCTGCCTATGTCAAGATATTTCTGAAAAAATAAGGCTATCGCAACCTACTACTTCACAACACCTACAAGTAATTAAAAGAGCAGGAGTTTTAAAAAGTCAGTTTAAAGGCAAGGCTCAATATTACAGCATAGATGCCCGTAAATGGGAGCAATTGCAAGGACTGTTTTACGACTTTTTTGAGCATACAAAATCAAAAATGTCTGAGAAGTAATGAGTACATCCCTATTAAAAAAAGCGTACGATAGTTCACTCTTCAAAGAAGAAGGAACAGATCTCGTAAATCAGATATCTCAATATCTGTCTGACACTACCTCTGGAAAGTCTGAGAAAGTCATCACTTGGACAACGCCAGGAAATGAGTATCAATTTTGGAAAAAGTATATCTCAGCTGCTCATACAACCTCAGACTTTTTTAAGACTGTTATCGCGAGATCTATACATACGCACCATCCTAAGTATATAGGCCATCAGGTGGCGCCTACGGTGCCTGTATCTGCTTTAGCCACATTGTTAAGCGCACAGCTTAATAATGGGATGGCAGTCTATGAGATGGGCGCGGCATCTACCGCGCTTGAGCGTTTAATAATCGAGCAGTTCGCAAAAACTATTGGTTTTGAAAATGGCGACGGATTTCTAACTTCTGGAGGGACGCTCGCAAACCTTACGGCACTACTTGCTGCTCGTAGAGTGATGGCAGAAGATGATGTTTGGAATGAAGGGCACAGTAGTAAACTTGCTATTATGGTATCTGAGGAGGCGCACTATTGCGTAGATAGAGCCGCTAGAATTATGGGTCTTGGGAGTGAAGGCATTATAAAAGTGCCCGCAGATGACGGTTACAAGATGCGCACAGAGTTGCTAGATGCTTATTATGATTCGGCTGTGGGAAAGGGTTATGAAGTGATAGCCATTGTGGGTAGTGCACCTAGCACAAGTACTGGGGTTTATGACGATTTAGAAAAGATTCACGCTTTCGCGAAAGCAAAAAAAATATGGTTTCACATAGACGCAGCACACGGTGGAGCAGCTATTTTTTCACCAAAGTATAAACATCTCTTAAATGGAGCAGATAAAGCCGATTCTATCATTATAGACGGTCACAAAATGATGGGCACAAGTGCGCTGGCAACCGCAGTGGTCTTTAAAGAAAGTACGGCGAGCTATGCTACTTTTGAGCAAAAAGCACAATATCTCTGGGAAAAGAACGAAGATGCAGACTGGTTTAACCTAGCCAAAAGGACTTTTGAGTGTACAAAAAGCATGATGAGTTTGCGTTTTTATGCTATTATAAATGCATATGGACTTCAGTTTTTTGATGATTTTGTTACTACGCTTTATGATGCGGGAAGGGATTTTGGTGCGCTGGTGGAGCAGCAAGAAGATTTTGAGGTGGCGCTAGCTCCTGTCTCAAATATTGTATGTTTTAGATACAAAGCGAGCGCTGGTGATATCAATCGTATCAATCAAAACATACGAAAAGCATTGCTAGAGGATGGAGAGTTTTATATTGTGGGAACCTCTTTACGTGGAGAATTCTATTTAAGAACCACATTTATGAATCCCTTTACGACAACAAAGCACACAGAGCGTCTACTTAATGTTATTAGAGAAGTTGCCGCCACAACATCCTTGTAATAATTTGGAAATGATTTTTCTAGGGTTGAGTTAATTATTCAGGATATAATCTATTTTTTGATTGATTAGTTAGACTTTTTTATTGTGCAACAGTAGCGTTAAGTAAATGTTAATCATTCGCATTTGCCAAATTTAAAATTAATTTTAGAATGCTATGGAACTAAAAATAACTACTTTAGTCTACTAATGTAATATAACAGCTCTGTAAATCAGAATGTTATAGCAACCCTATAAATGAAAACTTCTAATTCCCCCACTTCAATATTCCCATCACTTGATGAGGATGTATCATTATTGCTACAAGAAGCGGCCTCAATTGGTATGTGGGAGTTTAATGTGGGAGGAGAAAAAGTGCACTGGAGTGCAGGTACAAAAAAGTTACACGGAGTTTCTTGTGATTTTGAGCCTACAGTGATGCAGGCTATAAAATTTTATAAAGAAGGTTTTTATCGTGATAAGGTACAGCGAGACTTTGAAAATGCTATTACTCACGCACAAAAATTTGATGGTCATTATATAATTATTACCGCGTGTGGTAAAGAGAAGTGGGTTCGATCTGTAGGAGTTCCAGTAGTTGAAAATGGATCGTGCACCAAAATTTATGGTATTTTTCAAGATATAGATTCTCAAAAAAAAGCACAATTAGAGCTTAAACAGAAAGAGCAAAAATTTAGAAAAACCTTTCTAAATGCGCCTAATGGAGTGGCTCTCATTTCACTTAAAGGAGAGTGGATGCAATTTAATCCTCAGGTATCTAAGATTTTTGGATATACAGTAGATGAAATTAGTGCACTAAGACTTCGCGATTTGAATTACCCAGGAGATTTTGCTATTAATATAATTCTCAAAGATAAATTGCTATCTGGAGATACTGAGAACTATCAAGCAGAGAGGCGTTTTATACATAAAACGGGTAAAACTATCTGGGCGCTTATTTCTGTGTCATTAGTAAGATCTGAGATTTCAAGTCCAGATTATTATATATGCCAGATTACAGATATAACATCTCTCAAAAATGCAAACCATCAAATAGAAGATTTGTTAAGTAAGACAGAAGGGCAAAATGAGAAATTATTAAATTTTAAACACATTGTCTCGCATAATTTAAGATCACATACCAGTAATTTGGATATGTTATTGACTTTTTTAAAACAGGATATTCCTAAAATAGAAGAATCCTCTGTATTTCAAATGCTAGAAAATGCATTTGGAAATCTAGAAGAAACTATTGAGAATTTAAGCGAAGTATCTTCTTTTGAAAATGTCACCTCAGATGATTTTGTAGAGATCAATGTAGTCCAGATTATAGATAAGACACTCACAAGCCTAAACACTTTATTTCATGAGGTTTGTGGTACTGTAACAGTAAGCGTATCTCCTCAGCTCAGGGTTATGGCGATACCAGAATATCTGAGAAGTATATTCTTAAATATTCTATCTAATACTATTAAATACAGACGTGAGAATGAGCCGTTAAAAGTTGTAGTTAGTGCTACACAAGATGATAATTATACAATCATACATTTTACAGATAATGGACTTGGAATAGACTTAGATCTACACGGAAGTAAAATTTTTGGTCTCTACAAGACTTTTCATAGAAATGAAAGTTCAAGAGGCTTAGGCTTATATATTGTAAAAAACCAGATTGAAGCATTAGGAGGATGTGTTCAAGTAGACAGTACAGTAGGTAAAGGATCTACATTTAAAATTTATTTAAAGCGATGAAGCAAATAGATATAGCCTGCATAATAGACGATGATCCAATTTTTGTTTTTGGAGCACAGCGATTAATGAAAATGAGTAACTTCTGTAAGGGGTTTTTAATTTTTCATGATGGAGAACAAGCACTCAATCACCTTGCTCCTGTATTGCGAGGTACTGTAGAGTCTGCAATTCCAGATGTGATACTGTTAGACATAAATATGCCTATTCTTGATGGGTGGCAATTTTTAGATGGTATTATTACTATAGAAGTAATTAAGAAAATTACCATCTTTATTGTAACAAGTTCCATAGATCCTAGAGATAAAGAGAAAGCCAAATCATACAGTAATGTAAAAAACTTTATTGTCAAGCCTATTACTCAAGATAAGCTCAACGATTTGATGGCGCAAATGGAAGGTTGATTTTTACGCTTTCGCGAAAGCGTACTATCCACAGTAAATAGAAGTCTGAAGCTATGTAAATTGAGTTTTAATATAATTTGTATTTAAAAAATGTAAGTTATTAACAGTTTAAACGTCAAATCTTAGATATGAAAGAAAAACCTGATTTCTCAAACCTAAAAGCGCTGTATATAAATTGCACGCTCAAAAAAACACCTCACATGAGTCATACTAAGGCACTCATGGATGTCTCTATAGATATTATGCGGGCTGAAGGTGTTACTGTAGAATATTTAAGATTTGTAAATCATGATGTAGCCTTTGGGGTGTATCATGACATGACAGAGCATGGAGAAGAGACAGATGAATGGCCAGAAATTTTTAAAAAAATAGAAGAGGCAGATATTCTCGTAGTAGGAACTCCTATCTGGCTTGGTGAGAAATCTTCTGTTGCAACAAAGCTTATAGAACGTTTATACGGAGAAAGTGGTAACAGAAATGAGAAAGGGCAATACTATTTTTATGGAAAAGCAGGTGGTTGTATCATCACAGGTAATGAGGATGGTATTAAGCACGTAGCCATGAGTACACTGTATTCATTACAACATATAGGTTATAGTATCCCGCCACAAGCAGATTGCGGATGGATAGGTGAAGCTGGTCCTGGTGCTAGCTATAATGATGAGGAAAGTGGAGCAAAAAATAATGACTTTACAAATCGCAACACGACCTTCATGACATATAACTTACTGCATCTTGCAAGTATGCTCAAAGCACAAGGGGGATATCCAGCTTATGGGAATTCTCGAGGTGACTGGGATGATGGTACTCGCTGGAACTTTGAAAATCCAGAATACAGGTAGTATAAGATTTATATAGAAAGAGGAGTAGGTGTATTTTACTCCTCTTCTGTATTACGCTGGTTATATTTTTTTTCGAGCTCTGCTTGAAACTCTTCCATAACAGGTTTTACAGTGCTCTCTGGTAGATCTGCAATGCGGATATACATAAGCCCATCAATGGCATTATTAAACAGTGGGTCTACGTTAAAGGCAATAACCTTTGCATTCTGCTTAATATACTTTTTTATGAGCACAGGAAGACGTAGCGACCCTGGTTCTACTTCTTCAATGAGTTTGTCAAACTTATTAAGGTCTGCTTTACTCTCATCAAAAACAAACTCCTTATCGGCATCTTTGAGGTTTACTTTCCATTCCTTTTTAGGACGTATAAACTGTGCGATATAAGGATCGTAATAGTGTGATTTCATAAATTCAATCATCAGTGACTTTGAGAAGTTTGAAAATTGATTTGAAATACTCACTCCACCTATGAGGTATTTATGCTCTGGAAAGCGTAATGTAGTATGTACTATACCTTTCCATAAAAGGAAAAGTGGCATAGGTTTTTGTTGGTATTCTTTTATGATAAAGGCACGACCCATTTCAATACTCTCACTCATCATTTTGTGAAGCTCTGGCTCAAAACGGAAAAGATCTTGAAGGTAAAACCCGTCAATACCGTGCTCTTTATAAATCTTAGAACCAAGACCCATTCTATAGGCTCCTGCAAGTGCATTTGCTTCATTGTCCCATAAGAACATGTGGTAATAGTATCTATCAAATTTATCAAGATCTATAGCTTCATTTGTTCCCTCTCCTATCGCTCTAAAGGTGATTTCTCTAAGCCTTCCTATTTCTCTCAAAATGCTAGGCATCTCTTGAGCAGGAGCTAGATATACTTCATAGTTTTTACTAGTGAGAAGGCGACGATCATTTTCGCGCAAGCGTAAAATTTCGTCTTCTATAAGATCGCTACTCATTTCTGTAACAATCTTTTTAGGTTCCTTTGGAGTTTTTAATTTTTGAGGAATCTCTTTTAAAATACTCTTCTTCTCAAAGGAATTTGCCAGCATGTACGTTTTCTTGCGTAAAAACTCTGTAAAGTCTTCAAGAGACTCGTGTTCCTTTTGAGCTGTGACCTTTATAGGGTTTCCTATGCGTACTTTTATTACTCGATTTTTTTGCGTGAGGAGTTCGCTAGGTAGCTTAGCCGTTCTAAGTGTATCACTTAAGCGTGATAATTGATAAAAGAGCCTACTATTTTTTGCGTGAAAATATATGGGCACAATAGGGACTTCTGCCTTTTTAACCAGCTTCATAGCTGCTTCTTCCCATGGTTTGTCTATAATAAGTTTATCATCTTTATAAGTAGAGACTTCTCCTGCAGGAAAAATACCTAGAGGATGACCGTCTCTAAGGTGAGATATCGCACTTTTAAAACCTGCGATACTTGACTTTACATCCTTCTTGTTTTCAAAAGGATTTACTGGCATTACATAAGGCTTAAGCGGCTCAATGCGGTGTAGTAAAAAGTTTGCGATGATTTTAAAATCTGGACGTTGCTCAAGCATTAATTTGAGTAGTAATATGCCATCTATACCACCCAGTGGGTGATTTGATATCGTTACATAAGCACCATCCTTAGGTAACCTTTTTAAATCTTCTTCTGGGATTTCAAACTTGATATTAAATTCATCAAGCAATGCATTAAGGAATTCAAGGTCTCCTAAATGTTTATTGCGGTCGTAGACTTTATTGAGAGAAGAGATTTTAAGAATCTTCATTAATGACCACCCAGCAAAGGTGCCTATAAAGCCAAATTTATCGACATTTATAGCTCGTGCAACTTCTTTGGCGGTGACTAGACCCATTATTTTTGTGGTTATTTTAAGTAGGCAAATATAACAAATAGGGTTTGCTATAGTTACATTTTATTAACCTAGAGACCGCATACTTCTAGTTTTGTGTCACAAGTTGCACTGTGTTTTGAGCAACTTGCTTGAGAAGCACGGTTTTATCCTCTTGAAATTTATCAAGAGCTTCTTGTGCAAAATGCCTTATTGTATAAAGAGAAACCCCTGTGGTAACTCTTACTTTAAATTTCCCTTTGAGCTGTTTTGTAAGCTTTTCTAGGCCATTAAATTTGTTATCTACGCATACAGAAAAGCTTATCGCAGAGTTCTGTATAAGGTCAACTTTGAGCTTGTAAGTAGAAAGCAACTGGAAAACCTCGGCAATATTATCTTCTACCATAAAGGAGAAATCTAGTGAAGATAGTGATATGAGTACTTGGTTTTTCTTGACAATATAACACGGAACCATAGGTGCTAGCGTAGATACGCTACTTACCATCGTGCCAGCTGCCGTAGGGTTGAGGAAGGATTTTACATAAAGCGGTATTTCTTTACGTTGCAACGGTTGTAACGTTTTAGGGTGAATAACAGAAGCTCCATAAAATGCAAGCTCAATCGCTTCTTCGTATGGGATTTCATGTAATAAAACGGTGTTGTTAAAAACTCGAGGATCGCCATTTAATACCCCAGGAACATCCTTCCAGATGGTCAGATTTTCTGCATCGAGGCAGTATGCAAATATGCCTCCCGTATAATCAGATCCTTCTCTGCCTAATGTGGTTGTAAAGTTATTACTGTCTGATGCTATAAATCCTTGAGTGATAGTAAGCACCTTTGGGTTTGCATGCTCTTTTATCGCTGCTTGCGTTTCCTTCCAGTCTACGCGTCCATCGCGATAACTGCTATCTGTTTTTATAAGACGTCTCGCATCTAGCCAGGTATTTGCAAGCCCTTGCTTGTTGAGGTATGCACTTATGATGGTTGTAGATATAAGCTCGCCATAACAGACGATTTGATCATAAACAAAATCATATTTTGGCGATTTGTTCCAGGCAAGAAAGCCTTTGAGTTCGGCAAAAAGTTTTTTTATTTTTTCAAAAACTTCATCACCTTTTTCAAAAAGATGATTAGTAATCTCTCTGTGATAAGCTACCGTGTGCTCTATATGTTCTGGAAGACTGCTTTTATCATCAAAGTAAGCTGTAACAATAGCCTCCATGGCATTAGTCGTTTTTCCCATTGCAGAGACTATAACGAGCTTTTCTCCAGCCCCCATAGTTTGCAGCACAGTTGCTACATTCTTTACGCCATCTGCATCTTTTACAGATGCTCCTCCAAATTTAAATACCTGCATATTGGTAATCTTACTTTTCTAAGTGAGTTGCTCCTTTCAAGAGAGAGCTTATTAATAAACAAATGGGAATATGTTGTTGTATGGGTTGTTGTTACGCTTTCGCGAAAGCGTATACCTCACAACAGTTCTAAGAATTGTTAAGCATTAATTTTTTTAATGTAATCTTTAAGACGTTGCTCATCCATCTGTACAAGATGCCAATCTTTTAAAAACTTTGCATTACTTTTTTTGTAAAACTCGATAGCGCTAGTGTTCCAGTCTAGCACAACCCATTCTACACGTTTTACACCGCTCTCTGCTCCAAAAATCATAACCTGATCATAGAGCTGTTGCCCTACTCCCTTGCCACGTAAAGATTCCTTTACCACCAGGTCTTCTAGGTGTAGTGATTTTCCATCCCAAGTAGAAAAGCGGAAGTAGCATAATGCCATACCTACAACTTCGGTTGCTGTTTTGGCTACAAAACAAGTAAAAAGAGGATGCTCACCAAAACCGTTTTCTAAGAGTGTTTTTTCTGTAATCTTTACAGCTTCTGGCTCTTTTTCATAAACTGCTAGTTCGTTTATGAGACCCAGTACAGCGGGCATATCTTCTGGTGTTGCTTTTTGAATAGAGATGTTCATATATAGGGTTGTTTTTGTCTAAGCGACGCTAAGGTAAATAATTACATTAACTATTCTTAAACGAAAACGTTGTAGTAATTTAAGATTAAAGTTACTTTTGCACTAAATCAAAAAACACGTATCGTGTCAAGAAAAAACCAAACATTAGGAGAGTTTATTATTGAAAATCAAGCTGAGTTCCAGTATTCTTCTGGAGAGCTTTCTCGCTTGATCAACTCTATCCGCCTTGCGGCCAAAGTAGTAAACCACGAAGTAAACAAGGCAGGCCTTGTAGATATAGTGGGTGCTGTGGGAGAGACAAACATCCAAGGTGAAGACCAGCAAAAGCTGGATGTAATGGCTAATGATACCTTTATACGTACCCTTACTAATCGTAACATTCTTTGTGGAATCGCAAGTGAGGAAAATGATGATTTTATTTCAATACAAGGTCAAAATGGGGATAACAATAATAAGTATGTATTACTTATGGATCCTCTAGATGGCTCTTCTAATATAGATGTAAACGTTTCTGTGGGAACGATTTTCTCAATTTACAGACGTGTAACTCCTGCAGGAACTCCTGTAACAATGGAAGACTTTTTACAAAAAGGTAGAGAGCAGGTAGCAGCAGGATATATCATTTATGGAACTTCTACCATGATTGTATATACTACAGGTCATGGTGTAAATGGATTTACTCTTAATCCAGCCATTGGAACTTTTTATCTTTCTCATCCTAATATGCAGTTTCCAGAAACAGGAAGTATTTATTCTGTAAATGAAGGTAACTATGTACACTTCCCAGATGGAGTTAAGAGGTACATAAAATACTGTCAAGAAGAAAAGGATGACCGTCCTTATACGTCTAGGTACATAGGTTCATTAGTTTCTGATATTCATAGAAATATGATAAAAGGAGGGATCTATATGTATCCAAAAAGCTCAAAAGCAGCCAATGGTAAACTACGCTTACTGTATGAATGCAACCCTATGGCTTTTATAGCAGAGCAAGCAGGAGGTAAAGCAAGTGATGGTTTTGAAGCTATTTTAGACCTTCAACCTACAGAGCTGCATGAACGAGTTCCTTTCTTTTGTGGAAGCAAATTAATGGTCGAAAAAGCCGAAAGTTTTATGAAGGAGTCTTAATTGTTGAGTTAAGAAGGATTAAAACTCATAAGGCGGGGGATTTTTTTTATCTTTGATTAAACAAATATCAAGGCTTCTCCTATTATGGCTAAAAAAGACCCTACACAGAATGACCAACTTCCTGATGTTGCAAATTCTAAAATTGAGGCTATCAAGAACCTCATTTTCGGTGAAAATATTCAAGAATATAATCACGAATTTGACACTCTAAAGGCAGATATCACGCAAAAGCGTGAAGAAATGCTCTCTTATGTAGATGATGCTCGTAAAGAGATCATGACGGCTATAGATAATCTAAGTACAGATGTAAATATTCGTATTTCTGATCTTGAACAAGCACTTGATGATAAAACTCAAGACCTTGATAATAGAAAGGTAAGCCGTGATAGCTTAGGTGATATGCTCATACGTCTTGGTGAGAATATAAAAGCTTAGATCAATCTCTGAAAATTTTTAATGACAACTGATGAACGTCTTGAAATTTTAAAAGAGCTTTTACTCACAGATGAGAAAAAGCCTGAGAATGATATATACAGAAAACTCAAGGATCTAGAAGAGAGACAGCAACATTTATCAGATAGAGTAGGTCCCATTCTAGATGAACGTTTGTTGAACTTTGTAAAAGAGATGCCCGAAACTCTAGGGCCAACTATTACCCAAACATTAAAATCTGAAATTAAAAATTCTCAAGACGCAGTGGTAGAAGCATTATACCCTATTATGGGTAAAATGATAAAAAGGTATGTCCAGGCAGAAATAAAAAAGCTTAACGATTCCATAAGTGAGAAAATAGATAATGCATTTTCATTTAGAAGTATGTTTAAGTCTAAGGGTAAGGAAAGACCTACTGCAGCGGCACTGCTTAAAGAAGAATATAAAGCGTATATTGAACAAATACTTGTAATCGAAAAAGGTTCTGGATTGCTTAAAGCAAGCTATTCAAAAACCAAAACGATGGACAAGGATATGATGGCGGGTATGCTCACGGCGATAAAAAGCTTTGCAGAGGATGCTTTTGAGAGAGGGGATATGGAATTAGAGAGGATAGATTATCAGCTCTATACTATTCATTTACAAAATTTCTCAGAATATTATATTGCCGTAATTTTGAGCGGTATTTATGATGATGAATATAAAAATAAACTTGATGATGTGTTACTTGACTTTGCTCAGTTTGTGATAAACAAAGATGATTTAAGTGACAATCAAAAATTTACCAAAAAATTAAAAGAGTATTTTACAGATGAGCGTATCTAAAAAAATAGTATTACTAGGACATTTTGGTGTTGGTAAGTCTTCACTGCTTCGCAGGTTTGTTGAGAATAACTTCTCAGATAACTATGTAGTGACTATTGGTGTGCATATAATGAAGAAGGAGGTAACTATTAACTCCGATAAAGTAACGTTAATCATATGGGACGTAGAAGGGACAGATGATTTTACAAAATACAGACCATCATACTTAATGGGAGCTTCTAGCTTTATTTATGTGTTTGATGCATCTAGAGCAGTAACATATGGTGATTTAAAATATAACTTAAGTCACTTAAAAGATAAGTATCCCCAAGTGCCTGTGCACATTATCGGAAATAAAGTAGACTTAGTCGACAAGGATGAAATCATGGCAGCTCTCAAGGCTCAAGATGTTCAACATAGCTATCTTTCCAGTGCAAAAACCGGAGAAAATGTTGAACAGCTGTTTAATGATGTAGCAGCGCAATTGCTTAAAAATGCTTGATAACCTTAGACAGGATTTTTTTAATAAAACCATACAATTACTTATTGTTAATAGAGGACTGAACGTTGTAGACTCAGATCAAAACCTATTTTCTATTAGCAAAAACTCTGATATAACAGAGTTTCACCCATTTTTCTACTCACTGATGAATGTCTTTGAGGAGACAAAAAAAGAACATACTTTCTTTTGTGTTCAAGTAGAGGTGCTAGGAAAACTTTATTTCTTAGATATAAAGACCATATTAAGAGATGACGATACGTTAGTCGTAATTTTAAACGATCTCACAGATCACTATAAGACGGTACATCAGATTAAACAGGTGCGTAATGAGTCTATTATAGGTTTTAATATTACACAAGAACTTAATCAAGAGTTAGAAATACAGCGTAGTTTTAAGAATAAGTTTCTTGCAAACGTAAGCCACGAAATCCGCACTCCGCTCAATAGTATTGTGGGCTTTCTTTCTGTGCTAGAAAATACAGATATCACAAGAGAACAACTAGACATCCTTAATATTGTAAAAGATTCATCTAAGAACCTAGTGACTATTCTGGATGACTTGATGGATATATCTAAGATTGAAGCAGGCAAGTTAGAAATTAAAAAGAGGCGCTTTGATTTTAAAGAATTTATAGAAGTTTTAGGGAAAACCTATCAACTCAGGGCAGATGAGAAGAGACTTTCTTTTGAGTTTGAGATGGGTTCAAAGATTCCACGTTTCTTAGTGGGCGATCATCTTAGAATCAATCAGATCCTTGTAAACTTATTAGAGAATGCACTTAAATACACGCATCAAGGAAATATAAAATTCTGTGTAAAAACAGATTCTCAAAATGCGAGAAGAATCCCTGTCACTTTTGAAGTAACAGATACTGGAATAGGAATACCTAAGGAGAAGATAGATAGTATTTTTGATAGCTTTACACAGTTAGAAAAAAGAGGTCTTTTTGGAGGGTCTGGATTAGGACTTAGTATCGTAAAACAACTCACACACTTGTTAGAGAGTGATCTAGAGGTAAGCAGTGTAGAGGGCAAAGGATCTACATTTAGTTTTACGGTGTATATGGGGGTTTCTCATAACCAGAAACGAGAGAAGAAAGAAAAGACTAAGAAGACAAAGAATAAAAAAGCTGCTGGTAAAAAGCCACGTATTTTATTAGGAGAAGATGTTGAGGTGAATCAGTTGTTAATGCTTCGTCTATTTGTAGACCATGGTGCTTATAGTATTGATATTGCAAAAGATGGTGAGCGTGTTCTAGAATTTTTAGATAGAAACACTTATGATTTAGTGATACTTGATCTTACGATGCCTATAATGGATGGGCTTGATACTGCAGTACAGATACGAAGTCATTCTAATAGTAAAATAAGTAAACTACCTATTATAGCGCTTACTGCTAGAACGGCTCAAGAAGAGCAAGATGCAGCAAAGGAAGCAGGTATGAATGCTTACTTAACAAAGCCTATAGATGCAGAGCTTCTTTTTGAAACAATAGAGAGACTCTTAACGCGTTATAAAAGAAAAAGTAAAGAAGTACTTTCTTTAGAAGAAGAGGAAGAGTAAAATCTTCTTAAAAAACAATCAAAAAGGGGAAGATCTCATGAAGATCTTCCCCTTTTTGATTTATGATAAAAGCTACAATCTAGCGGCTCATATTTTTGATTTCATCTTGAAATGTATCAAGATCAGTGCCTTCTCTTACAAGAGTAAGTGCTTTATGTGCAACATAAGGTGCATTACTTGTAGCAAAACCTAAACCTATAGAAAGTCTTATTAAAAGAGGCTCTTCTTCCTCAAAATCATGATCAATGTGAATCATACGTGTAAGATCGTATAAACGCTCTAACCTTCTGTCATAAGTAGTAGGAGGGTTAATAGGGTGAGACATGTAGTCTCCTAAAATAATTTCATAATCCTCTGCAGATATAGAAAGGTTACGAGCAAGCCTGTCTAAAAAAGCTTTTTCCTTGTCTGAAATTACACCATCATCCATTGCCACTCTCACAATAGATGCAAAGTGATCTTCGTTTCTCTTGCGGAACCCGCTATCATATAAATCTGAAAAAGACATATTTCTTAATTTAAAGTAAGCATCAAAGATAGCTATTTAATCAAGATTTTTAATTTGTACATTTGATAAAACCCCTAATTTTTTTAGATGGATTCATTCTTATTTTATTTTAAAGAAGGCCTCTTCCACGTACTAGATTGGAACGCCTATGATCACATACTTTTTTTAGTAGTACTGACAGTGCCGTACTTGTTTTCTAACTGGAAGAAACTATTGACATTAGTAACCATTTTCACACTGGGTCATACCTTATCGCTGGCACTATCGGCTTATGGAGTTGTAAGAGTTAATTCATCATTAGTAGAGGTTCTTATACCTATAACAATTTTAATTACTGCTCTATATAATATTTTTACAGCTGGTAAAAAGAATCGCAATCAGAAGATAGGTATTCACCTTTTTGCAGCGCTCTTTTTCGGATTAATTCACGGGCTAGGTTTTTCTACATATTTTAAAATGATGACAGCAAGCTCAGAAAGTAAGCTGCTACCATTAATAGAATATACTTTAGGTATTGAAGCAGCACAATTAATCATTGTATTTGTAGTGCTTATTATAAGTTTTGTGGGTCAGGCAATTTTTAGATTTTCACTTAGGGATTGGGTAATGGTTATTTCATCCATAGTGATTGGAGTCGCCATTCCAGTGTTTAAAACAGCACTTTCTAGCATTAATTTTTAATAATTGTTTTGCATGCTTTTAGTAGTGTGTAAATAAGTTATATATTATATTTTTTTACGCTTTCGCGAAAGCGTACATACATACATCACAATAGCTAATGGCTTCAAAACAACATAAATATGACATCGCTTACTTGAGAATGGCTCGAGAATGGGGGAAACTGTCGTACTGCAACCGTAAGCAAGTGGGAGCAATCATTGTAAAAGACAAGATGATTATCTCTGACGGATATAATGGTACACCTACTGGTTTTGAAAATATTTGTGAAGACGATGAAAATAATACGAAGTGGTATGTATTGCATGCAGAGGCAAACGCAATTTTAAAGGTTGCTAGCTCTACACAATCATGCCATGGAGCTACGTTATACATCACACTGAGTCCTTGTAAGGACTGCAGTAAATTAGTCCATCAAGCAGGTATTAAGCGTGTTGTATATCATAATGCTTATAAAGATTTAACGGGTGTGAAATTTTTAGAAAAAGCAGGCGTTGAGATAGTACATCTTCAAGATATCGATTCATAAATGAAAATACAACGCAAATATATTCCCCTACTCTTTGGCTTGGGCATTGCTTTAGGCATTTTGCTAGGAAGCTTACTAGATTTTGGATATAATGATACCGCGTTGTTTACTTCAAATGCAAAAAAGGATAAACTTAATAAGCTTATCGATTACATAGATTATGAGTATGTAGATGTCATTAATACAGATAGCATTGTAGATGTTACTGTAAATGGTATTTTAGACAATCTAGACCCACATTCTACTTATATACCGCCAGATGAGTATAGCGCTATGGAGGAGAATATGAAAGGCGATTTTGTAGGGATAGGAGTGAGTTTTTATCCTTATAATGATTCGCTTGCGGTAATACAGGCTATTAAAGGAGGGCCTAGTGCTCGTGCCGGAATCAAAGGTGGAGACCGCATTGTTTATGCAGATGGCATCAATTTATCTACCAAAGAAATTACAGATGACTCTCTATCTAGTATTTTAAAGGGTAAAGCAAGAACACCTATTGAAATTAAAATAAAAAGACCTGGAGTTAAAGACCTTTTGACGTTTAATTTTAAACGTGATCATGTGCCTATTTTTAGTGTGGTAGGCAGTTATATGCTTACTAATAATCTTGGGTACATCAAGATCAACCGTTTTGCAGAGTCTACTCATGAAGAGTTCAAGAAAGCGCTCATAGATCTTAAAAATAAAGGAGCGACTAAAATTGCATTAGATTTAAGGGATAATCCAGGAGGTTATATCTCTAGTGCAGAGGGAGTGGTAGATGAATTTTTAGAAGAGGACAAGCTCATACTTTTTACAAAAAATAAAACAGGAAACATATCAAATAGCTACACCGATGACGGTGGTATTTTTGAAGAAGGAGAAGTGTTTATACTTATCAATGAGAACTCTGCAAGTGCTAGTGAGATTGTTGCGGGAGCATTACAAGATAATGACAAGGGAGTAATAGTGGGGAGAAGATCCTTTGGTAAAGGACTTGTGCAGCGAGAAATGGATTTAGGTGATGGCAGTGCTGTAAGATTAACTATTGCTCGTTATTACACTCCTACTGGACGTTCTATACAGAAGCCTTATGAGCTAGGAGATAAAGATTATTTTGAAGATTATCTCAATAGATATGAAAATGGCGAGCTACGCAGTGTAGATAGTATCAAAGTGGCAGACTCTCTTAAATTTAGAACTCCTAAAGGTAAAATTGTATACGGCGGAGGCGGAATCATACCAGACATTTTTGTTCCTAAAAATACAGACTATGAGGTTGAGCATCTCAATTACGTGCTACGTTCTGGATATATGCGCTTATTTATATTTGAGCAATTAGAAAAAGATAGAACGTACTACAACAGCTTGAGTATGGAGCAATTTCAAGAAGAGGTTGTTATATCAGATCAAGTAGTAGAAGATTTTATATCTTTCGCACAGTTTAGACAGATTAATTTGAAAGCAAGTAAGTATAAAGACTTGTATAAGAAATACCTCAAAGCTACAATGGCTAGACAGCTTTTTGACAACAATGCTTTTGAGATGATGGTAAATAAAGAAGACGCCGTAATTCAAAAAGTAATAGAACTTACCCTTGAAAAAGAATAACCTATGTTAATGGTAGTAGCTATATATGTGTATATTATCGCAATCATCTTTAGATTGCTAGATAATAGCGCTGCACTACTTATACGTCACGGTATATCTGTAAGTCCTTTTTATCTAAAGCCACCTATTATTCTAGCCCAAATAGAAGATTTAGATGATGAGAAACTCATCTGGAAATTGCGACGTAATCTATGGTATCAAAAGTTGCACATTGCTTTTACAGCACTAGCAATACTCACTTTAATTGTTGGAATTGTTTACGAGATATATAACCCATACATTATATACCTAATGTAGCTGTATGCTATTTATGTTTCTCTGCAATCTTGCGAGAGGTGCGTAAAATAAGTAATAACAATATCGCACACGCACACGCAATAACTCCTATTAAAGCAATACTGCTTTCACCTTCAAGGAGATTAGAAAAGTCTAGTAACGTTACATTATAAATAAGAAGGCCTAGCGCCAGTAAGATTCCAATAGGGATTATAAACTTCATAGTATTACTTAAAGAGTTCTTGAATGTTTGCGGTAAAAAGCTTTACAGCGATTGCTAACAAAATTACACCAAAAACTTTATGTATTACAGCAATACCGTTCTTTCCTAAGAAGCGTTCTATGTGTTTAGAAGTTTTTAATACGATATAGACTAGCAAGATGTTGAGTATGATAGCAATTATAATATTGCTAAGGTCATATTCTGCGCGTAATGCAAGAAGCGAGGTAAGAGTACCTGGTCCTGCTACTAATGGAAAGGCGAGTGGGAACACAGATACGGTCTTTGCACTAATGCCATCATCATCTTTAAAAATACTAACACCTAGGATCATTTCTAGGGCTATAAAGAATAGAATAAAAGAACCTGCTACTGCAAATTCATATACATTAACACCTATGAGTCCTAGTATGCTCTCCCCTACAAATACAAATAGGATCATTACAATAAGTGCTACTAAGGCGGCCTTCTCACTCTGTATATGTCCTGCCTTTTTTCGCAGTTTTAATATAATAGGAATACTCCCTATTATATCAATTACAGCAAAAAGTACCATTGCGGCAGTAAGTATTTCTTTAAGATCTATTTTCATTGCATATCCATTTTAAAATGCGCGCAAAGGTAACTTTAATTAAAGGATACTTAACGCATCATCAAGGAGAATTATAAATACTATGCGTAACTTAATACGCTATTAATAAGCTGGTAACATTTTATTTTAAAACATTTGTAATGTTCTATATAAATCCACGTCATAGTTTTTAACTATTAAACTTTAATTTATTCTAATGATAAACTATAGTCTACTTAGCTTATTATAAATATTTTTACCACATCAACCTAGTAAAACTTCGCATTATGAGTAGTAAACACACAAACGTATGGGACATAAATGATCCCAGTGCAGCAGCAAAATGTCCATTTCTTGGTAATCCAGATCAGTTAGTAGCCGGTAAGGGTACAACAAATAGAGACTGGTGGCCTAATGAGTTAAAATTAAACATCCTGCGTCAAAACGGTACAAGTAGTGACCCTATGGATAAAGATTTTGATTATGCCGCAGCTTTTAATAGTCTTGACTTTCCACTATTAAAGCAAGAGGTTATAAATCTAATGACAGAATCACAAGACTGGTGGCCGGCAGATTATGGTCATTATGGGCCATTTATGATACGTATGGCTTGGCACAGTGCAGGTACTTATAGAATAGGTGATGGCCGTGGTGGTTCTAGTTCGGGATCACAACGTTTTGCGCCACTTAACAGTTGGCCAGATAACGGTAACTTAGATAAGGCACGTTTACTTTTGTGGCCTATCAAAAAGAAGTATGGTAAAAATCTCTCTTGGGCAGATTTATTTATCCTTGCGGGTAACGCGGCTTTAGAGTCAATGGGATTCCCAACCTTTGGTTTTTCAGGAGGAAGAGAAGATGTATGGGAGCCAGAACAAGATATTAACTGGGGTTATGAAGATGAGTGGCTAGGAGAAAAAGAGCGTCACGAGGGAGATAGAGAGCTTAAAGGATTTTTAGGTGCTACTCATATGGGACTTATTTATGTAAATCCAGAAGGACCTAGCGGTAAGCCAGACCCTATAGGGAGTGCATATGATATAAGAGAGACCTTTGGTCGTATGGCAATGAATGATGAAGAAACAGTGGCACTCGTTGCTGGAGGGCATACCTTCGGAAAAGCACATGGAGCGGCAGACCCAGAAAAGTATGTAGGAGCAGAGCCACACGGAGCAACTCTAGAAGAAATGAGTACTGGGTGGAAAAACACGTACAAGAGCGGGGTGCTAGATGATACTATTACTTCTGGTCTTGAAGGAGCCTGGACACCTAACCCTACACGTTGGGATGCAGAGTACTTTGACGTATTACTTAATTTAGATTGGGAACTTACTACAAGTCCAGCAGGAGCACACCAGTGGAAACCGTCTAATGCAGATGCACCACAAGCACCAGCTGCAGGAGGAAATGGTACTCAAGGCATAATGATGTCTACAGCAGATATGGCTCTTAAAATGGATCCAGAATATCGTAAGATTTCGGAGAGATTTCATAAGGATCACAAGGCATTTGAAGATGCATTTGCGAGAGCTTGGTATAAATTGACACACCGTGATATGGGACCATTATCACGTTACTTGGGTCCAGAATTACCAAAAGAAGAATTATTATGGCAAGATCCTATCCCAGAAGCAAACGGATATACATTATCAGATAGTCAGGTGGAAACACTTAAAACGGCTATCGACGCAACAGATTTATCTGCTTCAGATATGGTAAGCGTAGCTTGGGCATCTGCTTCTACATTTAGAAATAGTGATAAGCGTGGTGGAGCAAATGGTGCTCGTATACGTCTTGCACCACAAAATAGCTGGGAAGTAAATAACCCAGAACAATTAAGAAGAGTGCTTAATGCTCTTAAAGATGTACAAGATAATGCTGGGTTTGATGTATCTATGGCAGACCTTATTGTACTTGCAGGTGGAGTAGGTGTTGAGCGTGCCGCTCACAATGCTGGCCATAAAATAACGGTGCCTTTCACCCCGGGACGTACTGATGCTAGTCAAGAGCAAACAGATATTGACTCTTTTGGTTACCTAGAGCCTAGAGCAGATGGTTTTAGAAACTACCAGAAAGGTGGTATGGAAACTGCCGCAGAGGAGCTTCTTATAGATAGAGCAAATCTTATGGGACTTTCTATTCCAGAGATGACTGCCTTAGTAGGAGGTATGCGTGTGATAGGCTGTAACTATGACGGGTCTAAAGTAGGAGTATTTACAGATAAAGTAGGAGCCCTTACTAATGATTTCTTTGAGAACCTATTAGACTTTACCTATACTTGGAAAGCACTATCATCAGACGATACATTATTTTCTGGAACAGATAGACGTACAGGAGATATGAAGTTTACAGGCTCAAGAGTAGATCTTATTTTTGGATCAAACACAGAGCTAAGAGCAATTGCCGAAGTATATGGAGCAAATGATGGTGAAGAGCGTTTTGTAAACACCTTTGTAAGTGCATTTACTAAAGTGATGAACGCAGATCGTTTTGATATTAAGTAAATAAATAACGCTTTCGCGAAAGCGTAAGTACACAATAAAAACGTCCAACTTATTATAAGTTGGACGTTTTGCTTTTTATGCATTGCTTCTCACCAGTGCGTGTTAGTTCGCTTTCGCGAAAGCGTAACAGCATAAAAACCTCCTTAAAAAGCTGTCTCAAGTAAAGCTAGACATACCTTGATGCCTTGTCTAATATTCCCTATGCGTATATTCTCATTAGGATTATGCTGATTGTTATCCATATTAACCAGCGGAAGTATGACTGTAGGAACATCTAGCGCCTTAATCACGGGAACAATAGGCACAGTGCCGCCCATCATTCTAATAGTAATGGGGTCTTCACCAAAAGATTGTGATAGTGCTCCCCTCATCTTTTTACCAAAAGCATCATCTGGATTTGTTCTAAACGCGTTTACGGAGGTCTTGCCCGTAAAAGTGGCTATTTTAGGGTAGGTAAGCCTTTCCTCATCTATGGGTGCTCGGTCTATAAGATAATAACCCTGTTTAGTGATATGATTTTTAATCTTTTCCAGTTGTGCATCACCGTCTGTTTCAGGAACAAGGCGTATATCTAGATGTGCTATGGCATACTCTGGAACTACAGTTTTTAAACCTTCGCCAGTCCATGAAGTACCTATCTGTCTAATATTTAGAGAAGGAAATTGCAAAGCTTCTTGGTATGAACTTCCTACTTTTTCGGCGGTGTGAACACCAAGTTTTTTATTAAATTCAGTTACCTCAAAAGGTACAGAAGAGAGTACCTGAGCCGTCTCTGGAGTGATGGTAATTCCGTTATAATAATTTTCAATGAGCACCTTGCCATCATCATCTTTCATCGTTGTAAGTAAGTTTGCAAGTCTAAAAACAGGGTTAGGCGCATAGTTGCCATAATGACCGCTATGTTGAGGTAGGCGGGCACCGTAAGTGGTAATTGCTGCAGTAGCAATTCCTCTACATCCAAAGGTGAGTGTAGGCTTGTTAGAATCATGAGCAGGACCATCCATTACCACAAAATAATCTGCTGCATATCTATTTTTATAAGTGTCTAGGGTAGAAAGCAAAGCCGTCGAGTTGTATTCTTCTTCTGGGTCAAAAATCACCTTGATATTAAAAGCAGGCTCTTTTTGTTGTTCTTGTAAAAGTTGTAGCGCAGTAATAAACATCATAATAGGTGCCTTATCATCTGCAGCGGCTCGGCCATATATACGCCAGTCATCATCTATTTTACTATCTAGTTGATCCCAAGAAATAGCTTTGTAGTCTCCAGAGCTATTTTTCTCCTTGAGTACAGGTATAAATGGATCTTCTTGATCCCAGGTTGCGGGGTTTACTGCCTGTCCATCTATATGAACATAAAAGAGCACCGTTTTATAATTTGGGTCATATACCTTCTCTACAAGAAGAATAGGGAGCGTGCTAGTTTCTAATAAGCTGGTTGTAAAATCTAGCGCCTTGTAGCGCTTTTCTACAAAAGCAATATTTTCTAGCATCAAAGCTGGGTTTGAAGGCAAATTAGGAATGCTCACAAATGCTTTATGTTCAATAAGAGTTTTCTTGAGATTTTGGTCTATGAGTACATCTGTAGGAGTTTGAGCAGTACCTATAAGAGCAGTAAAAAAGAGACAGAGAGGCCAGAGTTTCATAGAAGAGAATTTTAAGAATAGTTGCTGTGTTAAGTACAACTGTATGTTAGATAAATATAAGGTTTTCTACAGGGATGCTTCATTTCTATTAACAGAGGTTAATAAAAGCGTGTTAATACACGCTACTACGGTTAATAAAAGAAGAAACGGGCTATTAATGTTTAATTTTGGAAAACCTCAATGATTAAATATCGTAATTAATTACAGTTTATGGATTACAAACACCTAGTAGTAAATGTCAAGGAAAATGCGCTACGCTTTGAAAACAAGAATGCGCTTTACGTAAAGAATGAGACACTTAATACTTGGGAAGGTATAAGCTGGAAGAAAATGTATGAGCAAGTAGAAAACCTTGCTAAAGGTTTGCTGCAATTTGGGATTGGAACACAGCATAACGTAGCCATCTTTGCCGAAAATATGCCTAACTGGATTATTGCAGATCTTGCGATAATGAGCATAAGAGCAGTAACAGTACCTATCTATGCAACATGCTCTACAAAGGAAGTAGACTACGTAATTAATGATGCTGAGGTAAGTTTGCTTTTTGTGGGTAATCAGCATGAATACGATCAGGCTTATGGGCTTCTAGAAAGTTCATCCTATTTAAAGCTTATAGTAGCTCTTACAGATACCATAAAGTTAAAGTCATCTGTTTCTTCTATGTATTTAGAAGATTTTGTTGCCGCTAGCCCTACTCAAGAAATTGAAGAGATCTATTTAAAAAGACAGCAAAATCTTGATGTAAAGGATCTAGCGAGTATCATCTATACCTCTGGAACTACAGGAGAACCTAAAGGTGTGATGATAGACCATACTAATATAGGAGCTTCCCTAGCAGCGCATAAATATGAATTAGATATATCTGACCAAGATGTGTCGTTAAGCTTTTTACCACTCAGTCATATATTTGAACGTAGTTGGGTGTTTTTCTGTTTGCACATGGGGATTGAAGTTTATTTTAACCAAGACCCAAAGAAAATTGCAGAGGTGCTCAAAGAAGTACAGCCAACAGTTATGTGTACGGTGCCTCGTATTTTTGAAAAAATTTATGCAGCGATACAAGCTAAAACAAAAGAAGCTTCGCCTACAAAGCAGAAACTCGCTAGCTGGGCACTAGGGATAGGTAACGATTATTATAACAACCACCAGCGACTAGAGAAAAATGTACCACTAGCACTAAATCTCAAATATAAAATTGCAGATAAGCTTGTGTTAAGCAAACTGCGTGCACTCTTTGGAGGGCGTATTAAATTTATGCCTTGTGGTGGAGCACCTCTTGCGGCAGAGATGGTTTCATTTTTTCACTCCTTTGGTCTTGATGTAAAATGTGGCTATGGCCTTACAGAAACTACCGCAACAGTTTCTTTATTTGGATACACAAATTTTGAATTCAACTCTGCTGGAAAAAGCATAGAAGGTACTGAGATTAAAATAGGAGATAATGATGAAATCCTTGTAAAAGGCCCTGGAGTCATGCAAGGCTACTATAAAAAGCCAGAAGCAACAGCTCAGGTTTTTAAGGACGGATGGTTTTGTACAGGTGATGCAGGGAGATTAGATGAACATGGAAATCTATACATCACAGATAGAATCAAGGATTTAATGAAAACATCTGGAGGTAAATACATAGCTCCTCAAAAATTAGAAACAGCACTTATCAGTGATGCTCTCATTGAACAAATTGCGGTAATAGGTGATCAGCAGAAATATGTGACGGCACTTGCCGTTCCTAATTTTGAAAACTTAAAGAAGTATGCAAATGAGCAAAGTATCTCATTTGAGAGCATGGAGGAGCTCATAAAGAATAATAAGGTCGTAGCACTTTTTGAAAAACGATTTGACGAGTTACAGCAAGAATTTTCAACATTTGAAAAGATAAAGAAGTTTACATTGCTCCCTCGTGAGTTCAGCATAGAAGCTGGTGAAATCACGGCTACACTAAAAATAAAGCGCAAAGTAGTTCAGCAAAAATATAAAGAACTCATTGATAAGATGTACGCAGAGTAGTTAGTGTGAGATGTTACGCTTTCGCGAAAGCGTAATTTTATATAACCATTAATAATCTCGCTACTCACACATTCTTACTTCATACTTTCCAAGTATCTTTGCCCAACTATGTTTCAACTCAAAAAAACCATCGTTTCTGAAGACATTATCGAAAAAGATTTTGTCTGTAATCTTAATGCCTGTAAAGGGGAGTGCTGCATTGCAGGTGAAGCTGGCGCGCCACTTGAAGAAGATGAGGTTACTATCATGGCAGATATTTACGATAAGGTAAAACCTTTTTTGCGTCCAGAAGGAATTGCGGCAATTGAGGAGCAAGGAACGAGTATTGTGCGTGACGGTGAGCTAGAGACACCACTAGTAAATGGAGCCGAGTGTGCTTATGTGACTTTTAATGATAAAGGATGGGCAAGCTGCGGTATAGAGGATGCTTACAATGCTGGTGAAGTCTCGTGGCGCAAACCTATTTCTTGTCATTTGTACCCTATTCGCGTGCAAAAATATAGCTCATTCTCTGCAGTAAATTATCATCGCTGGCCTATCTGTAGTGATGCTTGTTCTCTAGGGAAAGAACTATCTGTGCCTGTTTATAAATTTACTAAAGATGCATTGATACGTAAATTTGGAGAAGAGTGGTATACAGAACTAGAGAAGACCGCTCAAGAAATGGGTAAATAATGTAGTATCCTGTACGGACATAAAAGTCCTATACTACAAAGTATGTATGTAATCTTTTGAGATACATTATCTTTAATCACAAAGACAATACATGCACTTTCATTCAAAACTTCCTGACGTTAGTACTACCATTTTTACGGTGATGAGTAAGATGGCACATGAACATCAAGCCATTAATCTCGCACAAGGATTTCCAGGCTTTGATAGTGATCCAAAACTGCAACAGCTTGTTACAAAGGCAATGAGTGATGGGTATAATCAGTATGCTCCTATGCAAGGTGTTTACAGCTTGCGAGAACAAATCATTCAAAAGCTCAATACCTTATATGGAAGTGATTATCATCCTGAGACAGAAGTTACAGTAACTGCTGGAGCTACCCAAGCTATTTACACAATCGTATCTGCTTTTATACGTACAGATGATGAAGTAATTATATTGAAACCAGCTTATGACTGTTATGAGCCTGCAGTGATTGTAAATGGCGGTAAAGTGATTCCTATCCAACTCAAAGCGCCAGATTATAAGGTGAACTGGAAAGCTGTGGAAGATGCTATCACGCCTAAGACTAAAATGTTATTTATTAATACCCCACACAATCCTACGGGAACTATTCTTCATAAGGAAGATATGCTGGAGCTAGAGCGCATTCTTGAAGGTACAGATATAATATTACTAAGCGATGAGGTGTATGAGCACATCGTCTTTGATGACAAGCGTCATGAGAGTGTGGCTCGTTACCCAGTATTAAGAGCACGCAGTTTTATTACGGCATCCTTTGGGAAGACTTTTCATAACACAGGATGGAAAATGGGATATACTGTAGCTCCAAAGGAGTTGATGGCAGAGTTTCAAAAAGTACATCAGTTTAACGTGTTTTCTGTACACCATCCTTCACAAAGAGCCTTCGCTCATTACCTCAAGGAGCCTAATCATTATCTAGAACTCAACGATTTTTATCAGCAGAAAAGAGATTTATTTTTAAACCTAATTGAAGGTTCGCGATTTACAGCAAAGCCTGCCGCAGGCACCTACTTTCAGATGTTGGATTATTCTGCTATTACTAGTGAGAGTGATACCGCTTTCGCGAAAGCGTTAACTATAGACCATAAACTAGCATCTATACCTACTTCTGTATTTAATGTGGATCAAGAAGATTTTAAAATGCTACGATTTTGTGTCGCCAAAGATGACGAAACACTAAAAAAAGCTGCCGAAATTTTAACTAGTATCTAGTCGTCTAGTTTACGAGCAACCCATCCACGTATAAGCTCTGCTGTAACCCCAAAAGCTACATGTGCAAGAAATTCATTTGCTTGTAATTTTACTGGTATATCTTTAGGCTCGTCTTCTAGGCCCATTAATGGTAGTGAGGTTTCATGTGTTGCTAGATATGCTGTGGTGCCAAAGAGCGCTCCTTCTACAAGGTTGGTTTCTGGTCTATCACGCTTTGCATAGCCTAAACTAGCTCCTAATGTAAGGCCAATAGGGATATTCACTAATTGTTCTGCAAGATCACGATTTGATGTGCTTATAGGTTCGCCAGTGAGCTTCTCAGAGATATTATCTACTAGCTTAAGTTGTGCACTTTCAGTATTGGGTTGTCTTACTGGTAATACTCGTTCTATAGCGCTCTTAACAATGGTACCTGCTAGACCACCTAATACTCCAGCAATCACTCCGCGAGTAGCGGTAGATGCTATATTATCTTTTTCAAGCCAGTTAGAAAGTGCAGTATTACTCATAGTTAGTTTGCGTTTTATAACTCTAAAGTACTTTTTAAGATGTAGTAGAGCTCTTAAGGTAATTATAATTAACAATTAATTAAATAACTATTGCCTTAATATATAACTGCAGTAAAATAATAAGTATCAATTCTCGCAAGAGACGTTAATTTAAATGGAGTATATCATTTTTGTTTTTATCTTTATGTTTTCGGAGTAATCACAAAAAGCAACTCCATGTAGTATAGACTGTAAGTTATGAATGACAAATTATTTGATGCAATACGCAACGGAGATCTAGAGATGGTACATGCAATTATTACTGCGCATCCAGAACTTGTAAATATTAAAGATCAACGTGGTTCTACACCTTTATTACTTGCCACTTACTACGGAAACCAAGACATAAGCGAGGCTATTTTAAAGCATAAGCCAGATCTTAACGCTAAGGATAGCTCTGGAAATACAGCGCTTATGGGTGTTTGTTTTAAAGGATATCCAGTGATTGCAAAACTTCTTATCGAGAGTGGGGCAGATGTAAATGCTGTAAATCTTAACCAGGCGACAGCGCTTATTTATGCAGCCACTTTTGCCCAGTCAGAAATTGCACAAATGCTCATTGAAAATGGAGCCAACTTGTCTCATAAAGATGAGAAAGGTAACACCGCTTTTGATCACGCAAAAATGCAAGGATCTACAAACCTGATGGAAATCTTAGAAGAGAAATAAGTTAGTATGAGTAATTTCGCTTTCGCGAAAATGTGACTCATTAAAAATAGTTCGTAGCTAGACCCTTATGCGCTTCTTACTTTAGTGAGTTCAGGTCAAATTTTCTATAATCTTCTATCCAGTTTTTACAGCCATTATCCAGCATTGCTTTACGATTTTTTGTTCCTATTCCTAAAAACGAAATATCGAGTTCTTGCGCGGCTTTTAGATCCCAAAGTCCGTCACCTACAGCAATGATATTATCAAAGGACGTTCTATTGTAATATTCTTTAGACTTCTCTATAGCTTCTTTTACAAATCCCACTCGAGAAACATTATGTAACGAAGTTGCAAGTACCTCTGGAATAAAAGGAACTTGAGAACCCTCCATTTTTATAACAGTAGCTTTTGGGAAAGCACCCGTTCCATAAGCAAATGGAATCTGCATTTCTTGTAATTTTAATAGCAGTGAGCGAGCGCCTGGAATTTCGGTAACGGGACTACATTTAGATAATTCTTCACCCAGTAAGTGGTCTAGCTCATATCTTAAGTTGGCTGGAGCTTTCTTGTTAAAAGTACGCTCGTAATTATACTCTAGCGCATACAGATCTGTGTGGTGTAGATAGTTGTCATAATCGGTGTCTATATCTTGAAGTCCTATATCTGCTAGAACTTTGGTGATAACAGGTAGATATGTTGGAATACTATCTGTAAGTGTTCCGTCTATGTCAAAAACGAAAAGTGTGTCTTTTGTAATCATCTAGTTTTTTCTGAATAATTGTTTTACTGTGAGTGAGCCATCGCTGTTCAACCGCTTCACAATTTTTATAAAAGCTATGGCTGTAATAAGCGCATCTCCTGCAGAGGTATGTCTATCGTGTAGAGGAATTTTGAGCGCTTCGGCAAGTTCATCTAGCGTGTACCTTTTTTCTTGTAAAGGTCTATTTATAGGATGCACAAGTCTTTTGTACAACGTTTCTGTATCGAGTACTTTATTTTTTAATTTTCCAAGCTGGGCACGTTTGAGTGCTGCATTAATTACTGCAACGTCAAAACCTATGTGGTGCCCTATGAGAATATCTGTTCCTATAAATTCTAAGCATCTTTCTATTGCCTCTTGTTCATTTACTTGCTCATAACCTCCATTGCGGAGGATGCCATGTATTTTTGCACTTTCAGGCTTATATATGTCTTGCTTGAGATATAGCTCTAGGCTCTGTGCTATAGAAATCTCATTATTAATCACGGTTACCGCTCCTATAGATAGAATACGATCTTCTTTATAATGTAAGCCTGTAGTTTCGGTGTCAAATACTACAAAACGAGTGGTGTGAAGCTTTTTTCCATCTAGAGTACTACCTAAAAACCCTGCCTGGCTCTTCTCCTGAGCAAAAGCAGCAAGATACTGTGTCCAGAAGGACGGATAATCTCTTTGAGGTGATGTAGTAAATAATCCCATCTAGCTCAAATTTTGAGTTTGAAAGCGTACACGTAACACTTCTTGTAAATCGCGCAGTGGCTTAAAGCATCGTTTTAGTTTGAGGCGTTCCTCTTTAGATAAATCTGCTAGTTTAATGAAACGGCCGCTATCATCATTGCGCAATCCTTGTTTGACTCTAAATTTAAGAAGTGCTTTAAATGCATAAGCGCAGCTCTCAAAGAGTTCTTTGTTTTGAGGTTCGAGCTCTGCAAGTTTTTCAAAACGTTCTGAGGTGTGATTTATGGTGCGTAAATTATGATAAAGAGAAAGCACTCTGGCGCCACTTATTAATGGAGCCATAGCCCGGTTTTTTATATCAAATTCATCTTTATGTGCACCATCTGACTCCACAAGAAAGTTGCGAAAGAAACTCACCGGCGGCGGATTTTTAAGTGCATCCTTTGCCATAAATCTAAAAAAGACAGAAGATGTAGATAGTTGGTCATAGATAGAAGTAGTGAGTTGTGCTACTAGTTCCTGAGTTCCATACACTAACCTATAATCAAAAAATATGCCTGACATTAACATGCTTTCTGGAGACGGATCTTTAATCCATGTAGAAAACTGCGCTTTCCACTCAGAAAGTGATAAACAGTATAGCGGATTACTTCCCATCATATCTGCAGGGCAGTAATCATAACCTATTTTATGTAGGCGTTTATTCATCCTATTTGCTAGATGCAGAAAGTAATTTTTAGTCGCCTCATTGTTTTCTGGAGACACATCCTCATAAATAAGAGCGTTATCTTGATCTGTATATAGTAATTGCTCCTCTCGCCCTTGACTACCTAATGCAAGCCATGTAAATGGTACTAGAGGATCATGTGTCATTTTACTTAATGAGAGCTCCATGGTACGTTGCATGAGAGCGTCTTTAAGCTCAGAAAAAATATTAAGAATATGTGATATAGGTAAGTTTTGGTCTAGGTAGCGCTCAAGAAGAAGCGTTGCTTTTTCCCAAGTAAAGCGCAGCATTTTTGTCTTTTTTGCTCGTTTTATTTCCTTAACGAGTTCGGCGGGGCTGTTACCGTAAGCGACCACGATGTCATGCTTGCTTAGCACGCCTACTACCTTTGTGCTGGCTGTACCATCTTCGGTAATTATGAGATGACTTATTCCATTTTTGAGCAGTATAAGTTGTGCTTGAGCTACGGTTACTTTTGTAACGGCACAGACAACCTGAGTAATCATTGCATCGCGTACTACGTGATCACTAGAGATGATATTATTTGCAATAGCATTGCGCAATTCTCGATTTGTGAGAACACCTACTGGAATTGCATTGACTGTAATTACTAAACATCCTATACGGTGTTGTTGCATCAATCTTGCTGCTTCTTGTATGGAAGTTTCTGGAGAGCAAGTGATGATAGATGTGCTATATCGTGCTTGTTCTAACCCTAATAAATGTGCACTACGTTCGGGCTCATAGGTGTTCAGTAAAGAGCCACTTTGCTGTAAGGTATATGGATCTTTTATGTTTGATGCAAAGCTAGCGATGAGGTAGTTTGAAATGGCTTTGTTCGCTTTCGCGAAAGCGGAAAACTCCTCCATAGGTAATGTATAGAGTATCGTCTCCTCGTTTGCCGTAGCAGTCGTTCTATAAGTATCTGTAGAGGTCACTTTGAGGCCAAAAAGGTCTCCTTCATCACAAATGTCTACTACCTTAATCACATCCTTGGATGGTCTCGTAAGCTTTATAGCCCCTTGCTGAACGATATAAAAACGATCACTGTAGGCCTGATCACGTTTAAAAATAACTTCATCCTTATCAAGGTAAAGCACAGAAGCTTGGCTACAAATATCCAGCAAATCACTCTCTGCCATAAATTGAAACGGCGGAAACTGTTTTAAAAAATCATAGATTCTTTGAGCAATTGTGTTTTGCATAGCGGGTACGTATTCATTGTAAAGATAGTACAGATGGAAAGTTCTACCATAAATGTATCTTTATACTATGAAATCAGAAACATTACAAGTAAGTCTTATACAAACTTCGCTTTTTTGGGAAGACGCAAATCGCAATAGAGCGCATCAAGAAACATTGATAGCAAAGGTGTCTGAAGGAACTCATCTTGTTGTATTGCCAGAGATGTTTACTACTGGATTTTCTATGAGTCCGCAATCGCTGGCCGAAACTATGGATGGAGAAACTGTCCAATGGATGAAGCAACAGGCTCTTAAGTCACAAGCAGCCATCTGCGGAAGTTTAATAATAAGTGAAGAAGGTCTCTATTACAATCGGTTTTTATTTGTCACTCCAGAAGGTGAAATAACGAGCTATAATAAACGCCATACATTTAATATGGCTGGTGAGGGAGAGCAGTATAAAGCGGGTGATAAACAGGTGCTTATTAACTATAAAGGTTGGAAGATTTTTCCGCAGATTTGTTATGACTTGCGTTTTCCGGTGTATGCGCGTAATATATCTGATTATGATCTCATTATCTACGTTGCAAACTGGCCAAAAACTAGAATAGCGGCTTGGGATACGCTCCTTAAAGCTAGAGCTATAGAAAACATGTCTTATTGTGTAGGAGTAAACCGCGTGGGAGTAGATGGTAATAACCTTGAATACATAGGTCACTCTGCTGTGTATGATGTGCTAGGAGATGAGATGGTGACAGCACACACTCAAGAAGGCGTAGTGACCACTATGTTAACCAAAGCGCATGTAAATGAAACCAGATGTAAGTTGCCTTTTCTAGAAGACAAAGACAGATTTACTCTTGAATAGTATCCTTAACCTTCGTCTTTTTAGGAAGTAGTTCAAAAGTTTCCTTGGCAAACCAACTAGGTCGCACATCAATTTCTCCAGGGAAATTGATAATCACCTCTGGTTGTTTTTTCTGTAAATAATTTCCAGAGTCAAAAAGACGGTTATTATTGGCATCCTCTATAAGGCGTATTTTATACGAGCCTGGTTTGAGGAGTTTGAAATTAAACACCGTTTCTTGAAGGGAGTATTGTGTTTCTATGATCTCATCACTTTTATCCATTAGCTGGATGATGAACGGGAAGTTCTTTGCGTTTTTGAGGGTGAGTTCTATATCTCCATAATCTGAGAACTCCTTAGTATTTGCTTTGTAGAAAAGAGTATCATTCTTCTGGCCAAAAAAGTCTGTAATCGCATTAGGTAGCGCTTTGATACTATAACTAGCTTTTTCCTCTTTCTCAAAATCGATATCTAAAGAAGTCCTGTTATCTTGTAAAGAATAGGTAAAAGGAATCTCGACAGAGTCTTTTACAACGGTTATTAAAGACTGATTAATAGTGTCAATTGGAATATTGCTAAGTATGCGATACGGTTTGTCTAACAACACGGCATTGCGGTATTTTGAAGAAAAGGCTAGAGAGTCTAGTTTTGGCTTACGTATTCTAGCTTGCAGGGTGTCACTATAACCCGGTGCAGTAACATTAAAGACGAGCGAGTCAAGTGATACTCGTGGCTTGTACCAGTAATATAAAGTGTCCTCTCCTTTTTTTGTGATGGTGGTTTCGTGATTATTTCCCACATCCGTTAAGAGGTTTATAGCAATGCTATCTGTATAACCACTAATACCAAAGGCTATTTTACCCTCGGCAGCATGTTTAGGGCGAGAGGCTTTATAAGCGGGTGTTTCTGAAAATAACTTGAGTGTATAAGACGAGTCAGTTGGGACAGTTACAAAATCTTCTATAAAAGCAACCTTATCTTTTTTAGGTTGAAAAGTATAATTTGCGTCTTCATCTTTTAAAGCTACAAGCGCATACGTTCCAGGTTTTAGATAGTCTAGTTCAAACGTGTTGAGGCTATCTAAAGTGTTTGTAACATATAATGGAGGCTTATTATAAATAGTAGAATCTGTATACGTGCTATCTGCTTCATAAAGCATCACGGTTACAAAATTATCAGGCTTGTCTAAGATCGCATCTACAATTGTTCCAGACACAGTAAGGCTATCTATATAGTCTCCTGTAGACATCACATACTTAAACGAAGGAAAAGGATTTCCTTCATTATTATCCACAATACTGAGTCCAAAATTGAAAACATAGGTCGTATTAGGAGCAAGTGTATCTTGGATTTTAATCTCTATGTATTTTGATGCAGACCCCTGTGGAGAGATTACTCTATTGATAATAGGAGGCGAGATAATAAGTTGTTTTCTAAGATCTTTGAGTTTTACGTACTCATCAAAATAAATTCGAATTTCGTCTCCTTCAAAGTTTGTAGTAAAGTTTGGAGGTGTAGACTTTACAAAAACTGGAGGCAAACTATCCATAGGTCCTCCTGTAGGAGATCCGCGTTTTGCACAGTTTACGAGAGTAAGTGCCATACTCACCATAACTACTATAAATGTAGCTACGCGTCTTCTATTAAAATGATACCAAGGATTATCTGTCATGCGACTACAAAGAAACAATTATTTTAACCAAAACGAAATACCTATTGTGCTATTGCCATCACGGCAATACTTAATTTAAGATTAGGTATTTTAAGAAGCTGTAACGCACATGATTCTAATGTTGCTCCAGTCGTTAGGATATCATCACATAGTAAGATGTGTCTACCTTCAAGATTGCTATTCATTACAATTGAAAAAGCATCAAGTACTTCATCACTGCGTGTAAAACGTCCTTTAAATACTTGCGTTTTTGTGTTTTTTGATTTGACAAGCACATCATCTACATAATGAGAATCTAATGCTTTGGCTAGTGATTTACCAAAGCCTTCCACTTGATTGTACCCTCTTTTTCTTTTCTTCTTTGGGTGTATAGGTACTGGAACTACTGCATCTATACGACTATATTCTTCAAGAATTTTAAGATCTTCACCTAGCCATGCTCCTAGAAAGCCGCTTATCTCATGCTGTCCTCGGTATTTGAGATTATGCATGAGTTCTTGCACAGGACCTTTCTTTTCAAAATAAAATAATGCTGTCGCATTTTCTATATTGAGACGTCCATAAAATACTTTTTTAATTGCAGGGTCGTTGTACCTATGAAAATCTGTGAGAGGTAATGTATGCCTACAATGTGTACATATCATATTTTCGGCAGCGATGAGTTCGCTGTCACAAGATTTACAGGTTTCTGGAAAAAATAGAGAACGGAGCGATTGTAGCAATGGCTTATACTTTTTTTTTCTAAATTAACCCCTTTATGTGAATAATAGAACATCTATGCGTACTAAAAGTACCAATAACACCTTATTACTCCTTGTAATCTTACTCTGCTTAGTTGTAGCGGGCCTAGGATTTCATACCTATAATTTTCAAAATGAAGTGCAGCAACGTGAGGCACAGCTAGTGAATGATAAAGAAAGAGTTACAGCACAGCTAGATGAAGAGTTGTCAAAATACAGCACACTTATAAAAGAGAGAGATGCATTAAAAGGAGCGCTTAAACAAGCGCAATCAAGACTCCTACAACTCAAGGAAACATTAAGAGATGACGACCTGAGCAGGTCAAAAATGCAGCAGTTTCAAATGGAAATACAAAGACTGCGTCGAGAGCGAGAATTTTTTATAAGTGCAAATGATAGTTTACAATTAGAAACAAAACGTCTTGTTGCATTGCAACAAGAAACACAAAAAGCACTTGACCTAGCGACAAAATCTCAAGACAGCATACAGAAATCTAATAGAGATCTAGCAGAGAGACTTACACAGGGAGCACGTCTTACAGTAAGTAATCTCGCAGCAAGAGGAGTGATCCAGCGTAATAGCGGTAAGTTTTTTATGACTTCTAGAGCGAGTCGCGTTGAGATGATGCAGGTATGTTTTACCGTAAACGATAATCAACTTGCAGAAGCAGAAAATAAATCTTTTTACGTACAGGTACTTAATGGGCGAGGTCGCATGATAGGCGTAGAACGTAATGAAAAGTTTGAAGACGGGTCTGTGGTACGCTATAATACAAAAACTACGATTGCATTTAATAAAACCGCATATACCATCTGCGAGCTTGTTCTGCCTGTGCAACAGATGGAAGGTGGTGATTACACTATAAATGTCTACCACGAAGGCTCCATGCTACTCTCTACCATACTTTCTTTAAAATAGGGCAATCGCAATTTCCGTTATTTCGGAGGGATTGCTATTTTTACAGCTTGTTACAAACGGAAACAAATAACTTTATTTTATTGGTTTGAGAGGTTTTTACGCTTTCGCGAAAGCGTGACCTCATACCTCATCAATATTAATAGATTGCATAATTAATCTACAGACTATGGCTCAACAAGACGATCATTTTAAAAAAGTAATATCTCACGCAAAAGAATACGGCTACATCTTTGGTAGTAGTGAGATTTATGATGGCCTAAGTGCTGTGTATGACTACGGTCAAAACGGTGTTGAACTTAAGAAAAATATACGCGAGTACTGGTGGAAGAGTATGGTGCAAATGAACCAAAATATTGTAGGTCTAGATGCCGCAATATTTATGCACCCTACTACATGGAAAGCATCTGGTCACGTAGACGCATTTTCTGACCCACTTATTGATAACAAGGATTCAAAGAAGCGCTACCGTGCAGATGTGCTCGTTGAAGATTACGCAGAAAAGCTCAATCAGAAAGCAGAGAAAGAAATTGCTAAGGCTGCAAAACGTTTTGGAGAAAGCTTTGATAGAGTGCAATATGAAGCGACAAATCCTAGAGTTATGGGGTATCGCGAGAAGCAAAAAAGTGCAACTGCAAGACTTGCGCAATATCTAGATGCAGAAGATCTACCAGCAGTAAAAGCACTTATAGAAGAACTGGAAATAGGATGTCCAGAGTCTGGATCAAAAAACTGGACAGATGTACGCCAGTTTAATTTGATGTTTGGCACAAAACTAGGAGCATCTGCAGAGACAGCAACAGATTTATACTTACGTCCAGAAACGGCTCAAGGTATTTTTGTGAATTTCTTAAACGTCCAAAAAACAGGACGCATGAAAATTCCTTTCGGAATTGCTCAAACAGGAAAAGCATTTAGAAACGAGATTGTTGCGCGTCAGTTTATCTTTCGTATGCGAGAATTTGAACAAATGGAAATGCAATTTTTTGTGCGTCCAGGAGAGGAGATGAAGTGGTATGAGCACTGGAAAGAGACACGCTTAAAATGGCATAAATCATTAGGCCTTGGAGAAGAGAATTATCGTTTCCACGATCATGAGAAACTTGCGCACTATGCAAATGCAGCAACAGATATAGAATTCAACTTTCCATTTGGGTTTAAAGAGCTTGAAGGAATACACTCTAGAACAGACTTTGATCTTAAAGCACATGAAGAGCATTCTGGAAAGAAATTACAATTTTTTGACCCAGAGCTTAATGAGAGTTATGTGCCTTATGTGGTAGAAACTTCAATAGGGCTTGATAGAATGTTTCTAGCAGTATTCTCTGCATCACTTCAAGATGAAGAGTTAGAAAATGGAACTTCAAGAGTAGTATTAAAATTACCAGCAATTTTAGCTCCTGTAAAGGCTGCAATTTTGCCTCTAGTAAAGAAAGATGGACTACCAGAAGTAGCACAAAAAATTATAGATGATTTAAAATATGATTATCGAGTAGCATATGATGAGAAGGATGCAGTAGGTCGTCGTTATAGACGTCAAGATGCAGCTGGAACACCACTTTGTATCACTGTTGATCATGATACACTAGAAGACAATATGGTGACAGTAAGAGATAGAGATACAATGGAACAACAACGTGTTTTAATCACAGATTTACCAGATATTCTCAATAAAAAGGTGAATTTTAGACATTGGATAGCTTAAATTTAATTGCTGATTATACTATAAACACTCATTTCATGGGTGTTTTTTTATGCTTTAGGTTTGGATTTTTGTATTTTTAATAACTATTTAACAAACAAACCACTAAAAAACTACATTATGAAACAAATTTACTCACTGCTGGTCGCAGCTCTCTTAGCCTTTAGCTTCGGGGTGTCTGCTCAGCAAACTAATAAAGCCAGTAAAAGTGGGCTACTTTCCACTCCTGTTGTAATACCCAGCATTGCAGATCAAATTAAAGCAGGGACACTTATATATGCAGATGATACACCAAAATTAGGTCGTGCCAAAGGCATAGGGTCTCCAAATGTTGTTCCAGGTAAGGGTTCTGTAGGTAATGATCCTCTCGTAAACGCACAACGTAGTCAAGAGGTTAGCATGACACAAACAAGATCACCTCTCACTACATTTGTAGCAGATGTATCTTCTTTTACACCTTCTGACCCTACAGGTGCGGCGGGACCTAACCACTATATAGCTGCATGGAATGTAGGTTTCAAAATATTCAATAAGGACGGGACAGATGCTACTCCAGAAATGGATTTAAGTACTTTGTTTCCTGGAAATTCAACGGGAGATCCAATTGTTTTCTTTGATGCAAACGTAGATAATGGTGCAGGAAAACCTAGAGGAAGATACGTTATCACAGAATTCCGTAATGGAGGAGCGCCTGGAGGTAATGGATTTGATGTAGCAATATCTGCGGGTCCCGATCCAGTGAATGACCCATGGTATATTTATGAAGCACAATTTAATGCAGGAGCATTCCCTGATTATACAAAATTTTCTGTATTCGGTGAATCTTATGTAGTTACGGCAAATATAAACTCAACTACAGAGCAAGTTTTCTTACTCGAGCGTAATAAAATGTTAAACGATGAAGCGGCTCAGTTTGTAGCTTTTGGACTTCCTGGAATTGAAAGAAATGGTTTTTATAGCCCACAAGGATTTCATACTACAGGAGATGAGAGCGCTCCAGCAGGTACTCCAGTTCCTGTAGTTTATCTTCAAGATGACGCATGGGGAGGAGTCGATGATGACCACCTTAAAGTATGGGAAGCTACTATAGATTGGGCAGATGCTGCAAATGCAAGTATAGAACTGGCTCAAGAAATCACAACGGCAGATTTTGTAAGCGTTTTTGATGGAGGATCATTCTCAAATATTCCACAAGGAGGTGGAGGTCCAGATGTAGATGCATTGCAAGCTACGATGATGAACCAAGTACAATATAGACGTTTTCCTACTTATAACACGGTTGTAATGAATTTTGTAGTCGATGTGTTAGACCCAGGAGAAAAGGCAGGAATAAGATGGTATGAGCTAAGACAAGATGGAGATGGACAACCATGGTCTATATATCAAGAAGGCACTTATGTTACTCCAGGAAAGCGTAACGCATATCAAGGAAGTATGGCGATGGATTCTCAAGGAAATATTGCCTTAGGCTATATTTCATCATCAGATGAAGATCGTATAGCAATGAATTATACTGGTCGTTTTGATGGGGATCCATTAGGAGTAATGACAGTATATGAGCAAGAACTTTTTAGAAGTACAGCAGCGTCTCCTAGTGATAGATTTGCAGATTATGTACACTTAACTCTTGATCCAGAGAACGAGTCATTCTGGTTTATTACAGAGCAGTTCGATCCAACGCGTAGAGATGTGGTTGCTAATTTTACACTAGACGCAGCCCAGCCAGATGACCTTAGTGTTTTTAGTATTGTAACTCCTGTAGGAGAAGGAGAATATACAGGTGATGAGGATATAATTGTAACTATAAGAAATTACGGATCAAATGCAATCACAAATCCAACTGTGCAATACACTGTAAATGGTGGAGCAGCAGTAGTAGAAACTTTTACAGGAACTATAGAGCCAGGGCTAAGTACCGAATTTACGTTTGCTCAAGGCGCAGATCTTTCTGAGCCAGGTAACTATACACTTAATGTATCTACTTTATTAAGTAATGATAGCAATGTTGATAATGATTCATTGGTGTGTGTAGCAACAAATACTGTGGGACTAGCATGTCAACCCGATGGAGATTGTGAAGGCTTTGGTGACGGAGTGACTACCATTACATTAGCAAATCAAAATGCATTAGTAACAAATTGTACGTCTACAGGATATAGTGATGATTCAGGGATTGAATTTGCATTTGACAGTCCAGAGTCATTAACTGGAATTCTGCAAGTTGGCTTTACGGACTCTGCATTTGCAATTTGGATTGATATAAATGATGATGCAACCTTTAGCGAAGACGAGCTTGTTTCTTCTGGACAAGTTCCAACGGCAGATACTGATTTTGCATTTTCAATTGACGTTACAAGTTTTGATATGGCACAGCTTACCGCAGGGCCATTGACTATGCGTGTGAGAGGAGAAGATGAAAGTGGTGCTGGTGATGTTAATAATCCTTGTGATGATCTTCAATATGGAAGAACTAATGATTATACGGCAACATTTACCCCAGAAGTGCTCGCGGTAGAGAACAATGTATTTTTAGAAACTTCTTTAAATATTACAAGCACAGATAATAAATACTTTGCTATAAATGTGAACACACCATTTGAGGGAAGAGCTGCTATTTCTGTTTTTAATACTCTTGGACAAAGACTTGCCCACAACAATCTTAATAAAGAAGGAAATGGTTATACATATGATTTAGATATGTCATACGTTGCAGCTGGCGTTTATATCGTTCAGTTTACAGATATAGATGGTGGATCTAAATTAGTAGAGAAGATAGTAGTTAGATAAATAATCGATACTGCTAAAACATAGGCCGTAAGTATCCATTAAATAAAAAAAGCTCAACAAGGAATTTCTTGTTGAGCTTTCTTTTTGTAGAAAAGCTAAGTACATTCTCAATCTACATATTCATCTTCATTTCCGTAATGCCTACAGGGCTAGCTTTGTCGCATCTATTCATGCGTCGTTGTGGATTATACTTAAACCAAACGCTTGCTCCATCCTGCATGAAATCCTTATCGATGGTCATAGGGTCAAGATGACGTCCATCTTCAAGCTTAATTGTCCACTCACAATCGCCTTCCGCTTTAGAATGTACAATAGTTCCAGATGTATATCCAGTCGTGTCAAAATCCATAAGTGTTGTTTTAGTGTCTTCTGTAGCAACCGCTTTTTGCCCACAGCAAGAAAAGGCCATGATTGCAACAAGTGACATACCGCTAATGTATAATCTTGTTTTCATAATTAGGTAGTTTTCGTTTCCTTAAAGGTCGTCAAAATTTAGAAGAAAGCCTTAATCTGAATGTTACCCGTATGGATAGTTCGTGTTTCTTCACTTTTACGCCCAAAATAAGATACATTCAAATCTAAAAATTTGGTAATTCTTTTTTGTGCGATAGCATTCCAAGTAAAATTTGTTCCTGGTTGTAATCCTTCTAGAATCTGATATGCTACTGGACTAAATGCGCTTCCGCTAAAATCGTTATTGATATACGTAAACTCCCCAGTTAATGATACTTTTTCTAAATCTGCTAACGCAAAGGAGATACCAAGATTCTGTTGGTCAAGTTGTTCTTGCTCGCCCGTCGTGTTATTCTTATTTTGGTATTCGTAAAAAAGTGAGACCCTCGATTGTTTGCCAAAGAGATATGAGAGCTTAGGATTAACACCGAAGTTGTCTATACTGAAATTACGAGTGGTAAAATTCTCTGCACTACTTTCTGTCGAGCCTAAATCTCCTTGGGCATTAAATAGCCAGCTCTCCTTTATTTTGTGTAGGAAGTTGAGTTGATGACTTTGTACTACACTTTCTTGTAATCCCGTAGAGAGAAGAATTTTTGATGTATTTGATAGAAATGAATAGGAGGTCGTGTAGCGTTGCTTTCCTCTATTAAAAAACAATGTATTTCTAAAGTTAACCGTAGCGCCTATTTCATTTTCATCCTCATTAAATGGGTTCAAGCTAAAATCGTTATCAGTGCGCAATACTCGTTTATCTAAGATATAGCTAGACTGATTGTAGAAGTGGGAAAGAAACTTTTTTATTCCTTTAAGTCCAGACCACTGTCCAGGCTGTAGTGTGAGTTGCTGGCTTAGTTTGTTTTGATGAGTTCTTACAAATACTTGATTTGGGAGTAGTATTCTCACGTAATCTGCTTGATCTTGAAACTGCGCTATCTCAAACTCTTCCAGCTCTTGGATACCGTCTCCATTATAATCATTCCATGTGTGGGTTCCTTGACCTTCATCTACTTGAATAAAAGTAAATTCTTGCTGAGGTTGTGTTCCGCTATTGGTTTCAAAAACCGTATTGAGACGGATGATGTCATTTGCAAATCGCTGATTATAAAGTAGTCTTGAGTTGAGCGAATTTTCATCTTCTCGTTGATCTTCATAACTAAGATTACGATAATTTAGAAAGAGTGAGACGTTCGTTTTCTCATTTTTTATCAATTGGGATTTTAAGTAATACGTATTGGAAGTATTTACACGTGCGATGCGATTAAGTCGCACACTATCATTTATACGATATTTATATCCAGCTTCCATATAGACGTTTGTGCTGTCTCCCACGCCAGCAAAAGCTTTGTAAGCACTAAATCGCTGACTGTTTGCCGTTATAGAGTCATTCCTCTTTGTGACTCTAACGTTGTCCTCCATATTAAATGAAGCGCCAATCCATGATTTTTTAAATCCGTAAATGGCATTTACGTCTGCTCGTGTAAAGTCTGTATTGAGTTGTACATCATCTGTACTAAGCGTACTTGCATTAATCGCAGTTCTCAAATTACCAAGGTGCCAGTTGGCATTTAAGCTGTGTCTGTAACCATTGTAAGCATCTTGAAAATTTAAATGTTGAAATTGATAAGTAATAGCTCCTTGTTCTGCACGAGCATAATTGAGTCCTACCGTAGTAAAGTGTTGAGTTCCTAATAAGGTTCCTCCAGCTTGTGCAAGCGAGTTCTCTACATTCCAGTCACGGTTAAATTCTATATTGTAAAGCCCTTCAATACTTCTAAAATCTTCTTGTATAAAGTCCCAACTTCCAAAAGCACGAAAGCTTGATAAACTATCCTTTTTATAAAGCAGCTGATTTATGTCTACATGTGCAGCATAACCATTATTGTCATCATCATCTAGCGTAGAGAATGTGTTGGTGTCATTGTTACTTCCCGCAGCTTCAAAGTTTATCGTAGTTTTTTCTGAGGGCGTATAGCTTCCATTTACTACGCCTAATTGTAATACGGTAGGAGCAAAAAGTTGTACTTGAGGGGCAAAAGAACCTTGCGAAATACCACTAATAGGGGCAACATATTGAAATGTACGCTGTAAAGTATTTGTCGTGCTTAAAATGTAATCTCCTTGGTTTTCTCCTACATTAGTAAAACGTACTTGAAATAGTTCTTCCTCTGGATCAGCGCTAAATTCAAAAACCTCGACGCCATTTATAATAATCTGCCTGTAGAGAATCTTATTTTCATCAAAGGTGTCTGAGATTGCACTAGGAGCAATCATTTCTTGCATATCATCACCAGCTTCTTGTAAAATAGCAACCTGTTCGGAGGTGAGATTTTGTTGTAGTGGTTGATTCTTAGCATCACTTTCTGAGTATACGTGAGCAGATATTTTGAGTTTATCGCTTTCGCGAAAGCTTCCTCCTCCATACGCCAGAAAGCGCGTGTAACGACGTTCAGAAAATTGATAAGCAACATTGATACGCATCTCACTAGTGATGGGATAAGTGGCATTAAATCTAATTTCACCAGCATTATAATCGATAATATAGTCTTCGCTCTCTCCACGTGTGAGCGGGATGCCATTAACATAAACAGTCTCACTCCCGGAAACTACTAGAACGAATAGCTCCCCATTAGGCCCAGTAAGTTTATAAGGGCCTTGATTTCCTTCTTGCCCTGTAAATGTACTTTGTGTAAAAACACCTCGCACTAAAGCTCCAGAAGCATGTAAATCTGTCTGTTTATCATCTGAGTGATTCAAGGTTCCACCTAAGGATAAGCCTTGAATTTTCTTTGTAAACCTACCAAAATAGGTGTCCTTGTTTTCTAGATTAATATCACCAGCTCTTATATTCCAATTATCAGAAAATAGCTCGATAAAAACCTGGTCAAACTCATCTAGATTTTGAGAGTATCCGCCTTGCTGGCTAGGTATATTTGCATCTTGTATAGAAGCGCGTAAGGTAACGCGCTCACTTAGCTTTCCACTTATTTGTAAGTCAAGCTCTGAGTTTAAGGTGCTGTTTTGACTATTGCCTACAGCGACTCCTCTCAGTATACTTCCGCTCACGTTAAGGCCAGAAAATGGAGTGACAGTATTTGTTCTCCTGTCCTCACCTAGGCTTATCACCTTATTAAGGCTCCCAGTACTCGTCACAATCTGGCTAGGGTCATACTGAGAGTAAGCACGCGTGAGAAAATCTGGATAAACTTTATATGTAACAATGAGAGAATCTGGAAGTGCTCCATTTTTCGCGCTAAGCGTAATGATACTTTTTCCATAATCAACACTATAAGCTGTACTGTCTATTGTTGTGCCTTGTAGCGTGGTAATTTTAAATAAGGATGGATTTATACTTACAGAGTCTAAAAGTACAGAGTCTCTTACTGCAATTCTTTTGGTACGCGTTTGTTGTGCTAGAACAGCACTGGTGCATAATAGTAAAAGAACTGTGTAAAATACGCGCATCAATAGTAAAACTCTAGGCTGAGGTAAATATTACAATGACTCAAAGGTAAACTTTATAAGTTTTTTACGAGGTGTGGAAAAACCTAATTTATAACTTAGCAGTCCAATACAGCATACTATGAAAATTATCTCTTATAACGTAAACGGTATCCGTGCAGCTTTGCGCAAAGATTTTGCGACTTGGTTGCAACATACAGATCCAGATGTGGTGCTGTTGCAAGAGACAAAAGCAACGCCAGACCAAGTGGATACAGCAGTTTTTGAAAGTCTAGGTTATGAGCATTACTGGTTTAGCGCACAAAAAAAAGGATACAGTGGTGTGGCTATTCTCACAAAGAAAACACCTAAAAATGTAGTTTATGGAACGGGAATCGAATCCATGGATTTTGAAGGTAGAAATATAAGAGTTGACTTTGACGATGTTTCTGTGATGAGCATGTACTTGCCATCAGGAACAAATATTGCCCGTTTAGAGCATAAACTGGAATACATGTCGTTATTACAAGATTATGTAAACGAGATTAAGCAGGATGTTCCAAATCTTGTGATAGGTGGAGATTACAATATTTGTCACGAAGCTATAGATATTCATGATCCCGTACGTAATAAAAATGTGAGCGGCTTTTTACCTGTAGAGCGTGAGTGGATAAGTAATTTTATGGATAGTGGTTTTATAGACTCTTTCCGTCATCTTAACAAAGAGCCAGATAACTACACATGGTGGAGTTATCGTGCAAATGCGCGAGCAAATAACAAAGGATGGCGCATTGATTATAACATGGTAAGCGAGCCTCTTAAAAATAATATTGAATGTGCTGTGATTCTCTCTGATGCTGTGCACAGTGACCACTGTCCGCACATGGTAGAATTAAAATTATCTTAAAAAAAATGAATACAATGTTTAAAAAATCCCTTCTTATAATACTTGCGATAAGCGCACTTACTTCTTGCGTTCCTGCAAAAAAGTTTAAAGATCTTGAAGCAAGCTATAGCAGGTTGCGCAAGGATAATCGTAGCCTTGAGGATAATGTAAAGGACTTAAAAGCTGAGCTTAAAAAGACGAACGCAGTGTATGATAAAGTCTCAAAAGATTTAGGCTCAAGTATAATTAGAGTAGAGGAGTTAGAAGGGGAGTACGCTTCCGCGAAAGCTAATCTGGAGCAACTACAAGCAAGTTATAACGCACTAGAATCTAATAGTAGTGCGACTATTGCCGAAAATTCTCAGAAAAACAGACAACTTCTAGCCGAACTAGAGACAAAACAAAATGATCTTGCCGAAAAAACTGCTGCTCTTGAAGCAGAACGGACTCGTCTTGAAAAGTTACAAAAGGATCTAGCAGAACGCTCTGCGAGAGTAGATGAGCTAGAAGGTGTAATTGCAGCAAAAGATGCTACAATGAGAGCCCTTAAAGAATCTATCTCAAAAGCACTTACAGACTTTGAAGGAAAAGGGCTTACCGTAGAGCAACGTGATGGTAAAGTGTATGTATCACTTGAGAATAAGCTTTTATTTGATTCTGGTAGCTGGACCGTAGGTGCAAACGGAACAAAGGCGGTAAAGCAATTAGGTAGCGTGCTAGCAGATAATCCAGACATTGCTGTGCTTATCGAGGGACACACAGATAATGTGCCTTACGGAGGTAGCGGAAATCTAGCAGGAAACTGGGATCTCTCTGCAAAAAGAGCAACAGCTATTGTTGAAATTTTACGCACAAACAGAGATATAGACCCTAAGAATCTAACTGCAGCGGGCCGTGGAGAATATGCACCCGTAGCCGAAAATGATAACGCAGAGAACAAAGCAAAAAATAGGCGTATAGAAGTAATCTTGACACCTAAACTAGATGAGGTGACGGCTTTGCTTAATGATATTGATTAGATAAAACGATAGTTGTATAGTTGTACACGGACGCAATAATTTGCGTCAAATCCAATACTTATGAAATACACAACAATACCAAATACAGATATAAAAGTCTCAAAAATTTGTTTGGGATCAATGACATGGGGCCGACAGAACACGGAGGCCGAAGGTCATGAGCAAATGGATTATGCACTTACTCAGGGTGTAAACTTTATTGACACGGCAGAGATGTATAGTGTACCTTTTCAAGAGAAAACGTATGGTGCAACAGAAAAGGTAATAGGTACATGGCTTGTAAAAAATAAGAATCGAGATCAGATTGTTCTTGCATCTAAGATCACTGGACCTAGTCCAACATTTGCTTCTGTAAGAGATAACCTTGGTTTTTCTAAAGAGGCTATTGATGATGCATTACACAAGAGTTTAAAACGTCTCCAGACGGATTATCTTGATTTATACCAATTACACTGGCCAGAGCGTAACACAAATTTCTTTGGAAAACGAGGGTACACTCACAATCCAGATGAGCAGTGGGAAGATAATATTGCAGAGATTCTTGAGTCTCTAGACACCTATGTAAAACAAGGAAAAATTAGAAATATAGGACTGTCTAACGAGTCCCCTTTTGGCTTGATGCGTTTTATAGAAGAAGCTAGAAAAGGTGCGCCAAAGGTGGTCACCGTTCAAAATCCTTATAACCTTCTTAATAGAAAGGATGAGATAGGTCTTACAGAAGGCTTACATCGCGAGAATGTAGGTTTGTTACCATATTCTCCTCTTGGCTTTGGGCAACTTACAGGAAAATATCTAAACGGTTATCCAGAAGATGCACGTGTGACTTTGTTCCCTAACTACAATCGTTACCATAACGACAACGCATTTGAAGCAACACGTCGTTATAAAAAGATTGCAGATGAGTATGGATTGAGTCTTACACAAATGGCACTTGCATTTGTGACAGATAGACCTTTTGTAACTGGTAATATTATAGGGGCTACAAGTATGGAGCAACTTAAAGAAAACATCGGTAGTGCAGATGTGACACTATCTGAAGAGATTTTAAAAGCGATAGACGAGGTCCACGCAGCAATACCAAATCCTGCGCCATAATAAAATAAAATTGTAGTGTGTAAAAAAGGTGTGCTGTAAAGCGTGCCTTTTTCTTTTTACGCTTTCGCGAAAGCGGAATTATAAATGTATACTTAAGTATATGGAATGGGCTTGATAGCTGTTTTATATAGATATCCTTGTAAACTATCATGAACACGTACATGAAACCAATTGCCTGTTTTTTCTAGCAACAAGACAGTATCCTTTCTCTTTAATGTGCCAATTTTTTCTGAAGTTGAAGTAGGTGATACGCGCATCGTACTATTGTTCTTAAGTAAACCTAGATTGCTAGATAACGAATCGGAAATAAGAGGTGACTCCGTTTGTTTAATGTATGGATATGGGTTGATGGCGCCTGTACGATTATAAATGCCAAAATGTAAATGTGGAGGTGTCGTTCTGGCATTCCCAGTATTGCCTACTAAGCCAAGTGTATCTCCTATTTTTACACGCTGTCCAGTGGTAGCGATGATGCTGTCTAGGTGGGCATAATAAAGGGATTGACCAAAAATACCGTCACGTAACCACACTTGTTTACCTCCTAGACCACGATTACCTGTGGAGGATATCATACCATCAGTAATCGCTACGACGGGGGTTCCTCTTGCTGCAAAAATATCTACACCCTCATGGCTACGCTTGCCGCCACTTCTAGAAGCTCCCCAGAAGCTTTGCACAGCCTTATTGCCTTTTCCCAGTACTGGAAAGCTGTATTGTGGTTTTGTGTATATTTTTAATGCAAAGGATGAGCTTGCGCCTATTTGAGGTTGTACGAGGAGTGTGTATAATCCGGATGCAGTAATCTCGGTAGTGATTTTTCTCTCATTAGGAGCATTGGATAACCTAGGCGTTGAATTCATTATAGAGTCATTCTTCCATGTAAAAAGATCAAGGAATATGGCGGTTGAGTCTACATTGTTTTCAACTTCCGCATGAAAAATCTCACCTGCAGCGAGTGTGAATGTATAGCGGTAGGGAATCAAATAGGTAGAAGAATAAGTGCCTACAGTAGTGTAAGGAAGAGCGGAGAGTACATTCTGGTCTTTAGGAAGTACTTTTTTTTGATACGCTTTCGCGAAAGCGGAATTCCATGATTTATAAATACTATCATCTTTCTCAAAACCACGAGCATAAACTTCGCGAGCCGTAGGTTGCGTGATGGCGTCTGTGGCTTTTTGAATTTGGTTACAGCTTACTATGGCAAGAAGTAATAAGGTATATAGAATCTTTTTAAACATAGCAGCCACTATACAGAAAAGGTGCCATGTGCATACAAGAATCAGTCAGATATTGACGCAATTGATTTTATGTGAACGTTTTTAAAGACTGCTGTAAAATGATGCTCGTTTATCTAGTAGCTTATCCAAAAAGATGCCTTACGACATCATGAACTTTGGCTACTTTAATTACATTGATGTGATAATTAGTATCAGGTATTTTGCAATATTTTGAAATCACAATACTTGTAAAACCTAGTTTTTCTGCCTCTACGATGCGTTGTTCAATACGATTTACGGGGCGTACTTCTCCTGCGAGACCTATCTCTGCTGCAAAACACATGGATTTATCTACAGGTATATCTACGTTGCTCGATAATACTGCTGCAACAACTGCAAGATCTATAGCAGGATCATCTACAGTGATTCCTCCAGTCACGTTGAGAAAAACATCTTTTGCCCCTAGTTTGAAACCTGCTCGTTTTTCTAATACAGCGAGAAGCATATTGAGTCGCTTTACATTGTATCCTGTAGAGCTACGTTGTGGTGTTCCATACACTGCAGTACTCACAAGCGCTTGAATCTCAATCATAAGCGGTCGCATACCTTCCATTGTGGTTGCGATTGCTGTACCGCTCAAGTCTTCGTCATTTTTTGAAATGAGAATCTCACTTGGATTACTCACTTCTCTCAATCCTGAGCCTTGCATCTCATAGATACCTAGTTCGCTAGTGCTTCCAAAACGGTTTTTATGTGCTCTTAAAATTCTATAAACGTGGTTACGATCTCCTTCAAATTGAAGGACGGTGTCGACCATATGTTCAAGAATTTTTGGTCCAGCAATATTTCCATCTTTTGTGATGTGACCTATAAGAATTACAGGTGTTGCTGTTTCCTTAGCAAATCGTATCAGCTCTGAGGTGGTTTCACGTATTTGTGAGATACTCCCTGCGGTGCTTTCTATATGATCAGAATGTAGTGTTTGTATAGAGTCTATAATCACAATATCTGGCTGCATCTCTTCTATGTGCCTAAAGATATTTTGAGTTTTTGTCTCTGTAAGAATATAACACTGGTCGCTTTCTGGATTAATGCGCTCAGCACGCATTTTTATTTGCTGCTGACTTTCCTCTCCAGAGACGTAGAGTGTTTTGTAAGGTAGTGCTAGTGATATTTGTAATAGCAAAGTACTTTTTCCTATTCCAGGTTCTCCACCTAGAAGAGTAAGAGATCCAGGTACTAAGCCACCACCTAGAACACGGTTGAGTTCGCCATTTTTAGTATTCATTCTAGCCTCAGAAGCGGTAGAAATATCGGCAATCTTAAGGGGTTTGCTTGTACGAGTAAGTCCAGAAACCTTTGCGGTTTCAGACTTCCAGTCCTTTTTATCTACTTTTTGTACAACCTCCTCAACAATGGTATTCCATTGCTTACAAGCATTACACTGGCCTTGCCATTTGGCATGCTGTGTGCCACAGTTTTGACAGAAAAAGGTAGTTTTTATTTTGGCCATAAAATGAGTAATGTACTTGCAAAATTAGAGAATCACACCTCCTTTTAAAATTATTTTGATTTAAATAGTTTCTAAACTACGGCACAAGAGTGCGCTATAAAAAGTAGATGTTAGAAGTAATTAGTAACCAAAGTCTTGTTTGATTTGGTCTGCTCTATCTAGCATTAAATCTTTAGTAAGAAATGATACTTCTTCCAATAGGAAAGCATTTTGATAGGCACGCATCGCCTTTTTAGGTTCTCCAGATTTTTCTAGTGATAATGCAAGGTAGTAGTTTCCTAACATCGTTTCTGGGTATTGCTTACGAGCAACTTTTCCAAGTTCTTCAAGGCCTTCCCAGTCTCCTTTTTTCTCAAGCGCTGTAGATGTTGCTATAAAGTCATTAATACGTATAGGGTCATCTAGGCCAAAAAGCGTTTTTACCGTTGCATACTTATCTATGAGATAGTTATAAGGAGACTCGCTAGGTAGTATTTTGTCTTTGTACTCCTTTTTGCTAATAGGGCGATAAATAGAAAACATGTTTTCTAGTGCCTTTGGTATAGCGCGACCTACGAGTGAGTAGTGCGTAGCACCGTCAAAATTGTCAAAATTATATTGAACATTCTCATTTTGCACCTGTTTCATCTGAGCGTCTAGTTGGATAATAGGGTCGCGTAGTACACTTATATCGTCACTTGCTGTTGCGAGGTAATAGAATATTTTTTGCTTTGCTTGTCCTAATCTAGCAACAAGGCGCTCTTCCATTTGTGGTGCGAGATCTGGGCTTAAGGAAATGTATCCTTGAAATAGCGCAGGATCTTTCATTAAGTAGTAATTCATAAAATTTGCGGTCATATCATGGCCTACTGCAATTCTAAAAGTACTAGTTCTGTAATTTTCATCAAGATAAGGCATTACTTCTAAGCCTAAAAATTCAAAGAATGAAGCTCCAGTATCAGATGGAAGGTTGCTTACATCATCATAAAATGTATCATCATCTCTACTGTCTACTTGATTAATACCTACTACAATTACTTGTGGCATTTCTTCCCAGTAGCTATAATAATCTACATTACCAGCTACGGGCTCAAATAAGTAGTCGCCATCCATAACTACAATTACAGGATATGATTTTTCTATATTCTCATCATAATTGCGAGGTAACTGTATTTTAAGCTGTCTGGATGTGCCTAGAATTTCTGATTGAATCTCTTTGTAGTCAATTTGAGAAGAAGCTAGTACACTGTAAATACAGAGTATTAGGGTAAGTAGGTTTGTTTTCATGTGGGAATAACTTTTTAGTTATTAGGATAGTCCTAAAATATGAAAAATTACCGTCTTTTAATGAGTAGCAAGATAAGTGCGCAAATGCCGCCTATGATTACATTAAAAATAGTTTGGGTTCCCCAGAGGAGCCAGCCAAAGGTTGCGCCATCTTCATATCCAAAAAAGGTAAATATTGCAGCCATAGCTATGGGATATAATCCCATTCCTGCATTTGTAGCACTCATTGCAAATGCACCTATTACAAAGGAAGCAAGAATAACCCCTAGTGGAGCCTCTGCAGTGCCAGGTACCGTATATTTCATGATCCAAAACATACCTATATACATACCCCATATAAATAAGGTGTGTAGTATAAATGCAGTGTTATGCTGCATATTTAGAATACTTTTTACCCCATCAAGAAGTCCGAGTCCAAACTTTCTAATTTTCTGAATAAAAGGATGTGAGGACTTTTTAAGTAATCGTAAACCAAAGATTCCAGCAGTAAGACCGACAGCAAGTAGTATGACAAAACCAGTGGGGTTTGCATTTTCTTGAAAATAAGCTACGAGCGCTGTAGATTGTAATATTACGGCGGTAGTCATGATGAGAAGTAGTACGATGAGATCTGCAATACGCTCTGCTACAATAGTTCCAAATGCTTTTTCAAAAGGAATGTTATCTGTTTTTGAAAGGCTTACACCTCTTAGAACCTCGCCAGATCTAATAATAAATGTATTTGCAAAATAGCCAATCATAATAGCCATAAAGCTGGTGATGAACTTAGGCTTGTACCCTAAAGGCTCTAGTAAATATTTCCAGCGGTATGCTCTAGAAAAATGGCTAAATAAACCAAATAGCAGCGAGATAACAATCCATATAGGATTGACCATTTTTATCGCTTCCCACATATCGCTGCGCTCTACCGCAGTCATTTTACTAAGTTGATACCAAACCAAAAAAACTCCCACGAGTGGGAGTAAGATTTTAAGCGCGAGACTTTTATGTTTATTACTTATCAACGTTAGTTGAGCAAGTTTGTTTCTTCATTAGGGAAGCATAAAGTAGGTTTAAACTTTTTTGCTTCTTCTACTTCCATAAAGGCGTATACAATTAAGATAAGCGTATCTCCTTTTGCAACTTTACGAGCAGCAGCACCGTTTAAGGTGATTTCTCCACTCTTTCTTGGTCCAGGGATTGCATACGTCTCAAGACGCTCTCCGTTTGTTACGTTTACAATTTGTACACGTTCTCCTTCAATTATATTTGAAGCGTCCATTAAGTCTTCATCAATGGTAATACTTCCAATATAATGTAACTCGGCACCCGTTACTTTAACGCGGTGTATTTTTGATTTTACAACATTTACTAGCATAGTGCAAAGGTAATAATAAGTTTAATTTAGGGCTATATTATCTATAAGTCTAATCTCACCAGCATAAACGGCAAGAAAAGCTCGGTATTGTTGATTTTTACGCTTTCGCGAAAGCGTACTTAAATTTTTAATATTTGCAATCTCAAAGTATTCAAGCTCGAGACCTTCTTTTTTCTCAAAAGCCGCTGAAACATATTTTCTCAATTGTAGTGCAGAGTGCGTGTCAAAATTATTCTTCACATACTGCAGCACTTCATAAATAAAAGGCGAAATAGCAAGTTGAGTCTCAGTAAGTCGTGCATTGCGACTACTCATGGCAAGGCCGTCTTCTTGTCTGTGAATAGGGCAGCCTATAATTTCTAGAGGTAGTTTTTCTTTTTCTACAAGCTTGCGCACAATAGCGAGTTGTTGATAATCTTTCTCTCCAAAATATGCTTTGTCTGGATTTACTTGTCTAAAAAGGAGATTTAAAACAGTGCCTACACCATCAAAATGTCCTGGTCTGTGCTCTCCTTCCATAACCTTCTCTATGGCTCCAAAATTATAAGGGGTAGAGGAGACCTCATTTCCATAAACTTCTGTAGCCGTGGGTGCGTAGACTAGCACTTTATCTCCATAATGCGCTAGAAAGTCTAGATCTTTATTGAGAGTGCGAGGATACTTGTCTAAGTCTGAGGCGTTATTGAATTGTGTAGGATTAACAAAAATGCTTACTATAATTAGGGTACAATCTTTGAGTGCATAATCAATAAGTGATGCATGTCCATGATGTAGGGCGCCCATTGTAGGGACAAAACCTACGGATTTGCCATTGCTTTTTGCTTGATGGACGATCTTAGAAATCTGTTTATGAGCTGTTATTGCTTGCACTTTATTAAAATTTTAACGGGATGCAAACTTACTAATATTAAGACTAAGTGCGTAAAAATTTGTACTTTTGCGTGTTTTTTGAATAGATTAACAACCTAATTTTTACATATATGAAAGATAAGAGGATATTATACGTGTCATCTGAAGTGATTCCATACCTACCAGAGACCGAGATTGCCTCTATGTCGTTTGAAGCTCCTCAAATGGTTAATTCCAAGGGTGGGCAAATACGCATTTTTATGCCGCGTTACGGTAATATCAATGAGCGTAGACATCAACTACACGAAGTAATTAGATTATCTGGAATGAATTTGGTTATCAATGATTTTGATATGCCACTTATTATAAAGGTTGCTTCTATACCTAAGGAGCGTATTCAGGTATATTTTATAGATAACGAAGAGTATTTTAAGCGTAAAGCGACTTTTACAGACGAAGAAGGAAATCTTTTTCCTGATAACGACGAGCGTGCCATTTTCTTTGCAAAAGGAGTTGTGGAGACGGTTAAAAAACTAAACTGGGCGCCAGATATTATTCACGTTCAAGGATGGCTAGCATCTTTATTGCCATTATATCTTAAGCATTACTATGCAAGTGAGCCATTATTTTCAAAGAGCAAAATAGTGACCTCTATATATAATCAAGGATTTGAGGGGTCTCTTAATGAGGAGCTTATTAATAAAATCGCTTTTGATGGTATAGATCCAGAAACTATAAAAGAATTGGAAAATCCTACTTACGAAAACCTTATGAAGGTTACTATTAAAAATAGTGATGCTGCAATTGTAGGTTCTCAGGAGTTAAATGAAGACTTAATGAAAATCCTTAATACGACTAAAATTCCTGTTTTGTCGTATAAGAAGAAAGAGGAGTTCCCTCAGGCTTACGAAGATTTTTACACTACTCAAGTTTTAGAAGAATAGACTATTTATGAGATTGAATAAAATGCTTAAGCAAGCAGCCATGGTTTTGGGGCTTGCGCTGTTGATTATTTCCTGCGAGGACGAGTTTGGTTCTATAGGGACTAGTATTGTAGGGGAAGTCAACTTTGATACAGAGCTTGCTCAAGATTTAAAAATCGCAGCTTACAGTCGGAACTATGCAGATGCCTCAGGTTTTAATGGGGTTCAAACTAGTGGTACATCTGTTGGAGTTGTTGGTTTCTATAAAGACCCAACTTATGGTTCTACAACTAGTTCGTTGTTAACTCAGGTAGCTTTGTCTAGTACTGATCCTGATTTTGGTGATGAAACTGAAATTGATTCTGTTGTTTTCTCACTTCCGTATTATTCTACATTAGAAGAAACGGATACGGATGGAAATTCTACTTATTCACTAGACTCTATTTTTGGGAATACTCCAGGTCAAATGAAATTATCTGTTTACAGATCAAATTTCTTTTTGAATAGTCTGGATCCTGCTGAAGACTTCGAAAGCTCAGCAATTTATTATTCTAATGAGATTTCTGAATTTCAAGGAGTAGAAGGGGATTTGTTATTTGAGGTGCGTGATGAGTCAGCTAATGGAACGCAAGCAGAAGGTTTTGTGCCAGATGCTAGCGAAATCGTATTGACTACGCCAAATCTTGACGATGCTGGCGATCCAGATGGAACTAATGAGGTAGATAGATTGAGTCCAAGAATTAGACTTTCATACACAAACGGAAATGCTGGCGATGCCGCTGTCTTAGATTATTGGAAACAGACAATCATTGACCAAGAAGGTCAAGGTACATTGTTAAATCAAAATACGGTAAACGATTATTTTAGAGGATTATATTTAAAAGCAGAAGCTATTGACGATAAGGGAAGTGCTATTCTATTTGATGTTGCAAACCTAAATGTTACTATATACTATTCTTTTACTAATGAGGATTCGACAGTAGATGATTCAGGTGATGAGGTTTCAACAGGAACTGGAAACATATCTTTAAGGTCTTCGGGTGTGCGTGCAATAGCATATGAAAACGATTTTAGTCAGAGTCCTATAGGATCTACCAGTTTTAATGACTCTCAAAATTTAATTGATGGCGAAGAAAACTTGTATCTAAAAGGTGGTGATGGAAGTATTGCGTTAATTGATCTATTTGGGGCAGATGAGGATGACAACGGTGTAGCAGATCAGTTGGAAGCTTTAAGATCATGTAATATTATTGTTAACGAAGCAAACTTGCAATTTTATGTTCAACAAGACGAACTGAGTATTGGTAGTAGTGGAGAGCTAGAGCCGGAGAGAATATTCATTTATGATTATGAAAATAATGCTACACTGCTAGATGCTCTTATCGATAATACGACAGGAGATGATGGAGTAGTTGATACAAGAACTAACCACTTAGGTCGACTTTCTAGAGAAATAGATGGTGATCTTTCAAGTAATGGTGTCAGTTATAGAATACGTCTTACACAGCACATAAATAATATCATTAAAAATGACTCTACAAATGTGAGATTGGCCTTGTCTGTCTCTCAAAATGTGACTATTGATAACACAGCGTTAATTGGTGGTACAGGTGGTGTGGAAGATGGGCAGAGAGTTCCATTTTCTGGAGTGATTTCTCCAGAGGGAACTATATTACATGGAACGGCAAGTTCTGATGAAGAGAAGAAATTAAGATTAAGATTGTATTATACAATAACAGAAGAAATTGATCCTAACAGCCCTTGTGGTTTAGCTTTAGGACTATAATAATTTATTAAGTATGTGTGGAATAGTTGGTTATATAGGGCATAGGGATGCTTACCCAGTTGTCGTTCAAGGTTTAGAGAGACTAGAATATAGAGGTTATGATAGTGCAGGAATTGCATTGTATGACGGTACTGATCTGAAGGTTTCTAAGACAAAAGGTAAAGTTGCAGATTTGCGTTCAAAACTAGAATCTGAAATTTCTACGACAGGTAGTATAGGTATTGGGCACACAAGATGGGCAACTCATGGTGTTCCTAATGATGTTAATAGTCATCCACATTTATCTAATTCTGGTGAATTAGTAATCATTCACAATGGAATTATAGAGAATTATGATGCTTTGCGTCAAGAACTAATAAAGCGTGGCTACACTTTTCAATCAGATACTGATACTGAAGTATTAGTAAACTTAATTGAAGATGTAAAGAAAAATGAAGGAGTTAAGCTAGGTAAGGCAGTGCAAATTGCACTTAACCAAACCATAGGTGCTTATGCAATTGCGGTTTTTGATAAAACAAAACCTGACGAAATCGTGGTTGCCCGTTTAGGAAGTCCTCTTGCTATTGGAGTAGGCGAAGATGAATTCTTCATTGCTTCAGATGCTACGCCATTTATTGAGTACACAAATAAGACCATCTATCTTAAGGATGGTGAGATGGCGGTAATACGCAATCATAAGAAATTAAAAGTACGTAAAATTAAAGATGATTCTTTAGTTGATCCGTATATAGAGGAGTTGAAGCTTAATCTAGAGCAAATAGAAAAAGGTGGTTATGATCACTTTATGCTTAAAGAAATTTATGAGCAGCCTCAAGCAATTAAAGATACTTTCCGTGGGCGAATGCTCGTTAAAGAAGGTATTATCAAAATGGCAGGTATTGATGATAATATAGAGAAGTTTAAAAACGCTCGACGTATTATTATAATAGCTTGTGGTACATCATGGCACGCAGGACTTGTAGCTGAGTATATATTTGAAGAGTTTGCTCGTGTGCCGGTAGAGGTTGAGTATGCTTCAGAATTTAGATATCGTAACCCAGTAGTTTTTAAGGATGATGTTATCATAGCAATTTCTCAAAGTGGAGAAACTGCAGATACAATGGCGGCAATTAAACTTGCTAAGGAACAGGGAGCGTTTGTTTTTGGTGTTTGTAATGTTGTAGGTTCTTCTATTTCTAGAATAACAGATGCAGGAGCATATACACATGCAGGTCCAGAGATTGGTGTTGCATCTACAAAGGCTTTTACTACTCAGATAACAATACTTACTCTAATCGCCTTAAGACTTGCTCAAGCAACAGGTAAAATGGCCGATTCTGAGTTTAGAAAATATCTACAAGAATTAGAACGTATCCCAGCAAAAGTTGAAAAAGCATTATTATGTAATGATCAAGCAGAGCTTGTTGCTGCACAATATAAAGATGCGCCTAACGCTCTTTATCTAGGACGTGGTTATAATTTTCCAGTGGCACTTGAAGGAGCGCTTAAACTTAAGGAGATATCTTATATTCATGCTGAAGGTTATCCTGCGGCAGAAATGAAGCACGGACCTATTGCTCTCATAGATGAAATGATGCCAGTTTTTGTTATTGCAATGAAAAAGGGTCATTATGAGAAGGTGGTGAGCAACATTGAAGAAATTAAAGCACGTAGCGGTAAGATTATCGGTATTGTTACAGAAGGTGATACGGAGGTTAAAAGACTTGCAGATCACGTGATAGAAATTCCGGAGACGCTAGAGCCTCTTACTCCAATTTTGGCTACTATTCCGTTACAGTTATTATCTTACCACATAGCATTGATGCTTGGTAAAAATGTAGATCAACCACGTAACTTGGCAAAGTCGGTTACGGTTGAGTAATATTTTAATAATCTACTGTTTTACTTAGGGTATTTTAGAATGCTCGCTAACTAGATTATTTAATTTTTTATAAAAGGACTTATTCGCTAGAAGCTGGATAAGTCCTTTTATTTTGCATCTATTTTAAAGAAAATCAAATTATTACAGCCGCCGTGTATATTCTTTAATCGTTGAATCATCGGAATCACGAAAAGGCTTATAAAAACTTACATTTTGCATTTTTGTATAAAATATTAAACAGTATCTTTGCACCACGAAAAACGATAATTTTTTCGCTTTTATTTCGCTAAACATTAAATAGATACTAATGTCAAAAGTTACAGGTAAAGTTGCACAGATTATAGGCCCGGTAGTAGACGTCGCTTTCGAGAGCGGATCTGAGTTACCAAAAATCTACGATTCACTAGAAGTTACAAATTCAAACGGAGCACTACTTGTTCTTGAAGTACAGTCACACATTGGAGAAAATACGGTACGTACAATCTCTATGGACTCTACAGATGGATTAAGCCGTGGGGTAGATGCAGTTGCGACTGGAGCGCCTATTCAAATGCCTGTGGGTCCAGATATTTATGGACGCCTTTTTAATGTTATAGGTGATGCTATTGATGGAATGGATAACTTGCCTAAGGCAGGTGATGCTGGTTTATCAATACACCGTAGCGCACCAAAATTTGAAGATTTATCAACATCTACAGAAGTACTTTTTACAGGTATTAAAGTAATTGACCTTATTGAGCCTTATGCAAAAGGAGGTAAGATTGGTTTATTCGGTGGAGCAGGAGTAGGTAAAACTGTACTTATTCAAGAGTTGATTAACAATATTGCAAAAGGTCACGGTGGTCTTTCTGTATTCGCAGGAGTAGGAGAGCGCACACGTGAAGGAAATGACCTTTTGAGAGAGATGCTTGAGTCTGGTATTATCAAATACGGAGATGACTTTATGCACTCTATGGAAGAAGGAGGATGGGATCTTTCTAAAGTAGATAAAATGGGAATGAGAGACTCTAAAGCTACTTTCGTTTTCGGTCAAATGAATGAGCCACCTGGAGCACGTGCACGTGTTGCACTTTCAGGACTTACTATAGCTGAGTATTTCCGTGATGGAGCAGGAGAAGGACAAGGAAAAGATGTACTTTTCTTCGTAGATAATATCTTCCGTTTCACACAAGCAGGATCTGAGGTTTCTGCACTACTTGGACGTATGCCATCTGCCGTAGGTTACCAGCCTACTCTGGCAACAGAGATGGGAGCGATGCAAGAGCGTATTACTTCAACAAAAAGAGGGTCAATTACATCTGTACAGGCGGTTTACGTACCTGCAGATGATTTAACAGATCCAGCACCAGCAACAACGTTTGCTCACCTTGATGCAACAACAGTACTTTCACGTAAGATTGCAGAGCTTGGTATTTACCCAGCGGTAGATCCTCTAGACTCTACATCACGTATCCTTACTGCAGAGATATTAGGAAGCGAGCACTACAACACTGCGCAGCGTGTAAAAGAGTTGTTACAGCGTTATAAGGAGCTTCAAGATATTATCGCCATCTTAGGTATGGAGGAATTATCTGAAGAAGATAAAATGGCAGTAGGACGTGCACGTCGTGTACAACGTTTCCTTTCTCAGCCATTCCACGTAGCAGAGCAGTTTACAGGTATCCCAGGATGTCTAGTGGATATTAAAGAAACTATCAAAGGATTTAATATGATTATGGACGGAGAGTTAGATCACCTTCCAGAAGCAGCATTTAACCTTAAAGGAACTATCGAAGAGGCAATCGAAGCAGGAGAAAAAATGCTTCAAGAAGCTTAAGAGATTTTTAATTACGCTTTCGCGAAAGCGTACTCAAAATAATATACTATGCATTTAGAAATTGTAACTCCAGAGGCATCTCTTGTAAGCGGTGAAGTATCATCGGTTACTGTACCAGGTGTGAATGGTGAATACCAAATGTTAGATAATCACGCAGCAACGGTTTCTTTACTAGGAGCAGGTACTGTAAAATTTGAAGGAAATCCTACAATTGCCGCAGGTCAGGAAGGTAAATTTACCAAAACACCAGACGGTAAGTGGTCACTTGTCATTGCAAGTGGTACTGTAGAGATGAACAACAATAAAGTGATTGTGCTAGCAGATTAAAGCGCATTGAAATAAGTTTAAAAGCCCAAACTCTACCTAGAGTTTGGGCTTTTTTGTATTATTAAAGTATGGAAAAAAAGGATGTAGTAATCTCCCAAGGCTCAAGAACTCTTCTAGAGAATATCATTGCAGCTGCGTGTTACACGATAGCTCTTTTCTGTTTATACCGGTGTTTTACAGATTTAAAACACGTAGGAGGGTATGCTTATTTTGGTACTACTTGCTTTATGTTGGGTTTACGATTTTCTATCTCCAAGTACTATCGGTTTAATTTTAAAGCCAATCGTTTTAGAGACATGTCTGCAATAGGTCCTATTGAGTGGGGTGATTGGGTGCAGTATGATGAGTTGAATTATGTAGCTGTTTTTCTCAATGCAAAAGATTTTTATGAAGTCAACTTGTGGTACGATGAAAATAGACGTTTTAATCTTTCTAATTATGCTGAGTTAGATGATGCACTTATGGGAGCAAAAGAAATTACACAATTGCTAGCATTAGATTTGTATGATGCGGGCACAGATCCTTATAATGGACGATGGGAAGAAGTGCAAGTAGGGTAGTGATTACCACTCCCAAGAGATGATTTCCCAACATATATCTTCTGAAACATGATTTTCTAGGATTTTAAATCCTACGGCGTTATGAGTATTAAGTGATCGTGTATTGAGTGTTGCGACCTCAGTAATAAGACATTTAAATTGTGAGGAAAGCTCATCTCTGTAATATGAATAGAGCCCCTTAAAGATTCCTTTACCTCTATATGGTTTGTCTATACAGATTTGTCCCATCACGAGATAGTTTTTATTAGGATATAGTCCATCTGCAATATCAAACATAGGTGTGAGAATTGGCATTTCATAGCGAGCGCTTTCGAGCATTGTTAATGCATAACCAACCACATTCCCATCTACTACTGCTAGTAAATGTGGGCAGGCGTCATTCATTTTCTTTAAGATTTCAAAAGTATGCGGTACAGTAACATATCCTTGTTCCTTTTGCTCCTCTTGTGATACATTCGTTTTTAGCGCTTTTTTCTGAATGTTTAGAATTTGCTGGAGTTCGTTATCACTTTCTGCCCTTTTATAGTTGACCATGTTATCACTTTTTTAAGTGTGCGTGTACGCTAGAATATCTCCTGGCTGGCAATCTAGCGCTTCACATATGGCTTCTAGCGTAGAGAAGCGCACTGCTTTTGCCTTGCCGGATTTAAGGATAGAGAGGTTTGCTTCTGTAATACCTACAATCTCTGCAAGCTCTTTGCTTCTCATCTCACGATCTGCCAGTACCTTGTCTAAGTTAATAGTTATAGGCATAGGTTATATAGTTAAATCGTTTTCAGATTTGAGTTGGTATCCCGTTTGAGCCATATCTGCAATGATAAGGACTATAAAGCCAAGTAGTATAAACATAAAATCCATTAAAATAATATAAATTATTGTTAATGACTCACCGCCGCTTTTAAGTCTTACAATATCTAAAATGGTCATCAAGACGCCTGAGAAGAAAAAGATGTATCCAGCTATACTCATTAATCTTTTGGCGTTTATTGAAAAGTAGCCCTCTTTAACTATACTTTTTAGACTAAGTATACTGACAATTAAGCCGATAAAAATTATTAAAGATTGCGCATCATTCATGTATATATTATAGCTTCCAAATACAAGTTCTTTTCCTGTATAAACATAATTACCCGAAGCTCTTCCTATAACAATAAATGTGGTTAAGTAACCTATTATATACATAATCGCCATAAGAATGGTAGTTACGTAAAGAATTTTAATTTTTTTCATAATTGTAATATATTATCGTTTTACAATAACAAAGATATAAAAATTATTGAAAAACAATAATTTTATTCAAAAATCACGCATAAAAAATCCCCAATACTATTTTTAGTATTGGGGATATAACTTGTAAAAGCTACCTTTTTATTTTTCTTGAAGCCAGTATTTTCTGAGCTTGCTAGGTTTTTTACTTGGGTTAGGATTCATTGTTATTGTGTAGGTGGGGTCTGCGCTTACTGTTAGTTTAGTTGTAAGTTTTCTGCCAAATCGCTCATAGTTTACAGCTATCGTCTGTCCTACGATAAGCGAATTCAAATAAGTTTCATAAGCCTCACTAGTTCTTAACTCCGTGCCATCTATGGCAGTAATAAGATCCCCTTCATTAAGGCCGGCTGTATAGGCTGATGTTCCTTTTGAGGTAGCTCGTGCAATGCGTAATCCAGTTTCAGTAGCGTTTATTCGTATTCCTAGGTATGGCTTTGTTGCTTCTTGTGTGATTGTGAGCCCCGCATTTGTAAGTAGGTTTTGATAATCTGGCATTTGACTATCATAAATATATTGAGAGAAGAACGTTTTCGCGAAAGCGTCACCCGCATACTCAGCTAGGACGTTCTCAAGATCTTGTATAGAATAAGAGATTTCCTTCTTTCCAAACTGATTCCACACCGCTTTAAAATAATCGTCAAGATTAAGTCCTTGCTGGCGTAGTGAGAGATCAAGCGCAAGCCCGAGTACACTACCATATGAGTAATAGGAGATAAAGGTGTTGTTTCTATTTACAGGATCCACAGAGGTCGCGGCGTCTACAAAGGGCGCCTGGTAGCTCATCTCAATCGGGTTAAAATAGTTGCGGGCAGGTGAGTTCCAAACGTAGTTAAACGTCCCGTTGAGACTTTTTACATAGTCTTCACTAGTGATAACACCGGCGCGGGCAAGTATAAGATTTGTGTAATAGCTTGTAAAACCTTCGGCAAACCAAAGTGAGCCACTCATATTTGCCGCTGTAAAGTCAAAAGGCTCCAGATCTGCAGGACGTATGCGCTCTACATTCCAAGAGTGGAAAAACTCGTGAGAGACAGTCCCTATATTTCCTTCCATTCCTCCTGCTGCTAGTGACTCTCTGTCTGTAAGTATCGTGCTGTTGCGGTGCTCCATCCCATCTCCAGAAACGTGCGGAGCATAACAAGCAAGAAAGGTGTACTCGCCAAAATCATAGGTAGGTAATGTTCCAAACACTTTTTTTTGCGCCAGTACAATAGCTTTTACCTTCTCCCAATAGGTATCAAAATCTTCTGAGGTGTCATCACTATGTAATGCAAAACGTATGTTCTGACCATCTACAGTAAATTCTCTAAGCTGGTAATCACTTACCTCCGTCGGGCTGTCTAAAAAGTATTGCAAGTTTGGTGCGCTGTAACGTGCATCGTCTATTTTTTTGAGTTGGCTCGCTACTTTCCAGTTCAAATCTTTCCTTAGTTTAAAATTTATCTCAATTGGACGGTGGTCTTCTCCTTCCATAAACATGAACGTTGCTGGCATATTGAGATGTGCGTGCGACTCATCTACTTGCGAGTACGTGCCGTCTGCTCTATTTGCAAATAGTGTGTATGATACGTTTACCTCTCCATCATGATCTTTAATCTCCCAAGAGTATGGATCTGGGCGTGTTGCTTCTAGCGCCTTTCCCTTGCTGTTTGTAGCCTTAAAATTAAAAACGTTTTTTGCAAACTCATGTATTGCGTAGCGTCCTGGTGAGGATCTACTCATGCGCACCACTATGGTCTTTTTCTTGAGTTCAGGAAAAGTGATAGCTATCTGCGCTTCGTGGTGGTGTGCGTTATCAAAAGATATCTCGTACGCATTAGTTTGTCCATAACAAAGGCTAGTGAGTAAAAGGGCGATACATAAAAATCTCATAGTAGAATATTTAGAATTTAAAAGTAAGAAACTAAGATCACTTCCATGGGTTATATATGTCAAACACGTGAAGTATCTTTACCGTATGTTACCAGAAAAACTACAGAAAAAACTTAGCATACGCAGAGACAGTGATTCTTTGCGAACACTTAATACTTCGTTAGGTCTGGTGGATTTTTCATCTAACGATTATTTGGGTTTTTCTAGTAGCCTTCCTATTGCTAGAAATATTGCGCAGCGAGCACAAGAGATCTTAGACGAACATCAAATTATTGCAAATGGCGCCACCGGCAGCCGACTGTTATCTGGTAATCATACACTTTATAGTCAGGCAGAGACCTTAATTGCTGGTATTCATAATAGTGAGACTGCTCTTATGTTTAACAGCGGTTATGATGCAAATATTGGTTTTTTCCAAAGCGTTCCACAGCGCGGTGATCTCATTCTTTATGATGAGTTTATTCATGCTAGCATACGTGATGGTATCCAGATGAGCCTTGCTAGAGGTTATAAGTTTAAACATAATGATATTGCAGATATAGAAACTGTAGTCAATCGTCTTAAAGCGATGCATCACCTAGATGATCAAGAAACTTCAACGGCGATATATCTTGTTACGGAGTCAGTTTTTTCGATGGATGGTGATACGCCAGATCTAACTGCTATTTCTCAAATTTGTAAAAAGCATAATATCTACCTCATAATTGATGAAGCTCATGCAACGGGCGTTATGGGTAAAAAAGGACTTGGTTTAGTGCAAGAGTTGGCGCTAGAAAATGAAGTTTTTGCACGTATTATCACTTTTGGAAAAGGTATGGGAGCACATGGAGCAGCAATTTTATGCAGTGAGTCATTGCGCGCGTATCTTATTAATTTTGCGAGATCATTTATTTACACAACGGGGTTGCCACCACATGCTGTAGCTACGATAATGGCGGCTTACGAGCAATTAGATGTACGGAGCGATACGCAGTTGCTAGTAGTGGGAAGTTTACAGCAACTTATAAGTCACTTCAATAGTCTTGTCAAAAAGATAGGGCTTGATAGCTTTTTCATAGAGAGTGACTCTGCCATACATTGTGCTGTGGTGGTGGGTAATGAAAAGGTTAGAACGCTTTCGCGAAAGCTTGAAAAGGAAAATTTTGAAGTGAAGCCTATTTTATCACCCACAGTTCCAGAAGGTCAAGAGCGCTTACGGATATGCCTACACGCATATAATACGAAAGATGAAATAACAGCATTGCTGGCTATTTTAAAAGCGCAGTTATAGCTTACTAATATGTAATGTGAAGATTATATTTGTGCTATGTCAAACACATTTGTAACTATTGCTCAGTTTCAATATTCAAGTGAAGCTCAAATTTTTAAAGGTCGTTTACTTGCAGAAGGTATTGAGGCTTTTCTAGCAGATAATTATACAATAGATACAGATCCGCTAGTGAGTAATGCCATTGGAGGTGTAAAACTACGAGTGCCCTCAGATCAAGAGTCAAGAGCGAAAGAAATCTTAAGTGAAATCTCAGCGTATTCTGTTGCCGAAGATGGTTCACCTGTGCATTGTCCCAATTGTAATAGTGAGGAAGTTGCACTTTTTACAACCGTTTCAGATATTAGATCTCTAGGAGCTTTTCTCCTAGGTTTTGTTTTTGGCGCGCTTCCATTTTATACAAAATACGAGTATCGCTGTGATAACTGTAAAACAAAATTTAATGAAATCAAATAAGACATATTTTATAACAGGAATCTCTACAGATGTTGGAAAGACGGTAGCTGCAGCAATCGTGACACAGTCACTAGAAGCGGACTACTGGAAGCCAATACAGGCTGGAGATCTTGATAATAGTGATACGCATAAAGTAAAGCGTCTAGTTAATAATGAAATATCGCAATATCACGATAATAGTTATTCGCTCAAGACACCTATGAGTCCGCACGCTGCTGCAGCGATTGATGGCATTACAGTTACTGCCGCCTCTATAAAGCGTCCTGAAACGACTAAACCTCTCGTAGTAGAAGGAGCCGGTGGTATACTCGTACCTATAAATAATACAGAAACCATAGCCGATTTAATAGTGCCTTCAGATAAAGTGATTGTAGTATCTCGTCATTATTTAGGAAGTATAAATCACACCTTATTGACTATCGAGCTACTCAAAGCAAGAGGGCTCTCTGTGGCTGGAATTATTTTTTCTGGAGAAGAACATCCTACAACGGAGGCAATCATTGAGAAGATGACTGGTGTTACCATCATAGGTCGCATTGATGAAGAGCCTTATTTTGATGAAAATGTAATAGCAGAATATGCAGAACGTTTTCGCGAAAGCTTACAAGCCCTATAGATCTTTACTAACTAGAGATTTAAGATAATCAATTCCTTAGCTAACTTTACTCAAAATTTACTACTGTGACTACTCAAGAAAAAGATAAAAAACATCTCTGGCATCCGCTCACGCAACATCAGACTGCGCAGGATCCTGTTGTGATTACGAGAGCAAAGGGAGCGGTAATGTATGATGAAGATGGTAAAGAATATATAGACGGTATTGCTTCATGGTATACCGCCATGTATGGTCACGGCAATGAGCATATTACAACGGCAATGCATAAGCAGATGCAGGCGCTGGATTTTGTAATGTTTAGTGGGTTTACACATCCTCCAGCAATCACACTTGCTGAAAAGTTAATGGAGATACTACCAGAAAATCAAGAGAAGATTTTCTTTAATGACAACGGATCTACAGCGGTTGAGGCAGCTATAAAAATGGCCATCCAGTTGTATCACAATAAAGGTGATAAGAGAGATACACTTATCGCTTTTGAAGACGGTTTTCATGGAGACACTTTTGGAGCAATGAGTGCCTCTGGATTGAGCTCGTATAATGGACCTTTTGAAGATTTTTTACTTAAAGTTGTAAGAATACCTACCCCTCAAGAAGATAATCTAGAGGAAGTGATGGCTAAGCTAGATGCGATACTCGCAACAAATAAATGCGCTGCTTTTATTTTTGAGCCACTAGTGCAAGGAGCTGCCGGAATGAAATTTCACTCTGTAAATGGTCTTGATGCACTCATTAAAAAATGCCGAGAGGCAAATGTACTCACCATTGCAGATGAGATAATGACTGGTTTTGGAAAAACGGGAACCATTTTTGCCTGTGACCAATTGGAAAACAAGCCAGATATAATGTGCTTGAGCAAGGCACTTACTGCAGGAATGTTTCCGCTTAGTATTACAAGTTGTACGCAAGCAGTTTTTGATAGCTTTTTGAGCGACGAGGTGCACAAAGGTTTTTTTCATGCACATACATTTAGCGCTCACCCAGTAGGCTGCGCCGCTGCTATTGCAGGAATGGAAGTATTGCAAAGCTCAGAAATTACAGACAGTCGAAAGCGTATAGAAAAGGCACATCAAGTATTTGCACAACAAGTAGCAGCGCATCCTAAAGTGCGAGATGTACGCACAAAAGGTGTAATTATAGCCATAGATCTCAACATAGAAATGGAGCGCTATGGGAATTTACGTGATGAGCTCTACCAATTTTTTATGAAACGCGGCGTGGCACTTAGACCGCTAGGTAATACTGTTTATGTGCTTCCGCCGTATGTGATTACAGATAATGAGCTCACTCAGGTTTATACGGCAATACAAGAGGCTTTAGATCATTTTTAAGGATTACTCTATCGCTTTTGGCTCCAGCTCAATGACTTGGTCGCTGCCGTCTATAGTTACATTATAAACCTCATACACTTTCTCATCATCCTCACCGCTGGTGATGATATGTATGACGCCAGTTCCGTTAGGGCCTTTTATGGGAGTAGTGGCGTTACTTCTTTTTTCTCCATTATTAATAGAGATGTTAAAACTCCCAAAACCGTCACTTTCTATAGGTGTGCCTAGCACAGCGATCACTTCTTGATTGGATTGAACTTGAATGAGCGCTTCGTCGCTTCCAGAGGCTGTTTTAATTTTATTTGCAAAAGCAAAGGCGCCACCCACTATCAAAATGACTGCGATAATGATTATGGTAAGGCATCCTCCTGCGGGCACTGCCCACTTCCAATTGCGTTTCCACCAGCTAGGGCGTTCTATAAGTTCGTTTTGATTATCCATTGTGATTGATTTTTAGATAGGTACCGTTTTGGCTGTAAAAGTTACAGAACTTTTCAAGAAAACTTGCAAATTGATGGGGTACGCTTACGCGAAATTGTACTTTTGTGTACGCAAACTAAAATTAAATTATACTTTGAAAACTCCCATAGCCATTACCGGTCTAGGTTCTATCTCTCCATTAGGTTCAAATGCTGAAGAGCAGTGGAACGCATACCAAGAAACAACTACAAAAATTGCTTGGGAAGAAGATCTAGAAGCATTTACGGCAAGGTTAACACCAGAAGGGCAAAAAGCCATTCAGGCTATACGTCGAGAAGATAAAAACTATTTACGCATAGATCCATCTGTTCTTTATGCTATATATGCAGGAAGAATAGCTGTAGCACAAGCAGGATGGAAAGACGGTGATTTTGGAATTAATGTAGGGTCATCAAGAGGAGCAACGCAGCTTTTTGAAAAGTTTTTTGAGACTTATAAGGAACGTAATATTGTACCTACACAAGCATCTCCATCTACTACATTAGGTAATATATCTTCATGGCTAGCAAATGATTTAAAATCTAACGGTCCAGATATTTCTCACTCTATTACTTGTAGTACTGCATTACACGCATTACTTAATGGGGTGGCTTGGTTACAATCTGGAATGGCCAAAAAGTTTTTAGTAGGAGGTTCTGAGGCAGCGCTTACTCCATTTACAATTGCTCAAATAAGAGCAATGAAACTTACACCTACAGAAGAGGGAACAAGTGCATATCCAAGTATGGCGCTCAATCTTTTTAAGAAAAATAATACAATGGTTTTAGGCGAAGGTGCAGCAATGGCCTGTCTAGAACTGGGCAAGAAGAAAAATGCACTGGCATACGTGACTAGCGTAGGTTATGCTACAGAAAAGCTAGAACATGCAGTTTCTATTTCTAGTGAAGGTGAGTGTTTCCAGAAATCAATTGCAATGGCACTTGATGGGACTGATCTTTCAGAAATAGATGCAATTGTAATGCACGCTCCAGGTACTCTTAAGGGAGATACCTCTGAGATGGCAGCAATAAAGAAAGTTTTTGGAGAAGAGGTGCCTATGCTTACTACTAATAAATGGAAAATAGGACACACTTTTGGAGCTAGTGGGTTATTAAGCCTTGAGCTTGCTGTAAAAATGTTACAAGAACAACGTTTTATAGGAGTTCCATATCTTAAAGATAAATCTAAGGATAGCGAACTGAAAAAGATACTTGTGAATGCTGTTGGTTTCGGAGGAAATGCGGTAAGTATTATTGTGGAGAGAGCTTAGGTGAATTATGCGTGCTTTTTCGCGAAAGCGTAATTAGAACCACCATATCTTATATTACACAAGCAAGGGTTATTAAAATCTCAAAAAAAATCAAGCGATAGCCGTTTACTTGCTTAAGACTATTTCATATTTTTACGTTATGACAGAAATAAGACACAACTGGACCAAAGAGGAAATACTCGCTATTTATAATAAACCGATGATGGAGCTTTTATATGAAGCTGCAACTACACATCGCGAGCATCACGATCCTAATACAGTACAAGTTTCTACGTTACTTTCTATTAAAACTGGTGGATGTCCAGAAGATTGTGGGTATTGCCCGCAAGCTGCGAGATATCACACAGATATAGAAGGAAATGATTTAATGTCTGTACAGCAAGTAAAAGCGCAGGCATTAAGAGCAAAGTCGTCTGGAAGTTCTCGTGTATGCATGGGAGCGGCATGGCGTAATGTAAAAGATGGACCAGAATTTGACAACGTGCTAGAAATGGTGCGCACGATTAATAAGCTTGATATGGAAGTATGCTGTACGCTAGGTATGGTAACCGAGAATCAAGCAGAACGTCTTGCAGAAGCAGGATTATACGCATACAACCACAACTTAGATACCTCAGAAGATTACTATAAAGATGTAATTTCTACAAGAGCTTTTGAGGATCGTCTTGATACCATCTCAAACGTACGTAAAACAAATGTTACGGTATGTTCTGGTGGAATTATAGGAATGGGTGAGGCAATAGAAGATAGAGCAGGAATGCTTGTAGCGCTCGCAAAACTAGATCCGCAGCCAGAATCTACGCCTATAAACGCACTTGTTGCGGTACCAGGAACTCCAATGGAAGATATTGATCCTATCTCTATCTGGGAGATGATACGTATGGTAGCAACTACGAGAATTGTATTGCCACAAACGCAAGTGAGACTATCTGCAGGTAGAACAGATATGAGTAGAGAAGGGCAAGCAATGTGCTTCTTTGCTGGTGCAAATTCTATTTTTGCAGGAGATAAACTTCTTACTACACCTAATCCAGATGTAAATGAGGATATGAAGATGTTTGACCTACTAGGTCTTACTCCTCAAAAACCATTTGTAAAAAAGGCGCAGCCAGCATCTGTAGAAGCCGTGGATTCAAAGTTTGAGTCATTAGGTGAAAAGCCAAAATGGTCAAGACCTGGACACAAAATCGATAGAAACGAAGAAGCAAAGCTTGCAGGAAAATCTTTAAAATAAAGAGAACTGCTGGTTTGTAAATATCGTAGGTATATAAAATAGTTTTATACTAAGCACTAACTCCCATCAGGGAGTTAGTGCTTTTAGGTATTTGATTATTTAGGTTAATTAATTCTATTTATTATGCAGTTACAATCCATTCCCAGAGTACATTCCATAACTAAGAAGGAGTTTGTAAGGGATTACGTGAAGCCCCAGAAACCTGTAGTGATCGAGCATCTAGTAGATGACTGGGATGCTTATGAGAAATGGCGTCTTTCTTACATCAAGGAGGTGGCTGGTGATAAAGAAGTGCCTCTTTATGATGATAGACCTGTAAAGCATGATGAAGGCTTTAACCAAGCTCATGCTACAATGAGTATGAGCGATTATATAGATTTACTTAAAAAAGGACCTACTAATTATCGCATCTTCTTATATAACCTTATGAAGGAGGTCCCTTCTCTTAAAAACGATTTTAAATTTCCTAAAATAGGTTTGAGATTACTCAAGCAGATACCTATGCTCTTTTTTGGAGGCGAGGGAAGTAAGGTATTTATGCACCATGATATAGACTGGGCAAATATTTTGCATTTCCATTTTGAAGGTAGAAAGCAATGTGTATTATTCCCTCCTAGTGAAACGCCTAACCTTTACAAAGTACCTTATTCTCTAATTACAAGAGAGGATATCAATTTTGATAATCCAGATTATGAAGAGTTCCCTAAGCTTAAGGAAGCTAAGGGGTTTATATGCCACCTCAACCACGGTGAGACCTTATATATGCCAGAAGGATATTGGCATTATATGAAGTATGAAACGCCTGGATTTAGTATGAGTTTAAGATCGCTTCCGCGAAATTTTTCTAACCTCAGGAAAGCCTTGTACAATGTCTTTTACATGAGACATTATGACAACTTCATGAGACGTCGAAAAGGACAAGATTGGATAGATGAAAAAAATGAGAAGGCCCTACATTAAGAGTAAATAAGTGTGGAAATGGCTCATTTTATTAACTTTTATTAATAGTTGGTGCAAACAATGCTATTTGATTAGGTATTTAGCCGTTTAAATATGATATTTGGTCGAATAAATAAAAATTTTTCTTGATTGGCTAAAATGAATGCTCAACTTTTTGTTATTTGTGAGCAATTCAAATACTCCCTAGCAATAACATGATGAAAGTCCTCCTTATAGACGACGATAAAGCCGTAAATTTTTTTAATCAGCACGTCGTTATTAAGCACAACTCCTTTGAACACATTAAGACTGTTCAAAGCGGACACGAAGGTCTTGCATTTTTATCTCAGGTAAAATCAGGAGAAGCGCCTAAGCCAGATCTTATTTTCTTAGACATAAATATGCCAGCTATGAATGGCTGGGAATTCTTAGATGAATACGAGAAGATGTGCTCAGATTTCAGAAAAGATATTAAAGTAATTATTCTCTCTAGTTCCTCAAACCCAGAGCACGTAAATAAAACAATTCAAAATTATAAGGTTATTGACTTTATTAATAAACCACTATCCTTCGACATACTAGATAATGTATTGAAAGTATATAACAATGTATTGTCTAATTGTACTCAGAATAATTCACTAGCTTGACTTATAAAGCCTTAATAATAGACGATAGCAAACCAATAACTTTCTTTAATAAAATAATTTTAGAGAGGTCTTCGCTTTTTTCTGAAATTCTGGTAGCTGTTAATGGAGAAGAGGCAATTAAGGTATTAGATGCAGGATTTAATCCTGATATTATCTTCTTAGATCTTAATATGCCTGTGATGAATGGATGGGAATTTCTTGATAAATATCATCTCAGAAAGCTTAGAAATAGTCAAATTATAATGCTTTTAGGGACTTTGCCGTCACAAGAAAATCAAGATAGATTGAATACATATGATTGCGTTAAAGGAATAAGAGAAAAGATGCTTTCTAACACTGTACTAACAGAAATAATCAATAATACATTAGCCGTTGAGCTAAGACCATAAATTACCCCCAGTTAATGTCTTTTTTATCAAAGATTACGTTATTTATTGCGTGCATAATATCTTCTCTTAGTTTTGCTCAATCTAGAGCTACGATAGAAGGAGTGGTTACAGATAATTTTGGAATATTACCAGGTACTACCATAAGTATAGAAGGTTACAATAAGACTACACAAACAGACATTAATGGTACTTTTTCTTTTCAAGTAGATGAAGGAGAGTATGTATTATCTGCAAGTTTTGTAATGTATAATGTACTTTATAAAACAGTTGTAGTAAAAGCTGGTGAAACACAAAAAGTAGATTTTAAATTAGAGACTGGTTTCTCTGTAGATGAGCCTATATCATTGGGTACAAGATCTGATCCTGTTTCCTCATTTCAGAACACGGCTTCTGTGGATATCATATCACCACAACAAATTACAAACTCTTCTCAAATAGAGTTAAGCCAAATATTACATTACCTCTCACCCTCATTTTATTCGACTAGACAGACAATTTCTGATGGTACGGATCATATAGATCCAGCGACACTACGAGGATTAGGTACAGATCAAGTTCTTGTGCTTATCAATGGAAAAAGAAGGCACAATAGCTCGTTACTCAATGTAAATGGTACGATAGGTAGGGGTGCCGTAGGTACAGATTTTAATGCTATCCCCATAAGTGCTATAGAACGTATTGAGATACTAAGAGATGGCGCAACTTCTCAATATGGATCTGATGCGATTGCAGGGGTTATCAACATCATTCTAAAAAAACAAACTAACGCTGTTACCTTAAATAATTTATTAAAAATTAATGAAGAGGGTGATGGTCTAACACAATTTGCAGGAGCAAATTTTGGTATGAAGTTAGGCAAGGAAGGATTTTTAAATATTACAGGTGAATATAGAAAACGAGAAGCCACTAATAGAGCTGGTAATTACACTGGACGTGTATATGTAGATAATGAAGAAGAGGATAATGCGCTCATAGATCAGAATAATTTCTTTGATCAAACTGGTTATTCTGATAGGCAAGTAATGCAGGTAGGTAATGCCGAAACACAGAATCTAGCCATTCACTTTAATGGAGAAATTAAAGTTTCAGACAGTGCCCAAGTGTACCTGCACGGTGGACGAAATTATAGAGAAGGAAAATCTGCTGGTTTTTATAGATTTCCCAAAGATGAAGACCGTGTAATTACAGATTTGTTTCCTAATGGATTTTCTCCGGAGATCCTAACAGACATTCAAGATGACGCTGTGACACTTGGTTTAAGAGGAAGTAAGCATAATTGGGGAATAGATTTTAGTCATACTATTGGGATGAACGCTCTTGATTATACTATTAATAACTCTAATAATGCGTCTTTAGGTATTGCGTCACCTACTACTTTTTATGCAGGAGGCTTTTTATATAGTCAGAATACTTCAAACTTAGATCTTTCAAAGTCTTTTGATTGGAGATCAGGTCTTAATTTCTCTTTTGGAGCAGAGTTAAGAGTAGAGAATTATCAGATAGGTGCTGGAGAGGAGGCTTCGTATATTAATGGCGGCAGCGTCTTCACGAATAGTGAAGGGCTTGAGGCACCAAGAATTGCAGGGGCGCAAGTATTTCCTGGAATTCAACCAGAAAATGAACTTAATAAGTTTAGAACAAACAGCTCGTTTTACCTAGATATCGAAGCAAACGTTAATGATAAGTGGCTCATACAACTTGCAGCCAGAAATGAGCTTTATAATGACTTTGGGAGTCAAGTGATTTGGAAAGTGGCCTCTCGTTATAAGTTAACTAATAATACAAGTTTGAGAGGTGGTATTGCTACAGGATTTAGAGCGCCATCACTACATCAAGTGTTTTTTCAAAATATAAGCACGCAGTTTATTGATGGTAATATCTTACAGGTAGGTACTTTTAATAATGAAAGTGCTCTTGCTGCTCAAGCTTTTAATGTAGATAGACTAAGTCCAGAACTATCTAATCACTATAGCATAGGTTTAAGTAGTAAGATTAATGCAAACTTTTCTCTTGCGCTTGACTATTACTACATAGCAATCAAGGATAGGATTGTACTTTCAGGACTCATATCTGATGGTTATGAAGAAATTCTAGAGCCATTTGGGGTTGGAGCAGCTCAGTTCTTTACAAATGCAATAGATACAGATACCCAAGGTGTAGATCTAGCGTTAGTTTATAAAAACAAAGTAGGTAATGGTAATCTAGAAAGTTCTTTAGGTTTTAATGTCAATACCACAACTGTAGGAAAAGATATAAGAGTGCCTATTGCTTTTGAGGGAGCAGAAGAAGTCATTTTTAGTAGAGAAGAAATTGGAAGGCTAGAGAAAGGACAGCCTAAATATAAATTGAGCTGGAGAAGCTTTTATGATATTGAAAAGTTTAAAATTCACTTCAATAACACCTTATTTGGACCTGTAGAATATTTCCACCCAGATGATGGAAATAGCGACAACTGGGTTGTAAATGACTTTACAGGAAATGTAGAGTCCCGAGATCAAAAGTTTTCGGCAAAGGTTCTCACAGATTTCTCTATTCATTATCAGTTCCACTCACGAGTAAGTGCTGCTATAGGAGGGAATAATATTTTTAATGTGTATCCAGATAAGCACACGCATTCATCAAATACGAGCAACGGTAATTTTACCTATAGTAGACGAGTAGGCCAGTTTGGTGTACAAGGTAGAAACTACTTTGTAAGTTTATCTCTAAGCTTATAATAAGGATGTATTATTCATGAAAGACTTCAAACTATTAACGGCACTTAAGATTATGGTCGCCTTAATAATCTTTGGGTCTTCTACTCAAATTCAAGCGCAGACTAGCATTGAACAAGTTTCTAGAGTTCAACGTGCTATCTACGTCTTTAATATTGCACAACAAGTAAACTGGTCACCTCAATCTGGAGACACCTTTAAGATAGGAGTGCTGGGTCCTGATAGAACCATTATTGATTTTAAGTCAATAGCTCAAAAACGACAGATACAGTCTAAGCCGGTTGAAATCATCAATTTTCTTACTGTAAAAGATATAGCAGATGTAGATATATTGTACGTTAATAAAAAATATAATTTCCAAATGCCATATATCCTTCAGTCTTCAGAAGGGAAGGGTATATTAGTAATGTCTGAGGGATATGCATTCAATGCCTCGATGATAAATATTGTTAGAGTTGGAAATACATTTAGACATCAAATCAATGAGGAACTACTGCGCAGTAATGACTTTGTTATTGCTCCTTCCTTAAAATTTTACGCCATTAAAACTTCGCAAAAGTGGCAATCACTTTTTATAGAAGCACAAGACTCACTTAAGATAGCTAAGCAAAACGCAAAGAGAAAGGACTCTTTAATTATTGCTCATCAAAGAGAGATTAATAGCAAAAACGAGATTATAGATACAATTCAAGAGATTGTAAAATTGAAAAATAACTCCATTCAAGATTTGCTCGATGAGGATGAGATTCAAAAACAAACCATAGAAGAAAAGCAAGAAATTGCAAAAGAGCTTGAAGTAGAAAATGAATCTCAACTGGAAGAACTTGAGAGAAGACAGCGCATTTTAGTTCAAAATGCAGAAGAAATAGAGCGCAATCAAGATAGTATTGATAATCAAAACTTAAACCTCAGTGTCCAGAAAAAAGTGCTTGATGAGCAGTCTGTAGAGCTATCTCTTAGAGAGAATATCAACTGGCTTTTAGGTATTATCGCTCTCTTATTTCTGGTGGCAGGATTTATAATTTATAAGAATTATCAAAGTAAAAGTAATCTTGCAAAACAGCTTGCATTGCAAAATGCAAAAATACAAGCCCAAGCAGAAGAGCTCAGTCAGAAAAATGAAGACCTCGAGCAGTTTGCCTACATAGCAAGCCATGATTTACAAGAACCTCTCAATACCATATCTAGCTTCATTGGGCTCATAAGGAATGATTATAGTGCACAGTTTGACGATTTAGGTAATCAGAGTCTTGAATTTATAGAAGAGGCAAGTGAGAGGATGGCTAAGCTTATTAATGTGTTGCTAGAATACTCACGCATAGGTAAGACTAGAAGTTTTAAGCAGGTAGATTGTAACAAGTTGGTAGAAGACTTAGAGAAGGATATCTATGCACTTATAAAAAGGAAAAAAGCATCTATCACATATGCTAAGCTTCCCATACTTATGGGCTCAGAAGTTGAACTACGCTTATTATTTCAAAACTTAATTACAAATGCTTTAAAGTTTTGTGCAGAAGGTACATCGCCTACATTACATATAGAAGTGAGCAAGACTGCGAGCCTAGAAAATCCTAATGAGAAGATGTGGCAATTTTCTTTTAAAGACAACGGAATAGGTATTCGTAAAGATCATCAGGAACGTATTTTTTCTATCTTTCAGCGATTACATACAACAGATCAGTATAAAGGCACCGGAATAGGACTTGCGCATTGTAAGAAGATTGTCGGGATACATAAAGGAAATATTTGGGTGACTTCAAAAATTAATGAAGGGAGCACTTTTTATTTTACTATCCCTATGAATCCTGAAGCTGAGTAATGTGATTTTTTATGCTTTCGCGAAAGCGTAACTACAAGTAACACATACTACATTTATCACTCGCTATACGTAATTTACTTAAATTGCTATGCACTAGATGTTGTTTTAAAACTAAAGCCTAAAAGATGGAACTCACGTCAACCTATTGGAATAATCGCTATGCAGAGGGAAGTACAGGTTGGGACCTAAAAAAGGTGTCTCCACCTATTAAAGCCTACCTCAATCAATTAGAAAATAAGGACCTTAAAATTTTAATCCCTGGTGGCGGTTATAGCTATGAGGCTCAGTACTGCTGGGAGCAGGGGTTTAAAAATGTGTATGTAGTAGACTTTTCTCAACTTGCATTAGAAAATTTGAAACAGAGAGTGCCACATTTTCCTAGTTCGCAACTCATACAACAAGATTTCTTTACATATGAAGGGCAGTTTGATGTAATTATAGAGCAAACATTTTTCTGCGCATTACAGCCAGAATTAAGACCTGCTTACGTCTCACATATGCACACATTGCTTAAACCTGAAGGGAAGATTGTAGGCTTGCTTTTTTACTTCCCACTCACCGAAAAAGGACCGCCATACGGAGGAAGCACTACCGAATATAAAAACTTGTTTTCAGAATACTTTGACATTCAGAAAATGGAGACTTCCTATAACTCAGTAGCTGCTCGTGCAGGTAAGGAGTTGTTTATCTCAATGGTAAAAAAGTAAATCTACTAATATCGCAACACAATGATCGTACAACTCGCCGAAGGAACTATTAAAACCAAATATGGCATCTATAAAGAGATTCTCTTTTATGATGGCATCAAGGAGTGTCACGCGCTAGTGATGGGAGATGTGAGCGGAGAAGAGGATGTGCTTTGTAGGGTACATTCTTCGTGCATTTTTGCTCACCATTTTAATAGTATAGAGTGTGATTGCCGTGAGCAAATGGAAATATCACAGCAACTTATAGAACGAGCAGGAAAGGGTATTGTAATCTGGCTAGAGCAAGAAGGAAAAGGAAATGGTCATTATGCACTCCTCAATACCTTACCGCTCAAAAAACAAGGTATGCCTCAAGCAGATGCGTACGAGGCTGTAGGTTTCCATAATGATAATCGTGATTTTAGTGCAGCCGCAAAAATCTTAAAACATCTAGAAGTAAATTCCATCACGATGATTACGGGTAATGAAAAGAAAACCAAAACACTCACAAATCTGGGCATTAGTGTAAGTGGTATTCAACCTACAGAGCTATGATATGAGTGTGCTTTCGCGAAAGCGTAATTTTAAAACAATACTGTTAAATCATAATTTGCTTTTACAAAATCTATAGTACGCAGTGGCTAGTTTTTTATCACTTTTTGTGTTTCTAGAACTTCACCATCTCTATTGAATAGTTTCAAAAAGTACACGCCAGAATTTAGGTTGGGTAAAGTAATTGCCTCGCGATTGTGAGTTCCTTGTAAAACTATTTTCCCATTAATATCAATTAACTGAAAGTTATCACTAGATGTCGAACTTATGTACAGTCTATCGTTTACCACAGGATTGGGATAAACGATTGAATTTTCTCTCTTGAAATCTTTTGTATTTAATAATTCTGGATCTTCTATTAAGAAAATATTCTGTGATCCAGTGATATAATATAGATTGGATTCATAGCTAGTGATGCCTAAAGGAGCATTGTCCGGAGTTAAAAGAAATTCGGGACTAATTGGTAGCGCGTTGTCTAGATCAAACTTAATGATACTATGGTTTGCCGAGAGTTCAATTGTAGCGTATAGCAAACTATTTTTTAAGTAGACATCTTGCACAAATCCAGCATAACCATCCATATTTGAAACTAGTATAGAATCTGGAGAGCTGTCATTAATATTGATTTTATATAAGGCTAAGTTGTTTGTGGTTCCTGTGCGCTCAAAGAAATAAAGCTCATTATTAAAAACCTCTCCAATAATTATGGAGTTATTATTCTCAAAAACTATGGTCTCTGTGTAGTTAGTGTCATTTATAGAATATTTTAAAATTGTATTACCTCGTACAAAGTACAGTACACTGTTAGATAATACTACACCCATTTGGGTATTTATAGCAGAGTTGTTAATCGCCTCTCCTTGTACAGGTAATGCATCATTTAAATTCAGCTTGTACAAAGTACTAGCTGTTCCACCTATAAGAGTGTTAGAATCTTCGTCATAAGCTAGTTTTATAAAACCAACTGCAGGCGGGGCTTCAGCTACTGTAGTTTTATTAGTAGGGTCGTTAAACGGCACCTTTTGAATGTAAGCCATATTGTTAGCGTTTAGGTCGAAAAGGCCTACATATAATTCATCATCTATGGTGTATAGTGAAAATGGAGCTCCCTGCCCCGCAAATGAATCAGTAAAAATTTCTTGAGCTTGAGCTACGACACTCTGAAACATTAATAAACCAAAGAGTAATTTTAACTTCATAGAATGATTTTTCTTACAAATATACCTTTAATGATTAAAAATCAAAACAATACTGGAACCACATAGTAAGCCAGCGTAAAGAGTAAGCCCACCGAAATTAAATTTAAAACCACACCCACACGCGCCATCTGGTCTACGCGTACGTGACCACTTGCAAAAACAATGGCGTTAGGTGGTGTTGCCATAGGTAGCATAAATGCACAACTAGAAGCAAGGGTCACTGGAATCACCATTTGTAAAATGGGCACATCCATCCCTATCGCAATACCTACGACTAGCGGAACTAAAATGGTGACAAGTGCAACATTGCTCATCAACTCGGTCATAAAGAGCATTAAGAAAATGAGTACTGCTGTAACTACCCACATACTCCAGTCTTCCTGCTGTGATATGTAGGAACCTATCATATCTATAAATCCAGATTGTGCTAGTCCAGAGGCAAGTGCGAGACCGCCGCCAAAGAGGATTAAAATTCCCCAAGGTAATCGAGAAGTATCTTCCCAATTGAGCGGAAAAGAACCTTTTTTATAATCAATAGGTACTATAAACATCAACAGCGCCGCAATCACAGAGATGGTTGTGTCTGTAAGTGTGATTTCTGGTAGTAGCTGGTTGAGATAAGAGCGTAGCATCCACGAGATTGCTGTAATGAGGAATATGGCTAAGACTACTTTCTCACCTTTTGAAATAGGACCAAGTTTATCTAACTCGGTCTGTATGATATTTCCAGACTTTCCAATGGTGCCTAGGTTATTCTTGTAGAAGACTCTTGTAATCATAAAATATGTGATGATCATCAGTATGATGGAGAATGGAACTCCCATTTTCATCCACTGGAAAAAGCCTATGTCTATATTATAACTCTCATTAAGGAATGCAAGCATTACAGAGTTTGGCGGTGTGCCTATTAAGGTCGCCATTCCACCTATATTAGCGCCAAAGGCGATACCTAGCATAATACTAAGAGCAAAGTTGCGGTCGTTTTTTGTAAAACCATCCTCGTCATCTATAAGAAGTTGAATCACAGAAACGGCGATTGGGAGCATCACCACAGTACTTGCTGTGTTTGAAATCCACATGCTCATTAAACCAGTGGCAATCATAAAGCCTAGTATGATTCCGTTTGCCTTTGTGCCCGTAATTTTAAGAATAGAGAGGGCTATCCGTTTGTGCAGGTTAACTTTTTCTAGCGCTAGCGCGATTACAAATCCTCCAAAAAATAGATACACAATAGGATTTGCATAGTTACTGGCGACTTCCTTAATATCTCCAATACCGAGTAAGGGAAATAGAGCAAGCGGAATAAGTGCCGTAACAGAGATGGAAACAGCTTCTGTAACCCACCAGATAATCATCCACAAAGCGACAGCAATCACCTTGTCTATCGCTGGATTTATGAGCTCAACGGGTGCTGCGAGTAATAAAATACATAGCAAAGGGCCGATGATAAAGCCTACTTTTCGCGAAGGCGTAAATTCTTTCATAGCCTTAAAAATAGGCAAAAAAGAATACTACTTCCCCTTTAAATATAGGGCAAGTCTTATTTTCCAATATGGTAGCTCTTCCTTGAAATATTCGTAAAAAGATTTGAGCTTATCTGCGTCTTCTACTTTTAAGATGGCGTCGTGTACTTGCTTTACTTCTACGGGCTGTATAAATTGGTAAAAATCTACCTCCATACCTTCATCATGCAACTTCATCAAGTGATTGTATACGGAGCCTATAGTGAGTTTACGAGTCTCTGCAATTTCTTCTAGAGATAGGCCTTGCTGTATGAGTTTTTTAGTCTCTAGATACGTTTTACTACCGCTTTTAGGCTTTGGTTTCTGGACATGCTCTTTGATCACCTTAATAAAATCTGCGCCATATTTTTCCATTTTGGCTTGTCCTACACCTTGAATGTCTAAAAACTGCTTTTGAGTGACGGGTTCTTGATCTTCCATATCCTTGAGGGAAGCATCAGAAAATACGATATATGCAGCCACATTTGCATCTCTAGCCAGTTCTGAGCGTAGTTCGCGCAGCTTTTCAAAGAGGGTTCCTTTTGGTTTTTTAGGTTTGCGTTCTTTGGTAACAGGTTCGGTTTTAACCTTGGTGAGTTTAGCCAGTTGTATATTTTTCCCGTCGTACAACACTTCTTTAGCAAGTGGGGTGAGTAATAATCTTCCGCTTTCGCGAAAGCGTATTTCTAACAATCCCTGATTGATAAGCTGCACAATATATTGCTGAAGATCTCTCCAGGGAACATCTTTTGCAGCTCCATATGTTTTTATTTCTTGATAGCCTTTGTCATATACTTGAGCGTTTTGCGAACCTCTTAAAACGTCAATCACGGTACCCATCGCTTCTTTTTGTTGCATACGAGCAACGCCTGAAAGTACTTTTTGAGCAAGTACAGTACCGTCAAAATAAGCCGGCGGACTATTACAAATGTCACAGTTTCCGCAATCCTCAGAGAGAAACTCACCAAAGTAGTTGATAAGCACTTTACGTCTACAACTCAGCGCTTCTGCATATTGTTGCATACGATCGAGCTTTGCCATTTGGTAGTCGGCATTTTTTGCTCCGTCTATAAACTGTCTTAGCTGCAAGGTATCTGCATAACTATAAAAAAGCAAGGTGTGAGCAGGTAAACCATCACGTCCAGCACGACCTATTTCTTGATAATAACCTTCAAGATTTTTAGGCATATTGTAGTGAATCACCCATCGTACGTTACTCTTGTCTATTCCCATACCAAAGGCGATGGTAGCACAGATTATTGGCGTCGTATCGTTTATAAAATCTTCTTGCACTTTTGAACGTTGCTCTGCGTGCATCCCTGCATGGTATGCAGCAGCTTTATACCCGTTAGCTTGTAGTTTGGCAGCTAGAGACTCTGTGCTTTTTCTTGAAAGACAGTAAATGATACCACTTTCTCCAGGGTGCTCTTCAAGGAAATCAAGAATTTGATCATTACGTTTTTGGCCAGGTCTCACATCAAGATAGAGGTTAGGTCTATCAAAAGAAGAGACGTACTTTTTTGCATTGCTTATTCCTAATTGATCTGCAATATCATCTTGTGTTGATCTGTCTGCAGTTGCGGTAAGGGCAATAAGTGGCGCTTTCGGGAAACGTCTTTTTAAATAGCCTAGTTGTGTGTAGGCGGGTCTAAAATCGTGACCCCATGATGAGATACAGTGTGCTTCATCTATAGCGATTAATGAAATGGTTGCGGCATTAAGTGCTCCGTCTAACATTTGTAAGCTCTCAGGAGCAACATAAATCAGGTCTATCGCGCCGCTTTGTAAATCGGCTAATACTTGCTGAGTTTCTTCAAGTGGTTGTGTGCTATTATAGTAGGCTGCTTTTATGCCGTTTGCACGTAGCGCATCTACCTGATCTTTCATTAGGGCAATGAGAGGTGAGATCACAAGAGCAACCCCATCTAGCGCAAGTGCAGGCAATTGAAAACACATGGATTTACCACCACCCGTAGGCATAATGACAAGTGCGTCATCTCCACGGCACACAGATTCTATAATTTCTTGCTGGTTAGGGCGGAAATTATCGTAGCCAAAATGAGTTTTTAAAAGGGAGTGTAATTCTTGTGTTGCAACCATCTTACAAAGTTATTAATACCAATTAAAAGAGGCGCTCTTATGAGCGCCTCTTTATACAGCAATGATGTATTTATTTTCTTAAAACAAGGCGCTATAAAGGAATATTGCCATGCTTCTTTTTAGGAAGCTCTACTTTCTTATTTTCTAGCATGCTAAATGCTTTTATAAGCTTGCGTCTAGTGTCTTGTGGCATAATCACTTCGTCTATAAATCCACGTTGTGCTGCGCGATAAGGATTTGCAAACTTCTCTGCATACTCACTTTCTTTTTCAAGTAGTTTTTCTTCAGGATTATCTGCTGCGCTTATTTCTTTTCTAAAGATAATCTCGCTGGCTCCTTTTGCACCCATAACTGCTATCTCAGCACTAGGCCATGCATAGTTAAGGTCTGCACCTATGTGCTTAGAGTTCATCACGTCATAAGCACCTCCGTATGCTTTTCTTGTAATCACTGTTACTCTTGGTACGGTAGCTTCACTAAGTGCGTATAATAACTTTGCTCCGTTTGTAATAATTCCATTCCATTCCTGATCTGTACCTGGAAGGAAACCTGGAACATCAACAAGAACGAGTAAAGGAATATTGAAACAGTCACAGAATCTTGTAAAACGTGCGGCTTTCTTTGAGCTATCTACATCTAGCACTCCGGCAAGAAACATAGGCTGATTTGCAACGATACCCACACTACGACCTCCTAAACGAGCAAAACCTACAATGATATTCTCAGCATAATCTTTATGAATTTCATAAAAAGAATCTTCATCTATGATACCCGTAATGACCTCATGCATATCATAAGGCTTGTTTGCACTATCTGGGATAATGGTTGCAAGCTGGTCGCGCACCTCATCCTTAAGTGTAAACGGTAAATTCTTCGGTGTTTCTGTATTATTTTGAGGTAAGTAGCTTAATAAAGATTTAAGATCTTCAAGACATTGTGCGTCGTTTGAAGAGGTGATATGTGCCACACCAGATTTTGAACTGTGTGTACTTGCGCCACCTAGTTCTTCTGAGGTTACTTCTTCATTAGTCACTGTTTTTACAACGCTAGGTCCCGTTACAAACATGTAGCTTGTGTTCTCTACCATCATAGTAAAGTCTGTCATTGCTGGAGAGTATACTGCTCCACCCGCACAAGGTCCCATAATAGCCGAGATTTGCGGAATCACACCAGATGCTTGCACATTACGGAAAAAGATATCTGCATAACCTCCTAGTGAGCGTACACCTTCTTGTATACGTGCCCCACCAGAATCATTAAGCCCTATTAATGGAGCTCCAGTTTTCATAGCGAGATCCATGATTTTACAAATTTTCTCGGCGTGTGTCTCAGAGAGTGCACCTCCAAAAACCGTAAAGTCTTGTGCAAATAAATAAATCAAACGACCGTTTACAGTACCATAACCAGTAACTACACCATCTCCATAATAGATTTCTTTTTCCATACCAAAATCTGTAGTACGGTGTGTAACAAGAATACCTATTTCTTCAAAAGAGCCATCGTCTAGTAAGTAGTGTATGCGTTCTCTAGCAGTAAGTTTCTTTTTCTCGTGCTGCTTGTCTATACGTTTCTGACCGCCACCTAAGTGAGCGAGTTCAATTTTTTCGTTAAGCGTTTTTATGTTAGCATCCATAGGTTATACAGTTGGTAGGCGTAAGATATTTTGTTCTTTAATATGTTGTTTGAGAGCGATAAGAGCAGCAATACGTGCTTCTTCTTTAAACCCTTCTTTTAAAGCTTCTGGAGAATAATAATTTTTCACAAAATGCGTATCAAAATTTCCAGAACGGAAGGCATCGTGCTCACAAACAAATTTTCCAAAAGGAAGTGTAGTTTGCACACCTTCTATTTTATAATCATCTATGGCCTTAGATAATAATTCTATTGCCTCTTCACGTGTAGGAGCATAAACAATAAGTTTAGAAAGCATAGGGTCATAATAGATAGGAATATCCATGTCTTGCTCAAATCCATTATCTACACGTATACCTTCTCCTTCTGGGAGTATGTAAGTAGATAGATTACCTACGCTAGGTAAGAAGTCATTAAGAGGATCCTCTGCATACACACGTAATTCTAGGGCATGTCCTTTAATGCTGAGGTCTTCTTGAGAGATAGATAATTGCTCACCACGAGCAACGCGTATCTGCAATTCTACAAGATCTGTACCTGAGATAAGTTCGGTTACAGGGTGTTCTACTTGTAATCGAGTATTCATTTCTAAGAAATAGAAATTGTGTTGATCGTCTAGCAAGAACTCTACGGTACCTGCGCCGCGATAGTTACATGCTTTTGCCACCTTTATTGCAGCTTGCCCCATTTCTTCTCGAAGTTGCGGAGTAAGGACTACAGATGGAGCTTCCTCTACTACTTTCTGGTGACGACGCTGGATGCTACATTCACGTTCAAACAAGTGAATCACATTACCGTGATTATCTGCCATCACTTGTATCTCAATGTGTCTAGGTGATGCAACATATTTTTCTATGAAAACAGATCCATCGCCAAAGGCTGCAGTCGCTTCACTAATAGCCGTACTCATTTGTGATGCTAGTTCGCTGTCTTTTTCTACCACGCGCATTCCTTTTCCACCACCTCCGGCAGAAGCTTTTATGAGAATAGGGTATCCTATTTCGGCAGCAATAGCTTTTGCTTTTTCTACATCTGTGATGGCTTCATCAATACCTGGCACCATCGGGATGTTGTATGCTTTTACAGCTTCTTTGGCTGCGAGCTTACTTCCCATGATTTCTATTGCTTGTGCCTCTGGGCCTATGAAGATCATTTGTGCTTCGGTTACCGCTTTCGCGAAAGCGGAATTCTCACTCAAAAATCCGTAGCCAGGGTGGATTGCATCTACGTTAAGTTCTTGAGCAACTTTAATAATGTTATCACCTAGTAAATACGACTCTGATGAAGGTGCATTACCCACGCAAACGGCCTCGTCTGCATAGCGCACGTGTGGTGCATTACGGTCTACAGTAGAGTAAATGGCTACTGTTTTAATACCCATTTTCTTAGCCGTACGAATTACCCTGATGGCTATCTCACCACGGTTTGCAATCAATATTTTCTTTATAGTTTTCATCTATTTTTCTTCTTCAAATTCTACAAGTAATTGCCCTTTATCTACCGCGTCATCTTTTACAACGTGCACGGCCTTGATAACTCCGTCTGTATGGGATACAAAGCTGTTTTCCATTTTCATGGCACTTAGAATCACCAGCGTGTCACCTTCTTTTACTTCTTGACCAGCAGTGACCTGCACATCGATAATAAGACCTGGCATAGGAGAAATAAGATTGTTGAGCTGTTTTGAAGCTCCTACCGTGAAGCCCATCTCCTTAATAAGAATGTCAATTTCGTCTTTAATAACAACTTCATAGTTGTTGCTATTTACCTGAATGTTGTACGTCTTTTTGCTAAAATCTGAGGAGACCACAGTTGCTTTAAAAGAAGAATTATCCTCTAGAATATGGTAAGAATTCTGAGAGGTATGTACCGCGTCTAACTGAGATAGCTGATCACGAGAAACTTCGAACTCATGCTCCTCGTTTACGGTGGTTTTATAGGTGTTGCTCATCGCTTGTATTTTAAGATATAAATATACGTAATTACGATATTGTTATCCTAGAGCATATAAAATAAGAAAAGGCGCTCGTGAGAGCGCCTTTATTATTAAAAATGTAATATTAATTGTTTTTACTAAGCATTAATAACTCGTTGCAAACAATCTCTGTCATATATCTTTTTACACCATCTTTATCTTCCCAAGAACGATTAGTAAGTTTTCCTTCTATTGCGATTTCTTGTCCTTTCTGGATGTAGCTTTCTACCACTTTGACAAGGCCGCCGCGTACTATGATATTGTGCCAGTATGCACGTTCTACTTTCTGACCATTCTTATCTTTATAAGAATCATCTGTTGCCATAGAGAACTTGGCAATTTTATTTCCATCTGGAAATGTTGTGATTTCTGGTTCTTGACCTAATCTTCCAATTAACTGTACTTTGTTGCGTAATGCATTCATAATAATGTGTTTTTCTTGAGTAGGTTAAGCCTACCAAATTGAGTTATTTTTCTTTCTCGAGCCGTTCCCGAAAAAATCATTTGTTCTTAGTAAGTAAATTATAATAACCACTTGTAAATAAGAACACTGCAAATATGCGACAGCTCACAATCCCTAGCCGACTTTTAAACGTTTACTTACGTTTATAGTCGTTTGTAAGTATTTGTAAACGTTTAAAAACGTTTTAATATACTGACTTAGTGTGTGTTGAGGTTTTTGTAGTCTGTTGAGTTAGAACTCCTTGTTTTAGAGAATTTTTAGAAGAATAAAGGTTGTTTACATGGTATAGCGCGAGAAAGAGACTTAAATTTCCTTGAAAATTTGAAGTTTTTATTTTTTTTTAGAGGATTAGATATTAAAAAACACTCCGTTATATATAACCTTCAGGCTAGAAGAAAACTTGACTGAAAGAGCCATTTTTGCAAAAGCGTAAAGAATAAGATAACATATTATAAGCAGGTCAGATTCTACAAAAAGCCAGCGAGGTTAAGTGAAAATGCATTTGTGACCATTTAAGTCGAGCTGTACATTAAGAGCATGTCTAAAAGAATCTCTGTCTTATAGGGTTTGAGTATGCTATTGTTAATGCCGTATTTTGTCAGTTCTTTATCTCCCTCTTTATAGCTTGTGGCTGTAAGAGCAATGATGGGAGTTATGCTGTCAAACTTTCTAATAACAATACTGGCATCAATACCGTTCATTACAGGCATATTAATATCCATTAATATGAAATCATAGGCATTATTCTTTACTGCGCTCACAGCTTGTTGTCCATCACTGGCACTTTCGTTTTTTATACCGTATTGTTCAAGTACCTTTTTAGTAACTAGTTGGTTAATGCTATTATCGTCCACGATAAGCACTTTTTTGCCTTTGAGACGTTCGTAACTTGAGATATCTGATTGGACTTCTAGGTAGGAGTCGGATCCGGTTTCTAGGTCAATTGTAAATGAAAAAGTAGAACCTTTATTTGGACTGCTTATTAGGGATAATTTACTACCAAGAATGTGTAAAATCTTCTTGACAATGGGAAGACCTAAGCCTGTACCTTGATGGTTTGACATAGCTCCTACCTGAGCAAATTCAGTAAAGATTTTTGCTTGTTCTTCTTTGGCAATGCCTTGTCCTGTGTCTGCTATACTAAAGAGTATGGTGTTTACATCTTTATTCTTTTCTTGGAGTGTGGCCTTTATGGTGATTGTGCCATCCTCGGTAAACTTGCTAGCATTACTCGATAAGTTCATGAGGACTTGAGAGATTTTAGTCTTATCGCCTAGTAAGGTGTCTGGTATATTAGGATCAATAATCACCTTTGTAGTGTTATTATTTTTCTTATTTATAAACTCAAGGGTTTGTACAATGTGAGGTATTAATTTATGTAGTCTAAAGTTAGTCTTCTGGATACGCTCGCCTTCTTTTGAGTCAAACTTATTTAAGCTTAATATATCATTTACAAGCGCTAGTAGATAGTCGGCAGAGAATTTTAAAGATTTTAAATCTTCTGTATGGTTTTTGAGCGCTGGATCTTCAAGAAACACAGAAGAAAGTCCTATAATTCCATAAAGCGGAGTTCTTAACTCATGGCTTACTGTAGAAAGAAATTTAGTATTACTTCTAGCTAGTTTTTGAGATTTCTTTTTGGCTTGAAGATATTGTTTGTTCTTTGATTTTAAATTATCAAGGAGCCTTTTTCGCTTCTTTCTACCATGTAATAAAGTCCCGATAAATAAGAGCAGGATGGCTGCTAGTGCGAGTGAAGTTCTTAAAAGTAATTTGTTTTCACCAGCCTTTTGAAGCGTGAGCTCATTTTCTAATTTTGAGGCTCGTAGTTCTTGTTTAAATTTATTGAGGTTAAAGCGAGAGGTAGCATTTTTTTGCTGCTTTATTTTGTTTGCTTCGTATCTCTTTTCGACGAGTACGTCATAGGTTTTACGTATGTTATTTACTTGCTCGTAGTTGCCTATGCTTTCATAGGCCTTCATTAGGTTTTTATAATTATCAATCTTGTAGTTGTCATCTTGTTCATCACCAGCTACCTCCATAGAGTAATTAATTGCTTCAATCGCCTCTTTAGGTCTATTTTGTAATAGATAGATGGAACTTTGAACGTGATAGACGGTTCCTTCAAAGTTGTTTTTCCTTCCATTAAAATCACCTTTCATTAGTAATTCCTTTGCTTGATTTAGATAGTGTTGCGCCTCATTTGGCTGCTTTTTTATTACATATAACTCAGCTAGGTTGTTATTTGATATAAAATCAACTAGGATACTATTTTCAATTTCTGGGCTTATGGCGAGTGCTTCTTCAAAATAGGTGATGGCCTTGTCTGGATCTTCTTTAAAAAAAGTATTTCCCAGATTAGTAAGATTTCTTGCCAAATTAAAGGTGTCATTAGATTTTTTATTTTCTTCAATGGCGTTATTAAAAAGATCTTCTGCACCCTGAAAATTGTCTACTTGTATAAATGCATTTCCTAGAATACTTCTTAAACGGGATGTAGTGATAGGTGATTTGACTCTCTTAGCGTTATCTAGAAGGTGTGGTACAACCTCAATAACTTTTTCATAACTGGACTCATTAAATAAGGCAAGTATGGCGGGCATCAGAGAGTCTATCTCTGCTACGGTGAATTGCTTTTCTTTTATTAATAAGATTTCTTCTTGAGAGATTGTCTCTTGACTGTAGGATTTAAAAGAGTATACAGTACTTAAAACAACTAGCAGTAGTATGGTTAGTCTAGTCATAAATATTGATTTGGGAATTAAAATTTAAGCAATTGCCCCTAGAGCAGTTGTTACATCAGAAAATGTATTTAATTAACTAATAATATTCTTTTAATCTAAAAAATACTGCTTTTCACCGATTGTTTGAGATGTTTGATGAGTTTTTTTATTTATTAAGATTGATTTTAAATTTTTTGTAAGCCGCTAATTATCAGTAATGAATAATTTTAATGTTATAAAAAGGCTCTCTGTTGCACATTTATAGCTTAACTAGTTAAAATTTTATATTTAAAGCAAATTGTGATGGGTGTTGTATGTGGTGCGCTTTCGCGAAAGCGTTAAATGTTTTCATTATTAGCGTCATACTCTATATCTTTTATCAATCAAATAGGATATATAATGAGTAATTACCACATAAAAGGTCTACAAGAGTATTTTCAAGTCTACCAAAAGTCTGTAGATAAGCCTGAGCAGTTCTGGGAAGAAATTGCCGAAGAAAACTTTGTCTGGCGTAAGCGCTGGGATACCGTATTAGAATGGGATTTTAAAAAGCCAGAAGTAAAGTGGTTTGATGGAGCCCAATTAAATATTACAGAAAATTGTCTCGATAGGCATCTCTATACTCGTGGTAATAAAACTGCATTGCTCTTTGAGCCCAATAACCCTGAAGATCCTGCCGAACATATTACTTATAAAGACCTCCATGAACGCGTGTGCAAGTTTGCAAATGTGCTTAAGGCTAAAGGGGTGACGCGCGGTGACCGAGTGTGTATTTATGTACCCATGATACCAGAACTTGCGGTATCTATGCTTGCATGTGCGCGTATAGGAGCGGTACATTCGGTAGTATTTGCCGGCTTTTCTAGTACTGCATTGAGCACGCGTATTAATGATGCAAGCTGTAAGATGGTTATTACGAGCGATGGCTCCTATCGTGGTAATAAAACAATTGACCTTAAAAGTATTGTAGATGATGCATTAGAAAATACTCCATCTGTGGAGAGCGTACTTGTTGTAAAGCGCACTAGTGGTGATGTAATAATGAAAGAGGGGCGTGATGAGTGGGTAGCACCACTGTTAAAGGAGGCATCAACAGAATGCCCTGCCGAAACTATGGAAGCAGAGGATTCTCTTTTTATATTATACACTTCTGGCTCTACAGGGCAACCTAAGGGGATGTTGCACACTACCGCGGGATATATGGTGTATAGTGCATATACATTTAAAAATGTATTCCAATATAGAGAGGATGATGTGTACTGGTGTAGTGCAGATATAGGATGGATTACTGGGCATAGTTATATTGTCTACGGGCCACTTGCAAATGGTGCCACCTCTGTACTTTATGAAGGAGTTCCAAGTTTTCCAGACTGGGGACGCTTTTGGGAAATAATAGATAAACATCAAGTAAACCAATTTTATACAGCACCCACGGCGATAAGAGCACTTGCAAAGGAGAACTTGAGTTATGTAGAGAAGTATGATTTATCATCTCTCAAGGTTTTAGGAACCGTAGGCGAACCCATAAATGAGGAAGCTTGGCACTGGTATAATGATAATATAGGGAAGAAAAAATGTCCAATTGTTGATAGCTGGTTTCAAACTGAAAACGGTGGGATTATGATCAGCCCTATCCCCTTTGCAACGCCTACAATTCCCACATTTGCAACCTTGCCTTTACCAGGAATACAACCCTCTTTAATGGATGAACAAGGCAAAGAAATAAAAGGAAACCAAGTAGAAGGAAGATTGTGCATTAAATTTCCATGGCCTAGTATAGCTAGAACGATATGGGGAGATCACAAAAGGTATAAAGACACGTATTTTTCGGCATTTGATAATATGTATTTTACTGGAGATGGTGCTTTGAGAGATGCTACGGGTTATTATAGAATCACAGGACGTGTAGATGATGTCATTATCGTTTCTGGTCACAACTTAGGTACAGCACCTATAGAAGATGCTATTAATGAACATCCAGCTGTTGCCGAAAGTGCGATTGTAGGTTTTCCTCATACTATTAAAGGAAATGCTTTGTACGGTTATGTAACTTTAAAGGAGACTGGTGAAGGGCGTGATCATGATAATTTACGCAAAGAAATTAATCAGCTTATCACAGAAAAAATAGGCCCGATTGCTAAGCTAGATAAAATCCAGTTTACAGATGGATTACCTAAAACACGATCTGGTAAAATCATGCGACGCATATTGCGCAAGATTGCCTCTGGAGAAGGAGACAATCTAGGCGATATAAGTACGCTACTTAATCCTGAGGTTGTGCAGAGTGTAAAGGACAACGCGCTATTATAACATAAAACCCCGAAGATTATTTCTTCGGGGTTTCTTATATATAGTGAGTGATTAACTCTTTAAATTATCTCGTGGCTGGGTAAACTCTTTTTTATCTTTTACCTGATTATTAATCTCTTTTCCATGTGTGGCTTCAAGATTAATCGCTTGTTCTTTCTTACTAGTTTTCTCTGGATTAGGTGTTGTATTACTCATGATTTTAATTTTTAATGTTCACTTAAAGATAATTTGAAACCTCATTTTTTTCAAAGCAATTAATAAACCTTAACCATCCATTGTTAAAAAATGTGAATGGAGGTATTTGAAAATTAGACCTGTAGAATAGAGTAATTCTGAGGATGTTTGCTGGTTCAAAAATGTGATAGTTTAGATATTAAGGAACACACATCAAAAACGACTAAGGTTATAAATCTCTTAAAGCCATTAATGGTACAGAGGTATTTTATTATATTTCAATAAATCTAAAATATACACAACGATGAAATCATCCTTTTTTGATATAATCCAATCTGAAACTCCTGTATTAGTAGACTTTTATGCAACATGGTGTGGACCTTGTAAAACACTGGGGCCTATTCTAGAACAAGTAAAAGACGAGCTAGGTGATCAAGTAAAAATTGTAAAAATAGACGTAGATAAAAATCAGCCGCTTGCTGCACAGTATAATGTGCGAGGAGTACCTACTATGATCCTTTATAAAGCAGGAAAGCAGGTGTGGAGACAATCTGGAGTGCTAGAGAAAAATGCTATCATTGATGTTGTAAAAACTGCATAGATGATCATATTAATTTCTCCTGAGGAAACGAGTGAAAACGAGATTGCCACACTGCATCAACTATTTGAAGCTGGGTTATCTCATTTTCATCTTAGAAAACCAGATGCGAGTCTTGATGATCACATAGCATACTTGAATATGGTTGATGCTACGTATCATAATCGTATAATAACGCATAACTTTCATAAAGAGCTGTGTAGTCAGTTTAACATTATGGGTGTGCATCTAGAAGAAGCGATGTGGAGAGCCCAAGGTGATCGTCTAGAAGCCTATGTGAACTCATTTACCAGCAAAGATAATAGCGTATCTTCCTCTTACCACGAACCAGAAGATCTAGCATCGCAAGCAGTAAGTTTTGCGTATACCTTATTAAGTCCTGTGTTTTCGGCAATATCTAAGAGTGATATGCAAGGAAGAGGTTTTGATGTGCGTCACATTAATAAAGATATAGTAGGCATGGGAGGAATAAATGCAACTACGACTCCAGAAGCACTAAAACTTGGCTTTAAAGGAGTAGGAGCGCTAGGCGGCATATGGAATGCAGATGATCCCGTAGCAGCATTTATTGAGATGAAAAACGCTTTCGCGAAAGCGAATACCTAACCTTTACTATATTTGCACCATGGCAAAACGAGGAACTCCTAAAAACACGAAAAATAAAGCAAAGCATTCTAAGCTTATGGATCGTAAGAAAAAGAAAGAGCGTGAGAAGAGAGACGCTAGTGAAGCGCGATTACTCGAAGCAAAAGAAAAGATGAAAGCTCTTAAAGAGAAAGAAGAAGAATAACAAAAGCGTCCCGATGGACGCTTTTTTAGTTTTAGAGCGTAACATATTGACAATTAAGACGTCATTTTAATAGTTTAGGCAACTATTTTAATTTTTCTAGCGTCTATATATTAAATAACCATCTTATGACGACACTTATAAAATTCATTCTCACATTACTTACAATAACCTGCGCTACTACAGCGGCAGCACAATCTTATAGTGTAACCGTAATTGATGAAAGGACTAAAGAGCCCATACCTTTTGCGACTGTAAAATTATCTAAAAATACAGGCACAATCACAAATGAAGAAGGCATCTTTACTCTTGGAGAGCATAAGCTATCTGCACTTAGGGACTCTGTGTATATCTCATCTATGGGATATGAAGAGGTGGCTATTTTTCCTAAGAAAGTGATGGATACCATTATATCGCTGCGTGTGAAAACAAACGAACTGGATAATGTGTTTCTCACAAATAATCCGCTAGATGCAGAGGAGATTATAGAGCGCGTTAAAGAGAATATAGTTGTCAATTATCCTAATGCGCTCACTGAGAAAAAAATATTCTTCAGACAGTCTGAGTCAGATCGTATTGATAAAATGGATATCGAAGTAGAAAAAACGACTATTCCAGAATTTAACCAAGTCTTTATGGATAGTCTAGTGGGGTCTGTCGCTAAAAAGAGTGATTACTACAGTGAGTCTGTAGGAACACTTTCTGGAAATTATGACAATCAAAAGCTCGTTATAGATAAAGCCGCAAAGCTCTACGATAAAACTAAAGAAAATGTAGGGGTGGAGAGTTTTGGAAAAAGGCTTGAAGAAATTATTGAGAAAAATGTAAAAGCAGATTCTTATTTTAAAATAAAATCTGGAATCATAGGTACCACTATTGAAGTAGATGACTCTACAAAAATGGGCAGCTCAAATGGCGGACTTAAAATAGAGGTAGATACAGAGCAAGAAGAAAATGACAAGGAGCAAGCCATTACAGAAAGTATAAAATCTGACCTTTCTGATCTGTTTGAGGCTATGTTTTATAAGGAGGATACAAAACTTGACTTCTTAACAAAATCCAATCGTTATCGATTTACCAAAAGAGAATTTACGGCAATAGGTGATGATATAGTTTACGTAATAGACTTTGAGCCTAAAGGAAGAAAAGATTTTAAGGGGACCCTTTATGTAAATACTGATGACTTTGCAGTAATGCGACTAGAATATGAAAATGTACGTAAGTTATCAAGTTTTGGGATGTTTGGCATAAGCTACAAGAAGTACTTGTATAAGGGTAAAAGCATCTATGCAAAAGATGATAATGGTGGTTACTCATTGCGATTTATGGAGCTAGAAAACGGAGAACGCGTTGGTATAGATAGGCCTTTAAAAATCATTGAAAAAAATAAAAATGTAGGAGGTCGCCGAAAGCAAAATGAAGTAGCGATGGAGATTGAAATAGCAAACACTAGCTATTCAAAAAAGGAGCTAGTTGTTTTTAGTACCACTAGTATTGATCAAAGTACTTATGATGCTGTAGAGGAAATTAAAGAGATGGAGGCAACATACTTGTCTAATTATGATCCTAATTTCTGGAAAGGGTATACCATTATGGAGCCTAATGCGGCAATACAAAGCTTTAAGTCTGAGAGTAAATAATAGACTAGCATAAAGATTCTTGATATTAAATTATGATGCCAGTGTCCCATTGTGGTTACTGGCATTTTATATGGTGAAGTCTTTGAGGGCTTTTAGTATCTTTACTTTATGGAATTAGTATTTATAGGGCTCGCCGTAGGAGCGATACTCTCTTATTTTGTATTTAACTTTATATCTGGAAAATCTAAAACGCCAGATGCTCAAGCACAATCTGTTGTGCTTATGGAGCGTATAAGAACGGTGTGTAAATTTATCACCGTAGAGGGTGACTTTGCAGAGATATATCACTACGAAAGTTTAAAAAATAAATGGATGAACCTGCTCTTAGGTTCAAAAAAGGCTATTGTCCTCATAGATGCAAAAGCACACATAGGTTTTGACCTCACTAAGATTAAAATGGAGGCAGATGATAAGAATAGAACCATAAAACTATTTGATTTCCCAGAGCCAGAACTACTATCTGTAGAGACAGATTTTAAATATTATGATAAGAAAGAAGGCTGGGCAAATCCATTTACAAGCACAGATCTTACAGAGATAAACAGAGAGGCAAAGCAACACATACGCGATAAAATTCCACAGAGCGGACTCTTTGAGGAAGCAAAAACACAGGCGCTAGAAACAGTACAGTTAATGCAAAAACTTGTAGAAACCATAGGCTGGAAACTAGACTACTCATCACTTGAAATACCTGCGAGTAAGGAGCCTAAGAAAATTGAATCTTAGTGATATATCTCATTACTGGAAATACAGGAGCTGGAAAAACTACGTATTCATTAGATCTTAAGAAAAGCGTTAATGGTATCTTATTTTCCATTGATCATTGGAATAAGACACTATTTCTAGATGATAAACAAGAGACAGACGGAGTTGATTGGTTTTTAGAACGCATAGCGCGTAGCGACCAGATGATTCAATCACTAGTATTACAGCTTGAAGAGGCTGATACTCCCACAATTTTAGATTTGGGTTTTGCAAAGCGAGATAGAAGAGAACATTTTTACGCTTTCGCGAAAGCGCACCAAATACCTTACGAGCTACACTTTTTAGATATTGATAAAGAATTGAGGAAAGAAAGAGTACAAGAGCGCAATAAAGAGCAAGGAGCCACCTACGAATTTGACGTTTCGGCGGAAGATTTTGAATTTATGGAAATCTGGTTTGAACCGCCTGTAGAAGATGAACTCATAGAAGCAACAATAATTACCAAGTGAATATAGAAGCGTTTAGAACATATTGCCTTGATAAAAAAGGAGTGACGGAGGAGTTTCCTTTTGATGCAGACACCCTAGTTTTTAAAGTGATGGGTAAAATGTTTACACTTTGCTCTTTGAAACGAATTCCACTTTCGGCAAATTTAAAATGTGATCCAGATCGTGCTGTCGTTTTAAGAGAAGAACATGATGGAGCTATTATTCCTGGATGGCATATGAATAAAACTCACTGGAATACCTGTGTTCTGGAAGAGTTGCCACCACAATTACTAGCAGAGCTTATTGACCATTCTTACAATCTGGTCGTATCAAAAATGACAAAAAAACAACAAGCCGAACTTGCGGCTCTATAATATGACAGCACCTACAGCCTTCTACGAAGGACAAATCAAAACATATCAGAAAGAATTATCTGAGATTAAAAGGAAACTCAATATCTCAAGTACCATAAGACTTGTAGTGTTTTTGGCTACAGGAGCGAGTGTGTACTTCACTTTAGGTAACACGCAATTACTTATGGGATGTATAATCGCAGGTATAATAGCTTTTTTATTACTCGTGAGTCGCCACAGCCAGTTACAGCACAAGCGTGATCTTACTAAAGCGCTTCTAGAGCGTAATGAGACAGAATTAAAAGTACTAAACAGGGATTTTTATGACCTGCCAGATGGAAGTGAGTTTCATAATCCAGAGCATGTATTTAGCCAAGATATAGACCTTTTTGGGCGTGGCTCTTTCTTTCAGTACTTCAATAGGACAGCCCTTGATAGTGGTTCTTCAAAGCTTGCTTCCATGCTTCTTTCAAACGATATTGAAGCAATATCACAAAAGCAAGAAGCTGTAAAAGAGTTAGGCGAGCTGCCAGAGTGGAGACAACTATTTAGTGCGATAGCATCATTGGTCACCACAGACATTTCTGCAGATAGTGTGCTCGTGTGGTTAAAAGAGTACACCTCCTTTGTGCCTAAGCACATGAAACTTATTTCACGCATATTTTCTGCAATCTCATTACTTACGCTTGGAGCTTATTTTATAGGATTTATTGCTGGATGGTGGGTGTTTGTAGTGTTTGGGATAGGTTTGTTAATAAGCGGCAGGTTCTTTGGCAGAATCAATATGCTCTCTGCACATACGGGGAAAATTCAAACCACATTTACACAATATGCGAGCTTATTATCTAGAATAGAAGAGCAAGAATTTGCGAGTGATCTGCTAGTAATTAAGCGTAAAATGGTCATTACGTCAGAGCAATCAAGTTCGTCCATTTTAAGAGCTTTTTCAAAACATCTAGACGCACTTGATCAACGTAATAATTTTATAATTGGACTCATATCTAATGGATTTTTTCTGAGAGATTTAAGTATTGTACACAACATTGAAGGATGGATTGCAACACATCGCGATGCCGTAGAAGATTGGTTTGAAGTAATCGCCTTTTTTGATGCTTATAATAGTTTAGGTAATTATGCTTTTAATCATCAAGCTCATGTATTTCCTGAGATTACAGAAACTGGAACTACACTAGTTACTACAGGAGCAGCGCATCCTCTTCTTGATCCTACAACTGCTGTGCGCAATGATATCACTATAAAAAACGATGAGTTCTTTATCATCACAGGAGCAAATATGGCTGGTAAAAGTACCTTCTTAAGAACGGTGGCTTTACAGATTGTGATGGGTAACGTAGGCTTGCCCATATTTGCAACGAGCGCTTCATATACGCCTATAAAGTTAATTACTAGTATGCGCACCACAGATAGTCTTACAGATGATGAGAGTTACTTCTTTAGCGAACTCAAACGTCTTAAGTTTATTGTAGATCAGATAGAAACAGATCGTTACTTTATTATCCTAGATGAAATTTTAAAAGGAACTAACAGTACGGATAAGGCAGAGGGTTCTCGTAAGTTTATAGATAAGCTTGTAGGTGCAGGAGCGACTGGTATTATAGCTACACACGATTTAAGTTTATGTGAGGCTGCAAATGATCTCAAGGAGGTGAAGAACTATTACTTTGACGCACAAATTATAAACGACGAATTGTTCTTTGATTACACCTTTAAAGAAGGTATTTGCCAGAATATGAATGCTAGTTTCTTATTGAAGAAAATGGGCATTGTATCATAGCATTATTTAATAAGATAGTATGGATAGTTTAACTCAGATAGTTCTTGGTGCCGCAGTAGGCGAGGCAGTACTTGGCAAAAAGATAGGTAATAGAGCAATGATCTGGGGAGCGGTAGCGGGTACGATACCAGATCTTGACATTGTGTGGAGATATCTTACAGATACTATCACAGCGACCGAGATGCACCGTGGTTTTAGCCACAGTATCGTGTTTTCTATACTCGCAGCTCCATTGCTTGGATGGCTTGTCCATCAGCTTAAGAAACGACCAGATGTAGGGTGGCAAGGATGGTCAAAGCTATTTTTCTGGGGTCTTTTTACACATCCATTGCTAGATGCATTTACTACATGGGGAACGCAAATATTTTGGCCATTTAATTGGAGAGTTGCTTTTAATAGCATCTTTGTTATAGATCCATTATACACTGTTCCTTTCTTAATATGTGTCCTTATAGCAGCTACTAAAAAACGTGGTTCGCTTTCGCGAAAGCGTACTAACAACCTTGGCATTTACATGAGTACTGCATATTTATTACTCACAGTCGTGATAAAATATGTAGCGCATCAAAAGGTGGTTGAAAATCTTGAACAGCAGGACATAGCATATACTCAAATATCAACGCGTCCAGCCCCTATGAATACTGTGTTGTGGAATATAAATGTTGATGCAGGCGAAAATTATCTTATAGGTGATTACTCTTTCTTTGATTCCAAGCCAATTGCTTTTAAGGCATATCCCAAAAAGCGCTCAGAAAGTGAAGCGCTTGTCAATACGTCACAAGTACAACGACTCATTACCATTTCTGAAGGTTGGTATATTCTTGAGAAAATTCAAGATGAGTGGATCTATAATGATCTCCGTTTTGGACTTATCGCTATAGATCCAGATAATCCTCAGTTTGTTTTTAGATACAAGCTAGAGGAAAATAACGGGACAATCACAGCTACAGAAGACCGCCCAGATACGTCAAATATGAATGCTGTATTAGGTAATCTATGGACGAGAATTAAAGGGAATTAATCGTCAAAACGTCCAGGGAATTGCTCTTTTAGAATTTTAAAAAGATTTTCTTGAGTAAGCGGTTTGTTGTCAAAATGCTGCAATAGGTCATACTTTTCGGCCTTCTTTTTATCTACTGGAGATGTAGAGGTCGTAAGCATCGCAATCACCACTCCTGCTTTTTGCACATCTTCTAATTCTTCATAATGCTCTAAAAACTCAAATCCATCCATGCCTGGCATGTTGATGTCTAAGAAAATTAGGTCAGGGCGTGGATAATCTTCATCAATAAGAGTTTTAAGGTAGGTAAGTCCTTCTTCTCCAGAATACTTGATGGTTACTCTAGCGGTAACCTTAGCCTTTTTGATTACTCGTGAGTGTACAAAATTATCAGACTCAGAATCATCTATAAGTAATATCTCTCTTAGTGGTTGCATGCTATTATTTTTTTAAAGTGAATGTGAATGTGCTGCCTTCACCTACGGTAGATGCAACACTTATTTTTCCCTTGTGTAATTCTACAATTTTTTGACAGAAGGCAAGACCTATGCCTGTCCCTTCATATTCCTTTGCACTGTGAAGGCGTGTAAACATATTGAATACCTTATCTAAGTGCTCTTTCTTAATGCCTAATCCGTTATCAGAAACTTTAAACGTGTAGTAAAGTCTCGAGTCGCTTACACTTATATGGATCTTTGGAGCTCGTTCCGGCGGAGTGAATTTGATGGCATTTGTAATTAAGTTTACAAAAAGTTGTCGTAGTTCTACTGGATAGCCAGATACGGTAGGGAGTGTATCGTTAGTAATAACCGCTTCACTCTCTTCTATGCGTGTGCTTAGATCTACGTTAATCTCGTTTAAAAGTTTATTGAGGTCAATTTTTGAGCGAGTGCCAGACCTGCCTAGTCTACTGTAATTAAGTAAGCCGGTAATGAGGCTCTTCATACGTGCCGTAGCGCCTTTTATAAAGTCAAAATAAGTTGCAGCCTCGCCGTCTAATTTGTCTCCATAATCTTCTTCAAAAAGTGCAATGAAGTTATCTACGGTACGCAGAGGTTCTTGCAAATCGTGAGAAGCTATGTAGGCAAATTGATTAAGCTGCTTGTTTTTGTCCTCCATCTGGTGAATGAGATCTTCATTCATTTCCATTTGCGCTTCCTTAAGAGCAATTTCTTGATCTCGTGAGTGAACTAACTCGGTAAGGGCATCATTGTTTTCGGCAAGCTTTGTAAATAGCGGAATAAGCCTTTTTCTTACGGCGTAAACATTAAATAGCATTAATAGCAGCGCTATAGATAATGCTATAAGACTTAAAATATAAATGGTATCATATGTAGATTTACGCTCAAGAAGCAATGCATTTTCCTCAATAAGCATGATGTCTCTCATGTTATCAATAGCGTCTATAAGGCGCAAGGTTTCTGTTCTTCCGGTGCGTTTTCTATTTTCTTCTGGAGTACGGAGCACATAATTCTCCATATTATTATCCATGCCCAGTATGCGCTCATTTACTAGCGCCTCAAATTTTCTTAAGTTTTCTTGTTGAGAAGGATTTTCAAGCGTTTTTATTTCGAGTTGATCTATCTCACCTCTCAATTTTGCTATTTGAACCTTGTAGTCAATGCGATACTCAGGGTCTTTACTTATTAAATACCCTCGCAGCATACTCTCAGCTTTCAATAATGTCTCAGATACATTGTGTATTTGAGTGGTTGTTTCATTTGTATGAACAATCCATTTTTGAGAATACTGTGACGCGAGATATAAGAGCGTAACTAAAACAATTACAGCAAGTGTCGAAAAAAAACTTAAGTAAAGTGACCTGACTATATTTTTAGATTCGGTAGTATCCATAGATTATTTTATGGATAAAAATTTGAGAACTTTGTCTTTAAGTGATTCTATTGCTTCCTTGTGCTCGTAAGCTTCAAAGTCATGATGACGCAAGTAATCTGTAAGCTCGCGCTCTCTAGCATCTTTTTCACGTTGTCTTTCTAAACGTGTGATAAGCTCCTGCTTTTCTGAAATAAATTTCTCAAAAAGCGGTTGTAGTTTTTGTTGTAAATTTTGAAGGTTTTCTTTCAAGAAAAATCCAGAAGCCCCTTGTAAGATAAGCTCTGCTGCTTTCTCTTCATTGTTGAGGTTTCCTGTAATAATAATTACTGGGATCTCACTATTAAATTCCTTGACTTGTTTAATTACGTCAAACCCAGTAAATCCTTCAAGGTTGAAGTCACTTACTACGATATCTGGTAAAAACTGTTTGAGAGCCACAGCGAGTGAAAGCTCTTTGTCTGAAATGCTGATCTCAACATTGTTACAAAAGCGTTTAATCTGTTTTTGTACGAGAAAAGCATCAGATACTAGGTCTTCTACAATAAGTATGCGTAGTGGAGTATCAATCATTTTTGGTTAGTCTAGGTTGTTTATGTAAAGATATGAGATATTATATCGTAGCTTTCTTAACATTTTTATAAAAATCTAAGAAAAGAAACACTTAAATAATTACGTCCTATCCTTATCTCTATAGGCGCTTGGAGTGATTTTCATCAATTTCTTAAAATTTTTATTAAAATGCGATAGGGTCTTATAACCGCAGCGATCTGCAACATCTGCTATAGAAATTTCTTGTTGAGCTTCTAGTAAGGAGCAGGCATGTGCAATGCGAACTTCAGTAAGAAAACTAAAATATGACTTGTTTGTGCGCTGTTTAAAGTACTTGCAAAAGCTATGAGGCGTCATAGATGTGAGTGATGCGAGATCATTTAAATGCACCTCTTGCTTGTAGTTTGCTAGTGTAAAGTCAAAGATTGCACTCATGCGTTTTCCATCTTTTTCAGAAATATGACGTTCATAGATAAACGTCGAGAGCGAGATGCTTTTCTTGATTTTCAAGACAGTAATTAGGTCTATAAAATGCCCTAGTCTATGCATTCCTTGAGCCGTGTTTATATGTTGGAACAAAGAGTCAATTTCAGGAGTTACGGATGTTTTAAATCCCGCTTTCGCGAAAGCGTTAAAATCAGCAATACCTTTTCCTTCTTCTAGTTGTAAAAACGTATCGCCAAAAGATGCTGCACTAAAGAACACAGAATACATCAAGCAATCTGCGGTGTCACTATTAAATACATGGGGCTGAAAGCTACCTAAAACAATTACCTCTCCAGCCGAAAATGAATGAACAGTATCTCCTGCCACTAGAGTTCCCGTTCCTTTCTTAATGTAGCTTATTTGGATTTCCTCATGATGATGGAGTGCATTGTATAATACACCTTGATCTACTTGAAATAGAATAGCAGCATTGCTAGGCTTCGGAATTTTAAAAGGAAGTACACGCATATATAAAGGTACTTTTTTGTTTTAATTAATTAGCAAGTCACATTAATTTGGATAATATACTATTATTTATGGATAAAACAGTATTTAATCTTAAGCTTATGGCGCCATTATCTTTGACCAAAATAACATCATTATGAGCATAGAATGGAAAGGTGTCATGCCTGCGGTAACGACAAAATTCACAAAAAAAGACGAGCTAGATCTTGACATGTTTGCTGTAAACATCAAAGCCCAACTTGATGCGGGAGTTCATGGTATTGTACTAGGCGGAACACTTGGGGAGGCGAGCACTCTGGAAGACCATGAAAAGCGCACACTTACTACGGAGACGGTAAAACTTGTAAAAGGTAGTGTACCCGTCATGATAAACATCGCCGAGCAATCTACAAAAGGCGCCATAGCTGCTGCACACAAAGCCGAAGAAGACGGAGCAAGTGGTCTTATGATGCTTCCTCCTATGCGATATAATGCAGGAGACGCAGAGGTGGTTACTTATTTTCAAGACGTTGCAAGTAGTACTAGCTTACCTATTATGATTTACAATAACCCTATAGATTATAAAATAGAGGTCACGCTCAACATGTTTGAGTCCTTGTTAAAACAGGATAATATTCAAGCTGTAAAAGAAAGTACTCGTGACATTTCTAATGTAACACGCATTAAAAATAACTTTGGAGATAGGCTTAAAATAATGACTGGTGTTGATACACTAGCGCTAGAGTCATTGTTGATGGGAGCAGATGGCTGGGTCGCAGGTTTAGTATGTGCTTTTCCAGCAGAGACTGTGGCTATTTATGAATTACAAAAGGCTGGTAGAATTAAAGAAGCAATTGAGATTTATCGCTGGTTCTTACCACTACTAGAATTAGATATAAATCCTAAACTGGTACAAAACATAAAACTTGCAGAAGTCCACACTGGGATAGGAACAGAGAATGTGCGTAAACCTAGGTTGCCACTTTCTGGTGATGAGAGAGAACATGTCTTACAAATAATTAAAAGTGGACTGGCTAGCAGACCTAGTTTACCTGCCTATAAAAACTTATAATGTTACAGATAAGACCATCATGTGAACATTGCAATAAGCAATTGCCGTATAATGCTAGTGATGCAATGATATGCACTTTTGAATGTACCTTTTGCAAAGAATGTGTAGATGATATATTATTACAAGTATGTCCTAACTGCGGAGGTGGTTTTGAGAAAAGACCAATACGACCAGAGCATCTATTACAAAAGTATCCGGCATCTACAATTACAGTGCATAAACCAGTAAACGTAGTATTGCACCAGCAAAAAATTAAAGCATTATGATTACAGGAGAGAATCAAATAGGTTTTACACAGAGTGCTAAGGGCGCCGTTACCTATAAAACTATAAATCCTCAATTAAATAAGGAAAATCCAACCGTATTTTACGAGGCTACTCAACAAGAAATAGACACAGCTTGCGCGCTTGCTCACAACGCTTTTCATCCCTACAGTCAAATAAAAGGAAGTAAACGCGCAAGCTTTTTAAATACTATTGCAAACGAGATAGAGGCTCTTGGCTCAGATCTTACAGATATGTATACGCAAGAAAGCGGTCTGCCAGAAGGTAGGGCACAAGGAGAGCTAGGCAGAACCTTAGGGCAGCTTAGAATGTTTGCAGAGCTAGTGTCACAAGACAAGTGGCGTAATCCTATAGGAGTTGGTAACACCAGCGGACTTAAAAAAGCATTGATTGCTATAGGGCCTGTAGTTGTTTTTGGGGCAAGTAATTTTCCGCTGGCTTTTTCTACGGCTGGTGGTGATACCTCTAGTGCGCTTGCAGCCGGTTGTCCTGTTATTGTAAAGTCACATCCTATGCATTCAGGTACGGGAGAGATGGTGACAACAGCAATTATAAAAGCTGCACAAAAAACAGGAATGCCAGAGGGTGTTTTTTCTAATCTTAATAGTGCAGGTATTGATGTAGGAGAGCAACTCGTAAAACACACGGTAATAAAAGCCGTTGGATTTACGGGTAGTCATACTGGTGGTCGTGCACTGTATAATCTCGCTGCACAAAGAGATACTCCTATTCCAGTTTTTGCAGAGATGGGAAGTATAAATCCTGTGATTATAACGCAGGAGGCTTTAAGTAATAGAGGCTCTCAAATAGCCGAAACATATGCAGGTTCCATAACCCAAGGTGTTGGTCAGTTTTGTACAAACCCTGGACTTATTATTACAATCGCGAGTGATGAAGCTCAGGCTTTTGTTAAAGATCTAGCAAATAATCTGAGCAAGGTAGAGGAAGGGTGTATGTTGCATCCACGTATAAAGGCTGGATATAGTAGCGGAGAGAAAGAAATGGCAAAAGTACCTGAAGTTAATTTTGTGATGAGTACAGATAGCAGTAAAGAAAACCATGCAGCTCCCACACTGGCGGTAGTAAATGGAGTAGATTTTATAAAAAATTCTCAGTTGCACAAAGAAGTTTTTGGTCCCTTTTCTATGGTTGTGCTTGCAAAAGATGAAGCAGAACAGTTAGCGATTATAAAAAATCTAGAAGGGCAGCTTACGGCAACTCTTATCGCTCAAGATGAAGAGGTTGCCACATTACAAGATATTACACTAGCTTTACAAGACAAGGTAGGTCGCATCATTTATAACGGAGTTCCCACAGGAGTTGCGGTAGAAGATGGTATGACACACGGAGGACCATATCCAGCAAGTACAGATAGTCGCTTTACGGCGGTAGGAAATCATAGTATTTTGCGTTGGGTAAGACCTTTTAGTTTTCAAGACTTTCCTTCGGCGCTGTTGCCAGATTATCTAAAATAATATCTTATGAAGCATATAATTATACTGCTCGTTTTTTGTATTTCAATGAATGTTTGCGCTCAGAATTCTTTGGCGCAGCTTGCAAAAATTATAGAAGATAGTCAGGAGTTCAAGTGGCAAGATGATTTAGCAGATGAACATCCCATGGGTGTGTTTTCAAAAGAACGGTTTGAAAAGGAGTCCGCTTTCGCGAAAGCGCAACTTAAAAAACTACAGGCTATATCACCATCAACTTTGTCTGAGACAGAACGTATATCTCTAGAACTCTTGAAGTTTAAACTTCAGGAAACGGTAGATTATTACGAATACGAAAGTTATCTAAACCCGCTGTTATCAGACTCGGGTTTCCACAGTAGTTGGAATTATATGGTGCGTCCCATAAGTACGTATAAGCAAGCTGTTTCATACCTCAATAAGCTGAAAGCGTTACCAGAAGTAGTAGATCAATATTTGCCATTGTTGAGAGAAGGAGTAGCAAAAGGTGTCTCACAGCCGCGCGTAATATTTAATGGATATGAGAGTACGTATGATTCACAAATTGTATCTGACTATGAGGATAGCTTCTATTATGAACCATTCTTAAAATTACCAAGCTCAATATCGGGCGCGCAAAGAGATTCGCTATTGGTAGCTGCTAGAAGCGCAATAGAACAACAGGTTGTTCCATCTTTTAAGCGTGTAAAAATATTTTTTGAAACAGAATATCTTCCCAAAACACGAACTACACTAGGTATTTCTGAAACACCTAATGGAAAAGCATATTATCAAAACCGTATAAATTATTATACAACCCTAGATATCACTGCAGATGAGGTGCACAACAAGGGACTCGCTGAGGTTGCTCGCATTAAAGCCGAAATGGAGAAAATTATTGAGGAAGTAAACTTCGGAGGTTCTTTTGCAGACTTTTTACAATTTTTGCGCACAGATAAACAGTTTTACGCCACTTCTCCAGAGGAACTACTTATGATTGCTCGTGACATGGCAAAAAGAGCAGATGCACAATTACCACGGTTTTTTAAAACCTTACCTCGCAAACCATACGGAGTGGCGCCAGTACCAGACGCAATTGCTCCTAAGTATACAACAGGGCGATATGTAGGTAGTGCAAAAGGAAGCACAAATCCTGGATATTACTGGGTAAACACTTATGATTTACCTAGTCGTCCGGTGTATGTGCTGCCATCACTTACAGTTCATGAGGCCGTTCCTGGGCATCACTTACAAGGATCGCTTAATCAAGAGCTGGGCGATAGCATCCCAACATTTAGAAAAAACATGTATGTAAATGCATACGGTGAGGGATGGGGATTGTACTGCGAATACCTCGCTGCCGAAATGGGAATGTATACAACACCGTATGAGCGTTTTGGACAATTGACTTATGAGATGTGGCGTGCTTGCAGACTTGTAGTAGATACAGGATTACACGCAAAAGGCTGGACAAGGGAGCAAGTGGTAGATTATATGTCTGAAAACACGGCACTTTCCATACATGAAATTAATACCGAGACAGATAGATATATCTCATGGCCGGGACAAGCGCTTGCCTATAAAATGGGCGAACTCAAAATAAGAGAATTGAGAACACTAGCAGAAAAGGAGCTAGGTGCTAAGTTTGACATTAGAGAGTTTCATGAGATAATCTTAGAGCAGGGAACGGTGACACTCGCTATACTTGATAGACGAGTGAAACACTGGATTGAAAAAAATAGTTAGCACCTATTTAATATGAAACACACTTTTACTTGTATAGACGCACACACCTGCGGAAATCCCGTAAGACTCGTCGCTCATGGTGGGCCAGATCTAAAGGGAGCAACTATGAGCGAGAAGCGACAGCATTTTCTTAAAGAGTATGACTGGATACGCAAAGGATTGATGTTTGAACCACGCGGTCATGATATGATGAGCGGGAGCATATTGTTTCCTCCGCATGATCCTGAAAATGATTTCTCTATTCTTTTTATAGAGACTTCAGGATGTTTGCCTATGTGTGGTCACGGAACTATCGGGACGATAACAATTGCAATAGAAGAAGGGATCATCACACCTAGAGTGCCTGGTATTATTAAAATGGAAGCCCCAGCAGGATTAGTTGAAATTGAATACCAACAAACTGGTGATAAAGTAGAATGGGTACGTCTCACTAATGTAGCCTCTTTTCTAGCTGCCGAAAATCTAACCGTCGATTGCCCAGATCTCGGCGAAATTTCGTTTGACGTTGCTTATGGAGGGAATTACTACGCAATTGTAGATTCACAAAAGAATTTTGCTGGCGTACACGAGTTTACGGCTGGTCAGATTATACAAATGAGTCAAGTAGTGCGTGAGCGTATTAATGAGAAATATCCTAATCAGTTTATCCATCCAGAAAATGAGACCATAAGAGATGTCACTCATATGTTATGGACGGGTAACCCTATAAATGCAACATCAGATGGGCGTAATGCTGTTTTCTATGGAGATAAAGCAATTGATCGGAGCCCTTGCGGTACGGGAACTTCGGCTCGTCTCGCACAATTATATGCAAAAGGGAAATTAAAAGTAGGAGAGCCTTTTGTCCACGAGAGTTTTATAGGTTCAAAATTTATAGGTCGTGTAACAAAAGAAACATTGACAGGTACTCAACAGGCCATTATACCTAGCATACAAGGATGGGCAAGAATATATGGACATAATACCATTACCATAGATGAGGAAGATCCTTATGCATTCGGGTTTTCTGTAATATAGCATTGGGTAAAAGAAGTATTTATGTCAAAAGAAATTATCATCATAGGTGGAGGGATTATAGGATTAAGTTGTGCATACTTTCTACAAAAGTCTGGACATCAAGTCACGGTAATAGATCAATCTAAAATGGATGGCGGCGCGAGTTATGTAAATGCTGGGTATATGTCTCCTAGTCATCTCGTACCACTGGCAGCTCCTGGAGTCATGAGGCAAGGAATAAAGTGGATGTTTAATAAAAAGAGTCCGCTGTATATTAAGCCACGTCTTGATACAGATTTCTTAAAATGGTCGCTAGCTTTTAATAGGTCGTGTACTCAGAAACATGTAAATAGCGCTGTTCCCGTAATGAAAGAAATTGCGGTGCTGGGCCGTGATTTATATCATCAGATCAAGCAAGAAGAAGGATTTTCTTTTCACTTAGAAAAAAAAGGATTGCTTATGCTTTGCCAGACAGAAGCAACACTTCATCACGAGGACCAACTTGTACAAATTGCAATAAAAGAAGGGCTAAGTGCAAGAACCATTACTGCGCAAGATGTTAAGAGGATGATACCAGATGCTACGCTTGATATCGTGGGCGCCTCGTATTTTGAGTGTGATCATCACAGCACTCCTGGCGAATTCATGGCAGAAATGAAAGCGCATCTTTTATCAAAAGGTGTTGTCATTCGACAAGAGGAGAAAGTGATTGATTTAGAAGTCAATAATGGTAAAATCACCAGTGTAAAGACGGATAAAGAAGTTCTTAAAACAGATGAGGTTGTGATGGCAGCTGGAAGTTGGACAAGTACGCTTTCGCGAAAGCTAAACATCAACCTACTCCTTCAGGCTGGAAAAGGATATCGTGTCCAAACCACCAAAGAAACAGGAATTACCTATCCATCTATACTTGCAGAAGCAAAAGTGGCAATAACTCCAATGAATGGATTTACCCGTTTTGCGGGAACGATGGAGATCGCTGGAATCAATCATACAATAAATAAGGCTCGAGTAGACTCTATTGCAGATGGTGTCAATAAGTATTTTCCAGAAGTGCATATTACAGCAGAAGAAAAAGCTGGTGCTGCCTGTGGCTTGCGACCAGTATCTGCAGATGGAATTCCATATATAGGTAAAAGCTCAAAATGTAAAAACCTCACTATTGCAACCGGTCATGCAATGATGGGGTGGACGTTAGGACCTAGTACAGGTAAACTAGTGCAAGAAATTATAGATGAGGTAACACCTAGTATGGATATGACTATGTTTCATCCAGATAGAACTTTCTAAATTCCATTTTTACAACACGGTAAAAATCCCCTATATTTACGCTCATGAACGCACAAGGCTGGATAAACTTACCTATACTTCTTAATTTCCTCATAAAGAGGAACCCAGAATAGATTGCTTTACTTGATTTTGAGTAACTTTAAGACAATCTAAAAACACAACAATGCCTTTTTATCATAAGTTGGGAGATATCCCTCATAAGCGTCACACTCAGTTTCGTAAGCCAGATGGTTCATTATATTCCGAACAATTGTTTGGTACCATAGGTTTTGACGGGATGAGTACAAATAGCTATCACGTACATAGACCTACGCAAGTAAAGGAAATACTAAAGCAATACTCGGTAAAACCAGAAATTGCAAAGGAAAATAACATGCAATCGTATCGTTTTCGTGGTTTTCAAATAAAGCCAGAAAAGGATTATTTAGAAAGTAGGAAAGCCGTACTTACTAACAGTGATTGTACTATCATACTTGCAGCCCCTCAAGAACGCACACAAGATTATTTTTATAAAAACACGGATGCAGATGAACTTATATTTGTTCATAAAGGCACCGGAAAACTGCGCACACACTTAGGAAATCTTGATTTTAAATATGGAGATTACTTACTCATTCCTAGAGGAGTTATCTACAAGATAGATTTTGATACGGATGATAATAGACTCTTTATAGTAGAGTCGCGCAGACCTATTTATACTCCTAAGCGTTACCGTAATTATTTTGGTCAACTGCTTGAGCACTCTCCATTTTGTGAGCGTGACTTAAGACAGCCGTATGAGCTAGAAACTAACGATGAGAAAGGAGAGTTTCTAATCAAGGTTAAAAAGCAAGACGATATTTTTGAGATGGTATATGCTTCTCATCCTTTTGATGTAGTAGGATATGATGGATATAATTATCCATATGCATTCTCAATTCATGATTTTGAACCTATAACTGGTCGCATCCACCAGCCGCCACCAGTGCACCAGACATTTGAAACAGATGCCTTTGTAATCTGTAGTTTTGTGCCTAGAAAGTATGATTATCACCCGCTCAGTATTCCAGCGCCATACAATCATAGTAATATAGATAGTGATGAGGTGTTGTACTATGTAGATGGTGATTTTATGAGCCGTACAGATGTAGAGGCGGGACATATTTCTTTACACCCAGCAGGTATTCCTCACGGTCCGCACCCAGGAACTGCAGAGAAAAGTATAGGAAAAGAGGGGACAGAAGAGCTTGCAGTAATGGTAGATACTTTTAAACCACTTATGGTTTGTAAAGATGCCATGGCAATTGCAGACGAGAGTTATTATCAAAGCTGGCTAGACCACTAAACATCAATATGCAAAATAAATTACCTGCAGATCCGTCTGCATTAATATTAGGAATCGTTGGCCTAGTGATAGGTATTGCCGGTTGCTGCTGTTATGGATTTACAGCAATCATTCCATTAGGATTGAGTATCGCAGGACTTGTGATGGCAAATAAGAGCATGAAACTATATCGCTTAAACCCAGAAGAATTTTCTGAGTCGAGCAGGAGCAACGTTTCCATAGCACGCGTTCTTAATATTATTTCCATCATTTTAAATGGGTTGTTTTTACTTATCGTGATAGGAGCACTTGCATTTTTAGGAGTTGCTGGTATGACAGGAGCATTTGATGATCTTACAAATGACGCATACAGTACAGATAACAACTGGGAGTATGAAGATGACTTTAATGATGATGTGTTTATGGAAGAAGAAGTAGACTCTATAAGTACAGATTCTATTTTCTTAAACGAGGTATTTTCAGAAAGAGATAGTATTGATTAATTACGCTTTCGCGAAAGCGTAACAAAAACAACATAACAATCTGCTTAGGCAGAAGACTTATCAATTAGTATTAATAGTGAAGTAATAGCTTAAACTAACTTCACCGAAAAGTAACAACTATGAGCAAAGACTTAAAATCTGTAGACTACGGATTAGAAAAAATATTTGAAGGAGCGCAGGATTTTCTTCCGCTTCTAGGGACAGACTATGTGGAGTTTTATGTGGGTAATGCAAAACAAGCAGCACACTTTTATAAAACGGCATTTGGTTTTCAATCATATGCTTACAAAGGTCTTGAAACTGGATCTCGAGATGAGGTAAGTTATGTGCTTAAGCAAGATAAAATACGCATTGTACTTACTACACCGCTTAACAGTAAGTCACCTATAAACGATCACATTGTAAAGCATGGTGATGGTGTAAAGGTGGTTGCTTTATGGGTAGAAGATGCAAGAAGTGCCTATGAAGAAACCACAAAACGTGGAGCAAAATCATATTGCGAGCCATTTGTAGAGAGTGATGAACACGGTGAGACTGTACGCGCAGGAATTTATACTTATGGGGAAACCGTACACATGTTTGTAGAACGTAAAAACTACAAAGGAGTATTTTTACCAGGATTTAGAAAATGGGAGTCAGATTATAATCCAGAGCCTACAGGTTTAAAATATGTAGATCATATGGTAGGTAATGTGGGCTGGAACCAGATGAATACTTGGGTGAAATTTTATGAAGAGGTGATGGGGTTTGTAAATTTCTTGTCTTTTGATGATAAGCAAATTCACACAGAATACTCGGCACTTATGAGTAAAGTGATGAGTAACGGGAACGGTCGTATTAAATTCCCGATAAATGAACCAGCAGAGGCAGCAAAGAAATCCCAAATAGAAGAATATTTAGATTTTTATGAAGGAGCTGGTGTACAGCACCTAGCTCTTGCTACAGATGATATTATTAAAACAGTAGCGCAGCTTAAGGCTCGTGGTATCGAGTTTTTACCACCACCGCCACAAACGTATTATGACGATATCCCACAAAGGCTGGGTGAGCACATGAAAGTGATGAAGGAGGATATAGAACGTTTACAAGAGCTTTCTATCCTTGTAGATGCAGATGAGGATGGATATTTACTTCAGATATTTACAAAACCATTAGAAGACAGACCAACCCTATTTTTTGAAATCATACAACGTATGGGAGCAAAAGGATTTGGAGCAGGAAACTTTAAGGCACTTTTTGAGTCTATAGAAAGAGAGCAAGCACAGAGAGGAACTTTATAACTTCTTAAGTGCGCTTTCGCGAAAGCGTAACGCTGTTATTTACACAATTACAATTATTTAACTAAAACTTCGTCTTAGAAATAGGACGGAGTTTTTTGTTATTCTATTTTTGGAATAACAATTGTATTATATGCTTTGTACAACCAAATAACGACCTAAGATGAAGTCACATAACAAATACATACCTGCCTTATTAATAATGATAGTACTTCTTGTGAGTACTGCCTTTATGCAGGCGCCAGTAAGTAATGGTGTGATGAAACATAAGGATACATATCAAGCGGGAGAATGGCTCAAATTTAGAGTACACTACGGGCTTCTTACTGGCGGTTATGCTACTATTGACATTAAAGATGCTACTTATAAAGGAAAGCCAGTGCATCACATAAAAGGCTTTGGCGAGACTACAGGTATTGTGGGATTAGCCTTCGGAGTAGAAGATTACTATGAAAGCTGGGTAGATAAAAAGACAGATTTGCCATATAAGTTTCTTCGTAAAATAGATGAGGGTGGTCATACTAAGAATAAAGTCATAGAGTTTGATCAAGTGGCACATAAAGCGCATATAAACGATATAAAGCGTGATAAGAAAACCACTATTGATACAGAGCCAGGCATTCAGGACATGGTCTCTGCAATGTATTACTTGCGTAATAATCTTACTACAGACGGGCTAAAGGCAGGTGATGAAGTCAATCTCACTATGTTTTTTGATGGGGAAAACTATCCATTTAAAATGCGTTTTTTGGAAAGAGAGACGATTCGCACGAAGTTTGGGAAGGTAAAGACATTAGTTTTTAGACCACTTGTACAGTCTGGTCGTGTTTTCCAAGAAAAAGAAAGTCTTACCATATGGGTAAGTGATGATGATAATAAAATACCGCTTCGTATTAAGGCGGAATTATCTGTAGGCTCACTTAAAGCAGATCTAGACGCTTATAAAGGACTTAAGCATCCTTTTGAGATCGTGTTTGATTAAGGATTTTGTAAATTGCCACTTAATAAATCAGGCAACACAGCGTTGATGTTTATCAAATATGAAGTATTTGATAAGCTCAATATTTACAGTCCAATAATCACTCATGAAAAAGCCCATTCAACCAGACATAGAAAAAATCATCAATCAGCTTGATGATAAGTATGAGAAGATAGATCAAGATCTTGATGATCATCTTGAAGGATTACTGCAAAGTAAGCCTATTACTTATTGGGACTACATCCATACAGACGCATTATTAAGTTTGCAGTTGCCACGCACGAGCATGCCAGATGAAAATGTGTTTATCATGTACCATCAAGTTAATGAGCTGCTATTTAAAATGGTACTTTGGGAGATTGAGCAAGTAGCTCACCATCCTAATCTTACAGTAGATTTTTTTAGTTCTCGTTTAGGGCGCATAAGTAGGTATTTTGATATGCTTACAAGTTCTTTCTCGATTATGCAAGAAGGAATGGATGTCGAGCAGTACATGAAATTTAGAAAAACCCTTACTCCAGCTAGTGGTTTTCAAAGTGCGCAGTATAGAAAAATTGAGTTTGCAAGTACAGATTTAATAAATCTTATAGATAATCGCTTTCGCGAAAGCATAGACCGCAATACTCCTTACGAACATGCGTTAGAACATCTATATTGGCAAGCCGCCGGCAAGAATTATCATACTGGTAAAAAATCTTATTTGCTCACAGCCTTTGAAGAGAAGTATAAAAACGACTTTGTAGCGTTTACAAAAGAATATAATACTATAAATTTGTATGCCCGCTTTAAAAGTTTACCTCAAGAAGTCCGTGAGAATCAAAAGTTACGTGATGCTATGCGTCACTACGATTACACAGTAAATGTTACTTGGGTAATGTCTCATTATCATGCTGCAAATCACTACTTAAATAATGGTGAGAAAGTGGTAGAGGCAACAGGCGGAAGCGAATGGACAAAATATATGCACCCTAAATACCAGCGACGTATTTTCTTTCCAGAAGTCTGGACTGCAGAAGAGCTTGCAAACTGGGGGCATGATGTATAATGAATGACAACTTACTTTTTGTGAAATATAACCACCTATATCTTTTAGTTTTTTTTAGTTTTTTAGTTTTTGCTTGCGGTGACGCTACCTCAGATACGGTAGATGACGAAGAAATTTATACGGCGCCACCAGAAGTAGTCAAAGAGTACGGTTACGTGCTTGATGATTATATTGTAGAGCGAGATACTGTGCAGTCTGGAGATAGTTTTGGAAAAATTCTTTTTGATGCAAATGTAGATTATGCAACTATAGAAGAGATTTCTGACTCTGTTGTGTCGGTATTTGATACTCGGAAAATTAGAAAAGGAAAGCCATATGTCTTACTTAAATCAAAAGACTCTCTTGAGGCTGCTCAGGTATTTATTTATGAGCAAAATAGGGAAGATTACGTCGTGGTAGATTTTAAAGAAAATGTAAAAGCTGCGGCAAGAAAACATCCTACAACAACTTATGAGCGTGAAATCTCTGGAGTAATAAACAGCAATCTATCTTCTACTTTTGATGATCTTGGCGTAAGTGTAAATGTTGCTTATAAAATGGCAGATATTTATGCGTGGACCATTGATTTCTTTAAACTTCAAAAAGGTGACCGCTTCAAGGCAATTTATGAGGAACGCTTTGTAAATGATACAATTCCTGCGGGAGTAGGTAAAATTAAAGCTGTTCTTTTTGAACATGCAGGACGTGAGATTTATGCATTTAGATTTGCAAATGACTCGCTAGCTGGAGGTTTTGACTACTTTGATGAAAATGGAGACAACCTACGTCGTGCATTCTTAAAAGGCCCACTTAAGTTCAATAGAATCTCATCTAGATATAATCTTAAGCGACGTATAAAGTACTATGGTTATAAGTTGCGTCCACATAAGGGAACAGACTTTGCTGGAGCTATAGGTACTCCTATTCTTGCCACTGCAGATGGGGTGGTGACTAAATCTGAACGACGTGGAGGTAACGGTAATTATGTAAAAATACGCCACAATGCTACTTATGATACGCAATACCTACACATGCAAAAAAGAGCTGTAAAAGTAGGGCAGTCTGTGCGTCAAGGAGATGTAATAGGAACTATAGGGATGACAGGAAATTCTGGTGGACCTCACGTGTGTTATCGTTTTTGGAAAAATGGAAAACAAGTGGATCCTTTTAGAGAAGATCTTCCAGCATCAAAACCGCTAGATGAGCTACTCAAGCCTATTTACGATAGTATACGCAAGCCTCTCAGATTGCAATTAGATAATATTCCATTTATGAGTGAAGCAGAAATGGAATTTGCACAACAGCAAACAGAAGAAAAACAACAATAATCTTATAGAACCTACCTAATGAAAAGTATAAACCCAACTACAACGGCAGCTTGGAAAGCATTAGAAACGCATTACAAGGAAACAAAAGATACGCTATTAGTTGATCTTTTTAAGGATAGCGCTCGTGCAGAAGAGTTCACAATCATTTGGGATTCTTTATATGTAGATTATAGTAAAAATAGAATCACAACAAAAACTCGTGAGCTACTCGTGCAACTGGCAGAAGAGGTTGGCTTAAAAGAGGCAATTGACAGCTATTTTGGTGGGGATGCAATAAATGCTACCGAAGATAGAGCAGTGATGCATACCGCGCTACGTGATGAAAAGAGTGACGCTTTTGCTAAGGAAGAGGTGAATGAAGTAAAAAAGTCAATCGAAATTTTTACTGAAAAAGTTATTTCTGGTAAGCATAAAGGAGCTACCGGTAAAGAGATTACAGACGTTGTGAACATAGGTATAGGTGGATCAGATCTTGGGCCAGTGATGGTTGTTGAGGCATTGCAGTATTACAAAAACCACTTGACTACGCATTTTATATCAAATGTAGATGGTGATCATGTAATGGAGACCATTAAAAATCTTAATCCAGAAACAACGCTTTTTGTAATAGTATCTAAGACGTTTACAACTCAAGAGACATTGAGTAATGCCACAACAGTAAGAAAGTGGTTTGTAAATCAACTAGGAGAAGAAGCGGTAAGTAACCATTTTGTTGCAGTGTCAACAAATGAGGAGGCTATTGCTAGCTTTGGTATTTCTTCAGATAATGTATTCCCTATGTGGAACTGGGTAGGAGGACGCTTTTCTCTTTGGAGCTCAGTAGGTTTATCTATAGCGCTTGCTGTTGGTTATAAAAACTTTGAAGGCTTACTGCATGGCGCATTTAAAATGGATGAGCATTTTAAAAACACGTCATTTGATCAAAACATTCCAGTGATTACGGCACTCTTAAGTGTGTGGTATAATAATTTTTATGGAGCAGAAACAGAAGCTGTTATTCCCTACTCTCAATATTTACACAGACTTCCGGCATACTTGCAGCAAGCAATTATGGAAAGTAACGGGAAGAGCGTAGATCGCAACGGTGACCGTGTTACCTATGAAACTGGAAATATTATTTGGGGTGAACCTGGAACAAACTCACAACACGCATTTTTCCAATTGATACATCAAGGAACGAAATTAATTCCTGCAGATTTTATTGGTTTCAAAAAGTCACTTCACGGTAATCAAGATCACCATGATAAGCTTATGGCAAATTTCTTTGCACAAACTGAAGCACTCATGAATGGTAAGACTGTTTCTCAAGTGGAGCAGGATTTTGAAGGTAGTACGCTTTCGCGAAAGCGTATAGAAGAACTTACCCCGTTTAAAGTTTTTGAAGGAAATAAGCCTACTACCACTATTTTAGGGGAGAAGCTTACTCCAGAGAGCTTAGGGTCACTGGTAGCAATGTATGAGCATAAAATCTTTGTACAAGGAGTGATATGGAATATATACTCTTATGATCAATGGGGCGTTGAACTAGGAAAACAACTTGCAAAAAAAGTGCTTAATGAGTTTAGTACTGGAACAAGTGAAAATCATGATGGTTCTACTAAGAATTTAATGAAATACTATAAAGAAGTGTAGTAAGCGATTGACTATTAGTATTTTATTGAGAAACCCTTCAGGCTAATGTTTGAAGGGTTTTTTTGGTTTTACGAAATGAAAAAACCTTCTCGTATAAGTTAACGTTAAGTTAATATTGGCACTCCACAAATTTAGAGTAATTTTGCAGCGCTAATTATTAACAAATATCATGAAGAAAATTACATTTTTATCATTGATCGCCATGTTTCTAGTGACGGTATCGTCATTAGCACAAGGGGTAACGACAAGTTCTATCTCTGGACGTGTGTTAGACAACACAGAAGGTCCATTGCCTGGAGCAAACATTGTTGCAACACACGTACCTACAGGTTCTGTGTATGGAGCAGTAACAGATTTTGATGGTTTTTACCGTCTAACGAACTTAAGACCAGGTGGTCCTTACAATGTTACGATTACTTACGTAGGATTTGAGGATTATGCACTTAATGGTTTTTCACTTACTCTTGGGGAGACTAAGAGAGTTAGTACTACAATGGCAGAGAATGCAAATTCTCTAGATGAAATTGTAATTACTGCACAGCCTAACAGCATTTTTGATGCTAACAAAACTGGATCTGAAACTGCTATTAGTCAACGTCAAGTAGATGCGTTACCTAACATTTCTAGATCTATTTCAGATTTTGCACGTCTTACTCCTGAAGCACAGGTGAGAGGTGATAACCAATTATCTATTGGTGGTCAAAACAATCGTTACAATGCTCTTTATGTAGATGGAGCAGTAAACAACGATGCATTTGGTCTTTCTGGATCAGGAACAAATGGAGGTCAGACTGGTGTAAACCCAATCTCTATTGATGCTATTGAATCTTTTCAAGTAAACGTTGCTCCTTATGATGTGACTATTGGAGGATTTGCTGGTGGTGCGATTAGTGCTGTAACAAAATCTGGTTCTAACGAATTTGAAGGTTCTGCTTACTACCTTTTCAGAAACGAATCTCTTGCAGGAAAAACTCCTGGTGATTTTGAAGATGATAATGATAGAGAAAAGCTTGCTGAGTTTTCAGCAAAGACTTTTGGTATACGTGCAGGAGGACCTATTATCAAGGATAAATTATTCTTCTTTGTAAACTATGAAGGTCAAAACGATGAAACTCCACAACCATTTGATGGTGACTATGCAGGAGATTCAGGACTAGAAGGAGTTGCAACTTTTAAGCAATTCTTAATTGATGAATACGGATACAACCCAGGAACATTTGATAACAACACAAGAACTTTAGAAAGTAACAAAATTCTTTTTAAGTTAGATTGGAACATCAACGAGAATCATAAATTATCTGTACGTAATAACTTGGTGAAAGCTGATTTCTTTGGAATAGGTCGTTCTAGTTCAAGAACAATTAACTTCACAGGAGCTGCTCAAAACTTTGAATCTAATACAAATACTGCATCTTTAGAGCTTAACTCTACTTTTGGTAATAAGTATGCAAACAGATTCATCCTTGGTTACACAAGAGTACGTGATGATAGAGGAACTAATGGAAGTCCTTTTCCTACTATTGAGATTAACGATGGTGATGCAAGAATTTTTGCTGGATCTGAGCCTTTCTCAACAGCAAACTTACTTGAGCAAGATATCTTCACACTAACAAACAACTTTCAGATATTTTCTGGACGTCATACAGTTACTTTAGGAACTCACAACGAGTACAGTAAAGTAAAGAATGTGTTTTTTGGACGTAACTTTGGAGAGTACACTTATAACTCTTTAGAGGATTTCTATAATGATGATGCTAACGAATATCGCAGTAGTTATTCACTTTTAGGTGGTATAGGTGATGATTCTGTTGGAGCTGCTGAATTTGATTTATTCCAATTAGGATTTTATGCTCAAGACGAAGTACAAATGTCTGAGACTTTTAAAATGACTGCTGGTTTAAGAGTAGATTTACCGGTTTGGGATGATGGAAGAGGAAACTCTGACTTCAACACAAGAACTGTTGGTTTATTAGAAGCTGCTGGAAAAGATTTACAAGGTGCACGTGTAGGTCAAGGGCCTAAAACAACTGCACACATCTCTCCGCGTTTAGGGTTTAACTGGGATGTAAAAGGAGATAAGACAACACAAATACGTGGAGGTCTAGGTTTATTTACTTCTAGAATACCATTAGTGTGGCCAGGTGGAGCGTATAACAATACAGGTACTGTTGTAGCAAACACAAGAATATTTGGAGACGGAGTTCCTGCTTTTAATCCTGATGTTAACAATCAATTTCAACAAGAAGGAGAATTTCAAGGAAACATTGATTTACTTGCCGAAGATCTTAAATTACCACAGGTATTTAAAAAGAGTTTAGCGGTTGATCAAAAATTAGGGAATGGATTTACAGTATCTGCTGAGGTTTCTCACAGTAGTGTAATTACTGGTCTTCAACTTGAAAACTTAAACTTAGAAGGACCACAGTTTATGACTACAGGAGCTGGAAGCCGTGCAAACTATGGTGGACAAGACGTAGACGGTACTTATGGAGGAATTTTCTTAATATCTAATACAAATGATGGTGAGGCTTTTAATACATCTGCTACATTATCTAAGAATTTTTACTCTACAATGGTAGACGTGAGAGCTAGTGCAACTTATTCTTATGGTCGTTCTACTACTGTATTTGAAGGGACATCTTCTCAGAATATATCTAACTGGGCATTTAACGAAAGTGTAAATGGGTCTAACCAACTTGGAACTTCAGTTTCTGACTTTAGCCAAGGACATAGAACGCTTGCAAACGCAGTTGTTGATATTAAATGGTCAGAAAATATAAAAACATCTATTGGTCTTTTCTATGAAGGAGCAGAAGGAACTCCATATAGCTATGTTGTAGGTGGAGGTAACAGTAACCGCTTAATTAATGATACAGGTGAAGGATTTACTCCATTACCATTTGTACCAGCTAATTTTGCAGACGCAAACTTAATTGATGATACAGATAGAGATGGTAACGTAACTGCAACTGCAGAGGAGCAGTGGGTAGCACTTAATGCTTTTATCGAAGGCGATGATTACTTAAGCACACGTAGAGGAGAATTTGCTCAACGTAACAGAAACAGAGCAAGATGGAGTCACGTAGTAGATTTAAAGTTTACTCAAGATTTTGCACTTCAATTCGGTGAGAAGAAACATGCTTTCCAATTATCTGCAGATGTATTTAACTTCACAAACTTAATCAACAAGGATTGGGGAAGAAGATACTTTACAAGTGGATTTGATACTGCTACTCTTGTCAACTTTGAAGGATTTGCTGATGATGGTACTACTCCAGAATTCACATTTAACGATGGTGTAGAAAGAGGTCTTGATCAGATTGATGATGCAGGATTTAACTCTTCAAGATGGCAAATGCAAATAGGTCTTCGTTATATCTTTAACTAAGAACTATTATCACATAATTGCAATCGCAATAATAAAGCCGCTACTGGAAACAGTAGCGGCTTTTGTTTTTATGGATTATCTTTGAGCTTTAAACTTATTAAACCATTTATTTATGTACTCAGTTGTTCAATTTGTCCATTCGTATTGGGCTTACCTTGTAGTTATCGTTCTTGTGGTTGCCACATTTAATGCACTCACAAAATTCTTTGGAAAAAAAGAGTATGGCGGGAAGGATATGAGCTTGGCTTTATTCACCCTTATAACGATGCACATACAACTGCTTATAGGCCTTGTGCTGTGGGTCGTTTCTCCTAATGGATTGCAGGCTATAAAAGCAAATGGTATGGGAGGACTCTCTAGTCAAGCAAGACAACTTGCTGTAGAACATCCATTTTTAATGATCATTGCAGTGGTACTTGTAACCATTGGTTATTCTAAGCATAAAAAACAACGCCTATCTACGCCTAAATTTAAGAAGATAGCAATCTTTTACACACTTGCACTTATCGCAGTGCTAGCAATTATACCATGGAATCAATGGTTTTAATAGCCATGATTAAATACTTATAAAGGTTATTATTACGCTTTCGCGAAAGCGCAATAGAAAAAATAGAAAGCCCAAAATCTTAATTGATTTTGGGCTTTCTTATGTATGCTGAATTATTAGTCTGCAAATTCTTTCTTAATCACATAAATATAAACCGGAAAGTGGTCGCTATAGCCACCTGTATATCCTCCATTTGCAAAGCTTCTGTAAGGATATCCTTTGTAGCGACCCTTAGGGTTGCTCAAGAAGCTTTTGTTGTAAATGCCGGCTTTATAATATCTGAAAGAGGTGTAGTCATCATCTAGTAATGGCGCACTTATAATTATCTGGTCAAAGAGGTTCCACCCATCGCGATATGCAAGGGTTCCTATTCCTTTTTTAAATTATAATAAATTTTTGAAATACTCATTGGTTTCTTTATCAGTACAATATATATAGCAGCCTTTCATGCCTCTTGTCATTAATGTGCGATAAGTGTTTCTTATAACCTCATCTAATAATGGTTTCCAATAGTCAGGGTTCTTTTTTAAACCACTCTTTGCTCCGAAAATAGTTCTGTCACCACTGTCTCTTGCGGTTGAATCTGTAATTATTTCTCCATTACGTACAATAAGGTCATTCCCTATGATAACGCCAATATAATCTACCTCTAGACCTTGTGAAGTGTGTATGCAACCAATTTCGGTTACTGATTCTGGTTCAATAATCCATTTGCCGCCATAATCCATCATATTCCAGCGCATGTCGAATCCAAATTCTTCATTTTTGAAATCATATTGCTCTGGATTTTTCTTGCTGACCCACTTCCAGCAGTAGCCAGCAACTATGCGAGCTTTATTTTTAATTTTATTTTTAGCATAAATTGTTTGCTGTAATTCTTTGGCAGTATCGAAAACTTTAAAATCAAAGTCGTAATCCAAAGATTTCAAATCATAGTTGGCTGTTTCTTTAATTTGTAATGTATTGTCAAGCCAAGCTAAGTAGCCATCAGATCCGTTACATCGAAATTGTGATTGAAGTTTAAGTTTATGAACTTTAATACCTAATTCTTTAGCGATATCTTCAATCACATCAATTGTAGCGTAGTCGCTCACAGATACACGTTGATTTTCATCTATAAAAAATACTGAAGATAATGATGAATTTAGTATCTCTTTGATTTGATTATCTCCTCTCTTTAAAAACCCAGTTTTTTCAGTAAGTCGATGAGCTTCATCAATTAATAGTGTATTCAATAGGTTTTTAGGAGCATTTATAAAGGTTCCAGAGCCAACGAAGAGAGATTTAAGCTCAGTCATTCTTTTCTGTCCTCTTAGTTTTTCGAAAAAAACATCTCGAGGTGCGGAGGTTTTGGTAACATATTGTGTCATTTTACCTCTTCTGTTAAGCTCTACTAAAAGATTAATTGCCACTACTGATTTTCCAGTACCTGGACCACCCTCAACAATTAATATATTTTTATTTTTTTCATGTGATTTCAAGGCTAAGTCGAGAGCTGTCTCGTAAACAACTTTTTGGTCATCAATCATGATGAACTCTCTATTTCCTTTAATCATGCTTTTTAGGCTATCAGCAAGGCTTTTTGTCGGTTTAATTTTGCCATTATCTATTCTGAACATAATGTCAGATGTATCACCTTGTTTTATGTACTTTTTGATAAATTCACGAAGCTTCAATGCGTCTGGCTTTAAGAATACAGGTGCTTTTTCTAAGTAGTAGTTGTAAAAATCGTTACGAATTGTAGTGTCAGGGATATAATTATGTAAGTATGCGCAGGGGTATAATGATATTGATTCTTCATCTACAGTTTCGTTAAATGAAGTAAGTAAAGCTGCATAAGACCATGCTTGATAAGAAGGGTGACTTGTTTCAGACTTACCGTGTTGGAATCTTGTTCTTACAATCCCATCCTTACTAGTTAATTCTGAATTTTCCCATTGCTTAAGCTCAATAATAACAACATTTTCTTGATTTCCATCATTCCCTGTAATGATAAAATCAACTCTTTTGGAAGTGTGAGGGAGGTGATATTCTATTGAGATACCACAGTCGTTAGGTATTTCATTGTCAGAAACAACTCTTTCCATATAACCTAAGGAGTTCTGGAATGAACGAACTTCGTTTGGGGAAACTTTATTTCCAGTTCTTTCTAAAATATGCTCAGTTATTATATTTCCAATATCATTAGTTAATATATCGCTACTAAAGTCGATTTTCTTCTTATTGTAGATAATCATAAATCTGTATATTTTGTCGAATTACCTTTGGATTTAGAGATTGGATATTTCTTTCCATTTTCCTCTATTTTTTCTAAAACGATTTCCTTGATATCAAAATTATATTTCTCAGCCAGTAGAAAGCTATATGAAAAGACATCAGCTAACTCTTTTTTCACCTTATTTATATCTGCTTCATCATTTTTCTTCCAAAGAAATTCTTCGAGTAGTTCACTTGATTCAATATTAATAGCGATAGCTAAATCTTTAGGGTTGTGAAATTGTTCCCAATCCCTTTCATTTCTAAATTTCAATAAAGCGTTCGTTATTTCTTTTAAATCACTCATGATATTAATTTTTCAAAAATTTCGTTGCTAATTCGTACTCCTTTTCAAATGGTAACTGGAGTTGTGGTAGCATTTCAGGTATAGATAGTGCCCAACTAACGTAGTAGTAAGCTAAAGTCTTATATCCTGAAAAATAGCTATTGCTAATTGATGGTATTATGTAATTGTCCTTTGAAGGGTCGATACCTTGTGTACCTATAGTGGCTATTTCAAAAGCTATTTTTTTAATGTCATCAACAGGTATACTTCCAAAGTATTTGAGTGCATCAGCCATATACATTGCTACGGCTTTGTTAATTTCATCATTAGTGTTCGATTCGAGGAATTTTTTCATTTTCCTGTCATTCGAAGGGTTACTATGGTTAATTCCTAGAGGATCTTCACTGATTTCCTGCAATACAGAATCAATAGTTTTTTTTCTATATTCTGTTTCTGGTATTAATGAATAGAAGTTATCTAAGTTTAAATCTTCTCCCCAATGTTTTATAATTTCATATTCTTCTCCTGGTTTTTTGTCGTCTCTATATTCTTCGAATTCACTGTAAAAAGATTGTGCTTGATTCATTTCTCGTTTTGAGTGATTGAAAAGTTCTAATAGGTCGATATTGAACAAATTCTTAAAATGAATAGCATTGATAAGATTAAAAACTTTTGATGTTGAAAGAATATCTTTCGGGGTGTTTTTTACAATATCCTTATTCGTGTTAGCTTCAACACCTTCTTGTAATATTGATAAAAGAGATAAGAACTGAATTGGTCTTATGGATTTCCAAGTATTATAAATTCTATCTTCTATAAATAAGTCTATTGGAGTATTATACAATTGACTATTTATCCCATTAAAAAGGGCGTTTATATAGCTCTCGATATTATCCTGAGCTACGCCACGTTTTTGAAATTTTTTAATTTCATTTTCTAAAGAATATTTAAATTTTGCTTTATTAGACTCGTTGGTTGTAAATAATTCATTTAACTCTTTTTCTCTAGCTTCGAGTACTAACTCAAGGTGTATGAGTTCATGAAGTATTAAATGGTCGATGCCAAGTCTGTCAGACTTATATTTTACTAGGTGGTGGTCACGTTTGTAATTCTCTGCGAATTCAATTTTAGCTGCAGTATCAATTGAATCATCGCTTTCAATTTTTATTGTTCTTCCTGACAGATATTCTAGCTTGCTAACGTAATCACTTATAATTTTTTCATTATTTGTTTCTGTTGCTATTGTCTTAGCGCTCTCTATTGCTAGATTGAAAGAATTTTGATACAATTCTCTGTTTAAACTTTTGTTTGTTTTTGATAATGAGGTCAAAGCTAGATTAAATGCTTTTTCACTATTACCATCTTGGTTAGCGACTAGAGCAAGTGCGTAGTAAGTATTTGGGTAGTCTTTGTCAACGCTTAATGCTTTTTCAAAATAACTGACAGCATCTTTCTTATTGTTTGTTTGCATTAACTGCACGCCTATATTATTTAGTGTAATACAGTCGTCAGGCTTTATAACCAAAACTTGATTATAATATTTCATCGCAGTTTGGGTGTCATTGAAGTGTTTCGCAAAAATGTTACCCATCATAAGAAGTGCCCACTCATTTTTAGGGTTCCATCTTAGACTGTCTATTAATGAATTAATTGCCTCATCTTGATTACCAAGTTCAGATTCTATTTGACCATTAAGTCTAAAATATTCTGAATTATTTGGATGTTTTTCAATTAATTTTAAAGAGATGATTTTTGCTGCTTCAAATTTCCCTGACTCACATAGAGATATCAATTCGTTATATTCTCTATTTTCTTCACCTACACGAAGACCATCAATTGATATTTTAATTACATCTTCTTCAAAATTTACACTTGGTTTAATATTGTTAACTGTATAAAAATCAATTAATTCCTTCTCAAGATTTTCTAAGTTATTATTCGCTTGTGGAAATAAACTATATATAAAATCGTCTAGTTTAAATATTATTGTCATTTTGAATTTAGGTATTACTCTTTATAACTTTAAAGTCTTAAAATTTAAGAGGAGTCTTTATTATTTGGAGATATCCAATTTGTTGTAATGTTAGAACTTATTAAGATTCTAAAACATTACCGTATTTGACTGTAGATTATTAGTAAAATAACTTTATTACATTCATTATCAGCTACTCCTTCAATTGTCAAAAATAAATAGTTTTAATAGACATCTCGGTTAATTAGATTATAAATGTAAAAATACATTCATTTTTTTTGCAGACTACATATAAACATATGATTAACAATCCAGAAGCAGTCATTTTTGATGAGACAGACCGCTGTGATCCTGTAGAAATAGATTGTGGTCCAGCTAGTGGAATGGGAGAAAATATACTATTTGAAGAGTTTTTTGAGTCGCAAACTAATAACAACCCTATAATAGGTAATGGCTGGACTAATTATCAAGAAGAAGGTACACAAGCATGGGAAGCTTATACGAGCACAGGTCAAAATGCCTCATTAGGTAGGTCTGCAAGAATTGCATCTGCTTTTTCTGGAGATGCGAGAACGGTATCTTGGTTAATCACTCCGCCATTAGATTTTACATCAAATACGGGAGAAACCTTACGTTTTAGAACCTCAAATAGTTTTGCAGACGGCAGTAGGTTGACCATACTTTTTTCTAACGATTGGGATGGCGATGTCACAACAATCGCTGCTTCTACTTGGGATGTGCTAGCAGCAGCAGATATTGTGACAGATAATGATTTCTTTGGAAACTGGATTGACTCTGGTATTGTAGATCTCTCTTGTGTCACAGGTACTGGCTATGTTGCATTTAGATATAACGGATCTGGAAATGCAAGTTTTGACGGTACTTATGAACTTGACGAGATTCAAATTAAAGCAAATTAAAATATCCTTTTAGTCAGGTCTTGTAGATAGAATGCTATAAACCGGAAAGTGGTCGCTATAGCCACCTAAATATCTTTTTCCCGCATAGGTACGGAAGGGTGTTCCTTTAAACTTCCCTTCATATTCTGTGAGAAAAAAGTCATTATAAATATCTGACTTCTCGTAAAGAAGTGTGTTTTCGTGTAGCTGTACAAAATTGTTTGAAAAGATTATCTGATCAAAAATGAACCACTCAAATCTATAGTTTAAACTTCCCTCATATCTTGTTCCTAAGTACAGCATAGGGTTATAAAACTCAGTTTTAACGAGATTGTTTTTTACGCTTTCGCTGTGTGGCCCGTCGTTAAAATCGCCCATGATGATAATCTTTACTTTAGGATCTTCATTCATGAGTTTATCAATAACCTCTCTGTTTCGTTGAGCTGCTGCAATGCGCTTTTGTGAGGTTTCATTCTCACCAGATCTTCGGGAAGGCCAGTGATTTACTAGTATGTGAACAGGATTTCCTAAAAGTTCTCCTTGTACATAGAGAATGTCACGCGTATAGTCTCTGCCACCTTCTTCGGCTTCTAGGTAGAGTGTGATGGGCTCACTCTGTGTTACTTTAAAATCTGCTTTTTTGTATAATAAAGCTACGTCAATACCACGCTCATCTGGAGAGTCATAATGAACAATATCATAACCTTCATCTTTGAGGTTGTCTGTCGCAATAAGTGATTCTAATACGGATCTATTTTCCACTTCGGCAACGCCAAGGAGAGAAGGTGAGGTCTTAGTGTCATCCTTTCCTATGTTTGAGATGACTTTAGATAGTTTGGCTATTTTCTTATTAAACTTATAGCTATTCCACTCCTTAAAACCGTTCGGTGTGAAGTCGTCATCTAGCGTTTCTGGGTTGTTTGTCGTGTCAAAAAGATTTTCTAGGTTGTAAAAGCCTACTGCACATTGTATTTTTTCTTGTTGCGCTTTCGCGAAAGCGGAATCATCCTCCATAATGAATAGTGTCTATGAGTGTTACAATTTAGTCAAAAAGACTGCAATCCATTTGCTACCTTTGTTAATATGATCGAAACAGAAAAAATAGATTATGAAAAGTGTGTGCTGGTGGGGCTAGTTACCCAAAAGCAATCACACGATAAAATGACGGAATACCTTGATGAACTTGAGTTTCTTGCTTATACAGCAGGAGGTGAAGTTTTAAAGCGTTTCTCTCAAAAATTAGAAAAACCTAATCCCAAAACTTTTATAGGGACAGGGAAGATGGAAGACGTTGCTGCATATGTAGAGCAGCACGATGTGGGTACTGTGATCTTTGATGACGAACTTACTCCTGGACAACAACGTAACATAGAAGCAATCTTAAAATGTAAGATTGTAGATCGCACCTATTTGATACTTGACATTTTTGCTCAGAGAGCTCAAACGAGTTATGCACGCACACAAGTGGAGCTTGCTCAGTATGAATATTTGTTGCCTAGACTTACAGGTTTATGGACACACCTTGAACGCCAGCGCGGAGGTATAGGTATGCGTGGACCTGGAGAGACAGAGATTGAAACAGATAGACGTATTGTGCGTGACCGTATTACCTTGCTTAAAAAGAAGATGCTTACTATAGATAAGCAAATGGCTACGCAGCGTGGTAATCGTGGTGCACTTGTGAGAGTCGCTCTCGTAGGTTATACGAATGTGGGGAAGAGTACCCTCATGAATGTAATAAGTAAGAGTAAAGTATTTGCCGAAAATAAACTTTTTGCAACCTTAGATACTACCGTACGTAAAGTGGTGGTAGGGAATCTTCCTTTTCTACTTTCAGACACGGTAGGATTTATACGTAAGTTGCCTACACAGCTAGTAGATTCTTTTAAAAGTACGCTTGATGAAGTGCGTGAGGCAGATTTACTACTGCATGTGGTAGATATTTCTCACCCGCAATTTGAAGATCACATTAATGCTGTAAACCAGATTCTTGATGAGATTGAGAGTATGGATAAGCCTACGCTTATGGTTTTTAATAAGATTGATGCTTATACGGCAGAGGCTTATGACGATGAGGATCTTATGGTAGAGCGCACTGGTGCACATTACACGCTTGATGAGTGGAAAGAAACATGGATGTCACGTACTAATGGTGATGCTATCTTTATATCAGCACTTAACAAAAATAACTTTGAGGAGTTCAGAAAGAAAATCTACGAACGCGTAAGAGAGATTCACGTAACAAGATTTCCTTACAATGCATTTTTATATCCAGAATATGAGGAGCAAGTAGGAAATAGCGAGGAAGAATAGGGTTATTTATTCTTAATAGCGTAATAGAAAAATCGGCTAACTTTAAAAGTTGGTCGATTTTTTTTGCGTAAAAAAACTTTCTAGTTATTAAGTATTATTCAGTAATTTCCCACAAAATTATAAATATGAATAAACTTACTCTTGTTGTCTTATTGTTTTTATCATGCTCAGTCTTTTCACAAAGAGCTGCAGATGAAACACTTGATTTTGACGGAAAAGTCACGGACTTAATTATTGTGCCTTTTAATGGTATTGTAGTTATTTCTGACGGTACAAATCTAAATGCGTATAATCCAGATACAGATGAGAGTCTGTGGGTAACTCCTATACCAAAAGCGAGTAGCGCGTCTGCATTACTAAATGCTGACTTATCTGTTGAAAGTATTTTTAGTACAAACAGAAAAGGATCAGGTTTTGACGTAATACCAGACACGCCTTTCCTTCAGAAGTTTTTTGATAACAGACTTTATATTATAAATAGCTTTGATGGAAATGTGATTTTTGCATCAGATGATAGTGATGTTTTCTTTTTCCAGTCAGAATATCTTTTTGACGAAAATGCACTGCTATTAAGAGGGATGAAAGATAAAAGCTTAGTGATTGCTAAGTATGATCTTAAGAATGAAACGTACCAATGGGAAACAGAAGTTTCAGAAAATTTTGGAACTGTTTTTTCGAAGCTCGCAGCAGCAGCAGGGAAGGATCAAACAGGAGTTACAGATAAGTTAGAGCTTATAGAAGATAAAATTTTCTTACTCGCAAAATCTAAATTTTATGTGTTAGATAATGAGTCTGGTAGTTTATTGTGGAGTGCAGAAGAGAATGATTATGCAGGTTTTAATGCTAATCAAGATGCAACGTATGTGCTTTTAAATGAGTCTAAAGGTTTCTTTGCAGGGAAGTCATTGTTATATCTCAAGAATGCACAAGATGGAAGTCCAGTGTGGGAAGACCCTATTAAAACAAAGAAGCTAGTTCTTTTTGAAGATTGGAAAAATAAAATGCTCTTAGCGCACTATAAGGGATTTAATTTCTATGATTTTGAGACTGGAGAAAAAGTGTGGGAGAAAGATCCTAAAGGAAAGAATATTAAATCTGTAATCCCAGAGGGAACAGATTTTCTTTACGTGTATGACAACGAGATGATGTTAATCGATAAGGACGGACAGAAAAAGTGGAAGAAGGATGTAAAAATCTGTGATGATGATGAAGATCCAGTTTTTTTCTTAGAGAAAACAAAAAACGGAAAAGTACTCTACGTAACAGCTACCTATGCAAATATGGTAGACTATAATACAGGAAAGAAAATATGGAGTGGGAACTTGAAGCTAAACGAAAAGCGACCTACGGTTGCAAAGTTTGACGAGAACACAGGTGATTTTGTAATCTACAATGATGAAAAGTTATATAGATTTAATGAAAACTCAACTGAAAGACCAAAGCCTTATGCAAAGCTTAAACTCAAAGATGAGAAGTTAATTACGAGCATGGAGATTTTTCCTAATAACGTATCTATTTCTGGACAGAGTGAAGTGATTGGTGTAAAAGAAGATGGAGAAGTGCTTTTTCATAATAAATACAAGCAACCAGGTGAATTTGGCAGGAAACTATTGAAAGGTACCATGTCTGTGGTAAAAACAGCTGGTGCCGTAGCCACTACAAATGTTGAGATTAGTCAAGTTACACGAGATGAAAATGGAAACGAGCAGCTTACTAAAGTTGGCGAAATAGGTTTTGACGAAAAGACAAGACAGATAGGAAAAGCAGGTTTCATAGCAGGAAATATTGGTAGTCAGTTTGTAAAAGACAGATACAATGCACTGCAAGAGACAGATGTGTATGCTATCATTTTTGCAAAAGGTGAAAATGGAGAGAAGCTTCTTATTCGTGTAGATAAAGAAACTGGTGAGGAGCTAGATAAAATCACCGTTGATACTAATAAACCAGTCTATGATTATGATCCTGTTACCAAAGATTTATTTTACAGTAGTGGTAAAGAGGTGAAAATATTTAAGGGTAAATAATACAATACTTTATAATTGTAAAAATCGAAGGCTTTCTTAAAGCCTTCGATTTTTTTTGCTCAAAAGCGATGGTTGAGCTTTTACTATTATTCTTGATTTTTTGAAACCTCTCATAAAAGACTAATCCGTAAATAGTACCTTTACCTCAAAATAATATTATATGCTTATTATAGGAATAGGCGGTGGTACCGGAAGTGGTAAGACTACCGTTGTAGATCAGATTGTGTCAGATCTACCAGAAGGACAAGTAACAGTAATTTCTCAAGATTCATACTACAAAGATCTCTCTGCATTATCGATGGAAGATCGTAAGAAGGTGAACTTTGATCACCCTAACGCAATAGATTTTCCTTTGCTTTGCCAGCATCTTGTTGAGCTTAAAGAGGGAAGAAATATTTTGCAGCCTATGTATTCATTTGTTGCGCATAACCGCATTGATGAGACCGTCCTTACTAGCCCTACAAACGTGCTTGTGGTAGAGGGGATTCTTATTTTGACAGATCCTAATATTCGTAATCTTTTTGATATTAAAGTATTTGTGCATGCAGATAGTGATGAGCGTTTAATACGCCGTCTTAAGAGAGATATTGCAGAGCGTGGTCGTGATCTAGATGAGGTGTTAAATAGATATCAAACTACACTAAAGCCCATGCACCAGCAGTTCATTGAGCCTACAAAGGAGTTTGCAGATATCATTATACCTAATAATAGGTACAATACAGTGGCTGTAGATATCGTTCGTAGTATCATAAACGAACGATTACATTAAGGTTTTGTTATATTTACAACAATGAACATCAAGGAACTAAAACAGAAAAAATGGTTTAGAATAATGAGCAATAAATACTTGCTCATTTTTTTCATTTTTATAGTGTGGATGCTGTTTTTTGATGGAAGTTCTTACTTGTTACACAGAGAGCTCAATCAAGAATACGATAAGCTGGAAGGTAATAGGGCATACTTTAAAAAGGAAATAGCAGAGGATAATGCACAAATCTTACAACTTAAAGATAGTGCAGGTTTAGAAAGATTTGCTCGTGAAGAATACCTTATGAAAAAGGATAACGAGGAGATTTATATAATTGAATATCAAGATAGTTTATCTACAGAGAATGAAGACTAATTTATTTTCAGAATTTGACGCAGTTTCGGCAAAGGCTTTCAAGCAAAAAATACAGTTTGACCTCAAAGGGGCAGACTATAATGAGACGCTTGTCTGGCAGAGTCTAGAAGGGATACATGTAAAGCCTTTTTATCACAGTGATGAAATAAAAGAAACCGTCGCTGTTCAAGCTCCACAACAATGGTTTATAGGAGAGAAAATATTTATAGTAGATGCGGCTAAGTCGGCGCAAACGGCAAATAAAGCTATAGAGAACGGAGCAGAGGCTATCTACTTTCAGGCAGATACTTTGTTTGATCTTGAGTTGTTATTTGAAAGTTTAAAGCATAAAGGAATCCCTCTTTATTTTGAGCTCAGCTTTCTTGATGAAGATTTTTATAAACGTTTTCACGCTTTCGCGAAAGCGTATCATATCACCACAAAGCTCGATATCATTAATCATCTTGCACTTGATGGTAACTGGTATCACAATTTGCAAAAGGATCACGATATAGTGAGCAGTCTGCTACAGGGAGAAGAAAGTAAACTTACTGTAGACACCACCTTATATCAGAATGCTGGAGCCACTATGGTACAGCAACTAGCTTACGGCATAGCTCATCTTACCGAATATTTAAACCATTGTGAGAAAGAGAAGCTTAGTGTAAATCTTGTCACTTTTGAAGTTGCAGTAGGAACTAACTACTTTTTTGAAATTGCAAAGCTAAGAGCACTCAGGAAGCTTGCTGCGGTAGTGCTGTCTGCATTTAATTATACGGATGCAGCTATTAGCATAATAGCGCACCCATCAAGACGCAATAAAACGATTTACGATTATAATATAAACATGCTGCGCACCACTACGGAGTGTATGAGTGCTGTGTTAGGTGGCGCAGACTGGGTGGTAAATATGCCTTATGATGCACTATATCACAAGACTAATAATTTTGGACAACGCATTTCTCGCAATCAGCTCATCGTTCTCAAAGAAGAAAGCTATTTTGATGTAGTTCAAAACCCTGCAGATGGTTCTTATTATGTAGAAGAGCTTACCTCGCAATTGGCTGAAAAAGCGCTTACGCTTTATAAAGATATAGAAGCGCAAGGAGGATTTTTGAGACAACTTAAAGAAGGGACTATCCAGCGTAAAATAAAAGAAAGTGCTGCAAAGGAACAGGCTAAGTTTGATGAAGGAGAGTTGATTCTTTTGGGGACAAATAAACATCCTAATCCAAAAGACGTTATGAAAGGTGAGTTAGAAATTTACCCTTTTGTAAAAATTAATCCTCGTAAAACTTTATTGGAGCCTATAATTGCAAAACGCCTAGCTGAGGCATTAGAACAAGAACGTATTAAAGCAGAAAAGTAGTCTTATGAAAAAAGTGTATAACCTTATTGTTGCAATAGTTATAGCATTTGGAGTGGTATCATGTGAAAATCAAGCTTCACTTGAGTATAAACACGCAGATAAGGAACAAGTAATTAATTGTGAAAATGAAAATAATGCACTGCTCAATGAAGCACTGTACCAATTTGAGCAAGATATTATTAATGCTTATGATCCAGAATCCAAAATTCTAAATAAAGGGTATGCAAATTTTCTATACGTTGGATTTACTGGGACGGCTGAGTATGAGCGTCTAGCTACGCCTCATACATTAGCAATAAGAAAAGAACTTTTAAAAGCAGGAATTATTAAAGATGGAGGTTTTAAAAGCAATCTGTCTTATAACCATAGCGCAGTTAATTGTACCATCGATAATATAGAAGATGCCCAGCTGTCAACTACAGTAAAAGCATTAGTTGCGACTAACACAATGGATCCAAAATTGTTTAGCACTAGAATGCGTGATTTTGGACGTAAAGCAGCAAAAAGCAGATATACTGCCTTGTATGTGGCCTTGGATAGTTATTATCAACAGCTTACAATGACTGAGCTTCCTATAAAAGAAAGTAATGAGTAGAAGAAATATTCAACATATCACACTTTCTTCCCAAGAAGAAAATTCTCCTTTATTAGCAGAAGTTAAGATCACTACTACTGCAGAGAAGATTGATGTAAAGTCTCGTTATACAAAGGATGATGTACAAGGGTTGGAGCATCTTGATTTTATTGCAGGTGTCGCTCCGCACTTAAGGGGTCCGTATAGTACGATGTACGTGCGTCGTCCATGGACGATACGACAGTATGCAGGTTTCTCAACTGCCGAAGATAGTAATGCGTTTTATAGAAGAAACCTCGCTGCAGGTCAAAAAGGGCTTTCGGTAGCTTTTGATCTTGCTACGCACCGTGGTTATGATAGTGATCATGAGCGCGTAGTAGGTGATGTAGGTAAGGCTGGTGTTGCGATAGATTCTGTGGAGGATATGAAAATTCTCTTTGATCAGATACCGCTAGATAAGATGTCTGTGTCCATGACTATGAACGGTGCCGTATTGCCTATTATGGCATTTTACATTGTAGCAGCTCAAGAACAAGGAGTGGATCCAGCACTGCTTTCTGGAACGATACAAAATGACATTCTGAAGGAGTTTATGGTGCGCAACACGTACATATATCCACCTACTCCTTCAATGAGAATTATCTCAGATATATTTGAATATACGGCTGCAAACATGCCTAAATTTAATAGTATATCTATCTCAGGATACCACATGCAAGAAGCCGGCGCTACTTGTGATATAGAACTTGCTTACACACTCGCAGATGGTCTAGAATACATAAAAACCGGACTCGCTGCAGGAATGAATATTGATAGCTTTGCTCCAAGATTATCTTTTTTCTGGGCAATAGGGATGAATCACTTTATGGAAATTGCCAAAATGCGTGCAGCACGTATGCTTTGGGCAAAAATTGTAAAGCAATTTAATCCTAAAAACCCTAAGTCATTAGCACTTAGAACACACTGCCAGACAAGTGGATGGAGTCTTACCGAGCAAGATCCTTTTAATAATGTGGCTCGTACTACCATTGAAGCAGCTGCGGCTGCCTTTGGAGGCACACAGAGCTTACATACAAATGCACTGGATGAGGCTATTGCCTTACCTACAGATTTTTCTGCGCGTATTGCAAGAAACACACAGATATTCTTACAGCAAGAAACGCATATTACAAAAACAGTAGATCCTTGGGCTGGTAGTTATTATGTAGAGTCACTTACAGATGATATTGCTCACCGAGCTTGGGAGCTTATTGAAGAAGTTGAGGAGCTAGGCGGAATGACTAAAGCGATTGAAGCTGGGATTCCTAAACTGCGTATTGAAGAGGCCGCTGCTAGAAAGCAAGCACGCATAGATAGTGCGCAAGATATTATTGTAGGAGTAAATAAATACCGACCTACAGAAGATGAGCACCTAGACATTCTTGATGTAGATAATACAAAAGTAAGAGAAGGGCAGCTTAAGCGTTTAGCAGATATTAGAGCAGCTCGTAATACCGAAAATGTAAAAAAAGCCCTCGCTGCACTTACAGAAGCGGCTCGTACGGGTAATGATAATTTACTTGCACTGGCGGTTACAGCTGCACAGGAGCGAGCAACTTTAGGAGAGATTTCAGATGCGCTGGAAGATGTATATGGAAGGCACAAAGCACAAATCCAATCCTTTAGTGGTGTATATAGTAAAGAGATGAAACAAGATCCCGCTTTCGCGAAAGCGCAACAACTCGCAAATGAGTTTGCCGAACAAGATGGCCGACGCCCAAGAATTATGGTTGCCAAAATGGGCCAAGATGGTCATGACCGTGGTGCCAAAGTGGTAGCGACAGGATATGCAGATATAGGATTTGATGTAGATATTGGTCCGTTATTTCAAACGCCTAAGGAAGCAGCAAAACAAGCAGTGGAGAATGATGTGCATATTTTAGGAGTGTCATCACTTGCGGCTGGGCATAAAACATTAGTGCCTCAAGTAATCGAAGAGTTGAAGGCGTTAGGAAGGCCAGATATTATGGTAATTGTAGGTGGGGTTATTCCACAGCAAGATTATCAATTTCTATTTGATGCTGGTGCTGCAGCAGTTTTTGGGCCTGGAACAAAAATTAGCGAGGCTGCAATAGGTCTTCTAGAAATCATGATGAACTAATGAAGCATTACCTTCTTATATATCAATATGTAGAAGATTATCTCGAGAAGCGCACGCCGTATCGCCCAGATCATTTTACGCTTGCAAAAGAAGCAGTTGCTGCGGGCTATTTATTATTAGGTGGCGCCACAGAAAACCCTGCAGACCAGGGAATCTTAATTTTTAAAGTGTCTGATAAAAGTATTATAGAAGACTTTATCTCTCGAGACCCTTATGTGGAAAACGGCATCGTTTCTTCTTGGGAAATTAAAGAGTGGAATGTGGTTGTAGGCAGTTTACTAGAGGTGTGATTTTCTATTAATCATCACCCCAAGAGCTTCCGCTATTATGAGATTTGAAAAAATATTCTGGACGCGTTTCAATAAAATCTGTATCGTTAAACTCAAATAAAGAAGGATCTACCTCGCCACGCTGTATACTTTTTACTTTGTTTTCTTTGGTGTTTAGTTCATTAAAGACTTGGGTTATCTTGTCTTTCCATCCCTTTTCTGAGAGATTAGTATTATTGTCAATCCCATTATCTCCAGTGTTTTTAGAGACCTTAAAAAGTAATGGGAAGTGCACATTTTCTGGCATGTTAGGAAAAACTAATGCTATCATTTCTCGTCTTACTTTTATCTCATCGGTATCAAAATTCTCTTGACGGATACTAAGATTGCTATATAGCTTATAGTCAAGTTGGAGAGATTCAATCTCTAGTGCATTTTCTTTTGCGACAATAGCAGTATAATCGTTTAAGAAGCTATAGGTGTAATCGTAAGATGCTACAATAGGTGCGTATGGGAAGGTGTCTCTAGCTAATGCATTTTTATACCCTTCAATAGTGTATGTTGTCCATTTTGCTCCTCCATATGTGTTATATAAGATAACTTGGTCCTTATCATAATTTACGATGATACCAGCTTTATCACCTAGGAAGCCATCACCGCCTTGGTGAGTTTGCTCTCTTCGTATACTCTTTACATCTATGTGAAATGTAACTTCGGTTTTTGTGTTGCCTTCAATATTTTCAAGAACAATTTTGCCCACGAAAGGCTCATTTGTGTCACTTAGTTCTATAATTGGAGTTTTAGTTTCTGATGAGAAACCACAAGAATTGAGAACACAGAGTGCTACTAGTAATAAGAGAAAGCGAAGTTTTTGTATCATAATAAAGCTTGCATGTAATGTCAAGCAAACTTAGCAAAAACGACTTGTTATAAAAGTCTCTTTAGAAATATACTCTCACAAAAGGTTGCCATGCATCTGCATAAACAGAATCATCATTATCAAAAAGCACATTGTAACGCACTCCGATAGCGCCTAGGCTATTTCCTCCTACGTTAAGACGGTATCCCGCACCAAGAAAAAGTGCAGTATTCCAAGAGTTTGGAATATCTGGTTGTCCAGAAACCGATTGAAAAACGCGAAGCTGCTCAAACTCTCCAGAAAGCTGTAAGAAATCAAGAGGATTAGAAATCACAATAGCACTTGCTCCCACAAGTGTAGTTTTAAAATCACCAAATTTTTGATAGGTATAGTTAAGCCCTGGTCCAAAGGCAACATATTGATTGGGTTGGTATAATGCGCTAGGCGCAACCGTGATGTTTGTATTGTTTCGGCCAAAATTTAATCCTAATCCACCACCAAAACGCACCTTACTCCAGAAATCACTTTTTGGGGTAGTAGTAGTCTGTTGTGCAAAAAGGGTGTTGTTTCCTAATAACAGGAAACTAAAAACTAATATAGCGCAGGAAATTCTCTCTCTCATTGTTAATCGTATCATAATTAAGTGTTATAAATATAAGGATTATATGGACGAAAATGTTAATTATTGTATTTTTGCGTCTCTATTGTCTCAAGACGCAGAACAAAAATATCAAATGGATAGATTTTCATTTCTGAATGCCGCACATACCGCTCACTTTGCTGAGCTTTACGATCAATATTTACTAAATCCAGATAGTGTAGAAGCTAGTTGGCGCGCTTTTTTCCAGGGTTTTGACTTTGGACTAGAGAATGCTGAGCCAGTTTCTGACGATTCAGGAACAACTCCAGCTGCTATTCCAGAAGCAATACAGAAGGAGTTTCAAATTGTAAAATTGATTGATGCTTATCGTAACAGAGGTCACCTCTTTACGAAAACTAACCCTGTGCGTGAACGTCGTAAGTACGCACCTACCCTTGAAATAGAAAACTTTGGGTTGTCACAAGCTGATATGACTTTACAGTTTGAAGCTGGATCTATTTTAGGTCTAGGTAGAACTAGCTTACGCGAAATTGTTAATCACCTTGAAGCTATCTATTGTGATCACATTGGGATAGAGTATATGTATATACGTAACCCAGAAGAGATTGCGTGGATACAAAACTGGCTTAACAAAAACGATAACCACCCAGAATTCTCTGCCGAAGAGAAAAAACATATTCTTAAAAAGCTTAATCAAACAGCTTCTTTTGAAGGATTTTTACATTCTAAATATGTAGGTCAAAAACGTTTTTCTGTTGAAGGACTTGACGCTATGATTCCTGGATTAGACACGCTTATCGAGCGTGGCTCAGATAATGGAATCGAACAGTTTGTAGTGGGGATGGCTCACCGTGGTCGCCTTAACGTTCTTGCAAATATCTTCGGAAAATCGCCAGAGGCAATTTTCTCAGAATTTGACGGTAAGGAATATGCAGAAGATGAACTTTTTGATGGTGATGTAAAATATCACATGGGTTGGACGAGCTTTCGCGAAAGCAGTAAAGGAGAAAAAATCCGTATGGATCTAGCGCCTAACCCGTCTCACCTTGAGACTGTAGGAGCAGTTATAGAAGGAATGTCTCGTGCTAAGATTGATAATCAGTTAGGTGGAGACGAGAAGAAAATACTACCTATAGCAATACACGGTGATGCCGCAGTTGCTGGGCAAGGTATTGTATATGAGATTGTGCAAATGGCACAACTAGAAGGTTACCGTACTGGAGGAACTATCCATATTGTAGCGAATAACCAAGTAGGTTTTACAACAAACTATCTAGATGCAAGGTCATCTACATATAGTACAGATGTTGGTAAAGTAACATTATCACCAGTACTACACGTAAATGGAGATGATGTGGAGTCTGTATGTCATGCATTTGCATTTGCATTAGACTTTAGAATGAAATTTGGTCGTGACGTATTTGTAGATATTTTAGGATATCGTAAGTATGGGCACAATGAAGGTGATGAGCCACGTTTTACGCAGCCACTTTTATATAAGGCAATTGCAAAACACGCAAGCCCGAGAGACATCTATGCAGAGCGCCTTATTAAAGAAGGTGTTATACAAGATGGACATGTAAAACAACTAGAAAAAGAATACAAAGACGATCTAGAAGAAGACCTAGAAGAGTCCCGTAAAAAAGATAAAACAGTCATTACTGAAATTCTTGCAGATGACTGGGAAGGGTATGAGTTAGGTAGTAGAGAAGATATCCTTGCTCCTATTGATACTACTTATGATCAGAAAAAGCTTGACACCATTGCAAATGGTATTACAAAGCTTCCTGAGGATAAAAAATTTATACGTAAAATCCAGCGTATTGTAGCAGATCGTAATAAACAATATACAGAGACTAACAAGTTAGACTGGGGTATGGGTGAGTTACTTGCTTATGGTTCACTAATGGAAGAAGGTTTTAACGTGCGTATATCTGGTCAAGATGTAGAGCGTGGTACGTTCTCTCACCGTCATGCTATTATTAAGACAGAAGATGATGTTGAGGAGATTAATCTTCACAATAGTCTAGGCGTTGCTGGTAGAATGGATATTTACAACTCACTACTTTCTGAGTATGGTGTTGTAGGTTTTGATTATGGCTATGCGATGGCATCCCCAAAAACGCTTACAATCTGGGAAGCTCAGTTTGGAGATTTTTCAAACGGTGCTCAGATTATGTTAGATCAATACATAAGCGCTGCAGAGTCTAAGTGGAAGACACAGAATGGTCTTGTAATGTTATTGCCTCATGGATATGAAGGACAAGGTTCTGAGCATTCAAGTGCTCGTATGGAACGTTACCTTCAGCTATGTGCTACAGATAACTTAATCATGGCAGACGTAACGACGCCAGCAAACTTTTTTCACCTGCTTCGTCGCCAGATGAAGTGGAATTTTAGAAAGCCACTTGTTGTCTTTACACCTAAATCATTATTGAGACATCCTCTAGTAGTAAGTAGTAAAGAAGAACTTGCGACTGGAAGCTTCCAAGAAGTTTTTGATGATGTAACTGTAGATAAGAAAAAGGTTACTTCTCTTGTATTTTGTACAGGTAAGTTCTACTATGATTTATTAGAACGACGTACAGAAAATGGACGTGAAGATGTAGCATTGGTGCGTATCGAGCAATTATTCCCGTTGCCACAAAAGCAACTGGAAGAGATTATTGCTAGTTATCCTAATGTAACAGATTACGTTTGGGCACAAGAAGAGCCTAAAAATATGGGAGCTTGGGGTTATATGCTTATGAATTTTGAGCAAGTAAAACTTAGAGTAGCCTCGCGCCGCGTGTATGCCTCACCAGCAGCTGGTAGTAGTACAAGGTCAAAAGCACGTCATAAAAAAGTAATAGATAGCGTTTTTGACGCAACACTAGTCTAGTATATATTCAATTTTGAGAATATTGCTAATAAACAAACACCATAATGACAGACAAAGTGCTGTTTACATGGATATTAATGAATTAAACTCCGCTTTCGCGAAAGCGTAATTATAACAACTATGGTTTTAGAAATGAAAGTCCCTTCACCGGGAGAATCCATCACAGAAGTTGAAATCGCACAATGGCTCGTTGCAGACGGCGATTATGTAGAAAAAGATCAGGCTATTGCCGAAGTAGATAGTGATAAAGCAACTTTAGAGCTACCTGCAGAAGCAAGTGGAGTAATTACTCTCAAAGCCGAAGAAGGTGATGCTGTTGAGGTGGGCGCTGTTGTGTGTCTTATCGATACATCTGCAGAGGCTCCTGCAACCACTACTTATGAAGGTGGTGACGAAGGTGGCGGTGATGCAAATGTCGAAAAGAACCTAAAGAAGCAACAAGCAAAAACTCCAGACACTGGAGCAAAAGCTCCTGCTGAAACTCAAAAAACATATGCATCTGGATCTGCTAGCCCTGCAGCAAAGAAAGTGCTTGCAGAAAAAGATATCGACCCTAAAACGGTTACAGGTACAGGTCGTGATGGACGTATCACTAAGGATGATGCAGTAAATGCTAGACCATCTATGGGAACTCCTGGACCAGGAGCTCGTGGAGAATCTCGTACTAAATTATCAATGTTACGTCGTAAAGTAGCAGAGCGTCTTGTAGAGGCAAAGAATACTACTGCAATGCTTACTACCTTTAATGAGGTAAACATGCAAGCTATTTTTGATCTTCGTAAGGAGTACAAAGAAGACTTTAAGGCTAAGCATGGTGTAGGACTTGGATTTATGTCTTTCTTTACACTAGCTGTAGTAAGAGCATTAGAAATGTATCCTTCTGTTAACAGTATGATAGATGGTAAGGAGATGATCACTTTTGATTATAAGGACATCTCTATCGCTGTATCTGGACCTAAAGGTTTAATGGTACCTGTGATGCGCAATGTGGAGAACCTTTCTTTTAGAGGCGTAGAGAGCGAAGTAAAGAGACTTGCAATAAGAGCTCGTGATGGACAAATCACAGTAGATGAAATGACAGGAGGAACGTTTACTATCTCTAACGGAGGTGTATTTGGTTCTATGTTATCTACTCCTATAATCAATCCACCACAATCTGGAATTTTAGGAATGCACAATATTGTTGAACGCCCTGTTGTAATAGATGGTGGTATTGTTGTAGCGCCTATTATGTTTGTGGCACTATCTTATGATCACCGTATAATCGATGGTAAAGAATCAGTAGGATTCTTAGTAGCAGTAAAAGAAGCGCTAGAAGATCCTATCAATATATTAATGAATGGAGATATCAAGAAAGCATTAGAAATGTAATATTGATATTATCTTAACTTTCAAAAAAGTCTGCTCTCGAGCAGGCTTTTTTTATTTGCGCAAAAAAAAACACCTATCGGTACATCGATAAGGTGCTTTTCGGTTGGGGGACCTTAGAATAGTCGTCAGAGCATTATTAAACTGTGTATAATATGCTATAAAGTTTCTCCAAAAAAACAAATTACAAGTACTTAATAAAAACATATCCTCTTGGAAGAGAACTGTATGGTGTTATAAAGATAGGAGTGGATGGAGGTAAAATTTTACGCATTTCCTTTATTTGCGTGTTTTTATTTAAAATTTATTTTAAATAAGGCGTAAATCAGCTAGTAGTCGTATGAGATGTATGGTTGTTTTTGCCCCAAACTCCGTGCGTAACTCGCGTAGTCGCTTCTCAATACTACTCCTGCTAAAGGGTTTCATATTTTTAGATTTAAAATAATGCTGTATTTCATCTTGTGTAGCACCATCTGCAAGAAGACTCAATAGTTCAATGTCATAGTTGTTAAGTTCTACCAGGTTTTTTTGCTTAACGTTATCAGCAAGATGTTGAGAGATGTATTTCTCACCCTTTGCAACTTGTTCTATGGCCTCTTTAAGGTTTTCTAGCCCTCGTCTATCCTTGCATACATAACCATCTAGTAAGCCAGACTTCCAGAGGCTGTCAAAGCGTTGAGGATGATCTTCCATAGTGTATACGATTACTTTTATAGTAGGGTCTACATCTTTTAGTGCTTTAAAAAGATGCTCTCCAGAGATAAGACGTTCTTTTCGATAAGATTCTTTAAAGGAAAGATCTGTTATTAAAAGATCAAAAGGAGCATTGTCTTGAATTGCCATTTTAAACTCTAAAAAAGCCTCATCACAATATTCAACGTGTACGACTTCTGGTATTTTGAGCTGTTTAAGAATAGAAGAGACACCCAGTTTAATGTTATCTATATCTTCTGCCGCTAGTATTTTTTTAAACATGGTACCGTAAATTAAATGGGAATTGATAATTCTGCTCTAAAACCTTCGTCTATGGCAGAGTCAAACTCTATTTGTCCTCCTAAAGATTTTAGACGGGTTTGTGTATTTAATAAGCCGCTGCCGCGATTATCTCGTGATAGTGACACCCCTTTGCCATTGTCACTGTAATTAATTTCTAAAAGTTTATCTACACTTTTAAAAACAAGTGCTACAAGAGAAGCTTTACTGTGCTTCCTCATATTAGTCATTAATTCCTGAAGTACTCTGTATATCTCGATTTTCACTTCTGGTTTAATAACGTTCCAGTTTATAGACTCAAGACCCCTCAATATAAGTTTACGTTCTGATGAGGTATACGTTTGCAAGTTCATTGCAAGCTCAGTTGGAAAGTTCTCATCAGTCTGTATAGGTTTTGTCTCTCTAGAGAGATCCCTACTTAATTTGTAGATATCCTCAAGTCTATCTGCCACAGCCGGAGAATGTATTTCATTTTCAACCTCGTTCATTACTAAGTATATCTCGTTTGCAAGCTCATCGTGAAGTTTTTTTGCGATACGCTTTTCTGTTTCATAACGGTCTAATAGTCGCTGTTTTTTTGATCGCTCACGCTGGTAAAGTATAAAAACAACACCAATGATTAAAAGACCTCCTATACCTGCGAGAGCCCAATTTATCTTTCTAATTGCTACACCCTCTCTCAGCTGTGAAGCTGTAATTTCTTTTAAGGCCATGTTCTCTCTTTCTTCGGCCTTTTCTACATCATAGCGAAGTTTTGCAAACTCAAACTTAGCGTTATTTTGTGCTTTAGTCAGAGAGTCTGATAAGGAGGTGTATTCTTCAAAAAGCACGTTAGATTCTTTGGTCACAGGTATTAAATAGTCAAGTGCCTTTATAACAGCTTCTGTATTGTTAGCTTTGGAAGAAATATTATATGCTTGTTGCGCGTGATATGCAGTTTCTTGGGTATTTTCTAATGCCATATAAGCCTCGGCGAGGTGTATATGACTTGCATATGTTCCTGGTATGTCATCTATACCACTTCTCAACGCTAATGCTTCCTTTAATAGTGGTATAGCGTCATCGTGTCCAGCACGTGATTTTGCAAATCCATAATTATCTTTGAGACGGAATAGCGTGTTAGGCGATATACTGTCTTTATATAAAAGACCTACTTCTAGCTGCTGTATAGCCCCATCATTATCGCCAGACTTTAGGAGTGTGATGGCATAATTGTTAATAAGGGAAGCCTTGCTACTTGTGTTATTTGCAATTTGTAATGCTTTTCGATGATATCGTATAGCTTCTTGCCACAAGCCACGCTCTCTATATACCCTACCTAGAATGTCATAAAACCAAGAAATTTCTGAGGGATCTTCTAGTGCATCGCTATAGTCAAGGGCATTAACAATAGTGTATTCTGCTCCGTCTATATCACCAAGACTGGCTTGTATATAGCTAGCCTTTTTTGAAATTCTTATAACCTGCAGGCTGTCCTTTATCTCACTAAAGAGCTCTATCGCGTGCACATAGTTTGTAAAAGCGTCAGAGGTATTCTGCTTCTTTTTATAAAAGTCACCTAACAGAGAATAAGATTTAGCAATAAATCTTTTGTTTTTAAGTCTTGTGGCTTCATATAACAACTTTTTGCTTTGGGTAATAGCTTGGTCGTATTGCTTATCGTAATTATACAAGCTACACCTATAGTCTAGTTGTTTAAGATATACAGAGTCTGATACTTGTTTTGACCAGTAAGTAGCCTTTTCATTTGCGGCGAGCCTATCTTTGTAAGATTCTTTTTTTGTGCGGCTCAACTTTTTGTAATACAGTAAGCTATCCTCAGCTTTATGTTTTTGAGGTGGGAAGGCGCTGTAAGCAGTAAAACTATACAGCAAAAAAAGGGATGACAGAACAAGCTGTTTCATCCCTCTAATATACGAATAAGGAAAAAATATTAAGATAGAAATAGTCTAATTACCATCTTTATCTTCCTCTGTTTCTTCATTGTTATCATCCTCTCCCCAAGTGCTTTCTATGTGGTCACTTTCTTCTGTTACGGTATCTGGAGTACATGCTGTAAATGTAACTCCCATAAATAAAAATGCTAAGATGTAAATTGTTGCTTTCATAATTTTAATGTTTCAGGGTTATATTTTTTGTAAGAAAAATCTTAACAAACAAAGAAATATGATGCATTTTATGGATTTCCTTTATGAAACCTATTGCTATTTATCGTTCTTTGTGTACTGATTATCTTTTAGATACGTAAATATCTAGCTTGTTAAGAGTGCTAGATGGAAAACCGATGGAAAATACTTTCCAATCCCTAATTGAAAAAAATATAAGAATGATTTAGAAACAAAAATTACCATTATGATGTTTAGAAAAATTGTTTTGTCCGCTTTCGCGAAAGCGCAAACAGAAACCCCTGGAAACACAAAAACACAATGGGCAGATCACCTAGCAAATAGTCTCTGGTGTGAGTGTAATTATCAAATCTCAAGAAGAACACTTCTTAATTATTACAATAATTATCTAGAAGATGGAGATAACGAAGAGCTATCGCCAAATGCAAAGATGATAGAGATGCTCTGTAAATACCTAGGCTACCCTAACTATGGAACATTTCTTTTGCATCAAGCAAGTATACAAAGTGTCGAAAGTAACGAGTACCCACAAGCGTTCACCTACACATTGCAGACAGAGAGCTACAAGGAGGAAGTGACTATACTTGTACGAAGGGAGCTAGTAGCTCCACGTAATGTGGCGTAACTAGTTGAGTTTATAATGGACGCTATTCTCTTCTAAAGTGTCAAGAAGTTCTTGGCAGATTTTTACTTTTATGCGCTTGCTGGGCATTTTCACAAAGAGTTTTTCAAGTGGTTCAAAGACTTGAAAGTGAAGTTTAGCCTCACCCACATGTAGGTCAAGAATATTCTTTATTTCTTCTATGCGAGCCTCTGCAACCTCATTAATATCGATATTAATGGTTAGTTTTTTTGCATTTGTTTCCATTACATCCTGCAATTGCTGGATGCTATTAAACTGCGTTCTTGGATCACTTTTTCTACCAGTTTCTCTATTGGTAAAGCCATCCTTTATAAACACTTTTGCGTGTATGAAGCTATTGGGAATCAAAAAGTGACGCATCTTGAGGTACTCCTCTCCAAACATTCTAAACTCAAAGGTGTCTGTAAAGTCTTCTACTATAAAGGAAGCCCATCCTTTTCCATTTTTTGATACACGATGTTGTACGTCAGATATTACACCGCCAAAGGTGAGCTCTCTGTTAATATAAGCTTCCATCTGGTGGAAGTTTGACACCGTTGCATTGCAAAACGTTTCCATTTCTGTTTTGAAGTCATCTAGCGGGTGGCCTGAGATATATACTCCTACTACCTCCTTCTCACGTTTTAGTTTTTCCATAGTTCCCCATTCCTCACATGGAGGAACTTCTGGTTCTGGTATTTGAACTTCGCTAGATTCTCCAAAGAGACTTACCTGAGAGCTATTTTCATTTTCTTGGTAGCGTGCACCATATTTTACTGCTTTTTCTAAAAAGGTAATGTTATCTCCGTCGTGATTAAAGAATTGAGCTCGGTGCGTGTCTCCATCCATTTCATCAAAACCTCCAGCTAGCGCTAGACTTTCGAAAGCTTTTTTATTTGCGGCTCGTAAATCTACGCGTCGTGCAAAGTCAAAGACAGATTTATAATTTCCATCCTTTCTATTTTCAACAATGGTCGCAACAGCTCCAGTACCTACACCTTTTACGGCACCCATCCCGAAACGTACAGCACCACTATCGTTTACTGTAAATTTTCTAAAAGATTCATTCACATCAGGTCCTAATACTTCAAGGCCCATGCGTTTTGCTTCTTCCATGAAGAACGTTACTTGCTTGATGTCGTTCATGTTGTTAGAAAGTACAGCAGCAAGATACTCGGCAGGGTAGTGGGCTTTTAAGTAAGCAGTTTGATAAGCAATCCACGCATAACATGTAGAGTGTGACTTGTTAAATGCATAAGCGGCAAATGCTTCCCAGTCTTTCCAGATTTTTTCTAGCTTTTCTGGATCATGACCTTTGGCAGAAGCCTGCTCTATAAATTTAGGCTTCATTTTATCAAGAACGGCAATTTGCTTTTTACCCATTGCCTTACGAAGTACATCGGCCTCACCCTTTGTAAAGTCGGCTAGCTTTTGAGAAAGTAGCATTACTTGCTCTTGATAGACAGTAATACCGTACGTTTCCTTTAGATACTCTTCCATAGCAGGAAGGTCATATTCTATCTCCTCTTCACCATGCTTTCTTCTTACGAAAGATGGAATATATTCCATAGGTCCAGGACGGTAAAGCGCATTCATTGCAATAAGATCTTCAAACACGGTAGGTTTGAGAGATTGCATGTGCTTTTGCATCCCTGGTGATTCATATTGAAATATCCCTACAGTATCACCACGCTGGAAAAGTTCATACGTTTTTTCATCGTCAAGAGGAAAATTCTCTGGATCGAGATCTACGTCATGTCTATACTTGACGAGTTTTACAGTGTCTTTTATTAAAGTAAGGGTCTTCAGACCCAAGAAATCCATCTTTAGTAGTCCAGCCTCCTCAACTACCGAGTTATCAAATTGTGTTACGTAGAGATCAGAATCTTTTGCTAGTGCTACAGGGACAAAGTTTGTAATGTCACTAGGCGTAATAATCACACCACAGGCATGAATTCCCGTGTTACGTACAGATCCTTCAAGCTGTCTTGCTTGACGTAGCATCTGGCCTTCAAGATTGTCGGCTTGTTCTAGGGTAATTAGTTCTTGTACTTTAGGTAAATCATCAGATCTAAAGGCGCTGCGTAGCTCTGCATCTGTTTTACCAAAAATCTTTCTAAGCTTACTCATCGTAGGGATAAGCTTTGCTATTCTATCTGCATCCCCTAATGATAAGTCTAGTGCTCTAGAGGTGTCTCGTATGGATGACTTTGCAGCCATGGTACCGTAGGTAATAATCTGCGCTACTTGATTTGCGCCATATTTATCAATTACATATTGCATTACTCGCCCGCGACCTTCATCATCAAAGTCAATATCAATATCGGGCATACTTACACGATCCGGATTTAAGAAACGCTCAAAAAGTAAGTCATACTTAAGCGGATCAATATTTGTAATCCAAAGACAATATGCTGCCACAGATCCCGCTGCAGATCCACGTCCTGGCCCCACAGATACATCCATCTTGCGAGCCTCTCTAATGAAATCTTCTACAATCAAGAAGTATCCCGGATAACCGGTTTTTTCAATTACATCTAGCTCAAAGTCTAAGCGTTCTACCACTTCTTCAGAGAGCTCTTGGCCATATCGTTTTTTTGCCCCCTCGTAAACAAGATGTTTTAAGAAAGCGTTTTCACCACGTTTTCCACCATCTATGGCGTCTTCTGGAGATACAAATTCTTGTGGTATGTCAAATGCTGGAAGTAATACATCTCTTGCTAGTTCGTAAGGTTCAATTTTATCAACAACCTCTTGTACATTTAAGATAGCTTCTGGCACATCTGCAAAGAGCGTTTTCATCTCATCAGCACTCTTAAAGTAGTATTCGTCATTGGGTAATCCAAAACGATATCCTCTACCACGACCTTTTGGTGTGGCTACTTTTTCACCATCTTTTACACATAATAAAACATCATGCGCATCTGCATCAGACTTATCAATGTAGAAGGTGTTGTTAGACGCGATAAGTTTTACATCATGCTTTCGCGAAAGCGAAATTAAAACAGGCATCACACGATCTTCATCTTCTTGCCCGTGACGCATGATCTCGACATAGAGGTCGTCGCCAAATTGTTCTTTCCACCAAATAAGAGCTTCCTCGGCTTGTTTTTCTCCTACATTAAGAATCTTACTTGGCACTTCACCATATAAATTTCCGGTAAGTACAATAAGATCTTCTTTGTATTGCTCAACAACTTGTTTGTCTATACGGGGAACGTAATAAAAACCATCTGTGTAGGCTATAGACGCCATTTTACAGAGATTTTGATATCCGTTTTTATTTTTGGCTAAAATGACAATTTGATATCCGTTGTCTTTTTGGCTCTTGTTTTTGTGATCAACACACACATTAAACTCGCAACCTATGATGGCTTTAAGCGGCACATGCTCTTCTGCTTCTCCAGCTTCTGTGAGTTTTGTGTTTTCCGCTTTCGCGAAAGCGTTATGACTTTTTACCGCTTTTGTAAAGTGAAAAGCACCCATCATATTTCCCATATCTGTCATAGCAACAGCGGGCATTTTGTGTAGTGCAGCAGCTTTTACAATATCTTGAACGCTTGCGGTAGATTGTAATATGGAGAATTGTGAGTGATTATGAAGGTGAGCAAACTTTACATCAGAAAGCTGTTCTTTATTTTCTTCTATCTCTGCCTTAGAAATCTCTGGAGTATCATCTTGAGCAGCGAGCGCTTGAGCAATTTTTGCCGAAGCCTTCTTAAGATTTATGTGCTTAAGCCCAATAAAAGTAATAGGCTGAGGATTAGATTGAGAGAATCTATCAAAATAATCTGGAGCAACATCTAGCTCTTCCTTTGTATAAACACGCTGGCGTATAAGTTCTAGAAAGCAACGTGTAGTTGCCTCCACATCTGCCGTGGCATTGTGAGCTTCTCCAAACCCTTCTCCAAACAAGTGCTTGTGTAGTTCTGTAAGTGTAGGTAGTTTAAACTTACCTCCACGTCCACCGGGTAGCTGGCACAAGGTTGCTGTTTTTTCTGTACAAGTGTCTAGCACTGGTAACTCTTGAAGATCATTACCTATGTTGAGTCTGTGAAACTCGGCTCCCATGATATTTGTATCAAAGCCTACATTTTGACCTACTACGTACTTTGATTTTGAGAGTGCAATATTGAATTTTGAGAGTACTTCAGAAAGTTCAATCCCGTCTCTTTCGGCAAGTGCTGTGGAGATACCGTGTATGCGCTCTGCATCATAAGGGATGTCAAATCCATCTGGTTTGATAAGATAATCTTGATGCTCTATGACATTACCCATCTCATCATGCAACTGCCAAGCGATCTGAATCGCTCTAGGCCAGTTATCTGAGTCTGTAAGTGGAGCATTCCAATTTTTAGGAAGTCCGGTGGTTTCGGTGTCAAAAATAAGGTACATAGGCGTAGAAAAAGTGGATATGAAAAGTACTACATTTTAGTGCTTTTTACATGAGATTACGGCTATGAGTTATCAACTTTTATGCACAAAAAAAATCCAGCCATAATGGCTGGATTTTCAATTTTATCTGGGTTGCATAACATACTTATGCCCACTCTTCTAGAGTTTTTACTTCGTTTAATGCATTCTGGATGCTATTGCGCTGCTTCTCTAGTACGTTTCTTGTTGAGCTTGGAAGTGACGTCTCTGCGAGTACTTCGTTATATGCTTCTACTGATGCTTTTTCTCCACGAATTGCTTCTTCTAGTGTTGACTCATCGTCATCTGTAGAAAATGCAGTTTTTACGTCCATCCATGCTCTGTGCATGTCTGCTTGGAAGCTTGTTCCCTTATCTACTTCTTGTCCAAAACTTCTTACTTCTTCTTTAATTTCATGTCCAAAGTTATATCTGTCTTGTGCACGATTTTGAAAAAATTTTTTTAAGCCAGTATTTTTTACATTTTCTGCTGCTTTCTTGTAACCAGCTTCTGCATCATACGACTTAGTTAATAGGCTATTTAATTTATTTGCAACTTCTTCTGTATAGTTCATAATATGTGTTTTTGTTGTTAGTATTGATGTAAAGATATAGGCATAAAGAACTATACATAAGTAGTTTAACTACCTTTAACCAGAAACATTTATAATTGGCTTCTTTTAACGTAAATCGATGTTAATTGTCTTAATAGTATGATAAGATAGGAAGCGATTGATGCTAGTGCGAGTAATTTGTTGCCATTGTAAATACAATACATAAACTATATGCAGCGACAATCGATAGATAATTAAGAAGGTTATCTATAGCAGAGTGTTGTTTTTTGGTATTTAAAGTAATCAGTTGTTAGTTGGGCAAACTAAAATTAGGCGATATAATAGGATATCAGCTCTACTAATAATTAATGGTGAACGCACCATCAGTAATTGAAAAGCCTTGAGCGGTCATGAAGTTAAATGTTCCTACAGCAATGTTGTTTTCTTGATCATTTGCTATAATTGTAATCTCACCAGATACAGCATTTGATATTCCAGAAGGAGTGGTGTAAGCGGCAGAGAAGTCAGGATTTGAACCAATGGTGTATGTTCCAGGTGTGCTGTTTATAGGGAAACTTATAGCTATATTGGTAGAAGATGTGCGACCTAGAACCGTAATAACATTACCAGAAACAACATGATTGATAACTATTGAGTTAAATACCGTTGTATTGATAAGAGCTTCAAAATTATCATCTATATCCTCAATTTCTGGTTGAATTACTACTGGAGTAAGGATAGGTACTCTATAAACGACACCTCTGCTAAATACTACAGTATCTGCAAATGACGGAGTAAAGGCAGTAAATTTAAAATCACCAGAAATCGTATTGTTTCCGTTAAATGTAAAGTCTAATAGACCGCTAGCTTGGGATGATGCAGTAGTAAAAACCTTTCCATCTTTGTTAACATAGCTAGCAACACTAGGATTGTTCTGACCGCCAAATGTAATTTGAGTTTGTGCTTGATTTTCTATTTGAAAGCTTATTACTTCTGCGCCAAGTTCTCCGCGTATCAATAAATCTCCGTCTTCATCAAAAATTGCTCGACTGTCTGAAGTACGCAGTAATACAGTGTCGCGTACACCTTGCAGTGCAGGTGTGTTATCTTCTATGGTACTACAAGAAATAAATGTAACAATAGAGATGAGAGCAAATAGTAAATTACGCATAATAAAAATTCAGAAATAGAGGGCAAAAGTACTTTATATTAAAGATATAACGTGATGAGTGCCAGAAAAATTATAGTATATTTGCAGACTTATTTAAAAACGGGGTCGGGTACCTCACAAATTAACTTTTATGTCAGTTAAAATTAGATTACAAAGACACGGTAAGAAAGGTAAACCTTTTTACTGGGTTGTAGCAGCAGATGCTCGCGCAAAGAGAGATGGTAAATACTTAGAAAAAATAGGTACTTACAATCCTAACAGTAACCCAGCAATCATTGACCTTGATGTTGATCTTGCTGTAACATGGTTACAAAACGGAGCGCAGCCTACTGAGACTGCAAAGCGTCTTCTTTCTTATAAAGGAGCAATGCTTAAAAATCACCTAGCTGGTGGTGTACGTAAAGGTGCACTTACTGAAGAGCAAGCAGAAGAAAAATTCAATGCTTGGGTAGAGGAGAAAGCTGGTAAAGTAGAAGCTAAGAAAGGAAATCTTTCTCAAGCAGAAGAAAAAGCAAAAGCAGAAGCTCTTGCAGCTGAAAAAGCTGTAAACGAGGCTCGTATCGCAGCAGCTCAACCAGAAGTGGTTGCAGAGACTGAAGATGCACCTGCAGAAGGTGAAGCAGCAGCTTCAGATTCTGAAGAGTAAAAAATCTAGTGGAAGCGTTATGCTTTCGCAAAATTTTGAAAATGCCCTAATTTAATTATTGGGGCATTTTTTATGGTCTAAGTTTATTATTACTAAATAGTAGCTAAAGCCTCCTATAAAATAAGCTTGCTGTGTGCGATTGCTTATCGATTAACTTTTACATCTTTTTATAAGATATCCCGTATTTTTACACCCTATGAAAAAAGAAGATTGTTTCTACCTCGGAAAAATAGTTAGAAAGTATAGCTTTAAAGGTGAACTCCTAGCTAAACTTGATACTGACGAACCAGAAATATATGTAGACATGGACTCTGTGTTTATTGATTTTGGTCCTAGTCTTGTGCCATATTTTATAGAGTCTTCTCAGTTACATAAGTCTAGTTTACTTCGAGTAAAATTTGAAGATATAGATACAGAAGAAGATGCAGATGATATGATAGGCGCAGGTTTATACCTGCCACTAGATTTGCTTCCTGAGTTAAAAGGAGATCAATTTTACTTCCATGAAGTGGTAGGATTTACTGCGGTTGATAAAGACTTTGGTGAGATAGGTACAATCACATATGTAAATGATAGTAACACGCAGGCCATTTTTGAAATTGACAGAGATGGTAGTCAAGTGCTTATACCTATGGTAGACGAGTTTATCAAGAAAGTAGACCGCGAGAACAAGCAAATGCACTTCGAACTTCCTGATGGATTGATTGATTTATACCTGTAGATGTCTTTAAAGCCTTTTCAATTTAAAGAATTTACGGTAGCCCAAGATCGCTGTGCTATGAAAATAGGCACAGATGGTGTATTGCTTGGCGCTTGGACTTCAGTGACTCAGTATCCAGACAGTATATTAGATATTGGCACTGGTACTGGTGTTATCGCATTAATGCTTGCGCAACGCAGTGATGCTATGACTGTAGACGCTGTAGAGCTAGATGATAATGCCTATGAGCAGGCTACCGAAAACTTTGAAAATAGCGTTTGGGGAGACAGACTCTTTTGTTACCATGCGCATTTATACGAATTTGCCGCAGAGATAGATGATGAGTACGACCTCATTGTGTGCAATCCACCTTTTTATATGGAGACGCTCAATGATGAGTCCACAGCATTGCAGCGTTCACGATCTACTAAGGATGGTGCGGCAATAGAAGCTAGAGAACAAGCACGCTTAGAAGAGTCAATGCCTTTTGAATTACTCGTAGGTGCCGTGGCAAAGTTACTATCAGAAGATGGGGCGTTTAGTGTGATTATTCCTCATGAAAGGGAGGATGACTTTATATTGTTATGCTCTCGTGCTGGTTTATTCCCATCTAGAATTACACGAGTAAAGGGTAACCCAACTTCGCCTATTAAAAGGAGTTTGATGGAATTCCGCTTTCGCGAAAGCGAACCAAAAACCAAAGAGCTTACTATAGAGCATAAACGTCACGATTATACAGATGACTATATTTCTCTAGTTAAAGACTTCTACCTCAAAATGTAGTAGGAATTTTGGGCAGTGAAAACGTTTTCGTTACTTTTACTACGCTAAAATAAATGCTATGAGACCAGATCTTTTTGAAGCTCCTGATTATTACAATCTAGACGACCTTTTAACAGAAGAACATAAGTTAATACGAGATGCTGCGCGTGCTTGGGTTAAGCGAGACGTTTCTCCTATAATAGAACAAGCTGCACAAGATGCAAAATTCCCAAAATCAATCATCCCTGGACTTGCAGAGATAGGAGCTTTTGGTCCTTATATTCCTGAACAATATGGTGGTGCTGGCTTAGATCAAATTTCTTATGGTCTTATCATGCAAGAAATAGAGCGTGGTGATTCTGGAGTGCGATCTACTGCATCTGTACAATCATCCCTAGTAATGTATCCTATATGGAAATATGGATCTGAGGAGCAACGCAACAAGTTCTTGCCTAAACTTGCTTCTGGTGAGTTTATGGGTTCCTTTGGACTTACAGAACCAGATCACGGGTCTAATCCTAGTGGGATGGTCACAAATTTTAAAGATATGGGAGACCATTATCTTCTTAATGGAGCCAAATTATGGATTTCAAACAGTCCTTTTTGCGATGTGGCTGTAGTATGGGCAAAGAATGAAGAAGGACGCATACACGGACTTATTGTAGAAAGAGGAATGGAAGGATTTTCTACTCCAGAAACTCATAATAAGTGGTCGCTTAGAGCAAGTGCAACAGGAGAATTGATCTTTCAAGATGTAAAAGTCCCTAAAGAAAATTTATTGCCTAATAAATCTGGATTAGGAGCGCCATTAGGTTGTCTTGATTCGGCTCGTTATGGTATTGCTTGGGGAGCTATAGGTGCTGCAATGGATTGTTATGATACTGCATTGCGTTATGCAAAAGAGCGTATCCAGTTTGGGAAGCCTATTGCTGCATTCCAATTGCAACAAAAGAAGCTTGCAGAGATGATTACAGAGATTACAAAAGCACAGTTGCTTGCACTAAGATTAGGGCAGCTTAAAAATGAGGATAGAGCAACCTCTGCTCAAATCTCAATGGCAAAACGTAACAATGTTGATATGGCAATAAAAATTGCTCGCGAAGCACGTCAGATCCTAGGTGGTATGGGGATTACTGGAGAATACAGCATCATGCGCCATATGATGAATCTTGAGAGTGTAATCACTTATGAAGGAACACATGATATTCACCTTCTTATAACCGGTTTAGATATAACAGGTGAAAATGCTTTTAAATAGTAATTGAATTAGTGGTTGAGACTACTAATTGAGAATAAATAAAATGCCCTTTACATTTATGATGTAAAGGGCATTTTCACTTAGTAGTAATAGAAGATAATTATCCGTTGATAGCTTCTACCATATTTATTTTTCCAGGTAACATTTGCTTAAGCATGTTTTCAATACCATTTTTAAGTGTGAATGTACTTGAAGGACATCCGCTACAAGCTCCCTGTAGAATTACAGAAACGTTCTGTGTTTTTGGATCGTAGTTTTTGAACATGATGTTACCACCATCACTTGCAACTGCTGGCTTTACATACTCTTCAATAATATTTACTATTTCCTTAGAAATATCGTCTAAAGTCTCAAACTTTTCTTCGGCAATCGCTTCTGCTTGCTGTGGCGTTTTAAGTTGAGCTGCTGTTACAATTTCTTTTCCATCTTGGATGTAATCACGTATAAACTCTCTTGTTTCAGTTACGACTTCATCCCACTCTGCAACATCATATTTTTGAACAGAAATATAATTTTCATCAAAGAAGACTTCCTTTACATAAGGAAGGTGAAATAAAGCCTTTGCCATAGGAGCATTTGCAGTGTCATCTATACTTTTAAATTCAAAAGCCGTAGTTACAAGCTTCTTGTTTGCAACAAACTTAAGTGTTGATGGATTAGGTGTAGACTCTGCATAAACTGTTACTGGTATTTTTTTTGCAGCAACATCTTCTATGATAACAAGTCCATTATCATTAAGATAGTCTTCTATTTGATTTGCAACTTCTTGTTGTACATCTATCCACTCTACAATGTTGTACTTTTCTATAGCAACAAAGTTTTGAGTAATATACACTGTCTTTACAAATGGAAGATAAAATAACTGTTGAGCAAGCGGCGAATTTGCAGCTTCATCTATATTTTTAAATTCGTAGCTGTTATGATTAACTAGAAACTGATCTGCCTGAAATTTTTTAATAGCAGGGTTAGAAGTTCCTTCTACAGATATACTATATGTTGACATTGATAATTTTTTTACAAAGGTATGGAAGATGGAGCGTACTTGGTATATAAAGTATGGGTAATGGCTTTATGAATATTTACTCTTTAAGTCTGTTATCATACGTGTCATATATTTGCGTGTACTAGTTAATATTGAGGGTATCTACATCGTAGTTGGGGAGTTATATAGCGTGATGTATTGTAAAAAGTCCTATATTTGAGAGCTATGGAAGTATTGTCTTTTATAGATTTTACTCAAGTTTAAAGTATACAGTCGTAAGGGTCATAATATCTTCGATTTGTAGCCGTATAGAAAAAGAAAAGTCCATGAGTTTAAAGAAATCCTACTTTCTAATAGCATTGTTTTTTGCACAATTTGCGATGGCGCAAGAAGGTATTCCAGTATATCTTGATTATTTACAGGATAATTTATATCTACTTCACCCATCAATGGCAGGAGCTTCTCAAACTACAAAGTTAAGAGGGACAGCTAGATCACAATGGGCAGGAGTAGATGATGCTCCAGCACTTCAAACAGTAAGTTTAAATGGTAGAATAGGAGATAATATAGGAATAGGTGGTGTTCTCTTTAATGATAGTAATGGCTATTTTTCTCAACAAGGGGTGTACGCTACTTTTGCATATCACTTAATGTTAGGGCGTAACTATGTAGATTTAAATCAGCTTTCTTTTGGGATAAGTGCAGGAATTATTCAAGGTAAGCTTGATGAAACTAATTTTGACCTTACAGATTTTGATCCTATTATAGCTGGGATAGAGCAGAGTGATTCTTATTTAAATATAGACTTTGGAATGTCTTATAATTTTTTAAATTTCTCTACACATTTTACTGTTAAGAATGCCATTCCAGTAAAGCGTGATATTTTCAGTGAAGATTTTGAGCCTAACAACCAGCGTCGCTATTTAATATCTATGGCGTATACAATTTCTCCTAATTATTCTGAATGGAGTTTTGAGCCATCTGTAATGTTTCAAGCTACAGATAGTACAGGCGAAGCTACAATAGATGTAAACGGTAAGGCATATTATAAAACAGACTGGGGTAGATTATGGGGAGGTCTTTCTTATAGAAGAAGTTTTGACGGAGCAGAGTTTACTACTAATGGAGAATCTGTAGACACTCAAAAACTTCAGTATGTAACACCATTTGTAGGAGGTATGTATGATCGTTTTATGTTTGGATATACGTATTCATATCAAAGCAACTCAGTAGTGTTAACTAACGGTGGTTTTCACCAAATTACGTTGGGTATCAACCTTGGTAAAAATAAAGAACCTTATGATTGTAACTGTCCAGCTATCAACTAGCATTCGGTTAGATATCTAGTTTAAAATATGAAAAAATCCCTCGCCAGTCATGGCGAGGGATTTTTAGTTTTATAATTATATGAGGTTATATCTCTTATTCATTAGAAGCCATGAGTGCTAGAAATTTATCTAGATTAGGTAGAATTAAAATTCTAGTTCTTCTATTTCTTGACATATTCTCTTTACTATCATTTTCTACTAAAGGAACATAGCTACTACGTCCAGAAGCAATTAGTTTTGATGGATCTACATTGTGCTTAGTTTGCAGCTCACGTACGATTGCTGTAGCACGTTGTACACTTAGATCCCAGTTATCCTTGAGGTATGAGCCTTTCTTTACAGTACGACTATCTGTGTGACCTTCTACCATTACTTCTACAGCTGGTTCAGAATTTACAACGGCAGCAATACGTCTCAAAAGAGCATCTGCTTCCTTGCTTACTCTATAACTCCCAGAGCGAAATAGCATTTTATCTGAAATAGAAATCTGTACTACAGTATCATCTATATCAATGTTAATATCATCAAGGGCATTTGCTCCATAAATATCTTTATCAAGGTTACGTTTAAGTTTATGAGAAACTGCAAGGTTCATAGAGTCTTCTAGTGTTTGTGCTTGAGCAAGCTCACTTGGATCTACATTTGCGAGTGCTGCTCTTAACTTCTGCTTTGTGTTTTCTGACATTACGGTACCATTTGTAGTAATCTCAAATTTAGCATCGTTAGAAGCTTGCAAATCAACGTTAGTATCACGTAGAGAATTGATTTTAGTATTGTAATCATCCACACGTTGCTCAATAGCTGCATATTTTGCTTCTATTTCCTCTTTTTCAACTTTAGTTTTAGTCAAAGTAACTTTTGTAGTGTCATACTCAGATTGAAGCTGAGTGTATTTCTTTTTTGAGACGCAAGATGTAAGTGCTCCAGCAGTCATTGCAATAAGTAGGGTATTCTTTGTAACTCTTGAAATAATCATAAGTGTTTAGTTTAGTGTTTACTTCTTAGTTATACGGTGAGAGGTTTTTGTATAGACGTTAAGGATATCATAAAGTAAAACATCTTGCATTTAACCACATATGCAAGATGTTTGTAGTTAAATAGTTGAATTGGTTATTCCCAGCTGTAATTTTTTAATCGACCTTGTTTTTTTATGGCATCCACTAGTGCGTTGCGAAGTTCATTGTCTTTAGCATTGGTTTTAGATTCAAGAAACTCTTTACGTTTTGCATTAAGATCAGCAATTTCTTGTTGTATTGCCATGCGTTGCTCTTTTTTCTTAGAAACGTACTTTTTTATTTCCTGTTCGGTTTTCCCTTTGAGTTCTTGAGGGAGACTAGTTTCTTTGAGCTCTACTATGATTTCTTCATTTTCTTCCATGGCATCTACAAGGTCCCAGCTAGTATTTTTATATAATCTAGAGCTTTTGCTCACTGCTCTTTTTACAGCATTTGCATTACCATAAGATTGTGCATTGCTGTCTTGACTACTTTGCAGAGCAAGCTTAGATGAGGCGAGATTTCCATATCCTACATAGGTTTTGTTAAGCTCTTCATTCTTTTGTAAGATCTTATCGTCATATGGTGATGGTACGTGTACAGTAGCGCGATCACTATTTATTGCTATGTAATCTCCTTGAGTAAGTGATGCGCCATCTTTCCAATTTGTGTTGAGCCCTTCATTATAATCACCACAAAAAATTGTGTTTATAGTGACATCCTTTCCGCAGGCATTGCTGGCAGCATCTTGGTAACGCACTGGTCCTTGATCAAAAGGTTCATTACCAGCTATAAAAATAAGGTTGAGATCGTTTTTGTTTTTACCCCACTCTAATTGATTGAGCGAATTTTGAATCACATTACCGCAATATTCGTTTCCTCCATTTGTTGTGAGAGAAAAGAGGTTTTTAGAGATTTCATCCAGATCTGTACTAAAAGCACTCACCATACGTATATATCCTTCTCTTGCATTGAGCCTGTCATTCCCATATTCATAAAGAGCAATTTTAAGAGCTGGACGACTTTCATTTCCGCATTTGGCTTCGGCTAGTTCGTTGACTAGCTCCCACAATTGTGCTCTAGCTTGATCAATCAACCCATCCATACTATTAGAAGTGTCTAAGAGTAGTGCTACTTTGATGGTATTTTGTACGGGATCTTTTTTTAATGATGAGGCGTGATTTTTTTCCGCTTTCGCGAAAGCGTGCCCATTCACATTTCCATTTGTGGCTAAGAGTCCGCTGTGTAATGCAAGTGTCATTGCTAGAATAAAAAGAGTTTTCATTTGCTGATTTTTATGATGAATAGAATTCAAAATTACTATTATCAAAAGTCAAATTTTAGATAGAATGAGGAAACAGAACATATGAATGAGTGAACAACCCTGTGCGCTTAGTGAAAGGAACGTTTTTATGTGTAAAACCATGAAAATATGCGTGTTTGCATTTTTTACGATTTTAAGATGCTACTTTTTTAGAGTAAGTTTGACTACAATGAAAACAAGAAATCACATATTATTAATACTTATTCTTTTGCTGGGGACGTACACAGTTCTTGCGCAACAGGAACGCGAGGCGGTTAGTAGGAGCACTAATAGAGTTTTTATATTGAAGGGAAGTATACTTGATAATGAGTATATGAAACCTGTTGCCAAAGCAAATGTAGAGGTCACTGGTGGAGCTTACACCACTTCAGGGAGTGATGGTGAGTTTAGAATAGCTGCCAAAGTAGGTGATGAGCTTGTGATACGTAGTGAAGATTTTGAGACGGTCTTTTACACGATTAAAGATCAACAACGCATAAAATTAGAGGTGAGACCTATAGAAAAAATGGTTGAGTTTGATGAGGTTTTAGATGTTCAAGCTCCTCCTATTACTTTTAACTCACTTATTAATCAAGCAACGTTAGTTTACAAATCAAATGCCGCAGCTGGTGTTGATAATGTTGCAAAAGCACTTTCTGTCCCTACTATTACCACAAGTGAAAGAGCTAGAAGTTTCAAGTTACTGGGAGATATTTATAGACACTGGAAGCAGTACGATCTTGCGGTGACTAATTATAAGTTGAGTATTAAAAATGAGCCGAGTATTGCAGTAGAAATTGCGCTTGCTCAGGCATATTATGACAATAAGAATTATCAAGAGTCTATAAGGCTATACACGAAGCTTGCAGAGAAGAAACTTACTGCAACACAACAAATAACTGTAAAAGAGGGGCTAGGTGATGCTTATGTTGCAACTGGAGATTACGTAACTTCTATTACAAATTATGAAGAAGTGGAGAAAAAAGTCACCCAACTTCAAAAGCCATCAGACGCAGCAAGACTAAATACCAAAATAGGTGATGCTTATGATCAACAAGGAGCACCGCAAGCGGCTGCTCTAAATTACTCTAAGGCTGCCGAGTTATCTAATATCGAAAAAACAGAGTCTGCTGTAAGAGCAAAGACAAAAGTAGCAGATTATTATAGTAGGAATAAATCTTATGACGCAGAGATTGAACTACGTAAATCCGCAATAGAAGATATGAATCTTGTTGCACCAGATTCTATAGCTAATGATGATGTGATAACAGTACAAAAGCAAAACTATAAAATAGGATTTGCGCTAGCAGCACAGAATAAATATGAAGAGTCTATTCCTTTTTTAGAGAAGAGTATAGAAGAAGCACGTGATAAGGAAGACCTCATAGTCGAGAAAAATGCAAGACGTAGACTCTCTGAGGTATACCGCGATAAAGGTGATATCGATAAAGCCAAGGAAGCTTATGAGGCATATAAAAATATTGTAGACCTTAGTTATAGCCGCAAAGAGCAAGAAATCTCCCAAGCAACGCGCTTTGCAAAGGATATTACCGAAAAGCAGAATAGAATTATTAGTCTTGAAAAAGACAGACAACTTAATGAGAGTCGATATCAGCTTGCTTTCCAAGAACAAGAACTTGTAGAGGCTAGAGATACTAGGCAGAAAGTAATCATTGGATCTCTCATACTGGTTACGGCATTATTGCTGCTTACTGCATTCTCTATGTATAGAAGTAGTAAGAAGCAGCAATACGCAAATAACCTACTTGCTCTCAAAAGTTTGCGATCACAAATGAATCCGCATTTTATTTTTAATGCATTGAATTCGGTTAATAGCTTCATAGCAACTAATGATGAACGTACTGCCAATAAATATCTTTCAGATTTTTCTATTCTCATGAGAGCCGTGCTAGAGAATAGTGAGGAAGATTTTATACCTCTGTCTAGTGAGATAGACCTTATCAAGAGGTACACTATGCTAGAGCATTTTAGATTCAAAGATCGCTTTGATTATGAGATTGAGGTAGATGAAGCGCTAGATGTAAGCTCCTTTATGATTCCACCTATGTTATTGCAGCCTTATGTAGAAAACGCTGTGTGGCATGGAATGCGCTACAAAGAAGAGAAAGGTATGCTGCGCATTAGTTTTGATCAGAAAGATGAGAATACAGCAATAATAACAGTATCAGATGATGGGGTAGGACGTACTCGTAGTAAAGCATTAAAGACTGAGAATCAAAAGAAACAAAAATCTAAGGGAATGGGAAACATTAAAAAGCGAATTGCTATTCTCAATGAGATGTACGGTGATCGTATTGCTGTCGCGGTTTCTGATGTTTTTGATACTGGAGAAGGAACAAAGGTGACGCTCACGCTTAAAAAAGTATAATACATGAAACTCAAAACCATTATAGTAGAAGACGAAGAAACTAGTAGAGAGATCTTGCGTAACTATCTCACTAAGTACTGTCCTAAAGTTGACATCGTAGGTGAGGCAGCAAATGTTGATGAAGCGTTGGTACTCATAAGAAACCATGAGCTTGACTTGGTTTTTCTAGATGTAGAAATGCCTAAGGGCAACGCTTTTGATTTACTGGAGCAAGTAGGCGACCGTAGTTTTGAGACGGTTTTTGTGACAGCATATAATCAGTATGCCATGGATGCGCTTAACACACACGCATCTTACTATCTACTAAAGCCGGTTTCTATAGATGAGCTAATTAAAGCGGTAGATTATGTGAGCGAGGTAAAGATAAAAGAAAATGCTTTAGATAGTAAAGTGCTCACTGCACATACCATTGACAAGCAAGGTAAAATCACTATTCCAGTACAAGATGGTTTTGAAGTGCTATCTGCACAAGATATTTTATATTGCAAAGCAGATGATAACTACACAGAGATTTTTCTAAAAAATGACGAGAAGAAATTGGTAAGTAAAACACTTAAATTTTTTCAAGATGCGCTTACAGATTTTGGATTTGCACGTGTTCATAAATCATATTTAGTGAACGTAAACGAAATCACCGCCTACAAAAAGGGTAAAGGAGGAAGCGTCGTGTTGAGTAGTGGGAAAGAGGTAATGGTTTCTGCTAGTCAAAAAGCAAACTTACTGACCTATTTTCAATAATTAGGTAAGCTAAAAATCAAGTTTCTTGATAGTGATATCAAGTGGAGGGGTTACGCTTTCGCGAAAGCGTACTAATACTTTTTCTAAAATACGGGGATCCCCATTTGTAAATAATTGATGATTTCCAGTCGTTGCAGTATTGCAGGCTTTTATTTCAGTAAGAACAGACTTAGTCTGGCGAGCAACGGCTAATCCAGAATCTATGATAGTTACCTCTTGAGGTAATAACTCAGTTAGAAGTGGGATGAGGTATGGATAGTGACTACATCCTAAAACGAGATAATCTATTTCTTGGGCGATCATTGGGTCTACATATGACTTAAGAAGTTTTTTTAAAACCGTACTCTCAAGATCTCCCTTTTCTATAAGCGGTACAAGGCCTTCTCCTATCACTTCTATAACTTTAGTTCCCTTTGTCCACTTCTCTGAAGTATCTTGAAACAGGCTGCTGTTTAGCGTTCCCTTGGTCGCTAGAATACCAATGGTCTTATTTTTAGAATTGAGTGCTGCAGGCTTGATAGCTGGTTCAATACCTATGAATGGGATGTCATAAATTTTCCTGAGGTAATCAATGGCGTTTGTGGTTGCGGTATTACAAGCAACAACAATAATTTTTGCGCCTAGTTGTATAAGCTTTTCTGTGTTTTTTATAGATAACGCAATTATTTCCTCTTTTGATTTTGCACCGTAAGGAGCATGCTTACTATCGGCTAGGTATATGGTGTTTTCATATGGTAGGTGTGTGACTACCTCTTTCCAGATCGAAGTGCCGCCTATACCACTATCAAAAAGTCCAATGTTACCTTTATTTTGCATGTATCTAAAATAAAAAACTGCCCTCTAAAAAGGGCAGTTTTTAATATTTGTTTTCGCTTAAGCGAAAGAATATTTTAAAATTATATTCCTAAAGAAGCTTTTGCGTCTGGCATTAAATCATAACCATCTGCCATGATAACTCCTGCAGCTCCAGGTGTAGAATCAAGTACGAATTCAAAACCTTTTGCTCTAGCAACTTTTTGAATAGCTAATCTTGCTTTTTCGATAATAGGCTTGATCAATTCTTGTTCCTTAGTTTGAAGTGTCTGTAATGCAGTTTGCTGGTACTTTGCAATGTTAGTACGTGTTTCTTGAACTTCTTGCATACGTCTTCCGTTCTCCTCATCAGTTTGAGTTTCTGCCTCACGGTTATAACGCTCGTATGTTTTTTGAAGCTCTGCACCCATTGCAGATATTTCTGTGTCATATGATTTCTGTAGCTTTTCAAGCTCAGACATTGCGTTCTTATAGGTAGGCATAGCTTCTACAAGAGACTGTGAGTTAATGTGTGCAACTTTGCTTTGTGCTTGCATAGCGCTACTCATTCCTACGATAAGTGCAATTGCTGCTAATACTTTTGTAAACTGTTTCATTTTAATCTAATTTGAGTTAAGTGTAATAATTAATAAGGGTTATCTACCGTCTCCGTCATTTCCATTTTGTGCTGGAGGCGTAGTTTTCTTTTTCCTTGCTTCTAAAATTGAATCTCTTTTTGCCTTTCTTACAGCAATAATAGAATCTTTTTTTCTTTTTCTATCTGCAATTGCAGCTTCTTTGGCTGCTTTAGCATTTGCAGGATCCGTGCCTAATGTTGGCGTGCCTCTTCCGCTAGATGTTGTGGTTTTTGCTTCACGTACAGCTTGTATAGAATCTTTCTTACGCTGGCGTTCTTCAAGTAATAACCTTCTTCTTTCTTGAAAGGCCGCTTGACGTTCTGCTTTTTGCGTTTCTCTATCTTTATTACGGGCTTCAAGTGCTGCATCACGTTCGGCAGTCTTTGCGTCTATTGCTCGTTGTCTTTCTTGACTGGCTTTATCTTGCTCTACTGTTTTTGCCTCATCGATGTCAAAATCTCTCTCGTCCTTCTTACTATTGATTTGATTACGTTTTGCAGCTCTAGTAATACTTCTAAGGACTTGGTCACTTATATTAAGTCTGTCTGCCGTATACAGCATCATTAAGTCTGATGATTTATCAAAGACAAGGTCAAACTTCTTTGCTGCAGATATTTCTTGAACAGCGTTAAATACCTGGTCCTGTACAGGCTCAACAAGTTGTCTTCTCTGGATGGCTAAATCTCCACCTGGTCCAAAACGTTTTTGCTGGTATTCTAATATTTGATCTCTTTCAAAAGTGATTTCCTCATCACGTTCTTCTATAAGCTCTTTTGTGAGTAATGCTCTTTCATTATCCAGTTGCTTTTTCATTGCAGCAACCTCTTCAAGTTTAGTTTCGATCTCACCTTTCCATTTCCCTACCTTATTATCTAGCTGTGTAGATGCTTCTTGGTATTCAGGAACATTTTCAAGAATATAATCCATATCAATGTATCCTATACGCACACCACTAGCTCTTTGAGCTTCTAGTGAAGTAGATAACAACATTGTTGCGATTAGTAAGAGAAAAACATGTGTCTTCATAAGTTCAGAATTGCATTAGAAATAATCGTGCCAAAAATTAGAACTGCTGACCAATAATGAAGTGTGTCTCCCATCCATTTGCTCCTACAGTACCAGGAATTGGGTCGAATCCATATCCAAAATCCAATCCTAATAAACCAAAGGCTGGCATAAATATACGAATTCCTGCTCCAGCAGATCTATTCAATTGAAACGGGTTATAGTCTCTAAAATTGTCATAAGATGATCCAGCTTCTGCAAAAGTTAATGCATAAATAGTAGCTTGTGGATTAAACGAGATAGGGTAGCGAAGTTCTAGACTGAATTTATTGTAGATAGTCGCTCCATCATTTGCTTGATCCGTGCTAGAAAGCGCAGTTCCTCTATCAATAGGAGTTACCGCTTGGTTAGGGTAGCCTCTAAGTCGTACAATCTCTCTACCATCAAGTGAGAAGCCACCTAGACCATCTCCTCCTAAGAAGAAACGTTCAAATGGCGGTACGCCTCTGTCCTGATTATAAGCTCCAAGCCATCCAAATTCAATCCCAGTTTGTAGGACAAATTTACCAACTAGCGGAGTATACCACTTACCATCAAATTTCACCTTGTAGTATTCTAGCCAGTTAAAACGCTCTTGATCTATTTCTCCTACGGTTTTACCTGTACTGCTAACGCCATCAGCTAGTGCTTCGTCACGCTCTACAGCTAAGCCTTTATAATCCACACCGTTCCAGGCTGAGTAAGGAAGTGTAAGTTTTGCCGTAACGCTTATGTCTGATCCACCAGTAGGAAATATAAGTCCACCAAATACTTCTCTTCTACTTAAACCTACTGTATACGCTAAGTTTTCTGATGATCCATCACCAAAGGTAAATAGTCCTGTGTTGTAGTTTTGCAAATCAAAGTGCTGAAAACTGATAGCGTGTGACAAGCTAAAGTTGCGATCTGGCCATAAAAGGCGTTTTGAGAGTCCAACAGAACCACCTGTGATTAAAAACTTTCTATCCCTGTCTACACGATCGCTAGCATTACCACTGTTTACTCCGGTAAAGAGATATTGAATCGTATGTGAAAAAGATGTAGAAAATTGTACTGGTTGTTTCCCACCAAACCATGGGTCTGTAAGTGAAGCACTATACGTTTGGAAAAACTGACTTGCTTGCGCTCTCAAAGAGAATTTCTGACCATCTCCCATAGGAAGAGGTTTGTATGCGTCTTTATTGAATATGTTCTGGATAGAGAAGTTGTTGAAAGAAAGACCTAGCGTTCCTACAAAACCACCACCACCAAAACCTCCTTGAAGCTCTATCTGGCTGGCACCTTGCTCTACAACATTATATTCTAAGTCTACAGTACCTCCTACAGCATCAAAATTATCAAAATTAGGCGTTAGCTGTTGTGCATCAAAAAATCCTAGTTGACCAAGTTCTCTAATAGTTCCAACTACGGCAGCTTTACTATAACGTTGCCCAGGTTTTGTAAGTAATTCTCTATAGATTACCTTATCCTTAGTTTTGTCGTTACCTTTTACAGTTACTTTATTGAAATAAGCGAGTTTTCCTTCTGAAATACGAACTTCAAAATCAATAGTGTCGTTTTGAACACTTGTTTCTACTGCATTAATATTTGAGAAGAGGTAGCCACTATTTTGGTAAAGGTTTGCGATGTTGTCTGAATCTGGATCTGTGTCGTCTTGAATACGTTCTTTTAAGAGAACTCCATTATAGACATCTCCTTTAAAAAGGCCTAGTTGACGGCTTAATTGTTCATCTGTATACACAGAGTTTCCTATAAAATCAATATCACCTATGTAGTACCTATTACCTTCCTCTACGTTCATTTCTATCGTAATACTCTTCTCGTTATTCTTGATGATAGTATCAGAAACAATTCGTGCGTCACGGTATCCTTTTTCTTTGTACTTATTAATAAGTGAAACTTTATCTTCTTCGTAATCTGCTTTTATGAATTTAGATCGCTTCCATACGCGCCAGATTTTCTTTTCTTTAGTGCTTTTCATAGAGCCTAAGAGAGTTCCTTCTTTGAGCTTCTCACGTCCTATAATATTGATATCAGCTATTTTTACACGCTCCCCCTTATCAATATTTACAGTCATATTGACTTTGTTTGCACCTATACTATCTACGGTAGGAACAGTGTTGATAAAAACTTTTGAGTTGAGATATCCTTTCTTTTTGTAAGTATTCTCGATATAATTCTTGGCTGTTGTCTCTAGGTTTTCTGTAACCTTTGCGCCTTTATTAAGACCATTGTCTTTGATGAAGTTGGCTCCTTTTTTCTGTTTGATTCCTTTAAATCTAACTTCATTAAGTTCTGGAACTTCTTTGATGTCTAATTGTAAATCTACCTTGTCTCCATTAACTGCAGTAACATATAAGTTAATGTCTGAAAAGAGTTCTAGTCCCCATAGTTTTTTGATTACATCTGTAATCTTTTGCCCAGGTAGAAAGATACGTTCTCCCACTCGCAGTCCTGTAAATGCAATTACAGTGTTCTCATTATAAGTAGAAACCCCACTTACTTTGATGTCTGCAATTTCATATTTAACTTCGGGATCTAACGGTAATTGTCTTTGCGCTTGTGCAAAAGTGAAGCTCAAAAGGGCTAAAAAAATCATCCATTTGCTTGTCACTTTTGAAAAAGTAGATGCACTATTTAATTTGTTCACTTGTCTTTCCAAATCTTCGTTCTCTTTTCTGATAATTGTAAATAGCGTCATGTAAATGTTCCTTTCTAAAATCTGGCCACAGTATTTCTGTAAAATAAAACTCAGCATAGGCTATCTGCCACAACAAAAAATTACTAATTCGTTGCTCTCCACTTGTACGTATTAACAAATCTACATCCGGCATGTCATGGGTGTAAAGATGCTCATTTATACAAGATTCATCTATTTCAGCTGGCGAAATTAGGTTATTTTTAACTTTATCGCTTATTTCTTTGACAGTTTTTATTAGTTCTTCTCTGCTGCCATAACTCAATGCAAGTGTGAGTTTAAGCCTTTTATTGTTCTTTGTTTTTTCTATAACCTCATCAAGTTCTCTTTGCGCCTTTTTAGGTAAAGAGCTAGTGTTTCCAATGGTGTTAAGGGAAACATCATTGTCTTGTAAGGTTGAGATTTCCTTCTTTAAAGAAGATACAAGCAGGTTCATGAGAGTATCTACTTCTGCCTTAGGGCGATTCCAGTTTTCTGTAGAAAAAGCATAAAGGGTGAGGTAAGGCACGCCAAGTTCGGCTGCGGCTTCCACGGCTTCTCTTACTGCTTTTGATCCTTTCTTGTGACCTACAGCTCTAAGAAGGCCTTGTTTTTTTGCCCATCTACCATTACCATCCATAATAATGGCGATATGCTGGGGCAATTTTTCTTTATTAATCTGGGCAAGTACGTCCATTATATTCTTAAAATCCGCAGTAACAAGGTCTGCGGCCAAAGGTAAAACTCACGGTCAGTCCCGTAAATACATACCAATCATTATTATTTTTATTTCCTAAACTTAAAGCCTCTTCTCCTGCTGGATCGCTGCCATCTATATTATCTGTAAATGTATAACGAGCACCACCTTCTAAGGCTATGACCATTGCACTATTTACTGCTACTTTATATCCTAATACAATTGGAATCGCTACATCTAGTGCGTTTCCACTTGCTGTCACACCATCTATGTTTGATATGTTTTCTTGATTAAAAACAGTAAGACCAGTATATAAATACGGTGCGTTTGCATTACGATCTTTAAACATGTCAAATTCCCAAAACGTATACTCCAATCCTAATGAAATTTCCTGAAGACTATTAGTAAAGGATAATCCTCTACTTTGTCTTCTTGCCTCATGACTATCCTCGTCATTTCCTTCTAGCTCTGTAAATAGGGCTGTAAATCTAAAGGAATGTCTTGAACTTCTATTCCACTTCAAAATAGCTCCAAAAACAGGCTTGTTAGGAGAAAAGTAGCTAGTAGAGCCTATGTCACTTACAACATTAGATCCGCCTATAAACCCTCCTATTTCATAAGTCTGAGCTTGCGTTTCAGTATTCCAAAAAATGGCGATCAATAAAATCGTCAGGTACTTCATATGGTGTTAAAAGTTTGCAAATATAACAATTCTGTGTTGGTACTAGCAATTAGGGATTGCTAAGATGCTGTGGGTTAGTTTACGCTTTCGCGAAAGCGGACTCAAATACATGCTGGTAACCCTTACAGAAAACACATTAAATGCATAAATATTGTCTAGTTTCTTTTATCCTCTCCCCAAAGGAGCTTGCGACGAAGTGTTTTTAAAAAACTATCTCCTTCTAAACGTATGAGGCTTATTTGAAATGGTGCCTTTTGCAAAGTGATAATAGTCTCATTACCTAGGGTTGCTATGCGGGAATCCAGCGAAATCAAATGTTGCTCTTCTCTTCCTGAAACGCTAAGTTCTATCACTGTGTTATCAGGGATTACTAGTGGTCGTGCGTTTAAGTTATGCGGAGCTATAGGTGTGAGTATAAGGCTTGAGGTGTGCGGCGTGATTACCGGGCCACCGCAGCTAAGCGAGTATCCAGTGGAGCCTGTAGGAGTGGCAACAATAAGTCCATCTGCCCAGTAGTTTGTTAAGTCTTCACCATCGAGCTTAGTCTTCACCGAAATCATGGAAGTAGTATTTTTTCTACTCACAGCAATCTCGTTAAGAGCAAAGTTAAGCTCTCCTATTTCTTCTGAGGCTTTGCTAGTTGTAATCTGCAACAAGCTCCTTTTAGAGATGCTGTATTTTCCAGTTAATATTTTATCAATAGAGGATTCAATTTCATTTTTCTTAATGGTTGCAAGAAAACCTAGTCGCCCAGTATTTATTCCTACTATAGGGATGTTAAGATCTCTTACGTAGGTTACCGTCTTGAGGATGGTTCCATCGCCACCTATGCTCACAAAGAGGTCATAACTGTTGTCTAATTCTTTGAAGGTGGAGAAGTGATTATAGTCTTTTTCAATAGTGTCATTCTCATGTATGAGTTTGAGAAAATTCTTTTCTATAATGACTTCTATCTGTTTTTTGTCAAGAATATCAAGAAGCTGCTGAATGTATTGCCCCGCTTCTTTATGATAAAACTGACCGTAAATACCAATTTTCATAATTTATTAGATGTTAAGGTATTTTTCTAGGTATTGAGAGCGCTCTCTTAAGTCTGTAAGAAAGGTGTCTTCATGGTGACTAGACACCACATTATAGCTATATCTTCTAAAGGCTGCGAGAATATCATTAAAATTTGATCTGCCTATTTTTACTGAAATTTCGGCAACGTCATTTTCTATTCTAGAGATAAACATACCCCAGATTTTCCCATCATTAGACTCTACAATCTGGCTTATCTCACTAAAGGAGTAATCTTGGATTCCTTTTTCTATAATTACCACACTTCCTGGCTCACTTATAAAAGGAGTGCTGTTAAAGAAGCTCATTACGTCTTCTAGCTCGTAGTAGCCTAGATAAGTGTTTTTTTCATCTAGCACTGGCATCATATTGCAGCCGTGTCGTGCAAAAGTCTCGAGTACATCTAGCCAGTTTGTATCATAACGCACAAAAAACTGTTCATACCCATGGCTGTATTCGCTAATAGGAATACCTGCATCTAGGCAATGAGTGTCATTTTCAGGTAGTGATCCTACGTATACACCTTCCCTTTCTATAGGAACATGAGAGTAGGTAGTTTGACTAAAAATAGACTGTACTTCTCCTATATTCTGCTTTTCAGAAACTGGGGAAATATCATTTATAATGAAATCTGTTAACGTCATACTGCAAAATAATGAAAAAATAACCGCCTAGCAGCGGTCTCTTTGTATTTTTGTGATATCAAATAATACCATATTGCTATGACAAAATTAAGCGTAAACATAAATAAGGTTGCCACATTGCGTAACGCAAGAGGAGGTAATGTTCCAGATCTATTAAAAGTAGCGAGTGACCTAGAGAAAATGGGTGCTCAAGGAATAACTATTCATCCTCGACCAGATGAGCGTCATATAAGGTATCAAGATGCGAGAGATCTTGTAGATGTAGTTACTACAGAGTTTAATATAGAAGGAAATCCTATCCAGAAGTTTATAGACTTAGTTCTCGAGACTAAGCCTACGCAAGTTACCCTAGTTCCAGATGCTGTAGATGCTATTACAAGTAATGCTGGCTGGGATACTATAAAGCACAAAAGTTTCTTGCAAGAAGTAATTCAAGAGTTTAAAGATGCGGGAATACGCACCTCGATTTTTGTAGATCCAGTGCTAGAAATGGTAGAAGGAGCTAAAGAAACTGGCGCAGACCGCATCGAGCTGTATACAGAGTCGTATGCAGATGGTTATGTGCTTAATAAGGAAGAAGCGATAAAACCATTTATAGCTGCTGCATTTCACGCAAGTGATTTAGGAATTGGGATTAATGCTGGGCATGATTTGTCACTAGATAATATTGAATATTTTCATAATAGCATTCCAGACTTACTAGAGGTGTCTATAGGTCATGCGTTGATGGCGGAGTCTTTATATCTAGGTTTTGAAACAGTGGTGGCTTCTTATCTCAAAAAACTTCAATAGTTTATGTTGCATTCTAATATCATAGGAGAAGGTGAGCCGCTCATAATATTACACGGTTTTCTAGGAATGGGTGATAACTGGAAAACGCTTGCAAAGCAATTTGCAGGAGACGGTTTTCAAGTGCATCTTATAGATCAACGTAATCATGGTCGTAGTTTCCATAGTGATGCTTTTAGCTATAAGTTAATGGTAGAAGATCTCAAGTCTTATTGTGTAGAAAATGGACTAGAAGAATTCTATTTGCTTGGACACTCAATGGGAGGTAAGGTGGCTATGCTTTATGCTACCACCCATCCAGATATGGTAAAGAAATTGATCATAGCAGATATAGGTGTAAAAGAATATCCACAACATCACCAGATCATTCTTGAAGGATTAACTGCATTGTCAAACGACGCACAAGCAATGACAAGTCGTTCAGGAGCAGATGATTTTCTCTCAAAATATATTACAGATGACGGGACTAGAATGTTCTTGCTCAAGAATCTTTATTGGAAAGAAAAGGGTGTGCTAGGTTTTAGAATGAATCTCAAGGCGCTTATAGAAAACATAGAACAAATAGGGAAGGCGCTTCCGGAGGGATCTTCATACGAAGGAGAGGTGCTTTTTTTAAGGGGAGATAAGTCAAATTATATTCTTGATGAAGATGAAAAAGGTCTTTATAACGCTTTCGCGAAAGCAAAATTAAGCACTATTTCAAATGCTGGACATTGGCTTCACGCAGAAAATCCTAAAGATTTTTATAAAGAAGTGATAATTTTTTTATAACATTGTTTCAGCAAATTTACTATGTATGCATAGTAAATTGATAATAAATCTATAAATCCCTTGTAAATACTGTATTTTTGAGGGTAGATTTTTAAGAATAACACATTTCCCTTAACCTTAAATTAAATTATGAAAAAAGTATTAAGTGTCGTTGTGCTACTACTCGTTTGTGCTGTAACGTATGCCGGTGGATACCGAGTAAGTTTACAAGGACAACGCGGTCTAGCGATGGGTCACACTGGTGTGGCAATGGTTAATAATGCAGAGATTGCATTTTTTAACCCAGGAGGTTTAGTTCACCTAGAAGGAAAATTAAATATAGCCGTAGGAGGTTTTGGTGTATTCTCTGATGTAAAGTTCCAGAACGCTGAGTTTGGACAGACTTCACAAACAGAGAGTCCTACAGGAACGCCTTTGTATCTATATGCAAGTTATAACGTGAGTGAAAAACTAGCAGTAGGTCTAGCTGTATATACTCCTTATGGAAGTACTGTAGAGTACCCAACAGACTGGTCTGGATCACATCTTGTTAATAGTATTGATCTGTCAGCTATTTTTGTACAGCCTTTAGTTTCTGTAAAATTACTTGAAGATTTAAGTATTGGAGGAGGACCTATCCTAGCTATTGGTGGGGTTAACTTTAATCGTAATTTATCTCGTAACCTTACAGATATTGATGGTAATCGTTCTAATGTTGAGCTTGACTCGCAAGGACTAACTGCTTTTGGTTTTTCTGTAGGAGCTTTAATTACTCCTAATGATCAGTGGTCTTTTGGAGTTAACTACAGGTCTAGAATCGATATTGATGTAGAGCAAGGAGATGGTGATGCCGTATTCTCAAACGTACCTAACTCTCCACTTGCTCCTATTACTAACGGAACTTTTGACTTCACTGCAACTTTACCATTACCAGCTGAGTGGACAGTAGGAGTTTCTTACAAGCCATCAGATAAGTGGACACTTAACTTTGATTGGAATTATGCAGAGTGGGATGCTTATGAAGCATTAGATATTATGTTCCTTAATACAGATGGTTCTCTTGCACTAGAGTCTATTAACCCTCGTAATTATAAGAACGCTTCAAGTTACCGTCTAGGTGCTCAGTTTGATGTGAGTTCAAAATTCGTTCTTCGTGGAGGTGTTTACTTTGATGAGTCTCCAGTACAAGATGGTTTCTTTGCTCCAGAAACTCCACGTAACGATTCTTACGGATTTACAGGAGGATTTACTTATAATGTAACAGATAAGTTAGCGATTGACGCTTCTTTCCTTTACTTGACATTTAAGGAAATTGATGCTTCTTACGATTCTTATGTAGAAGGTGGAGAGCGTGTTCCTTTTGGAGGAACTTACAAATCAAGTGCGTTTGCACCAGGTTTAGGTCTTAGTTATAAATTATAAAAATAGCATTGATGAAAAAATATTTCAATTATATAGCACTTCCGGCACTTGCACTTGGGCTCGTTGCATGTGAGCCAGAATTTGACAACGATATAACAGAGAATCAGGATTTTTACACTAGTGGTAGTGCTGATTTCTCAAGCTACGTTTCTGTAGGAAACTCTCTTACTGCAGGTTTTGCAGATGGAGCTTTGTACATCACAGGTCAAGAAAACTCTTATCCTAACATTATGGCGCAGCAGTTTGCGCTTGCAGGAGGAGGTGGTTTCTCTCAACCACTAGTAAGCGATAACCTTGGTGGACTTACTTTAGGAGGTATGCAAATTACAGAAAATCGTTTTGTACTTGCTACAGATGCAGAAGGTAACCCAGGACCTGCACGTCTTGCAGGGACTCCTACTACAGAGGTTTCAAATATTGTTGCTGGACCATTTAATAACGTAGGTGTGCCAGGAGCAAAAAGTTTTCACCTTGTAGCGCCGGGTTATGGTAATGTTGCTGGAGTAGCTACAGGTCAAGCAAACCCTTATTTTGCTCGTTTTGCTAGTACAGCAAATACGACAGTTATGGCAGAAGCAGTTGCTGCAAATCCTACTTTTTTCTCTTTATGGATAGGTAACAACGACATCTTAGGTTTTGCAACATCAGGTGGAGCAGGAGCAGATCAAGCAGGAAATTTAGATCCATCTACTTATGGACCTAATGACATCACAGATCCTAACGTATTTGCAAGTGTATACTCTCAAGAGGTTGCGGCACTTACAAGCACGGGGGCACAAGGTGCATTGATAAACATTCCAGATGTAACTTCTATTCCTTTCTTTACAACGGTTCCTTCTCAAGCAATACCGCTAGATGAGGAAACGGCAGCAACACTTAACGCTAGTTTTGCAGCTTATAACACACAAGTATTGCCAGGACTTGCTTCTTTTGGGGTAATTACAGCAGAAGAAGCTGCTGCTCGCCAAATTAACTTTAGTGCAGGAGCAAACTTTATCACTATTCAAGATGAAGCTTTAACTGATATTTCAACTATTGTTCAAGGAGCGCCTTTTAACTTAGATCCTATTACAGCTGCATTATTATCTCAGTTGCGTCAAACTACAAATGATGATTTAATTCCACTTACAACTGCTGGAGTTTTAGGAACAATAGATGAGGCTTATGTAGGATTCTTAGTTTCTCAAGGTCTTCCTGTTGAACAAGCTGGTTTACTAGCTATTAACGGTGTGTCTAGACCATTACAAGATCAGTTTGTACTTACTACGCAAGAGCAAGCATTAGTAACTGCAGCACAAACTCAATATAATGCAACTATCCAGGCACTAGCAAGTGCCAACGGACTTGCTTATGTAGATGCTAGAACTGCGCTACAAAATGTAGCAAACGGTGGTGTTGCTTTTAGTGGTGGTATTCTCTCTTCACAATTTGTGACAGGAGGTGCATTCTCACTAGATGGAGTACATCCATCACCTAGAGGTTATGCTTTTACTGCAAACGCTGTTATCAGTGCCATTAATAATACATATGGATCAACGATTCCAGGTGTAGATATAGGTGACTATGCTACGGTAACAATAAGCAATGATGTAAACTAGAATACGTTTACTAATAATATGTAAAAAGCGCCTTTTTAAAGGGCGCTTTTTTTATGTGTAAATTTGCGCTTTCGCGAAAGCGTAACCCTTAAAACTCAATCTTATGAAATCTATAATCAAAATTTTACTAACAGCCGTTGCGGTAGTAGTGCTTTCGAAGCTGCTTCCAGGTGTTGCTGTAGATGGTTTTGTGACGGCGATTATTGTCGCTATAATACTAGCATTGCTTAAATTTATCGTGAGACCTATACTAGTCATACTTACATTGCCAGTGACGATTTTGACCTTTGGATTGTTCCTTTTTATCATCAATGCTTTCATAATCTTGATAGCAGATTACTTTATAGGAGGCTTTTCGGTGAGGGGTATTTGGGTGGCATTACTCTTTAGTATCTTGCTTAGTATTTTTCAAAGTATATTGTTTTCACTTATTAAAGACGACAGCAAGAGCTAGTTAAGCACATCTTAAAAGATTGTTGTACTCGTAAAAATATTGTATTTTTGCGCCCTCAAAATTACATCATAATGAATATTACAAAAGAGCAAATAGACGACCTGAACGCAGTAGTAAAGGTAGAAATCGTTAAAGAAGATTATAACGAGAAAGTAGAGTCTATCCTTAAGAACTACCGTAAAACGGCAAATATTCCTGGTTTTAGAAAAGGTCATGTCCCTATGGGAATGATTAAAAAGCAGTATGGAACAGCAGTGAGAGTTGATGAGGTAAATAAAATACTTCAAGAGGCTTTAGGTAAGTTTTTGCAGGAGGAAAAGCTAGATGTGTTAGGTAATCCACTTCCTAAAAATCAAGAAGGTTTTGATTGGGATGCAGACGACTATAATTTTGAATTTGAATTAGGAATGGCTCCTAAGTTTGATGTAAATCTTACTCCTAAGAAAGCCGTTACAAGTTATAAAATCAAAGTAGATGACAAGATGGTAGATAGCCAGGTCACTACCATAAGAAAGCAATACGGTACGCTAGTTTCTCAAACTGAAGTAGCAAAGGATAGTGAAATCACTGGTACTTTTGTAAACGAAGAAGCGGGAATTGATAACCAAGCGACTTTTGAAATAGAGCAAGTAAAAGGAAAGAAGAATGTAGATGCATTAGTAGGAGCAAAGCCTGGTGATGTAATTACGTTAAAAACTAAAAGTTTATTTTCTGAGCCAGGAACTTACCAGGCGGCTTTAAAGATCTCTGAAGATCAAGCTAAAGAAATGAACGCAGAAGTTACCTTTACACTAGCCGAAACAAATAAGCGTGAGCAAGCAGACCTTGATCAAGAGCTTTTTGATAAGTTATTTGGTAAGGATGTTGTAAAAAGTACAACAGAGCTTAAAGAGAAGATTAAGGAAGATGGTGAGCGCCAGTTTGTACAACAGAGCGATCAACAACTTATGAATGACGTTACTGAGCGTCTTATAGATGAAACTAAGTTTGACCTTCCTTCAGACTTTCTTGCTAGATGGATAAAATCTAGTGGTGAGAAGCCTATGACAGATGAGGAGGCAAAAGAAGAGTTTACTCGTTCTGAAAAAGGTCTAAGATGGCAGCTTATAGAAGGGAAAGTAGTCACAGATAATAAACTTCAAGTAACTTTTGAAGAATTAAAAGACTATGCAAAAGATATGATCAAAGGGCAAATGATGCAGTATGGTCAAATGAACCCTGAAGATAAAGAACTTGAAGATATCGCAGCACGTATACTTGGTAATCAAGAAGAAGTAAAGCGCTTATCTGAGCAGTTTATGAATGTAAAAATGCTTGCATTTTTCAAAGAAAATGTAAAACTTAAGGAGAAGGAAGTAACCTTTGACGAATTTGTTAAGGAAGTTTACAATTAGAATACTTCCTATATAATAAGTATCTTTAAAGCGTTTTACTTGTATTAGTAAAACGCTTTTTTTTAAAATATATATTGCTATAAAAATATGGATTACGGAAAAGAATTTAAAGATTTTGCAATCAAAGATCAGGGTGTAAACTCTAATTATTACGATAAAATTATTACGAGTATGTTGCCACAAGGCCTTACTCCTAATATCATTGAAGAGCGCCAGATGAACATAGCTATCTTTGATGTATTCTCTCGTTTAATGATGGATCGCATCATTTTCTTGGGAACAGGAATTAATGATCAGGTTGCAAATATTGTACAGGCACAGTTACTATTTTTAGAAAGTACAGATGCAAATAAGGATATTCAGATTTACATCAACTCTCCAGGAGGAAGTGTGTATGCTGGTCTAGGTATTTATGATACAATGCAGTTTATCAAGCCAGACGTTGCTACCATCTGTACAGGTATGGCAGCATCTATGGGGGCTGTATTACTTTGTGCAGGAGCAAAAGGTAAGCGTAGTGGTTTACCACATAGCCGTGTGATGATTCACCAGCCTATGGGTGGAGCACAAGGTCAAGCATCAGATATCGAGATTACTGCAAAGGAAATCTTGACACTTAAAAAGGAACTTTACGATATTATCGCAAAGCATTCTGGTCAGGATTACGATAAGGTATATAACGATAGCGATCGTGATTACTGGATGAAGGCAGATAAAGCGCTTGAGTATGGTATGATAGATGAAATATTGAAGAGAGACTAATGAGGTTTATGCTTTCGCGAAAGCGTATAATATCTCAAAACAGTAAATAAAATGGCAAAGGAAGATTTAGAATGTTCATTTTGTGGTAGAAAAAAACCAGAGACTAGCTTACTAATTGCTGGGCTTGACGCGCACATCTGTGATAGATGTATCGAGCAAGCACATGGTATTGTGATAGAAGAGTCTAAGGATGTTGCTACAAATGATCTTGAAGGAGAGCTTAAGTTAAGAAAGCCACAAGAAATTAAAGAGTTTCTTGATGGGTACGTTATAGGTCAAGAATTTACAAAAAGAGTAATGTCTGTAGCGGTATACAACCACTACAAGCGATTATTACAGCCTGCGACAGATGATGATATAGAGATCCAGAAGAGTAACATCGTGATGGTGGGACAAACAGGAACTGGTAAAACACTTATAGCAAAGACAATTGCTCGTATGCTTAATGTGCCTCTTGCTATTGTAGATGCTACAGTGCTTACAGAAGCAGGTTATGTAGGTGAGGATGTTGAAAGTATTTTGACACGTCTTCTACAAGCAGCCGACTATAATCTTGAAAAAGCACAGAGAGGAATCGTTTTTATAGATGAGATAGATAAGATCGCGCGTAAAAGTGATAATCCATCTATTACTCGTGATGTGAGTGGAGAAGGTGTGCAACAAGCGTTATTAAAACTATTAGAAGGTACCGTAGTAAACGTGCCGCCTAAGGGAGGACGTAAGCACCCAGATCAAAAGTTTATCGAGGTAGATACAGAAAATATCTTATTTATCGCTGGAGGAGCATTTGATGGTATTGAACGCCACATTTCTAAGCGTTTAAATATGCAAGCAATGGGGTTTGTGGCTAGTAAAAGTGAAGATGTAGTAGAGAAGGATAATATGCTTAAATATATTATTCCTAAGGATCTTAAAGATTTTGGTCTTATCCCAGAAATCATAGGTCGTCTGCCAGTATTGACACACATGGATCCACTAGATGCTGGAACATTGAGAGCTATCCTTACAGAGCCTAAAAATGCTATTATAAAGCAATATAAGAAGCTTTTTAGCATGGATGATATAGAGCTTACCATTACAGATGAAGCTTTGGATTATATGGTAGGTAAAGCTATTGAGTACAAACTTGGTGCAAGAGGATTGCGTAGTTTGTGTGAGGCCATCCTTACAGATGCTATGTTCGATCTTCCTAGTTCTGACGAGAAATCGCTGAATGTAACTAAGACGTACGCAGAGGGTAAATTGAATAAATCTACGCTCAAAAAATTGAAAGCAGCTTCATAATAATGAGGTTATATAAATAGAATAAAAAGGTACTCTTATGAGTGCCTTTTTTTATGGTTTTGAGTTAGCGTTTTAGGTTTTAAAAGGAGAATGTATTGTGGTGAGTACGCTTTCGCGAAAGCGTAAAAAACAATTAATTTTGCTTAGCGGTCGTATTTTTTAATATGAAACCTACTTAAAAATGCAGATTGCAATGCTATGCAAGCTCAAGTAGTGCTTCTACAAAATCCCTTTTGTTTGATAATCTAGGTACTTTGTGCTGGCCGCCAAGCTTATTATTTTTTCTAAGCCAGTCATAAAATAGATTTTCTCTAGCACTATGAATCGTGGGCGCGTTTAAGGTAGTGTTATTAAAACGCTTTGCTTGATAATCACTGTTTACTTCTTGAAGTGCAAGATCTAGTTTGTGATTAAATAGTGCGATATCCTCAGGTGGATTCTTAAATTCTATAATCCACTCGTGAGCACCCTTTTCCTTTCCTTCCATGAATATAGGTGCGGCGGTATAGTCTTTTATTTCGGAGCCTGTCTCTCTAGTCGCTTTTTTAAGCGCTTCTTCTGCATTCTCAATGATAAGCTCTTCTCCAAAAACGTTGATGTGATGTTTTGTTCTCCCCGTAACTTTAATTCTATACGGGCTAGTGCTTGTAAATCTTACGGTGTCACCTATTTTATATCTCCATAAACCAGCGTTTGTAGTGATAATAATCGCATAATTTACTCCTACTTCTACCTCTGTAAGTGGTATTACGTTTTGCCTAGGAGTTCCATAGGTCGTCATGGGTATAAATTCATAGAAAATACCATAGTCAAGCATGAGTAGTAACTCCTTAGAGTCGTTCTGACCTTGTATAGCAAAGAAGCCTTCTGAGGCATTGTAGATCTCGTAATACTTAAAAGAATGAGACGGAATCAATTTTTGATATTGCTCCATGTAAGGATCAAAACTAACGCCTCCATGAAAGTAAACCTCAAGGTTAGGCCACACTTCAAGTAAATTTGATGCACCAGTAGTTTCAAGAACATTATTTAATAAAACTAGCATCCAAGAAGGAACTCCAGAGAGGCTAGTTACATCTTGCTGGATAGTCTCGTCTACAATGGCTTGCATCTTGGTTTCCCAATCACTTAGAAGTGAAACGCCATTAGTAGGCGTACTGCTGAACTCTGCCCAAAAAGGCATGTTATCAATCAGTATAGCCGATAAATCACCATAAACAGTTCCATTATCTTGATACAACTGCTTGCTGCCGCCTAGTCTTAGTCCTTTGCCAGAAAATAGCTGTGAGCCTTCGTTATTATTGAGATACATGCACAATAAATCCTTACTAGCTGCATAGTGGCATTTTTCAAGTGATTCTGGACTTACGGGAATGTACTTGCTACGAGCATTTGTTGTACCGCTACTTTGCGCAAACCATTTGATAGGTGTAGGCCACATTATGTTTGTCTCACCTTTGCGGCTACGCTCTATATATTTTTGATTTTCCTCATAAGAAGTCACTGGAATGCGGTCTGCAAACTCACGATATGACTTTATAGATTTAAAGTCATAAGCTCTACCTATCTCGGTGTCTTTTGCTTTCTCTATGAGTTTAGTGCGCAATTCTTCTTGAACCTCAGAGGGGTACTTCATAAAAAGTTCCATCTGGTGAATGCGTTTTTTTAAGAACCAAGAAGCAATGGAATGCACTAAAGGGATAGCCATAAAGTTGGTATATTTACACGTATATAACGGGATAGATTATTGCTTTCGCGAAAGCTAATTTAACCTTATTTCCCCACATTTTGTAATCAAAGTTTTCTTAAATGCAATACCAAGGTGTCCTTAGAAAAATGCAAACGGAGCACACAGATCCTATAAATTACTATTTAGTAATGGATGGTGACTTCATACAAATGAATCAACTCTTAGGAAAAAGGTTGCATATAGAATTTGTAAGATACGAATGCCTCGCTTGTGGAGAAAATAAAAAGATTTTCCGTCAGGGGTATTGCTATGATGATTTTTATAAAGTTCCACAAGCTGCCGATTGGATTATGAAACCTGAGCTTTCTAAAGCGCATCTAGGTGAAGAAGAGAGGGATCTAGAGTATGAGAAGAAGGTACAATTACAGCCGCATATTGTTTACCTAGCAAACTCAAGCAATGTAAAAGTTGGAGTAACTCGTAAGACACAAGTGCCTACAAGGTGGATAGATCAAGGTGCTCATGAAGCAGTAGAGATTGTTGAGGTGCCTAATAGATACCTGGCTGGTATAACAGAACTAGCGCTTAAAGAGCATGTCTCAGATAAAACAAACTGGCGCAAGATGCTTAAGAATGATATAGAAGATGTAAGTCTAGCAGAATATCGCGATGAACTTAAAAAATATATACCAGAAGAAGCACAGCAGTATTTTATACCTAGCAACGAAGAAACTCACATTCACTTTCCAGTAGATAGGTATCCAGAAAAGTTAAAAACACTCAATCTTGATAAAACTCCTGCTTATGAAGGTGTACTAAAAGGAATTAAAGGGCAGTATCTCATTTTTGAAGATGACACTGTATTTAATGTGCGCAGTTGGGAAGGATATGTGGTACGTCTAGAAGTACTTTCTTAAATAACAGTCAGCTTGATAACTTGTATACAAGCTAATATTATGAGGGTTATACCTATGTAACGATTAATGTTACTTCCTGAAGAAGATTTCTTTTTTTGAATATGAGTGCCAAATCTACTGTAGCCATAGAGTGTTGCAACCTTTCCAATAAATACACCACTAAGGAATAAACCAAGCCATAATGCAGAGATAGATGCAGCGCTTGATAACCACTTGCCTAATAGAGAAAATACTAAAATCCAATAGATAAGTACAGGCGGGTTGATGACACTAAGTGTGAATCCTAGGAGGTATTTAGATGATTTTTTTTGTTTGGACTCAGTATTTTCTTTTTTGTTAAGTGTAAAGTAAAGCCCTACAGTTGCAAGAACTGCTGCAACTAAATATTGTACCCAAAGATTCATTTCAAAAAAATCTTGTACAACCATTCCAGAGGAAAATGCTATAAAGGCAAGTAATACCTCGCCTAGTCCAGCACCATAACTTATTTTTAGAGACTCACGATGTGATTCATTTAGGGAAGTTTTAATTACAGCGAGATTTGATGCGCCAGGAGGAAGTGCTCCCAGAATGGTAGCGATAGTGCCAATAAGTAAAGCTATAAGAATCATAAACACTTAGTAGTGCGCTTTTATAAAAGCTTACTCATTATTACTGAAATATTATGCAATAAGGAGTTTGATAGCTTGTATCATACCAGCAACTATAAGAACTACGCCTATAATTTTATTAAGCGTTCCTTTGAACTTTGAAAAATTTGAAGTCATATACTCGCTAGCTTTTCCATACAAATAAAGCAGTCCAAATTTACCGGCAAAAACTCCAACTAAAAAGCATAGGATGAGTAGCCATGGAGAATTTTTATCTAAAACAACATATCTGGAGCTTATAGAAAATATAGCAGTCCAGTAAATAAACATCGGGATATTAAGTCCTCCTAGTAAGAGACCATTAATGAAACGCTTAGGTCTGCTTGATGATTCACTATCGTTTTCTGTTGTTTTTTTTATGAGAAAATAGATCCCTACAGCTATCATGATAACTATAAAAGTGATCTGTATCCACTCATGTTTTTCAAATATTCGCTTTGCAAGAACTCCAAAAGCAAGAGCAAGTCCAGCTATTATCACCTCTCCTAGCGCAGCTCCATAGGCTAGGTGAAGTCCTTTGGTGAGGCTTTTGTCACTTGTGTATTTTACAACAGCAAGATTCGTCGCGCTAGGTGGTAACGTGGCGATTATGGCTCCTATAAGTCCTATAGAAAGGGTGAGTATATATGCGATAATGATCATAGCAGTTGGCAAAGCTACGTTATAATCATATGTATAGACAAGAGTTTATCATATCCTTAGGATTTACGAAATTTACCTCCCAAAATGTTGGTTTAAAGAGAACAATCATTTAAATGCATAAGACTGTAGATTAACGCTATCTTTGCACACCTAAAAAATTTACAATGAGTACCATAGTAGCTATCGTAGGACGCCCTAATGTAGGGAAGTCTACTTTTTTTAACCGTCTAGTGCAACGTCGTGAGGCGATTGTAGATGCCGTAAGTGGAGTGACGCGTGATCGTCATTACGGAAAAACAGACTGGAACGGTCGCGAATTTACCGTTATTGACACAGGAGGATATGTAGTAGGAAGTGATGACGTTTTTGAAGCCGAAATTGATAAGCAAGTAGAACTTGCGATAGATGAGTCTGACGCTATTATCTTCATGGTAGATGTAGAGCATGGTGTGACAGGGATGGATGAAGAGGTTGCAAAACTACTTCGTAGATCAAAAAAACCTATTTTCCTTGCTGTAAATAAAGTAGATAATAATAAAAGAGCAGCAGATGCTGTTGAGTTTTATAACCTAGGATTAGGTGATTATTATACTATTGCCGCAACAAATGGTAGTGGAACAGGAGATTTACTTGATGCTGTAGTAGAAGCACTTCCACCAAAAGTTGAGGAAGAAGAAAAAGATGAATTACCAAGATTTGCTGTAGTAGGTCGTCCTAATGCAGGAAAATCGTCTTTCATTAACGCGCTGATAGGTGAGGACAGATATATTGTAACAGATATCGCTGGTACTACTCGTGACTCAATGGATACAAAGTACAATCGCTTTGGGTTTGAGTTTAACCTTGTAGATACAGCTGGAATACGACGTAAGGCAAAAGTAAAAGAAGATCTTGAGTTTTACTCAGTAATGAGATCTGTAAGAGCTATTGAGCACGCAGATGTGATTTTACTAGTAGTAGACGCGACAAGAGGTTTTGATGGTCAGGTTCAAAATATATTTTGGCTAGCAGAGCGTAACAGAAAAGGAATCGTGATTCTTGTAAATAAGTGGGACCTTGTAGAAAAGGAGACTAACACGATGAAGAATTTTGAAAAGCACATTAGAGAACAGATAGAGCCTTTTACAGATGTGCCTATTGTATTTATCTCTGTGCTGGAGAAACAACGTATCTTCAAAGCAATTGAAACTGCTGTAAAAGTATATGAAAGCAAAACGAAGCGTATCAAAACAAGCGAACTCAATGAGTTCTTCTTGCCGCTAGTAGAAGCATTCCCGCCACCAGCAATTAAGGGTAAATATGTAAAGATTAAGTACTGTATGCAACTTCCTACACCACAACCACAATTTGCGTTGTTCTGTAACTTGCCACAGTATCTTAAAGAAGGTTATAGAAGATTCTTAGAAAATAAACTTCGTGCAGCTTACGACTTCTCAGGAGTGCCTATTTCTATATATTTTAGAAAAAAATAATTAAAAGTACACTTTCGTGAAAACGAAACATAAAACAAAAAGCTATCAGACATCTGATAGCTTTTGTTATTTATAATAGTTTGCTAATGGCTCTTTCCAGCCTGTAATGCATCTCCCGAATGTTAGCCTAGTAACCCTAAAAGCCAGAAAATAATAAAGAAGATGATGATGGTGCTTATGCAACCGCCACCTAATTTTTTTGCGCCATATGCGGCAATAAGTCCTTTGATGATTTTATTCATGATAATTGGTTTAAGGGTTAGTTACACAAACTTACACTTCTCTATTTCTAGTATGAGTTAATAATCTGTTATGAGTTGAGATTTTAAGAAGAATAACTTGTTAAATATTTACTAAATTTTAACTGTCAGCATATCATTTGGAAGTAAACATTGTTTATTTGATAGACATCAATCAATCAACCGTTTATAATGCGAATTAATCAACTAGTACTCCTTGCGATAGGGTTATGCTTATCTGTAGCTATGCAGGCGCAAAACTTTTCAATTACTGGAACTCTTAAAGACAAAGATTCAAAGCAAACCTTAGAGGCTGCCACAGTTTTCTTAGAGACTGTTAAGGATAGCACACTCATTACTTATACCATTACAAATCAAGATGGGTTCTTTCAACTCGAAGGTCGAGCGCAAGAGAAAAATGCACGTGTGAACATCTCTTTTTTAGGTTATGAGAACTTCACAAAAAATGTAGATTTAAGTACTGGTGATATAGCGCTTGGAGATATAGAAGTAGCACCTTCTACAAACACCTTGGGCGAAGTCGTTGTAAAAAGTAGAGCTCCGGTAACCGTAAAAAAAGACACGCTCGAGTTTAATGTTTCTTCTTTTAAAACCAAGAAAGATGCAAATATAGAAGACTTGCTTAAGGAGCTGCCAGGCGTTGAGGTAGACGAGAGCGGCAAGATTTTAGTAAATGGTAAGGAAGTAAATAAAATTCTAGTTAATGGTAAGCCGTTCTTTGGCGATGACCCTACGATTGCTACGCGCAACCTTACTAAAGAGATTGTAGAGAAAATACAAGTAGTAGATACTAAGACAGATGATGAGGCCTTCGCTGGCGAAGATGGTGATCAAGAAAGTAAGACTATCAACCTCACCATCTCCGAAGAAAAGAATAAAGGAGTCTTTGGTAGGGTGGCTGCTGGTGGCGGGACAGATAATCGTTTTGAATATGCAGGTATTGTAAATGCCTTTGATAACGAGCGACGCATCAGTGTGCTTGCTGGTGGTAACAATATCAACTCGGCTGGGTTTAGTTTTGGAGAGATAAGAAAAATGTTTGGAGGAGGAAGAAGTGTCTACTTCAACGGCAACGGAAGCTTTGGTATTGACGGTCGAAGCTTTGGTGGCGGACAAGGAATTGTAAACAGCCGTAGTGTAGGGGCAAATTATACAGATGAGTATGCAAAAGGATTTGATGCCAATATGGATTATTTCTACTCGGCTGCAAACTCTTTTGATGAGACTCGTGTAGAGCGAGAGAATATTCTTCCAGATAGAAGATTCTTTACAAACAGCGATTCTCGTAATGACTCAAATTCAGATAACCATAGTATTAATACCACTATTAATATTAAAAAGGATTCTACACTACTCATTAATATAAAACCAAAGTTCTCTTTTGCAAATAGTGAGACACGCTTCCGCCGTACAGAGGAGTCACTTAATGAAGACGGTGAGAGAATCAATGAGTCGGCAACAAACAACTTCGTGACAGACGAAGGGAAGAATTTTGAAAACACCTTAAGTGTTACCAAGAAATGGGGAGACAAAGGAGCTTATGTGAGAGCACGTGTACAAAACGAAATCAATAGACAAGAAAGTGAAGACTTTATAGTGTCAAACACAGAGATATTTGGCGATAACCCATCAGAAATTAATCGTAATCAGTTTACAGATGGAGAAACTACACTGGACGGTTATAATCTTAACCTCACTTATAGAGTTCCTTTAGTTGCTAAAAAGTTATTTCTTGATGTAGATTTTGGTCACCGTAGCGATACTAGAAAACGCAAGCGAAGCACCTTTGACTTTGATGAGGTAGCACAGCAGTATAGCATCCTCAATCAAGAGCTAAGTACAGACTTTGAAGGTCGCAATTCACGCACAACTCCGAAACTGGGACTTAATCTTGATGGAGAGAAACTCAATGTGAACGTGAGTGCAGGTTACGTATTTCGCACCCTAGAGAATAACGACAACTTGCGTCCAGAATTGGACATCAAGCAAAATTTTGAAGCACTAGAACTTGATACGTATGTGAATTACAGGTTTAGCCCTAAAGCATCTATGTATGCAAGTTTAGGTAAGAGCAATAGACCTCCAGAAGTCACGCAGCTTAATCCTTTTGTGGATGTGTCGGATCCACTTAATATTGTAGAGGGTAATCCTAATCTAGCTCCGGCAAATGATTATAATTTTTATGGAGGATTTAATAATTATGACTTTCAAAAAGGAGGCGGATGGTATGTTAATGGAGGTGGAAGATTTACAAACGATGCTATTGTACGTAAAACTAGCATAGATGACAATCTAGTAAGTCGCACTACCTATGTAAATGTAAATGGGAATTATAGCGTAGGAGCAGGAGGAGGTTATAATAAAAATGTAAAAATAGATTCCTTGCGTAGTATAAAATATGGAGGAGGTATTTATACAAACTTTGGGCGTAATGTAAATTTTAACAACGAAGTACAATACGCTAGTAAAACGAGATCTCTAACGCCGCGTGTAAATTTTACATACACTTGGAAAAATCTGTTTGAAGTTAAACCTAGCTATAATATCTCTATTTCAAAAACTCAGTTTGGTCTAGACGCTTTTGAAGATCAAGATTTCATATCTCATAATGTTTCATTGGGAACGGCTTTGTTTGTTCCTAAAAACTGGGAGTGGCGTAACGATATTAACTATAATTACAACCCTAACATTGCATCAGATTTTCAGCGAAGTGCAGTGTTTTGGAACTCGACACTTGCTTATTCATTTGCAAAAGATCGCGCTACCGCAACCTTAAAAGTGTATGATGTACTAGATCAAAATACAAACGCAAGGCGTACTGCAAATGCAAACTTTATACAAGATGTACAGAGCACTGTACTAGAGCAATATTTTATGCTCAGTCTTAGTTGGAAATTCAACACGCTAGGTAAAAAGGGGGAAACAAATGATGGTGGGGTATTTTTCTTTTAACGCTTTCGCGAAAGCGTACCTCAACAAAACACTCATTTCTTAATTAAAAACCTTATTTTTCTGAGCTCAAAGAGAACCCACAATGCGAGCATTAGTCATTTCAGGAGGAGGAAGTAAAGGCGCTTTTGGCGGAGGCGTAGCCCAATACCTTATGCAAGAAATGGGTAAGGATTATGATATGCTGGTGGGAACCTCTACAGGCAGTTTGCTAGTGCCTCATCTCGCACTTCAAAATATTGAAAAGATAAAGGATGTGTATACTTCTGTTAATCAGAATGCCATTTTTAATGTGTGTCCATTTGTAATCAAAAAAGATAAATGGGGAGAGCAAACCATTGCGATTGATCACTGGAGTGTGTTGCGCAATTTCTTAAAAGGATCTAAAACTTTTGGAGAGAGTAAAAAATTACGCAAACTCATAGAGCGTACTTTTACTCGTGAGGATTATGCGCAGCTACAGGCTAGTGGTAAGGAAGTGCTAGTCACTGTTTCAAATCTATCATTACATAAAACAGAGTATAAATCTAGTAACGTAGAAACCTATGAAGATTTTTGCGACTGGGTGTGGATGTCGTGTAATTACATCCCTTTTATGAGTCTTGCGACTAAAAATGGATGTGAGTATGCAGATGGAGGTTTTGGCGCGCTAGTGCCCATTAAGGAAGCTGTAGAGCGCGGTGCAACGGAGGTCGATGTAATCATACTAGAAACAGAAGTTACTTATTACAATAACCTCCCTTCTACAAATGTATTTTCATTATTGAGTAATCTGCATGGTTTCATGATGGACCGTATAGAAAAGCAAAATATTACCATAGGTAAATATGCAGCCAATCAAAAAGAGGCAATAATTAACTTCTATTATACGCCTACAGTACTCACCACAAATTCATTGATTTTTAACAAAGAAAAGATGAAAATATGGTGGCAAAGCGGCTTTGACTATGCTAAGTATAAAAACGAAGAACTCAACGAGATTAAGGTGGATGATGAGGGGTAGTATCCCGCTTTAGCGAAAGCAGCATATTTATATATCACATCATAACTTGAGTTACTACAGCATTAATTAACCGTATCCTTCACCGTTTCTTTTGTTGTTTTCTTTTTCCCAAAGAGACCACCTAATATTCCCGTGGTAACATCTTTAATGGCGTCTTCGGCTTTTGGGGTTGTGGTGGTGTTTTGAGGAGTCTGTGTGTTAGTAGTTGTGCTATCTGTTGTAGTGGTATTTGGTGTTGTTTTGTTTCCACCTAATAGACCTCCTAATACATCAGTAAGTTTATCTTCTACTTTGTCTTTTGCGCGTTGCTTCTGGATCTCTATAATCTGGTTAGTAAGCGCTGTGGTAGCTGCTTTTAGATTAAGATCTACTTTAGGCGAAGTAAAATTTCCCGAAAGGGAAACAGGAACGTCTATATGGATATTCTCTTTTTCGGCATCTGTAAGTTTTGAAAGTAATCCGCTCACGTCTCCGCCTAGGTATTTTGCTGGGAGATCGAGGTTGAGGGTGTAGTTCATCTCGTTTGTAAAGCTATGCCCACCGCTTACCTGCACATTGATTCCTTTCACATTAAAATCAAATGGCTTTACAACAACCTGACCATCATTAAACGTAAGGCTCGTTTTGAGCTTGTCTAGTTTAAGGTCATCAAGGTTTATAAAATCAAGTTTTTGAGATAATAGATTAAGAAGCGGCATCTTGTCTGCATCTACATCTGCAGTCAATATCTCTGCAAAGGCATCCCCAGAAATAGTGCTTAGGATAGGACTAAAATTATCATCCAGCTGTCCCTGCAATTGTATCTTGGTGTTGAGCGCGCCTTGTAGTGCCTTTGCAATAGGAGCAAGTCCTTGCAGCATCTCTAGCTCCTTAAAAGAGCGGTCTATGTCTATGCTGCTCAAATCTACAGTCATATTAAAAGTAGGAGCACCATCACGTGTGGTGACAGATCCAGAAAGTCCTGCCGCACCGCCAAAGATGCCAGAGTTAAGATTGCTTAATGATGCCTGCTCATTTGCAATGGTCACACTACCCTTTGTGTTACTAAGTTCTAACCCATCATAAATTACCTTTGCGGCATTAAAGTTTACAGAGGCATCTAGAAAATCTGGAATTTGTATAGCTGTATTGCTTGAGCTAGTGCTAGCTTGAGTAGTGCCAGATGTAGTTGCTGTGCTAGTTGCAAAATCATCAAGGTTGAACACCTTTGAGGTCACGTCAAAACGCCCTTTTAAATCTTCCTTAGACATTACAAACGGGATGAGGTTTTCTATAGATCCCGTTGCATTTATATCTGAAGTCCCACTTGTAGCAGCAAATGAGTTAAGCGTGATATTGCCTGTTTTAAAACTTACAGCTGCATTTTGTATAGCAATGGGATTAGGTAGTTCTGGAGTGCTGTAAGTGAAGTTACTAAGCGTAGCGTTACCAGAGCTTTTTATATTTTGATACAGCTGTTTCTCAACAGAGTTCATATCAAAACTCGTCACAATATCTGCAACAAGTCTACCTTGTAGCGGCTGGTCTAGATTAAGTGGGTAGACTTTGTCTATATTTCCTAAATCTAGCGCACCATCTAAGTCTAGATTTACAAGCATGTTACCCATCAAGTTTTTGAGCGTTCCCTTTGCGGTAAAGGTGTCTTGGTCAATCTTAAAACGTAAATCGTTTATCTCAATATAAGTAAGTTCTGTGATGCCTGTATCGTTTTTAATCTTTACATCTATATTGATGTTGTTCATTCTTTTAGGTAGGTCTGGATACTTAAAAGAAGCATTGTTAGACACAATCTCAATATCCAGATTTGGGATGTTAGTCTCCGTTGTTTTCCCTTTTATAATTCCGCTTACGCGAAAATCGCCACTCGTTTCCACCCCATCGAGATTTGCTCTATATTCCTTAGGGATTAGAGCTAGAAAGTTCTTAAAATCTGATGAAGGTGTTTCAAACGATAAGTCCATAAGATTGCCATCTTCTAGAAGCTCTATAAAACCATTAAACTCTAGTGGGAGTTCGTTTATTTTGGCTAAGTTTTCCTTAAAAGTATACTTCTGTTTTTCTAGCTCCATTTGGATTACAGCTTCTAGGTCGAGCTCGTGTCCGTCTAGATAGTGTGTGCCACCATAATCAAAAGATACTACAGCGTGGGTCTTCGTATCAAGTTCACTCTCAATAGCCGAAAAATCTCCAGAACCAGTATGGTTTATCTCCGTAAGTTCTAAGTGGGTTTGTGTAGAGTGATCATCATAAATTATTTTTGAGTCTATGAGGCTGTACTCTTGTAAGTTAAAAACAAAAGGTTCTGAGCTCTCCTCAGTAGTAGTCTCTGTAGTCGGTGTCTGTTTTACAATATCATAATTTGCATTGCCTAAGGAGTCTACTTGTACGTGTACGTTTGCTTCCAGCAGTGATAAAGCGTCTACAGCAATAGGCTCATCTGCTGTGTTTTTAAAGAGTTGGGTAACGCCCATCTCAATGCGTATTTCTTTACCACTCGCAAGTGTATCACCAGCAAATGGTGCATTATTAATTACCGTAAAGTCGTTTACTATAACCGTTGCATCAGGAAAACTTCTAAAGAGGCTTAGTTCTAGAGAAGACCATTCTACTTGAGCGTTTAGATTATTATTGATGGTTTTCTTGAGTAGGTCTTCTAGTTTTCCTCTAAAAAGGAATGGCGACGCTGCAAGCAGTATCACAACAACGAGAAGTATAATACCTGTAATTTTGAGTGCTTTTTTCATAATATTTATTGGCTCTTTCGAGCAAGATTTACATCCCTTTTTTATTGTACTACTTTGTTTTTAGTACGCTTTCGCGAAAGCATATCTGTAATTTTTATAAACAACCTCCTAAATAGGTAGCTTTAATTCTTCACCTTCCTCTAGTTTAAATCTCTTTCTAAATAGTCCTACACCTAGGTATAGAAATGGGGTGTCAAAAGCGGCAATAATCACTTTAAATAGAAATCCTCCTAAGAGAAGACCTCCAAACAATTGCCACTCAATGAGTCCAAAGATACAGAGTAAACATAGGACCGAGAATGTATCTATAAACTGAGATAAGAATGTCGAAAAATTATTTCTGAGCCAGAGATGTTTGCCCTTAGTTATACGTTTCCAAAAGTGATAGATGTGAATATCTACGTATTGTGCTAGTAAATAGGCTATCATACTCGCAAAAACTGCCAGCGCAGTAACTCCAAAAACCTTAGTAAATAGTGTGTCATCTACAGGAGACCAGCTCGTAGCGGGAACAGCGTTACCTATATAAACGATTAAGAGTGAAAATAGGGAGGCAAAAATACCAGCAGTTACCATTTGGTTTGCTTTTTTCTTACCATAAATCTCACTTACTATATCTGTAATTAAAAAGGTAATTGGGTAAGGAAGTATCCCTACCGAAATCTCAAAAGTATAGATTCCAAAAAAGTCCCATGAAAAGAACTTTTGAAAAATTAGATTAGATACAACTAGTGCGCAGATAAAAAGAGCGCCTAAAATCACGTAAATGCGATATGCAAGTTGTAAATCCTTTGTATTTAAATCCTTAGAGGGTAGTTGCATTTTCTTAATAACTTCGATTTCAAAATTAGCGCATTGTGATTTTGATTTCCTTAATTTGTTGTGAAATGTTATTCTCGTAATTCAACAGCTAGATCTTTGCATACCACATTCTTATCATTAGGCAGTAATCAAGGAAACACTTATGAAGCACTCGATAAAGCGATACAATTGCTTTTTGAGCGTGTAGGTAGGGTTGTGAAAATCTCCCCTGTGTATCAAAGTCCTGCTTGGGGTTTTGATGGGCCAGATTTTCACAACTGTGTGGTGAGGATGGAAACATCATTACCTATTAAAAAACTCTTAGACACGACACAGGCTATAGAGCAATTACTAGGTCGTAAGGAAAAGGAAGGGACAGCTTATCAGTCAAGAATAATAGATATAGATATATTGCTTTATGACGATGTTGTAAAGCTGTCAGAGCAACTCACGGTTCCTCATAAGCATATGCAAGAGCGGTTGTTTGTACTACAGCCACTTGCAGATATCGCAGGTGATGAGGTTTGCGAGGCATTATCTACACCTGAAAATCCAGTCACTTACTTAGAGTTATTAGAAGCTTGTAACGATGATAGTATTCTTATAAAACAGGCTAAGTGGCTTAAGAAACCACAAGACAGTATTGATTTAGGTGGTTACAACTATATCACTATAGAAGGAAATATAGGAGCAGGAAAAACAAGCCTCGCCACGATGATCTCAGATGAGTTTAATGCAAAGCTTATTCTTGAGCGTTTTAAAGACAACCCGTTCTTACCTAAGTTTTACAAAGACCCAGATAGATTTGCATTTCCGTTAGAAATGTCTTTTCTGGCAGATAGGTACCAGCAGCTACTAGATGATTTAGGACAATATGATCTTTTTAAGGATTTTATGTGCGCAGATTATGATCGTTACAAATCGCTCATATTTGCACAGGTAACCTTACAAGAGGAGGAGTTTTTGCTTTACAAACGTCTCCATGAGATGATGTATAAAGATATGCCGCAGCCAGACTTATACGTTTACCTTTATCAAAATACAGAGCGTTTACTTAAGAATATAAAGAAGCGTGGTCGTAGTTATGAGAAGAGTATTGATCCTACTTACTTAGAAAAAATAAACCAAGGGTACCTTGATTTTATAAAGACTCAGCATAATCTCAATGTAAAGATTATTGATATTTCAGAGTTAGATTTTGTAAAAAATAGAGCGGATTTCTTATCAATTATCAACCAATTTGCAAACGAGTAATTTAGAGTTTGAAAATATAATCGTCTAGAAACGCGAGTCTTTTTTTAGTCCATTGCTGCATATAGTCTAGTCCTTCATGGTCAGAAATAAAATCTTTCCATACCAGCTTTTCTCTTTCAAAAACTAGATGTGACGAGAGTGTTTCATATACGTTTTGTTGTCTTGCGAGTAGTTCTTCCTCACTTAATACTTTAGTGCGCAGTGTTGCCCATCGTGCTTTAAAACGTGCGTTAAAATCATCTGCATTTGTTTTGATAAGTCTTCTCACGAGACCGTTTGTGAGAAAATCGTCGGTGGTTTTTATTCGTTTACCACTAAAAATAGTCCCGAAGCTTCCATCTAGGTCCCAGGGCGCATAGAAGTAAGGTTCTCCTGCGTCGTAACGTATGAGATATAAATTCTTACCTAAATTATCTGGTGCGCGCACAGCGTTGATGTATAGGAAATAATCAATCGCATTATCGATTACAAATTGTTTTGAAATTCCTTTCGCGAAAGCTTCATTATTACTATTCACGACAAAGTCTGTAAAGGGGTACACATTATCCCACGGAGCATTAGTTTCAGATGGGTATTTAATATCATAACCGCCCCAGCTTGCTAAGAAATTCTTTTTAGGAGGTATGGAGTCAAAAGAGCTAGCGCCTAGGTAGCGTGCCCCTTGAAAAATCTCACCACGCACCGTGTCGTCACGATTCTTTTTTGCTTGTACGAGTTTGCGATCTACTTGTTCTTGCAGTAAGAAAATCCCTTGATAGCTTCCATTTACAAAAACCTCGGAATAGGCGGCCGTTGCGCCAGCTTTGGCTGTTGGTTCTTTATCTAGATAATGTGGTGTATAGATGTCATTCCATAAATTGAGAGATAGATAAGAACGCATTCTCAGTGGCTCATTGTAAAGCCCATCTAGAATCCAGTCGTCATCACTGCGCATACCTGCAAGCTCATAATCTTGATTTTCAAAACCTAGGCTATCTTTATAAAAGTTGAGGTCGTACGTCTTTTTTGGAAACACAAGAGAGCTGCTTCCTCTCAGTTCTATCCCTGCGTGACTTGTAAACTGTGTGTCTTTATATGCATAAGAGATTGTTGCCATACGTTTAGGCTCATTTACAATCCCCTGTGGAGCATCTATCTGTATAAGAGGATATGAAGTAAAATAAGTTTTATAAGTAGTTGCGCCATGCTTAAGTAAGTGCGAGGCAGTATAAATAGAATCCTTACTTGAAAGATTAAGAGTATATGATAGTCCGTTAATCTGGAAATCACCGTCTTTTATTGGGGTCCCTCTAGGTATTTGGATAATCGCAATATTAAGAGAATCGTCTATTGCGACGCTTTGTGAAGTAAAGGTTACTTGAGCACAAGAGCTTATAGAACATGCTACTAATAATAGAAAAGTATAATATCTCACAATAGATTGATTTACAGTAAAGATAATGCAATTGAAATGCCACAAATGAATGTTAAGGAAATTTTGAGAGTCTTATAAAAGTGTACTTTTATGCTATGAGATTGATAATTAGTTTTTTACTCTGCTTTTGTACTACGCTTTTGATGGGTCAAGAAGGCGTAACATCAAGTGTAGCACTGGGTCCTCCTAACCCAAAACCAGGGGTTTGCTACCTTTCACGTGACGGTGGAGGTGAAGATAAATTATGGAAAGCGGTACTCTGCGAGTGGAAAGAGTATCAAACTTTAGATATTCTTAGTGATAGCATGGAGCCTAGATTATCTAATTATGATAAGCATTACATCAATAAAAGAGTGCGTGTATTACTTGAACGTAAGCTCTCACTAGAAGTTAAAAGTTATTATTCTTCAAGCGCCAGTGACACCACAGATGCTTGCCTTGCCAAGGCAAGAGCTGGTGAAGTAGGAGAGTATCTCATAAGTCAGGGACTAGAAAGAGATCAACTTAAGATTACCTTGCTCCCAGTTAAAGATAGCGTGGGTTTAAGTTTGAGAGTAAGAGCTATTAATGCGTTATAATTATGTTACGTATTCTTAGTAAGTACGCTTCATTAAACTCTCTCCAAAAAGGTGTAGCACCTCTTTTTTATCTTCAGATATATCAACGTTATCTAGTGCTGTAAATGCTTTCTGCGTGTATTTGGCAATTTCTTGTTCAGTAGCTTTTGCTGCACCAGAGTCTAAAAACTGTTGCTTAACTGTTTCTATTTTCTCCGCAGGATCTGCTGGTGAGATAGAGAAGAAATGCTCTAGTTGTTGTGCATCATCTTTATCTGAGTTTATAAGCGCAGTAAGATATAAGAAAGTCTTTTTGTTTTCTATAATATCACCGCCTACTTGCTTTCCAAAACTCTCTGGATCACCAAAAGCGTCTAGATAATCATCTTGTAATTGGAATGCGAGACCTAAATCACGACCATAATTATAAATTGCTTCTTGACAAGTTTTTGAAGCGCCAGCAACTATAGCTCCCATTTTAAGAGCAGCGCCCACGAGTACAGCTGTTTTATACTCAATCATTTTCATATACTCAGGGATAGTAACATCGTCACGAGTTTCAAAATCTACATCATACTGCTGTCCTTCACAAACTTCAATTGCCGTTTTAGAAAAGAGCTTTGCTAGCTCCTTAAACGTATCTCCTTCATAATTTTCAAATAACTGGTAAGCTCTTATAAGCATTGCATCTCCAGAAAGTATACCTGTGTTTATATCCCATTTTTCATGTACAGTTTCCTTACCACGACGTAATGGAGCATCATCCATGATGTCATCATGCACTAAAGAAAAGTTGTGAAAAATCTCTATAGCCAGTGCAGCATCAAGTGCGATAGCATGGTCTTTTTCAAACAGTTCACAAGCCATAAGTGTAAGTACAGGGCGCAGTCTCTTACCTCCTAAACCAAGTATATAATTTATAGGGTCGTATAAATTTTTCGGCTCTTTCTCTAGGGTGTGTTTATTTAAATAATCAATAAATACCTCTGTGTATTCTGGAATGCTGCGCATGAATTGCAATTTTTTTTGTAAAAATAAGTGATAAGAGATGATTATGCCCTATTACGCTTTCGCGAAAGCGTACCGTAAACCCCTACAACTGTTAAAATTTGTTTAAAATAATTGGAAACTATAAAAACTTTAAAAGTTTCCTGCGTATTTTTGCACTCGAAATATGAAAGACCAATTATTACACACTGCCACCGAATTGTTTTTAAGTCAGGGATTTAAGAGCATCACAATGGATGATATAGCCAAAGAAATGGGTATGTCTAAGAAAACAGTGTACAGCTACTATTCAAATAAAGAAGCAATAGTCTCTGCAAGTGCGATGCAGATGTTTACAGATGTATGCGGAGGGATAGATACCATATTTGAGCGTGAGTTAAATCCTATTGAGGAATTATATGACATTAAGAAATATGTACTTGAGCACATTAATGGAGAGCGTACTTCTTCTATGTATCAGCTTCAAAAATATTATCCTAAAATACACCAGACACTTAGAAAGAGTCAGTATGATTACATGCAAAGTTGTGTGACTAGAAACGTGCTAAAAGGGATAGAACAAGAACTTTTTATAAGTGATATAAGTGTAGAGTTTGTAGTAAATATTTACTTCACAGGGATGACGGGTATTAAGGATGAGACTATTTTTCCTAAATCTACATTTCCCGTGTCAGACTTATATGATATGTATCTAGAGTATCACATACGTGGTATTGTAACACCTAAAGGAAGAAAAATTTTAAATAAACTCATCAAATCTAACCACAACTAATGATACAGAGATTATCTATAGCGATATTATTACTAGTAAGTGTTGCCACGGTAGCACAAACTAGAAGTTTTACCGTAGAAGAGGCTGTAACCTTTGCTCTAGATAGCAATTATACAGCTATCAATAGCCGCCGAGACATCGCAAAGGCAATTAAGAGAAAATGGGAAACCACCGCTAGCGGATTACCACAGGTAAGCGCTAGTCTAGATTATAACTACCAGATAAAACAGCCTACACAGCTTATTCCAGCCGAGTTTGTAGGTGGTGATGCAGGTACTTTTATTCCTGTAGTTTTTGGAACACAACAGAATGCGACTGCAACGGCAACGTTGAGTCAGCTTATTTTTGATGGGTCATACCTTGTAGGATTACAAGCAGCCAAGACTTTTCTAGATTATTCTAAAAATGCTAATGAAAAGACACAACTTGAAGTGCGCAAGGGTGTCATAAACGCATATGGAGGAGTGCTTCTTGCTCAAGAGAGCGTAGCAATTTTAGACAAGAATATCGCGACACTAGAAGACAACTTGAGAGAGACAAGAATCATTTTTGAAAATGGATTTGCAGAGGAGGAAGATGTAGAGCAACTACAGATTACCTTTTTGTCACTCAAGAACCAGCGAGCAAATGCACAGCGTATGGTAACTATTGCTAAGCAAATGTTTAATCTAGCAATAGGCATCGATGTAAATGAAGAAACGGTACTCACTCAAACGCTAGAAGGGCTCGCACTACCAGCATTAGGACTTCTTAATGATACCGTAAACTTAGAGCAAAACGTAGATTATAAGATTGTAAATAATCTTAATGAGCAACGCGAGCTTGAGCTTAAACTTGAGAAAAGTAAAGCATTACCTACATTAGGAGCGTTCATAAATGTAGGAACATTTGCAGGGCGTAACGAGTTTAACTTTTTTGATAGTGATGAGAAGTGGTTCCCGCAATCTATTACTGGTTTCCAACTTAATATTCCAATTTTTAGTTCTGGCATGCGTAATGCGAGAACGGCACAAGCTGCAATAGCACTGGATCAAGCCAAAACTCAAAAAGAGGAGACAGCACAGCAAATTAAACTTGCATATGCATCGGCAAAAAGTGATCATGAGCTTGCCATAGATAACTACAATACATCTCTTAAGAATATCACGCTAGCAGAGCGTATTGAGAATAAGAATCAAATAAAATTTAGAGAAGGATTAAGTACAAGTTTTGATTTGAGACAAGCGCAAACGCAACTTTACCAAGTACAACAAGAGTTACTGCAAGCAATGTTACAAATAATTACAACTAAGGCAGATCTAGAGACCATACTTAATATGCCTAATTATACCAATAACTAGTTCTCTCAACAAGAGATTTTAATAAGCTACCAATCAGAAATAAAATAATGATGAAAAAATATATCACACTTGCTATCTTAAGTATCGCACTCGTTTCTTGTGGAGGAGACTCTAGCGGAAAATCTGTAGAGACACTCCTAGAATCTGGCACAGTAGAAGAGCTTCAGTCTAAGAAAGAAGCGCTTAAGGCAGAAATAACTACTAGTAATGAGCAACTGGCACAAATTGAAAAAGTGCTAGAAGAAAAAACACCTAGAGACAAGAAAGAGGTTCTTATTACTACAATGACCGTTAAGGATACTTTATTCAACCACTTTATAGAAGTACAAGGTAATGTGGAAACTAAGCAAAACGTACTTATATATCCAGAGTATCAAGGAACACTCTCAAGAGTGCTCGTAAAAGAAGGGCAGCGCGTAAGAAAAGGGCAGTTGCTAGCTCGTATAGATGATGGAGGTTTAGGAAGTCAAGTGGCACAAGTAGAGTCTCAGGCAGCACTTGCAAAGACTACTTTTGAGCGTCAACAACGTTTATGGGATCAAAAAATAGGATCTGAAATTCAATATCTACAAGCAAAAACACAATACGAGTCATCACAAAATATGGTGAATCAGATTAAAAGTCAGCTAGGTAAGACTACTGTAAATGCACCTTTTTCTGGTGTGATAGATGAGGTGATTACAGACCAGGGTACCGTAGTTGCTCCAGGAGTAGCCATTTTTAGAATCGTAAATCTTGATAATATGTATGTAGCTGCAGAGATTCCTGAGAGCTACTTACCTACAGTTACGGCTGGTAAAACGGTAAAAGTAGAGTTTCCAGTGCTAGGAGAGAGTATTGATGCTACTGTACGCCAGACGGGTAACTACATTAAACCATCAAATAGAAGTTTTGCTATAGAAGTAGATGTTCCTAATAAGGATGGTAAAGTAAAACCTAACCTTACTGCGCGACTTTCTATCAATGATTATACAGCAGAGAATGCAATCTTAATTCCTCTCAATGTGATTAATGAAAATGCAGATGGTGAGCAATATGTATATATCGCTTTCGCGAAAGCGGACGAAATGATAGCGCAGCAAAAAATCATAACCACGGGTAAATCTCAAGGGGATCGCATTGAAGTACTTTCTGGTATAGAAGTAGGCGATAAGATCATCGTAGAAGGAGCACGATCTGTAAAAGACAACCAAGCTGTAAAAATCTTAACATACTAAGCGATGACAGATAAGAAAAAGAAAAATGTAGATAAGGAATTTGCAATCTCCAGTTGGGCGATTGATAATCCTACCATTATTTACGTTCTTATGGCGCTGTTTCTGGCCTTAGGAATGGGTGCATATTTAGGTATGGCACGTGAGAATTTCCCAGAAATTAATGAGACTAAAATTTATATTTCGGCTCCTTATCCAGGGAACACAGCAGAGGATATAGAGCGTCTTATTGTTGATCCGCTGGAGGATAAACTTCAGAATCTATCTGACGTGGTTGAGGTGCTTTCTACTTCGCAAGAAGATTATGCAATCATCACCATAGAGTTCAAGGAAGGAGTTGATGTACAAGTTGCAAAGCAACGTGTAAAAGATGAGGTAGACTCAGAAACAGCAAATGAAGACTGGCCTACGTTTAACAACGCAAAGGTGGAGCCTAACGTATTTGACTTAAGTATCTCTGAGGAAACGCCTATTCTTAATGTAAATGTATCTGGTAACTATCCTACTATAAAGCTTAAAGAGTATGCAGAGTATTTACAAGATGAGATAGAAAGCCTTAAAGAAATAAAGGAGGCGACCATACGTGGTGCACAAGAGCGTGAGGTAGAAGTAGCAGTAGATGTGTATAAAATGATTGCTGCTCAAGTAAGTTTTAATGACATACTTGCTTCTATAGGTAATGAAAATATGACCCTATCTGCAGGTAACCTTGTGAGTAGTGGGCAACGTCGTAACATTCGTGTGATAGGAGAAATTCAGAGCCCAGAAGAGCTTGAAGATTTTGTGATCAAATCAGATAACGGTGCTGTGTATCTTAAAGATATTGCAGAGGTAACTTTTTCTGAAGAAGATAAAACTACCTATGCTAGAGATCTCACATTATATGAAGGAGATACGGTAAATGACGAGGAGATAAGTGAGACGGTGGTAATGCTAGACGTAAAAAAGCGATCTGGTGAAAACATGATTGAAGCCGTAGAGCAAATCAACGAGATTATAGCAACTGCTACGGCAGAGGTGTTTCCTCCAGATGTTGTAGTGCGTACAGCAAATGATCAGAGTGCAAAGACAGAAAACCAAGTAAACGACCTTGTAAACAATATCATCTTTGGGATTATACTTGTGGTAGGCGTACTTATGTTCTTCTTAGGATTTAAAAATGCACTTTTTGTAGGGTTTGCAATTCCTATGTCAATGTTTATGAGTTTTATGATCCTCAATTTGATGGGTTATACGATGAATACCATGATTCTCTTTGCCCTCATTATGGGACTAGGGATGCTAGTAGATAATGGTATTGTGGTAGTAGAAAATGTGTATCGTCTCATGGACGAAGAAGGAATGGGACGTATAGAAGCGGCCAAAAAAGGTATCGGAGAGATAGCTTTTCCTATCATTATTTCCACACTTACTACGGTAGCAGCTTTCGTGCCACTAGGATTGTGGCCAGGGATTATGGGGCAGTTTATGATTTACTTCCCTATCACACTATCTGTTGTACTTGGTTCATCATTATTTGTTGCAATTTTTATAAACTCGATGCTCGTATCACAGTTTATGAAAACAGATGAGAAGGCGCTTTCGCGAAAATTTCTTATCCGCACCTCACTCATCATGTTGCCTATTGGGTTAATGATATTATTTTTAGGTGGAAGCATACGCGGACTAGGAAGTCTCGTGATTGCAACCATCATCTTCATGTGGATATATAAGTATGTGCTTAAAGGTGCTGCCGATGTTTTTCAAAAGCGTTTTTTAACATGGTTAGAAGATATTTATAAGAGATTCTTAGGATGGGCGATTAGAGGCTATAAACCTATAGGCTTTGTAGTAGGGATTTTCCTTATGCTTATCCTCACTTTTATGGCATTTGGAGGATCTGTAAGTGCTGGACGTACGGCAATCGAATTTTTTCCAGATAACAAACCTAACCAGATTACAGTTTATATAGAGTATCCAGAGGGTACTGCAATCACCAAAACAGATGCAATCACGAAGGAGATAGAACAACGTGTATTTAAGGTCTTTAATGATGAGGCATACTTAGAAGGTGAAGATTACAATGCACTTGTAGAAACTTCTGTGTCACAAGTAGGAGAAGGCGCAGGTAACCCACAAACAGACGGAGGAAGCGCCGCCGAAATGCCACACAGAGCAAAAATTACAGCTACTATGCGTGAGTATAAGTACCGTAATGAAGCAGATAGTGAAGAGCTACGTTTTAAGGTGCAAGACGCCGTGAGAGGAGTATATCCAGGAGTTGTAATTACAGTAGAAAAAGATGCAGCAGGACCACCACAGGGATATCCTATCAATATTGAATTAGAAGGTAAGGATTATCAAGAACTCATCATCGCAGCAGAAAAGATGCGTAACTATATTAATAGCCGTAACGTTCCTGGAGTAGATGAACTTAAGATTAATGTAAATAGAGGTAAGCCAGGAACAGAAGTTCTTGTAGATCGCCAGAAGGCAGGAGAACTAGGTGTAGCAACTGGTCAAGTAGGGCTGCAACTACGTCGTTCTATCTTTGGAGATAAAGCAGGAGTATATAAAAAGGATGGAGAAGATTATGATATCTACGTGCGCTTTAATGAAGAGCAGCGATATGATAAATCTGCTTTATTTAATCAGAATATTACCTTTAGAGATCCTGCTACGGGACAAGTAAAAGAAGTGCCTGTAAGTGCAGTAACCACTACAAGAAATACCTCTTCATTTAGTGCGATAAAGCATAGAGATTCTAAACGTGTGGTGACAGTATATTCTAATCTTGCCGCTGGATTTACAGATGCAGGAGTAGTAGTTGCCGCAGTGCAAGAAGAGATGCAAAACTTTGATGATATTCCTAAGGATATTAAGGTGAATTATACAGGTCAAATTGAAGACCAAGCAAAGGAAATGAACTTTCTGGTAAGTGCCTTTTTTGGCGGATTGGCATTGATATTTTTCTTGTTGATATTTCAATTTAGCTCCATATCAAAGCCTATCATTATTATGATAGCCATCTTCTTAAGTTTTATAGGAGTATTTGGAGGAATTATTATTAGTGGATCACCGTTTGTGATTATTATGACCATGATGGGTATTATTTCCCTCGCCGGTATTGTGGTAAATAATGGAGTGGTATTACTTGATTATACACAGCTGCTTGTAGATCGTAAGGAAGTAGCGCAGGATCTGGAAGGAAAGCAAATGCTTGATAAAAAGACCATGCAAGAACTCATTATCGAAGGTGGTCGTGCACGTTTGCGTCCAGTATTACTTACAGCGATAACAACGGTACTTGGTTTGATACCACTTGCTATTGGTATTAACATTGACTTCTTTGGGTTGTTCCAAGAGTTTGATGCTGGTATTTATGTAGGAGGTGATAACGTGATTTTCTGGGGGCCACTTGCGTGGACAGTTATTTACGGATTAATCATAGCAACCTTTCTTACTCTTATTATCGTACCATTGCTATATTACATAGTATATCGTATTAAGGTGAAAGTAAGAGGAAGTGCAGCAACAGATAGAAACAATGAAGCACTTAAAGAAGCAGCATAACACTGACTTCTGATATATATAAAATGCCCTCAACGTAATTGTTGAGGGCATTTTTTTGTGCGTTAGTAAAGCCGTTCGTCTTAATTAGTTTCAACTGGTAAGCGTATTAAAAGCTAATAGGAAGGTAATTGCATTAGCTTTTTGCTCATTAAATAATCTGACTTAGAGATGTTTATTGTGAGTTGTCTCGCTTTCGCGAAAGCATAAAAAAACCCTCTCAATAGAAATTGAGAGGGTTTAAATGAATTATCTGAGTTTTATTGATTCTCAGTAAGTGGTACTGGGAATTGAGAAAACACATCATCATTTGCTCTATCAATAGGTAACTCATCAAGACGATTGTAACGACGTACATCTATCCATCTGTGTCCTTCGGCAAATAGAGAATATCTACGTTGTGTTAACATCTCATCAGTAAGCTCTGTAGGGTCTGTAGTCCCAGAATATGGATCTAGACCAGCACTTTGTCTAATTAAGTCAAGTGCAACTATCGCTTCGGCAGGATTTACAGTAATATTTGCTTCTGCATATAGTAATAATAACTCTTCCTTACGAATAATTGGAATATCATCAACGTTAGAAGTATAACGAAAAACGTCATATTCACCAGTAAGACCGTCAAGTGTTAATGGGTTTGCGATTGGATTTCCATTCTCATCCACCGCACTACGTAAGACAACCTTACTAAGTCGAGCGTCATCTGCTTCTGCATCTGTGATAAAAGATGGTTGTGCGATACGTGCACCCGCAGTAGAAGAGTTTACAGCAAAAAACATAGGATTAAGAATATCTGTCTGATTTTGTGTAAAGTTGTGATAAACACCAAGATCAAGATTATTATTATCCAATGTTAAGAAGGAGTCATCAAGTAATGATAATACTCCAGGAAAATCTCCTTGATAAGCTGCTACTCTTGCTGCGAGGGCATTACTTACTGAAGCAAAATCAGTTGGCACGCTAAAACTATCAAATCCAGATGAAAGTAAGAACGGAAACTCTTCACCTCCAGCACTTAGATCTGCTGCGGCATCTACTAGAGTAGCTCTTATAAAAGTAAGTGCTTCGCTTTTTGATACAAATGGTCCTAAGTTAGTTTCATCTGCCACATCTACACGTATACCTCCTTCGTCTACTAGGTTGAGGTTGAGTAAAAGTTCATGAGCAATCATTGTTTTTAAGAATCCAGTTGTTGCACTCAATTCTTCCGCCGCAAATATTGCAGAAAGATCTTGTGCTTCAATAAATCCTAAGATAAGGTTAGCGTTTTTTACGGTTCTATATCTTGCAGCCCATGGGGTTGTGATATAGAAGGTATTGTTATCTAAAACGGCATTTTCTCCCCCTAGTAAATCACTTGTAAATCTAGGGTCTGAGCTTGAGAATCTATAATATTCTCTACCTATAACCCCACAATCATCAAAGTAAGTTCCCAGACCTACGCGAGAGCTATATAGCACTCCGCCCACTAGGTCTTGTAAGTCTCCGCGAGTTAGATTGTCCTCAAAGGCATCAACCTCGGGGTTGTTTAAGTCTGAATATTCTTGTACGTCACAAGAATAAAGCCCAGCACAAATACTCAGTGCAAGTAGGCTTTTAGTTATATATTTTTTCATCTTTTTTTTTTAAAAGTTTACAGCGAGATTAAATAAGAAGCGCTTTGATGATGGGAAAGGCGTAACCTCTACACCAGTAAAGATACCTCCACCTCCAAAGTTTGAAACTTCTGGATCATAACTATTGTAATCAAATATGTTGATTAGGTTTGTTCCTGAAAATCCTACTTTAATGTTATCTATATTTCCTCCTAAGAAGTTAGTTAATGCTGTAGTTGGGATTGTATAGTATAATCCTACTTCACGTAATCTTAGGTAAGATGCATCTTCTACAAATACATCTGCAGATGAACCTAGCTGGCTCACTCTATAAGGACCATTTGCAAGTGCTCCAGAAGGATCAAGTCCAGAATCATCATAATCTGCACTTGTACCGTTGAGGTCAGATAATAATGTAGTCAAGTTGATGTTATCACCACCTTTTTTCCACTGCCATAAGAATGATAATTGGAAATCCTTGTATTGAAGACTGTTATTGAATGCCATTTGAAAATCTGGCTCTGAATCTCCAAATTTCTGGAATCCATTTGCACCTGGGTTAGGGCCTATTCCTACTATCTGTGTAGCACTAGAACCTTCTTCAATTCTAAATGTACCTAGTGTTGCTCCAAAGGCTCCTACGTTAAAAGGGTCAACATCTAAACGAGTGATTTTTGAAGTGTTTTTAAACCAGTTTACACTCGCATTCCACACAAAATTCTCTGATTCAATGATATTACTATTCAATGATAATTCAAGTCCTTTGTTTTGTAATTCACCAGCATTTACAAATTCGCTTGTAAATCCAGAAGAAGGAGGTAGTGCAGAGTTAAGAATTAAGTCATCTACAGTTTTGATGTAGTATGTAGCAGAAAAATCTACTTTACCATCAAGAATACTAAGGTCTGTACCAAATTCTAATTCCTTTTGACGTTCTGGGCTTAAACCAGCATCTCCACGCACCCCTACAAGGCTTATTCCTAATAGACCATCTGTAGAGAATGATGTGTATGATGTAAATAATGCACCAAAAGGAGCAAAGTTACCTGCCTCTCCATAAGCTACACGTAGTTTAAATTTGTCTACAAAGCTATCTTCTTTCCAAAAATCAAACTCATTAAAGTTTGCTGCAAGTGATGCTTTTGGGTAATAGTTAAGTTCGTTTGCATCTCCGTTATTTGAAGATTTATCTCCTCTTAATCCTATCGCTCCTATAAGCTTATCTTGAAAATTGATTTCTTCTTGTACAAAAAATCCAGCATCTTCTTGGAGTAGTCTAAACTGGTTAGTTCCAGTATTTGCAGCTTGATCAACATTAGTTTCTGAAGCTACAAGTCCGCTCGCAGTAATAAGCTGCGTGTTTCTGTCAAAATACTCTCTTGTAACACCGGCTTGCGTTCTAAAAGATAAATCATTATCTGTTCTATAATTATGTACTAAGAAAGCCGCTAGATTGTAGTTTCTATTTTGAGTATCTCCTTGCACAGCAACTCCATTTTGACCTCCATTAGCAGGTTTTTGAAATTGTAAATCCTTTGGGAAAATAGCTCTAGATTTCTGTCCATAAGTATCTAAACCTCCACGTAAAATTAATTCAAGGCTTGATTTTTCCTTTTTGAAGATATCTAGATTTGCAGAAGCACCAATAATAAAGCGATCTACAATCTCTCTGTTAGTTACTCTGTCTCTAGTTTGTAATGGGTTTGATGCTCCTGAAGGATTATCCGGGTATACACCATTTTCATCTGGAAATAATTGTAACCATGGAGTTGTACCAGTTAAAGTCACACCAATAGTAGTTCCAGAGTTATCATTATTAAAGAAGCCACGATTAGATCTAGAATTAATATAGTTTGTGTTAAGTGATACTTTTAAAAAGTCTGTAGCTCTATGATCTAAGTTAAGACGAAGTGAAGTCTTTTCGTAGCCTGTATTTTTTACAATACCATTTTCATTGCTGTGCGTAACCCCAGCATAAAAGCGTGTTTTTTCATCTCCACCACTCATGCTAAAGTTAGTTCTACTTATAAGACCTTTTTCTCCATAAATTTCTTCTTCATAATCTACAAGTCTTCCTTCATCTCTTGCAGCTACAAAAAGCGGCACTGCCTCTGCTCCAAAACTATCTTCTACGCGTTGCTCATTGTAATCACGTAGTCCTAATAATCTAGTTACCTGAGTCCATCCAAAAGATTGTCCAAATTTAAACTGAGTTTCTCCTGCTTTACCTTTCTTAGTTGTAATGATAACAACTCCGGCAGCAGCTCTAGAACCATATATAGCGGCAGCAGATGCTCCTTTTAATATTTCGATATTTTCAATATCATCTGGATTAATATCTGCTATCCTGTTTGTAGGATTATCTTGGTTTGAAGCACTTCCTCCAGCAGATGCTGCAGAAACTGCATTAAGACCTGCAGAGATAGAAGAGTTATCTACATAAACACCATCTACAATATAAAGCGGTTGTGTGTTACCTTGGATAGAAGTAGCTCCACGAAGTTTGATAGAAAGTCCTCCTCCTGGTGCCCCAGAATTTTGGCTTACTAGTGCTCCAGCAAATTTACCATACAGCGCTCCATCTAATGTAGGTGGTGGTGTGGTGCCAGTAATTTGCTCTGCTGATACTGATGCTACAGCATTTGCAGCATTAGATCTCTTTACAGAAGATGCTAGTCCAGAAATTACTACTTCATCTAGTGACTCTGAGGATTCTTCAAGAGTTACATTTAATGTTTGTGAACTTGAAATTAATTTTTCTTGTGTAGCATACCCTAGGTATGAAAATTCTAAGGTTCCAGAATTACCGTTTAATGTAATGGAGTAATTACCGTCAAAATCTGAGGTGGTTCCGTTTGAACTTCCTTTTTCAATAACATTGACAAAGGGAATTGGGTTATTTCCAGCATCTTTAATAACTCCTGTAACAACAGACTGACCCATCAGGGCACAAGGAATTAAAAATAACAAGAAATAGACCATTTTGAGTAATGGGTACTTTTGTTTCATTTGATATTTGATTTAGTTTATAATCCAAATTATAAATAATATTTAACTTATTTAACTAATAGTTAACTATATGCTAATAATATTCTAAAAATTACACGAAATAAGCGAATTTGCCAATCGTCATCTTGATTCTTCAAATAAATCAGCTTTCTTTTGAGAACTTTTCATACGATTATTGATTAGATTGATGATTACAAGGGTGTTGTAAAAATGTCTTTGGCTTTTTTACTCTCACGGTTATTAAGTATCACCTTAAAATGTTAAAAATTGAATAACTAAATTTTATCTATTAAATCTAATTTTGTGATAATTATAATCTATCTAATTTTAATCTTTAAGCTCTTTTTTAAGAGAAAGTATTCAATTTTATGAGTCTATAATCATGGCGAGCTTGAAGTGCTGTTAAAACGCCTTATTTTGCGCTTTCGCGAAAGCGTGTGTATAAAATGTGGAAAAACTAGGAAAGTCTGGTCATTTTTGAGAAAGCGAACCCAATAGAATAGTGTACTTTTATTTTTCTTAAAATAAATGATTTGGCTAAGAAAAAAGTGACCCCCTTAATGCAGCAGTACAATGGTATTAAAACAAAATACCCGGATGCTTTGTTGCTTTTTAGAGTAGGAGATTTTTATGAAACCTTTGGAGAGGATGCTGTAAAAGCAGCGGGAATTCTCAATATCACATTAACAAGTCGCAATAATGGTGGTGATCGCACGGAGCTTGCTGGCTTCCCACATCATTCTCTAAATACCTATTTGCCTAAGCTTGTAAAGGCAGGTTGTAGGGTGGCTATTTGTGACCAACTAGAAGATCCAAAGCAGACTAAAAAAATTGTAAAGCGTGGTGTGACAGAGCTTGTAACGCCTGGTGTTGCAATGAATGATGATATACTCTCTGCAAAAACAAATAACTTTCTTGGGGCTGTTTTTTTTAATAAAGAAAAGGTAGGAGTTGCTTTCTTAGATGTATCTACTGGTGAGTATCTCACTGCTCAGGGTGATATCGCTTATATAGATAAGCTATTACAAAATTTTGCTCCTAGCGAACTGCTAGTATGTAAAAAGCAAAAAAAGACTTTTTTAGAAGCATATGGCTCAGATTACCACACTTTTTATCAAGAGGATTGGGTATTTCATATAGACTATGCTACAGAATCTCTGCATAAGCACTTTAATGTAAATTCTTTAAAAGGATTTGGGGTAGAGCATCTTTCAGAAGGAGTGGTTGCGGCTGGCGCAGCGCTTCATTATTTAGGAGAAACACAGCATCACAAGCTACAGCATATCACGAGAATAAGCCGTATTGCTGCAGATGATTATGTCTGGATGGATCGCTTTACCATAAGAAATCTCGAACTCTATAACTCGGCTTCTGGAGTAAAGGCCATTACGTTAATAGATATTATAGACAAGACCACTTCGGCTATGGGAGGGCGTCTACTTAAACGTTGGCTAGCATTACCCCTCAAACGTCTTGATGAAATTGAAAGGCGTCATGAGGTGGTGTTTTTTCTCTCAGATAATGGAGGGATTTTTGATAAAATGCAGTCTAATATTAAGAAAATAGGAGACTTAGAACGTCTTATAAGTAAAGTTGCTACGGGTAAAATAAGTCCGCGAGAGGTTATTCAGCTTAAGAATTCGCTAGAAGCAATCGTTCCTATAAAGGGGTTAGCGCTTAGTACGGATAATGAATCACTTAAAATTATAGGCGAGCAACTTCAAGATTGTGTGGTGTTACGAGATAAAATAAAAGAAACACTTAAAGAAGAGGCTCCAGTTTCTATAATAAAAGGCGGAGCAATTGCAGCTGGCTTTCATGAAGAGCTAGATGAGTTGAGAGCGTTGTCTCAAGGAGGTAAAGATTACCTAGAGCAAATGCTAGAGCGAGAGACTAAGCGTACAGGGATTACCTCGCTTAAGATAGCGTCAAATAATGTTTTTGGGTATTATATAGAGGTGCGTAACACCCACCGTGACAAAGTACCAGAAGAGTGGATAAGAAAGCAAACACTAGTTAACGCAGAGCGTTACATCACCGAGGAGCTTAAGGAATACGAAGGCAAAATTTTAGGAGCCGAAGAGCGTATTCAGGCGATAGAGCAGCAGCTATTTTCTGCATTGGTAAACTGGATGAGTAGTTTTATTCCTCAAGTGCAGGCAAATGCCTCTCAGATAGCACAACTAGATTGTTTATTAGGCTTTACACAATTAGCAAGGGAAAACAATTATGTGAGACCTACGCTAGATGAGTCACAAGCAATAGATATAAAAGAAGGACGACATCCCGTAATAGAAAAGCAACTCCCACTAGGCGAGGCTTATGTGGCAAATGATGTGTATTTAGATAGTGGTGATCAACAAATGATTATGATTACTGGGCCTAACATGTCTGGTAAGAGTGCCATCTTAAGACAGACAGCTTTAATAGTCTTGCTCGCCCAGATGGGGAGTTTTGTACCAGCCCAAGCGGCACATATAGGCGTGGTAGACAAAATCTTTACAAGAGTAGGAGCGAGCGATAACATCTCTATGGGTGAAAGTACCTTTATGGTAGAGATGAATGAAACGGCTAGCATTCTTAATAACTTAAGTGACCGTAGTTTAGTCTTGCTAGATGAGATAGGTCGTGGTACCAGTACTTATGATGGAATTTCTATTGCTTGGGCTATCAGTGAGTTTTTACATGAACATCCGGGAAGACCTAAAACGCTCTTTGCTACGCATTATCATGAACTTAATGAGATGTGTGAGACATTTGACCGCATAAAGAACTACAATGTCTCCGTAAAAGAGCTTAAGGATAATGTATTGTTCTTACGTAAACTAGTGCCAGGAGGTAGTGCACACAGTTTTGGGATACATGTCGCGAAGATGGCGGGAATGCCTCAACAGGTACTACGTAGAGCGACAAAAATGATGGAGAAGCTGGAGAAATCTCACGGAAGTGAGGAGCTTACAGGTAAACTTAAAGAAGCTGGCGAAGAAGAAATGCAGCTTAGTTTCTTTAATCTAGATGATCCATTGCTAGAAGATATTAAAGAGGAGATTTTACATATAGATATTGATACACTTACGCCGGTAGAAGCGCTTATGAAACTTAACGAGATAAAGAGAATGCTGGTTAAAAAGAAAGGTAGTGCTACTTCTTAGAAGGTTAATTAAACTATATAAAAATAAAAAAGGCTTCCTAATGGAAGCCTTTTGTACTCGGGATGAACCCGTTACTCATATTTTTGAACTAGTTTTTGTGCTATTTCTCTATGTTTTTTGATATTCACTAAGTATGTTGTGCTTTTCATACTCTTGATGTGTTTTTCGATTTTTCTGGCTTGTTGATATTCTAAACTGCTTATTTCAAAAAATATCTCCCAATCTTGAGCTTTAATAGTAAACCCTTTGTATCTGTTTGTTGCGTGTTCTTTTATTCTCTGGTCTAAGTCTAAACAACTCCCGATGTAGTATCTATTAATCTTTTTAGAATAAAGTATGTAGACTGTTGCCATTGTTGAAATATATAAAAATACAAAAGGCTTTCTAATGGAAGCCTTTTGTACTCGAGACGGGTCCCGATAGCTATCGGGATGAACCCGTTACTTATATTTTTGAACTAGTTTTTGTGCTATTTCTTTATGTTTTTTGATATTCACTAAGTATGTTGTGCTTTTCATACTCTTAATGTGTTTTTCGATGCTCCGTGCTTGTTGATATTCTAAATTGGTTATTTCGAAAAATATCTCCCAATCTTGAGCTTTAGTAGTAAACCCTTTGTATCTGTTTGTTGCGTGTTCTTTTATTCTCTGGTCTAAGTCTAAACAACTCCCGATGTAGTATCTTTTAATCTTTTTAGAATAAAGTATGTAGACTGTTGCCATTGTTGAAATATATAAAAATAAAAAAGGCTTCCTAATGGAAGCCTTTTGTACTCGAGACGGGACTTGAACCCGTACGTCCTAATGGACATTGGATTTTAAGTCCAACGTGTCTACCAATTCCACCACTCGAGCATTTTCACAAATGTGAAAAAAATTGGTATTTATTTTTATACGCTTTCGCGAAAGCGTTATAATTTCAAACTAGAGCGAAAGACGAGATTTGAACTCGCGACCCCCACCTTGGCAAGGTGATGCTCTACCCCTGAGCTACTTTCGCATTGCATTCTATAAGAACGACGCTATTTCTCGTAGCGGATGCAAATTTAATCTTTTTCTTCTTTTGGCAAAGGGTTTTCCAAATTTTTTTCAAACTTTTTTGAGCTATTCTCTGTGACATCTAACCATTATTTTTTAGAAAAATAACAGTCTGATTGATTGTCTGTTGTAGGAATTGTCGGTAAGTTTGATGTTTTTAATTCGTCACATTTCGTAAAACACTGATATAAAGACAGTTGTGTTTATGTGTTTTTTGTGTCATTCGTCGACACAAACGCGCATTTCATCGAAATATACATGTAGAATGTCTACTAATGGTTAAATTTAATCGATTAAGTGTTTATTTTTAACACTGTATTAGTATAAAATTCTAATTTTGTTTGTGCAAATGTAAGTGTGTTATTTTTGACTTTAATTTCACATTGAGATAACGCAAAAAAGAAAATGATATCTGATGTTTGTTAAGGCCTCAGGTTGTATTAAAAGTTGAATTAAGTTATAATTTATATATATGGGAAAAATTACTATTCCTTCCGGACAGATTGAAAAGTTGCAATTGTCAATTATCTCAAAAAAGATAATTGTCCTAATTGCGGTATTTGGTTGTTTTACATCTTCCTTGTATGGTCAATGTGTGGGTACTGCTACAGATTGTGATGGTGACCTGGTGTCTAATACTGTGGATGAAGATGATGATAATGATGGGATCTTGGATGATTTAGAGTGTCCGTTTGTCGTTCCTACTGGTGGTGCAGTGCAGTCTGATGCAATTGTCTATACTACTTTAGGTGGCAAGCAGGTTTTTACTATTGGTGGAAATACCAACGGCTTAGGTTTTTCTGAAACCGGTTGGGATGTGGCCGTTACCGGCACTGGAGCGAGCATACAGAGTCAGCTTAATTTGACGAGTACCACATTTTCAAACGGAACTGTTAGTGGGTCTAACGATGCTGCTAATCCTGTGGCAAATCCTTATAGTGTTTTTGCTACTAATAATGGAGCTTGGGCGTCAGGTAGTGATACGCGAACATTGGGTGTCAATCCAGGTACTGCGAATTTAGAGGCAGATCAAAGTTTAGTGTTTTCGACAATTATAGATTTTACTACACCGGTCTATGCCTTTGGCTTCGATTTGATTGACTTTAATGATCATGGAACTGGGCTTTTTACAGATACTTGGGAGGTTTTTGTAGATGGTGTTCTTGTCTATCAGTTGGGGCCTGAGTTGTCTATCGATGCAGGTACAACAGGTCCTTTTCCTGTTTTCAGTGATCAAGGTGTTCCTTTGGGTAACGTAACTCAGGGTGAGAATACTGAAAATTTTATTGGCTTTATAGGGCGTGAAGCAGTAGGTCAAGTTGAAATAAGGAGAACTTCAATTTATGATAATTCAAACCCTCTTGCAACTGGTACTGATTTTCACGGAATAGATAGTTTTAGATTTACCACAGATGCTCCTTTTGATACAGATGATGATGGAATTGCAAATTGTTTTGATACTGATAGTGATGGTGATGGCTGTAGTGATGTTTTAGAGTCTGGTGGATTAGATCCTGATGGCGATGGAATACTTGGTGTACTGCCCACAACTGTTGATGGTGCTGGCCGTGTCACAGGTTCTGGGTCGGTAGCTGGAGGGTATAATGGGCTTAGTGGAAATGAGTTGAACGCGGTGCAAGTTAATGTTGCTGCTGGCAACCCTATGGATCAAACTGTGTTTGAGGGTGATCCTGTGAGCTTTACAGTTTCAGCTAGTGCAGATGAAGCTACGTTTTATACCGGTGGTTCACCTACTTATAGTGTTCCTGGTAATGCGGATGGAGGTTTGAGCTATCAATGGTATATAGGTGATCCGGATTTTTCAGGAGTGCCTATTGCTCCTGGAGATACTAACTATAGTGGCGCAGACACAAATACTTTAACAGTTAATGACTCTTCTGGATTAAACAATACTGATTATTTTGTTGTTGTTAGTCATGATGAGAATGTTTGTGTATCCGAAAATAGATCAGCAGTGTTGACATTTCTTCCAGATCCGTGTGATGCACTAGCATCTGGAAATCCAGATAATGATGGTGATGGTATTAGTGACAGTTGTGATCTTGATGATGATAATGATGGTATTTTAGATACGGAAGAATGTGGAGTATTACTGCCAGTTGGAGTTACGGGAGTTGGCACTCAAACCATATCCGGACAATACGCAGGAGATCTATTCACTTTAGATTTTCAATTGGCTACTACTACTGTGAATCCGTTTGTTTTTCAACGTCAACCAACGCTTATTGTAGATCCAAGAACCATGGAGCCAATCACGCTTACAAGGCAAATAGCTGGGATAACAGAAGGGATGCAGATTACTTGGGATGAAGGTGATAATGGCCGGTCACAACTTGCTGGGTTGAGTGAAATGGATCTAACACTAACATTAGATAATTTACAGAATGGAAAATTAACAAGTTTGAGAGTAGCAAGTGCTGCTCCAGGGACCACGTTTGCTGGGCAAAATGCAGTCAAAGAAATAACTTTAACTTGGCCGGGAGGTACCTCTGCAGTGTTAAATGATCCTCTAGGTGAAATAGTGAGTCATGCAGATGGAGCTGTGATTTCTTCTGGAGATGTACTAAGCTTAAATTCAGGAACTCGTCAAATTCAGTTTTCTAGATGGACTTTAGATATTGACTTAGAAGGTGCTACGTATCCTTTTGTCTTAAATTACGATACTGATTCTAATGTAAATACAAATTTTGAAGGTTTTGCATTTATTCCAATAGGTTGTTCAGATGTAGACGGAGATGGAGTTGTTGATTCATTTGATTTAGATAGTGATAATGACTTGTGTAATGACGTTTTAGAATCTGGCGGTCTTGATCCAAATGGAGACGGAATCTTAGGGGCAATACCAACTATGGTAGATAATGATGGGTTAGTAATAGGAAGTTCTCCTGCAACTGGAGGTTATGATGGAGCAAACGGAAATGAAATTGTAGCAACACAAGTTAATGTTACAGCAATGGAACCTGCCGACCAAACGGCTACAACTGGTGAGTCTGCTACGTTTACAATTATGGCAACAGCAGATAATTCGACTGGATTTACAGCAGGTGTTCCAGATTACGGAACTCCTGGAAATGCAAATGCTGGAATAAATTATATGTGGTACATAGGTGATCCAGATACATCAGGAACTCTTATTACTGCAGCCGATACTAATTATAGTGGCGAGAATACAAATGCTTTAACGGTTAATGATGTAACAGGCTTAGATGCTACGGAGTATTTTGTTGTAGTTACTCATGATGATAATGTTTGTTTTACAGAAACTCGTTCAGCTATACTTACTATCGCAGAATCCGATGTAAGTATTGATAAAGTGTTAGTCGATAGTAGCCCTTATTTAGTAGGAGATGCAGTGACTTATATATTAACAGTAAGTAACGCAGGGCCTGATGGAGCAACAAATGTTGTGGTAACAGATATTCCTGAAAACTTAACTATTACAAATGTATCTGGAGGAGGATGTACGGCATTCCCATGTACTATAGCAAGTATTGCTGCGGGTGTTGCTAATGATGTGACGATAACAGTTACAGCAACAATTGATAGTGAGGGAGCCTTTTCAAATGGTGCTACTGTAGAAGCAGATCAAGATGATCCGAATACTGCCAATAATCAAGATTTATCAACAGATGCAAATAATCAAGGAGCAGTTCCTAGTGTTCCACCAGTGGTACAAAATGATGTAAGTGCTCCGAGTACTCCAGGAGCTACAGTAAGTTTAGATCCAACCGCCGATAATGGTTTTGGTATAGATGATGATGCTGACGGTACATTAGATGTTACGAGCGTGAGCTTAGTAGTTCCAGCTGGAGCTACGATGGTACAAACGGATGCAGATGGCGATATTATTGGGTACACAGTTCCTGGTGAAGGAGTTTGGGAAGTTAATCCTGTAAACGGTGAGATTAGTTTTGCACCAGTAGCTGGATTTAATGATGATCCAACATCTCCTGCCACTTATACAATAGATGATAATGCGGGTAATACTTCTAATCAGGCTACAGTAACAATTGATTATGTGCCTGTTGCAACAGTAGATGAGATTACTGACGTTATGCCAGGCATGGATGCTTTAATTGATGTATTAGCAAATGATGTTGATGGTGACCTTGTTGATCCTACTACAGTAATGATAATAGACCCAGCAAATCCGGGAGTTCCTGTGACAAGTTTGGTAGAGCCTGGAGTAGGAGTATGGACTAATTGATGTATTAGCAAATGATGTTGATGGTGACCTTGTTGATCCTACTACAGTAATGATAATAGACCCAGCAAATCCGGGAGTTCCTGTGACAAGTTTGGTAGAGCCTGGAGTAGGAGTATGGACTGTCGATCCTTCAAGCGGAGCGATTACGTTCGCACCTTGTACTGCAGCCGGAGTTCCAGATGCTAGTTGTACAGGATTATTTGAAGGTAGTCCAATGGACATCTCTTATATAGTATCAGATAATGAAGGTAATGCGACAACTCCTACAAAAGTAACTGCAGCTTATGCTGTTCCACCAGTAGCACAAAATGATGTAAGCACTCCGAGTACACCTGGCGCTACGGTGAGTATCGATCCAACCGCTGATAATGGTTTTGGTGTAGATGCCGATCCTGATGGAACTTTAGATGTAACGACTGTGAGTTTAGTAGTTCCAACTGGAGCTACAATGGTACAGACGGATGCAGACGGTGATATTATAGGATACACAGTACCTGGTGAAGGCGCTTGGGAAGTTAATCCTGTAACTGGTGAGATTAGTTTTGCACCAGAAGCTGGTTTTAACGATGATCCAACAGATCCTGCTAGTTATACGATAGATGATAATGATGGTAACCCATCGAATGTAGCTACTGTAACAATTGATTATTTGCCTGTTGCAACAGTAGATGAGATTACTGACGTTATGCCTGGCATGGATGCTGTAATTGATGTATTAGCAAATGATGTTGATGGTGACCTTGTTGATCCTACTACAGTAATGATAATAGACCCAGCAAATCCGGGAGTTCCTGTGACAAGTTTGGTAGAGCCTGGAGTAGGAGTATGGACTGTCGATCCTTCAAGCGGAGCGATTACGTTCGCACCTTGTACTGCAGCCGGAGTTCCAGATGCTAGTTGTACAGGATTATTTGAAGGTAGTCCAATGGACATCTCTTATATAGTATCAGATAATGAAGGTAATGCGACAACTCCTACAAAAGTAACTGCAGCTTATGCTGTTCCACCAGTAGCACAAAATGATGTAAGCACTCCGAGTACACCTGGCGCTACGGTGAGTATCGATCCAACCGCTGATAATGGTTTTGGTGTAGATGCCGATCCTGATGGAACTTTAGATGTAACGACTGTGAGTTTAGTAGTTCCAACTGGAGCTACAATGGTACAGACGGATGCAGANAGCGGATTTACTCTAACTTGATCTATACCCAACTCTTCGATATTTCAACGACTTTAGATGTATTCTGATTTTGAAGTGGAGCCATACGACGGCGGGAATTTGCAAGTATGCTACTGCCTTGGATGTGGCTTATCTTGAGATGAAAAACATGTCCTTTGGCAATCAGCCGCCACGGTTTAGCTATGAACAGTACGGGAGGAAACTAGCGTTTGCTTTCCGCCACGCACGTAGCGAAATCTTTTTGTTTTGTTTTTTCTTTTTCTTGTTTAAAGCAAAATCCGAAAGATTTTGCGGACTTTATAAAAATACACAAACCATTCGTTTAAGCCCGAAGCCCGTATTGTCTATAGGTTTTGTTGGCAACAGTATTTTTTTTGCGAATAGTTTATAGTATATTTTTCAAGTCCTGTTTTCCAACAATCGCCATTATTTCAGCAGTATCATCATTTATTCGATAGTAAATACTGTCCGACCCACAAACACATCTTCGATATCCGTTTTTTATGAAATCTACCGATTCAAACGAATAAGGTCTTTGAGCAATTATGTCAAAATATTTAAAAAATGAATCAAAATATTTGTCGGCTTGACTCATTCCGAACTTTTTAACTCCGTAATGATGAATTCTTATAAGGTCTTCTTTTGCGGAATTGCTTAATCTATATTTAGCCATTAAGAATGGCTTTAGACTGCTTTAGTATTTCGGATTTGGTATCACTTGTAAACCCACTATTTTCTGCTTTATCTAGCTTAGATTTAATCCAATCAATTTGGACTTGCTGGCTTCTTGCTTGTCTAATTAAATCATTCACAAGCTCGCTTTTACTTGAGTATTCCTGATTGTCTACTTGTGTCTTTAACCACTCGTCATTGGGTTGCGTGAAAGATATACTTTGTCTAGCCATAAGAAATATATTTTGATGCTAATTTACACCAAAATCGAACCAAAACCAAATTTTTGTAATATTGTTGCACAACAGGCCACTGCACAAAGCGAGTGCGGCTCCCGATAGCTATCGGGATTGCTGATTTGCTTTAATTTGCGGTCTTGTTCGTTTGATCTAAATATACAATGAATTTTGGAGTTGTGCGCCGCGCGTAGAGCTTTCAAACTTGCCTCTCTCATCATCGACGAAGGAGCTAGCGACTGAGAGAATGATGCTGATAAGATTAATAATAAGGCACAACATTCACTTTATGCTGTAGTTCTTGCATCCGACGAGTGAGGAACGAGCGAGAGGAATGCACAGGCGCAACAATGTTTGAGCTTTCTATAATTATGATGTACAAATAAAGACATTTTTGAGTCCTGCCTCCGACGAGCATAGCGAGAGGAAGGCATCAAAGAACCGCTTAGACACCTCATAACCGATAATCAATAGAAAGACACTAAGAGCTTTAAAATCCTAGTGGATTTACTCTAACTTGATCTATACCAAACTCTTCGACATTTCAACGACTTTTTGAGGTGTTCTGATTTTGAAGTGGAGCCATACGATGGCGGGAATTTGCAAGTATGCTTCTGCCTTGGATGTGGCTTATCTTGAGATGAAAAACATGTCCTTTGGCAATCAGCCGTCCACGGCTCGGTTAAGCGTAGTTGCGTGGGTTAGCGGTTAACTTTACAAGTACACACCAAGCTTAAAATCCGAGAGGATTTTCAGAAGTAGACGAGAACAAGCAATTACTTATAGCCATTGTTGTGTACAGTTTTTCTATTTCAGTCGTTTTTTAATATCCATTCTTTGATGCAAAACTCTAACTATTTCCACAATATCATTTTCCACTTTTCTATAAAAAATCAGATGGGATTTTAATTTAGTCACTCGATAATTCTTTCGAGTTTGTTCCGCTGACTTCCCAGTCATAAAGTTGTCAGCAATAAATTCAATTTCTGTAATTATCAAGTCGTAATATCGGTCAGCTTGTTCTTTAGACCATTTATCAAGCGTATAAATCCAAATTTTATCTAAATCTTTAATCGCTTGTTGACTTATACGATATTTGTTTTTACTCATAAGTGTTTACGATGTAATTCTTTCAGATGTTGTTTTGGGTCAAAATTTTCAACAAACCCACTTTTTTCCCCAACATCGAGAGCTTTAATCAGTTCCCTTTCCTTTTTTTCTTCACGTTCTAACAAACGTAAAGCTGAACGAATTACTTCGCTAACCGAACCATATCTTCCAGAATTTACTTCTTCTCTTATAAAATCCTCAAAATGATTTCCGAGTGATATTGATGTGTTTTTTCCCATTTTGACTAAATTTTTACTCAAACATACCAATTCTTGGTAACGTAGCCAAATTATACACAACAGGCCACTGCATAAAGCGAGTGTGGCATACTTCGACAGGCTCAGTAAAAGCCTTGCTGATTTGCTTTAATTTATGGTCTTGTTTGTTTGATCTAAATATGCAATGAATTTTGGAGTTGTGCGCCGCGCATAGAGCTTTCAAACTTGCCTCTCCCATCATCGACGAAGGAGTTAGCGACTGAGAGAATGATGCTGGATGAGATTTATAATAAGGCACAACATTCGCTTTATGCTGTAGTTCTTGCATCCGACGAGTGATGAACGAACGAGAGGAATGCACAGGCGCAACAATGTTTGAGCTTTCTATAATTATGATGTACAAATGAAAGACATTTTTGAGTCCTGCCTCCGACGAGCATAGCGAGAGGAAGGCATCAAAGAACCGCTTAGTCATGCCATAACCGATATTCAATAAAAAGACACTAAGAGCTTTAAAATCCTTGCGGATTTACTCTTACTTGATCTATACCCAACTCTTCGATATTTCAACGACTTTTGAGGTTTTTTTATTTTGAAGCGGAGCCATACGACGGCGGGAATTTGCAAGTATACAACTGCCTTGGATGTGGCTTATCTTGAGATGAAAAACATGTCCTTTGGCAATCAGCCGTCCACGTGTTTGTATATGGTTTGTTGCGTGCTTTATGCAACTAACTTAGTAAATAATTACTGACCAAGAAAGTCCGCGAGGACTTTCGTAAGTAGGCGAGAAGCCAGCAATAAATTATATAGGTTGTTGTACCCAGTTAATTATAAATTATTTGTTTTTCCTACTATTAATTTTGAAAATGGAATTTCAGTAACTTTTACTGTTCCTATCGTAAAGATTATAGCTAGCATTAAATCCATTCCTGTTATGGTTAATGTCATTTGCGAAACTCCATCACCCAAAGCTGCATAGGCTACAATAAACACGTTAATTAAGCGAACTAAACCATTCCAAACAATTAGCGGAGCTCTTGTGTTTAGTTTTTTAGTAGCCCAAATTATTGCTGCTCCTGCGAACATTATAAATAAGCCAACTACTGCACTGTGAATTAAATCTTCACCTGTTTTTGTTGAAACTGCTTGATACACAGTTCCAAGTCCAATTGGAAAATTTAAAATACCAGCTATTAATACTATTTTGTTAAATATGTTTGTTGATTTTTTCATTTTGATTTATTTTTTTGAATATTTAATGATTCTTCTGCCCAAAGGACAAATTGATTAGCATCTTCTAAAACTTCAATAGGAACTTCATAAAATGACAGTACTTTACTTTCATTTTTGAATAACTTTAAAGGTTGAGAATCAGCTTCTAAATAATTAGAAATATTACTTTTATCTACTTTAAAAAAAATGACTTCTTTGGCTATAATTCCAAACATTAAATCATCTGCATACAAACCAACACAACCAAACATTCTTTTGATTCGTACTCTTCTCCAACTTTGTAATTGGTCAAAAATAAAATCTTTAAAATCTGTTGATGGTTCCATTTTTTTGTTATAAATTCTTAAGCAGTCGTCTTAGTGAGAAAGCAAAACTCTCTGGACTATCTTCTTGTGTAAAGTGGCCAGCATCAGGCAACAATTGCACAGGTGCTTTTGGGAAATACGAACGCCATTTATCTTGAATATCTTGCGAAGCGACAACATCATCTTTTAATCCAAAAATAAGCTCAACTGGCTTCTCCTGTAGCGTAGATAATTTGCTTTCTAATTCTCCTAGCCAATCCGATGCCAATGTAATCTGTTGTGGAAAAACTGCTGTTCCTTTTCTAGATTCTTTTGTTGGGAATGGCATTTCATAGGCATCCATAATTGCTTTATTACTGCTAGATTCCTTTTTGATAGAACCTCGCATAAGTCCTGTTACAAAAAAGTTCTCTTCCATAACTTTGGATTCCATTTCAGAAGATCTCATCATCATTGAAAATTCAACCAATTTCCCTTCAGGTTTCCAAGCCCAAGTATTACTAATAACAACTCCTAAAACTTTATCTGGATGACTTGTAGCTACTGATAAACCCGTTGGTCCACCCCAATCTTGAACCACAATTATGAACTTCTCTAATTTTAAATGTTCAAAAAGTAATGCACTAATCCATTCAACGTGTTCTTGTGGTGTAAAACCATAATCCTTTGGTGTGTCAGAAAAGCCAAATCCTGGTAAATCATAAGCTATAATTCTTGCTTCGCCTGAAAGTTCTTTAATGATGTTTCTATTTAAGAATGACCAATCTGGGTTTCCGTGTGTTAATACAATAGGGATTCCTTCTCCTTCATCAATGTAATGCATTGATATTTCGTCTTTAGTGAACCAATTACTTTTAAAAGGATATTCCTTTTTATCTACTATAAATGGTCTTTGTTTTTGATTTGTTTCATCTTTATTATAGATTTCTTGAGCTTGAGAAGTATTAGCCATACTTAGTGCGAGTATTAAGGTTAGTACTATTGTTTTTCTGAATGTGTTTTTTGTTTTCATTTGTATTTTGTTAAATTTATTTCTAATCATTTGATTAGTTTTATGGTAAAAAAATATTATAAGTGCTGAAATGTGGTTTCTATATAGTTGTTAATGGTAATTTCATTTTGAATTTTTGTTGCTAAAGCCAAACCACTTAATGCTAGAACAAGATAATTTATGTGTCTTTCTATAGTTTGGTTGTCCTTTGTGCTATTTAACTCAAGATTGTGTTTAAACAAGGTTCTTAATTGCTCCTCATAATTTGAAATAAGACTACCCACTTTTTGGTCTACCTCTAAACCAAATTCTGACATAGTATTAACCATTAAACATCCTTTTTTTGAGTTGTTTTGGTCAGCAAATTCAGCAAACTGATAGAAGAAGTGTTTAATACTTTCAATGCCGTTTGAAGAGTTTTCAAATACATTGATTAACTTTTGCAACTTGCTTCTATACAATTTTAAGCTTTCTAGAAAAAGCTTTTGTTTATTTCCAAAACTAGCGTTTATAGAAAATTGATTGATACCCATTTCTTTAGATAGCATCCTTAATGATGTATTTCTATAGCCGTTTTTCCAGAACAGACCCATTGCCTTTTCTATTACTTCAGCTTCCTTATATTTCTTTTCTCTAGGCATAAAACTAAATTACTTTGCAAACTAATCAAACGATTAGAAACAAAAAAAATATTTTAACTTATATTTTTGAATTTCAAAGTATTTAGCTCAATTTGAGTAGGGAATTTGTGGTTTGGGTTAATTGGGTACAATAGACCACTACATAAAGCGAGTGCGGCTACCGATAGCTATCGGGATTGCTGGTTAGCCTATATTTTTTGTTTATTAATTGATTGTTTAAATATACACTTATTTGTGAATCTGTCGCCGCGCATAGAGC
>NZ_JBEFNW010000001.1:0-1647 GCF_045063955.1 Dokdonia sp. Asnod1-B02 | reverse complement strand
TTGTAACTACGACTGGTACAGCTGGTGAGGATGATTTTGAAGAGACTATTGTAACGGTAACCATTCCTGCAGGAGAGACTGAAGGAGAAGTAATTGTTCCAATTACAGAGGATACGACAGATGAAGACGATGAGATCTTCACAGTAGATGGAACAGTAACAAGTGGTAACACTGCCAATACAGATCCAAGCGGAGATGTAACGATTACAGATAACGATGATGCTCCAACGGTAACTATCGAAGATGTAGTAGTAAATGAAGACGCTGGTACAGTAACAGTTCCTGTAACATTAACTAACCCAAGTGATGAGGATACAGTGATTGACATTGTAACTACAACGGGTACAGCTGGTGAGGATGATTTTGAAGAGACTATTGTAACGGTAACCATTCCTGCAGGAGAGACTGAAGGAGAAGTAGTTGTTCCAATTACAGAAGATACTACAGATGAAGAAGATGAGATCTTCACAGTAGACGGAACGGTAACAAGTGGTAACACTGCCAATACAGATCCAAGTGGAACAGTAACTATTATAGACAATGATGGTGTACCAACGGTAACTATCGAAGATGTAGTAGTAAATGAAGATGCTGGTACAGCAACAGTTCCTGTAACCTTAAGTAACCCAAGTGATGAGGATACAGTGATTGACATTGTAACTACAACGGGTACAGCTGGTGAGGATGATTTTGAAGAAACTATTGTAACGGTAACAATTCCTGCAGGAGAGACTGAAGGAGAAGTAGTTGTTCCAATTACAGAGGATACGACAGATGAAGACGATGAGATCTTCACAGTAGATGGAGCAGTAACCAGTGGTAACACTGATAATACAGATCCAAGTGGAACAGTAACTATTATAGACAATGATGGTGTGCCAACGGTAACTATCGAAGATGTAGTAGTTAACGAAGACGCTGGTACAGCAACAGTTCCTGTAACCTTAAGTAACCCAAGTGATGAGGATACAGTTATCGAGATTGTAACTACAACGGGTACTGCTGGTGAGGATGATTTTGAAGAAACTATTGTAACGGTAACGATTCCTGCAGGAGAGACTGAAGGAGAAGTAATTGTTCCAATTACGGAAGATACGACAGATGAAGACGATGAGATTTTCACAGTAGACGGAACAGTAACAAGTGGTAACACTGATAATACAGATCCAAGTGGGACAGTAACTATTATAGACAACGATGGTGTACCAACGGTAACTATCGAAGATGTAGTAGTGAATGAAGACGCTGGTACAGCAACAGTTCCTGTAACATTAACTAACCCAAGTGATGAGGATACAGTGATTGACATTGTAACTACAACGGGTACAGCTGGTGAGGATGATTTTGAAGAAACTATTGTAACGGTAACGATTCCTGCAGGAGAGACTGAAGGAGAAGTAGTTGTTCCAATTACGGAAGATACGACAGATGAAGACGATGAGATTTTCACAGTAGACGGAACAGTAACAAGTGGTAACACTGATAATACAGATCCAAGTGGGACAGTAACTATTATAGACAACGATGGTCTACCAACGGTAACTATCGAAGATGTAGTAGTGAATGAAGATGCTGGTACAGCAACAGTTCCTGTAACCTTAAGTAACCCAAGTGATGAGGATACAGTGATTGACATTGTAACTACAA